>NZ_SOZH01000001.1 GCF_004519295.1 Cellulosimicrobium funkei
CGGGTCGTGATCACGCGTGAGGTCGTGCTGGACAACGTCAATCCCACGATCGTGCCGCGCACCACGACCGCGCGCGCCCGCACCCCGCGCGAGAAGTCCGCCTGACCCCGACGCCCGTCGACCGGACGACCGGGTGAATTCCGCTCGACCGGTGCCGGGGCGCTCACCACGCCCACCTAGCATGTGCCCATGAGCACGCCCGATGGTTCTCCGGCACCCGGTTGGTACGACGACGGCAGCGGGACCGGTGTCCAGCGGTACTGGGACGGATCGTCGTGGACGCAGCACACGATCCCGGCCCCGCAGAACCAGCCGGCCGCTCCCGGTACCGGCTACGGCGCCCCCGGCGGGGACCCCTCGGCAGCAGCCTACGGAGCCGCCTACCCGGGCGCGACGACGGCCACCGCCCGCACGGTCCACCCCCTCGGGTGGGTGGCGCTGGCCGCCGCGGTCGTCGGGTTCGTCTTCGCCTGCATCCCCGGCGCGCTGATCATCGGCTGGGTGCTGCTCCCGATCGCCTTCATCCTGTCGATCATCGGGTTCTTCGTACAGGGTAAGAAGTGGCCGGTCGTCACGGCGCTCGTCCTGTCCGTCGTCGGGACGATCGTCGGGTTCATCGTCTTCTTCACCGTGGTGAGCGACTCGGTGGACGAGGCCTTCGGCGGCTCGGACGTCACCGTGACCACCCCGGACGCCGAGGACTCGGCGCCTGCCGAGGACGAGGGCGCGGCGGAGGGGACCGAGACGGACACGGAGCAGGAGGCGGCCTCCGAGCCGGGCAGCCGCGACAACCCGGTCCCGCTCGGCAGCGTCATCAGCGGCGACGAGTTCGACGTCACCATCAACAGCGTGCAGCTCGACGCCACGGACGAGGTCATGGCGGCGAACACGTTCAACGAGGCGCCCCCCGAGGGGTTCACCTACGCGGTCATCGATGCCACGATCACCTACACCGGCGCGGACTCCGGCTACGCCATGATGGTCGACATCGACTACGTCGCGAGCACCGGCGAGGTCCTGACCTCGTACGACACCGTCGCGGTCCCGCCGGAGCCTCAGCTCGGCCTCGACGAGCTCTACACGGGCGGCACCACCACGGGCAAGATGGCGATCGCCGTCCCGTCCGGGGACCCCGGGCTCCTGCGCGTGACGCCCGGCCTCTTCTCCGACGAAGTGTTCGTCACCCTCCAGTAGGGCCACCCTCCGCGGCGCGCAGCCAGTCGCGCGCCGCGGCGACGAGGAGCGCGACGCCCAGGTCGAGCGTCGGCTCGGGGACGGGCGCGAAGTACGGGGAGTGGTTCGGGGCGACGCCGTCGGGCAGGTTGCCCATGCCGGTCGCGGTGGACAGGTCGAACGCGGCGAAAAGCGCGGGGTCGAACCCGCCGAGGTTCCAGTAGACGAGCGGCACGCCGGCGGCCGTGGCGAGGTCGCCGACGTCCTCGGAGCCGGGCAGCGGCGGCAGCGACACGACCGCGGCCCGCCCGCCCGCGGCCTCGATGCGGTCGTGCTGCTCGTCGAGCGTGCGGGCGAGGACGGCCCGGGTGCGCTCGGTGGCAGCGGGGTCGTTGACCATGAGGTCGAACGTCGAGACCTCCTCGTACTCCGGGGCCTGCGGCGCCCCGGACGCCGCGGCCTCGGCGTCGACGATGCGGTGGATCGCGTCGAGCACGCGACGGCGCACCTGCGGCGTGAAGGACCGGACGTTGACGAGCAGCTCCGCCGACCCCGGGATGATGTTGGCCTGCGTCCCGGCGCGCAGGGCCCCGACGGTCACGACCGCGGACTCCCGCGCCCCCACCTCCCGCGACACCACGCCCTGGAGCCGCATGACCGTCGCGGCCGCCATGACGACGGGGTCGACGGTCGACTCGGGACTGGAGCCGTGGCCGCCCTTGCCGTGCAGGGTGACGCGGAACGAGTCGGTCGCGGCCATCGCCGGCCCGGCCGTGAGGTTGACGACGCCCACGGGCAGGGGCATGACGTGCTGCCCCAGGACGACGTCGGGACGTCCGCCGGTCCGGTCGAACAGGCCGTCCGCGACCATCGCCCGCGCTCCCCCGCCGACCTCCTCGGCGGGCTGGAAGACGACGACGAGCGTGCCCGACCACGTGTCGCGGTGCGCGGCGAGCTCGGCCGCGGCGCCGAGCAGGCACGTCACGTGCACGTCGTGGCCGCACGCGTGCA
The DNA here is from genome assembly GCF_004519295.1 of Cellulosimicrobium funkei. Classification (GTDB taxonomy): domain Bacteria; phylum Actinomycetota; class Actinomycetes; order Actinomycetales; family Cellulomonadaceae; genus Cellulosimicrobium; species Cellulosimicrobium funkei. The sequence goes on from NZ_SOZH01000001.1 coordinate 2,185, forward strand.
TGGTGCCGGACTCGTGGCCGTCGGGCGTGGTCGCGGTGTCCGTGGAGGCGTAGGGCAGGCCGGTGAGCTCGGTGACGGGGAGCCCGTCCATGTCGGCGCGCAGCAGGACGCGCGGTCCGTCGCCGTTCGCGAGGACGCCCGCGACGCCGGTCCCGCCGATCCCCTCGTGCACGTCGTACCCCCAGCCGCGCAGCCGCTCGGCGACGATCCCGGCGGTCCGGTGCTCGGCGAACGCGAGCTCGGGGTGCCGGTGGAGGTCGGTGTAGACGTCGGTGAGCTCGGCGGTGGTCATCGGGGTCGCGGTCATGCACGCATGATCCCGCGCCCGGCGACGGGCGGCGACCGCGCGCGTCAGCCCACGAAGAGGCACAACGGGTGACCCGACGGGTCGGCGTAGACGCGCAGCGGCTCGTCCGGGTCGTCGGACCGGTCGAGCAGCAGCCGCGCCCCGAGCGCGAGGGCGCGGTCGTGCTGCCGGTCGAGCTCCGCGACGTCGGGCACGGTGCAGTCGAGGTGCAGCTGCTGGGGCACGCCGTCGTCGGGCCACGTCGAGGGCGGGAGCGTCCCCACCTGCTGGAACGCGAGCTGGACCCCGCCCGGTGCGGCGCGCAGCACGAGCCAGTCCGCGCCGTCGGGGTCGGGCTCGCCCGCGGCGGGCGGCTCGTCGCCCGCGCGGTACTCGAGCCCGAACAGGCCGCGGTAGAACTCCGCGAGCGCGCGGGCGTCGGTCGTGTCGAGCACGACCTGGGCGATCCGGGGGAACGTGCCGGCCACGGTGACCACCTCCGCACGCCACCGTCGCGCCGCGCCCGCGCGCTCGCAAGCAGGTGCGGTCGCGGCACGCGAGGATGGGACCGGACGACGGCACACCACCCACCGGGAGACGACGTGACGGACCAGGACGGGCGCCTCGCGCGGCACGTCGCGGAGGCGGCCGACGCGTGGCTGCGCGACCCGCTCGACGCGGGGGTGTACCGGCGCCTCGTCGACGCGACGCTCGCCTGGCGGGCCGGCGGGGGCCGCGTGGTGCAGGGGCTCCCGGAGCCGGGTGCCGTGCCCGGCGCCCCGGCGGGGGTCGAGCCGACGGCGCCACCTCGCCCGGCCGTGGGCACCCCGGACGACGACGAGCGCTACCTGCGGCCCGACCGCGCCCCGCGGGCCGTGGGCAACACGCTCGCCGACGTGGCGAGCCTGCTCCGGGCGCGCGCCGGCGCGGCGGACGCGGGGGACGCGGCGGACACGGCGGACACGGCGGACGACGAGCGCTCCTGACAGCCGTCGGCCGCCGTCCGCCCGCGCCACGGCACACGGCGACGCCGACGCGTCAGCCGGTGGCGCAGGTCGGCGTCGGCGGCTCGCCCGCGAGCCGCGCCTCGGTCCAGCGCACGAGGTCGGGGGCGAGCGGCGAGTCCGCCTGAACGAGGCCGACGTGGTCCCGCCCCTCGTACGTGCGGTAGTCGACCGGCTGCCCGGCCGCGCACCGCTCCCCCACGTACGCGTCCTGCGTGCTCGGGAGGACCAGCGGGTCCGACGCCCCCTGCGCGACGAGCAGCGGCGCCTCGACCGCCCCCGTCGGCACGTTCTCGGCGAGCCGCTCCCCCAGGGCGCCGTCCGTGGGGTCGGTCGTCCACAGCGGCTGGTCCATGGACAGCGCCTCGGCGACGGAGACGAGCGCGCCCGGCTCGGACAGGCAGCGGGACGCCATCTCGTGCACGACGAGGCGCGCCCCCGGGCGCACGGCCTCGATCGCGTCCGCGTCGGGGTAGGCCGCGTCGTACGCCGCCACGACGTACGACGCGAACACGCTCCCCCCGGGCACGTTCTCCAGGTGGGACACCATGGCCGTGAGGTCGCTCGCGGGAGCGAGCGCGGCGACGCCCGCGAGCGGCACGTCGGGGGCGTACACGGGCGCGACGGCGCCCGTCCACAGGGCGGCGTGCCCGCCCTGCGAGTGGCCCCACACGACGGTCTGCTCGCCGAGCGTCGCATCGCCGAGGGCGCGGGCGGCGCGCACCGCGTCGAGCACGGAGCGGGCCTCGCCCTGGCCGACGAGGTACGGGTGCGGTCCCGGCGTGCCGAGCCCGGCGTAGTCGGTCGCGACGAGGGCCCAGCCGCGCGCGAGCACGTCGTCGAGCAGGAAGAACGCGCCGGACTCGAACGGCTCGTCGAGCACCGACGGCGCGCACCCGCGCGCGAAGCCGGTGGTGCCGTGCGCCCACGCGACGACGGGCGGCGGCGCTCCGCCGTCCGTCCCGACGCCGTCGGGCACGACGACGAGGCCGCTCGCGACGGTGGGCTCCCCCTCGTCGAGCGTCGTCGTGTAGAGGATGCGCCAGGCCGTCGCCCCGTCCGGGATCTGCCGCGTGAAGGGCTCGGCCCGCAGCAGGCTCCCGGGCGCGTCCGGGGGCGCGTCGGGCGCGTCGTAGAACGCGTCGGCGTGCGGCGCGGCGCGCTGCACGGCGACGCTCACGCCCGTGAGCCCCGCGGCCGCGACGAACGCGAGCACGGCCCCGACGAGCGCGGCCGGGCCGCGGCGCGCCGACCGGGACCGGCGCGACGACGCCGCGACGGGGTCGGGCGGACGGCGCGCGGCGCGCGCACGGCGCAGCCCGGCGACCAGCAGCCGCACGCCGAGCAGCACGAGGCGCACCCCCAGCACCACGGCGACGACGAGCACGGTCACGTCCGGCCAGACGAGCGCGAGCGCGCCGAGCAGCACGGACGCCGCGCCCACCGCCACGCGGGCCCAGCGGTCCGTGCCGGACGACCGGACGCCGTCGACCACGTCGAGGACCCCGGCGACGACCAGGCCGACGCCCACGAGCAGCGCGACGACCCCGATCGTCGGCGCGGGCCACACGAGCACGGCGACCGCGAGGGCGAGGAACAGCAGCCCGCGCACGACGCGCAGGGCGCGGGGGCCGCGCGCGTCCGGGGGCGCGCCGCCGTCGCCGACGAGCTCGGCGACGCCGAGGACGGCGAACGCCGCGACGACCGCGACGACGAGGACCGCGAGCGAGGCGAACGGCCGCAGCACGACGGCGGCGCCGAGCGCGGTCGCGGCGGCGCCGAGCACGACGGCGGCCCAGGGCGGCAGGCGGTCCCCGAGGTCGCGCAGCGCGCGGCGCGCCCGGGCGGTGGTTCGGCTCACGTCGCGACCGTAGCCACGCGTCCCGCAGGGCGCGCGCGGAGCGCGTGGCGCAGGCCGGGAGGGGTCGGCGGTCAGACCGCCTCGGGCGCCACCTGGCGCGCGACCTCCTCGACGATGCGCACGTCGGCGTCGAGCCACGGCACGTCGAGCCAGCGCCCGGCGTCGAGCCAGGTCAGCTCGTCGTGCTCGACGAGCGGCTGGGGCTCTCCCGCGGTGACCCGCGCGAACCACAGGCGCATCACGTGGCGGTCGGTGATGATCCAGGCCCCGTGGTCGGGGCCCACGATCTCGTCACCGAGCTCCACGGCCACGCCGAGCTCCTCGCGGAGCTCGCGGTGCAGCGCCTCCGTCGGGGTCTCGCCGGGGTCGACCTTGCCCCCGGGGAACTCCCAGCGGCCCGCGAGGTGCGACGGACGGGACCGGCGCGCGCTGAGCAGGAGCCGCGGGGCGACGAGATCGTCGACGATCGCCGCGGCCACCACCAGTCTGCGCAGAGTCATACGCGGAGTGTCGCACGGCGTCGTGACGTGCGGGTGACGCGACCGCGACCGCGGCCTGCGAGGGCCGCGGGCCCGTTCGTCAGCGCAGGCCGGCCGCCCGGGCCCAGGCCACGGCCTCGGCACGGGTCGAGACGCCGAGCTTGCGGTAGAGGCTGCGGACCTGCGACTTGACCGTGTTGCGCGTGACGAAGAGCTTGGTGGCGATCTGCTCGAGCGTGACGTCCTCAGACAGGTTCGACAGGACGACCCGCTCCCGGCGGGTCAGCGGAGCGATCGGCGTGGCGATCCGCTCCGACGGGGCCGCCACGGGGCGGACCAGCTCGATGGTGCTCATGTTCTCCTCCAGATGCTCTCCGGTCACGTCATCCCCACGTGGCGAGTTCCGGTTGGTGCTACTTGAAGGGATGGGACGGGAGTCGTTTCATGACGCGACTTCTCGCGACGAGTTTCAGGACGTTCGTCCAGACCCGGACGAACCCGCCGCCGGAGCGGCGTCGGTGCAGGTCAGACGAGGTGCTGGTACGAGAGCAGCAGCAGCGCCACCGCGGTGTAGTCCTCGACGGAACCCGTCGAACGGGTCACGACGCTCACGCTCATCTGCTCGACCGTCGGGAGCATTCCCTGGGCGAGGTCCTCCTGCAGCGTGCGCTCGACGGTGTCGCTCAGCGCTGCCATGGCGGCGTCGATGCTCGCCTGCGGTCCCGACGTGAGGTAGGTCGGCGTCGGGACGCGGGGCCCGTGGCTCGCACGGGTCTCGCGTCGGGTCGGGCTGTCGGGCGACGTCACGGTGTCGATCATGGGAGTACCCCCCTGCCAGTCCGGGGGACCGTCCCCTCGGCACCCACCACCCTGGTGCGCGGTCCTCGGGGGAATCCCACGTCCGCCGCAGGAGAACCTCAAGATTTGCTCAAGACTCGGGGTTCGTGGCCTCCCGGGCGCCGTCGGTCAGGGCGCGCAGGCGCTGGAGACGTGCCGGCACCGCGGCGAGGTCGCCCCCGCGGAGCGCCGCCTCCAGCGCGCGCGCGGCCGCGGTCGTGTCGTCGTCGCCGAACGTCCCGGCGGACCCGGCGACGGCGTGGCACAGCGCCGCAGCCTCCAGGACGGCCTCGGCCGAGGGCTCCTCCGCGCCGTCCGCCCCGGGCCCCAGGAGGCGGGCGGCCTCCTCGACGCGGGCCGCGTTCCGGGCGCGCGCCCGCTGCCGCAGCACGACGAGCGCGGCGTCGAGCCGGTCCTCCGCACGGCCGTCGGGCCCGGCCGTCACGGCTCCCACCCGAGGAGCGCGCCCAGCCGGGCCGCGAGGTCGAGAGCGTCGAACGGCTTCGTGATGACGCCGGCCGCGCCCAGGCCGTCGAGGCGCGAGATCTCCCCCGCGCCGACCTTGGCGGTGAGGAAGACGACCGGCACGTCACGCAGCGCGGGGCGCGTCCGCAGGCGCGCGAGCACGGTGGGCCCGTCCACGACGGGCATCATCACGTCGAGCACGATCGCGTCGGGCCGCACGCGCTCGGCGAGCGCCGCGCCCTCGTCCCCGTCGGCGGCGACGTGCACTTCGTAGCCGCCCACCACGTCGAGCGCGAGCTCGACGACCTCGCGGATCGACGGGTCGTCGTCGATGACGACCACGCGCCGCCTGGTCTGCCCTTCCGCGTCCATCGTCCCGACGCTAGCCGAGAAGCCCGTGCCCGGCAGCGCGCGCCCACGGGCGGTCCCCTACGCTCGACGCATGGTGGGGCAGCGGGGACCGGCGGAGCGGACGCACGACCCCTTCGTCCTCTGGTGCTGGGTGGTCGGCGTCCTCCTCGTGCTCCTCGCCGCGGTCCTCGCGAGCCCCCTCGACGCCGAGACGCGACGCACGGTCTCGCAGGCCTCGATCGTGAGCGCCGGGGCGATCGCTGCGGCGAGCTGCGGGTGGCGCGCGGCACGCTCGACGGGCCGACGGCGTCGGGCGTGGAGCCTGCTCGCGCTCGGCGGCGTGGTCGGTCTCGTCGGCAACGTCTACGCGGGCCTGGTCGACAACCCGTCGACGGGCGACTACGCCTACATCGCCGCGCTGGTCCTCGGCATCGTCGGGCTCGCGTTCTTCCCCACCGTGCGCCCGCGCGGCAAGGAGATCGGGCGGATGCTGCTCGACAGCGTCGTCGTCGGCGGCTCGGTGCTGTACATCGCGCTCTACGCGGTGACGCTCCGCTCGGCCGAGGCCCCGCCGACCGGCACCACGGCCGTCACGGCGTACACGCTCCCGGTGGTGGACGCGCTGCTCGCGACCTTCGCCGTCCTCGTGATGACCCGCTCGACCGCCTCCGAGCGGGTGCCCCTCGTGCTCGTGGGCAGCGGGTTCGTGCTCTACGCCGTCGCCGACGTCGCGTTCGCCCTGCTCTCGGCCGACGGCACGTTCACGTTCGGCAGCCCGATCGACGTCGGGTGGGTCGGCGGGTACCTCATGATCGCGCTCGCCGCGCGGCACCGGGCGGCGAGCGGCAGCCCGGTGGCCGACGAGCGGGCGCAGGGGTCCGCGATCCTGGGCACGACCGTGACGTTCTGCCTGTTCCTCGCGGCCGCCCTGATCCGGGTCGTGCAGTCCTCGACGGGCTTCACGTGGGCCCCGAACGCGCTGTGGGTCGTCGTGCTGCTCGCCGTCGTCGCACGGCAGATCCTCGTCGTCGCCGACAACGAGTCGCTGCTGCACGGCCTGGAGCGACGCGTCGAGGAGCGCACGTCCCAGCTCCGCGCGCTCGCCGGCGAGCGCGCGCGGACGCTCGAGTCCGTGGCGGACGGCATCTACGGCGTCGACCCCGACGGCCGCGTCACCTTCGTCAACGCGGCGGCGTCCCGCACGCTCGGCGCGAGCCCCGACTCGCTCATCGGCCGGGACGCGCACGCGCTCTTCCACGCCCCCGACGCGGACGGCAACCCCTATCCCGCTGACTCCTGCTACATCCGGGAGGCCGTGCGCGACGGCATCACCGCGGTCGCCGAGCAGGACGTCTACCTCCGCGAGGACGGCTCCGAGGTGGCCGTCGAGGTCACGGCGAGCCCGCTCAAGGACGACGGCCGCACGCTGGGCGCGGTCGTCGTGTTCCGCGACATCACGGACCGGCGGGAGGTCGAGCGGCTCAAGGACGAGTTCGTGTCCGTCGTGAGCCACGAGCTGCGCACGCCGCTCACCGCGATCCGCGGCGCGCTCGGCCTGCTCGACAGCGGGGCCCTGGGCACGCTCCCCGAGCGCTCGGCGCGCATGGTGCACGTCGCGCGGTCCAGCAGCGACCGCCTCAACCGGATCGTGGACGACATCCTCGACATCGAACGCATGGACTCGGGCACGACGCCGCTCGAGCGGGCCGACCACCGCGTCGCCGACCTCGTCTCGACGGCCGCGGAGCCGGTCGGGCTGCTCGCGCGCGACGCCGGCGTCGAGATCGTGCAGGAGGACACCGACGAGGTCGTCGCCGTCGACGGTGACCGCGTCGTGCAGATGCTGACCAACCTGCTGAGCAACGCCGTGAAGTTCTCCCCGCCGGGCGGGACGGTCCGCGTGTCCGCGCGCTCCGCCGGGGAGATGGTCGAGCTCCGCGTCGAGGACGAGGGGCGCGGCATCCCGCCGGACAAGCTCGAGGCGGTGTTCCGGCGCTTCGAGCAGGTCGACGCGTCGGACTCGCGCGAGCGGGGCGGCAGCGGGCTCGGCCTGGCGATCTCGCAGAGCATCGTGGAGCGCCACGGGGGCCGCATCTGGGCCGAGAGCCGCGGCGAGGGCATGGGCGCGACCTTCCGCGCGACCCTCCCCCGGCCGGAGCCGGTCCTCGACCCGGCCGACGACGTGCCCGCGACCGCGCCCGGCGACCAGCGCCCCCGGGTCGTGGTGGTCGACGACGACGCGTACGTCGTGGACGTGCTGCGCGCGGTCCTGGAGTCGCGCGGGTACGACGTCGTCGGGGTGACCGACGGCACGCTCGCCTTCGCGGCCATCGAGGCCGCCCGGCCCGCCGCCGTCGTGCTCGACCTCGCGATGCCGGGGCGCGACGGGCAGGACGTGCTCGACCGGGTGCGCCGGAGCGCCGCGACGGCGAACGTGCCCGTCGTCATCGTCTCGGGCTCGCAGCCCTCGAAGGCCGTGGCGACGGCGTCCCTCGCCGACCGTTGGCTCGTCAAGCCGGTCGCGCCCGCGGAGCTCGAGCGCACCGTCAAGGAGGCCGTGAGCCTGCGCCCGCACCACGAGCACGTGCTCGTCGTCGAGGACGACCCGGAGGTCGGCGAGGTGGTCCGGGCCGTCCTGCAGGGCGCGGGTCTCGTCGTCACGCTGGCGCGCAGCGTCCACGAGGCGCTGGAGGTGCTCGCGGGCGGCGACGACCCGGCGCTCGTCGTGCTCGACCTCACGCTGCCCGACGGCGCGGGCCGCGAGGTCGTCGACGCGCTCCGCCAGGACGGCCGCCTGAGCCGGGTCCCGCTCGTCATCTACAGCGGGGCCCGCCTGGACGCGCACGAGCGTGCGGACCTCCGGCTGGGAGATACCGTCTACCTGCGCAAGGGGAGCACCGCCCCCGAGAAGCTGCTGGAACCCGTGCTCGACCTCCTGGACACGGCCGCGGGCCGCTGGGGCACGGCGCACGACGACGGGGCAAGAGCCTCAGGGACGGAGATCACATGACCGCGGGACCCATCATCTACGTGAGCCACGGGACGGGCACGGGGAGGACCGAGCTCTCCGCGTTCGACGCGGCGCTCACGGATGCCGGCGTCGGCGACTTCAACCTCGTCCGGCTGAGCTCCGTCGTGCCGCCCGGGTCCCGCGTGGTCGAGGTGGACCGTCTCGAGGAGGGGTACGGCGGGCACGGCGACCTCCTCTACTGCGTGTACGCCGAGGCGCACGCCGTGATGCCCGGCCACGAGGCGTGGGCCGGCGTGGCGTGGTCGCTGCGCGACGACGACAGCGGTGCCGGTCTCTTCGTGGAGCACGAGGCGCCGTCGCACGAGCAGCTCGAGCTGGACCTCACGCTCAGCCTCGAGGACCTGGCCGCGACCCGCGGCAACCGGTTCCACCCGGCCGGTCGCCGGGTCGCCGGGGTGCGCTGCGAGTCGCTGCCCGTGTGCTCCGTCGTCGTCGCCGCGTACCGCCGCGAGGGCTGGGACGGGGAGACCCGGTGACGGCGCCGACGCGCGCCGGCGCGGGGCGCGCCGCGGTGACGTTCGAGCAGACCGTGGGCGGCGAGCTCGCCGACCGGTTCTGGGAGCTCTACCTCGAGGCGTTCGAGCCGCTGCGCACGCGCGCGGCGGCCCGGCACGTGCTGCACCGGGAGGAGTTCGACGAGGAGATGAGCGACCCGCGGGTCCTCAAGCTCCTCGCGCACGACGACGACGGCGCGGCCGTCGGGCTGACGACGCTCGCGACAGACCTCGCGGCGGTCCCGTGGGTGAGCCCGGAGTTCTTCGCGGCGCGCTACCCCGAGCACGCGGCGCGCGGCGCCGTCTGGTACATCGGCTTCACGCTCGCCCACCCGGGCCGTCGGGCGAGCCGGACGTTCATGGACATGATCGACGCGCTCGTCGCGCACCTCGCGGAGAACCGCGTGGTGTGCGCCTACGACGTGTCGCGGTTCAACGACGACTCGCTGCGGTTCGCGGACAACCTGCGCCGCCACCTCGAGCGGACGCAGGACGTCGAGGTCGAGACCGTCGACCAGCAGACGTACTACGCGACGACGTTCCGCTGACCGTTCCGCCGGCCGTTCCGCCGAACGTTCCGCCGACCCTGTGCCGGGGCGGTCCGCGCCGCCCCGGCCGGGTCGTCAGCTGCCGACGTGCGCCGCGTACTGGTCGGCGGTGAGCAGGTCGCCCGTGTCGACGACGTCGACCTTGAACAGCCAGCCGTCGGTGTACGGGTCCGAGTTCACGACGGCCGGGTCGTCGACCGCCGCCTGGTTCACCTCGACGATCGTGCCCGTCACGGGCGAGAAGAGCTCCGACACGGACTTGGTCGACTCGACCTCGCCGATGACGCTCCCGGCGGTCACCTCGGCGCCCACCTCGGGCAGCTCCAGGTAGACGATGTCGCCGAGGGCCTCGGCGGCCGTCGCGGTGATCCCGACGACGGCGGGCGTCGAGCCGTCGATCCACTCGTGCTCGGCCGTGTACTGCAGGTGCGCCGGGAACTGGGCCTCGGTCATGGGGTTCTCCTTCGGGACGACGGGGCGGTCAGGACTGCTGGGGACGACGGTAGAACGGGAGCGGCACGACGACCACGGGCTCGGCCCGGCCGCGCACGTCGACGGCAAGCTCGGTGCCCTCCGCCGACAGCTCGGGCGTGACGTACGCGAGGGCGATCGGGTGGCCGAGCGTCGGTGACGGCGCGCCGGACGTCACCGTGCCCACGCGACGCGCGGACTCCCCCACCGCTCCCCCGGCGTCGACGCCGTCGCCCGGCAGCACGACGGCGTAGCCCGCCCGCGCGGGCCGCCGCCCCAGGCCCCGGAGCCCGACGAGCACGCGCGCGGGCGGCGACTCCCGGCGCGCGGCGAGCGCGGCGCGGCCGACGAACTCGAGCGGCGCGCCGTCGGCGTCGACCTTGTCGAGCTTCACGACGCGCCCGAGCCCCGCCTCGTACGGCGTGGTCGTGGTGTCGAGCTCGTGCCCGTACAGCGGCATCCCCGCTTCCAGGCGCAGCGAGTCGCGCGCGGACAGGCCCGCCGGGACGAGGCCGAGCGGCGCGCCCGCGGCGAGCACCGTGCGCCACAGGTCGGCGGCGCGGTCGGCAGGCACGAACAGCTCGAACCCGTCCTCCCCCGTGTACCCGGTGCGGGCCACGAGCGCGTCGACCGGGCCGTCGTCGGTCCGCAGCACGAGCGGCGCGGCCGCGTAGTACCGGAGGTCCCGCACGGTCTCGGCGGCGACCGGGTCGGCCGGGTCCGTGAGGCCCGCGACGATCTCCTCCGCACGCGGCCCCTGGACCGCGACGAGCGCCGTGCCCGCGCCCTGGTCGGTGACCGTCGCGTCGAAGCCCGCGGCGCGCTCCACGAGCTCGAGCGCGACGAGGTCCGCGTTCCCCGCGTTCGCGACCACGAGGAACCGCTCGTCCGCGAGGCGGTAGACGACGAGGTCGTCGAGGACCGCGCCGTCCTCCTGGCAGATCATCGTGTAGCGCGCCCGGCCCGGCGCGACCGCGGAGAGGTTCCCGACGAGCGCGTGGTCCAGCGCGGCCGCGGCCTGCGGTCCCGCGACCTCGATCTCGCCCATGTGGGAGAGGTCGAACAGGCCGGCCGCCTCGCGGACGGCGCGGTGCTCCGCGAGGTCGGACGTGTACCGCAGCGGCATGAGCCACCCGCCGAAGCTCGTGAGGTTCGCGCCGAGCGCGACGTGCTCGTCGTGCAGCGGGCTGCGGCGCTCCGCGCTCTCGGTCGTCCCGGTCTGCTGCTCGGTCATGCGAGGTCTCCCGTCACGTAGGACTCCAGGGGCGGGCACGAGCACACGAGGTTGCGGTCGCCCCGCGCACCGTCGATGCGGCGCACCGGCGGCCAGTACTTCCCGGCGCGCAGGCTCGCGACCGGGTAGGCCGCGAGCTCGCGCGAGTAGGGCTTGGCCCAGTCCTCCGCCACGAGCGCCGCCGCGGTGTGCGGCGCGCCGCGCAGCGGCGACTCCTCGACCGCCCAGCGGCCCGACGCGACCGCGTCGATCTCGCCGCGGATGGCGACGAGCGCGTCGACGAACCGGTCGAGCTCCGCGAGGTCCTCGCTCTCCGTCGGCTCCACCATGAGCGTGCCTGCCACGGGGAACGAGAGCGTCGGCGCGTGGAACCCGTAGTCCATGAGCCGCTTCGCCACGTCCTCCGCCGTCACACCCGTCTCCGCGGTGATCGGGCGCAGGTCGAGGATGCACTCGTGCGCGACGAGGCCGTTCGGGCCCGTGTACAGCACCGGGTAGTGGTCGGCGAGCCGGCTCGCGACGTAGTTCGCGGTGAGCACCGCGGTCTTCGTCGCCTCCGTGAGCCCGTCCGGGCCCATGAGCGCGACGTACGCGTAGGAGATCGGCAGGATCCCGGCCGAGCCGTACCGCGTCGCCGAGACGGGCGTCGCGGCGGACGCGCCCGGCGCCAGCGGGTCGCCCGGGAGGAACGGCACCAGGTGCTCGCCGACCGCGACCGGTCCGACCCCGGGCCCTCCCCCGCCGTGCGGGATGCAGAACGTCTTGTGCAGGTTCAGGTGCGACACGTCGCCGCCGAACTCCCCCGGGCGCGCGAGCCCGACGAGCGCGTTGAGGTTCGCTCCGTCGATGTACACCTGACCACCCGCCTCGTGTACGAGGTCGCAGACCTCGCGGACGTGCTCCTCGAAGACGCCGTGCGTCGACGGGTAGGTGATCATGATCGCCGCGACCCGCGGCCCGTGGTCGGCCAGCTTCGCGCGCAGGTCGGCAAGGTCCACCTCGCCGCTCTCGGCGGTCCGCACGACCTCGACCTTCAGGCCCGCCAGCGCCGCCGACGCCGCGTTCGTGCCGTGCGCCGACGCGGGGATCAGGCAGACGTCGCGCTCCACGTCGCCGCGAGAGACGTGGTACTCGCGGATCGCCAGCAGGCCCGCGAACTCGCCCTGCGAGCCCGCGTTCGGCTGCACCGAGACGCCCGCGTAGCCCGTGATCTCGGCCAGCGCCGACTCCAGGCCGCCGATCAGCTCCTCGTAGCCGCGCGCCTGGTCGGCGGGGACGAACGGGTGCAGGTCCGCGAACCCCGGCCAGGAGATCGCCTCCATCTCCGCCGTCGCGTTGAGCTTCATCGTGCACGAGCCCAGCGGGATCATCGTCCGGTCCAGGGCGAGGTCCTTGTCCGCGAGGCGGCGCAGGTAGCGCAGCATCGACGTCTCGGAGCGGTGCAGACGGAAGATGGGGTGCTGGAGGTACGGCGTCGTGCGGGTCGCCCAGGTCGGGAGGTCGTGGCCGGGCGATGCGGCAGCAGCGGCGTCCTCGCTCTGCCCGGTTGCGGGGTCGATCCCGAACGCCCGCACGACCGTGGCGAGGATCGCCGGCGTGGTGGTCTCGTCGCAGGCGATCTGTACATGATCTGCGTCGGGGTTGTACAGGTTGACGCCGGCCGCCGCGGCGGCCTCGACGACGGCGGCGGCGCGGCCCGGGACCACGGCGCGGACGGTGTCGAAGAAGGTGTCGTGCTCGACCGTGACGCCGCCCGCGCGCAGGTGCTCGGCGAGGGTCGTGGCGTGGGCGTGGGTGCGCTCGGCGATCGCGCGGAGGCCGTCGGGGCCGTGGTAGACCGCGTACATCGAGGCGACGATCGCGAGGAGCGCCTGCGCCGTGCAGATGTTGCTCGTCGCCTTCTCGCGCCGGATGTGCTGCTCGCGCGTCTGGAGGGCGAGGCGGTAGGCGGTGTCGCCGTCGGCGTCGATCGAGACGCCCACGAGGCGGCCGGGCAGGGAGCGCTCGAGGCCCTTGCGGACCGCCATGAACGCGGCGTGCGGGCCGCCGTAGAACAGCGGGACGCCGAACCGCTGGGCGGAGCCCACCGCCACGTCGGCGCCGAGCTCGCCGGGGGAGACCAGCAGCGTGAGGGCGAGGAGGTCGCTCGCCACGGTGACGAGCGCACCCGCGCCCTTGGCCTCCGCGACCACGGGCCGCCAGTCCACGACGCGACCCGACGCGCCCGACTGCTGGACGACGACGCCCACGAGGTGCGCGTCGTCGTCCACCTCGGTGGGGAACGCGCCCGCCGCGCGGGCGGCGGCGAGCCCCGCCTGCAGGCCGCCCGACAGGTCCGCGACGACCACGGGCAGGCCGACGGCCTGCGCACGACCGAGCGTCACCGCGAGCGTCTGCGGGAAGAGGTCGGCGTCGAGCACCACGTAGCCGCTCTTCGCACGCGACGCCCGCCACATGAGGGCGACGGCCTCTGCGACCGCGGTCGCCTCGTCGAGCAGCGACGCGTTCGCGACGTCGAGGCCGGTGAGGTCCTCGACGACCTGCTGGAAGTTCAGCAGCGCCTCCAGGCGGCCCTGCGAGATCTCGGGCTGGTACGGCGTGTACGCCGTGTACCAGGCGGGGGACTCGAGGACGTTGCGACGGATCACCGGGGGAGTGACGGTGCCGTAGTAGCCGAGCCCGATCATCTGCGTCTTGACGACGTTCTTCGCGGCGAGCGCGCGCAGGTGGTCGAGCACCTCCGTCTCGGTGCGCGCCGCCGGCAGGTCGAGCGGGCGCTCGGTGCGGATCGTCGCGGGCACCGCGGCGTCGACCAGCGCGTCGAGCGAGGAGTAGCCGAGCTGGTCGAGCATGACCTGCACCTCGCGGCCGCGCGGGCCGAGGTGGCGCGGCGCGAACGCGCCGGAGGCGGCGTCGGGCGGCGAGGTGCGGTCGAGGGACGGCTGGGTCACGGGGACCTCCGGGGGAGGGGACGACGGCGGGTCCCTCCCCGCTCTGTCATCGGACGCACGCGTCGACCTGAGAGTTTTGCCGGTCCGCCGTGCCACGAGGGCCGGGGCGCGCCGACTTGCACCGTCGGTGGGCCGAGGTCGCCGGGGGTCCGACGAGCGCACGACCGCTTTCCAGAGTTGCCTCGCCTCGACGGTACGTGGGCCTGAGAGATTCCCGGGGAGGACTTGCTCCTTCGGCGCCGGCGCCCGGTCCGAGGACCGTGCTGCCGAGCTCTCCCGTCGAGGTTCGGGCGGCAGTACTGCAGTTGTGCGCACGATCCTACCGGGGTCGTGCCGCCCGGGCGGGCCGTGGCAGGCGCCACGGTCGCGCTCGCGGCGGACCGTGCGCGGAGATGTCCGCGCTCCAGGCGCACGCCTACCGGTAGCCCGGCACGGGCGCGCGCCGCCGTGACAGGGTGGGGCACGTGCACCCCGACACCGTCGCCGATCTCGTGCTCCTGCTCGTCCTCGCCGGAGCGGGTCTCCTGCTCGTCTGGTGCGCCCGCGCCACGGCCTCCGGACGGATCGGCCGCAACCAGGTCGCGGGCATCCGCACCGCGACGACTCTGGCGAGCGACGACGCCTGGCGCACCGCCCACCGCGCGGCCCGCCCGCTGAGCGAGGCCGCGGGCTGGGTGCTCGTCGCGGCCGCCCCGGTGCTCCTCCTCGTCGACGACGCCGCGGGCCTCGTCGTCGTGCTGGTCGCGACCGGTCTGGCGCTCGCCCTCACGGTGGGAGGGCTCGTCGTCGGGACGCGGGCCGTGCGCCGCGAGGTGGGTCCTCGCCGCTGACCCGGCGGCGGCACGTGCACGGTCGACGCCGCGAGCCCGGCCGTCGCTCAGCCCGGCGTGCCGCGCCGGGAGGAGTCGCCCGCGGGCTCCACGACGACGGAACGCACCGTCGCGAGTCGCCGGACCGCGCGCTCCAGGGCGCGCGTGCGGCGGGGGGTCGCACGGAACGACACGACGATCCGCCCCGCCCGGCCGTCGCCGTCGACCGGCCCGGTCGCGAGCGAGTCGAAGCTCACGCCGCGCGTCGAGAAGACCCCGGTGAGCGCGGTGAGCGTGCCCGGCTGGTCGAGGCCGTGCACGGTCGCGACCCAGTCGCGCTCCGCACCGACCGGGCCCGGCGCACGCACCGCGCCCGCCGCACCGGTCGCGCCGGGGACGCCCGCCGCCACGCCCGGCGAGCCCGCCCCGCCCTGCGGACCCGCCGCGCCCGCCGCACGGCCCGCGTCCGACACCGCGCTCGCCGAGATCAGGCGATCGATCCCCTCGGCCGCCTGCACGAGCCGGCGCGCCTCGTCGTCGGGCAGCTCGTCGAGCAGCACGCGCGTCCAGCCGCCGGGGCCGAGCACGACCGGGACGCCGAGGACGCCGCGCGACGGCACGCCGTCGGCCGGGGCGAGGCGTCCGTCGAGCTCGCCGTCGAGCGCGACCTGCCCCGCGACGACGATCTCGCGGCCGTCGAGGATCACCTCGAGGAGGTCGACGGTCGCGCTCGCGGTGCCCGCAGGGGTCTTCGCGCCGGACTGGTGCGTCATCCAGGGCCGCGTGACGAGCCGCAGGTCGGCGGGCCAGGTGTCGATGAGCTCGAACGCGGCACCCATGTCCTGGCTCGCGACGCGCGCGAGCTCGTCCTTCGCCGCGGCGATCTCGCCCGGCAGCGCGTCGAGGGTGCGGCCGCGGCGCAGCGCGGCGACGGCGCGCGCCCGCTCGTCGGCGTCGAGCCCGCTGACCCGGACGGTCGACCAGAGCGGGACGGCGTCCTCGCCGTGCTGGCCTCCCACGAACCCGCCGACGCGGTGCCGCCGTACGCCCAGCTCGACCGCGAGCTCGCGCCGGAACCGCAGCGTGTCGAGCCAGGCCCCCATGCCGAGCACGCGGTGCCGCCCGAGCCGTTCCGCCATGACCGCGACGCCGAGCTCGACGGGGTTGGTCACGACGATCACGACCTCGTGCCCCGAGCCGTGCCGCGCGATCGCGTCCGCGTACTCGGCGAGCACCGCGCCGTTGGTCGCGGCGAGCACGCGCCGGTCGGGGTCGGCGCCCGTCCGGGCCGGGGGAGTGAGGCCGGCGGCGACGACGATGACGTCGGCGGTGACGTCGTCGGGCGAGTGCGCGACGTCGAGGAGCGGCGCGTGCTCGTCGTACGCGTCGACGAGGTCGGCGCGCAGCCCGTGCACGGCCCGCCCCGACGCCCCGCCGGCCCGGCCGACGAGCTGGAGCCGCGCCGTCGGCGGGAGCACCCGCCGCTCGACGATCTGCGTGCACACCTGTCGGCCGACGTCGCCCGTCGCCCCCACCACCGCTACGTCCACCCCGGCAGGCTACGACGCCCCGTGATGTCGCGGGCCCTCAGGGCCCCCGGGATCGCCCCGGGGACCCGGGGACCCCGGCGTCAGGCGAACGCGATGTCGCCCGCGGCGGCGACCATCTCGTCGAGCACGGCGGAGACCACGGGGCGCGGCTCGTGCCGGGTCGCGCGGTGGCGCGCGACGAGGCGGCGCGAGCCGAGGCCGGGCAGCCCGACGACCGTGACGCCGTCGGGCACCTCGTCCGACGCGCCGCCCTCCACGGCGAGCGCCGGGAGCATCGCGACACCGAGCCCGGCGGCGACGAGCGAGAGCGCGACGTCGAAGTCGTAGTAGTTGTGCCGCGTGCGCAGGGTCCCGCCGAGCCCGCGGGCCAGCCGCCGGAGCGCACGGGCGGCGGCGGTGCCGGGCTCCGGTCCCAGCCAGACGGCGTCGCGCACGTCGTCGAGTCGCGTGGGCGTCGGCATGCCCGCGGGGACGACGAGCCGCCACGGCTCGTCGAGCAGGACGATCTCGCGCGTGCCGCGCGGGGCGGGGGAGTCGGCCTCGTAGTCGCGCTCGAGCAGCACGACGTCGAGCTCGCCCGCGCGCAGCAGCCGCAGGGCCTCGGTGGGCTCGCGCTCCTGCACGTCGAGCTCGATCCCCGGCGCGGTCTCGGCGAGCCTCCCGGCGACGGGTGCGACGACGGCGCGGATCGCCGTCTGGAAGGAGCCGACGGCGACGCGCCCGCTCACCTCGTCGCCGAGCGCGGCCAGCGCCTTGCGGGCCTCGACGAGCTCGGTCTCGATGCGCTCGGCGGTCTCGGCGAGCACGCGACCGGCCGGGGTGAGGGTCACGCCGCGCGGTCCGCGGTCGAGCACGACGACCCCCTCCTCGGCCTCGAGCCGCTGGATCTGCTGGGAGACCGCGGACGGGGTGACGTGCAGGAGATCCGCTGCCGCGAGGATGCCTCCGCCCCGGTGCACGGCAAGGAGGAAACCAAGTCTGCGTGGGTCCGTCGCCATGTAGAGATGCTAAACGGCCGGTGCAGAATCCTTCGATTGTGCTGAACCTCGGAAGGCCTCACACTTGTCGTGGCGCCGGTCGGTTACCTCCTCCTCCTTACGGGTCGGCGCCCGAGCTTCGCACCACCCGCGCCACCAGCCATCGGCCCGGAGCGCACAGCCACCGCAGCGTCGCGGTACCCCCTCCACCCCTTCTTCGTCACCGGAGTACCGCTGTGCCCGTCACCCTCGACGCGATCGTCATGTTCCTCGGCTGGATCGGTGCCGCCGCCGGCGTCGTCGCCTACGCGATGGTCAGCCGTGGCCGCTGGGCGCCGTCGTCCGCCCCGTTCCAGCTGACCAACCTCACCGCCGCAGGTCTCATGGGCATGGTCGCCGCCGCGAACGGCGTGTGGCCGTCCGTCGCCGCGAACCTCGTGTGGGTCCTCATCGGCGCCCAGGCGATCGTCGTCATCGTGCGGGCGCGTCGTGCGCGCCGTCGCACGCTCGCCGAGGCCGCCGGGATCACGGCGGCCGCCTCCGCACCGGCCGCCGTGCGCGCCGACGGCGACCCCGCTCCCCAGGAGGTCGGGCTCGCGGCCTGACCGCCCCCGGCCCCGCTCAGCGCGAGGCGCCCGGCGCGGGCTCCAGGACGACGTCCACGACGACCGCGCGGTGGTCGGACAGCCCCGTGTCGACGGCCGTGGCGGGCCCGAGGGCCCGGACGGTCGGGCCGCCGGGCAGGCCGTCGGCGAGCACGTGGTCGATCTGCCGCACGGGCCGGTCGACGGGGTGCGTGAGCACGTCGGCGAGCGACGTGAACCCGGTGATCTCCGCCGGCTCGGGCGCGCGCAGGTTGAGGTCGCCCAGCAGCACGAGCGGGCGGGGGAGCGGCGCGCAGGCCCCCGTGAAGGACCGGAGCTGGTCCGCGGTGAACTCGGGGCGCGACGTCGTGTGCGCCGTCACGACGGTGAGCGGCCCCCACGGCGTGCGGACGGCAGCGGCGAGCGCGGCGCGCGGCTCGTCGGGCACCACCCGGAACGGGAGCAGGCGGGCGGCCCCCGTCGCGGCACCCGGCCGTCGCCGTCGCACGCGCGACCGCCACGGCATCCGGTCGAGCTCGAGGCGCGCCCACCGCTCGACGGGGAACCTGCTGACGAGCCCGATCCCGTACGACGCGACGCCGGGGACGCGCCGCACGCCCGACCCCGGCCGGCCCGCGCGCACCCACGCACCGGAGACGCCGCGCAGCGTGGGGGACAGGTGCCGGTGCTCGGCGCGCAGCGCCTCCGCCGCGACGGCCACGAGGTCGGCACGGTGCGAGCGGGGCGAGTCGCGCTCGACCTCCTGGAGCGCGAGCACGTCGGCGTCGAGGTAGGCGACGGCGCGCGCGAACCGCTCGACGTCGACCGTCCCGTCGAGCGCGGCGCCGTGCAGCGTGTTGAAGGTCGCGAGACGGAGGGCGCCCTCCGGTCGCGGGGGCAGCGGTCCGTGGGTCAGGTCACGGGAGTCGTGGGGCACCGGACGATCCTCGCGCGGGCCGCGGACCGTCGCGACCAGGGCGGGTTCCCCGCCCGGTACCGGGGACGCCGCAGGGGCGGCGCGCCCCGGGCCCGTCAGAGGGTGCGGCGCCAGGCGGCGATGCGCTCGACCGCCTCGGCGACCGTGCTCGGCGCCGCGGCGAACGACAGCCGGACCCAGTCCCCGCCGCGGACGCCGTCGAAGTCCGTGCCGGGGGTGAGCGCGACGCCCGCCTCGGCGAGCAGGCGCGCGCACCACGTCACGGAGTCCAGGCCGTCCCCGGACACGTCGGCGTAGACGTAGAACGCGCCGTCGGCGGGCGCGACCCGCGACCACCCGAGGTCGTCGAGCCGGGACAGCACGAGCTCGCGCGACGCCGCGTACCGCGCGACGTTCTCGGCCGCGGCGGCATACCCCTCGGGGGAGAACGCGGCGACGCCCGCGTGCTGCGCGAGCGCGGGCGGCGACAGCGCGACGTTCCCGGCGAGCGCGTCGACCGGCCCGACGAGCTCGTCCGGCAGCACGAGCCACCCGAGGCGCCACCCGGTCATCGCCCAGTACTTCGAGAACGAGTTGACGACGACCGCGCCGTCGGGCACGTACCGCGCCGCCGTCGGCAGCGCCGCGGCCGGACGCTCCGCGCCGTCGCCGTCGCCGTAGACGATGCCGTGGTAGATCTCGTCGCTCACGAGCCGCACGTCGTGGTCGGCGCACCACGCCGCGACGGCGTCGAGCTCGGCGGGCAGGATCATCGTCCCCGTCGGGTTCGCGGGGCTCGCGACGACGAGCCCGTCGAGGCCGCCGTCGTAGTACGCCTCCATGAGCTGCGAGACCGTGGGCTGGTAGCGCGTCTCCGGGCCGCAGTCGAGCTCGACGACCTCGCAGCCCAGCGCGCGCAGGATGTTCTTGTACGCGGGGTAGCCGGGGCGGGCGAGCGCGACGCGGTCGCCGACGTCGAACGCCGCGAGGAACGCGAGGAGGAACCCGCCGGACGACCCGGTGGTCACCGCGACCCGCGCCGGGTCGATCTCGACGCCGTACCAGCGGTCGTAGTGCTCGGCGATCGCGCGCCGCAGCGCGGGGACCCCGAGCGACTCCGTGTAGCCGAGGTCGCCGTGCTCGAGCAGCTCGATCGCCCGGCGCCGCACGACGTCCGACGCCCCGGTCGACGGCTCGCCCGCGCAGAGGTTGAGGACGGACGCGCCGGCGTCGCGCAGGCGGTTCGCCTCGGCGAGGACCTCCATCACGGCGAACGGCGGCACGTGGGAGCGGCGTGAGACCTTCATCGACCCGGGCATGAGCCCATCATGCCCGGGGTCATCCGTTCGGCGGACGCCGGCCGGCCCCGCGCGGAGGTGTCGGTCGTCCGGGCGACGCGCCGTACCGCGCGCCCGGGGTCGGATGAGGCCATGACGACCGACGACGCCTGGCGCGACGGCCCCGAGGACCGGAAGGACGACCGCGGCGGCCACGGCGACCATGGCGACCGACGCGACGGCGCCGCGACCTTCCGCCCCGTGCGCGGGTGGGCCGTGCTGTGGCGGAGCGCGTTCGGGCTCCGGCACGGCGGCCACGAGTACGTCGTGGCCGTGGACTTCCTCGACTGGGACGAGCGCATCCGCCTGTACCGGGACGGCCGGCTCGTCGACGAGCAGCGCTCGCGCGCCCGCTTCGACCTCGGGGGCGCGACGCTGGAGGCGAGGATGAGCACCTACGGGATGCGGTACGTGCGCGTCGTCGACGCGGTCGGCACCGTGCACGACGTCCCGCCGCTGCCCGGGACCGCGGAGGCGTGGCGCGACCGCATGGACCGCGAGCGCCCGACGGCGAGCCGCGCGGTGGGCGTGACGGCGTGGGTCGTGCTCGCGGTCGCGCTCGTGACGCAGGTGCCGCAGCTGCTCGAGCTGGCGTCGCAGTTCACCGGCTGGACGCCGCCGTTCGTGCCGGACCTCCCGGGCCCGGTGAACACGGTCCTCACGGTCGGCGGCGTGCTGGCCGCCCTCGACCGGGCCCTGCGCCGCCGGTACCACCCGCTCCTCGACGGCTGATGTCCGCTCGTCCGGCCGGACCGGGGCTGCCTACGCTGGGCGGAGACGACGAGGGAGGTGCTCGTGTTCCGACGACGTTCCCGCACCCCGGACGACGACCCCGTCCGGCGGGCCGCGCAGTACCGGGTCGAGCGGGAGGCCGCGCGCGAGGCCGCGGAGCGGGAGGTGCCCGACGACGACCCCGCCCGCCGCGAGCCGCCGGGCGGGGCGGGCACGCACGGCGCCGTCGAGGCGCGCGACGACGACGCCCCAGTCGGGGGTCCGCGCCGTGTACGACCCGAGGACCGCGCGATGTACGTCGACACGGTGATCGACCAGGCCGTCCGCCGCGGGGAGTTCGACGACCTCCCCCTCGCGGGCAAGCCGATCCCCGGGCTCACGGGCACGCACGACCCGGACTGGTGGCTCAAGGCGGTCATCGAGCGCGAGCAGCTCACCGGTCTCGGGCCGCCGGCGATGCTCCTCAAGACCGAGGACCGTGAGCTCGACGACCGCCTCGACCGCGAGCTCGACGAGCAGGCCGTGCGCGAGATCCTCGCGGACTTCAACGCGCGCGTCGTCGACGCCCGCCGCCAGCTGCTCGGCGGGCCGCCCGTCGTGACCCCGACGCGCGACGTCGAGCACGAGGTCGCGCGCTGGCGCGCCCGCCGCGCCGACCGTTGACCACCGGACCGGCCCGACCGGACCCGACCCCGCCCGACCGGTCCGCGACCCGCCGGGCGGGCGGTCGTCGTCGGGCCCGCCTAGGGTCGGCCGCATGGCGGACTGGCAGCCCGACGTCCTGGGCGACGACTACGAGCAGCTCACGCTGCCGCTCGCGCCCGACGAGGAGGGCGACGTCGTCGCGACGCTCGTGCGGCGCCGGCGCCCGGGGCCCGACCCGTACCTCGACGTGCTGTACGTGCACGGCTGGTCCGACTACTTCTTCCAGACCGAGCTCGCCGACTTCTGGGAGGCGCACGGCGCGCGGTTCCACGCGCTCGACCTGCGCAAGTACGGCCGCAGCCTAAGGCCCGGCCAGACTCCCGGGTTCGTCGCCGACCTCGCGACGTACGACGAGGACATCGAGGCCGCGCTCGTCGCGATGGGCCACCGGGGCGACGGGCGGTCCCCGCGCGAGGTCGTGCTCATGGGCCACTCGACCGGCGGCCTGACGCTGAGCCTGTGGCTCGCGCGCCACCCCGGGCGTGCGGCGGCGCTCGTCCTCAACAGCCCGTGGCTCGAGTTCCAGACGCGCGAGGTCGGCCGTCTTCTGCTCGAGCCCGTGATCGGCGCGCGCGCCCGGCTCACGCCCACGCGCCCGCTGCCGAACGTCGACCTCGGCTTCTACACGCGCTCCGTGAGCAAGGAGTTCGACGGCGAGTGGTCCTACGACCTCGCCTGGCGCCCGCAGCACGGCTTCCGGACGACGCCCGCGTGGCTGTCCGCCGTCTTCCACGGCCAGCAGACGGTCGCACGCGGGCTCGGGATCGGCGCGCCGGTGCTCGTGCTGCTCTCGGCCCGGAGCACGCTGCTGCCCCGCTGGTCGCCCGAGATGATGCGCACGGACACCGCGATCGACGTGGACGGCGTCGCGCAGCGCTCGGTCCAGCTCGGCGACCTCGTCACGGTCGCGCGCCTCGACGGCGCCCTGCACGACGTCGTCCTCTCCGCCCGGCCCGTGCGCGCGCTCGCCTACGGGCGGGTCGCGCAGTGGGTCGGGGCGTACCTGCCGCGGCCCGCGCCCGTCACGCCGCCCGTGCCCGACGCCGTCGCCCCCTCTCCCCGCGGCGCGCCGCGCGCGACGGGCGGCGTGGGCCGCGCGCTCGGCCGGCTCGGCGCCACGGTGCGTCACGCGGGACGGTCCGTCGCGCGGTCCGTGGGCACCGCCGTCGGGACGCTGCGCGGGCGGACCCGCCGCCGGTGACGCTCGACGACACCCGATGACACCTCGGGCGGCGCGCCCCGGTCCACCCGCAGGGGGAGGGCGCCGCGGCCGGGGTCGCACCGTCGGGGGATCTCCCGGGTGGCGGGGCACCGCTACCGTCGGCGACGTCGTGCGTGGCGTCGTCAGCTGAAGGAGCGGTTCGAGTGTTTCGCGAGGTCCCCGTCCTCCCCGTCGTCGTCCCGCTGGGGGCGGTGGTCCTCGGGCTGCTGCTGTGGCGCCTGCACCGGTCCGGTCGTCTCACGCTGCCGCGGGCCGCCGTCGCGCTCGCGCTCGCCGTCTACGCGGCCGGGGTCGTGGCGAACACGGTGTTCCCGATCTTCCTCGACAAGCCGGCGAGCAGCGCCGCGTGGGACGCCCACCTGGTCCTCGTGCCCCTCGTGGACTACGAGGTCGCCGACGCGGTGATGAACTTCCTCGTGTTCGTGCCGCTGGGCATGCTCCTGCCGCTCCTCCTGGCGCGGCCGTCGTGGTGGCGCGTCGTGCTCACGGCAGCGGCCTTCAGTCTCGCGATCGAGGTCACCCAGTACGTCGCCTCGCACCTGCTGGGTGGCGGTCACGTCGCGGACGCCAGCGACCTGCTCTTCAACGTCGTGGGCGGCGCGCTCGGCCTCGGGCTGTTCACCGTGCTGTCCCGCGTCCCCGCGCTCGACGCGTTCTTCGACCGCTTCCGCTGGTCCACGGCCCCGCTGCGCGGGTCGCGCGCCGACGGGACGGACGCCCGTCGCGCGCGCTCAGCCGTCGAGCTCTGAGCGCACCAGGTCCACGATCCCGTCGGCCGCGGCCTCGACCTCGGCGAGGCAGTCCTCGAAGTCCTGCTGCCCGCCGTACCAGGGGTCGGCGATGTCGAGCACGTGCTCGGACCCGCCCGGCTCGACGCGCGGCGCCGCCGGGTCGAACGAGCGGTACAGGCGCACCGGCGCCGACGCGTCGAGGCGCCGCAGCGCCCGCGCGTGCTGGGCGGTCATCGCGAGCACGAGGTCGCGCGCGGCGAGGTCGCCCGCGCGCACCTGACGCGCCCGGTGCGTCCCGTCGACGACGTACCCGTGCTCCGCGAGGACGGCGCGGGCGCGGCGGTCGATCGGGTTCCCCCGCTCCTCGTCGCTGATCCCGGTCGAGTCCACCACGACGCGGTCGCCGAGCCCGGCCGCCTCGAAGCGGTCGCGCAGCACCACCTCGGCCATGGGGGAGCGGCAGATGTTGCCGGTGCAGACGGTCATGACGCGGTAGGGCCCGGGGCGGGTCTCGGCACTGGACATGGCCCCATTCTGCGCGAGGAGGGCGTTCCCCTCCCGTCCGGGCCGGTCGTCGGGCGGCCCGTGACCAGGGCGCCTACCGTGAGGAGATGATGATCGGGGCGGGGTCGGGACGGGTCGCCGTGACGGGCGCGAGCGGTCTCCTGGGGTCGAAGCTCGCGTTCCGGCTCGCCGCCGAGGGCGCGCCGCAACGCCTCGTGGTGCGCGACGCCGCCCGCGCGCCCAGCCTGGGCGACGACCCGCTGCCGGAGTCGGACGTCGCCGTCGTCGCCGGGTACACGGACACGCGCGGCATGGTCGAGGCGTTCACCGGCGTGGACACGGTCCTGCTCGTGTCCGCGCGCGAGGACGTCGACCGCGTCGCGCAGCACCGCGCGGCCGTGGACGCGGCCGTCGCGGCGGGCGTCCACCGCATCGTCTACGTGTCGTTCGTCGGCGCCGCCCCCGACGCCGTGTTCACGTTCGCGCGCGACCACTGGCGCACCGAGGAGTACATCCGCGCGACGGGCGTGCGGCACACGTTCCTGCGCGACAACCTCTACCACCGCGGGCTCGCGCTCATGGTGGGAGACGACGGCGTGATCCGCGGCCCCGCGGGCGACGGACGCGTGGCGTCGGTGTCGCACGACGACATCGCCGACGTCGCGACCGTCGTGCTGCTCGACGCCGACGCGCACCGCCACGACGGCGTCACCTACGACGTCACGGGCCCCGAGGCGCTCACGCTCGCGGAGGTCGCTGCCGAGCTGTCGTCGGCCACGGGCCGCGACATCACGTACCACCCGGAGACCGTCGACGAGGCGTACGCCTCACGCGACCGGTACGGGGCGCCGCGGTTCGAGGTGGACGGCTGGGTGTCGTCGTACACGGCGATCGCCGCGGGCGAGCTCGCGCACGTGAGCGACACGGTCCCGCGGCTCGTCGAGCGGCCCGCGCAGTCGTTCGCCGCGTGGCTCGACGACTACCCCGAGGAGTGGGCGCACCTGCGCCCCGCCTGACCCGCGTCGAGCGCGCGGCGTCGGCCCGCGCGTCGCCTGGTCGACCCTCGCAGGACCGACCGGGCGAGCCGGCGGCCCGTTCCCCGGCGGTTCCACGCCGTGGGCGAAAACCCCTGGCGTGGCCGCGGGAGGCGGACGTACCGTCGTCGTACACGCGAAAGGAGGTGGTCCTGGAAGTGAAGATTCTTCGGACTCGTGAGGTGGTTGCGCGCTAGTCGTCGCGCAACCGATCCAGCAACGGACCGGATGCGGTGAGCCCGTGAACCGGGCGGGGTCTCCCGAGGGGAGCCCCCGGCGGCGAGCGAGTACCACGCAACCACCAGAGCCCGCGGGTGTCGTGCCCTCGTCCAGCACGACAGGAGGAACCCTCCAGCCCGCGGGCTTCTTGCTGCCCGCACCCCGACGCTGAGTGCGTGAAACAGTCGCGTCCGGGACGCCAGGACGCGACAGTTTCATGCACTCAGCGGGTGGCGGGGGCCGGTCGTGCGGTCTCCGTGGTCGAGAACTCGACGGCGGGACCGGCCGGCCCGACGGCGGCCCGGCGGCGCGGTGCCCCCATCGCCACGGCCGCGAGGGCGAACGCCGCGACGGGGACCCACAGCGCGGTGTGGAAGGCGGCGAGGCCCGCGTCCGGTCCCGTCGCGTCCCCGAGAGCGAGGACGCTGACCGCCGTCGCGGCCGAGATGCCGATCGCCGCACCGAGCTGGAACGACGTGTTGAGCACCCCGCCCGCGACGCCCTGCTCGGCGTCGGTCACGCCCGTCGTCGCCGCGATGGCGATCGGCCCGTAGACCAGCGCGAACGCGACCCCGACGAGCGCCAGCGACGGGACCATGACGTCGTACGCCCAGTCGAGCCCGGACGCGAGGAACCACGCCGCGGCGAGCGTCCCGGCGACGAGCCCCCCGACGATGACGCGCGGCACCCCGAACCGCTCCACGAGGCGCGGCGTGAGGACGGGCGCCAGCACGACGTCGATCGCCATGAGGAGCATCGCGAGCCCGGTCTGGAGCGGCGTCCAGCCGCGCAGCTCCTGGAGGTACAGCGTGAGGAGCACCTGGAAGCCGTAGAACCCGCCCGCGAAGAGCACGGCCGTGACGTTCGCCCGCACGAGCTCGACCGACCGGAAGAGCCGCAGCGGCAGCAACGGGTGCGGGGCACGTCGCTGCCGCACGACGAACCCCGCCAGCAGCGCCGCACCGCCCCCGAGCGCGGCGACCGTCCACGCGAGCCCGTCGCCCGGGTGCTCGAGCCGCACGATGCCGACGGCGAGCAGGACCATGGCGGTCGTCGCCAGCACGGCACCGAGGACGTCGAGCGCGCCGCGGACGCGCGTCGTCGTGTCGCGCGGGACCGTGACCAGGGCGAGCGCGAGCAGCACGACGGCGACGAGCACCGGGGCGAAGAAGACCCACCGCCAGTGGACCGCCGCCAGGAGACCGCCGACGACGAGCCCGAGCGAGAAGCCCGCGGCCCCCGCGGCCCCGTAGACGACGAGCGCGCGGTTGCGGCGCGGCCCCTCCGCGAACGACGTCGTGATGAGCGACATCCCGGCGGGCGTGAGGAAGCCGGCCGCCACGCCCGTGACGAAGCGCGACAGGAGGAGCATCCAGCCGTCGGTCGCGAACCCGCCGAGCCCGGAGAACACGAGGAAGACGAGCAGCCAGACGACGAACATGCGGCGTCGGCCGTAGAGGTCGGCCGCGCGTCCGCCGAGGAGCATGAACCCGCCGTACCCGACGACGTAGGCGGTCACGACCCCGCCGAGCTCGCCGGTCGCGAGGCCGAGGTCGGCGCGGATGCCCGGGAGCGCGACGGAGAGCATCGCGATGTCGCTGCCCTCGAGGAAGATCGCCCCGCACAGCACGAGGAGAAGACCCCAGTCCCGGAGGCTGAACCGCGCGGCCTCCCGCGCGGCCTCGCGGCCGGCCTCCCGGATGCTCGCACCGCTGCGGCTCGTCGTCCCGTCGCCCATGGACGTCCCCTGTCGTCGTGAGCACCCTTCGGCACCCGGTTACCTCTTGATACCGAACCCATCGTGGGTCAGGATCAGGAGGCATGGAAGACGGCACATCACGCCCACCTGGTATCACCGCGGATACCGTGGCGGCGCGCCCTCGACCGGCGGGCGCGGCCGACCGCGCCGCGACGGAGGAGGCGTGCGACCCGCGACCGCCGTCACGCTGGGAGAGCGACGCCGACGTCTGGCAGTGGGACGCCCGCGAGGACTGCGAGGTGCGGCAGATCCTCGACCGCATCGCCGACAAGTGGTCGCTGCTCGCCATCGCGCTGCTCGACCGGCGCGTCATGCGCTTCACCGAGCTGAAGCGCGAGATCGACGGGATCAGCCAGCGCATGCTGTCGCGCACGCTGCGCCAGCTCGAGCGCGACGGCATCGTCGAGCGCACGGTCTACCCGACCGTCCCGCCGCGCGTCGACTACGCGCTCACCGAGATGGGGCGCTCGCTCCACGCGACGACCAAGGCGCTCGTCGTCTGGACCGAGGCGCACCAGGAGCGCATCGCGGCGGCCCGCAGCGCCTACGACGAGCGCGAGGCGGAGCTCCGGGACCTGTGACCCGGTCCGCGCGGCGGGGCGGCGCGGGCGTCAGAAGGGCTTGCGCGCGACGACGAGGAAGCGCGGCGCCTCGTCGACGAACTCGTGGCCCGCGGCGAGGTGCAGGTGCAGGGCGCGCAGGGGCGCCTCGTAGCGCGCGACCGCCTCGGGCGAGAGTGACGCGAGCTCCGGCACCTGCCAGGCCATGAGCCGCAGGTACCAGAGCAGGGCGGACAGGTCGCGGAACCGGCGCAGGCCCTCGTGCTCGCGCGCGGCGTCGACCACGAACCCGGCCTCGCGGAGCACCTCGACCGCGGCGTCGAGCGTGACCGAGTCCGGGTCCCACGCCGGCTCGGCGCCGAGCGCGGTGCTCAGCCGCACGCCGTCGCGCGAGTCGGCCTGCTGGGTGAGGAACACGCCGCCCGGCTCCAGCACGCGGAGCACCTCGTCCGGGTCGAACTCCTCGTGCCGGTCGAGGACGACCGCGAACTGGCCGTCGAAGAACGGCAGGAGCTGCTCGTCGTCGCCCTCCACGGGCCGCACCTCGACCCCGAGGGGCTCGAGCCGCCGTCGGGCCACCGGCAGGTTCGGGGCCCAGCCCTCCGTCGCCGCGGAGCCCGCGGGGAACGGGCCGAGCGTGGAGAGGAGCTCGCCGCCGCCCGTGCCGAGGTCGAGCACGGGCCCGCGCCCGCTCGCGACGAGCTCGCGCGCGAGCGCCACGTAGTCCCACGGCAGCGGGTCCTCGACGACGCGTCCCGCCACGGGGGAGAGGTCGGACCCGACGACCGGGACCGCGCGGGCCCACGCGACGTGCTCCTCGAACGAGGCGTCCGGGGCGGGCACCGGCGCCTCGCTCGCGCGCTCGGGGGTGGCGGGGGTGTCGGGTACCGCGTCAGGCATGGGTCGATTGTCACCCGCCCGGGCGCCGGAGCCGAACGCGAGCGGTGCGCGTGCGCGAGCCCGCCGCGACCCGACGGGGAGGACTCCCCATCGCCCGCACGACGGCGCGCACGGTAGCCTCCCCGGTGCCCGCCTCGCGCGTCCCGGACACCGGGTGCCGGCGGGCCGGACGACCGACGAGGGGACGGGGACGACGTGAGCGGTATGTGGGGCGCGGACGTCAACGAGCTGCGGAGGCTCGCGCAGTCGCTGCGGTCAGCCTCCGACCAGCTCGTGAGCACGACGTCCGAGGTCAGCGGCCTCGTCGAGGCGGCGGGTCGCTGGCAGGGCGGCGACGCCGACCAGTTCCGCAGCGAGTGGACCGGCACGTCCGTCGCGCTGCTGCGCGGCGTGAGCCAGACGCTCTCCGAGGCGTCGCAGGCCGTCCTGCGCCACGCCGACCAGCAGTTCGCGACGAGCACCGAGGGCGGGTCCATCCCGTCCCCGGGCGTCCCCGGGCCCGTCGTGCCGACCGGCCCCGGCGGCGGCCCTCCCGGCGCGGGCGACCCGCTCGACGGCTCGATCTGGGACGTCGGCGACACCGCGCTGTCCGCGTGGGGCGCCGGGAGCGGCGCGTGGATCGCGTACCGCACCTTCCTCGCCGCGCGCGGCTTCCTCGACGCGAGCCGGCTCGCGGCGCTGTCGCCCGCGGCGGCGAGCGCCCTGCAGCTCACGCGCGGGATGGCGGTCGGGGACGCGCTGAGCGTGCTCGGGCGCGCCACGACGTTCTCCCGGTTCATGGGCTTCGCCGGCGGCGCGGCCGGCGTGGTCGGCGGCATCAACCAGATCGTCAACACCCAGTACGACGGCGTGCGCGGCGGCGTCGACCGCGGCATGGGCGTCCTGTCCGTGATCGGCGGCGCGGGCACCATGGCGATCGCGGCGGGGCTCCTCACCAACCCGGTCGGCATCGCGGTCGTCGCGGGCGCGGCGGCGGTCGCGGGCGTCTGGGCGCTCGGCAACCTCGTCTACGACAACTGGGACTCGATCACCGGGTTCTTCTCGGACCCGGGCCCGTACCTCGCGGACGGCTGGAACGACGTCACGAGCTTCGTCGGGGACGCGGCCGATACCATCGGCGACGTCGCGTCCGACGTCGGTGACGCGATCGGCGACGGGCTCTCCGCCGCCGGCGACTTCATCGGAGGCCTCTTCTCGTGACCCAGCAGCCGACCATGCAGTGGTCCGCGGCCGACATCGCGGCCGCCGAGCAGACGCTCGCGCGCACGGCGCCCGGTGAGGTGACGCACGTCGTCACGCTCACGGACGAGGAGGTCGCGATCCTCGACGGCCTCCAGAACCCGCAGCTCGTCCCGCTGCCCTGGCTCGACGCGCAGGAGGGCGCGGACCGCACGCTCGTCGGGCGCGTGGCCCTGCGGTCGCTGCTCGCCCGGGGTCTCGTGGTGCCGTCCGACGAGGAGCGCCCGCCCGGGCCGGGCGGCGAGCCGCAGGTCGGGATCGACGCGGTCCCCGAGGTGACGGGCCCGCTCGTGCTGCGGCGTACGGCGTCGGCCATCCTCTCCGCGGACCGCACGACTGCGCTCGGCAAGCACTGGGTGTACGTCTACCTGCACGACGACGACCGGGTGCTCGAGGAGGAGGTCGGGCCGAGCGGCCACCACTCCTTCAGCGTCTACCCGCTCGCCGAGCTCGCGGGGCGCCTCGCGGTGTTCCTCGACCCCGCGGCGAAGGCCGTGCTCGACGGCCGCGCCCGCACCTTCACGACCGAGCAGTTCGCCGTGGAGGCCCGCACGTCGCCCGAGCTCTCCGGAGCGGTCGCCGTCACGGTGCTCGGCGCGGTACGCGCGGGCTCGGACACCCTCGTCCGGGTGAGCGTCTACGCGACGCCGGACGGCGTGTACCTCGTGCGCGGCGGCGAGCACGACGACGACGGCACGCCCGTCACGCTCGAGCTGTCGGAGGTCGGGCCGGCGACGCTGCGCCGCCTCCCCGCCGAGCTGCTCGGCCGATGACGGCCGCGCCGACCGGCGACCGCGCGACGCGCAAGGTGCGCCACTGGGCCGACGCGTCGCGCCTCGGCCGCCTGCGGCACGTCGAGGCCGCGACGCCGAACGGCCCCGCGTGGGCCGTGGTCCTCGTGCTCGTGCTGCTCGCGCCGGTCGCCAGCCTGGCCGACGGCGAGGTCGTCGCCGCGGCCGTCCTGCTCGTGGCCGTCGCCGCCGTGCTCGGCGTCCTGCTGTGGTTCCTCGGCTCGGAGAAGCTGCTCGTGCTCGACGGCGGCATCGTCGTGGGCTCGTTCGCGCCGTTCCTGCGCCCGACGGTCATCCCGTGGTCGGGGATCGACCCCCGCACGGTGTCCGCCGTCGTGGGCAACCAGCGCACGATCGGGCTCCTCATGGCCGACCGCGGCGTGAGCGGCGCGTCCCGCACGGTGCTCTGGTCGCGCCGGCCGGTCACGTTCCTGGCGGTGTCGCCGGTCGTCGCGCGGCACGCGTGGGCGCAGGGCCAGGCCGTCGACCTCGCGACCGCCCCCGGCTTCGACCTGTGGGTCTTCTCGACGCGGCGGCCGTCCCGGCAGGCGCCCCTGGTGCACGCGCTCGCCGCCGCGATGCACGACGCGCGGGTCCCCGGCGCCGACGCGGTCCTCCCGCACGCGCTCCCGCCGCGGCGGCTGCGCTCGACCGCCGAGGACGCCGACCACCTGGGCATCCCCGAGCGGTTCCGCCGCCCGCAGCTCCGGCGCGTCTGAATCCTCGCTCCTGCCCGGTCGCGGGCCGGGCGCGGTCAGGCGGAGGCGGGCCCGAAGGCCGCGGCGAGGAGCGCCGTCGGGCCGTCGCCGGCCGTGCTCGCGCCGCCCAGCGCCCCGACCTGGAGCACCATCCACGGGCTGAACGCCCACGGCGTGGCGGCGACCCCGCGCGCGACGTCCCGCGGGTCCGCCCAGGCGAGCTCCATCACCTCGTCGGGGTTCGCCTCGACCGGGCCCGCCGCACGGGCGGCGTAGACGGGGCAGATCTCGTTCTCCACGACGCCCGACGCGTCGACGGCCCGGTAGCGGAACCCGGGGACGGCGACCTCCAGGTCCGCGATCTCGAGCCCGAGCTCGTGCCGCGCGTGGCGGAGGATCGACTCCTCGGTCGACTCCGTCCAGCGCGGGTGCCCGCAGAACGAGTTGGTCCACACGCCGGGCCACGTGCGCTTCGCGAGGGCGCGCCGCGTGAGGAGCAGGCGGCCCGCGTCGTCGAGCACGTAGCAGGAGAAGGCGAGGTGCAGGGGCGTCTCGGTCGTGTGGACCGCGGCGCGCTCGAAGGTGCCGGTCCGGCGACCCTGGTCGTCGACGGTGACGACGTGGTCGGCGGCGACGGGGACGTGCGAGGTCATGCGGCCACTCTCGCACACGCCGCTCGCGGACCGGCAACCCCCTCCGGCACCGACGGTGAGCGGGGTCACTCCTCCGGGTTCGTGGACGATCTTGCCGGACCCTCCGGGGCGTGAATTAAGGTGAGGGTAACCTCACTCGTGTTGACCCGCCGGGCCGAGCGCCCCCGAGCAGATCCGAGCACCATGACCTCGCCCGCGACCGCCGCCACGACGGCCGACGTCCCCGGCGGCACGGCACCGGCCGACCGCGCCGACCGCCCGGCCGGGGTCGCCCGCACGAACGCGGGGCGCAGCCTCGGGCTCCTCGTCGCCCTCGCGGTCCTCGTGCTCGCGGTCGTGCTGAGCCTCGTCGTCGGCTCGAAGCCGGTCCCGCTCGGCACGGTCTGGGACGCCCTCACCGGCTACGACGGCTCGGGCGACCACGTGATCATCCGCGACCTGCGCCTCCCGCGGACGGTCGTCGGGCTGCTCGTCGGCACCGCGCTCGGCGTCTCGGGCGCCCTCATCCAGGCCATGACGCGCAACCCCCTGGCCGACCCGGGCATCCTCGGGGTCAACGCGGGCGCCGCGTTCGCCGTCGTGCTCGCCGTCGCGTTCCTCGGGCTCACCGACATCGGGTCGTTCATCTGGTTCGCGTTCGCGGGCGCCGTCGTCGCGACCGTCGCGGTGTACGCCATCGGGTCGCAGGGCCGCGGGGGAGCGACGCCCGTGCGGCTCACCCTCGCGGGCGTCGCGCTGGGCGCGGTGCTCGGCGGCGTCTCGCAGGGCATCACCCTGCTCGACCCGGCGGCGTTCGACCGCATGCGCTTCTGGGGCGCCGGCTCGCTCGCGGGCCGCACGATGGAGATGGCGGGGACGATCGCCCCGTTCGTCGTGATCGGGCTCGTCATCGCGCTCGTCGTCGCGCGCCCGCTCAACACCGTCGCGCTCGGCGACGACCTCGCGAGCTCGCTCGGCGCGCACGTCGGGCGCACGCGCGTGCTCGTCGGCGTCGCGGTCATGCTCCTGTGCGGCGCGGCGACGGCCGCGGCCGGGCCCATCGCGTTCGTCGGCCTCATGGTGCCGCACGTCGCGCGGTGGACGGTCGGCCCGGACCAGCGCTGGATCCTCCCGTACTCGGCGGTGCTCGCGCCCGTCCTGCTGCTCGTGTCCGACGTCGTCGGCCGCGTCGTCGTCATGCCGGGCGAGCTCCAGGTCGGGATCGTCACGGCGTTCGTCGGGGCCCCGGTCCTCATCGCGCTCGTGCGCCGCTCGAAGGCGAGCGGGCTGTGAGCGCCCCGGTGCAGGACCGTCTCCCCGCCGGGGCGCCCGGCCCGGACCGGCGCGTCGACTTCGGTCGTGCGACGCGCGTCGTGCGCGGCCGGGGCGTGAGCCTGCGGCTCGACGTGCGCACGCTCGCGGTGTGCGGGGCGCTCCTGCTCGTCGCGCTGGCCGTCGGCGTGGTCGCGCTCACCACCGGCGACTACCCGCTCACCGTGCCGCAGGTGCTCCAGGCGCTCGTCGGCGCGGCCGACGGCCCGGTGCACATGGTCGTCGTCGAGTGGCGCCTCCCGCGCGCGCTCATGGCGCTCGTGCTCGGCGCGGCGCTCGGCGCGAGCGGCGCCATCTTCCAGTCGCTCACGCGCAACCCGCTCGGCAGCCCCGACGTCATCGGCTTCAACACGGGCGCGTACACCGGGGCGCTCGTCGTCATCATGCTGCTCGGCGGCGGGTACGTCGGCGTCGCGGCGGGCGCGCTCGTCGGCGGGATCGTCACCGCCGGGGTCGTGTACGTCCTCGCCTACCGGCGCGGCGTGCAGGGGTTCCGCCTCATCATCGTCGGCATCGCGGTGTCCGCGATGCTCGCCTCCGCCAACCAGTGGCTCATCGTCAAGGCCGACCTCGAGACGGCGATGGCCGCCGCCATGTGGGGCGCGGGGTCGCTCAACGGCATGACGTGGGCGCAGGCGGTTCCCGCGTGCGTGCTCGCCGCGCTCCTGGCCCTGCCGCTCGTGTGGCTCGCCCCGCGCATGGGCCTGCTCGAGCTCGGGGACGACGCCGCGGCCGCCCTGGGCCTGCGCAGCGAGCGGGTGCGGCTCGCGCTCGTCGTGCTCGGCGTCGCGCTCACCGCGCTCGTCACCGCCGCGGCCGGCCCGATCGCGTTCGTCGCGCTCGCCGCGCCGCAGCTCGCGCGCCGCCTCACGGGCAGCGCGGGCGTACGCATCCTGCCCGCCGCGTGCATGGGCGCGGTGCTCCTCGCCGCGAGCGACCTCGTCGCGCAACGCGCGTTCGCCCCGACCCAGCTCCCCGTCGGCGTCGTCACCGTGAGCGTCGGCGGCGCCTACCTCGTCTGGCTCCTCGTCCGCGAGGCCCGCAAGTGACCCCGACCCCGCAGACCGGAAGGACCCCGGTGGCACCCACCCAGCTCGCGGACGCCCCGCACGACGCGGCCGCGCCCGCCGCGCCCGGCTCCGCCGACCGCCCCGCGGCCCCCTCGACCGACCGCCTGCACGCCGACGGCATCACCGTCGGCTACGACGACCGCGTCATCTCCTCGGGGCTCGACGTGACGATCCCCGACGGCTCGTTCACGGTGATCGTCGGGCCGAACGCGTGCGGCAAGTCGACGCTGCTGCGAGCCCTGTCGCGCCTCCTCAAGCCGTCGCAGGGCGAGGTCGTGCTCGACGGCCGCTCCATCTCGTCCATCCCCGCGAAGGAGGTCGCGCGCCGCCTCGGCCTCCTGCCGCAGTCGTCGGTCGCGCCCGAGGGGATCACCGTCGCGGACCTCGTCGCGCGCGGGCGCTACCCCCACCAGAAGCTCCTGCGCCAGTGGTCGCGCGAGGACGAGGCGGCCGTGGTCGCCGCGCTCGCCGCGACCGGCACGACCGACCTGTCGGGCCGCCTCGTCGACGAGCTGTCCGGCGGTCAGCGCCAGCGCGTGTGGGTCGCGATGGTCCTCGCGCAGGAGACGCCCCTCCTCCTGCTCGACGAGCCGACGACGTTCCTCGACATCGCCCACCAGATCGAGCTGCTCGAGCTGTGCGCCGACCTCAACCGGGACCGCGGGCACACGCTCGTCGCCGTCCTGCACGACCTCAACCACGCGTGCCGCTACGCGACCCACCTCATCGCCATGAAGGACGGCGCGATCGTCGCCGAGGGCGCGCCGGGCGAGGTCGTCACGGCCGAGCTCGTCGAGGACGTGTTCGGCCTCCCG
The DNA here is from genome assembly GCF_004519295.1 of Cellulosimicrobium funkei. Taxonomy (GTDB): domain Bacteria; phylum Actinomycetota; class Actinomycetes; order Actinomycetales; family Cellulomonadaceae; genus Cellulosimicrobium; species Cellulosimicrobium funkei. The sequence continues at coordinate 37,313 of NZ_SOZH01000001.1, forward strand.
TGCCGCATCATCGCCGACCCCGTGACGGGCACCCCGCTCGTCGTGCCCGAGGGCCGGCCCCGCCGCGCCTGACGCGGCCCCGTTCTCCCGGTCGGACCACCCCGCCCGACCGGCCCCCCACCGTCCTGCGCTCGCCCGCACCGCCTCGTCGGAGGAGCACCGCATGACCCGCACGACCCGTCCCTCGTCCACCCTGCCCGGCGCGCCCCGTGCGCGGCGCCGGCCCGCGCGCGCGGTCGCGGCGGCCACGCTCGCGCTCGGTCTCACGGCCGTCGTCGCGGCGTGCTCCCCGGGCACCGACGCGGGCTCCGACGGCGCCGGGGACGACCAGCCGTCCGCGAGCGCCGACGGCTGGTCGTGGACGTCCTCGGGCCACGGCACGACGTACGAGCTCGACGAGGCGCCGGACCGCCTCGTCGTCGACGGCTACTCGGCCGCCGCGCTGTGGGACTACGGCGTGCGGCCCGACGGCGTGTTCGGGTACGGCTTCTCGGACACCGGGGCGCTGTCGATCGGCAACGCGCAGGTCGACGAGATGGAGGTCGTCGGCACCGACGCCGAGCTCAACCTGGAGAAGCTGCTCGCGCTCGACCCCGACCTCGTGATCGGGTTCGGCACGGAGGACGGCACGGCGTGGCGGTGGTGGGACGAGAAGATCACCGAGGAGGCGACCGCCGTCGCGCCGTTCGTCGGGATGAAGTTCTCCGGCCGGCCCGTCGTCGAGGTCATCGAGGACTACGCGTCGCTCGCGGAGGCGCTCGGCGGCGACGCGGACACCCCGGAGGTCGCGGAGGCGCGCGCCGCGTTCGACGAGCGCCTCGACACCCTGCGGGCGATCGCCGCGGAGAAGCCGCTGACGATCCTGCCGCTCAACGGGGCCGAGGAGCTGTGGGTCGGGCAGCGGACCCTGGGCCAGCTCGCGCTGCTGGAGGAGCTGGGCTTCACGATCGGCGGCCCGCAGGACCAGCAGGCCTGGGCGGAGCTGAGCTGGGAGCGCGTGCCGGACTACCCGGCGGACGTCGTGCTCAGCTACACCGGCTCCGACGAGGCCATGGCGGCGAACCCCGTGTACGCAGGCCTGCCCGCGGTCCAGGCGGGGCAGGTCGTGGGCTGGGACGACAAGCGTCCGTTCACGTGGGCGAGCTACGTCGAGTGGTTCGACGAGCTCATCGCGGTGCTCGACGGCGCCGAGGTCGTCTCGGGGCCGCCCGCGTCCTGACCGTCCCACCAGTCGAGGACGACGGTCGCGTGGTACGTGAGCCAGCGCGACGGCTCGCCCGCGGGGGCGTCGACCTCGAACCACACGCGGCCCGGGTGCCGCCGGCCCTGGAGCCAGGTGCCGTCCGGGCACCGCGCGCGGCGGACGTGCTCGACCGCGTCCGCCGCGCGCGGGTCCGGCGGCGTGCCGTCGAGCAGCGACGCGGCGCGCAGGTAGACCAGCGCGTTGAGCACGCTGTAGTACCAGCGGAACGGGTAGGCGAGGCGGAACGCCCAGTCCCCGACGGGCTCGCCGGTGCCGAGCCGGCGGAACAGGCCGCGGCGGAGCAGGTACTCCTCGCCGGCGCGGCGCGCGGCGCGCAGCTCGTCCGTGGCCCCCGCGTGCTCCTGGTAGGCGAGGAGGCCCTTGAGCGCGTTGAGCGTCGAGTGGTACGACGACACGGTCGCGCCCTCGACCCACGCGCAGTTCCACCCGCCGTCGGGCAGCCGACCGTCGAGGACGGTGCGGAGCAGCCCCGTCACGTCGACGCCGAGCCACGCGCCCGCGGCGAGCGTGTACCCGTTGATGCACCAGTCGACCTCGCCGCCCCAGTAGGGCAGGTCGTCGTACTCCCAGCGGCAGTGCTCGGCCAGCAGCTCGGGCGTGCGGCGCGCGCGGAGCACCTCGGGGTCGAGACCCCACTCGCGCAGCGCGACGAGCGACCAGGTGGTCGCGGTCCAGGGCTGGCCCTCCTCGGGCCTGCCCTCGGCGTCCGGCGGGGCCGCGCCGTCCCCCCCGACGTCCGCGGGGAAGTACGCGCCGCCCGCCCACTGCCCGTCCGGGTCCTGGTGGCCGAGGAGCCGGGCGCCGAAGCCCTCGGTCGCGACGCGCGCCCGCGTCGCCCGCCACACGGAGGGCGGGGCGTGCACGACGTCGCGCTCCACCTGCCAGCGCAGCGCCGGGTCGGCGTCGAGGAGCCAGCCGACGACGTCGCCGTCGACCGGCCCGCCGGACGGTCGGTCGGCCATCCCGTCACGCTACCCCCGGGGACGGCCGACCGCCGTCGGTCAGACGAAGCCGAACACGGGCGGGAACACGAGGGCGACGACCGCCGCCCACGCCGCGTAGACGGGGAGGAAGCGCGTCTGCCACGCGACGAGGTCGGCGAACGGCCGACGCCCGCGGAGGAACGCCGTCGCGAGCACGGCCGACCACGCGAGGTGGACGAGCAGGAGGAGGTTGAGCCCGAGCGCCGCCGCCTTGTTGGGGCTCACGCCGAACTCGGCGATGCGCGTGAGCATCGCGGTGAGCGCGACGGCGTCGACGGCGAGCGCCGCGCCGACGAGGACCACCAGGAGCCCGTCGAAGAACGACCCGGGCGCGAGCGGGTCGCGGGCCGAGACGGAGTAGAGGAGCAGGCACAGGACGAGCACGAGGATCGCGTCCATGAGGATGAGCAGCTCGCGGTCGACCGCCGCGAGGTTCCCCGCGGTCGCGAGGACGACGAACGCGGCGAGGAGCATGACGAGCGTCAGGGGCGTGAACACGCGCGTGAGCACGGGCGCGATGTTCTCGACGACGTTCTGCTTGGCCTCGACGAGCCAGGCGGCCACGATGAGCGCCGCCGGGACGCACAGGGTGAGGATCCAGGTGTCGAGGTAGGGCTCGAGGTCGACGCCGGCGAGCGAGAAGACCCCGATCGTCAGGCCGAGCAGCACCCCGCCCCCGAGCGCGATGAGCGTGTAGTACACGGCGAGCTCGCCCGTGAACCGCACGAAGTCCATGCGGCGCGCGTCCGAGCGCCACCGCCCGCCCACGTAGGCGAGCCCGACGACGGACCACAGCGTCACCGGGGCGGCGAGCGCCGCGAGGACGAACGTCGCGTCCGTGGGCGCGAACGGGTACACGTTGAGCACGACGCCCAGCACGACGAACGGCACGACGAGCGCGCCGACGACACGCAGCGTGACCTGGCGCTTCCACGCGAGGTAGGCCGTGAGGAACGGCAGCACGAGGAGCCCGACGTTGAGGCCGACCGTCTCCCAGGGCAGGAGCACGATCGCGATCTTGACCGTGACGCCCACCGCGACGGCGAGCCCGAGCACCACCGCGAGCTCGCGCCACGAGCGGGTGCGGCCGGCCTGCTGGCCCACGAGGACGAGCTGCTTCCACAGGCGCTCGGAGTGCTCCTGCGCGAACTCGCGCGACAGGTCGTCGAGCGTGCCCATGCGCTTCACGGCGACGAGGAACGCCTCGTCGTCGTCGAGGCCCGTCGCGCGCAGGTCCTCGACCCGCTCGCGCAGGTGGTCCTCCATCTCGTCGACGTCCGCCGCGGAGATCGCCTCCCGGCGCCGGACGTACCCGCGCCACTGGTCGATCTGCGCCTCGAGCGCGGCGTGCGGGCCGGGGCTCGCGGCGCCGGCCGGCGCGGTCGAGGCGCCCATCAGGCCCACCCCTCCGCGACGCGCGGCGGGCTCTGCAGCCCGTCCTGGGCGGAGCGCCACACCTCCTGCAGCGCGTGCGCGACGACGTCCCACTGAGCCTGGCGCTCGACGAGCGCCTCGCGCCCCGCGGCCGTGATCGCGTAGTGCTTGCGGCGCCGGCCGACGTCGGACGTGCCCCATGACGCCTCGACGAGGCCGAGGCGCTCCAGCCGGTGCAGCAGCGGGTAGAGCATGCCGTCGGTCCACTGCATCCGGCCGCCCGAGAGCTCGTCCACGCGCTTGAGGATCGCGTAGCCGTAGGACTCGCCGTCGGCGAGGATCCCGAGCACGAGCGGGGTGGCCGAGGCAGCCACGAGGTCCTTCTCGATACGCATAACGCTCCTATGCCTAGTTGTTCTAGGGGTTACGACCCTAGCAGATCTAGGGTTGGCCTCGGCGGGCGTTCCCGGCGCTACCGTGGCGCGATGGACGCCGCGACCCACGCCCGCCTCGTGCGAGCCCACCTCGACGCCGCGGCGCCGGAGGCCGTGCGCCGCCTGCGCGCCGTCGTCGACGCGCTCCCGGACCGCGCGGAGGAGATCGTCGTCACGGTCTTCCCCGACCAGGACGGCGAGGGCACGTTCGACGTCGTCGTGTCGCTCGACGGCCCCGACGCCGCCGTGCTCGACCGCGCGATCGCGCCGCACCGCACGCTGTTCGAGGTCGTGCACGCGAGGACGGCCCCGTCCCGGACGTGCCGCTCGTCGCACCCGGCCGCGAGCCGCACGACGCGCGCGACGTCGTCGTCGACACCGCCGCCGACTGGGTCGTGGAGGTGCGGGACGCCGCAGCGCGCGGCAGGTCGCGCGTGCCGGGCGTGGTGGACGGGCACGACGGCCACGGCACCTCCGTGCCGCGCGCGCTCGCGCCATGAGCGCGGGAGCCAGGCCACGCGTGGTCGCCGGGGGCGACACCCGGAGGCGCCGCCCAGAGGAAGAGCACGGGCCGGGAATGCGAAAGTCCCGGTCAGGGACGACCTGACCGGGACCTCGTCACGTGCGCGAGGGGGGAGTTGAACCCCCACGCCCTTTCGGGCACACGGACCTGAACCGTGCGCGTCTGCCTATTCCGCCACTCGCGCGTGCCGCAGAAGACTAGCACGGCGCGGGCGACCGACCGGCACCGCGCCGTCCTGCGTGACGCCCGCCACCCGGACGCACCGCGGCGTGGCCCCGTCGCCGACCACGACCTTCGTCGCCCTCGAGCACGTCGTCGCTCCCGGGAAGAGCGGCGAGACGACGGCAACCTCGTGCTCGGCGGGGGAGCGGACGCCCGACGTTCACACGCTCCGCCACGAAAGCGCCACATCCGTCCGGTAATCGTCCGACGAAACGGGCCTGCTGGTCCGACGCGATCGATACGATCTAGGTAGTCTGCCCGGACGCGGGTGCGCGGGGGGCCACCGGGGAAGCAGACGAGATCCGCGCGGCGCGAGCCGCGGCACGAGCGAGCACGAGGGAGGAGGTGGCATGGGAGTCCTGGACCGCTTCGAGAAGGGCGTCGAGCGCGTCGTGAACAACGCCTTCGCCAAGGTCGGGCGCAGCGAGGTCAAGCCCGTCGAGCTCGCGAGCGCGCTGCGGCGCGAGGTCGACGACCGCGCCGCCGTCGTCGACCGCGAGCGCACGGTCGTGCCCAACGAGTTCACCATCGAGCTGTCGGTGGACGACTTCGGCCAGGTCGAGGGGTGGGGCGCGGAGACGCTCGCCGACGAGCTGGCGTCGAACGTCACCCAGTACGCCGCGTCGCAGCACTACGCGTTCGTCGGCCCAGTGAGCGTGAGCTTCGAGCAGAACGACACGCTCGACGTCGGCCGCTTCCAGCTCCGCTCGGCGAGCGTGCGCGGCAACGTCGCCCCCGCCACGACGGCGTCCCCGAGCACGCGCCACCCGCTCGTCGACATCGACGGGCAGCGCTACCTGCTCACCGGCCCGGTCACGGTGATCGGCCGCGGCTCGGAAGCCGACATCGTCGTCGACGACCCGGGCGTCTCGCGGCGCCACCTGGAGATCCGCGTGACCCCGGAGGGTGTGATCGCGACCGACCTCGGCTCCACGAACGGGCTGTTCGTCGAGGGCCACCAGGTGCCCGCCGCGACGCTGCTCGACGGGAACTCCCTGACGATCGGCCGGACCCGCATCATGTTCTGGACCGGCGCGTCCGACAACGAGGAGTGGTGATCCGGCCCGCATGACCGATCTCACGTTCACCCTGCTCCGGCTGGGCTACCTGGTGCTGCTCTGGGTGTTCGTGCTTTCCGCGATCGGCGTGCTGCGTCGGGACCTGTACGGCACGAAGATCACGCCGCGCCGCGGCAAGAAGGGCGCCCCCGCCCCGGCCGCCCGCCCGACGTCGGGCCCCACCCCCGCCGCCCCGGAGCCGTCGCGACCCGCCGCGCCCGCGGGCCCGTCGCGACCCGCCGCGCCCGCGGGCCCGTCGCGGCTCGTCGTCACCGCCGGCCCGCTGACCGGGACGACGATCCCGCTCACGACGTCGTCGATCCTCATCGGCCGCGCGCCGAGCTGCACGCTCGTCCTCGACGACGACTACTCGTCGTCGCGCCACGCCCGCATCTTCCCGCAGCACGGGTCCTGGTTCGTCGAGGACCTGGGCTCCACGAACGGCACCTACGTCGAGGACCAGCGGATCGCCCAGGTCACCCCCCTGGGCCCGGGGACGCGGGTGCGGATCGGTCAGTCCGTCGTCGAGCTGCAGAGGTAGCCCGCAGTGAACATCGCCCTGCGCTACGCCGCGCGCTCCGACGTCGGGCTCGTGCGCTCCAACAACCAGGACTCCGGCTACGCGGGCCCGCACCTGCTCGTCGTCGCGGACGGCATGGGCGGACACGCGGGGGGCGACGTCGCGTCCTCCATCGCGATCGCCGCGCTCGCCCCGCTCGACGGCGAGTCGCACGGCCCGGACGACGCGCTGGCCGAGCTCGAGCGCTCGATCGACCACGCCCGCCAGGACCTCGTGGACCGCAGCGTGACCGACCCGGAGCTGGTCGGCATGGGCACGACGGTCACCGCGATCCTGCGCGCGGGCAACAAGCTCGCCATGGCGCACCTCGGCGACTCGCGCGCCTACCTGCTGCGCGACGGCGAGCTCAACCAGGTCACGACCGACCACACGTTCGTCCAGCACCTCGTCGACACGGGGCGCATCTCGGCGGACGAGGCGGAGACCCACCCCCAGCGCAACGTCGTCATGCGCGTGCTGGGCGACTTCGACATCGACCTCACGCCGGACATGTCCGTGCGCGAGGCGAAGCCGGGCGACCGCTGGCTCCTGTGCTCGGACGGCCTGTCCGGGTTCGTCAGCCAGGAGACCATCGCGCAGACGCTCGCCGACACGGACGACGTCGACGCGTGCGCCGACCACCTGCTCCAGCTCGCGCTGCGCGCGGGCAGCACGGACAACGTGACGGTCGTCGTCGCGGACGTCGTGGACGTCGACGCCCTGCCCGACGGCGGGGCCCCTGGCACGGGCGCGCAGGTCGTCGGGTCCGCGGCGATCGACCGCGACGCCCCGACGTCGGCCGCGGACGGCCCGGCGGCCCGCGCGGCCGCGCTCATGGCGAGCACGAAGGCGACCGCCCCGGCCGAGGACCCGGACGCCGACGCGGCGGACGAGGACGGCGCGGAGGGTCGCACCACCCCCGAGGGCTCCGGCGACGACGAGGACGACGTGCGTCCCGGTCGCGCGCCCCGGCGCTGGGTCACCGTGGTCGCCATCCTTCTCGTGGTCGCGGGCCTGGGCGTCGCGGGCTGGGCGGGCTACCGCTGGACGCAGTCGCAGTACTACGTGGGCGTCGCCGACGGCCAGGTCGCGGTGTTCCGCGGCATCCCCGAGAACGCGGGCCCGGTCACGCTGTCGACCCCGATCGAGCTCACCGGGACGCGCGTCGACGACCTGCCGGGCTACGTCGTCGACCGCCTGGAGACCACGATCCCCGCGGAGTCGCTCGAGGACGCCCGCGCCCGCGCCGAGCGGCTGGTGGCCGAGGCCGCGGAGGACACCACCGAGACCCCCGCGACCGACGGCTCGACGGACGGGACCACGGGCGGGACCCCCGACGACGCGACGACGGGGACCCCGGAGGCCGACGCGCCGGCCGTGACCCCCGCGCCCACCGACGGCGCCGGCTCGGGGGCCTGATGGCCACGGTGGAGACCACCGAGGTGCGCCCCGGCCGGGGCGCGGAGCTCGGTCTGCTCGTCCTCGCGCTCGCGCTGGGCATCGGGGCGTACGCGCTCGTGGGTCTGCAGCTCACGGGCGAGCTCCCGGGCCGCTTCTACGTGTACAGCATCGGCACGGTGGTGCTCGCGGGCGCCGCGCACGTGCTGCTGCGGTTCAAGGCGCCGTACGCGGACCCGGTGATCCTGCCGATCGCCGTCGCGCTCAACGGCATCGGCCTCGCCATGATCTTCCGCCTCGACCTGGGCTCGCAGGTCACGGGCGGCGAGCAGGACCTCGCGCCCCGCCAGCTCCAGTGGACCGCGCTGGGCATCCTCTGCGCGTTCGCCGTCGTCTGGTTCCTGCGCGACCACCGCACCCTGCGCCGCTACACGTACACCGCGATGATCGCGGGCATCGTGCTCGTCGCGCTACCGCTCGTCCCGGGCCTGGGCACCCGCATCAACGGCGCCCAGATCTGGATCAACCTGTTCGGCTTCTCGCTCCAGCCGGCCGAGTTCGCGAAGGTCGCGTTCGCGATCTTCTTCGCGGGGTACCTCGTGACGAACCGCGACACGCTCGCGCTCGCCGGCCCCCGTGTGCTCGGCCTCCAGCTCCCCCGCCTGCGCGACCTCGGGCCGATCATCATCGTCTGGCTCGTCTCGCTCGCGATCCTCGTGTTCGAGCGCGACCTCGGGACCTCGCTCCTGTTCTTCGGCCTGTTCGTCGCGATGCTCTACATCGCGACCGAGCGCGTGAGCTGGGTCGTCATCGGTCTGCTCCTCATCGCGGTCGGCGCCGTGCTCGCGGCGTCGACGTTCGGGCACGTGCAGGCGCGCATCGACGTGTGGCTGCACCCGTTCGACCCGGAGATCTTCGGCCGCAGCCCGGGTGGCTCGGGCCAGCTCGTGGGCGGCCTGTTCTCGCTCGGCAACGGCGGCCTCTTCGGCACGGGCTGGGGCGCCGGCTACCCCCGCACGGTCCCGTACGCGTTCTCCGACTTCATCTACGCGTCGCTCGGCGAGGAGCTCGGGCTCACGGGTCTCATCGGCATCCTGCTCGCGTACCTCGTCCTCGTGGAGCGCGGCCTGCGCACCGCGATCGGCGTGCGCGACGGGTTCGGCAAGCTGCTCGCGGGCGGCCTCGCGTTCGTCATGGCGTGGCAGCTCTTCGTCGTGGTCGGCGGGATCACGCGGATCATCCCGCTCACGGGCCTGACCATGCCGTTCGTCGCCCAGGGCGGGTCGTCGCTCCTCGCGAACTGGCTCGTCGTCGGGCTGCTGCTGCGCATCTCCGACGACGCGCGCCGGCCCTCCTCCCTGCCCGTGCGCGGGCAGGTCGCGCCCGGCGGGGCGCGCAGCCGCACCGACTCCGACCCGGTCGCGGTCGTGGGCGGCGGCGCGGCCGTGGGCGCCCTGCCCGACGACGCCCCCACCACGGTCGGCGCGCCCGCCGTCCCCGGTCCGTCCACGGGCCCCGCGCGCGCGACGACGGGCGTCCAGCCCGCCGTCGGCCGCAGCGGGGAGGTCCCCGACCACCCGGACGAGCTGCGGACCGAGGTCGTGCAGCGACCGGACGCAGGCGCCGAGACCGACCGTGACCCCTGGGGAGGAGCCCGGTGAACGTCCCCCTGCGTCGCGTCGCGACCGTCGTCCTCGTGATGTTCCTCGCGCTCATGGTGTCGACGACGTACATCCAGTTCGTCCAGGCCGACTCGCTCAACAACGACTCGCGCAACGCCCGCACGATCTACCGCGAGTACAACAAGTTCCGCGGCCCGATCGTCGTCGCGGGCGACGCCATCGCGTCCTCGACGCCGGTGGACGACGCGTTCGGCTTCCAGCGCCAGTACTCGAACGGCCCGCTCTACGCACCCGTCTCCGGCTTCCTGTCGCTCACCAACGGGCGCACGGAGATCGAGGACAAGGAGAACGACTACCTCAACGGCGAGGCGAGCTCGCTGTGGCTCGACCGCCTGAGCGCTCTCTTCACGGGGCAGCAGCCGCAGGGCGCGTCCGTCGAGCTGACGATCGACCCGGCGGCCCAGCAGGCCGCGTGGGACGCGCTGGGTGACCAGCGCGGCGCCGTCGTCGCGATCGAGCCGAAGACGGGCCGCGTCCTCGCGCTCGTGTCGAAGCCGAGCTACGACCCGAACGAGCTCGCGACGCACGACACCGCCCTCGCGCGCCAGCGCTACCAGGGGCTGCTCAACGCCGAGGGCAACCCGATGTCGAACCGGGCCATCCGCGGCAACACGTACCCGCCGGGCTCGACGTTCAAGATCGTCACCTCCGCTGCGGCCCTCGAGAGCGGGCAGTACACGCCCGAGACCGTGATCCCGGCCCCGGACGAGCTGCCGTACCCCCAGTCGACCCAGACGATGAAGAACTTCGGCGGCACACGCTGCTCGCCCACGGGCGAGATGACCCTCGCGGACGCGCTGCGCATCTCGTGCAACACCGCGTTCGGCGACCTGGCCATGACCCTCGGCGAGGACGCGATGCGCGACCAGGCCGAGGACTTCGGCTTCGACGCCTCGCTCGAGATCCCCATGGACGTCACGCCGAGCCGCTTCCCCGCCGAGGGCACGCCGGGCGCGGACGCCGCCGGGATCGCGCGCGCCGGCATCGGCCAGGGCGAGGTCAAGGTCACGCCGCTCCAGATGGCGATGGTCGCCGCCGCGATCGCGAACGACGGCGTGCAGATGGCCCCGTACACCGTCGAGACGATCCGCAACCCCGACCTCGACGTCGTCCGGCAGTCCGAGCCGCGCCGTCTGCGCACCTCGGTCTCGCCGTCGACGGCCGAGCAGCTCACCCAGATGATGGTGGGCGTCGTGCAGAACGGCTCGGGCAAGGCGGCGCAGATCCCGGGCGTGCAGGTCGCGGGCAAGACGGGCACCGCCGAGACGGGCGGCGAGGCCGCGCCGCACGCGTGGTTCACGAGCTTCGCCCCGGCCGACGACCCGCAGGTCGCGGTCGCGGTCATCGTCGAGAACGGCGGCTCGATGGGCAACGAGGCGACGGGCGGCGCGATCGCCGCGCCGATCGCCCGCGCCGTCATGGAGGCGGTGTTGAACGGATGAAGCCGGTCCGGGGGCTGACGCTCGGCAACCGCTACCGCCTCGTGCGACGCATCGCCGTCGGCGGCATGGGCGAGGTGTGGGTCGCGGCCGACGACGCGCTCGGCCGCGAGGTCGCGGTCAAGGTCCTGCGGAGCGAGTACGCGGGCAACGAGGACTTCCTCAACCGCCTGCGCACCGAGGCCCGCAACAGCGCTGCGCTCTCGCACCCCAACATCGCGCAGATGTACGACTACGGCGAGACGAACGGCTCCGGGTACCTCGTCATGGAGCTGGTCGTGGGCGAGCCCATGGCGGACCTGCTGGAGCGCGAGCCGGTGCTCCCGCCCGCGCGGCTCCTGCCGATCCTCGCGCAGACCGCCCGCGCGCTGCACGCCGCCCACCTGTCCGGCGTCGTGCACCGGGACGTCAAGCCCGGGAACATCCTCATCGACCGCTCCGGCACGGTGAAGATCACCGACTTCGGTGTCTCGCTCGCGGCCAACCAGGTCCCGATGACCGCGACGGGCATGGTCATGGGCACGGCCCAGTACCTCTCGCCCGAGCAGGCCGTCGGCCAGGCCGCCACCGGCGCCTCGGACATCTACGCGCTGGGCATCGTCGCGTACGAGTCCATCGCGGGGAACCGCCCGTTCACGGGGTCCACGCCGGTGGACATCGCGGTCGCGCACGTCAACGAGCCGGTGCCGCCGCTGCCCACGTCGGTCGACCCGGAGCTCGGCGAGCTCGTCATGGTCATGCTCGCCAAGGACCCGCTGGCGCGGCCCCACCCGGCCGACGCGCTCGCGCGCGTCTTCGAGGGCATCGCCGCGCGCCTCGCGAGCGACCCCTGGTCCGCCCGCACGGGGGCGCCCGCCCCCACGCGCCGCGCGCGCCGGGCCCGCCCCACCGCCGACGACGTCCCCGCGCCCGAGCCGGACCCGGCACCCGTCATCACGCCGCTCGTCATCCCGGCCGCGGTGCGCGACCCGCACGCGACGGACCCGGCGAACCCGTGGGTCGCCCCCGAGCCCCGTCGCGCCGCGCACGCCGCGCAGGCGGACGTGCCGCCGCCGTCGGCCGCGACGCCCCCCGGCCCGCCCGACGACGACGCCACCCGCGTCCGCCCGCTCGGCCGGCACGGCGGGACGGTCCCGGCGACCGCCGAGCCCGTCCCGGCGCCGCCCGCACCGGACGACGCCGCGCCCGGCCCGGCCCTCCCGTGGGAGCGCCCCGTCCCCGCGGCCCCGGCGGACGACCCGGCCGCCCCGCGGTCGTACCCGCCGCGTCGCGAGATGCACGGTCCGACGCGCTCCTCACGACGGCCGCAGCCCACCCGCGCGGGCACGCGCCCGGCCGGCGCGCCCGGGGGTCCGGCGGGCTCGACGCGCGCCGAGCACGTCGCCCCGGCGACCCGCGCCGAGGCCCGACGACAGTCGCAGTCGGCACCCGTGCCGTCGCGCTCCGCGGGGCGCCGCACGTCGACCACGACGGGCCGCCGCCTGGGAGGCCTGCCCAACGGCCTGACCTGGCCCCTCGTCGCCCTCCTGGGCCTCCTGCTCGTGCTGGTGATCGCGACGATCGCCACGCTCGGGGACCGGGACGGCGACGGCGGCGACGCCGCCCCCGTGCGCGGCGCCGAGACCTCCGTGGAGGTCGCCGTGCCGGACGCCGAGACGCTCCCCGGACGGGTGACATCGTGACGACATCGTGGTGTTCCCCGCGTGGCCGCAGGGTCGCGGGTGGGATGATTGCGCCAGCTGTGCCGTGGGCGGACGCGCCCACGGCTCCGACGACACCGAAGGACGAATGAGTGGTGGACAACGCTCCCCGAGTGCTTGCCGGGCGCTACCAGGTCGGTGAGCTCATCGGCCGTGGTGGCATGGCCGAGGTGCACATCGGGCACGACAACCGCCTCGGTCGTACCGTCGCGATCAAGATCCTGCGCTCCGACCTCGCGCGCGACCCGACCTTCCTCGCGCGCTTCCGCCGCGAGGCCCAGGCGGCGGCGTCCCTCAACCACCCGGCCATCGTCGCGGTCTACGACACCGGCGAGGACGTCCACGCGGACGCCACGGGCAACTCGGTGCACGTCCCGTTCATCGTCATGGAGTACGTCGAGGGCCACACCGTGCGGGACATCCTGCGCGACGGCCAGGCCGTCCCGATCGACGAGGCGGTCGAGATCACGGCGGGCGTGCTCGCCGCGCTCGAGTACTCGCACCACGCCGGGATCGTGCACCGCGACATCAAGCCCGCGAACGTGATGATCACGCCCACGGGCGCGGTGAAGGTCATGGACTTCGGCATCGCCCGTGCCATGGCGGACTCGGCCGCGACGATGACGCAGACCCAGGCCGTCATCGGCACCGCGCAGTACCTCTCCCCGGAGCAGGCGCGCGGCGAGACGGTCGACGCGCGCTCCGACCTGTACTCGACCGGCTGCCTGCTCTACGAGCTGCTCACCGGCCGCCCGCCGTTCATCGGCGACTCGCCCGTCGCAGTGGCCTACCAGCACGTGCGCGAGGCGCCCGCGACGCCGAGCGCGATCGCTCCCGACGTGCCCGAGGTGCTCGACCGCATCACGCTCAAGGCGCTCGCGAAGGACCGCACGGCGCGCTACTCGAGCGCCGCCGAGTTCCGGGCCGACCTGGAGAACGCCGTGCGCGGCGGGTCGATCACGGCTCCGGCGCTCGGCGTCGCGGCCGCCGCCGCGGGCCTCGGCGCTGCCGCCGCGGCCGCCGACCTCCAGCCGACGATGGTCGAGTCCGCGACGCAGGTCATGACCCCGGCCGCCGCGGCGGCGAACCCCTGGGCGACCAGCGCGGCTCCCGCCGTCCCGCCGGGGGAGCAGCCACCGGGTGAGGACGAGGAGCAGCCCAAGAGCCGCAAGGGCCTCATGTGGACGCTCATCGCCGTCGGCGTGCTCGCGCTCGCCGCGATCATCACGATGATCGTCATCAACAGCCAGGGCGAGGACGAGCCGACGACCGGCACCGTCCCGACCCTGTCGGCGGGCGTCACGCCCGCGGAGGCCGAGCAGAGGATCACCGAGGCGGGCTTCGAGTACGCGCAGGCGATCGACCAGGACTCCACGGAGCCCGAGGGCACGTTCACCCGGACCGACCCCGCCGGCGGCACCACCCAGGAGCTGGGGGTGACCGTTACCGCCTTCTTCTCGGCCGGTCCCGACGCCGTCACCATCCAGGACCTCAAGGGCAAGACGCAGGAGGAGGCCCGGCAGTACCTCTCCGACGCCGGGCTCAACGTCGGCGACGTCAACACGGAGGACTCGCCGGACGTCCCGAAGGGCGCGGTGACGAAGACCGACCCCGGCGCCGGCCAGTCCGTGCCGGCGGGCTCGACGGTCAACCTGTTCGTGTCGAGCGGCCTCGTCGCCCTGCCGGACGTCACGGGCCAGCAGTTCGACGCTGCGAAGTCGACCGTCGAGGCGCTCGGCCTGAAGGTCGACCGCAGCGACGAGGAGTCCGACGAGCCGGAGAACCAGGTCCTCTCGCAGCAGCCCAACGCGGGCAGCGTCCCGCAGGGGTCGACCGTGACCCTCAAGGTCGCGATCCCGCGCGCGGCGGAGACGACGACGGTGCCGTCGAACCTCGTCGGGATGACCGAGGACCAGGCGAAGGACGCGCTCGGTGGTGCCGAGCTCAACGTGGGCACCCGCCAGACGCAGGAGTCCGACCAGTGGCCGGCCGGCGTCGTGATCGGGTCCGACCCGCGCGGCGGGGCAGAGGTCCCGGTCGGCACCCAGGTGTCGCTCATCGTCTCGACCGGACCCGGACCGTCGAACGGTGGGAACAACGGCGGCGGGAACAACGGCGGCGGCAACGGGAACGGCGGAGACGGCGAGGGCTGACCCACCGCCCCCGGGCCCTCCACGACGACGGGCCCTCACCTCCACGGAGGTGAGGGCCCGTCGTCGTGCGGCGCGTCCGAGTGGCGGCAGACAGACGGGGGCCGGTGCCGCGCGGTGCTCGCTAGTGGCGCACGAGCGGGGCCATGCCCGCGGAGCGCTCGACGGCGCCCTCCAGGCCGCACGCCTCGAGCCAGTTCGCGAGCAGGCGGTGGCCACCCTCGGTCAGCACGGACTCCGGGTGGAACTGGACGCCGTGCAGCGGCAGGTCCTTGTGCTGGAGGCCCATGATGACGCCCCCGGCGGTCGTCGCCGTCACCTCGAGCTCGGCGGGCACGGTGTCGCTCACGACGGCGAGCGAGTGGTACCGCGTCGCGGTGAACGGGTGGGGGAGGCCGGCGAGCACGCCCTCGCCCTCGTGCTCCACGAGGCTCGTCTTGCCGTGCATGAGCTCGGGGGCGTGCGTGACCGTCGCGCCGTACACCTCGGCGAGGGCCTGGTGGCCCAGGCACACGCCGAGCATCGGCGTGCGCGACGCGGCGCACGTGCGGATCACGTGCTCGCTCTGCCCGGCCTCCTTCGGCGTGCCGGGCCCGGGGGAGACGAGGACGCCGTCGAACACGGTGCCGTCCGCGTCGCGGAAGCGCCCTTCGGCGTCGGGCTCCGGCACCGCGTCGTTGCGCACGACGACGGTCTGCGCGCCCAGCTGGTCGAGGTAGCCGACGATCGTGTAGACGAACGAGTCGTAGTTGTCCACGACGAGGATGCGGGTCGGGTGGGTCATCGCGGGGCCTCCACGGACGCTGCGCCGGCGGCGTCGGTCTGGATGTTGGGGTCGTTGAACGGCATGTACTCGGACACGAGCGGGAACAGCCACTCGAAGCACGCGAGCACGACGGCGGCCGCGAGGACGAGCAGGATCAGCACCCGCAGCCACGCCGGGCCGGGCAGCACGCGCCACAGCGCCCCGTACATCACGAGCCTCCTTCGGCGGCGGGAGCGGTCTGGCCGACGAGCTCCGGCGGCGTGCCGTCCTCGACGGGCATCCAGTAGTCGAACTTCGCGTTGACGATGTACCGCGCGACGAGCGAGTTGAGGCCGATCGGGTGGCACGTCGTCAGCGTGAGGTACCGCTCGGTGGGCTCGACGCCGGGCTGCCACGGGACGGGCGCGATCGCCTCGACCTGGTCGGGCTTCACGGCCTGCATGTGGTCGACGCGGTAGACGTACCACGTGCCGTCGGCCTCGACGACGATCGGGTCGCCGATCTCGAGCTCCTCGACGTCGTGGAAGATCTTGCCGTACGTCTGCCGGTGCCCGGCGAGGGAGAAGTTCCCGACGGCGCCCGGCATGACGGTCTCGGGGTAGTGCCCGGCCATCGCCTGGTCGAGGATCGACCGCTTGTCGGTGCCTTCCGCGATCGGCATCATCTTGCCGTCCCAGCGCGGCACGTAGAGCGTGCCCCACACCTCGCCGAGCGCGGGCGCGGCGGGGACGGGCGGGTCGTCACGCAGGATCGTCGTACCGACGTCCGCCGCGTCCGGCGTCGGCGCCTGGATCTCCTCGAGCACCTGCGCCTGGACGCGGTCCGCCTGGACGTCCGTCCACCAGAGCTGCCAGACGACGTACAGGCCGAGCAGGATCCCCAGCGTGATGAGCAGCTCGCCGAGCACCCCCACGACGGCGGACACCGGACCGCGACCCGAGCCGCGGTGCCCCGCGTGGCGGGCCGGTGCGGGGGTCGTCGCGGTCACGACGCCACCGCGTCGGACGGGCGCGCGTAGCGGAGCTCGAGCGCCCCCTGGTAGCCCGGCATCTCGATGTCGCTCTCGTCCTCGACCGACCAGCCGAGGTTCACCGCGTCGACGTACTCCTTGTACACCTGGACGCCCGGCGAACGGTCGAGCGCGTCGCGCAGGGCCTCGGGGTCGCCCACGGCCTCGACGACGTAGGGCGGGGAGTACACGCGGCCGTGCAGCAGCAGGATGTTGCCCGCGCAGCGGAACGCCGACGTCGCCGTGACGCGCTGCCCCTGGAGCGTCATCGCCTCGGCACCGCCCGCCCACAGCGCGTTGACGACGGACTGGATGTCCTGCTGGTGCACGACGAGGTCGTCGGGGCGGATCCCCGCCGGGTAGCTGCCCTCGGGGGGCGCGTCGTCGAGCGTCACGGAGACGCCGGCGCCCTCGACGGGCGTCGTCCCCGCGGCCACGGCCGTGCGCGCCGCGAGGTCGGGGTCGACGCCGGCGGGCGCGTCCCCGGTCTGCGACAGGTCCGCGACCTCCGCCGTCAGGGCGTCGACCTGCGTCGCGAGGTCGGCCACGCGGTCGGACTCGCGGTCGACGAGCTGCGCGAGGTTCTCCGGGTGCCGGGACTCGTCGCCGCGCGCGAGGCGCGCGTTCGCCGTGAACATGACCCCGGCGAGCGCGAGGACGAGCGCGACCGTCACGGCGGACCGGACGCGACGCGCGCGCGGCGTGCCGCCCGGGGCGGACGACGGCCCCTCGGCGGGGTCGTCCGGGCCCGTGGCGGCGGGGTCCGTGGTGCTCACGCGACCGTCTCCTTCCTGGGGGCGGACGAGGTCGTCGACCGGGTCGGCGTCGTGCGTCGGCGTGATGCGTCGGCGTGGTGGACTGTGTCGTGCTGAGTCGTGCGCGGCACACCTCGCGGCACGTCCTCCGCGCGCGGTGTCCGTGCCTATTGTGTGCGCCCACTACGCTAGTCGACGAACGTCGTCCACGATCGTGACGGACCTGTGCTCCGGCAGAGCCTCGCGGCCCGTCGACGACCTTCGCCCGACCCATGCACGGTTCCTGCACGACGACGGCAGGCGTCCGCTCCCGCGGTGCGTCTCGGCGCCGGCGCAGCGAGCCCCACCAGGACAGGAGCCCACCCTCGTGCCCGAGTCGAAGTCGCGCAAGAAGCCCAAGCCGCAGCGTCCGCCGAGCGTGCCGAAGCCCGAGACGGGCAACCCGCGCTGGCTCGTGCCCACGATGCTCGGGCTCATGCTCGTCGGGCTCGCCTGGATCGTGCTGTTCTACCTCAGCGGTCCGAAGCAGCTCCCCGTCCCGCCGCTCGGCGCGTGGAACCTCGGGGTCGGCTTCGCCTTCATCATCGCGGGCTTCGCGCTCACGACGCGCTGGAAGTAGCCGTTGCCCGGGGAGCCCGCGGCGCGCGCGACGGAGCGCGCACCCCGGGCCTCCCCGGCACCATGCACCGCCGGCGGGGAGCTACACGTCGGGCTCCAGGGGATGCGATCCCCGCGACGGTGAGGCGCCACTGCGCCCCCGCTCGGCCGCCCGACCCGCGGTACTGCGCCTGCGGGCCGGCGACAGGCCCGGTGATCTCTCCCGCCGTCGCACGCCGTCCCGTACCCCCGCCACCGCCGCTGAAGCCCGTCCTGCGGCGGCTGCAGCGCCCGGGGCTCAGCACCCGCGTCCTGACGGCCTCGGGCCCCTCGAGCGCCGCGCCGCGATCCTGATCGCCCCCTCGTCCGAGCCGGGAAGAGCCCGTCTCCGCTCCCGACGACCAGGAACGGGACGATGAACGAGGCCCCCCACCGGTCGGGTCCACCACCCGCGCGGAGCGCCGACGGCGCCGCACCTCTCGGCACTGGCTGATCACTCGACACCCGGTGAAATTGTCATACACTTTGCGCTCCAGACCGACACAAGGATGTGTGACATGACAGATACTCGTACGTCTCCTGGGACCTCCGCCGCCGGGGGGCAACCGGTCGACACGTACCGCGCGGAGCATCCGGAGAAGTTCCTCACGTACCTCGGGCGGCGCAAGGTCGTCTTCCTCGTCGCCTACGTCGGGTACGTCTGCGCCTACCTGGTGCGCAACAACTTCAAGCTGCAGAGCGAGACGATCCGCCTGGAGAACGGGTGGGAGCTGAGCCAGGTCGGGCTGATCCTCACCGCGTTCACCATCACCTACGGGTTCGCGAAGTTCTTCATGGGTGCGGTCGCCGACCGCGTCAGCCTGCGCCGCATCTTCGCCGCCTGCCTCGGGCTGTCGGCCGTCCTGTGCATCGCGATGGGCTTCGTCGACAGCTTCGCCCTGTTCTTCGTCCTCATGCTGGCGCTCGGTGTCATCCAGGGCGCGCTCGCCCCCTCGTCGATGGCGATGATCGCGAACTGGTACCCGAACAAGTCGCGAGGCTCGGGCATCGCGATCTGGAACACGTCGCAGAACCTCGGCGGAGCGGGTCTCCCGCTGATCCTCACCTGGCTGGTCACGACGGTGAGTCCCGGTTCGACCTCGATCGGGTTCCTGGTGCCGGGTCTCCTCGTCCTCGGCCTGAGCTTCGTCTTCTGGAAGTTCGGTGGCGATCGTCCGGACCGCGAGGGCCTCGACCGGCTCTCCACGATGTACGGGGCGGCCGGCGAACCGCAGGTCGAGGTCAAGCCCGACGAGAGCTACCTCCGCAGCTTCGTCCGGTACGTCCTCACGTCGCCCGTGGTCCTGACCATCGGCCTCGTCAACGCGATCCTCTACTTCGTGCGCTTCGGCGTGCTCAACTGGATGCCGGCCTTCCTCGGCACGGAGATGGGCTTCTCCGAGACCGAGTACCTCACCGCCTTCGCCGTGCTCGAGTGGGTGGCGATCCCGGGCTGCTTCTTCTTCGCCTGGGTCGCGATCAAGCTGCCGAACAAGCAGTCGCTGGTGGGAGGCATCGGCCTGCTCGTGCTCGCGGCCTCCGTCTACCTGTACATGGGCAACACGAGCTACCCCGTGCTGCTTCTCGTGAGCGGCGTCATGGGCGCGCTCATCTACGGCCCCCAGCTCATCGTCAACATCATGACGCTCAACGTGGTCCCGCTGAAGGCGGCAGGTGTCGCCGTCGGGTTCGTGGGGCTCTTCGGGTACATCGTGGGCGAGATGGCCGCCAACCTCGTGATGCCGATCCTCGCCGAGAGGCTCAGCTGGACCGTGAGCTTCCTCGTGCTCTCGGCGTTCGCCGTCCTCGGCGGCGCGCTCTACCTCTCTCTCGCGCGGTACGAGCGCAAGATCGTCGCCGCGTGAGCCGTGGGTGGCGCCGGGCCCTGACGCCCGGCGTCATCCACCGATCCGGAGCCGGAGCTCGTGGCGCCGCAGCCGGAGGCAGAGCGCGACGCACACGAGGCAGACGACGACGAGCGTCGCGAGGCTCAGGTCCCACGTGGACCAGGCCGCGATGCGGGGGATCGCCGTGTTGGCCAGGAGGGCACCGACCAGGTACCCGCCGAGACCGACCCACCCCACCGCGACACCGACCGCACGGGGGGACACGAAGTTCAGGGTCAGGACGTTGACGATGACCTGCGGGCCGTACACGAGCGCACCGAGCGGGACGACCGTGAGGACGACGGAGTCGGCCGTGTCGCTCACCGTGTACGCGACGAGCACCAGCGCGAGGAGGATGATCGCCACCGCGGCCGACGACGCCATCCGCCCCGGCCAGCGCCGCGCGAGCAGCGCGAAGGCGAGCGAACCGGGGATGGCCCCCCACTCGAACGCCGTGATGGCGAGCGACGCCTCGAACTGGGTCAGGCGGTTCTCCTGGATCTGGTAGATCGGCAGCCAGTTGAGCACCCCGAACCGCAGCAGGTACAGCAACGAGTTGAGGATCACGAGCAGCGCGAGGACGGGGCTCCCGAGCACGTGCACGCGCACCAGGGTCCAGTACGGCACCTCGGCGGGTACCGTCACAGCCGGGCTCGCCTCGGCTCCGTACACCGCACGCAGCGTCGGGTACCCCTCCTGCCACGGTCGCTCGCCTCCGGCCCGGGCGACGACGGCGGCACACACGAGTGCGACGAGTCCCGGCGCCCAGAAGCCGACGCGCCAGTCCGTCGGACCGGCCAGTGCGAGCCCGCCCGAGATCATCAGCGGCAGGGCGAGCGCACCCGCGTTCTGCGACGTGTTCCACACGGCGACCCTGCTCCCACGGAGCACCGGCGGGTACCACGCACCGATCATCGCGAGCGCGGCAGGAGCGCACGCGCCCTGGACGAGGCCGATGAGGACCAGCGCGATGCCGAGCGCCCAGGGCTCGCGCAGGAACGCCATGCCGCAGCACAGAGCGGCCGACACTCCGAGGCCCCACGCGAACGCGTACCGCAGCGAGAGCTGGTCCACCACCACCCCCATGACGAGCTTGCCCAGCCCGTAGCTGAGGGTGAACCCGGCGAGCAGCCCGCCGACCTGGGTCACGCTCAACCCGAGCTCGCGCGTGAGGAGGTCGCTCACCACGGCGACGTTGTTGCGCACGAGGTAGCAGGCTGCGTAGCCCAGGTAGGCGACGAGGAAGACCTGGCGACGGCGTGCGGCGAAGCCCGGAGGACCGCTCGCTCCTTCGCCGACGACGTCGCGCACTGGCCCTCCCTGGTCGCTCGCGGCGCCGGGGGCGCTCGTCGGCGATACTAGTCGTGATCGCCAGACGATCGGGGGGAAGGGATGACCATGGCACGCCGTGCAGGACCACTCGCCGAGCAGCTTGCGCACCACCTGCGCGAGCGGCTCCTCCAGGGCGACCCACGGGGTGGCGAGCGCGTGTCCGAGCTCGGGGTCGCGAACGAGTACGGTGTCGCCCGCCCGACCGCGAAGGCGGCGCTCGACATCCTGGTGATGGAGGGTCTCGTCGCGCGCGAGCCGTACGCTGCGTTGCGGGTGACGACGGTCGAGGCGAGGGACGTCCCGGAGATCCTCGTCCTCCTCGAGGTCGCCGAGCGCCTCGCCGTCGCACGCATACTCCGCGACGGACCGGACCTGCGCGGTGTCCGGGACACGGCACGGACCGCACCGGACCGGGTGCTGGAGTCTGTCGTCGAGACCGCGGCCTCGACGCGTCTCGCGCGCACGCACCGGCAGGGGACCCTCGAGCTGGCGCTCGCCCTGAGCCGACGGACACCGTTCGCGGACCCGGGAGCGCCGGACCTCCGCGTCCTCGCCGAGCGGCTCGCCGACGCGCTCTTCCGCCTCGACGCAGAGGACGCGCACCAGACACTCGCGGAGCTGCACGATGCGCGCCGCGCCGCGTGCACGGCGTCGAGAGCGACGGCCCCGGCGCCCACGCCGTCGGAACCCGTCACAGCCCGCGCGGACGACAGCGCACCCGCTCGCTGAGGACGGGCCCCGTCACCCGGCCTGCTCACACCGGTGTAGTTCCACACCTGTGAGTAAGCCTGGGGATAACTCCTGTGGCCGCCTCGTCAGGCGAGATGGCCGAACTGGTCCGCTGCCGCGTAGGTGAGCCAGGAGGCGGCGACCAGCGCCACCACGACGACGACCGTCGCCCCCACGGACACGAGGGTGCGACGCTCGCGCGGCGCGTAGGCGTAGGCGGCGCCGAGCGCGAGCCCCACCACGAGACCGCCCAGGTGCGCCTGCCACGCGATGCCGGGGAAGAACAGCCCGATCGCGAAGTTGATGCCGATGAGTACGACGATCTGCATCGCGTTGCGGCCCGTCCGGCGCAGGACGAGCAGGATCGCCCCGAAGAGGCCGAACACCGCTCCCGAGGCGCCGACGACGGGCTGGTACCAGGCCTCCGACGTCGGGCCCCCCGCGAGGAGCAGGTAGCCGACGGAGCCGCCGAGCGCGGAGAGCAGGTAGAGCGCCGTGAAGCGCAGCCGGCCGAGCTGCTGCTCGAGGAACGGGCCCGTGATCCACAGGGCGTACATGTTGAAGAGGATGTGGACAGGGCTCGTCGAGTGCAGGAACGCCGCCGTGAGGAAGCGGTAGGGCTGCAGCTCGCCGACCCAGGGCGCGAACGCGAGCATGTTCGTCCACGTACCGCCCGTGACGAGCTGGAGGAGCCAGCTCACGACGCACAGGCCGATGATCGTGAACGTCACGACGGGCGGCCCGCCTCGCACCTTCCCACCCAGCGCGGTGCGCTGCGTCGGCGCCTGGCGGGCGGCGTCGCGCACGCAGTCGACGCACTGGATGCCGACCGCGGCCGGTCGCTGGCACTCGGGGCACGCCGGGCGCCCGCACCGCTGGCAGCGCACGTACGACACGCGGTCCGGGTGCCGCGGGCACACCGGCGGGACGGCGGGACCGTCGTGCGGTCCGGCCGTCCCGTACGCCGGCGGGCCGGGTGGCCCGGGAGGTGTCGCCGAGATGGTCAGTCCTCGATGGTGACGGACGTGATGACGATGTCCTCCTGCGGGCGGTCGCCCGGACGCGTGGGCGTCGCGTTGATCGCGTCGACGACGGCGCGGGACTCGTCGTCCGCGACCTCGCCGAAGATCGTGTGCTTGCCGTTGAGCCACGGCGTGGGGACCGTCGAGATGAAGAACTGCGACCCGTTGGTGCCCTCGGCCTCGCCCGTCACCGGGTTGCGGCGCACGCCCGCGTTCGCCATCGCCAGCAGGTACGGGCGGTCGAACTGGAGCTCGGGGTGGATCTCGTCGTTGAACGTGTAGCCAGGGCCGCCGGTGCCGGTCCCGAGCGGGCAGCCGCCCTGGATCATGAAGTCCTGGATCACGCGGTGGAAGATCAGCCCGTCGTAGAAGGGCTCGGTGCGCTCGGCCCCGGTGCGGGGGTCGGACCACGTCGTGGTGCCCTGGGCGAGCCCGACGAAGTTCGCCACCGTCTTCGGGGCGTGGTTCGGCAGGAGCTCGATCCGGATGTCACCTGCGGTCGTGTGGAGGGTTGCGAACATGGGCACCATCTTCCCACGAGACCCGCGCCCGACCCGTCCGGGGCGATGTCTCGCGGCGTGGCCGGGGTGGTGGCAGAGTGGGCGGAAACGCATCGCATCCGCACATTCGTCCCGTCGGACGACGACCCCGGGGAGCACGCATGACCCGTACTCGCTCAGCGAGCGACTCCGTCAAGGACACGCTCGAGTCGATCGACACCGAGAAGCTGAAGGAACAGGCCGCCCAGGCCGCCGCGACCGCGCAGAGCGCCGCGACCCAGCTCGCGGACCAGGCCAAGGACGCCGCGGTGCACGCCAAGGAGTGGGGCACGCCCAAGGTGGAGGCGTTCCTCGAGTGGCTCCAGCCGCGCGTCGAGAAGGCGTGGCAGGACAGCATCCAGGCCGCCGCGCCGCGCGTCGAGAAGGCCGCGACCAAGGCCGCGCCCGCGATTGACACCGCGCACGACCGCCTCGTGGAGGACGTGCTGCCGAAGATCGTCGCGAGCTTCAACGCCGCCGCCGCCAGCGCGGCCGACTCCGCCCAGCGCGCCGCGGACAACGCGGCCGAGGCGACCGCCGCCGCCACGGCCGCGGCAGCCGCCGCGTCGGGCAAGAAGGCGCGCAAGCTCGCGAAGCAGGCCAAGAAGGCGACGGCGGAGGCCGCGAAGCAGGCGCAGAAGTCCGCGGGCAAGGCCGGCAAGAAGGCCGCCAAGCACGCCGACAAGACCGCGGAGAAGGCGGCCGCCAAGCTCGCCGCGGCCGCGGACAAGGCGGCGGCGAAGGCCGCCGAGGCGGACTCCTCGAAGGGCAAGGGCCGCACGCTCTGGTGGATCGCCGGTGGCGTGACCGCCGCGGGCGTCGGCTACGTGCTCTACCGCCGCGCGCAGCCCACGACCGACCCCTGGGCCGAGCCGTGGGAGCAGGAGCAGCAGCAGGTCCACTTCGACGACGTCGTCGGCGACGCCAAGCACGCCGTCGGGGACGCCGCCGAGTCGATCGGCGAGGCCGCGGGCGCCGCCGTCGCGAAGGGCCGCGAGGCCACGGACAAGCTGGCCGAGCGCGCTGCCGAGGTCCGTGACGACGTCACCGACCGCGTCACCGAGGCCGTCTCCGACGCGAAGGACGCGGCGAAGAAGGCGACGAGCCGGGCGCGCAGCACCACCCGTGGCGGCGCTGCCGGCGCGAAGGACGCGGTGAAGGACACGGCGACGGACGTCAAGGACGCCGCCGCGGACGCCAAGGACGACCTGGGCGACGCCGGCAAGAAGGCGCGCGAGGCCGCCGAGTCCGCGGCGCAGGACGCCGCCAAGAAGGCCGACGACGCCTGACGCTCCACCCCGCCGTCCTCGCACGGTGACAGACGACCGAGGGGCCCGTCCCAGCAGGGACGGGCCCCTCGTCGTCCCCAGGGGCGGACACCTCACGAGCACGCCGACGCCGAGGCCGGACGCACGAAGACCCCGTCCGCGGCCGGACGGGGTCGCGCTCAGGCGGACTGGAGCCGATTTCCGACCGCCGTCGCACGCCCCAACCCCGCTGCCAGTGCGGGCGTGACGCTCCTCGTGAACGCACGTACCGGAAGAGCCCGGTGGCGAACCGGGCGAAGGAAGCGGTGCTCACTGGTGAGCACGCTTCGACGAACGTTGACTGACGACCGCCTCGACGCGGTCGCTCGCAACATGGGGTGGCTCGTGCTCCCACACGCGCACCACCGTCCAACCGAGCTCACTGAGGAGGCGGTCGGTGTCGCGGTCGCGCGCTTGGTTGGCGGCGAGCTTTGTCTTCCACCAGTCGCCGTTCGACCGCGGCATCATGCCGTGCTTGGGACAGCCGTGCCAGAAGCAGCCGTCGACGAAGACGGCGACCTTGGCTCGTGTGAAGGCGACATCGATGGTCCGCCTCCGCTGACCTGGGACCGGGTATGCGACGCGGTACCGCATCCCGCGTGCGTGTAGCTCGCGGCGCAGCGCGACTTCGGGGGCCGTGTCGCGTCGCTTGGCAACGCTCATTCGCCTCGAGACTACGACGGACGAGGAACCCGGGTGTGCGGGGACGTGTTGCGGGACGGGCCGCTCGGAGGTCACGACACCATCGTGCCGTCTCGACGCGAGGCGCCGAGGCGCCGAGGCGCCGAGGCGATGAAGAGTGCCCGCATCCCCCGTCCGAAGTCACACCGCGGCGAGCAAGCGGCGAGGGGCCGAACGGGGGGCCTCATGAGCCTGCTTGGATGGCGGCATGACAGCAGATCGGGTCAAGAAGGACGAGTATCCCAGGATCATCGCCGACTACCTGGGCATCTTGCCGATCGAGGGGGCGGGCGGTCCATGGATGTCCAGACAAGGCACTGTCATGAAGGAGTGGCTCGAAGCGGTTGGTGAGGCCATCGACGTGCCCTACCAGGGCGAGAAGGTCCGCACGATGGCAGCCCTCGTCGAGCGAGTCCGCGGCAGGTGGGATTCCTCGACGATGTCGTCGAAAGAGACGAGG
Organism: Cellulosimicrobium funkei; assembly: GCF_004519295.1. Lineage (GTDB taxonomy): Bacteria > Actinomycetota > Actinomycetes > Actinomycetales > Cellulomonadaceae > Cellulosimicrobium > Cellulosimicrobium funkei. Next base: position 63,221 of record NZ_SOZH01000001.1, read on the forward strand.
AGCGGCGGGGGAGGGAACATCACAGAAAGGGCGTTCATCGCGCTGCTCGAAGGGCTTGAGGCAGACGTGCCAGCGTCCATGGCTGCAAGAGCGCGCGAACTCCAGCATTCCGTGTCCCGCGGACAGAGCGCGCACGGTCAGGGCCCGGCGCACGTCAAATCGGGTCGTCCGTTCGATGCAACGACGCCAGACCGACACGACGATGACCGAGCGATCCGAGCCCTCCTCATCCGCAAGGGGCAGCCACAGTTCCGAGCTCACCTTCTGGTTGCCTACGAAGGGCGCTGCGCCGTCACTGCATGTGGGGTGGGCGAGGTCCTGGAGGCCGCACATGTCGTGCCTTATCGGCTGGGTGGCACGTACGCCACCAGCAACGGCCTCCTGCTCCGCGCTGACTTGCACACGCTCTTCGACACCGGACTCCTCGCCTTTGACGTCGACCGGCGGGTCGTCCTTCATCCGCGGCTTTCAGACAGCGAGTACCAGCCACTCGTTGGGGTCCAGGTTCGAGAGCCCGTCGATCCGAGCGATCGTGTCCCGACGGAGGCGCTGATCGCGCATAGGAAGCGCGTGGGTCTCTAGCTAGGCGGACGCTGCCAGCCGCCTCGACTCCGCGAACTTCGCGCGACCGCGGGCAACGACCGCATCGAGGCGGTCGTCCGGCGTCTTCGGTGCGTCATCGACAAGTGCCTTCAACAGCGCCGCTCCACGTTCCGTGGACCGCAGAATTTGAGCGTCGTTCTCCGCGTGCGCTCTAAGCACGTTCCACACAGCTCCGATGTTCACGCCGTTCCCGAGCTGCTTGTACGTCGCGGCCGCGGGCTGCGGTCCGAAGTCGAAGTTGTACGGGAAGCCCTGGAGGCGCGCGGCCTCGCGCGTTGAGAGACGGCGGCGAAGAGGTCCGATGATCGACGTCTGTGTGATTGCGACGAGCGCCGGCACGTGAGTCGGCCGCTTCGCCCGGATCCCCGACGGGCGGAACTGCAGCACGCAGTCCCACAGCGAGGCCGTTTGCTGGGCCTGCCACTCAAGCTTGCGGCGCGACGCCGGGAACGAAGCTAGGTCGTGACGGGAGGCCCACTTGTCGAGCTGTGCCTTGTACCGCGTGTAGAACTCAGCGTTCTTCAGGAGGAAGGTCTTCTTCCAACTCGGCACCTCGTCCCAGGTGTCGGGCACGTCGACGGCACGGTACGGAGACCGGCCACCGACCATCCAGACTGCGAGGTCCTCGGACTCGACCCAGTGGTCGGCCCAGATCGGGAACCCAGGGAGCGTGGCCAGCTTGCCGTCTGACTGTGCCTTCCGCACCTCGGTCCACATCGTGGTGACGAAGTCGTCCCACGCGTCGATCCACGAGACTTCGGGCGCCGACAGCTCCGTCCCGGGAACGTCGCGAGTCAGGTCGACAGGCAGGTCGTGGAGCAGGTCCCATTCCTCCTTGCCGCGCTGCGTCACATTGGGGAGGGCAGGGAGAGCCTCGACGCCGTCAAGGATGCCGTCCGGGTCGTAGGTGGCGGTGATGAACACGCGCTCGCGTACCTGGGGGCGCCCGCCGCGTTCGAGCGGTAGCAGGTGGGGGGAGAAGACCGTAGGCGTGTGAGAGACGCGGTAACCCTCATCGCGCAGGGTTTGGATGATCAGCTCCCACTCGTGCCTGTGGCGCGGCCCGGCGAGGTTCCTGACGTTCTCCAGGAGGACGACGGTCGGGTGGTGTGCCTCAATGATCTTGAGGATGTTCCAGAAGAGCGTGCCTCGGGTCTCTTCCATGCCGCGCTGGGCGCCCGACTTGGAGAACGGCTGGCACGGGAAGCCGGCGGCCAGAAGGTCGTGCGCCGGGACGTTCATCACGCCGTCGTTGGCGTCCTTGGTGATGTCTCCGAGAGGCGAGTGACCCCAGTTGCGCTCGTAGACCTTGGCAGCCGCCTCGTCGATCTCGACGGAGTAGACACACTCGCCCCCGAACGCTTCGAGCGCGGCCGCGAAACCACCGATGCCCGCGAACAGGTCGATGTATCGGAAAGGGGCACCGCTCGTCGTCGCCACCTGATCTCCTCCAGTCGCAGCACGTGTTCGAACTTACGTTCGAACATCTGTACGCTATCGGACAGCAAGTCGAGCTGCCAGCGCGTGTCCACAACCGAACTTAGCTGAACCTTCAGCTAAACTCAACCATGCGCAACCGATGTTTGCGTCTCGTCGCGCCCGTCATGCTCTGGGTGCCGCCAGATCTCGACGACTGCGCTGCTTGGCCCCAGCTAGTCGACGTAGAACCTCACCGCATCACGGACGGCCTGAAGGCCCTTAAGAGTCACGGTCCCTCCGCGAGACTCGAAGTCCGGTGCCCAGACCTCGCCGGTCGACTCGACGATCGCCTGCGCGATCTGGGGCTTCGTCAGCTCAGTCGACAGACCTAGCGCGAGCTCCTTGTTGACCATGTCGAAGATCGTGCGGGGCTCGGTCGACCCAGTGGACATCTTCGGTGCCTCCCGTCCGAGCGCGTCGGCAATCTCGATGACGACGTCCTTCTTCTGCACCCTCACAGCTCGCCTACCTCTTCCATGTGTTCCTGCAGGTCATTGATGGCCCCTGTGACCCAGCCCTGTGCGAGCTCGTCCGTCACGGACGGTGCGGCGAGACCGACGATCCTGATCCGGTCGAGCACCATGTACTTGAGAGCCAGCTCGTTCCAGATCGTTCCTGCTGCCAGTGCGGTCGGCGTCGCCAGCGCGGTCGTAGGATCGACGTCCATCGCCAACCAGGATCCCCACAGCCGCGTGTCGACATCCATGCCCTTTGCGAGGAGGTTCTCTTGCAGGGTGCACTGCACGAGCACCACCGGGAACCCAGAGCGGCCGTCAGGGAACGGACGCCATGCGACGACATCGACGCCGCCGTCCTTTCGGCGCGGCTGCCGGTACCCCTGCCCGACGTCCACGCCGATCTGCTGGGCGAGCCAACGGATCGCGAGGTCGAACTCTGGTGGTCGGCCGATGTCGGAGGGCCACCCGAACCGCAATGCGTGACCCGCGTCACCCCAGATTCGCGAGGTTGCTTCTGCGACGACGTTCTCGAAGATGACCGCCATCGACTCGTCCGGCGCTGCACCCAAGTACTCGCGCACCGGGTTGCCGGGTGCCATCAGCGCAACGGTCACGTACGACGATGATGCAGCGTCCGGGTTCGCGCGGACCGCGAACTCGTTGACCCTGAACGGATACCTGTCGCCAAGCAACCCCTCCCGTCGAGCCATCTCGCGGACCCCAGTGCTCACCATCTGGGCCTCCAGCCCATGGCGTGCCTCAAGGAAGGCGTTCAGCGGATCGAGCCCGAGCGGTCGCGTACCGCGGACGAGCAGCATCGTCTCGATCCAGTCCGCGATCCGGTCACGGCCGCGAATCGTCACGACTCCTGCGCCTCTATCGCCGCTTGGTCGACGACGTTCCGCATGGACTCGACGAGGGACTCGAGGTCCGACAAGAGTCCGACGACCTGCTTGTCCGCGGCATACTCCGCGAGGTCATCGCTCGCCGCGCCGAGTGCGTTCGTGGCCGCGGTGATGCGTCTGATGAGACGCTCCCGCGGGTCCATCCCCGCACTCTGAACCTGCTGCTTCGCCTCTTCGAGGCTCTTGCCGGAGCGGAGAGCGGACAGGCCCACCTCGCTAGACACGACGTTGCCGAGGGCGCTCATCTGTCGCGAGTCAGTGATGACCGGCTCTGCGTCCTCGTCGCCGAAGACCCAGGAGATGACCTCCTTGAGCTCGTTGATCTTGCCGGCGGGCACGGGCTCGTCGCCGGGCTCGAGCCGGGAGCCCAGAGGCGCGCCGATGTGATCGCGGAGCTTGGTGTTGCCCATCGCGACGGTCAAGAGCGAGAAGGCACCTTCGACGTTGCCCGTGTTCAGACCGACGGAAGCCGCCTGGCTGACGATCGCCTGGTCACGGTAGAGATCGGCAGCCTTGCTCTTGGTGATGCCGATCAGATCGGCAACCTCCTTGATGGTGCGGCCCTCGGCGACACGCGCGGCTATGAAACGCGCCTGCATGTAGGGCCGCCACTGGAGCTTGCCCACGACGTGCGCGCGCGACACCTCGACATGGGTTGCTTCGCGGCTCTGGTGGACAACGATCGGGACAGCGACATCGGGCGACATCGCGGCCTTGGAGGCGACCGCCTCCCACCGGATCGGCTCGATGAACTGCTCGCGAATCTCGGGGTGGGTCAGCCCGAGTAGAGCGGTCAGCCGGCGGTTTCCCTCGACGACGATGTACCTGCCGGGCTCATCGTCGCGGATGGCGATCAGTGGCTCGGCCGCGAAGAAGCCGTTGTCAGCGATGGACTGCGCGACAGCGAATGCATCGAACCCGAGTTCCAGGTCGATTGCGAGGTCCGACTGCGCGCCGCCTTGACGGGATGCAGGGAGCCGGGGGTTGTGGGGGTCGAGCAGGAGGGCCGAGATCGGCACGTGCACGAGCTCGCCGGATCGGACTCCGGACTGGCCATCAGTCATGCGAGGGTTCCCTTTCGGACGATCTTGCGGTCACCGAGATGCACGGCGAGCGTGAGCAGCTCATTGGTCGGGTCATCACGACGAACGACCCGATGGATCTGGACGACGAGGGCGCCGGGATCATCGGCGATGCCACCGATCACGCGGTCGCCGGGATAAGACGGTCCGCCGTTGGTCCGCACGTTGTCACGGCCTTGGAAGAGGTTGACGAACCCCGTCTCGACGTCCCACTTGCGCTTCCGCGCCTGCCCGTCGTCGTCCATGAGGATGACAGGAACGGTCTGCGACTGGTTGTGGTGTCTCTCCAGCGCATCAGTCACGTCGCGGAGGCGCCACGACGGCCCGTAGTCGTCGGCGGACCAAGGCAAGACGAGCCGTGCGACAACATCGGCCACCGTGAGTTGCACCGTGCGCAGAGACAGACGTCCGTAGTCAATGGCGGGCGCGTCCAGCAGACCGATAGCCTCCGTGAGCGATCTGTTCGTGGCGATCGCTTCTGAGGTGAGACGCGGTAGCCGCACCGAGGTCCATCCCATGCCCTGGTAGTCGAGCTGGCTCACAACCGCGTCGCGGGTCGGCTTCATGCCGTCGGGGAGCATGAGTCCGACGTCCCGCGCCCAAGAATGGACCGTGCCGCCTGCGTCGACGTGGTCCTGCAGTTGGGCTCGCAGGTCATATTCCGTGAAGACGATGTCGCGGAGCGAGCGGATGGTTCGCTTCGTCGCGAAGAACTGGCAGTAGGGCAGCTGGTCCCGGCGGTATCCGAACGCACGAGCCCGCTGTTCGAGCGTGTCTACCTGGGCGCTCGGCGGTCGGTTCATGTAGGTGACCGTCAGTCCCTCGACGGTGAACCCGCGGTCGAGCTTGTTGCCGCCAATGAGGATGTGGACCGGAGTGACGTTCCACTCGACCTTGTTGAGAGCCGACGTCGAGTTGACGAGCCAGAGCGACGTCTCGTGCAGGACCCAGCGGACCTTCTCGAGGAATGACCCGTTGTCGAGGTCCGGGGCGCCGCGCTCCGTCAGCGTGACACGTTCCCTCTGCACGGCGTCAGGCAGGTCGGCGATTGACGCCGCCTTGTCGGCGACGGAGCGCCACTTCCGGAGCTCACGTTCGATGAGGAACCTGTACCGCTCCTGGACGTCGTTTCGTTGAGTCGAGTGAACGAGCATGCTCACCGGCGCAGCCTCGGGCTGACGTTCGACGAGCATGGCGGCACCGGCGATGAACGACCCGAGCGCAGACGTGAGGCTCAGCGGGAGTTCGAGGGGCAGCGTCTTGGGCGCCTGCTCGTCGAGGAGCGGCACGTCGCGGATCACCTGGTCAGCGAACTCGACGAAGAACTCTCGTCCGCCGGTATACCCGTTGCCCGGCTCGAGAAACTCGACGAAGTCCGGGCTCAGCAAGTCGTCCGCGTCAAGCATGAGGGGTGCGTATGGAGTGGCGGTGTACTGGACGTAGAGGTGCTTTGGCACGCGCGAGCGGAGGATCCGGATCGCCTCGTAAGTCTTGCTCTCCGCCGCCGAGCTCGTGTTCAGCGACGCCTGATCCGCCTCGTCGTCGATGATGAGCACCGGCACCTGCTCGATCCCGGGCACGTTGTCGAGAACAGCGGCGAGCGCGTTCAGCCGACCAGCGTGCTTCAGCACAGGTATCAGGACCGCGCGACCGTTATCGACCCTGTCGCCGATCCGCTTGGCGGTTGCAATCCCAGAGGGGTTCGTCTCAGTGACCCATCGGTAGTCCTTGCGGGACTGTGTGCCGAGCGCGGACTCGAGTCGGTTCTTGTTCTGATCCAGGAGGAGGTTCGTCCCTCCGAGCACGGCGACGATGATCTGGTAGCCCTGGTCGGCGGCCGCCGCGATGAGCGCGGTGATGGACGTCGTCTTGCCCGACTGGACGTAACCGAGCGCGAGCCCTGTCTGTCCGCCGACGCCGGTGCGCTGGGGTCCACGTTCGAGGATGCTGATCACGGACTTCCAGATGCGAGAACGACTCTCGTCATCCATCCGCGCCACGAGCTGCCCGTCGATGAGCAAGGCTTCCTTGCCGGTGAGCGCTTCGGAACTCATGGCTTCCCTCTCGATCAAGATGGTGCGGCGAATCTCGTTCCACCTTCCGAGCCGTCCGCGGAGAACGCCGCTCGATGGTGCTCCTGGCGCGTGCTCGGTACGCCAGGTGTCGTACCCGTGGAACGACGCCGTGGGCCCGCTGTGCTCGACGTAGGTCCGTGCGAAGTGCCAGAGATCATCGTCCGTCCACGACGACTGGTAGTCCCGCCGCCCGCGCCGCGAGCTTTCAACTCCGGCAAGCTCGCATGCGGCCGCCCAGCCATAGAGCTGCTCGATCCGGGCTGCGCTCGGACCATGGATCTCGCCCTCGTCGATCAGCTCCTGGTATGCGTTGCGGGACAGCGGCCACTCGTATGTCGCGGCGGTGCTGAGAGCGGAGATGACGTCGTCCTCCGTCCATCGGACCGAGCCCCGCTTTGTCACGCCGAGGTACGCGGAGAGTTCCTTCCCGCCAATCCGTCGCACGGTTCCCTCGTCGACGTCCGACATGATGGCGACCTCTGCCGTCGAGCGGGCAAGTCCGGTCGCGACGACGGAGAACACGCGGTCTCGAACCCGCTGATCGCGCTCCTCCCGCTCGGTGAAGCGCGCAGCCCGCACCGCTGCGCGGTCGACTCCACCCATGTTGCTGACGATCTGCCGGACACGCTCGCGGGTGAGGCCGAACTCTTGCCCCACTTCGTCGAGCATGGCGCCTGCTTGGCGCATCTCGTAGATCTGCCGATCGCGGTCCTGGGTCGTCGTCCAGTTCCGGGTCGCTTTACCCAAGCGTCACCTGCTTGCTCATGTCAACTGCCGACCTCATCGCCGGACATCCAGAGGCTACCGATAAGCGCCGACAATGACCGAGATGACACCTGGGATCGGCCGGGTGAAAGCGAGTCACGGACCGAAGGGGCGAGTCGAAGGATGACGGGCGACAGGTGACTGGACGAGCGGCCGAGCCGTGACGGCGGCCTGGTGGTCAGACGGTTTTCCCAAGGACTGACGTTGGTGCATGTATGCCAAGGTCAGCCCATGCGGAATCGGAAGGCACGCATACTACAGGGCACCGTTGACCCCGGGTTAGCGTGCCTGCATGACCGGCGGCGAGATCGCCAAGATCGGGCCGAGGGCGGGCGGACTGCATGCCTCGCCTGCCGCATTCGCACGCTACATCGTCGACCGCTGCGACGGACTTGTGCCCGCCCCCGGCGAAGCCGTCCTCTCGGGCCCGGCCGACGCCTACGCACTGTACGCGGCCGAGGGCACCGGAGCTGTTCTCCACCTCGCAGTCACCCCGGGCGCCGAGTCTCGGTGGCAGCACATCACGGTCGAAAAACTCGCATCACTCCTCGACTGGCGTCGCCTCGACGACTTTGAGAACCGTGGGGTACAGCGGGCCGACTCGGTCCTCGCGCTCGATAAGACGGTCAACGTCGCGAAGGAACTGAGCATCCTCGCGGCGCGCGATCCGGAGTTCGCGGCCGTGCTCGAGCGGGCGATGATCCACGCCTGCCAGGTGTTGGTCGAATCGATCACCGCTGACGCCGTCACGCGGGTCGGGTCCGCGGGTGCACAGGACGTGATCCCCGTCGAAATTCTCGAAGCGCCGCAACACATCGAGGTCTGGAAATCGGTTCGCGTCGGCGGGGACGCCCAAGACCCCGAAGTCGCGGAGCGACCTTGCGCTCCCCGAGCTCGTCCTCGGCGTCCTGAGGAGTCATCAGCAGGAACAGACCACCGCTGCCGACGAGCACTGGAAGGACCACCGCCTGGTCTTCCCGTCGGAGATCGGTACTCCACAGGACCGCCACAGCGTGCTGCGCATGTTCCGCTCGGCCCTCGCGCTCGTCCCCAGGCTCGACCCGCAGGAGGGGACGCCCCGAGACCTCCGGCACTCGTTCGTCTCGATCCTGTCGCAGCGCGGCGTCCCCATCGGAAAGATCTCATGCCTCATGGGTCACTTCGGCATCCGCTTTCACCGAGATCGTCTACCGCCACGAGCTCAGACCTGTCATCCAGTCAGCAGCGAAACGTCATGGACGACGTCTTCCGGAACGTCCCGACAGCCGCCGACGAACGACCGACCCCCAAAGATGCCCAGTCAGCCACAGGATCCTGGAACGATAGACAGACTCCGCTCCTTGAAGGCAAAGAAGATGACCTGGTCCGAACGCATCGGACCAGGTCATCTGATGTGGAGCCAGGGGGACTCGAACCCCCAACCCCCTGCTTGCAAAGCAGGTGCGCTACCAATTGCGCCATGGCCCCGGGTGACGCGGCCGGGGCCGGTCAGCGGCGAGAGGTGCTCACTCGAAGGTGTCGGTGACCTCTGCCCAGAGGTCGCGCTCGGCGTTGTCCTCCGTGTACTTGCGCCACACGAGGTACCCGGCGCCGGCGGCGAGGAGCACGAGCAGAAGCTTCTTCATGATGTTCCCCCTCGAGTGGGTTGGCAGTGGGCCTAAGAGGACTTGAACCTCTGACCTCTTCCTTATCAGGGAAGCGCTCTAACCGTCTGAGCTATAGGCCCGCACGCGCCTCGCCGGACAGCCCCAGGAGGGCTGCTCCGCTCGCAGGCAGCGATTGAGGTTACCCCACCGGGAGCCGCAGACCCAAACCGAGGGCCCGTGCTCCCGGTCGAGGAGCCGGTGCGCGGTCAGTCGTCGGTGAGCGTGAGGTGCACGCCACCCACGAGCGCCGCGACGATGTTGTACAGGAACGCCATGATCGTCGAGAGCGCCGTGATGATGACGACGTTCACCACGCCGAGCAGCGTGGCGATCGAGATCACGCGACCGAACGCGACGTACTGGCGGATGTCGACGTCCGTCTCCGTGCCGACGATCTGCGTGAACAGCTCCTCGATCTTGAAGAAGACCTGCATGCCGTCGAGCACGTACCAGACGACGGCGGTCGCGACGACGGTCATGATCCCGATGGCGACCGCGAGGAGGAAGCCGAGCTTCATCGCGGACCACGGGTCGATGCGCGAGACCGCGAGCCGGACACGGCGCGGGCCGCCGTCGGGCCGGACGGCGGGCGTCGCGCCCGTCGCGGTCCCCACGGCCGGCGTGGCGCCGGTGAGCGGGCTCGCGGTGCCCGTCACCCCGGCGGCGGAGTAGTGCATGGAGGCCCCGGCGGGAGCGCCGGCGGCCGCCGCGCTCGTGGGGGCCGAGGTGGTCGTGGGCACGCGCCTCACCGTCTCGTCGTCGATCTCGTCGTGCCCGCGCTCGGGCTCCGTCTCTGCGGGTGCGGCGGGGACCGCCGCCGACACCTTCTTCGCGGCCGTCTTCGCCGCCGCGATCGCCGCGGCGGCCGCCTTCACGGCCCCGGCACGCGCGACCGCGACACGGCTCTCGCCCGACGCGCGCTCCATGCCGTCGTCGTCCACCGTGCCCGGCGCGGGCGCGGCCTGGGCGGACGGGCCCGGGGGCGGCGGAGGCGGAGGCGGGACGGCGGCCGTCGCCCCGTCACGCGGGGTCGCCGCCGCCGAGGCGCCCTTCGACGAGCCCTTCTTCGACGAGCCGTTCGACGACGTCCCGTCCGCCTCGCCGTGCCGGCTCGGGGACGCGGCCCCGGGGCGTGCCGACGCGTCCGTGTCCGGCCGCGGCACGGTCAGCCGCGGCGTGATGGTCGGCGGTGCGTTGTTCTCGCTGCTCATCTGGTTTCCTCGGTGGTTCCGGGGGCCGGGTCGGTCCCGCCCGCCCCGTCGGACGAGGCGGTCGCGTCGGTGGTCGGTGCGCTGCTCGTGTCGGTGACGCCCGGGGCCGTGCCGGTCCCGTCCTCGCCCTCCACGGTATCCCGATCCTCTCCGAGACGACGCTCGACGTTCCGCGCGACCGCGATGATGCGGTCGCCCTTGTCGGGCTTCGCGAACGTCACCCCCTGCGTGTTCCGACCGGTGAGGTTCACCTCGCCGACCGCGGACCGCACGATCTTCCCGCGCTCCATGATGACCAGCACCTCGTCGTCGGCCTCCGTCACCAGAGCCCCCACGAGATCTCCACGAGCCTCCACCAGGTTGGCGACCTTGATGCCCAGACCGCCGCGGCCCTGGACGCGGTACTCGTCGATCCGCGTCCGCTTCGCGAACCCGCCCTCCGTCACGACGAAGAGGTCGGAGCCCTCCTCGACCACGTCGGCCGAGAGCAGCTCGTCGCCGTCGCGGAACTTCATGCCCGTGACGCCCGACGTCGCGCGGCCCAGCGGCCGCATCGTGTCGTCGTCGGCGGGGAAGCGGATGGACTGGCCCTTGCGCGACACGAGGATGAGGTCGTCGTCGGCGTCCACGAGGAGCGCCGCGACGAGCTCGTCGGGCGTCCCGGACTCGTCCTCGCGCAGGTTGATCGCGATGAGTCCGCCCGAGCGCGGCGAGTCGTACTCCGACAGCCGCGTCTTCTTCACCAGGCCGCGACGCGTCGCGAGCACCAGGTACTGCGCCGCGTCGTAGTCGCGCAGGTCGAGCACCTGCGCGATCTTCTCGCCCGGCTGGAACGCGAGCAGGTTCGCGACGTGCTGACCCTTGGCGTCGCGCCCGCCCTCGGGGAGCTCGTACGCCTTCGCCCGGTAGACGCGGCCGAGGTTCGTGAAGAACAGCAGCCAGTGGTGCGTCGTCGTCACGAAGAAGTGGTCGACGATGTCGTCCTCGCGCAGCTGCGTGCCGCGCACGCCCTTGCCGCCGCGCTTCTGGGCACGGTAGCTGTCGCTGCGCGTCCGCTTCACGTACCCGCCGCGCGTGATGGTGACGACCATCTCCTCCTCGGCGATGAGGTCCTCGATGGAGACCTCGCCGTCGAACGGGAGGATCGTCGTCCGACGCTCGTCGCCGTACTTCGCGACGATCTCGCCCATCTCGTCGCCCACGATCGACCGCTGCCGCTCGGGCTTGGCCAGGATGTCCTGGTAGTCGAGGATCTGGCGCTCGAGCGCGTCGTGGTCGTCGAGGATCTTCTGCCGCTCCAGGGCCGCCAGACGGCGCAGCTGGAGGTTGAGGATCGCGGTCGCCTGGACCTCGTCGACGCCCAGCAGCTCCATGAGGCCCGTGCGGGCCTCCTCGACGTCGGGCGAGCGCCGGATCAGCGCGATGACCTCGTCGAGCGCGTCGAGCGCCTTGAGGTACCCGCGCAGGATGTGGATGCTGCGCTCGGCCTCCGCCAGCAGGTACCGCGTGCGGCGCACGACGACGTCGAGCTGGTGCGTCGTCCAGTGCCGAACGAACGCGTCGAGGCTCAGCGTGCGCGGCACGCCGTCGACGAGCGCCAGCATGTTCGCGCCGAACGTGTCCTGGAGCTGCGTGTGCTTGTACAGGTTGTTGAGGACGACCTTCGCCACCGCGTCGCGCTTGAGCACGACGACGAGGCGCTGGCCCGTCCGGCCCGACGTCTCGTCGCGGATGTCCGCGATCCCCTGGACGCGGCCCTCCTTGACGAGGTCCGCGATCTTCGCGGCCAGGTTGTCCGGGTTCACCTGGTAGGGGAGCTCCGTGACGACGAGGCACACGCGGCCCTGGATCTCCTCCACGTTGACCACGGCGCGCATGGTGATCGAACCGCGGCCCGTGCGGTACGCCTCCTCGATGCCCTTGTGGCCGAGGATCGTGGCGCCCGTGGGGAAGTCCGGGCCCTTGATGCGCTGCAGCAGCGCCGCGAGGAGCTCCTCGCGCGAGGCGTCCGGGTGGTCGAGGTGCCACTGCACGCCCGCCGCGACCTCGCGGAGGTTGTGCGGCGGGATGTTGGTCGCCATGCCGACGGCGATGCCCGCCGAGCCGTTGACCAGCAGGTTCGGGAACCGCGCCGGCAGGACCGACGGCTCCTGCGTGCGGCCGTCGTAGTTGTCCTGGAAGTCGACGGTGTCCTTGTCGATGTCCCGGACCATCTCCATGGCGATCGGCGCCATGCGGCACTCGGTGTACCGCGGGGCGGCCGCCGGGTCGTTGCCGGGGGAGCCGAAGTTGCCCTGGCCGGCGACGAGCGGGTAGCGCAGCGACCAGTCCTGCACGAGGCGCACGAGCGCGTCGTAGATCGCGCTGTCGCCGTGCGGGTGGAACTTGCCCATGACGTCGCCGACGACGCGCGAGCACTTCGAGTACGAGCGGTCGGGGCGGTAGCCGCCGTCGTACATCGCGTACAGCACGCGCCGGTGCACGGGCTTGAGGCCGTCGCGCACGTCCGGCAGCGCACGACCCACGATGACGCTCATCGCGTAGTCGAGGTACGACCGCTGCATCTCGAGCTGCAGGTCCACCTGCTCGATGCGCCCGTGGTGCACCGCGACCGCCGTCCCGTCGGCGTGCACGGTCTCCTCGGACCCGTCGCCGGGAGCCGTGGGCTCGTTCTCGGGGTTCTGCTCGTCGGTCACGGTCTACCTCGTTCGTTCGTCTCTTCGTGCGTCGTCGTCCTGGAAGACCTCCGGACCCGCCCGGGAGGGCGGGCCGCGCCGGGGCGTCCGGTCCTGCCGCCCCCCGGCTCCGCGAGGAGCGGCTCAGATGTCAAGGAACCGCACGTCCTTCGCGTTGCGCTGGATGAAGCTCCGGCGGGACTCCACGTCCTCGCCCATGAGGACGGAGAAGATCTCGTCGGCCGCCGCGGCGTCGTCGAGGGTCACCTGGTTGAGGGTGCGGTGCTCGGGGTCCATGGTCGTGTCCCACAGCTCCGAGTAGTCCATCTCGCCCAGACCCTTGTAGCGCTGGATCCCGTTCTCCTTGGGGATCCGCTTGCCGGCGGCCTGCCCGGCGGCGAGGAACGCGTCGCGCTCCTTGTCGGAGTACACGTAGTCGTGCGGGGCGTTCGACCACTTGAGCCGGTAGAGCGGCGGCTGCGCGAGGTAGACGTGCCCGTTCTCGATGAGCGGGCGCATGTACCGGAACAGCAGCGTGAGCAGGAGCGTCGCGATGTGCTGGCCGTCGACGTCGGCGTCGGCCATGAGGACGATCTTGTGGTACCGGAGCTTGGCGAGGTCGAAGTCCTCGCCGATGCCGGTGCCGAACGCCGTGATGATCGACTGGACCTCCTGGTTGGACAGGGCCCGGTCGAGGCGCGCGCGCTCGACGTTGAGGATCTTCCCGCGGATCGGCAGGATCGCCTGCGTCCGGGGGTTGCGCCCGCGGACGGCCGAGCCGCCCGCGGAGTCACCCTCGACGATGAAGATCTCGCACTCCTCCGCGCGGTTCGACTGGCAGTCGCGCAGCTTGCCCGGCATGCCGCCGGACTCGAGCAGGCCCTTGCGGCGGGTGGCCTCGCGCGCCTTGCGGGCGGCGAGGCGCGCCTGCGACGCCTGGATCGCCTTGCGCAGGACGTCACGGGCCTCGTTCGGGTGCGAGTCGAACCAGTCGTTGAGCCGCTCGTTGACGACGCGCTGGACGAACGTCTTCGCCTCGGTGTTGCCGAGCTTCGTCTTCGTCTGGCCCTCGAACTGCGGCTCGCCCAGCTTGACGGAGATGACCGCCGTCAGGCCCTCGCGGATGTCGTCGCCCGTGAGGTTCTCGTCCTTGTCCTTGAGGATGCCCTTGTCGCGCGCGTAGCGGTTGACCAGCGAGGTCATCGCCGCACGGAAGCCCTCTTCGTGCGTGCCGCCCTCGGTCGTGGAGATCGTGTTGGCGAACGTGTGGACGGACTCCGAGTAGGCGCTGGTCCACTGCATCGCGATCTCGACGGAGATGCGCCGCTCGGTGTCCTCCGACTCGATGTCGATGACGTCGGGGTGGACGAGCTCGACCTTCTTCGCGCCGTTGAGGTGCTTCACGTAGTCGATGAGGCCGCCGTCGTACTTGTAGCTCACCGTGCGCGCCGCGGTCGACGCGCCCGACGACGTCGCGTCGCCGCTCGCGGGCGTGCCGTCCTCGGCCTCGCCGGTGACCTCGTCCCCGGTGTCGAGGTGCGCAGGGCGCTCGTCGGTGAGCGTGATCCGCAGCCCCTTGTTGAGGAACGCGTACTGCTGGAACCGCGCACGCAGCGTCTCGAAGTCGTACTCGGTGGTCTCGAAGATCGTCGGGTCGGCCCAGAACGTCTGCGTCGTGCCCGTCGCCTGCGTCGCCTCGCCGCGGTGCAGCTCGCCCACGGGCTTGCCGCCGTCGGCGAACTCCTGGCGCCAGGCGTAGCCGTCACGCTGGACCTCGGTGACCACACGGGACGAGAGCGCGTTGACGACCGAGATGCCGACGCCGTGCAGACCCCCCGAGACGGCGTACCCGCCACCGCCGAACTTGCCGCCCGCGTGGAGGATCGTCATGACGACCTCGACCGTGGGCCGGCCCTCGGTGGGGTGGATCGCGACGGGGATGCCGCGCCCGTTGTCGACGACGCGCACGCCCCCGTCGGCGAGGAGCGTCACGTCGATCGTGTCCGCGTGCCCGGCGAGGGCCTCGTCCACAGAGTTATCCACAACCTCGTACACAAGGTGGTGGAGGCCTCGCTCACCCGTCGAGCCGATGTACATGCCCGGACGCTTGCGGACCGCCTCGAGGCCCTCCAGGACGGTGATGTTGCTCGCGTCGTAGCCGCCGCCCGCCGAGGGTGTCGCCTCCGCGGACGCCGTCGGGTCGGGGATGGCGGTGTCGGTGTGCTCTGCCACGGGCAGGACTGCTCCTCGTCGTCGTGCGCGCGGCCGCCGTGTCCGTGCCGGACCGGCCGCCGCTGCTCAAAGGTTCCGGGCCCGCACCGCCGCCTGCGCCGGCTCCGTGAGGGAGCGTCCGACCTGCCGCGGGCGGCTGGTGGAGGCGCCGCGGACGGGCTGCGCGAGCGGGTGGTGACAAGACCCGGAATGACCTCCCCAGTCTACCCGCCACGAGCCGAATTCCGCGGATCTCGGCCGTCCTGAGGACATCTCGCAGGACATCCGCGACGCGATCCGCGCCGTCTCGGCGGAAGTTCTCCACACGGTTGTCCACAGGCTCTGTTCACGACGCGCAGGTGGCCGTCGACGGCCGTCGAAAAAGTGCCCGCAGCAACCGTCGCGCGCCCCTTGGTGGGAGCGCTACCGCAACCGACAAGTCGGGAATCGGCGTTTCACGCGGAAAGTGGTCTAATACCACACACCATCCTGATTCGCGCGTCGTCCGCGCAGCAGCGATCGCACGCGGGCGGCTCGACCCCGAAGGGACCCCACTCAGTGAAGAGACTCCTCGCGAGCGCTGCGGCGACGGCGCTCGCGCTCGGTGGCCTGATCGTGGCCACCGCGGCACCCGCCTCCGCCCACACGCCCGTCGTCACGGCCGACTGCACGACGCTCTCGGTGAAGCTCTGGGCCTACTCGAAGAAGAGCAACGACCTGACCGTCACCGTGGACGGCAAGGAGGTCGAGTCCACGACCTTCCAGCGCGAGCTCACGCGCTCCTACGACCTCGACCCCACGCAGGACCACACCTGGACCGTCTCCGTCGACGCGTCCGACGGCCGCCAGTACGACTACGACCAGTCCGGCTCGACCCGGGCCTGCGAGACGCCCGACGCCCCCGTCCAGGTCGGCGTCTACGTGTACCCCAAGATCGACCCCGCACAGCCCGCGGCGTGGGAGAACTCCGGCCCGCAGAAGATCGTCACGGGCACCGAGGTCGCCCTGCCCGAGAAGCCGTGGGACAGGGCCTGGGTCGTGCAGCCCCTCGACCTGGAGGACGTGAGCGAGGTCGCCCGCGCGATCCAGCCGGACGTCGACACGGCCGACCTCTGCACCGCGTGGGCAGTCCAGCAGGACCTCGTGGACCTCCCCGGCGGTCTCGACGACCTCCCCACGGACATCCGCTACTCGCCCGACGGCGAGCACCTCGGCGAGTTCCCCGAGGGCACGCTCGTCGCGTGGGACCACCAGGACCTCGCCGACCTCCTCCCCGAGGACGCGTGCGACACCCCGAGGCCCGGCACTCCCGCCACGCCGGTCGCGCCGGAGGTCGACGTGGTCACGCCGGCCGTGCCGGCCGCCGTCGAGGTCTGTGGCACGGAGCTCACGAAGCAGGACCTCCCGGCCGAGTCGGAGGACGTCCGGTACGAGCTCACGGCGGAGGGCGTCGTCGCCGTCCCGAAGAGCGCCGCGGCGACCTTCTCCTCGGAGACGGCGAAGCTCGGCTACGTCGTGGCCACGAACGGCCGCAGCGCGCTGCTCCCGCTCGTCGATCTGCTGCCCTCCGACGAGACGTGCGCGCTCGTGCCCGGCGAGATCGGCGCCGTCTGCCAGGGCGACGTCCCGTACCTCGGCTACGAGCTCGGCCTGCCCGAGGGCGCGACGGTCGACTCGGAGACCCCGCTGACGATCACCTTCCTGCACCCGAGCGGCGGCGAGAACTACGTCGTGCCGGACCAGCCGCTCAGCGGGACCCTTCTGTGGCCGGGAGCCTCCGCCGAGGAGCCGAAGCAGTGGCCCGGGTTCGTCCGGAACGAGGACGGCTCGTACACCCAGACCGACGGCAACTACGCCTGGACCCGCGACGGCGCCAAGGTGCTGTTCGAGGTCAACCCGTCGTACTCCACCGTGGTCGAGTACCCGCCGGCGACGAGCGCGTGCGCGAACCCGCCCGTCGCCCCCGTGGCCGTCGAGGACGTCGCAGGACCCGAGGAGCCGACCGGCCCCGCGCTCGCCACGACCGGTGCGACGGTCGCCGGCGCGGCCGCGTTCGCCGCGCTGCTCGTCGGCGGTGGGGCCCTGGTGCTCTGGCTGCGCCGCCGAGCCCAGGCCTGACCCCCTGACGTGGTGACCAACGCCCCGGTCACCACCGCGAGGCCCGCCGTGCCCCCTGCACGGCGGGCCTCGTCGTCGGTCCGGACCTTCTCAGCCCCAGGTGTCGCGGGGGCCCGGCCCCCGGACGGACTTCTTCCCCCGGCGGAAGCTCGGACCCGCCGGCCCGAGCACGGTCACCGTCTCGACGACCCCCTCGCCCACCTCGCGCGCGAGCCGCTCGAGCAGCTGCGGCGTGAGGAGCCGCACCTGCGTCGCCCACGCCGTCGAGTCGGCCCGCACGACGAGCACCTTGTCCTCGAACGTCTCGGGCTCGCAGTGGTCGGCGACCTGGTCGCCCACGACCTCGCGCCACCGCCCGACGACGCCCCCCACCGACACGTCCGCGACCCAGTCCCGCTCGCGCAGCAGGCGCGCGACGACGTCGCCCAGGAGCTGCGGGTCGCGACCGCCCGGGCGCGCGCCCGACGTCGGCGGGTCCGCGAGGATGCGTCGGCGAGGCTCCTGCCCGGGCCGGAGCCCCTTCGCGCGCGCCGCCGCCTTGGCGCGGTTCAGGGCCTGCCGCGCCACCTCCGCCGGTGGGGTCAGCTCCACGACGTGGCCGACGGGCAGCCCCGTCGTGCGTCGCTCCGGGAGGTCGTCGGCCGGGCCGGGGCGCGCGTCGTCGTCCTGGCCGTCCGCCCGGTCCCGGTCCGCGGGCTCAGTCCTCGACACGGTGCACCGTCCCGTCGTGCACCGCGAACCGCGCACCGTCGAGCCGGCTCGGGACGTCGTCGGGCACGGCCGCGGTGATGATCACCTGGCCCGCGTCGGCCACGAGCTCGGCGAGCCGCTCGCGCCGCCGGACGTCGAGCTCGGCGAACACGTCGTCGAGCACGAGGATCGGCTCGCCGTCGGGCCCCCACTGGTCAGCCCACAGGAGCGAGTCGAGGCCCGCGGGGGCGCCGTCGCGCAGCAGCCGGTACGACGCCAGCCGCAGCGCGAGCGCGAACGACCACGACTCGCCGTGGCTCGCGTAGCCCTTCGCCGGGAGGCCGCCCAGGGTGAGGACGAGGTCGTCGCGGTGGGGACCGACGAGGTTCACCCCGCGGTCGACCTCCTTCGCGCGCACGGCCTCCATGGCCTCCAGCATGCGCCTCTCGAGGGCCGCCACGTCGGGGATGCCCGACGCCGGTGCGTCGCCCGGGTCCGCGGCGTCACCCGCCGCGGGCGGCCTCACGGGACCGTCGTCCGCGTCGAGCGCCTCGTCCACGGACGAGCGGTACGCGATGCGCGCCTCGCCCTGCCCCGCGCTGACCTGCTCGTACGCCTCCGCGACGTAGGGCGTGAGCGCGGCCACGAGCTGCAGGCGCAGCGCCGTGATCTCCGCGCCGAGGCTCGCGAGGCGCGCGTCCCACACCTCGAGCGTCGCGAGCGGCGAGGCCGCGGTCTCGGGTGCGTCGTCCTCGGGCGGCGGCTCGACGGCGGACGGCCTCCGCCGGCCGCGGCCGCGCAGCGCCGTCGCCGACTTCAGCAGCGCGCCGCGCTGGCGCAGCACCCGGTCGTAGTCCGCGAGGAGCGCCGCCACGCGCGGCACCAGGAGCACCGCGAGCTGGTCGAGGAAGCGACGCCGCCCGTCCGGGTCGCCCTTGACGAGCGCGAGGTCCTCCGGCGCGAAGAGCACCGTCCGGACGATGCCGAGCACGTCGCGCGGCCGCTGGGCCGGGGACCGGTTGATCCGCGCCCGGTTGGCCCGCCCCGACGCGATCTCGAGCTCCACGGTGCTCGCCCGGTCGCCCCGCACGACGCGCGTCCGCACGACGGCGCGCGTCGCACCCGCACGGACGAGCGCGGCGTCGCCCGCGACGCGGTGGCTCGCGAGCGTCGCGACGTACCCGATCGCCTCGACGAGGTTCGTCTTGCCCTGCCCGTTCTGCCCGACGAGCGCGTTCACGCCCGGGACGAGCTCGACGTCGACGGACTCGTACGAGCGGAAGTCGACGAGGGAGAGGTGCGAGACGTACATCGGTGCGGCGAGGGTCGAGGAGGTCGGAGGGGACCGGTCAGGCCGGGGGTTCGAGGGGCCCGGCTCCCGGGGAGGCGGGCCCGGCCGCCTTGACCGCGTGCCCGCCGAACTGCTGGCGCAGGGCGGCGACGGCCTTGAGCGCGGGCGACTGCTCCTGGCGCGAGGCGAAGCGCGCGAAGAGGGCGGCGGAGATCACCGGCAGCGGGACGGCGTTGTCGATCGCCTCGTCGACCGTCCAGCGGCCCTCGCCGGAGTCGTCGACCCAGTCGTCGATCGCGGCGAGCTGCGGGTCCTCCTCGAGCGCCTTGACGAAGAGGTCGAGGAGCCACGAGCGCACGACCGTGCCACGGGTCCACGCCTTCATCGTGCCGTGCACGTCCTTGACGAGCTCACTCTTCGCGGCGAGGAGCTCGTAGCCCTCGGCGTACGCCTGCATGAGCCCGTACTCGATGCCGTTGTGGACCATCTTCGCGAAGTGCCCGGCACCGACCTCGCCCGCGTGGACGAAGCCCTCCTCGCGCGGGCCGTCGGGACGCAGCGCGTCGAAGACCGGCATGGCCGCCTCGACGTACGTCCGGTCCCCGCCGACCATGAGCCCGTAGCCGTTCTCGAGGCCCCAGACGCCGCCCGAGACACCGACGTCGAGGTAGCCGACGCCCTTCTCGGCCAGCTCCGCGGCCCGCGCCTGGTCCTCGGCGTAGTAGGAGTTCCCACCCTCGATGACGAAGTCGCCCTCGCCGAGCAGACCGCCGAGCTCGGTGACCACGCCGCGGGTCGCGTCGCCCGCCGGGACCATGACCCACACGATGCGCGGGCCGTCGTCGGGCAGGGCCGCGACGAGGTCGGCGAGCGTCGCGACGTCCGACACCTCGGGACGAGGGTCGTAGCCGACGACCTCGATACCGGCGGCGCGGACGCGCGCCCGCATGTTGTTGCCCATCTTGCCGAGGCCGACGAGGCCGATGCGCGTGACCATACGAGTCCTCCGGGGTGCGGTGGTGCGGTGCGAGCCGTCCGGCTCCGTCGGGATCAGCCGGCGAAGCGGATCGGCACCAGCAGGTAGCGGTAGTGGGACGAGTCCTCGCCGTCCAGGGAGTCCTGACCCGTGAACTCGACCGGCTTGTTCGGGTGCGTGAAGCTCAGGCGCACGAAGTCGGTGCCGAGCGCGCCCAGGCCGTCGAGCAGGAACTGCGGGTTGAACGCCACCGAGATGTCCTCGCCGACGAGCACCGCCTCCAGCGCCTCGGACGCCTGCGCGTCGTCGCCCTGTCCGGCGTCCAGGACGACCTGGCCGTCCGTGAACGACAGGCGGATCGGCGTGTTGCGCTCGGCGACCAGGGACACGCGCTTGGCGGCGTCGATGAGCGGGGCGGTGGGGACGACGGCGTGGATGGGCGTCTCGTCCGGGAAGAGCCGACGCACTGCGGGGTAGTCGCCGTCGACGAGCTGCGACGTCGTGTGACGCCCCCCGGCCTCGAAGCCGATGAGGTCCACGCCGGCGCCCGTGTTGAGCCCGATGTTGACGAGGCCCGAGCCGCCGAGGGACTTCGCCACGTCGTTGAGGGTGCGCGCGCGCACGAGGGCGACGGCGGAGTAGCTCGGGGTCACGGGCGTCCAGGTGAGCTCGCGCAGGGCGAGGCGGTACCGGTCCGTCGCGAGGAGCGTGATCTTCTCGCCCTCGATCTCGACGCGCACGCCCGTGAGGAGGGGGAGCGTGTCGTCGCGGCTCGCCGCCACCGTGACCTGTGCGACGGCGTTCGTCAGCTCGTCGCCCGAGACGGTGCCGGAGAGCTCGGGCATCGCGGGCAGCGCCGGGTACTCGTCCACCGGCATGGTGAGGAGCGTGAACCGGCTCGCGCCGCACGTCACCGTGACCTTGTTGCCCTCGAGGACGACGTCCACGGGCTTCGCGGGCAGCGCCCGGGAGATCTCGGCGAGCAGCCGGCCGGAGACGAGGACGGTGCCGGGCTCGCTGACCTCGGCGGGGATCTCCGAGCGGGCCGAGACCTCGTAGTCGAAGCTCGACAGCCCGATGGTCCCCGACGCGTCGGCCTCGAGCCGGACCCCGGCGAGGACGGGCGCGGGCGGGCGGGTCGGCAGGGTTCGCGCCGTCCAGGTCACCGCGTCGGCCAGGACATCACGCTCAACCCGGAACTTCATCCCACACCCTCTCGTCCCCACGTCTCGGTCGGACCCGATCTTCACATGTGCCGTCCTGCTTCGCCGCGACGCCGGGCTCGCCGTCGGGGCCGCTCGTCCTCGATCGTCCACCGGGCAGGTCTGCCGCTGTGGACACGAGGTGCCGGGTCGCAGGTCCGCGCACACGTGTCGTGCATGAACCCTACGCGAGGAGGCGGGTGGGAGGAACTGGAACGGCGGGCCTGGGGACGGAGGCCCGACGGCGGTCTCCGCCGACGTCGCGCGCTCACCACGGCTCGGCCAGGATCAGGAGCGGGCTCGTGGAGCACAGGTCGCACCGTCGGCCGCCGGAGCCTGATGAAGGCGTGTGGAATTTCCCTCTGAGAACACTTTCGTCGTCGTCATAGGGATTGTGGATCTCGTGGAAAACCGGTGTCCGCCCAGGTCAGAGGGCACAAATGCGTGTGGACGAACCGGTGGGCCCAGTGTGGGAAAGTCGCGGCGCCTGTGGGCGGCCGATCTGTCCCCACACGTCGTCCACTGATCGAGGGTGGCCCGTCCACACTGAGAGGGCCTTCGTCCACAGCTGTCCACAGAACTGTGCACAGAGCCCCTCCGGGTGAGCCGTCCACAGGGTGTGTACGAGGCCGCCGTCCACAGGTTTCGGGGGGAAAACCATGATGTTGTCAGGATTTGTCGCCCCGCACGAGACCCTGTGGTCCACCGTCGTCGTCTGCATTCCGCGGATGTGAATACCCACAGGAGTCCTGTGGATGACTGTGGACAACTCCACCCACAAGCTGTGTACGAGTGTCGTACCTGCCCGTGGCTGGAGAGGCGCGTCGGTGCTTGACGCCGATTTCCACAGAATAGAGCACCACGGTGGGTAAGCCTGTGGACAGCGCGCGGGACACGTGGGGAAGGGTCTTCGGGGTCGGCGACGAGCTGGTGAGACCGTCCACTGGCGGTGGACAACCCCCATGGCAGACCGCTCGGGGAGGGGCGCGTCTGGTCCGTCCCGGGGCGTCGGACGGCGTCTCGTCGCGCGACGAGAGTGGACAGCCAGAAGAAGACCGGCATGGTCGACGAGGGATCTCGGTGATCTCGGAGGCGCTCCGGCGGGGGACGACGAGAATCTCCCGGGCAGAGACCTGGAACGTGATGGACATGGATCGTCCGAGCTCGACGCAGGCCGAGGAGGGCCGCCGGGGCGCGTGACGGGGGGCCACCGGTGGTGTGAGGGGCGACGCGAGAGAGCCCGGCGGAGGCGCCTGACCGCGGCTCGTGCCGAGGGCTGCGTCCGGCCCGGGTGCGAGGCAGAACGGCGGGGATGTGCGGTTGCCTCCCCGTACGGCGCACCCGCCATGGGCTCAGGAAGCGCCGGTGCGCGGGGGCGACCCGCTTCGTCCGGGACCGGACCGCACCGTGAGGGGGAGAGCCGCGGTCAGCGCGGCGTCGAGCCGACGAGCAGTACCGTCCGGGCACGGCCTCGCCGCCTCAGCCGCGGTGCTGCTGCTTGATCCGGCTCGTGAGCTCCGTGACCTGGTTGTACGTGGAGCGACGCTCGGCCATCTGCTCGGTGATCTTGCGGTTCGCGTGCATGACCGTCGTGTGGTCGCGGCCCCCGAACTGCTGCCCGATCTTCGGGAGCGACAGGTCGGTGAGCTCTCGGCACAGGTACATCGCGATCTGGCGAGCGGTGACGAGGACGCGCGATCGCGAGCTGCCGCAGAGGTCGTCGATCGTCAGGCCGAAGTACGCGGCGGTCTGCGCGATGATCGCGGCGGGGGTGATCTCCGCGCTGTCCTCGTCGGTGATGAGGTCCTTGAGCACGATCTCCGCGAGCGGGAGGTCGACCTGCTGGCGGTTGAGGTTCGCGAACGCGGTGACACGGATCAGCGCGCCCTCGAGCTCCCGGATGTTCGTCGAGATGCGCGACCCGATGTAGGACAGCACGTCGTCCGGAGCGGCGAGGCGTTCGCTCGACGCCTTCTTGCGGAGGATCGCGATGCGCGTCTCGAGGTCCGGCGGCTGGACGTCGGTGATGAGGCCCCACTCGAACCGGGACCGCAGGCGGTCCTCGAACCCGTTGAGCTGCTTGGGGGGCAGGTCGGACGTGATGACGACCTGCTTGTTGGCGTTGTGCAGCGCGTTGAAGGTGTGGAAGAACTCCTCCATCGTCTGCTCCTTGCCCTGCAGGAACTGGATGTCGTCGATGAGGAGCACGTCGACGTCGCGGTAGCGCCGCTGGAACGCTCCGGCCTTGCCCTCGCCGATGGAGTTGATGAAGTCGTTCGTGAACTCCTCCGAGTTCACGTAGCGCACGCGCACGTTGGGGTACAGGTTGTGGGCGTAGTGCCCGATCGCGTGCAGCAGGTGCGTCTTGCCGAGCCCGGAGTCCCCGTAGATGAACAGCGGGTTGTAGGCCTTGGCGGGTGCCTCGGCCACCGCGACCGCGGCGGCGTGCGCGAACCGGTTGGAGGAGCCGATGACGAACGTCTCGAAGACGTACTTGGGGTTCAGCCGGCTCGGCTCGGCCTGGGGACGGGGCGGGGGAGGCGCCGGCAGGTCCGGGAGGAGCACGTCGTCGGGCTCGATGTAGGGCCGCTCGACCGCCGGCCGCGACGCGGGCGCGAGGACGGGGTCGGAGCTGAGCTCCGGGTCGACGGTGATGCCGAACCGGACGTCGCGCCCGAGGCAGGAGGACATCGCGGTCACCAGCTCGTCGCGGACCCGCGTCTCGAGGTACGTGCGGGTCTGCTCGTGGGGGACCGCGATGAAGACGGTGTCGTCCAGGATCGCGAGCGGCTTGGCCAGCCGGATGAACGCGATCTGCCGCGGAGTGATGTCCGGGCTCGCCTCGAGGATGCTCAGGGTCTGCGCCCAGACGTCGGCGATGTTCTCGTCCGGGTTGGCCACGGGCAGTTCCTCACGGGGTCGACAGCGTGCGCCGGGCAGAGCTCCGGCCGTCGAGCACGCTGACGGGCCGGGCGGGGGTGCGCCGACGAGGAGAAGGTCACGGATGGGGTGATGCTGGGGTCGATCGTGCCACGGGAACCCCTCATCCACATAGTTGTCCACAGGCTGTGGGTTGTAGGGTGAGGATGCTCTCACCGGCAGGATGCCGGGATCCGGGACGACGCCGCGCCATCGTCGCACGCGGTGAAGGTCGCCCGTCGCGGTTTGACCCGGGGGGGTCGCGCAGCGTAACGTCAGACAGCCGTTCCAGGTGTTCTTGGCGCGCCCGCGTGGAGGAAACTCGACGCGAGGCCTCACGTCAGGATCTGCCTGCGAGGACCCGATGCCCCCAGCAATGGTCATCCGGTCCGCGCGCCTGAGCGGTGACCGGGCGGGCGACCGTCCGGCGCACGACCCGAACCATCGGCAGGAGCCAACCGGAGCCTGTCACTGCATCGTCGAGGACATAGACGGTGTACCTCCCCGACGTTCTTGGAGTACCTCGTGAGCAAGCGGACCTTCCAGCCGAACAACCGGCGCCGGGCGAAGACCCACGGCTTCCGGCTGCGCATGCGGACCCGCGCCGGCCGCGCCATCCTGGCTGCCCGCCGCCGCAAGGGCCGCACCGAGCTCTCTGCCTGATCGCACGTGCTCCCCGCGGCGCACCGACTGCGCCGTTCCGTCGATTTCGAGCGGGCGGTGCGCCGCGGCGTGCGTGCTGGTAGGTCGACCGTGGTCGTGCACCTCTCGGAGGATCCCGAGGGCGCTGCTCAGCCGCAGGTCGGCTTCGTCGTCTCCAAGGCAGTGGGGAACGCGGTGCACCGCAACCTCGTGAAGCGCCGACTGCGCGCCGCCACGGCGTCGCGTCTCTTCGTGCTGCCCGCGCACGGGCGCGCTGTCGTCCGCGCGCTTCCCGGCGCGGCGCTCGCCTCCTTCGAGGAGCTCAGCGCCGACCTCGACAGCGGTCTCGTGCGTGCGACCCGTCGGCTCGACGAGCGAGCGGGCGAGCGTCGATGACGACGACCCACCCGCCGCGCGTCCCGGCGCCGCCCTCGTCCGAGGAGCCGGCACCCGACGAGCGCGGCGTCGTCCGCCGCGTCGCCGACCTGCTGCGCCGGGTCCCCGCGCTCACGCTGATCGGCATGATCAGGGCCTACCAGTCGGTGATCTCCCCGATGACCGGGCCCACGTGCAAGTACTACCCGTCCTGCTCCCAGTACGCCCTCACGGCGGTGCGTCGTCACGGCGCCCTGCGCGGAACGGGCCTCGCCCTCTGGCGGCTGCTGCGCTGCAACCCCTGGAGCCTCGGTGGGGTCGACGACGTTCCGCCGGCACGACACACGCACTAGTCCGTAGCCCGATCCCGGGCGATTCACACGCTTTGTCTGAAGTTGAGGGAGCAGTCACCGATGGACTTCTTCGCGTTCCTCGCCCCGATCGAGTGGGTCGTGGCGTGGATCATGTACCTCTGCCACCAGGGTCTCGTGTTCCTCGGGTTCTCCGACGGCCCGGGCCCGGCGTGGGTCCTGTCGATCGTCGGCCTGGTCATCATCATCCGTATCCTGCTGATCCCCTTGTTCTTCAAGCAGATCAAGGCCTCGCGCGGCATGCAGATGCTGCAGCCGGAGATGCAGGCGATCCAGAAGAAGTACAAGGGCAAGACGGACCCCGCGTCCCGTGAGGCAATGAGCCGCGAGACGATGGAGCTCTACCGCAAGCACGGCACGAACCCCTTCGCTTCGTGCATGCCGATCCTGCTCCAGTCGCCGATCTTCTTCGCGCTCTTCCGGGTGCTGAACGGGCTCGTGCCGATCTCCGACGGCTCCTCGAAGCCGATCGGTCCTATCGACGCCTCCGTGGCGTCCGACATCGAGAGCTCGTCCGTGTTCGGTGCGCAGCTGTCCGACGTCTTCCTCCGCACCGATGACCTGCAGACGAAGATCGTCATCGCGGTCCTCATCGTCGCGATGTGTGCGACGACGTTCTTCACGCAGCGTCAGCTCACGATGAAGAACATGCCGAAGGCGGCTCTCGAGGGCCCGATGGCCTCGACGCAGAAGATGATGCTCTACGTCTTCCCCTTCATCTTCGCCGTCTCCGGCGTGAACTTCCCCGTCGGTGTCCTCGTCTACTGGACCACGACGAACCTCTGGTCGATGGGGCAGCAGTTCTACACGATCCGACGCATGCCGGCCCCGGGTTCGGAGGCGGAGCGCCTCCTCAAGGAGCGCCAGGCGCGCAAGCGTGCGGCGAAGGGCGTCGTCGAGGACGCGACGCCGGTCATCGAGCAGCCTCGCGGCCAGCGCCAGCAGCCCAAGCGCAAGGACCGCCAGAAGAGCGCCCCTCGTCCCGTCGGGACGGTGTCCGCGACCACCCCGGAGGATGCCCCGGCGGAGGATGCCCCGGCGGACAAGCCGGCACCGGGCGGTGCCGCGAAGGGCGGGTCCGGGACCGGTGCATCGAAGCCCGCGCCCAAGAAGAAGAAGCAGAAGTAGACCTGCGCCCGAGCGCGCACGTGCCGTGAGGAGCAACGCATGACGCCTACCGAGACGCCCGCGTCCGACGCGACGTCCACCGAGGAATCCGCCCCGGAGACCACCCGACTCGAGGAAGAAGGGGAGATCGCGGCGGACTACCTCGAGGAGCTCCTCGACATCGCGGACCTCGACGGTGACATCGACATCGACGTCGAGCACGACCGGGCCGCTGTCGAGATCGTTGCGGACGACCCCGCCGCGCTGAGCTCTCTCGTCGGCGACGACGGCGAGGTGCTCGATGCGCTGCAGGAGCTGACGCGCCTCGCCGTCCAGGCCAGGACGGGGGAGCGGAGCCGCCTCATGCTCGACGTCGCCGGTTTCCGAGCGGGCCGTCGTCGTGAGCTCACGGCGCAGGCCGCAGAGGCGATCGAGCGCGTGCGTGCCGAGGGAGCCAAGGTCTCGCTCGATCCGCTCAACGCGTTCGAGCGCAAGGTCGTCCACGACGCCGTGGCCGCAGCGGGGCTGCGGAGCGACTCGGAGGGTGTCGAGCCTCAGCGCTACGTCGTCATCTACCCGGCAGACTGACACCGCCGGAGACGAACCCCCGCTTCTTCTTCGCCCCGCGTTTCACGTGAAACGCGGGGCGAAGTGCGTTGCTGAGGGTGCTGGTACCGAGGAGTTCCGCGCGACTCTGGGTGCGGGGGTGCTGACGGGTCCGCTGGTACGGGAACCGCACGGGAGCTGCGGAGTGGGACGAGCGCCGGGTGGCGGGGCGCGTGCAGTCCTGTGCGCATGCCCTGCTCGACGGCGTTCGCCACGTCGTGACGACCGCCGTTCTTCGGGTCGGCGAGGAGAGGTGTGACGACGATTCCCGGAACGGTTGGCGACATGGTCGAAGCTCGTCGAACCTCGCTCGACGCTCGGTGGGCCGCGCACCCTCGACGTCGTTTCACGTGAAACGATGAGGCGTTCGCACACGAGGAGGCAGACGACCCGATGCAGCACGAGGCCGCAGGCAACGAGGAGCCGGACATCCCCCGGGAGGCGTTGATCGAGTACTTCGGTGACTCGTTCGTCGCCGTCGAGAAGTTCGCCGAACGGTTGCGGAACGAAGGCGAGCTGCGCGGTCTCATCGGACCGCGGGAGGTTCCGCGCATCTGGGATCGTCACATCCTGAACTCGGCCGCCGTCGTGCCCTTCCTGCCCAGAACCGGGCTGATCGCTGACGTGGGGTCGGGCGCTGGTCTGCCGGGCGTCGTGATCGCCGCCATGCGTCCGGAAGCGACTGTCTACCTCATCGAACCGATGGAGCGACGCTGCGCCTGGCTGACGGAGATCGCCGAGGACCTCTCCTTGCCGAACATCGAGGTCAAGCGGGGCCGAGCCGAGGAGTATCACGGTGCGTTCGAGTGCGACGCGGTGACGTCGCGTGCCGTCGCGGCACTCGACAAGCTCGCGCGCCTGTCGCTCCCGCTGGTTCGACCAGGCGGGGAGATGATCGTTCTCAAGGGTCGTAACGTGAGTCGCGAGATCGATCCGGCACGGAAGGTTTTGCGCAAGCTCAAGGGGTCGGAGCCGGAGATCATCGAGGCACCGACGCTCCCCGGTGTGGAGACCACGACGGTCGTTCGTATCGTGCGGCAGACTGGTTCACGCTGATCTAGGGAACGGGTGCCGAGGACGTGAGCGACACGCCCGCTCTCGGCCCCGAGATCCGTCGAAAGCCATGGCGCACGGCGGATGCTGAGAGGCGACGACGGAGAGGATGAGACGCGTGACGCAGAGCCCTGTGGGCCCCGACGGCTCCGAGGAGCAGGTGGCGCTCTCCCACGACGGGGAGGGCGCACGGAGCATGGGAACCGAGGACGACCGCCGGGCAGCGCTGATGGCGAGTCTTCCCGTCGCCGACGAGTCGACGCCGCTGGCGGCCCAGCTCGCGGAGGACGCCCGCCGTCGGATCGACCTTCACGGGCGACGCTTCCCTCGACCGGTGACGACCCGGATCATCACCGTCGCGAACCAGAAGGGCGGCGTCGGGAAGACCACGACGACAGTGAACCTTGCCGCCGGGCTGGCGATGGCCGGGCTCAACGTCCTGGTGATCGACAACGATCCCCAGGGCAATGCGTCGACCGCTCTCGGCGTCGAGCATCGTGCAGGGACGCCGTCGGTCTACGAGGTTCTCGTCGATGGTGACCCGTTGGCGAGCGCGGTGCAGCAGTGTCCCGACATCCCCACGCTCTGGTGCGTCCCGGCGACCATCGATCTCTCGGGTGCGGAGATCGAGCTCGTGTCGCTCGTTTCACGTGAAACACGGCTTCGTCGTGCGCTCGACGAGTATCTCGCCCAGCGTGAGCGTGAAGGGCTCGAACCCATCGACTACGTCCTGGTGGACTGCCCCCCGAGCCTTGGCCTCCTGACGGTGAATGCCTTCGTGGTCGGTCGGGAAGTGCTCATCCCGATCCAGTGCGAGTACTACGCCCTGGAAGGCTTGAGCCAGCTCCTCAAGACGATCGAGCTGATCAAGGCGCACCTCAACCCCGGGCTCCATGTCTCGACGATCCTGCTCACCATGTACGACGGCAGGACGAACCTTGCGCAGCAGGTCGCCAGCGAAGTCCGCGAGCACTTCCCGGAGCAGACGCTGCGCACGACGGTCCCGCGATCCGTGCGGATCTCGGAGGCCCCGAGCCATGGGCAGACGGTCATGACCTACGACCCAGGGTCGACGGGGGCCCTCGCGTACCTCGAAGCGGCCCGCGAACTCACGCAACGCGCGGAGAACCGTAGCGACGAGGGGAGCAGCGAGGGCCTTCAGCGCAACGCCGAATCGCCGCCACCCCAGGACCCTCCAGCATCAGCACACACCGGTTCCACGTCTCACCACGATCATGAGTTCGCCGGCACCATCGGTGGTCCCGGCCTGCGGCAGGAGGAACAGCGATGAGCGAGAAGCGCCGAGGGCTCGGTCGAGGACTAGGTGCCCTGATCCCGACGAGCTCCGAGGGCAGGCGGCCCGTCGACGTCTTCTTCCCGAGCCCCTCCACGGACGAGGCGAAGCACCACGAGACGAGCGACGCTGCAGAGAGTTCTGTCGACCAGCAGGCCGGGGAGGACGCAGCCACAACGAGTGTGACGACCCTGGTGGCGGACGCCGACGCCGGGCCCGCTGACCTCGCGTCGCTCACGTCGCTCTCGGACGCGGACCTCGCTGAGTTGGACGCTGTGGCGGCAGGGGACACCGCCCACTCGAGCGCGAACTCCGCGCCGACTCGCGGCTCGTCGACGACAGACCAGGCGAAGACAGACCGAGCGACGATCAACTCGGCGACGACCGATTTGGCGACGACTGACTCGGCGACGACGGCCGCGGTTTCACGTGAAACGACGTCGGACTCCAGCCCGAAGACGGGCACGGAGCAGATCTCCGCAACGGAGTCCGGTGGCCCTTCACCTGCGGAATCGGCCAGCGTGGAGGAGTGGACAGGCGGGGCCGCCGACGACCTTGTGCCCGTTCCGGGCGCGCGGTTCGCCGAGCTCCCGACCTCGTCCATCCGGCCCAACCCGCGGCAGCCGCGGACCGTCTTCGACGAGGGCGAGCTCGACGAGCTCATCGGTTCCATCCGTGAGATCGGCGTGCTCCAGCCGATCGTCGTGCGCCCGGTGCCAGGGGAGTCCGCCGCGTACGAGCTGATCATGGGCGAACGCCGCTGGCGGGCGACGCAGGCAGCGGGTCTTGATGTCATCCCGGCCATCGTCCGTGAGACCGACGATGCCGACCTGCTGCGCGACGCGCTCCTGGAGAACCTGCACCGCAGTGCTCTCAATCCCCTCGAAGAGGCGGCCGCGTACCGGCAGCTTCTGGACGATTTCGGCTGCACCCACGAGGAGCTGGCGGACCGCATCTCGCGAAGCCGTCCGCAGATCTCGAACACCCTGCGCCTGCTGCGCCTGCCGCCGCTGGTACAGCGTCGGGTCGCTGCCGGAGTGCTCTCGGCAGGACACGCCCGCGCGCTCCTGGGGCTCACGGACGGTGCGGAGATCGAGCGTCTGGCGCAGCGCATCGTCGCCGAAGGGCTCTCCGTGAGGGCGACGGAGGAGATCGTCGCGATGGGCGGTCTTGACGGCGAGCGTCGCGCGCCGAGAACTCCACGGGCGGGACAGCGTTCCGCGGCGATCGACGAGCTCGCACATCGGTTGTCCGACCGCTTTGAGACGCGGGTCAAGGTCGACCTCGGCAAGAACAAGGGCCGTCTCACTGTGGAGTTTGCCTCCGTCGAGGACCTCAACCGCATCCTCGATGTCATGGCGCCCGACGACCCGGGTCTGTTGCGGAAGTAGACGACGCTCGTGCCGGTGTTGTCGGCGCATCTGCGGCGACCAGCGTCGGCTCGCGGGATCACCCAGCGGGGCGGGTGCGCACGCCATACGGCGAGTGCTCCCGCCCCGCTGGCCTGTCTGGAGGACGGACCGCACCTCGTCTCCTCCGCATTCTTACGGAGAGACGCCTGGCCGGCCTCACCGGCACGCGTCTGAGTCGCATGACCAGCAACCCCTGTGTCGGCCGGTCGCCACAACGCGCTGTGCCCATGGTGCGTGGTGTGGGAGCTGTGCATCTGCCGCAGGCCCGCCTCGAGACAGGTAGGAGGAAGACCGCCGTCTGGAGCACGAGGTTCTTCGGCGAGTGCTGGACCGCCTCGCTGCCGAGGAGGGCCGCGTCGCGATGAGCGGCTTTCGCCTACGCCATTCGAGCACTGCGCGCACCCGACTGCGATGATCGCTCCCCGGAGGGAAGGGCGGGTGTTTCACGTGAAACGGCAGGCCAGGGCCCTCCGCAGGGAGCATGGCGTTGTCGCGCCGTGTTTCACGTGGAACACGTCAGGGACGACGTGGCCCTTGGTCAGTGAGTTACATGACGGCAAGCGAGCAGACGGTTGACGCCGACCTCCTCATGCGCGTGCAGCGCCAGTCCACCGTCGAGGCAGCGGAGGTCCCCGGCGCTCTCCGCTCAGAGACGCTCGCGGAGGGGGAGAGGCCGACGGTGCCCGGAAGCGCTGGGCAGATCAAGGCGCCCATGTGACGTCGCCACTCTGTCACCCCGCCCCCGGGTCGATGTGCGGGGCGGCGCGTCGGCTGTTCCCTGTGGCAGAGGCCGAGCACCCCGACACGATGCGGATTCTCTGAGAGCGGGATGGCCGTCGAGCGGGGCGGGCCTTCGACGATGGGCCGCAGAGCTGTCCCTCGCGGGTTCGTGGCCACAGCGTTTCGATGCCGTTGCCGTGCACCGCCGGCCGACCTCGGGTGCCGGTTGACGGTCCGGTGGAGTCCCGTTGTGCGCACACAGCGGTGTAGCGGTGGGCCCGTACGCGGAGGGGCCTGACAACGCGGCGTCTTTCGCTCACGCGCCGTGACCGGCTGTTTCACGTGGAACATCGGAAGGTCGTGGCAGCGCCCGACGCGGCTGTGCCGGACGCCACGCACTCGCCCGCAATGCGCCGTCGGACTCCGCATGTGAAGCGCTCGGGTGCGCGACGCGTCGGCGGGGCTTTGGAGGCTACAGCCCGGCACCGGGGGAGGGGAGGGGCTCCCGTGATGCGCCGCCAGGACCACCAGGAGTGGACCTGGATACAGGGGAGGTCAGGAGTGCCGTTCGGGACGCCCGCCGCGTGAGGCTCGCTGTTCCCCCTCGCGACCATCCTGGCCCCGCGGCAGTCGTGGGCGGGCAGTGCCATCACACATCGGTACGGGCGAACCCCCGTCCACCCGAGACCTTCGCCTCCGTGGCTCTGCTGCACCGTGCGCGTCGCGTGGGTGGGAAAGCTCTCCGCCTTCGGAGAATGAGTCAGCACGGGTGCGTCTACGCGCTTCGCGAGCGCGACGCCGTGCGTCGCCCAGTCCATGGGCGCGGACCCGGGACGCCGGCCGGGGACTGCGCGTTCACGACGCGGGGCCGTTCGCCCGGAGAGTGGCCCCGCGCGAAGTCGGCCGGTCCCATCAGGCGTGTTTCACGTGAAACGACGCTCCTGTCGGCGATCCTGAGCCACCCTGTGGGTGGGGCGCGAAGGTGCACCGTTCGAGATCATGACGGGAACGTGGGTCGGGCCGGGAACGAGCATCCGCGCCACGGTCGGAATGGGTCGCATCAGTCGGTGCTATCCCGTCAGGCCACCACACCGCCAACTCCGTCGCGGCAGACCATGGCATCGCCGTGTCTCTCGCTCACCAGTGCCACCGGAGTGGGCCGAGAACGAACCCCCCGGAGTGGGCCGAAAACGAACGGCGCCGCCGTTTCACGTGAAAGAGCGACGCCGGTCAGCCAGGCGGAGGAGGGATCAGTGCCGCGCGTGCGCGTTGACGAGAGACCGGTAGAGGTGCCCGAGATCGAGTCCGGCAGCGCGTGCCGCCTGGGGGAGGAGGGACGTCTCGGTCATCCCCGGCGCGACGTTGACCTCGAGGAACTGCACGACCCCGTCAGCGTCGAGGATGACGTCCGTCCGGGAGAGGTCGCGGAGACCGAGCGCGGAGTGGGCTCGAACGGCGACCTCGCGGACGACGCCGAGGACGTCGTCGTCGAGCCGCGCCGGTGCGAAGTACTCGGTGCGGCCGGGGTTGTAGCGTGCGTCGAAGTCGTACGGACCCGTCGTCACGATCTCGACCGGCGGCAGGGCCTCCGGACCGCGGCCCAGGTCGACGACGCTCACGGCCAGCTCGACACCGCGGACGGCCTGCTCGATGAGTGCGACCTCTCCGTACGCGAAGCAGTCGACCATGGCGCGAGGAAGCTGGTCGGCTCGCTCGACGAGCGTGACGCCGAGCGCGGACCCGCCGTGCGTCGGCTTCACGACGAGCGGCAGCCCGAGGCGTGCGACGACCGCGTCGAGCACGGGCTGGGCGCCGAGCTCGCGGAACAGGCTCTGGGGGAGGGTGACGTACTCCGGGGTGCACAGGCCGGCGCCGAGGACGACGTTCTTCGCGACGGGCTTGCTCCAGGCTGCACGGCTCTCACGCGGACCGGTTCCGACGTAGGGCACGCCGACGAGCTCGAGGACGTCGCGGATGGAACCGTCCTCTCCGCTGGCACCGTGGAGGAGCGGCCAGACGACGTCGGGTCGCGCGGACTCGAGGAAGGGGAGGAGGTCGGCGTCGACGTCGTGCACGGTCACCTCGAGACCGGCGGCGCGGAGGCTCTCGGCGACACGGCGCCCGGAGCGGAGCGAGACGTCGCGCTCGTGCGAGAGGCCGCCGGCGAGGATGGCGACATGCCCGCCCGGGGGGACGTCGTCGTCGGGCCGGAGAAGGTGAAGGTGCTGGTCAGGGCGCTGCGCGTCCGTCGAGGTCGTGCTGTCGGCTACGCCGCTCGTCGTGGGGCTACCCGTGGTCGTGTCCACTGGTGACGGACTCCTGTTCGGTGCCGCGGCCGCCCGGTGGGGCGGCCGCGGCGTCGTGTGGTGAGGGGCTTCAGGCCAGGTTCGGCGAGGGGTTCTCGACGTCCGTGACGTCGGGGTCGAGCTCGGCGTTGGTGCCGAAGATCTCGACGAGCTCCTGCTCGGCGTTCACGACGCCCGCGAGGCGACGGACACCCTCGCGGATCCGCTCCGGGGTCGGGAAGCAGTAGGAGAGGCGCACGTGGCTCGCGCCCGTGCCGTCGGCGTAGAACGCGGTCCCGGGCACGTAGGCGACGCGCGCGGTGACCGCGCGGGGGAGCATGGACCGCGCGTCGAGCCCGTCGGGGAGCTGGACCCAGGTGTAGAAGCCGCCGTCGGGCACCGTCCAGCGCGCCGAGGGGAGGTGCTCGGCGAGGGCGCCGATCATGGCGTCGCGACGCTCACGGTAGAGCTCGCGGAACTGCTTGATCTGGCCCTTCCAGTCGCACGTGTCGAGATAGGCGGCGATGGCGAGCTGCGACGCGTTCGACGGGCACAGGATCGCGGACTCGCTCGCGAGAACGAGCTTCTCGCGGACGGCGTGCGGTGCGACGACCCAGCCGACGCGGTATCCCGGGGCGAAGGTCTTCGAGAACGACCCGAGGTAGAGGACGCCGTCCTCGTCGAGCGACCGCAGCGCGGGGAGCGTCTGGCCGTCGAAGCCGAGGAGCCCGTAGGGGTTGTCCTCGATGACGAGGACGCCGTACCGCTGCGCGATCTCGAGGATGCGCGGGCGGCGCTCGGCGGTGAGGGTCACGCCGGCGGGGTTGTGGAAGTTCGGGACGGTGTAGAGCAGCTTGACGCGACGCCCGTCGGCGGCGAGGCGCGCGAGCGTCTCCTCCAGCGCCTCCGGGACGAGCCCGTGCTCGTCGAGGGGCACGTGCACGACGTCGGCCTGGTACGACCGGAACACGCCCAGCGCCCCGACGTAGCTCGGCGCCTCCGCGACGACCACGTCGCCCGGGTCGACGAAGATCCGCGTGACGAGGTCGAGCGCCTGCTGCGAGCCGGTCGTCACGACGACGTCGTCGGGGTGGCACTCGATGCCTTCCATCCGCACCACGTCGAGGATCCGCTCACGCAGGGTCTCGTCGCCCTGGCCGGAGCCGTACTGCAGCGCCGTGGCACCGCGCGTCGCGACGAGGCGCTGCATGGTGTCGGCGATCTGGTCGAGAGGGAGGCCTTCGAGGTACGGCATGCCGCCGGCGAGCGACACGACCTCGGGCCGGTTCGCGACCGAGAACAGCGCTCGGATCTCCGACGCTCGCATCCCGTGCGCTCGCTCTGCGTAGGCACCGAACCACGGGTCGAGGCGGGTGCCGCTGGGAGCGGGCTGCTGCGAGGGAGTCGTCGGTCCAGTCACGATCCCCAGTGTGGCACGGAGGATCGGGGGATCGCGTGAAGACGCCGGAGGGCGGACCACCGTGCTGGTGGCCCGCCCTCCGGCGTGCATGGTCCGACGTCGCTCCCGGTCCGAGCTCCGAGTGCCGAGCGGTCGCGGAAGCGACGGCTCAGACGGTCGTGGCGAGGACCGCGTCGATCTCCTCTGTGAGCGCACGCTTGGGGCGCGCACCGATGATCGACTTCTGCAGCTCGCCGCCGACGTAGACGTTGAGCGTCGGGATCGACACGATGCCGTAGGCGGCGGTCGTCTCCGGGTTCGCGTCGGTGTCGAGCTTGGCGATCTTGATCTTGCCGTCGTACTCCTCGGCGAGCTCCTCGAGGATCGGCGCGACCTGGCGGCACGGGCCGCACCAGGTCGCCCAGAAGTCGACGAGGACGGGGACGTCGGACTCGAGGACCTCCGCGCGGAAGGTGGCGTCGGTGACGGGGACGGTCGACATGGTGAACCTCCTGGGGTCGTCGGTGGCTGCGGTGCGGGGTCAGGCCTGGAGCTCGGCGAGCGCCTCGGGCAGCTCGTCGGGGTTCGGCGTCTGCGGGGTGCCGGCGAGGTCCGCGAGCCCCGCCGCGTCCGCGAGCTCGGTGAGGTAGCGCTGCGCGTCGAGGGCGGCGGAGCACCCCGAGCCGGCGGCGGTGATGGCCTGGCGGTAGGTGTGGTCGACGGCGTCGCCGCACGCGAACACGCCCTCGAGGTTGGTCGCGGTGGTGCGCCCGACGACCTGGATGTAGCCCTCGTCGTCCAGGTCGATCTGACCCTTGACGAGCTCGGTGCGGGGCTCGTGGCCGATCGCGACGAACAGTCCCGTCGCGGGGAGCTCGCGCTCCTCGCCGGTCACGGTGTCGCGCAGCGTCACGCCCTCGACCTTCTTGTCGCCCTCGATCCCCGCGACCTCGCTGTTCCAGGCGAACTCGATCTTCGGGTCGTTGAGCGCGCGGTCGGCCATGATCTTCGACGCCCGCAGCTCGTCACGACGGTGCACCAGCGTCACCTTCTCGGCGAACCGGGTGAGGAATGTGGCCTCCTCCATCGCCGAGTCGCCCCCGCCGACGACCGCGATGTGCTGGTCGCGGAAGAAGAAGCCGTCGCACGTCGCGCACCAGGACACGCCGCGGCCGGACAGGCGCTTCTCGTCGTCCAGGCCGAGCTCGCGGTAGGCGGACCCGGTCGCGAGGATGACGGCGCGGGCGCGGTAGGTGTCGCCGTTGCCCGTCACGACGGTCTTGACCGGCCCCTCGAGGTCGAGCAGCGTGGCGTCGTCCGACTCGATGCGCGCGCCGAACCGCTCGGCCTGCTTCTGCATGTGGTCCATGAGCTCGGGGCCCATGATCCCGTCGGGGAAACCGGGGAAGTTCTCGACCTCGGTCGTGTTCATCAGCGCACCGCCGGCGGTGACCGACCCCGCGAGCACCAGCGGGGATAGTCCCGCGCGCGCCGCGTAGATCGCCGCGGTGTACCCGGCGGGACCGGACCCGACGATGATCAGGTTCTGGACGGCTGACTGCTCGGTCACGTGCTGCTCCTCGGATGCTCGGTGCGTGGCGGCCGACCACGCGAGAGTGTGAACGCCGCCGGGGCGGCTTCTGTTCCACGGTACGGGGGTTCGCGGGCTGGCGGGTGCTCGGCTCACCGTGGGTGCGAACCGACCGGCACCCGGCTCGCCGCGGCGATGGTCCCGGCGCCGGCCCGCGGCCGTGCCCGCCGACACGGTGCCGTGGGCGGGCGCTCCACGGCCCCGTGTCGGCAGAGCGACGGGCGGCCGGCGACGTCGCACGTGTCCTCCGAGCACCGCACCGCTGGCACGAGCACAGGGGCAAGCAACGTCGCGGGCCGTGGGGGACCCGGCGTCGGGCCCCCCACGATGTCAGGAGACGAGGATCTCGTTGATCTCCGCGCGGTACTCGCCGGCCGGGTTCTGCGGCAGCTCGGTGAACCACAGGACGATGGAATCGGCCTCGACCGGCTGCTCGAACGTGAACGTCGCACCGGGGGAGAGCGGCCCGGAGGCGAGCACCGTGCCCTCGGTGGGGGTGTCCGGGCTCGTCGCACGGATCTCGACGTTGCCGCCGTTCGTCGCGGTGTCGATGACGATCGACGAGACGGGCGCCTTCTGCTCCAGGGTGACGGCGAAACCGATCCCCGAGCGCAGCCCGGCGAAGTCCGCCGCGTTGTAGCGCCGCGAGATCCACGTCGTGTCCGGCTGCTGGTCGT
Source organism: Cellulosimicrobium funkei (assembly GCF_004519295.1). Lineage (GTDB taxonomy): Bacteria > Actinomycetota > Actinomycetes > Actinomycetales > Cellulomonadaceae > Cellulosimicrobium > Cellulosimicrobium funkei. Next base: position 101,059 of record NZ_SOZH01000001.1, read on the forward strand.
AGGCCAGCGACGCCAGCTCAGGGTGCTCGCCGTCGTTGTTGCCGGCGGCGTCGCCCTCGGGATCGAGCGCGGTGCCGGACGCGATCATCGGGCGGACCTCGGGCGCGGGCGGTGCCTCCTCGCCCGCGGAGCCGGTGCCCTCACCGCCCTCGGCCGGCGCCTCCGACCCGCCCGCGGTGGGCTCGTTGGTCTGCACGGCGGGGCCGAAGCCGTCGAACGCCGTGTTGACGGCCCAGACGACGCCGCCGACGACGAGGGCCAGCACGAGCACGAGGACGATGGGGGTCGCGTTGAACCGTCGCGGCCCGCGCCGCGACGGGACGGGCTCGCTCCACGCTTGCGCGGCGTCGGATCCTGCGGGCGGGGGCGGCGGGGACGCCGGGTCGTACGGCAGGGGAACGGTGCCCGCGTCGTAGCCGACGGGCGGCGGCGGGACCGAGTACGCCTCGGCGGTGGGTGGCGGCACGGCGGCGGTGGCCCCGGTCGCCGCCCCGGCGGCGTACGCAGCCCCCGCGCCCGCACCGGCCGACCCCGGCACCGCGCCGACACGGTGGATGCGTCCGGTCGTCGGACGGCGGACGGGCGGCGCGGGCGGCGGCGTCCCGGGCGGCGCGCTGGCCGCGCCGTCGAACGCCGTCCGCACCGACTGGCGGCTCACACCGCCGGCGGGCTGCACGAACGCGGGCAGCGCCGCGACGACGGAGACCTCGCCCCAGGGCTCGACCGCACCCACGACGTCGGCGGGCGAGCGCGGGCCCTCTCCCAGGGGCGTCGCGGTCCACTCCGCGGCGGTGCCGTGGGTGCCGGCGAAGGTCTCGGCGCACAGCTCGTCGAGCTCGGCGGGGACGTCGGGACGGACGTCCGAGAGGGCGAGCACGCTGTCGCCCGCGCGCTGCGCGGGCAGCGGGTGGATGGAGTCCGCGGCGATCCAGGGGACGTCGAGGGACGGCCCGGCCCAGCGGGCCGTCATCGCGTAGTAGAGGAGCGCGACGAGCCCGACGGCGTCCGCGCGCGAGGTCTGCTCGGCGTCGTGCTGGTCGTGGCCCGCCACGCCCGCGTCGAGCCCGAGGCCCGTCACGAGCACGCGGCTGCCGTCGACGCGTACCGCGTCCGGGCGCAGCGCGAGATGGTGGACGCCGCGGCGCCGGGCGACCTCGAGCGCCGCGGCAGCCTCGCCGACGATGGCGCGCGCCTGCTGCGGGTCCACGATCCCGCCGGCGACGACCTCGCTCAGCGTGATGCCCGTGTAGCGCTCGGTCACGACGTACGCCACGCCGTCCTCGGACCCGACGTCGAGCACCCGCGTGAGGCGCGGGTCGACGACGAGCGCCGCGCGTCGTGCGGAGTCGAGCGCCTCGGCGACGTGCGTGCCGGTGACGACCGAGAGCCGCACCGGTCGGTCGAGGATCTGGTCGTGGGCCGACCATGCCGTGACGTCCGACAGGTCGGACGCGAGCTGCTCGTCGAGCCGGTAGCGCGCGACGAGCAACGTTCCTGGGGCCACGCCGTTCACCGGACCTCCTCCGTGTGGGACTCGTGGTCGAGACCCCATGGTACGCGGGCCCGGATTGCCCCCGTATCACCGGATACCCGCACGTCAGACGTGTCGCGTCACCGGCGGACGAGGCGTCTGACGCGTCCCACGAGCGGTCCCGCGAGCTGGTCGAGCTCCCGCACGCGCATGAGCTTGAGGCCGCCCGCGTAGACGAGGCCCATCACGGTGCCGCCGACCGCCACGACGACGACCGACTGCCACCACGAGAGCCCGTAGATCCCGTCGGCGGGGTCGCCCGAGAGCACGACGAAGGCCCGCAGCACGCCCCACCCGGCGACGGCGCTCACGAGCGCGGCGAGGCCGGCCTTGACGTGCAGGCGGAGGATCCGTGCACCGTCGAGCCCGTGGAGGGTGCGCCGCAGGCCGACGGTGCGCAGCCCGACCGCCACGAGGTTGGACAGGCTCATCGCCAGGCCGATGCCCACGACCCACAGCTGGGGCGGGAGGACCTGCGTGCCGAGCCACGACACGCCGACGAGCACGAGCGTGCCCGGCACCTGGATCCAGAAGACCGTGCGCCCGTCCTCGAACGCGTAGTAGACCCACTTCATGAGGACCATGCCGCCGAGCGGCACGAGCCCGAGCGCCATGGCGCGCAGCACCATGGACACGGCCTCGCCCGAGGCGGCGTCCACCGAGGGCACGAGCAGCTTGGTGACGGGCAGGGCGAGGACGACGAGGACCGCCGTCGCGAACACCGTGAACACCCCCACGGTGCGGACGCCGCGCGAGAGGTCGTGCCGCACGCGCGCGAGGTCGCCCGCGTGGGCGGCCGCGCTCATGCCCGTGAACAGCGCCGTCGCGATGGAGACGGTCACGAGGGAGTGCGGCAGGAGGTAGATCATCAGCGCCTGCGTGTAGGCCGCGTTGCCCGCGACGGCGAGCGCGTCCGAGAAGGCGTCGGGGGCGCCCGTCACGAGCCCGGTGACGGCGCCCAGGGTCCCGGGGTCGTCGCGGTAGGCCCCGAAGGTCTGCGCGAGCGCCGCACGGGGCGCCTCGCTCGCGAAGCGCGTCGTGAACAGGACGCCGACCTGCTCCAGGAGGACGGCGGCGAAGGTCCACAGGGCCACCTGGCCCGCGGACCGCAGGCCGATGCCGTGGAGGCCGAACCGCAGGTGCCAGCGGAAGCCCGCGCGCCACAGCGGCACGACGAGGATGAGCGCCTGGGCGGCGACGCCGAGCGTCGCGGTGCCTGCGAGGAGCGCGATCTTGGTCCCGTCCCACTGCGTGAGGTCGTCGACGTTCCCGGTCGCCGCGGGGCCGTACAGCGCGATGAACGCCGCGAACCCGGCGATCGACACGACGTTGTTGAGCACGGGCGCCCACATGAACGGGCCGAACTGCCCCCGCGCGTTGAGGACCTGCCCGAGCAGCGTGTACAGGCCGTAGAAGAAGAGCTGGGGCGTGCACCAGAACGCGAACGCGACGGCGAGCGACGTCTGCGGCGCCGTCCAGCCCGGCCCCGTGTACAGCGCGACGAGGATGCTCGAACCGGCCGTGAGCAGCGCGGACAGCACCAGCAGGATCACGCCCGAGAGCGTGAGCAGCTTGTCGAGCCGTTCCTGCGTGTTGCGCGCGCGGTAGGCGCGCACGATCTGCGGGACGAGGACGGCGTTGAGCACGCCGCCCGCGAGGATCGCGAAGAGGACGTTGGGGATCTTGTTCGCGACGTCGAACGCGTCCGCCACGAGGCCCGTCGTGCCGATCGCGGCGACCAGCAGCACGTTGCGCACGAGGCCCAGGCCGCGTGAGACGAAGGTGCCGGACGCCATGAGCGCCGACGACCGGCCGAGACTCCCCGTACGGGGTGCCGGGGCCTCGGTGGCGCCCGCCTCCGCGGTCTCGTCGGGGGTGCCCGACGCCGCGGGGTCGCCCGGGAGCGCGCCTTCGATCCTGGGGACGGCGTCGCGCGTCGTCCCCGGGCGAGAACCTCGCCCGGCACCCGCGGGACGGACGTGCCGCGGCTGTCCGGGGCTCACTCGACGCGCTCCTCGTCGCGGCGGGGCGGTCCGTCGGGCCCGCTCGGCGCCGCGGCCGGCGGGTCCTGCGGCGACGGCTGGTCGAGCGTGGCGCCGGCCAGACGGCGGGGCGAGCGACCACGACGCACGGTGCGCCAGATGCCGGCGAACAGGGCGATGACGAGCAGGACGGCGACGACGACCGTGCCGACGGACTCCCAGTCGGCCCGCACCCGGACCACGAACTGCTGCGGCTCCGCGACCCGGACCTGGGGCTGCGCGGCGCTGACGAGCTCGACCTCGACCGTGACGTTGCCGCTCCCGAAGCCCTCGACCGGCACCCCGACGCTCGCCTCGGTCGGGACGAGGTCGCCGTCCGCGTCGCGCGTCGCCGCCGGGATCGTCACCGTCGTGCGCTCCGGGGCCCGCAGGCGGGGGTCGTCCGGCCGGAGGACGACCTGGACCGTCGCGTCCTGCGTGAGGGTGCTGCGCACCCGGACCGGCAGGTCCTCCTGCTCGGCGACGAAGAAGAACGACGAGCGCGTCTCCACCGAGAGCCCGCCCCGCACCGCGGCGGACCGCTGCTCGGCCTGCTGGACGGCGAGCGTGCGCGACGGCGGCGCCGCGCGGTAGGCGACGGCCGTCGGCGTGACGAACGCCGGCTCGAGCGGGCGCATGAGTGCCGTCGGGTCCGCCGCGACCGTCGCGAACGCGGCGAGCTCCGCGCGCGACCGGTCGAGGGACCGGAGCTCGGCGGCACCGATCTCGCCGTCGGCGGGCGCGTCCTCGGGCAGCGACGCGCGGTCGACGGCGGGCGGCTCGACCGCGAGGAGCTGGTCCACGGGTGCGAGGTCGACCCAGCCGGAATCGCGCAGCGCGTCGAGCCGCGCCGTGAACAGGCCGGGCTCGGGCTCCCACGACCGGGGCAGGGCCGCGAGGACGTGCCGCTGGTCGGCGGGGCGCTCGCGCGCGATCACGGCCGTCTCGGCGAGCAGGCGCTGCGTCGCGGAGACGCCGGAGCCGTCGCCGGCGGAGAGCAGCGCGGTGAGCACCGGGTCGGCGACGAGCGCCGTGGCCGGTCCCGCGGACGTCGTCACCGTCGCGACGCCCGAGGGCGTGTACGTGAGCGAGTCGGCCGGCGCGAGGCCGCCCGGACCGACGACCGTCGCGGTCGCTCCCGACGCGACGGCGAGCGTCGTGGTCGCGAGGTCGGGGACGGCGTCGGCCGGCCAGGCGAGGTCGGTGCGCCACCCGTTCGTCGGGTCCGGGGGCGCGGGGGTCCCCGTGTCAGCGGCGTCGTCGTCGCCGTCGGTCGTGCCGTCGGCCGTGTCGTCGGCCGGCGTGCCCGACGCCGGGTCGGACGAGGTGCCCGACGACGGCAGCGGCGTCCCCTCGGGCAGCGCGAGGCCCGCGTGCGCGAACGCCGCGACGTCCGGGTCGTAGGCGCGCAGCGCGAACGTGGAGCGCCCGGCGGTCGCCCCGCTCACGGCGTCCGCCCAGGCGTTCACCGCCGGGTCGGCGGCGACGGCGGCGGCCGCGAGCAGCGCCGGGTCGGCGACCCAGCCCACGTCGGACGTCCCGCCCGTCGCGGCGAGCAGGCGGCCGAGCCGTCCCTCGCTCGCCACCGCGGCCGAGAGCGCGTCGTCGTACGCGACCGGGTCGGGGTCGACCGAGGGACCCGTCAGCGCCGCGACCACGCTGAGCCGCACGGGGGAGACGTCGTCCGCCGGGGCCCGGAGCGCGAACGTGCGCTGCACGGCGAGGCGCGTGCCGCCGTCGGACACGGCGACCGCCAGGCCGCGCGGGCCCGGGTCGTTGCCCGTGCCGAGGCCGAGCTCGGCGGCCGGCGCGGAGAGCGTCACGTCGGCGCTCTCCCCGGGCGCGAGCGGCCGCCCGACGTCCTCGGTGGCGACGGTGGTGCCGACACGACCGTCGAGACCGGTCGTCGTCCAGCTCTCGAGCGCGGACCGCGTGCCCAGCGCGCGGCGGTCGACGCCGAGGGTCACGGTGGGCGAGCCGAGCGTCTGCTCCGTCCCGTTCGTCACGCGCGCGGTGACGGTGAGGGTGCTGTCCGGCGCGAGGACGGTCGGTGCGAACGACGTGAGCTCGAGCGTCACCGCGTCCTCGCCCTCCGGGACGGTGTCGGCCGCGGCGGGCGGGGCCGCCGTCGTGCCGCCGAGCAGGACGCCGGCCGCGACGACCAGCACCAGGAGCAGGGTGACGAGCAGCCGTGCGGTCGGACCGCGGAGCGAGGCCGGCGCGGCGCCGGGGGGGCGCGCACCGCTGCGGGAGGAGGGCGTCATGAGTGGTCGGTCGAGCTCCGTGGGGCGGGCGGTGCCGGGCCGCCGCGGCCGTCGTGCGGGTGGCCGTGCGGGCGGACGATCGTCCGGGTCACCCTACTCTCGACCACCCCGTGGAACCGCGTGCGACGGCCCTCGAGGACGCCCTGCGCGACGACGGCGATGCGCCGCTCGTTCGGGTACGCCAGCCGGGCCGGAAGGTCCACGACCGGGATCCAGGCGACGTCCTCGGCCTCGCCGTCCGGGTCGCCCTCGACCGTGAGGTGCCCGCCCGTCGCGCGGAGCAGGAAGTGGTGGACGACCTTGTGCACGCGCCGGTCGTCGCCCGTGAACCAGTAGTCGATGACGCCGAGGGGCTCCTGCACCGCGCCGCGGATGCCCGTCTCCTCCGCGATCTCGCGGACGGCCGCCTGCTCCGGCGTCTCGTCGCCCTCGAGGTGGCCCTTCGGCAGGCACCACTCCAGGCGGCCCCCGCGGTTGCGCCGCGCGATGATCGCCGCGCACGGGTAGCCACCGGCGACGGTGATGACGAGGCCGCCCGCGGAGACCTCGTCGACGACCGGGAGCGGCGCCGGCGCGGGGCCCGGTCGCGAGCGCGGGTCGATGCGGAGGGCGTGGCCGCCCGGCGGGGCCGGGACGGGGGCGGGCTGCCCGCGGCCGTCGCCACGCCCGCCCGCCGGATCCCTCCGGGGGTCGTCGGCGTGCGCGGGGGTGGACATGGGTTCAACTTTACCGAGTGGGCACCCACCTCCCCGGGACCGGCTCCCCGGCGCGGGCGCCGCATCTGGCAGGCTTGGGTGTCGTGCCCCAGCCTTCGTCCCCCTCGCCGTCGCCCCAGCCGACACCGCCCGCGACGCCGCACGCGCTCGAGCTGCAGCGCCGGGCCCTCGCGGTGCTCACCGAGATGGCGCCCGCGGCGATCGAGCTCGGCGAGGCGTTCCGCGCCGCGGGCCACGAGCTCGCGCTCGTCGGGGGACCGGTCCGCGACGCGTTCCTCGGGCGGGCGAGCAACGACCTCGACTTCGCCACCTCCGCGTCGCCCGACGAGACCGAGGCGATCCTCGCGCGGTGGGGCGACGCGCACTGGGACATCGGCAAGGAGTTCGGCACGATCGGCGCGAAGCGCTTCGGGCGCGGCGGCCCCGGTGACGACCTCGTCGTCGAGGTGACGACGTACCGGACGGACGAGTACGACCCGACGTCGCGCAAGCCCGTCGTCGCGTTCGGCGACACGCTCGAGGGCGACCTGTCGCGCCGCGACTTCACCGTCAACGCGATGGCCGTGCGCGTGCCCGACATGACGTTCGTCGACCCGTTCGACGGCCTGGGCGACCTCGCCCGCCGCGTCCTGCGCACCCCGATCGCCCCCGAGCAGTCGTTCGACGACGACCCGCTGCGCATGATGCGCGCGGCGCGGTTCGCCGCGCAGCTCGAGTTCGACGTCGACGGCGGGACGCTCGCCGCGCTGGTCCTCATGACCGAGCGCATCGAGATCGTCTCGGCCGAGCGCGTGCGCGACGAGCTGTCGAAGCTGCTGTGCGGCGCCGCGCCGCGGCGCGGGCTCGAGGTCCTCGTGGACACGGGCCTCGCCGACCACGTGCTGCCCGAGCTGCCCGCGCTCAAGCTCGAGATCGACGAGCACCACCGGCACAAGGACGTGTACGAGCACTCGCTCACGGTCCTCGACCAGGCCATCGCGCAGGAGACCGGGCCCGACGGCGCCGTCCCCTCGCCCGACCTCGTGCTCCGCCTCGCGGCGCTCCTGCACGACGTCGGCAAGCCGCCCACGCGCCGGTTCGAGGCCGGGGGCGGCGTGAGCTTCCACCACCACGAGGTCGTCGGCGCCAAGATGGTCGCCAAGCGCCTCAAGGCGCTGCGGTACGACAAGCAGGTGGTCAAGGACGTCGCGCGCCTCGTCGAGCTGCACCTGCGGTTCCACGGCTACGGCGACGGCGCGTGGACCGACTCGGCCGTGCGCCGCTACGTGACCGACGCCGGCCCGCTGCTCGAGCGCCTGCACCGCCTCACGCGCGCCGACTGCACGACCCGCAACCGGCGCAAGGCCCAGCGGCTGCGCGAGTCGTACGACGACCTGGAGCGCCGCATCGCCGACCTCCAGGCGAAGGAGGAGCTCGACGCCGTCCGCCCCGACCTCGACGGGCAGCAGATCATGGAGATCCTCGGGATCCGCCCCGGGCCCGTGGTGGGGAAGGCGTACAAGCACCTGCTGGAGCTGCGCCTCGACCGGGGCCCCGTCGACGAGGAGACGGCGCGCGCGGACCTCCTGCGGTGGTGGGCCGAGCAGCCGGAGTCGTCGGCGTCCTGAGCGTGGCGTACCCCCGGCGCGCGGGTGAGCCCTCGGGGGTGAGAAGGAGCGAAGACACCGAAGGGGTGCCGCTCTCGGGCTGATGAGAGCGGCACCCCTCGCCGTGCTCGCGGGTGCGACGTCGTGCCGGTCGCCTCAGACGTCGTCGGTGGCCAGGGCGGCCTCGACCTTCACGTCCGCGGTGCGGGCGTCCGTGGCGCGGGAGTCCCCGGTGCGGGCGTCCTCGACCGGGGCGTCCTGCGTGCCGGGCTGCGCCGGGCCGTGCCCGTGCGCCGGCGGCGCGCTGCGGCGCAGGAGGAACGACAGGCCGACGGCGACCAGCATGACCGCCGTGCCCCAGACGAACGCGTCGCCGACGCCCTCGGCCAGCGCCACCCGGGGCGACGCGCCCGCCTCGCCGTACGCGATCGAACGCGACGTCATGACGGCGACGAACATCGCGGTCCCGGCGGCACCCGCGAGCTGCTGCACCGTGCCGATCGACGCGGAGCCGTGCGAGTACTGGTGCGGCTCGAGCGACGAGAGCGCCGACGTGAACAGCGGCGTGAACATGAACGCGAGGCCCAGGCTCAGCGTGACGTGCAGCGCCAGGACGAACCACGGCGACGAGTCGGCGTGGATCGTCGTGAAGGCCGCGAGGGCCACCGCGACGACGCTCACGCCCGGGATGACGAGCGGACGCGGTCCCACCCGGTCGTAGAGCCGGCCGACGGTCGGGCCGAGCAGACCCATGAGGAGCCCGCCCGGGAGCACGATGAGCCCGGTCGCGAGCGGCTCGAGGCCCATCGCGTCCTGGAGGAACAGCGGCAGGAGGATGAGCGAGCCGAACATCGCGACCATGCCGACGGCCATGATGCCGAGCGGCACGCTGAACCCGCGGTGCGTGAACACGCGCAGGTCGAGCAGGGCGCGGTCCTCGCGCTGGAGGACGATCTGCCGCCACGCGAACGCGGCGAGCGCGAGGACGCCGAGAGCGAGCGGCACGGCCGGCGGGACGACGGGCGTGTGGCGCGCGGCCTCCCCGATGCTCGAGAGCCCGTAGACGAGCCCGCCGAACGCGAACGCCGCGAGGACGAGGGAGAACGGGTCGAGGCGCGAGTGCGTACGGTCTGCGACGTCCCGGATGTACAGGAAGCCGAGGAGGAGCGCGACGAGGCCGATCGGCAGCACGATGCCGAAGACCCACCGCCAGCTCAGGGAGTTGAGGATGAGGCCCGAGAGCGACGGACCGAGCGCGGGCGCGGCGGCCATGACGATCGAGATGTTGCCCATGACCTTGCCGCGGATGGCCGGCGGCACGAGCGTCATGATCGTCGTCATGAGCAGCGGCATCATGATGGCCGTGCCCGACGCCTGGACGACGCGCCCGACGAGCAGCCACGCGAAGCCGGGGGAGAGCGCGGCGAGCAGCGTGCCCGCGCTGAACAGCGACATCGCGAGCAGGTAGGCACCGCGCGTCCCGAGCCGCTGGAGCAGGAACCCGGTCGCCGGGATGACGACGGCCATGGTCAGCATGAACGCCGTCGTGAGCCACTGGCCCGTGCTCGCGGTGATCCCGAGGTCCGCCATGAGCGGCGCGAGCGCCACGCTCATCGTCGTCTCGTTGAGGATCACGACGAACGCCGAGCCGAGCAGCAGCGCGATGACGAGGAAGTCCGCCCGGGGGAGGCGGTCGACGGCGGCCGAGGTGTCGTGGGTGGGGGAGGCTGTCACGGTGTGTCTCCGCTCGCGTCGGTGGCGTCCCGGGCGCAGGGTCGGACCCGGTCGGGGGGCAGGGTGCGCTGCAGGGCAGCGCGACGGTCGCGTGCGGGGGCACGCGACGACGGTGTCGGTTCGGTCGGCGGGGCCACGAGCAGGGTGACCCGTACCCGGGACGGCCCGCGCGGCGCTCGCCGCGAGATCCGTACCCTGTACGACCATTCACCATCCTGCGTTATTCCCGCCGACGGTGACGACCTCTTTTCCGCCCCGGACTCATCGGTACGCCGAGGGCAGAAGGAGGCCCGCGCGCGTCGCGCAGGCGGTCGAGGGGACGGGCGCGTCAGGCGTGCGGCGTGCGGGGGGACGCCCCGGCGTCGGGCACGACGGCGTCGCCCGGCTCGGACGGCGTGCGAGCGCCCCGCGTCCACAGGACCAGGGCGGCGACGCAGTACGCCACCGCCAGCACGGCGAACACGCCGCGCGACCAGCCCGTGTCCGGGAGGGTGAAGGCCGCGAGGGCCGCCGCGCCCACGAACGCCGCGTTGTAGAGCACGTCGTAGAACGCGAACGCGCGGCCGCGGAACTCGTCGTCCGTGTCGCGCTGGACGATCGTGTCCACCGCGATCTTCGTGCCCTGGGCGGCCAGGCCCAGCAGCGTCGCGCCCGTGAACACCACCGCGCGCGACGGCGTCGTGACGAGCAGGAGCTGGCTCGCCGCCGCGAGCAGCAGCATGATCGCGATCCACACCTGCGGACCGGTGCGGCGCGACAGGAACGGGGTGATGACCGCCGCCGCGGCACCCCCCACGCCGGTGAGCCCCACGACGAGCCCGAACGTCACGAAGCCCGCGTCCTGGTCGCCGGGGCTCAGGAGGTTGCGCGCGATGAGGATCGACGCGATGAACACCACGCCGTAGAGGAAGCGGTGCGTCGCCATCGCGAGCAGCGCCTGCCCCGGCGTGCGGCGCGCGACGAGGTACCGGGCGCCGTCGGCCAGACCGCGCGCGACCCGCGCGATCTCCGAGCGGATCGCGGACTCCGCCGGGCGCTCCGGGCCGAGCTGCGTGCGCCCGAGGCGCAGCGCCAGGAGCGACGCGACGCCGAAGACCAGCGCCGCGCACACGAGCGCCGACGAGTCCTTGACCCGGCCCGGCTCGAACGCCAGCCCGAGCACCACGCCGATCCCGCCCCCGACGAACGCCGCACCCGCGCCGAGCGTCGGCGTGAGGGAGTTCGCCGTGAGGAGCAGCGGGCCGTCGACGACCCGCGGCAGGCCCGCCGAGAGCCCCGCGAGCAGGAAGCGGTTCACGGACAGCGCGGCCAGGCCCAGCGCGTAGATCCAGCCGCTCACCCCGCCCGTCAGCATGAGCACCGCCATGCCGAGCGTGATGACGACGCGCACCGCGTTGCCCCACGCGAGGACCTGACGACGCTGCCACCGGTCGAGGAACACCCCGGCGAACGGGCCGACGATCGTGAACGGCGCGAGCATCACCGCGAACGCGCCCGCGATGGCCGCCGCCGTGCCCTGCGACTCGGGGGAGAAGAACAGGAGCGACGCCAGGCCGACCTGGAACATGCCGTCCCCGGCCTGCGACACGAGCCGGACGGCGAACAGCTTGCGGAAGCCGTCCAGGCGCAGCAGCGCCCGCAGCTCGGAGATCACACCCACGCGGTCACCCTACGTTCGTCGTCGTGCGGTCGGACATGCGGTTGTCCCCCGTGCCGCGTCGTGCGGGTTCGGGGGCCCGGGTCGCGCTGGGAGGTCGGGCGGGGAGGCGCGCCGCGTCTACCATCCGCCGCTCGTCCCTCGCGGCTCCCGCCAGACCCGCCACGACGCGGCGCGCCTCCCCCCCTCCCGGTGCCGTCTCACCTCGGGCGCGGCCGCGGCCGACGACGAACCCGGCCGAGCGAGGTAGAGCCCTGGTCCTCCTGCCGGACGACCAGGGCTCTACCGCTGCCTACTCAGCGCTCAGCGCTCGACTCTTCGGTCGCGCTGGTCCTGCGCTCCGCTACGGCCGGGAGCCCGGCGAAAAGCGTGCCGGGCTCCCGACCTTCGCTGCACTCCGGATCAGCGCTCGACTCTTCGGTCGCGCTGGTCCTGCGCTCCGCTACGGGCGAGCGCCTCGTACCTCGGCCCTCACCCTCCACTGCGCTCCAGGTCAGCGCTCGACGTCTCCGGTCGCGCTGACCTTGCGCTCCGTGACGGGCGAGCGCCTCGTACCTCGGCCCTCACCCTCCACTGCGCTCCAGGTCAGCGCTCGACCTCACCGGCGATGAAGGCCTCCAGCTGCGCACGGCCCTTCGTGTCCTCCATCTGGACCGGCGGGGACTTCATGAAGTACGTCGAGGCCGAGAGGATCGGGCCGCCGACGCCGCGGTCCTTGGCGATCTTCGCGGCGCGGACGGCGTCGATGATGATGCCGGCGGAGTTGGGGGAGTCCCACACCTCGAGCTTGTACTCCAGGTTCAGCGGGACCTCGCCGAACGCGCGGCCCTCGAGGCGCACGTACGCCCACTTGCGGTCGTCGAGCCACGCGACGTAGTCCGACGGGCCGATGTGGACGTTGCGGTCCTCCGTCTTGCCGCCGAGCGGGCCCTCGAGGTTCGAGGTCACGGCCTGCGTCTTGGAGATCTTCTTGGACTCCAGGCGCTCGCGCTCGAGCATGTTCTTGAAGTCCATGTTGCCGCCGACGTTGAGCTGGTACGTGCGGTCCAGCACGACGCCGCGGTCCTCGAAGAGCTTCGCGAGCACGCGGTGCGTGATCGTCGCGCCGACCTGCGACTTGATGTCGTCGCCGACGATCGGGACGCCGGCCTCCTCGAACTTCGCGGCCCACTCCGGGTCGGACGCGATGAAGACGGGGAGCGCGTTGACGAACGCCACGCCGGCGTCGATCGCGGCCTGCGCGTAGAACTTCGCGGCCTGCTCCGAGCCCACGGGGAGGTAGCAGACGAGCACGTCGACCTGCGCCTCGCGCAGCGCGGCGACGACGTCGACCGGCTCCGCGTCCGACTCCTCGATCGTCTGCGCGTAGTACTTGCCGACGCCGTCGAGGGTCGGGCCGCGCTGGACGGTCACGCCGAGCGGCGGGACGTCGGCGATCTTGATCGTGTTGTTCTCGGAGGCGTTGATGGCCTCCGAGAGGTCGAAGCCGACCTTCTTCGCGTCGACGTCGAACGCCGCCACGAACTCCAGGCTCGACACGTGGTAGTCGCCGAACTGGACGTGCATGAGGCCCGGGACGGTGCTGCTCGGGTCGGCGTCACGGTAGAAGTGCACGCCCTGGACGAGGGACGATGCGCAGTTGCCTACGCCGACGATGGCGACGCGGATGGAGGTCATCCTCGCTCCTTGGTGTTCGTTGTTCCAGGGTCCTCGGGACGCCTCGCGCCGTCGGGCTCCTGCTCGGATGGTTCCGCAGGATGCGGGGTGCTGCTGGACCGCGCGCGGGCGGCGCCCCGGGCGTGCCCGGAGCTCCTGTCGCGCTCGGTGGTGATGAGACCGTCGAGCCAGCGCACCTCGCGCTCGACCTGCTCGAGTCCGTGACGTTGCAGCTCGAGCGTGTACTCGTCGAGCCGCTCGCGCGTGCGAGCCGCGGACTCCCTGACCGCCTCCAGCCTCTCGGTGAGCCGGGTGCGCCGGCCCTCGAGGATGCGGATGCGGGTCTCGGCGTCGGTCTGCGCGAAGAACGCGAACCGGACGTCGAAGCTCTCGTCCTCCCACGCCGCCGGCCCGGAGGAGGCCAGGACGGTCTGGAGGTGCTCCTTTCCCTCGGCCGTCAGCTCGTAGACGATCCGCGCGCGCTTGCCCGAGAGGGCGGGCGCGAGGGTCGACTGCGCGGCCGACTGCTCCGTGCCGGTGATGAGCCCGCGGGCCACCAGCGACTTGAGGGCGGGGTACAGCGAGCCGTAGGACAGCACGCGGAAGGAGCCGAGCATGATGTTGAGCCGCTTGCGCAGCTCGTACCCGTGCAGCGGCGCCTCCTTGAGGAGCCCCAGGATCGCGGTCTCGAGCACAGGTGTCTTGCTCCGCACGATCCCACCTCCTGACGCTCCTCGGCGTAGCCCCGGAGGGACTCGCTGGGATCTGGTTCGACCCGATGTATCGAGTCGATACATCGACAGGTTAGGTCGTCCCGATGTGTCGTGCAATCCTGACCGGACTGTGACACACGTCGCCGGGCATGTGAAGAACCCGCGGAGGCGGCGGGACGCCCGGGCGAATCAATGGCGGACGATCCCGCTCACGGTGCGCTGAACCCTTGTCGGGACAGGGTGACGCCCTATTGTTCAGGGTGGTCCGGCGTGCGCCGACCTCGTGCCCGACGGCGGCCCGCCCCCGAGGCGGGGCCCGTCCCGTCGGTCAGGTGGTCTCCGCACGGCGGCCCACGGGCGGGCCCGCGGTCGACGCGAGCCGGCTCCTCGATGCCCCCCAGAGGAAGGTAGACCGTGGCGCGATCCACGAGGACGAACGGACGGACGACCCCGCGCGGGCGCCGTCGGTTCTTCAACTACCCACGCTCGCACGTCAAGGGCGTCCGCCGCTGGCTGCCGTCGTGGCGCGTGGTCGTCGGGACCATGCTGACGGGCATCGCGCTCGTCGCGGGCGTCGCCGTCGCCGCGTGGTACACGACCGAGGTCCCGACGAAGCTGCCGAGCGTGGGGGCCCAGACGTCCACCGTCTACTGGGGTGACGGCACCACGGAGATGGGCAAGTACGCGGTCGAGAACCGCGAGATCGTCGACTACGCGACGTTGCCGCCGTACGTCGGCAACGCCGTCGTCGCCTCCGAGGACCGCACGTTCTGGACGAACTCCGGCGTCGACGTCAAGGGCATCGCGCGCGCCTTCTACAACAACATCAAGGGCGGCGGCCGTCAGGGCGCGTCCACGCTGACACAGCAGTACGTCGAGCGGTACTACACGGACTCGGTCACGGACTACGCGGGCAAGGCGCGCGAGGCGATCCTCGCCGTCAAGATCACGCAGCAGCAGGACAAGTCGGAGATCCTCGGCAACTACCTCAACACCATCTACTTCGGTCGCGGCGCCTACGGCATCCAGGCGGCGGCGCAGAAGTACTACGGCGTGAACGCCGCCGACCTCACGGTCTCGCAGGCGGCCATGATCGCCGGCATCATCCCCAGCCCCAGCAACTGGGACCCGGCCGTCAACCACGCCCAGGCCGAGGAGCGGTGGAAGCGGACGCTGCGGAACATGGAGGAGGACGGCCACATCACCGCCGCGGAGCGCCAGGCGGCGGTGGACGCGGGCTTCCCCGAGGCGATCCCGTACGTCAAGTCCCAGAAGTACGAGGGGCCCACCGGCTACCTGCTCGGCATGGTCGAGGACGAGCTCGCGAAGAACGACATCTCGTTCGACGCCCTCCAGACCAAGGGCTACAAGGTCACCACGACCATCGACGCGACGATGCAGCAGGCCGCGGTCGACACCGCGAACTCCCTCCCGCAGGAGGCGCGAGGCGACGAGAACCCCGTCTCGCCCAACCTGCGCCCCGCGATCGTGTCGATCGACCCCAACGACGGGTCGATCCGAGCCCTGTACGGGGGTCCCGACTACGTCACCCAGGCGTACAACAACGCGACGCGAGGTGCAGCGCAGGGAGGCTCGACGTTCAAGCCGTTCACCCTCATCGCGGCGCTCGAGGCCGGGCACACGCTCGACGAGCGCTACGACGGCAACTCGCCCAAGACGTTCCCCGACGCCAACAACGGTGAGGACTGGAAGGTCCGGAACTTCGGGGACGTGCCCTACGGCGACATCGACCTGGTCAAGGCGACCGCCAACTCCGTGAACACCGTGTACGCGGCGCTCAACATCGAGACCGGCCCTGAGAAGACGGCGGAGGTCGCCCACCGCCTCGGCATCTCGGACCGCACGGAGGTGCTGGGCAACGCGGCCAACGTCCTCGGCACCGCGACCGTGACGCCGCTGGAGCTCACGAACGCGTACGCGACCATCGCCTCGGGCGGCCTGCGGTCCACCCCGCACATCGTCGCGTCGGTCACGGACTCGCGCGGCAACCTCGTGTACCAGGCGCCGGGTGCCGACAAGCGCACCCAGGAGTTCACCACGGAGACCATGTCGGCCACGCAGTACGCGCTCGCGGAGGTCGTCAAGCAGGGTTCGGGGAAGCCCGCGCAGGAGATCGGGCGGCCCGCCGCCGGCAAGACGGGTACGTCGAACGAGAACAAGTCGGCGTGGTTCGCGGGATTCACCCCCGGGCTCGCGACGGTCGTCGGCCTCTACCAGGTCGGACCGAACGGCGAGGAGGAGCAGATCACGCCGTTCGGGCGCTGGGCCGACATGCGCAACCCCGAGATCACCGGTGGTTCGTGGCCCGTCGAGGCTTGGGCGTCCTACATGCAGGTCGCGGCGGCGAACCTCCCGGAGGGCGAGTTCCTGCCCTACAGCCCGCCCAAGCCGAAGCCGACGGAGACCCCGACGGAGACCCCGACGGAGACCCCGACCGAGGAGGCGCCGCCCGAGGAGCCGGAGGAGCCGCAGCAGCCGGCGAACGTGGCAGTCCCGTCCGTCGTCGGCATGGAGGCTCGCGCCGCGCGCGCCCAGCTCGAGGGCGCCGGCCTCAAGGTGCGGATCACCGAGGAGTTCTCCGACCAGCAGCCCCGGGGCTACGTGATCAGCCAGTCGTCCATGAGCGAGGTCCCGCCGGGGTCGACCATCGCGCTCGTCGTCTCGAAGGGCGCCGACCCGGGCCAGCAACCGCCTCCCGATCCCACGGACCCGGAGAACCCGGACCCGTCGCCCACGGAACCCGGGAACCCGGGCGGGGGAGGAAACGCCGGCGGGGGCAACGGCAACGTCGGCGGCATCATCCCGGGCCGGGGCTGACCTGCCCGTCGGCCGCAGATTTCCGGGCGCCCGCGCCGAGCGGGTACCCTGGGGAGCTGCCGTCCGCCCGTCGGACGGCAGCAGCATGAAGCATGAACCCTCCTGTCACGGAGAGACCGTGACCGCGAAGACCAGAGGAGGTGGGTTATCCGCATGCGTCAGTACGAACTGATGATCATCCTCGACCCCGAGATCGAGGAGCGCACCGTCGCCCCGTCGCTCGACAAGTACCTGTCGGTCATCAAGACCGACGGCGGCTCCGTCGACAAGGTGGACATCTGGGGTCGTCGCCGACTGGCGTACGACATCAACAAGAAGTCCGAGGGCATCTACGCGGTCGTCGACTTCACGTCGACCTCCGACACCGCCAAGGAGCTGGACCGTCAGCTCGGCCTCAACGAGGTCGTCCTGCGGACCAAGATCCTGCGCACGGACGCTCGCTGATCCTCCCCGCTTCCCCCGTCCGACCGTCCTGCACCGGACGCTGCACGCCGTAGCGCGTGTGGGCGCCGCGTGGTGGGATGAGCGACGCGAGAACGTTACGAGCGAGGCGCGCGGCGCCGTCGACGACACAGACGACACACGAAGGAGCTGGCCATGGCAGGTGACACCGTCATCACGGTGATCGGGAACCTCACGGGAGACCCGGAGCTGCGTTTCACCCCCTCGGGTGCGGCGGTGGCCAACTTCACGGTGGCGTCCACGCCGCGGACCTTCGACCGCCAGTCGAACGAGTGGAAGGACGGGGACACCCTGTTCATGCGCTGCTCGATCTGGCGCGAGGCCGCGGAGAACGTCGCGGAGTCGCTGACGAAGGGCATGCGCGTCATCGTGCAGGGCCGCCTCGTCCAGCGCTCGTACGAGACCCGCGAGGGGGAGAAGCGCACCGTCGTCGAGCTGCAGGTGGACGAGATCGGTCCTTCCCTGCGCTACGCCTCTGCCAAGGTCACCCGCACCCAGCGCTCGGGTGGCGGTGGCGGCGGCTTCGGCGGCGGTGGCGGCTACGGAGGTGGCGCCAACTCCGGTGGCGCCTCCGGCGGCGGATTCAGCTCCGGCGGCGGTCAGCAGCAGAGCGACGACCCGTGGGCCACGGCTGGTCCCGCGTCGTCCGGTGGCTCGTTCTCCGACGAGCCCCCGTTCTGATCGTCCGCCACTCCCAGAACACACACCCGTCCCCGCGGGTGCCGCGCCGCTCGTCGGCGCGGTCCGTGCGCGGGGATCGCACCTTGTAGAGGAGCAACACCATGGCGAAGCCTGTGGTGCGCAAGCCCAAGAAGAAGTCCAACCCGCTGAAGTCGGCCAAGATCGAGTCGGTCGACTACAAGGACACCGCGCTGCTGCGCAAGTTCATCTCCGACCGCGGCAAGATCCGCGCGCGTCGCGTGACCGGCGTCTCCGTCCAGGAGCAGCGCCAGATCGCCCGTGCGGTGAAGAACGCGCGCGAGATGGCGCTGCTGCCGTACACGTCGACGGCTCGCTGAGCGGGAAGGGAGAGAACTCATGGCCAAGCTGATCCTGACCCACGAGGTCACCGGTCTCGGTGAGCCCGGCGACGTCGTCGAGGTGAAGGACGGGTACGCCCGTAACTTCCTCGTCCCGCGCAAGCTCGCCACGCCGTGGTCCAAGGGCGCCGAGTCGCAGGTGACTGCGATCCGCAAGGCGCGCAAGGCCCGCGAGATCGCGTCGCTCGACGACGCGAAGGCGATCCGCGACTCGCTGCAGTCGAAGCCGGTCGTCGTCGAGGCGAAGGCCGGCGCTGCCGGTCGCCTCTTCGGCGCCGTCACGACGGCGGACATCGCGTCCGCCGTGACGGCCGCCGGTGCGTCGGTCGACAAGCGCAAGATCGAGATCGGTCAGCCGATCAAGGCGACGGGGGACTACACGGTCTCCGTCCGCCTCCACCCGGAGGTCTCCGCGACCCTCGCGGTGAAGGTCGTCGCTGCCTGATCTGCTGCTGAGCAATCCACGAAGGCCCGGCCCCTCCTCGGAGGGGCCGGGCCTTCGTCGCGTCCGGCCCCGTCGTGCTCGGCTGCGTGCGCCGAGCCCTCAGGCGGTGCCGGTGACCATCCAGGCGCTCCCGCGCGCACGGAGCCCCGTGGTGAGGGCGCGTGCCGCCATGAAGACCCCCGCGAAGGCGAGCCACAGCCAGGCGAGGCCCGCCGCGCCGTCGGGCGCCCAGTGCCGGACGGCGAGCGCGAACGGCGCGTAGACCACGAGTGTCAGCATGCCGGCCCAGGCGAGGAACCGGCCGTCCCCGGCGCCGATGAGGACGCCGTCGAGCACGAACACCCACCCCGCCATCGGCAGGAGGACGCCGCACACCGCCATGCCGACGGCGACGGCGGTGCGCACCTCGGGGTCGGACGTGAAGAGGAGCGCGAACCACCAGCCGCCGGCTGCCATGACGACGCCCAGCCCGGCCCCGGCGGCGACGCCCCACTGGAGGGTGCGGCGCAGGACGGCGCGGACGCGGGGGACGTCGTCGGCCCCGAGCCCGTGCCCGACGAGCGCCTGCGCCGCGATGGCGAGCGCGTCGAGCGCGAACGCCGCGAGCCCCCAGACGGAGTTCACGACCTGGTAGCCGGCGAGCGTGACCTCCCCGAGCCCGGTCGCGACGAACACCGTGAGGAGGATCGCGAGGCGGAGCGAGAGCGTGCGGACGAAGAGCGGAGCGCCGGCACGCGCGTTGGCCCAGATCCCGCCCGCGGCGGGCCGCAGCGACGCGCCGTGCTGCCTGGCGCCGCGCACCACGACCACGACGAGCACCGCACCCATGGTGAGCTGGGCGACGCCCGTCCCGATGCCGGACCCCGCGATCCCGAGCCCTGCCCCGTAGACGAGGACGACGTTGAGGACCGCGTTGAACGTCGCGCCGCCCGCGGCGACCCACAGGGGCGTCCGGGTGTCCTGCATGCCGCGCAGGACGCCGGTGGACGCGAGGACGAGGAGCATCCCGGGGAGGCCGAGCGCGGACCAGCGGAGGTACACCACGGCGTGCTCGGCGACCTCACCCGTGCCGCCCATCGCGCCGACGGCCCACGGTGCTGTCGTCCACAGGACGGCCGCGAGGAGCGCGCCCAGCCCGACGGCGAGCCAGAGGCCGTCGATCCCGGACTGGAGCGCCTCTCGCGTGTGGCCGGCGCCGATGCGGCGCGCGACGGCGGCCGTGGTCGCGTAGGCGAGAAAGACGCACAGGCCGACGAGGGTCACGAGGAGCGTCGACGCGAGGGAGAGGCCCGCGAGCTGCGCGGTGCCGAGGTGGCCGACGACGGCGCTGTCGACGAGCACGAACAGCGGCTCGGCCACGAGCGCGCCGAGCGCGGGGACGGCGAGGGCCAGGATCTCGCGGTCGAGCCGGGACCGTGCGCGGCGACCTGTGGACGACGTACCGGGGCCGGATGGCGGCCCGGTGTCGTCGGGGTGGCCGGACGGTGTCCGGCGTGTCGTCGGCGTGTCGCCCGACTTTCTTTCTTCCACACCCCTGAGGGTAGTGATGAGGCTGGTCAGAGGCCGCTCACGGCGATGTACACAGGAAGATCGTGAGGTTGTCCACACCGTTTTCCACCGGGTGTGCACAGCGTGGGGGACTGTGTCCACAGGAACGGGGGTCCCTGTCCACCGGGCGTGCACAGGGCCGTTTGCAGGGCGTCCGGTCGCGATCTAGTGTCGCGGGGTCGTGCCTGTCGGAGGCGGGGGGCGCGGCCACCGGGACAGTCGTGTGGGTGGCCCGCGGTAGAACACGTGTACGACGAAGAGTGGTCCCGGTCGTGCGGTCCCGCAAGGGCCGTTCCAGTCCCGGGGGAGCGAGGGGCGCATGTCGATCGAGGAGCTCGAGGAGAGCTACGGGGGACCGGGGCCGTCGGGGTTCGACCGGACGCCGCCCCAGGACGTCGCCGCCGAGATGAGCGTGCTCGGCGGCATGCTGCTGTCGAAGGACGCCATCGCGGACGTCATCGAGCAGATCCGCGGCTCCGACTTCTACCGCCCGGCGCACGAGATCGTCTACGAGTCGATCATCGACCTCTACGGTCGCGGCGAGCCCGCCGACGCCATCACCGTCGTCGCGGAGCTGACCAAGCGCGGCGAGCTCCAGCGCATCGGCGGCGCGCCCTACATCCACGACCTCATGGCCGGCGTGCCGACCGCCGCCAA
Source organism: Cellulosimicrobium funkei (assembly GCF_004519295.1). Taxonomy (GTDB): domain Bacteria; phylum Actinomycetota; class Actinomycetes; order Actinomycetales; family Cellulomonadaceae; genus Cellulosimicrobium; species Cellulosimicrobium funkei. Next base: position 121,927 of record NZ_SOZH01000001.1, read on the forward strand.
CGCCGGGTACTACGCGCGCATCGTCCGCGAGCGTGCGGTCCTGCGCCGTCTCGTCGAGGCGGGCACGCGCATCGTGCAGCTCGGCTACGCGACCGACGGCGGCGACGTCGACGAGATCGTCAACAACGCCCAGGCCGAGGTCTACGCCGTCACGGAGCGGCGCACGACGGAGGACTACCTCCCCCTCGCCGAGATCCTCGGGCCCACGTTCGACGAGATCGAGGCCGCCCAGGGGCGCGGCGAGGGCATGACCGGCGTCCCCACCGGCTACTCCGACTTCGACCGGCTCACCAACGGCCTGCACCCCGGCCAGATGATCGTCGTCGCGGCGCGGCCGGCCATCGGCAAGGCCCTCGCGCTCGACACGCCCCTGCCCACGCCGTCGGGCTGGACGACGATGGGCGAGGTCGCGGTCGGCGACCTGCTGGTCTCCGCGGACGGGACGCCCACACGCGTCGTCGCCGCGACCGAGGTCATGGTCGACCGCCCCTGCTACGAGGTCGAGCTCGACGACGGCACCGTGATCGTCGCGGACGCGCAGCACCAGTGGGTGACCTCGACCCGTGCCCAGCGACGCGCGGTGCGCGCCGGCGAGACGCCCGAGTCGTCCGTCCGCACGACCGAGGAGCTCGCAGCCACGGTCCGTTGTGTCACGGCGGACAACCGTGCGAACCACTCGATCGCCACGACGGCACCGCTGGACCTTCCTGAGTCCGACCTCCCGATCCACCCCTACGCGCTCGGGGTCTGGCTGGGCGACGGTAGCTCTCGGCGCGCCGAGTTCACGTCCGCCGACCCCGAGATCGCGATGCGGATCGAAGGGCTGGGCTACGTCGCACAGCCGAAGGGGAAGGCGGAGGGGCGTGCGCGGGCGTACAACATGCTCCTGCCCGAGCCAGAGCCCGTTGTTCGAGCGTGCATCGCGTGCGGCGGTGAGTTCACCCCGAAGCGCGCGACTCTCCTGGCGTGCGGGAAGGCCTGCGCAGCGCGGTCGCGCGGCATGGAGCGGCCTGCGCCTCCGACGTGCCCGGACTGCGGCGAGCCCGGGTGGGGCTTCCGACGGTGCCAGAGGTGCCACGCGACGAACGGCACCATGGGTGGACGGCTCCGCGCGCTCGGAGTCTTGTCGAACAAGCACATCCCCGCGGCGTATCTGCGCGCGAGCGAGACGCAACGACGCGAGCTTCTCGCGGGTCTGCTCGACACCGACGGGACGGTTACGCCGCAGGGAAGCGTCCAGATCTCGCTGACGAGCGAGCGCCTCGCGTTGCAGACGCGAGAGCTGGTCCTGTCCCTGGGATACCGCACGGGGTGGTCGACGAAGGCCGTCCAGGGTCGGACCGAGTCCTCGTCCACGGCGTACACGATCACCTTTACGACCGAGGACGACGTCTTCTGGCTGGAGCGCAAGCGGCTCGTCCACAAGGAGCGCCGTCGCCCTGGGACGGCGCGGCTCACCTCGCGGTTCGTGGTCGACGTCCGACGCGTCGACCCGGTGCCGGTGCGCTGCGTCGAGGTGGACCACCCGTCGCACCTGTACCTCGCGGGACGGTCGATGGTGCCGACGCACAATTCCGTCCTCGGCATCAACGTCGCGACGCACGCCGCGGTGCACCACCAGATGGCGGCCGTCATCTTCTCCCTGGAGATGAGCCGCAACGAGATCACGATGCGTCTGCTCGCCGCCGAGGCGAAGGTGCCGCTCACGCGGATGCGTTCCGGGAAGATGGACGAGCAGGACTGGCAGAAGCTCGCCTCGACGATGGGCAAGGTCGCCGAGGCTCCGCTGTTCATCGACGACTCGCCGAACATGTCGCTCATGGAGATCCGGGCCAAGTGCCGTCGGCTCAAGCAGCGGCACGACCTCAAGCTCGTCGTCATCGACTACCTCCAGCTCATGAGCTCCGGCAAGCGCGTCGAGTCGCGCCAGCAGGAGGTCTCGGAGTTCTCGCGTGCACTCAAGCTGCTCGCGAAGGAGCTCGAGGTTCCTGTCATCGCGATCTCGCAGCTGAACCGTGGTCCGGAACAGCGTGGCGACAAGAAACCGCAGATGAGCGATCTGCGTGAGTCGGGCTGCCTCACCGAGGACACGAAGATCCTGCGCGCGGACACCGGCGCGGAGACCAGCCTCGGTGAGCTGTTCGCGCTCAACGCCAAGGACGTCCCCGTGTGGGCGCTCAACGACCGGCTCCAGTACGTGCGCCGTCACCTCACGCACGTGTTCCCCACCGGGGTGAAGCCGGTGTTCAGGATGCGCCTCGCGTCAGGCAAGGAGATCGAGGCGACGGCGAACCACCCGTTCCTCACCTACGACGGCTGGACGGCGCTCGGGGACCTGGAGGTGGGCTCGCGCATCGGTGTGCCGCGCCACGTGCCGGGGCCGGAGCGGAACCTGGAGTGGGACGACCGCAAGGTCGTCATGCTCGCGCACCTCCTCGGTGACGGGTCGTTCGTGAAGCGCCAGCCGATCCGCTACGCCTCGATCGACGAGCGGAACCTCGCGACCGTCTCCGAGGCCGCAGGCGCTTTCGGCATCACCCCGATCCGCGACGAATATGCCGCCGCAAGAGTCACGACCCTGCGCCTCCCGGCGCCCTACCGTCTCGCTCGCGGCCGCCGGAACCCCATCGCCGAGTGGCTCGACGACCTGGGCCTGTTCGGGGCGCGCAGTCACGAGAAGTTCATCCCGACGAGCGTCTTCCACCTGCCCAAGCGTCAGATCGCCCTCTTCATCAAGCACATCTGGGCCACGGACGGCTCGGTGACGATCAACAAGAACGGGCGCAGCGGTCGGATCTACTACGCCTCGACGTCCCGTGAGGTCGTCGACGGGCTGTCGCGCCTCCTGCTCCGCTTCGGCATCTCGACGCGCGTGCGCACGGCGACACCCAAGGGGTCGTACCGCCCCGGGTACACGCTCGACGTGAGCGGGGTGGACGACCAGCGCCGCTTCCTCCAGGAGATCGGCGTGCACGGCGACCGCGGCGATGTCGCCGAGAAGCTGCTGACGATCATCCGCGAGACGCGGGCCAACACGAACGTCGACACCGTCCCGCGCCGGGTCTGGGACGACGTCCGCGAGATCCTCGTCGAGCGCGGCATGACGCACCGCGAGTTCGCAGCAGCGATCGGCACCGAGTTCTGCGGCAGCGCGCTGTGGAAGAACTCCCCGTCGAGGCACCGCCTCGGCAAGATCGCGGCTGTGCTCGAGAGCGAGGAGCTGGAGATCATGGCCGTCAACGACCTCCTGTGGGACGAGGTCGTCTCGATCGAGCCGATGGGGGAGAAGCAGGTCTACGACGCCACCGTCCTCGACGGGCACAACTTCGTCGCGAACGGCATCGCGGCACACAACAGCATCGAGCAGGACGCGGACGTCGTGATCCTGCTCCACCGCGAGGACGCCTACGAGAAGGAGTCGCCACGCGCGGGCGAGGCGGATCTCATCGTCGCCAAGCACCGTAACGGTCCCACCGACACGATCACCGTCGCGTTCCAGGGCCACTACCAGCGCTTCGCCGACATGCAGATGTAGTGACGTGTTCGGCCGGGCACGTCGGACGGACGGAGGGCGGAGGGTTGCGTGCGGATTTGTCTGCCGCGATGGCACCTCCGTGGAGCGCTGGGGGCTCGGCGCGCTCGATGGCTTGGGCCGGGCGGTGAGCGTCTCGGCGCATATGTGGGGCATGTAGGCCAGTGGGCGCGGCGGCGGGCACGTGTGCGATCGAAGCGAGCGGCAGTGTGCGAAGGGTTGATAGCGCTGTCAACGTGTGCGAGGGTATGCCGCGGGACCGGCGTGGAGGCCGGGCCCGGCCTCCGAGTCATCGATGACCACCGACCCCACGCCGCCGTGGGACCAAGGGGAGCACCACATGCGGGTAGACAGCGCTGTCAACGCTGATCGCGATCCATTCTCGGCACGCACCGGACCAGCACGCTCTCGTCCGTCGCGTCCTGGCGGACGTCGGCGTCGCGCGGGCGCCGTCGTCGCGCTGACCACCGCGGTGAGCCTCGCGCTCCCGCTGGCGGCGTACGCGGCGCCCGGGATCGGGGCGTCGCCCGCGACCGCCGCCGGGACGGAGGCAGCGACGGGGTCCGATGCCGTCGCTTCCGCCGTCGACGGCCCGCTGGTCGACTACGTCAACCCGTTCATCGGGACCAAGGACGACGGCAACACCTACCCGGGCGCTGCCGTGCCGTTCGGCATGGTGCAGCTCTCGCCGGACAACGGGCACAACGTCGGGTACGACTACGACCGCACGTCGGTGCGCGGGTTCTCGCTCGTGCACCTGTCCGGCGTCGGCTGCGGCCTCGGCGGTCCGCTCCCGACCCTGCCGACGACGGGCGCGATCACCTCGACCGACTACGGCCAGTACGCGCTCGGTTTCTCGCACGACGACGAGAAGGCCTCGCCGGGGTACTACCGCGTGGGTCTCCAGTCGCCGGCGGGCACGATCGAGGCCGAACTCACCGCGACCGAGCGCACGGGCGTCCAGCGGTACACGTTCCCCGCGACGGCGCAGGCGAACGTCCTGCTCAACGCCGGCCAGGCGCTCAACCGCGTGACGGAGTCCGACGTGCGCGTCGTCGACGACCGCACGGTCGAGACCCGCATCACCGTGCGCGGCTTCTGCCAGGACACCGAGCCGCAGACGATCTGGACCCGCACGACCTTCGACCGTCCCTTCGTCGCGCACGGCACGTGGGACGGCCAGGTCGTCACCGCGGGCGCGGACGCCGCGTCGGGCGGCGAGGGTCGGCGCGGCGCGTACGTCACGTTCGACACGACCGGCGGCGACCTCGACGTCGAGGCCGTCACCGCGATGAGCTACGTGGGCGCCGACGGCGCCGCGGCGAACCTCGCTGCGGAGGCGGGGACGTTCGACGCCGTGCACGACGCCGCGCGCACGGCCTGGGAGGAGCGTCTCGGCCTCGTGCAGGTCGCGCAGGGCGCGGAGGACGACCTGCGCACGTTCTACTCGTCGCTCTACCGCAGCTTCCTCGCGCCGAACGTCGGCTCCGACGTCGACGGGCGCTACCGCGGCTGGGACCAGGAGGTCCACGCCGCCGAGCCGGGCTTCACCTACTACCAGAACTACTCGCTGTGGGACACGTACCGCACGCAGCAGCAGCTCCTGTACCTGCTCGCGCCCGAGGAGTCGGCCGACATGGCGCTCTCGCTCGTGCGCCAGGGCCAGCAGGGCGGGTGGCTCCCGCGCTGGGGCTACGGCACGGTCGAGACGAACATCATGACCGGCGACCCGGCGACGCCGTTCCTCGTCAGCGCCTGGCGCCAGGGCCTGCTCGCGGGCCACGAGGAGGAGGCGTACGCGGTCCTGAGGGAGAACGCCGACGGCGTCCCGCCTGCGGACTCGCCCTTCAACGGGCGCGCGGCGAACGGCGAGTACCTGCGCGACGGGTTCGTCCCGCACGAGCCGGCGCGCTCGGGCAAGCCCGGCGACTACGATCTCCAGCACGGCGCCTCGGCGACCATGGAGTACGCCCTCGCCGACGCGATGCTCTCGACGATGGCGCGCGGCCTCGGCCACGACGAGGACGCCGACCGCTACGCGGCCCGCGGCCAGAGCTACCGCAACGTGTTCGACCCGCGCACGGGCAACTTCCGGGCGCGTAACGCGGACGGCTTCTTCGTGGGCGACGCGGACCCCGCGCACTCCGACGGCTTCCACGAGGGCACCGCGGTGCAGTACCAGTGGCTCGTGCCGCAGGACGTACCCGGCCTGTTCGACCTCATGGGCGGCACCGACGCTGCGGTCGAGCGCCTCGACGCGTTCTTCGCCTACGACGAGCTGGTCGCCGACCCGGCGCGCGTCGCGAGCGAGGTGTGGGTCAACGGGACGTACGACTACTACGGCTGGGAGACCTACAACCCGAACAACGAGCCGAACCTCCACGCGCCGTACGTGTACCTGTGGACCGGGCAGCCGTGGAAGACGACGGACGTCGTGCGCGCCGCGTCCACGCTGTTCACCGACGGCTCCGACGGCGTCACGGGCAACGACGACCTCGGCACGATGTCCGCGTGGCACGTGCTGTCGTCGATCGGCGTGTACCCGATCGTGCCGGGCACCGACCTGTGGGGCCTGACGACCCCGCTGTTCGACGACGTGACGATCACGCTCGACCCCGAGGTGTTCGGTCGGGACTCCCTGCACCTCACCGCCGACGGCGTCGCGCCCGACGCGCACTACACGCAGTCCGTCTCGCTCGGTGGCGAGCCGCTCGACCGTGCCTGGGTCACGGGCGACGAGCTCACCGCGGCGGGCACGCTCGACGTCGCGGTCGGCTCCGAGCCGTCCGCCTGGGCGACCGACCCCGCGGCCTCGCCGGGCGCCGTCGTGCCCGCGGACGGCACGGTGGAGCGCCTGTTCGTCGGGGCGACGCCGCGGCAGCCGGTCCTCGCCCCGGGTGGGCAGACCGAGGTCGCGGTCCAGGTCGTCGCCCAGGGCGCGGGGACGTCCAGCGGGACGCTCGAGGTGACGTCCGACGGCGCGGTCACCGCGACGACCGACCTCGCCGACTGGACCGCCGAGTCCGACGGCCTGCCGGCCACGGTCGAGGGCACGGTCACGCTCGCCGCACCCGCGGACGCCGAGCCGGGGCTCCACACCGTGCGTCTCGTCGTGCGCGACGCCGGGGGGACCGAGGCGGTCCGCGAGGTGCAGGTCGTGGTGTCCGGGGAGTCGTGGATCGCGGACGCGTTCGACAACGTCGGCATCGGCGACGCCGGGGCGGCCAACGCGAACCTCGACGGCTCGGGCGCCTACCTCCTGCGCGACCTGCTCGCCGACCTCGGGGCCGTCCAGGGTCTGGAGCTCACCGTGCCGGGCACGGACCTCACCTACACGCTCGGGGCCCCGCCGGCGGGCGCGCCCGACAACGTCGCCGCGAGCGGCGAGGTCCTCGAGGTGCCCGAGCACCTGCGCTCGGCCCGCCACCTCTCGGTGGTCGGGACGAGCACGCACGGCACGCACGGGGGAGGCCTCGTGCTCGGGTTCGCCGACGGGACGTCGCAGACCGTCGACGTGCGCCTCAGCGACTGGTGCACGGGCTCGCCCGAGCCCGGCAACATCACGGTCGCGAAGGCCGGGGCGCGCGGCGACCGCGAGAACGTGCAGAAGATCGGCTGCGGGCTCTACGCCACCGCGCCCGTCGCGATCCCGGAGGGCAAGGTCCTGACGTCGGTCACGCTGCCGAACGACGAGCGGTTCCACGTGTTCGCGATCGCGACCGACGCGACCGGGGTCGTCCCCGCGCCGCAGGTCGAGGTCACGGCGCAGGCCCGCTGCCTCGGCGGCAAGGCGTTCGTCGCGGTGCGCGCGCTCAACACCGGCGAGCGGCCCGCCGCGATCGAGCTCGCGACCCCGTACGGCTCGAAGCTCTACGGTGACGTGGCGCCTGGGGCGAACGCGTACCAGTCGTTCGCCACCCGCGCCGCCGCCGTCGAGGCGGGCGAGGTCACGGTGACCGTGACGACGCCCAACGGTGAGCCCCAGCAGGTCACGGCCGCGTACGACGCCGCCGCCTGCTCCTGATCGACGGTGGCGCGGGGCCGTACGGTCCCGCGCCACCGTCCTCCACGCTCCTTCCCGCTCCTTCGTCCTGTGAGGACCCGCATGTCTCGAACACGTCCTGCGCGCACCACGGTGCGGCGCACCGTCGCGGCGCTCTCCGCCACGGCGGTCCTGGCCGCCGGCCTCTCGCTCGCCCCCGCCGTCGGCCTCGCGGTGCCGGCGGTCGCGGCCGTACCCGACCTCGTCGAGGACCCCGTCTCCTTCGTCGACCCGTTCGTCGGCACCGGTCAGGCGACGGGTGTCGTCGGGGAGATCAACAACTTCCCCGGGCCGTCGATGCCGTTCGGCATGATGCAGCTCTCGCCCGACACGCAGGTCTCCGTGGGCAACGGCGACAAGGCGTACGCGGGCTACCGCTACTCGCACCAGGCGATCCGCGGCTTCTCCATGACTCACGCGGCCGCCGGGTGCTGGATCTTCGGCGACGTCCCGATCCTCCCGGTGACGGGCGACGTCGGGCAGTACCCGTGGGACCGCAAGGAGTCGTTCAGCCACGACGCGGAGAGTGCCGAGGTCGGCCGGTACGCGGTCACGCTCCAGTCGTCGGGGATCGAGGCGGAGCTGTCGGCCGCGACCCGCTCGGGCGGGCTGACGTTCGACTACCCCGAGGGCGGTGCCGCGTCGCAGGTGATCGTCAACGCCGCGGGCTCGCTCGCGAGCGTGCGCAACGCGACGGTCGAGGTCGAGGACGCGCGCACGGTCACCGGCTCGGTGACGAGCGGCGGGTTCTGCGGCAAGAACAACACCCACACGACGTACTTCGCGATCGAGCTCGACCAGGACGCGCGGGCGTTCGGCACGTGGCAGGGCTCGACCGTCTCGCCCGGCGACCCGTCGGCCGACGGCAACGGCGCGGGCGCGTGGCTCACCTTCGCGCCCGGCGCGACGGTGCACGCGAAGGTCGGCATGTCCTACGTGAGCGTCGAGGGCGCGCGCGCCAACCTCGCGGCCGAGATCCCGGGCTTCGACTTCGACGCCGTCCGGGACGCGAACCGCGCCGCGTGGTCCGACCTGCTCGGGAAGGTCCGCGTCGCGGGGGAGGACGCCGACGACCTCACGATGTTCTACACGTCGCTCTACCACTCGCTGCTGCACCCGAACACGTTCACCGACGTGGACGGCCGGTACGTCGGGTTCGACGGCGAGATCCACCAGGCACCCGAGGGGCACGAGCGGTACGCGAACTTCTCGGACTGGGACACGTACCGGTCGCTCGGGGCGCTCCAGGCGCTGCTGGCGCCCGACCGGGCGTCGGACATGGCGCAGTCGCTCGTCGAGGTCGCCGACCAGTCCGGCTGGCTGCCGCGATGGCCGGTCGCGAACCAGCACACGGGCCAGATGACCGGTGACTCCTCGGTGCCGCTCATCGCGAGCATGTACGCGTTCGGGGCGCGCGACTTCGACGCGGAGTCGGCGCTCGCGCACATGGTCAAGGGCGCGACGAGCGCCGCCCCGACCGCGAACGGCTACGTGCAGCGGCGTGGGATCGAGACGTATCTCGAGCGCGGGTACGCGCCGCAGACCGAGGAGTTCCGGGGCGACCACCGCGTCGTGGGCGCGTCCATCACGCTCGAGTGGTCGATCGCCGACTTCGCGATCGGGCAGCTCGCGGCCGCGCTCGGCCAGGACGACGTCGCCGCCGAGTACGCCGCGCGCGGCCAGTGGTGGCAGAACGTCCACGACCCCGTGACCCGCACGGCGGGCGCCCGGAACGACGACGGCACGTTCGTGCGGTCGCAGGGCGGCGGCGGGTTCGGGCAGGAGGGCTTCGACGAGGGCAACGCCGAGCAGTACACGTGGCTCGTGCCGCAGAACGTCGCGGGGCTCACCGACGCGCTCGGGGGGCGCGAGGCCGTCGCGGAGCGGCTCGACGCCTTCACGGCGCAGCACAACGCCGGCCCGAACGAGCCGTACCTGTGGATCGGCAACGAGCCGAACTTCGGCGTCCCGTGGCTGTACGACTACGTGGGCCAGCCGTGGCGCACGAGCGAGCTCGTCGACGAGCTCACGTCCACGCTGTTCCGCCCCGAGCCGAACGGCAAGCCCGGCAACGACGACCTCGGCGCCCAGGCCGGCTGGTACGTGTGGGCCGCGATGGGCCTGTACCCGACCACGCCGGGCACGGACGTGCTCGCGCTCAACGCGCCGCGCTTCGACCGCGTCGTGGTCGACCTCGGCGAGGGCGAGACCCTCGACCTGCGCGCCACCGGCGCCTCGACCGGCGCCCGCTACATCAGCGGCGTCACCATCGACGGCGCGGCCTGGGACGGGACCTCGCTGCCGCGCCACATCGCGCACGAGGGCGGCGTCGTCGAGCTCGCGATGTCGACCGAGCGCGACACCACGTGGGGGACCGCGGTCGCGGACGCCCCGCCGTCGTGGCGCGACGGCGAGTCCGCCGTCGTCGCCGCGGCGGACCCGGGCCTCGTGACGGTCGCGCCCGGCGGGTCGGCCGACGCGTCGGTGGCCGTGCAGCTCTTCGGCGCCGACGCCGCGGACGTGCGCGTCGCGGTCGACGCCCCCGACGGCATCGGGGTCGGCGAGCCCGCGCTCGTCGACGACGGCTCGGGCCACCTCACCGGCACGGTCCCCGTCCAGGTAGGTGCCGGCGTCGCGTCCGGCTACCACGACGCGCGGCTCGTGGTCGCGGCCGGGGACGACGACGTCGAGGTGCCGCTCACCGTCCTCGTCGCCGCGCCCGGGTCGCTCGTCGCGGCGTACGACACGGTCGGCACCGCGCCCGAGGCGAACCGCGGCGTCGGGAACTTCGACGCGGCCGGCAACTCGTTCTCGCGCGAGGCGCTCGCCGACGCCGGGCTCACGCCCGGGTCGGTGCACGAGGTCGACGGCCTGGCGTTCACGTGGCCGTCCTCGCCCGTGGGGCGCCCGGACTCGGTCACGCTCACCGGTGAGACCGTGCGGCTCGACGTGCCGACGAGCCGGCTCGCGTTCGTCGGCGCGGCGACCGACGGGACCCACCGCGGGACCGCGGTCGTCACGCTCGACGACGGCAGCACCGCGTCCACGAGGATCGGCTTCGGTGACTGGGTGCTGCCCAGCGCGGACGGGTCGCCCGTGGAGGGCAACTCCGTCGTCGCGCAGATGAACCGGCGCAACGGCGACAAGGACAGCGCGTTCGTGTTCGCCACCGCCCCGTACACCGCGCCCGAGGGCCGGCGGGTGGTCGCGGTGACGTTCCCCGACGTCGACGACCTGCACGTCTTCGCGATCGCGGCCGAGCCGGCCGCGGACGTGCACCTCGTGGACGTGACGGTCTCCCCGCGCTGCCTCGCCGGGACCCCGTACCTGGCGGTGCGCGCGGCGAACGTCTCCGCCGGGGCCGTCGACGTCGACCTCACCACGGGCGTGGGCTCGCGGTCCTTCACGGCCGTCGCCCCCGGCGCGAACGCCTACCAGTCGTTCGCCGCCCGCGGCGCGACCGGGGACGTCGACGTCACCGTGACGGCCACGGGGGAGGAGGGGACGCAGACGGTCACGCAGACCGTCGTCGTCCCGCGCTGCGCCTGACCGGCGGCGGGCACGCACCGAGCGCTCGGTGCGTGCCCGCCGTCGCGCTCGACCGCTGTACCCGCACGACCGCACGACCGGTCTCACCGACCGCACCGACGCACGACCGACAACGACGAGAGGGACGACCCATGACCGGTACGACGACGTACCCGGCCCCGCGACCCCGCGACCGCCGGACCACCGCGCCGCTCGCCCTGCTGGCGGCGCTCACGACGCTCGCGCTCCTGCTCGCCGCGGCGCTCCAGGCGCCGGCGGCGCGCGCCGCGGAGGCGTTCACGCCGACCGAGGTGGTCGGCGCCGGCACCACCTGGCGCTACCTGGACGACAACACCGACCCGGCCGCGGGGAACGCTGACCGGACCGTGTGGGCAGACCCGGCGTTCGACGACGCGGCGTGGAAGACCGGCCGACCGGGCTTCGGCGCGGTCAACGGGACCGCGAGCGGCATCGGCGGCGGCAACACCATCACGACGCTGCTGAGCTACTGGATCACCCAGACGCCCAAGGTCGTCGTGCCCGCGTACTTCTTCCGCACGACCGTGACCCTCGACGAGGCCACGCTCGACGAGATCACCGGCCTGCGCGGCACGCTCGTCTACGACGACTCCGCCACCGTCTACGTCAACGGCGAGCGTGTCGCGGGCTGGGGCGACTCGATGATCACCCGGAACCTCCAGTACCAGGACAAGGCCGGCGCGACCGCGCCGCTGCGCGAGACTCTCGTCATCCCGGCCGACGTGCTCGTCGCGGGCAAGAACACGATCGCGGTCGAGATCCACCAGTGCAACGAGACGAGCTCGGACGTCTTCTTCTCCCTCGCGCTCTCCACCACCGACGACCCGTCGATGCCGTTCCCGCAGGACGTCCTCGACCGGACCTACGCGTCCGACGCGACGCCGTCGGCCCCGACCGGGCAGGACTGGTTCACCTGGACTCTGCGCGGGTTCGCCGACCTGCGGGCGAACCACCCCGAGATCCTCTCGCCCAACGAGCCCGGCCAGCCCACGAGTGCCAACGACCTCGGCTCGCTCGCGCGCAACAACGCCTACGTCGCCGGGGACCCGCAGGTCCAGCGTGCACTGACCGACGGGCGCGGCTCGGCGTACGAGACCATGGCGGACGCGCTCGGCAGCGAGCTGGGGCCGATCTACCGCGACGCGCTCGCCGACGGCCGCCTCCCCAAGACGAAGGCCCTGCTGTCCGGGCGCGTCGAGAAGTCGGTCGGCAACCACGAGCCCGCGAAGGCCGCGTACGACTACAAGCGGCCGTTCGTCCGGCTCGGCTTCACGTCCGCCGGCGGTCACGTCAACGCCTTCGAGACGTCCGGCAGCTACGAGGGGCTGCGCAACAACGGCTCGTTCCCCAGCGGGCACACCAACCACGGCTACGCGCAGGGCACCGTGCTCGCCACCCTCCTGCCGGAGCTCGCTCCGCAGATCCTCGCGCGCGCGTCCGAGTACGGCGACAACCGCCTCGTGCTCGGCTTCCACTACCCGCTCGACGTCATGGGCGGCCGCATGGCCGGGCAGAACATCGCGCAGCTCCGGTGGTCCGACCCTGCGTTCCGCGTGCTCCTCGAGCAGGCCCGGACCGAGCTCGTCACCGTGCTCGAGCGGGCGTGCGGCGACGAGATCGCCGTGTGCGCGCAGGACCAGGTGCCCTACCTCCCCACCGACCAGGCGCTCGAGGTCTACGACCAGCGCCTGACGTACGGGTTCCCGCGCGTCGGTGAGGCGGGCCGGGAGATCCAGGTCCCCGCCGGCGCCGAGGACCTGCTGCGCACCGCGTTCCCCGACCTCAGCGTCGACCAGCGTCGCCTCGTCCTCGCGGCGACCGCGCTCGACTCGGGCTACGCCCTCGACGTCGCGGGCGAGGCCGAGTGGCAGCGCCTCGACCTCGCTGCCGCCATGGCGGCGGACGTCGTCGTGAACGCCGACGGCACGCTCACCGTGGACGGTGAGGTCGTCGGCGAGCCGACGGCGCCGCTCGTCGAGGTCGAGGCGTCCGCGCGCTGCCTCGCCGGGAACCCGTACGTCGCGGTCCGCGCCCGCAACGCGTCCGACGGCGCGCTCGACGTCGCGCTCGTCACCGGCGCGGGGGAGAAGACCTTCGCCGCCGTGGCCCCCGGCGCGAACGCGTATCAGTCCTTCGCTGTGCGGGCCCCGGGCGACGTGCCGGTGACCGTCACGGCGACAGGTCCGGGCGGCGCGACCGAGGAGGTCACGCGGGATGTCGTCGTCCCGACTTGTGCTTGAGATGGGTCGGTTGTGAGCGGCGCGGTCCGGTGCCGCCGGACGTTACCGGGCCGCGCTGGTTGGCCCGCAGGGTTCTGCAGTCGTGCCCGTCGTGGGGGCGTGCGAACTCGTGCCGACGGACGGGTTCGGGCGGGTGGGTGGTGACGATGGCGATCCGGCGTCGATCGCCGTGGTGCGTGCCGCGAACGATTGGTAGGCGGTAGCACCGGCCGTTCTCGGCGCGCACGGCAAGGAGGTCCTTGCCGGCCAGGCACCGGGTGCTGGTGGCGTCGTCGTCGTCGGTTTCGAGCCCCACGTCGGGCAGGACGACGGGTCCGCGGGTCCAGTTCATGGTGGTGGCCTGGCTGGTCGAGGCGGAGACGTACGTCGAACCCGTTGCTGCCGGGGCGCTGCCAGCACTGTGCGCTGGGGCGGACGTTGCCGGTGCCTTCGCCGTCCTCGGCGGCGCTGAACATGGAGACCTGGTAGCCCGCGGTGCGCAGGTCGACGCCGTCGAGCGTGCCGGCGACCCGCGTGAGGTCGGCGTCGTAGGTTCCTCCGGCGAAGCGTGAGCCGTCGTCGCGCCCGTCCGCGACGACGGCGTACGCGTTCGAGGACCTGTCGCTGAGGTAGATGTTCGCCCGCTGGTGCTCATCCCGTTGCCCCCCAGGGGTTGCGGAACTCGCCGGCGCGACTCCTCAGCTCGGTCGACACCGAAGCGGTCACGCCTGCAAGGTCATGTCAGCGATGTCAGCGACGTCGGCGGCATACAGCCAGCTGAGCGGCCGCGAGTCACCGGCCCCGGAGGCTTCGCGATCCGCCTGACGGTAGCCTCGCCACGACCAGCGATCGCGACGACGCCATCACGAAGCTCCTTGGGACGCGGTCTGGGCCAGGGAAGTTCCTTCCAGCCAGCAACCGCAGGCACTACAGGTCGGGTGACCTGCCCTACGGTCTGACCGGGTTCAACCGGTCGAAGCAACACCGGCTTGTTGGGCCAAGAGTAGGTGCTCGTCGAGGGCCTCGGCCGGGGTGCGCCAGCCGAGGGTCGGGTCTGTCTGATTAACGGTGGGTGGGTCTCGGCCTGACACGCCGAGCACAGGCTTGGCGGGAAGTAGGCAGGATGACCGAGATCATCGAGCCCGTGACGCTCGACGGGGACGAGAAGCAGGCGCTGGCGCAGCAGCTGGTGGCGCAGGCGAAGGCGGCGGGGATCGATCTGGTCGGCCGGACGGGCTGTTGACCGGCCTGACGAAGCAGGTCTTGGAGACCGCGCTGGACGAGGAGCTGACCGAGCATCTGGGCTACCCGCCCGGTGAGCGTGCCGCCAAGACCGGGTCGAACGAGCGCAACGGCACCCGGTCCAAGACGGTCCTGACGGAGATCGGTCCGGTGGAGCTCGACGTGCCTCGCGACCGTGACGGGTCGTTCGAGCCGACGATCGTTCGCAAGCGGCAGCGGCGCCTGAACGGTGTCGACGAGCTGGTGCTGTCCCTCACCGCACGGGGGCTCACGACCGGGGAGATCAGCGCGCACTTCGCCGAGGTCTACGGTGCCAGCGTTTCCAAGGACACCATCTCGCGGATCACTGACAAGGTCGTCGCCGAGATGGGCGAGTGGCAGACCCGGCCGCTGGACGAGGTCTATCCCGTGATCTTCATCGACGCCCTCGTGGTCAAGGTTCGCGACGGGCAGGTCACGAACAAGCCGTTCTACGTCGTCATCGGTGTCACGACCCGCGGGGAACGCGACATCCTCGGGATCTGGGCCGGCGACGGCGGGGAGGGCGCGAAGTTCTGGCTGAACGTGCTCACCGAGATCAAGAACCGCGGCGTGGGCGACGTGTGCATCGCGTTCTGCGACGGTCTCAAGGGCTTGCCGGACGCGATCACGACCGTGTGGGAGCTGGCGCAGGTGCAGACCTGCGTGATCCACCTGATCCGCAACACGTTCCGCTACGCCGCCCGACAGGACTGGGACAAGATGGCCCGCGACCTCAAGCCGATCTACACAGCCGTGAACGCCGAGCAGGCCGAGGTTCGGATGGATGAGTTCGCAGACGAGTGGGTCGGCAAGTATCCGGCCGCGGTCAAGCTGTGGCGGTCCGCATGGGGCGAGTTCATCCCGTTCTTGGACTACGACGTGGAGATCCGCAAGATCATCTGCACGACGAACGCGATCGAGTCGTTGAACGCCCGCTACCGGCGCGCGGTCCGCGCCCGTGGGCACTTCCCGAACGATGCCGCAGCGCTGAAGTGTCTCTACCTCGTGACCCGGTCCCTGGACCCGACCGGCCGCGGTCGGGCACGATGGGTCATCCGGTGGAAGGCCGCGCTGAACGCGTTCGCGATCACCTTCGAGGGGCGCATCAACCCCTCGAGCAACTAAGGAACACCGCGGCCCGCCCACCGTTCATCGGACACTCCCTCGCGAGGGGTGAAGCCGTCGGCACGGTTGTGCCGACTGCCGCTCCCGTTCAGTGCTTTGGTTGGCTGCGAGCTCGTCCCGTACTTCCACGCACGACGAAATCAACCGGTGGGAGGGAGAGAGCAGGACGTTCGCGTCCCTCGACTGCGGCGACGAGCGTCTCGGCCGCGGCGGCACCCCACGCGACCACGTCCTGACGGATCGTGGTCAGGGGCGGCACGATATAGGGAGCGAGGGGAATGTCGTCGAATCCCACGACCGAGAGGTCCTCGGGCACGCGAATGCCGCGGTCGGTCGCGGCTGAGATCCCAGCGATCGCCATGAGGTCGTTGCCGTAGATGATGGCGCTGGGTGGTCTGGGAAGGTCGAGCAGTTCGTGTGTCGCGCGGGTCCCGGATCCGCCGGTGAAGTCGGCTGTCGCGATCGCTCTGTCTCGGATCCCGAGTTCGTCTAGCGTGTTGGTCCACGCCTGCTTGCGTGCCTCCGTGTGAACGTATCCGGCCGCTCCCATGACGTGTCCGATACGGCGATGGCCGAGGGCGTACAGGTGGTGAACCGCACGACGCACGCCGGTCGTGTCGTCCATGCCAACCACGGCCGAGTCGGTGTCAGGTGACGCTGAGGTGGGGGCGACGACGACGCTGGACAGTCCGAGGCTCGCGACGAGTTGGTGACGGTCGTCCGCGACGCGGACATCAGTGAGGAACACGCCGTCTACGCGCGATTCCCGTGCGAACCGCTCATAGGCTGCGCGCTCTGTGGCAGGGTCTCCGACGACCTGCAAGACGAGAGCGTAGTCGTGCTGAGCAAGGCCAGTCTCGACCCCGGCGAGGAACTGCGGAAAGAAGGGATCCGTGCTGAGGAGCTCTGGTTCGCGTCGTATCACCAGACCGACCGCCTGGGTCTTGTTGCGCGACAGAGCACGAGCCCGAGCGCTCGGTTGCCATCCGAGGTCCTTCGCAGCTTGCAGGATTCGTTCCCTCGTCGCCACAGAGACTCCAGGGCGGTCGTTGAACACGAAGGACACCAGGCTCTTCGAAACACCCGCTCGATCAGCCACGTCGCCGATGGTCACCCGTCGGCGATGGCCCGGGGCGTCGGTAGCCCTGCTCGCCTCCCGCCTTGCCGGACCGGACGACGGCACGCCTTGCTTCGTTGCGCTCACTGCGCCAGCGTAGCGCAGAGTTTAGATGCAGTTTAGTTCGACTTCGCTGTTGCCTGGGCCTGTCGGGGTAGCGTTGCGCGCATGTTGGCGGGCCGGGGCTGAGGACGGCGCACTTGACCGCGGACACCTCAAACCGGTTTAATAATACTGTCGATGCCGTCCAGGGGGGCGGCGTCGACGGACTGACCGATGAGCCGCGGTGCAGGGGACCACGAGCAGGCTCTGGAACCGAGCGGGCGCGGGTGCCCGGATGAGGAGTTTGACGCGATGAGGCGTGGCGCAAGGATGACAGCGCTGGCAGCGACGGCCGCGGTGGTGCTGCCGCTCGCGGCGTGCGGGTCGGGCGACGACGGCGGATCTGGCGACAGTGGCGGAGACCTCGCGAGCGGGCCGATCGACATCTGGTACTCGACCAACGAGCAGGAGATCGCCTGGGGCGAGCAGGTGGTCGAGGCGTGGAACGTCGAGCACCCGGACGAGAAGGTGAGCGCTCAGGCGATCCCCGCGGGAAGCTCGTCCGAGGACGTCATCGCCGCCTCGATCACGGCGGGGAACACGCCGTGCCTCGTGTTCAACACCGCCCCCGCGGCCGTCCCGGCATTCCAGAAGCAGGGTGGCCTGGTGAACCTGTCGACGACGTTCGAGGACGCTGAGGACTACGTCACGGGTCGTTCGGGCGCCGCGGCGGACGGGTTCCGCAGCGCGGATGGGGACCTGTACCAGCTTCCCTGGAAGACGAACCCCTTCATGCTGTACTACAACAAGGACGTATTCGCGGCCGCCGGCCTGGACGCCGAGGACCCGCAGCTCGAGACGTACGACGACGTGCTCGCGGCGGCGCAGGCGATCAAGGACGCCGGGGCCGCAGACTTCGCGATCTATCCGCCGGCGACGGCGGACTACACGAACGTCAACTTCGACTTCTACCCGTTCTTCCTCGCCAACTCTGGCGGTACGCAGTTCATCGAGGACGGGAAGGCGACGTTCACGAGCGACGAGGGCCTCGAGACCTTGGAGTTCTGGCAGACGCTCTACGCCGATGGTTTCTCCTCCGCGGAGGCGTACAGCGGGGACATGTGGGCCGGCCCGTTCGCCGATGGCGTCGCCGCCATGGGTGTCGCCGGTCCCTGGGGCAAGGCGCAGTTCGACGGCAAGGTGAACTACGGCGTCGTCCCGCTGCCCACAGCAGCCGGTACCGCGGTCGATGAGACGTCCACGTTCGCGGACTCGAAGAACGTCGGCCTGTACTCGTCGTGCAAGAACCAGCAGACCGCGTGGGACTTCCTCAAGTTCGCGACGAACGACGAGAACGACCTCGCGCTCCTCGAGGGCACGGGCCAGTTCCCGACCCGCACCGACGTGCCTGAGCTCGCCGCAGACTTCCTGGCTGAGAACGCCTTCTTCGAGCCCTTCGCCGCAGCTGTGCCGCTCGCGGTAGACGTCCCCACGGTGGACGGGCTCGCCGAGAAGATGCAGGTCTTCCGTGACGCGTGGAGCGGGTCGGTGCAGTCGGGGTCCGGTGACCTCGAGACCACGTTCGGCGAGGCCGCGAGCACCATCGACGGCCTGGCGGGCTGACGAGAACGACGAGGCGAAGCACTCATGACCACCCTCCACGACGAGGACGTGCGGTCGTCCGCGCGGGCCACGGGCAACCGTGGCCCGCGCCCGGGCAGCACGCGTCCACGAGGACGGCGCCTGCAGCGCTGGCTGGGGGAGCACCCCCTCGGTCTCCTTCTCAGCACGCCGTACACGGCGTTCGTCGTCATCGTGTTCCTCGTGCCGTTCGGGTTCGGGGTGTGGATGTCGTTCCACGACTTCTTCTTCACCGCACCCGGAGTGCAGGTCCCGCACCCCTTCGTCGGGCTCGACAACTTCCAGCAGGTCCTTGCAGACCCCGCCGTGCGGCAGGCCTTCGGCAACCTACTCGTTTTCGGCCTGATCAACATCCCCCTCACGGTCGTGCTCGGGCTCCTGCTTTCGTCGGGCCTTGACGCCGTCGTGCACTGGAAGGGCTTCTTCCGGGTCTCGTACTACATCCCGTACGTGACCGCGTCGGTCGCGACGCTCGCGGTGTGGATCTTCATGTTCAACGGCGGCGGGGTCGTCAATCAGCTGCTCGGCAGCCTGGCACCCGACCCGACCTGGCTCGCGAATCAGGGACTGATCATGCCCCTGATCGCGGTCTATGTGACCTGGAAGAACCTGGGGTTCTACGTGCTCCTGTATCTCGCGGCACTTCAGAACGTGCCGAAGGAACTCCACGAGGCGGCCGAGATGGACGGTGCCGGGGCATGGCGGCGGTTCCGGGCGGTAACCCTGCCAGCGGTTCGTCCCGTGACGTCCCTGGTGGTACTGCTCTGCATCATCACCACCGGGCAGATCTTCACCGAGCCGTACCTCCTGACCGGCGGCGGGCCAAACGGGGCGTCGATGACCCCTGCGCTGCTCATGTACCAGAAGGGCATCCAGCAGGGGCAGCCGGACATCGCGGCGGCGATCGGGATGATCCTGGTGGTCGCAGTCATGGCGGTCTCGCTCGCATCCCGCCGGCTCACGGAGAGGAAGGGCTGATGGCTGGCACCACGTCTTCGCCTGACGCGCTGAACAAGGACCGTCGCGTGCGACACGGCGAACGGCCAGAGCTACGTCGAACCGGGCGAGTGCTGCCTGCGCTGCGCTTCACCGTGCTGGTCGTCGGCGCGCTCCTCGCCCTCGTCCCGTTCTACTACATGATCATCGGGGCGTTGCAGAAGGAACGGGACACGAGCGTCCTGGGCCTGCTCCCGCTGCCACGCAATCTCACGCTCGACAACTTCGCAGGCGTCAACGAGTCCATCGACCTCCTTCGGTCGTTGCTCAACTCGCTGATCATGACCGCGGGCGTCGTGGGCTGCACGCTCGTGTTCGGCCTGCTCGTCGGATACGCCCTGTCGGTGCTGTCCTTCCGCGGCCAGGGCCTCGTATTCGCGCTCGTCCTCCTCGTGCAGGCGATCCCGTTCCAGCTGCTCATGATCCCGCTGTACGTCATGGTCGTGCGCTATTTCAACCTGGCGGACAACTACCTCGGCATGATCCTGCCGTTCGCGGTGAACTCCGTCGCCGTCCTCATCTTCCGCCAGTACTTCCTCCAGATCCCGCGCGACGTGTTCGACGCCGCACGGATCGACGGGGCGAGCGAGCTGCGGATCCTGCGGTCGATCGCCGTACCCCTGGTCCGCCCGGCGGTCCTCACCGCGATGCTCGTGACGTTCATCGGCCCGTGGAACGAGTTCCTGTGGCCGTTCCTCGTGACGAAGGACGCCACGATGCAGCCGCTCGCGGTAAGCCTCGCCAACTTCTCGCAGGCAAACTCCACGTTCCAGGCGAATCCGATGGGCGCCGTCCTGGCGGGCGCGTGCGTCCTCGCCGTGCCGGCCGTCGTCCTGTTCCTGCTGTTCCAGCGGCACTTCACGTCCGCGAACCTCGGCTCGGCCATCAAGGGCTGAGCCTTCCCCGTGCGGCGCCGGGCGACCTGTGCCGCCGCCACGTCGACCTCTCAAGGCTAGGTAATGACCCAGGTGAACCACTCCGAACCTGTGACGACCGTCCCCTACACGCTCCGGCGGCTCGGCACGATCATGTCGCCCCTGCCCGGCGAGCCCCTCGAGGCCGAGGGCGTGCTCAACCCCGGCACCGCCTGGGGACCCGACGGTGAGCTCTACCTCTACCCGCGGCTCGTCGCCGCGGGGAACGTCTCCCGCGTCGGACGCGCCCGCGTCGTCGTGGAGGACGGAGTCCCCGTGGGGGTCGAGCGCCTCGGCGTGGTCCTGTCCCCGGACGAGGGGTGGGAGCACGGTCGGCAGAACGCCGGCGTCGAGGACCCGCGCATCACCCTGGTCGAGCCGCTCGGCCTGCACGTCATGACGTACATCGCCTACGGTCCGCTCGGACCCAGACCGGCCCTTGCTGTCTCGCAGGACACGGTGACGTGGCGCCGTCTGGGGCCGCTGCGGTTCGCCTACCAGCCCGAGCTGGACACCGACCTCAACCTCTTCCCCAACAAGGACATCGTCTTCTTCCCCGAGGCCGTGCCCGGACCCGATGGCCGCCCCGCCCTCGGGCTGCTGCACCGGCCCATGTGGGACCTGGACTGGCTCCGCCCGGGCGAGGGTGCGCGCACCCCGGCGGGGGTCGACGACGCCCGGCCGTCGATCTGGATCGGGTACGTCGACCTCGACGCCGTGACCCGTGACCTCGCGGCGCTCACGTACGTCGAGCACTCGTCGATGCTCGCGGCACCGGAGATGGCGTACGAGGCGTCGAAGATCGGCGGCGGGCCGGCTCCGGTCCGCGTCCCCGAGGGCTGGCTCGTGCTCCATCACGGGGTCACAGGTGCGGACTTCTCGGGATTCGCGCTCGCGCACGGTGCCCGGTACACGGCCGGTGCCATGGTGCTCGACGCGTCCGACCCCCGGCGTGTCCTGGCGCGCACGCCCGAGCCGTTGCTCGTCCCGGAGACGCAGGACGAGCTCCAGGGCACGCTCGGCAACGTCGTGTTCCCGACCGCGGTCGAGGAGATCGACGGCCGCACCTTCGTGTTCTACGGCATGGCCGACTCCCGGATCGGCGTCGCCGAGCTCGAGCGTCACGATGGCTGAGACCATCCGTCCGACGATGCCCACGAGCCTCGCCCGCGACGTGCTGCACCGTGTGGTCAAGGCGTACGACGTCCGTGGCGTCGTCCCCGACGAGCTCGGGCCCGAGGTGACGCGGGCGCTGGGGGCGGCGTTCGTCGAGGTCGTCGTCCGTCCCGACGCCGTGGCCCGAGGCGTCCTCCCGCGCGTCGTGGTCGCGCGCGACATGCGCGACAGCGGCCCCTCCCTCGTGGCCGCCTTCGTGGACGGCGCGCGGACCGCGGGGGCGCAGGTTCTCGACGCCGGGCTGTGCTCGACCGACGAGCTCTACTTCGCCGCGGGCGACCTCGAGGCCGCCGGCGCCATGTTCACCGCGAGCCACAACCCGGCCCGGTACAACGGGATCAAGCTGTGCCTGCCCGGCGCGCGCCCGGTGGGGCAGGACGCCGGTCTGGGCGCGACCGCGGAGCGCGCTGCCGAGCTCCTCGCGGGCGCCCCTCTCGGCGAAGCGGCCCTCGGCGAAGCGGCGCTCGGCGGCGTCCAGGAGGTCGACGTGCTGCGCCCGTACGCCGAGCGGTTGCGGACGCTCGTGGACCTGTCGGGCGACCGTCGCCTGCGCGTGGTCGTCGACGCGGGCAACGGCATGGCCGGCCTCACGGTCCCGGCCGTGCTGGGGATGGCGGCGGGGCTCCCCGCGCTCCCGCTGGGCATCGTCCCGCTGTTCTTCGAGCTCGACGGGTCCTTCCCGCACCACGAGGCGAACCCCCTCGTCCCGGCCAACACGGCGACGCTCCAGGCCGAGGTCGTGCGTCGGCGCGCCGACCTGGGGCTCGCCTTCGACGGCGACGCCGACCGGTGCTTCGTCGTGGACGAGCGAGGGCGCCGCGTCGACCCCTCGGCGCTGACAGCGCTCGTCGGGTTGCGCGAGGCGCGCCGGGTGCAGGAGCAGGGCGGTGAGCCGGTGGTGCTGCACAACGTGATCACGTCGCGTGCGGTGCCGGAGATCCTTGCCGCTCACGGCGTGCGGACCGTGCGCACACGGGTGGGCCACTCGTTCGTTAAGGGGGTCATGGCTCAGGAGGGCGCGGTGTTCGGTGGCGAGCACAGCGGTCACTTCTACTTCCGCGACTTCTTCGGCGCAGACTCCGGCCTGCTCACCGCGATGCACGTCCTGTCTGCGCTCGCCGAGCAGGACCGGCCCTTGTCCGAGCTCGTGGGAGACCTGGACCCGTACGTGCGGTCGGGCGAGGTCGACGTCGTCACCGGCGACCCGGCTCGAGCGCAGGAGACCGTGCTCGATGCGCTCGGGGCGCAGTTCGGCGCCGCGACGCTGGAGGTCGACCGGCTCGACGGCGTCACCGTCTCGCGGTGGTCCGGGCCCGACCCGTGGTGGCTCAACGTCCGCGCGTCGAACACCGAACCGTTGCTGCGCGTCAACGTCGAGGCGGCGGACGCGGAGACCATGCGGTTCGTCCGGGACCTGGTGCTCCGCGCGCTGGACCCCGCGGGCCCGGCCGAGCAGGGCGTCGGCTCGCCGCGTGACAGCGCTGCCATCACGAGTTCCACCGAACGGACGGGCTGACCGTGTACCGCCTGGAAGGCGCGGTGCGCCGGTACCCCTGGGGGTCGACGACGCTCGTGCAGCAGCTCCTCGACCAGCCCGTCGACGGCCGGCCGATCGCCGAGGTGTGGATGGGGGCTCACCCCGACGACCCGTCCGTCGCCGGCGGGGGAGGCCGGTGGACGCCGCTTGACGAGCTCGTCGCAGCCCGCCCCGAGGCGATGCTCGGGCCGCGGGCCCTGACACGCACCGGGCCGCGGTTGCCGTACCTCGCCAAGATCCTCGCCGCATCACGTGCCCTGTCGATCCAGGTTCACCCCACCGCCGTTCAGGCGGAGGCGGGCTTCGCGGCGGAGGAGGAGCGGGGCGTGTCGCTCGACGACCCGGCACGCACCTACCGCGACCGCTCGGACAAGCCGGAGCTCGTGTACGCCCTCACGCCCTTCGAGCTACTCAGCGGCCTGCGGGAGCCGGAGCAGTCCGCGAAACTCGTGGCCGAGCTCGCGGTGCCTGCGCTGGACCCCCTGATCGGGCTCCTGCGTGGCGGGGGGCCCGATGCGCAGCGCGGCGCCCTCACGTGGCTGCTCCGTCAGCGCGACACCGTGGCGGCCTGGGTGGGGGAGGCCGCCCGGAGCGCCCGTGACGCCATCGGCGCGCGACCCGAGCTGGCGATCGTGCACAGGCTGGCGCAGCAGTTCCCGGGCGACCCCGGACTCCTCGCCCCTCTCCTGCTCAACCACGAGCGCCTGGAGCCCGGGCAGGCGCTGTACACGGCGCCGGGGACGCTGCACGCGTATCTCAGCGGGATGGCGATCGAGGTCATGGCCTCCTCGGACAACGTGCTGCGTGCCGGGCTCACCACCAAGCACGTCGACGTCGACGAGGTCCTCGCGATCACCGACTTCACCCCGCGCCTGACAGGGTTCCTGCGCCCGGTGCGCCTCACGCCCGGAGTCGTGGACTTCACGGCACCCGTCGATGGACTCGGGCTGAGCGTCGTCACACCACGCGCGGGCGAGGACCTGCCCGGCCCCGTCGACGGCCCGCGGGTCGTGGTGTGCGTCGAGGGCGAGGTCGAGGTCGCAGCGGGCGACGTCCAGCGGCTGCTGCCCGGCCAGGCCGTCTTCGTCCCCCACGTCGACGGTGCGATGACCGTGTCCGGCAACGGGACGGCGGTGGTCGCACACGCGTGAGCCGTCCCGTGCGCGGTCCGACGGCGCACGAGCCCCCGGCGGGAGGTCCCGTCGGGCGAAGGACCCGGGGACGGGGGGCCCGGGAAGAGCCTTGACACAACGAAGTGAGGAGAGATCGTGAGAAGACGACCCTTGGCCGGACGAGCGGCAGCCGGGGTGGTTGCCGCACTCGTGGCCGGCCCGTTCACTGTGGCAGCGACGACGCTGCCCGCTGCGGCGGACGAGCCGGTACCCGCAGACGTGACGTCCGAATACCTTGCCGACGCCTCCGCGGCGCAGCAGCGATGGCTGTCCGTCCCCGACTCTCGTATCGTGCTCAACCCCTTCGAGTTCGGGCGGTCCGGAAGCGAGCTCGAGCAGACGGCAGGCACCTCCTTGCCCCTGCACGTCGGGTACTACGTCGACGACAAGGCGCCCCACGCGAAGAACCTCTTGCAGACCTATGCGACGGCGGGCGAGCGCCCGCAGGGGAGCGCGTTCCGGAGCGCGCTGTCCGAGTCGTTCGACGACACGGCGGGCTGGACGACCAAGGACGTCGCCGCGTCGGCAGCGGCGGGGACAACCGCGCTGCGGCTCGTGGACGGCAGGCAGTGGGGGCACATCGAGCGGCGGATCACGGTGCAGGACGTGGCGGACACGCGCTTCCTCACGGTCGACGTGGCGTCGTTGAGCCCCGGCACGACGTGGAACGTCAAGATCAACGAGACCGGTTCCGGCGACGACCTGCCGAGCCTGCAGGCCGACTCCTCGGCGACCGGGTCCGTGACGTTCGACCTCGCGCAGGCCTACGGGTGGCAGCCCGGTCCCAAGACGCTGACGGTGAAGCTCTTCGCGGTGAACAAGACCGGCGTCAACGGTGGAACGGCCACGTTCCGTTCACTGTCGCTCGACAACGGTGCGGACCTGCCGTGGGAAGGCTCTGTGTCCGGGACCGTCGACGACCTCTCCGACGCGTCCGTGTGGTCGACGGCGACGCACGCCGGTCACGGGGCGGCGTTCGTCTCGGACGGGACGCAGGGGACGGTCCGTCTGGGCGACACCGACTACGGTGCGGTCGAGCGCCGGGTGACGGTGGACCTCGACACGACGCCGTTGCTGAGCGTGCGCGCAGCGGAGACGAGCGGGAAGTGGGCGCTGAAGGTGTCGAGCGGGTCTGGTGACGACATCACCGTGCAGCCCGACACGACGAGCACGGGGGTCCTGACGTACGACCTGGCCGGCATGACCGGTTGGTCGGGGGAGCGCACCTTCACGGTCAAGATCTTCCACGTCGGCAAGAACGGGTACTCGACGTTCGACGACCTGGCGTTCCACGACGGTGACGTATGGCTGCGTCCGGCGGAGCAGATCAGCAACGAGTGGATGCCGCAGGCACTGGAGTCCCGCGGCACCTACAGCAGCGGGACGATCGAGACGACCGACGTCTTCCACGACGCGGACTCGTTCTCCCGCACGGTCGAGGCGACCACGGACGGCACCGCGATCGCGGGTGCGTACGAGGGCGTGGCGAGCTGGAGCCCGGACGAGCGCCTGCTCACAGTGGTGGGTGCCGGCCACACCTACTCGTTCGCCCTGCCGGAGGGCGCAGACGTCCGCTTCGGTGCCTCGATCGCTGAGCTGGGAACGAGCGCCGGGTCGGCACAACCGCTCGGCGGTAACGGCGCATGGGTCGCTGAACTGCCTGAAGGCTCCGCGCCCGCATCGGTGGGTGTCGGATTCGCCGTGAAGTCTGCCAAGGTGACGCAGGACGCGGTGGCGGCCTCGCGGCAACGGGCGCTGGCGGCGGCGGCCGACCCCGCCGCGGACCTGCGGTCCTGGCGAGGGTTCTGGGACGAGTACCTGGCCAAGGTGCCGGTCGTGCAGGACTTCTCGGTGCAGCGTGTCGCCGACGGCGGCGTGACGGCGGAGGAGATGCGCCACTTCTGGTTCAAGGCGTGGGTGAACCTCGAGATGAACGTGCTGCCGGCGACCCCGGAGACCGGGAACATGCACGCCCAGCTGGGTACGGGCAAGCCGTCGCTGTGGATGAACGGCACGCCGGGGACGAAGAACGTGGCGAGCTGGGACTCTCTGCTGGGCATGCAGCAACTTGTCTACACCGACCCGGAGAACGCGTGGGCCTCGTTCGAGGGCATGATGGCGCTCGTCGAGGACGGCCCGGGCGCGACGGAGCCGAGCGACGTGGCCTACGGCACGCGCGGTGAGCTGGGCGGGGAGTCGCTGCCCTCTCGCAAGGCGCAGACGGCGTGGATCCTGTACTCCGTCACGGGCGACCGGGAGCGGCTCGAGGGGACCTACGACAAGCTCGCGCTACACCTGAACTGGGAGCGCTACAACATGCGCTGGGTCCTCGGCGCGAACAACCACTTCGACGAGCGCGACAGCGAGTTCGTCACCTCCCTCGCCTACGACCTGGAGTTCGCGATCAAGATCGCCCACGAGCTCGGCAAGACCCAGGACGCCGCGCTCTACCAGTCGGTTATCACCGACATCAGCGCCAAGTACTCCGAGTGGTTCTTCCCCACGGGCGCCGACCAGGACGGCAAGGTCTGGGACACCGTCCAGAAGGTCTACCTCGACGCCACCCGCACCACCGTGCCCTTCGGCGACGACACCGAGGGGAAGCCCTACCGCAACGAGAACGGGCAGTGGGTGCGCCCCGGCTGGTCGTTCTACACCTCGACCGCGTTCGTCATGGACGAGCTCACCGAGGAGTCCATGGTCAAGACCATGGACCGGTTCCTCGACGACTACGACGAGAACGCCCAGCTCGCCGGCCTCGGCGACTTCGCCGTGAAGGCCCCGGACCTGCAGCTCATCGCCTACGGTCTGCTGGACATGGACCCGATCGAGGGGTCCTCGCAGGCGCAGCTGCGTGACCGCGCCGCGGTGCTCGTCAACGCGATCACCCGCGACATGGTGCGCAGCGGCTGGTTCGCCGAGGTGTACTTCGCCAAGGGCGAGCCCGGCGGCCCGGTGGGGGCACGCGGCGTGCGCCCCTCCCTGTTCGGCATCTCGAACTACATCGACTTCGTGCTGATGGCGAACGGGGTGCGCACCGACGAGGGCGACCCGACGTTCGTGCGCCTCGCGGGCTCGACCGGCGGTGTGAGCGGGCTGACCTACCGGGGCGAGCGGCTGGACGTGGACCTCGACGGCGACCAGGTGCTGTTCACCGGGCCGGCGGCGCAGGGCGGCTGCGCCGCGATCGACGTCGCCGAGGGGCAGACCGTCACCTGGGCCGAGGACTGCGGCGCGACCGTGCCCACGGTCGAGCTCGACGTGCAGGTCCAGACCCGGTGCCTGGCCGGAAAGGCCTATGTCGCGGTGCGCGCGACGAACGTCGGCGACCAGACCGCGGAAGTGCGGCTCGTGACACCGTTCGGTGAGCGTGCCGTCGCGGGCGTCGCCCCGGGTGCCAGCGCCTACCAGTCGTTCCCCGTGCGTGCGACGAGCACGTCAGCGGGCACGGCGACCGCCGTCGGGGCCGTGCCCGGCGGAGCGTCCCGCTCGTGGGACGTCGGCTACGCCGCTACCACCTGCGGCTGACGGTCGCGTCGGCCCGGGGGAGCGACGAGCTCCTCCGGGCCGGCGCCCGTGCGTCGCGCACCTCGGCGGCGGGCCGCTGCCCGGCGTCCCCTCACCCTTCCCTCAGCGAGGAGAGAACCATGCGCATGATCAGGAGACCGGCGCCGTGGCGACGCGTCGCAGCGTCGACGATGCTGGCAGCTCTCGTGTGCGGCGGTGCCGTGCAGACCAGCGCAGCCGCCCCGGACACGGGCCCGGGCCCGGGCGCGGGCGCGGGCGCACCGACGTCGGACAGTGCCGTCGTCGCGGGGGTCGACGACTTCCCGTCCGCGCCGTCGCCGTGGCGTGACCTCGACTGGCGCCAGCGCGCGATCGACTACGACTCCTACGTGTACGACTGGACCGACCGCGGTGTCTACACGACCATCCGGGAGGACACCCACGCCCTCAACATGCCGGAGGGGTCGACCTCGTACTCCATGCCCGCCTACTACGGCGACACCCGGACGGTGAGCGGGGTCGGCCACCAGGAGGCGGTCACCCTCATCGCCTCGGTGGTCGGGGCCACGCTCGTCGGCATCGACAAGTCGGACCAGGACGGCCACGACTACGTGGACATGCTCCGGACCTTCTTCCATCCCGACCTCGGCGTCGCGCGGAACACCCCGGCGTCCGACGCCGCGGCCCCAGGTGGGAAGAGCATGTGGTACGCCACGACGGCCAACGTCCTGTACTCGATGCTCGCCTCGCAGTACCCCGACGCGGCCGACATGACCACGATGCAGCGGTCGATCGCCGACCAGCACTACGCGATGCTCGTGGCGCTGGGAGGCCAGCGGGCCGACCTCACGATGCAGGACTTCGACTTCGCCACGATGACGAAGACCACCGGCCGCAACGAGGGTGGCGACACGGCGGCGGGGACCGCCGCGATCCTGCTCTGGGCGCACGACGCGTTCGGCGACCAGAAGTACCTCGACGGCGCGATCTGGGCGATGGACTATCTGGAGCGCGAGAAGAACCTCTACTACGAGATGCTCCCGCTGCTCGCGCCGTACGTCGCCGCGCGGCTCAACGCCGAGGCCGGCACCGACTACGACGTGACCAAGTACCTGGCCACGCTGCGCGCCGGTACGGACGTGCGCGGTGGCTGGGGGACCGTCGAGGGCAGCTGGGGCGACTATGACGTCTCCGGGCTGAGTGGTTCGCGTACCGACCTGAATGGGTACGCGTTCGCGATGAACAGCTTCGCGACGCCCTGGCTCGCCGCGACCGCCCGCTACGACACGCGCTACGCGGACGCCGTCGGGCGCTGGATGCTCCAGGTCTACAACGCCAGCCGGTACTTCTACGCCGACCAGATGCCCGTCGATGCCCAGCAGCACGGAGACCGCTTCATCGCGGACCCTGCGCACGTCATCGCCTACGAGGGCCTCCGGCACCAGGGCCCCGCCGGGATCATCGCCACCGCCGACACGTACGACCGGGCGAGCAGCTGGGGGATCAACCCCGAGACCACGCAGCTCGGCATGTACGGTTCCAGCTGGGTCGGCTTCCTCGGCGGCACCCTCAGCGCCACGAACGTCGAGCGAGTGCTGCGCACCGACCTCGACGCCCTCGACCCGTACGCGCCCAGCCCCTATCCCACCGCGCTGTACTACAACCCGAGGGAGGACGACGCGGTCGTCGACGTCCGGCTGGAGTCGAGCGACGCGCGCGACCTGTACGACGCGGTGACCGGTCGGCTGCTCGCCCAGCGTGTCTCCGGCGTCGCCCGGGTGACGGTCCCCGCGGGCTCGTCCCTCGTGCTCGTGGAGGCGCCCGCGGACGCCGTGGTGAGCCGGGCCGGCGCGGTGACGTTGCTCGACGACGTCCCCGTCCGGTACGACACCGACCCGCAGCGAGACGTCGCGCTCAGCGGGACGGCCGCCGGCCCCGCGGGGTCGGCGCCCGCCGCCGCCATCGACGGGGACGGCACCACGGCGTGGACGACGGACGGGCAGAGCGAGCAGGTGCTCACCGTCGACCTGGGCGTCAGCCGCCCGGTGAGCGAGGCGACGCTCGACTGGTCGATCCGCCCCGCGGGAGGCGTCACGATCGAGACGTCGGCCGACGGGATCGCCTGGGCCCCGGCAGCGGACGCCGAGGGCTTCTCCGCCTCCGGCACGTTCTCCCTCGCGCCGCGCGACGCCCGGTTCGTGCGTGTGCGCGTCGCCGCCGCCACAGGAGGCGAACAGGCCCTCGCCTCCCTGGAGGTCCGGTCGCGCGACATGGCTCGCGGTGCCCCCGCCACGGGCAGCAGCACGGCCAACGCGATCAACGTCGTCGACCACCTCACGGACGACTCGCGCTGGACCCGGTGGGAGTCGCAGGCGAGCGACCCGCAGCACGTGCAGGTCGACCTCGGGACGGTGCGCCCGATCGGGTCGGTCGTGCTGCACTGGGAGGCCGCCGCCGCCAAGGCGTTCCAGGTCCAGGTCTCGGACGACGGCTCGGACTGGCGCACCGTCGCGAGCGAGAACGACGGAAGGGGCGGCACCCAGGTCGTCTCGCTCGCCCGAGACACCCAGGCCCGGCACCTTCGCGTGGTCGGGACGCAGCGCCTCACGCGGTGGGCCTACTCGCTCCACTCGCTCGAGGCGTACGCCCCCGAGGGGCGCACAGGGCCGCAGCCGCTCGTGAGCGCCGAGGCGCAGGCCCGATGCCTCGCCGGCCGGGCGTACGTCGCCGTCCGGGCTCGCTCTCTCGTGGCCGAGCCGCTCACGGTCGAGTTCTCGACCCCGTACGGCAGGAGCACGCGCGAGGTCCCCGTCGGAGGGAACGCCTACCAGTCCTTCGCGGCACGCATGACCGCCATCCCTGACGGCGTTGCGCACGTCAGCGCGCGGACCTCCGCCGGAGACGCCGAGGTGGCAGCCGTGCCGTACACCGGCGCGTCCTGCTCCTGACCTGTCGCGTGGGGCCCGGCAAGCGTCGGGCCCCACGCTGCTCCGTCTGACGGAAGCTCCCTGCGTCCGAGACAGGTGCTGCCGCTCGACCGGTCGGGCGCTGCACGGTCGAGCGGCTGATGCGGGCTGCTGATCTGTGCGGTGTGGTTCGCGGGCGCGCCAAGCGCACCACGATCCCAGCCAAGGACGGGTGCCGGGCCGGGGACCTGGTGAAGCGCGACTTTCGCGCGGACGCGCCGAACCAGCTGTGGGTGGCTGACTTCACCTACGTGCGCACGTGGTCCGGGTTCTGCTACGTCGCGTCAGAGATCTCGCAGGTCTGATCCAGCACAGCGATGCCGGCTCTCAGGGCGGATCCAACCGGTGGTCGCAACACCTCGAGTTGATGGAGGTGTTCGATGGTTCGTCGGCAGCAGGCAGCGGACAGGGCGGTGCGCCCGAGACTGAGATCGCCGGGTCGCCCGAAGTTCCAGCGCCGGGTGGAGGCCGCGTTCTGGGCCGAGATCGCCAAGGGGCTGCTGCCCGCGGATGCGGCGGCCGTGATCGGTGTGTCGCAGCCGGTCGGTCAGCGGTGGTTCCACAACGGTGGCGGCATGCCGCCGTTCGACCTCAAGGCGCGGCCCTCGGGCCGCTACCTGTCCTTCGCTGAGCGCGAGGAGATCGCTCTGCTCAGGGCCCAGTCCAAGGGCGTCCGCGAGATCGCCCGGACGGTCGGGCGCGATCCGGGGACGGTCTCGCGTGAGCTGCGCCGCAACGCCGCGACCCGCAGCGGCAAGCTCGAGTACCGGGCGTCGGTCGCGCAGTGGAAGGCCGACATGGTCGCGCGGCGGCCGAAGACCCCGAAGCTGGTCGCCGACCCGCGGCTGCATGCCTACGTCCACGAGCGGCTCTCGGGCCAGATCCGTCGGCCAGACGGCACGAGGGCGGGCAGACCGCGACCGCCGCGGTTCACCGGCAACAACAAACCGCATCGCAAGGACCGGGCCTGGGTGCAGGCATGGGGCCCGGAACAGATCGCCCACCGGATGTGGGTGCCCTCTACATCCAGGGCCGTGGCCTTCTCAAGCGCGAGCTGGTCTGGTGCCTGCGCACCGGGCGCGCGCCTCGGGCGCCTCGGGAGTGGTCGCGGCGTAAGACCTGGGCGCCCAGGGAGGTGCTGCCGCTTCAGAGTTGATCGCCGGAGTGGCAGGCTGCGTGGGCGCTGAGGTGGGCGGCTGTGCGGGCAAGCGGCCGGCGGCGGCGAAGTCGCGTCCCTGCGGGGAGACGCCGGCCCCGGCCTGGAACTCGAAATCGCACGCGCCTTCGGTGCGAAGGGCTTCACCGTCGCGCTCGTCGCGCGCACCGCCGCCAAGCTCGACGCCCTCGCCTCCCAGCTGCAGGACGAAGGGATCGACGCGGCAGGCTTTGCCGCCGACATCACCCAGCCGGACACCATCACCGCCGCGTTCCAGAACATCAAGGAGCGCTTCGGACGCGTCGACGTCCTGAACTTCGCCCCGGCCGACCAGTCCCTCAACGTCACCGGGGTCCTCGATGTCACCCGCGAGAGCCTTCAGCCCCAGCTCGACTTCTACCTGCACGGCGCCATCCAAACGATCAAGCAGGTCGCGCCCGACATGATCGAGGCACAGTCCGGGACCATCCTCGTCACCACCGGCGGCGGGTCCATCGAGCCCGTCCCCATGCTCGCCAACGTCACCATCGCGGCCGCCGGCCTGCGCAACTGGACGATGAACCTGCACAAGGAACTCAAGCAGCACGGCATCTACGTCGCACACATCGCGATCAGTGCCTGGATCGGCAAGGGGCACCCCGCCGAGCCTGCGGCCATCGCCGCCGCGTACCCGGGAGCTCTACGAGACCCGCGAAGAGCCCGAACTGCACTACGTCGCGCTCGACAAGTGGCCCAGGCTGCCAGCGCCGGGCCCAGCGAACTCGGGGGGCCGGGCGCGCGCTGTCCTGTGCCAGAACCGACGGCGGTCTCAACCCACCAACGCACCACCTGTGGCGAGGCTACTGTGCCTTGCTCCCATCGACGAGGTCCTTGCGCGTTGGTCCCGAGAGGATCTGATCCTTCGTCGATCGACCCTGGGCCGTGTCGATGTCCCCCCGAATGAAGACCCGGTCGGTGAACTCTCGGATGATCTTCTGTTGCGAGTCTTCGTCGAGGTTGGCGGTAAAGGGGAGGATCTGTCGGAGTGCGAGGTCTGTTCGCTTCGCTGCTCGGGCTTCGAGGTGGTGCTGCTGTCCGCGACGCCCGAGAAGGCCTGCGATCCCGAGTGTGCCGAGAGATACCGCTAGCCGGGTCAGCGAGAGTCCGACGTTGGAGTCAGCATCGGGTTCGATGTTGAGAAGGTGATGCACGATCACCAGGAGGCCAGCTGCTCCGACGAGAGCAGCAGCGATGTCGCAGACCCATGCTGCGATCGTCTTGTTGCGGGCGTAGCGGCCGTAGTCGGTGGCGACGATGTGCGAGGTTGTTGCATGCACGACGTTGCGCGCTTGCTCCTCAAGGGCGTTCAGCCGGGTGAGGGTCTGTGTCGCCTCTTGGCGCGCGTCGTCATTCGAGGCGCTCCACTGCGTGAGGAGTTCGGAGAGCTTCTGATCCTGGGTGTCTCGCACGTCGCTCACGGCCTCCGCTGCCTCGGTCGTGAACGTCGCGATGGCCTCGGTGATGCGCTGCCTCTCGGTACCGATCGCCTCGCTCAGAGCCTCCTGCTTGCTCTGGAGCTCATCGAGCTCCATCGATGCCTTCGTCTCGCGACCGCTGAGCTCCTCAATCGCCTGCGCGGCCTTGTTCTGGAACGCGTCAGTGGCGCTGCTGAGCCCGGAGAGGTAGTGCGCGATCTTCATGGGGGGCCAGGAGGCAAGTGTGTCGAGCACTGCGTCTGCGTGAGGGGTGATCTGCGACCACTGGTAACTGCCGCTGTTGACCGACTCGACGTAGTTCGCCAGGTTCGAGACGCTCGCCCCGAGGTTGTTGAGCATCGCGGGCGAGATCTCGCGAGCATCACTCTTGTTGCGTCGCTCCTCGAGCAGTTCGAGAACCATGCCTACGTAGGCCAGGGCGTCCTGCTCGCCACGCTCTGTCGGCATCGTCGAGGCGTTCATGTGGGCGCGCGCCTGCTCGACGTACTGCCACACCCCGCTGCTCTTGAATCGCTCGTCCCACAGCATCAACGCCTCCCTGGCGCTGAGAGTACGGGGCGCTCCCCACGCAACGGCCACGTGTGCGGGGTGAAGTTGCGCAGCGAGGGCCAGCAGCGTTTGGAACTCAGCGGGTCGAAGAACTGCTCGTCGTGCGCCCTGCCCGATCGACGGCCCGGTAGACGGTGGCCCGCGAGACGCCGAAGAGTTCGGCGATCTCGGCAGAGGTGTGGTTGCCGGCGTGGTGGAGGTCGACGAGGTGTCGCTCCTGGGCGGCGGTGAGCTTGGGCTTGCGGCCCTTGAGCTTGCCCTTGGCCTTGGCGATCGCCATGCCTTCGCGAGTGCGGGCGCGGATGAGGTCGGCCTCGAACTCGGCGACCATCGCGAGCACGTTGAGCAGGAGCCGGCCGACGGGGTCGTTCGGGTCGTGGACCGTGGTCCCGATCTGGAGCCGAACGCCGTGGGTGGTGAGCTCGTCGACGATGTCGCGTGCGTCGCGGATCGAGCGGGCAAGTCGGTCGAGCTTGGTCACGACGAGCGTGTCCCCGGCCCTGGTTGCAGCCAGGGCCTCGCGGAGCCCGGGCCGGTCGCGGTGGGTGCCGGTCACGCCCTGGTCGACATAGACGCGTCGCGGATCGACTCCCATCGCCTCCAGCGCTCGGCGTTGAGCGGTGAGGTCCTGCTCGGCCGTCGAGCAGCGGGCGTACCCAATGAGCGTCGCAGTCATGGCGTGAGTGTCGCAGATAGGCAACCATCACCGGGCAGGCTTGCGGGCGGGCCTATCGAGACGGTTCAGATCGAGGTGCCGCCTCCGGAGGCCGACGGCGCGCGAGGTGTCTCGGTAGGGGATCCACTTGCGGGCACTAAGCGGTTCCCGACCGATCTAGGCAGTAGCCGTGATGCGGAGCGCGTCAGCGAGGACAAGCGCCTCCAGCTCTCGCGCGATCCGTTCTCGCAGCTCTGTCTGCTTGGGCCCGAGTGCTGTTGCCGGGTCTCGCCAGTGGCTTGCGTCGTAGTCCCAGACGGGGCGAGTAACGCGGTGTGCTGGTTCCCACCGGTATCGGGGCCAGACATGGGCGTGGACGAACGTATCCCTGTTTCCGAGGACTTCTAGATTGACTCGCCGAAACGCTGGGTCCGTCGAGCGGCATGCTCTTTCCACCGCTGTCGCGAGAAGGTCGGCGTCCGCGAGGAACTGGACACGCTCCTGACGCGACAGCTCTCCCAGTGCAGACGCCGATGGGTCCTTGCCGAGCAGCACGCAGTATCCCGGGAGGAACTGCGCATCGCCGATCACCGCGAAGCCCGCGGAGAGTTCCGCAAGTACCGTCGGGTTCTCACCACGCTGCGCGGAGCCGATCCGATCATCACGCCAGTCCACACCCCGACCGTATCGGCTTGATCTCTCCCAGGTGGACGGTCTCGCTGCGATACATCACGGTCGCCGGTCCTCACGGCGGGCATCAGCTGCTCCTGGCCGACTGGCGCATCGCCACGATCTCTCCTCGAGCGACCATCGCCATTTCGCCAAACTTCTCCGCCGGTGCCAACCAGCCGAGTACGCGGCGTGGTCGCTCATTGAGCAGCCTCTGGATCCGTTCGAGTTCGTCGCTGGTCGTAGCGGTCAGGTTGGCGCGGCGGGGGAGGTACTGACGCAGGAGGCGGTTGGTGTTCTCGTTGGTGCCGCGTTGCCACGGGCTACGGGGGTCGCAGAAGTAGACCGGGGCGTCGATGAGCGCGCTGAGGAAGGCGTGGTCGGCCATCTCGCGGCCGCGGTCCCAGGTCAGGGACTTGCACATGCCGGGTGGGACGTTGAACAGGGCGCGGGCGACGGCGATGCTGACGTCCTTGGCCTTGATCCCGTCGGGCAGGGGCACGATCTTCAGGTAGCGGGTGGTGCGCTCCACGAGCGTCGCGACCGCGCTGGGGCGCTTGCCCATGACGAGGTCGCCTTCCCAGTGGCCGGGTTCGAGCCGGTCGGTCACGGTGGCGGGGCGGTGGTGGATGGAGACCATGTCGCGCAGGTGCCCGCGCCCGTGTGAGCGCTCACGAGCCGGGGTCGGCGCATCGTGCGACCGGACCGCAGTCGCTGGTAGGTGGCCTTCGGGAGGTTCCGCGACGTCGGCAGGTACACGGCGCGGTAGATCGTCTCGTGCGAGACCCACATGCGGGGCTCGGCGGGATGTTCGCGACGCAGCCACGCCGCGATCTGCTGCGGGGACCAGTCCAGCTCGAGCCGCGAGAGCACCGTCGCACGCAGCCGCTCGTCGTTCGCGAGGCGTGGTGCCCGAGGCCGCCTGGCTTCGAAGCGGGCGCGCTCGTCGGCGACCGTGGCGCGGTAACCGGCGCGGCCGCCGTTGCGTGCGATCTCGCGCGAGACCGTCGAGGCCGACCGCCCCAACCCTTCGGCGATAGCTCGAGCAGAGAGACCAACGGCGATCCCACGCGAGATCTCCTCCCGCTCACCTGGGCTCAGGTGCCGCGACGACCGCCTCGGCAACGCGGGTCGCACCCCGCCATGACGAAGCAGGTACCGGCGCACATGATGCTCCTGGAGGCCGGCCCGATCGGCGATCCGCCGGAGCGACTCGCCCTCGCCCCATGCCTGCCACACGACCTCCTGTACCGCAGCAGGCAGCGACATCACGACACTCATCCCGACCTCCACGACCATGCATCATCCACCCTCGTGGTGCATCGATCGGTTGAGACCGCCACCTTTTCTGACGCAGCCGTGCCGCGTGCAGGGCGCGCCGTCGACACGCCGCTCAACCTCGTTCGCCCCCCGCCGGCGCAGAACCTCCGGCGGGGATTCACTGTGGTCGTCGCCGCGCGGATGGTCGCTGCCGCTGCTCGGATTCCTCAGTGCTCCTGTAGTGGCGGGTGGAACCTACTTTGCATGCCACGCGCGCCGCGCGCGGGTTCCTGCAAGGTACGGCGGTGTGTCCGTGCAATCTGCGCTGCACGTCGACAGTGTTGTTGCCGAGATGTAGGCCACTTTGATCGATCCTGCGTGGAGTACACCCTGACGCCGCTCCGATGCTCGCGGGTGTCGAGATGCCATGGAGTTCGTCGCATCACCGCTCCGCCTCGTTCGGTAGAACACAGCCGGGAGCTACCGACAACGAGGGCCCCTCTCGACGCAACCTGCGGGCTCAAGCCGGTGGTTCGAGAGAGATCGGCGATCCGCGGCCGTGGCGTTCTGTCGCTGGGCTGCCTCTCCACAGTGCCGCTCAGGGCTCGACGCGCCATCGACGAGTCGCCTGAGCCCGCGGGGAGAGCGTCACCGACACGAGGGCAAGGATCACCACTCCCACGTTGGCGGCGAGGGTGCCCGCCCAGGTCGTCGGCGGGATGCCGAGGGTGAAGCTGGCGGCGTTGAACACCGTGTGGGTGAGGATGCACAGGAGCACCCCGTTCGTGTCCGCCACCCGGAAGATCGCGCCGTAGAGGAAGCGGAACGCCATGACCTGGACCGCGAACATCCAGAAGTCGATCTGACCGGACTCGTGGTTCGTGCCGGGAATGAAGAAGAGCGGCACGTGCCAGAGGAGCCAGATGATCCCGACCACCAGCGAGGACGGGACGAACCCCCACCGCCGATCGAGCCCGGGTTGCAGCGCGGTCATCCAGCCGGCCTCCTCCATGCCGCCGATGACGAGGTTGCCCGGCAGGGACAGGAAGAACATGAACCACGGGAGCGCGTGCGCTGACGGTCCGGAGACCAGCAGGTGGAGCGCGAAGTACAGCGCGAGCGCGGAGAGGGCGAGCAGAAACCCCGCGGGACGGCCACGGACGGCGAAGACGAGCCGCAGCCACTCCCGGAGGCCTGAGACCCTCCGGTTCGCTCGCAGGACGACGTAGGAGGCGATCGCGGGCGAGAGGATGTAGAGCGCGAACGGCACGTTCGCCAGGAGCTCGGGAACCGTGGTGACGACGTTGTGCACCTCGTAGCCGGAGCGGGCCGCCACGATCAGACCGCCGGAGAGCCCGTAGGCGATGAGGAACGTGAGCGTCACGAACTGGCGAGCGATCCGTGCGTCCGTCACCCCGCAACGATAGGGCCGGCACCGCAGGCGGACGCCGCTCGTCCAGGAGCGCGGCTCGACGTCGGCGCGAGGGGCCCGGACGACAGCCGCACGTCGTCGGTGGGCGCGGCCGTCCGGTCGCTGCTGCGGACGAGGTGCGGTCGGGACGGCGGGTCGTCGTCCGCCGTCAGCCCGCGACCGCCATGCGCGCGAGCGCCCGGGCGGCGCGCTCCGTGACGACGGCGAGCGACGCGCCGACGTGGTGGTGCAGGGCGGTGCGGGCCTCGGGGAGCCGGTCGGCGAGCACGAGCTCGAGGATCCGGACGTGCTCGTCGACGGTGCTGCGCACGCGCTCGTCCTCGACGAAGTCGTACCGCCGCACGGCGCGGACCTTCTCGTTGACCTCGACGAGCGCCTGCGTCATCCGCTCGTTCCCGGCCGCGCGGGACAGCGCCGTGTGGAAGCGCTCGTCGAGCAGCACGAAGCCGGGGTCCGGCCGGGGAGGGGTGGCGCGGAGCTCGACCCACCGCGCGAGCTCGGCGCGCAGCACGTCCGTGTCGTGGCGCAGCCCCGGGTTCTCGATGACGCGGTCGAGGCCTCGGAGCTCGAGGGTCACGCGCAGCTCGTCGAGGTCGCGCAGCTCGGCAAGGCTCGGCACGACGACGGCGTACCCGAAGTCGGTGCGCTCGACGAGGCCGTCGGACAGCAGGCGGGACAGCGCCTCGCGCACGGGGGTGCGCGACACGCCGAACCGTCGGCCGAGCTTGGGCTCGGTGAGCCGTTCACGGGGGTCGATGCGCCCGTCGAGGATCTCGCCCCGCAGGCGTGCGTACACGGCGTCGCGCAGCGAGGTGGTAGCCCGTTCCGACGCGGTGACGACGTCCGTGCGGGCGCCCGGGTCGTCGGGCCGGGGCCCGGTCCGTGCTCTCACCGTCCGCACGCGTCGTGCCGTCGGTCGCCGGTGGCCACCCACCGCCCCGCGAGCACGGTGCCTACACCGCCATCGCCGCGCGCACGCTGTGCTCGGCGGCCTCGCCGCCCGCGCCGCGGCTCGTCACGCGCCCGGACTGCAGGACAACGTAGTCGCGTGCCGCGCCGAGCGCGAACCCGACGTGCTGCTCGACGAGCAGCACGGACAGCCCGCCCGCGTCGGTGAGCGTGAGGATCGCGTCCTCGATCTCCGTGACGACGGACGGCTGGATGCCCTCGGTGGGCTCGTCGAGCACGAGCACGCGCGGGCCGGTGAGGAGGGCGCGCGCGATGGCGAGCTGCTGGCGCTGCCCGCCGGACAGGAGCCCCGCCCGCCGGCCGAGCAGCCCGCGCAGGGCGGGGAACAGGTCGAGCGCCTCGTCGAGGCGGCGCGGCCCCTCGCGCGACGTGTCGGCGACGAGCTGGAGGTTCTCCCGCGCCGTGAGGTCGCCGAACGACTGCTGCCCCTGCGGCACGTACGCGAGACCGCGCCGCACGCGCTGGTGGGTCGGGAGGCGGGTGAGGTCCTCGCCGTCGAGCACGACGCTCCCCGACCGAGCCTTGAGCAGCCCGAGCGCGGTGCGCAGGAGCGTCGTCTTGCCGGCGCCGTTGTGCCCGAGCACGGCGGCGACGCCACCGGCGGGCACGGTGACGTCGACGCCGTGGAGCACCATGGTCCGGCCGTAGCCGGCGTGCAGGCCCGTGAGCTCGAGCATCACGCCTCCTTCTCGTCGGTCGTCGGGGCCGACGACGTCGGCGCCGCGCCCCGTCGTCGGGCACCGCGGGTCGCGCCCGCGCTGCCGAGGTAGACCTCCTGCACGCGCGGGTCGGCCTGGACCTCGGCGTACGTGCCCTCGGCGAGCACCTGCCCGAGGTGCAGCACGGTCACCGAGGACGCGAACGCCCGCAGGAACTCCATGTCGTGCTCGACGACCACGACGGTCCGCTGGGCGCCGATGCGTCGCAGCAGCTCTCCCGTCTGCTCGCGCTCGGCCTGGCTCATGCCGGCGACGGGCTCGTCGAGGAGCAGCAGCCGCGCGTCCTGGACGAGCAGCATGCCGATCTCGAGCCACTGCTTCTGCCCGTGCGCGAGGATCCCCGCCTGGACGTCGCGCAGGTGGGCGAGCCCGACGGTCTCCAGCGCCTGCTCGACGGCCGCGGGGGTCGAGGACCGGCGGCGCAGCAGCGTGAGCGGGCCCCGGCCGGCGCCGGCCGCGATGTCGAGGTTCTGCAGCACGCTCAGCTCCTCGAAGACGCTCGCGGTCTGGAACGTGCGCCCGACGCCCGCCCGCGCGATGCGGTGCGTCTTCTTCCCGAGGAGCTCGACGCCCCCGAACTGCACCGAGCCGGACGCCGTGGCGAGACCGGTGATCGCGTCGACGATCGTCGTCTTGCCCGCGCCGTTGGGCCCGATGAGGAAGCGCAGGTCACCCGCGGTGACGGTGAGGTCGACGCCCTGGACGGCGACGAACCCGTCGAACTCGACGCGCAGCCCCCGGACCTGGAGGTAGTCGTGGCGGAAGCGCGAGTCGTCGACGCCGAGGACGGCCTGCGCGGCCTCCAGGTCGAGGCCGTCGCCCGCGACGCCGGTCTCGAGGACGGCGGCGCCGAGCGTCTCCAGGTCGTTCGCCGCGTTCGCCGCGTTCGCCGCGTCCGCGGCGGGCTCGGTGGGTCGGGTGGTCATGCGGTCCTCCCGGTGGTCGCGGGGTCGTGGTCGACGGCGGTCGTCCCCGCGGTGGCCGACCCGCCCGCGGCGGTGGCGCCGCCCCGGCGAGCGTCCTCCGAGGCGGCGTCGCCTGCCGGGGCGGGGCCGCCGTCGGGCACGGGGGTGGCGCGCGACCGGCGCCGTCGCGTGAACAGCTCGGCGAGGCCGCCGGGCAGGAACGCGACGACGAGGATGAACAGCGCGCCCTGCGCGTAGATCCAGCCGGACGGGAACGTCTCGGACAGGCTCGTCTGCGCCCAGCTCACGGCGACGGACCCGAGCACCGGCCCGAGCAGGGTGGCCCGGCCGCCGATCGCGACCCCGATGAGGAAGCCGATCGACGGCACGACCCCCACGTCGGCGGGCGAGACGATCCCGACGATCGGCACGAACAGCGCACCGCCCACGGCGGCCATGAAGGCGGCGACGGCGTACGCGACGACCTTGACCTTCGCGGGGTCGTAGCCGAGGAACCGCACGCGGTTCTCCTGGTCGCGCACGGCGACGAGCAGCTCGCCGAAGCGCGACACCATGAGCTGGCGCGCGACCGCGACCATGACGAGGAGGGCCCCGGCGGCGAGGAAGAAGAGCATCCGCTTGTTCACGGGGTCGGCGAGGTCGTACCCGAAGAACGAGCGGAACCCGTTGAGGCCGTTGGTGCCGCCCGTCGTCGCCTGCTGGCCGACGAGGAGGATCGCGAACGCGGCGGCGAGCGCCTGCGAGAGGATCGCGAAGTACGCGCCCCGGACGCGTCGCGTGAAGACGGCGAACCCGAGCAGCGCGGCGAGGCCCGCGGGTACGACCACGATGGCGAGGATCGTCACGACGGGCGACCGGAACGGCTCCCACCAGCCCGGGACCTCGCCCGAGCCGTAGAGCATCATGAAGTCCGGGACGCCGTCCGGCCCGGCGTCCGCGAGCTTGAGGTGCATCGCCATGAGGTACGCGCCGAGGCCGAAGAACACGCCCTGGCCGAGCGTGAGCATCCCGCCGCGGCCCCACGCGAGCCCGATGCCGACGGCGACCATGGCGAGGCACAGGAACTTCCCCAGCAGGCCGAGCCGGAACGTGGAGAGCGTCGCGGGCGCGACGGCGAACAGCAGGACCGCGGCGACGGCGAACCCGACGACGACGCGGGCGCGCGACGAGCGGTACAGGGCGGCGAGCCGCGACGGGCTCCCGGTCGTGACGGCGGTCATGCGAGGCTCCTCGTCCGGACCGACACGAGGCCCTGGGGTCGCACCTGGAGGAAGACGACGATGACGACGAACACGAGCACCTTGGCGATGCTCGCGGTCGTCGAGTACTCGAAGGTGGCCTGGAGCAGCCCGAGCGCGAACGCCGCGACGACCGTGCCCTTGATCTGCCCGATGCCGCCCGCCACGACGACGAGGAACGCGTCGACGACGTAGCTCGTCCCGAGCGTGGGCCCGATGGACCCGAGCAGGGTGAGCGCGACGCCCGCGATCCCCGCGAGGCCCGAGCCGACGAAGAACGTGAGGCGGTCGGTCGCGCGGGTGGAGACCCCGCTCGCCTCGGCGAGGTCCCGGTTCTGCACGACGGCGCGGATCCGCCGCCCGAGCGGCGTCACCTTGAGCACGACGGCCAGCGCGACGACCGCGACGACGGCGAGCGCCAGGATGAACACGCGCGTCTTCGGGACGGCGAGGCCGAACAGGTCGACGGCGCCGCTCAGCCAGGCGGGGGCACGCACGTCGACGTTGGGGGCGCCGAACACGTCGCGCGCGACCTGCTGGAGCACGAGCGCGACGCCCCAGGTCACGAGCAGGGTGTCGAGCGGCCGCTTGTACATGCGGTGGATGAGCGTCGCCTCGAGCAGCAGGCCCAGCAGCCCGCCGACGAGGAACCCGAGCGGCAGCGACACGAGGAGCGAGAGCCCGGCGTTCCCGACGACCCCCTGCACGACGAACGCCGTGTAGGCGCCCGCCATCATGAACTCGCCGTGCGCCATGTTGATGACGCCCATCTGACCGAACGTGAGCGCCAGCCCGAGGGCGGCGAGGAGCAGGACCGAGCCGAGGCTCAGGCCCGCGAAGAGCTGCGAGAACAGCACGTCCATGGGCGGTACGCCTTCCGGTGGGTGCGTGCGAGGGGGCAGGGTGCCGCGTGCGGCGACGTGACGGGAGAGGCGGGGAGCGGGGTGTGAGCGCCGGGTCGTGGCGGGTCTGGCCGAGGGAGACTCCGTAGTGAGCTTGCGAACGGAGGAGGATCCCGACCGAGAACACGGGAGCCCGCGAGGAACGAGCGGGAGGATGGTAGACCCGGCGCTCACACCCCGGTTGCCGCCGGGCTCGAGCCCGGCGGGCCTCCCCGACTACGAGAGGCCCTCGGCCCAGTCGTAGCCCTCGAGGTACGGGTCGGGCTCGATCGGCTCGCCCGAGCTCCACTCGGTGTAGATGAGGCCGTCGGGGCCGATCTTGCCGATCAGGGCGGTCTTCGCGACGTGGTGGTTGTCGCCGTTCACGGTGACGGACCCCTCCGGCGCGTCGAAGGTCACGCCGTCGGCGGCCTCCTGGACGTCGGCGACGTCGAACGACTCGGCCTTCTCGACCATGCCCTTCCACAGGTAGAGCGACGTGTACGCGGCCTCCATCGGGTCCGACGTCACGCGGTCGGCGCCGTACTTCGCCTGGAACGCCTCGACGAACGTGGTGTTCTCCGGGCTGTCGATGGTCTGGTAGTAGTTCCAGGCCGTGAGCTGGCCCTCGACGTTCTCGATGCCGACGCCGCCGACCTCCTCCTCGGCGATCGACACCGACACGACGGGCATCGTGTCCGGGCCGAGCCCGGCGTTCTTGTACTCCTTGAAGAACGCGACGTTGGAGTCGCCGTTGAGCGTGTTGAACACGGCGTCGGCCCCGGCGGACCTCACCTTGTTGACGATCGTGGAGAAGTCGGTGTGGCCGAGGGGCGCGTACTCCTCGCCGAGGACCTCGATGCCGTGGGCCTCCGCGTAGGCGTTGATGATCTTGTTCGCGGTGCGGGGGAAGACGTAGTCGGAGCCGACGAGGAAGATCGACGTGACGCCCTGCTCCTCGAGGTAGTCGAGCGCGGGGACGATCTGCTGGTTCGTCGTCGCGCCGGTGTAGAAGATGTTCGGCGACGACTCGAGGCCCTCGTACTGGACGGGGTAGAACAGCAGCGAGTCCTGCGCCTCGAAGACGGGGAGCATCGCCTTGCGCGACGCGGAGGTCC
This sequence comes from Cellulosimicrobium funkei, assembly GCF_004519295.1. Classification (GTDB taxonomy): domain Bacteria; phylum Actinomycetota; class Actinomycetes; order Actinomycetales; family Cellulomonadaceae; genus Cellulosimicrobium; species Cellulosimicrobium funkei. The sequence goes on from NZ_SOZH01000001.1 coordinate 165,790, forward strand.
AGCCGCCGAACACCGCGGCGACGCAGTCGCTCGTGATGAGCTTCTCCGCCTTCTCCGCGAAGACGGTGGGCTCGGACTGGCCGTCCTCCTGGACGATCTCGAGCTGCTTGCCGAGCACGCCGCCGTCGGCGTTGATCTCCTCCGCCGCGAGGGCGAGCGAGTCCGCGACGGTCTGCTCGGAGATCGCCATCGTGCCCGAGAGCGAGTTGAGGAAGCCGATCTTGACGGTGTCGCCGGAGGTGTCGACGCAGCTCTCGGCGGCGCTGGGCGTGGAGCCCCCGCCCTCGCCGGCCTCCGTCCTCGCGCCGCACGCGGTGAGCGTGAGCGCGAGCGCGACGAGGGCGGCGGCCGGGGCGAGACGGGTCGTGGCGCGTGAAGGTGTCACGAGGGTCCTTTCAGCGGGTTCTCACAGCGGGGTTCTCGGCGGGTGCCGACGGCTGCCGGACGGGCGGCCGCTCCTCGCGGGCTCCGGGTACGGGCGCGTATACGGCCGTGCGCCCTGCGCGGTGCCCACGGTCGTCGACGCTAGTGACGGCGTGTTTCGGGTGTTCTGCCCGGGTTGTTAACGGGGCGTGTCAGGCAGTCACGATCCGGTCACGCCGACCCGGGCCGTGCGACGGGCGGCGGCGCGCAGGCCCGCGCCCAGCACGCCGACGGTCAGCGCGACGACGAGCGCGACGCCGACGAGCCCTGCGACGCCGACGAAGATCCCGCCGACCTCGCCGTAGTCCGCGAGGGGTGCGCCCGCGAACGCGTGGTCGCGTGCGGCATCGGCGAACCCGACCGACTCGGCGGTCGCCTCGAGCCCGTCGGGCGTCGCCGCGGCGAACGACGACACGACGACGGCGGCGAGCAGCGCCCCGGTGCCGAGGGCGAGGACGGCGCGCCGCACCGCGGCGAGGGGGGCGGACGGCGCGAGCGCGGGGGCCCGGCGGTCCTCGACGGCCGCGACGCCCGGCGCGCCGGCGAGCACGAGGCCGACGACCCCGGCGGTGATGAGCGCCTCGCCGAGCCCGACGAGGAGGTGCACGCCGAGCATCTGGCCGACGAGCTCGCCGACCGGGACCGGCACGGTCCCGCCGACGGCGAAGAGGCCTGCGAACACCGCGGCGGACACCGGGACGCTCACGAGCGCGCCGGCGCCGGCGGCGGCCGCGGCGCCCCGGCCGCGCGTCGCGCGGAGCACCCCGCGCGTCACCGCCCAGCCGACGAGCGTCCCGACGACGGCCATGAGGAGCACGTTCGTGCCCAGGGCGGTGAGCCCGCCGTCGGCGAACACGAGCGCCTGCACGAGCAGCACGGTGGTCACGGACAGCACGCCGAGCCACGGCCCGACGAGCGCCGCCGCGAGCGCCCCGCCCATGAGGTGCCCGCTCGTGCCGGCGGCGACGGGGTAGTTGAGCATCTGCACGGCGAAGACGAACCCGGTCGTCGCGGCCGTGAGCGCGACGCGCCGGGGGGTGAGGTCCTCGCGTGCCCGGTACGCGGCGTACCCGACGGCGGCGAGGGACACGACGGCGGTGGTCGCCGACGTGGGGTCGTCGAGGAAGTGGTCGGGGACGTGCATGTCAGGCTCCTGTCGTCAGCAGTGCGGTGCGGTGGTCGGGGAGGCCGAGGTCGGGGAGGCCGCGCGTGCCGCGCACGGCCGCCGCCCAGGCGGTGACGACGCCGTCGGTGCCGGCGTCGTGGGTGCTCGCCCCCAGGTGGCGGACGACGGCGCCCGGACCGTCGAGGTCGAGCCGCAGGGGGCCGGACGGGGCGGCGGCGTGCGCCGCGGGCGGCCGGGCGCCCAGGCACAGCACCGAGTCGACGACGCGGGCGTCACCGAGGATCCCGGGCAGCGCCCGGTCGTCGCCGAGGTCGAGGTCCTCGACGAAGAGCTCGCGCGCCTGCCGGGGCGTGCCCCCTGCATCTGGTGACTCCCGCGGGGCCCCGGTCTCGTCGGTGGCCCGGGTGCGCGAGCGCAGGCGCCCGCCCCGCTCCCCGGTCCGGCCGAGCACGAGCGTCTCGCGGAGCAGCGCGACGGCGCTCCTGCCGAGGCGCACGTCGGTGCGCCGGTCGACGTCGGCCCCGTCCGCGACGACGAACGGCAGCGCGTCCCAGACGAGGAGGCCGTCGTCGTCCACCCGGACCGCGACGTCCCAGGACGCGGACCGGCCGCGCCCGGCGTACGCGACGGTGCCCGACACCTCGACGAGCTCGACCTCGACGCCGCGCCCGACGTGCACCTCGACCCGGACGCGGTCGCCGCCCAGGAGCATCGCGCGCGTCGCGACGAGCGCGACGCGCACCCTCGTGGGGCTCGCGGACAGCACGCGCGGGCTCAGCGCGCCGGGGCGCAGGTCGCAACGCACGCGGCCGCCCTCGCGGTACGCCCCGACGCGCGTCACGTCGTCCACGTGCGGCTCGTCGCCCGGGGTCAGCCGCGCCCGGGCGCGGTCACCGGCTCCGCGGCTGCGGCGTCGTGCACGTGGGCGGGGGAGTGGTCGTCGTGGGCGGGCGAGTGGTCGTGCGGGGCGTCGCCCTCACCGTGGGTGTGGAGGAACCCGCCGCCGTCCTCGTCGGCGTGGAAGTGGGGCGCCATCGGGCCCGGGTCCTGCGGCACGTGCGCACCGGCCCGGTGCGCCGCGAGCAGCGTCTGCACCCACGTCGTGAGCGTGTCGATCGACTCGCGGTCGAGGCGCGAGAGCGCGAGCACGGGGGCGCCGTCGCGCGCGGCCGTCGCGTCGAGGACCATGCGCGGGACGTCCACCCCCACGTACGGCGCGAGGTCGGTCTTGTTGACGACGAGCAGGTCCGCCCGGGCGATCCCCGGCCCGCCCTTGCGCGCGACGTCGCCGCCCCCGGCGACGTCGAGCACGAAGATCTGCGCGTCGACGAGCGCGGGCGAGAAGGTGGCGGTGAGGTTGTCGCCGCCGGACTCGACGAGCACGACGTCGAGCGGCGCGAAGTCCTCCTCGAGGTCCTCGACGGCGAGGAGGTTGGCGGTGACGTCGTCGCGGATCGCGGTGTGCGGGCACGCGCCGGTCTCGACCGCGCGGATGCGCTCGGGGTCGAGCACGCCCGCGGAGCGCAGGAACCGCGCGTCCTCGTCCGTGTAGATGTCGTTGGTGACGACCCCGAGGCGCAGCACCTCGGACAGCTCGCGGCACAGGAGCGCGATGAGCGAGCTCTTGCCGGTGCCGACGGGGCCGGCGACGCCGAGGCGCAGCGAGCGGGTCGTGGGGGTCGTGGCGGTCGGAGCGTCGGGCAGGTTCTCAGGCACTGAACAGCCTCTCGGTGGTGCGGGCGTGGGTCTCGGCCCACTGCTCGACGAGCGGTGCGCCGTGCGCGGGGATCGCGCGGGGGTCGGTCAGGGGGGCGACGTCGTGGGCGAGCGCGTCGATCGCGGCCTGCGACGCGACGACCCAGCCCGTCGCGACGACCGGGTCGACGGGCTCGAGCTTCAGCGTGGCCGCGGCGACGGTCTGCACGTCCTCGTACCCGACGAGGCGCGCGACCTGCAGCGCGGACAGCCCCGCGCAGGCGGCCGTCACCCCGAGCACCAGGGGGCGCGGGGGCTGCGGCGCCCGGCGGCCCGACGGCGGTCGGTCGCCCGGACCGCCGCGTCCCTCGTCCGCGGGGCGCGCGGCGGCGACGAGTGCCGCCGCCGCGTCGAGCGCGGCGACCGCGGGGTGCCCCGCCCACAGGCGGCGCAGGAGCCGGAGGTAGCCCCGGCCGAGCCGCTGCGACGTCTCGCGGAGCGCGGGCGACGGCGTCCGCGCCGCCCACGCGACCCAGGTGTCGGCGAGGGCGACCGCGACGGGCGGGAGGTCGTCGTCGGGCGTGAGCGCCGCGTGCCGCGCGACGACCGCGGTCGCGGCCTCGGTGCGCGTGACGGTGGCCAGGCGGGCGCGCACGTAGTCGGGGACGCGCGCGGCGGGCATCCCGGCGCGCAGCGCGGGCTCGAGGCCCGCGGACTGCGTGTGGCCGCCGGTCGGCAGCCGCGCGTCGGCGAGGAGCGCGAGCATGAGCTCGGCGCGCCCGTCGGCGTCGTGGCGGGAGAGGCCGTCCATGTCAGAACAGCGAGTAGAGCTGCGCGAGGGGCAGCCGGTCGGCGGGGGCGGGGACGACGAGCTCGCCGTCGACCTCGATCGCGAAGGACTCGGGGTCGATGTCGATCCGGGGCAGGTAGTCGTTGTTGCGCATCTGCGCCTTCCCGACGTCGCGCGTCCCGGCCACGGGCAGGAGCGTCCGGGCCAGGCCGAGCCGCTCCGCGAGGCCGTCGTCGAGCGCGGCGGGCGACACGAACGACACGGACACGTCGGCCCCGATCGCGTCGGCGAGCGCGGGCCGCATGAGCACGGGCTGCGGCGACGGGATGGACGCGTTGGGGTCGCCCAGCGCGCCCCACACGAGCGCCCCGCCCTTCATGACGACGCTCGGCCGCACGCCGAACAGCTTCGGCTCCCACAGCACCAGGTCGGCGAGCTTGCCGGGCTCGACGGACCCGACGTGCGCGTCGATCCCGTGCGCGACGGCCGGGTTGATCGTGTACTTCGCGACGTAGCGCCGGGCGCGCAGGTTGTCGGCCGGTAGGACGGGCCCGGGGGCGCCGCCGGGGATCGGGCCGCGCCGCGCCTTCATGACGTGCGCCACCTGCCACGTCCGCGTCACGACCTCGCCGATGCGCCCCATGGCCTGAGCGTCGGACGACGTGATCGAGATGGCGCCGAGGTCGTGCAGCACGTCCTCGGCGGCGATCGTGGTCCCGCGGATGCGCGACTCGGCGAACGCGAGGTCCTCCGCCACCTGCGGGTTGAGGTGGTGGCACACCATGAGCATGTCCAGGTGCTCGGCGACGGTGTTCACCGTGTGCGGGAGGGTGGGGTTCGTCGAGCCGGGGATGACGTTCGGGTGGCTCGCGACGGTGAGGATGTCGGGCGCGTGCCCGCCGCCCGCGCCCTCGGCGTGGAACGCGTGGATCGAGCGGCCGCCGATCGCCCGGAGGGTCGACTCGACGAACCCCGCCTCGTTGAGCGAGTCGGAGTGGAGCGCGACCTGCAGGCCCCAGTCGTCGGCGGCTCGGAGCGCGGCGTCGATCGCCGCGGGCGTGGACCCCCAGTCCTCGTGCACCTTGTAGCCGCCCGCGCCGGCCATCGCCTGCTCGCGCAGACCCTCGGCGCTCACGGTGTTCCCCTTGCCGAGCAGCAGCACGTTCACGGGGAGCCGGTCGAGCGAGCGGTGGATCGCCTCCAGGTGCCAGGCGCCGGGCGTGACCGTCGTGGCCTTCGTGCCCTCGCTCGGGCCGGTGCCGCCGCCCGCGACCGTCGTGATGCCCGTGGCGAGCGCCTCGACGACCTGCGACGGCGAGATGAGGTGCACGTGCGAGTCGATGCCGCCCGCGGTGAGGATCCTGCCCTCGCCGCTCACGACGTCCGTGCTCGGGCCGATGTGCAGGTCGGGGTGCACGCCGTCCGCGACGTCGGGGTTGCCCGCGCGGCCGAGCGCGACGATCCGCCCGTCGCGGATGCCGACGTCCGTCTTGACGACGCCCCACCAGTCCAGCACGACGGCGTTGGTGATCACCGTGTCGAGCGCGCCCTCGGCGCGGGTCGTCGTGCCCTGGGCCATCGACTCGCGCAGCGACTTCCCGCCGCCGAACACGACCTCCTCGCCCCCGAAGGTGCGGTCCTCCTCGACCTCGATCCACAGGTCCGTGTCGCCGAGGCGCACCTGGTCCCCCGTCGTCGGGCCGTAGAGCGCGACGTAGCGCTCGCGGGAGATCGCGACCATGCGTCAGTCCTCCTCGGGTGCGGTGGGGTCCAGGGCGCCGCCGTCGGGCTTGCCGCGCTGGAGACCGGGGACGCGTCGTCGGCCGCGCAGCGCGACGGCGTGGACCTCGGCGGACGCGCCGGGCTCGAACCGCCGCGACGTGCCGGACGGCACGTCCAGCCGGAAGCCGTGCGCCGCCGCGCGGTCGAGGTCGAGCGCCGCGTTGGCGTCGGGCAGGTGGAGGTGCGAGCCGATCTGCACGGGCCGGTCGCCCGTGTTCGTCACGACGAGGGTCACGCGCTCGTCGTCCGAGCGGTCGGCGTTGAGGACGAGCGGCACGTCCTCCGCGCCCTCCCGGAGCCGGATCGCGCCCGGTCCCGAGGTGCTGATGCCTGCCATGCCTCGCCGTCCTCTCGTCGTGCGTCGCGTCGCCGGGACCGGCTCAGGCGATGGGCTGGTGGATGGTGACGAGCTTGCGCCCGTCGGGGAACGTCGCCTCGACCTGGACGTCGGGCAGCATCTCCGCGACGCCCTCCATCACCTCGTCGCGGCCCAGCACGGCGCGCCCGGAGACCATGAGCTCCTCCACGGCGGCCCCCTCGCGGGCCCGCTCGATCACCCACGTCGTCAGGAGGGCGACCGTCTCCGGGTAGTTGAGCAGGACGCCGCGCTCGCGCCGGTCACGGGCGACCATGCCCGCGACGGCGAGCAGCAGCTTCTCGGTGTCGGCGGGCGTCAGGTGCATGGCCGCGATCCTGTCGCGCCCGCGTTTCCGGCGTGTATACCCCGCGTTATACGTTCGTGTACCCGCTCCGCGCGGGCCGCCGCCCGCCACGCCTCCGCCGTCGTGCGCCGGCTCCTGGCGAGCCGTTGACCCCTGCTCGACCGAGGGCTACTCTCTCCGCCCCCATTCGGAAAGTTCGGCCGAAATTTCGGGGCCGCGACACGAAGGAGTGCCTGATGGATGGATCGACCGACCGCGCGTGCGAGACGACGCGGCGCCGACGCAGGGCGACGGGCCTCGTCGCCGGTGGGCTCGTCGGCGGGCTGGCGCTCGCGGCGGGACTCGCCGTCCCGGCCGCGGCCGAGAGCGCTCCGCGCACGGCGAGCGTCCCGGCGACGGCGACGCCCGCCGTCGGGCAGCCCGCCCTGACGGGCGCGCAGCGCGCGACGCTGGAGACGTACCTGGAGGACACCTACACCTCGCTGGAGGCCATGACCGACGAGGAGACCGGCCTGCCCGCGGACAACATCGAGGGCGACCTGGACCCGGCGTCGAGCAGCGCGTACACGTCGCCGACGAACATCGGCGGCTGGCTGTGGTCCACCGTCGTGGCGCGCGACCTGGGCCTGGTCGACGAGGCCGAGGCGCGCGACCGCCTCGCGACGACGATCGACACGGTCGCGTCCCTCGACCGGCACGACGCGAGCGGCATGTTCTACAACTGGTACGACCCGGCGACGGGCGACCGGGTGGAGACGTGGCCGGACGACGGCAACCCGGTGCACCAGTTCCTCAGCTCGGTGGACAACGGCTGGCTCGCCGCGGGCCTGCGCGTCGTCGCGGAGGCGGAGCCGAGCCTCGCGGAGGAGGCGCTGGCCGTCTACGACGGCATGCACTTCGGCGCGTTCTACAACGCGGAGGCGCGGCCGGACCTCGGCGTCGGGCTGCTGCGCGGCGGGTTCTGGGACGAGGAGCCGCCCGGGTGCTCGGTCGCCGGGGACTACCTCGGCACGGGGACCGACGTCTACTACACGTGCCACAACTACGACACGACGGTCTCGGAGACGCGCATCGCGACCTACCTCGGCATCGCCGAGGGCGAGGTGCCGCCGGAGGCCTACTACGCGAGCTACCGGACGTTCCCGGACACGTGCGACTGGTCGTGGCAGGAGCAGAAGCCGGTCGGCGAGACGCGCGAGCACCTGGGCGTCCCGGTGTTCGAGGGGGCGTACCGCTACCGCGACCTCGCGGTCGTGCCGGGCTGGGGCGGCTCGATGTTCGAGGCGCTCATGCCGGACATGCTCGTCCCCGAGGCGGAGTGGGGCCCGACGTCGTGGGGCGTCAACCACCCGCTCGTGGTGCGCGCGCACAAGGAGCACGGCCTCGACGAGGCCGGGTACGGGGCGTGGGGATTCTCGCCCGCGAGCAACCCCTTCGGCGGGTACGCGGAGTACGGCGTCGACGCGATCGGCCTGCGCTCCGACGGCTACCTGTCGGACGGCGAGACCGACGTCGACCTCGGTTTCGAGGGCTGCCGCGAGGCCACGAACCCGGCGCCGGAGTTCGGTGACGGCGTCGTGACGCCGCACGCGTCGTTCCTCGGGCTCGCGTACGACACCGAGGGCGTGCTCGACAACCTGGCCCACCTCGCGGACGACCTCGACGCGTACGGGCCGGGCGGGTTCTACGACTCCGTCGCGGTCCGCTCGGGCACGGTCGCCGAGCGCTACCTGTCGCTCGACCAGGCGATGATCGTCGCCGCGATCGGCAACGTCCTCGACGACTCGCGCCTCAAGGACTACTTCGTCGACGACCGGCTCGAGCAGGCGCTGCGCCCGCTCATGGAGGCGGAGACGTTCTCGGCCGTCGCCGACCTCACGCCCGGCGTGGGCGCCGACGTCGAGGTCGAGGCGCGCTGCCTCGGCAACCGGGCGGCCGTCGCGGTGCGCGCCACCAGCACGTCCGACGGCCGCACGACCGTCGAGCTCGCCACCCCGTACGGGACGCGGTCGTACGACGACGTCGTCCCGCACCGCAGCACCTACCGGGCGTTCTCGGCGCGCACGGCGGAGATCCCGTCGGGCACCGCGATCGTGACGGTGACGTCCGACGACGGCGCGACCGTCCAGGAGCTGCCGTACCGCTACGCGGGCGTCTCCTGCGGCTGACCCCACGCACCGCGGCCGACCGCCGTGCCGCGCGCGTCAGGCGCGCGGCACGGCGGTCGACGCGCGCACGACGAGGCTCGTCGCGAGCTCCGTGCGCAGGGTGCGGCCGCTCGCGCTGCGTGCCCGGTGCACGAGCGCGACGGCCGAGGCGCCCATCTCGACGAGCGGCTGACGCACCGTGGTGAGCGGGGGGTCGGTCCAGGGCGCGACGGGCAGGTCGTCGAACCCGACGAGCGAGACGTCGTCCGGCACGGAGCGCCCCGCCTCGCGCAGCGCCCGCAGCGCGCCGAGCGCGGTGTCGTCGCTGCACGCGAAGATCGCCGTCGGGGCGTCGTCGAGGGCGAGCAGCCGCTGCGTCTCCTCGTAGCCCGCGGCGACCCCGTAGGTGCTCAGGCGCACGAGGTCGTCGTCGACGGGCACGTCCGCCTGGATGAGCGCGGCGCGGTAGCCCGCGAGGCGGGCGAGCGCGTTGTCCTGCTCGGGGACGCCCGTGATCGTCGCGATCCGTCGGTGCCCCAGGGCGAGCAGGTGCGCCGTCGCCTCGAGCGCGCCCTGGAAGTTCGCCGCCCCGACGCTGAGCACGTCCTCGGGCGGACGGCGGCGCGGGTCGACGACGACGAGCGGCACCCCGGCCGTGGCGAGGGCGGCGCGCGCCTCGGCGTCGGGCACGGCGACGACGCTCACGAGACCGTCCGTGCCCCGCGCGAGCGCGTGCCGGACCCACGCGCCGCAGTCGTCGGGGTCCAGCTCGACGGACAGCACGACGTCGAGCCCGAGGCGCCGCGCCTCGGCGACCGCCCCGCGCACGACCGCCTCGGACCACGGCCCCTCGAAGTCGACGATGCGGACGTCGACGAGCCCGGTCCTCCGGGACGTGCGGGGCCGGATCTCGTAGCCGTGCCGGCGCAGCACGCCCGCGACGCGTTCGCGCGTCGCCGCCGAGACGTCCGGGCGCGCGTTGAGCACCTTCGACACCGTGGGCACGGACACCCCGGCGTCGGCCGCGACCCGGGCGAGGGGGACGCCGTGCCGACCCGGCTGCGACGCTGCCATCCAAGCCCTCCGTCCGTCGTGCCTGCGGCCGGTCCGGCCGGGGGAGCGTGCCCCGACTCCGGATCGTAGCGAGGCCCCGGGTCGCGACCGGGCCTCCCCCGGACGACGACGGCCCGGCCGGGACCGCGAGGTCCGGACCGGGCCGTCGTGCGTGCGGTCAGTCGTCGAGCGAGACGGTCCCGCGGGCGACGCCGCCGAGCCAGCCGAGGCTGGGCTTGGGCGTGCGCTCGAAGGTCTCCGGGTCCCACGCGACGAGCCCGAACGTCGGGGCGAACGAGCCCCACTCGTAGTTGTCGAGCAGCGACCAGTGCAGGTAGCCGAGCAGCGGGAGGCCCGCCTCCATCTCGGCGTGCAGCGCGCGCAGGGCGTCGCGCGTGTAGTCGATGCGGCGCGCGTCGTCCGCCGTCGCGATGCCGTTCTCGGAGACGAGGACCGGCAGGCCGGTGATCTCGTGCCCGAGGCGCGCGGCCTCCGCGATGGCGGCCGGGTAGTACTCCCACCCGGTGAGCGTCTTCTCCGAGTCCTCCGGGGCGGGCAGCGGCCCGTCCACGGTGATGCGCGTGCGCGTGTAGGCCTGGACGGCGACGAAGTCGTCGCCGCGCGAGGCCTCGAGGAAGACGGTCTCGCGCGGGTAGGCGTACTCGCGCAGGACCTCCTCGGCGCCCGGGTCGGCGAAGAACTGCTGCGGCGCGACGGGCCACCCGACGGGCACCCCGACGGTCCGCACGAGCTCCACGGCCCGGCGGTGCGCGGCGATGAGGTGCTCGGTCGCGACCGGGTCGGGCGCGTGCATCGTGCCGGCCTGGAGCTGCTCGGTGCCCTTGGCGGCCGTGATCATCATCGCGAGGATGTTCGGCTCGTTGATGGTGAACACGTGCGACGCGCGGTCGAGCAGCGGCAGCACGTGCTCGACGTACCGAGCGAACCGCTCGACGGACCGCGGGTCGGTCCAGCCGCCGTCCTCCGCGAACCAGCGCGGCGACGTGAAGTGGTGCAGCGTGACGAGCGGCGTGACCCCGTGCTCGAGGCAGCAGTCGATCATGCGGCGGTAGTGGTCGACCTCGGCCCGCGAGAAGCGGCCCTCGGCCGGCTCGATCCGCGCCCACTCGATCGAGAACCGGTATGAGGTGAGCCCGGACTCGGCCAGCAGCCGGATGTCGTCGGCGTACCGGTGGTAGGAGTCGGCGGCGTCGCCCGACGGCTCGGCGAGGGTCGAGGCCGGGTCGACCTCGCGCGCCCACCAGTCGCTGTTGACGTTGTTGCCCTCGATCTGGTGGGCCGCCGTGGCGGCGCCCCAGACGAAGGACTCGGGGAAGGTGATCGACACAGGCACTCCTCGTCGGTCGCCGGTCACTTGATGCCGGTCATGGCGATGCCCTGCACGAAGTAGCGCTGCAGGAACAGGAACAGGATGAGGATCGGCGTCACGACGAGCACGGACCCGGCCATGAGCAGGCCGTAGTAGGTGCCGTTCGAGCCGACCGAGTACAGCGAGAGCGCGACGGGGAGGGTGTACATGTTCTCCGTCTGCGCGACGACCAGGGGCCACAGGAAGTTGTTCCACGACCCGAGGAACGTGAGGATGCTCAGCGTCGCGAGCGGCGGCCCGCACTGGGGGAGCACGATCCGGAAGAAGACCCGGAACTCGCCCGCGCCGTCGATCCGGGCGGCCTCGATGAGCGCGTCCGGGATGCCGAGCATGAACTGCCGCATGAGGAACACGCCGAGCGGGCCGGCGAGGAACGGCAGGATGAGCGCCGGGTAGGTGTTGACGAGCCCCATGTTGGACACGAGCACGAACATCGGCACGAGCGTGACGACGCCCGGGACCATGAGCGTGAGCATGACGAGCGCGAACAGCACCTTCTTGCCGGGGAACTGCATCTTCGCGAGGGCGTAGCCGACCATCGAGCAGAAGACGATGTTGCCGAGCACCACGGCGACGGCGACGACGATCGAGTTGGTGAAGTACTGCCCGTAGTTGAGCTGGGACAGCCACCGCTCGTAGTTGTCGAGCGTCGGGTTCTCGGGCCACCAGGTGATGGGCCGCTGCAGGAGCTCGCCCTGCGTCTTGAAGCTGCCGAGCGCCATCCAGATGAACGGCATGAGCGTCAGGAGCAGCCCGACGACGAGCGCGGTGTACGTGGCGCCGCGCGACCAGCGGATCGGGCGTCGCGGCCGACGGCGCGGCGCGTCCTGGGGGGCCGACGTCGCGGAGGGGGTCCGCGAGGACGTGACGGTCATGTCAATCCTCCTTCGACCGCAGCAGGCGGAACTGGACGGCGGCGAGGGCGGCGATCAGCGCGAAGAGCACGTACGCGGCTGCGGAGGCGAACGCGTAGTTGCCGTACCCGAACTGGTTGTAGACGTAGTAGCTGATGGTCAGCGTCGAGTTGACCGGGCCGCCCTTGGTCATGACGAAGGGCTCCTCGAACACCTGGAGGAAGCCGACCGACAGCAGCACCGCGCCGAGCAGCAGCGTCGGGCGCATCAGCGGGACCGTGATGGAGCGGAAGCGCCGCCACGAGCCGGCGCCGTCGACCTCGGCCGCCTCGTAGACGTCGCGCGGGATCGCCTGCAGCCCGGCCAGGAAGATGATCATGAGCGTGCCCATGTTGCGCCACGCGGCCATGAGGATGATCGACGGCATCGCCCACGTGCTGTCGTTGAGCCAGTCGGGACCGTCGATCCCGACCCAGCCGAGCACGGTGTTGACGAGGCCCGAGTCCTGGAGGATGAACCGCCAGACGACCGCCACGGCGACGATCGACGTCACGACGGGCGTGTAGAAGCCGACGCGGAAGACGCTGCGGAACTTCTCGATGCCCGAGTTGAGCGCGACGGCCAGGGCGAGGCCGAGCACCATCGTCAGCGGGATGCCGACGAGGACGAAGTAGAAGGTGTTGACCAGCGCCTTGCGGAACAGCTCGTCCTGGAAGACGCCGGTGAAGTTCTCGATCCCGACGAAGTTCACCGCGAACGGGGTCTTGATGTCACGGATCGTGAGGTCCGAGAACGACATCCCGAACGACGCGAGCAGCGGCCCCAGCATGAAGACCGTGAAGACCGCGACGAACGGGAGCGCGAACAGCCAGGCGACGAGCGCTTGCCGTCGCCGGTGGACGGCGCCGGCCGTACGCCGGCGCCGTCCCTCGGTGGTGGTGGTCATGACTGACGGGCCCTGTTACCAGCCGAGCCCGAGCGTGTCGGCCTTGGCCTGGATGGCCTTCGCCGCGTCCTCGGAGGTCACCTGACCGTTCGCGACCTTCTCGGCCTCGGTCTCGATGGTGGCCGAGAGCTCGTCCCAGCTCGGGACGGTCGGCGGGGCGATCGTGTTCTCGAGCTGCTCCTGGAGCACCTGGGTGCGGGGGTTCGAGGTGAGCGCCTCGTAGTCCCACGCGCTGTTCAGCGCGGGCAGGTCGCTCGTCGCGTCGAACCACGCCTGCTGCGTCTCGGGCTCGGAGAGCCAGCGGATGAGCTTCCAGGCGCCGTCGGCGTTCTTGGCCTCGGCGAAGACGCCGAGGTGCGCGCCGCCGATGTAGGAGTCGTTGTTGGCGGAGCCGGCGGGCACGGGCACGGTGGCCACGTTCTGCTCGACCCAGTCCTCGCCCTGGAGGTCGGCGAGCACGTTGACCATCCACGGGCCGGAGATGAACGCCGGGTCGGAGCCGTCGACGAACGCGCTGTTCTGCGAGTCGCCGTAGCCGGACAGCGGCGACAGGCCCTCGGTGAAGAAGGACGCGTAGTAGTCGAGGGCGTCGACCATGGCCTGGTTGTCGAGGTCGAACCCGTCGCCGGCCTCGTTGAGGACGGAGCCGCCGGCCTGCGAGTAGAACGGCAGGATGACCTGCGTCGAGTCCTCGGCGTCGCCCATCGGGAGCTGGAGGCCGTAGGTCGAGCCGTTGGCCTTCATGGCCTCCGCGAACGCGGTGAGCTCCTCCCAGCTGGTGGGAGCCTCGACGCCCGCGGCCTTGGCGAGGTCGGAGCGGTAGTACAGGACGCGCGTCTCGACGTACCACGGCACGCCGTACGCCACGCCGTCGGCGACGGTCGACGCGGCGGCGCCCTCGACGAAGTCGTCGTTGTCGACGAGGCCCTCGGGGACGGGGGCGAGGCCGCCGGTGGCGACCATCGTCGGCATGAAGGACGAGCCGATCATGATCGCGTCGGGCACGGTGCCCGCGGCGACGGCGGTCTGGAACTTCGTCATGACGTCGGCCCACGGGATCGTGGTGACCTCGACGTTCGCGTCGGGGTTCTCCTCCGTGAAGCCCTGGACGAAGTCGGGCAGCTTCTCGCCCTCCTCACCCATCGCCCAGATCGTGATGTCACCCTCCGCGGGCGCGTCGTCCACCGTCGTGGTGGAGCCGGCGCTGGTCTCACCACCCGTGGAGTCGTCGTCCGCGCGACCGCACGCGGTCAGGGCCAGGAGTCCGACGACGCCGATGGCGACCGCCTTGCGTCCGAGCTTCATGAGCAATCCTCCTCATCGAGCAGTCGGCTCGTCCGTGTGAGCCGCTGTGGAAACTACCTTAGCGTGCGCTCGGTTAGTATTTTCAACCGGGGCGTCCAGGCCGTACCGTTGGCGCCGACAGACCTGCCGAAGGAGACGGTGATGAACGAGAGCGACCCCGCAGGTGGCGGCGCCACGACGGGGACGGCCGGGGGCCCGGGGACGACGACCGCGACGGGCGCTCGCGGCACGACGGCGGCCGGCCTCCCCGACCGCCGCATCGTCCGCGGCGAGCAGCGCCGGCGCGAGATCCTCCGCACGGCGGTCGAGGTGTTCGGCGAGCAGGGCTTCCGCGGGAGCTCGCTGCGCGAGATCGCGGCCCGCGTGGGCATCTCCGAGGCCGGGCTGCTGCACCACTTCGGCAGCAAGGCCGGCCTCCTCACGGCGACCCTGGAGGAGCGCGACCGGCGCGACCGGGTGCGCCGCGGCGAGGACGAGGCGGCCGGCGCCGACCTGCTGACCACCATCCGCGACCAGGTGCGCCGCAACGCCGAGACCCCCGGCCTCGTGTCCCTCCACGTGGTGGTCGCCGCCGAGGCGACCGACGCGACCCATCCCGCGCACGACGTCGTCCGCGACCGCTACCGCGCGCTGCGCCACCAGGACGACACCCGCTTCCAGGACGCCGTCGCCCGGGGCGAGCTGCGCCCCGAGGTCGACCCGGCCGCGATCGGCCAGCTCTTCTCCGCCGTCATGGACGGCCTGCAGCTCCAGTGGCTGCTCGACCCCGACAACGTCGACATGGTCGCCCTCTTCGACCAGTTCCTCGCGCTGCTGCGCCCCGACGGCACGTCGCCCGCAGCACCCGAGCCCCGCACCACCGAGCAGGAGACCGCGTGACCCTCACCGCGACCGAGACCCCCGCCCGCGCCACGCTCACCTCGAGCGGACTGACCGTCGAGCTCACCGGCGGCGGCGACGTGCGCGCCGTCAGCACGGACGGCCTGCTCGTGAACCAGTACCTGCCGGGCGAGCACGACCGCATGCCCGGCGGCATCCTGCTGCGCGCCACGCGCCCGGACGGCACGGTCGAGGTCGCGCGACTCACCGGCTCGGCCCCCGCTGTGACGGCGGTCGAGGTCGGCGCCGAACGCGTCGTGTGGTCGGGCGCCGCGCTCGGGCTCGCCACTCGCGTCGCGCTCACGCTCGACGGGCGCGCGCTCGTCTGGCGCGTCGACCTCACGGTCGGCCCCGCGACGGACGACGGCACGCGCTACGACGTCGTGCACGCGCAGGACCTCGCGCTCGCTCCGCCCGCGGCGGCGCTGTCGAGCGAGCCGTACGTGTGCCAGTACCTGCTGCACCGCGCGCTCGAGCACCCCGACGCCGGGACCGTGCTCGTCAGCCGGCAGACCATGTCCGCGCAGCCGCGCCTCCCGCTCGCGGTCACGTTCCTCGTCGAGGGCGCCGCTGCGCACCTCACGGACTCGCTCCAGGTCTTCACCGCGCGCTCGCGCCGCGACGGGCTGCCGCACGGCCTGCTCGGGCCCGTGCAGCCGGGCGTGCTCCAGTACGAGTACGCGATGCCGACGCTCGTCTCGCACCCGCTCGACCTCACGGCCGGGACCGCGGCCGTGCACGCCGTGACCGTGGTCGACGCCGACGCGCCCGGGCCGCTCGCGGCCCACCTCGACGAGGTGGCCGGCTGGGCCGCCGCCGCGGTCGCGGCCGCAGCCGCCGACCGTCCGACCGCGCCCTTCACGCCGACCGCCTCCGCGCTGCGCGACGCGCCGCTCCTCGCGGGCGACGAGCTCGACGAGGCCGGGCTGCTCGCCGCCGTCGGCCTCGCCGCCGACGACGTGCTCCTGCCCGAGCGCGACGCCGACGGCACGCTCCTGTCGTTCTTCACCGCGACGGGGACGCACGTCGTCGACGCGCGCAAGGACACCGTGACCGAGCGCTCGCACGGGCACGTGCTCAAGGCGGGCGACGACGTGCTGCCCACGGACGACGTCCTCTCCACGACGGCGTTCGCGCCCGGCGTCTTCGCGTCGCACGTCGTGCTCGGCAACACCACGGCGAACCGCCTCGCGACCGTGCACCGCCACCACCTCAACCTGATGCGCAGCAGCGGCCTGCGCGTGCTCGTCGACGACGGCCGCGGGCCCCGGCTCCTCGGCCTGCCGTCCGCGCTCGTGCTCGACGTCGGCGGCGTCCGCTGGCGCTACGAGACGCCGCTCGGGCGGGTCGACGTGCGGACCGTCGCGCACGACCGCGAGAACCGCATCGACGTCGCCGTGCGCTGCGAGCGCCCGCTGCACGTCACCGCGACCCTCGAGCTCGAGGACGAGGCCGGCGGCTGGCTCGCCGAGCACGTCCCCGCGGCCCCGGGCGACGCCGTCGTGGTGCGGCCCGTGCCGGGCGGCGACGTCGACGCGCACTACCCGGACCTGCGGTACGCCCTGGCGTCGTCCGCGCGGCTCGTCGTCGAGGAGGCGGGCGCCGGGGACGCCGCGTCCGGCACGACCCGCCGCCTGACGAGCACGACCGGCACCGGGTCGCTCACGCTCGCCCTCACCGGCTCGCTGCGCGGGACCGACGCCGCGGTCGGGCTCCTCGCGGGCGCGCTCGACCCCCTGGCGGACGTCGACGCGACCCTCGCGCGCCACGTCGAGACCGTCCGTGGCGTCGTGCGCGGGCTGCGGTTCGCGCCGCACGCGACGGTCGAGACGCAGGAGCTCGACCTCCTCGTGCCCTGGTACGCGCACGACGCGCTGATCCACTTCCTCGTGCCGCACGGCCTGGAGCAGTACTCGGGCGCGGCGTGGGGCACGCGCGACGTGTGCCAGGGCCCGTTCGAGCTCGCGCTCGCGGGCGGGCGCCACGACGTCGCGCGCGAGATCGTGCTGCGCGTCCTGGCCCACCAGCACACGTGGGGCGAGTTCCCGCAGTGGTTCATGTTCGACGCCTACGCGGAGCGGTACAACGACTCCTCGCACGGCGACGTCGTCGTGTGGCCGCTGTTCGCGCTCGCCCAGTACCTGGAGGCGAGCGGCGACCTCGCCGTGCTCGACGAGCACGTCCCGTTCTGGGACCACGAGCAGCGCCGCCCGGCCGCCTCGGGGCCCGACGCCGCGGCGACGGTCCGCGACCACGTGACGCGCCTGCTCGACCACCTCGACCGCGACCGCCTGCCCGGCACCGCGCTGCCCGCCTACGGCGAGGGCGACTGGGACGACACGCTGCAGCCCGCCGACCCGCGGATGCGCACCGACCTGGCGTCGACGTGGACCTCCGCGCTGCTCGTGCAGGCCGCGGAGCTGCTCGCCCGCACGACCGCGGGTCGCGACGACCTCGCCGCGCTCTCCGGGCGCGCGGGCACGCTCGCGGCGGAGGTCCGCGCGGACCTGCGCGAGCGCGCCCTCGTGGACGGCGTCCTCGCCGGGTACGTGCGACACGGCGCCGACGGCGACGAGCTCGTCATCCACCCGTCGGACACCGTCTCCGGGATGCGGTACCGCCTCATCCCCATGACGCAGTCGATCATCGCGGGCATCCTCACGCCCGAGGAGGCCGCGGAGCACGAGCGGCTCGTGCTGGAGCACCTGCACTTCCCCGACGGCGTGCGCCTCATGGACCACCCGGCCGCGTTCGACGAGGGCGTGCCGCACACGTTCCTGCGCGCCGAGCAGGCCGCGAACGTCGGCCGCGAGATCGGGCTCATGTACGTCCACGCGCACATCCGCTACGTCGAGGCGCTCGCGGCCCTGGGCCGCGGTCGCGCGCTCGACGAGCTGCTGCGCATCAGCCCGGTCGACCTCGGCCGGCGCCTCGCGCACGCCGCCCCGCGCCAGCGCAACGCCTACTTCTCGTCGAGCGACGCGGACTTCCCCGACCGCGAGAGCTTCGCGCGCGACTTCGACGGGCTCCGCGACGGCAGCGTCGGGGTGCGCGGCGGGTGGCGCGTGTACTCCAGCGGTCCGGGCATCTACCTGCGCCAGCTCGTCCAGGGGGTCCTCGGGCTGACCGAGCGCGGCGGGGAGGTCGTCGTCGACCCGGTGCTGCCCGCGGCGGCGGACGGGCTCGCCGTCGACCTGGACCTCGGCGGCCGCACGCGCCGCGTGGCCTACCGCGTCACGGCGACCGGGGACGGCGTGCAGGTGCGCGCCGGGAGCGGCCCGGACGCGCTCGCGCCCGTGCCGGCGACCCTGCGCACCGGTGACTACCGGCAGCGCGGCGTCGTCGTCGCGACGCGCGACCTCGGGGACGCCGCGCACGTCGAGGTCACGGTGCCCGCCGGGTCGTAGGCCCGGCCGCCGGTCAGGTGCAGTCGACGCCCTCGTAGGGCGTCTCGACGACCACGGGGCCGTCGGCGCCGGGGACCGTGAGCGTCGCGGTCCCCGCGTCGACCGACGCCGCACGGGCGCTGAACGACCGGTACGCGTTGCGCCCCGGCGCCACGGCGTCGAACGTGCGCTCGCCGGCGGGCGTGCCGAGCGTGACGTCGAGCGGGTCGCTCCCGACGTTCTCGGCGCGGACGGCGACGTGCGCCGTCCCGCCGAGGCACCGCGCGTCGGCCTCGACGTGGACGGGCGGCAGCTCGCGGACCCGCACCTCGCGGAACGACACGACGTCCGGCGCGGAGCCGTGCGCCTGCAGGCCGACGTACCCGACGAGCCCGCGCGAGCTCGAGTCCGGGTCGAGGGGGCGGTCGGGGAACGGCACGCCCGGCAGGTTCTCGTACTCGTTGATGACCACGCCGTCGCGGATCACCGTGTAGTGCTGCCCGACGACGCGCACCTCCAGCTCGTTCCACGTGCCCTTGGCGGTGGGCCGGGCCTCGTCGAGGCCGAGGTCGGCGAAGCCGTAGACCGAGCCCGTCTTGCGGGGGTCGTTCGAGCCGCCCTCGGGGGAGTCGTTGACCTGGATCTCGTGGCCGCAGTTGACCGCGATCCACGACAGGTTGCCCGTCTCGTTGCCGTTGAACGTCGTCGGGCAGCCCTCGACCGGACCGGACAGGTCGGGGAACCGCACCTGGATCCCGCTGTTCGCGCGAGCGTCACCGGGGGCGTCGTCGCGGAGCTCGACCACCATCGAGAAGTCGCCGTACTGGCGCACCGGGTACCAGAGGGTCCCGAACCCGCCGCCCGCGCCGGCGCGGCTGCGCACCGTGCCGTCGTCGAGACGGTCGAACCCGCCGTCGCCCGCGTACTCCCACGCGTCGAACGACTCCGGGGTGCCGTCGAGGATCACCTCGTAGCCGTCGTCGGCGGGTGCCGCGGTCGGCACGACCGCCGCGGCGGGCGCCGCGAGCGCGATCCCCGCGGCCAGGGCCGTCGCCCCGGCGATCCGGGCGCGGCGCACCCTGCCCTGGGTCGCGCGGGCGGGGGTACGGGTGGTGCTCGTCATCGGAACTCCCTCGTTCGACGCGGTCCCGTCCACCCTCGCACGGTCCGCGCGGGCTCTCAACGGCACCCGGGCCGGTGCGAGAATCGACGCGTGGCCGGAGCCGAGGAGCGAGTGCTGGAGTCCGCGCGGGTCGCGTCCCGGCTGCGGGACGAGATCCTCGACGGCGTGCGCGAGCCCGGCTCGCGCCTCGTCGAGCGCGACCTCGCCGCCGGGTTCGGCGTGAGCCGCATCCCCGTACGCGACGCGCTCAAGGTCCTGGAGGGGGAGGGGCTCGTCGCGCTGCGCCCGCACACGTGGGCCGTCGTGCGGGCGTTCACCGACGCCGACCTCGCCGACCTGGACGAGGTCCGCGCCGTGCTCGAGCCGCTCGCGTTCCGCCTCGCCGCCGAGCGCCACGAGCCGCCGGGGCTGGAGCGTCTGCGCGCGGCGCTCGACCGCGAGCAGGAGGGCGCGCGCGCGGCCGACCCGGTGGGGTCGCGCCGCTCGGCCGCCGACTTCCACGAGATCGTCACGGTGCTCGCGGGCAACCGGCTGCTCGACGACATGATGCAGGGCATCCGCAGCCGGATGCGCTGGGCGCTGTCGCAGCACGACGACCTCGCCGACGTCACCGACGAGCACGTGGCGCTGTTCGACGCGGTCCGTGCCCGGGACGGCGACCGGGCCGCGGAGCTCGCCGCGGCGCACGTCGAGAGCAGCCGACGGCGGCGGGCCGCCCTCGCGGCGCGCCGCGCCGCGTCGCGGGCCTGAACGTCAGACCGGAGCGTCAGACCGGCCCGGACGTCCCGTCGCCGACCGACCGGGCCGGGATCTGGACGGCCTTGTCCCACGCGCCGACCAGGCGGCCGTCGGAGGTCTCCAGGCGGAACGGTGCGAGCGGGAGGTTGCCGGCCCGGCGCCGGGCCCGGAGCACGTCGAGCGCGTCCTCGTCCGTCTCGGCGCCGAACGGCTCGCCGCGCCGCGCACCGGTGGCGGTGACGACGCGATAGCTCGTCATCCGGTCGTCGTCGTGGTGGACCTCGTCGTCGAGCGCGGCGACCTCCTGGGCGATCTCGAGGCTCGGCAGCGCGCCCCACGTGCGGCCGGGGCCGTCGAGGGTCCAGGTGCCGGTGTCGTCGCGCCGGACGACGTACTCGCGCGAGGCGCTGCGGGCACGCCAGGTCCGGTGGTCGACGGCGGTCCAGGTGAGCATGTTCATGTGCGGTGAGGTGGGTCGGACGACGGTCGGTCACTCGTCGGTCGAGCAGTTCCCCCCTGCCGTGTCCGGCGACCCACGGGCAGCGTACGCGTACCGATCGCGCGCGCGTGTCCACCCTGAGGAGGAGATCGGGCGGCGGGTACGGCGCCCGGGGTAGGCCGCGCGGGGGACCCCGGCACCCGACGCGCGGGCCGACCGCGACGCTGCCATCATCGACCGGGTCAGCACGGCGCCGCCGAGCCGCTCGGCGCGGGCGGGCACGCGAGCGCGAGGGGCGTGGGGCATGACCGCTGAGGGCACGGCGCAGGGCACGACGTCCGGCACCACGAAGGTCACCGTGCTCACGCTCACGGCGATGGTCGTGGGTTCCATGGTCGGGGCGGGCGTCTTCTCGCTCCCGCGCCGCTTCGCTCAGGAGACGGGGGTCGCGGGCGCGCTCGTGGCGTGGGTCGTCGCGGGCGCGGGCATGTTCACGCTCGCCCTCGTCTTCCAGCGGCTCGCGGTCCGCAAGCCCGGGCTCGACGCCGGGGTCTACGCGTACGCGAAGGCGGGCTTCGGGGAGTTCACGGGCTTCTACGCCGCCGCCGGGTACTGGGCGAGCGCGTGCGTGGGCAACGTGACGTACTGGGTGCTCATCATGTCGACGCTCGGGGCGTGGGTCCCCGCCCTGGGCGCGGGGGACACGGTGCTCGCGCTCGTGCTCTCGTCGGTCGGGCTGTGGCTCTTCTTCGCGCTCGTGCGGCAGGGGATCCGGGAGGCGACGGCGATCAACCGGATCGTCACGATCGCCAAGCTCGTGCCCATCCTCGTCTTCGTCCTGCTCGCCGTGCTCGCGTTCGACCCCGCGGTCTTCGCGGAGAACCTCCACGGCGCCTCGTACACCGGGTCGCTGTTCGACCAGGTGCGCGACACCATGCTCGTCACCGTGTTCGTCTTCCTCGGGGTCGAGGGCGCGAGCGTCTACTCGCGGCACGCGCGCCGTCGCGAGGACGTGGGGCGGGCGACGATCCTCGGGTTCACGAGCGTGCTCGCGGTCTTCGCGTCGGTGACCATCGTGTCCTACGGGATCCTGCCGATGGCCGAGATCGCGGAGCTGCGCCAGCCGTCGATGGCGGGCGTGCTGGAGGCCGCGGTCGGGCCGTGGGGGAGCGTCTTCGTGGGCGTCGGGCTGATCGTCTCGGTTCTCGGCGCCTACCTCGCGTGGACCCTCATGGCGGCGGAGGTCCTGTTCGTCGCGGCCAAGGACCGCGACATGCCGCGGTTCCTCACCCGCACGCGCCGGGAGGACGTCCCGGTGAACGCGCTGCTGCTCAGCACGGCGCTCTCGCAGGTGGTCCTCGTCGTCACGTACTTCTCCGACGACGCGTTCGACTTCGCGCTCGACCTCACCGCGTCGATGACCCTCATCCCGTTCCTGCTGGCCGCGCTCTACGCGCTGCGGCTGCGGCTCACGCGCGAGACGTACGACGGCGCCCCCGCCCGCACCCTGACGGGCGACCTCGTCGTGGCGGTCCTCGCGTCGGCGTACACCGCGTTCCTGCTCTTCGCGGCCGGGCTCGACCTGGCGCTGCTCGCGTTCGTCTTCTACGCGCCCGTCACCGTCCTCTTCGTCATGACGCGCCGCGAGCAGGGGCGGCGGGCGTTCGGGCCCGCGGAGCTCGCGCTGCTCGGCGTCGTCGTGGCGCTCGCGGTGCTCGCCGTCGTCGGCCTCGCGGCGGGGTGGGTGTCGCTGTGAGACCACCGGACCGTACCGACCGCACCACCGAGAGGGAGCACCCATGAGCGTCGCGTCCGCCGTCCCGTCCACCGTCCCGCCCGCGCAGCACGGCGTCCACTCGGAGGTGGGGCGCCTGCGCAAGGTCCTCGTCTGCGCACCGGGGCTGGCGCACGAGCGGCTGACCCCGACGAACTCCGACGACCTCCTCTTCGACGACGTCATGTGGGTGGAGGCCGCCCAGCGCGACCACCTCGACTTCGTCAACAAGCTGACGAACCGGGGCGTCGAGGTCGTCGAGCTGCACGACCTCCTCGCGCAGACGCTCGCGATCCCCGAGGCGCGGGCGTGGGTGCTCGACCGCAAGGTCGTGCCGAACCAGGTGGGCCTGGGGCTCGTCGAGGGCACGCGGGCCTACCTCGACTCGCTGAGCGAGCGCGAGCTCGCGCGGTTCCTCGTGGGCGGCCTGGCGACGACCGACCTGCCCGACGACTACCGCACCGGCTACGTGGACCTCGCGCGCGAGTCGACGGGCGGGTTCGAGTACCTGCTCCCGCCGCTGCCGAACACCCTGTACACGCGCGACACCACGTGCTGGGTCTACGGCGGCCTGACGCTCAACCCGCTGTACTGGCCGGCGCGCCAGGAGGAGACGCTCCTCATGAAGGCGGTCTACGCGTTCCACCCCGAGTACCGGGAGTCGACGGTGTGGTGGGGCGACCCGGAGCAGGACTGGGGCCAGGCCACGCTGGAGGGCGGCGACGTCATGCCGGTGGGCAACGGCGCGGTGCTCGTCGGGATGAGCGAGCGCACGTCGCGCCAGGCGATCTCGCAGCTCGCGAAGGCGCTGTTCGACGCGGGCGCGGCGGAGCAGGTCGTCGTCGCGGGCATGCCGCGGCTGCGCGCGGCGATGCACCTCGACACCGTGTTCACGTTCGCGGACCGCGACCTCGTCACGGTGCACCCGGCGATCGTCGACGGCATCCACACCTTCACGCTGCGGCCGTCGGACCGCGCGCCGGGCGTCGAGATCACCGACGAGGGCGACACGCCCTTCGTCGACGTGGTGGCGCGCGCGCTGGGTCTGCCCGCGCTGCGCGTCGTGGAGACGGCGGGCGACGCGTACGCGTCCGAGCGGCAGCAGTGGGACTCGGGGAACAACGCCGTCGCCATCGAGCCGGGCGTCGTCGTCACGTACGACCGCAACACCCTGACCAACGCGGCGCTGCGGCGCGCGGGCGTCGAGGTCGTGACGATCGTCGGGGCGGAGCTCGGGCGCGGCCGGGGCGGCGGGCACTGCATGACGTGCCCCGTCGCGCGCGACCCGCTCGACTGAGACGCCGCTCGGCGGACCACCGGCGCGGCGCGGCTCCCGGGATACCCTGCACGAGCCGCCCACGACGAGAGGACCCGCCCGATGTCCGACCCCACCGAGCCGTACGAGCCGGTCGACGACCAGACCGTCATGCGGCCGCCGCGGCGGTACGGGGACGACGGCGCCGCGACCCCGGGCGGGTCGCCGCCCCCGCCGCCCCCGCCCGGACCGGGGCAGTCCCACGCCCAGGTCCCGTACGGCACGGACCCGTACGGGCAGCGCGGGGCGCCGCCAGCGCCCCAGGGGTACCGCGGCCCGGACCCGCACGCGACGCTCCCGCCGGCGGACACGGGCGCGACCTGGCCTCCCGCGGAGACCGGCGCGACGTGGCCGCCCGCCGCGACGTCGTCCGGCCACACCGCACCGCCGCCGCCCGGGGCGTACGCGGGCGCGCCCGGCGCGCCCTACGGCGCCCCGCCGCACGGCACCCACCCCACGGCTCCGTACGGCAGCCCGTCCGCGCCGTACGGGGCGCCGTCGGGCCCGGGCTACGGCGCGCCCGACGACGCGACGGTCGTCCCGACGGCGACCGCGCCGCCGTCGGACCCGTACGGCTTCTCCCCGTACGCGACGCCGCCGGGCCGCGGCCGTCGCCCGTGGCTCGTGCCGGTGCTCGCCGGCCTGGGCGCGTTCGGGCTCGTCGCGGGCGCCCTCGGCGTGTGGCTCGGGCTGCGCGACGACTCCGCGCCCGACCCCGGGCCGACCACGGCCGAGCAGGCGCCCGCGACGTCGGACGCGCCGACGGAGCCGGAGCCGGAGGAGACCGAGGACCCCGCGGACACCGACGTCACCGACGACGAGCCGTGGCTCGCGCAGGAGTACCGCGCGGGCGCGGAGATGGACCCGGAGAAGGGCCCCGAGCTCGCGCCGATGTCGTGGGCGTACTTCTCCGACAACGACTACCTCGTCAACGACGACCGCATCGCCCTCGTGGCGCGGCGGGACTTCGCGTGCGACGACGTCCCCGCGATCCCCGCGATCCAGGCCCTCGCGGGCTCGTGCCAGGCAGGGTTCGAGGCCCGCGTCGTGTCCGACGACGGCCCGACCGTCGCGCTCGACGTCGTCGTGCTGGACGTCGGCTCGAAGGAGGAGGCCGAGCGCGCCGCCGCGGCGTTCAACGACGCGCCGGAGGGCGACCCCCTGGCCGACACCACCGGCCCGGCCCACCCGACCCTCGCCGCGGCCGTCCCGCAGCCCGGGTTCCAGGGCTCGTACGCGATCCTCGACGACGGGGACGCGCCGTCGGTCATGCTGAGCACGGGCACCGTCGTGATCATGTACCGGCTCGGGATCGACGACGGCCTGGAGCGCGACCAGGTGCTCCCGGTCGCGCAGGCGGTCGGGTTCGTCGTCACCGACCACGAGCTGGCGAAGTCGTTCGACGAGAAGAAGTTCGCGAAGCCCAAGGCCGGCTGAGCGGACGGTCCCGGCGCTGGCTACGCTGGGAGCGGTGATGGATCCCGCCGGGGCGCAGCCGCCCGAACCGCCGCCAGGGCTGATGGTTCCTGACTCGTCGCCCGTCGGCGGGCAGGACGTTGCCCGCGGGAGGAGGCCGCATGAGAGCACGGCCGCACGCGGGGGCGGTGCCCCAGCCCGCGCTCGACCGGATGGTCCCGTTCGCGGGGCACGCCGTGGTGGTGGGCGTCGTCCCGGGCGGTGACCCGCTCGTCGTCCGCACGGCGGCGGCCTGGGCCGACGCCGCCGGGTCCCGGCTCGTCGCGGCGTACGCCGACGCGTCGCGCGCCGTGGTCGAGGAGCACCCGGACGGGTCCGTGACGCACGCGCCCCTCGACCCGGACTCCGCCGACGACGCCTGGCAGGGCACCGCCGAGCGCCTGCGCGCCGAGGTCGGCGCGGAGCTCGCGGGAGCACGCGTGCCGTGGGAGCTGCGCTACCTCGCGGGGCGGCCCGACCGCGCGCTGACCCACCTCGCGCGCGCCGTCGACGCGGCGGTGATCGTCGTCGGGTCGCGCGCGCCCGGCTCGCTCGCGCACGTGCGCGAGCTCGTCGAGGGGTCGGTCGCGGTGCACCTGGCCCACCACCAGCACCGCCCCGTCCTCACGGTCCCGCTCGCCGTCGTGGACTGGAAGGAGATCCGCACCCCGTGGGAGAGGTGACGCGCCGGACCCCGCTGCTCGCGCTCGCGGGCCTCGTCGCGGCCGGGGGAGCGGTCGGCACGACGGCGCGCGCGCTGCTCGAGCAGGCGTTCGCGCCCGTGCCGGGCGCGTGGCCGTGGACGACGTTCTGGATCAACCTCGTCGGCTCGTTCGTGCTCGGCGCGCTGCTCGAGACGCTGCTGCGCGCGGGCCCCGACTCGGGCGGGCGCCGGGCCGTCCGGCTCGGGTGCGGCACCGGCGTGCTCGGGGGCTTCACGACGTACTCGACGTTCGTCGTCGAGGTCGAGCGCCTCGCGAGCGGCGGGCACGCCGCCCTCGGCGCGGCCTACGCGCTGGGGAGCGTCGCGCTGGGGGTCGCGGCGGCGGTGGGCGGCGTCGCGCTCGCGGCCGCGGCCCGACGGCGGCGCGTCGCCCGCGGCGGTGGCGCGCGGTGACGGGGGTCCTCGACCTGCTGCTCGTCGCCGTCGCGGGCGGTCTCGGCGCGGCGTCCCGGTTCCTCCTCGACACGGTGGTCGCGCGGCACAACCGCTGGTCGACGCCGCTCGGCACGCTCGTGGTCAACGTGACGGCGTGCTTCCTGCTGGGGCTGCTCACGGGGTGGGGGGCGACGCACCCGGGCCGGGGGGACGTCGTGGCGGTGCTCGGCGTCGGGTTCCTCGGCGGGTACTCCACGTTCTCGACGGCGTCGGTCGAGGGGGCGCGGCTCCTGCTCGCGGGCCGCGGCGCGGTCGCGGTCGTGCACGCGCTGGGGATGCTGCTCGTGTGCCTCGCGGCCGCCGTGGCGGGGATCGCGCTCGGGGGCGGGTGAGGTGTCGCGGGCCAGGTGCAACCTGAAGGTTGCGCTCGACCGAGCGCTGTGCAACTGTGGAGTTGCACAGCGAGACCTTCCCCACGGAGAGGACGCACCATGACCACCACGAACGAGCCGGCCGCCGTCGACGCGGCGTCGTACACCGTCTCCCGGACCGTGACGATCGACGCCCCGGCCGCCCGCGTCTGGGCGGCGCTCACCCAGGAGGACCTCATCAGCCGCTGGTTCGGTCAGCGCACCTCTCTGCCCGACCTGCGCGTCGGCGGCGAGGGCGTGTTCAGCTGGCCCGACGTCCCCGACGTCCAGGTGCGGATCGAGGAGTACGACCCCACGACGACGTTCGCCTTCCGGTGGGGGACGCCGGTGGGGCAGCCCTTGGACGAGACGACGTCGACCGTCGCGCGCTTCACGCTCGAGCCGCAGGGCCCGACGACCGTCCTGCGCGTCGTCGAGACCGGGTTCGAGCGCACCGCCGACCCCGACGAGCTGCTCGAGAGCCACCGGCAGGGGTGGACGAGCGAGCTCGACGAGCTCGTCGAGCTCCTCGAAGGCGCTCTCGCGGGCGAGGGCGGGCACGCGTGAGCGCAGCGGCGACGGAGCTCGCCCCCGTGTTCTCCGCGCTCGCGGACGACACCCGGTGGCGGATCCTCCAGGAGCTCGGCAGCGCGGACCTCTCGGCGTCCGCGCTCGCCGAGCGGCTCCCCGTGAGCCGGCAGGCCATCGCGAAGCACCTCGCCGTGCTCGCGGAGGTCGGGCTCGTCGAGTCGGTGCGCGTCGGGCGCGAGGTCCGGCACCGGGCCGTCGGGACGCGGCTCGGCGAGACGGCGCGCGCCCTCGAGGCCATCGGCGCGGCGTGGGACCGCCGGCTCGCGGCGATCAAGCGGATCGCGGAGGCGTAGCGGTCGTCGGTCAGGAGCCGGGAGCGGGGACGGGGTGCGCCGCGAGCGCCGACGCGACGGCGTGCAGGTTGTGCGCCATGAGGCGCCCGGTCTCGCGCGCCCACTCGTGCCCGTGGCCGGTCTGGACGTAGTCCGGCCCGGGCCCCGGGCCCTGGTTCCAGTAGGTCCACGCCTGTCCCGGGATCGTGTAGCCGATGTCCGCGAGGGCCCCGCTCACCTCCGAGATGACGTGGTGCGCGCCGTCCTCGTTGCCCGTGACCACGACCCCCGCGACCCGGTTGTACGCGACGGGGATCCCGTCGGGCCCCTCCTCGGAGATCATCGCGTCCATGCGCTCGAGCATGCGCTGGGCGAGCGACGACGGGCGCCCGAGCCACGTGGGCGTGAGGACCACGAGGATCTCCGACGCGACCAGCCGCTCGTGCACGCGCGGCCACTCGTCGCCCTCCCCGACGTCGGTGACGACGCCGGGCGGCACGGCGAGGTCGACGAGGCGGACGTGCTCGACCTCGACCCCGCGGTCCTGGAGCGCCTCGGCGACCACGCGCCCGAGCGCCTCGGTGTTGGACGGCTCCGGAGAGCTCTTGAGCGTGCAGCTGACGAACAGCGCCTTCATGGGGTCCTCCCGTGGCGCCGGGCGGTCGTGCCGCCCGGGACGGCCGGCGGCGGCTGGCTCCACCGTCCCGTCCAGCGTCACGGGGCCGCGCGTCGCTCGCAACGCGCGGCGTCGTCAGGGGAGGGCGGCGTCCTGGCGCCGGTATCCGCGCGCGAGCCGGACCTCGCCCTGCCCGGCGGCGGCGACGTCGTCCCACGGCACGAGGAACGTGCCGCGGTGCCGGCGCCGCACGAGCTGCGGCACCGGCCACGGCGCCGTGACGCCCGTGCGCTCGTACCCGAGGAGCGACGTCCCGGTCCGCGGGCTCACGAGGATCCCGACGACCCGCGCGCGCCCGACGCGGCTGCGCCGTCGTACCGTCTCGGCCAGCGCGCGGTCCTCGGGGTGCGCGTCGTCGGGGTCGGTCCCGCCCGCGGGCGGGCCGTCGTCGGGCAGCGTGTCGAGGGCGAGGCGCACGTCGACGAGGAACCCGAGGTCCTCCCCGCCGGGCCCGAGGACGCGCGCGTCGAGCAGGTCGCCGAGGATCACGACTCCTCCTCGGGGTCGTGCCGGCCGCCCGGGATGCGGCCGACCACGTGCTCGCGCAGCCAGTCCTCGGTCCAGTGCAGGTCGAGCGAGTCCGCGCGGACGGTGAGCTCGAGCGCCGTGCCCACGTGCCCGACGTCGGACCACGGCACGCGCTCCCAGCGCGACGCGGGCGGGCGGCCGCCGAGGAGGCGCGTCACGAGCACCGGCCCGGTGAGCACCGCGCCGACCTCCGCCGGCTCGCCGGGCACCGCGTCCCGCGGGCCGTCGTCCGGCGGTCGGTCGGGCGGTCGGTCGGGCGAGCCGTCGGCCGCGGCGTCGTCCGCGGCGGGGGAGGCGACGAGCTCCAGGTCGTCGACGGTGGTGACCGGCTCGCCGTCGACGTCGAGCACCTGACGGCTCAGCAGGTGCAGGCGCGCGTCCACGACGCGCACCCCCGTCGAAGGGGTGGCGTCCCGGCTCATGACCCTGCTCCCGTCGCGATCATCAGGGGGATCGCCGCCACCGCCGCGACGACGACGATCACCAGGTAGACCATGCCGAGCGCGTTGGTCACGCGCCCGTTGACGTGCTCGCCCATGTACTCCTGGTCGTTGGCCACGAGGAGGATCGGCACGTACGTGAGGGGCAGCGCGACCGCGGAGAACACGACGGACATCTCGGTGACCGCCACCGGGTCGACGCTCGTCATGAGGATCGCCACCGCGAGCAGCAGCGCGACGACCATCGTCAGGTGGAAGCGCGCCGCGCGCGCCGGGCGGCGGAACTTCCCCCACGACCAGCCGAGGTACTGCGCGAGCGTGTACCCGCTCGACAGGGCCGTCTCGAGCGCGGCGCCGAACGTCGCCGCGACGATCCCCACGATCACCACGGCGAGCAGCAGCGTCCCCCCGGCCTCGGCGACGGGCAGCACGATCTGCGACAGCGACGACACCTCGATGCCCGCGGGCAGCAGCACGACGGCCGCGCACGCCGCGATCGCCACCGACAGCAGCCCGCCGAGCGGGAAGCCGACGAGCACGTTGACGCGGTTCTGCGCGAGGTCCTTCGCGGTCCAGCCCTCCTCGACGGCTCCGGAGGAGAAGAAGAACACCTCGTACGGCGTCATCGCGGCGCCGAAGAGCGCGACGGCGTAGTACCAGTAGGTCGCGACGTGCTCCGTCTCCGGGGGCGACGGCGGCACCGCCTGGCGCAGCAGCTCGCCCCAGTCCGGTCCCAGCAGGAACAGCGCGACCCCGAACCCCACGAGCAGCAGCCCGAGCAGGCCCGCGACGTTCTCCATCACCTGGAACTTCACGCGCCACAGCACGAGCCAGACGGCGAGCGCCGCGACCGGCATCCACAGGCGCGGCTCGACGCTGCTCGCGAGGTGCAGCGCGAGCGCGATGCCGCCGATCTCCGCGGTGAGCGTGAGGAGGTTGATCGCGAACGACGCCGCCAGGTTCGCGCCCGCCGCCCGTGGGCCGAGGCGCTCGCGGATGATCTCGAACGTCGCGCGCCCGCTCACCGCCGCGACGCGGCCCGACATCGACGCGAACAGGCAGATCCCGACGACGCCCACGACCACGACCCACACGAGCGACAGGCCGAACCGCGACCCCACGACGGCGTTCGTGACGAGGTCGCCGATGTCGACGAACCCGCCGATCGCCGTGAGGATGCCGAGCGCGACACCGAGGAGCTGCTTCACGCGCCACCCGCCAGGGCGAGCACCGTGTCGAGGTCGTCGGCCGCGCGCGCGAGGTCGGCCTGGAGCTCGGACGCCGTGAGCGGCACCGCCCCGGCTGCCGACAGGTCGCCGCCCGCCTCCCGCGCGACCCACGCGCGCGCGGTGACGACCTCGGCCGTCGCGTCGACGACGGCCGCGAGCCCCGCGTCGCGCTGCGCGGACGAGACGTCGTCCGGCGGTACCAGAGTGGTCAGGGCGGTCGTGGACTCCTCGAGCACCCGGACCTGGTCGAGCACCGCGGCGTCCGCGACGGGCGTCGTCACGCGGTCGGTGTCGAGCAGGCGCACGGTGAGCCGCGTCGTCTCGACCGCCGACCCGGCCTGCGCGACCGCGTCGGCGACGGCGGCGGTCGCCTGGCCCGGCTCCTGCCGGCTCGCCGTGCAGCCCGCCGTCGTGCCGAGCGCGAGCCCGAGCAGCAGCCCGAGCGCGGCCCCGGACCGGGTGATGCGCGCACGACGTCCCACGTCAGCGATGGTGCCGCTGCTCGCGGAGGCCCGCACCCCGGCGGCCTCGGGTGTGACCGCAGCCCCGGACGTCACTCCGCGGCGAGGCCTGCCTCGTGGGCGAGGATCGCGGTCTGGGTGCGGTTCGTCGTGCCGAGCTTGGTCATCGCGTGCGCGAGGTACGCCTTGACCGTCGACTCCGCGAGGAACAGGCGGCGCCCGATCTCGGCGTTGGACAGCCCGCCCGCGAGCGCGGCGACGACCTCCTGCTCCTGCGGCGCCAGGCGCGCGAGACGGCGTCGCGCGTCGGCGCGGCGCGCGGTCCCGTCGCCTCCTGCGGCCGCGAGCAGGTGCCGGGCGACCGCGGGGGACAGGATCGAGTCGCCGGCGACCGCGGCGCGGATGCCGTGGTGGAGCTCCTCCGGCGTCGAGTCCTTGAGCAGGTAGCCCGCGGCACCGGCTCGCAGCGCGGGGAGGACGTACTCGTCCGCGAGGAAGCTCGTCAGGACCACGACCGCGGTGCGTGGCCGCTCCCGGTGGATCGCGACGAGCGCGTCGAGCCCGTCCATGACGGGCATCTGCATGTCGAGGAGCAGGGCGTCCGGGTCGAGCTCGCGGGCGAGCTCGACGGCGCGGGCGCCGTCGGCCCCCTCGCCGACCACCTCGAGGTCCGGCGCGGTCTCCACGAGCCGCACGATCCCGGTGCGCAGGAGCGCCTCGTCGTCGACGACGACCACGCGGATCATGCTGTCCTCCTGGGGAGCGTGGCGCGGAGACGATAGCCGCCCGCGGGGGTGGGACCGGCCTCCAGCGTGCCGCCCAGGAGGTCGACGCGCTCGCGCAGGCCCGCGAGCCCGTAGCCACCGGTCGTCAGCCCGGTCGGGGGACGGTCCGGAGGGTCGTTGTCCACGGCGACCGCGACGCCGTCGGGCACGGGGGTCACCGACACGACCGTGCGCGCGCCCGGCGCGTGCCGGACGGCGTTCGTCAGCCCTTCGCCGACGACGCGCACGACGGTCCGGTCGACGAGGTCGGGCGGCGACGACGGCCGCACCGCGACGTGCGCCTCGACGGGTTGGCCCGCCGAGCGGGCCTCGGCGACGAGGGTCTCGACCTCGTCGCCGTCCGGCGCCCGGGATGGGGCGATGGTGGCAGGACCGGCCGCGGTGAGCGCGCCGAGCACCTGCCGCATCTCCGCCAGGGCGGCGCGGCCGCTCGCCCCGATCTCGTCCGCGACCCGGCGGACCTCGTCGTCGTGCGTGGTGGTCGCGAGCACCTCGGCCTCGACGACGGCGTAGCTCACGCGGTGCGAGACGACGTCGTGCAGCTCGCGCGCGAGCCGGGCCCGCTCGGCGGTCCGGGCGGCCTCCTCGGAGGCTGTCGCCGCCCGACGGTCGGCCTCGGCGCGCGCGCGCTCCGCACGCCCGGCGAGGTAAGCGAAGAGGGCCATGACCGTCGCGACCCAGAGCGTCGTCGGCCCCGAGCCCTCCGCCGTCGTGCGCCAGACCGGCCAGGTCGCGACGACGACGCCGAGCACCGCGGCCCCGCTGGTGCGCGCGGAGCGGACCTCGGTCCCCACGGCGTAGAGAGCGGCGAGCGTCGCGACGGCGGGGGAGACGAAGGACAGCGCGACGCACGCGCCCAGGACGGCGATCGGGTGCCGCCGCCGGGCCAGGAGCACGCCGGACGCCACCAGCTGGGCGGCGGTCTCCGCCCCCCACGTCGCCCAGCCCAGGCCGGACGACGCCCGCAGCACGACGAGGAGCGCCCCGGCGGCCGCGCTCGAGACCGCGACGAGGACGTCGGCCCACGTGACCTGGACCCCCACGCCGCTCAGGCTAGCCACCGGCCGCCGTCCCGGCCCGGCGGCGCGAGCGCGAGGAGTCGACTTTCGGCGGTAGCGGTCGCCTCCGTTCGGGCGTGCCGGAGGACCCCTCCCGGGGCGGAGCGTGGAGTCATCGGGAAACACCCGCCACGAGGACAAGAGGAGCTCCACCATGAAGGTTCTTCGCACCGCCACCACGACCGCCGTCTCCGCCGCGCTCCTGCTGGGCGCCCCGCTCGCCGCGTTCGCGGACGACGGCGAGGCGTCCGCGCCCGAGGCGACGGCTCCCGAGGCCCCCGAGACGGCCCAGGCGACGGTTCCCGCCGCGAGCGAGGCGTCGGCACCCGCCGAGGCTCCCGCCGGCCAGGCGCCCGCACCGACCGACCCGGTCGTCGCCCCGGCGCCCGAGGCGTCCGCACCCGAGGCGCCCGCGACCGCGGCACCCGCGCCGGAGGAGCCCGCCGTCGAGGCCTCTTCGGAGGGTGCCGAGCCCGCCACGGAGGCTGCGCCCTCGCAGGCCCCCGCGACGGACGACGCCGTGTCGCCCGCGCCCGCCGTCGAGGACGGCGCCGCGGAGGCATCGGAGGACGCCGTGTCGCTGGACGAGGCGGTTCCTGCCGAGGAGCTCGCGACGTCCGACCTGACGGCGACGTTCCAGGCAGCGCTGGGCGTCGGCCTGCTCGGCGCGACGCAGGCCGCGTACCCCGACGCGGAGTACCAGCCGCACTGGCACGACGGGTACTACCACGGCTACCCCTGCGACTACTGGTACTTCACCGAGCCGGCCGAGGGCGGCTCGGGCAAGGACTGGTCGGGCTGGAACGGCCAGCCGCAGCTCCACATCCTCCACCACACGCTCGTGGACGACGACGGCGCGCTGCACATGGTCTACGACCGCGACATCGCCGGGTACTGGTACCACGCGTGGTCCGGCGACGAGTCGGTCGCCCCGGACCCGGACGGCATCCACTGGCAGAACACGTCGGCCCAGCAGACGATCCTCGTCAACGGCTACAAGGGCGGCAACGACGCGGCCGCCCGGGCCGCGGACGCGCAGGCGCTGCTCGACAGCGCGGGCGTGACGGCCGTCGGCACCCCCTGGGAGGAGTACCTGGGCTGGTACCAGCCGTCCATCGACCAGGGCTGGTACACGGTCGACGACGTGCGCGGGTGGTACGACGAGCAGCAGCAGCGGAGCCTCGACTACACCGCGTACGAGGCGACGCAGTTCGCCGTCTGGTACTTCTCGACCGGGCACGACGTCATGGGCCTGTTCTTCGACGTCGACGCGTCGAACCACGTGACGGTGAGCGACTTCGCGCAGCAGCAGTTCGCCTCCTCGGGCAACGGCTACTCCAGCGACCGCGGTGCGACCCTGCAGACGGCCGCGTGGCTCATCGAGAAGGCGCTCACGACCAACGTCGTCATGCCGCAGCCCGGCTTCGTCTCGAACGGGTTCGTGCGCAACACCGACGGGTCGACCGACTACGGGTTCACGGCCTCGCTGGCCGGGGGCTCCGGGAACGTGCACGTCGAGCTCCGCACGGCGGACGGCTCGGCGATGCCGGCCGGGGTCGTGCTCGTGGACGCGCAGGGTCGGGTCGTCGACAGCGTGACGCCGGGCCAGAAGGTGTTCGTCCGCGTCCCGGCCGGGACGAACGTCGCCGACCTGCCGCAGTTCCAGCTGTGGGGCTCGGCCCAGGGCACGCAGCAGGGCAGCCCGCACTTCTACACAGGCTGGGACCACAACAACCACGGCGAGGGCTCCGTCGACCCGGAGACCGGGCTCTGGACGCCGTCGACGTTCCAGCACTGGTTCATCGGGCTCGGTGAGCTCGACCGCCCGTCGACCGCGTGGGACTGGATCGGCGTGACGCTGGCCGACGAGCCGGAGGCACCGGTCGACCCCACCGACCCGGTGGACCCGACCGACCCGACGGACCCGACGGACCCGGTGCAGCCGGTCGACCCGACCGACCCGGTCCAGCCGGCCGATCCGACCGACGGTGTCTACGCGGGCTCGACGGGGACGGTCGTCGAGGTGGCCGACACGACCGACCCGACGAACCTCGGGCTGACGGGCACGCAGCCGGTCGCGGACGTCGAGCAGGCCGCCCAGCGGGACGCCCTCGCGACGACGGGGACGGACGGGAGCGTCCTCGCCGCCGGTGCGTTCATCGTCCTGGCGGGCACCGGCCTGGTCCTGGCCTCCCGCCGCCGCCGGTCGCCCGACGCCCGCTGAGCCCGGCGACGACCCCGGTCGACCGGTCCTCGACAGGAAGCCCCGGCCCCGCACCGACACGGTGCGGGGCCGGGGCGTCGTCGTGCCCGGGCGTCGCCTCAGGCGGCCTGGACGCCCGCGAGAACGCGGTCGAGCGCCGGTCGCGGGTCGACCCCGGCCGGCAGGTCCTGCGCGACGGCGACGATCGACTCGGCGATGTCGCGCACCTTGACGTTGGCGAGGCTCGACGAGCGGCGGAGCGACGCGAACGCGGCGTCGGGGGTGACGCGGTAGGCGAGCGCGATGATGCCCTTGGCCTGCTCGATCGCGGCGCGGGACTGTGCCCACAGGCCGATCTGCTCGTTCGCCTGGGCCCGTGCG
This sequence comes from Cellulosimicrobium funkei, assembly GCF_004519295.1. Taxonomy (GTDB): domain Bacteria; phylum Actinomycetota; class Actinomycetes; order Actinomycetales; family Cellulomonadaceae; genus Cellulosimicrobium; species Cellulosimicrobium funkei. The sequence continues at coordinate 201,205 of NZ_SOZH01000001.1, forward strand.
CCGACGCCGACGACGCTCGTCACGTCGAGCACGACGCCCCGGGCGACGGGTACGCCGGTCGGGTCGGTCCAGGCGACGTCGACGAGCACGATGACCGCGCACTCCCGGCCCCTCGCGTCCCGCATGACCTGCACCTGCACCGGCGCCTCGCCGGACACGGCGCGCGCGATGGCGGTGAGCGTCTGCGCACGGTCCTTGCCCGTGGCCCGGTGGTGCCACAGGAGCAGCTCCGTCGTGGGGACGACCTCACCGGGGGAGTAGCCGAAGAGCTCGAGGAGCGGGTCCGACCACCACCACCGGTCCTCCTCCGGGTAGTACCGAAACTCCCCGGCGGCGACGGCGCCGGGAGAGGGCACCCACGTCGAGAGGGCGGCGTCGGCCGAACCGTTCACTTCTGCTCCTTGCGGCCTCGAGGGCGGCGTCCGGGCCGCTGCATGACCCCGTCGCCCCGGCGCACATGCTCCCGCACCGCGCCGCCGAGCGACGAATCCCGTGCTCAGGGGCGCGGCGGAGCGGTTCGACGCCGCGCTACGGGCGGTCCGGGGCCGTTCCCGCGGGCGCCCGCGCGGAGTCGGCCGACGCGTCGGCCTCCGGGCCGGAAGCCCTCTCGGCCGCCCGCCCCGGGCGCGACGGCACGAGCTTGAGGCCCACCACCGCCGCGATGATCCCGGCGATGAAGACCACCTTGCCCACGCTCACGGACTCGTCGCCCGTGAGGATGGCGTAGGTGACGGTGAGCGCCGCGCCGACCCCGACCCACACCGCGTACGCGGTGCCGATCGGGATGTGCTTGGTCGCCCAGCCGAGGCCGAGCATGCTCAGCGCGAGCGCGACGAAGAAGACGACGGACGGCCCGAGGACGGACAGCCCGTCGGACTTGCCGAGCGCCGTCGCCCAGACGGCCTCGAAGACGGCGCTGACGAGCAGGACGATCCACGGCACGGTCAGCTCACCGCCTTGAGCCCGATGACGGAGCCGACGAGCAGCACGAGCAGGCCGACGCGCGCCACGGTGGCACGCTCCTTGCCCGTGACGAAGCCCCAGACGACGGTCAGCGTCGCGCCGATCCCGACCCACACCGCGTACGCGGTCCCGGTGGGGAGCGCGGTCATCGCCCAGGCGAGACCGACCATGCTCAGCGACATGGCGACGAAGAAGACGACGGTCGGGCGCCAGCGGCGGAAGTTCTCCGACGCTCCGAGCGCGGTGGCCCACACCGCCTCGAGCAGGCCCGAGAGGACCAGGACGAGCCAAGCCATGACAAGCAACCCCTCTGAGTCAGTCTTGTCCGTGCGGGTACTGCTCCCTCGTCCGCAGAGCTACCTCGACGCAACTCTGGTACTAACGTACCACATTTGGCGCCGCCAGCTGCCAGCCGCGGCTCACGGTCGTCAGCTCGCGGAACCCCCAGGCGCGCAGCTGCGCGATCTCCTCGTGGTCCGTCGCGTCCGTGCCGACCAGGACGCGGTGCACCCCGGCGAGCTCGAGCCACGCCCGGGCCTCGGCCAGCACCCCGGCCAGCAGGGCGTCGTCGGACCCCGGGCCGGGCGAGAGGTCCACCAGCTCGGCGGTGCCTCCCGTCGCGGCCTGCCGCTCGGCGCGGCCGAGGGTCGTGTCGAGCTCGACGTACGCGGCCGTCTCCGTGCCGCGGTGCGCGGTGAACCGCACGCCCCCGCCGGGGCCGAGCGTGCGCCGCAGGGCGACGTCGTCCGGCACCGGGAGGGCGTGGGGGAGCGCCGAGGTCGGGGCGAGCAGCACCGTCTCGGCGTGCTCTCCGGGACGGAAGCCCGCGCGCACCAGGGCCTCGCGGACGTGCGGCCACTGCTCCGGGACCCCGTAGACGCCCGCGAACGGGAGCTGCCCGTCCGCGTACGCGACGCGCACCTGCCACGCCGCGAGCTGCGCGTGGCACGCGGCCGTCAGCGCGTCCGCGGCCGAGCGGGCCTCGGTGGACTGCTCCGGGTCCTCGTCGTCGGGCGGCGTGACGAGGAGCCACTGCACGAGGCCGGCGTCGCGGTAGTCGTCGCTCGCCTCCGGCCCGGCCGTGAACCGGTGCAGGTGCGCGGCGCCCACCACCCGGTGCCGGGACTCGACGACGAACGTCGCGCGCTCGACGACCCACGGGTCGACGACGTGCTCGTCGGGCTGGCGCTCCAGGCTCCCGAGCACGCTGTTGACCGAGAGCCGCGCTCCCGGCACGACGGCGGAGAGGTGGGAGTTGACGAGGTCCGTGAGCTGGTCGCGGTCGTCGCGACGGAAGGTCCGGACACGGGGACGTGCAGACATGCGGCTGCCTCCAGGCGAAGTGATGAGCTGGGAAGGCCGCCACGCGATGCGGTACGCGGGCACCCTAGCAGCCGCGGTCGCCCACCGTCAGGGGCGCAGCAGCGCCTTGATCGCGCGCCGCTCGTCCATCGCGGCGTAGCCCTCGGCCGCGTCGTCGAGCGAGAGCTCGAGGTCGAACACGCGCGCGGGGTCGATGCGCCGTTCCAGCACGAGGTCGAGCAGCTCGGGCAGGTACCGGCGCACGGGCGCGGGCCCGCCGGACCAGTGCACGTGCCGGTAGAACATGTCGACCGCCGGGAGGTCGACGCCGTGCGGCAGCCCGACGACCCCGACGTGCCCGCCCGCACGGACGGCACCGAGCGCCTGGCTCATGGAGTCCTGCGTGCCCACCGCCTCGACGACGCTGTGCGCGCCGAGCCCGTCGGTCAGCTCGCGGACCCGCTCCACGCCCTCGTCGCCCCGCTCCGCGACGACCTCCGTCGCGCCGAACGCGCGCGCGAGCTCCTGGCGTGGCGCGTGCCGGCTCATCGCGATCACCTGCTCGGCGCCGAGCTGCGCGGCGGCGAGGACCGCGAGCAGCCCGACGGCGCCGTCGCCCACCACGACGACCGTCTTCCCCGGGCCGGCCTCGGCCGCCCGGGCGCCGAACCAGCCGGTCCCCAGCACGTCCGACGCCGTGAGCAGCCCGGGCAGGAGGTCGTCGTCGGGGCGTTCCGGCGTCGCGACGAGCGTCCCGTCCGCGAGCGGGACGCGCAGCAGCTCGGCCTGGGCGCCGCGCACGGGCTCCCGGTGGACGCACGACGTCTGGTACCCGGCCCGGCAGATCGGGCACGTGTTGTCGGACGCGAAGAACGACCCGACGACGACCTGACCCGGGCGCACGGTCCGGACGTCCGCGCCGACCTCCTCGACCGTGCCCACGTACTCGTGGCCCATCGCGACGGGGTGCTCGACCCGGTTGACGCCGCGGTACGTCCACAGGTCCGACCCGCACACGCACGCGGCCTCGACGCGCACGATCGCGTCGGTGGGCGCGAGCAGGCGCGGGTCGTCGCGCTGCTCCACGCGGACGTCGTACGGGGCGTGGATGACGGTCGCGCGCACGGGGGCTCCTCGGGCTGGGCGGGTGGCGGTCGGGACGTCGTCGAGCCTACGGCGACCGGTGGCGCGGGGCCTGTGCGGCTGTCGAGAGCCTGAGGTCAGCCGTCATCGGTCCGGAGCGTCTGGACGGCGTGCTCCTCGTCGTAGGCGAAGCTGAGCCGCCTCGTGACGACCTCCTCGGCGACGTCGTCGAGCGTCGTGGACCGGGCGTAGGCGTGCGCGCGGAGCACCGCGAGCGCGTCGCCGGGCGGGATGCGGAGCTGGGCGGTGACCATGCCGGTCGCCTGGTGGACCTCCGCGCGGGGCGCCCAGTCCAACGAGTCCAGGTCGCCCAGCAGGGAGAGCCCGATGGTGTCGGCGAGGAGCTGCACGTCCTCCGGTCCCCGCGCCAGCGTCCGGGAGGAGGTGACGAGGCTCAGCACGCCGACGACCCGCCCGTCCGCGTGCATCGGCACGGCGTGGTACGCGCCCGGGCCCGTGATCGCCTCGACCGCGTGGGAGAAGACGGGGAAGTCGTGCTCGTCGCGGCTGTCGTCGGCCCCGCTGACGACGATGTGGTCCTCCGAGAGGGCGCGCTGGACCGGGCCCTCGCCGATCACCTCGCCCAGCCCCTCGATCCGGGCCGCGAGGCCGTCCGCCGTGGACACGGTGAGCCGGTCGTCCGCCGTCGGCGCGACCGTCAGCGCCGCGCTCCTGGCTCCGAGGACGGTCGCGGACGCCTGGCACAACCGCGTGGCCAGGGGCAGGCTGCGGTCGGCCCGGGAGAGCGCGCGCGAGAGCAGCTCCAACAGATCCGGCGCGGCGCCCACGGTGTGCCTCCCTACCTCGCGCACGGTCAGTCTGACAGCGCACCCCGCACTCGCTCGTCGGCGATGGGCCGACGCTCCGACGCACTCCGTCACGGGCAGTCCCCGGACCGGTTGCAGGAAACCGACGCCGGGCTAGAGTCCCCGGAGTCGAGTCTGGACCTGGCTCACCACCCCGCTGAACGACGACGGAGACGACCCATGTCCGTGGAGAACCCCGCACCGCTGCACCCTGTCTCGCTCGGCGACGGCGCGACGCCCGGGCAGTTCCGGGTCGACCTCGCGACCGACGCCTGGTGGTGGTCGCCGGAGACGTACCGCCTGCACGGCTTCGAGCCCGGTGAGGTCGTGCCGACGACGTCGCTCGTGCTCGCCCACAAGCACCCCGAGGACCGCGACCGCGTCCGCGACCTGCTGGAGCGGGCCCGCGTCGACGGGGAGCCGTTCTCGAGCCTGCACCGCATCATGGACGCGCGCGGCGCGGAGCGGGTCCTCGTGCTCGTCGGGCACGGCCGTCGCGACCGCGACACCGGCCGGCTCGTCGAGCTCATGGGCAGCTTCGTCGACGTCACGGTCGCCGTCCGGGACCGGGCGGAGCGGCAGGCCGAGCGCGACATCGCGGCCGCCGCCCGCAGCCGCGGGCCGATCGAGCAGGCCAAGGGAGTCGTCGCCGCCGCGCTCGGGGTGGGGACGGAGCAGGCGTTCGGGCTCCTCAAGCGCGTCTCGAACGACCGCAACGTGCGTCTCCGGGAGCTCGCCCGGCGGGTCGTCGAGGAGGGCACCGCGCCGAGCCCGGACCGGGCCCGGCGCGTCGTGTCCCTCCTGCGGTAGGCGCCGGGCCGGGCGGTCAGCGCCGCGCGAGCGACCGGACGACCGCGGCCACGTCTCCCGGCGCCTCCTCGGCCAGGAAGTGGCCGGCCGTCGTCGTGAGGTGCTCGAGGTCGGGCGCCCAGCGCCGCCAGACGCCCGCGGCGTCGTACCCGAGCTGCGCGCCCCAGTCCTGCTGCACCACGGCGACGGGCATCGCGAGCCGGTCGCCCGCGTCGAGCGACGCCTGGTCGTGCTCGACGTCGATCGTCGCGGTCGCGCGGTAGTCGGCCGCGATCGAGTCGACCGCGTCGCGGCTCGACGCGAGGTAGTGCGCGCGCACGTCGGCGGGGATCGCGGCCGGGTCCTGCGTCCACGCGTCGAGGAAGGACCCGAAGAACGCGTCGGCGCTGTTGCGGATCATCGTCTCCGGCAGGCCCGGAGGCTGCGCCATGAGGTACAGGTGGAACGCGACGGCCGCGTCCACGCCGTGCAGCACGGCCCACGTGTCGAGCGTGGGCACCACGTCGAGGATGCCGAGGTGGCTCACGCGGTCGGGGTGGTCGAGCGCCGCGCGGAACGCGACGAGCGCGCCGCGGTCGTGGCCGACGAGGACGAACCGGTCGACGTCGAGCGCGTCGGCGAGCGCGACGACGTCGGCGCCCATGGTGCGCTTGGCGTAGACGTCGGGCGTCGTGGCGGCGGGCTTCGCGCTCTCGCCGTAGCCGCGCAGGTCGGGCACGACGACACGGTGGTCGCGCGCGAGGTCGGTCGCGACGTGCCGCCACATGTGGCGCGTCTGCGGGAAGCCGTGCAGGAGCACGACGGGCGTGCCCTCGCCCGCGGTCTCGGCGCGCAGCGCGACGCCGGGCGCGACCTCGACGGTGCGGGTCTCGAAGCCGGGGATGTGCATGGGGTGTCCTCTCTCGGGGCGGTTCTCGGCCGTGCCGGGTCGTGCCCGGCTGGCTCGTCGCCATCCTCCGAGCGGCGGATCAGCGTCCGATCAGTGCCGTCCGATCAGTGCCGTCCGATCAGTGCCCCGGCGCGGCGACAATGGCGGGGTGGTGGAGCTGCGCGTCGAGGTGCTCGGGCCGGTCCGCGTGCTGCGCGACGGCGCGGACGTCGACCCCGGCGGACCGCGCCAGCGCGAGCTCCTCGCGCGCCTCGCCGCCGCGCGCGGGCGCCCGGTGCCGTTCGACCGCCTCGCCGACGACCTGTGGGACGAGCCCGGCGCGGGGACGGGCGACCGGCGCGGCGCGCTCGCGACGTTCGTCGGCGACCTGCGGCGGCGCCTGGAGCCCGGGCGCGCGCCGGGCACGCCCCCGCGCGTCCTCGTCACCGCGCACGGCGGCTACGCGCTGCGGCTCCCGGACGACGCGCTCGACGCGGCGCGCCTGGAGGCGGCCGTCGCCCGGGCGAGCGCGTCTCCCGGGGCCGGGGACGCGGCGTCGGGCACGACGCGCGCGCTGGCGGACGCCGTCGCCGCCTGGCGCGGCGAGCCGTACGCCGACCTGCCGGAGCGGGAGTGGGTCCGGGCCGAGCGCCGGCATCTCGTCGAGGTGCACGCGCGCGCCGTCGAGCTGCTCGCGGACGCGCTGCTCGGCGAGGGCCGGGCCGCGGAGGCGGTCGTCGTGCTCGACGCGCACGCCGCCGCGCACCCGTGGCGCGAGCACGCGTGGGCGCTGCTCGCGCTCGCGCTGTACCGCGACGGGCGACAGACGGACGCGCTCGACGTCCTGCGGCACGCCCGCCGCCGCCTCGCCGACGAGCTCGGCCTCGACCCGGGCCCGGAGCTCGTCCGGCTCGAGCGCGACGTGCTCGGCCACGCGGCGTCGCTCGACGGCCCGACGCCGGGGCCGCGCCTCGCCGTCACCGCCCCCACCGGCTCGCGCACGCACCTGCGCTCCACGGTCGACGTCGCGCGCACGCTCGCCGTCGCCGGGGGCGACCACCTCGCGACCGCGCAGGAGCAGCGCGTCGCCGCGGCGCTCGCGGCCGAGGTGACCGGCGACCCGGTGCTCGCCGCCCGGACCGTCACCGCGTACGACGTCCCGGCCGTCTGGACCCGGAGCGACGACCCGGCGGCGGCCGACGCGCTCGTCGGCGTCGCGCGGCGGACCCTCGGGCGGCTCGGACCGGACGCGGCGCCGGTGCTGCGCGCGCGTCTGCTCGCGGTGGTCGGCATCGAGCACCGTGGGACGCGCGACGCGTGGGCGTGGGCCGCGGCGGAGGACGCCGTCGGGATCGCGCGCGACCTCGGCGACCCGGCGACGCTCGCGCTCGCGCTCAACGCGCGGTTCCTCCAGTCCTTCCAGCGGCCGGGCGCGGGTCCCGAGCGGGACCGGACCGGCGCCGAGCTCGTCTCCCTGGCGGAGGACCACGACCTCCCGACCTTCGCGATCCTCGGCCACCTCGTCCGGATGCAGGCCGCCGCGGGCGCGGGCCGGTTCCCCGACGCCGACGCCCACGCCGCCGCGGCCGAGGACGTCGCGGCGGGCTACGAGTCACCCGTGGTCCCGATGCTCACCGCCTGGTACCGGGCGATGCGCGACGCCGAGACCGCCCCGCCCGACGCCGCGGCGCGCGCGTACCGCGCCGCCGACGACCGGCTCGCCGGGGTGCGCATGCCCGGTGTGCGCGACGGGCTGCTCCCGCTCGCGCTCCTCACCGTGCGCGTGCGGCACGGGCGACCGCTCGCCGGGATCGAGGCCGCCGACCTCGGCCCGTACGCCCCGTGGGCGGAGCCGCTGCTCGTGCTCGACGCGGGCGACCCCGACGCCGCCGCGCGGCTCGCGCGCGCGGCGCCCGAGCCGCCCGCGGACCACCTGCGCGAGCTGCTGTGGGCGCTGCGCGCGGAGATCGCCCTGCGGCTCGGCGACAGCGCCCTCGCCGGGCAGGCCCGACGCGCGCTCGCCCGCACCCCCGACGAGCTCGCGGGGGCCGGGTCGGGCCTGGTCTCGCTCGGGCCCGTGCGCGGCTGGCTCGACCGGCTCGACGGGCGGCGCGCGTCGTAGGAGCGGCCGTCCGGGGTGGGTGTGAGGCCGCTCAGCGCTCCGGGAGCAACCCCGCCACGAGCGCGTCGACGACGTCGTCGGTCGGGATGTCGGGGTCGATCGGCGTGGTGAGACGGTCGAGGAGCAGCCCGTCGATCGCGTAGTGGAACAAGGCGATCTCCCGGCGCCCGCCGGGCAGGCCGGCCGACCGGTTGAACGCGACGTCGGCCTCGAATCCCGCGCGCAGCCACGGCCCGAGAACGGCCGCGAGCTCGCCCCGACGGCCGGACTCGAGCCGCAGCTCGAACAGGGCTCGGGTGACGTCGGCGTCGGTCGACAACCGGCGCACGATGTCGCGGAGGTAGTCCGCGAACAGCGCGCGGTCGGGCGTCTGGGTCGCGCGTCGGGCGAGGTCCTCGGGTGTCGGCGCGAGCCGCTCCCCGATGCGCTCGAAGAGCCCCGCGACGAGGGCGTCTCGGCTCCGGAAGTAGTTCGACGTCGTGCCCGTCGGGACCCCGGCCTCGTCGTCGATCGCGCGGTGCGTCAGGCCGCGCGACCCCTCGCGAGCGAGCACGGCGATCCCGGCGTCCGCCAGGGCGCTGCGCCGTGCGGTGTTCTTCGCCATGCGTCGAGGCTATCGCAACCACTGCACCTGTTGTAGTCTCCAACAACCACTTCATCTGTAGTTGTCAGGAGACATGATGCGCGAGCTGACCTACTACGTCGCCGTGAGCCTCGACGGGTACATCGCCGGGCCGGGGGGCGAGTTCGACGCCTTCCTCGCCGAGGGCGACCACATGGCGCCCATCTGGTCCCGGTACCGCGGCACGGCGCCGACGGACCTGGCCGGGGCCGCCGGGCTGCCGGTCGCCGACGGCCCCTTCGACACCGTCCTCATGGGCTGGAACACCTACGCCGTCGGCCTTCCCGACCACCACCTGCCGAACCCCTACCGGCACCTGCGGCAGATCGTCTTCACCCGCACGCACGAGGCGCCCGAGGGGAGCGAGGGGGTGGAGCTCACGGGCGCCGACCCGGTCGAGACGGTCCGCGCGCTCAAGCGGGAGGGCGGCCGGGGGATCTGGCTGTGCGGCGGGGGAGCGCTCGCCGCCGTGCTCGTCGACGAGATCGACCGGCTCGCGCTCAAGGTGAACCCGGTGATGCTCGGCACCGGGGTCCCGCTGTTCGGCGAGCGGGACTACGCGCCCCTCTCCTGGCGATCGACGGGCACGCAGACGTTCCGATCCGGCGTCACGCTCGCGGAGTACGCGCGGGCCTGAGGGCCGGTCCCGCGGCGACGACCGTGCGCCTAGACGTCGAGCGGTCCCCGCACGACCGAGTCGCCCGAGTGGGACGGGTCGCCGTCGAAGTGCTCCTCGGAGACGTCGACCACGGGAAACTCGGCGAGGTCGAGGCCGTCGGGCACGTCGAAGCGGCCCTCCGTGCCGTCGAGCACGCCGAGGCTCACGAGGCCGCTCAGGTCCTCCGCGAGGAGCCACACCTCGCGGTACGTGCCCTCGGGCACCGGCGCGTCGACCGTCACGACGACCTGGCGCCGCCCGTCGGGCCGCTCCTCGACGCGTGCGTCGCCGCTCGCGCCCTGCCAGTCGGGCAGCGGGTCGAGCGTCGCGCTCGCGACCGTCGTCTCGGGCGGCTCGACCTCGCGACGCTCCCACAGGATGCCGCCCACGCCGCCGACGACGAGCGCGGCGGCGGCCGCCGCCGCGACCGGGACCCAGACCCGCCGGCGCCGCGACGCGAGCGGCACGACGACGGCCGTGCCGGTCGCGCCGGTCGTGCTGTCCGGTGCCTCCGCACCCGTCCCAGCCGCGTCCCGCGGGAGCGTCGGCACGGTCGGAGCGTCGGTGACCGCCGCGGGGGCGACGACGGGCGGAGCGGCGGTGGCGCTCGTCAGGCCGAGCTCGGCCTGGATTCGCGACCACACCGCGGCGTCGGGGGCGACGAGCTCGTCCGCCGCGTCCGCGCCGTCGAACGCGTCGACGACGCGCGCGAGCCGGGCGACGGCGTCGGCGCACTCCGGGCAGGAGGAGAGGTGCGCGCGCGCGTCGTCGTCGAGCACGTCCTCGCCGAGCGCGAGGAGCGCGAGGGTCTCGTCATCGATGTGCTGCACCGTCCACCTCCAATCGGTCGCGCAGCCGGATCAGGCTTCGTCGTACGTGGCTCTTGACCGTACCCAGCGGCAGGCCGAGCTCCTCGGCGATCTGCACGTGCGTCAGGTCGCGGAAGAACGCGAGCTCCAGGATCGTCCGCCCCGGGTCGCCGAGCCGTCGCAGCTCCTCGGTGAGGAGCACGCGGTCGGCGACGCGCCCGACGTCGGTGTCCTCGCTCGCCGCGCGGCCCGGGTCCGGGGCGGTCGTGGCCGCGGCCTCCTCCGACCGGCGGACCCGCGACCGGGCCTCGTGCGCGTCGGCCACCGTGTGCCGCGTGATCCCGACGAGCCAGGCCGGGAGCCGGGCCCGGTCGGGGTCGAACCGGCCCCGGCCGCGCCACGCCGCGACGAACACCTGCTGGGTGACGTCCTCGGCGTCGGCGCGCGTGCCGAGCGAGCGCAGCGCGATCGTGTGCACGAGCGCGGACCAGCGCCGGTAGGCCTCGGCGAGCGCCTGCTCGTCGCCGTCGGCGAAGTCGCGGCCGAGGCGCCACAGGTCCGGGTCGGTGGTCCCGGTCTCGGTCACGTTCAGGGCGGGTCCTCGAGGGTCGGTGCCGACCGCCCGGAGCGGCAGCGGCGAGCGGGTAGCAGCGATCGTAGCGCCCGTGCGGGCCGTCACCGCGCGGGGACCGCGGTCACGACGACGTTGTCCGAGTAGGAGCGCCGCTCGGCGTCCCAGCGTCCGCCGCACGTCACGAGCACGAGGCGGCGCTCGCCGTCGCGGTCGAACAGCGCGTCGAGCGGGACGTCGGGCTTCGCGATGCTCCTGATGTCGGTCACTGTGTAGGTGTACGAGGTGCCCGTCGCGTCGACGACGTCGACGCTCGCGCCCGTCGTGATCTCGCGGAGCCGCCCGAACGGCCCGACGCCGTCCGGGTCGTCCACGTGGGCCGCGACCAGGGTCGTCCCGGTGGGGCTCGCCGGGGCCGGTCCGAACCGGTACCACGCGGCGACGTCGCCGGAGCCCGGCAGCGCCATCCGCCCCTCGGGGTCGACGCCCGCCGGCTCGACGGGCAGGTCGATCCCGAGATCACCGACGACGACCCGTGCGGGTGCCGGCGGCGGGGGAGACGGGACGTCCCGGGCCGGGCGCACCGGCACCGGTGCGTCCCGGGCCGGCCCGGGCGTCCCCGCGGTCGCCTCCCCGCCCTGGTGGGGGGCCGGGGTGGGGAGGGGGTCGGCCGACGGTCCGAGTCCGTCGGCAGACCCGTCGGCGGACGGCAGGGAGCATCCGCCGACGACCGCTGCGGTGACGAGCACCGCCCCCAGGAGGGTCCGGAGGCCGGCCCGCGCGCCCCGGGCGGGGCGCGCGGGACCGGCGGTCGTGCGCTGCGTCATGCCGTCCGGTCGCTCCGGACGGCGTGGGCCGCGTGCTGCTGGCGCCACGCGCGCGCCAGCATGAAGGTGGCCGCGACGAGCAGCAGGCCGAACAGCGACGCACCGAACGCGATGGCGACGCCCGTCGCGGTGCTGCTCGGCGCGTCGGCCGCGAGGCCCGAGAGCCCGGCCGGGACGCCCGACGGCGACGAGTGCAGGCCTTCGACCGTCTGCGTCGCGAGGGCGAGGTTGCCGTCCTCGAGGCTGCCCCACGCGTACGCGATGGTGTTGACGCCCTCGGCGACCGTGAGGTCGGCCGGGCCGAGCACGGGCTCCGTGGTGCCCGCGGCGGCGACGGTCGCCGAGATCGTGCCGGCCGGCAGGTCGAGCACGGCCTCCTTCGGGTTCTCCAGCCCCGTGACGACGGCGGTCCCGCCGGCGAGGACGTCGACCGCGGGCGCCGCGGCGACGTGGCGCACGGTGAGCCGGCCCTGGCCCGCGGCCGTGGGCTTCGTGTCGTTCGTGAAGAGCGTCGCGGTCGGCTGGCCGCCCGCGTCGAGGTGCGCGACGGCGGTGTAGCTCGTGCCGCCCGCGAGCTGGAGGTCGACCGGGCCGATGACCGGGGAGCTCGTGTCCGTCGCGTCGGGCGCCGTGATCGCGACCGTGTACGTCCCGGCGGGGAGATCGAGCGGACCCGCGAGGTCGCCGGGCTGGAAGTCGTCGAGGGTGAGCTCGTCGTTCACCCAGACGTCCACGGGCGTGTCCGGCACGCCGTGCAGGACGGAGAGCGAGGCGCCGTCGTCGGTGGCGGCCTGGGCGGGGAGCGCGACGGCCCCCAGCGCGACGAGGGTCGCTGCGCCCGCGAGCGCGGCGGTGCGTCGTGCGGTGCGGTGCATGGTGTCCTCCGGTGGTCGAGCCCGGTCCGTCCCGGGCGCTCGATCTGCTGACACCCCCTCTTCCCCCGCAGGTGCGGATCTGGATGCACACGCATCAAAAAAAGTGCCCGGCCCCGCGGGTGCGGGGCCGGGCACGGGGGACCGGTCAGAGGTTCTGGGGCCGCAGCACCGCGCTGATGCCGTGCGCGATCTGGACGTTGCCCTTGTTGAGGTCGAGCTTGCTCTTCACGAGGAACGGGTCGACGTCGTTGCGGTCCTGGTCGACGAGGCGGACCAGGGCGAGGCGCTTGCTCAGCACGTCGACCCGGAACGTCGCGCCCTGCGCCGTGGTGAGGACGGCGTCGTCGGACCGCAGCGCGGTGCCGGAGTCGATCGTCGCGCCGGGGACGACGTGGTAGAGCAGCACCTGCTCGATCGCGTCGATGCCGACCGCCCCGGCGAGCGAGGTGAGCACGCGCTCCTCCGTGGGCTGCCAGCGGTGCGTGAGGTCGAACGCGAGGAGCTGGAACGCCCGGTCGTTCGGCAGGAACGCGGTGAGCGGCACCGTGCCGTCGGCCAGGACCGCCACGGGGCTGTCCGGCTTGGCGGCAAGGACCGCGGCCACGGCCTGGTCGACGATGTCGAAGTCGTACCAGTTGCGGTCGAACGTGTCGCCGTCGGCCGCGAGCACGGAGGCGAGGCTCGCGGTGCCCGTCGGCGGCGCCGTCGTGGGGGCCGGTGCCGCGACGGCCGGTGCGGTCGCGGCGGTCAGGGCGAGGAGCGCGGCTCCTGCTGCGGTGAGCGTGCGTCGGAGGTTCATCGTCGAGTCCCTTCGTCGTGCACGGGACGGCGGTGCGCCGTCGGACGCCGGGCGGCGTCCACCTCTCCTTCACCCGGACCGCCGCCCGCGGATGCACCCACCGCCGGACGACTTCCCGCCGCGCTCGACGCGCCGCCCGCTCAGCCCTCCGCGTCGGGCGCCTCCGCCGCGCCACCCCCGAGCGGGCGTGCGAGAGCGCGGACCGTGTCGATCGTGTCGGCCTCGGCCGCCGTCTTGTCGTCGCGGTACCGGACGACGCGCGCGAAGCGCAGCGCGAGACCGCCGGGGTAGCGCGTCGAGCGCTGGAGGCCGTCGAACGCGATCTCGACGACCTGCTCGGGACGCACGTGCACGACGTACCCCTCGTCGGCGGTCTGGAGCTCGCGGAAGCGCTGCGTCTGCCACGCGAGCATCTCGTCGGTCATGCCCTTGAACGTCTTGCCGAGCATGACGAACCCGCCCTCGGGGTCGCGCGCGCCGAGCCAGATGTTCGACAACCACCCGCTGCGCCGGCCGGAGCCCCGCTCGACGGCGAGCACGACGAGGTCGAGCGTGTGCCGCGGCTTGACCTTCACCCAGCCCGCACCACGCCGCCCGGCCGCGTAGGGCGCGTCGAGCGACTTCACGACGACGCCCTCCTGGCCCTCCGCGACGGCGGCGTCGAAGAACGCGGTCGCGGCCGCGGCGTCGTCGGTCACGAGCCGGCGCACGGCGAGCGGCCCGGCGGCGTCGGCGAGCAGGTCGGCGAGCAGGTCGTCGAGCACGGCGAGCCGGTCGCGCAGCGGCTCGTCCAGCAGGTCGCGGCCGTCGGCGTGGAGCACGTCGAAGAAGAAGGGGGAGAGCTCGAGCGAGGCCGCGAGCTCCGCCTCCTCGGCGGCGCTGCGCTCGCCCTGGGTCGCGGAGCGGGCGGCGGTCTCCTGGAACGGGCGGGGGACGCCGTCGGGCCCGACGACGAGCGCCTCCCCGTCGAGGACGAGCGCCCGGCCGGGGAGCGCCCGCACGGCCGCGACGATCTCGGGGACGCGCTCGGTGATGTCGTCGAGCGAGCGCGTGAAGACGCGCACGTCGTCGCCGTCGCGGTGCACCTGGATGCGGATGCCGTCGAGCTTGACGTCCACGGCGACGGCGGTGCCCGACGCGTCCTCGCCGCCCGGCGCGGCCCCGAGCTTGTCGAGCGCGGCGCCGACGTCGGGTGCGGACTGCGCGAGCATCGGCCGCACCGGGCGGCCGACGGTGAGCCGGAACGTCGCGAGCGCCTCCGCCGCGGCCTCCGGGCCGCCCGCCGTGAGCGCCGCGCGGGCGACGGGCCCGGTCGCGCCCGCGAGCATGACCGCGCGCCGCACCGCGTCGGCGGGGACGCCCGCCGCCTCGGCGACGGCGTCGACCACCACGGAGTCGAGCGCGCCCTGGCGCAGCTCGCCCGAGACGAGCCCGGCGAGGAGCGACTGCTCGCGCGCCGTCGCGGCGCCGAACAGGGCGGCGGCCTCGGCCTGGCGCGCGGTCGACGACCCGGGGCCGGAGAGGTCCGCCATGCGGGCGAACGCGGCGTCGACGTCGGTCAGCGTGAGGCCGGGTTCCTCGGCAGGGGCGGGGAGGTCGCGCAGCGACCGCCACCCGAGCCCGGTGCGGCGCTGGCGCAGCTCGCCCGCGAGGTACGCGACGGCGATCTCCACCTCCGCGCTCCCGGCCTCGGCGTCGTCCGCGACGCGCCGCAGCAGGTCGGCGATGGCCGCGCGCTTGGCGAGGCGCGAACGCGTGGCGGCGACGGCGTCGGACGTGGCGGCGACCTCGGCGAGCAGCATGCCCCATCCTCACGCCGACCACCCACGCCCCGCCCGCCGGGCGCCCCTCCGCGGTACATCCTTTTGTGAATACACGGGTCCGTGTACTGTCGCACCCATGGTCGAGACGGTCACCCTCACCCACACCGCCGCGCTCGCGCGGCTGGGGCACGCCCTGTCGGACGAGACGCGCGCCCGCGTCCTGCTCGCGCTGCGCGAGGCGCCCGCCTACCCGTCCGACCTCGCCGACGCGCTCGGCGTCTCCCGCCAGGTCATGTCCAACCAGCTCGCGTGCCTGCGCGGGTGCGGGCTCGTCGAGGCGATCCCCGACGGGCGCCGCACCTGGTACCGCCTCGCCGACCCGCACCTCGCACCCGCGCTCGACGACCTGCTGCGGCTCGTCGTCCAGGTCGACCCGACCTGCTGCGGCCCCGACGGGTGCACGTGCTCATGACCTCCGTCCCCGTCGGCGCACCGCCGTCCGCCCCCGCCCTGACGGCCGCGCGCCGCACCGTCCTCCAACGGCGCGTGCGGTGGGTCGTCGCCGCGGCGATCTCGTGGAACGTCGTGGAGGCCGTCGTCGCGATCACGGCAGGACGGGTCGCGTCGTCGGCCGCCCTCGTCGGGTTCGGGCTCGACTCGCTCGTCGAGGTCCTCTCGGCTGCCGCGGTCGCCTGGCAGTTCGCGACGCCCGACCCCCACCGGCGCGAGCGGGCCGCGATGCGGGTCATCGCGGTCTCGTTCCTCGGCCTCGCGGTGTTCGTGTCCGTCGACGCCGTCCGGTCGCTGCTCGGCGCGGCGGAACCCGAGCACTCGGTCGTCGGCATCTGGCTCGCCGCGGTGAGCCTCGCCGTCATGCCGTTCCTGTCGTGGTTCGAGCGCCGCACCGGACGCGAGCTCGGCTCGGCGTCCGCCGTCGCGGACTCGAAGCAGACTCTGCTGTGCACGTACCTGTCGGCGGTCCTGCTCGTCGGGCTCGTCCTCAACGCGACCCTCGGGTGGTCGTGGGCCGACCCGCTCGCCGCGCTCGTCATCGCCGCCCTCGCGGTCAAGGAGGGCGTCGAGGCCTGGCGCGGCGACGCGTGCTGCGCCCCGACCGCCGTCGCGCATGCCGGCCCCACGGACGCCGCCGCCCCGTCCTGCGACTGCTGCCGACACGAGCCCTCGACCGCCGAGCGAGGTGCACCGGTCGTACAGTGACCGCCGTGACGACCGAGCCTCCCCCTGATGTCGGCGCGGACTCCGGCGCCGCCGCGGGCACGGCTCACCGGCGACGCCGCCGTCGCCTGCCGCCGTGGCTGCTCGCCGCGGTGGTCGTCGTCGCGCTCCCCGCGACGGGGCTGCTCCCCGCGGCGGACGCGCGCGACCTGCTCGTGCGCACCGGGCCGGTCCTGGTGTTCCTCCTCGCCATCACGGTCGTCGCGGAGCTGTGCGCGGGCGCGGGCCTGTTCGACGCCGTCGCCGCCCGGGCGGCGCGGCTCGCCCGAGGTCGGCGGATCGTGCTGTGGGTCCTCGTCGTGCTGCTCGCGACGGCCAGCACCGTGGTGCTGTCGCTCGACACGACGGCGGTGCTCGTCACGCCCGTCGTGCTCGCCCTCGCCCGGCGCACGGGCACCAGGCCCCTGCCGCTCGCGCTCACCGTGCTCGCGCTCGCCAACACGGCGTCGCTCCTCCTGCCGGTCTCGAACCTCACCAACCTGCTCGCGGCGGACCGGTTCGGCACCGGGTACGTCGGGGTGATGTGGGCGCCGGCGCTCGCGGTGCTCGCCGTGACGGTCGTCGTGCTCCTCGTGCTGCACGGACGCCACCTGCGCGGGCGGTTCGACCTCGTGGGCCCCGGCCCGACGCCGCCCGACCGGGTGCTCCTGCGGGTCACCGGGGCCGTCGTCGTGCTCCTCGCGGTCGCGTTCGCGCTCGAGCTGCCCGTCGCGCCGACGGCGCTCGCGGGCGCGGCGGTGCTCGCGCTCGCGACGTGGTGGCGGCGCGTGCGCCCGCTCGTGCCGGTGCGGGAGATGCTGCCGTGGAGGTCCGCGGTGGTCGTGGCGGCGCTGTTCGTGGTCGTGGAGACCTGGCACGCGCACGGGCTCGGCGACCTCCTCGCCGCCGTCGCGGGCACGGGGAGCGGGCCGGGCGACCTCGCCCGCCTCGCCGCGACGGGCGTCGTCGCGGCGAACCTCGTGAACAACCTGCCCGCGTTCCTCGCGCTGCTCCCCGCGGCGGGCGAGGACGTCGAGCGGCTCGCGACCCTGCTCGTCGCGGTCGACGCCGGGCCGCTGATCACGCCGTGGGCGTCGCTCGCGACCGTGCTGTGGTGGCAGCAGTACCGCCGTCACACCTTCGGGCAGGAGCCGCCGCCCGCGTGGCACGTGATCCGTCAGGGCCTGGTGCTCGCGCCCCTCGCCGTCGCGGCGGGGGTCGCCGTCGTGGCGCTGACTTGGCCGAGGTGACCCGGCATCACGGCCGAGCGCCATGACGAAGCCCGCGCGAGGAGACGAGACGAGATCTCCGGACGCGGGCTCCGTGCTGTCTCAGGCTGAGAGCTTGTGGTTGGCGAGACGGTTCATGGAGATGCCCTGCGCGGCAGCCTCCTCGACGAGCCGGCGGTGCATGGCCGGGGGGATCCGCACGCGGAACTCGCCGGAGTAGTGGCGCTCGGACAGGGGCTCGGGGACCTCTTCGCCAGAGGCTGCGAGGTCCTCGACCACCTCGGAGGCGAGCTTCCGGATCCCGGCGAACGCGGCGGCCGACTCGGGCTCCAGCCACGAGAGAGAGGGCAGCTCGAGAACCGTACCGACGAACTCTCCGTCGTCTGCGGACCAGGACACGCGGTAGCTGTAGTGCTCGGCGGCGTTCACTTCTCCTCCTCTGAGGGGTCGTTCTCCTCGTGCATGGCCTCGAGCCTGTCGATCGCCTCGAGGACCTGTTTGACCTGGTAGGCCTTGGCCCGGCCGTTGCTGTTCTGGATGTTGACCCGGGGGTCACCGGGCCACGGCATGGCATAGACGTGGTGCGAGCCCCCGCTGCGTCTGGGCTCGCCGAAGTAGTGGTCGCACACGGCGGCGAGCTCGTCGAAGCGAACGCTGCCGGGGCTGTTCCGCATGCGGTCCAGCACCTTGTCTCGCTTCGTCACCAGACCTACGGTACCAATAGTGGTACCACCCGTGCAGTGGCCCACCGTGCTCGACGGCGGAGGTCCAGGTGCGGTCACCGCAGGCCCGTGGTCGGATGGGGAGCGATGACTTCGCGATCGATGACGACACGAACCGTCCGCGCCGCCGCCTCGTCGCTGGCGGCGGTCCTCCTGCTCGGCGGGGTACCCGCCGCGGCCGTCGCGGGCCCGGGGGGTGAGCCAGCCCGCACCGGTGCCGCCACGGCGTCGGCCCGCACCGGACCCGCCACGACCACGGCCGCCCAGGTCGAGGCCCCCGTGCCCGAGATCGCGTGGGGGCCGTGCGACGGCGACGGCCTCGAGGCGTTCGAGTGCGCGACGGCGCAGGTGCCGACCGACTACGACCGCCCTCACGGCCGCACGACGACCATCGGCCTGACGCGGCTCCCGGCGTCCGACCCCGAGCAGCGGATCGGGAGCCTGTTCACCAACTTCGGCGGCCCCGGCGGGCCGGGCGTCGAGACGCTGCACCTGCTGGGGGGCTCGCTCTTCGACGACGACGTGCTCGCGCGGTTCGACGTCATCGGGTTCGACCCGCGCGCCGTCGGGACGTCCGACCCCGCGACGTGCTTCCGCGACCAGGAGCGGGAGAACGCGTTCCTCGCGGGCCTGCCCGCGTTCCCCGTGACCGACCGCGAGGAGACGCGCTACCTCGGCCAGATGGCGGCGTTCGGGGCGTCCTGCACGCTGTTCTCGGGCGACCGGATCGCGCACGCGTCGACGGCGAACGTCGCGCGCGACATGGACCTGCTGCGCCAGGCGGTGGGCGACGAGCAGCTCAGCTACGTGGGGTACTCCTACGGCACGGTGCTCGGCGCGACGTACGGGGCGCTGTTCCCGGACCGCGTCCGCGCCCTCGTGCTCGACGGCACGATGGACGTCGACGCGTGGTCGGGCGTCGGGTCGCGCGAGCTGATCGGCGCTCGGATCGGGCAGGCCGCCGGTGCGACCGAGACGTTCGGCGAGTTCACGCGGCTGTGCTCCGAGGCGGGGCCGTCGGCGTGCGCGCTCGCGTCGCTCGGCGACCCGGCCGACGTCGTCGAGGCGACCTACGCCGCGCTCCGCGAGGCGCCGGTCGACGTGCCGCTCCCCGACGGCACGAGCGTGCGCGTCGGGTACCCGGACACGGTGGCGCTCGTCTTCCAGTACCTGTACGAGCCCGCCGCGTGGGGCGACCTCGACCTCACGCTCGCGTCGCTCGCCGTGCTGAGCGGCGCCGTCGAGCCGCCCGCGGCTGCGGACCGCCAGCGCACGCTCGGTGCGCTGCCCTCGCTGGGGGAGCTGCTCCGCCGCGCGGGCTTCGCCGAGGACTACGCGTCGGTCGGCGGCGCGCTCGCGAGCCTGTGCGTCGACACGACGACCCCCGGCCGGCCGTGGCAGTACCCCGCGAAGGTCGACGCGCTCGACGCGCAGTACCCGCACTTCGGGCGCTTCCGCGGCTGGGTGGGCGTCCAGTGCGAGTTCGTGCCCGTCGAGGACCGCGACGCGTTCACGGGCCCGTGGGACCAGACGACGGAGACTCCCGTCCTCGTGGTCGGCACCCGGTTCGACCCCGCGACGCCGTACGGGTTCACGCAGCCCTACGCGGACCGCTGGCCCGACGCCCGCGTGCTCACCGTCGAGGGCTGGGGCCACACGATCATCGGCAAGAGCGCGTGCGCGGACGACGCCGTCGCGCGGTACCTCGTGGACCTCGACGCGACCGACGGCGCCACGTGCGAGCAGGACGTCGTGCCGTTCCAGGGCCCGTCGGTCCCGCTCGGGGAGGCGCTGCGCCTGCCGGTCGTCTGACCCGCTGACCGCTGACCACTTACCCGCTGACCCGCTGACCCGCTGACCCGCTGGACGGTGCCCGCTGGTCCCTTGCGGTCGCGGCCGTTCGGCCCTACCGCCAGGTCTCGGCGTCTGCCCACCCTGGAGGCATGACCGGACCGGGCCACCGCGTGACGGAGGCCGCCCGGCGCTACCCGTGGGTGGTCGCCACGGTGGCGGTGGGCGGTCTCGGCGGCGTGCTCGAGGCCTGGGGTCCGGACCGCTCGGCCCAGGTCGTGGTCTCGGCGTTCGCGCTCGTGCTCGTCGTGGTCCGGGCGCGCGCGATGGTGGCGGACCTGCGGGCGGGCACGTACGGCGTCGACCTGCTGGCCGTCCTGTCCGTCACGGCCACGGTGCTCGTGGGGGAGTACTGGGCCGCGCTCGTGGTGTGCCTCATGCTCTCGGGCGGCGAGGCGCTCGAGGACTACGCGAACGGGCGCGCGCGGCGCGAGCTCTCGAGCCTGCTGGCCGGCGCCCCGCGCGTCGCCCACCGGGCCGGGCCCGGCGGGGAGCTCGAGGACGTCCCCGTCGACGACGTGCGCCCCGGCGACGAGGTGTGGGTGCGGCCCGGTGAGGTCGTCCCGGTGGACGGCGTCCTGCTCAGCACGGCGGCCACGCTCGACGAGTCGTCGCTGTCCGGGGAGTCGCTCCCCGTGGAGCACCGGCGCGGGGACACCGTGCTGTCCGGGTCGGTCAACGGCGGCGGAGCGGCGCAGGTCCGGGCGACCGCGACGGCCGCGGGATCGCAGTACCAGGCGATCGTCGAGCTCGTGAAGCAGGCGCAGGAGTCCAAGGCGCCGTTCGTGCGCCTCGCCGACCGGGTGGCGGTGCCGTTCACGGTCGCCGCCCTCGCGCTCGCGGGCGCAGCGTGGGCGCTCAGCGGCGAGGCGACCCGCTTCGCCGAGGTCCTCGTCGTCGCGACGCCGTGCCCGCTGATCATCGCGGCCCCGGTCGCCTTCATGTCCGGCATGTCCCGCGCGGCCCGGAACGGGATCATCGTGAAGTCGGCGGGCACGCTCGAACAGCTCTCGCGCGTGCGCACCGTCGCGTTCGACAAGACGGGCACGCTGACCCACGGGGCGCCGGTCGTCGTGGAGGTCCTGCCCGCGGGCGACCGCACGCCGGACCGCGTGCTCGCGCTCGCGGCCGCCGTCGAGCAGTACTCGGTGCACCCGCTCGCGGCGGCGATCGTCCGCGCGGCCCAGGAGCGGGACCTCGCGCTGCCCGCCGCACGGGACGCGACGGAGGAGACCGCCCGGGGAGCCCGCGCGACGGTGGACGGCCACGCGGTGGCGGTCGGTCGGCTGGCCTTCGTCACCGCGGGCGCGCCCGCGGGCGTCCCCGTGCCCGGCGCGGGCCGCAGCGCCGTCCACGTGGGCGTCGACGGCGCGTACGCCGGGACCGTGCTCCTCGCCGACGAGCTGCGGGCCGAGGCCCGCCCCACCGTCGCCGCCCTCCACGCCGCGGGCGTGCGGACCACCGTCATGCTCACCGGCGACGGCGCGGCGACCGCCCGGCACGTCGCGGACCAGGTGGGCATCGACGACGTGCGCGCCGGCCTCCTCCCGCAGGACAAGGTCGACGCGGTGCGTGCGCTGCCGGACCGCCCCGTGATGATGGTCGGGGACGGCGTGAACGACGCCCCGGTCCTCGCGGTGGCCGACGTCGGCATGGCCATGGGCGCACGGGGCTCGACGGCGGCGACCGAGTCCGCGGACGCCGTCGTCGTCCGCGACGACCTCGCGCGCACCGTCGGCGCCGTGCGGATCGGCCGCCGCACCGTGCGGGTCGCGTGGCAGGCCATCGGCATCGGGATCGCCCTGTCCGGGCTGCTCATGGTCGTGGCCGCGACGGGGCGGCTCCCCGCGCTCGCGGGGGCGTGGCTCCAGGAGGTCGTCGACCTCGCGTGCATCCTGTGGGCGCTGCTCGCCACCCGCCCGGGCAGGGACGAGACGCCGCCCGGACCGTCCCGGTCGGCATCCGCCGCGGAGGTCGGCGAGCCGCTCGTGCCGGCGGCGTCGTCCCGCTGAGAACCGGCGTCCACCCGCCCACGGGCGGACGAGAGGATCGGACCCCGGACCCCCGGCACCGTCTCCGAGAATGCTCTGAGAATCGGCGGGCACGCTGTCTCGCATGAGCATCCTCACGACGCGCCGGACGTCGGCCCCGCAGGCCCAGCAGGCCCAGCAGGCCCAGCAGGCCCAGCCTCAGGACCGGGCCACGGCCCGGGCACGGCGCGGAGCGGGCGCACCCGCTCCGGGCGCGGTCGTCCTGTGGGCGGTGCTGGTCGGTGTCCTCGTGCTCGTCGTCGCGTTCTGGTGGCGGGGCACGCCGCCGTCCGCCGGGGCGTCCCCGGCCGGCGCGCTCACCGGCGTGGGGGAGCTCGTGGGGCTCGTCGCGTCGGTGCTGGTCTGCGCCCAGCTCCTCCTCGTCGGGCGCGTGCCCTGGTTCGAGCGTGCGGTGGGCCTGGACCGGCTCGTCGCGTGGCACCGCGTCCTCGGGACGGCCGTCGTGCTCCTCGTCCTCACGCACACGCTCCTCATGGTGGCCGGGACCGCCCTGCCGGCGCAGGCCGCGTCCTGGTGGCAGGCGCTCACCCTCGTGCTGGCGGAGCCGGACATGACGGCCGCGCTGGTCGGCACCGGCCTGTTCGTGGTCGTGGGGGTGTCCGGCGCGCGCCTCGTGCGGCGGCACCTGTCGTACGAGGCGTGGTTCCTCGTGCACCTGACGATCTACGCCGGGGTGTACCTCACGTTCGCGCACCAGGTCACGGCGGGCGCGCACTTCGTCGCCGACCCGACGGCCCGCGCCGCCTGGGTGCTCCTCTACGCGGGCACCGCCGCGGCCCTGCTCACGTGGCGCGTGGTGCTGCCGCTCCTGGGCGTGCTCCGGGACGCGCCGCGGGTGAGCGCGGTCGTGCCGGAGGCCGGGGGGATGACGAGCGTGTGGGTGTCGGGTCCGGCGCTCGCGGACGCCGGGGCACGGGCGGGCCAGTTCTTCCTCGTGCGCTTCCTCGCGCGGGGCCACGTCGTCACCGCCCACCCCTACTCGGTCTCCGTCGCGCCCGACGGCGAGCACCTGCGCTTCACCGTCGGTGGCCTGGGCGACCACTCGCGCGCGGTGGCCCACCTGCGGCCGGGGACGCGCGTGCTCCTCGAGGGACCGTTCGGCCGCTTCTCCGCCGCCCGGGCGCGACGCCGCGGTGTGCTGCTCGTCGCCGGGGGCGCGGGCGTCGGGCCCG
Organism: Cellulosimicrobium funkei; assembly: GCF_004519295.1. Classification (GTDB taxonomy): domain Bacteria; phylum Actinomycetota; class Actinomycetes; order Actinomycetales; family Cellulomonadaceae; genus Cellulosimicrobium; species Cellulosimicrobium funkei. The sequence continues at coordinate 224,383 of NZ_SOZH01000001.1, forward strand.
TGCGGGCGCTCGCGGAGGACCTGGTCGCGCGCGGTCACGACGTCGTCGTCGTGCACCGCGCCCGGTCCCGGGCGGACCTCGGCCTCGGCCACGAGCTCGCCGACGCGCCGCTCACGTACCTGCCCGTCGTGGGCCGCCGGGCCGACCTCGGGTACGACCCCCTGGGCCCGGGGCGGCTCGACGCCCTGGTCCCCGACATCGCGTCGCGCGACGTGTTCGTGTGCGGTCCGCCCGCGATGGTCGCCACCGTCGAGGACTCGGCACGCCGCGCGGGCGTGCCGCGGTCCGCCGTCCACCACGAGGAGCTGAGCCTGTCATGACCGGACGCCGCTGGAGAGGGACGATCGTCTACGCGGGCAGCGTGCTCGCGCTCGGGGCCGCCGCGCTCGCGCGGTACGGCGGGGTGCCGGGCCTCGCCGGGGACGGGTCCGCGACGTCGGCTGGTCCCGCCGCCGTCGTCGCGGGGTCGGAGCCCGTGACCCCCACGACCCCGACGCCGGCCCCCTCCACCGCGGGCTCGACGGACCCGGGCACGTCCCCGGCGAGCCCGGGCACCGGCACGCCCGACCCGACGCGGGCGACCGTGACGGGGTCGGTCGTCCAGACGCGGTACGGGCCGGTGCAGGTCGCGGTGAGGTTCACCGGGACGCACCTCGACGCGGTGCAGACCGTGCGGTCGCCCAGCGGGGGAGAGAGCTCCCAGATCTCCGCGCGCGCCACGCCGCTGCTCGCGCAGGAGGCCGTGCGGGCGCAGTCCGCGCGCATCGACACCGTCTCCGGGGCGACCTACACCTCCGAGGGCTACCGCGAGTCCCTCCAGGCCGCGATCGACGCGCGGGGCTGACGGTGCGCCGGACGGAGACGGTCATGGGGCTGCCGATGTCGCTGGACCTGCGCGCGCCCGACGACGAGCGTGCGCAGGCTGCCGCCCGCGCGGCGTTCGCGGTGCTCCACGCCGCGGACGCGCGGTTCAGCGGGCGACGCGCGGACAGCGAGCTGTCCCGCCACCGGCGCGGGCTCGTCGCGCGCCCCTCCCGGGACCTGCGCGAGGTGCTCGACCTCGCGGAGGCCGCGCGCGTCGCGAGCGGTGGCGCGTTCGACGTGCACCGGCCGGACGGCACGCTCGACACCGACGGCGTCGTCAAGGGCTGGGCCGCGCAGCGCGCGGTGGACCGGCTCGTCGCCGCGGGGTTCTCCGACCGTCGTCGCGCCCGACCTCACGACCGCCGACGTCCTCGCGACGAGCGTCCTCGCGCTGGGCGAGGAGGGGGTCGCGTGGGCGGTGGACCAGGGGGCCGCCCTCGTGCTCGCCGTCCTCCCGGACGGGACGGTCGTCAGCGACGGGCCGGCGGGCCGAGCGGCAGCGTGAGCACGAGACGGGCCCCGTGCGGTGCGTCGGGGCGGTTCGTCGCCTCCACGGTGCCCGCGTGCTGGGCCGCGACCTCCGCGACGAGCGCGAGCCCCAGCCCGTAGTGGCGGCGCCCGCCCTCGTCGGGTGCCGGCCCGGGGCGGCGCGAGGCGAAGCGTGCGAACAGGTCGCCGGCGTCCTCGCCCAGCCCGGGTCCGTCGTCGTCGACGAGCGCCTGCGCGGCCGACCCGGCGCGCCGCACCGTGACGACGACCTCGTGCGTCGCGTGGTCGACCGCGTTGTCCACGAGCGCGGTGAGCGCGCGGCGCAGCGCGGCCGGCGCCCCCGCGACCGTGAGGTCGTCCGTCCCCGCGCGCCGCAGCGCGACGGAGCGCGACGCCGCGCGCGCCTCGGCCGAGCGCACGACGGCGTCGGCCAGCGCCGCGAGGTCGACGGGGACGAGGTCCACGGACCGCGTGTCCGCGGCCGTCAGCAGGTCGTCGAGCACGTCGCTGAGCGCGGCCGTGTCCTCGAGGAGCCCGTCGACGTCGCGCGCCACCTGCTCCGCCGTCCCCGGGCCCGGTCGTTCGAGCCGGCGACGCAGGAGCTGCGCGCGCGTCGAGAGCAGGGTGAGGGGGGTCCGCAGCTCGTGGCTCGCGTCCGCCACGAAGCGCCGCTGCATCGCGAGGGCCTGCGCCGTGGGGAGGACGGCGCGACGCCCGAGCCACCAGCCCCCGACGGTGGCGAGCACGACCCCGACGGCCGTCGCGACACCGAGCGCGAGGAGGAGGCGCGCCAGCTCCTCGCGCGTCTCGGACGGGTCGAGGACGGCCTGGACGACGCCGTCCCGACGCTCCACCGTGAGCACCCAGAACGTGCCTGCCGAGGTCGTCACCCGCTCCCGCGCGCTCGTCCCCGTGCGTGCCACCTGCTCGACGAGACCGAGGTCGGGCAGGCCGGCCGGCATCCCGGGCGACGCCTCGACACCGCGCGGCGAGGCCACGGCGACCCAGGTCCCTGGGCCCGCGTCGGTGACCTCGTCGGCCGACGCCGCCGACTCGAGCCGACGGTCGTCCGCCTCGCCGAGCGCGCGAGCCACCACGGCGAGGACGACCGCCGCCACCACGAGCAGGCTCACGAGCACGAGGAGACCCGTCTGCACCGCGAGGCGCCGGCTCGTGCGCCGCAGGAGGTCGCGCTCCGCGCCCGTGATCACAGTGCGCCCCACCGGTACCCCAGCCCGCGCACGGTCGTGACCGCGCGGCGGCCGAGCTTGCGGCGCAGGTAGTACACGTAGGTGTCCACGACCCCCGGGTCGGACGCCTCGGGGAACACGCGCTCCAGCAGCTCGTCCCGGCCGAAGACCTGGTGCGGGTGCCGGGCGAGGACCTCGGCGAGCGCGGCCTCGCGCGCCGAGAGGTCGGCGGTCGTGCCTGCGTCCGTCGTCACGCGGCGGGTCCCGAGGTCGAGCGTGCCGCCCGGGAGGCGGATCGCGCCCGCCGCCGGGGACGCCTGGCCCCGCCGGCGCAGCGCGCGCAGCCGCGCCAGCAGCTCGTCGACGTCGAACGGCTTCCCCACGTAGTCCTCGGCCCCGGCGTCGAGGCCGGCCACACGGTCGGCCGGGTTGCCGAGCGCCGACAGCACGAGCGCGGGCGCCGTGACGCCGCGCGAGCGCAGCCGGGCGAGCAGGTCGAGCCCCTCGACGGCGGGCAGGCCACGGTCGAGGAGCAGCAGGTCGTACTCGCGCGTGAGGCCGAGGTGGAGCCCGCGCTGGCCGTCGTGCGCGACCTCGACGGCGTAGCCCTCGCTCCCGAGGAGCTCCACGAGCATGTCCGCGAGCATGCGGTCGTCCTCGACCACGAGGACCCGTGCCTCGACTGTCATGCGGTTCCGCCTCGTCTCCCGGACGTGTCCATTCTGACCGCCGGGCGGTCGGGCACAACTGCGGCCGACGCACCGCCGCCCTCCCGGAGCGGGTCCTCACGGACGGTCGCGGCGTGCGACAGTGTTCCGGGCGTTCGAGCACAGGACGCCCGCCGTCCGACCGTGAGGCGCCCCGTGGCCACCTCGACCTCCTCGTCCGACCCCCCGGCCGCCGCCCTGGCCGAGGCGGAGCGGCTCGCCGTCGCGCTCGAACGCCGGGCGATGTCCGCGAGCGATGTCTCGTTCACCATCGCCGACGCGCGCGCTCCCGGCATGCCGCTGGTGTGGGCCAACCCCGCGTTCACGGCGACGACCGGCTACACCGCGGACGAGGTGCTGGGGACGAACTGCCGGTTCCTCCAGGGTCTGGGCACCGACCGCGAGGCGGTCGCGAGGATCCGCGCCGCGGTCGACGACGGCAGCACGGTGGGCGAGACGCTGCTGAACTATCGCAAGGACGGCACGGCGTTCTGGAACCAGCTCACCATCTCGCCGGTCCACGACGACCACGGGACCCTCACTCACTTCGTCGGCGTCCAGGCGGACGTCACCACCCGGGTCGAGGCGGAGCGGTCCCGCGAGGCGGCTCTCGACGCGGCGATCTCCGCGAACCGTCGGCTGACCACGACGACGCGTCTCGTCGAGCGGCTGGGCGAGCTCCTCGACGTCGAGGACGTGCTGGCCGAGGCGGCGCACGCCGTGGCCGAGGTCTTCTCGGGCTGGGCGGTCGTCGTGACGTACCCGGACCGTCGCTCGCGCACCGACGTCGCGTCGCACGACCCGGCGCTCGCCGCTGCGGCAAGGCGCCTGTCCCGGACGCCCGGCTGGGCCGACCGGTCGCTCGCGGCGGTCGACGTGCTCGGGGGCGGCGCGCGGTTCGCGCGGCCGTTCGACGTCACGCCCGACCTCGTCTCGCCGCACGCGGACGAGGAGGAGCTCGCGGCCATGCGCGCGCTCGGGCTCGGCTCCGCTATGTCGGTGGGGCTGCGGGCCCGGGGCCGGGTCGTCGGCGTGCTCGCCGTCGTCAGCCCGCAGGCCGGGTTCTTCGGTGACGAGGACGCCGTGATGTTCGAGGACCTCGGGCACCGGATCGGCCTCCTGCTCGACAACGCGCGGCTCTACGAGCGGGAGCGCGACGCCGCGCACACCCTGCAGGAGCGGATGCTGCCTCGCCTCGCCCCGCTCGACGACCTCGACGTCGCCGTGGTCTACCGGCCCGCGGCCGGCGCGTCGGGCGCCGCGGTCGGCGGCGACTGGTTCGAGGCACTCGAGCTCCCCGGCGGCCGCGTGCTCCTCGTGGTGGGTGACGTCGTCGGGCACGACATGCACGCCGCGGCGGCGATGGGCCAGATCCGGTCGGCGCTGCTGAGCGTCGCCGCGGACGGCACCACGCCCGACGGCGTCGTCGCGCGCCTCGACGGGCTCGTGAAGCAGTTCGGCCTCGCCGACGTCGCGACGTGCGTGGTCGCGACCCTCGGGCCACCGGACGCCGACGGAGGGCGCGAGCTCGTCTACTGCCGGGCCGGCCACCCGCCGCCCCTGCTCCGCACGCCCGACGGCGTCGTGCGGCCGCTCGACGGCGCCCTCACCACGCCGGTCGGGATCGTCACGCCCGGGCCGGTGGCGGCCGTCCGCCTGCACGTACCGGCCGGGAGCACGCTCGTGCTCTACACCGACGGCCTCGTCGAGTCGCGTGCGCGCGGCCAGCGCGAGGGGATCGTCGAGCTCGCGCGCGCCTTCGGCCGCGCTCCGGCGGACGCGGGTGCGGCGGCCACCCGGGACCACCTGCTCGACCAGGCCGGGGATCATCGCAGCGAGGACGACACGTGCCTGCTCGTCGTCCGCCTCCCGCGCGGGGGCGAGGCCACGGCGTCGGACGGCGGTGCGCCGCCCGACGCCTGAGCCGTCGGGCGGGGCGCAGGCGTCACGGGCTCTCGGAGACCGGCCCCCGCAGCCGCGCCCGGTCGTCCTCGGTCCCGCCCCGGAGCCGGCGCGCGAGCGTGTCGCGCCAGCGCGCGGGGAGCGTCGGGAGCGCGGCGAGCGCCGCGGCGGCCGGGAGGTCGTCGCGGTCGAGGTTCATCACGCGGTTGACCTCCCGCACCGTCGCGCTCCGGGCCGGCCGGTCGACGACGACGGCGGTCGCGCCCGACCGCACCGTGCCGGGCGTGAGCACGCGCAGGTACCAGCCCGTGCGACCCGACGTCTGGACCCGGTCCGGCAGGTCGACGAGGCCGTGGACCGCCGCGAGCTTGTAGCAGGGGCGGCGCGGCATGCTCACCTGGAGGGTCGCCGTCCCGAGCGTGAGCACGTCGCCCAGCAGCAGGTCGTCCTCGGTGAGCCCGCGCGTCAGGAGGTTCTCCCCGAACGCGCCGGGCGGGAGGTCCGCGCCGAGCTCGTCGCGCCACGCCGCGTAGTGCTCGACCGGGTACACGCACACCGCCTTCTCGGGGCCGCCGTGCACGCGCCGGTCGGCCTGCGCGTCGCCCTCCAGCCCTTCCGTCCCCACCGCGACGGGGCCGAGGCGCGGCCGCTTGCGGAACGCCGTCGGCACCTCGCGCCCGCGGTGGGCCACCGTGCCCACCCCGCCGGTGCGCACCTCCAGCACGACGGCGCTCGCGGGCCCCGGGGCCGGCACGGGGGAGCGCGGGTCGCCAGGTCGGGACGGTGCGGCGGGGCGGGACGGTGCGGCGGGGCGGGACGGCACGGTGGCTCCTCTCAGGCGGCGCGGCGCAGGCCGACGGCGGGGAAGTCGACGGGGACGTCGAGCGCCACGTTGACGTAGTTGGTGAACAGGTTGAGCGCGACGTGCGCGACGACCTCGACCACCTGCTCGTCGGTCCACCCCGCGTCGCGCACCGCCTGGACGTCCTGCGCGGTCACGTGACCGCGCTCGTCCACGAGGGCGAGCGCGAAGCGCAGCAGCGCCTCGACGCGCGGGTCGGACGCGGTGCCGTCCTGCGCGGCGGTGAGGTCGTCGCGCGCGACGCCGGCCTTGCGCCCGAGCGCGGTGTGGGCGGCGAGGCAGTACTCGCACGCGTTCCGGTTCGCGACGGCGACGGCGATCTGCTCGCCGACGGCCGCGCCGAGCGTGCCGGTGCCGAGGGCGCCGAACGCACCCCACATGCTCTGCAGGGCGGCGGGCGAGTTCGCGACCGCCCGGAACATCGCCGGGACGCCGCCGAACGCGGCACGGATCTGGTCGAGCCCGTCGGCGACGGGGCCGGTGGCGGACTCGGGGCTGACGAGGGGGACACGGGACACGGGGATCTCCTCCGGGTGCGGGGACGCCGGTCCCGGGCGGGGCCGACGCAGTCCAGCCTGGTCGCTCGCGTCGGACGACGGGGAACGAATCGTCCTCGGAACGTGTCCGATCGTCTGGCATCCTGGGGTGATGGCTCCCGTCGACCGGCTCTCGCACCTGCTCGAGCGGTTCCGCGTGCGGACGCACCTCTTCCACACCGGGCCGCTGTGCGGCGTCACGACGTTCGACGCGCGGCCCGGGCGCGGGTTCCTGCACGTGCTCCGGCGGGGCGAGATGGACATGACCCACGTCGGCGCGGACGGCCGGGTCGAGCGCCGCAGCGTCGACCGCCCGAGCCTGCTCTTCTACCCGCGCCCGCTCGACCACGCGTTCCACAACGCACCCACCGCGGACTCCGACTTCGCGTGCGCGACGCTCGACGTCGAGGGCGGCGCCACCCACCCGCTCGTGCGCACGCTGCCGCCCGTGCTCGTGCTGCCGCTCGCCGACGTCGCGGGGCTCGAGCCCGCGCTCGACCTGCTCTTCCGCGAGATCGACGACGTCCGCTGCGGCCGTCGCGTCCTCGCCGACCGGCTCTTCGAGGTCGTGCTCGTGCAGCTCTTCCGGTGGATCCTCGACCACGCCGACGACCTCGCGCTCCCGCCGGGGCTGCTCCCCGGCCTCGCCGACGAGCGCCTCGCGCCCGTGCTCGTCGCGGTGCACGAGGCGCCGGGGGAGCCGTGGACGCTCGCGTCGATGGCGCGCGCGGCGCACCTGTCGCGGAGCGCGTTCGCGGCCCGGTTCACCGCCGTCGTCGGGCAGCCGCCCGGCGACTACGTGACCGGGTGGCGCCTCACCGTCGCGCAGGACCGGCTCCGGGCGGGCGCCTCGGTGAGCCGGACCGCGACCGAGCTCGGGTACGCGACGCCCGCCGCGTTCTCGCGCGCGTTCAGCCACCGGGTCGGCCGTTCGCCGCGCGCGTGGCTGGCCGAGCGCGCGGACCCGGTCGCGCCGCCCGTGGCATCCTGACGCGGTGCGGTCGAAGGGGCGGGTCGAACGGTGCGGGCCGAACCGAGGCGGGTCGAGCCGGTGCGCGTCGAGCCGCTGAGCGAGGACGTCCTCGTGGACCGGGTGGTCGAGCGCGTGCTCGCCGTCGGGCGTGAGCAGCCCCGGGCGGTCCGCCTCCTCGTCGACGGCCACCCCTCCACGCGGCCCGAGGACCTCGCGGATCGTCTGGTCGCGCCGCTCCGCGCGGCGGGCCGCCCGGTCGCGCGCGTGCGCGTGCAGGACTTCTGGCGCCCCGCGTCGCTGCGCCTCGAGCGCGGGCGCGAGGACCCCGACGCGCTCCTCGACGAGTGGGTCGACGTGGCCGGGCTCCGGCGCGAGGTGCTGGACGCCGTCGGGCCGTGTGGTACCGGCCGCTACCTGCCGAGCCTGCGCGACCCCGCGACGAGCCGGTCGACGCGCGCCGCGTACGTCGAGGCCGAGCCGGGCCTCGTCGTCGTGCTCGACGGCGCGCTCTGCCTGGGCCTCGGCCTCGCGCTCGACCTCACCGTGCACCTCGCCCTGCGCCCCGCGACGCTCGCGCGCCGCACCGCGCCCGACGCGGCGTGGACGCTCGCCGCCTACGGCCGGTACGCGCAGGAGGTCCGTCCCGAGGACGTGGCGGACGTCGTCGTGCGGGTCGACGACCCGCGGCACCCGGCGCTCGTGGTCCGCTGAGCCACCGCTGGCGGGGCGGGCCGGAGCGGGCGCGGTCAGCGGGGGAGGTGCGTCTCGACGAGGTCGACGATCGCCGGGTCGTCGGGCAGCGTGCGCGGCCGGAACCGGTGCACCTCGCCGCCGGGCAGGACGAGGAACTTCTCGAAGTTCCACGTGACGCGCCCCGCCTTGCCGTCCGCGTCGGGCGTCTTCTTGAGCTCCGTGTACAGCGGGTGCGCGTGCCGGCCGTTGACGCGCACGCGGTCCACCACGGGGAACGTCACGCCGTAGGTGAGCGAGCAGAACTCCTGGATCGCCTCGTTGGTGCCGAGCTCCTGGAGGAACTGGTTGCTGGGGAACCCGATGACGGTGAAGCCGCGGTCGCGGTACTTGTCCTGCATCGCCTCGAGCGTCGCGTACTGCGGCGCGAGGCCGCAGCGCGACGCGACGTTGACGACGAGCACGACGTCGTCCGCGTGCTCGCGCAGGGTGTGCGCCGTCCCGTCCATGGCGTCGAACGGGATGTCGTACAGGCTCATGGGACCTCCTCGGGCGAGGCGCCGGTGCGTCCGGGCCCGTCCCATCCTCGCACCGCGGGTGTGACGTCGTGCGGAACCCGTCCCGACCCCGGTCGAGCGCGCGCGAGCCTGCCCGTGGCGTGCTGAAGTATGTGCGCGATGCCAGCAGCCGAGAGAAGGGACGCCTCCATGCGCCCGTGGACCCCGAAGACCGACATGGTGCGCCGGTTGTACGTCGCAGGCCGGGAGGCGACGAGCCCGGCCGAGGCGCTCCGGATGTCCCCGCAGGAGCTCGCGGAGGAGTTCGACCGCTGGCTCGAGGGCGTCCGCGCCGCGCGCGAGCAGTAGGAGCGGCGGAATCTCGGTGGCCTCCCGCGCCCGCGCGGGACAGACTCGGGACATGACGACGCGGGTGCCGGACGACGGGCCGGACCACGGCCTGGACAGAGGTCCGGACGACGGGCCGGACTCCACCTCGCCCGTGGTGCGGGCTGTGGTGGGTGTGGTCGTGGGCATCGCGATCTTCGCGTTCGTCGGCGTGGTGGGGTACTTCGTCGTCGTGACGGTCGGCATCCAGTCCTGGGCCGACCAGCGGGACTCCTCCGCCGAGCGGTCGGTGGCGAGCGCCCCGGCGAGCACCACGGACGGCGCCGAGGCCGGGCGGGAGACGACGCTCGACGCGTCGAACGAGGCGTACCGCCAGCGTCAGGGCACCCCTGAGCGCGACGCCGAGGCGGCCCGCTCGGTGCCCGCGGTCCGCGCCGCGCTCGACCCGGTCGCGGACGGCTCGGCGGTCGACGCCGACGAGGTCGCGGCGGCGCTCGCCGCCGCGGGGTTCGAGACCGTGCAGGTCGTGGGCACGACGGCGTCCGGCGAGGTCGCGACGACCGTCGGCGTGGGCGTCGCCGTCCCGGGCGGCTGCGTGTTCGGGGGCGTCGCGCCCGACGCCGTGACCCTCGAGGCCGGCGGCCCGATCGCGGACGGCGGCTGCCTGGAGATGCCGGCGCACTGACGCCCCTCGCACCGGGCGCCTGCGGCCGCGAGGCCCGGCCCGGGCGGTCCGGGAGGCCGCCGGGCGGGTCGATCTCGCGACCTGCGGCTCCACCTGGGTACGGTCAGCGGGGCGGGCGACGGAGCCCGCACGGCTGACGGAGGATGAGAGATGCGGATCGAGGGCGCGGTCGCGCTGGTGACGGGCGGGGCGTCGGGCCTCGGGCGCGCGACGGCGGAGGGCCTGGTGGCGGCCGGCGCGAGCGTCGTGCTGGCCGACCTCGCGTCGTCCGACGGCGCGGCGGTCGCCGAGGGTCTCGGCGGCGCGGCGCGGTTCGTCCCCACGGACGTGACGAGCGAGGACGACGTCGCGCGGGCCCTGGACGCCGCCGACGCCCTGGGCGGGGCGCGCGTCGTCGTGAGCTGCGCCGGGATCGTGCTCGCGCAGCGGGTCCTCGGCCGGTCCGGGGTGCACGCGCTCGACGCGTTCCGCCGCGTGGTCGACGTCAACCTCGTCGGCACGTTCAACGTCGTCCGGCTCGCCGCGGAGCGCATGCTCGCCCTCGACCCGCTCGGTCCCGACGGCCCCGACCCCGACGGCGAGGAGCGCGGCGTCGTCGTGCAGACGGCGTCGGTCGCGGCGTTCGACGGCCAGGTCGGGCAGGCGGCCTACGCCGCGTCCAAGGCCGGGGTCGCCGGCCTCACGCTGCCGCTCGCGCGCGACCTCGCGCAGCACCGGATCCGCGTCATGACGATCGCGCCCGGGATCTTCCGCACCCCGATGATGGCGTCGCTCCCCGAGGCGGCGCAGGAGTCGCTCGGGGCGCAGGTGCCGCACCCGAGCCGGCTCGGGCACCCGGAGGAGTACGCGCACCTCGTGCGCGCGATCGTGGAGAACCCGATGCTCAACGGCGAGGTGGTCCGCCTCGACGGCGCCATCCGCATGGCGCCGCGCTGAGCCGCAGGACCGCCGGGGGGCACGGGCCGCCCGACGCACAGGACCCCGGGCACGCGCCCGGAGGAGAGGAGAGGGACGATGCCGCCGTACACGACGGCGACCGACTTCCGGGCCGACCTGCTCGCCCGCGCGACGGCGGCCCAGCGCCGCGCGTCCGCCCGGAGCTTCCCGGGCGACGGCACCGTCGCCGGGGTGCGCATGGGCGACGTGTTCGTGCTCGCGAAGAACGCCCTCGACCTGCCGGTCGACCAGATCGAGCTGCTGCTCGAGGACCGGATCCACGAGGTGCGGGCCGGCGGGTGCTCGATCATGGGCAAGGCGGCGACCGCCCGGCGCGTGACGGTCGAGCGGCACGCGGAGCTCGTGGAGCTCTTCCTGCGCCGGCACGACCGCATCGACACGTGGGACCTCGTGGACCTCACCGCGTCCCAGGTGCTGGGGACGTGGCTGCTCGACCGCCCGCGCGACGTGCTCGACGACCTGGCGCGCGCGCCCGACTGGCCGCGCCGTCGCTCCGCCGTCGTCGCGACGGCGGCGTTCCTGCGCCGCGGCCAGGTCGACGACACGTTCCGGCTGTCGGCGATGCTGCTCGACGACCCGGAGCCGTACGTCCAGAAGGGCGTCGGCTGGATGCTCCGGCACGCGGGCGACGTCGAGCCCGAGCGGCTGCGGGCGTTCCTCGAGGAGCGGGCGGCCACGATGTCGCGCGACGTGCTGCGTGCGGCCGTCGAGAAGCTGCCGCCCGCGGAGCGCAAGGAGTGGCTCGCGCGCTGAGCGTCGGTCCGGCGCCTCAGCCCAGGCGGGCCACCGTCGGGTCGTCGCCCAGCTCGAGCCGCAGCAGCCGGCCCTGGACCGCGGCGTACCGGGTGCTGGACGCCGCGTCGCTCCTCCAGCCGATCTCGCCGTCACGGAGGTCGAGCGCGACGAGCCGTGTCGTGCTGTGTTCCTCGTCCTCCCACGCCGAGACGGCGAGGAGTGCACGGGCGCCGTCGGTGAACGCCTGCCCGACGTGCAGCATCCCGGGGCCCACGGCGGGCCCCGCGCCGTCGTCGACCAGCTCGTCGATCGTGCGGGTCCACAGGGTGCGCCCGGTCTCCACGTCGACCCCGACGAGGACCGAACCCATGCCCTGGAGGACGACGGCGACGCCGTCCGCGACGACGTACGCGATCTCGGGGGAGTTCACCTCCGCGTTCTCCCAGCGCGGGCGCCCGGTCGCGTCGTGCGCGACGAGGTCCGTGACCTGGCGCGTGAGCACGAGGTCGCCCGCGGTCCCGTCCGTCGCGGTCGGGACGATCACCTCGCCCGTCGGCTCCCACCGGAGGGCACCGTCCGGCTCGAGCACGGCTGCCGCGCCGGTACCGTCCGGCGCGGCCCAGCCGCGGCCGACCGCGCGCAGGAGCGCGCCGTCGGGGAGCTGCACGACCACGTCCGCGGGCTTCTCCGGGTCGTCGACGCGGGTGCCCTCGGGCGTGAACCGGGCGTCGACACCGCAGCCCCGCACGGCCACGAGCCCGGCGGAGCGGACGACGGTCCCGCCGTCGAGGTCGGCGTAGGTGGCGTCCTCGGCGACGGAGTACTGGTCGCACCCGCCCTCCTCGGCGACGAAGGGCAGCTCCTGCTCCCAGCGGACGGCGCCGGTCCGGGCGTCCTCCAGCGTGACGACGGCCGCGCGCCCCCCGGACAGGTCGGTGGGCAGGCCCGTCGAGGGGTCGGTCGGCACCGGGGCGGCGGGCGTGTCGCCGACGCGGCGGAAGCGGGCGACCGTGCCGTCCGGTCCCGGCGCCGACCAGCCGCGCGACGCGTCCAGGGGGCGGGTCGTGGCGGTGCCGTCGGCGTCGAGCACGGTCACCTGCGGGGCGAGGAAGGGCGCCGTCCCGTCGACCGCCTCGCCGGTGGTCGTCGTGAGGAGCGTCCGGCTCGCGAGCTGCGAGGGGACGTCGTCGGTGACGCACACGAGCGTCTCGTCCGGCACCGGGGACGTCAGCGCGAGCTCGAGCTCGCCGCCGCAGCGGGACGTGCGTGGGAGGGGCACGGTCCAGCGGACCGCGCCGGAGTCGAGGTCGTGGGCGACCGCCTCGTCGTCGCGCACGACGACGAGGAGGCCGGGCAGCGCGGCGAGGGCGCCGCTCGTCTGCGCGTCCGTGGACCAGAGCTCCCGGGGCGCGCTCTCGACGGGCTCGACACCCCCGACGGAGCGGCGCAGCGTCTCCAGCGACCCGCGCGACGACGCGGCGTCCACGACCGCCATGCCGGCGACGACGACCCCGACGGCGGTCGCTCCCGCGAGCGCCAGACGCAGGCGCCGCCGCCCGGCGCCGCTCGCGCGAGGCGGGGCGGCCTCCTCGGGGGCCGGGCCCGGGCTCGGGTCCGGTTCCGGGTGCCGGTCCGGTCCCGCGTCGCCCGCGACGTCGTCGAGCGCGAACGTGATCCGCGCGTGGTCGGGACGGCGTCGTCGGGGCACGCCCGCATCCTAGGGGAGCCGCCTCAAGGGGTCCCCGAGTGGCCGGGCGACGACCCCGCGCCCGCTGCGGGCACCCGGCCGCAGAAGGGCTCGCGCAACCGCAGCCCTTCGCGGCGGGAGAACCAGACCGTGAGCACGACGGTGGCGCTGCCGAGGAGCCCGAGGTCGACGAGCAGCACGAGCGGCTCGATCGCGCCCTGCTCCATCGACGAGGCGCTGAAGGGCGCGAGGAGGAACAGGAAGAGGTTGTTGGCGACGTGCACGAGCACGGCCGGCTCGAGCCCGCCCGTCTTCCAGACGAGGAACCCGGTGCAGAGCGCGAACGCCGCGATGCCGATCTGTCCCACCCCGTCGTACCCGTGGCCGACGACGAAGAACGGGACCGGCAGGACGATCCCCCACACGGGTGAGCGCAGCCAGGTGCCGAGCATCTGCTGGGGCAGGCCGCGGAACGCGTACTCCTCGGCGGCGCACTGCAGCGGCCCGAGGATCAGGACGCACCCGAGGCTCAGCAGCAGGGCCGGGGTCACGGCGGGGGTCGCGAGGTCGGCCGGCGGCCGGAGCAGGAACCCGCCCACGGTGACGACGCCGTAGAGCGGCACGACGAGCGGCACCGCGCTGCCGACGAGCCCCCACCGGAACCGTCCGGTGACCGAGTGGATCGTGCCGCGGCGTCGACCGCCCCAGCGCACGCCGAGCACGACGGCGGGCAGCAGGAGCGCGATGAGCCCGAGGCCGATCGCCCAGTCCAGCGGGTTGAGCGGGTCGGAGAAGTCGTCGGACGGCGTCGGCAGCCCGGGCCGGTAGGGCACCAGCACGGCGTAGGCGACCGCGACGACGGCGACCGGGGCGAGGAAGGCGAGGTAGAGGAGCGCCGTCGCGCCGAACGTGGTGAGCGGGGTCCACCACCGTGCGGGGCGGAGGTCGACGCGGGCCGCCCGGTGGTAGGGGAAGGTGGTCGCGGTCGTGCTGTCGAGCGTGGGCCGGTACGCGGGACCGATGAGCGGCGGGCCGGGCACGGGTGCCGTCGGGGCGGGGCTCTCGTCGAGCGAGGGGTGCATGTGTCGAGCCTGGTCGGGCGGCTCGGGCCGCGGTATCGGTCATCGGTCTGATTTCTCGTCCCCAGCCGGGGGGCCGGGCTCGTCGGTGCCTACAGTGCTCCGGTGAGCATGTTCGCGCAGCGCCCGGCGTGGCGTCGGGTCCTCCGCGAGACCGGCCTCCTGGCCGCGGTCGCCCTGTCGGGTGCCCTGCTGTTCCTCGGCAACTTCGCTCTCAGCGTCGACACGCCGGGCGCGCAGGACGACCCCGTGCGGTTCGCCGCGCTCCTGTTCCTCGACCTCGCGTTCGGGGTCGCCGCGTGGGTGGTCGTGCTCTGGCGTCGCAGCGCGCCCTTCCTCGTCGCCCTGCTGCTCGCCGTGCTCGCCGTCGTCTCGACCGCGGCGGTGCCGGCGGCCCTCGTCGCGTTCGGTTCGCTCGCCACCCGGCGCCGGGTGCGCGAGCTGGCGCCGGTCGCGGCGGTCTGGCTCGTCGGCGTCCTGGCGGTGGCCGCCCTGGGGATCGACCTGGTCGGCGTCGCGCTGCCGTGGTGGGAGGTCGTGGCCGCGGTGGGCGCGACCGCCGTCGTCCTCGCCGTCGCGCTCGCCGCGGGCCTCGCGGTCGGCGCGCGACGGGACCTCGTCGCCGCGCTGCACGAGCGGGTCCGGCTGACCGCCGAGGAGCAGCGCCTCGGCGAGGAGCGCGCGCGCCACCAGGAGCGCACGCAGATCGCCCGGGAGATGCACGACGCCCTCGCCCACCGCCTCTCGGTGACCGCGATGCACGCGAGCGTCCTGCGGCACCGGACGGACCTCGACGCCGCGGACCGGGACGAGGCCGTCGCCGCACTGCACGACAGCAGCCGTCAGGCGCTCGCCGACCTGCGCGAGCTCCTCACCTACGCACGTGGTCCGAGCCGGTCGGACGACGACCGGCCCCAGCCGACCCTGGACCGGCTCGACGAGCTCGTGGCCGAGACGCCGCTCGCCCGGACGGACTGCGCCGTCGACCTCGAGCGCCTGCCCCCGACCGTCAGCCGGCACTCGTTCCGGATCGTCCAGGAGTGCCTGACCAACGCCCGGCGGCACGCCCCCGGGCAGCGCGTCGACGTCGCCATCAGCGGCGCTCCCGGCCGTGAGCTGGCCATCGTGGTGCGCAACGCTCTCGCGGGGCCGCGGCAGGGTGCGCCCCGACCGGGCCTCGGCGTCATCGGGATGCAGGAACGGGCGCGGGCCGTGGGCGGGTCCGTCAGCGTCCGCCCGGGCGTCGACGAGCACGTGGTGTCGGTGATGATCCCCTGGCCCGCCGCGTGAGCCGCCCGTCGCCCGACGTCGTCCGGGTGGTCACCGTCGACGACCAGCCGGAGGTCCGCTCGGCGCTGCGCCTGATGCTCGGTGGCGAGCCCGACATCGCCGTGGTGGGCGAGGCGGTCGACGGGGACCACGCGCGCGACGTCATCGAGGCCTGCCGGCCGGACGTCGTGCTCATGGACCTGCGCATGCCACGCTGCGACGGGCTGGTCGCGACGGCGCGCGAGACCGCGCTCCGGCCGGAGACGGCGATCATCGTCCTGACGACCTTCGACACGGACCACCACGTCGTGCGCGCCCTGCGTGCCGGGGCGTGCGGGTTCCTCCTCAAGGACGCGCCGCCGGACGAGCTCGCCCACGCCGTCCGCGCGGCGGCCCAGGGACGGCCCGTCCTCGCGCCGGCGGTGCTGCGGCGGGTGATGACGCTCGCCGCCGAGAACACCCGACCGCCGGACAGCGCCGCGGTCGACGCCCTCGCGACGCTCTCCCCGCGCGAGCGCGAGATCGCGCGCGCCCTCGCCCGGGGGATGTCGAACGCGGAGATCTGCGCGGCGCTGTTCATCTCGCTCGCCACCGTGAAGACGCACGTCAGCCGGGTGATCGCCAAGCTCGGCGTGGAGTCGCGCACCCAGGTCGCCGCCCTCGTGCTGCGGAACGACCCGGAGCACGGATGACCGCGGCGGGGGTTCCCGCGGCGGGCCGGGCGGCGTACGGTGAGCGCACGCAGCCCACCCGCCCTGGCAAGAATCTCCCTTTTGACTCTCTGCTGTGAAAGTTTGTGCCACACTGGCCCCGTGAGCAGCAGCACGCCCGGGGGGCCGTGGGTCGTCGGGCTCGACGTCGGGGGGTCGGGGAGCCGCCTCCTCGCCCGTCGCCTGCCCGCCGCGGCAGGGTCCGGTGCGGGTACGGACGACGTCGCGCTGTCCGGCCGACCGGTCGCGATCGGGCCGACGGGGAGCGACGCCGCGGACGTCGTGCGTGACCTCCTCGACGCCCTCCGTGCCGCGGTCCCCGCTCTCGCCGCAGACGGCGTCGCTGCGGCCGCGGTCGGTGCGACCGGCCTCGCGTCCCTCGTGCGCGACCCCGCCGAGCTGCACGCCGCGCTGCGCACGGGCCTGCCTCCCGCCGAAGGTCTCGGGGTCGACGGCGACCCGTCCGTCCGGCCCGGCCCGCGTACCGCCGTCGCGGCCGACGCGCTCACCGCGCACCTCGGCGCGCTGGGTGGCCGTCCCGGCGCCGTCGTGGCGGTCGGGACCGGGGCGATCGCGCTCGGCACCGACCTGCGCACCGTGTGGCACCGCGTCGACGGGTGGGGCCACCTGCTCGGCGACCTGGGCTCCGGGTCGTGGATCGGCGCGCAGGGGCTGCGGGCCGCGGTCGCCGCGCACGACGGCCGCGACTCCGGCGGCTCGCCGGCGCTGCTCGCCGCCGCCGTCGCGCGGTTCGGCCCGGTGCCGTCGTGGCCCGGGCAGCTCTACACGCGCCCCGACCGCGCCCAGGTGCTCGCGTCGTTCACGCCCGACGTCGCGGCCGCGGCCCGTGCGGACGACACCGTCGCGCGGCAGGTCCTCGCGGGCGCCGGGACCCACCTCGCGACGACGCTCGCCGCCGCGCTCGTCGACGGCGTCCCGCCGCTCGCCGCCGCGACCGGCGGGGTGCTGGGGATCGGCCCGCTGCTGACGGACGCGTTCCGGGCGCGGCTCGCCGTGCTGCGGCCGGACGTCGCGCTCGTCGACCCTGCGGGCACGCCGCTCGACGGCGCGCTGCACCTCGCCGCGCGCCTCGCGACCGAGCCGGGCTCCGTCGTCGAGCACGCGCCCTGGCTCACGCTCGGCGACCACGCCGCGCCACCGACCGCCGTGCCACCGACCGCCGCGCCACCGACCGCCCTGCCGCCGGGCGCGCCCGGCACCGCCCCGCACCCGACCACCGCCGAGGAGACCCCATGACCGCCGACGGCCTCGTCCGCATCCGCCAGGCCCTGCCGAGCCTGCGGCCCGCCGAGGCGCGCATCGCCGAGGCCGTGCTCGCCGACCCGGCGGCCGTCGTGGGCAAGACGATCACGGAGCTCGCCGCGCTCGTCGGGACGTCGCAGGCGACGGTCGTGCGGTTCTGCCGCGCCGTCGGGTACGCCGGGTACCCGGAGTTCCGCATCGACCTCGCGCAGGCGACGAGCCGCCGCGCCGTCGAGCAGGAGCGCGCGAACGTCGCGCACGGCGAGATCGACCCCGACGACACGCTGCACGACGTCGTCACGAAGATCGCGTTCCACGAGGCGCGCACCATCGAGGAGACGGCGCGCATGCTCGACCTCGACGCGCTGGAGCAGGTCACCGCCGCGGTCGCGCAAGCGACGCGGATCGACCTGTTCGGCGTCGGGTCGAGCGGGCTCACGGCGCAGGACCTCGCGCAGAAGCTCCAGCGCATCGGGCTGCTGTGCTTCGCGTCGCCGGACCCGCACGTCCAGCTCCAGTCCGCGGCGCTCCTGGCCGAGGGCGCCGTCGCCGTCGGCGTCTCGCACAGCGGGCTCACGGTCGAGACGAACGACGCCCTGCGCATCGCGCGCGACCGTGGCGCGACGACCGTCGCCGTGACGAACTTCCCCGAGTCGCCGCTCGTCGAGCACGCGGACCTCGTGCTGACGACGACGGCGCGCGAGACGCAGTTCCGGTCCGGCGCCCTGTCGAGCCGCATCGCGCAGCTCGCGCTCGTCGACTTCCTGTTCGTGCGCGTCGCGCAGCGCCTGTACGACCGCACGACCGCGAACCTGCGCGCGACGTACGAGGCCGTGCAGCCCCACCGCCTCGGCTACGACCGCCGGACGCGCCCGTGACCGCCGTCGAGACGCCCGGCCTCGAGCTGCGCACGGACCTCCTCACGCGGGTCGCGCAGGCGCACGACGCGTCGCACTACCTCCTGCGGCCCGAGGTCGTCGTGCGCGCGCACGACCGCGACGGCGTCGTCGCGGCGATGCGCGAGGCGACCCGCCGCGGGCTGCCGGTGACGTTCCGCTCCGGCGGCACGAGCCTGTCCGGCCAGGCGTCGGGCGCGGGCGTGCTCGTCGACACGCGCACGCGCTTCACCCGGGTCGAGGTGCTCGACGGCGGCGAGCGCGTGCGCTGCGAGCCCGGCGCGACGCTGCGGCTCGTCAACGCGCACCTGCTGCGGCACGGGCGCCGGCTCGGCCCGGACCCGGCGAGCGAGATCGCGTGCACGATCGGCGGGGTCGTGGCGAACAACTCGTCGGGCATGTCGTCGGGGACGGCGCGGACCGCGTACCGGACGGTCGAGGCGATGACGGTCGTGCTCGCGAGCGGGACGGTCGTCGACACGGGCGCGCCCGACGCCGACGCGCGCCTGCGCGACGCCGAGCCCGCGATCCACCGCGGTCTCGCGGAGCTGCGCGACCGCGTGCGGGGCAGCGCGGCGGCGCGCGCGGAGATCGAGCGCCAGTTCTCGATGAAGAACACGATGGGCTACTCCGTCAACGCGTTCCTCGACCACGACGAGCCCGTGAAGATCCTCGAGCACCTGCTCGTCGGGAGCGAGGGCACGCTCGGGTGGGTCGCCGACGTGACGTTCCGGACGGTGCCGCTCCTCGCGCACGCGGCGACGACCCTCCTCGTGCTCGACTCGCTGGAGCACGCCACGGACGCGCTCGTGCCGCTCGTCGCGTCGGGCGCGGAGGCGATCGAGCTGCTCGACGCGGCGTCGCTCCGCGTCGCCGCGGCGGACCCGGCCGCCGATCCCTCGATGCGCTCGCTGGCCTCCGGGGCGGGCATCCACCGGCAGACCGCGCTCCTCGTCGAGTACCGCGCGGCGACCTCCGACGCTCTCGCGCCCTTCCAGGAGGCGGCGCGCGACGTCGTCGGCTCGCTCGCCGGCTCCCTGGCCGTCCCCGCCACGGTGACGACCGACGCCGCGACGCGCGAGCGCCTGTGGCGCGTGCGCAAGGGCCTCTACACCGCCGTCGCGGGCGCGCGGCCCGCGGGCAGCACCGCGCTGCTCGAGGACGTGGCCGTCCCCGTCGCCGACCTCACCGCGACGGTGCGCGACCTCGGCGCGCTCTTCGAGCGCCGGGGCTACGGCGACGCGGTGACGTTCGGGCACGCCAAGGACGGCAACCTGCACTTCATGATCACGCCGCGCCTCGGCGACCGCGCCGAGCTCGACCGGTACGCGGCGTTCAGCGACGACCTCGTCGACCTCGTGCTCGGCCACGGCGGCACGCTCAAGGCCGAGCACGGCACCGGCCGCATCATGGCGCCGTTCGTGCGGCGCCAGTACGGCGACGAGCTCTACGCCGTCATGCGCGAGGTCAAGCGGCTGCTCGACCCGCACGGCCTGCTCAACCCGGGCGTCGTGCTCAGCAACGACGACCACGAGCACCTGCGGAACCTCAAGGTCGAGTCGTCGGCGGGCGGGGACGACGCGGCGCTCGTCGACCGCTGCGTCGAGTGCGGGTACTGCGAGCCGGGCTGCCCGTCGCGCACCGTGACGACCACGCCGCGCCAGCGCATCGCGCTGCTCAAGGAGATGGCCGCCGCGCCGCCCGCCGAGCGGCGCGAGCTCGAGCGGCAGTACGCCTACCAGGGCGTCGCGACGTGCGCCGCGGACTCGCTGTGCGTCGAGGCGTGCCCCGTGGGCATCGACACGGGCGTCGTCATGAAGGGCCACCGCGCGCGGTCGCAGCCGCGGCTCGTGCAGCGCGGGGGAGCGGCCGCCGCCGAGCACTGGGGGACCGTGGTCACGGGCCTGCGCGCCGCGCTCGGCGTCGTCCAGGCCCTCCCGACGCCGCTCGTGCGCGTCGCGTCCGACGTCGCCCGCGGGGTCGTCGGGACGGACGTCGTGCCGCGCGTCGACGCCGACCTGCCCGGCCCGGGGCCGCGCCGCGGGACCACGGCCGTCGTGCCCGACGGCGGCGCCACCCCCGCGCGCGCGGTGCTGTTCGCGTCGTGCATGGGTGAGCTCTTCGCGCCCGCCGGGGCCGGCCTGCCCGCGGGAGCGTGCGGCGGAGACGGCGCGAGCCGCCCGGTCGGGGCCGAGGCGGCGTTCCGGGCGCTGTGCGAGCGGGCGGGCGTGGGGCTCGTGGTCCCCGACGGGATCGGCGGGCTGTGCTGCGGCACCCCGTGGTCGTCCAAGGGCCTGCCCGACGGCGCGGCCGCCATGGCCCGCAAGGTCGTGGACGCGCTGTGGGTCGCCACGCGCGAGGGCGAGCTGCCGGTCGTGTGCGACGCGTCGAGCTGCACCCACGGCCTCGCCGAGACGGCGCGCCACCTCACCGGGAC
The DNA here is from genome assembly GCF_004519295.1 of Cellulosimicrobium funkei. Classification (GTDB taxonomy): domain Bacteria; phylum Actinomycetota; class Actinomycetes; order Actinomycetales; family Cellulomonadaceae; genus Cellulosimicrobium; species Cellulosimicrobium funkei. The sequence continues at coordinate 245,159 of NZ_SOZH01000001.1, forward strand.
GGACCCGCGCGACGAGCGGGCGCGCGACCGGTTCGCCCGCCTGCGGGTCGTCGACGCCGTGACGTTCGTGCGCACCGACGTGCTGCCCGGCCTCGCGGCCCGCGGGGTCGACGTCGCGCGGGCGGGGGACGTCGTCGTGCACCCGACGTGCGCGACCGTGCACCTGGGCGCCGTGGACGACCTGCGGGCCGTGGCGGAGGCCGTCGCCGAGCGTGCCACCGTGCCGGCGGCCTGGGGCTGCTGCGGCTTCGCGGGCGACCGGGGGATGCTGCACCCCGAGCTCACCGCGGGCGCGACGCGCGCCGAGGCGGACGAGGTCGCGCACCGCGCCGGCAGGCTCCCGGAGGGGCGCTTCGACGCGTACGTGTCGAGCAACCGGACGTGCGAGATGGGCATGTCCCGCGCCACGGGCGAGGACTACGTCCACGTGCTCGAGCTCCTGGAGGCGGCCACGCGCCCCGGCGCGGCCGTCTGACCCCCGCGCGGTCGAGCCGGGAGCGGACGCGCGCGGTCGAGCCGGGAGCGGTCGCTCGGCGCGGTCGCTGCGACGCGGGGAGGCGGCAGACCGCTCGTCGCGGTGCATAGGGAGTGCCGACCGGTGGACGCCACCGCCGGCACCCCCCCCAGGAGGACGACCGGATGGACGGCATCACCGCGATCGCGCAGCGGGTGGCTGCCATCGAGGCGACCCTCAGCCCCGCCCGCACCGTCGACGTCCGCACCGTCGACACCCGCGCCGCGGACGCCGTCGCGAGCGGCTCCGGCGCGCGCTTCGACGAGCTCCTCAGCACGGTGCTGGCGGGGTCGACCGGCACCGGCAGCACCGCGGTGGCGGGCGCGACCGGTCCCGACCGGACGCGCACGGTCGACGGCGTCCCCGGCGACCTCGCGGCCTACGGCAACGGGAAGATCCCCCGGACCGCCCTGCAGGAGGTCGGGACGACCGGCCACCGCCTCTGGGCGCCCGCGGGCCAGGCGCTCGAGGGCCTGCTCGCCGAGGCGGCACGCGACGGCGTCCGCATCGGCATCACGGACTCCTACCGGTCCTACGACGCGCAGGTCGACGTCGCCGCGCGCAAGGGCCTGTACTCCCAGGGCGGGCTCGCCGCCGAGCCGGGTACCAGCCCGCACGGCTGGGGGATCGCGGTCGACCTCGACCTGGACGACCGGGCCCAGGCGTGGATGCGCACCAACGGCGGCCGCTTCGGCTTCGTCGAGGACACCCCGCGCGAGCCGTGGCACTGGGTGTACCGGTCCTGACCGCGGGGCCCTCCTGCAGCAAGGAGTTCCGCGGCGCCTCGCCGAGCGGTTGACCACGGCGAACCCCGGCACGCTCGAACCGGGTCCCTGGTCACGGGGGTGCTCGCCTCGTGCTGGGTGGGCGGGGAGGGCTATCGGTAGGCGTCGGCGCGGTGCGCGATGCGGACGACGAGCAGCACCCCGGTGTCGTGGTCGAGCTCGAACAGCACGCGGTAGTCGCCGCGGCGCGCGGAGCGCAGGCCTTCGAGCTCGTACCGCAGCGGCTTGCTCATGCGTTCGGGGTTGGTCGGCAGGGTCGTGGTGACGAACTCGACGACCGCGGCCGCGATCTTGTGCGGCAGGCGCAGCAGCGACCGCTCGGCCGCGGGTGCGATCTCGACCCGCCACGCCGGTGTCTGGTCGTCGGTCACTGCGCCGGCAGCCCGAACCGTGCCCGCAGGTCCTCACCGGACGTCGTGGCGCCCTCGGCGGCGGCGCGACGGGCCTCGTCGATGTCGTCGCGCACGCCGGGCTGGGACAGCCAGAACAGCGTCTCGCGCAGCGACTCGAGGTCGTCCTCGGCCATCAGCACCGCGGCACCGCGCCCGTGCCGGGTGATCCGGATGATCTCGTGCTCCCGGTCGGCCTCGTCCACCAGGGCCGACAACTTGTCTTTCGCCTCGCTCAGCGCTACGGATTTCATACGGCCATATTAGCCGAACTGCTAGCCCGTAGGTAGCCCAATTTCCAGCCAATAAGGCCATCGGCTCCCTCTCATGCTCGCGCCCTGCGCTCCCCACAGGACGTCGGCAGGCCCGGCGCAGCGGCGGACAGGCAGTCGGCATCGACGTGCTCGACGACGGATCGTTGGCGGGATCTCTGCGCGCTCGAGGTCAGTTCGCGAACCCGACAGCGCAGTCAGGATTCGGCTGGGTTCCTGCCTGTGGTCCGTGCATCGGCGGACTTTCGACTTTTGATTGACACCCGACAGAAGCCTCGTAGGATGACGACCGAGTGGTAGGTGAATTTCACCCGACCGCTACGGCCCGACCGCCTCCGCGCGTGCCCCGGTGCACGTGGTGGCACTCTCCGTCCGCACGACGACGTGCGGGGGGATCGCGCTCGACGACGAGACGAGGAGGACCACCGGGCAGGGGACGCGCAGCCCTCCCACCAGCACAGACAGACCGAGCCGCCCTGATTCCGTCGTTGGCGCGACGGGGGCGACCCGGTCCGGATGACCCCTCACAGGCGACTGAACCTCACAGGAGCGGCATCAGATGAAGGATATCGACCGGCGTGCGCGCCGGAACCGGCGGGTGACCGCGGCTCTGGCCGCCGGCGCCCTCGCGCTCACGGGCCTGGGCGCGGCGACGGCACCCGCCGTCGCGCACGACGGCGTCGACCACGGCGCGGAACCGGGTGCCGAGGCGGCGCTCGACTGGTCCAACTACGAGCGCGTGCTGCTGACGAAGGACGTGGGCGAGCCCATCGACCTCGCGATCCTCCCGGACTCGCGCGTCCTGCACACGGCCCGCAACGGCGACGTGCGGCTCACGGACCCGGCGACGGGCGTCACGCGCGTGGTCACGACGCTCGACGTCTACGCGAACTCGGAGGACGGCCTCCAGGGCGTCGCGCTCGACCCGGAGTTCGAGGACAACGGGTGGGTCTACCTCGTCTACGCGCCGCGCGACGCGGACGGCGACGGCGTCGCGGACACCCCGACGGGCAACGCGCCCAACTCGCTCCCGGCGGGCGAGGACGAGAGCTACTGGGACCGCTGGGTGGGCGTGAACCGCCTCGCTCGGTTCCAGTGGACGGGCGACACGATCGACCTCGCGAGCGAGCAGGTGATCCTCGACGTCGAGGTGCAGCGCGGGCAGTGCTGCCACGTCGGGGCGGACATCGACTTCGACGGCGACGGCAACCTCTACCTCACGACGGGCGACAACACGCCCGCGAGCACCCCGGGCGCGAACGGCTTCGCGCCGAACAACGACGCCCCCGGCATGAACCCCGGCTTCGACTCGCGTCGTGGCGCGGGGAGCACGAACGACCTGCGCGGCAAGATCCTGCGGATCCACGTCGAGGACGACGGCTCGTACTCGATCCCCGAGGGCAACCTGTTCGCGCCGGGCACCGAGGGCACGCGCCCCGAGATCTTCGTCATGGGCGTGCGCAACCCGTTCCGGTTCGAGGTCGACCCGGAGACGAACTCGCTCTCCTGGGGCGACTACGGCCCCGACGCGACGAAGGCGGTCGCGGAGACCGCGGGCCGCGGGCCGATGGGCCTCGTGGAGTGGAACGTCGTCTCGCTCGATGACCCGCACAACGCCGGCTGGCCCTACGTCCAGGGCGACAACTTCGCCTACAACGACTGGGACTTCGCGACGGGCACGCCGGGGGAGTTCTTCGACCCCGAGAACCTCGTCAACGACTCCCGCTGGAACACTGGCCTGCGCGAGCTGCCGCCGGCCCGCGCCGCGACGCTCTGGTACGGCGACAACCCGGGCGACCAGCCGTGGGACGAGCTCGTGAACTTCGGCTCCGGCTCCGGCCAGGCGCCGATGGGCGGTCCCGTCTACCACTACGACGCCGACAACCCGTCGACCACGAAGCTCCCCGCGTACTGGGACCGCAAGGCGTTCTTCGGCGAGTTCTCGCAGGACTACCTCGCCGCGTTCACGGTCGACTGGGAGACCTTCGACGTCACGCACATCGAAGACTTCCTGCCGAACGCCGCGCTCGCCGCGGCGGGGCAGCCGCCGCACGACAACCCGATGGACCTCGAGTTCGGTCCCGACGGCTCGCTCTACGTGCTCGACTACGGCGACGGCTTCTTCCGCGCGAACCCCGACGCGGGCCTGTACCGGATCGACTACGCCGAGGGCAACAAGGCGCCCCAGGCGCGCTTCACCGCGACGCCCACGTCGTCGTCGCAGGCTCCGCTCGAGGTGACGTTCGACGCGTCGACGTCGTCCGACCCCGAGGGCGACGACCTCACCTACGCGTGGGACGTGGACGGGGACGGCACGTTCGACGCCGAGGGCGTCCGGACGACGCACACGTACACGGAGATCGGCGCGTACACCGCGCGCCTGCGCGTCACCGACGCGTCGGGCAAGTTCTCCCTCACGTCGCGCGTCATCTCCGTCGGGAACCAGGCGCCCGAGGTCACGATCGAGTACCCGGCCGACGGCGCGTTCTTCGACTGGGGCCAGGCCGTCCCGTACCAGGTGACCACGACCGACGCCGAGGACGACCTCGGCGGCGGCGGGGCGCCGACGCCGCACCTCACGTCGGGCGACCAGATCGGCGAGTGGCTCGCCGACGCGATCGGGCACGACGTCCTCGTCGAGACGCTCGGGGTCGACGCCGAGACGCTGGGCGAGGCCTCCGGCTTCACCCTCGACGAGCTCGTCGCGATCTCCGGCGGCGCCGTCACCGCGCAGATGGTGGCGGACGTGCTCGAGGCGTACGCCGCCGCGTTCGAGGACCCGCAGGCGGGCTCGGGCACCGTGTGCTCGCGCGTCGCGTGGACGTACGGCCTCGGGCACGACGAGCACGCGCACCCCGAGTCCACGGGCACGGGCTGCACGGGCGCGTGGCGCACCGACCCCAACTCGCCCGAGCACGGTCCTGGCGCGCTCCTGTACGGGGCGGTCGTCGTCACGTACACCGACGCGGGCCACAACGGCCTCCCGCCGGCCGCGGGCGAGGCGACGCTGCGCCTCAACCCGAAGGAGCAGCAGGGCGAGCACGCGATCGGCCGCGAGGGCGTCGAGGTGTTCGCCGACGCGACCGCACGGGGCGGCAACGCCGTCCGCGGGCTCGGCGCGGGCGACTTCCTGCGGTACGACCCGGTGAGCTTCGCCGGGATCGACGGCGCCGTGGTCCGCGCGAGCGGCGGCGGCGAGCTCGAGCTCCGCTGGGGCGCGGCCGACGCCGAGCCGTTCGCGACCGCCGTCGTCCCCACGGGCGAGGGCTGGCAGGACGTGGAGATCACGTTCGACGCCCCCGAGGGCTCGGGCACGCTGTTCGTGACGTCGTCCGACGAGCTCGCGGTGGACGCGATCACCATGGTGGGCGCGGGCGCGGCGGACGTCACCGCCCCGACCGTCGCGCACACGCTCGCGCCGGAGGCGCCCACGGGCGTCGGCGGCGTGTTCAACGAGCCGGTGCGGTTCTCCGTGCAGGCCACCGACGACGGCGCGGTCGCGAGCGTGCAGTACTCGCGCGACGCGGGCGCGACGTGGACGAACCTCGCGGCGAACCAGCAGTACGGCGTGACGTTCTCGCAGGACGGCGCGTACGACCTGCTCTACCGCGCGACCGACACCGGCGGCAACGTCTCCGAGGCCGGCGCGGTGTCGTTCACGATCGACCTCGACGCCCCGGACGAGCCGACGGTCGCCTCGGCCACGACGGTCTCCGTCGGCGCCGCGCGCGTCTCCTACGGCGCGCCGGGCGAGGCCGTCGTCACGGTCACGGGCGAGGGCGGCACGCCCACGGGGGAGGTCGTGCTCACCACGGGCGAGACCGAGGTCGGGCGCGGGACGCTCGCGGACGGCACGGCGACGATCGCGATCGACCCGTCGCTCGCCGTCGGGACGCACACCCTCACCGCGACGTACGGCGCCGACGGCGTCTACACGGCGTCGGCGGGGACGGTGCGCCTCACGGTGGCCCAGGCCCGGTCGACCACGACGGGCAGCGTGGCGCCGAACCCGGTGAAGCCCGCCGTCGCGGCGAAGGCGACGCTCCACGTGGAGTCGTCGACCGGCGTCGTGCCCACGGGCGACGTGCAGGTGACGGTGCGCAAGAACAACGGCACCGTCGCGTCGCTCACCGGGACGCTCGACGAGGCGGGGGACGTCGTCGTGACGCTCCCCAAGCTCGCGGCGACCGGCACCTACCAGGTGCAGGCCCGCTACCAGGGGTCCGCCGGGGTCGCGCCCAGCACGGTGAACCTCACCCTCACGGTCCGCAGCTGACCGTCCCACCGGTGGCCCGGGCGAACCGCCCGGGCCACCGGCCCCCAGGCGTCCCCGGGTGCGGTCCCGGGGCGGCTCACCTCGAAGGAGAGACATGAGTTCACACCACCACCCGACGGTCTCGGCCAAGCCGATGACCCGTCGCAACCTGCTCAAGGCGCTCGCGGCGTCGTCGGTCGCCGTGGGCGTGGGGGCCGCCCTCGGTCCGTCGGCGGCGAACGCGCTCGGCGGCGCCCTCCCGACGGCGGTCGCGCCGTCCGGCGGGCGCAACCGGCTCGTGCCGGTGAACCGCATCGGCATCCAGCTCTACACCGTGCGGGACAAGGTCAGCTCGCTCGGGTTCCGAGCCGTGTTCGAGGAGCTCGCCGACATCGGCTACTCCGAGATCGAGTTCGCGGGCTACACGCAGGGGAGCGTCGGCGCGATCACCGTGCCGGAGATCCGGCAGCTGCTCGACGACAACGGCCTGCGGGCCGTCGGTGCGCACGTCAACCTCACCCCGGCGAACATCGACGCCGAGATCGAGAAGGCGCTCGCGCTCGGCATGCCGCACCTCGGCCAGGGCGGCCCCATCGCGGGCGGCTACGGCGGCCCCATCCCCAAGGCGCAGTGGCTCCAGGCCTGCGAGACCTGGAACCAGATGGGCGAGAAGGCCCGCGCGGCGGGGCTCAAGCTCTACTCGCACAACCACGCCCAGGAGTGGGCGTTCACCAGCGACGACCCGAACCAGCGCGTCTACGACCTGCTGTGGGACAACCTCGACCCCGAGCTCGTGTTCTTCGAGATGGACGTCTACTGGGCGTACGTGGGCCGCCACCTGTACCCCGGGTTCGAGCCGATCGACTACGTCACGCGCGACCCGCGCCGCTTCCCGATCCTGCACCTCAAGGACGGCAAGACGAACGAGTCCAGCGGCAACGGCTACGACATCATCGAGTTCGGCGCCGGCGACATCCCCTACCAGGCGTTCCTCTCCCAGCTCCGCGACCGAGGGCAGCGGTTCGGGCTGTACGAGCAGGACAACGCGGCGACCGTGGCCGAGCCCGGCAACGCCCTCAACTCCCTGGGCAACGCCCGCCGCAGCTACGGCGAGATCTCCTCGCTCCGCGGCTGACGCGGACCGACCACACCTGACAAGGAGCATCACATGAAGTGGAAGTGGAAGGTCCCGGCCGCCGCGCTGCTCGCGGTGGCCACGGCCACGGCGGTCGCGCCCGCGGCGCAGGCCGCCGACGTCGAGTGCACGACCGACCTCGGCGACCGGACCGTCAGCGGCGACCTCGTCGTCCCCGGGGGCGCGGACTGCGTCCTCGGCGGCGCGACCGTCGAGGGCGACGTCGTGGTCCAGCCGGGCGGCTGGCTCGACGCGACGTCCGTGACCGTGGGGGGCGACGTCGTCGCGACCGACGCGTACGGCGTGCTGCTCGACGGCACGAGCGTCGCCGGGGACGTCAGCGTCTACTCGGCGGGCACCCGGAACGGGTTCCTGTACCTCAACGACCTCACCGTCGGGGGCGACGTCGCGGCCGGGGGCGTGGACGTCGAGATCAGCGACTCGACCGTCTCCGGCGGGCTGCTCACGCAGGAGGCGAGCTACGTCGACCTGCTGCGCACGTCCGTGCGCGGCGACGCGACGCTCGACGGCTCCGCGTTCGGCGTGACGGTCGCGGGCGCCGTGGTCGGGGGCACGCTCACCGTGAGCAACGGTGCGCGCGACCTGCTCGTCGGCGCGACGGCGTCCGGCGAGGCCGACGAGTGGGGCAACGCGGTCGCGGGCGACCTCGTGCTCAGCGGGAACGCCGGCAACCTGCGGGTCGCGGGCACGGCGGTCCAGGGCACGATCCGTGCGACGGGCAACGACCCGGCCGCCGTCCTCGGGCCCGGGAACACCGCGGGCGGCGTCGAGGGCGACCACACCGGCGAGGAGCCGGGGGCTGCGCCCGAGGGCGACCAGGCCGTGGCCGTCACCGTGCCGCAGCAGTCCGGAGGCGAGCTCACGTGGTCGCTCGAGGGCTCGTCGCGCCTCGTCGACCTCGGCGTCGCCGACGAGGAGCTCAGCCACTACCAGGCCCAGGGCCAGCTCGTCCCCGTGCGCGTCCAGGACACGCGCGCGGGCGACCCGGCGTGGTCGGTCACCGGCCAGGTGTCCGACTTCACGGCGGGCGGCCAGACGGTCGACGGCAAGCACCTCGGCTGGACGCCGGGCGTCATCGAGAACGGCGGCGACGCGGTCGCCGGCGCCCCGGTCGCGTCCGGGTTCGACGAGGGCGAGGGCCTCAAGCAGGCGCGCACCCTCGCGCGGGCCGACGAGGGCCACGCGCGCGGCGCGTCCGTGGTCGGGGCCGAGCTCGACCTCAAGATGCCGCTCGACACCCCGCGCGGCACCTACACCGCGACGATCACGCTCACCGCACTGGGCTGATCCCGCGGGACACCGCAGCCCGGCCCGGCACGGGCCGGGCGACCGGTCGGCCACCACGCACGCCGTGGTGGCCGGCCGGTCCGGCGGCTCTCGTCCGAGCCGCCCCACCTGCACCGACGAAGGACCGAGCGCATGACCCACCGCCGCACCTCTCCCGCCCCTGCGTCCCACGCCCTGCGCGCGCTCGCCGGTCCCCTGCTCGCGCTCGCGCTCCTCGGCGCGCCCGCCGCCGCGGCGCTCCCCGGGGACGCCGCGCCCGCCGCGGCCCCCGGCCACGTCGCGCCCGCCGCGCGGACCGCCGTCGCGACCGACGACGCCCCCGCGCCCGACCCGGAGCAGACCGTGCAGTGGGGCGTGCGCCCGGGAGACACCGCCCAGGGCGTCGACCGGCCCAACTTCGCGTACTCGCTCGCGCCCGGCGGCTCGCTGCGCGACAGCCTCGTCGTCTCCAACCACGACGACACTCCGCTCGCGCTCGCCGTCTACGCGGCCGACGGCTTCCTCACCGACGACGGCACGCTCGACCTCCTGCCCGCGGGCGAGGTGTCGACCGCGCTCGGGTCGTGGATCGCCCTCGACCAGGCCGAGGTCGAGATCCCTCCGCAGGAGCGTGTCGAGGTCCCCTTCACCGTCACCGTGCCCGACGACGCGACCCCGGGTGACTACGCCGCCGGAGTCGTGTCGTCCCTCGTCGTGGTCGCCGAGGACGGCGTCACGACCGACCGGCGGCTCGGCTCGCGCGTGCACCTGCGGGTCCAGGGCGAGCTCGCCCCGGCGCTCGCGGTCGACGACGTGCGGCTCGCCTACGACGGCACGCTCAACCCGTTCGCGCCCGGCAGCGCGACCGTCACGTTCACCGTGACGAACGAGGGCAACGCGCGCGTCGCCCCGGCGACCGCCGTCCGCGTCGCCGGCCCGTTCGGGCTCGGCGCGACGTCCGCGACCGACGTCGACGTGCCCGAGCTGCTCCCCGGCTCGTCCGTCGAGCGGACCGTCGAGGTCGACGGCGTCTGGCCGCTCGGTCGCGAGGTCGCGACGCTGACGGTCGGCGGAGAGGTCGTGCCGCTGCCCGGGACGGTGCCCGACCCGGAGGTCGTCGTGCCGGGCGTCGTCGCGACCGCCGCCACCTGGGCCGTGCCGTGGGTCGCGCTCGGCCTCCTCGTCCTCGTGGCGCTGCTCGTCGTCTGGCGCGTCCGCGCGCGGCGCCGGGCGCGGACCGCCCAGCAGCGCGCGGTCGACGCCGCCGTCGCCGCCGCGCTCGCCGAGCGTGCCGCGGGCGGTGCGGACGAGCCGACGACCGAGGAGTCCCCGAGCGAGCCCGTCGGCAGCCCGGCAGCGGACCGGGACCCCTGGGCGAGACCTGCGCCGTGAGGTGTCCGGGCCGGAGCGACGGTGGTGGAGACGGCGTCACCTGGCGCACCTGAGCGGCGCGGCGCCTTCGATACGGTGCGGGGGTGCAGCTCGAGTGGACACAACCGTTCCGGTGGGGCCTCCTCCTTGCTTTCGACGAGCAGGAGTCCTTCGACCTTCCCCCGGACCTCGGCGACGAGGCGATCACGTCGTCACCGTCCTGCCTGGCCGTGCCGGTGCTCCATGCCGCCGACATCGACGTCTCGGACGACTGGCCCGAGGACGTGGATCCTCCGTCCGCGACGGTCACCGTGACCGTCGTCGTCGGTGAGCCCTTGCCCACGGGAGTTGCGGAGTTCGACGGACAGCTCAGCTGCCCGTCCGGGCGACTCGCGATCGGGACCGCCGAGAACGAGCGCACCGTCGACGTCCCCCCAGGGTCGCTGCGTGTGCAGGTCGACCGAGAGCCCGCGGAGTACGCGAGCCACGTGACGATGCGCATCGCCGCCGCCCGGGAGCCGGACTGACGCCGGGGAACCTCGGCACGAGTCCGTGGAGCGGTACCGGGCCCGCGCCTGAGCGTCCCCGTCGCGGGGCGCAGGCTCAGCCTCCCGGCCGCGTGACGTCGTCGTGCGGGACGAGCACCCGCACCCCCGGCCGGTCGACGACGGTCGTCGTCGTGGCGTCGAGCGTGCGCCAGGTCTCGTCGCTGAACCCGTTGCCGGTCGACCGCACGAGCACGGCGGACGACCCCGACGTCAGGTAGCGCAGCGCCTCCTCCTGCCAGGCGAGGTTCCGACGGCGCGGCACCGGCTCGCCGGCGACGTCCCGCGCGCCGTGGTCGTACGCGTACCCCGACAGGTCCACGGGGAGCTCGCAGCCGCGCTCGAGGTCGCGGCTCAGCACGTCGAGGACGGCGAGGACCCCGGGGGAGTCGGCGCGGACGCAGCCGTCGTCGGGGAGCGCCGCCGCCACCTCGGCCGTCGGGAACGGGGCGATGCGCGGTGCGGTCTGCACCGCGGCCACGAGGAGGGCTGCGGCGCCGGCGCCCAGGAGCGCTCCCGCCGCGACCCGACTCGGGCGGGGCAGGAGCGAGCACGCGGCGGCCAGGACGAGGACCAGCGCCGGTGCCGAGAACGCGGCGTACTGCGGGTACGCGGACGGCGAGAGCAGCAGGACGCCGACCTGCACCGCGAGCAGCACGACCCACAGCCGCCCGCGCCGCCCGACCCACGCCGCGACCGCGGCGACCGTCACCAGCGCCAGCACGGTCCAGGCCACCGCGAGCTGCTCCTGTTCCGGCACGAGGTCGCGCAGGCCACCCGTCCCCGTTAGCCACACGAGCCGCTGCTCGAGGTCCGTCGTCCCCGGGGGCCGGGTGAGCTGGTCGAGCACGACCATGCGGACCATGTCCGACCCCGCGGCGAGGAGGAACGGGCCGAGCACCGCCACCAGCGCGACGACGGCGCCCGCGGCGGCGCGGGCCGCGGTACGCCACCCGGCGACGACCAGCAGCCAGAGGAGCACGACGAGCAGCGGCACCACGCCCCAGATCTTGACCGTCGCACCGAGCGCGAGGACGGCACCGCCCGCCCAGAGCCACGGCCGCTCGCGGCCGGTGCCCTCCTGGCGCCGGTCGAGGCCGCGGAGCAGCAGCACGACCCCGCCGAGCAGGCACAGGGAGCCGAGCGGTTCGAGGAGCGTGAGCCGCTCGGCCCACGCCGCGGCGTACGACAGCGCGTAGAGGACGCCGCCCACGACGGCCGCCGTCGTGCCCCACCGGCGCGCCACGCGCGTCACGAGCACGGCGTTGGCCGCGCCCACGAGCATGATGCCGACGCGCGCGGCGACCAGGGCGTGGTCGTCGCTCGTCCACGTGGTGAGCGTGGCGAAGGGCGTCAGGGCGAGCGTCGAGCCGGGCGGGTGCAGGAGCAGGAAGTCGCGGTAGGGCACGCGGCCGTGCACGAGCGCCACCGCGGCCGAGAAGTACACGCCGTCGTCGTACCCGCGGTACCCGCCGATCCCGGCCGAGCCACCGACGAGGTGCCACCGCACGAGGAACGCCAGGCCCGCCACGACGGCGGCCACGACCCACCCCCACCGCGCGGCAGCGGGCGCTCGGCGCGGGGCACGGGCTGCCAGGCTCACACCCGCCAGTGTGCGCCGGGGCCGCGGCGGGCGCGCGACGCGTCCCCCTAGCGGGACCCGACCGGGCGCTCCCGGCCGGGCTCCGGCAGGTCGTCGGCCGGGGCGGGCGCCGCCGGGCGCGGCAGGGGCCGGACCTGGCCCGCGACCGCGAGGGACAGCACCGTCGCGGCGCAGATCACGAGGAGCGCGTGGCGGGCCCCGACGCCGTCGACCAGCAGGCCGAGCAGCGGGGGAGCGCTCAGCATCGCGACCGTGGAGAACGACGTCGCGACCGCGACGCGGGGTGCGGCGTGCGCGGGGTCGTCGGACGCCGCGGCGATCGCGACGGGGTTCGCGAGCGCCGCACCGCAGCCCCACAGGACGATCCCCACCCACGCGAGCGGCAGCGTGGGCGCGAGGCCGAACACGAGGAGCCCGACGAGCGCGGAGGCGCCCGACGCCCGGAGCACCGCGACGCGACCGAACCGGTCGATGAGCCCGGTGCCGGCGAACCGGAACACCGTCATCGCGCCGACGAACGTCCCGTACGCCACCGCGCCGAGCGCCTCGCGCACGTCGAACCCGTCGACCACGGCGATGGACAGCCAGTTGCCCGCCGAGCCCTCCGAGAGCGACGACGCGAGCAGCACGAGCCCGATGAGGAGGGTGCGCGGCTCGCGCCACGCGGCGAGCGCCGCGCGGACGCCCGCGCCGCGCCGGGGTGCGGGAGCGCCGTCGGCCGCCGCCGTGCGCGCCGCGGCACGCTCGGGCGCGATCGCCGTCGCGGGCGCGATGAGGAGCGCGCGGGCCGCCGTGACGACGAGCGTGACGACGACGACCTGCGTGGCGATGCCCACGTGCGCCCACGAGAACGCGGCGGCGACGAGCGCCCCGCACGCCGCCCCGATCGAGAAGGCCGCGTGGAAGTGGGGGAGGATCGCGCGCCCGACGTGCTGCTCCACCGACGCCGCGCAGATGTTGATGGGGACGTTGGTCAGCGCGCCGCACATGCCGTTGAGGAACGCGCCCGCCGCGAACACGCCGACGCTGCCGGTCGCCGTGCCGAGCGCGACGAGGCCGAACCCGACGACGTTCGCGGACGTCGCGACGACGAGCGTCGTGCGGCTGCCGAAGCGCGCGACGACCGCGCCCGTCACGACGACGGCGGTGAGGGTGCCGACCCCGCCCACGACGAGCAGCGCGCCGAGCTGGCCCGAGCTCAGCCCGAGCGCCTCGCGCACCGACGGCAGGCGGCTCATCCACGACGTGCCGATGACGCCGAACAGCGCGAACTGCACCATGAGCGCCCACCGCGCGCGCGAGACCACGGCGCGGTCCGTCAGGGCGCGCGCCGGTCCGGAAACCGGAGGGTTTGTTGACACTTGCCCGAGTCTACGGAGCGGGCGGGCCTCCGGGCCTCCGTTTTCCGCGGCGGCGACCCGTCAGAGGCGGACGGTCCCCGCGACGCACGTGACGCTCGACCCGCCGACCCAGACGGTCCCGGCGCCGTCGCGCTCGACGTGCACGCGCCCCGCCCGGCCGAGCGCGGCGCCCTGGGCGGCGACGTAGCGCCCGGGGAGGCGGCCGTCGCGCGTGAGCCACTGCCCGACGACGGCGTTGAGGCTCCCGGTGACCGGGTCCTCGGGGATGCCCATGGCGAGCGCGAACCCGCGCACCTCGACGGCGGTGCCGTCGGGGCCGCCGTCGTCCCCGTGCAGGCCGGCGACGCCCACCGAGAGGTCGGGGTGCTCCGCGCGCAGCCGGGTCCAGTCGGGCGTCAGCCGCGCGACGCGCGCGGCGGAGTCGAGCAGGACGACGCGCCAGCCCGGCCCGTTGTCGAGCACGCGGTGGTCGAGCACGGCCTCGTCGGGGACGCCGAGCGCGGCGACGATCGCCGCGAGGTCGTCGGCCGGGACCGGCTCGTCGGCGAGCAGCGCGGGCGCGGCGAACGCGAGCCGCTCCGTGCCCTCCTCGCGCCGGATCGTCACGAGCCCGACGCCGCACTCCTGCACGACGACGTCCCCCGCGCGCGGGCTGCCGCCCGCCTCGAGCCACGCGTGGCACGACCCGAGCGTCGGATGGCCCGCGAACGGCAGCTCGCCCGCCGGGGTGAAGATCCGCAGGCGGTAGTCGGCGCCGCCTGCGGCGCCGTCGGGCGTGGGCGGCAGGAGGAACGTCGTCTCGGAGAGGTTGGTCCAGCGCGCGAAGGCGGCCATCTGCTCGTCCGTGAGGCCGACGGCGTCGAGCACGACCGCGACGGGGTTCCCGAGGGTCGGCGTGCGGGTGAAGACGTCGACCTGGGCGAACGGGCGGGACGCGGTCCGGTCGGCGATGTCTCCGTGGCGTGCGGTCATGCCGTGAGCGTACGTCCCCGCTGATGGGAGCACTTTTGTCGACGGTGCGACGGAAGTTGTAGACACATCGATAGAACGCGGGCTAGCCTGTCCAGCGTTGTCATCGACGGGGCCAGGCAGGGGTTACGCTCCGTGGACTCGTAGTCCGACCGAGTAAGGAGCAACGATGCTCGAACGCACCAGCCTGCCGGTGTCCCGCCGGATCAGGTACCGACGCGGCGCGGCCGCCCTCACCCTCGGCGCCCTGGTCGTCGCGGGCTGGGCCGTCCCCGCCGCGGCAGAGCTCCCCGAGCAGGAGCCCGGCGTCACGCTGCGGACCTTCCAGCTCGCGCAGAACCCCGGTGGGGTCTGCACCCTGAAGTCCGGGCAGACGCCCAACGTCGACAAGCTCATGCCGACCATCGACTGGTCCACGGCCGAGCAGTTCGGCGCCGAGGACAACTTCATCTCGCAGGTGAGCGCGAACCTGCACGTCCCCGCGGACGGCCAGTACCAGTTCCGCGTGACCAACGACGACGGCGCGCTCGTCTACATCGACGGCCAGCTCGTCCTCGAGAACGACGGCCCCAACGACTCGACCTCCGTCGAGGGCAGCGCGACGCTCACCGCAGGCGTGCACGACCTGCGGGTCGACTACTACGAGGGCAGCGACAAGCAGCGCCTCACGCTCGCGTGGAAGACGCCGGGCAGCTCCTCCTTCCAGGTGATCCCGACCTCGGCGCTCAGCACCGAGGCCGGCGTCGTGCGCGTGACCGCGCCCGGCTACAAGTACTGCGAGGGCGCGACCGACACGGCCGGCGACGGCCTGCGGCTCGACTCCGTCAACCCGAACTACGAGCTCGTCGACCTGCGCCCCGCGGGCTTCGAGCCCAAGGTCTCCGGCCTGGCGTTCACGCCGGACGAGCAGCTCGCCGTCGTGACGACGGGCGAGGTCAGCTCCGGCGGCTGGCGCCCCGACCCGGTGTCCGGCGAGGTGTACTTCCTCGACGGCGTCACCACGGCCGACGGCCCCGAGGACGTCACCGCGACGCTCGTCGCGGACGAGCTGCTCAACCCCATGGGCATCGAGGTCGTCGAGGACTCGATCTTCGTCTCGGAGCGGTACCAGCTCACGCAGCTCACCGACCCCGACGGCGACGGCTTCTACGACACCCACACGAAGATCGCGGAGTGGCCCGACGGCGGCAACTTCCACGAGTTCGCGTTCGGCCTGATCCACGACGAGGACTACTTCTACGTCAACCTCTCCGTGGCCATCAACAACGGCGGCGCGACGACGAACCCGCAGCCCGCGGCCAACCGCGGCACGTCGATCAAGATCGACCGCGAGACGGGCGAGGTGAGCTACGTCGCGGGCGGCCTCCGCACGCCGAACGGCATCGGCTTCGGCCCCGAGGGCGAGATCTTCGCGACGGACAACCAGGGTGCCTGGCTGCCGTCGAACAAGCTCATCCACATCCAGCAGGACAAGTTCTACAACCACTACACGAACCCGGCCGGGCCGTTCGACTCGAACCCCGTCGCCCCGCCGGCCGTGTGGCTGCCGCAGAACGAGATCGCCAACTCCCCGGGCAACCCGATCCTCGTCGAGGACGGCGAGTTCGCGGGCCAGATGCTGCTCGGCGACGTCACGTACGGCGGCATCCAGCGCGCGTTCCTCGAGAAGGTCGACGGCGAGTTCCAGGGTGCGGTCTTCCGCCACACCGCGGGTCTCGAGGTCGGCGTGAACCGCGTCATCTACGGCCCCGACGGCGCGCTCTACGCCGGCGGCACCGGTGAGGGCGGCAACTGGGGCGAGTCCGGCAAGCTCCGGTTCGGCCTCCAGAAGCTCGTCCCCGTCAACGAGGACTCCTTCGACATGAAGGAGATGCGCGTGGTCGAGGGCGGCTTCGAGATCGAGTACACCGACCCGGTCTCCGACGAGGTCGTCGAGAACCTCGCCGACGCGTACCAGATCAAGCAGTGGCGCTACGTGCCGACGCAGCAGTACGGCGGCCCGAAGGTCGACGAGCAGCCGCTCTTCGTCACGGACGCCCAGGTGTCCGAGGACCGCACGACCGTCACGCTGAAGATCGACGGTCTCAAGCCCGGCCACGTCGTCTACGTCCGGTCCCCGCGCCCGTTCGCCTCGGCCGACGGCGCGGAGCTCCTCAGCACCGAGGCCTGGTACACGCTCAACTCGCTGCCCGGCTACGTCGCCCCGGCCGACCGCGGCTGGTACGAGGCGGAGCTGGCCCAGCCCCTCGGCGGCTCGAGCATCGGCTCGGACCACAGCAACTACTCCGGCTCCGGCTTCGCCGCGGGCATGACGAGCGTCGGCTCCGGCCGCACGTTCTCCGTGACCGTCCCCGAGGCGGGCACCTACCCGGTGAACGTGCGCTACGCCAACGGCATCCACCCGTACACCGAGCTGCGGTCCAAGAACGTCTCGCTCCACGTGAACGGCCAGGACCTCGGCCAGTGGAACTTCCCGACCACGGGGAGCTGGAAGGACTGGGGCGTGCAGACGCGCGACCTCGAGCTCCAGGCGGGCACGAACACCATCACGCTCGCGTACGAGACGGGCGACCAGGGCAACATCAACATCGACGTGCTCTCGATCGGCGAGAACCCGGACATCTGCACCCCGGGCGAGGTCGAGGACGGCTACACCGCCCTCTTCGACGGCACCCTCGCGAGCCTCCAGGCGGGCTGGCGCATGGCCGGTCCGGGTGGCTTCGGCCGCCAGGAGGACTGCTCGATCCAGGGCGCGGGCGGCATGGGCCTGCTCTGGTTCAACCAGGAGCTCGGGGACAGCTACAGCCTGAAGCTCGACTGGAAGCTCCTCAAGGACGACAACGGCGGCGTGTTCGTCGGGTTCCCGAACCCGGGCGACGACCCGTGGGTGGCCGTCAACAAGGGCTACGAGATCCAGATCGACGCGACGGACGCCGCCGACCGCACCACGGGTGCCATCTACACGTTCCAGGGTGCCGACGCCGCGGCCGTCGAGGCCTCGCTCAAGCCGGTCGGCCAGTGGAACGCGTACGACATCCGCGTCGAGGGCGACCGCATCCGGGTCTACCTCAACGACGTGCTCGTCAACGACTTCACGAGCAGCGACCCGGCCCGCCTCGTCAACAGCTTCGTGGGGATCCAGAACCACGGCAACGGCGAGATGGTCAACTACCGGAACATCCGGTTCAAGGAGCTGACCGACGAGCCCGTCGAGGAGCTCGCGATCTCGACGACGGTCCAGACCCGCTGCCTCGCGGGCAAGGTCTACGTCGCGGTCCGTGCCACGAACGACGACACGGTGCCGGCGGACGTCACGCTCACGACGCCGTTCGGGACGAAGACGGTGACCGGCGTCCAGCCGGGTGCCTCCGCGTACCAGTCGTTCGCGACGCGTGCCACGTCGGTCGAGGCTGGCGTCGCGCAGGTCTCCGCGACCGGTGACGGCCGGACGTTCGAGGCGGACGCCGCCTACGAGGCCGTCAGCTGCGGCTGAGCCGATGACCCGGGGCGGGCGGCGTGAGCCGTCCGCCCCGGGTCGCACCGGGCGGGGGCGGCGGCACGAGCCGCCCCCGCCCGACCCGTCTCGTCCGGCGCCCGGCAGGGCGTCCCCGCAGGGCGGAGCGCGGTCCGACGGCGCTCCCACCCTCGCGTAGGGTGCTCACGTCCGCGCGCTGCCGCACGGACGCAACGCACGAACGTCGTGGGCGAGCCGGCCGAGGCCGACCCCACGACTCCCCGACGAGTTCCCGACGAGGGGAGCCCCCATGACGCTCGGACGCCTCCTGCACCGGACCGGACGGTTCGCCGCCCGCCGCCGGGGCGCGGTCCTCGTCGTCTGGGCCGTCCTCCTCGTCGCGGGCGCCGTGCTCGGCGGGGCGGTCTTCGACAAGACCTCCGACGTCGACCCCGCCCCGCCGGGCAGCGCGTCCGCCCTCGCGGCGGAACGCCTCGAGGAGCTCGCCCCCGAGGGCGAGACCGTCGTCGCGGTGCTGTCCGGCCGCGACCACTTCTCCGCCGACCTCATCGCCCAGGCGAGCGAGGTCATGCACGGCATCCGCGCGATGCCCGGCGTCGTGGAGCTCTCCGACGCCTACACCGGCGGCGGGCTCATCGCCGACGACGCGCAGGGCTCGCTCGTCGTCGTCGAGCTCGACCCCGCGCTGTCCGACGACGAGGCCCTCGCCCTCGCGCACCGCGTCGCCGACGCGCTGCACACCGTCGACACTCCCGAGGTGCTCGTGGGCGGCGCGCTGCTCGCGGAGGAGGCGTTCGTCGAGCAGGCGATCACCGACGCCGCGGTGGGCGAGGGGATCGCGATCGCGGTCCTCCTCGTCGTGCTCGTCGTCGTCCTCGGCGGCCTGCGGGCCGGCCTGGTCCCGCTGCTCTCCGCGCTCGCCGCGATCGCGGTCGCGCTGCTCGTGCTCAGCGGGCTGCTCGGCGTCGTGCCCGTCAACGAGTTCGCCGTGAACGTCGTGACGCTGCTCGGCCTCGGCCTCACGGTCGACTACTCGCTGCTCGTGCTCGCGCGCTTCCGCGAGGAGCGCGCCGCGTCCCCGGGCCTCCCGCTCGACGAGCTCGTCGGGCGCACCCTCGCGACCGCCGGCCGGGCCGTGCTCGCCTCCGGCCTCGCCGTCGCCATCTCGCTCGCCGGGCTCCTCCTGCTCGGCGACTCCCTGCTCTCCGGCATGGCGGTGGGCGGCGCGATCGTCGTGCTCGTCGCGACCGCCGCCGGGCTCATGCTCGTCCCCGCGCTCGTCGCGACGTGGCACCGCGCGATCCCCGCGCCGGGCGCGCGCACGTGGTCCCACCCGTGGACGGGCCGCGGCGGCGCCGGCACGCTGGGCAGGCTCGCGCGCACCGCGCAGCGCCACGCCGTGCTCGTCACGCTCGGCGCGACGGCGCTCCTGCTCGCGCTCGCCGTGCCCCTCGGCTCGCTCACGCTCGGCAGCTCGGAGGTCCGCTCGCTGCCCGCCGACGCCGAGGCGCGCCTCGCCGCTGACGCCACCACCTCCCGCTTCGCCGACCTCGGCGTCGCGCCCGTCACCGTGCTCGTGGAGGGCCCGGTCGACGACCCGGCGGTGCCCGAGCTGCTCGACCGGGCCGCCGCCCTGCCCGGCGTCGAGGACGCCATGCAGGACACCGGCTACCCGCCCGAGGTCACCGTCGTCGACCTCACGCCCGACGTCGGCCCGGGCGGTGACGCGACGGCCCAGGAGGCGCAGGACCTCGTGCACGCCGTGCGCGCCCTCGACACCGACCTCGAGGTGCTGGTCGCCGGACCGGCCGCCGAGGTCGTCGACACCCAGGAGCACCTCGCGCAGCGGCTCCCGCTCGCCGCCGGGGTCGTGGTGCTCGCGACCTTCGTGCTGCTCTTCCTGCTCACCGGCTCGCTCGTCGTGCCGCTCAAGGCCCTCGTGCTCAACCTGCTCACGCTCGCGGCGACGCTCGGCGTCCTCGTCTCCGTGTTCCAGCACGGCGTCGGCGCCTCGCTCCTCGGGTTCGAGCCGTGGGGTGCGCTCGACGTCACCACGCCCCTGCTCGTCGGCATGCTCGTGTTCGGCCTCTCCACCGACTATGAGGTGTTCCTCCTGTCTCGCACCGCGGAGGAGTGGCGCGCCCGCGCGCCCGGCGAGGACCCGCGCGTCGCGAACGACCGGGCCGTGCTCCGCGGCATCACCGCGTCCGGCCCGGTCGTCACGACGGCGGCCGTCGCCATCGGCATCGTGTTCCTCGGCTTCGCGGCGGGCGAGCTCGTCGCGATGAAGGAGGTCGGCGTCGGCATGGCCGTCGCCGTGCTCCTCGACGTCACCGTCGTGCGCGGGCTGCTGCTGCCCGCGACGATGACGCTCCTGGGCCGGTGGAACTGGTGGCCCTCCTGGCGCGGGGGAGAACCCGGGTCCGCCGACGTAGAGCCCGGGTCCGCCGAGGGAGACCCCGGGTCCGCCGAGGGAGAGCCTGGGTCCGCCGAGGTAGAGCCGCGGTCGGTCACACGTCGCGCATGACCTCGGTGACGAAGCGCGCGGAGCGCTCGCGGAGGCCGTCGACGCGGAGCTCGACGAACAGCTCGCGCATCGACTCGTCGTCGCCCATCTCGGTGCGGGTGGGCGCCCGGCGGACGTTCTGCGAGCAGAGGAACTGCGTGCAGATGAGGGTGCCGACGGTGTTGCCGCGGCGCCCGGCGGCCCCGGCGCGGCGCGCCACGTAGAGGCTGACGTCGTCCGTCACGACGACGTCCTCGCACCACGCGCACACCGCGCGCTTGCGCCGTCCGCCCGTCTTGGCGTCGGTCGAGCGCAGCAGGACGCCGCGCGGCTCGTCGTCGACCTCCACGACGGCGTACGCGAGGAGCGGGGCCTTGCGGTCGCGCCACCCGAGGTAGTCGAGGCGGTCCCAGTCGAGCGTGTCGAGGTCGGGGAGGGTCGCCTGCGCGGCCTCGCGCTTGGACGCGTTGACGAACGACGCGCGGATCTGCTTCTCGGTCAGGGGGTTCATGGGTTCGCTGCTTCCGTGTCAGGACGGTCCGGGCCCGGCGGGCGTGCACGACGACGCGTGCTCGCCCGGGCGCACGACGGCGCCGCCGGGGGCGGGGAGGACGGCGTGCCCGCAGCCGTCGCGTCATGACCGGCGCGGCCGCGCGACGACGGGGTCGTCGGACGGCGGTGCGCCACGGAGCAAAGCGGGCGTCGGGGACGACGGCCCGCGGCCCGGTGGTCTCAGCGGGTGACGGTGCGGGGGAAGAGGGCGCCCGAGCAGGCCGCCATGGCCACCTCGCAGCCTGCGGTGCCGTGCATCCGCGTCTCCTCGTCCCGTGCGGCGCGCCGTCGGCGCGATCCTGATCCGTGGTCGTGCCCGTCCGGCACGACGGACGGCTGCCCACGGCAACCGTCACCCTCGATGGTGCGCCTCGGCACCCGCCGCCGTCAACGTGATTGCCGCCGGGCTGCCGCGCGACCCCGGGCCCGACGGCTGCCGCCGACCCTCAGGAGGTCGCCCAGACACCCAGCTCGTTGCCGCTCGGGTCGAGGAAGTGGAACCGGCGGCCACCCGGGAACTCGTACGGGCCCTCGACCACCTCACCACCCGCGCCCCGGACGGCGGCGAGCGTCGCGTCGAGGTCCGCCGAGAACAGCAGGACGAACGGACCGCCGCGGGTCACGTCGCCCGACTCGGCCAGACGTAGACCGCCGGCCTCGTCCGCGCCGGACTCCGCCGCCGTGCGGATCCCGGAGTACCCGGGGCCGTAGGGGACGAACTCCCAGCCGAAGGCCGCGCCGTAGAACGCCTGCGCGGCGGCGAGGTCGGTCACAGGGAGCTCGACGTAGTCGATCGAGTGGTGGATGCCGTGCGCGTGGGTGCTCATGCGCCCATCGTGACGTGGGCCACCCACGGGCCACCCGCGGGCCGCTCGCAGGCACCACCGCGGGGTGGGTGCTTCCCCGGTGACCTTCGGCCCCGCCCGGGTGACGAAGTGCCGGGCCCGGCGAGCGGGTCGCCCGGCCAGACTCGGAGGTTCCGCCGTCCACCGTCCGGGAGGAACTCCGTGCCCGTCGCCCTGCCGTCCCCGTCCGAGACCGCCGCACCCGCCGGGGAGCGGCTGGTGTCCGTGGAGGTGGTGGTGCCGTCCGGGGTGTTCTGGGCGGGGGAGGCGCGGAGCGTGACGGTCCCCGCGGTGTCGGGCACGCTGGGCATCCTGCCGCGGCACCAGCCGGTCGCGGCGTCGCTCACGGCGGGCCGGGTGCGTCTGCGCACCCCGGACCGCCCGACGGCCGAGCTGCGGATCGGGGGCGGGTTCGTCGTCGTCGACCAGGACGAGGTGACGATCCTCGCCGACGACGCGACATGGGTGCGCGCTCGGTAGCCCGCTACGCGGGGTCGGTCGTCGTCCCGAGCTGCACGACGACGACCCGGTGCCCGTCGGGGTCGTGGACGTGCGCGAACCGGTCGCCGGTCTCGGCGTCGGCGTCGGGCCCCACGAACGGCTCGACCCCGGCCGCGGCGAGGCGCCCGAGGGTCGCGTCGAGGTCGTCGACGTAGAGCACGAGGTTGGGCAGGCCGTGCCGCACGAGCGGGGCGCCGCCCTCGGGGAGCGGCACGAGCCACAGGCCGGGCTCGACGACGCGTCCGGGGCCGACGTGGAGCAGCGGGAACCCCTCCGTCTCCCCCTGGAACAACGTGCGGAAGCCGAACCCGTCGGCCCAGAACGCGGCGCTCGCGTCGAGGTCGCGGCAGAGCAGGACCGTGCGCCCGATCGTCGTCGTCATGGGCCCGAGCCTAGGACCTGGTCCGACGCCGGACGCGGGCGGTGCTCGGATGCGGCCGCGCCAACCGACGCGGAACGTCAGCCGGGCCATCCGTTCGCGCCGAGCGCGACCACCGCCGGAAGCGATCGTCGCATTCCTGAGCGTCCGATACCCTTCACCTGCTGCCGCGGCACCAGGGGGGTCATGCGACGCCGAGCACGAGCGACCACGGGGTGGATCAGCCTCGCCGTCGTGGCCTGCGGCCTCACCTTCTGGGCCGGCCGCGTGACGCTCACGACTCCCGAGGTCGAGACTGGGCCGACGTCTGAGCCGACGTACCGGGTGATCAACGAGTCGATCGGTCGAACGCTGTCCCTTCCCGTCACGGCGACGTGGGAATCTGTCCCCCTCGCCACAGGCGCGGGCTCCGGGACGGTCACCTCGATCGACGTGGCGCCCGGCGACGTCGTTCAGCCGGGGGACGCTCTCTACAGCGTCGATCTCCGCCCCGTCACCGTGCTCCGCGGTGATGTGCCCGCCTTCCGTCAGATGAGCGTGGGTCTGAAGGGCGCGGACGTCCGCCAGCTTCAGGAGTTCCTTCGGGACTCCGGCTACCTGCGCGTACGGAGCGTCGGTGGCAGCTTCGGAGACGCGACGGCGAGAGCCGTGGCGGCATGGCAGCGGGACCTGGGCATCGAGGACGACGGGATCGTGCGTTCGGGGGATGTGCTCTTCGCGCGGGAGATACCGAGCCGCGTGACTCTTGCGGAGGAGATGCTCCCCGGGGCGCAGGTGGCTCCAGGGCAGGTGGTGGCTCGTGCGCTGGCGGCCGAACCCGTCTTCACCATGAAGCTCACGTCCGATCAGGTGTCGATGATCCCTGTCGATGCCACCGTGGCGATCCGGAGCAGTGACGCAGAATGGCGTGCCACGATCGGGTCGCAGACGATCTCGGACGACGGCTCTGTGGTGGCGCAGCTCGTGCCCGCCGAGGGTGACTCGATCTGCGGGAGCGGGTGCTCCGGAGTCCCGTACGGTCCCGATCCCGCAATCTTCGACAGCGAGGTCGCGATCGTCGCTCCAGCAGAAGGTCCGGCCGTGCCGCTCTCAGCGATCCAGACCCACGCAGACGGGACAGCCTTCGTGGTCCGGGCCGACGGTGAGCAGGTCGCCGTGACGATACGGACAGAGGGCGACGGACGCGCTGTGGTGGATGGCGTCGAGATCGGGGACGAGATCCTCCTGTTCGGTGTCGACGAGTCCGGGAATCAGGCGTCGAAGAGTGAGAAGGACACCTGATGGACGGCCCTGTGCTCGCGGTCGAGCACCTCACGTTCGCCTATCGGAAGAGGTCCGAGCCGATCATCGAGGATCTCTCGGCCGGTTTCCCGGCCGGGTCCGTGACGACGGTGACCGGACCCTCAGGCTCGGGGAAGTCGACCCTCCTGTACATCCTCGCCCTCATGCTCCGGATACGAGAAGGACGAGTCGTCTGGGACGGGCGCTCGGTGGCGCAGCTCGCTGACGACCAGCGTTCGCGGATACGCGCATCGAAGGTCGGGTTCGTCTTTCAGGATGCGATGCTCGATCCTGCACGGAGCATCCTCGACAACGTGTGCGAGGCGGCACTCTTTGCCGGGATGCCGATGTCTGCGGCTCGGTCCCACGCTCGCGAGCTTCTCGAGAGGTTCGGCGTCGAGCATCGTTCTGCGCATCGACCGGGGGAGATCTCCGGTGGTCAGGCGCAGCGAGTGGCGCTCTGCCGCGCTCTGCTCACCTCTCCGAGCGTCGTGTTCGGTGATGAACCGACCGGAAACCTCGACGCCCGTTCCGCAGCGGTGGTGTGGGACGCGCTCGTCGCGCATGCCCGGAGCGGAGCGACCGTGATCGTCGCCACCCACGACGAGGCCTTGGCGGAGCGGGCCGATCACCGGCTCGTCCTGGGCTAGGCGGACACGTGGCGACCGGATCCTCGCTCGACCCCGCACCGAGCGACGTCAGAACCCCCGTACGGCTGCCGACCCCGCTGCCGGGTGCGCCCGCTCCCCGAGCGATCCTTCGAGACGGCTTGCGCACGGTCATCGCCCAGCCACTGCCGTCGGCGGTCGCGGCACTCGTCGTAGCCATCTCCTGCTTCGTCGTTCTCGCCACCACCGGGCAGTCCGTCGCGGCCGAGCAGGCGGTGCTCTCCCGCATCGACGGTGCGGGGGCAAAGCTCGTCACTGCCTTCGACGCGTCAGGCGAGGCGCGCGTCCACGCGTCGAGCGTCCCTGCGTTGAGTACTCGCCCGGAGGTGGACTGGGTGATCGGACTGGGCCCTGTACGTGATGTCCGGAACGCTGACGCTCCTGCCCATGGAGGTGCTGGCGTCGCCTTGAGGACGCTCGTCGGCACCCTTCCGACGGACATCCCGATCGTCGCAGGGAGGGCTCCGCGGGCCGGCGAGGTGCTCGTCGGGGTCGAGGCGGCGCGCTCCCTGGGGCTCGCGGACGGCGTCGGCAACGTCACCGATGGCGTGCAAGCCTGGCCCGTCGTCGGGGTGTTCGAGTCACGGGGTCCGCTCGACACCCTGGACTCCGCAGCGCTGGTGACGCCAGGGGCTGGCGAGACGAAGGCCGGAGACGTGCGCTACGTCTACGCCATGGCGTCGTCCGTCAGCCACGTCAAGGATCTGGAGCGAGTGATCCCGGCGCTGATCCACGCCGAGGACGCTGCGGCGGTCACGATCGAGAGCCCCACCGGTGCCATCGCCCTTCGGCGGGTGGTCGAGGGCGAGATGGGTGATTCCGCCCGACGGATCATGGTGGTGGTGCTGGCCGTGGGGCTGGTGACCATTTCGGCCACGATGTTCGGTGCCGTGTCTTCTCGCCGAAGAGATTTCGGACGGCGACGCGCGCTGGGCGCGACACGGTCGGCGATCGTCGTACTCGTCATCATCCAGTCGTTCACAGCAGCAGCCCTTGGTGTGCTCGTCGGTATCGGGGCAGCGACGCTCTTCGCGCGACTGACGGCATCCGACCTGCCCGACGTGTCTTTCACGCTCGGACTTGCTGGTCTGGCCATGACCACTGCGCTGGTGGGTGCGATTCCGCCCGCGATCGTCGCGTCGCGTCGCGATCCGGTCCGCGTCCTGCGGGTCCCGTAGCCGAACCCACGAAGCCGCGTGCGGCGCTCCGACGGGGAGGAGCGGCTGGTCAGACCGCCCTCGCCCGTGCTGGACACCGCACGCGGCTTCCGGAACCGACGCGAAGCGACGTTCCACCTACTGGGGCGGGAACCAGGGTTCGGGGCAGTCCCTCCTCAGGGCGTTGTACTCCTCCTCACCGATCCCGCTGGCGAGGACCACGTCGTAAGGCGACCACCCGGCCGTCGACTCCGGATCATTCGCGGTCTCGATGTAGAGATCTCTGGTCGGAGGATCGCTCACCTCTTCGCCCTTGCTCTTCAGGCACGCCGCGACATCGAGCTGACGGTCGTAGAGGGTTCCGAGGAACTCCGGTGAGAGGGTGGTGGTGGGCGCTACCGGGTAGCCCATCTGGGTGTAGCACTCGTGCAGGTTCTCCCGGAACCGGTCGTACTCCGCGCCCGTGAAGGGCTCCTTGATACCACCGTCGGGGGTGACGGTCTTGTCCCAGCCCGCTCCATCCAGACACGACTGCAGTGCCGCCTGAAACTCCTCCTGCTGACGAGCCTGTTCGGCCATCCACCCGGGCGGCTCCCACGGCGACGCATCGACCGATTGCCCCTGGCCGTCGACGCCACCGGAGCAGGCGCTGAGGACGAGCATCATCGCGGCAGTCAGGCCGGTCTGTACCCAGCGGTTCTGCGGCGTGCGGCGAGCTGCTGTCGCATCGCCCTCCAGAGTCCTTGTCGTCGCTCGTTCGTCAGCCGACGTCTCCACGATCAGTCGGCGACGCACGAGGACACGTTGCTCGAGACCAGGCGGGTCGCCAGGATACGGGCGGTCCCGTCCTGCACGTGGGTGTAGGTCGTGGAGGTGATGTTGTTCTTGTATCCCTTGTACCAGAGGTAGTAGCCGCTGCCCAGGACCAGCTTGTGATCCGTCTCGCCGGTCGTGCGCCCCTGGATGCGGACCTGGTCGCCGAGCCGGCAGTTCAGCTCCTTGTCCATGTACTGGTAGGTGACGGCGCTAGCCTGCCCGACGCCGACGAGCACGGTAGCGCCGACGACCGCGGCCGCGAGGGCCGCTCTCCATGAATTCTTTTGCATCGCGAATACTCTGCCAATCTCAGCGGGACGGCCTTGACGGTCAACGAAGGGTGCAGTTGGCATTGGTGCGCGGACCGTTGACCTCCCGCGCCTTCACGTGCCAGCTGAAGGTTCCCGTGGCGGTCGAGTACGTCGTCGACGTGACCCAGTTCTTCCAGCCCTTGTGCCAGATCGCGCTGTTGACCTCATGGGTCGTGTCGCCGAGCGTCAGGCTCTGAACCATCACGCGATAGTTCGTGTTGCAGTAATCGCCGACCCCGCCCTTCGACGCGGCGTTCGCACCCGCCGGCACGAGCGCAAGCGCGCATGCCATCCCGATCACCATCACGACACGTATTGCTCTGGAATTTACTCCGGCCCCCTGGAAGAAGTGGAACTTTTCCCGCGGAGCATAGCGCATCCCGAATCGGGCGACCAGCACCCAGGTCTGGCCGCGGTCGACCAGCATTCGTCTCGACAGCGAAGACGTTTTCGGCATGCGGCCTCAGGGTGGTATGGCACTGAATTGCGGTGAGGCATGAGTGCTGAATCGTTGAACTAATCCTCCGTGCCCGGGGCGCGACCCCTTCCTCGAGAAGTCAGGCGCGTGCTGAGTCGTGTCAGGGCGGGCCGTGGGGGATCGCCATCCATCGTGGGTCTGAATCCGCTTCGTCGGTGTACCGCACGGGCGCGCCCGCGCCGTCGGGCATACCGTGGACGGCATGGCGACCGACGGCGGCATCCGCAGGACGATCAGCGAGCTCGTGGCGCAGGAGCACCGGCTCCGGGAGCAGCTCGCCCGGGGCGAGATCTCGGGCCCGCAGGAGCAGGAGCGGCTCCGCGCGATCGAGGTCGAGCTCGACCAGTGCTGGGACCTGCTGCGCCAGCGTGGCGCCGCCCGGGAGTTCGGCGGCGACCCCGATGCGGCGACGGTGCGAGACCCCGGTACGGTGGAGAACTACCTGGACTGATCGCCGACGGCGACGTCCGGCTCCCGTTCCGACCTCAGAAGGAGAACCCCATGACCACGTCCAGCGAGCAGGCGGCGCACAGCCCCCTCCCCACCGGGACCGAAGGGCGCGACATCCCCGGTCACGCGGGCGCGGTCGCACGGTTCGTCGTGGCGTTCGCGCTGTTCGTCGGCGGGCTCGTGCTCATGGGGTCGGGCATGTCCGGCGTCGACGGCGGCGTGTGGCTCTTCGTGGGCGGCCTCGCCGCGGCGACGCTCGCGTTCGCCCTCCCGATGGCGGGCACGGGCACGACCGAGCGCTGACGCCCTCGACACGGAGGCCGGGTCCCGACGGGACCCGGCCTCCGGCGTCTCCCGGGGTCAGCCGAGCGTGGCCCGGACGGCCTTCGCCGCGGTGACGAGGTGCTCGAGCGACGGCACGGTCTCCTCGTAGCGGCGGGTCTTCAGGCCGCAGTCGGGGTTGACCCAGACGACGCGCGGGTCGATCGACTTCACGGCGAGCTCCAGCAGCTCGGTGACCTCCTCCGTCGAGGGCACGCGCGGGCTGTGGATGTCGTAGACGCCCGGCCCGATGCCGCGCGAGTACCCGGCGTCGCGCAGCTCCGGCACGATCTCCATGCGCGAGCGCGCCGCCTCGACCGACGTCACGTCGGCGTCGAGGCCGTCGATCGCGCCGATGACCTCGCCGAACTCCGAGTAGCACAGGTGCGTGTGGATCTGCGTCGCCGCCTCCACGCCCGACGTCGCGAGCCGGAACGACCCGACGGACCAGTCGAGGTACGCCGGCTGGTCCGCGCGGCGCAGCGGCAGGAGCTCGCGCAGCGCGGGCTCGTCGACCTGGACGATCCCGATGCCGGCGGACTCGAGGTCCGCGATCTCGTCGCGCAGCGCGAGGCCCACCTGGTTCGCCGTGTCGCCGAGCGGCTGGTCGTCGCGCACGAACGACCACGCGAGGATCGTCACGGGCCCGGTGAGCATGCCCTTGACGGGCTTCTCGGTGAGCGACGCCGTGTACGCGGACCACTCGACGGTGATCGGCGCGGGCCGCGTGACGTCGCCCCACAGGATCGGCGGGCGCACGCAGCGGGACCCGTACGACTGGACCCAGCCGTTCGCCGTGACGGCGAACCCGTCGAGGTGCTCCGCGAAGTACTGCACCATGTCGTTGCGCTCCGGCTCGCCGTGCACGAGCACGTCGAGGCCCAGCTCCTCCTGGAGCGCGACGACGCGCGCGATCTCCT
This sequence comes from Cellulosimicrobium funkei, assembly GCF_004519295.1. GTDB lineage: Bacteria > Actinomycetota > Actinomycetes > Actinomycetales > Cellulomonadaceae > Cellulosimicrobium > Cellulosimicrobium funkei. The sequence goes on from NZ_SOZH01000001.1 coordinate 274,305, forward strand.
CGCGCATCGCGGTCGTGTAGTCCGCGTCCGACAGCTCGCCCTTCGTCCACAGTGCGCGGGCGCGGCGGATCTCGGGCGTCTGCGGGAACGAGCCGATCGTCGTCGTGGGCAGCAGCGGCAGGTTCAGGCGCTCCTGCTGCGCCGCCGCGCGCTCGGCGTAGTCGCCGCGTGCGAAGTCCGCGTCGGTCAGCGCGGCCGCGCGCTCGCGCACCGCGGGCACGACGACGCCGCTCGCCTCCGCGCGCGACGCCACCGCCGCGCGGGACGCCTCGATCTCCTCCGCGACGGCGTCGCGACCCTCGGTCAGCGCGCGGGCGAGCGTCGCGACCTCGCCGACCTTCTGGTCCGCGAACGCGAGCCAGTCGCGCAGGCGCGGGTCGAGCGTCGTGCCCGACGCCGTGCCGGGCTCGGCGAACGTCTCGTCCTCGACGTCGTGCGGCACGTGCAGCAGCGACGTCGACGTGCCGACGGCGACCGCGCCCGCGCCCAGGGCCCGGACGGTGTCGACGACGTCGAGCTTCCCCGCGAGGTCGGCGCGCCACACGTTGTGCCCGTCGATCACGCCCGCGACGAGCGTCTTGCCCGCGAGGCCGGGGACGGCGCCGTCGGCCGCCGCCGGGACGGCGCCCTTGACGAGGTCGATCGCGATCGCGTCCACGTCCGTGCCGGCGAGCAGCGCGAGACCGTCGCGGGCCGCGGCGCCGTCGTGCTCGGCGGCGGCCTGGAGGCCGCCGAACGGCGCGGCGACGAGGATCGCGGGACGCGCCTGCGCGGCGTCCTCGGCACCGACGGAGAGCTTCGTCGCGAGCGTGCGGTACGCGGACCCCACGGCGGCGGCGAGCTCGGTGAACGGCACGTCGACCGAGTCGGTGACGAGGATCGGCTCGTCGAGCTGGACCCACGGCGCCCCCGCCGCGGCGAGCGCGCGCAGCAGGTCGGCGTAGGCGGTGACGACGTCGTCGAGGCGGTCGAGCGGCGAGTACCCGGCGGGCGCGTCGTCCGCGGCCTTGGACAGCGCGAGGAACGTCACCGGCCCGACGACGACGGGCCGCGTCACGACGCCGGCCTCCTTCGCCTCGACGAACTCGCGCACGGCGCGGTCGTCGACGAAGCGGATCGGGGTGTCCGGGCCGATCTCGGGGACCAGGTAGTGGTAGTTCGTGTCGAACCACTTGGTCATCTCGAGCGGGGCGTCGTCCCCCTGGCCGCGCGCCACGGTGAAGTAGCCCGCGAGGTCGAGGCGACCGGCGTCGTCGGTCAGCGACGCGAACCGCGACGGGACCGCCCCGAGGGAGGCGGCGACGTCGAGCACCTGGTCGTAGAAGGAGAACGAGCCGGGGACGGACGCGTCGTGGTCGCCGAGGCCGAGGTCGACGAGCCGGCGGACGGTCGCGAGGCGCAGCTCGCGGGCCGTGGCCTCGAGCTCCTCGGCCGAGGTCTTGCCGGCCCAGAACGCCTCGACGGCCTTCTTCAGCTCGCGGCGGCGGCCGATGCGCGGGTAGCCGAGCACGGTGCCGGCGGGGAAACCGACCGGGTTCTGGGTAGGGGAGGGTACGGAAGTGGCCATGATCGAAACCTCTTGCTGGTCCGGAGGACCGGTCAGACGGGCGCGCCGTGCGTGGCGGCGCTCGTCGTGGGCAGGGAGGTGCCGGTGACCCACGGCCCGCTGGCCAGGTCCGGGACGAGCGGGGCGGCGGCGGCGCTGGCGCCGCCCCCGGTCCCGACCGACCCGCCGCCGAGGTGGACACCCTCGAGCAGGTCAAGAGCGGCGCGGTGCTTGTTGAACGTGTACACGTGCAGACCGGGCGTGCCCGCGTCGAGGACGCGCTGCGCGAGGTCGACCGAGTACGCGATCCCGTAGGCGTGCTGCGCCTCCGGGTCGGGCAGGGCGTCGAGCGCGTCCAGCAGGTGCTGGGGCGCGCGCACGCCCGTGAGCTCCTCGACGCGACGGAGCCGCGCGGGCTCCGTCGTGGGCAGCAGCCCGGCGAGGATGGGGATCGTCACGCCGGCCGCACGGGCCTCGGCGACGAAGTCGGTGTACGACGACGCGTCGTAGAAGAGCTGCGTGATCGCGAAGCTCGCGCCGGCCTGCTGCTTCTGCCAGAGGCGGCGCACCTCCTGGGTGCGCGTCGTGCCGGCGGCGGGGTTCCCGTCGCAGAACGTCGCGACGGCGATCGTCAGCGGCCGGGCCGCGCCGCGCAGCGCGACGGCCGGGTCGGACGCGCAGCGCGACGCCTCGACCTCGCGCAGCAGGGCGACGAGCTCGGTCGACGACCGGACGCCGTCGGGCGCGGGCTGCCAGTCCGGCTGGTCGCGCGGCGGGTCGCCCCGCAGCGCGAGGAAGCTCCGCACGCCCTCGTCGAGGAAGTCGGTGATGACCGACTCCACGTCCTCGCGCGACGCCCCGACGCACGTGAGGTGCGCGATCGGCAGCACGGGCGTGCCCTGGAGCAGGCGTCCGACGACCTGGCGCGCGGTCGCGCGGTCGGTGCCCGCGGCGCCGTACGTCACGGACACGAAGTCGGGGTGCGTCGCGACGAGACGGCGTGCCGTCTCCCAGAACTTCGGGGCCGCGTCCGGTCGGCGCGGGGGCATGAGCTCGAACGACACCGTCGGCCGAGGACGGCCCGGACGGTGCGCGAAGGATGCCTCTGAGGTCATGCGTCACTCCATCGACCCTGGCGTTAGCACCTTTGTCCTCGGGAGGCTTCCGTCGGCGGGTTGCTGCGGTGTCGTCGAGCCAGGACTCTCGACCGCTCTGGATGGTTGCCACGATCCTACGACCCATCCGACATGCGGTCGAGAGTGCCCGCCAGGTGAGATGCGGAGGGTCGTCGGAGCTCCCGGTGCGACGAGTCTCAGGCCCGACGGCGCTCGGGCACGTGCAGGCGGCGGAGGAACCGGTCGGTGCGCAGCGGCGGGCCGCGCCGGTCGAGGAGCGACACGACGACGAGGGTCGCCGTCGCGAGCGGGATGGTCCAGGCGGCGGGCTGGGCGAGCAGGGCGCGCACGACGCCGGGGACGCCGTCGGCCGTGCTGCCGGACGGGCTCCCGTACCCCGCGGCGACGAGCGCGGACGACGCGAGCAGCGCCGTCGCGCACAGGACGGCGCCCACGACCATGCCCGCCACCGCGCCGCGCGCGGTGAGGCCGCGCCACCACACGCCGAGCAGGATCACGGGGGACAGGGCCGACGCCGCGAAGACGAACACCGTCCCGACGCTCGTCACGAGGCCCTGCGGGATGGTGACGAGCGCGAACGCGAGCGGGATGAGCGTGCACGCGACCGCCGACCAGCGGAAGGACCGCACGGTGCCGCCGAACAGGTCCTGGCTCACGACGCCCGCCAGCGCGACCACGAGCCCCGACGACGTCCCGAGGAACGCGGCGAACGCCCCGGCGACGACGAGCGCGGCGAGGAGCTCGCCGCCGAGCCCGGGCACGAGGCGGGTCGGCAGCGCGAGGACGACGGTGTCCGCCACCCCGGGCGCCGCGAGGTCGGGCGCGACGACCCGCGCCACGAGCCCGAGCGTGCTCGACACCATGTAGAACACGCTGATCATGACGAGCACGACGACGGTCGTGCGGCGGGCCGAGCCGCCGTCGGGCGAGGTGTAGAAGCGCACGAGGACGTGCGGCAGGCCGGTCGTGCCGAGCAGGAGGGCGAGCAGGAGCGAGACCGTGGCGTACGCGTCGAGGCCGCCCGGCCCGGCCTCGTGGGGGAACACGGCGCCGGGGTCGAACGTGACGACGGCGCCGCCGGGCTCGAACGCCCCGCCGAGCGCCATGAGCACGAAGACGAGCGGCACCGCGAGCGCGGTGAGCTTGACCCAGAACTGGAACGCCTGGACGAACGTGATGGAGCGCATCCCGCCCGCGGCGACGACGGCGCTCACCACGACCGCGATCCCCACCGAGCCGACCCACGGCGGCACCGCGGCCACGCTCGTGATGACGAGCGCCGCCCCGTGGAGCTGCGGCACCACGTAGAGCCACCCGATGACCAGCACGAGCACGCTCGTCACTCGGCGCGCGACCACGGAGTCGAGCCGGGCGTGCACGAAGTCGGGGATCGTGTACGCGCCGCTGCGCCGCAGGGGGCCCGCGACGAACAGCAGGACGAGCAGGTAGCCCGCCGCGTACCCCACGGGGAACCAGAACGCCTCCGCGCCGGACAGCAGCACGAGGCCGGAGAGCCCGAGGAACGTGCCCGCAGACAGGTACTCGCCGCTGATCGCCGACGCGTTCCAGACCGGCCGCACGGTGCGCGACGCGACGAAGAAGTCGCTCGTGGTGCGCGAGATCCGCAGGCCGTAGAACCCGATGAGGCCGGTCGCGAGGAGGAGCAGCGCGATCGCGACGAGGGGCAGCGCGCTGGTCACGGCGCACCGCAGTCGTCGGGGCCGGGCTCGTCGGGCCCGCCCGCGCCCTCGGCGAGCGCGCGGTACCGGCGCTCGTTGCGCGCCGCCGCGACCGCGAAGACGACCGCGAACGCGACGATCACCGGGTAGAAGCCGTACGCGTGCACGAGCCACGGCAGCGGCACGCCGAGCAGCACGACGTCGTCCAGCGCGGGCACGCCGCTCATCGTCACCGTGAGCAGCGTGACGACCGCGAGGAACGACGCCACGCACGCCAGCCCGAGCCGGAGCTGGGCCCGCACGAGCCCGCGCGTGTACGCGGTCGCGGCGTCGTCCGGCTCGCCGGTCCGTGCCGTGCCCGACGGCGCCCCACCCCCCGGGGCGGCGCCCTCACCGGGGCCGGGGCGAGGGCCGGGGCGCGCCGCGGGGAGGTCGGTGGACCGGACGCGCACGCGCGCGTCCCGACGCGGGTCGGTGCCCGTCACGGCGCGCCCCGGTGCGGCCCGAGGAGCGCCTCGCGCACGGCGGGCACCATGCGGCGGCTCACCGGGACCTCGTGCCCGGCGACGACGAGCGCGGGCTGCGCCCCGCCGAACCGCGCCGCGGTCACGGCCGCGCGGTCCACGAGGTACGACCGGTGCACGCGCAGGAACCCCGCGGGCGCCCACCGCTCCTCGAGATCGGAGAGCGGCTCGCGCACGAGGAACTGCTCGGTGTCCGTCACGAGCCGGGAGTAGTCGCCCTGCGCCTGCACCCACCGCACCGCGCTGCGCCGGACGAGCCGCGTCGTCGTGCCGACCGTCACGACGAGCGTCTCCTCGGCCGGGGCCGCACCGCCCGCCGGGTCGCCGGCAACCGGCGGTGGAGCGGCGGCGCTCGCGGACGGTGCCGCCGCGTCGGTCGCGGGGGTGCGCCCCGCCGCGGTGCGCTCCGCGACCCGTTCGACGACGCGGTCGACCGCGCGCGTGAGCCGCTCGCGCCGCACGGGCTTGAGCACGTAGTCGACGGCCTCGACGTCGAACGCCTCCAGGGCGCGCGCCTCGTCGGCGGTGACGAACACGACCGCCGGGCGGTCGGCGAACCGCGAGAGCGCGCGGGCGAGGTCGAGGCCGGTCAGCCCCGGCATGTGGATGTCGAGGAACGCCGCGTCCACCGTGCGCGACGAGAGCTCGCGCAGCGCCTCGGAGCCGCTCGCGACCCCGCGCACGGTGCGCACGCGCGGGTCGCGGCGGAGCAGGGCCACGAGCTCGTCGAGCACAGGCCGCTCGTCGTCGGCGACGAGCACGTCCAGCCCGACGGCGTCGCCCGCCCCGCCGGGGAGACCGCCGGCCGGAGCCGGGTCCGGGGTGGTCACGGCACGCTCACCTCCGTCTCGTGCAGCGGCTGCGACCGCGGGACGCGCAGCCGCACGAGCGTGCCCGAGCCGGGCGCGGTCTCGATGTCGAGCGCGTGGTCGTCGCCGTAGAGCTGACGCACGCGCGTGTCGACGTTGCGCAGGCCCACGTGCGTCGTGTCGCGCGACGTGAGGAGCTCGCGCACGACGGCCGGGTCCATGCCGACGCCGTCGTCCTCGACCGTGATCTCCGTCTGGGTGCCCTCGTCGCGCGCGGTGATGACGATCGTGCCGCCGTGCTCGCGCGGCTCCAGACCGTGGCGCACGGCGTTCTCGACGAGGGGCTGCACGGAGAGGAAGGGGATGACGGCCGTCAGCGACTCCGGCGCGATCTGCAGGGTGACGGCGAGGCGCTCGCCGAACCGGGCGCGCTCGAGCTCGACGTACGAGTGGATCGAGCGCAGCTCGTCGGCGAGGGTCGTGAAGTCGCCGCGCCCGCGGAACGAGTAGCGCGTGAAGTCGGCGAAGTCGAGCACGAGGTCGCGCGCCCGCTCGGGGTCGGTGCTGATGAACGACGCGATGGCCCCGAGCGCGTTGTAGATGAAGTGCGGGCTGATCTGGGCGCGCAGCGCGCGCAGCTCGGCCTGCGCGAGCGCCGTGCGCGACGCCTCCAGCTCGGCGAGCTCGAGCTGCGCCGCGCACCACTGCGCCACCTCGCCCGTCGCGCGCACGAGCGGCGGCCGCACGGTGTCGGCGAAGGCGACGACGACCCCGGCGACGCGGCCGCCCGCGACGACGGGCGCCCCGACGGCGTCCTCGACGTCGCCGCTCTCGACGTGGCGCCGTCCCGTCGCGAGGACGCGCTCGGCGACGCGCCGCGCGTCGGGCTCGAGCGTCGAGCTCCCGTCGAGAGCGACCGCCCCGTCCGCCGTGACGACGGCGAGCGCGTCGGCACCGAGGAGCTGGCGCAGGGAGCGGGCCGCGCGGCCGACGTCGTCGCCGTCGAGCCCGTCGCGCAGGTGCGTCGCGGCGCGCGACGCGAGGTGGAGGGTGCGGAACGTCGCCCGGTCGGAGTCGCTCCCGAGCTCGCGCGACCCGCGCGCGAGCCGCCAGGCGAGCACGAGCCCGAGGGTGAGCAGGACGCCCACGACGAGACCGGCGGCGGCGCCGGCGAACACGGGCCCGGACATGCAGTGATCGTATCCAGCGCGGCGTCACCCGCCCCGGTAGGCAGGTAAGGTTAGGCGACCCTATCCCACGACGGAGGAACCTCCTGTGCCGATCTCCCGGACCACGTCGAGCCCGCGCGTGCGCCGCAGCGTCACCACCACCGCCCTCGTGCTCGCCGCGACCCTCCTCGCGGCGTGCTCGTCCGACCCCGAGCCCGCGGCGACGGCGCCGGACGACACCGCGGCGGGGTACGCCGTCGAGCACGCGCGGGGGACCGCCGAGCTCGACGCGGCGCCGCAGCGCGTCGTGACGCTCGAGCCCGTCGAGACGGACACGGCCGTCGCGCTCGGAGTCGTCCCCGTGGGCGCCGCCGTGCTGAGCGTCGAGGCGGGCGTGCCCGCGTACCTCGGCGAGGAGGCGCAGGCGATCGAGGTCGTCGGGACCGTCCCCGAGCCGAACCTCGAGGCCATCGCGGCGCTCGAGCCGGACCTCATCCTCGGCACGGAGTCGCGCCACTCCGACCTGTACGACCAGCTCGCGAGCGTCGCGCCGACCGTCTTCATGGCGACCCAGACCGACCCGTGGCAGGAGAACGTGCTGCTCGTCGGCCGCGCGCTCGGCCGCGAGGCGGACGCCCAGGCTCTGCTCGACGCCTACGACGCGCGGTGCGCCCAGCTCCAGGAGGACTACGGCGTCTCCGGCACGGCGCAGCTCCTGCGCCCGCGCGACGGCATCGTGTCCGCGTACGGGCCGCGGTCGTTCGCGGGCAGCACGCTCGAGTGCGTCGGGTTCACGACGCCGGAGCAGGAGTGGGGCGAGGACATCTCCGTGGACCTGTCCCCGGAGCGCGTGACCGAGGCCGCCGCCGACCTCGTGCTCGTCTCGGCCGCCGACCCCGACGACGCGTCCGCGGTGCCCGCGGAGATCCCGCTCAACGCCGCGTCGTTCCCCGACGTGCGCGTCGTGGACCAGTCGTCCTGGATCAGCGGCGTCGGGCCGCTCGGCGGGCAGGCCGTGCTCGACGACGTCGAGCGCTTCCTGCAGGACCGTGCCGGCTCCTGACGCGGCGGCCGGGCCCCCGGCGACCGCCGGGAGCCCGGCCGGGTGCCGGTTCCACCGGTCGCCCAACGTGCTCTTCCCGACGACGGTCGCGCGCGTGCACGACGTCGGCCCGCGCCTCGTGCGCGTGACGCTCGCCGGTCCGGACCTCGCCGTGTGCGCCGACGTCGGGCTCGACCAGCGCGTGAAGATCCTGCTCCCGGGGCCGGGCGCGGACCGCCTCGCGCGCCGGGCGCGCCTCGCGGACGAGAGCACGTGGCGCCGTGAGTGGTCCGCGCTCGACGACGACGAGCGCCCCGTCATGCGCTCGTACACGCCCGTGGCCGTGCGGTCGGAGGCCGCCGAGGTCGACCTCGACCTGTACCTGCACGAGCCCGCGGGCCCGGCGAGCGCCTGGGCGCGGCGGGCGGCGGTCGGGGACCGCGTCCTGCTGTCCGCGCCGCACGCGCGGTACGGCGTGACCGACCATGGCACGCAGTGGGACCCGGGGCCCGCCGTCGGGCACGTGCTCCTCGTCGCGGACGAGACGTCCGCGCCCGCGGTGCGCGGGATCCTCGCGAGCCTCGGCCCCGACGTCCGGGCGCACGTGCTCGTCGAGGCCGACGACCCGGCGGACGCCCCGCTCGGTGACGTGCCCGCGACCGTGCACGTCGAGCGCGTGCCCCGCGCGCGACGCCGGGGCGCCGAGCGGGCGGTGCTGGGCGCCGTCCGCGACTGGGTCGCGGAGCACGGCCGGTCCGCGGCCTCTGCGGGTGACGGCTTCTACGCGTGGTGCGCGACGGAGAGCGCCACGGTCGCGCGCGTCCGGGCCGAGCTCGTGGCGGCGGGCGTGGCGCGGTCGCGCGTGCACGCCCAGGGCTACTGGCACGACCGCGCCCGGCCGGACGCGTCGGTCAGACGAGGAACGCGACCATGACGACGAACGCGACCAGGAAGAACAGCAGCACGCCGACCCCGACGAGCAGGCCCAGCGCGACCGGGTGCGCCTGACGCCACGGCACGAGCCGGGGGTCCATCGCCCGCAGCTGCACGGGAGTGACCGGCTGGTGGACCGGGTTGAGGGGGACGCCGCGGTGCGCGAGGTCGAGCGCGACGGCCGAGAGCTGGTCGCGGTCCCACATCTGCCCGACGAGCAGGGCGAGGCGCTTCGTCGGCCCCACGACGATGAGGTGGTGCGTCGGCGTCATGCCCCCGAACCCCATGCTGTCGACCGTGACGACGCGCTCGATCTCGGCCACCGTGAACCGCCGCGGTCGGCCCCAGCCCTGGACCGTCACCGACCCGTCGCCGAACGTGACGCGGGAGCGGTCGGTGAAGCGGCGCGCGAGCACGTACGTCAGCGGGATCATCGCGAGCACGACGCACGCGTACCCGAGCGCGAGGGCGAGGTTGCGCGTGCTGATCCCCAGGGAGACCGCCGTGAGCCCGAGGATCGGCACGAGGACCGCGGCGAACGTGAGGTTGGCGCGCACCACGCGGCGCTTGGCGTCGTCGTGCAAGGTCAGCTCCGTCACGGGCGGCATCGTCCCACGGCACCGCGCCCTCGCGCCGGGTGGCCCGCCCGGGCGGTGCACGGTTCGCCCACCGGGCGGCACGATCGCTCTGCTACCTCCCGGCCTCGTCGTCGGGCGCGGCAGAGTCGATCAGGGCGAGCCACGCGTTCAGCTCTTCGACCGCCTGTCCGAGCGTCAGGGGCAGACGAGCATCAGCGGCTGCGCGCTGGTAGTCCGCCGACCAGTGCTGGTGGGCGACCACCTCGCACGGCCACGTGCGCACGGCGCGCCCGAGAGTCCGGGCGTCACGTGCCCGCGCGTCGAAGATGTCCACGACCGCGGCGCGTACGGCCACGGGGTTGTCCCCGATCTCGTCGATCTCGCGCAGCAGTAGGAGATCCACGACGTCGCGAGCCCGATCGTTGACGGAGCCCGGTGGCTCGTGAGGGTCCGAGCACGCGTGGATCTTCTGGGCGACCTGGTACCGCAGCGCCAGGCCGACGAGGGCCACGGGATCCGGCAGACCGACGGGAGCGAGCGGTGGTGCTGTGAACGGCTCGGGGTCCTGGCCGGCTCCGCCCTCGTCAGGGGCGATCTCGACCTGGACCTTGCGCCACGTCTTGCCTTGCATCTCCAGGACGACGTCGAAGCGTCGGGGCTTGATCACGCGCGTGGGGGTCTCGATGACGTCGACCGCCGTGCGGCGGAGCGACAGCGGTCCCCACGGCTCGTCCAGGACGTCGTCGAGCTTGTCGAGGAAGTCGGCGATATCGCCGCGGACAAGACCGTCGACGTCCTTGGTGGCGCGCGTGGAGGCGGCCGGGAGGCGGTGCTGGAGCAGGGTGCCGCCCTTGAGCAGGAAGTGTGGCTGCCCGTCGAGGTCCAGTGCGCGCTGAAGGACGGCGACGACGACGGTCGAGGCGATGAGCCAGCTCAGGCGTCCGCCGTAGGACCCGACCTTCTGCTCGGTCTGATTGATCCAGCTGCTGAGCATGCTCGACGAGGCCGGCGCCTTGGTCTTGGGCTTGAGCTCGGCGAGCGCGCGGGGCAGGTCAGGGAGCTGTGTCACGGTCTTCGAGTCTCCTTCTGAGGCGTTCGCCCTCGTCGGCGGTGATGCGCCCGCTCTCTCGTGCGCCGTGCAGGGCTTGTCGCAGCAGATAGGTCGGGGTCCCGTTCTCGATGCACTGCTCGATCGCGGTCGCAGGCTTGACGGTCGGGATCTGCTCGAACCACCCGATCTGGCGAGGCTCGAGGTCCTGATGGTGGACCTCGATCCCCTGTGCGCCCGAGCGTCGGATGCGTCGGTGCGTCGGCACGGTGACGTGGATGCGGTCGGGGTTGACGTCGCTGAGCTCGTACAGGGACAGGGCGGTCTCGTGGGACAGGGCTGCGTTCTCCACGCCGGTCCACAGCACGGCCAGATGCAGGTTGTCGTACTCGGAGGCGGGCACGACGGGCATGCGATAGACGCCGTGCGCGACCTTCTGCAGTGCGCCACGCGCGATGAGCATGCGCAGTGCGTTCGGGCTGTGCCCGTCACGCAACGCGTCGGCACGCGTGACGAAGCCATGACGCTCGAACGCCTCCTCAAGGAGGCGTTCCCGAGTAGGTGCCATGTCAAAAGTGTATCGAAAACGAGATACTTTTGACACTCACCTCGTGGCGACTCGCGCCGTCGGTCCGCTTCTTCGCCGTCCGCGAGACGTCCACGAGCGCGATGACGTCGTCGGCACGTGAGAGTCCGGGGCCGACAGCGTGCCGCCCGCAGCCTTCCGCTCAGGAGCCGCGGAAGAGGCGCTTGCGCGACCGCGGGTGGCCGGGGGAGCCGGCGGGCATGTCGTAGGCGCTCGTCCACACCGGGACGTCGTCGGGCGGGAGCGCACCGGCGCGGACCGCGGCCTCGTCCAGGTGCCGCGCGACGGCGCCGAAGCTCTCGCGGCAGGAGAGCTGGCCCTCGACGAGGGAGAGCGTGACGACGGTGCGGTGCGCGGCGCCGTCGGGCTGGACCGTAGCGACGCCCCGCCCGTGCGAGAAGAACGCCGCCGCACGCGGGGTGACGAGGCGGAGCACGTCGAGGTCGTCGAGGAAGAGCGCGCGGGCCGCGCCCCCGACCTCCCACAACGACGCGCCCTCGCGGTGCGCGGCGTCGGACGCCCGGCGCTTCCAGCGCAGCGCGCCGAACGCGGCGGCGACCCACCCGGCCGCCGTCTCGGGGTCGGTCGCGAGCACGAGGGTGCACGCGGAGAACGTCCCCCGCGGCGGGTCGGACGTGATGCGGACGGGAGGGCGAGCCACGCCCGTCACCGTGGCCCGTGGGGGTCGGGCCCCTCGCCGAGGGCGGCGAGCGCCCGCAGCAGCACGTCGTGACCGGACCGGGCGGCCCCGGGCAGCCAGGCGGCGAAGACCGCGCCGAAGGCGAGGGGGAGGAGCGCGACGAGCCACGCGACCCCGTTCCGGTAGACGGCGCCGAGCGTCGCGATCCCGGCGGCCGCGGCGAGCCAGATCGCCACCAGCACGAGGTCCAGCCCGCTCGGGGCGACCGTCCCGCGCACGCGGACGCCGTCGGGCTCCTCGGTGAGCCGGGCGCGCAGCACGCTGTGCCCGCTCGCGTGCGCGCCGGGGGCCCAGCGGCGGGCGACGAGCACGTCGTCGCGCACGCGGACCCGGACCTCCTGCCCGCGGCGGGGCAGCTCCGCGGCGCGCTGCCGGACGTCGGCGACGGAGACCCGCGGCAGGAGCAGGTCGAGGGGGACGCGGAGCACGGCGCCGAGCCTAGGCCGTCAGCAGCAGCGCGACCCCGGGTTGGCGTCCTGCTCGGCGTGCCGCATGCGCCAGAACTCGCGCTCGGTCATGACGACGCCACCCGGGTGCACCGCGCGCTGGTGCGCGGCGTAGGTCGCGTACGCGTCGTCGCCCATCACCTGCCGCACGTACCAGCGGACGTGGGCCGCGCCGTCGTGCACGCGGGCCGCCGCGGTGCGGAGCCCCGCCACGACGGTCGCACGGACCGTCGTGGCGGGACCCTGCGTCCCCTGCCGCACCGTCACCGGTGCCCCGTCGCGGCAGGGCGCTTCTCGGGCGGCAGCGCCGCCCACTCCTTCTGGATCGCCTTCTCGGCCTTCGTCGCGAACAGGTCGGCCGGGGCGAACCGGCGCGACGCGACGGGCGGGTCCTCGTGGTTGGCGCCGCCGCCGTCGCGCAGCGCCTTCGCGGTCACGAGGACCGACGCGACGATGACGACGATCGCGAGGACGACGAACACGATCGAGAGCGTGCCCTGGACGAACGTGTTGCGGACGACCGCCTCCATCGCCTCGACCGAGCCGGCGGTGCCGAACGACGTCTCGCCGGCGGCGAGCGCGTCCTTGAACGCGTTGTGGTTGGCCCAGTACCCGACCGCGGGGACGGGGGAGAAGATCTTCTCGATCGACGCCCAGATGGTGATGACCGCGGTGAACGCGAGCGGCGCCGCGACGATCCACAGCCAGCGCTGGTAGCTGCGCCCGCGCTTGGCGACGATCGCCAGCACGACGGCGAGCGCGATGGCCGCGAGGAGCTGGTTCGCGATGCCGAACAGCGGGAAGAACGTGTTGATCCCGCCGAGCGGGTCGGTGACGCCGAGGTAGAGGATGCTGCCCCACCCGGCGACCATGATCGCGGTGCACAACCACACGCCTGGCCGCCACGTGACGTCGCGGAACTTCGGCGACACGTTGCCGAGGGTGTCCTGGAGCATGAACCGCGCGACGCGCGTGCCGGCGTCGACGGCGGTGAGGATGAACAGCGCCTCGAACATGATGGCGAAGTGGTACCAGAAGCCCATCATCGCGGTGCCGCCCACGAGCTGCTGCATGATGTGCGCGAGGCCGAGCGCGAGCGTCGGGGCGCCGCCCGTGCGGGACACGATCGACGGCTCCCCGACGGCCTCCGCGGTCGACGTGAGCATGTCCGGCGTGAGGTTGACGCCCATGAGGCCGAGCCCGTTGACGAACGCGACCGCGCCCTCGACCGTGCCGCCCGTGGCGGCGGCGGACGAGTTCATCGCGAAGTAGATGCCGCGGTCGATGGAGATCGCGGCGACGAGCGCCATGATCGCGACGAACGACTCCATGAGCATGCCGCCGTAGCCGATGAAGCGCGTCTGGCGCTCCTTCTCGACGAGCTTCGGCGTCGTGCCCGACGCGATGAGCGCGTGGAAGCCGGACAGCGCGCCGCACGCGATGGTGACGAAGAGGAACGGGAACAACGCCCCGGACACGACCGGGCCCGTCTCGCCGCTCGCGAACTCGCTGATCGCGGGCACCGTGATCTCGGGCCGCACGACGATCACCGCGACCGCGAGGACGACGATGACGCCGACCTTCATGAACGTCGAGAGGTAGTCGCGGGGCGCGAGCAGGAGCCACACGGGCAGGACGGCGGCGACGAAGCCGTACACGATGACGCCGACCGCGATCGTCGTGCGGTCGAGGTGGAAGAGCTCGGCGCCCCACGCGGTGTCCGCGATCCAGCCGCCGCCGACGATCGCGGCGAGCAGCAGCACGAAGCCGATGACCGAGACCTCGGTGATCTTCCCGGGCCGGATGTACCGCAGGTACACGCCCATGAACAGCGCGATGGGGATCGTCATCGACACGGAGAACACGCCCCACGGGCTCTCGCCGAGCGCGTTGACGACGACGAGCGCGAGGATCGCGACGATGATGATCATGATGAGCAGCGACGCGACGATCGCGGCGGTGCCGCCCACGCGGCCGAGCTCCTGACGCGCCATCTGGCCGATGGTCCGCCCGCCGCGGCGCATGGAGAAGAACAGGACGAGGTAGTCCTGCACCGCGCCGGCGAGCACGACGCCGACGATGATCCAGATCGTGCCGGGCAGGTAGCCCATCTGGGCGGCGAGCACCGGGCCGACGAGCGGGCCCGCGCCGGCGATCGCGGCGAAGTGGTGGCCGAACAGCACGTGCCGGTCGGTCGGGACGTAGTCCTTGCCGTCCTCGCGGGCCTCGGCGGGCGTGGCGCGGCGGTCGTCGGGGCGCGTGATGTAGCGCTCGATGACCTTGGAGTAGAAGCGGTACCCGATGAGGTACGTGCACACGGCGGCGAACACGAACCAGATCGCGTTCACGGTCTCGCCGCGGACGACCGCGAGCATGACCCACGCGATGCCGCCGAGCAGGGAGATCGCGGCCCACAGGGCGATCTTCTGCGGCGTCCAGCGGGTGCGCGTCTGTGCCCCGGGAAGCTCCTCGGGCACCGCGGTGGGGGGCAGGGACGGGTCCGGCACGATCTCCGGGTCGTCGTCCGCGGCGTTCCGCGCCGCGCGGGTGTCTGTCGTCATCGAGCCTCTCCAGGGTCGCGTCGTTGCGGTCCGACCACGGAAGGCTAGGAACCGCGGCGGACCGTGATCCACGTCACGGCGGCGGGCGGTCGAGGTGTGCGACGAACGGTGGTCGGTGTGCGACGAACGGCGCGGGAAGAAGGTTGCGCGCGCCTCGTAGCCTGGGGCGGTGCAGACGCTGACGACGCCCCGACTGACCCTCCGCCCCTGGCAGCCCGACGACGCCGACGCCGTCCTCGACATCTACTCCCGCTGGGACGTGATGCGGTACGTCGGGACGACGCCGCGCGTCCTGGAGCACCGGGACGAGGCGCTCGCGCGCGTCGCCGCGTGGGCCGAGGTCGACGACGGCACGCACGGCGTCTGGGCGGTCGTCCCGCGCGAGGACGACGGTGCCGGTCTGCCCGACGGCGCGCCCGTGGGGACCATCCTGCTCAAGTCGATCCCGGCGTCGGGCACGGGCGACCCGCTGCAGCCGTCCGGCGACACGGAGATCGGGTGGCACTTCCACCCCGCCGCGTGGGGCCGCGGGTACGCGTCGGAGGCGGCCTCGGCCGTCCTCGCGCACGCGTTCGCGCGGGGCCTCGACCGGGTCGTCGCCGTGACGCACCCCGACAACGCGGCGTCCCAAGCGGTGTGCCGACGGATCGGCATGACCCCCCGCGGCAGGACCGACGCCTACTACGGCGTGACGTGCGAGCTGTTCGACGTCACCGCGGCGGAGGGGGTGCGGGCGGCCCGACCCGCGTGAGGCGGCGGACCGCACCGAGGACGTCGACGTCGTCGTGCGGCTCGGTGTCGAGCGCGCGGTGGATCGTCATGCCTTCGATGAACGCGTCGAGCACGCGGCACGTCGCGGGGTCGAAGTGGCGGCCCAGCGCGGCGCGGCTGCGACGCATCCAGTCGTTGGTGAGCGTCCGGTAGGCCGGGTCCCGCGCCGCGAGCGTGTAGAGCTCGTGCGAGAGCACGAGGTCGCGCTGCGTCGCGAAGACGTCGTGCGTGATGAGCGTCGTGACGGCCTGGACGGCCTCCTCGGGCGTGCGCGCGTCGCCCATGCGGCGCTCGAACTGCGCGGCGGCCTCGCGCGTGAACCGGCCGAACGCCTCGCGCAGCAGGTCGTCCATCCCGGCGAAGTGGTACGTCATGGAGCCGAGCGGGACGTCGGCCGCCGCCGCGACGCGCCGGTGCGAGGTCCCTTCGACCCCGTGCTCCGCGATCACGTCGAGGCACGCGTCGATGATGCGGTCGCGGCGCTCCGGGTCGTGGCGGCGCGCGCGGCCCGTCGGGCCGGGAGGCGTGGGGGTCTCGGTCACGGGTCAGATGTTCTCGCGGATCACGCGCGCCGGGTTGCCGACGGCCACGACGTTCGCGGGCAGGTCGCGCGTGACGACGGACCCCGCGCCCACGACGGTGTTGTCGCCGATCGTCACGCCCGGGCACACGATGACGCCGCCGCCGAGCCACACGTTGTCGCCGAGCGTGATGGGCTCGGCGGCCTCGAGCTTGTCGCGCCGCGGCTGGGGGTCGACGGGGTGCGTGGGGGTGAGGAGCTGGACGTTCGGCCCGAGGAGACAGTCGTCGCCGATGGTGATCGCCGCGACGTCGAGCGCGGTGAGCCCGGAGTTGACGAACGTCCGGTCGCCGAGGTGCACGTTGCTGCCGAAGTCCACCGCGAGCGGGGGCTTCACCGACGCGCCCTCGCCGAGCGAGCCGAGCAGGTCGGTGAGGATCGCGCGGGCGCCGTCGTCGTCGCCGTCGAGCACCGCCCGGTGGTAGGCGTCGACGAGGCGCAGGCCGCGCTGGACGCCGCGCGCGATCTCCGGGTCGTCGGCGACGTACAGGTCGCCCGCGGCCATGCGCTCGTAGCTGGTGCGGTCGTCGCCGGCGAAGTAGTCGGTGGTCATGCGCTGGTCTCCTGGGACTCGAGGGTGCTGCCGTGCGGGGCGGGGTGGTGCGGCGAGGTGGTGGCGCGGCGCGGTGCGAGGACGCCGGCGAGCAGCACGACGACGACGCCCGCGAGCGGGAGCACGAGCAGGCCGGTCCGCAGGCTCGTGGCGTCGGCGACGAGCCCGACGATCGGCGGCGACAGGAGGAACCCGAGCCGCATGAGCCACGAGACGAGCGTGAGGCCCGTGCCCGCGCGCAGCCCGGGGAGCTCGTCCGCCTGCTGCATCGCGGCCGGGACGAGGGTCGCGACGCCGAACCCGGCGGCGGCGAACCCGGCGATCGTGCCTGGCACGGAGGGGAACGCGAGCGCGAGGCCCGTGCCGAGCGCGACGAGCGCACCCCCGGTCCGGGCGACGGCGCGCTGGCCGAAGCGGTCCACGAGGCGGTCTCCGACGAGGCGCCCGACGAACTGGGCGCCGACGAGCGCGACGAAGCCGGCGGCGGCGAGCGTCGCGGGGGCGCCGAGCGACCCGGACAGGTAGACCGCGGCCCACGTGCTGCCCGCGTCCTCGACGAGGGTGCCCGCGACGGCGACGAGCACGAGCGCAGCGAGGACGGCGGCCGTGCGGCCCCGGGACGTGCGCGCGAGTGTTGCGCCGGCCCCTGCGGGTTCCGCGCCTGCCGGGGCACCGGCGGGGGTCGCGGCGGCCTCCGCCGCGACGGCGTCAGGCGCCTCGCCGTCGAGCCCGGGCAGGCACCAGCGCAGCGCGACGAGCGCGACCACCGCGAAGAGCGCGCCCGTGATCGCGAGGTGGACGCCGAGGGGCAGGCCGAGCGCGATGGCGGCGGCCGCCATGCCGCCGCCCACGACGGCGCCGACCGACCACAGCGCGTGGAAGCCGTTGATGATGGAGCGGCCGTACCGGCGCTGCACGCGCAGGCCGTGCGCGTTCTGCGCGACGTCGGTGAACGCGTCCATCGCCCCCGCCGCGAACAGCGCGACGACGAGCAGCGGCAGGGCGGGCGCCAGGCCCGCGAGCAGCAGCCCGGCCGCGGTGAGCACGGTGCCGGCGACGGCGACGCGCGCCGACCCGAACCGGCGGACGAGCGCCGCGGCGGCGAGCCCGGCGGTGATGGCCCCCGCGGGGAACGCCGCGACGGCGAGCCCGTACGTCGCGTTGCCCAGATCGAGCCCGGCCTTGATCTCGGGGTAGCGCGGCACGAGGTTCGCGAACAGCGCGCCGTTCGTGAGGAACAGCGCTGCGACGGCGACCCGCGCGCGCCGGACGTCCGGCGCCGGGCGCGCGAGGGTGGGAGACGACATGCGGACGATCGTACACATCGTGCGTACGGTCGTACATATCCCGGGTCAGCGCCCGGTCAGCAGCCTGTCAGCGAAGGCGTCCCATTCGGTGACCAGGTCCACGGTCGCGGGGGAGCGCAGCCAGCGCAGCTGCAGGCCGTCCATGGCGGCGAGCGTCTCGCGGGCCGTCGTGACGACGGCCGCCCCCAGGAGGCCGTCGGTTCGGGCCGCCCGGGAGAACAGGTCCATGACCCATTCTTCGCGCTGCTGGAAGTAGGTGTAGGCCGGGTGCGACTCGTCGAGGGACTCCCCCTGGAGCACCGTGTACAGGCGCACGATCTCCGGTTGGGTGGCGTTGCGGGCGACGAGCGCGGCGCACAGATCGCGGAGCCCGACGGGGAGCGGATCGTCGTCGATGGCGGTCACGGGGACTGCGAGGCGTTCGGCGAGCGCGGCCATGTCGACCGCGTCGCGGTGCTCGAGCACCGCGACCAGCAGGCCGTCCTTCGACCCCGCGTGGTGCAGGACCCCGGCCTCGGTGATGCCGCAGTCGAGCGCCACGTCGCGCAGGGTGAGGCCCCAGAACCCGCGCTCGGCGATGAGCCGGCTCGCGGATGCCAGGATCTGTGCGCGGCGGTCTGCCGCGGCCATGCGCGTGCGGGGTCGTGCGCTCCAGGGGGCTGTGGTCATCGCTCCTCGTCGGGTCGTCGTTCGCCACTCTACGCCGGGGCGTCGCGGCTGGTCAGGCGCGTGCCAGTCCCCGCTCCGGCGGGCAGGAGCGCGGCCCGGGACGAAGGGCCCCTTGCTCGGGCGGCTACCACGACCTATCTTACTGAACACCTACTAGGTACTCAGTACCACTCACGACTCACGGACGAGGTGTGCAGGATGACGAGCGACGACGCCGCCGGGACGACGACCGTCCCGACCGACACCGGGGCCTTCGGCCTCGCGACCGACGAGGTGCGCGCAGGCGCAGACCCCGTCGCGCAGGCCACGGGCCTGTACGACCGGCTCACCGACGACGAGCGGCTCTGGCTCCTCGACGGCGACCTCGAGTTCTGGAAGGGGATGCGCTCGTTCGTGGAGGACGGCTACAACGTCTTCCCCTACGTGATGGGCGCCGTGGACCGGCTCGGCATCCCGGGGATCCGGTTCGTCGACGGACCACGCGGGTGCGTCGTCGGCCGTTCGACGGCGTTTCCGGTCTCCATGGCGCGCGGCGCCACGTGGGACGTCGAGCTCGAGGAGCGAGTGGGGCGCGCGATCGGCGCGGAGATCCGCGAGCAGGGCGGCAACTTCTTCGGTGGCGTGTGCATCAACCTGCCGCGCCACCCGGCGTGGGGCCGCTCGCAGGAGACGTACTCCGACCAGCCCCTGCTGCTCGGCGCGCTCGGGGCTGCGCTCACGCGCGGCGTGCAGCACCACGCGATGGCGTGCATGAAGCACTACGCGCTCAACTCGATGGAGAACGCGCGCTTCTCGGTCGACGTCACCGTCGACGAGGCCACCCTCCACGAGGTCTACCTCCCGCACTTCAAGCAGGTGTCGGACGCGGGCGTAGCGGCCGTCATGAGCTCCTACAACTCGGTGAACGGCGAGTGGGGCGGTCAGAACCCGTACACCCTCACCACGGTCCTGCGCGAGGACTGGGGCTTCGAGGGCACCGTCGTCACGGACTTCATCTGGGGCATGCGCGACGGGGCGAAGGCGCTCGCCGCCGGGCTCGACGTCGAGGCGCCGTTCCGCCAGCAGCGTGGTGCATGGCTGCGTGATGCCCTCGAGGACGGCCGTGCCACCTGGGCGGACGTCGAGCGCGCGGGCGTGCGCATCCTCGCGACGCAGCTGCGCCACCACGCCGGGCGCGACGCCGACGAGCCTCGCGGCACCGTCGTGAGCGCCGAGCACGTCGACCTGGCGCGCGAGGCGGCGCGGCGCGCCGTCGTGCTCCTCAAGAACGACGAGGCGTCCGGCGCGCCCGCGCTCCCGCTCGACCCGGCCGCCCTGCGTCGCCTGGCCGTCGTCGGCCGTCTCGCGGATGTCGCCAACACCGGTGACCACGGGTCGTCCGACGTCCGGGCCCCGTACGTCGTCACCGCGGTCGAGGGCCTGCGCGCCGCGATCCCCGGGGCCGAGATCGTCACGGCGGACCCGCAGCGGGGTGCCCCGGCGGCTGCGGAAGCGGCCCGCGGTGCCGACGCGGCCGTCGTCGTCGTCGGGTACACCGCCGCCGACGAGGGCGAGTTCGTCGACGGCTCCGTCGCGACGCGCGAGGACCTCCTGCGCCTCTACCCGGACCCGGTGGACGACGCCCAGCGCGCCGACCGCGACGCCGTCATGGCCGCGATGGGCCAGGGGTTGAGCGTCGTGGGCAGCGGGACCGCGGGCGGCGACCGCCGCGACCTGCACCTGCGGCCCGAGGACGTCGAGACCATCCGTGCGGTCGCGGCGGCCAACCCGCGCACCGTCGTCGTCGTGGTCAGCGCCGGCGCGGTTCTCATGGAGGAATGGGTCGACGACGTCCCGGCCGTCCTGCTCGGCTGGTACGCCGGCATGGAGGGCGGCAACGCGCTCGCCGACGTGCTGCTCGGCGCTCACAACCCGTCCGGGCGTCTGCCCTACCCGATCCCGGCGTCCGCGGACCACCTGCCGCCCCTCGACATCGACGCGACCGCGATCACGTACGACCGCTGGTACGGGCAGCGGCTGCTGCAGCGCGACGGCGTCGACGCCCTCTTCCCCCTGGGCCACGGGCTGGCGTACACGACGTACGAGGTGACGCGGATCGACGTCGGCACGGTCGACCGCGCCGCGGGCCACGCCGAGGTGCGCGCGACCGTGCGCAACACGGGCGACCGCGACGGTCGCCACGTCGTCCAGGTGTACGGCTCGCGGGCCGACGGTGACCGTGCGGGCGAGCGCGAGCTGCTGGGCTTCGCCGTGGTGGACGTCCCGGCGGGGTCGAGCGTCACGGTCCCGGTGGCGCTCGACCTCACGCCCTTCGGGCGCTGGGACGAGCGCACCCGAGGGGTCGTCGTCGCGGCGGGGCCGGTCGTGCTCGAGGCGGCCTCGTGCTGGGGCGACGCGGGCGCGGCACGGGCGGAGGCCGAGCTGTGACCGCGACCGGACCCGGCGCCGTCGCGCCCGAGGTCGTCAGCGAGTGGTCCGGCACCGTCGAGGACGGTCAGCAGCCGCGCCGGCCGCTGCGCGTCGGCGTCGCCCTCGCGCTGGGCGTGGTGCTGTGGCTCGGCCCCTACCTGGGCGTCAACGCCGTCCTGCTCCCCGCGCGCGTCGCAGAGATCGCTCCGGCGAACAAGGAGGCGGTCGTCGCGCTCCTCGCCACGAGCGCGATGGTGGTTGCCACGATCGCGAACATCCTGTTCGGCGCGCTCTCCGACCTCACACGCTCGCGCTGGGGGCGGCGCACGCCGTGGATCGTCGTCGGGTCGGTCGCGTCCGCGGCGATGCTGCTCGTCGTGGGCTCGGTGCGCAGCGTCGGGCTGCTGGTCGTCGCGTGGTGCGTCTACCAATTCTTCCTCAACGCGATCGTCGCGCCGCTCATCGCCGTGATCTCCGACCGTGTCGCCCCGCGTCACCGCGGCACGATCTCGTCCGTCTACGCCCTCGGGTACTCCGCGGGCCTCTACGGCGGGCAGATCGTGGGCGCGCAGTTCCTCGGCTCGCTCACCGGCGGTTTCACGGTCCTGGCCGCCCTGACCCTGCTCTCGGGCCCGGTCGCCGCCCTGCTCATGCGCGAGGGCTCGAGCCTGGGCATGGCCCGGCGCCGTCTCGACAAGCGGATGCTGCTGGACAACTTCTCGTTCCCGCGGCGCGGTGCGCGCGACTACTACCTCGCGCTGTTCGGGAAGTTCCTCATCATCGCCGCGACGTTCGCGATCTCCGGCTACCAGCTCTACATCCTCACGGACTACATGCGCCTCGGCGAGGACGAGACCTCGCGGTACGTCTCGCTGGTGTCCCTGTTCCTCATGATCACGGCGCTCGTGATGTCGGCCGTGGCGGGCCCGGTCTCGGACCGCCTGCGGCGACGGCGGCTGCCTGTGGTCGTGGCGGCCGTGCTCGTCGCGATCGGCGCGTTCGTGCCGTTCGTGTCCGCCGAGCCCTGGACGATGCTCGTCTACGGGCTCGTCGCCGGCATCGGCATGGGCGCCTTCAACGCCGTCGACCAGGCGCTCAACGTCGAGGTGCTGCCCAATCCGGAGACGGCCGCGAAGGACCTGGGCATCCTCAACCTCGCCAACACGGGTGGGCAGATCCTCGGACCGGTCCTCGCGGCTGCCGCGATCACGGCGCTGGGCTACCACGCGATGTTCCCCGTCGCGGCTGTGCTGGCCCTCGTCGGTGCGGTCCTCATCCTGCTCATCCGGTCCGTCCGCTGAACGGAGGAGCTCTTCCGGCCGGCGTCGTGCGTCACGTGCGCAGGCCCGTGACGCACGACGCCGGCGCTCGAGGGCGCGGCGGCGTGGTCTGCGCCTAGGCTGGCGGACATGGACACCGAGGAGCGCCTGGCCGTCTTCATCGACTACGAGAACCTCGCGCTCGGGGCGCGCGAGCACCTGGGCGGCATGACGTTCGACTTCGGCCCGATCGCCGACGCGCTCGCCGTGCGCGGGCGCGTCGTCGTGCGGCGGGCGTACGCGGACTGGTCGTACTTCGACGAGGACCGTCGCTCGCTCACGCGGCACCAGGTCGAGCTCATCGAGATGCCCCAGCGCATGGGGGCGTCCCGCAAGAACGCCGCCGACATCAAGATGGTCGTCGACGCGATCGAGATGGCGTTCGAGCGCGACTACATCTCGACGTTCGTCATGTGCACGGGGGACAGCGACTTCTCCCCGCTCGTCCACAAGCTGCGCGAGCTGAACAAGCGCGTGATCGGCGTGGGCGTCGAGAAGTCGACGTCCCGCCTCCTGCCGCCCGCGTGCGACGAGTTCCTCTTCTACGACCGGCTCGAGGGTGTCGACGTCCCCGACGAGCCGGAGCCCCGCTCGGTCCGCGGCGGGCGCGCCGGGGCGCCGTCGGGCGGCGCGAAGGCGAAGCGCACCGGGGGTCGCACGTCCGGGCGCCGCAAGGCGACCGAGATCGCCGAGCCGGAGGTCGAGACCCCGGCCGCGGCGGCGCTCGCGGAGCTGGGCGAGGCCGTCGGGCGCTCGTCGCGCCGGGGCGAGCCCGTCGTGACCGAGAACGCCGAGGTCGACGGCGAGACGACGCCCGTCGAGCAGCCGACCGACGAGCCCGCGCTCGTCGCGACGACTCCGGAGGCCGACGACGACGCGCCGTCGGGCGAGGACGTCCCGATGGAGGTGCGCGTCGCGCAGACGCTGGCCGACCTCGAGGCGTCCACGAGCGGTCCGGTCACCGCGTCGGTGCTCAAGCGCACGCTGCTGCGCAAGGACCCGACGTTCAGCGAGGCGGACTACGGGTTCCGCAACTTCGGCGAGTTCCTGCGGTTCCTCGCCGACCGGAGCTTCGTGGAGCTCGCGCCCGGCCCCGCGACGGGCGACCCGGAGGTGTCGCTGCCCGCGCAGGGCGACACGGACCAGGCGTTCGCGCTCGTGCGCGACGTGGTCCGCGAGGAGGGCGGCTCGACGGTCCTGTCCGGGCTGAAGAACGCGATCCGCAAGAAGCGCCCCGACTTCAGCGAGAAGGCGCTCGGCTACCGCGGGTTCCTGCAGTTCTGCAAGGCGGCGCAGGCCGCCGGCGCCGTCGACCTCGCCTGGGACGACGACGCCGACGACTACCGCGTGACGGTCGCCTGACGCTCACTCGGCCGTGGCGCCGGGCGCCGGGGACCACCCCGGGGCCCGGTCGCGGCGCCCGCTCCCGCGTCGCGGTCAGCGACCGACGAAGGCGAGCAGCGCCTCGTTGACCTCGGCCGCGTGCGTGACGAGCAAGCCGTGGGGAGCGCCCTCGACCTCGACGTACTCGGCGTCCGGCACGAGCTGGCGGAAGCGGCGCCCGGTCGCGTCGATCGGCAGGATGTTGTCCTTCGTGCCGTGCAGGATCAGCGTCGGCTTGCCGGCCGCGCGGACGGCCTCGACGTCGGCCCGGAAGTCCTCGATCCAGGTCGGCACGACCGCGTACGCGGCGACGGGCGCGGACCCGATCGCGGTGATCCAGCTCGCGTGCACGGCGTCCTCGCTGATGCGGGTCCCGAGGTTCTCGTCGAGGTTGTAGAAGTCCTTGTAGAACTGCGTGTACCAGGCGTAGCGGTCGGAGCGCGCGGCCTCGACGATGCCGTCGAACACGGACTGCGGGACGCCCTCCGGGTTGTCGTCGCGCTGGACGAGGAAGGGCTCGAGCGAGGCGAGGAACGCGAGCTTGGCGACGCGCTCGTGCCCGTGGTTCTTCACGTAGCGGGCGAGCTCGCCGGTGCCCATAGAGAAGCCGACGAGGATCACGTCGCGCAGGTCGAGCGTCTCGAGGACGGTGTCGAGGTCGGCTGCGAACGTGTCGTAGTCGTAGCCGCTGCCGACCTTGCTCGACGCGCCGAACCCGCGGCGGTCGTAGGTGATGACGCGGTGGCCGGCGTCGAGCAGCTCGCGCTTCTGCAGCTCCCAGCTGTGGCCGTCGAGCGGGTAGCCGTGGATGAGGACGACCGGCTGGCCGGTGCCCTGGTCCTCGTAGTAGAGCTCGATGTCGGTGGAGTTCTCCTGCCCGACGGTGATGTACCCCATGGTCGTGCTCCCTTCGCGGCGTCGGGAGAACGGTCGTTCTCCCGTGAGTCGCTACACTAGAGAACGATGGTTCTCCGCGCAAGCGGTACGACGTGAACAGGAGATGAGCGATGCTCGACGACACGAGCGCCCGTGCGGCCGTGGTGGCCGCGGCCGACCGGCTGTTCTACGCCCAGGGCGTGCAGTCCGTCGGGATGGACGCCGTCCGCGCCGAGGCCGGGGTGTCGCTCAAGCGCATCTACTCGCTCTTCCCGTCCAAGGACGACCTCGTCGTGGCCGTGCTGCGCCAGCGCACGCGCCGGTGGGACGAGGGGATCGCGCAGGCCGCCGCGGGAGCGGCCACGCCCCGCGACCGCCTCCTCGCGGTGTTCGACTTCCTCGACGCGTGGTTCCGCGAGGACGGCTTCCGCGGGTGCGCGTTCATCAACTCGTTCGGCGAGCTCGGCGCGACGTCGCCCGGGGTCGCCGCCGCGGTGCGCGAGCACAAGGAGTCGTTCCAGCGGTACGCGCGCGACGTCGTGCGCGAGGCGGGCCTGCCCGACGACGTCGCGCTCCAGGTCGTGCTGCTCGCCGAGGGCGCGCAGACGACGGCGGCCATCACGCAGGACCTCGACGTCGCGCGCCAGGCGCGCCGGGCGGCCGAGGCGATCCTCGACGCGGCGGTCCCCGCGACGGCCTGACGTGCCTGGGTGGTCGGGCCCGGGCTCCGGGCACCGGGAGGGGTCGAGAATATGGGAGCGATCCCACGACACGCCGAGAGAGCGCTTGCTCGGCATGATCCCGCCGCCGTAGGTTCGCGACGGAGGGCCGAGGAACGGCCCCCGCCCCGGTGCAGAGTCGCGCCGAGAGCACGTCGCGCACCGTGGCGAGACGCAGGCGGCACCGCCGCCGGACCAGGAGGAACGATGGACCTCGCACGTCACCGCTCCCTGACACCGCCCCGCACCCCGGCCGGGCCCCGACCCCGCGCCCGGCGGCGCCTCGCGGGCGCGCTCGTCGCCGCGCTCACGGCTGCCGCCGCGGCGCTCACCGTCACCGTGCCCGCGACGTCGGCCGCCGCCGCGCCCGGTGACCTCCTGTGGTCCGACGAGTTCGACGGCGCGGCGGGCTCGGCGCCGAACCCCGCCGTCTGGAACCACGAGACCGGTGCGCACGGGTGGGGCAACGCCGAGCTGCAGAACTACACGGCCTCGCGCGCCAACTCCGCGCTCGACGGCCAGGGCAACCTCGTCATCACCGCGCGTCGCGAGGGCGACGGGTCGTACACGTCGGCCCGCATGACGACCCAGGGCAAGTACCAGCCGCAGTACGGGCGCATCGAGGCGCGCATCCAGATCCCGCGCGGCCAGGGGATCTGGCCGGCGTTCTGGATGCTCGGCGGGAGCTTCCCCGGGACGCCGTGGCCGTCGTCGGGCGAGATCGACATCATGGAGAACGTCGGGTTCGAGCCGCACCGCGTGCACGGCACGGTGCACGGCCCGGGGTACTCCGGCGGCTCCGGCATCACGGGCATGTACCAGCACCCGCAGGGCTGGTCTTTCGCGGACACGTTCCACACGTTCGCGGTCGACTGGAAGCCGGGGGAGATCACGTGGTTCGTCGACGGCCAGCAGTTCCACCGCGTCACGCGCGCGAGCGTCGGCGCGAACGCCTGGGTGTTCGACCAGCCGTTCTTCCTCATCCTCAACGTCGCGGTCGGCGGGCAGTGGCCCGGCTACCCCGACGGCACGACCCAGCTCCCGCAGCAGATGAAGGTCGACTACGTGCGCGTCTACGACAACGGCTCGGGCTCGTCGAACCCGGGGAACCCCGGCACCGGCCTGCCCACGGGGACCGGCGCGGTGCGCGCCGCGAACGGCATGTGCGTCGACGTCCCGTGGGCGGACCCGACCGACGGCAACCAGGTGCAGATCGTCACGTGCAGCGGCAACGCCGCGCAGACCTGGACGCGCGGCTCCGACGGGACCGTCCGTGCGCTCGGCAAGTGCCTCGACGTGCGCGACGGCGCGACGACGCGCGGCGCCGCCGTGCAGGTGTGGACGTGCAACGGGACGGGTGCGCAGAAGTGGGCGTACGACGCGGGGAGCAAGGCACTCCGCAACCCGCAGTCCGGGCTCTGCCTCGACGTCACGGGCGGCGCGCCCCTGCACGACGGCCAGCGGCTGCAGACCTGGACCTGCAACGGCACGACCGCGCAGCAGTGGACGGTGTGACGGCCGGCTGATCCGGCGACCGCGGCGACCGGCCGCGCGGGAGGGGCACCCCGGGGTGCGTCACCCGCGCGCGGTCGCCGCGTCGTCGGGCGGGTCGACGCGCGGGCCCGGCTCGCCCTGCTCGCCCGGTCCGGATGGGCGGCCGCCCGGCTCGCGCGGGCCGAGCCGGCTCGCGACCATCGGCAGCACGATCACCGACAGCACGCCCGCGCCGACGAGCGCCGCCCCGACCTGCGACGTCATGGCGCCCTGCTCGACGGCGATCTCCGTGAGCGCGACGAGCAGCGGCAGCGCGGTCGCCGCGTAGAGCGCGGTCTGGACGCGCTCGACCGACGGCAGCTCGCGCCGGAACCACAGGAGCACCGGGCCGCCCCGCACGACCACCATGAGCGCGAAGAACGTCAGCGGCAGCAGCGGGGACGCGACGATGGAGTCGATGTCCAGGCCCATGCCGGAGCTCACGAAGAACACCGGCACGAACACGCCCCACGCGACCGCGTCGAGCTTCTTCTCCAGCGCCTCGACGTCGCCGGGCGCCCAGCGCCGCAGCACCATGCCGCCGACGAACGCGCCCAGCACCGCGTCGAACCCGAGCCCCGCGGCGAGCGCGAGCAGCACGACGAGCAGCAGCACCGTGAGGCGCAGCGTGCTCTGGCCGGTCCCGTGCTCCGCCGCGCTGAAGAGGCGGTCGCCGCCGAGGGCCTTGAGGCGCCCCAGCCGGCCGGGTAGCGCGGACAGCGCGACCGCGACGACCGCGAACAGGACGAGCAGGATCGCCGCGACCCCGCTCTCGCGCGTCCCGAGCAGCACGGCCATGGCGACGATCGGTCCGAGCTCGCCCACCGCGCCGACCACGAGCACCGCCCGGCCCAGCCGCGAGCCGAGCTGACCGCCGTCGCGCAGGATGGGGAGCACCACGCCGAGCGCCGTCGTTGTCAGCGCGATCGCCCCCGCCGCGACGGCGTGCGGCGAGTCGTGACCGACGATCGCGAGGACGAGCACGGCGCCGACGACGAGCGACGTCAGCCACGCCGCTCCGGCCCGCCGTCCGACGCGCTCGCGCAGGAGGCTCGGCTCGAGCTCGTACCCGGCCAGCAGGAAGAGGAAGCCCATGCCGAGGTCCGAGAGGAGCGTGACGTCGTCGGGCGTGGCGAGGTCGAGCGCGGACGGCCCGACGAGGATGCCGCCCAGCAGCAGCACGACGACCTGCGGGACGCGCGACTGCACGGGCATGAGGCCCGTGAGCAGCGGCGCCAGCAGGGCGACGACGAACACCGGCACGAGCGGGGCGTAGACGTTCACGGACGGCTCCCGGTGGTCGGCGGCGGCGAGCACCAGGATGGCGCAGCGGCCGAGGTCGCGCGCGGGAAGCGGCGGGCGCATCTTGACGGCGGTCGCGGCCCGGCCTAGCGTCGGCCGGGCCGCGTGACGCGCGGCACCTGGATCGGCAGACAGGACCACTGAGCCGGCGCACCGTGGCGCCGGAGCCGCGCCCCGGTGAGCGACGAGCCACCAGGAGGCACCATGACCAGCACCGACGCAGCGACCAGGACGTGGGTCCGCGACCCGCTCGGCGTGTTCACCGCCGACGACTCCCCGGACGCCCCGGACGCGCGCGGCGGCCTCGTCGTCGAGGGCGGGGTGATCGTCGAGCTCGTCGCGGCCGGCGCGCAGCCGTCCGCTCCCGTCGACGAGACGTTCGACGCGTCGCAGCACGTGCTCACGCCGGGCCTGATCAACACGCACCACCACTTCTATCAGACGCTCACGCGGGCCTGGGGGCCGGTCGCCGACGCCCCGCTCTTCCCCTGGCTGCAGCGCCTCTACCCGGTCTGGGCGCGCCTCACGCCGCGCGACCACGAGCTCGCGACGACCGTCGCCCTCGCCGAGCTCCTGCTCTCCGGCTGCACGACGGCGGCCGACCACCACTACGTCTTCCCCGCCGGTCTCGACGACGCGATCGACCTCCAGGTCGCCGCCGTCCGACGGCTCGGGATGCGCGCGACCCTCACGCGCGGCTCCATGACGCTCGGCCAGGACGACGGCGGCCTGCCGCCGCAGTCGGTCGTCCAGGACCTCGACACGATCCTCGCGGACTCGCGGCGGCTCGTGGACACGTACCACGAGCGGGGTGCCGGGGCGCAGGTGCAGATCGCGTTCGCGCCCTGCTCGCCGTTCTCGGTGACGACCGACGCGATGCGCGAGAGCGCGGCGCTCGCGGAGGAGCTCGACGTCCGCCTGCACACGCACCTCGCCGAGACGATCGACGAGGAGGACTTCTGCCGCGAGCGCTTCGGGATGCGCACGGTCGACTACCTGGAGTCCGTCGGCTGGCTCACGGACCGCGCCTGGCTCGGCCACGGCATCCACCTCGACGACGACGAGGTGCGCCGCCTCGGGGCGGCGGGGACCGGCGTCGCGCACTGCCCGACGTCGAACATGCGCCTCGCGTCGGGCATCGCCCGGGCCGTGG
The DNA here is from genome assembly GCF_004519295.1 of Cellulosimicrobium funkei. GTDB lineage: Bacteria > Actinomycetota > Actinomycetes > Actinomycetales > Cellulomonadaceae > Cellulosimicrobium > Cellulosimicrobium funkei. The sequence goes on from NZ_SOZH01000001.1 coordinate 303,636, forward strand.
AGCTGGAGGACGCGGGCGCGCCCGTCGGGCTCGGGGTCGACGGCTCGGCGTCGAACGACGCCTCGACGATGATCCTCGAGGCGCGCCAGGCGCTCTACCTCCAGCGCCTCCGGTACGGCGCGGACATCCCCGTGACCCGCGCGCTCGGCTGGGGCACGCGCGGGTCGGCGCGCGTGCTGGGGCGGGACGACGTCGGCGTGCTCGCGGTCGGCAAGCAGGCCGACCTCGCGCTGTGGCGGCTCGACGAGCTGCGCTTCTCCGGCGCGCACGACCCGGTCGCCGCGCTCCTGCTGTGCGGCGCCGACCGCGCGGACCGCGTCATGGTGGGCGGCGCGTGGCGCGTCGTCGACGGCGCGATCCCCGGGCTCGACCTCGGCGCCCTCGCGGCCGAGCACTCGGCGGCGGCCCGGCGCCTCGTCGCGGGGTGAGCCGCGGCCGGCGGGGACGGGCCGGGCCGACGCCCGGGCGCCCCCGCCGGCTCAGAGCTCGCGGTAGTAGTGGACGACGGGCAGCGCGGTGAAGCCGCTCGACTCGTACAGGGCGCGCGCTGCCCCGTGGCCCGGGTCGCCGCCGGTCCAGACGTTGGCGTAGGCGCATCCGGCGTCGCGCATGAGCGCGAGGGCAGCGTCCACGAGCCGGCGGCCGATGCCGTCGCCCTGCACGTCGGGGTCGACGGCGATGATCTCCAGGTCGGCGGTGCGCGCGCCCTCCGGCGCGGGCTCGCCGAGCACCGTGGTGGCGAACCCGACGACCCGGCCGTCGCGCTCCGCGACGACCGTCGTCGCGGGGTGCTTCTCGCACGCGCCCCGCACCTCCGCCGCCTGGCTGCGGCGCCAGTCGGGGTAGGCGAGGTCGTAGAGGCGCTCCCCGAGAATCTCGCGCCAGGAGGCGAACGCGCTCTCCCACGCGCGCAGCGACAGCGCGACGACCGCGTCGAGGTCGGCGGGGCGGTAGGGCCGCAGGGTCGTGGTCACCGGTGGAGCGTAGGGAGGACGCGCGGCGCGGTGCCAGCGCTTTGCCGCGTCGCACGGGCGACGTCACGGGCGGCGGCGGACGGGCAACGTCGGGCGGTCGCGACCGTCCCCGCTGGCCACGCACGAGTTGCGGCAGGGACTTGACACAGGTCACACGAGGCGTTCGAATAGTGGAAGTTGTTTTCCGCCAAGCGGAACGATAGCTGACGAGGAGGTCCGCTATGAATGCGCGAGCCACGAGGGCCACGGACGGCGCCGAACGGCGCCCGGTACGCCCCGAGGACGAGCGGCTGCCCATCGGGTCGACGTTCGGGTACGGGTTCCAGCACGTGCTCACGATGTACGGCGGCATCATCGCCCCCCCGCTCATCGTGGGGAGCGCCGCGGGCCTGACCGGCGCCGAGATCGGGATGCTCGTCGCGGCGTCCCTCTTCATCGGCGGCCTCGCGACGATCCTGCAGACGGTGGGCATCCCCTTCTTCGGGTCCCAGCTGCCGCTGGTCCAGGGCGTGTCCTTCGCGGGCGTGTCCACGATGGTCGCGATCGTCAACGGCGGGGGAGGGATCCCGGGCGTCCTGGGCGCGGTGCTCGTCGCCTCCGTGATCGGCCTGCTCATCACCCCGTTCTTCGCGCAGATCATCCGGTTCTTCCCGCCGGTGGTGACGGGCGTCGTCATCACGACGATCGGGCTCACGCTCATGCCCGTCGCGGCCAACTGGGCGATGGGCGGCAACGCGAGCGCGCCCGACTACGGCTCGGTGAGCAACATCGGCCTCGCCGCGCTGACGTTCGCGATCGTCATCCTGCTGTCCAAGGTCGGCAGCGGCACGATCTCGCGCCTGTCGATCCTCATCGCGATCGTCGTCGGGACGCTCATCGCCCTCGCGCTCGGCAAGGCCGACTTCTCCGGCGTCGGCGACGGTCCCGTCGCCGCGTTCCCGTCGTTCCTCGGCTTCGGGGCGCCGACGTTCGAGATCGCCGCGATCATCTCCATGCTCATCGTCATCCTCGTGACCCTCACCGAGACGACGGCCGACATCATCGCCGTCGGCGAGATCGTCGGCACCAAGGTGAACCGCAAGCGCATCGCGGACGGCCTCCGGGCCGACATGGCGTCGTCCATCGTGTCGCCGTTCTTCGGGTCCTTCACGCAGTCGGCGTTCGCGCAGAACGTCGGCCTCGTGGCCATCACGGGCGTGAAGTCGCGGTTCGTCGTGGGGGCGGGAGGCGCGATCCTCGTGATCCTCGGCCTGCTGCCGGTCCTTGGCCGCGTCGTCGCCGCGGTGCCGACGCCGGTCCTCGGCGGTGCGGGCGTCGTCCTGTTCGGCTCGGTCGCGGCGTCGGGCATCCGCACGCTCGCCAAGGTCGACTACTCGCGCCCGATGAACCTCATCATCGTGGCGGCGTCGATCTCGTTCGGCATGATCCCCATCGCCAAGCCCGACTTCTACGACCAGTTCCCCACGTGGTTCGGGATCATCTTCCACTCGGGCATCAGCTCGGCCGCGGTCATGGCGATCCTGCTCAACCTGCTCTTCAACCACCTGAAGTTCGGCACGCCGCCCGACCCGTCGGTGTTCGCCGCCGGGGCGGAGCACGGTGCGAACGCCGTGGACGACGAGGACCTGGAGGACCTCCAGGACGACGGCGTCCTCAACGGCTCGACGCGCCGGCCGGTCGCCGTCGACGCCGCGGCGCCGGCACCCGACGCCCCGGCGTCGGACGGCGACGGACGGCAGGTCGGTACGACCGCCGGAGCGGGCGACCGCGCCGACGACCCGGCCGCACCGGGCGACGGCACCGCCGCGCCGCGCCAGCACGCCGTCGCCCCGCTCCCGCGGACCGCGACCCCGTAGCGACGGCACAGCGTCGTGCCCGACGCCGCCCCGCACTCCACGCGTCCCTCACGCCGGGTGCGGGGCGTCGTCGCGCCCGGGCCGTGTAGCGTCGTGGGTCGGCGTCGAGCACGGCGTCCCGACCCCGACCGCAGGACCGCACCATGAGCACCCCCACGCCCGAACGCCCGGCACCGTCCGCGAGCGGGGCACCGTCCACGACCGGGCCGACCGGCGACGCGACCGTCGACAGCGGCGCGGACCCGAGCGCCGACCACCTGGGCAGCGGGCTGCGCACGCGGCACCTGACGATGATGGGCCTCGGCTCCGCGATCGGCGCCGGGCTGTTCCTCGGCTCCGGCGTCGGGATCGCCACCGCCGGCCCGGCCGTGCTCGTGTCGTACGCGATCGCGGGCGTCGTCGTCATCCTCGTCATGCGGATGCTCGCCGAGATGGCGAGCGCGCGCCCCGCGAGCGGGTCGTTCTCCGTCTACGCGGAGGAGGCGCTCGGGCCGTGGGCCGGGTTCCTGCTCGGCTGGCTGTACTGGTTCATGCTCGTCATGGTGCTCGGCGCCGAGATCACCGGGGCCGCGCGCATCGTCACCGGCTGGTACCCCGACGTGCCGCAGTGGGGCGTCGCGCTCGCCGTGGTCGTCGTGTTCGCGGTGATCAACCTGTGGGGCGTGCGGCAGTTCGGCGAGCTCGAGTTCTGGTTCGCGTTCGTCAAGGTCGCGGCGATCGTCGGGTTCCTCGTCGTCGGCGTGCTGCTCGTGCTCGGCCTGCTGCCCGGGACGGAGCCCGTCGGCACGTCGAACCTGCTCGGCCAGGGCGGCTTCGCCCCGGAGGGGTGGGGCGGCATCGCGGCGGGGCTGCTCGTCGTCGTCTTCGCGTTCGGCGGCATCGAGATCGTCACGATCGCCGCGGCCGAGGCGCGCGAGCCGCGCACCGCCGTCGCGCGCGCGACGCGCAGCATCGTGTGGCGGATCCTCGTGTTCTACCTGGGCTCGGTCGCGATCATGGTGCTCGTGCTCCCGTGGGACTCGCCGCTGCTCGCCGAGAGCCCGTTCGTCGCGGTGCTCGACCTCGCCGGGCTGCCGGGCGCGGCGCGCGTCATGGAGGTCGTCGTCGTGGTCGCGCTGCTCTCGGCGTTCAACGCGAACGTGTACGGCACGTCGCGCATGGCCTACTCGCTGGCCGGGCGCGGCGACGGCCCGCGCGCGCTGCGGCGCGTGTCGCGGCGCGACGTCCCCTGGGTGTCGGTGCTGGTCTCCGTGTTCTTCGCGCTCGTCGCGGTCGGGCTGAACTGGCTCCTGCCGGAGGCGCTGCTGGGCATCCTGCTCAACGCCGTGGGCGCCGCGCTGCTCGTCGTGTGGGTCCTCGTCGCCGTCTCGCAGCTGCGGCTCCGTCGGCGGATCGAGGCGCAGGCCCGCGCGTCGGGCGAGCCGATGACCCTGCGTATGTGGGGCTTCCCGTGGCTCACGTGGGCGGTGCTCGTGGGTCTCGCGGCGCTCGCCGTCCTCATGCTGACCGACGCCGCCGCGCGCGCCCAGCTCGTGTCCACCGCGGGGCTCGTGGTCGTGATCCTCGCGGTGTACCTCGTCACCCGGCGGGGCCGGGCGCGGCGCGGTGCGGCGGCGGGGGCGCGCGCCGACGGGTGAGCCGTCGCCCACGGCGTGCACGGACGTGCGCCCCGGACGGTGCACAATGAACGGATGACCTATCGCGTCCTGAGGCTCATCCTGTCGCTGCTCGCCTACGTGCTGCTGCGGCCCCAGGTGACAGGTCGCAACAACATCCCGCGCCACGGTGCGGTGATCCTCGCGAGCAACCACCTGTCGTTCATCGACTCGCTGCTCATCCCGATCGTCGCGCCGCGGCACGTGACGTTCCTCGCCAAGGCCGAGTACTTCACGGGCCGCGGGATCAAGGGCCGCCTGTCGCGGTGGTTCTTCACGACGATCGGCATGATCCCCGTCCAGCGCGACGACCCGCGCGCCGGGCAGCGCTCGCTCGAGGACGCGCTCGAGGTGCTCCAGCGCGGCGGCGCGTTCGGGATCTACCCCGAGGGCACGCGCTCGCGCGACGGCAAGCTGCACCCGGGCCGCACGGGCGTCGCGTGGCTCGCGCTCGCCGGGCACGCGCCCGTCGTCCCCGTCGCCGTGCGCGGCACGGACAAGGTCCAGCCGGTCGGCAAGCGGATCCCGCGCCTGCACCGCGTCGAGGTGCACTTCGGCAAGCCCATCGACCCGCAGCGCCAGATCACGGCCGGGACCAAGCCGGCGCAGGCGCGCCGCGAGCTCACGGACGAGGTCATGGCGTCGATCCACCGCATGAGCGGCCAGGACCTCGCGGCCTGACGGCGGTCAGCCGCCGATCGAGCTCAGGCCGAACGCCGTCGCGAACCCGAGCACGGTGACGAGGCCGGTGACCGGGCCGCCGAACTCCGTCGCCTCGGGGATCATCGTGTCGACGAGCATGGTGAGCAGCGCCCCCGCGGCGAACGCCTGGGTGACCGCCACGACGGCGGGCGACGCGCCGTCGAGCGCGAGGTAGCCGATCCCGGCCGCGAGCGCCGAGACGAGCGTCGTCGACCCCCACAGCACCCACAGCCGCGACGGCTTCGTGCCGGCCTTGAGCAGCCCCGCCGTCGCCGACATCGCCTCGGGCAGGTTGGACACGAAGACGGCGGCGAGCATCGCGACGCTCACCCCGCCGCCCCCGATGAGCGTCGCGCCGAGCACCACGGACTCGGGGATGCCGTCGAGCACGGTGCCGAGCGCGATCGCCGCGCCGCCGGTCCCGCCCGCGGCCTGGACCGACTCCTTCTGCACGCCCGTGGAGCGCTTGCGGCCCTCGCCGCCCATCCGGTCGATGATCCGGTCGCCGACGAAGAACGTCAGCGCCCCGCCCGCGAGACCCGCGAGCAGGACGAGCCCGCTCGCGCGGGTCGACGCGTCCTCCACGAGGTCGTAGGCGACCGCGCTGATGAGCACGCCCGAGCCGAACGCCATGACGAGCCCGACGAGCCGCTGGCCCGGCGGGCGCCAGAAGACGAGCGCGGCCCCGAGGAGCAGCGACGACGCCCCGACGAGGCCCCACCAGAACCCGATCACGCTCCCATTGGACCAGCGGGCGTGCCGGGGCGCGCGGCGTCGCGCACGCCGCGGTTCCCCCGTCGAGGGGATGTGCCGCGCGGGCGGCGCGGTGAGACTGGGGGCCATGACGACCGACGCGCGCCCGCCGCGAGGGTGGGGACGGGTGCTCGCCCCGCTGCGCAGCACGGCCACCGTGCGCGCCGGGGTGCTCCTCGTGGTCGGCGGCGTCGTCGCCGGGGCGTACGCGGCACTCGTCGCGGGGTTCGTGCAGATGTTCGCGTCCCTCCAGACGCCGCGCGTCGCGACGGTCGTCCTGGCGCTCGTGACGGCGGTCCTCGCGAGCGCGCCCCCGTTCCTCGCGCCCGTGCGGACGCTCGAGATCGCGGCGGCGCGGACGTTCCTCGACGTCGACGTGCCGCTCCCCGCAGCCGGCGCCGCCCCGCCGGGGGCGGCGACGCGCTGGCGGGCCGCGGCCTGGTACGCGCTGCACCTGGCCCTCGGGGCGGCGGTCGTGGTCGTGGTGCTGTTCGGGGTCCCGGTCGCGACGCAGCTCGTGCTGTCCGCGACGGGCGTCGAGCCGGTGCTGCTCGCCGACTGGCGACCGTGGGAGGCGCTGCCCGCGTGGACGTGGCTGCTCACCGCGGTGCTCGTGCTGCTCGCCGTCCCGTACGTCGTGGCGCTCGCGCGCGCCGTGCTGCGCCAGGCGGCCCTCCCGCTGCTCGGCCCGGACCAGACGGAGCAGATCGCGGAGCTCGAGGCGGCCGCAGACCGTGCGGCCGAGCGGGGCCGGCTCGCGCGCGAGCTGCACGACTCGGTCGGCCACGCGCTGACCGTCACGACGCTCCAGGCGGCCGCGGCGGCACGCCTGCTGGACTCCGACCCGCCCGCGGCGCGCCGTGCGCTCGCCGCGATCGAGGAGACGGGCCGCAGCGCGATGGCGGACCTCGACCACGTGCTCGGCCTCCTGCGCGCGGACGTCCCGGGGGCGCCGCCCCGCGCCCCGGCCCGCACCCTCGCCGACCTCGACGCACTGCTCGACGACGCGCGCGGCACGGGCGCCGACGTGCGGCTCGCGCGGGACGGCGCCGCGCTGCCCGACGTCCCGCGCGCCGTGTCGCAGGAGGCGTACCGGGTCGTGCAGGAGGCGCTGACCAACGCGCTGCGCCACGCGCCCGGCGAGCCCGTCGCCGTCGAGGTGGCGCCCGGTCCCGGTGACGCGCTGGTCGTCGAGGTGCGCAACCCGCTCGGGGCGGGGACACGGCGTCGGGCACCCGACGGCGGCGCGCGCGAGCACCGCGGCCTCGCGGGCATGCGCGAACGGGCCCACCTGCTGCGCGGGGAGGTCGCGGCCGGTCCCGCGCCCGACGGCGGCGCCTGGGTCGTGCGCGCGACGTTCCCGCGCGCGGGGTCGTCGCGATGAGCGCGGGCCCCGGCAGGAGCGGTCCCGTGACGGGGACGGTCCGCGTGGTGCTCGTCGACGACGAGCCGCTCGTGCGCGCGGGGCTGCGCGTCATCCTCGACGCGGAGCCGGACCTGGAGGTCGTCGGCGAGGCGGGGGACGGCGCGGAGGTGCCGGGCGTCGTCGCGCGGTCGCGGCCCGACGTCGTGCTCATGGACGTGCGGATGCCGCGCGTCGACGGGATCGCGGCGACGCGGGCGCTGCTCGCGCGCGACGGCGCTCCGCGCGTGCTCGTGCTCACGACCTTCGAGAACGACGACCACGTGCTCGACGCGCTCCGGGCCGGGGCGCACGGCTTCCTGCTCAAGCGCGCTCGCCCGGAGGAGGTCGCGCAGGCGGTGCGCGTCGTCGCGCGCGGCGAGTCGCTGCTCTTCCCCGACGCCGTGCGACGCCTCGCGACGGCGCACCCGCCCACGGGCGACGCGCTGCGCGGCGCGCGCCTGACCGAGCGGGAGGGGGAGGTGCTGCGGCTGGTCGCGCAGGGGCTGTCGAACGCAGAGATCGCGGCCGAGCTCTACCTCGGCGTCGAGACCGTGCGCACGCACGTGGGCAACGTCCTCGCCAAGCTCGGCGTCCGGGACCGCACGCAGGCCGTGGTGCGCGCGTACGAGTCGGGGTTCGTGCGGGCGGGCTGACGCGCGCGCCGACCGCCCCGGTGCGACGATCGCGCCATGGACCTCTCCGTGCTCACCCGCCCCGCCCCGCCCGTGCCGCCCGTCGCGACGGTCGCGCGCGTCGCGCTGGGGCTCGCCCTGGTCGGGGCCGGGATCAGCCACCTCACGGTCGCGCGCGAGGAGTTCCAGGCGCAGGTCCCGTCCTGGTTCCCCGTGGACGACGACGTGACGGTGCTCGCGTCGGGCGCCGTCGAGATCGCGCTCGGCGGGTCGCTCGTCGTGCTGTCCCGGTGGCGCGTCGCCGTCGGGCTCGTCGCCGCCGCGTTCTTCGTGGTGATCTTCCCGGGGAACGTCGGGCAGTGGCTCGAGCACCAGGACGGGTTCGGCCTCGACACCGACGCCAAGCGGTTCGGGCGCCTGTTCTTCCAGCCCGTGCTCGTGGCGTGGGCGCTCTGGTCCACGGGCGCCCTCCGGGCGCTGCGTCGGGCGAGCCCGCGCGACTGATCCCCTGACGCGCCGGCCGGTCGCTGCCGGACCGGTCGCGCCGGAGCGCGGTCACCCGCGCGGGGGAGCGGGCTCGCCGTGCCGGGGGATCCGCTGGCGGGCGGGGTCCGGGAGCGTCGAGGCATGACCACCTCGACACCGCACCCGCCCCTGTCCGACCGCACGCCCGCACCCGCGCCGTCGGCCGACGACCACCGACCGTCCACCCGCGGCGGACCACCCGCCCGTCCCGGGCGGCCGTCCCGTGGCCGCTGGGTCGCCCCCGCCGCAGCGGCGTGGTGGACCCTCGGCGGCGTCGTCGCGCTCGTCGTCACCCTGACCGGCGGCACGCTCGCCGTCGGTGCCGCGAACGACCTGTCGTTCGGCGCCCTGAGCAGGGTTCCGGGCGCGACCCTCACGCCGTGGGTCGCGGTCCTCGCGCTCGTCGGCGCGGCCACCGCGCTGCGCGCGTGGCTCGGGGCCCGGCGCGGTCCCGTCGCCCGGGCCGACCGCGCGCTGACCGTCGCGGCGACCGCGGTCGTCTCGGTCGGGGTGCTCGCCCTCACCGACGCGTCGATCCTCGCCCGGCTCGGGTACCTGCCGGTCACGCTCGTCATGGCGCCGTTCGACCCCCTGATCCGCGCCGCGTTCGAGGACTTCCTCGGCGCCGGCCCGCTCACGCAGCTCGCGCTCCTCGGCGGCGGTGCCCTGCTCGTCGCCTCGACGTGGCGGTTCGTGCGCCGCGGGGCCGGGGCGTGCGCGTCCTGCGGGCGCCGCCACGACGGCCACGACCCGGCGTGGACCACGCCCGCCGCCGCGGCGCGCTGGGGCCGGACCGCCGCGCTCGTCGCCGCCGCGATCCCCACCTTCTACGCGGTCACGCGCATCGCCTGGGTGCTCGGCATCCCGCTCGGCTTCTCGCCCGACGACGTCGCGCAGCTCGCCGGGGACGACGGCTGGGTCGCGGCGCTCGGCCTGGGCGGCTTCGCGCTCGTCGGCGCGGTGCTCACGCTCGGCCTGTTCCAGCGCTGGGGCGAGGTCTTCCCGCGCTGGACGGTCGGGCTCGCAGGCCGCCGCGTGCCGGTGGGGCTCGCGGTGGTCCCCGCGACGGTCGTCGCGATCGCGGTGCTCCCCGCGGGGCTCTCGCTCATCGTCCTCGGGTTCGGCGAGAGCCAGCTGGCCCTGACCGCGGACTCGTGGGGCGCCGTCGGGCCGACGCTCCTGTGGCCGGTCTGGTCGCTCGCGCTCGGCGCGGCGACCTACGCCTACTGGCTCCGACGCCGTGGCGCGTGCCGGGTGTGCGGGCGCGGGTGAGCCAGGCGGCGTTGGCCCGGAGCGCGCACCAGGACCCAGAATCAGGAGCGGGTACCGATCGTGCAGAGAGAGGCTCCTCATGTCCGACACGCTCACGCCGCAGGCCGCCGCCGCCCGAGCAGGCGTCAGCCTCGACACGCTCCGCTACTACGAGCGGGAGGGGCTCATCGGGCCGATCGCCCGCACGGCCGGCGGGCACCGGGCCTACGACGGGGACGACCTGTTCTGGATCGGGCTGGTGACGTGCCTCCGGGACGCAGGGCTGGGGATCTCCGAGCTGCGCGAGTTCACGTCGCTCCTCCGCCGCGAGGGGAGCCCCGCGGACCGCGTCGCGTTCCTCCAGGGCCATCGTCGGGAGCTGCACGAGCGCAGGGCGCGGATCGACCTCGCGCTCGGCGTGCTCGACGAGAAGATCGCGTACTACCGCGAGCAGGCGGGAGAGGCCCCGGGCCCGGGCGTCGAGGGGGAGCCGGGTCCGCCGTCGAGCACCGCTTGACCTGGAGCGCGCTCCAGCATCGAGCATCGGGGCATGACCGCACAGCAGAACGCCCCCCAGATCGTCCTCGGGACCATGGACCACGGCACGCGCGTGGAGCAGACCACCGCGTTCCGGCTGCTCGACCGCTTCGTCGAGGCCGGCGGCCACTGGCTCGACACCGCCAACTGCTACGCCTTCTGGACCGACCCGAGCGGGCTGGGCGGCGCCAGCGAGCGCGTGCTCGGCGCGTGGCTGCGGGCGAACCCGGGGGCGCGCTCGGCCGTCGGGCTCGCGACCAAGGTCCGTCAGGACCCGCTCGTCGCGCACGCGTGGCCCGAGAGCGCGGAGGGGCTCTCCGCGTCCGCCGTCCGGGCCGGGCTCGACGGGAGCCTCGAGCGCCTCGGCGTCGACCACGTCGACCTGCTGTGGGCGCACGCGGAGGACCGGACGGTCGACCTCGGCGAGACCGTCGCCGCGTTCGGGGAGGCGGTGGCCGAGGGGCGTGCCACCCGGATCGGCGCGGCCAACCACGCGTCGTGGCGGGTGCAGCAGGCGCGTGACCTCGCGCGTCGGCAGGGCGTGGCCGCGTGGTCGGCGCTGCAGCTCCGACACTCCCTCGTGCAGCCCCGCCCGGGCACGACGGTCCCGGAGGCGGGCCACAAGCTCCTGTCCCCGGACGACCTCGACCACGCGCGCACGGAAGGGCTCGACCTGTGGTGCTACACGCCCCTGATGATGGGCGGGTACTCCCGTGCGGACCGTCCGTTCTCCGCGGGCTACGCCCACCCCGGGACCGAGCGCGTGCTCCGCGTGCTCGACGAGGTCGCCCGGGAGACCGGCGCGACGCCGAACCAGGTCGTCCTGGCCTGGCTCATGAGCCAGGGGATCTCGCCCATCGTCGGGGCGAGCAGGGTCGAGCAGGTCGACGAGGCGATGGCCGCGCGCGACGTCGCGCTGTCCCCGAGCCAGCTGGACCGCTTTGCCGACGCCCGCTGACCCCTCGGCGGGGCTACTGCGGCTCGGCGGGGCCGTCCTGGCCGGCCACGAGGTCGCCGCAGCTCGTCTCCTGCGCCGTCGTGACCACCGGGTCGTCGGCGGCGGCGCCCTGTGCGACCGTCTCCTCCTCGCCGTTCGTCGCGACCTTCGCGCCCGTGTCGAGGTCGACGAAGGTGCGCGACACCGTGAAGGTGGAGCCGTCGTCGGGCACGGCGTTCAGGCCCGCGAGGCGCAGCGTGCCGTCGACCTCGGTGCAGCCGACGCCCGTGCCGAAGCCCGTGAAGCCCTTGTCGAACGTGTAGGGCTCGTCCTGGGCGTTCTGCGTCGGCGTCAGGGCGCAGTCGGCGGCCGAGAGCAGCAGGACCTCGCGCCCGGTGTCGACGAGCGCGATCGGCGCGGTCCCGTCGCCCGCCGCGACGAGCTGGACGATCGCGCTCGCCGGCTGCGGGCTCGCCGACTCGACGGGTGCGGAGAACGTGGCGCCGGACGCCGTCGTGATGCCGAACGTGCGGTCCGCGCCGCCGGTCAGCCACGCGGTGTCCGGGCGGCCGTCGCCGTCGACGTCGACGATCTCGTGCGTGCCCGCCCCGGCGGGGACGCCGTCGCCGGTGGCGGGGCACCCCTCCGCGGCGGGGGTCGAGGCGCCGTCGGTGGGCGACGCCGCGTCGGTGGGGGACGGGCTCGCGGGAGCGCTCGTCGACGGCGCGGGCGTCTCGACGGCGGGCGCGTCGTCCGTCGGGCGGTTGACCAGCCACACGACGAGCGCGATCACCAGCACCGCCACGACCGTGACGACGATCCACGGCCACGTTCGGCGCGTCGGCGCGGGCTCGGGGTCAGGCGTGGGGAACGGGTCGTTCGGCGTGGTCATGTCCCCAGGCAACCACCACGCGCGGGGGACGGCACCCCGGACGCGTCACGTTGGGTCACGTCCGCCCGAGATGCGAGAACCCGCTTCCGGTCGACCGCCCGGCCCGAGGACCATGTCGCCATGACCGGCACCCGACCTCCCGCCGGGCGCGCCCCGCGCCCCGGCGTGCTGTGTCGACGGGGCGACGGACCCCGACACGTCGCGAGGTAGGCCGCGCTCTCGCGGTCGTCGCGCGGCCGTCCGTCGCCCCTGCCCGGACCGCCGACCTCCCGACTCCCTGCGACAGGACCACCATGAGCGAGCACGAGACCCCCGGCGCCGCGCGCGTCGAACCACCCGTCACCGTCGAGACCGTCCGCCGCGTCCACCTCTCCGAGGACTGGCTCGCGACCGGCGTCGGCCTCCTGATCGTGGCCCTCGGCCTCCTCGGGCTGATCCCCGAAGGGCTGGTGCCGTGATGAGCGCCCCCACCCCGCCGCCCGCGGCGACGAGCACCACGCCGACCACCGACCCGGCGACGGACCCCGAGGGGCGCGGCCCGACGTCGGGCACGAGCCTGGAGGAGTCCGTCGTCCAGGACGGGCGCAACCCCGGGGCGGGCTACGTCGTCGCCGGGGTCGTCGTCCTCCTCGGCCTCGCGTGGTCGGTCCGCTACCTGGAGCAGCACGTGCCCGACTGGCTCGCGGGCACGTCGCTGGCGGGCATCGCCAAGGCGGTCGAGTACCCGGTGTACGCGATCGCGCTCGGCCTGCTCGGCAACCTCGTGCTCACCGCGCTCGGGCTCCGCGACCGGCTCTCCGCTGCGTTCCGCACCGAGCTCTTCATCAAGACCGGGCTCGTCCTGCTCGGCGCGACGGTGAACCTGGCGCTCATCGTGTCCGCGGCGGGCCCGGCGATCGCCCAGGCGTTCCTGCTCATCACGCTCGTGTTCGGGTTCACGTGGTGGCTCGGCGGACGCCTCGGTATCGAGGACCGGCTCCGGGCGCTGCTCGCGTCCGCGGTGTCGATCTGCGGGGTGAGCGCCGCGATCAGCGCGGCCGGTGCGGTGCAGGCGAAGAAGGAGCAGCTCGCGTACACGGCGAGCGTCGTCATCCTCTTCGCGCTCCCGTCGATCTTCGTCCTCCCGGCGCTGGCCGAGTCGCTCGGCCTCAGCCCGGCCGTCGCGGGCGCCTGGATCGGGGGCAACATCGACACGACGGCGGCCGTCACCGCGGCGGGCGCCCTCGCGGGGGACGAGGCGCTCCAGGTCGCGGCCATCGTCAAGGCGACCCAGAACGCGCTCATCGGCGTCGTCGCCGTCGCCCTCACCGCGTACTTCGCGTTCAAGGTCGAGCGGACGCCGGGAGCCTCGGCCCCGCGCGTGCGCGAGCTGTGGACGCGGTTCCCGAAGTTCGTGCTCGGCTTCCTTGCCGCGTCCGTCGCCGCCACGGTGTACGTCGGCGCCGTGGGCGCCGACGCGTCGGCGGACCAGATCGCGGTCCTCAAGTCGCTGAGCACCGTGTTCTTCATCGTCGCGTTCGTCTCGATCGGCCTGGAGTTCAAGGTCACGGCCGTGCGCGAGGCGGGCTGGAAGCCGCTCGTCGTGTTCGGGTCCGCGACGGTGTTCAACCTCGTGGTGGGGCTCGCCCTCGCGAGCGTGCTGTTCGCGAACCTGGAGGTCTGACACGCCAGTCCTGACGCGCGAGGTAGAGGCGTGGTCCTCGGACCGTGCCTCTGTCTCGTGGCGCGGGGCCCCGAGCGGGGCCGGGCGGTCAGCGGCGCAGGACCCGGGCGAGCGAGCGGGTGAGCGCGTCGCCGTCGGGCCCGTGCGCCGTCGGGACGCCCCCGACGTCGCCCGGCAGGCTGCCCGGCGCGGGCAGCGGCGAGCCGTGCGCGAGGACCTGCTGCGCGGGCGTCAGCTCGCGGATCGCGACGGCCGCGACGTGGCCCGGGTGGCGCCGCGCGGCGCGCGCGTAGATGTCGGGGTCGTGCTGGCCGTCGTCGCCGATCAGCAGCCAGTCGACGTCGGGCAGCTCGCGGAACAGCCGGTCGAGCGACGTGTCCTTGTGCTCCGGGCCGCTGCGGAACCAGCCCGTGTTGGTGGGGCCCCAGTCGGTGAGCAGCAGCGGGCCGGGCGGGAAGCCGTGGCGCTGGAGGAAGCGCCGCAGGTTGGCGGCGGTGTTCCACGCGCCCGTCGACACGTAGACGAACGGGGTGCCGGGCCGCGACGTCGCGATGCCGCGGTACAGCGCCGCCATGCCCGGCACCGGCACGCGGGCGCTCGAGTGCCGCACGAACGTGTTCCACGCCGCGATGAACGGGCGCGGGACGGCGGTCACCATCGCGGTGTCGTCGATGTCCGAGACGACGCCGAGCCGGCGCCCGTCGGCCACGACGAACACCCGGCCGGTCGCCGTCGCGCCCGCCGAGGTGCGGAACGAGACGTCGTGCCAGCCCGGCGCGAGGTCGACGTCGATCACCCGGTCGAGGTAGCCGCCGCGGTCGGACACGAGGTCGACCGTCGTGCCGCCCACCCGCACGCGGACCTCCTCGCGCGGGGCCGGGGCGGTGAAGAAGTAGCGCCAGCCGCGGCGGTCCGCGGACTCGCGCTCGTGCAGCGCCGGGTCGAACGCGGGGCTCGCGAGCAGCACCCGGCCCAGCACGCGCACGCGGCGCGGGCTCCCGTAGCCGGCGAACGGCTCGACGCGCGGGCGCCACCCGCGGGCCTTCTGGAAGCGGGAGACGACGGCGCGCCACCGGTCCTCGAGCCGCGCGGCCCGGTGGGGGCGCTGGCTCGGGGTGGGCTCGCTCGGGACGGTCGGTACGGGTGCGGTCTGTGGCATGGCTCGCGGCGCTGTCCTCGGTCGGGGGTGGCGGGTCAACCCTGTCACAGCCTGCCCACGCGCGCGGGGTGTCGCTCGGGGCGGCGGTCGTCGCCGGCGAGCGCGTGCGGGCCCGGCGGGCCGTGCCTAGCGTGGCCGCGTGAGCGACGAGACCTCCCGGAACCCTGCGGACCTGCCCGGCCGTCCCGTGCCGGACGGCGTGAGCGACGCGACCGTCGAGGCGCTCGGTGCCCTGAGCGAGGCGCTCGAGACGACGGAACGCGCGCGCGGGCACCTCTACACGTTCCACCAGCTCACCGGTGAGGCGGACCTCGCCCTCGGCGACGCGGTCGAGAAGCTGCGCGCCGCGGGGCACACCGAGGTCGCGGACCGCATCGAGACGGACCTCGTGGGCCGCAACGTCGTCCCCGGCCGCTGGACGTTCCAGCTCGTCGAGGAGTACGACGACGGCTACTGGTCGGCGTTCCGCGAGCACGAGCGCGCCGCGCGCGACGGGCTCGCGGGCGGCGCACGGCACCTGTTCGAGGCCCGGATGAAGCAGGACCGGCGCACGGCGGGCCGCCCCGGGCACGAGGCCGGCCCCGACGACGTGCGGTGACGTCCCGCCGTCGGCGCAGGACCGCGGTCCGCACGACCGATGAGTCCGGGCGCGCTCGTCGGTCCCAGGGGCAGGACCGACGAGAGGACCGCCATGACCACCACCGACCAGCCGGCCGCGCGACCCGACGCCCCCGACGCACCCGAGGGCACGCTCGTCCCCGGTTTCAGCTCTCCCGGCGCGCGCCCCGTCCCGTGGGAGACGGTGCGCGGCGCGCTCGAACGGGCCGAGATCTCGTGGATCTCGACCGTGCGCCCTGACGGGCGCCCGCACGTCACGCCGCTCATGACGGTCGTCGCCGACGGCCGCCTCCACGTGACCACCGGGCCCGACGAGCGCAAGGCCCGCAACCTGGCCGAGAACGCGCGCGTCGTCCTCACGACCGGGACGAACGCCTACGAGGACGCGCTCGACGTCGTCGTCGAGGGCACCGCCGCGCGCGTCACCGACGACGCGGCGCTGCGCCGCCTCGCCGAGCGGTGGCGCTGCAAGTACGGCGACGACTGGACGTTCGACGTCGGGGACGGCGTGTTCCTCCACGACGGCGACCCGGCGCTCGTCTTCGCCGTGCGGCCCGAGGTCGTGTTCGCGTACGAGCGCACGTCCGAGCACGCGGCGATGCGGTGGCGGTTCGGCCAGGACGGTCCGGAGCCGGGCCCGGGGTCGCCGCGCGCGCCGCAGCCCGCCCCGTGAGGCGGGCTGCGGCGTCGGGCGGGGTCAGTTGCGCGTGATGGTGAAGGTGGACGTCGTGTTCTCGATGTCCCGGTAGTTGCCCGAGAACGTGAGGTTGGTGAACGTCGCGGTGCCGACGGCCGGCCCCTGGCCCGCCTCCGGCATCGGGTTGGCCCAGATGCCGTAGCCGGACTTGGCGTCGTAGGCGTCGCCGCTCTTCTTCGCCCCGGTAATCGTGACGTTGGTGAACGTCGGGTTCTGGAAGGTGTTCTGCGGCTGCCCGCCGACGTAGTTCGTCTGGAACATGATCCCGGAGTACGTCGGGTCGACGACGTCGAGGTTGTTCACCTGGATGTTCCCGAACGCCTTGGACGCCGAGAACATCCAGACGGCCCCGAACACCTGGTTGCCCCAGAAGTGCCCGCCGGAGCGGACGACGGTGATCCCGTCGAACACGGTGGGCGCCGGGCCAAAGCCCTCCATCGGGTACCCGAAGTCGAGCGAGCTGATCGTGACGCCCGAGTAGACCAGGGTGTCCGCGATGTAGATGTTGCGGAACGTGTTGTCCTGGCCGCCGTAGACCGCGAGCCCGGCGGCGCGCCACGTGTTGGTCGAGGTGAGGTTCTCGAACACGTTGCCGCGCTGCCCGCTGCCGCCGTTGTCGGTGGCCGCGAAGAGCGCGAACGAGTCGTCGCCCGTGCCGCGCGCCTGGTTGTTGTGCACGTGGTTGTTCGCGCTGCCGTTGGTCATGTTGATCGCGTCGGCGAACGTGTTCCGGATGCGGGAGTTCTTGACCTCCGAGTCGTCCATGTTCGAGGCCCAGAACATGCAGATCATGTGCTCGACCCAGATGTTGTCGATCGTCATGTTCTTCACGTTGGCGAAGTCGAACACCTTGCCCGGCCCGTCGATGCGCGACGTGTAGTTGCCGAAGTAGGCGAAGTCGCGGAAAGACGAGCCGTTGGCGCTCGCCTCGGCACGGAAGCCGACGTCCGTGTTCTCCTGGCCCTGCGGCGCGAAGAACCGCGTGAACCACGGCCCGGCGCCGACGACGTCGACCCCCTTGCCGTACACCTGGAACTTGCTCGCCGTCTGGTAGTCGCCCGCGGGCAGGTAGACGCCCTTGAGCGTGCCCGTCGTGTCCATGCGGACCTTGTCGAGCGCGGCCTGGACGTCCTGGTGCGTGAAGCCCGCGGGCTGCGTGTACTGCGCGGGGTTCGGGTTGGCTCGCGGCGTCGCGAGCTCGAGGTCGACGAAGTCGATCGCGTACTGCGACGTGTTCTGCGCGGTCTTCTGCAGGCGGATCTTCGAGCCCGCGGGGACCGTGGTGCCGAGCAGCGTGCTCGCCTCGTCGTAGATGTGGCGCGGCGCGCCCTGGCTCGGCTGGTTGCCCGGGTTGGTCTCGTTGCCGTAGAGCCACGCGTAGCGCGACGTCAGGTCGATGTTCTTGAGGAACTGGCCGTCCACGTAGATCGCCAGCGTCGCGTTCGTGCCGCCGCCGCCCGCCGAGTCCGGGATGGAGAAGCGGGTGAGGAGCGTGTTCGTCGGAGCCTTGGTGGTCCACTCGACGTAGGCGCCGGTCTGGTTGAGCGTCACCGCGCGACGGCCGGACGCCTCGCCTGCGAGGTCGCCGACGACGCGGTTGGGAGCGAGCACGCTCGCGCCGTCACCCGTGACGCCGTCCTCGGCCTCGTACGTGTCGAACGGGAGGTTGGCGCCGCGTCCCACGAACAGCGCGCGGGTCGCGGTGTTGTTGGCCTGCTTCGCGGCGACCTCGGTGGAGTCCGGCGCGGCGACGACCTTGACGTCGTAGCTGCCGTTCGCGGCGGTCCACGTGCCGAGGTCGACGCTGGCGCTGCTCGCGCCCGCGGCGATCGCGCCGCTCACGGAGCCGGTGAGGGTGCGCACGACGGCGCCCGTGGCCTTGTTCGTCACGGTCACGGTGAGGCCGTGCGCCGCCGCGGAGGTCGCGACGTTGCCCTGGTTGGCGATCGTCGCGGAGAACGTCACCGTGCTGCCCGCCGACGGGTTGGTCGGCGCCCACGTGAGCGTCGGGACGAGGTCAGAGCTCGGGACGGCCGTGACGACGAGCGGGGTGGGGTTCGCGTAGGCGTTGTTGCTCTCGTCCTGCTCCGGGACCGTGCCGCCCGCGTCGGCGACCGCGCCGATCGTGTAGCTGCCTGCGGGGCGCGCGCCGACGTCGGCGGTGACGGTCGCCTGGGCGCCGGCGGCGAGGCCGCCGACCGGCTTCGTGGCGACCGTCTGGCCGTTGAGCGTGAACGCGACGTCGGTCGCGGCGGATGCCTGGGTGCCGATGTTCTTGACGACGGCCGACAGCGTGATCGCCTGCGACTCGAGCGGTGACGCGGGGGTCGCGGTGACGCTCGTGACGACGAGGTCGGGGTTGGGTGCGGGAGTGCCGAACACCTGCAGCTCGGCGACCTGGCCGTTGCCGGAGCCGGAGTTCCCGGTGAACCGGAGGCGCACGTCCTTGGCCGTGCCGGTGACGGGCACCGTCACCGTGTTCCCGGACGTCGGGGAGAACGCGTAGCCCGCCGACGGCTTGAGCGTCTGCCACGCGCCGGTCGCGGTCGCGCGACCCTGGACCTCGAAGGTCTGGGTGCGCGGGCCCCAGGCGGACGCCGGCGGGAGCTTGACGACGACGTTCGTGAGCTGTGTCGCGGAGTCGAGGGACACGCTGAGCGTGCTCGGGTACTCGCCGCCCGCGCCTTCCCAGTAGGTCGACGTGCTGTCGTCGTTCGCGTTCTTCGCCACGAACTGCCACTCCGTCGACGACGCCTCGATCGGCTTGTTCAGGGCGAGGTTGGTGCCGGCGGGCGGCTGGGGGTTCCCGGGCCCCGGGTCCGTGCCGCCGGCGGTGCCGCGCACCTCGAGCTCCGAGAGCTGCCCGGCAGGCCAGCCGGTGTTCGCCGTGATCTGCACGCGCACGTAGCGGGCAGGCGTGTCCGGCACGTCGATCGTCACGGTGTTCCCGGACCCCGGGGCGAACGTGTACGCCTGGCTCGCCGTGAGGGTCGTGAAGCTCGAGCCGTCCGTGCTCGACTGCACGCTGAGGGTCTGGCTGCGCGCCCCCCAGCCCGTGGGCAGCTTGAGCACGAGGTCCTCGACCGTGGCGGTCGTGCCGAGGTCGACCTGCGCCCACTGCGGGAACGTGTTGTTTGTCGACTCCCAGTACGTGCTCTGGTTGCCGTCGGTGAGGTTGCCGGACAGGTACGGCGAGGTGTTGCTGCTCGCGGCCGTCGCCTTCCCCGTGGACAGCACCGTGGGCGCCGCCGTCGCGGTGGTCGTCAGGCCGAGCGGGACGAGCAGGGCGGTCGCCGCCGCCGTCGCGGCGACGAGCCGGAGCCGGGGCCGGGGCCGGCGCTGCGGTGCGCGGGCAGGTGTGCGGTTCGACGTGCTGGGTCGATGTCTCATCGGTGTCCTCGATCTCCCGTCGTCGTCGACGGGCGTCAGGCCGCGCCGAGCGCGACCCCGCACCGGACCGGACGGCCGGGTCGGAGGACGGGCCACGGCGCACGTCCGGCCGTGGCCGGATGGCTCGGGTCAGTACCTTCGAGAATTGCGGACCCGCTGTGCCGCACCGCACAACGGAGTGTTGATTTCTTGCGTCAACACGCAAGAACGCTACTGGCGGGTGAAGGGCGCGTCAAGAGATGTCGCAAGCACCCGATGCGCCTGGTTCGTCGCAGGAGCAGCCGCCGTCGCGAGGGGCCCCGCTTTTCCCTCGGCGAAACACGGTGCCCCTCGCGCGTGCAGGGTTCACCGCGACGAACGGGGCCCGGGCGCCCGGGAGCAGGGGTCGGTGGCGCGGGTCGCGGCCGCCGTGACGGTGCCGTCCTCCTCCGCGCTCGACGGCGGCCTCCTCGATCAGCACGCCCGTGTGGTGCGCGACCCGCCGGTCCAGCGGCTCGAGGCCGGCGTCCGACCCGAGGTCGGCCTCGAGCGCCCCGGCGCCGTACCCGGCCGCGAGCGACTCGAGGCAGGGCTCGTGGACCTCGGCCTCGCCGCCTTCTCTCCGACCTGTGTCGGCGGGGTGCGACCCTTGCGCACCGGTAGGGTCCGCGCATGATGCTGTCCACAGGCCTGGGGTTCCTCAGCCTGCTCTACGTCCTCGTGCTCGTGACGATCGCGGTGCTGGTCATCTGGGCGCTGGTGCTGACGATCATGCTGCTCCGCAGCGTGCTCGCGGAGCGCGCGGCGCGTGGGCCCGCGGGCGGGCCGCCGGCGCCTCCGCTCTGACTCCTGCGCCGCGGTCAGTCGACCGCGGGCCCGAAGCGCTCGGTCTTGATCCGCGCCGGGTCGTGGCCGAGCGCCACGAGCTGTCGCGCGACGGCCTCGACGAAGCCCGTCGGCCCGCACACGAAGCACGCGGGCTCGATCTCGGGCGGCCAGCCCCACGCGGCGAGCTCGCGCCGCTCGAGGCGACCGGGCCCGCGCATCGAGCCGAGCGGGGTCGACCGGGTGTGGACGACGTGGACGTCGAGCCCGTCGTGCGCGGCGGCGAGGCGGTCGAGGTCGTCGACGTACAGCATGTCCTCGGGGCGGCGAACCGAGTACACGAGCCGGAACGGCGTGCGGTCGCCGGCGTCGCTCCGGGTGCGGAGCATCGCCATGAGCGGCACGAGGCCCGACCCGCCGGCCGCGAGCAGCACGGGCGTCCCGGCGTCGCGCTCCGGCGACCAGACGAACCACCCGCCGACCGGCCCACGCAGCTCGATCGCGTCGCCCACCGCGAACACGTCGGTGAGGTACGTCGAGACCTCGCCACCGGGGACCCGCTGGACGGTGACCTCGACGCGCGCGGGGGCGCCGCCGTCGGGCACCGTGCCGTCCTGCGGGACGGCGGGCGGACCGCCCGGGGAGGGGTCGTCGTCGGGCAGAGGGGTGCGCGTCGCGGCGCTGCCGATCGAGTAGCTGCGCTCGGCGGTGTAGCCGTCGGGCGCGGTGAGGCGCAGGTCGACGTGCTGGCCGGCGAGGTGGCCGGGCCACGCGGGGACCTCGAGGACGAGCGTCCGCGCGGACGGGCTCTCCGCCCACGCGTCGACGAGCGTCGCGACCTGCCAGCGCGACGGCGTCGCGTACCGCGCGCCGAGGCGGACGGGCGCCTCAGTCACCCTGGTACCTCTGCTCGCGCCACGGGTCGCCGAGGTCGTGGTAGCCGAGCCGCTCCCAGAAGCCCTGCCGGTCCATGGGCATGAGCGTGATGCTGTTGACCCACTTCGCCGACTTCCAGAAGTACAGGTGCGGCACGAGGAGCCGCGCGGGGCCGCCGTGCACGGGGTGCAGCGGGGCGCCGTCGAAGGTGTGCACGACCCACGCCTTGCCACCGAGCAGCTCGGCGACCGGGAGGTTCGTCGTGTAGCCGCCGTAGCAGCCGACCATCGCGAAGTCGGCCGTGGACTCGACCTCGCCGAGGAGCGTGTCGAGCGAGACGCCGCGCCAGGACGTGCCGAACTTCGACCAGCGGGTGACGCAGTGGATGTCGACGGTCGGCTCGTCCTGGGGGAGCGCCAGGAGCTCGGCCCACGACCAGGAGCGGGTCGCGCCGGTCTCGGTGGTGACGTCGAAGCGCCAGGTCGCGGTGTCGACGCGCGGTGTGGGCCCTGCCGAGAGCACGGGGAACCCGGTCTCGACGTACTGGCCCGGCGGGAGCGCCACGCCCTGCGGGCGGGGCCGGCCCTGGAAGCCGGGGGTGAGGGTGCTCATGGCTCACGGTAGGCGCGGCCCGCCAGGCCGCGCCAGGGGTCAGGCGTCCGCGTCGCCCGGCGGCGGTGCGGCGACGAGGCGCACGACGGCGTCGCGCAGCCACGCGCGGTACCGCTCGCACGTCCAGCCCGCACCGGCCGCGAAGTGCGTCCAGCCGTCCGGCGCGAGGAGGTAGGACAGGGACTCGGCGGCCTCGTCCCGCGGCGCGCGCAGCCGGAACCCGTGGTCGGCGAGCACGTCGACGCTCGCGCGCAGGTCCGCGCGGCGGCGGTCGAGGAGCGCCGCGAGCTCGGCGGCGACGGCCTCGTCGGAGCGTGCCGCCGACGTGAACGCCGACCACAGGGCCGCGACGCGCTCGTTCGCCGCCGCCACGAGCGCGACGAGCCCGTCGAGGAAGTCCTCGGGGTCGGTGGTCCCGGCGACGGCCTGGCCCTCGGGCCGGGCGGCGAGCGACTCCTGGCCCTCCGACCCCGCGAACGTCACCTCGAAGGCCGCGAGGAGCAGGGCGCGCTTGGGCCCGTGCGCCTTGACGGTCTCGAGGGACACGCCCGCGCGCTCGGCGACGCGGGCGAGGGTCGTGCGCTCGTAACCGCGCTCGGCGAGCTCCGCGGCCGCCGCGCGCACGACGCGCTCGCGGGTGCGCGCCGCCTGCTCGGTGCGGAGGTCGGACGTGTAGGCGCGGGGGACCACTATTGACTACCCCTCCAGGGTGATGAATACTCCTGACGGTTACCGATCTTCTCACACGCCGCCTCCCCCACGGCGTCCTCGCGCGGACGGCCCGGTCCCGCGCCTTCCCGTCCGACCGACGCGTCCCCGCGCCGCCCGAGAGAGGCACACCGATGGCCACCGTCCTGCTCTGCTCCACCCCCGTGCACGCCCACGTCACCCCGCTGCTCGCGGTCACGCGTGCGCTCGTCGCGCACGGCCACGAGGTCCGGTTCCTCACCGGCGCGCGCTTCGCCGCGGCCGTGGAGGCGGCCGGCGCCGAGCACGTGCCGCTGCCCGCCGCCGCCGACTTCGACGACCGCGACCTCGCGGCCGCCTTCCCGGGCCGCGCGGGGCGCACCGGTCTCGACGCGATCCGGCACGACATGCTCGAGATCTTCGTCCGACCGGGTGCCGCGCAGCACCGCGCCGTCGTCGACGCCCTCGCCGCACGCTCGGCCGACGTCGTGCTCGTCGAGCCCCTGTTCCTCGGCGCGATGGCGCTCGTCGCCACCCCGGCCGACCGGCGTCCCCCCGTGCTCGCGCTGGGCATCTTCCCGCTCGGGCTGAAGAGCGACCTCACCGCGCCCTTCGGCCTCGGCGTGCTGCCCGCGCGCGGGCCGCTCGGGGTGCTGCGCAACCGGGCGCTGCACCGGTTCGTCGAGGGCGTCGCGTTCGCCGCGCCGCAGCGCGCCGCGCAGGACATGGTGCGCGCGACCGGCGCCACCCCGAGCGACACGTTCTTCCTGGGCTGGCCCGCCGACGCGGACGCCGTCGTGCAGCTCACCGTCCCCGAGCTCGAGTACCCGCGGCCCGACGTCGTCACGCCCGTCCGGTTCGTCGGCCCGCCGCGGCCCGTCGCCGCGCACGGCGACCTCCCCGCCTGGTGGGACGACCTCGGCACGCGTCGTCCCGTCGTCCACGTCACCCAGGGCACCGTCGCGAACGAGGACCCGCACCAGCTCCTCGTCCCGACCCTGCGCGCGCTCGCGGACGAGGACGTGCTCGTCGTCGCCGCCACCGGCGGGCGGCCCGTCGAGACGCTCGGCGCGCTGCCCCCGAACGCGCGCGCGGCCGAGTACCTCCCGTACGACGCGCTGCTCCCGCGCACGTCGGTCCTCGTGACGAACGGCGGCTACGGGGGCGTGCACCACGCGCTGCGGCACGGCGTGCCCGTCGTCGTCGCCGGGAAGACGGAGGACAAGGCGGAGGTGGCGGCCCGCGTCGCGTGGACCGGGACGGGCGTGCGGCTGCGGACCAGCACGCCGCGACCCGCCCAGGTGCGACGCGCGGTGCGCCGCCTGCTCGACGACCCGTCGTACACCCGGGCCGCCGCGCGCCTCGGCGAGCGCATCGCCGCCGCGCCGGGGGAGGACGGCGTCGTCGCGGTCGTGGAGGAGGTCGTCGCCCGGCGCGCCGCGCCCCGTGCCGCACGCTGACGGAGGAGGAGGATCGGGGGATGCCCAGCGACCTGCTCATGCGCATCCACGGCCCCGAGTTCCGCGCCATGTCCGAGCGCGTGCTGGAGGCGACCGCGCTCACCTCGCGGCTCAACGTGCTCCCGTTCGACGACGAGGACGGCAAGGCCCGGCTCCTCGAGCAGATCCTCGGGCGGCCGCTGCCCCCGCGCACGACGATCTACCCGCCGTTCTTCACCGACCACGGTCTGCACCTCGACCTCGGTGAGCGGGTCTTCGTCAACCAGAACTGCACGTTCCTCGACTACGCCGGCATCCGGCTCGCCGACCGCGTGCTGGTCGCACCGCGGGTCACGTTCATCACCGTCGGGCACCCCGTCGACACCGACGACCGCAAGGTCTGGCTCACCGGCGGCCCGATCGACGTCCACGAGAACGTGTGGATCGGCGCGGGCGCGACCATCCTGCCCGGCGTGACCATCGGTCGCGACGCCGTCGTCGCCGCGGGTGCCGTCGTCACCGACGACGTGCCGCCACGCAGCCTCGTGACCGGGCCCCGGGCGGACGTCCGCCGCACCTGGTGAGGGTCCGCCGGCTCAGCACTGGTTCTCTCGGTCGTGCTGGAGCCTGCGCTTGCTCCGCTGCGCTCTGGCTCAGCACTCGTGTCCTCGGTCGTGCTGGAGCCTGCGCTTGCTCCGCTGCGCTCCGGCTCAGCACTCGACGACGTTGACCGCGAGGCCACCCGTCGAGGTCTCCTTGTACTTGGTCGACATGTCGACGCCCGTCTGGCGCATGGTCTCGATGACGGTGTCCAGCGAGACGACGTGCGAGCCGTCGCCCTGGAGCGCGAGGCGCGCGGCGGAGACGGCGGTGCACGCGGCGATGGCGTTGCGCTCGATGCACGGGACCTGGACGAGTCCCCCGACCGGGTCGCACGTCAGGCCGAGGTTGTGCTCCATCGCGATCTCGGCCGCGTTCTCGACCTGGGCGGGCGTGCCGCCGAGCACCGCACAGATGGCACCGGCAGCCATGGAGCAGGCCGACCCGACCTCGCCCTGGCACCCGGCCTCCGCGCCGGAGATGGACGCGTTGCGCTTGTACAGCGCGCCGATGGCGGCGGCGGTGAGCAGGTACGTGCGCATCGCCCGACGGCGGCGCGCCGGGTCGGCGGCGACGTCCGGGTGCGTGCGCAGGAAGTGCCGCCCGACGGCCGGGATGATCCCGGCCGCGCCGTTCGTCGGGGCGGTCACGACGCGCCGCCCGTCGGCGTTCTCCTCGTTGACGGCCATCGCGAAGGCCTGGAGCCACTCGATCGTCGTGTCGGCGCCGCGCTCGTCGGCCAGCTCGAGGCGCTCGCGCTGCGCACGCGCCCGACGCCGGACCTTGAGCCGGCCGGGCAGGACACCGTCGCGCTCCAGCCCGGCGTCGACGCACGCGCTCATCGTGTCCCAGATGCGGTCGACGCCCGCCTCGACGTCGGCCACCGGGCGCAGCGCGGTCTCGTTGGCCCAGGCGACCGCGGCGATGGACGTCCGCTCGCGCTCGCACACCGCGAGGAGCTCGGCCGCGTTGGCGAACGGGAACGGCACACCGGCCGGCTCGGTCCGCGGGTCGATCGCCTCGCCCGCGAGCTCGGCCCCGACCTGGGCGGCCTCGTTCGCGGCGGCTGCCTCGAGCTCGGCCGCGGTGAGGACGAACCCGCCGCCGACGGAGTAGTACGCCTCCTCGGCGACCGTCGCGCCGTCGGCGCCGAGCGCGGTGAAGCGCATCCCGTTGGGGTGACCGGGCATGCGCGTCAGCGGCGCGAGGCGCACGTCGTCGCTCGTCATGGTGATGCGGTGGCGGCCCAGGAGCGTGACGGGCGCGCCGTCGCCGAGCTTCTCCCACGACCCGGGCACGCGCGCCGGGTCGCACGTCTCGGGGTCGAGGCCGAGCAGGCCCGCGACGACGGCGTCCGGCGTCCCGTGGCCGACGCCCGTCGCGCCGAGCGAGCCGCACAGCACGACCCGCAGGCCGGCGACACTGCCGAGCGTGTAGTCCGCGGCCAGGGTCGTGACGAACGCCTTCGCCGCGCGCATCGGCCCGACGGTGTGCGAGCTCGACGGGCCGACGCCGACGGAGAACAGGTCGAGGACCGAGACGTAGGCGCTCATGCCCACCATGGTCGCACCTCGTCCACGATGCGGGCGGATTTTGCTATAGCGAATCGGTCACGAGCGCGTGGGCGCGGGACGGCTCATGGCGACCGGGCAGGTCGCGAGGTGGTCGTCCACCAGGCCGCACGCCTGCATGGCCGCGTACGCCGTCGTGGGCCCGACGAACCGGAAGCCGTGCTTCTTGAGCGCCTTCGACAGGGCGACCGACTCCGGGCTCGTGCTCGGGACGTCGCCCCACGTGGCGGGTCGGCCGGAGCGCGCGGGCGGCGCGAACGACCACACCAGCTCGTCGAGCGAGCCGCCGTCGGCCTGCAGCGCGAGGAGCGCCCGCGCGTTGTCGATCGTCGCCGTGATCTTCTGGCGGTTGCGGATGATGCGGGCGTCCGCCAGGAGCCGCTCGACGTCGGTCTCGTCGAACGCCGCGACGGCCGCGGGGTCGAACCCGGCGAACACCTCGCGGAACGCCGGTCGCTTGCGCAGCACCGTGATCCAGGACAGGCCGGACTGGAAGCCCTCGAGGACCAGGCGCTCGAGCAGCGCGGTGTCCCCGTGCACCGGCACCCCCCACTCGGTGTCGTGGTACTCCTCGTAGAGCGGGTCGCCGTCGCCGAAGCAGCGGGCGCCGGGGCGCGGCGCGGGCGGCGCGTCGTCGGGCACGGCGAGCGGGGTGGACGCGTCGGTCTCGGTCGTCATGCGCCCCACTCTGCCGCCTCCCGCCGACACCCACGAGGTCCCTGTGGACGGCGTGCGTCCGGGCGCGTGCGCCGAGGCGCCTGTGGTCAGGCGTCGGCCGGGGGCAGCGCGACCTCGGCGATCGCGCGCAGCGCGTCGAGGTGCGCGCGCAGGGCGGCGGCGCCGGCGGGCGTGAGGCGCACCCAGGTGCGCGTGCGTCGTCCGGCACGCTCCTTGCTGATCTCGACGTACCCGGCGTCCTCGAGCACCGTGAGCTGCTTCGACAGGGTCGAGTCGGACAGCTCGATGGTGTCGCGCAGGGTCCGGAAGTCCGCCTTCTCGACGCCCGAGAGCGCGGCGACGACGGAGAGGCGCACGGGGGAGTGGATCACCTCGTCGAGCGTGTGGCGCGGGTGGTGGTCGACTGCGGAGCCGTCGCCCGTGGTGGGACGGTGCGTCGTCACGCCGTCACCGCCGCGTCCCGCGGGGCGGGCCGCCACGCCGCGACGAGCAGCGGGACGGCGCTCACGAGCGCCGCGGGCACCCAGTACGCGACGGAGCCGGGCCACACCACCAGCCCGGCGACGAGCACGGCCCCGTAGACCACGGCCCAGGACACGGCGCCGACGGCGATCCGGCGTCGCGTGCCGACGGCCAGGGCGCCCTGCCGCCCCGCCCACGTGGCGCCGACGGTGACGATCGCGACCCAGGCCGCCATGCCGACGACGAAGCCGACGCGGCCGCCGAGCCCGATCGCGAGCACCAGCCCGACGCTCGCGACGGCCCACCCCGTCAGGTAGAGCCGGACCCACCGCCACCCGCGCGCCCGGGTGGCGCCGGCGAGGCGGTCGGCACGGTCGAGAGCGGCTGCCGCGTCGAGGGGCGCCAAGGAGGTCGTGTCGTCGGTGCTCATGGATGCCATCGAAGCATCTACTTTCCATCAGGGCAAGTGGTTTCCATGGGGACCTCTCCCTATCGTGCGCGTCACCGGTCCCGTGCACACTGGTCCCGGCCGTGCCCCGCCCCGGGCCGCACGACGCCGTCGTCCCGACCTCCGTCCCCGAGGAGCACCCATGTCCGACGCCCTGGCCGCGCTCGCCGCCGCCGTCGCGGCAGCGCCCGCGAGCGCGCCGCTGCGCGTGCACTACGCGAGCCTCCTGCTCGCCGCGGGGCGTCCCGTCGAGGCGCTCGAGCAGGCCAGCGCCGGGCTCCGGATCGACCCCGCCGACGGCGAGGCGCTGCGGCTCGTGCAGGAGGCGGCCGCGTCCGCCGCGGCGGCGTCGCGGCGGGGAGACGCCGCGCCCGGGCACGCGCCGGGCGACCCCGCGCCGTCCGGCGACCCCGCGCTGTCCGGCAAGCCCGCGCCGTCCGGCGACCCCGCGCTGTCCGGCGATTCCGCGCCGTCCGACCACCCCGGGCAGGGCGCTCCCGCCGGGCAGGGGAGCCCGGCGTCGGGCATCGACTGGGACCGGCTGGAGGACGAGCTCGACGTGCGCGTCCCACCGCCCTTCGTCGAGGAACCGGCCGTCGCCCCCGCTCCCGCCGACCCGGGCCCGACGCCCGTGCAGGAGGGCGCGGACCCTGCACCCGGCGGCGGGCAGCCGTTCCTCGTGCCCGCGCGCGACGACGCCCCCGACGACGGGTCGGGCCTGCTCGAGGTCTCGCGCGAGACGGTGACGCTCGCCGACGTCGGCGGCCTGGAGCCGGTGAAGAAGCGCATCCGCGAGGCGTTCCTGGAGCCGATGCGTCACCAGGCCATCGCGCAGGCGTTCGGCAAGTCGCTGCGCGGCGGCCTGCTGCTCTACGGGCCGCCCGGCACCGGCAAGACGTACATGGCGCGCGCGGTCGCGGGCGAGCTCGGCGCGCGGTTCCTCACGGTGACGCTCGCGGACATCCTCGACAAGTACATCGGGGAGAGCGAGCAGAACCTCCACGCCCTGTTCCAGCGGGCGCGGCAGCTCGCGCCGGCCGTCCTGTTCCTCGACGAGGTCGACGCGATCGGCGGCAGGCGCGCGCAGTACTCCGGCTCGTCGGGCATGCGGACAGTCGTCAACCAGCTCCTCCAGGAGATGGACGGCATCGGCTCCGACAACGACGGTCTGTTCGTGCTCGGCGCGACCAACCACCCGTGGGACGTCGACACCGCGCTCCTGCGCCCGGGCCGGTTCGACCGCGTCGTGCTCGTCCTGCCGCCCGACGAGCCCGCGCGCGAGGCCATCCTGCGCCACCACCTCGCGGGGCGGCCCGTCGCCGGGATCGACCTGGGCGCCGTCGTGCGGCGCACCGAGGGGTTCTCCGGTGCGGACCTGGAGCACCTGGCGGCCACGGCGGCCGAGAAGGCGATGATGGACTCGATCGCGTCCGGTCAGGTGCGACCCGTCACGATGGCCGACATGGAGTCGGCGCTCGCGGACGTGCGGCCGTCCACGACGGCGTGGCTCCAGTCCGCGCGCAACGTCGTGACGTTCGCGAACGCCGACGGCCGCTACGACGAGCTCGCCGCGTACCTGCGCGCGCGACGCATGCTCTGAGACGGCGAGGCAGCCCACGGTGACCACGACCGTCGACCCGCGCGCCGTCGGCGCGCGCGTCGAGATGCTCGTCCAGATGGGGCGGCCCGAGCGCGCGCTCGACGAGGTCGACGAGGCGCTCGCGGCCGTCCCCGACGACCCGCGGCTCCTCCTCGCCGCCGCGTGGGTGCGGCTGCACCTCCAGCGCTCCGCCGACGCGCTGCCCCTCCTGGAGCAGGTGGTCGCCGCCCAGCCCGCGGCCGACGGCGCGCTCTACCTGCTGTCGGTCGCGCGCCAGAACACCGGTGACGTCCCCGGCGCGCGCGACGCCGCACGCCGCGCGCTCGAGCTCGACCCCGACGACGCGCGCTACCACCTCCAGCTCGCCGACGCCCTCCTCTCGGGGCGCGTGCGCGGCGCCGACCGACGCCTCGCGCGCGAGCGCATCGCCTCGGCGCTCGAGCTCGCCCCCGAGGCCCCGGACCGGCTCGCGCAGGCGGCCCGGCTCTGGTCGCGCCTCGGGGACGACGACCGGGCGCGCGCCCTGGTGCGGCAGGGGCTCGCCGTCGCGCCGGAGCACGAGGACCTCCTCTACCTCGACGCGGCCCTCGCGCTCGACGCGAGCCGCAGCGCCCAGGGGTACAGCGGCGTCCTCGCCATGAACCCCGAGCACGCCGAGGCCGGGTACCTGCTGCACCTCAGCGTGTGGCAGCAGGTGCTGCGGCTCGTCGAGATGCC
This sequence comes from Cellulosimicrobium funkei, assembly GCF_004519295.1. Lineage (GTDB taxonomy): Bacteria > Actinomycetota > Actinomycetes > Actinomycetales > Cellulomonadaceae > Cellulosimicrobium > Cellulosimicrobium funkei. The sequence goes on from NZ_SOZH01000001.1 coordinate 333,776, forward strand.
GGTCCTGCTCGTCGGGGCGGTCGCGCTCGTCGTCGCCTTCGCGATGAGCGACGCCCACGTGGGCAGCGTGCCGGTCTGGGGGGTCGTCGTGCTGCTGTGGACGGGCGTGACCGCGCTGCGCGTCCTGCCCGTGCTCCTCCAGGTCCCGCGCGGGCTGCTGCGCCGCACCCTGCGCCGCACGCCGTTCCGCGGCGGCACCGTCGTGGCGATCGCCGTCGGGTGGGCGGGCGTCCTCGCGGGCCTCGCCCTGCTCTACCTCGTGCGCGACGCCGTCGCCGTCCGCTGGTTCCTCGTCGGGCTCGGGGTCGTGCTCGCCCTGACGACCGTGACCTCGGCCGTGCTGCACGCGGCGATGTTCACGCAGGCGCGCGAGCTCGGGTACCTGCCGGCCGGGACGGCGGGAGCCGTGCGGATCGCGGCCCTGCGCGCGAGCCTGCGGGGCGCCGTCGTGCGCCGTGCCGTCGTCCTCGGGATCGTCGCGGTCGTCGTCGGGAGCATCGGCCCGGGCGCGGTCGCGCGCGAGGACGCCCGGCCCGTGGCGGCCCTCGCCGCGGTGGCGTACGTGCTGCCGCTCGTCGTCGGGATGTGGGCCGCGTGGCGCGTCGCGGCCCGGCAGCGCGCGGTGTCCGACGAGCGCCCGCCCGTGAGCACGGCCGCCGCGGTCCGCGCGGGGCTGGGCGGCGCCGTCCTCGTCCTCGCCACGGTCCTGCTGCTGCTCGCCGAGGCGGCCGCGCTCGCCGCGCTGCCCGTCGCCCCCGACGAGCACGACGCCGACGGCCGCTACGTCCAGGAGGAGCGCGCGCCGCGCGACCCGGGCTCGGCCGTGCAGGAGTGCACCGGGCGCCCCGCCGCGCGCCTCGCGTGCCTCCAGGAGAACAACCGGGTCCGCCAGGAGGAGCTCCAGGAGCGGATGGGCGAGCTGGACGTCCCGACGATCGACGTCCCCACGTTCGACGTGCCGGACCTCCCGGACATTCAGGTCCCCGACGCGCCGGGCTCCACGGAGCAGCACACCCCCTGATCCCCGGCACCCCGGCGGGTGACATGCCCGCGGCCGTGCGGGTGACCCGGGGCGGTGCGACCGTGGCCGCGTGGCAGGACTCGTGGAGACGCTCTCTCGACCTGTCGGCGCGGCGCTCGCGGCCGTGACCGGCACGGTCGCGCGCGTGCGCGACGGCCGCCCGATGCACGCGCGCGGCGTGCTGCTCCGCGGCACGCTCGTCGTCGCGGAGGACGAGGCGGGCGCGGCGAGCGTCCCGCAGGGCCGCACGCCCGTCACGGTGCGCGTGTCCCTCGGGGCAGGCCTCCCGCGCGGGCTCCCGGACGTCGTCGGGATCGCCGTGCGCTGGACCGACGACGGCGCGCCCCAGGACGTCCTGTTCGCCTCCTCGGGGAGGGGGCGGCTCACGCGCTTCCTCCTCGTGCCGCGCCGCGCGCTGCTGGGCGGCTGGCTGTCGACGCTCCTGCCGCTGCGGTCGCCGCACGGTCCCCGCGTGCTCGCCCTGCGGCCGGACCACGACGCGGCGCGGGGCGCCGGGACGCCGGTGCTCGAAGTGCTCGAGGCAACCCCGCTCGGCGCCTGGCACCGGTTCGGCGCGGTCGAGCTGCACGGCCCCGAAGCGGGGTCCGCGCACGACGGCGACGACCCCGAGGCCCGTTTCGACCCCACCGGTCACGCGCCGCGCCACCTCGGCACGTACGGCTGGGAGGACGCGCTGCGCGCTCGCGGCTACCGGGCCGCGCGCCGCGCCGGCGGGCCGGCAGCCCGGTAGCGAGAGAAGGGCGGCGACCCCGGAGTCCTGTCCACCGGGACCGCCGCCCGCGAGGGCGGCACCGTCGACGTGAGGCCGCCCCCGAGCCGGGGGCCGGGCGGCAAGGACGCCGCCCGGCCGTGCGCGCCGGTCCGTCAGACCGCCGCGAGCCGACGGCGCAGCCCGAGCCCGACGCCCGCGACGCCCGCGAGCACGGACCCGCCGACCAGCGCCGACATGCCGAGCGACACCCGTCCGACGGGGCTGTTCTCGACGCTGTCCTTGAGCTCCGTCGTGCCGTCGGAGAGGGTGCCCGTGCCGTCCGCGAGCGTGGCCGCGCCGTCGGCGATGCGGGTGCTGCCGTCGTGCAGGTCGGACGCGCCGTCGGCGAGGGTCGTCGTGCCGGCATGCAGCGTCGCGGAGCCCTCGGCCAGCGCCGCGTTGCCCGCCGCGAGGGTCGTCGCGCCCGTCGAGAGCGTCGTGAGCCCGTTCTGCAGGCGCAGCGTCCCGTCCTCCAGCCGCGTGGTCCCGCCGAACAGGTCGCCCGCGCCCGTGCGCAGCCGCACCGTGCCGGCGGAGAGGTCGCTCGCGCCGGTCGCGGCCCTCGCCGTCCCGGCCTTGAGGTCGGCGGCGCCGGACGCGAGCTCCGACGCGCCTGCGGCAAGCTCGGAGGTCTTGGTGGCGAGTTGGGCGTTGCCGCCGGCGACCCGGGAGGCGCCGTCGGCCAGGCGAGCCGTGCCCTCGGCGAGCGCTGCCGAGGCGTCGGCGGCGTCGGTGTTCCCGGCGGCGAGACGGGCGGCGCCGTCTGCCGACGCCGCGTTCCCGGCGGCCAAGGTCGTCGCGCCGCCCGACACCTTCGCAGCGCCGTCGGCGAGGGCGCGGGTCGCCCCGGCGAGCGAGGCGTTGCCGGCCGAGACCGTGCTCGCGCCAGCAGCGAGAGCGTCGGCCCCTCCGGAGAGCTGCGCCGTCCCGGCGGCGAGGCTCTGTGCCCCGCCGGAGACCGCGGCGGCGCCGGTGGCGAGCCCGGCCGCGCCCTCCGCGAGCCGCGTCGCGCCCGCGTCCGCCTCCTGGGCGCCGGTGGACACCCGTGCGGCTCCGGTGCTGAGGTCCCGAAGACCCGCCTCGAGCCGGGCCGCGCCCGCTGCGGCGCCGGAGTCGCCCGCGAGCCCGTCGCGCAGGGCGGACGCGCCGGCGACGAGCCCTCCTGCGCCGGCGTCGACCCGCGCCGCGCCGTCGCGCACCGAGCCCGCCGCACCCGCGAGCGCGTCGAGCTTCGCCTTGAGGGCCGGGTCGTCGGTCGCCGCGGCCAGCCCCTGGAGCTGTGCGGCGAGGGAGTCCGCGCCCGCGTGGACCTGGTCGGCACCCTCGGCCACCGAACGCGTCCCGTCGGCCAGGCGGACGGCGCCGTCGCGAGCCGTGGACAGACCTGCCGCGAGTCCGGTCGCGCCGTCCCGGAGCTGGGCGGACGCCGCCGCGACCTGCTGCGCGCCCGGCGCAAGGAGCGCCGTGCCGGCCTGCAACGAGCTCGCTCCGGCGGACAGCTGCTCGGCGCCCACCGCGACCGTCGCCGCGCCCGGTGCGAGCGAGCCCGCGCCCCGGGCGGTGGCGGCGACGCCGTCGCGCAGGGTCGACGCGCCCGCCGAGACGCTGCTCGCCCCGGTCGCGAGATCGCGCGCGCCGGACGCGGCGCCGGTGAGGCCCGTGGTGACCGTCGACGCGCCGTCCGCGACGGTGCTCGCCCCGACGGCGAGCCGTGCCGTGCCGTCGGCGAGGTCGGACGCGCCGCTGGCGAGCGCCGAGGTGCCCTCGGCGAGCAGCCCGGCACCCTGCGCGGCCGTCGCGTTCCCGGCGAAGAGCTCGGCCGCGCCGTCCTTCAGGGTGCCCGCACCCGACGCGATCTGGGACGCGCCGTCGGCGGCACGGGCGTTCCCCGCGGCGAGGCGTGCCGCCCCGGAGTCGAGGTCCTTGCTGCCCGCGGCGAGGCGGGCCGCGCCGCTCGCGGCGTCGCCCGCCCCGGCGGCGAGGCGTGCCGCCCCGGCGTTGAGCTCGTCCGCCCCGGCGGCGAGCTCGGTCGCGCCGTCCAGCGCGGTGGCGCCGCCCGTGGCGAGCTGGGTGGCGCCGTCGGACGCCTTCCGCGCACCGGCGGAGAGGTCGTTCGCACCCGCCTCGAGGTCGCCCGCACCGTCGGCGAGACGCTGCGCGCCGGCCTGGGCCTCGGTCGTGCCGTCGGCGAGGGTCGCGGCGCCGGCGTCGAGCTCGGCGGCGCCGTCGTCGAGGCGGGTCGCGCCGTCGGCGACCTTGCCGTTGTACACGAGGAGGAACGCGACCAGGCCGGCGACCGCGAGGGCGAGCACGGCGAGCGCGACGGAGGTGAGGACCGTGTGCGTGCGCGACGGTCGGAGAGCGTGCTGCGTCATCTGTCGTCCTTCCTCACGCCCGGCGTCGTCGCGGGGCGTTCGGCACGAGGGGAGAGGTGCGGGAGAGGCGGGTACCGGTCTGCTCGGCGCGGGAGTGCGCCGGTGCGCCCACCACCGTTGGCGGGACGTGGAGTAGCAGGTAGATCCCCAGCGACGCTAGCAACGCCCCGGACACCACGGACAGCGAGTACTAGGTACTTTCGCCGTCACGATTCGGTCACGGGCCCGAAGTATCAGGTACTCCGTGCGCGAGATCGTCGCTCGGAGCAACGGCCGCCCGCCCGGGGCGCCGGAGAGGAGCCCGAGCGCTGCCGTCCGGAGTCGGAGCCGCGCCGCTCATGAGGCGATCTCGGCGCTCATCGGCGAAGGTAGGGCGGTGCTCGACGACGCGCCCGACGCGCGGGCTCCGGTGCGGCTCGACGGTGACGCTCCGGACGGCTGCTGGGACCGGGGCGGAGCGGGTCTGGCAGAAGGGGAAGAGGAACAGCATGGAGCGCAGTACGCCGACCGGCGTGTCGTCCTGCCCGGGCACGGCGCGGAAGACCGACGCCGAGCCCGGGACCACCGTCGACGGCTCCGGAGCCCGTCCGCGAGCAGGTGCGGTGATCCGGTGAGGGCGTCGTCACGCGCGGCGCGGTGGGCCGCCGGCCTCACGACCGTGGTCGTCCCGCTGACGGTGGCGGGGTGCTCGTTCCAGAGCTCCGAGGAGAGGGCTGCGGAGCAGGTGGTCACGACCTTCTTCGACCGCCTCGTCGACGGCGACGCCACGGGCGCGGGCGAGCTGCTGAGCGATCCGTCGGTGGTCAGCCCGGTCGCGCTCGACGACGCGGTCTACGCCGAGGCGGTGCGGCCCGTCGAGGCCCGTGTCACCTCCGTGACCGGGTCAGGCCCGGAGTCCTCGGTGGACGTCGAGTACCGGCTCGACGGCGAGGAGGAGACGCGCACCCTGGTGGTCAGCACGGAGACCGTCGGAGGGGAGCCGAGGGTCGCGCTCTGGTCCGACCACGGGCTTCCGGTCGTCCATCCGGGCGTCCCGGTGGAGATCGTGGTCGAGGGGTCGGGCGCGTTCGACCTCGCGACGTCGGAACCCCTGCGGCTGCTTCCCGGGATCTACGACCTCGAGCTCGCCGGGCCGCAGGACCTCACGACGATCGATCCCGACGGCGGCGACAGCGAGCCGTTCACGGTGGAGTTCCCCGTGGACCCGGACGCGATCCAGCTTCCTCCGGGAGCGGAGCTGCGCTCGCAGATGCTGCACGTCGACCCGGTGCTCCGCGCCGAGGTGGCCACCGAGGCCGAGGCGCGCATCGACGAGCTACTCGCCTCGTGCACCGCCGCCGGGCTCACCGGCGACGCCTGCCCGCAGAGCGTCGCGGACGGGATCTTCCGCGGGTACGCAGGGGTGGACGTGGCGTCCGCCGTCTGGGCCCAGACGGAGCCGCTCTCCCTCGTGGCCGGCGAGGAGGTGCGCGCGTCCGCCCCGTACACGGTGAGTGCTCGATGGCCGCAGGGCCCGCTGGAGGTCACCGTGCGGGTCGAGGGCACCGTGCTGCGTGACCCCTCCGGCGCCGTCGTCGTCGAGCTCGACTGAGGCGTCTCTCCCGCCGGGGGTCGGTCGAACGGCGGACGGGGCTTCGCCCGAGCGGTGTACGTGCCGACGGAAGATCGGCCAGGAGAGGGCATCGCCCGGCACCCGGGTCTCCCTAGGTTCGGTGGCGTCATCGTCACCGACCCCGAGGGGGGAGCATGATCGAAGCACGCGGCCTGACCAAGAGGTACGGGCCCAAGACCGCGGTGGACGGCGTCTCGTTCACCGTGCGTCCCGGGACCGTGACCGGCTTCCTGGGCCCCAACGGCGCGGGCAAGTCCACGACCATGCGCATGATCATGGGCCTGGACCGCCCCACCGCCGGGACCGTCACCGTCAACGGACGCCCCTACGCCCAGCACCGCTCCCCGCTGACCGAGGTCGGCGCGCTGCTGGACGCCAAGGCCGTGCACACCGGCCGCTCGGCCTACAACCACCTGCGCGCGATGGCCGCCACCCACGCCATCCCGACCAAGCGCGTGGACGAGGTCATCGAGATGACCGGCCTGCAGCCGGTCGCCAAGAAGCGCGTGGGCGGCTTCTCCCTCGGCATGGGCCAGCGCCTGGGCATCGCGTCCGCGCTGCTGGGCGACCCCAAGACCCTCATCCTGGACGAGCCCGTCAACGGCCTGGACCCCGAGGGCGTGCTGTGGGTGCGCAACCTCGCGCGCTACCTCGCCTCCGAGGGCCGCACCGTCTTCCTGTCGAGCCACCTCATGAGCGAGGTCGCCCTCACCGCCGACCACATCGTCGTCATCGGCAAGGGCCGCATCCTGGCCGACGCCGCCGTCGAGGACATCGTCGACGGCGGCACCCGGCGCGGCGTCCGGGTCCGCACCCCGCACGCCACGCGGCTGGCCGAGCTGTTGGCGCAGGACGGCGCGACCGTCACCTCGGACGAGCCCGGCCTGCTCGAGGTGGAGGGTGCCGAGTCGGCGGGGATCGGTGAGCTCGCCGCGGCGTCGGGCATCGTGCTGCACGAGCTCACGCCTGTGACGTCCACCCTCGAGGAGGCGTACATGCGGCTCACCGCCGACGCGGTCGAGTACCGCACCGAGCCCGCGGCCGCCGCGGCCGACCCCGATGACACGGTTCGTCCCACCGCTCTCGAAGGAGCCCGACGATGACCACGGCCACGTTCTCCGCCCCGGCTCCCGCGACGACCCTCCGCACGACGGCCCGCCTCTCGTTCGGCCACGTGCTGCGGTCGGAGTGGGTCAAGTTCCGCACCGTGCGCTCCACCTGGTGGACGATGGGCTCGACCGTGGTCGTCATGATGCTGTTCGGCGTCGTCATGGCCGCGTCCCTGAACTTCGCGGCTGACCGGCCCGAGCAGGCGGGCGAGCTCGGCAGCGTCTCGACGGTGCAGGCGCTCGTGCTCGGGTACATCTTCGCGCAGCTCGCGCTCGCGGTGCTGGGTGCGCTGAGCATGACCACCGAGTACTCCACGGGCATGATCCGGTCGACCTTCAGCGCGGTCCCCGCGCGCCTCCCGGCGTTCGGGGCCAAGGTCGTCGTCGTGGCGGGGGCGTCGCTCGTCGTGGCCGTCGTCGGGCTCGCCGCCTCCTACCTGGTGACCGCGCCTCTGCTGGCGGGCAACGACCTCGTCCCCGACCTCGGCGACCGGGTGGTGCAGCGGGTGCTCCTCGCGTGCGTGGGCTACCTGACGTGCGTCGCGGTCCTGGCCGTCGCGGTCGGCGCGATCCTGCGGCACCCGGCGGGCACGATCTTCACGCTCGCGACGCTGCTCTTCGTGGTGCCGATGATCACGGAGTTCGTGCCTCACGACGGGGTCCAGGACGTCGTCCGGTTCCTTCCCATGAACCTCGGCACCGCCATGATGGCCGTCACCGCGGCGGACGCCGGCCGGGTCGAGGTCCTGACGCCCGGTGCCGCGGCCCTCGCCCTGGGGGTCTGGACCGTGGTGCCGCTCGCCGTGGCGGCCCTGCTCCTGCGGCGTCGCGACGTCTGACCGGCGTCGCGGCTGACCGGTGTCAGGCCTGACCGGCGTCGGGCGGTGTCAGGTCTGACCGGCGTCGGCGGGGTCAGTCGCGGTCGTTCGGCATGAGGGCCCACAGGACCAGGTACGCGATGACCTGGGGGCCGGGGAGCAGGATCGAGACCGCGGCGACGATGCGGACGACGGTCGGGTCCCAGCCGAACCGGCGGGCGATCCCGGCGCACACGCCGGCGATCATCCGGCCGTGGCGCGGGCGGGACAGCGTCGGGCGGTACGCGGCGGTGGAGGCGTCTGAGGTGCTCATGCCTCGACGGTACGAGCGTCCCGGGCGCCCCGGTATCCGGAGATCCCCCGACCCGACCCTGATCCTCGGGGCGGCGACCCCGAGGGTCGGGGCTCAGCGGGCGAGGGCGGCCTGGAACGCCGCGAGCGCCCGCGGCGTCGCGAGGGCGAACGTCACGGCCGCGACGCCCGGCCCGGGGCGCGACCCGCCCCGGTCCTGGGCCGCCGTCGGGCCGGCGGGCTCGTCGAAGAGGTCGGGTGCGGACCAGCCGCGCACGGCGTCCACCGCCACGCGGGCGACCTCCTCGACGTCCCAGCCGTACGCGCCCGCGCTGATCGCGGGGAAGGCGACGGTCGTGGCCCCGAGGTCGTCCGCGACGTCCAGCGAGCGGGCGAAGCACGACGCGAGGAGCGCGGGGTCCGTCTCGCCGCGGTAGCGGTTCGGCCCGACGGTGTGCACGACCCAGCGGGCGGGGAGGTCGTAGGCGTCGGTGGCGACGGCGTCGCCCACGGGCAGGCCGTCGGGGAGGGTCGTGCGCCGTAGCCGACGGCACTCCTCCAGGAGCCGCGGCCCGGCCGCGGCGTGGATCGCGCCGTCCACCCCGCCGCCGCCCAGCAGGGACGAGTTCGCGGCGTTGACGATCGCGTCGACGTCGAGCGTCGTGATGTCGGCGAGGCGTGCGTCGAGGTCCATCGCTCCATCGTGCCCGGGGACGGGGTTGCTCGCCGTCGACCACGGGGTCCGTGGCGGCCTGGCCGCCTTTCTCGACGGCGACCTCGTGCTCGGCGATCCCGGTCAGTCGCGCGAGACCACGACGCTCGAGCTGTGCCCGCCGAACCCGAACGCGTCGACGAGCGCGTGCCGGGCCGACGTCGTGGCCGCCTCCCGCACGACGTCGAGGTCGATCGCGGGGTCGAGCGTGTCGACGTTGAGCGTGGGCGGCACGCGGCCGTCGCGCAGGGCGAGGAGCGCGACGAGGACGCCCAGCGCGCCCGACGCGCCGAGGAGGTGGCCCGTCGCGCCCTTCGTGCTCGTGACGGGCGGCGGCATCCCGAGGGCGGCGCGCAGCGCGTCCGCCTCGTTGACGTCCCCGACGGGGGTCGCCGTCGCGTGCGCGTGGACGAGCCCGACGTCCTCGGGGGAGAGGCCCGCCGAGCGCAGCGCCATCGTGATGGTGCGGGCCTGGTTCTCGGGGTCGCCGCCGACGATGTCGAACGCGTCCGACGTCAGGGCCGCGCCCGAGACGACGCCGTGCACGACCGCCCCGCGGGCCCGGGCGTGGTCCTCGCGCTCGAGCACGAGGAGCGTCGAGCCCTCGCCCATGACGAACCCGTCCCGGTCCACGTCGAACGGCCGGGACGCGCGCTCCGGCTCGTCGTTGCGGGTCGACATCGCGCGGGCCGCGGCGAAGGCCGCGAGCGAGAACGGCTGGACGCCCGCCTCGACGCCCCCGCACACGACGACGTCCGCCGAGCCGGCGAGGATCATCTCGCGGCCCATCGTGATCGCCTCCGAGCCCGCCGCGCACGCGCTGATCGGGGCGCGCGCGCCGGCCTTGGCGCCGAGGTCGATCGACAGCCACGCGGCCGGGCCGTTGGCCATGAGCATCGTCACGGTGTGCGGGGAGACGCGCCGGTGGCCCTGCTCGTGCAGGACGCGCGACTGGTCGAGCGTCGTCGCGATCCCGCCGTTCGCGGAGCCGACGACGACGGCGAGACGCGTCGGGTCGACGTCGGGCGACCCGGCGGACGCCCACGCCTCCCGGCCCGCGACGAGCGTGAGCTGCTCCGCCCGGTCGGTGCGGCGCCGCTCCCGGACGGACAGCGCCTCGGCGAAGGCGTCGTCGACGCGCGCGGCGATGCGCACGGGCAGCTCGGCCGCCCAGTCGTCGTCGATCGCCCGCACGCCCGGCTCCCCGCGCAGCAGCGCGTCCCACGTCTCGGGGGCGGAGCGCCCGACCGGGGTCACCGCCCCGTACCCGCTGACGACGACTCGTGTCATGGTGTGCCCCTTGCAGCCGAGTCGCCGAGAACGGCGACGGGTGTGGTCGATGGGTCTTATTCCAAGTCATCGCAGCGGCCTTTGTCGCCCTCGCAGCTGTGACGGTGCGCACGCCCACGCCCACGCTTACGCCCACGTCCGGACCCACGAGATGCCCGCGGTCGACGCCGTGAACCTCTACCCCTCGCCCACGCGGCGCCTCGCCGCGGGAGGCCGCGCTGCCGTGAGGCGGCGGGTCAGTCCGCGTCGAGCCCGAGCACCCGGCACGCGTTCCCCGCGTAGAGCGCCGGCAGGAGGTGCGCCGGGAGGTCGGCTCCCGAGATGGCCCACCGACCCTGCGGCGGCACGGGGTCACCGGGGGAGTAGGCGAAGTGCTCGTCGGCCGTCTCGAGGAACCGGAAGTGCGTCTCGAGCTGCTCACGCGACAACGGGAACGCGTCGGTGCCGAACAGGACCCGGTTCGGGAAGTCCTCGACGAGCCGACGGAAGCGTCGCGGCTGCCGCCCGAGCTCGCCCAGCCTGCCCGCGATGTCGACGACGAGATTCGGTGCGGCCCGCAGGAGCCGCGAGACGTGATCCAGGTCCTCGGCGACGCAGCCGACGTGCGCGCCTACGTAGGTGGTCCCCGGAGTCGCGGCGAGCAGACGTCCGAACGCGTCGAGCAGGTGCTCGAACGACGGAAAGCGGGAGCGGTCGGCGAACGACCACGACGGTTGCGCGGTGAGCTCGTCGACGCGTTCGTTGTACCGGTCCGGCGGGTCGAAGAACGCCTTCGGGTCGGCGACGTGGATCAGGACGGGCAGCCCGAGCTCGCCCGCGAGCGCGAGCGTCTCGACGACACGAGGGTCGTCGGGCGCGACGAGCGCGCCGTCGGGGCCGGTGACGGTCAGGCCGAGGTTCTTCCACACCTTGAGGCCGCGCGCCCCGCGCGCCGCGGCGTCGCGGAGCTGCCGCTGCACCTCGCGCTCGCCCCCCACGTGGGCGAGCGCCGTCCAGTCGACCTGGCAGAACGTGAGGAAACGGCCCGGGTGCGCGCGGTCGTACCGGTCGAGGTTGGCCTCGAGCTCGTCGTCCCACAGGCCGTCGAGGTTCACGACCGCGCGCACGTTCGTGCGGTCCAGCAGGTCGAGCAACGCGGGGACGTCGGGCGCGCACCAGTCGGCGGTGAGCCAGCGGCCCAGGTGGTTGTGGACGTCGACGGCGGGCACCGCGGCCCGGGGGACGTCGGTCCGGGGGAGCCGCACGCGGGCGCGGGGCTCCCAGTCGACGAGCCGCAGGTCGGGTGCGGGCGGCGCCGGGGGCGGGCCGGCGTGGTGGAGGGGATCGATCACGTCACGAGCATCGGTCGTCCACGCCCAGATTTCGCGGATGTTACGCGAATCGATCATCGAGAGTGAGTGAACATACCATTCTGCGTGACTATCGCGCAGATGCTGAGCAGGATCTCTCGCATCGGGTCCGCACCTCGCGGCACCTGACCACCGCTGGACCGGGGTCACGGCCCCGCCGACGACAGGACAAGCACGTGAGCCCGAGCACCGTCACCGAGCGAGAGATCCACAGCCAGCCCGAGGTGTGGGCCAAGGCCCTCGCGGGCGGGCCCACCACCGGCTCCGTGCTCGGCGCACCCGGCGAGCGCGTCCTCGTGCTCGGGTGCGGGACGAGCGCGTTCGTCGCCGAGGCGATCGCCGTCCTCCGGGAGGACGCCGGCCTCGGCGAGACCGATGCCGCGTACGCGTCGGAGTGGCACCCCACGCGTCCCTACGACCGTGTCGTCGTCATCAGCCGCTCCGGGACCACGAGCGAGTGCCTCGAAGCGCTCGCGGCCGTCCCCTCCGGGACACGCACCGCCGCGGTCGTCGGTGTCGCCGGAACGCCCGTCGCCCTCGCGGCGGACGACGTGCTCGTGCTCGACCTCGCCGACGAGGAGTCGGTGGTCCAGACGCGGTTCCCGACCACCGTGCTCGCCGTCGCCCGCCAGGCGTTCGGGGAGAACCTCTCCGGCCTCGTCGCGCAGGCCGAGCAGGCGCTCGCGGCACCGCTTCCCGTCGATCCGGGCGCGTTCGAGCACTTCGTGTTCCTCGGCCGTTCGTGGGCCTACGGCCTCGCGCAGGAGGCGGCGCTGAAGATCCGTGAGGCCGCGCAGGCGTGGTCCGAGTCCTACCCGGCGCTCGACTACCGGCACGGACCGGTCGCCGTCGCGACCGACGCGACGCTCGTGACCCTGCTCGGCGACGACGACCCGGCGCTCGCCGAGGACGTCCGGCGCACCGGCGCGACCGTCGTGCACCTCGACGGGGACCCGCTCGTCCAGCTCGTGCAGTGCCAGCGCCTCGCGGTCGCCCTCGCCACCGACCGCGGCCTCGACGCGGACGCGCCGCGACACCTCACCCGCTCCGTCGTCCTCGGCTGAGGGCGACCCGCGACAGCCCGTCACCGACGGGGACGCAGTACCCGGACACTCGACGAAGAGACCGCCCAAGAGACAAGGCCGACAATGTTCCGTCATCCCACCCGCCGCCGTCCCGACCGTCCTCTCACCGTGGCCCGGGGAGCCGCCGGAGCGGTCGTCGTCTCCGGCGCGCTGCTGCTCGCGGCGTGCTCGTCCGGGACGCAGGGCGCCACGACCCTCGACCCCGAGGCCGACGTCACGCTCACGTGGTGGACCGGCCAGGCAGACCAGGCCCAGACCATCCTCACGGGCCTCGCCGAGGAGTTCGAGGAGCTCCACCCCAACGTGACGATCGAGGTGTCCTCGGGCGCGCCGTCGACGGAGGACCTGCTGCAGAAGCTGTCGTCCTCGTTCGCGGGAGGCACCTACCCGGACATCTCCTACGCGTTCGGCTCCTGGGCGAGCGAGCTCGCCGAGTCGGAGCGCACGCTCGACATCACCGACGAGGTGAGTGACCCCGACGTCGGCTGGGACGAGTTCTCCGGGGCCGCCCGCGCCACCGCCCAGCCGGACGGCGAGACGACGATCGGCTTCCCGGCCGTCGTGGACAACCTCTCCCTCCTGTACAACAAGACGGTGTTCGACGCCGCCGGCGTGGACTACCCGACCGAGGACTGGACCTGGGACGACTTCCGCGCCGCGGCGAAGGAGCTCACGGACCCCGCGACGAGCACGTACGGCTACGCCTACGGTGTCTCCGGCTCCGAGGAGACGACGTGGCAGTTCTGGCCGCACCTGTGGCAGCGGGGCGGGGAGGTCCTCGACGACTCCGGCACGACCGCGACGTTCGACTCCGACGCCGGCGTGGACGCGTTGACGTTCCTGCGCGACATGGCCGTCGAGGACGGGTCGGTCTACCTCGACCAGACCGACACCAAGTTCACGCAGATCTTCGCGAGCGACCAGATCGGCATGGTCACGTCAGGGCCGTGGACGCTGTACGACCTCCAGGTCGCGGGCACGCAGTACGGCGTCGTCCCGCTGCCGGCCTACGACGACGAGCACACGACGATCTCCGGGGCCGACCTCTGGGTCCTGTTCGACCACCAGGACGCGAACCGCGAGCACTGGTCGTACGAGTTCACGAAGTGGCTGACGGACCCCGAGCAGGACGTGCGCTGGAACGTCGTCTACGGCAACCTCCCGCTGCGCGAGAGCGAGATCGGCTCGCCGGAGTTCCAGGCACAGGTCGCGGCGATGCCCGGCCTGGACGTCATGGCGCAGAACAGCGAGAACGCGACGATCCCCCGCCCGACCGTGCCGGGATACGTGAACCTCTCCGAGGCGGTCGGCACAGCGGTCTCGGAGGTCCTCCAGGGCAAGGGAGAACCGCGCGAGGCGCTGGAGCGGGCCGCCGACCGGTCGGACGAAGCGCTGGCGGACCAGTGACGACGGCGATCGCGCCCGCCCCCGTCCGGCGGGCGCCACGGCGCCGCCGGACGGCGGAGGCGCTCGCCGGGTGGGGCTTCGTCACCCCCGCGACGCTCCTCGTCGTCGGCCTGTCGATCTTCCCCGCGGTCTGGGCGTTCCTGCTGTCGTTGCAGGACTGGAACGGCTTCTCCACGCCGGAGCCGGTGGGCGTGGACAACTACCGCCGCATGCTGACCGACGCCGAGCTGGGCGCCGCCGTCGGGCACACGCTCCTGTACACCGCGCTGTTCGTCCCGGCGTCGCTCTTCCTCGGGCTCGGCCTCGCGGTCGCGCTCAACCGCCGACTCGTCCTGGTCGGGGTCTACCGCACCCTCGTGTTCCTGCCGTTCGTGGTCTCCGCAGCGGCCACCGGCATCCTCACGACCTACCTGTTCAACCCGCAGTTCGGGTTCGTGAACAACGTGCTGCGCGTCCTCGGCCTCCCCCAGCAGGGCTGGCTCGAGAACCCGTCGCAGGCGATGGTCGTCATCACGATCATGTCGTTGTGGGGGCAGGCCGCGTTCACGACCGTCATCTACCTTGCCGCGCTCCAGGACATCCCGGTCGAGCTCGCGGAGGCCGCCCGCGTGGACGGCGCGAACCGGTGGCAGTCGTTCTGGCACGTGACGTTCCCCCAGCTCGCCCCGGTCACGGTGTTCGTCGCCATCTGGCAGACGATCCAGGCGATCCAGCTCTTCGACCTCGTCTACACGACGACGCGCGGCGGCCCGCTCGGGTCGACCGAGACGATCGTGTACTACCTGTGGAAGGCGGCGTTCAAGGAGCTCGAGTTCGGGTACGCCTCCGCCGTGGCGTACGGGCTGTTCGCCGTGACCCTGCTCATCACCATCGCCGTGACGCTCTACTCCCGCCGCACGAAGGTTGGTGGACTCTGATGCCGACGACCGCTCCCGGCCCCGCTGCTCACGCCGCGGCGCCCGGCGGGCCGCAGGTGGCGCCGCCCGGCGCCCCGGACGGTCCGCTCCCGGCCACCACCACCGCCACCCCCGCGCCGCGGCGCCGGCGTCGACGCGCCTGGCTGTGGCACCTGCTGCTCGTGCCCGTCGCCGCGCTGTTCGCGACGCCGTTCGTGCAGATGTTCCTCACGTCGCTCACGCCCGAGGCGGAGATCAACCGTTTCCCTCCGCGGTTCTGGCCCTCGCAGCTCACGCTCGACGGCTACGTCAAGCTCTTCACCGAGACGGACGTGCTGCGCTGGACGACGAACACCGTCCTCGTCTCGGTGGTCGCCGTCGCGTCGCACATCGTGCTGTGCTCGCTCGCCGGGTACGGGTTCGCGCGCCTGAAGTTCCCGGGCCGCACGTTCGGGTTCCTCGCGATCATGGCGACGATCATGATCCCGACCCAGCTCCTCATGGTGCCCACGTACGTCCTCTTCGCGCGCATCGGCATCATCGACACCCTCGCCGCCGCGATGGTCCCGTGGCTCGCGTCGGCGTTCGGGATCTTCCTCATGCGCCAGTTCTTCCTGTCGCTCCCGCCCGAGCTCGAGGAGGCGGCCGTCCTCGACGGGTGCTCGCGGCTCTCCACGTTCTGGCGGATCATCCTCCCGCTCGCGCGGCCCGCGCTCGCGACGCTCGCGATCTTCACGCTGCTCGGCTCGTGGAACGACCTCGTCTGGCCGCTCATCGCGATCAACGACCCGTCGTCCTTCACGCTCCAGCTCGGGATCACGAACTTCCAGGGCGCGCGCCGGACCGACTGGTCGCTGCTCATGGCGAGCAACGTCGTCGCGACCCTCCCGCTGGTGCTGTTCTTCCTGTTCGCCCAGCGCCAGTTCATCGCCACCATGACCTTCACGGGAGTCAAGGGATGACCACGCCCCACGCCCTGCCGGCAGCAGCCGACCGGACCGCTGCACGACCCGTCGTCGTGGTCGGGGACGCGAACGTCGACCTCGTGCTGCGCGGCGACGTGATCCCGCGATTCGGCCAGGCCGAGCAGCTCGCCGACTCCGGCGACCTCGTCCTCGGTGGCTCGGCCAGCATCGCGGCCGCCGGCGTCGCGCGCCTCGGAGTGCCGACGCGGCTCGTCGCGCGCGTCGGTGCGGACGCCTTCGGGACCTTCACCCTCGACGCGCTGCGCGCTGCCGGGGTGGACGTGTCCGCGGTCGAGGTCTCCCACGACGAGCCGACAGGGCTCTCGGTCGTCCTCTCCACGCCGGGCGACCGGGCGATCCTCACGGTCGCGGGCACGATCCCGACCCTCACCGGCTCCCACGCGCTCGCCGTGCTCGACGGCTGGGACGGGCCGCCCGGCGTCGTGCACGTCGCGTCGTACTTCCTCCAGCCGCGTCTCGCCGCGGACCTGCCCGCAGTCCTGGCGTCTGCTCGTGCGCGCGGGTGGACCACGAGCCTCGACACGAACTGGGACCCTGCCGAGCGCTGGACCGGGCTCGCGGACCTGCTGCCCCACGTGGACGTGCTGCTGCCGAACCGCAACGAGCTGCGCGCAGTCGCGGGCGCGCTCGGCGCAGGTCCGCGCGACGCGCCGAGCACCGGCGACCCCGACGTCGCGCTCGCCCGGGCGGTCGCCGCGCGCGGCCCCCGCGTCGTGGTCAAGGACGGCGCGCGCGGCGGGTGGTCCGTGGGACCGGCGGGAGCCGCCGTGCACGCCCCGGGGCTCGCCGTGGACGTGGTCGACACGACCGGCGCCGGAGACAGCTTCGACGCCGGCTACCTCGCGGCCCTCGCGCACGGGATCGAGGACGAGGCCGAGCGGGTGCGCTGGGCGGCCTGCGCCGGCTCGTTGTCGACGCTCGGCCCGGGGGGCACCGGGGCGCAGGCCACGCTGGCCGCGCTGCGGGCCGCGCTCGCATGATCTCCGCGCTCGCCCTCAGCCCGTCGCTCGACGTCACGTACGTCGTCGACGCCCTCGAGGGGATCCAGCGCCCGCGCGAGGTCCGTCGCGTCGGCGGGGGGAAGGCGCTCAACGCGGTCCGCGCCGCAGCGTCGCTCGGTGCCCGCACGACCGCCGTCGCGGTCCTCGCCGGAGGGTCGGGCGAGGACGTCGCGGCGGGGGCGAGAGCCGACGGCGTGGACCTGCGCGTCGTGCCGGGAGAGCACCCGACGCGCACGTGCGTCTCGGTGCTGGCCGCGGCGACCGGTGCGCTCACCGAGATCTACGAGCGTGCCGTCCCGGTGGGGGCGGGCACGCTCGACCGTGCCGTCGGGCTCGCGCTCGACCTCGCCGCGCGCCAGGGCGGGTGGTGGCTGCTGTCCGGCGGGCTCCCCGGCACCATCGCGCCGAGCGTGGTCGGCACCGTCGTCGGTCGGCTGCGGGCGGCGGGTGCCCGCGTCGCCGTGGACAGCCACGGTCCGGCGCTCGCGGGAGCCGTGGGGGAGGGGCCGGACCTGGTCAAGGTGAACCGGGTCGAGGCGGCAGAGCTGCTGGGCGTCCCCGCGGACACCCCGGGTGCGGGGCTCGTCACCGGGCTCCGCGACCGGTCGCGCGGACTCGTGGTCGTCACGGACGGCGCGGAGGGGGCGTGGGCGAGCGACGGCACGAGCGTGCTGCGCGTCCGGCTCGAGGGCCACGTCGGCCGCTTCCCGGTGGGGAGCGGCGACTCCTTCCTGGGCGGGATGCTCGTCGCGCTCGACGGCGGGGCGTCCCTCGCCGAGGCGGTGGCGCTCGGTGCCGCCGCGGGCACGGCCAACGCCCAGGTCCCCGGTGCGGCAGTCCTCGACGCGGCCCTGGCTCGCCGTCTCGTCGGCGAGGCCGCGGTCGAGACCGTGGCGCTCCCGGTGCCCTAGAACCCTGCGGGGTCAGCGCGGTGCGGCCGGTCCCTCGGCCGGCCGCACCGCGGCGACCGGACCGTCGTCGGCCACGACCTGGACGTCGACGCCGGTAGCCGCGATCGCGTCGAGGGCCGCCGGGTCGGCGGACGAGTCCGTCACGAGCACGTCGATCTCCTCGAGATCCGCCATCTTGGCGAGCGTCACGCGCCCCACCTTCGACCCGTCCGCGACCACGACGACGCGCTCGGCGTGCGCGACCATCGCGTGGTTGGTGCGCGCCTCGGTCTCGTCGTGCGTCGTCGCACCGCCGCGCACGCTGATGCCGTCGGTGCCCAGGAACGCCGTGCCGACGTTGATCGCGTTGAACGTGTGCTCGGCGAGCACGCCGACGGCCTCAAGCGAGCTCGACCGGACGAACCCACCCGTCATGATGACCTGCAGGTTGCTGCGCGCGGCGAGCTCGGTCGCCGTCGTCAGGGCGTTCGTGGCGATCGCGAGGTCGGGTCGCGTCGCGAGGGCGCGCGCGACGGCGGCCGCCGTCGTGCCGCCGCTGATCGCGACGGAGTAGCGCCCCGGCGGGAGCAGCCCGGCGGCGTGCTGGGCGATGCGCAGCTTCGCCTCGCGGAACCGGGAGTCGCGCAGCAGCACCGGGACCTCCGTCGTGGGGTCGAGGGCACGCACCCCGCCGTGCGTGCGCAGCACCAGGCCCTGCTCCTCCATGTCCGCGAGGTCGCGCCGCATCGTGGCCGAGGAGACGCCGAGCTCACGGACCAGCTCCGTGAGGCGCGCCGTGCCGTGCTCGTTGACGTACGTGAGCGCCCGCATCATGCGGTCGCTGCGCTTGTGGGAGATCGCGCGGGGCGCGGCGTCCGGTGCGACAGGCATGCGCTTCCTTCCGGCGGTTGCTGGGTGAAGTGTGGGTCTCTCTCTCCCGGACGAGGCAAATCGCTCAATCAGAGTGAGTGTTATCGGCGGAATCTGATCGTATTCTTGCACAGTGCGCTCGACGACGCCGAGGATCGTCGACATGGTCAGCATCGCGTTCGTCGGCGCCGGGAGCGTCGTCTTCACCCGCCAGCTCGTCGCCGACATCCTGCGCTACCCGGAGCTCGCCGACGCGCGCCTCGTGCTGCACGACATCGACCCCGAGCGGCTCCGCGTCGCCGAGGGCACCGCGCGTCAGGTGAGCCGCCAGCTCGGGGCGTCGGCCACCGTCGAGGCGTACGCCGACCGTCGCCGGGCTCTCGACGGGGTCGACTTCGTCGTCAACATGATCCAGGTCGGCGGCATCGACGCGACGTTGAAGGACCTCGAGATCCCCGCGCGCCACGGCCTGCGCCAGACCATCGGCGACACGACCGGCGTCGGTGGCGTGTTCCGCGCGCTGCGTACGTTCCCGGTGCTCGAGGGCGTCGCGACCGACATGCGCGAGCTGTGCCCGCAGGCATGGCTGCTCAACTACACGAACCCGATGGCGATGAACGTGTGGTGGGTCTCCACCGTCGCTCCCGACCTCAAGGTCGCCGGGCTCTGCCACTCCGTCTACTGGACCGCCCACGACCTCGCAGAGCTCGTGGGCGTCCCGGTGGGGGAGACGCGGTACCGTGCCGCGGGCGTCAACCACCAGGCGTGGCTGCTCGAGTGGGACCACGAGGGCGAGTCGCTGTACCCCCGGCTGCGCGAGACGATCCGCCGCGACCCCGGGCTCGAGCGTCGCGTCCGGGTCGAGATCTTCCGCCGGCTCGGCTACTACCCGACGGAGACGAGCGAGCACTCCTCCGAGTACGTGTCGTGGTTCCTCCGCTCCGACGAGCAGATCGAGCGCTACCGCCTGCAGCCGCTCGAGTACGTCGGCATCAGCCGGGGGAACGTCGCGGAGTTCGAGGCGGCGCGGCGCGCGCTCGCCGCCGGCGAGGACCTCGCGCTCGAGGACGGCGCGAGCGAGTACGCGCCCCAGATCATCCACTCCCTCGTGACCGGCACGCGGCGCGAGGTGCACGTCAACGTCCCCAACCACGGCCTGGTCGACAACCTGCCCCAGGATGCGGTCGTCGAGGTCCCGGCGGAGGTCGACGGCGACGGCCTGCGCCCCGTGCCGATGGGCTCGCTCCCGGCACAGTGCGCGGCGCTCAACCAGCCGTACGTCTCCGTCGCGGCGCTGACCGTCGAGGCGGCGCGCACCGGCGACCCCCGGCTCGTGCGCCAGGCCGTGCTCATGGACCCGAACGCGTCCTCGACCCTGACGCCCGCGCAGATCTGGGCCCTGTGCGACGAGCTCGTCAGCGCGCACGGCGACCTGCTCCCCGAGCCGCTGCGCGCCCTCGTGCCGGCGGGTGCGCTGTGACCCTGGCCGCGACGGGCAACCTCGTCGCTGCGGCGGCGCGCGACGGCGGCGCCGTGCTCGCGTTCAACGTCATCACGCTCGAGCACGCCGAGGGCATCGTCGCCGGCCTCGAGGGCGCCGGGGCTCCCGGCATCCTGCAGATCAGCGAGAACGCCGTCCGCTACCACGAGGGCCGCATGACGGCGCTGGTCGCGGCCTGCCGCGAGATCGCCGTCGCGGCACGCGTCCCCGTCTCGCTGCACCTCGACCACGTCCAGGACGTCGACCTCGCGCGCCAGGTCGTCGACCAGGCGTGGCGACTCGGGATCACGTCGATCATGGTCGACGCCGCCCACCTCGACTACGCGGACAACGTCGCCACGACCCGCGACCTCACCCGGTCCGCGCACGACACCACGCTGTGGGTCGAGGCCGAGCTCGGCGAGATCGGCGGCAAGGACGGTGCGCACGCGCCCGGCGTGCGCACCGACCCCCACGAGGCTGTGTCGTTCGTCGCCGCGACCGGCGTCGACGGGCTCGCAGTCGCCGTCGGCAGCTCCCACGCGATGACGAGCGCGACCGCGGAGCTCGACCTCGACCTCGTCGAGCGGATCGCCGCCGAGGTACCCGTCCCGCTGGTGCTGCACGGGTCGTCCGGTGTCCCTGCCGCGATGTTGCGCGACGCCGTCGCACGCGGGATCCGCAAGATCAACGTCGGGACCGCGCTCAATGTCGGCTACACGCGTCAGGTGCGAGACTTCCTCGACGCGCACGACGCCGTCACCGACCCCCGCACGTACCTCGCACCGGCGCGGGGAGCCGTGCGCGACGCCGTCGACCGGCTCTGCACGCAGGTGTTCGCCTGACACCACGAATCGTCCGGCATCTCCTGATCGGCACCCCCACCATGGCGCGCGGGCAGCGTGTCACGACGAGAGGAACGAGCACATGAGACGAACGACGACCGGCCTGGCACTCGGCTCGGCGCTGGTGCTGGCCGCGTGCGCGGGCAGCCCCGCCGTCGGTGGCACGAGCCCCGTCCCGGACACGCCCCGCGCGGCCGGGACCGACGCGTCGGCCGCGGCGGCGGTCGAACTGCCGCCCACGAGCGGGATCCTCGACTACCAGCTCGGTGGTGCGTACGACGACGTCGATGCCGGTTCCGGTCCGGTGACCCCCGACGTCGTGGTGCGCGACGCGACGGCGACGCCGCTCTCCGGCGCGTACAACGTCTGCTACGTGAACGGCTTCCAGACGCAGCCCGACGACGCCGCCCTGTGGCGCACGCACGAGGACCTGCTGCTGCACGACGCCGACGGCGTGCTCGTCGTCGACCCGGACTGGCCGGACGAGTTCGTGCTCGACCCGTCGTCCGCGGCGCAGCGCGAGGGGATCCTCGACATCCTGGGTCCGGTGGTCACCGGCTGCGCGGACGACGGGTTCGACGCGGTCGAGATCGACAACCTCGATACCTGGACCCGTTTCGCCGAGATCGACGAGGCCGGCGCGCACGCGCTCGCCACGGCGTACGTGGACCTCGCTCACGACGCCGGGCTCGCGATCGCGCAGAAGAACGCCGCGGAGATCACGCAGGTCGCGCACGACGACCTCGGGTTCGACTTCGCCGTCACGGAGGAGTGCGCCGTCTGGGACGAGTGCGCCGCGTACACCGGCGTGTACGGCGACCACGTGCTCCAGGTCGAGTACCCGGGCCCGCTCGCGGCCGAGGGACTCACCTTCGCCGACGCGTGCGCCCTGCCCGACCGTGCGCCGCTCACGGTGCTGCGCGACCTCTACCTGGTCCGACCGGACACCGACGTCAGCGGCTTCGACCCGGTCGAGGAGACCGGCGAGCCGTACTCGTACGTGTTCGCGACCTGCTGACACGGGGCGGCGGGCGGTGCCCACGCCGTTCGCCGCGTCGCGTCACCAGCCGTCGGGCGTGAGGAGCTTGCGGATGCGCTTCTCGCTCACCGGGCCGTCGGTGCCGAGCTGCTGTGCGAACAGCGACACGCGCAGCTCCTCGATCAGCCACCGCACCTCGGCCAGGTCGGCGGCGCGGACCGGGTCGGCCGGGCCCTGGGCGTACGCGGCGCGGGCGCGCTGGTAGGCGTCCTCGACGTCGTGCACGCGCCACGCGAGCTCGGCGTCGCGGTTCGGGTTCGACTGCGCCTTCTCCAGCCGGTACGACCCCGCCCGCAGGTAGCGCGTCAGGTGCGGCAGGCGTCGGGGCGGGGTCTGCGAGACGAAGCCGTCGTGGATGAGGCCCGCCGCCTGGTCGCGCAGGTCGGTGAGCGTGTTGAGCAGCGCGAGACTGTTCGACGCGCGGATCTCCGCGTCGAGGTTGCGCGACGCGGTGAGCGCGGCGACCACGTGCCCGACCACCTGGTGCACGTGCTCCTCCAGGTGCGCGCGGACGAACGTGCGCGCGGCCGCGTAGGCCTCGGCGTCGCGGACCGTCGCCGCGTCCGGCTGCCCACTGCCGCCGCTCGTCAGCGCGATCACCGCGGCGAGCTGCAGGTCCGCGACGAGCGCGTCCGTGTTCCGGTACGGGCTGGCCGCCAACGTGAGCGACTGCGTCCCGTTCCACCGGCTCGTGATGCGCCCGGTCTGCAGCGCCGTCTCCGTCAGCAGCAGACGCCGCACGCCCCGCGCGTGCTCCCGCGCCTGCGCGGTCGCGTCGGCCAGCACGCGCAGCGCGACGACCGGCTTCCCCTTCGCGTCCTGCTCCTCGACGACCGCCGGGTACCCGCGCACCACGACCCCACCCCCGAGGTCGGTCGACACCGTCGCGGGCAGCCGCCCGTCGGTGAGGTCGTCGGGCCAGGTGGTCAGGTCGGTGCGCTCGCTCACCAGGCTCGTGGTCGAGCCCGCGGGCGGTGCGCCGTCGGTGCTCGGACCGACCGCGCCGTCACCTGGTGCGGTCGGCCGTCGGTGTCCGTGCGCGGCCTCGACGCCCGTCGCGCCCGACGACGCGCCGCCCGCTCGTCCTGCACCTCGCCCGGGTGAGCCGGACGCAGAGGCGGGGGAGGGGGCGTCGGATGCGAAGGGCGTGGCGGGCCTGGCGGGAGCGCCGTGAGGAACGAGCGGCGCGGATGGTAGCCCGAGCACCGACGCCCCCTCCGCCGCCGGACCCGACCCCGCGAGCTCCGATCCGGACCCCGCGGCAGCCTCGCGCAGCGCCGCCCCCACCGCGCCCTTCACCGCTGCCCGCACCGCCGCCTGGTTCTGGGCGGCGAGACGGCGCTGGAGCGCGAGGAGGTCCTTCGACTCGTCGAGCACGACGGAGCCGCCGCGCCCGCGGGTGTCCTCGACCCGGAACGTCATGCGCAGGTGCGCGGGCAGGCGCGCCTCCTGCTCGGGGCCCCACGCGTCGTCGGGGATGACGACGTCGCGCAGCGCCCGGACGGCGCGGCTGAACGCGACGTGGAACGGCTCGGCCATGTCGCCCGCGCGGGCCATGTCCTCCCAGGCGGGCGTGTGCTCGCGGAGCCAGGCGACGACGTCGCGCGCGACGTCCGGTGCCGGCACGAGCTGGACGCGGACCGGCTTGGGCAGCGAGCGGATCGTCGCCGTGGCGAGCTCGTCGAGCAGGCCCGGCACCATCCAGTCGAACCCGTCGGGGACGACGCGGTTGAGCACGGAGATCGGGACGTGCACGGTCACGCCGTCGGCCTCGGTCCCGGGCTGGAACTGGTACGTGAGCGGGAGCGTCAGCTCGCCCTGCGGCCAGGTCTCCGGGAACTGCGACGTGTCGACCTGCTCGGCGTCGGGCACGAGCTGTTCGAGCGTGAAGGTGAGGAGGTCGGGGTCGCGGCGCTGCGCCGTCTTCCACCAGCGGTCGAAGTGCGCGGCGGACACGACGTCGTCGGGCACGCGCTCGTCGTAGAAGTCGAACAGCACGTCGTCGTCGACGACGAGCCCGCGCTGGCGCGAGCGCGCCTCGAGCTCCTCCGCCTCGGCGAGGAGCTTGCGGTTGTCGTGGAAGAACCGGTGGTGCGTCGTCCACTCGCCCTGCACGAGCGCGTGCCGCACGAACATCTCGCGCGCGGCCTCGGGGTCGACCTTCGCGTAGAGGACCTTGCGGTCCGCGACGATCGGCACGCCGTACAGCAGCACCTTCTCGGTCGCGATCGCCGCGCCGCGCTTGGTCGACCAGTGCGGCTCGGAGTACGTGCGCCGCGCGAGGTCGCCCGCGAGGTCCTCGGCCCACTCGGGCTGGATCCGGGCGACGTCGCGCGCCCACAGCCGCGACGTCTCGACGAGCTCGCCCGCCATGATCCACGCCGGCGGCTTCTTGCTCAGCGGCGAGCCGGGGAAGATCGCGAACCGCGCGCCGCGCGCGCCGGTGTACTCGTTGCGGGCCTGCTTCTGCGCGCGCCGCAACGCCTTGGCGCGGGCCTCGCCCTTGAGGTGCGCGACCGACGACGCCTTCACCTCGCCCGTGTCCTGCATCCCGATCTGCGACAGCAGGCCGGACAGGAGCGCCTTGTGGATCGTGTCGCCGTCCCAGGCGCGCTTGTACGCCTGGGTGTCGGGGGTGGCGTCCGCGGTGGGGGCGGCGTCGGTGCTCGGAGCTGCCGCGCCGTCGCCCTGGTCGTCCGGCCGGAAGTTCACGAGCGCGGCTTGACGCTCTCTCGCATCCGACGCCGCCCCCACCGCTCGTCCTGCTCGGCGCCCGGGCGTCGACGCCGCGTCCCCCGCGGCGCCCGACCCGTGACGCGCGCGGGGGCGGTACGACATGTCGATGCCCAGGGGCTTGGACATCTCGCGGAGCTGGGCGACGACGTCCTGCCACTCGCGGATGCGCAGGAAGTTGAGGTACTCGGCCTTGCACAGGCGGCGGAAGGCCGACGACGAGAGCTCGTGCTGCTGCTCGCGGACGTACTCCCAGACGTTGAGGTAGGTGAGGAAGTCGGAGTGCGGGTCGGTGAAGCGCGCGTGCGCCTGGTCGGCCTGGGCGCGGACCTCGGCGGGGCGCTCGCGCGGGTCCTGGATCGACATGACGGCGGCGATGATCGCGACCTCGCGCGCGACGCCGAGCCTCGAGCCCTCCCAGATCATGCGGGCGAGGCGCGGGTCCATGGGGAGCTGGGCGAGGACGCGCCCGACCTCGGTGAGGCGCGTGACGCCGTCGGACGTGGCGAGGGCGCCGAGCTCGGTGAGGAGCTGGACGCCGTCGCGCACGGCGCGCGTGTCCGGGGGCTCGACGAACGGGAAGCGCGCGACCTCGTCGGGGGTCTCGACGACGCCGACGGAGATCATCTGGAGCAGCACCGACGCGAGGGAGGTGCGCAGGATCTCCGGCTCGGTGAACTCGGGCCGGGAGAGGAAGTCGTCCTCGGAGTAGAGGCGCACCGCGATGCCGTCGGCGACGCGCCCGGAGCGGCCGGAGCGCTGGTTCGCGCTCGCCTGCGAGACGGGCTCGATGGGCAGGCGCTGGACCTTGGTCGCCTTGGAGTAGCGCGAGATGCGGGCCGTGCCGGGGTCGACGACGTAGTGGATCCCCGGCACGGTGAGCGACGTCTCGGCGACGTTCGTCGCGAGCACGATGCGCCGCGAGGAGTGCGCCTGGAACACGCGGTGCTGCTCGGCTGACGACAGCCGCGCGTACAGCGGCAGGATCTCGACGCGCTGCGGGTGCTTCGGGTCGGTGACGCGGTCCTTGAGGTGGCCGGTGAGCGCGTCGGCGGCGTCGTGGATCTCGCGCTCGCCGGAGAGGAACACGAGGATGTCGCCGTGCCCCTCGCGCATGAGCTCGTCGCACGCGTCGACGATGCCGGTCACGAGGTCCTTCTCCTCGGCGCTCGCGCGGCCCTTCGCCTTCGTGGCGCTGCCGGTGGAGGCGCCGGGGTCGACGTCCGGGGACAGCGGCCTGTACCGGATCTCGACCGGGTAGGTGCGGCCGGACACCTCGACGACGGGCGCGGCGTCGGGCAGCGCGTCGACCACGTAGTCCGGCGCGCCGCCGAGCTGGGCGAGGTGCGCGGGGGAGAAGTGCTGCGCGAAGCGCTCGGAGTCGATCGTCGCCGACGTGATGATCAGCTTGAGGTCGGGGCGGCGCGGCAGGAGCCGCGCGAGGTAGCCGAGCAGGAAGTCGATGTTGAGGGACCGCTCGTGCGCCTCGTCGACGATGATCGTGTCGTACGCGAGGAGCTCCGGGTCGCGCTGGATCTGCGCGAGCAGGATGCCGTCCGTCATGACCTTGACGAGCGTGTCCTCGCTGGAGGTGTCGGTGAACCGCACCTGGTACCCGACGACGCCGCCCAGCTCCGTGCCGAGCTCCTCCGCGATGCGCTCGGCGACCGTGCGCGCGGCGATGCGGCGGGGCTGCGTGTGCCCGACCTGACCCGAGCGGCCTCGGCCGAGCTCGAGCGCGATCTTGGGGAGCTGCGTCGTCTTCCCGGAGCCCGTCTCGCCCGCCACGATGACGACCTGGTGGTCGCGGATCGCGGCGGCGATGTCCGCGCGTCGGGCGCTGACCGGGAGCTGCTCGGGGTACGTGATGGGCGGGACCGTCACGTTCTCGCGCGCCTGCGCGGCCCGGTCGAGCTGCGCCCGGCTCACCTGCCGCGGGCCCGACGTCGTCCGCGCGCCCCGCCCGCGACGCGTCGGCTCCGTGGTCGTCGAGGTGCCCGACGCCGTCCGCTCGCCCCGACCGCGCCCGCGGCGGTTCCCTCGGCGTCGGCGGCCCTCGCGCGGGGTGCCCTCGGCGGCGCCGTCCCGCTGGGGAGGGCGCGCGTCAGGCTGGTTCGCTGCGGGCTCGGTACTCACGACGGTCCATTCTCTCAACCCGTCGCAACTTCATTGCTCCGGGGTGCTGACCGAACGGTGCCCACTGGCGCCGAGCACGGGATCAGCGACCGTTCTCGTCGAGAACAGGTCTCCAACCCCGTGTTCGATGCCGGTCGGGGGGAGGGGGGAGGGGAGCGGGGGTGGGGTGGGTCACGGCGGGGTCGCGCGGGCGTAGCGGGTGGCCAGGGTGCGCACGTGGTCGACGAGGGCCTGCGGTTCCGTCACGTGGAAGTCGAGGCCCAGCATCCCGACCCACACCGCGACGACCTCCACGCTGTCGCCGCCGGTGACGAGGACGCAGCGGTCATCGGCGAGCGGCTCGACCGTGCCGACCGTCGGGTTGATGCGCCGCAGCACCTCGTCGGCGGGCGCGTCGACGACGATCCGGGCGTGCACGGCCCAGCCGGCGCGCGCGACCTCGCGCACGACGAAGTCGGTCAGGTCGCCGGGGAAGTCCACCGGCGCGAACCGCCGCCCACCCGGCACGCGCAGCACGAGCCAGTCGACGCGGTAGGGGGCCCACGCGCCCGTCGCCGGGTCGCGGGCCACGAGGAACCAGCGGCGCTGCCACGCGACGAGGCGGTAGGGCTCGAGCTCGAGCGGCTCGTCGCGGTAGAAGCAGCGCAGGCCCTGGTGGTCGCGCACGGCGTCGGCCAGGGCGGTGAGCGTGTCCGGGTCGACGACCGGGTCCTCGACGTTCGAGTCCGTGTTCGCGGGGCCGGCGGCGCTCGCGGACCGGAGCGCGGCGAGACGACGGCGCAGGCGGTCCGGCATGACCTGCTCCAGCTTGGCGAGCGCGGACGCCCCGGACTCCTCGAAGCCCGCCGTGCCGGTCGCGGCCCGCAGCCCGACGGCGACCGCGACGGCCTCGGCGTCGTCGAGCAGGAGCGGGGGCAGCCGCGCCCCGGCGCCGAGCCGGTACCGGCCGCCCGGGCCGCGCACCGCGTCGACGGGGTAGCCGAGCTCGCGCAGGCGGGCGACGTCGTTGCGGACCGTGCGGTCGCTGACGTCGAGGCGCTCGGCGAGCTCGGCGCCCGACCAGTCGGGGCGCGACTGGAGCAGGCCGAGCAGCGCGAGCATGCGGGCCGAGGTGGAGGCCACGGGTCCCTCCTGGGGTCGACGGACGACGCGGGAGAACTTCTCGGAGCACCGCCAGAATAACGGAATGAACCGTTCCTGAACCTTTCCTAGAGTCGGGAGCAGAGCAGGGCACGAGGCCCCGCCCGACCGAGGAGACCACCATGACCGCGTCACACCTCTCCCCGTCCCTCGAGCACCGCCCGTTCTCCGTCGCCGTCCCGCAGGCCGACCTCGACGACCTCCGGTCGCGCCTCGGACGGACCCGGTTCGCGCCCGCCGCCCCCGGGGACTCCTGGGACTACGGGACGCCCGAGTCCTACCTGCGCGACATGGTCGGGCGCTGGACGAACTTCGACTGGAGGGCCGTCGAGGACCGGGTCAACGCGTACCCGGGCTTCCGCACCGAGATCGACGGCCAGCCGATCCACTACCTCCACGTGCGCTCCCGGCACGACGACGCGACGCCGCTGCTGCTCGCGCACACCTACCCGGGCTCGTTCCTCGACTTCCTCGACATGATCGACCCGCTCGTCGACCCCGTCGCCCACGGCGGCCGGCCCGAGGACGCGTTCCACCTCGTCATCCCCTCCATGCCGGGCTTCGGATTCTCGACGCCCGTCGTCGGGGACACGGACTGGACGATGGCGCGCGTCGCCCGCGCCTACGACGTCCTCATGCGCGACCTCGGGTACGACTCCTACGGGATCCACGGCAGCGACGGCGGCGCGATGGTCGGCCGCGAGCTCGCGGTCCTCGACCCCGAGGGCTTCCTCGGCGCCCACGTGCTCCAGCTCTTCTCCTTCCCGTCGGGCGCTCCCGGCGAGATGGACGGCTTCGGCGAGAAGGAGTTCGCCGCGCTCGGGCACCTCCAGTGGTTCCAGTCCGTGGGTGCCTACAACATGATGAACGCGTCGCGGCCGCAGACGATGGCCGCGGGGCTCGCCGACTCGCCCGTCGCCGTCCTCGCCTACCACGAGCTGTTCGAGAGCTTCGGCAACGGGACGAGCCTCGTGAGCGCCGACCAGGTGCTCGCCCAGGCGACGCTCTACTGGCTGACCAACTCCTACGCGACCGCCGCGCGCTACCACTACGCGGAGCAGCGCTCGGGCGCCGAGCCGGTCGTGAGCCGGGGTCGGATCGGCGTGGCGGTCTTCGCCGACGACTTCCAGACGATCCGCGCGTTCGCCGAGCGCGACAACGCCCGGATCGAGCACTGGTCCGAGCACCCGCGCGGCGGTCACTACGCGGCGCTCGAGGTCCCGCTCGACGTCGTCGCCGACCTCCGGATCTTCTTCGCCTGAGGCCCGCGGCCGTCGAGAACGGGGTACCGCGCGCTCGACCACGACGTCGTCGTCGTCATCCGACCGATGACGACGGCGACGTCGTGCTCGGCGCAGAATGGGGCGGTGTTCTCCCGACCCGTGACCCGCCTCGACCTCGTCCCGCGCCGCGTCCGCGTGCACGCCGTCCGGGAGACGTCCGGCGCGCTGCGCCGCCTCACCTTCCGCGACGCCGCCCCGGGCGACGCCTCGCTCGCGACGCTGCGCGCGCCCGGCCCCGACGACCACGTCAAGGTGTTCCTCCCGGACCCGGCCACCGGCGTCCTGCACGCCCCGACGCTCACCGACGACGGCGCCCTCCAGCGCCCGGCAGGCGTCGTGTCGATCTCGCGCGAGCTGACCGTCCGGGCGACGCGGACCGTCGACGGGGTTCCGGAGGTCGACGTCGACTGGGTGCTCCACGGCGGCACCGGCCCGGGTGCGCCGCCCACCGGCCAGGGTGGCCCGGCGTCGGCGTGGGCCGCACGGGCGGCGGTGGGCGACGAGGTCGTGCTCGCCGGCCCGACGACGAGCCGCGCCGCGCCGGACGGCGTCGGGCGGCTCCTGCTCGTCGGGGACGAGACGGGCCTGTCTGCGCTCGCGCGCTGGGTGGAGGCGGTCGGGGCCGACGTGCCCGTGACCGCGATCGTGGAGATCGGCGACGACGTCGACGAGGCGTTCGTCGAGGACGAGCTCGGGCGCGCGACGACCGAGCTCCTCTACCGCACCGACGGGCCCGGGCAGCTCGCCGAGGCCGTCCGCGCGCTCGGTCCGCTCGACGCCGACGAGTACGTGTTCGCCGCGGGCGAGGCGACCGACCTCGTCGCGGTGCGCCACGCGCTGCGCGGCTCCGGGGCACGGCCCGACCAGCTCGCCGTCCACGGCTACTGGCGCCGCGGCGTCGTCAACCTCGACCCTGAGGCTCCTTTGGACCCGACCGACCCCGACTGACCCCGCGCCCGGGTCACCTGCCGTGCAGGACGTCGACGGCGAGCCCGCGTCCGGCGACGGCGAGCCGCGAGTCGTTCGTCCACAGGGCGGAGCACCCGTGGACCTGCGCGGCGGCGAGGTGCAGCGCGTCGGGCGTCCGGAGCGACGAGGAGGCGCGCAGGCGTGCCGCCCGCTCGAAGGCCGCCGTGTCGAGGGGAAGCCCGACGAACAGGTCGAGCGCGCCCCGGTACCGGTCCTCGAGCTCCGGGTCTCCGGACCGCAACGGTCCCACGAGGCACTCCAGCCGGACGAGCGGGCTGATCGCGAACTCCTCGTGCCCGTGCCGGGCCAGCAGCTCGCGCACGTGCGGGCCGCGCTCGGCGTCCTCGACCAGGTAGATGACGAGGCACGTGTCGAGGTAGATCACTCCCAGCCCTCGCGCGCGGCCTCGATGTCGGCGTCGATCTGGCTCGCCGAGCGGGCGGTCCGTCGCGACGGCGGGTGGTCGTCGAGCCACTCGACGATCGCCGCCCCGGTCCCGTGCGCGAGGTCGGCCCGGACCGGCACGAGCCGCACGAGCGGGACGCCACGCCGCGCGATGACCACGTCCTCGCCGGCTGCGGCTCGATTGACGAGCTGAGAGAGGTTGTTCTTGGCCTCCAGCACGTTGACCTGCATCGCCGCTCCTCGGGTCGGGTATCCTGGCCAGGATACCTGGCCAGGGTGCTCTGCGGAAGGCTCGCGAGGGCCGTGAGGTCCCCTCCCGCGGGCGTCTGCGGGCGGCGTAACGGGCTGCAGGCGGACCGACGGCGCGCCACAGTGGGCCCATGACCCGACTCCTCGTGCTCGGCGGTTCCGACTTCGTGGGGCGCGCCGTCGTCGACGACGCCCTCGCCCGCGGCTGGGACGTCACCGTCCTCAACCGGGGCACCACCCCCGTGCCCGACGGCGTCCGGCAGCTCGTGGGCGACCGCACCCGGCCGGACGGCCTGGACGCGCTGCGCGCGGACGACGTCCCGCAGAAGTGGGACGTCGTCGTCGACACGTGGTCCTGGGCGCCCGCGGCGGCGCGCGACGCCGCCCGGCTCCTCGCCGGCCGGGTGCCGGGCGACGACCGGTACGTCTACGTGTCGTCGCGCTCGGTGTACCCGTTCCCGCGGCCGCGCGGGGCCGACGAGACGTCGGAGCTCGTCGACGGCGACCCGGACGACACGACCTCCGACGACTACGCCCGCGCCAAGCGCGGCGCGGAGATCGCCGTGACCGACGCGCTCGGCGACCGGGCGATCCTGCTGCGCGCGGGCCTCATCCTCGGGCCGCGGGAGAACGTGGGCCGCCTGCCGTGGTGGCTGCGTCGCGTCGCGCGCGGCGGCCCGGTGCTCGCCCCCGGGCCCGCCGACCTGCCGCTGCAGTACGTCGACGCGCGCGACCTCGCGGCGTTCGCGCTCGACGTGGCGCTCGCGGGCGCGTCCGGGCCGGTCGACGTCGTCAGCGCGCCCAGGCACACGACCATGGGCGAGCTGCTCGCCGCGTGCGTCGAGGCGACCGCCGCCGACGCGGCAGCAGTGGGCAAACCGCCCGCCGAGCTCGTGTGGGTCGAGCCGGAGGCCGTCCTCGCGGCCGGGATCGAGCCGTGGACCCAGCTCCCGGTCTGGCTGCCGCCGGGCGAGCTGCACGACGCGCTCCACGGCTCCGACACGTCGCGCGCGGCGACGCTCGGCCTGCGCACGCGCGACGTGCGCGAGACGGTGCGCGACACGTGGGCGTGGCTCCGCGCCCTCGAGGCCGCGGGAGAGGCGACGCCGCAGCGGGCGGACCGCCCCGCCGTCGGGCTCCCGCCGGATCTCGAGGCCGCCGCGCTGCGCGCCGCCGGCCGCGGCTGACCCGCCGACGCGGCTCGTCGGCGAGGGGGCTGGGCCGCGCAGCGATCAGTGGGGGTCAGTGCTCCGCGAGGAGCTCGCGGACGCGGGGGATGACCTGGGTGCCGTAGAGCTCGATGCTGCGCAGCATCGTGGAGTGGGGGAGCGTGCCGGTCGAGTACTTGAGGTCGAACCGGCCCGCGCCCAGGAGGCGGACGGTGCGGGCGATCTTGCGGGCCACGGTCTCGGGCGAGCCGACGTAGAGCGAGCCGTCGCGCACGTCATGGGCGAACCGCCCGCGGTGGTACGCGGGCCAGCCGCGCTCACGCCCGATCCGGTTGTTCATCGCCGCGAAGTGCTCGTAGACCTCTTCCTGCGCCTGCTCGTCGGTCTCGGCGACGTGGCCGGGCGAGTGCACGCCGATCGGCAGCACCGGCGTGCCGAGCTCCTCGACCGCGCGGTGGTAGAGGTCCACGTAGGGGCGGAACCGCTCGGGCTCGCCGCCGATGATCGCGAGCATGAGGCCCAGCCCGTGCCGCGCGGTCCGCACGACCGACTCGGGCGAGCCGCCGACCCCGACCCACGTGCGCAGGCGCCCGCTCTCGGTCTTGGGCCAGACCTCCTGGTCGGCGAGCCCGCCGCGCGTCGTGCCCGACCACGTGACCGGGCCCTCGTCGAGCAGGTGGACGAACAGGTCGAGCTTCTCCTCGAACAGCACCTCGTAGTCGGCGAGGTCGTAGCCGAACAGCGGGAACGACTCGATGAACGACCCGCGCCCCAGGATGACCTCCGCGCGCCCGCCGGACAGCGCGTCGAGCGTCGAGAACCGCTCGAAGACGCGCACCGGGTCGTCGGAGCTGAGCACGGTCACCGCGGAGCCGAGGCGGATGCGCGACGTCCGCGTCGCGATCCCGGCGAGCACCACCTCGGGCGCGCTGATGGCGAAGTCCGCGCGGTGGTGCTCCCCGACGCCGAAGAAGTCGACGCCGACCTGGTCCGCGAGCTCCGCCTCCTCGACGACGTCGCGGATCGTGCGCGCCCCGCTGAGCAGCACGCCGTCCGGCCCGGCGGTCACGTCGCCGAAGGTGTCGAGCCCGAGCTCGACCGTCGCGGGGTCCGGTGCGGCCGTCGCGCGCTCGGTGGGGATCGGGGAGGTCGTCTCGTCGGTCATGATCTGCTCCTGCGGTCGGGCGACCGTCGGGGGACCGGTGCTCTCACCGGTGGCGCGGTCGTGCGCGTCACAACCGTGCCCGGTCCGCGGATCTTCCGCGACCCGTCCGCGGGCGGCCGGCAGGGACGACGACGGCCGCCGCCCCGGGTGGGACGGCGGCCGTCGGTGCCGCGCCGGCGGACCGGCGGGGACGTCAGTACGTCGCGACGTCGCCGCTCGCGACGAGCGCCGCGATGGCGACGATGTAGATGATGAAGCCGATGGCGCCGAGCACGGTGAAGACGATGCTGAGGATGAGGCCCCACTTGGCGAGCTGGTTGTCGAAGCCCGCCTCCTTGCTCTTCTTGCGCGCGATCGCGCTGACGACGATGCCCGCGACCGCGAAGACGAACGCGAGGACGAAGCCGACGATGCCGAGGGTCTTGCCCGGGTCCTCGATCGGGGCCGAGTAGCCGGCGTGGGCCTGCGGGGCGGCGGGGTACTGCTGGGCCATGGTTCTTCTGCTTTCTGGCGGGGCCGACGTGGTCGAGTCCGGACGGGGCGCGGACGGGGTGCCGTCCGCGCGACTGCGGGGCTCATTGTGGGGCATGACGCCTGTGCGTGAACAGGGGGAGTTCTCTCCAGGTGCCGTGAACACGGGACATACCGGACAGGCCGGGCGGATCAACCCGCCGTCGGGTCGCTCGGGGCGTACAGGCGCAGTGCTCCGCGCCGCATGGTGAGACGGACGGTGACCGGCTCGTCGGGCGCGACGTCGTCGAGGGAGAGCGTCTCGCCGTCGTGCGCGAGCACCACGGGCGGCGACCCGGGGTGCCCGTGCTCGGTGTCGGTGTCGGGGGCGCGGTCCGCGGTGACCGCCTCGCCGTCGGGCCCGACGACCGCGCCGCGTGCGGGGAAGCGGAGCTCGAGCGCGGGGACCGACGTCGCGTCGACCACGAGGTGGCCGCGCACCCCGGGCACGCGCCGCGCGACGCGCGTCCCCGTGTCGCCCGCCGCGACCTCGAGGAACGTGCGCAGCCGGCTCGCGCGCCGCTCGGCCTGGGCCGTGCGGACGTCGAGCACGCCGTCGTCGAGGCGGTGCCGCTCGACCGGTGCGAGGCTCTGCGGGTAGTAGCGGTTGACGCCCGCGAACAGCGACCAGTACTCGCCCTCGTGCCCGTCCACCTCCATGCGCACCCGGTGCGCGCGCCGCAGCACGCGCGCCGCCGCGAGGACGGCGGCCGGCCACTTGCCGAGCCGGTGCTCGTGCTTCTCGCGCTCGGTGACGAGCTCCGGGTAGACGCCGGCCGAGAAGGTGTTGAGCACGGTGCGGGGCGGCCCGTCGACCTCGTCGACCTCGAGGTCCGCGACGTCGATCGTCACGCCCGAGCCCGTCCGCACCGCCTCGATCGTCGCGCGCATCGACGTGAGGTCGGCCGCGCGCGCGAAGTGGTTGAGGGTGCCGCCGGGGAGCACGGCGAGCGGGAGGTCGTGCGCGCGCGCCGCCGCGGCCGCGGTCGACACCGTGCCGTCACCACCGCTGATGCCGAGCGCGCGGGCGCCCCGCGCGACGGCGTCGTCGTACAGACGGCGCAGGTCGTCGCCCTCGGCGAGCACGTGGAGGTCGGCGCGGGGGAGCCCGTCGCGGACCGCCGCGAGCGGGTCCTCCTTGAGCAGCCGGCCCGAGCCCGCCGCCGGGTTGACGACGACGAAGAGGCCCGCGCCGTCGTCGAGCGCGGGGACGTCCGCGGGCGGCCCCGCCGGGACGTCGGGGCGCTGCTCGGCACGGCCGGGGACGAGCACCCGACCCGCGAGCGCGACCCCGACGCCCAGCGCCGCCCCCGCGGCGACGTCCGAGAACCAGTGCGAGCCCGTGTGCAGGCGCGAGTACAGCACGGCCCCGGCGAGCGGCGTGAGCGCCAGCCCGACCGTCGGCCACTCGATCGCGACGCCCGTGACGAACGCGGCGGCCGACGCCGAGTGACCCGAGGGGAACGAGGGCGACGTCGGCGGGTCCGCCACGCGCCGCCACAGCGGGAGGCCGTCGAGCGACGGGCGCACGCCCCCGAACACGGTCTTGCCGACGACGTTCGCGAGGACGCTCGACACGAGCAGCGAGCCGTAGCCGCGCAGGGCGGCGTCGCGCCCGCGCCGCCCGGTGGCGGCGATCCCGACCGCGGCCCCGGCCCACAGCACGCTGTGGTCGGCCCACGTCGAGAGCCGGGAGAGCGCGGTGTCGGCCGCGGCCCCCAGCGCGCGGCGGTTCGTCCAGCGGTTCACCGCGCGGTCGAGACGGGCGACGCCGGGGAGCGCCTCGTGCGGCTTGACGATCCCGGTGACACGAGGCATCTCGCCATCGTAGGAAGGGCGGTCGAGGACCGCGCGGCGACGGCGCTCCGGGCCCGCGTGAGCCAGGTGGTCGGGCTCAGGCCCCCGCGCGGCTCGTCTCGCCGCGGAGCGTGTCGATGTGCGCCTGCAGGCGCTCGAGCGCGACGGCCACGCCCTCGCCCGCGTCGTGCGCGAGGTCGGTCACGTAGCGGAGCTGGGCGGACGCCGCGTCGAGCGCGACCTGGGCGTCGGCGAGCGCGACGGCGGCGCGACCGTCGGCCGCCTCGTCGTCGTCGGTCGCGCGCTCGAGCGCGGAGCGCGCCTCGTCCGTCGCGGCCTCGACCGACTCGACGGCGTCGAGCACGTCGTTGCGGAGCACGGGGTGCAGGGCGGGGAGCTGGGCGTGCACGCGGTCGAGGTCGTTCCCGATCGTCTCCGTCTGGACCTGCGCGTCGGCGATGAGCTGCTGGACCTCGGCGGCGCTCGCCGTCGAGCACATCGGCAGCATCATGGACAGCGCGAGCAGGCTCGCCGCGGCGAACCGGGCAGACGTGCGCGTGCGCTGCGGCGTCGTGGGCTCGCTCGTCCTCGCTGACATGGCGACAAGTCTCCCGGGCGAACCTGAGAAGCACCAGGGAATCGAGGGCGAATTCATGGAGATTTCGCACACAGCGCACGCAGGAGGCGTGGTCCGGCGGCCCGGACCGGGTTCCGGGCCGCCGGAGCGGACGGTCAGACGCGCGCGAGCCGACGGCGTCGGGCCGCCGCGACCCGCGTCCCGACGAGCCCGTGCCGCGGGCTGAACAGGTACGCGAGCGCGAACGCCACGCCCAGCGCGACGACGACCGTCCCGCCCGACGCCGTGTCGAGGTAGTAGCTGACGTAGATGCCCACGACCCCGCACACCGCCGCGACGAGCGGCGAGATCCACAGCATCCGCGAGAAGCGGTCGGTGAGGAGGTACGCCGTCGCGCCGGGCGTGATGAGCAGGGCGACGACGAGGACCACGCCGACGGCCTGGAGCGCGACGACGACCGTCAGCGCGAGCAGGCCGAGCAGCAGCGCGCCGAGCCGTCGGGGCGAGAGCCCGATCGCGTGCGCGTGCGTCGGGTCGAACGCGTAGAGCGTGAGGTCGCGCCGCTTGAGCACGACGACCGCGAGCGTCACCGCGCCGAGCGCGAGCACCTGGAGCAGGTCCGCGCGCGAGACCCCGAGCAGGTTGCCGAACAGGATGTGGTTGAGGTCCGTCTGGCTCGGCGTCACGGAGATGAGGACGAGGCCGAGCGCGAACAGCGTCGTGAACACGACCCCGATCGCGGCGTCCTCCTTGACGCGGGACGTGTCGCGCACCGCGCCGATGAGCAGCACCGCGAGCAGCCCGAAGACGAGCGCGCCGAGCGCGAACGGCGCCCCCACCACGTACGCGAGCACGACGCCGGGCAGCACGGCGTGCGAGACGGCGTCTCCCATGAGGGACCAGCCCACGAGCACGAGCCAGCACGACAGCACACCGCACACGATCCCGGCGGTCACCGTGACGGCGAGCGCGGTGCGCAGGAACTCGAACGACAGGGGCTCCAGGAGGGTGGCGAGGAGGTCGGTCACGGGGCCACCTCCACGCCGAACGCGAGCGCGAGGTTCTCGGGCCGCAGCACCTCCGCGGGCGTCGAGTGCAGCAGGACGCGGCGGTGGAGCAGCACCGCCTCGTCGGCGAGCTCGGGCAGCGCGTGCAGGTCGTGGGTCGAGACGAGGACGGTCGCCCCGCCGGTCGCGAGCTCGCGCAGCAGCGTGGTGATGGTCGCCTCCGTGCGCTTGTCCACGCCGGCGAACGGCTCGTCGAGCAGGAGGATCGTCGCGCCCTGCGCGAGCCCCCGGGCGACGAACGCGCGCTTGCGCTGCCCGCCCGAGAGCGCGCCGATCTGCCGGTCGGCCAGGTCGGTGAGCTCGACGCGCGCGAGCGCGTGCTCGACCGCCTCCCGGTCCGCGGGCCGCGTGCGCCGCGTGAAGCCCTGGTAGCCGTACCGGCCCGTCATGACGACGTCGCGCACGCTCAGCGGGAACGCCCAGTCGACGTCCTCGCTCTGCGGCACGTACCCCACCGCCTGGGCGCGCCGGGCGCGCGCGGGGGGTGCGCCGTCGACCAGGACGGTGCCGCGGTCCGGCCGGACCATGCCCATGACCGCCTTGAACAGCGTCGACTTGCCCGAGCCGTTCATGCCGACGAGCCCGCACACCGTCCCGCGCCCGCTCGACGCCCCGAGCGTGAGCGTCGCGCCGTCGAGCGCGAGGACGTCGCCGTAGTGGACGGTGAGGTCGCGCACGTCGATCGCGGGCGTGCCCGACGGCGCCCGCCCGCCCGCGCTCACGCGTCACCGCCCGCGGTGGTGCCGGTGAGGCCCGCGACGATGGTCTCGGTGTCGTGGCGCAGGAGGTCGAGATAGGTCGGCACGGGTCCGTCGGGCGCCGAGAGGGAGTCGACGTAGAGCGTCCCGCCGAACGCCGCGCCGGACTCGCGCGCGACCTGCTGCATCGCGTCGTCGGAGACGGTGGACTCGCAGAACACGGCCGGGACGTCGTGCTGCTCGACGAACTCGATGGCGCCGACGACCGACTGCGGCGTCGCCTGCTGCTCGGCGTTGACCGCCCACAGGTACTTCTCCGCGAGCCCGGCGTCGCGCGCGAGGTACGGGAACGCGCCCTCGCACGTGACCAGCGCGCGGTGGCCCTCGGGCAGCGCGTCGAGCGCCGTCGTGAGCTCGTCGTGCACGGCGGCGAGCTCGGCGGAATAGGCGGCGGCGTTCGCCGCGTAGTCGTCGGCGTGGGCCGGGTCGAGCTCCGCGAACGCGTCGGCCATGTTCTGCACGTAGACCTGCGCGTTCACGGGCGACATCCAGGCGTGCGGGTTCTCCTTGCCCTGGTACTCCTCGGCGGTGTCGTCGCCGAGCGCGATGGGCTCGACGCCCTCGCTCACGACGACGTGCGGCACGTCGAGCCCGTCGACGAACCGCCCGAACCACGCCTCGAGCCCCATGCCGTTGTCGAGGATGAGGTCGGCGTCCGCCGCCTTGCGGACGTCGCCGGGCGTCGGCTCGTAGCCGTGGATCTCCGCCCCGACCTTCGTGATCGACTCGACGCGCAGGTGGTCGCCCGCCACGTTCTCCGCCATGTCGGCGAGCACGGTGAACGTCGTGAGCACGACGGGCCGGCCGTCGTCGGGCGGGGTCGCCCCCGCGTCCGTGGCGCTCGAGCAGCCGCTCAGCGTCGCTGCGGCGAGCACCGCGACGGCTGCGGCAGCGCGGGATGCGGACCTCCGCGTCAAAAAGTTCGGCATACCGAAAAATCTAGTCGTCACGTCGGCCGCACGCAACGCCGCTTCCACCCCGGTCAGCCGAGGTAGAGCCCAGGTCCCGCGAGGTAGAGCCCAGGTCCCGCGAGGTAGAGCCCAGGTTCAGCGAGGGAAGAGACCAGGGCTCTACCTCGGCAGACCAGAGCTCTACCTCGGCGCGGACGGGGCGGACGGGGCGGGCGGGCTCGCCGGGCGGGTCGGGGTGGCGCGGGCGCCCAGGCGGCGGCTCACCTCGGCGGCGGCGCGCCCGACGGCGGCGGCGAGCTCCGCGCGGCGGGCGGGCGGGGCGTCGTCGGACCAGAAGGTGAGGGCGATGCCGGCGACGGGGAGCCCGGTGTGGTCGACGG
Organism: Cellulosimicrobium funkei; assembly: GCF_004519295.1. Lineage (GTDB taxonomy): Bacteria > Actinomycetota > Actinomycetes > Actinomycetales > Cellulomonadaceae > Cellulosimicrobium > Cellulosimicrobium funkei. Next base: position 372,873 of record NZ_SOZH01000001.1, read on the forward strand.
CCGCGTGCGCGACGGACGCGAGGCCCGGGGTGACCTCGCCGTCCTCCTCGGCCCAGCCGCGCCGTCGGACGCCGCGCAGCACCTCGCGCAGGGCGCCGAGGGTCTGCGGCCCGACGCCGGTGCGGTCGGCGAACGCCGCAGCGCCGGGGAAGAGGGCGCGGACCTGGGCCGCGGGGAGGCCGGCGAGGACGGCGCGCCCGCTCGCGGTGAGGTGCGCGGGGAGGCGCACGTCGACGTCGGTCACGAGCGTGGGGCGGCGCGGCGCGCGCTGCTCGACGAGGTAGAGGACCTCGCGCCCGTTGAGCACGGCGAGGTGCGCGCTCTCGCCCGTCGACTCGACGAGGCGCGCGACGACGGGCCGCGCGAGCCGCGCGAGGGGCGCCTGCCGCGCGTACGCCGACCCGAGCGCGAGCGACGCCGTCCCGAGCCCGTAGCGGTGCTCCTCGGGGAGGTGGGTCACGAACCCCTCGTCGACGAGGACGGACAGCAGGTGGTAGACGGTCGAGCGGGGCAGCCCGAGGCCCTGCGCGACGGCGGCCGCGGGCGACGGGCCCGCCTGCGCGGCGAGGAACGTGAGCACGCGCACGGCCTGGCGCGCGGCGGGGACGTCGCTCGGCATGGAGGCCACGGTAGGCCCGTGGCACGATCGACGCGTGACGACGACGCCCGACGACCAGCGCCTGCGCGACCTCGCGCGCCTGCGACGCGTGCGCGACCGGATCGACCGCGAGTATGCGCAGCCGCTCGACGTCACGGCGCTCGCGGCCGGCGTGCACGTGTCGGCCGGGCACCTCAGCCGCGAGTTCAAGGCGGCGTACGGGGAGTCGGTGTACGCGTACCTCATGACGCGGCGGATCGAGCGCGCCAAGGCGCTGCTGCGTCGCGGCGACCTGAGCGTCACGGACGTGTGCTTCGCGGTGGGGTGCTCGTCCCTGGGGACGTTCAGCACGCGCTTCACCGAGCTCGTCGGCGTGCCGCCGAGCGTGTACCGACGGCGCGCGGCCGAGTCCGACGCCGGGTCCCCGGCTCCCGCGGAGTCGCGGACGGCCGCGGCGGCGGCACCGGGCACCGCGCACGGTGCTGCACCGGGCACCGCGTCGGGCGCCGCGTCCGCCGCCGAGGCGGGCGCCGTCCCCGGCGCGGAGCGGCTGGACGGGCTGCCGGCGTGCGTCGCGCGGCGCGTCACGCGACCGGTCAGGAATCGAGAAGCGCAGGCCGGACGGCGGTCCTAGCGTCGTTCTCATGAACCTCACCATCAACTCCAGCTTCCTGCCCCAGACCGACCCCGACGCGTCGCTCGCGTTCTACCGCGACGTGCTCGGCTTCGAGGTCCGCAACGACGTCGGCTACGAGGGGATGCGGTGGATCACCGTGGGCCCGGCCGACCAGCCGGACACCGCGATCGTGCTGCACCCGCCGGCCGCGACCCCGGGCCTCAACGACGACGACAAGCGCGCCCTCCTGGAGATCGTTGCCAAGGGCGCGTACTTCGGCGTCAACCTCGCGACGCCCGACGTCGACGAGACGTTCGCCCGGATCGAGGCCGCGGGGGCGGAGGTCGTGCAGGAGCCGATCGACCAGCCCTACGGCGTGCGCGACTGCGCGTTCCGCGACCCGGCGGGCAACGAGATCCGCATCCAGCAGCGCTCCTGACCTCCGCCCCGCCGCGGTCCCGCTCCGTCGCCCGGTTCCGCGCCGCCGTCGCGCACGGCGCGATGAGTCCCGACCGCCCGGCCGGTCCTCACCCCCGGGACGTCCACGCACCGCACCCATCCACGCGCCGACCGTCCGGCTCTCCGGCAGACTCTTCCCGGGCTGCCGGGAGCGGGCGGTCGGCGCCGTCGACCGGTCGCCCGACCGCGCGACGAGGCTCGACGACGAGGAGACACGCATGAGCACGGCCACGACGACGGGAACCCCGACCTCGGAGCGCCAGGACCCCGACGCGCACGACGTCATCCGGGTCCAGGGGGCGCGGGCGAACAACCTGCAGGACGTGAGCGTCGAGATCCCGAAGCGGCGTCTCACGGTGTTCACGGGCGTCTCCGGGTCGGGCAAGAGCTCGCTCGTGTTCGACACCGTCGCCGCCGAGTCGCAGCGCCTCATCAACGAGACCTACCCGGCGTTCCTCCAGGGCTTCATGCCCACGCTGGACCGCCCCGACGTCGACGTGCTCGAAGGGCTCACGACGGCGATCGTCGTGGACCAGGAGCGGCTGGGCGCCAACCCGCGCTCCACGGTGGGCACGGTGACCGACGCGAACGCGATCCTGCGGGTGCTGTTCAGCCGGTTCGGCGAGCCGCAGGTCGGCCCGCCCACGGCGTTCTCCTTCAACATCCCCGCGCGCAAGGCGAGCGGCATCATGACGTCGGCCACCGGCGAGAAGACGATCGTCCGCAACGCGATCTACCACGGCGGCATGTGCCCGCGGTGCGAGGGGCGCGGCGCGGTCTCGGACCTCGACCTCACGGAGATCTTCGACGACTCCAAGTCGCTGCGCGACGGCGCGATCAAAATCCCGGGGTACACCGCCGACGGGTGGATGGTGCGCGGGTTCGCCGAGTCGGGGTTCTTCCCGGGCGACCGGCCCATCCGCGAGTTCACCGACCAGCAGATGCAGGACTTCCTCTACAAGGAGCCCACCAAGATCAAGGCGATGGGGATCAACGTCACCTACGAGGGCCTGATCCCCAAGATCCAGAAGTCGATGTTCTCCAAGGACGTCGACTCGCTCCAGCCGCACGTCCGCGCGTTCGTCGAGCGCGCCGCGACGTTCGCGCCGTGCCCCGACTGCGGTGGCACGCGCCTGTCCGAGTCGGCGCGCTCGTCGAAGATCCGCGGCGTGAACATCGCGGACCTGTGCGCGATGCAGATCACCGACCTCGCCGCGTGGATCCGCGACCTGGACGACCCCCACATGGCGCCCGTCGTCAACGCCCTCGGCGAGAACCTGGCGTCGTTCGTCGAGCTCGGGCTGGGCTACCTCAGCCTCGACCGGCCGTCGGGCACGCTGTCGGGCGGCGAGTCGCAGCGCATCAAGATGCTGCGCCACCTCGGGTCGTCGCTCACGGACGTCACCTACGTCTTCGACGAGCCGACCATCGGCCTGCACCCGCACGACATCGACCGCATGAACGGCCTCCTGCTCCAGCTGCGCGACAAGGGCAACACGGTCCTCGTCGTCGAGCACAAGCCGGAGACGATCGTCGTCGCGGACCACGTCGTCGACCTCGGCCCGGGTGCGGGCACGGCGGGCGGCCGGGTGACGTTCGAGGGCACGGTCGAGGGGCTGCGGGCGAGCGACACCGTCACCGGCCGCCACCTCGACGACCGCGCGACGCTCAAGGAGGAGGTGCGCTCGCCGTCGGGCGCGCTGGAGATCCGCGGCGCGGACGCGCACAACCTGCAGGACGTGGACGTCGACATCCCGCTCGGGGTGCTCGTCGTGCTGACCGGGGTGGCCGGGTCGGGCAAGAGCTCGCTCGTCGAGGGGTCGGTGTCGCGGCGCGAGGGCGTCGTGACGATCGACCAGAGCGCGGTGCGGGGGTCGCGCCGCAGCAACCCCGCGACCTACACGGGCCTGCTGGAGCCGATCCGCAAGGCGTTCGCGAAGGCGAACGGCGTCAAGCCCGCCCTGTTCAGCGCGAACTCCGAGGGCGCGTGCCCCGAGTGCAAGGGCGCGGGCGTCATCTACACCGAGCTCGGCTTCATGGAGACCGTCTCGACCCCGTGCGAGGACTGCGGGGGCCGCCGGTTCCAGGCCTCGGTGCTCGACTACACGCTCGGCGGGCTGAACATCGCCGACGTGCTCGACCTCCCGGTCGCGAAGGCGCGCGCGTTCTTCTCGTCCGGCGAGGGCAAGGTGCCGGCCGCCGCGGCGATCCTCGAACGCCTCGACGACGTCGGCCTCGGGTACGTGAGCCTCGGCCAGCCCCTCACGACGCTGTCCGGCGGCGAGCGCCAGCGCCTCAAGCTCGCGACCCACCTCGGCGACAAGGGCGGCGTGATCGTGCTCGACGAGCCGACGACCGGCCTCCACCTCGCCGACGTGCAGAACCTCCTCGGGCTCCTCGACCGGATCGTCGACGCGGGCAAGTCCGTCATCGTCATCGAGCACCACCAGGCGGTCATGGCGCACGCGGACTGGATCATCGACCTCGGCCCCGGCGCCGGGCACGACGGCGGTCGCGTCGTCTTCGAGGGCACCCCGGCCGACCTCGTGGCGGCCCGCTCCACCCTGACGGGCGAGCACCTCGCGGCCTACGTGAACGCCTGACCCGCTGCCACCCCGCCGCCGCCCGACCCTCCCGCCCCCTTCCAGCCCCCACCCGGTGCCGAACAGGTGATCGTGGCGCGTCCCGGGCAGCTGACGCGCCACGACCGCCTGCTCGGCTCGCCGGGATGACCTGGTCAGCGGCGGCGTCGGCGGCGGCGTCGGTAGCTGCGGTAGAGGGCTGGCTGCTGCGGTCGGGGAGGGAACAGGGGGCCTGTCTGGCATCCCAGACCGAACCTGTCGCAGCGGGCTCCCGGCGCGTCGAGGCGCGGTGTGTCCTGGGGGCATGGCAGCGACGACGCACTCCCCGGCCGTCTCCGACCCGGCCCGCGCCGCGCGCGTCGTCGTCGTGGGCGACGGTCCGCTGACGATCGGCGACGTGGTCGACGTCGCGCGGCACGGCGCGCGCGTCCGGCTCGCGGACGCGGCGGTCGAGGCGATGGCGGCGAGCCGCGCCGTCGTCGAAGGGCTCGCGGACGACGACCGCCCGCACTACGGCGTCTCGACCGGGTTCGGGGCGCTCGCGCGGCGCCACATCCCGGTCGAGCGGCGCGCGCAGCTCCAGCTCAGCCTCGTCCGGTCGCACGCGGCGGGGTCGGGGCCGGAGGTCGAGCGCGAGGTCGTGCGGGCGCTCCAGTTCCTGCGGCTCGCGACCCTGGCGACCGGGCGCACCGGGGCGCGCCCCGTCGTCGCGCAGACGTACGCCGCGATGCTCGACGCCGGGATCACCCCGGTGGTGCGGGAGTTCGGCTCGCTCGGGTGCTCGGGCGACCTCGCGCCGCTGGCCCACGTGGCGCTCGCGGCGCTCGGCGAGGGCGAGGTCCGGGACGCGACGGGAGCCGTCGTGCCCGCTGCCGACGCGCTCGCCGCGGCCGGGATCGCGCCGCTCGCGCTGCGCGAGAAGGAGGGCCTCGCGCTCATCAACGGCACGGACGGCATGCTCGGCATGCTGGCGCTCGCGCTGCACGACCTGCGGTCCCTGCTCACGACGGCCGACGTCGCGGCGGCGGCGAGCGTCGAGGCGCTGCTCGGCTCGGACGCGCCGTTCGCGGCCGACCTCGTGGCGATGCGGCCGCACCCCGGCCAGGCGGTGTCGGCCGCGAACCTGCGCGCGCTGCTCGACGGCTCGCCCGTCGTGGCGAGCCACCGCACGCTCGACGCCGACGGCCGGCCCGAGTGCACGCGCGTCCAGGACGCGTACTCGCTGCGGTGCGCGCCCCAGGTGCACGGCGCCGCGCGCGACACGCTCGACCACGCGACCGCCGTCGCGCGCCGGGAGCTCGCGGCGGCGATCGACAACCCGGTCGTCACCGTGGACGGGCGCGTCGAGTCGAACGGCAACTTCCACGGGGCCCCGGTCGCGTACGTGCTCGACTTCCTCGCGATCGCCGCGGCCGACGTCGCGAGCATGAGCGAGCGCCGCACGGACCGGTTCCTCGACAAGGCCCGCAACGAGGGCCTGCCGCCGTTCCTCGCCGACGACCCGGGCGTCGACTCCGGGCTGATGATCGCGCAGTACACGGCGGCGGGGATCGTCTCGGAGCTCAAGCGGCTCGCGGTGCCGTCGAGCGTCGACTCGATCCCGTCGTCGGCCATGCAGGAGGACCACGTGTCCATGGGCTGGGCCGGGGCGCGCAAGCTCCGCCGCGCCGTCGACGGGCTGGGCCGCGTCCTCGCGATCGAGCTGCTCACCGCGACGCGCGCCCTCGACCTCCGCTGCGACGCCGGGTCCCTGCACCCCGCGCGGGGGACCGGCGCCGTGCGCGACCTCGTGCGCACGGCCGCCGCGGGCCCCGGACCGGACCGCTACCTCGCGCCCGAGATCGAGGCCGTGACCCGCCTCGTCGCGACGGGTGCCGTGACCGCGGCGGCGAGCGCCGCCGTCGGGCACCTGGCCTGAGACCCACCCGACCCGAAGGAGCGAGACGACCATGGTCCACGAGCCGACCCACCGCCTCGGCACGCCCGTCCCGGTCCGCGCCCCGCGCGGCACGACCCTCACCGCGCGGTCGTGGCAGACCGAGGCGCCGCTGCGGATGCTCATGAACAACCTCGACCCCGAGGTCGCGGAGCGGCCCGACGACCTCGTCGTCTACGGCGGCACCGGCCGCGCGGCGCGCGACTGGCCGAGCTACCACGCGATCGTCCGCACGCTCACGACGCTCGCGGACGACGAGACGCTCCTCGTGCAGTCGGGCAAGCCGGTCGGGGTGCTGCGGACGCACGAGTGGGCGCCGCGCGTGCTGCTCGCGAACAGCAACCTCGTGGGGGACTGGGCGACGTGGCCCGAGTTCCGGCGGCTCGAGGCGACGGGCCTGACGATGTACGGGCAGATGACGGCGGGGTCGTGGATCTACATCGGCGCGCAGGGCATCCTCCAGGGCACGTACGAGACGCTCGCCGCGGTCGCCGCGAAGCTCGCCGCCCGCCAGGGCGGGCAGGGGCTCAGTGGCGGGACCCTCGCCGGGACGCTCACGCTCACCGGCGGGTGCGGCGGCATGGGCGGCGCGCAGCCGCTCGCGGTGACGCTCAACGGCGGCGCGTGCCTCGTGGTCGACGTCGACCGGTCGCGCCTCGACCGGCGCGTGCGCGAGCGGTACCTCGACGTCGTGGCCGACGACCTCGACGCCGCGGTCCGGCTCGTGGAGGACGCGCGGCGCGAGCGGCGGGCGCTGTCGGTGGGGGTCGAGGGGAACAGCGCGACGGTCGTGCCGGAGCTGCTGCGGCGCGGGGTCGAGGTCGACGTCGTCACGGACCAGACGTCGGCGCACGATCCGCTGTCCTACCTGCCGGTCGGGGTGGACCTCGCGGACTGGGCGGACTACGCCGCCGCGAAGCCCGACGAGCTCACCGACCGCGCGCGCGAGTCCATGGCCCGGCACGTCGAGGGCATGGTCGGGTTCCTCGACGCGGGCGCCGAGGTGTTCGACTACGGCAACTCGATCCGCGACGAGGCGCGCCGCGGCGGGTACGACCGGGCGTTCGACTTCCCGGGGTTCGTGCCCGCGTACATCCGGCCGCTGTTCGCGCAGGGCAAGGGCCCGTTCCGGTGGGCCGCGCTCTCGGGCGACCCGCGCGACATCGCCGCGACCGACGCCGCCGTGCTCGACCTGTTCGACGACGACCACCTCCACCGCTGGATCCGCGCCGCCCAGGAGCGCGTCGCGTTCCAGGGCCTGCCCGCGCGCATCTGCTGGCTCGGGCACGGCGAGCGCGACCGCGCCGGACTGGCGTTCAACGACCTCGTCGCGTCGGGCGCGGTGCGCGCCCCGGTCGTCATCGGCCGCGACCACCTCGACGCCGGGTCGGTCGCGTCCCCGTACCGCGAGACGGAGGCCATGGCCGACGGCTCCGACGCGATCGCCGACTGGCCCCTGCTCAACGCGCTCACGGCCGCGTCGTCGGGCGCGACGTGGGTCTCGATCCACCAGGGCGGTGGCGTCGGCATGGGCCGCTCGATCCACGCGGGCCAGGTGTCCGTCGCGGACGGCACGCCGCTCGCCGCGGCCAAGCTCGCGCGCGTGCTGTCGAACGACCCGGGCCTCGGGGTGCTGCGCCACGTCGACGCCGGGTACGACGACGCGGTCGCCGCCGCCGAGCGCGGCGGGCTCCGCGTCCCCGCGCGGGAGACGCCGTGACGGGACGACGCGCGGCGGGCATGTCCGCGGGGCCCGGGTCGACGCTCGTCACCGGCATCGGCGAGCTGACGACCAACGCCCCGGGCGGCCCCGGCACGCGCGACGGCGACCCGACCGGCCTGGTGACGGACGCCGTCCTGCTGCTCGACGGCGGCCGGGTCGCCTGGGCGGGCCCGGCCCGGGAGGCGCGGGACGCCGTCGGGCACGCGCTGGACGGACGGGAGCCGGACGTGACGGTCGACGCGGGCGGGCGCGCGGTGCTCCCGGGGTTCGTCGACTCGCACACCCACCTCGTGTTCGCGGGCGACCGCGCCGCCGAGTTCGAGGCGCGCATGGCCGGGCGCCCGTACGAGGCGGGCGGCATCCGGTCGACCGTCGCCGCGACGCGCGCCGCGTCCGACGACGTGCTCCGCGCCGGGCTGGCCCGGCACCTCGACGAGGCGGCCCGACAGGGCACGACCACGGTCGAGGTGAAGAGCGGCTACGGCCTCACCGTCGCGGACGAGGAGCGGTCGGTGCGGCTCGCGCGCGAGGTGACGCCCGAGGTGACGTTCCTCGGGGCGCACGTCGTGCCGGTGGAGCACGCGGGCCGGGCCGACGCCTACGTCGACCTCGTGTGCGGGGAGATGCTCGCCGCGTGCGCACCGCACGCCCGGTGGGTCGACGTGTTCTGCGAGACCGGCGCGTTCACGCCCGAGCAGTCCCGCCGCGTGCTCGAGGCCGGGGCCGCCGCCGGGCTCGGCGTGCGCGTGCACGCGAACCAGCTCGGGCCGGGGGAGGGGGTGCGCCTCGCCGTCGGGCTGGGCGCCGCCGCGGTGGACCACTGCACGTACCTCACCGACGACGACGTCGCGGCGCTCGCCGGCTCGTGGACCGACAGCGGGACGCGGCCGAACGGGACGTCGCGAGCCGTCGCCGGGACCGTCGCGACGTCGGGAGCGGGCGCCGGGACCGTCGCGACCCTTCTCCCCGGCGTCGAGTTCTCGACGCGCCAGCCCTACCCCGACGCGCGACGACTCCTCGACGCGGGGGCCGTCGTCGCGCTCGCGAGCGACTGCAACCCCGGGTCGAGCTACACGTCGTCGATGCCGCTGTGCGTGGCGCTCGCGGTCCGCGAGATGCGGATGACCGTCGCCGAGGCCGTGTGGTCCGCGACCGCGGGCGGCGCGCTCGCGCTGCGGCGGGACGACGTCGGGCACCTCGCCCCCGGAGCCCGGGCCGACGTCGTGCTGCTCGACGCCCCGAGTCGCACCCACCTCGCCTACCGCCCCGGCGTCCCCCTGGTCGCGAAGACGTGGAGGTCGGGCCCCCCAGACCCCCACCCCCATCCCCACCCCTGACTCACCCGGCGTCGAACAGGTGGTCCTGGTGCGTCCAGGGCGCGTGTCGTGCCAGGACCACCTGGTGGACCGGCCGGAACCGCCTGCTCGGCGGGGGGGGGGGGGGCTACGTCAGTGCCGGTTCCGGGGTCGGCGGGTGGAGGGTGAGGCCGGCCGCGAGCTCCAGGACGCAAAGGGCGGCGAGGCGGACCGTGCGGCCGTCGGGGGCGTCGGCCGTCGCGTCGACCTCGACGACGTCGGCGGAGCGGAGCCGGCCGTCGAGCGCCGCGGCCCGGACGAGGGCGCGCAGCTCCCACGCCGCGATCCCGCCGGGGACGCTCGCGGGGCAGCCCGGGGCGACGGAGCGGTCGCACACGTCGACGTCCACGTCGAGGTGCACCGGCCCGCCCGCGGCACCCGCGACCTCCATGGCCGCGCGCATCACCTCCTCGGGCCCGCGCCGGCGCAGCTCGTCGACGTGCACGACGGTGATCCCCAGCTCGACGGCGCGGCGCGCGTACTCGGCGGAGTTCGCGAAGTCCGCGATGCCGACCTGCACGACCCGCCGCGGGTCGAGCCCCGCCTCGACCAGACGCCGTACCGGCGACCCGTTGGACACGCCGTCGCGCAGGTCGTGGTGAGCGTCGAGCGTGACGAGGCCCGCGGTGGCGAGGTCGTCGCCCCACGCGCCGAGCGCGGTCGCGACGGTCACGGAGTTGTCGCCGCCCAGCGCGACGAGCAGCCGAGCGCCCTCCAGCGCGGTCCGGGCCGCCGCGCGCGTCCGGGCCTCGCCCTCGGCGCCGTCGGGCTCGTCGACGTCGCCCAGGTCGGCGAACGTGAGCTCGGCGAGGTCGACGGGATCGGCCCGTTCTCCGAGGCCTCGGGCACCGACGCCGGCGACGGGTCGCACGCGGGCGGAGGGGCCGCCGTCGGGCAGCGGGCGGTCGGGGACGAGCGCGGGGCTGTACCGGCGCAGCGCGGCGCGCACCGCGGCGGGTGTCGCGTGGGCGCCGGTCGGCGAGAGCGACGTGCGCCAGGCCGGGACGCCGAGCAGCGCGACGTCGACGGCGTCACCCGTCGGCCCAGGCCAGTCGCCCGCCCGGGGCCACGAGGTGTCGTGCGGGAGGGCCTGCGCGTCGTCGCTCACGGTCTCGACGCTAGCGGCCCGACGGCGTCCCCGCCCCGCGCGGACGGCACCCTAGTCGCGCGCCGCGTGCACGACGGCGACGGGGTGCGTCGCGTGGTGCAGCACCTCCTGGCTCACCGAGCCGAGGAGCATGCCGCGCAGGTCGCCGCGGCCGCGCGAGCCGACGACGGTCAGCGCGGCCCCCGCCGCGGCCTCCCGGAGGGCGACGGACGGCTCGCGGTCGACGACGAACGTCTCGACGAGGACGTCGTCGTGCTCCGCGGTGCGCACGCGCCCGAGCGCGGCCTCGACGGTGCGCGACGCCTCGGCGCGCGCGTCGCGCTCGGCGGCGGTGTAGAACGCGGGGTTCTCCTCCCACAGCGGCCCGGCGGGCAGGCGCCAGGCGCACACCGCGACGACGCGGGAGCGCGTGCGCGCGGCCTCGTCGAGCGCGAACCGGAGCGCGGCGTCGCCGTGCACGGACCCGTCGACGCCGACCACGACGTCGGTCGTGCGCTCCACGTGGTCCACGGACGGCGGCACCACGACGACCGGCACGGGCGCGCGGGCGGCCAGCCGGGTCCCGACGGACCCGAAGAACATCGACCCGACGGACCCGAGCCCGCGCGACCCCACGACGACGAGGTCGGCATCCTTGGCCTCGTCGAGCAGCGCCTCCGAGGGCGGGCCGGAGCGCAGCAGCGTCCGCACGGGCACCGACGCGTCCACGCGCGCGGCGCGCTCGGTGGCGGCCGAGAGGATGGGGCCGGCGATCTCGCCGAGCTCCTCGACGCTCGGGTAGTACGCGCCGCCGACGAACGGCGTCGCGACGACGGGCACGTACGCGACGTGCAGCACGCGCAGCTCCGCGCCCCGACGCGCCGCCTCGTGCACCGCCCAGTCCAGGGCCTTGCCGCTCGTCGTGCTGCCGTCCACACCGACCAGCACGACCTGCTGCGTCGATCCGCTCACCATGACCACCTCGGTCCTGTCGTCCCCTTCGTGGCGGTCGTCCCGCCACCTGCCACACCTCCTGGATACCGCGCGCGGGCGGTCCGCCGCACCCGGCGACCGCCCCCGACGCGCGGGACGCTCGGCACGACCCACCGGGACGAAGGTCCCGCACCCGCGGCGCCACGGGCGGGCGCGCGCGAGAATCCCCCTCCGACCGGCTACGTTGAGGGCATGGGCTCTCCCCACCCGATCCGCGTGTTCCTGCTCGACGACCACGAGGTGGTCCGCCGCGGCGTCGCCGCACTGCTCGAGGCCGCCGGTGACATCACCGTCGTCGGCGAGGCCGGCACCGCCGCCTCCGCGCTCGCCCGCATCAAGGCGACGCGCCCCGACGTCGCGATCCTCGACGTGCGCCTGCCCGACGGCTCGGGCGTCGAGGTATGCCGCGAGGTGCGCTCCGAGCTGCCCGAGGTCGGCTGCCTCATGCTCACGTCCTTCGCCGACGACGAGGCGCTGTTCCAGGCCGTCCTCGCCGGGGCGTCGGGGTACGTGCTCAAGCAGATCCACGGGTCCGACCTCGTCGGCGCGGTCCGCACGGTCGCGGCGGGCGGGTCGCTGCTCGACCCGGCGAGCACCGCGCGCGTGCTGGAGCGCCTGCGCCACGCCGCGGACGAGACGCCGGACCGCCTCGAGGGCCTGTCCCAGCAGGAGCGCCAGATCGTCGCGCTCATCGGCGAGGGCCTGACGAACCGCGAGATCGGCAAGCGCCTCTACCTCGCGGAGAAGACGGTCAAGAACTACGTCTCCCACGTCCTCGCGACGCTCGGCCTGCAGCGCCGCACCCAGGTCGCGGTCCTCGCGACCGAGATGCGCCAGGAGGAGGCGTCCCGCCAGGGCGCCCCGGGCGCGGGCGGTCCCACCGGGGACCGGCAGCACGGTGGCCCGGCGCAGCGTCCCTGACGGCGGGCCCGACCCGCAGGGCGGGACGGGGCCCGAGGGCTCGCCCGCGCACGGACCGGGGGCCGACGCCCACGGACCGGGCGACCGCGCGGCGTCGGGACCTTCGGCACTCCCGGATCTGACACCGCGGCGCGACGATGTGGAGATGGACACAGTCGAGCGGACCGGGACAGGGGCACCGGTGGGGAGCGGGGGGCTCGCGACGGCCGAGCGCCCGCGCGCCTCGGCAGGGCTCGCGGAGCTCACGCCGGAGGAGAGCTACGCGCTCCTCGCGACCGTCCCCGTGGGCAGGATCGTCTACACCGACCACGCGCTGCCGGCGATCCAGCCGGTGAACTTCGTGCTCGACGGCCCGGACGTCGTGTTCCGGACCGCGGAGGGCTCGAAGCTCGCGGTGGCCGCCAGCCGCGCCGTCGTGGCGTTCGAGGTCGACTCGTTCGACGCCGACGCCCGCTCCGGGTGGTCCGTCGTGCTCGTCGGCCGCACGTTCGAGGTCACCGAGCCGGTGGAGCGCGCGCGGCTGCTCTCGCTCCCGCTCGTGACGTTCGTGCCCGGCGTGCGCGACCGCGTCATCAAGGTCGTGCCGCGCATCGTGACCGGCCGGAGGATCCTGCGCTGACCCGCGGCCCGCGCACTACGCTCGACCGGTGACTGCGACGATCGAGGTGCGTGCCGGGACGCCCGCGGACTGGCCCGGCATCTGGCGGGCGCTCGAGCCGGTCTTCCGCGCGGGCGAGACGTACACGTACCCGCGTGACATCACGGAGGCCGACGCCCGGGCCGCGTGGCTCGACGCCCCGGGCGCGCGTGTCCTCGTCGCGGTCCCGGCGGAGGACGGTGCCCGTGGCACCGTGCTCGGCACGGCGAAGTATCTGCCCAACCACCCCGGTGCCGGGGCGCACGTCGCGAACGCGAGCTTCGTCGTCGGGCCCGACGGAGCCGGGCGTGGCGTCGGCCGGGCGCTCGCGCGCGCCGTGCTCGACGGTGCGCGCGCAGACGGCTACCGGGCGATGCAGTTCAACGCGGTCGTGGAGACGAACGAGCGCGCGGTCCGGCTCTGGGAGTCGCTGGGGTTCACGATCCTCGCGACCGTCCCCGAGGCGTTCGACCACCCGGTGCACGGGCTCGTCGGCCTGCACGTCATGCACCGGACGCTCTGAGCACCCGACGCGTCAGCCGAGCGGCACCCACCACTCGAGGCGGGTGCCGCCGTCGGGCCGGGCGGTCGCGGTGCTCGACCCGCCGAGCGCGGCGGCGCGCGCCTGCATGTTCCGCAGGCCGGAGCGCCGGCCGCCGGGCTGGATGCCCACGCCGTCGTCCGTGACGGTGAGGCGCGCCTCGTGCGCGGTCACGGCCAGGTGCACGACGACGCGGCTCGCCTGCGCGTGCCGGGCGACGTTGGTCAGGGCCTCGCCGAGCACGACGACGAGCTGGTCCGCGACCTCGGCCGGCAGGCTGGGGCCGCCGTCGGTCACGCCCGCGCCCGACCCCTCGGCCGCCACCTCGACGTCGACCTCGGGCGCGAACCCGAGCACGGTCGTCGCGGCCTCGGCCTGCGCGCGGAACCGGTCCTCGATCGAGGGCGCGTCCGGGTCCGTGGCCGTGTGCAGCGCGAAGATCGTGGACCGGATCTGCCGGATCGTCTCGTCGAGGTCGGAGACGGTCTCCTCGATGCGCGTGCGCGCGTTCGGGTCGCTGACGAGCGGCTGCACGCTCATGAGCGTCATGGCCGACGCGAAGAGGCGCTGGATGACGACGTCGTGCAGGTCGCGCGCGATCCGGTCGCGGTCCTCCAGCACACCCACCTGCTTCGCCCGGCCGTAGAGCCGCGCGTTCTCGATGGCGACGCCCGCGGCGGCGGCGAGCGCGACCACGGCCGCCTCGTCCTCCGCGGTGAACTCCTCGCACCCGCCCCCGGGGACCTGCTTGTCGGTGAGGTAGAGGTTGCCGAACACCGTGTCGCGCACCCGCACCGGCACGCCGAGGAACGTGTGCATGGGCGGGTGGCCCTCGGGGAAGCCGGCCGAGCGCACGTCGTCGGCGATCTCCGGCACGCGGATGGGCGCCGGGTGGTCGATGAGCTCGCCCAGCAGACCCTCGCCGTGCGGCCAGTGGTCGATCTCGGCGACCTCGTCGTCCGAGAGGCCCAGGGGGATGAACTGCGCGAGGCGCTCGCGCCCCGAGGCGTCGAGCACCCCGAGCGCGCCGTACCGGGCGCCCGTGAGCTCCATCGCCGCGTCGACGATGCGCCGCAGCACCTGCGGCAGGTCGAGGTCGCTCGTCACCGCCACGACGGCGTCCAGCACGCGTTGCCCGGCGCTGGCCGGCAGGTCGGTCGTTCCGCTCACCCGATGCAGTCTCCCAGACCCCGGCGGCCGGGCGGCACCCGTCTCGCCCGGGGTGTGACGTGGGCGACACCGCCGCGCTATCGTGCGTCCACATCTCGGGACGTCCGACGCCGTCCTGCCGCCGGCCGCACGTCGCCGTCGCGCAGGTCCCGGACCACCGGGCCGTCGACGCAGGGGCCGAAGGGACGCGGTGCCGCATGCCGACCACCGACCAGGGCGCGGACGTCGCCCCGCGCTCCGGAGCGCCCGCCGAGGCCGCGGCGAGCGCCCTCGCGGACCTGCGGTCCGCCGTCGGGCACCTGCACCCCGACGACCCGGCCGAGCTCGTCGCGATCGCCGACGACCTGCGCGCGCTCGGCAGCCCGGCCGCCGCGGTCCCGTTCTACGAGGCGGCCGTCGAGCAGGGCGTGCCGGGGGCCGTGTACCGGCTGGGCGTCGCGCACCACGAGGCGGGCGACGCCGTGGAGGCGTTCCGCTGCTTCGAGCTCGCCGGTCTGGCGGGCGACGCGCTGGGGGCGTTCATGGCCGCGCAGGTCGCGGCGGAGCGCGGCGACCTGCACGCGGCCCGCCGCTGGTACGAGCTCGCGCAGGGAGTCGAGGGCGCGGCCGTGCGGCTCGCGCAGGTGCTCGCCGAGCTGGGGGAGCGCGACGCCGCCGAGGACGTCCTCGCGGCGACGTCGGGCGAGAGCTGGGAGGCGGCGGTCGAGCTCGTGCGCAGCGGCGCGCTGACCCCGGACGACGCCGTCGCGCTGCTCGAGGGGTGGGCGGGGTCGGGCGAGGCGCGCGTCGCGGCGGCCCTCGCGGACCTCTACGTGCGCGCGGGCCGCGGGCCGGACGCCGAGGACCTGCTCGAGCAGGCGGCGCTCGCCGGCGAGCCGACCGCGCGCACGAGCCTCGGGGTGCTCCGCCTCCGGGCGGGCCGCGTCGCCGAGGCGATGGCCCTGTGGCACGAGGCGGCCGCCCAGGGCGATCCCCAGGCGGCGGAGCTGCTGGCCCGCTTCGGCTGACGCCGGGGGGCGCACCGGACCGGGCTGCCCAGGCCGGGCACGCAGAAAGGCGCCCGGCGGGCGACCGGCTCCGTCGAGCTGTCGGTCGCCCTGCCGGGCGCGGAGGGCGGGACGTGCGGGTGGTCTCCCCACCGCCCGCACGCCCCTCTTCCCCCGGGAGCGACTCCCTGCAGCGACGGCCTCAGATCGTCGCGCGGTATCGGTCGCCCCGTGGCCCGCCGCACACGGCGGGCGGTCGAACCGTCAGACCAGCCAGGCGTTGCGCTGGACGAACGGGATCCTCTTCCACGTCTTGCCGAGCCCGAGCACGCTGCCCGCCCCGAGGAGCGTGAGAGCGATGATCGTGAGCGACATCGTGATGTGGTCGTCGATGATCGGGTTGGTCACGAGCGGGAGCTCGGCCAGGTACATGAGCAGGAGCAGGAGCGTGCCGCTCACCGCGGCGATCCGCATCCCGATGCCCAGGATCAGGGCGAGCCCGATGCCGAGCAGACCGACCATGAAGAGCACGTCGATGAACGCGTTCCCCGCGAGGCCGCCGAAGAAGCCCGAGAACGTGCCCTCGAGGTTCGACAGGAAGCCGGTGGTCGGGCTGTTCCCGTTGATCCACGACCGCTCGGCGGGGGTGGCGAACCCGAGCCCGAACGTCTTGTCGAGGAAGGCCCAGAGAAAGTAGAACCCGATCGTGATCCGCAGGACGCCGAGCACCACCTGGGTGGGTCGCGTGGCGCGCTCCGCGAGGCTGAGGGTCTCCGGCTCGGTGCCTTCGACCGTGGGGAGCGGCGCGTTGGCGTTCCGCTCGATCGTCCCCTTCATCACTGTCCCCTCTCATCGACCCGTCCGGTGCGGTCGGGCTCCTGAGACCAAGCAAACCCCTGTGAAGGAAGGGTGGACGTCAGGCAAAAGTCGCCGGGCCCGGGGACCTAGGTCCCCGGTGCGGACGAGGGTCCGGCGACACCGGGCGCGGGCCGCCCGCGCCCGGCCCGTGCGGTCAGGAGCCGGACGCGTCCTCGAGGTCCGCGCGGAGCTCGTCGACCCGGGTGCGCAGGCTCTCGATCGCGTCGCGCACCGCGGCGTCGGCGCCGGAGAGGGTGCCCGCGACGTCGCCGAGCTCGGTGGACGCGTCCTCGAGCGCGGCCTCGGCGTCGGCCAGGCGCTGCTCGGCCTGGGCGCGCGTCTCGTCCGTGGCGGACGCCGCCTCGTCCGCCGCGGCGCGGGCCTCGTCGGCGGCCTCCTGCGCGGACGCGACGGCCTCCTCGGCGCGGGTGCGCGTGTCGTCCGGGAGGGTGCCCAGGTCGTCCGTGAGCGACCGGACGTCCTCGCCGATCGTCTCGACCTGCGCGCCCGCGTCGTCGAGGAACTGCTGGACCTGGTCGCCCGTCAGGGTGAATTCCGGCACGCTCACCGAGCCGTCCTCGGCGCACCCGCCCAGCGCGACGGTCGCGGCGACGGCTGCCCCGAGCGCGAGCGCGCGGGACGTTGACCTGCGGTGACGTGTCGGTGAACTCATGGGGCGATTGTCCACCGCGAACATGAGACCGGGGTGAGAGCCTCGTGGACGCGGTGTACGGTAGGCGGACGAGGGCACTGTGGCGTGCAGCACACCGATCGTGTGCGCGCGCAGCCGTGACGTCGGGCGCGACGACGCGCACATCCGGCGTGCGGGACCGCAGGTCCGTGGCAGGGCACGAAGCACGGGAGTGAGCGGTGAGCACCACGGCGGAGCACGAGGGCGCGGACGACGCGCCCGTGACGCCCGAGCCCGCGCCCGCCGCCGCCGCGGTGGGCCCGGAGTCGTTCGGACGGCGCGCGCGGGCCGTGTCGCACGTCCTCATCTCGTCGGCGCTCGCCATCACGCTCGCCGCGGCCCTCGCCGGCAGCGCCCAACCCCGCCCGGGCGCGTCGTTCTTCGCGCAGGAGGCGACCACGGCGACCCAGGTCGCGGCGCTCTCGAGCACGCTCGGGGCCGGCCTCGACGAGGGCCAGCAGCTCGACGGCGCCATCGAGGTCCTCGCGACGGCCAACGCGCTCGACGACGGCCACGTCTCCCCGCCCGTCGAGCAGGCTCGCGCCGAGCTCGGCATGCTCCTGGCCACCTACCTCGCGCAGCAGGACGCGGCCCGCCGCGTCCCCGCGCCCCTCGTGCCCGACGGCGACCTCGACCTGGACGAGTCGCTCGACGGCGCGCAGGTCCCCGAGCTGCCGGAGCCGCTCGGCCCGGGTACGGGCGCAGGCGCCGGCGCTGGTGACGACGACACCACGACGGGCACGGACGGCGATACCGAGGACCCCGCGACCGACCGCCCGGCGCAGCAGCCCGCGACGGTCGACGCCGCCGGGGACGCGGCGGCGGATGCGGTCCGCACCGCGGCGACGCCCACGGCGCCCTCGCCGAGCCCGACGAGCAGCCCGTCCCCCGGCGCGTCCACCGACCCCTCGCCGAGCGTCACCCCGAGCCCCGGCGGCGCGCCGAGCCCGGCGCCCGGCACGAGCACGCCCCTGGACCCGTCCGCCCCCGGCGGCACGGGATCCCCGGGAGGCCCGGGATCCCCGGGCGACCGGACGCTGCCCGAGGACGAGGTGCCCGCGCCCGACGGGGTGGCACCCGGCGAGATCGACGGTTCCCAGGACCCGGCCGACGGCTCGGCTGACAGCGGTGACGGCGACCACGCCGAGGGCGACGACCACGCGCACGGCGACGTGACGCTGGAGGACGTCCTCGCCTCCGCGACGACGCTCGCCGAGCTGCTCGGCACCGACCTCGTGCCGGTCGGGGTCGTCCCGGCAGCCGGGGCGACGGCGCTCGCGGGCACGACCCTCGCGGAGCGGCTCGCCGAGGTCGTCGAGCGGTACGCGGGCTCGACGGCGCAGTACCAGAACGGCCGCATCCCGCCGGAGGCGCTGTGCGCGCTCGACTTCGCGCCGGGCAAGACCCTGCGCTGCGACGCCGCGGAGCAGCTCGAGGCCCTCGCCGCCGAGTTCGAGAAGGAGTTCGGGTACGCGCTGAAGATCACCGACGCGTACCGCCCCTACGACGAGCAGGTGCGCCTCAAGGCGGTCAAGCCCTACCTCGCGGCCGTGCCCGGCACGTCGCAGCACGGGTGGGGGCTCGCGATCGACGTCGGCGGGAACGTGCCGTCGGGGACGTCGCTCGAGTACGTCTGGCTCCGCACGCACGGCCCGGACTACGGCTGGGACAACCCCGCGTGGGCGCGGCCCAACGGGTCCAAGCCGGAGCCGTGGCACTTCGAGTTCTTCGCGGCGGGCAAGATGCCGTCGCGGTACACGCCTGCCGAGAGCAGCGCGCCGTCCACGCCGCAGAAGCCGGCGACGCCGACCGCGCCCGCGCCGAAGCCGACGACCCCGGCCGCGCCGCAGCCCCCGGCACCGACCACGCCGAAGCCGCCGGCCCCGACGACGCCCGAGCCGTCGAACCCGGGGCCGTCGAACCCCGGGCCGTCCAACCCTGAGCCGTCGACGGTGACCGTCCCGGGCGGGCTCGTCGGCAGGTCGCAGGCCGAGGTCGAGGCCGCGCTCTCGAAGGCCCAGCTCAAGGTCAGCGTCACGACGACGGAGAACTCGGCCGCGGCGGGGACCGTGCTGTCCGTCGACCCCGGCTCCGGCGCGACGGTCGCGGTCGGCAGCACGGTCGCGATCGTCGTCTCGTCCGGTCCGCCCGAGCCGGAGCCGGAGCCGACCGGACCCGAGCCGTCGCCCTCGCCTACGGAGGCCACGCCGACGCCGACGCGTGGGCCCGAGGAGACGGAGACGTCCGCTCCCTGACCCGCGCGACACCTTCGGGCCTGGCCGGCGGGCATCGTCGTGACGCGCCGACGGGGGCAACAGCGACGGGGCGCGCGGAAGTCCGCAGTTGCGCCCGGCACGAGGGCGCCGCCGAAAATGCCGTGCGCCTTCCGTACCGACGGCGTAGCGTCGGGCGGGATGTGAACCTCACCCGCCCCGGCCGCTCCGTCCCGTCGAGCCCGTCGCCGTGGCCCCCGCCGCCCTCCGCGGCGTGCGCGCGCCACCCGGGCACCTGGTAGGTGATCACCCATGGCACGTCCCACCCCTGTCCTGCGCGCGTCCGACGTCCGCGTGTCCTTCGCGGGCCGCGCGGTCCTGCGCGGCGTCGACCTCGCCGTCGACCCCGGCCATCGCACGGGTCTCGTCGGCGAGAACGGTGTCGGCAAGTCCACGCTCCTGCGGGTGCTCGCGGGCACGCTCGCCCCAGACGACGGCACGGTGAGCCGGCCCGCCGACCTCGGGTTCCTGCACCAGGAGTTCCCGTACCCGCCGACGACGTCGGTCCGCGCGGTCGTCGACGACGCGCTCGCGCGCGTCCGCGGGATCGAGCGCGAGCTCGAGGAGGCGGCGCTCGCCCTCGCCGGCGACCCGGGCGGCGAACCCGTCCCCGGTGCCGAGGAGGCGTACGCGCGCGCCCTCGCGCGCGCCGAGCTCGCCGACGTCTGGGACGCCGACGCGCGGGCCGCGCGCACGCTCGCGGGTCTCGGGCTCGACGTGGAGGGGGTCGCCGGCCGCGAGGTCGGGTCGCTGTCCGGGGGCCAGCGCACGCGGCTCGGCCTCGCCGCGCTGCTCGTGCGCCAGCCCGGCGCGATGCTGCTCGACGAGCCGACGAACCACCTCGACGACGCCGCGGCGGAGTTCCTCGCCGCGGCGCTGCGCGCGCTCCCGGGCGCCGTGGTGCTCGCGAGCCACGACCGCGTGTTCCTCGACGAGGTGTGCACCGAGATCCTCGACCTCGACCCGGTCGCGGAGCCGCTCCGCGGCGCGGGCGGCAGGGACGCGGCACGCGGCGGGGGAGCGGGGACCCTCTACGGCGGCACGTACGGCGACTACCTCGAGGCCAAGCGCGTCGAGCGCGAGCGCTGGGAGCAGCGCTTCGAGGCGGAGCAGGCCGAGCTCGCGGAGCTGCGGCGCGGGGTCGCGGTGACGGCCCGGGACGTCGCGAAGAACCGTGAGCGGGGCAACCAGGCGAAGATCCTCTACGACTTCAAGGGCGAGCGCGTGCAGGGCCAGATCGCGCGGCGCGTGCGCAACGCGCAGCAGCGGCTCGACGCGCTCGAGCGCGACCAGGTGCGCAAGCCGCCCCCGCCCCTGCGCTTCGCACCGCCGAGCGGGGGGACCCGCCTCGCGCCGGGCGGTGGCGACGTGGTCGCGTGGGCGCGCGGCGTCGTCGTGCATCGGCCCGGGCGTGGAGGGCCCGGGGCGGCCCCGGGCGAGCGGCCGGACCGGCTCGACATGGCAGCGTCGGGCGTCCCGTCGATCGAGGTCGCGCGGGGGAGCCAGCTGCTCGTCACCGGGGCCAACGGTGCCGGAAAGTCCACGCTGCTGCACGTGCTCGCGGGCGACCTCGTGCCCGACGCCGGCACCGTGGGCCGGGCGCGCGGGGTCCGGGTGGGGCTGCTCGAGCAGGACGTGCACCTGCACGACGACGACCGCACCCCGCGCGAGCTGCTCGCCCTCGCGCAGGGCGTGGACCCGGCGGACGCGCGCGACGCGGCCGTGGACGCGCACGGCCTCCTCGCGCCGCGCGACCTGGGGCGACGGCTCGCGGAGCTCTCCGTGGGGCAGCGCCGGCGCGTGGTGCTCGCGATGCTCGTCACGCAGGCGCCCGACGTGCTGCTCCTCGACGAGCCGACGAACCACGTGTCGCTCACGCTCGCGGGCGAGCTCATGGAGGCCGTGGAGGAGTGGCCGGGCGCCGTGGTCGTGGCGTCGCACGACCGGTGGCTGCGGCGCCGCTGGCAGGGCGACGCCGTGCACCTCGCCTGACGGCCCCGCCGCGCCCGTCCGCCCGGCCGCCGGGCGGAGCGCGGGTCGGGCGCGGGGAGGTGGAGCGCGGGGTGCAGGGTCCTGGAACGCGGTGGCCGTGTGCCGCGCGGCGTGCGTAGGGTCGGGCGGTGGACGACGACCGGACGGGCGCCCCGGTGCCCGACAACGCGTGGAAGCAGGTGGTCGCGTCGCTCGCCGACGCGGGACGGCTCGAGGTGCTCGCGCGCGTCGTGAGCGAGGGGCCCGCGGAGGCGGTGCTGTCGGCCGACGAGCGCCGTCGGCTCGCGCCGCTCCTCGCCGCGGGCGTCGTGGTGCGCGAGGAGACGGGCTTCCTGCGGGCGGCGCCCGAGCGGTTCGCGGCCCTGCTCGTGACCGCCCCCACGCCGCGCCCCACGGGCCCCGACCGCTTCCTCACGGACGGACGCCTGCTGCGCATGCCGAAGCGGTGGCGCGACCGCGAGCTCGTCGTGCGGTACCTCGCGGCGCAGGTGCTCCCGCTGGAGGAGCCCGTCACCGAGCTCACGTTGACCAAGCGGCTCGCGGCGCGCGCCGCGGACCCGGTGTCGCTGCGGCGCGCGATGGTCGACGCGGGCCTCGTGCACCGCACGCGCGACGGCGCCGAGTACTGGCGCACCGTCGTGACGGAGTTCGACGACGTCTGACGGGCGGCGGCCCCGGTCCGGCAGCCCGTACGTCGGGGGCGAGGGCTAGGGTCGGTTCTCATGAGCAGCGAGCGCGCCGTGGCGGCGCTGGAGGCGTCGGGCATCGACTTCACCCTCACCCGGCACGGCCGGGTGGGGTCGCTGGAGGAGGCGGCCGCCGCGCGCGGCGTGCACCCGGCGCGCGTCCTCAAGACGATCGTCGTGCGGCGCGCGGAGGACGACTACCTGTTCGTGCTCGTCCCGGGCGACCGGCAGATCTCGTGGCCCAAGCTGCGCGCGCTGCTCGGCGTGTCGCGCCTGTCCATGCCGGACAAGGAGGTCGCGCGCGACGTCACCGGGTACGAGCGCGGCACCATCACGCCGTTCGGCGCCACGCACGCGTGGCCCGTCGTGGCGGACGTGCGCGTGGTCGCCGTGCGCGGCGAGGACGAGGTGGACGTCGCGGGCGACCCGGCGACCCCGGAAGCCCCGGGTGACGGCGACCACCTCGTCTCCATCGGCGCGGGCGAGCACGGCGTGGCCGCGACGGTCGACGGGCAGGCCCTCGTGGCCGCCCTCGGGGCCCAGGTCGCCGACGTCACCGAGCCCCTGTAGCGGGTAAGGGAACGAGACCGCGACGCCGCCCGGGCTGCGCCTCCTCGTGGCGCTCGCGGGGCTCCGGGCGGCGCGCGGAGGCACCGACGCGGTCCGGGTTGTGAGGGTTCGGAGGAAGGTCGCGGTCGACCGCCGCGCGGGCTGGTGTGCGCCCCGCGCCGGGTGCAGACTCTGGGGTGCTCCGGTCACGGTCGCCTCGTCCGACCCGCCGCCCGACGGTCACGGCCGGCGTCCGGACGGAGCCGTGAGGCAGGCGCAGGGAACAGGCCACCACCGCCGGACGTTGTCCGGAGGGGCGGCCGACAGCAGGCAGGACGACTCGAGAGAAGCGGGAACCGTGGACACAGGCAGCGCGATCGACCGGACGAGCGGGATCGTCTACGCCCCGGCGGACGGCGGCGTGGTCGTGACGATGTGGGGAGAGGTGGACGCGGCGCTGCGCGACCGCGCGAGCGAGGCGATGTCCTACGTGCTCGACACCCGCGGGCGCGTCGTGGTGGACGTCGCCGACGTCACCTTCATCGACTCCTCGGGCATCGCGTTCATCATCCAGCTCTACATGCTCGGCGAGGAGGACGGCCGTGAGGTCGTGCTCCGGGACCCGTCGCCGAGCATCGTCGAGCTGCTCGACATGATCGGCATGGGCGGGCGGATCCCCGTCGAGCGCAGCGGCGCCTCCACGGGCCCGATCGAGGTCGTCGGCGCCGTCTGACACCCGCGCGCCCGCCGCCGCCCCGGGTCCCCGGGGCTGTGGGAACCGGCCGGTACGGTGCGGGCATGCGCATCCTGCACACCTCCGACTGGCACCTCGGGCGCACCTTGCACGGGGTCGACCTGCTGGAGCACCAGGCCGCGCACCTCGACCACCTCGTCGAGCTGACCCGCTCCGAGGCGGTCGACGCGGTCGTCGTCGCGGGCGACGTCTACGACCGCGCGATCCCGCCGGTCGACGCCGTCTCCCTCCTCTCGGACGCGGTGACGCGGCTCGCCGAGCACGCGCACGTCGTCGTCACGCCGGGCAACCACGACTCCGCCGTCCGGCTCGGGTTCGGCGACCGCCTCCTGCGCCCGGGCGTCCACGTGCGGGCACGCCTGGCCGACGTCGGTGCGCCCGTCGTCCTGGGCCCGCGCCCCGGTGCGACGAGCGGCGACGCCTCGCCGCTGCTCGTCTACGCGCTCCCGTACCTCGACCCGGACACGGCCCGGCACGTCCTCGCGGACGCGCCGGACGCCGACGCTCCCGACGCCGAGAGGGCGGGCGGCGACCCGGTGAGGCCTCGGCCGCTCGCGCGGTCCCACGAGGCCGTCATGGGGGCGGCCCTGCGCCGGGTGGGCACCGACCTCGCGCGGCGCCGCGCCGCGGACCCGGGGGTGCGGGCGGTCGTCGTCGGGCACGCGTTCGTCGTGGGTGGTCTGGCGTCGGACTCCGAGCGCGACATCCGCGTGGGCGGCGTGGACGCCGTCCCGGCCGCTGCGTTCGCGGGCCGCGGGGTGGACTACGTGGCGCTCGGCCACCTGCACGGGCCGCAGCGCGTCACCGTCCCGGAGGTCGGCGGCGGAGAGGCCGACGGCGGCGTGGCGACCGTCGCCCGCTACTCGGGCTCGCCCCTCGCGTTCTCCTTCTCGGAGCTGCACCAGCGCAAGTCCACCGCGCTCGTCGACGTCGACCGGGTCCGCACGGACGCGGACGCGGCGGTCGAGCTGGTCCCCGCTCCCGTGCCGCGCCGCCTCGCGGAGGTGACCGGCTCGCTCGACGAGCTGCTCGGGGAGGCGGGCGAGCCGCACGTCGACGACTGGCTGCGCGTCGTCGTGACGGACCCGGTCCGGCCCGGCGAGCTGTACGCCCGCGTCCGGTCCCGGTTCCCGCACGCGCTACAGGTGACGCACCGCCCGCCGCGCGTCGCCGAGCGGGAGGTCGTGACCGCCGTCGGGCCGGGGCGCGACCCGCTGGACGTCGCGCGCGACTTCGTCGAGCACGTCTCCGGCCACGCCCCCAGCGGGGCCGAGGTCGTCGTGCTGCGCGAGGCGTTCGAGCTCGCGCTCGCCGAGGAGCGCAGCGCCTGATGCACCTGCACTCCCTGACCTTCCAGGCGATCGGCCCGTTCGCGGGCCGCCACCACGTCGACCTCGCGGCGCTCGGCGCGTCCGGGATCTACCTCCTCGAGGGGCCGACGGGCGCCGGCAAGTCCACGATCATCGACGCGATCGTGTTCGCGCTCTACGGCAAGGTCGCCTCCGACGCCGCGAGCGACGACCGTCTCCGTTCGGCGTTCGCGGGACCGGACGTCGAGTCGTACGTCGACCTCGTGCTGGAGGTCCCGGCGGGTGTCTTCCGCATCCGGCGCACGCCCGAGTACCGCCGCCCCAAGAAGCGCGGCACCGGCACCACGACGCAGCAGGCCTCGGTGCGGCTCTGGCGGCTCGCCGAGGTGCCGCCCACCGACGCGCCGGATGCGGTGGAGGACGCCGCGGGCGAGCTGCTGTCCGCACGGCTCGACGAGGCGGGCGACGAGATCCGCCGGCTCGTGGGCCTCGACCGGCGCCAGCTCGTGCAGACGGTCGTGCTGCCGCAGGGCGAGTTCGCGACGTTCCTGCGCGCGAAGCCCGAGGACCGGGCCGTGCTGCTCCAGAAGGTCTTCGGCACGGAGCTCTACCACCGCGCCGCGGCGCGCCTGGCGGAGCTCGCGCGCGCGGCGCGCTCGCGCACGGACGCCGCGCGGCAGGGCGTCGTGGGCGCGGCGGAGCGGTTCGCGGGGTCCGCCGGGCTCGAGCCCGACGACGCGCGGCGGCTGCGCGAGGCCGCGCACGACGACGACCGGCTGCGGCGGGCCGACGATGGCGGCGCCCCGGCCGCTGCGGAGGCGACGCCGGGCGTGCACGCGCTCGCCGTCGCGCACGTCGCGCGCCTCGACGCCGAGGCCACGTCGCTGGCCGAGCGCGCGGCGGGGGCCGACGCGACGCTCGCCGCGGCGCGTGAGCGGTTCGAGCACGAGCGCGCTCGGCACGACGCGCTGGAGCGGCGAGCCCGGCTGCGGGCCGACGCGGCGCGCCTCGACGAGGAGGAGGTGGCGGTGGCCGAGTGTCGCCGTCGGACGGACGCGGCGGCACGTGCCGCGGTCGTCGCCCCGGCCGCCCAGGGCCTCGCGCGCGCCGAGCAGACCCTGCGCGCCGCGCTCGACCGGCTCGCGCTCGCGCGCACCGGGGCGCCCGCCGCCTTCGCCGACGCCGACCCGACGACGCTCGAGGCCCTGCGCGCCGACGTCGCGACGGCGGCCGTGCGGGTGGCGAGGCTCGTCCCGGTGGGGGCGTCGCTGCCCGGGCGCGACCGCGAGCTCGCCGACGGGCGCAAGGAGGTCGCGCAGGCGACGGAGGAGCGCGGTCGCGTGCTGGCCGAGCTCGACGCACGCCCGGCGCGCCGCGACGCCCTGCGCACGCGGGTCGCGTCCCTCGCGGAGGCCGCGGGCGCGCTCGGGGTGCTCCGCGAGCGCGCGGATCGCGCCCGGGCGGTCGAGGAGGCGGCGCGCCAGACGGCGGCGCTCGCGACCGAGGCAGCCGAGGCGCACGCCGAGCGGGCACGGGCCGCGGTCCGGGCGCACGAGGCGGTGGAGCACGAGGCCCGGCTGCGGGCCGCGCGCATCGCGGGTCTGGCCGGGGAACTGGCCGCGGGCCTCGCCGTCGGCGAGCCGTGCCCGGTGTGCGGCGGGGCCGAGCACCCGCACCCGGCGCCGCTCGCCGAGGACCACCCGGCGGTCGAGGACGTCGAGCGCGCCGAGCGGGAGCGCGCGGAGGCCGAGCGCCTGCTGCACGACGTCTCGGCCCGCGCTCAGGTGCTCGCCGAGCGGTGCGAGGCCCGTCGTCGGGACGCCGACGGCCTGACCCCGCAGGAGGCCGGGCAGCGGGTCGCGCACGCGGAGGAGCTGGTGGCCGCCGCGCGCACCGCGGAGCGTGAGCGCGCCAAGGCCGAGCGCGAGCTCGAGGAGCTGGACGCGGAGACGCGTGCGCTGGAGGCCCGGGCGGCCGGGCTCGCCGAGGCGGTCGCGGGCACGACCGCGCGGCTCCAGGAGATCGAGGCGGCCCTCGCGCGCGACCGCGCCGAGATCCGCTCCGAGCTCGACGCGGCGGGCCCGCTCGTGGAGCTCGTGGACCTGCCCGACCCGCTCGCCGACGAGGGCGGCGCGCGCAACCCCGTCGCCGTCCTCGCGGCCGCGCTGGAGGGACGGGTGCGCACGATCGACGCGCTCGCGGACGCGGGCAGCGCCGTCGCCGCCGCGCAGCGGGCGTGCGAGGAGCGTGCGGCCGACGTCGCCGCGCTCGTCGCACAGTCCGGTTTCGCGGACGCGGCCGAGGCGCTCGCCGCGGTGCTCGACGACGCCGAGCGGCACGCGCTCTCTCAGCGCGTCGCGGAGCACGACGCGGCGCGGACCGCGACGGCGACCGGCCTCGCGGACCCGGCGCTCGCCGACCTGCCCGAGGACGTACGGGCCGACGTCGCGGGCGCGCGCGCCGCCGTCGACGAGGCAGAGGCTGTGGCCGGGGCCGCGGCGCGGCAGCACGAGCTCGTCGCCCGCCGTGCCGAGGAGGCCCGGACGGCGGCCGAGGGCGTCGGGGCGGCGGTCGACGGCTGGACCGCGGCGCGGGACGCGGCGGGACCGGTCGTGCGCATGGCAGCGCTCGCGTCGGGCACGGGCGACAACGCGCACGACCTCTCGCTCGCGACGTTCGTGCTCGTGCAGCGGTTCGAGGACGTGGTCGCGGCGGCGAACGAGCGCCTCGCCGAGATGTCGTCAGGGCGGTACGAGCTCGTGCGCAGCGCGACGCGCGAGGACGTGCGGGCGCACAAGCGCGGCCTCGCGATGAAGGTGCTTGACCACGTGACCGAGCGCGAGCGTGATCCGCGCACGCTGTCCGGCGGGGAGACGTTCTACGTGTCGCTGTGCCTCGCCCTCGGGCTCGCGGACGTCGTCACGGCCGAGGCGGGCGGCATCGAGCTCGGGACGCTGTTCGTCGACGAGGGCTTCGGCAGCCTCGACCCCGAGACGCTGGAGGCCGTCCTCGCGGCGCTCGGCCGGCTCCGCGCGGGCGGGCGCGTCGTGGGCGTCGTCTCCCACGTCGAGGCGCTCAAGCAGTCCGTCGCGGAGCGCGTCGAGGTCCGCCGCCTCCCCGGCGGCGGCAGCACGCTCACCGTGCGGGCCTGACCGGGGCTGCGCCGTCCGTCAGGACCGAGGGCGCGGTCCTGGTGTCGGCGCGCACACGCGGTCGACGAGCTCGGTCACGGCCGCCCGCACGGGTCCCGGCGGCGCGCCCGCGTCGAGCGCGAGGGCGGCGCGGTCGAACGCCGCGGACAGCAGGAGCGTCAGCGCGTCGAGGCGTTCTTCGTCCGCGAGGTCTCGTGCGACGTCGCTGGGCTCTCCCTGGTCGACGGCGGACCTCTCGCCCGGGTGGACGGCGGACCCTTCGCCCGGGCGGACGGCGGACCCGTCGCCTGGGCCGGGCACGTCGTCGTCGCCCGCGCTGCGGCTCGTGCTGACCCCGCTCGACCGGATACCGAGCGCCGCGCCGAGCCCCTCGCGGAGCGTTCGGCGCGCGTGGCGGGCGTCGAGCGCGTCGGCCTCTGCGAGGCCGAGCACGGCGGGTGCATCGACGAGGAGCAGCCGTGTGCGGCCGGGTTCACCCATCGCGTCGAGGTAGGCGCGCGCACCCTCCACGAGCATCGCGCGGGCGTCCGGGGCGTCCGGGGCGTCCGGGCCGTCTGGGTTGTCTGGGGCGTCCGGTCGTTCCGCGGCTGCCGTGCCGGGATCCCCGGCGGTGCGCTCCTCGATCTCCCGGGCGACCGCCTCGGCCTCGGCCTCGGCGACGGCGCGGAACAGGTCCTGCTTGTCGGCGTAGTGGTGGTACAGCGCGCCGCGCGTGACGTTCGCGGCGGCGGCGATCTGGGGCGTCGACGTCGCGGAGTACCCGGCGCGGACGAAGAGGTCGCGCGCGGCTGCGACGAGGGCCGCGCGGGTCGCGCGGGTGCGTTCGGCGTTGGTCCGGCGGCGCTCTTGCATACCGACAGACTGTAGGCCATTCTCGATACATACAGCCTGTTTGTTTTTTGCGACCGTCCGGTCGCCGACGACGAGGAGAAGACCGTGCGCATCACGAGCTGGTACCCCGTGCTCATGACCGGGGACGTCGCAGGGACCGTCGCGTTCTACCGCGACCACCTGGACTTCCGGCCGCTCTTCACGAGCGACTGGTACGTCCACCTCCAGTCCGTGCACGACGCGTCGGTGAACCTCGCCGTGCTCGACGGCGACCACGAGACGATCCCGACGAGCGGCCGGGGTCGCGCGGGCGGGCTCCTGCTCAACCTCGAGGTCGAGGACGTCGACGCCGTGCACGCGCGCCTCGTCGCCGCGGGACTGCCGATCCTGCGCTCGCTGCGCGACGAGGCGTTCGGGCAGCGGCACTTCATCACAGCCGACCCGAACGGGGTGCTCGTGGACGTCATCACGCCCATCCCGCCGACGGGGGAGTTCGTCGAGCAGTATGAGGAGTCCGCCCGCCCGACGGCGTAACCGGCGCGCGCGTCCCCGGGGGTCGCTCGGGGCTCGGGGCTCGGGGCTCGGGGCTCGGGCTCACGATTCGGGGCGGGAGCGCAGGACGCCAGGCGCGGGACGTGGGATTGCCGCTCACGGCTCGGCCGGACGGGGCGGGATGTCACGAACCGGCTCCGTGTCCGTCCCTCTTCGAGGAGCCGAGCGACGTCCCTCCGGTCGTCGCGTGCTCTCCCGGGAACGGCCGCGACCGGCGGCGTCGTCCGGGAGCCGTCGAAGGAGAGCAGCAATGTCAGCAGCATCGTCCCCGCTCGAGCGCGAGCTGCGGCGCATGGAGGTCATCGCGCGCCGGGAGCAGCTCCGTCTCGTCGGCCGCGTCGCCCCGCGCGTGGCGGAGCGCCGCCGCTGGGCCGACGCACCGCGCCGCCAGTCCCCGGCCACCGCCGCCCGCTAACGTCGGTCGGGAATCGCGCCCCCGTAGCGTCCGGCGGCTCGCCACCGTGAGCCGTGAGCCGTGGGCGCGGCCACCGCGCCCCGGTACGGTCCGGCGGCTCGCCACCGTTCACCGTGGGTCGGGCGGCCGCAGCCCGGAAACGTCCGCCGGCTCACCACCGTGCGCGGTCGGGAGCGCGCGCACGTCAGGCCGGTGCGCCGAGGCCCGCGAGCTCACGGGCCCGCAGCAGCACGTCGTCGAGCATCTGCGGGGTGAGCCGGCCGGTGAACGTGTTCTGCTGGCTCACGTGGAAGCACCCCAGCAGGGTGAGGGTCTGCTCCGGGGGCGGGGGGCCGCCGTCGGGCACGACGCCGGGGAGCGACGCTCCCGGGGCGGGGCGAGGGGTGGCCCGGCGCAGCGTCACCTCCGCACCGTGCGCGAACCGGGGCCGCGGACGCGGCACGGCCCAGCCCTGCTCGGCGAGCGTCGAGAGCAGCGCCTGCCACCCGAAGCCGCCGAGGACGACGGCGACCCGCACCGTCGCGCCCAGCAGCTCGACTTCGCGCGCGAGGTACGGGCCGCAGCGGCGGCGTTCCTCCGGAGTCGGCTTGTTGTCCGGGGGCGCGCACCGCACCGGCGCGGTGACGCGGATCCCGGTGAGGCGGAGGCCGTCGTCGGCGGAGACCGACGTCGCCTGGTTGGCCAGGCCCGTGCGGTGCATGGCGGCGAAGAGGAAGTCGCCGCTGCGGTCGCCCGTGAACATGCGGCCCGTGCGGTTGGCCCCGTGCGCGGCGGGCGCGAGCCCGACGACGACGATCCCCGCCCGCTCGTCACCGAAACCGGGGACGGGGCGGGCCCAGTAGTCGTCGTCGCGGAACGACGCCCGCTTGACGTCGGCGACGTGCTCGCGCCACGCCACGAGTCGCGGGCACGCCCGGCACTCGACGAGGTGGTCGTCCAGCGCCGCGAGCGTCGGCGCCGTCCGGGCCGCGAGCGGGTAGTCGGGGTCGTCGGGCGTCACCCGCCCATCCTGCCCGCGCCCCCACCTCTCCGCGCCCCCGCCCGCCGAGCACGGGGTCCGCGACCGGAATCGGAGCGATCCGGTCGCCGACCCCGTGCTCGGCGGGGGGGGGGGGGGGGGGGGGGGGGGGCGGGGCGGCGGCCGGCCGCGGGGCGCCGGCCGCGCGGCGCCGGCCGCGGGGCCCC
>NZ_SOZH01000010.1 GCF_004519295.1 Cellulosimicrobium funkei
CGGGTCGTGATCACGCGTGAGGTCGTGCTGGACAACGTCAATCCCACGATCGTGCCGCGCACCACGACCGCGCGCGCACGCACCCCGCGCGAGAAGTCCGCCTGACCCCGACGACCGTCGACCAGGCGATGTAGCTCGGCCGAGCAGGTGGTCCTGGTCCGTCGGGTCACCCGGACGCACCAGGACCTCCTGCTCGACCCGTGCCGGAGGCCGTGACGGGGCCGGGGGTGGGTCGTCAGGCGTCGGCGCCGACCTTCGAGCCGTAGAGCGTGTCGATCGTGTCGGCGAAGTCGTCGATGACCAGGCGGCGCTTCACCTTGAGCGACGGCGTGAGGTAGCCGTTCTGCTCGGTGAAGTCCGTCGTGAGCACGGTGATCTTGCGGATCGACTCGGCCCGGGAGACGGCCTCGTTGGCGTGCGCGACGGCGCGGTCGAGCGCGGCGAGCACGTCGGCGTCGTGCGCGGCCGTCTCGACGTCCATCGGACGCAGGCCGTGCGTGGCCAGCCAGCCAGGCAGCATCTCGGCGTCGAGCGTGACGAGGGCGCCGATGAAGGGGCGCTGGTCGCCCACGACGACGACCTGGCTCACGAGCGGGTGCGCGCGCAGCCGGTCCTCGAGCACGGCCGGCGCGACGTTCTTGCCGCCGGCGGTCACGATGATCTCCTTCTTGCGGCCGGTGATGCGCAGGTAGCCGTCGTCGTCGAACGCGCCGAGGTCGCCGGTGCGGAACCAGCCGTCCTGGAGCGCCTCGGCGGTGAGCTCGGGCTGGTTGCGGTAGCCGCGGAAGATGTGGTCGCCCTTGACGAGGAGCTCGCCGTCCGCGTCGATGCGCAGGGACGTGCCGGGGAACGCGGGCCCGACCGTCCCGATCTTCGTCAGGCCGGGCAGGTTCACGGCAGTGGGGGCCGTGGTCTCGGTGAGGCCGTAGCCCTCGAGGATGCGCAGCCCGACCCCGCGGTAGAAGTGGCCCAGCCGCTCGCCGAGCGGCGCGCCGCCGGAGATGGAGTACGTGAGCCGGCCGCCCATGGCGGCGCGCAGCGTCGAGTAGACGAGCCGGTCCGCGACGGCGTGCTGGAGGCGCAGCCCGAGCGCGGGGCCGCCCGGCGTGTCGAGCTCCCGGGACCAGGTGATGGCGACCTTGGCCGCCCAGTGGAAGATCTTGCGCTTGGCGCCGGTCCCGGTCTTCTGCTCGGCGGTGTTGTAGACCTTCTCGAACACGCGCGGCACGGCGAGCAGGAACGTCGGGTGGAACGAGCCGAGGTCCGCGACGAGGTTCTTCGTGTCCCAGGAGTGCGCGAGGACCGCGTTCGACGCGACGACGACGACCTGGATGAACCGGGCGAACACGTGCGCGAGCGGCAGGAACAGCAGGGTGCGTGCGCCGTCGGCGTCGAGGATCTCGGCGAGGCCGGCCCGGCCGTTGAGCGCGAGGTGCACGAAGTTGCGGTGGGTGAGCTCGACGCCCTTGGGGCGCCCGGTCGACCCGGACGTGTAGATGACCGTCGCGAGGTCGTCGACGCGCTGCGCGGCCCGATGGCGCTCGACCTCCGCGGCCGGGACGTCGGCCCCGGCGGCGCGCAGGGCGTCGACGGCGCCGTCCTCGACGACGAGGACGTCCTCCAGGCCGGGCAGGCGGTCGCGCACGGTCGCGACCTCGGCCGCGTGGGCCGCCGTCTCGACGACGGCGAGCCGGACGCCGGCGTCCGACAGGATCCAGTGCACCTGCTCGGCGGACGACGTCTCGTAGACGGGGACGGGTACGGCACCCACGGCCCAGGCGGCGAAGTCGAGGAGGGTCCACTCGTAGCGGGTGCGCGACATGATCGCGACGTGGTCGCCGGGCTCGATGCCGCGCGCGAGCAGGCCGCGGGCGACCGCGACGACGTCGTCCTCGAACTCCTGCGCGGTGACGCGCTCCCACGGACCGTCGGCGGTGGTGCGGCGCTCGACGAGCGTCGCCCGGGGGTCGCGCGCGACACGGTCGGTGAGGAGGGTGCTGATGGTCGCCGTGGGGGAGACCTCGACGAGGCTCGGCGACGTGTGTTCCGTCATGAAACTCTCCGCTGAGTGGGACGGTAGGGAGGGACGGCGAGCCACTTTACTCCGTACTCCGAGTATCGAGTTCCTCGACGCCCGACGGGCACCCCTAGGATCGGTGGGTGACGAACGACCCCGGGCAGCCCGCCGTCCCCGACGAGATCCTCCGCCTGCGCGACAGCATCGACAACATCGACGCGGCGCTCATGCACCTGCTCGCGGAGCGGTTCAAGTTCACGCGCCGCGTGGGCGAGCTCAAGGCGCAGGGCGGGCTCCCGCCCGCGGACCCGGACCGGGACCGCCAGCAGATCGCCCGGCTCACGGGCATCGCGAGCTCCGCCGGTCTCGACCCGGAGTTCGCCGAGCAGTTCCGCGCGTTCATCGTCCACGAGGTCATCCGCCACCACGAGCGCATCGCCGCCGAGCACGCCGCCTCGGGCGAGGGGACCCCGGTCCTCGACACCTACTCCTGACGGCCCGGCAGCGGGCCGGGCGGGGGTCCGGAGGCCGGCGCGAGGCGCCTCCCGGCCCCGACGCGCGGTGGCGACCCCCGTCGATCTGACGGACCCTGGTGGGGACCCAGGGCGGGCCCCCGGCGTCGGCACCGCCGCGTCGGGCGGCCCTCCCGCCACGCCGACGGACGTCATGAGGTGTTCGCATGAAGATCGATTGGCTCAAGCCCCTCCTCGGCCATCCTGGCCCCTTCGCGACGGTGTACATCGACGCGACGCGCGCCAACGAGGCCGGGGACCGCGAGGTCGAGAACCGCTGGAAGGGAGTGCGGCGCCAGCTGCACCAGGAGGGCGCGCCGGACGCGGTCCTCGACGACCTCGAGGAGGTGGTGCTGCGGCCGACGCGGGTGGGTGGCACCCACGGGCGCGTGCTGATCGCCGACGACACGGGCGTGCTCGTCGACCGGGTCGTCAAGGACCCGCCGGCGCTCACGAAGGGCTCCTGGGGGCCCGTGCCCGCGCTGCTGCAGGCGGCCCGCGCGGCGGACGAGTCGGTCGACTACGTGCGCGTCGTCGTCGACCGGCAGGGCGCGGACCTCACGTGGTCCGTCGCAGGCGGCCACCTGCCCTACTCGGAGCCGGAGACGGTCGAGGGCGGCCACGACGTCATCAACAAGGTCCGCACGGGCGGGCTCTCGCACAAGCGCATCGAGTCCCGCGCGGAGGACTCCTGGGAGCGCAACGCCGAGGCGGTCGCCGCGGAGCTGGAGCGCCAGGCGGCCGAGTACCGGCCCGAGCTCTTGCTGCTCACCGGTGACGTGCGTGCCGTGCCGCTCGTGCGGGGCGCGCTCGGGCACGCGATCTCCGAGCTCGTGGTCGAGGTCCCGGGCGGCGGCCGGGGCGCGGGGATCAACGAGGCCTCGTTCGAGGCGAACGTGGCCGACGCGCTCGACAGCTACCGGGAGCGTCGCCGCGAGAAGGTCCTCGCCGAGTTCCGCCAGGAGCAGGGCCGTGAGTCGGGGGCGGTGACGTCCGTGGAGGACGTCGTCGCGGTGCTCGCGCGCGGCCAGGTCAAGGAGCTCGTGCTGGCCGACGAGTACGGGCAGGACGGCGCGCTCGACGGACGCTCGCTGTGGATCGGGCCCAGCCCGCTGCACATCGCGGCGACCCGCGAGGAGATCGAGTCGCTCGGCGTGACCGACGGCCTGGAGAAGCTGCCCGCCACGGTCGCGCTCGTGCGGGCCGCCGTCGGGCAGGACGCCGGGCTGACGTTCGCGCCGGAGGGAAGCGTCGAGCTCATCGAGGGCGTGGGCGCGACGCTCCGCTGGGCGGACGAGGGGACGCCGCGCGAGGTCGCGGCGACGATGTCCGGCGACGACTCGCGGCTGCGCGGCGAGATCATCTAGGCCCACCGTCACCGACGACGACGCCCTCCCCGGCCGCGGCCGGGGAGGGCGTCGTCGTGCTGTCGTCGTGCGGGGTCAGCCCTTCTTGCGGGCCTCTGGCTCGCCGAGCTCGGAGGAGACGACGACGATCCCGCCCTGGACGGCCGGGTCGCCCTGGCCCTCGGCCGCCGCGACGAGGTCGAGCGTGCCGGTGACGCGCCCGCCGTTGCGGACGTCGACGACCGACGCCTCGACGCCGGGGAGCGACGCCGCCGGCACCGCGACCTGCGCCGCGAGGATCGGGGTGCGCATCGACACCTTCGCCTCCGACTTGACCTTGCGCAGCGCCGCGAGCGCGTGGCCCGCCGCGGTGAGGACGGCCGGGTCGGCGTCGTCCGCGGCCGAGCGCGCGACGTCGGGCGTGGGCCACGGCGCGCGGTGGATCGAGCCCTCCGAGGCGCGCCACCAGGACCACACCTCCTCCGTCGCGAACGGCACGAACGGGGCGAACAGGCGCAGGAGCGTGTCGAGCGCGATCGCGAGCGCGACGCGCGCGGACCGGGTCTCGGCGGAGACGTCGGAGGCCGCGGCCCCGGCACCGTACGCGCGATCCTTGACGAGCTCGAGGTAGTCGTCGCAGAACGTCCAGAAGAACGTCTCGGTGACCTCGAGCGCGCGCGTGTGGTCGTACGCCTCGAACGCCTCGGTCGCCTTCTCGACGACGGTCGCGAGGCCCGCGAGCATCGCACGGTCGAGCGTCTCGGTGACGAGCGCCGGGTCGAGGACGATCTCGCCCGTCCCGGTCTCGGCGTCGACCCCGAACGACAGCGCGAACTTCGACGCGTTGAGGATCTTGATCGCGAGGCGACGGCCGATCTTCATCTGGCCGACCTCGAACGCCGCGTCCGTGCCGAGGCGGGCCGACGCCGCCCAGTACCGCACGGCGTCCGACCCGTGCTCCTCGAGCAGGCCCATGGGCGTGACGACGTTGCCCTTGGACTTCGACATCTTCTTGCGGTCGGGGTCGAGGATCCAGCCGGAGATCGCGGCGTTCTTCCACGGCAGCGAGCCGAACTCGAGGTGCGAGCGCACGACCGTGGAGAAGAGCCACGTGCGGATGATGTCCTGGCCCTGCGGGCGCAGGTCCATGGGGAAGACGCGCTCGAACAGGTCGGGGTCGACCTCCCAGCCGCCCGCGATCTGCGGCGTGAGCGACGACGTCGCCCACGTGTCCATGATGTCGTTCTCGCCCACGAACCCGCCCGGCACGCCGCGCTGGTCCTCGGTGTACCCCGCCGGCACGTCGGACGACGGGTCGACGGGCAGCGCGTCCTCGGACGGCACGATCGGGTGGTCGTGGTCGATCTCGCCCGACTCGAGCACGGGGTACCACAGCGGGATCGCGACGCCGAAGAAGCGCTGGCGCGAGATGAGCCAGTCGCCGTTGAGGCCGCCGACCCAGTTCTCGTAGCGCACGCGCATGAAGTCGGGGTGGAACGCGAGCTCCTTGCCGCGGTTCAGCAGCTCCTGGCGCAGGTCGCGCGTCGTGCCGTCGGCCGTCGTCCAGTCGCGGCCGCCGTTGCGGATGTACCACTGGCGCGACGTGACGATCTCGAGGGGCTTGTCGCCCTTCTCGAAGAAGTTCGCCTTGCGCTGGGTCGGCACGGGCTCGCCGTCGAGGTCGCCCGCGTCGCGCAGCGCGTCGACGACGACCTGGCGCGCGGAGAACGTCGTCTTGCCCGCGACCTCGGCGAACACGCCCTGGCCGGCGTGCGAGGTGATCCAGTCCGGCGTCTCGCGCACGATCCGGCCGTCGCGCGTGATGATCGAGCGCGTCGGGAGCTGCAGCTCGCGCCACCACTGCACGTCGGTGAGGTCGCCGAACGTGCAGCACATCGCGATGCCCGCGCCCTTGTCGCGCTCGGCGGCGGGGTGGGCGAGGACGGGCAGCTCGACGTCGAACAGCGGCGAGCGCACCGAGGTGCCGAACAGGTGCTGGTACCGCTCGTCGTCGGGGTGCGCGACGAGCGCCACGCACGCCGCGAGCAGCTCGGGGCGCGTGGTCTCGATGAGGACGGGTGCGCCGTCGTCCGGGGTGCCCGGCGCGACGCGGTGGAACGCGACCTTGTGGAAGTGGCCCGGGTAGTCGCGTGCCTCGAGCTCGGCCTGCGCGACGGCGGTCTGGAACGTCACGTCCCACAGGCCGGGGGCCTCGGCCTGGTACGCCTCGCCGCGCGCGAGGTTGCGCAGGAACGCACGCTGCGCCGCGGTGCGGGACCGCGCGTCGATCGTCTGGTAGTGCTGCGCCCAGTCGACCGAGAGCCCGAGCCGGCGCCACAGCGCCTCGAACTGCTTCTCGTCCTCGGCCGTGAGCCGCTCGCACAGCTCGATGAAGTTGCGGCGGCTCACCGGCACCTGGTCGGCGGCCTTGACGGACTTGCCCTCGCCGCCCTCGTGCGGGGGCTCGAAGCCCTCGACGTAGGGGAGCGTGGGGTCGCAGCGGACGCCGTAGTAGTTCTGGACGCGCCGCTCGGTGGGCAGGCCGTTGTCGTCCCAGCCCATGGGGTAGAACACCTCGAGGCCGCGCATGCGCTGGAACCGCGCGACGACGTCGGTGTGCGTGTAGGAGAACACGTGGCCCACGTGCAGCGAGCCCGAGACGGTCGGCGGCGGGGTGTCGATGGAGAAGACCTGCTCGCGGGTCTTCGAGCGGTCGAACGCGTACGTCCCCTGCTCGGCCCAGCGCGCGTCGTAGGTGTCCTCGAGCCCGTCGAGGCTCACCCGGTCGGGTACTCCCGCGACCACCGCGCGGACGACGTCACCGGCTACGTGCCCGGCGGAGGAGGTCGTTGCTGCAGCGGGTTCGGCCGCGCCCGTCGGCGCGTTCGTCGGGAAGTCGCTCATGGTCGCCCATTCTCCCAGATCCCGGGGCCGTGCCGGACGCCGTCTCGGCG
Organism: Cellulosimicrobium funkei; assembly: GCF_004519295.1. Lineage (GTDB taxonomy): Bacteria > Actinomycetota > Actinomycetes > Actinomycetales > Cellulomonadaceae > Cellulosimicrobium > Cellulosimicrobium funkei. The sequence goes on from NZ_SOZH01000010.1 coordinate 6,830, forward strand.
TCCGGCGGGCGTCGAGACGGCCGTCCGCGGCGTGCGGACCGAGACGGGCCGAAGGTCCCTGGGTCGAATGGTCATCGAGTCGTAATCTGCACGCAAAGCGGCAGGTGCTCGTGGGCGCACCTCGACCCGATCCCCGCGCCGACCCCTGGAGCACCCATGACCGCCACAACCACCGACCGCACGCGCGCCGACGGGGCGATCCCGCCCGGCGTCGTCCTGCCGCCCGCCCTCGCCGCCGCGCTCGCGGCGTGCCCGCGCCTCGTCGTCCCGGCGTCGCGCGAGGAGCTCTACCGCCTCGCGCTCGGGCCCGACGGCGGCCCGCGGTTCGCCGTCGAGTACGACGCCGGGGGCGAGCGCGTCGTCGAGGCGGAGGTCGTGCGGTGCCGCAACGGGATCGCGGTGAACTACCCCGAGGACTACATGCGCCGCCGGGACCCGGACTGCATGCGGATCGCCGACGACCTGCCGACCGACAAGCCGCGCTACCGGGACGTCTTCGGTGCGGAGTTCGGCCCGGTCAAGGACGAGACGCTCGCGTGGCTCGCCGCGCAGGAGCTCGTCGTCGTGCCGTTCCGCGCCGGCGGGCGCACGCACGGCTACCCGTCGCTCGCCGTCTGCCCCGTCAACGCGGCGTTCTTCGCGCTCGCCCTCGTCGACCTCCAGGGCTGGGCCACGTTCGACGAGCTCGGCCCGTTCGCGCCGCGCTCGATCCTCTACGTCGCGCCTCCGCTGCGCCACACCCGGTTCGACGGGCGCCAGGTCGTCGTGCACGACCGCTCCGAGACGCTCCACGAGGTGTTCGCCTACAACCTCTACCCCGGGCCGAGCGCCAAGAAGGGCGTGTTCTCGGTCCTGCTCGACGTCGGCGAGCGGGAGGGCTGGGTCACCGCGCACGCGTCGTCGGTCCGGGTCACCACGCCGTACGAGAACGAGACCGTGATCATGCACGAGGGCGCCTCGGGTGGCGGCAAGTCGGAGATGTGCCAGGACCTGCGCCGCCAGGAGGACGGCAGGATCCTGCTCGGCACGAACGTCGTCACGCGCGAGCCGTACGTCATCACGCTGGGGGAGACGAGCGCGCTCGCCCCGGTCACCGACGACATGACCCTGTGCCACTCCGCGCTCCAGACCGGCGACGGCCGCCTCGTGGTGACCGACGCCGAGGAGGGCTGGTTCGTGCGCGTCGACAACCTCACCGGGTACGGGCAGGACGCGCACCTCGAGCGCGCGTGCATCCACCCCGACGTGCCGCTCGTGTTCTTCAACATCGACGGCGTCCCCGACGCGACCGTGCTGCCCTGGGAGCACTCGCTCGACGCCGACGGCCGGCGGTGCCCCAACCCGCGCGTCGTGGTGCCGCGGCACCTGCTCACCGACGTCGCCGGGCCGGCCGAGGTCGACGTGCGCACGTTCGGCGCCCGCATGCCGGCCTGCACGCGCGACCACCCCACCTACGGGATCATGGGCATGACCCACGTGGTGCCCGCGGCGCTCGCCTGGATCTGGCGGCTCGTCGCGCCGCGCGGCGACAAGAACCCGTCGATCGGCGAGTCCCGCACGGCGACGGAGGCGCTCGCCCACGGCGGCATGGTCGCCGAGGGCGTCGGGTCGTACTGGCCGTTCGCGACGGGTACGAAGGTCGCGGCGGCGAACCTCCTCCTGCGCCAGCTCGTGGAGACGGACCGGACGCGCTACGTGCTCACCCCCAACCAGCACATCGGCGCCTACCGGGTGGACTTCGCGGCCGAGTGGCTCACGCGCGAGTACCTCGCGCGCCGCGGCGGGGGACGGCTGCGGCCGGACGAGCTCACGCCCGCCCGCTGCCCGCTGTTCGGCTACACGCTCACGGAGATGAAGATCGACGGCCAGCTCGTGCGCCCGACCTTCCTGCGGCCCGAGCTGCAGTCCCAGGTGGGGGTCGAGGCCTACGACGCCGGGGCGCGGATCATCACCGACTTCTTCGCGAGCGAGCTCCGGCAGTTCCTCACGGACGACCTCGACCCGCTGGGTCGGCGGATCATCGAGGTCTGCCTGCGCGGCGGCTCGGTCGAGGAGTACGCGGACCTGACGCCGCTGTACGTCTGACGCGCCCGGTCCGGTCCTCTTCCCGCGAGGACCGGACCGGTGCAGGTCGGGCGCCGGCGCCCTCTCGCCCAGGACGGTGCGCGGAGGGTTAAGGTCGGCCCATGGGTCTGACGATCGGCTACGCCGCCATGCTCGAGCAGTTCCACCCGACCGAGGCCGTCGCGCTCTCGGCCTACGCGGAGGAGCACGGCTTCTCCGGGACCATGGCGGCCGACCACTTCCAGCCGTGGGTCCCGGCGCAGGGCGAGTCGTCGTTCGTGTGGAACGTGCTCACGGCGCTCGGCGAGCGGACCCGGGGCGACCTGGGCCCCGGGGTCACCGCGCCGACGTTCCGCTGGCACCCCGCGATGGTCGCCCAGGCGTCGGCGACGCTCGCCGCGATGTACCCCGGCCGGCACTGGCTCGGGCTCGGCTCCGGGGAGGCGCTCAACGAGCACGTCGTCGCGGGCTACTGGCCCGAGGCGCCCGAGCGCATCAACCGCATGTTCGAGGCGATCGACGTCATCAAGAAGCTGTTCCAGTCCGGGCTCGACAACAAGGACGTCAAGCACTCCGGGCAGTTCTACAAGATGGAGTCCACGCGGCTGTGGACCATGCCCGAGGTCGCCCCCGAGATCCTCGTCGCGACCGCCGGCCCCGTGACCGCGAAGCGCGCGGGCCGCCACGCCGACGGCCTCATCACCGTGGGAGCGCCGCTCGAGAAGATCTCCATGCTGTTCGGCAAGTTCGACGACGGCGTGCGCGAGTCCGGCCGCGACCCCGAGGCGATGCCCAAGGTGCTCCAGCTCCACCTCTCCTGGGCCGCGACCGACGAGGAGGCGCTCGCGAACGCGATGACCGAGTGGCCGAACGGCGGCATGAAGTTCCCCAAGGCGGACATCCGCTCGCCGCACGACTTCGAGCAGATGGCCAAGCTCGTGCGCCCGGAGGACTTCGAGGGTCGCATGGTCATCTCCGCCGACCCGGACGAGCACCGCGCGTACATCCAGAAGTTCGTCGACCTCGGGTTCGACCGCATCTACCTGCACAACGTGGGCCGCAACCAGCGCGAGTGGATCGAGGTCTTCGGCCGCGAGGTGCTCCCGAAGCTCACGCGATGAGCGAGCACGACACCGCACCCGGCGGGCCCGACGGCGGCGCGGGCCCCGACCGGTCCGCGCGCCTCACGGTGTGGGCGCCCGAGGGCCTCGGCGAGGTCCGTCCGGGCGACGACCTCGCCGCGCTCGTGGGCGACCTGCTCGCGAGCGAGGCGCTCGCGGAGGGCGACGTCGTCGTCGTGACGAGCAAGGTCGTCTCGAAGGCCGAGGGTCGCGTCGTGGCCGCGGCGGACCGCGAGCAGGCGATCACGGACGAGACGGTGCGCGTGGTCGCGACGCGCGAGCGTCCCGGGCAGCCGCCGCTGCGCATCGTCGAGAACCGGCTCGGCCTCGTCATGGCCGCGGCGGGCGTCGACGCGTCGAACACCCCGGAGGGCACGGTCCTGCTGCTCCCGCTCGACCCCGACGCCTCCGCGCGGGGGCTGCGGGGCGCGCTCCGCGAGCGGTTCGGCCTCGACCGGCTGGGCGTCGTCGTGACGGACACCTCCGGCCGGGCGTGGCGCGACGGCCTCGTCGACATCGGCATCGGGGCCGCCGGGGTCGTCGTCGCGGAGGACCTGCGCGGCGGCGTGGACTCCCACGGGCGGCCGCTGTCGGTCACCGTGACCGCCGTCGTCGACGAGGTGGCGGCCGCGAGCGAGCTCGTGCGCGGCAAGGCGGCGGGGCGGCCCGTCGCCGTGGTGCGCGGGCTCGGGCGGTACGTCGGGAGCGAGGACGGTCCGGGCGCCCGCGTGCTCGTGCGCGGCTCGGGCGACGACCTGTTCCGCGAGGGCAGCGCCGAGGCGTACGCCCGCGGGCAGGCCGACGCCCGCCGCGACCAGGAGGGCGACGCCGCGCGGGAGGCCGCGTACGCCGACGGCTACCGCGCCGGGTTCGCCGAGGGGTACCGCGAGGGCTCCGGGAACGAGCCGGTCGCGGACTGAGGCGGGGTGCTTCCGCGGCGGCGAAACCCCTGGCGCGCGCCCCGTCGTCGTCGCTAGCCTGCCCGGATGCTCCCCTCCGACTGGATCGCGCACCGCCGCCCCGACGACCGCGAGCACGTGGGCTGGATCCGTCCCGAGGGCGACGCCTGGGTGGCCGTGTCGCTGCTCGGGCACGAGCTCACCGGACCGGTCGACTGGCTCGAGGCCGAGGAGGCGCTCGACGCGAGCAGCCTCGCGTGGCTCGCCGACGTCTGGATGCTCGAGCAGGACGACGCGCCGCCGCTGCGGGTCCGGCTCGTCGAGGTCACGCCGGACGGCGTCGTCGTGCAGACGGACGACTTCGGGGCGATCGACGTCCCCGTCGAGCGCTACGACCTCCCGTGGCCGCCCCCGCCCACGCTGCGACCGCGCCGGCCCGACGACCCGGACGGCCGCGTCCTGTCGTCCCGACCCTGACGGCCGTGCGGCTGCGCGCCGCGCGCGGTCAGCCCGCGTCCGTCGTGCCTTCGTAGAGGCCGATCTGGTTCCCGTCGGCGTCCTCGAACGCGGCCCACCACGAGGTGGGGCTGATCTGCGACTTCTCCAGCACGACGCGCCCGCCGAGCTCACGGACCTTGGCGAGCGTCTCCTCGATGGAGTCGACCTCGACGTAGCTGCGCGGGCTTGTGAAGCCCTCGGAACGTGGGGCGAGGCCGCCGCCGCTGATCTTGTTCGGGGCCTGCCACATGGGGTAGCCCTCGAAGCCGGGAACCTCCGCGATCTGCCAGCCGAAGAGCTCGCCGTAGAACTGCGTGGCCCTGCCGTTGTCGCTCACCGGGATGTCGATGTGCGTGATGTCTCCGTGCGCCATGGTTCCTCCCCGTGCCGGTGACGGGCGGACACCCGCCGAGCACCAGCCTAGGGACGGCGGTGCCGCGCGCACCAGGGCCCGGCCGGACCGTGCGACCGGGGTCAGCGCTCGTCCGGCGCCGGGGAGCGCTCGACGGCGGAACCCTCAGGCTCCACCTGAGGGTCGGCCTCGGGGTCCGCGGGCTCCGACGGAGCGGCGTCGTCCCCGTCCGGTACGGCGTCGGCGGCGGGAAGGGAGTCCGTGCCGCGCAGGTCCTCGGCGGGCCGCGGCGCGTCGTCGCCGGAGAGCCACCGCAGCCAGCCCGAGCCCGGGTCGGGCTCCAGCACGAGCGCCCGGACGAGCAGCGTGAGCGGGATCGCGAGGATCGCCCCGAGCGGCCCGATGACGAACGTCCAGAAGACGACGGACACGAAGCTCAACGTGAGGCTGAGGTTCACCGCGTCGGCGACGAACTTCGGCTGGACGAGCACCTGGAGCACGACGTTCACCACGCAGTAGACCGCGACGACGGCGAGCGCGAGCTGCCAGCCCCCGACCACGAACGCCATGACGACGGGCGGCACGAGCCCCAGGACGAAGCCGATGTTCGGGATGAAGTTCGTGACGAACGCGAGGATCGCCCACACGGTCGGGGCCGGGACCGACAGGAGCCACAGGGCGACGCCGTCGATCACGGCGACGACCGCGCCGAACGACGCGTTGACCACGAAGTAGCGCCGCACCCCGCCGCTGAACCGGGTCGCCCGGTCGACCGTCGCGGCGCGCTCGGCGCCGAACACCGAGCCGGCGGTGGAGTACCGCGCGGCGTCGGCGGCCATGAAGATCGCGTAGGCGAGCACGAAGAAGAACGCGGTCGCGATGCCCAGGGCCATGCCGGACACGTTGCCCGCGAGGCTGACGACGCGTCCCGGGTCGAGCCACGACGTGGCCGCCTCGGCGATGTCCGTGTCGATGCCGACCGCGGCGAGCTGGTCCACCACGTCGTCGACCGCGCGCACGAGGGCGGGGAGATACTCGCGGACGAGATCCACGAACCGGACGCCCGCGAACGCGAGCATAGCGACGAGCGCCGCGAGGATGAGGTACGCGACCGTGACGACGGCGGACGTCGCGGCCCACCGCGGCCAGCCCCGACGCTCCAGGGGGAAGCGCACGGGGTGGCAGATGATGACGATGACCGCCGCGAGGAACATCGGGGCGAGGACCTCGCGGGCGGCGTGGACCCCGGCGAGGACGACGACGCCGGCGGCGAGGGCCAGGAGCGTGCGCGTGGCGGGAGGGAGCCCCGGGGCGGGAGGCGTCGTCGTGGTCACGCGCCGACGATAACCGCCGGGGTGCGTCGCGCACCCGGGCGTCCGCGCGCGGCGCGGCGGGTCAGCCCTTCGCGGCCTTGGCGGCGGCCTTCTGGGCCTTCTTGAACGTGCGCACCTCGGCGAGCGACTCGGGGCTCGTGACGTCGGCGATGGACCGGCGGGAGCCCTCGTCCCCGTAGTGGCCGGCGGCCTCGCGCCACCCCGCGGGCCGCACGCCCCGCTGCTTGCCCAGGAGCGCGAGGAAGATGCGCGCCTTCTGGTCGCCGAACCCGGGCAGCGCCCGCAGGCGCGCGAGCACCTCCTCGCCCGTCGGCTCGCCGTCCGCGCCCGGCGCGGTCCAGATCCGGGTCGCGTCGCTGTCGTACTCGTCGACGACGACGCGCGCGAGCTCCTGCACCCGGCCGGCCATCGAACGCCCGTAGCGGTGGATCGCGGGCGGCGTCGTGGCGAGCGTGACGAACGCGTCGGGGTCGGTGTCCGCGACGGTGCGCGGGTCGATCGAGCCGAGGCGGTCGCGGATCTTGCGGGGCCCGGCGAACGCGTGCTCCATCGGGTACTGCTGGTCGAGCAGCATCCCCACGAGGAGCGCGAACGCGTCGTCGCTGAGCAGCGCGTCCGCGTCGGGGTCGCCGGTGATCCAGAGCTGGTCGGTCATGCCCCCATCATGGCAGCCGGCCGCCGGGTGCCCGGCGCGGCCGTCCGGTCCGGAACTCGTCGACGCCCGCGCGCCGCAGGACCGCGCTCGTCCAGCCGGGCAGGAGCCGCAGGCCGTCCGCGCCGGTCACGCGACGCACGTCGTCGACGACGTACTCCACGCCGCGCCGCTCGAGGACGAACTCCCCGGCCGCCTCGACGTTGCGGACCCAGTCCACGTCGGGGCCGTACGTGAGGGCGAACGCGACGCGGACCGGACCGGTCGGGTCGTCGCGGTAGGCGAACGCGAAGACCGGGGTGCGGTACTCCCGCCCGCTGCGCCGCCCGACGTGGCGGACGACGGCCATCGGCCCGACGCCCGTCGCGACGCGAAGCATGACGGGGTTGAGGAAGCGCCTGTTGCTGCGGGTCACCCAGCTCGGGATCGGCATGGGCTCATCGTCACCCGGCGTGCCCCCGGACCGCGACCTATCGTGGCGGCGTGCCCACCCGACTCCTCCTGCTCAGCGACACGCACGTCCCGGTCCGCGCCCGGGCGCTGCCCGACCAAGTGTGGCGCGCGGTCGACGACGCGGACGTCGTCGTGCACGCGGGCGACTGGGTGAGCGTCGACCTGCTCGACGCGCTGGAGGCGCGCGCGTCGCGCCTCGTCGGGGTGGCGGGCAACAACGACGGCCCCGACCTGCACGCGCGCCTGCCCGAGGTGGCGCGCACCACGGTCGAGGGGCTGCGGCTCGCCGTCGTGCACGAGACGGGCGGGAAGGACGGGCGCGAGCGTCGCGCCGACGCCGCGTTCCCCGACGTGGACGTGCTCGTGTTCGGGCACAGCCACATCCCCTGGGACACCACGTCGCCGGGCGGCCTGCGCCTGCTCAACCCCGGATCGCCGACGGACCGCCGTCGGCAGCCGGTCGGGACGTTCCTCACGGCCGTCGTCGACGACGGCGCGCTGCGGGACCTCGAGCTCGTGCCCGTCGCGCGCTGAGTGCTCACGCCGCGCCGGCGCGCGCCCGGTGCACCGCCGGGCTCACGCCGCGCACGCGCTTGAACGCGGCGCTCAGCGCGAACGGCGTCGCGTACCCGACGGCGCGCGCGACCGCGGCGAGCGTCGCGTCCGGCTCGAGGAGGAGGTCGGCGGCCAGGTCGAGCCGCCAGCCGGTGAGGTAGCCCATGGGCGGCTCGCCGACGAGCGCCGTGAAGCGGCGCGAGAACGCCGCCCGCGACAGCCCCACCTCCCGCGCGAGCGCGTCGAGGGTCCAGGCGCGCGCCGGGTCGTGGTGGATGAGCCGGAGCGCGGCCCCGACGACGGGGTCGGCGTCGGCGCGGTACCAGCCCGGCGCGTCGTCGCGCGAGAGCCACGTGCGCAGGCACGAGATGAGGAGGAGGTCGAGGAGGCGGTCGAGCACCGCCTCCTGGCCGGGGAGGTCCTGCACGACCTCCCGGGCGAGCATCTCGACGAGCGTCCCGTCCACGTCCCCGCGGCGCAGGACCACGCGCTGGGGCAGGACGCGCAGCACCCGACGCCCGACCTCGCCGTCGAGCGGGTACGTGCCCGTGACGATGACGGTCTCGCCGTCCGGGTCGTTGCCCCACGACCGCACGCCGAGCACGGTCATGGGGGAGGGGCCGCCGTCGACCGCTCGGCACATGTCGGACGCCGGGCCGACGACGACCTGGGGCGCCGTGGTCGGCGCGTCGGCGACGACGTAGTGGTCCGGGCCGCGCAGGAGCACGACGTCGCCCGCAGCGACGTGCTCGCCCGGGTCGGACGACGTGCCCCCGGCCCCGGGGCCGACCCACCCGGACCCGCGCAGGACGGGGACGATCGTCAGCGGCGCCTCGTCCTCGATGCATGCCCCACGGCGCGCGCAGGTGGCTCCGCAGGAGGAAGGCCCCGCGGGCGCGCGGCCCGTCGAGCAGCCCGGCGACGACGTCCATCGCGCCAGCGTACGCCGGGGCGCGGCGAGACGATCGCGTATGCGCGCGAGCCGGTCGGCCATGGAACGTCTCGCGGCGCGGCGGTTGGGTGGGACTCGTACCGCTCCACCACTCGCACCTCGGGAGACACCATGCCTGCCTCGACCCCGCCCACCGCCGCCCCGTCGGCGGCGCCCGCCCGCACGTCGGCGCCGACCGCCGCACCGGCACCTGCGCCCGGGACCGTGCTCGTGCTCGGCGCGACCGGCAAGACCGGCCGCCGCGTCGCGGACCGGCTCGACGCGGCCGGCGTCCCCGTGCGCCGGGCGTCGCGCTCCGGCGACGTGCGCTTCGACTGGGACGACGACGCGACGTGGGAGCCCGCGCTCGCGGGCGCCGCGGCCGTGTACGTCGCGTACGCGCCCGACCTGGCGGTCCCCGGGGCCCCGGAGACCGTGGCCCGCCTCGCGGCCCGCGCGCACGACGCCGGCGCGCGCCGCCTCGTGCTGCTCTCGGGACGCGGCGAGGAGGAGGCGCAGCGCGCGGAGGAGCTCGTCGGCGCGGCGTTCCCGGCGCGCACGGTCGTGCGGTGCGCGTTCTTCGACCAGAACTTCAGCGAGAGCTTCCTCCTCGGGCCCGTGCTCGACGGCGTCCTCGCGCTCCCGGTCGACGACGTCGCGGAGCCGTTCGTCGACCTCGAGGACGTGGCCGACGTCGCGGTCGCGGCCCTCACGGACGATGCCCTCGCGGGGCGCGTCCTCGAGCTCACCGGGCCGCGTGCGCTGACGTTCCACGAAGCGGTCGCGGAGATCGCCGCCGCGAGCGGGCGCGACGTCCGCTACGAGCCCGTCCCCATGGAGGCGTTCGTCGCGGGCCTCGCTGCGGCCGGGCTGCCCGACGACGTCGTCGACCTCATGCGGTACCTCTTCACGGAGGTGCTCGACGGGCGCGGGACCCCCGTGGCCGACGGCGTCCGCGCCGCGCTCGGCCGCGAGCCGCGGGACTTCCACGAGTACGCGGCGCGCGAGGCGGGCGCGTGGGTCGCGGGCACCGGCGCCGGCACACGCACGGTGGAGACCGCGCCGTGACCGCGTTCGCGACCCTCGTCGTGGCGGCCGCCGTCGCGACGGGGCTCGCGGGCGGGGTGCTCTTCGCGTTCTCGACGTTCGTGATGGGCGGGCTGCGCCGCCTCCCGCCGCGCGAGGGTGGCGCCGCGATGGTCGCGATCAACCGCGACGCGCTCCGGCCGCCGCTCCTGCTCCTGCTCGTCGCGAGCGTCCTGCTCCCCGCGGCGGCGGCCGTCGTCGGGCTCGTCGGCGGGGACTCCGGGGCGGGGCGGGCGCTCGCGGGCGCGGTCGTCGCGGTCGTCGGGATCCTCGGCGTGACGGCCGTGGGCAACGTCCCGCTCAATGAGCGGCTCGACGCCGCGGCCCGCGAGGGCGACCTGGCGGCGGCGTGGACGGCGTTCCTCCCGCGCTGGCTCGCGTGGAACCACGTGCGCACGGTGGCCGGCGCGGCGTCGAGTGCGCTGCTCGCCCTCGCGCTGGTCTGAGGTGCGCGGGTGCCCGCGCCGGGTCCCGCCGCGGAATAGCCGCGGCCGGGACCCGGTTGCGCACGACATGAACGACGTCACAGCGGCCGTGCCGGCCGACGAGCAGGACACCGTCCGTCGGGTCCTGGAGGGCACCGAGACCTGGGCCGTCGTCGGCCTGTCGAACAACACCGCGCGCGCCGCGTACGGGGTCGCGCGCGTGCTGCAGCAGCACGGCAAGCGGGTCGTGCCCGTGCACCCGTCGGCGGAGACCGTCCACGGCGAGCAGGGGTACGCGAGCCTCGCGGACGTCCCGTTCCCCGTCGACGTCGTCGACGTGTTCGTGCGGTCCGAGCTCGCGGGCGACGTGGCCGACCAGGCGATCGCGATCGGCGCGAAGGCGGTGTGGTTCCAGCTCGACGTGATCGACGAGGACGCCGCGCGGCGCGTGCGCGACGCGGGCCTCGACATGGTCATGGACCGCTGCCCCGCGATCGAGCTGCCGCGCCTCGCCGCGGCCGAGGAGGCCTGACCGTGCCCGCGGTCGACACCACGACGCGCCTCGGCTCACGCGCTGCGGCGCGGCTCGCCGACGAGCAGGTCGTGTGGCTCGTCACGGTGGACCCGCACGGCACGCCGCAGCCGACGCCGGTCTGGTTCCGCTGGGACGGTGCCGACGAGATCGTCGTGAAGTCCCAGCCGCGCACGGCCAAGCTGCGCAACGTCCGCGCGAACCCCCGCGTCGCGGTGCACCTCAACAGCACCCCGTCGGGCGGCGACGTCGTCGTGCTCACCGGCACGGCGTCGGTCGACGACGACGGTCTCTCGGCCGCGGAGCGCGCGGCGTACGACGCGAAGTACGACGACGGCATCCGCGGCCTCGGCACGACGCCCGACGGCTTCCACGACGACTACGCCGTGACGCTGCGCGTGCGCCTCGAACGGCTGCGCGGATTCTGAAGTTTCCTCAGGCCGGGGGCTCGAACGTCAGCACCGGCCTGCCGGTGCGGGGGTGCGTGAGCACCTCGCACCGCACGCCGTAGACCGGGTCCAGCACGTCGGGCACGAGCACGTCGTGGACGTCGCCCGCCGCCACGACGCGGCCGTCCGCCAGCACGACGACGTGGTCGCACGTCTGGGCCGCGAGGTTGAGGTCGTGGAGCGCGGCGAGCACGGTGACGCCGTCGTCCGCGAGGTCGCGCAGGACGCGCATCGTGTCGAGCTGCGCGGCGATGTCGAGGTGGTTGGTCGGCTCGTCGAGCAGCAGGAGCGCGGGCTCCTGCGCGAGGGCGCGCGCGAGGTGCACGCGCTGGCGCTCGCCGCCGGAGAGCGTCGCGACCTCACGGTCCGCGAACCCCGCCATCCCGACGCGGGCGAGCGCCGCCCGGGCGAGGTCGCGGTCGGTCGCGGAGTCGCCCGCGAGGAGCGAGCGGTGCGGGATGCGGCCGAGCAGCACGGCGTCGAGCACGGAGAGCGGGAGGTCGGTCGTCGCGTCCTGCTCGACGAGCGCGAGCACCCGCGCCCGCTGCCGGCGCGGCAGCGCGAGCAGGTCGGCGCCGTCGAACCGCACGCGGGCGCCGTCCCGGCCCGGGTCCGCCGCCGGCGCCCGGACGCCCGCGAGCACGCGCAGGAGCGTGGACTTCCCGGAGCCGTTCGGGCCGAGCAGCCCGCTCACCGCACCCGGAGGCGCGGTGCAGTCGACGCCGTCGAGGACGAGGCGACCGTCGACCGACCACGACACGCGCTCCGCGTCGAGCCCGGTCGTGCCCACGACGGCGGGGGCGCTCACGCGGTCCTCCGTCCGCGCCACAGCAGCAGGGCGAACACCGGGGCGCCGATCGCGGCGGTGACGATGCCGACGGGCAGCTCGCGCGGCGCGAAGACCGTGCGCGCGAGCGTGTCGGCCCAGACGAGGAACGTCGCGCCGAACAGCGCGGAGAGCGGGAGGAGCAGGCGGTGCCGCGCGCCGGTGAGGAGCCGGACCGCGTGCGGCAGGATCAGGCCGACGAACCCGATGGACCCCGACTGGGACACGAGCGCGCCGGTGAGCAGCGCGACGCCCACGAGAAGCGTCCAGCGCACGCGCGCGACGTCGACCCCGAGCGCGGAGGCCGCGGTGTCGCCGAAGGTGAAGGCGTCGAGCACCGAGCCGGTCGACGCGAGCAGCGTCCCGAGCACGAGCGTCGCGCCGCCCGCGACCGCGACGGAGGTCCACGTCGCGCCCGCGACGGACCCCATGAGCCACGACAGGATCTCGCGGTACGAGTCGCCGGTCGCGGACCAGAAGATGACGAAGCTCGTCGCGGCCGCCGCGAGCTGGCTCACCGCGAGCCCGGCGAGCACGGTCCGCGTGGGCGTGAGCGCGCCGAGCGCGCCCGCGAGCCCGAGCGCGGCGACGAGTGCGAGCACCGCGCCGCCGAAGGCCGCGACGGGGAGCAGGACCGTCCAGCCCGCGACCAGCACGAGCACCGCGCCGAGCGACGCGCCGGACGACAGCCCGAGCAGGTACGGGTCGGCGAGCGGGTTGCGCGTGAGCGACTGCATGACGACGCCGCACACGGCGAGACCGGCCCCCACGGCCGCGGCGGTGAGCACGCGGGGGAGCCGCAGCTGCCACACCATGCCGTCCTGCAGGGCACCGAGCGGCTCCAGGCCCAGCAGCCCGCCGAGCCCGAGGTGCGTCGCGACCGAGCGCCACACCTCGCCGACGGCGAGGTCGGCCGGCCCGATCGTCACCGTGACGAGCACCGTCGCGACGAGCGCGACGACGCCGGCCGGCACCCACCAGGCCGCGCCGCGCCGCGCACGACCGGCCGGACCGGTGCCGTCCGGGCGACGGTCGGCCACGGCGGGCGCGGGGCGGGTGCGCAGGGTCGTCACAGGTCGAGCGCCTCCAGCTGCGCGGCGAGGTCGACGACGGCGTCGACGTTGCGCACGCCCGCCTCGGTCGCCGGGAACGGGATCGTCAGGTAGCGGCCCTCGCGGACGGCCGTCATCTCGGCCGTGGCCGGGTTGGACTCGAGCCGCTCGATCTTCGCCTCGGCGGTGTTCCAGGCGGCGTCGACGAGGACGAGCACGTCCGGGTCGGCGGCGACCGCCTCCTCCCACGCGTACGACGTCCAGGTGTCGTGCACGTCGCCCGCGACGTTCTCGAGCCCGACGGCGTCCATGATCATCTGCGGCGCGCCGATGCCCGCCCCGACGTACGGGATGTCGTCGCCCGACGAGTACCACAGGGCGGTCAGGCCGCGGTCGTCGCGGACGACGCCGTCGAGCGTCGCGCGCTGCTCCGCGACGAGGTCCGCCGCGGCGTCCTGCGCGTCGAAGATCGTGCCGACCTCGGTGATCTCGGCGAACACGTCGTCGAACGTCAGCGGGTCCGGCATGTACTCCGGCGCCTTGCACGCGGCGGGGGAGACGTAGGTCGCGACGCCGAGCTGCGCGAGGGTCTCGCGGTCGCCGGCGCCGTCGGCCGTGAGGTTGGACTCCCAGCCCGCGTAGACGAGGTCGGGCTCGGTCTCCAGGACCGCCTCGGCACCCGGGACCTGGTCCGAGAGCGGCTCCACGACGGCGGGGACGTCCGCGGCGGTGTCGGCCAGCGAGTCGGGCACCGGTCCGTCGGCGAACGCGCTCGCGACGATCCGGTCGCCGAGCCCGAGGGCCAGGAGCATCTCCGTGGTGCTCGACTTGATCGTCACGACGCGCTCGGGCGCGGCGTCGAACGTCACCTCGAACCCGCAGTCGTCGAGCGTGAGCGGGTACGCGGTGCTCCCGGGCGTGCTCGACGACGTCGCGCCGCCCGCAGAGGTCGGGTCGCCCCCGGGCGTCGTGCCGGACGAGCAGGCGGCGAGCGCGAGGGCGAGCGCCGCCGCGCCGACGGCGGCGCGGACGGATCGGCGAGAGGCAGGGGACGGCGTGGGACGCGAGGGCACGGAGCTGCTCCGGGGGCGAGACGGGGAGAGAGCCGGACGGCGGTCCCCGGGCGGGGACGCGGGCTCTCCAGGGTCGGACGCGCCATCTCGCGTCGGGCGGACCCGCGACCCAAGGACGAGGTCGCTCCGGCGAACGATCGAGGGGTTCGCGGTCCGTCGTCCAGCCTACACACGCGACCGTGACAGAGTGTGCGTCGTGACCGAGCCGTCGAACCCACCCGCCCCCGACCCTGCGACCTCGCCCCTGCGCGCCGTGGTGACCGGCGCGTCGTCGGGCATCGGGGAGGCGTGCGTACGGTTCCTGCGCGCCCGGGGCTGGGACGTCGTGGCGTTCGCGCGCCGCGCGGACCGGCTCGCCGAGGTCGCGGAGCGCACGGGCGCCCACCCCGTGGTGGGCGACGTGACCTCCGACGACGACGTCGCGCGCCTCGTCGCCGAGGCGGGCGCCCGCGGGCCCGTGCACGCGCTGCTCAACATCGCGGGCTTCGGCCTCGGCGTCGACCCCGTCGACGAGGCGAAGATCGACGAGTGGCGCGCGATGTACGAGACGAACGTGCTCGGCACCGTGCGCGTGACCCAGGCCTTCCTGCCGCTCCTGCGCACGTCGCGCCGCGGCGACATCGTGCTCATGACGTCGACCGCGGGCCACGACACGTACGTCGGCGGCTCCGGCTACGTCGCGTCCAAGCACGCGCTGCTCGGCGTCGCGAAGACGCTCCGCCTCGAGCTCGTGGGCGAGCCGATCCGCGTCATCGAGATCGCGCCGGGCCTCGTGCACACGCCCGAGTTCTCGCTCAACCGCTACCACGGGGACCAGGCCGGGGCCGACGCCGTCTACGCGGGCGTCGTGGACCCGCTCACCGCCGACGACGTCGCCGACGTCGTGACGTTCGCCGTCACGCGCCCGCACCACGTGAACATCGACTCGCTGATCCTGCGGCCCGTCGCGCAGGCCTCGACGTACTCCCTGTGGCGCGCGCCGCTCGTCCCGAAGGGCGTGGAGCCCGCGCGCGACGCCGACGCGTCCGCCCGCTGACCGGGACCCGTCCGGGAGCAGAGCCGCTCCGAACCGACGATGGCGCCCGGGGCCGGCCCGGCGTCTACTGGACCACGGGAGGACGCGCATGACGGGGCAGCGGCAGGCAGCCGGGCACGCGGGCGGACGGGCGGCGCTCGCGGGCGTCGTCGCGGCGGCCGTCGGGTTCGCCGTGGCCGAGCTCGCCGCGGCCGTCGTCGCGCCCGGGTCGAGCCCGCTGTTCGCCGCCGGGGCGGGGGTCGTCGACGCGGTGCCGGGGCCCCTCAAGGACTGGGCCGTCGCGACCTTCGGCACCGCGGACAAGGCGGTGCTGCTCGGGGTCATGGGCGTCGTGCTCGCCGCGGGCGCGGCCCTCAGCGGCTGGCTCGAGCTGCGCCGTCCGCCGTCCGGCGCGCTGCTCCTCGCCGCCGTCGGGGCGGTCGGGGCGGTCGTCGCCGCCTCCCGGCCGGGCGGGGACGTGGCCTGGGCGCTGCCGAGCCTGGTCGGCGTGGGGGTCGCCGTGCTGCTGCTGCGCGCGACGCTCCGGACGCTGCGCGGCCCTGCCGCGCCCTCCGGCTCCGACGACGCGGCGACGACGTCCGGCGGGCTCGACCGCCGCCGGTTCCTCCTCGTCACGGGACTGGCCGCGGCGGCGGGCGTCGTCGCGCTCGCGACGTCGCGCGCGGTGTCCGCCGGCTCGCGAGCCGTGACGGCCGCGCGCGACGCGCTGCGGCTGCCCGCCCCCGCGACCCCGGCCCCCGCCGTGCCCGCCGGGGCGGACCTGCGCGTCCCCGGGCTCGCGCCGTACGTCACCCCGAACGCGGACTTCTACCGCATCGACACGGCGCTGCGCGTGCCGCAGGTGGACCCGGCGTCGTGGACGCTGCGCGTCTCGGGACTCGTCGACGACCCGTTCGAGATCACGCTCGACGAGCTGCTCGCGCTCCCGCTCGTCGAGCACCACCTCACGCTCACGTGCGTGTCCAACGAGGTCGGCGGGGACCTCGTGGGCAACGCGCGGTGGCTCGGGTACCCGGTGCGCGAGCTGCTCGCGCGCGCGGGAGTGCAGGACGGCGCCGACATGGTGCTCTCGACGAGCGCCGACGGGTGGACGGCGAGCACGCCGCTCGACGCCCTCACCGACCCCGACCGGGCGAGCCTGCTCGCCGTCGGGATGAACGGCGAGGCGCTGCCGGCCGAGCACGGGTTCCCCGCCCGGCTCGTCGTGCCCGGGCTGTACGGCTACGTGTCCGCGACGAAGTGGGTCACCGAGCTCAAGGTCACGACGTTCGCCGACGACGTCGCCTACTGGTCCACGCGCGGGTGGTCGGAACGGGGACCGATCAAGCTCGCGTCGCGCGTCGACACCCCGCGCGACGGCGCGGCCGTGGACGCGGGGGACGTCGTCGTCGCGGGCGTGGCGTGGGCCCAGCACACGGGCGTCGAGGGCGTCGAGGTGCGCGTGGACGACGGCCCGTGGCGCGCCGCGACGCTCGCCGCCACGGTCGGCCCGGACACGTGGCGGCAGTGGTCGTACGCGTGGGACGCGACGCCGGGGGAGCACCGGCTGACGGTCCGCGCGACCGACGCGGACGGGCGCACCCAGACGGCCGACGTCGCCCCGCCCGCGCCCGACGGCGCCTCGGGCTGGCACGAGGTCGCCGTCCGCGTCCGGTGACCGGCCCGGCCCGACGAGGGGCCAGGTGAGAGGCCCGGGTCCTGGACCGGAGGTTGTCCCGCGACGGGCGTGCTGGCACCATGTGCGGGTGACCTCCGCGCGCCCCACGAGCAGCATGCTCGTCCTCGCGCGCCCGCGGGTCCTCCCCGCCACCTGTTGTTGAGGGCTCGCGGCGCCCTGCGCAGCCTCGACCTGGTGTCCGCGAGCAGCCTCCCGCCCCTCCCTCCCTGCGACGGGGCGTGACGGTCGCCGGTCCCGCGCCACGGCTCAGCGATGAGTCCGACGCCACGACCGGGTCTGCACCCACGGACGCCAGCCGAGCACAGGACGCGAGACCACCATGTACGTTCCCCCGCACTTCCCCCGCTACCGCCCGACCACCGTGCCGTCGTCGGCACCCGCCCTCCCCGCCCTCCCCGCGTCGGCTGCCGCCGGGCCCCCGCTCACGCTCGAGTGGCTCGTCGCTCGCGACATCGACGCCTACACCGCGCGCCGCCGGGCGGCGGCTACCATGGAGGCACAGGCGTCGACCCGGCCATCACCGGCGAGCCTCCGGAAGAACGGGAACCCCGCCGCGGGGCAGGCCTGACGGCCCGCGGCAGGTCCTCACTAGACCCGGACGGGTGGGCCCGTCACAGCCTGCGACGAGCGGTCGGCGACCGCCCGTGGTGCCCGACGACGTCGGGCACCTGCGGGGACGGGCGCCGGCAAGCGAGGTGGTACCGCGGCGAGCCCGCCCCAGGTGGGGGAGTCGTCCTCGCAGGAGAGCACGACCGACCCGTACCACCACGGCGGACACCCCGCCGGCCGCTACCTCACCGGAGTCCTCGAGACCATGGCCTACCCGCTGCACCGCGCACCCTCGTCCGCCGCCGACGCGCACCCCGGAGCCGCGTTCGGCGTCCCCGCCTCCCCGGACCTGCCCGCGATCGAGCGCGAGGTCCTCGCCTACTGGGAGGCGGACGACACGTTCCGCGCCTCGGTCGAGCGCAACCCCGCCGGGGAGAACGGCAGCAACGAGTTCGTCTTCTACGACGGCCCCCCGTTCGCCAACGGCCTGCCCCACTACGGGCACCTGCTCACGGGCTACGCGAAGGACGTCGTGCCGCGGTACCAGACGATGCGCGGCAAGCACGTCGAGCGTCGCTTCGGCTGGGACACGCACGGCCTGCCCGCCGAGCTCGAGGCGATGGACCAGCTGGGGATCAAGACCAAGGAGGAGATCCTCGAGCTGGGGATCGAGCGGTTCAACGACGCGTGCCGCGCGTCGGTGCTCAAGTACACGAGCGAGTGGCAGGACTACGTGACCCGCCAGGCGCGCTGGGTCGACTTCGAGCACGACTACAAGACGCTCGACCCGACGTTCATGGAGTCGGTCCTGTGGGCGTTCAAGCAGCTCTACGACAAGGGCCTCGTCTACGAGGGCTTCCGCGTGCTGCCCTACTGCTGGAACGACCAGACGCCGCTGTCGAACCACGAGCTGCGCATGGACGAGGACGTGTACCAGGTCCGCCAGGACCCGGCGGTCACCGTCGGCTTCCGGCTCGAGACGGGCGAGCTCGCGCTCATCTGGACGACGACGCCCTGGACGCTGCCGTCGAACCTGTTCGTCATGGTCGGCCCCGACGTCGAGTACGTCGTCGTAGAGTCGTCGTTCACGGGCGTCAAGGAGCGCTACGTGATCGCCGCGGAGCGTCTCGAGGCGTACGCGCGCGAGCTCGCCGACGAGGGCGTCGAGGACGTGACGACGCAGGTCGTCGAGCGGCTCACGGGCGCCGACCTCGTCGGGCGGTCGTACACGCCGCCGTTCTCCTACTTCGCCGGGCACGCCGGTGCGCACCGGGTCGTCGAGGCGGACTTCGTCACGACCACGGACGGCACCGGGCTCGTGCACAACGCCGGCGCGTTCGGCGAGGAGGACAAGGTCGTCTCCGACCGCGAGGGCGTCGAGCCGGTGCTCCCGGTCGCGTCCGACGGCAAGTTCGTCTTCCCCGTCGTCGACTACGAGAGCCTCCAGGTCTTCGACGCGAACGCGCTCATCATCGACCACCTCAAGGGCCGCACGCGCCACGACGCCGCGGCCGCGCAGGGGGAGGAGACGCCGGACCTCCCGCTCGGCGCCACGAGCCCCGGCACGGTGCTGCTGCGCCGCGAGTCGTACGCGCACTCCTACCCGCACTGCTGGCGCTGCCGCAAGCCGCTCATCTACATGGGCGTCTCGTCGTGGTTCGTCGCGGTGTCGAAGTTCAAGGACCGCATGGTCGAGCTCAACGAGCAGATCTCCTGGACGCCCGACCACATCCAGCACGGCCAGTTCGGCAAGTGGCTGGAGAACGCGCGCGACTGGTCGATCACGCGCAACCGGTTCTGGGGCAGCCCGGTGCCGGTGTGGCGCTCGGACGACCCGCAGCACCCGCGCGTCGACGTGTACGGCTCGTTCGCCGAGATCGAGCGGGACTTCGGCACCCTCCCGCGCAACGAGAAGGGCGAGCCGGACCTGCACCGGCCCTTCGTCGACCGCCTCACGCGCCCCAACCCGGACGACCCGACGGGCCGCTCGACCATGCGCCGCGTCGAGGACGTCATGGACGTCTGGTTCGACTCGGGGTCCATGCCCTACGCGCAGGTGCACTACCCGTTCGAGAACACCGACTGGTTCGAGCACCACAACCCCGGCGACTTCATCGTCGAGTACATCGGCCAGACGCGCGGCTGGTTCTACACGCTGCACGTCCTCGCGACCGCGCTGTTCGACCGCCCGGCGTTCCGCTCGGCGGTCTCGCACGGCATCGTGCTGGGCTCCGACGGCCGCAAGATGAGCAAGTCGCTGCGCAACTACCCGGACGTCAACGAGGTCTTCGACCGCGACGGCTCCGACGCGATGCGCTGGTTCCTCATGAGCTCGCCGATCCTGCGCGGCGGCAACCTCGTCGTCACCGAGGACGGGATCCGCGACGCGGTGCGCCAGGTGCTGCTCCCGCTGTGGAGCACGTACTACTTCTTCACCCTGTACGCGAACACGTCGAAGGCGCAGGCGCGGGCGGGCGAGCCCGTCGAGCCCGCCGGGTACGTCGCGCAGAAGGTCGCGCCCGAGCGCGTGGCCGGGCTCCCGGCGCTCGACCGCTACCTGCTCGCGCGCACCCACGACCTCGTGGTGCGCGTCACGGGGCAGCTCGACGCGTACGACATCGCGGGCGCGTGCGAGACCGTGCGCGAGCACCTCGACGTCCTGACCAACTGGTACGTGCGCACCCAGCGCGACCGGTTCTGGGCGGAGGACGCCGACGCGTTCGACACGCTGTACACGGCGCTCGAGGCGCTCACGCGCGTCATGGCGCCGCTCGCCCCGCTGCTCGCGGAGGAGGTGTGGCGCGGCCTGACCGGCGGGCGCTCGGTCCACCTCACCGACTGGCCGGCGTCCACCGAGGAGGTCGGCGAGCGGTTCGTCGGCGAGGACGGCTCGTCCGCGGTGGCCGTGCGTCACGTCCCGGACGCGTCCCTCGTCGCCGACCCGGCGCTCGTCGCCGCGATGGACGAGGTCCGCGCCGTCGCGTCGGCCGCGCTCGGCCTGCGCAAGGCGCACCAGCTCCGGGTGCGCCAGCCGCTCGCGCGGCTCACGGTCGTCGTGGACGACCCGGGGGCGCTCGCGCCGTACACGGACCTGCTGGCGCGCGAGCTCAACGTCAAGGCCGTCGAGCTCGAGTCCACCGACTCGGACGCCGCGGAGCGCTTCGGCATCACGCAGCGCCTCGCGGTCAACGCCCGCGCCGCGGGCCCGCGCCTGGGCCGCGGCGTCCAGGCCGTCATCAAGGCCGCCAAGGCCGGTGCGTGGCGCGTGGACGACGCCGGGGAGGTCGTCGTGACGACGGACGACGGCGACGTCGCGCTCCTGCCCGCGGAGTACGAGCTGACAACGGTGGTCGCCGACCGCGGCGTCGCCGAGGGGGAGGCGCCGAGCATCGCCGCCGCGGTGCTCGCGAGCGGCGGGTTCGCCGTCCTCGACCTCGCGCTCGACGACGCGCTGCTCGCCGAGGGCTACGCGCGCGACGTGATCCGCGACGTGCAGGACGCGCGCAAGGCCGCCGGGCTCGACGTCGCCGACCGCATCCGGCTCTCGCTCGACGTGCCGGGCGAGTGGCTCGCGGCGGTCGAGGAGCACCGCGACCTCGTCGCGCGCGAGACGCTCGCGGTCGAGGTCGTCGTCGAGACGTCGCCGACCGACGTGCGCTCCGTGCGCGTCGAGAAGGCCGACGGCACCGTTCCGGACGCTGGCACCGTCGAGGAGGCGAACCTGTGAGCGCCGCACGCAAGGACTCCGGCGCCGCACGACGGCAGAGCGCGAAGGACGCCCGCGCGGCGGCGGAGGACGCCGCCGCGCAGGCGGACCTCGAGCGCGTCTACCAGCACATCGTGTCCCGTGCTCCCGAGCACGACTTCGACCCGACGATCGACCGGGTGCGGCGCCTGTTCGAGCTGCTCGGCGACCCGCAGCACGCGTTCCGGACGATCCACCTCACCGGGACCAACGGCAAGACGAGCACCGCGCGCGTCGCGGAGCGTCTCGTGCGTGAGCACGGCCTGCGCACCGGCCTGTTCACGAGCCCGCACCTGACGAGCGTCACCGAGCGGATCGTCGTCGACGGCGAGCCGCTCTCGGCGCGCCGGTTCGTCGAGGTGTGGGAGGACGTCTACCCCTACGTGCAGGTCGTCGACGCGGAGCTCGCGGAGAGCGGGCAGTCACAGCTCAGCTTCTTCGAGGTCCTCACGGGCGTGGCGTTCGCCGCGTTCGCGGACACGCCCGTCGACGTCGCGATCGTCGAGGTCGGCATGGGCGGCGAGTGGGACTCGACCAACGTGGTCGACGCGGAGGTCGCCGTCGTGACACCCGTCGCGCTCGACCACGAGCGGTGGCTCGGGAGCACGCTCGAGGAGATCGCGACGGTCAAGTCGGGCATCGTCAAGGAGGGCGCGACCGTCGTCTCGGCCGCGCAGCGCCCCGAGGTCGAGGAGGTGCTGCGGGCCCGGGCGGAGCGCGTCGGCGCGCGCCTGCTGCGCGAGGGCGTCGACCTCGACGTCGCCGCGCGCCAGGTCGCGGTCGGCGGCCAGCTCCTCGACCTGCGCACGCCCGCTGCGCTCTACACCGAGGTGTTCCTCCCGCTGCACGGCGAGCACCAGGCGCACAACGCGCTGCTCGCGCTCGGCGCGGTGGAGGCGTTCCTCGGCGGCCGGGCGCTCGACGGCACGCTCGTCGAGGCGGCTTTCGCGGACGTCACGTCGCCGGGACGGCTCGAGGTCGTGCGGTCCAGCCCGACCGTCCTCGTCGACGCGGCGCACAACGCCGCGGGGGCCGAGGCGCTCGCGACGGCGCTCGGCGAGGCGTTCGACCTGCGCCACCTCGTCGGCGTCGTCGCGATCATGGCCGACAAGGACGCCGAGCCGCTCTTCGCGGCGCTCGAGCCGGTGCTCGCGGAGATCGTCGTGACGCGCAACAGCTCGGAGCGCTCGGCCGACCCGACGGAGCTCGCCGAGCTCGCCGCCGACGTCTTCGGCGAGGACCGCGTGCACAGCACCGAGCGCCTCGACGAGGCGCTCCAGGTGGCGGTCGACCTCGTCGAGCGCGACGACGCCGTGGGCGTCGGCACGGGCACAGGCGTCCTGGTCACGGGCTCGGTCGTGACGGTGGCCGACGCGCGCGTCCTGCTCGGTCGCGGCTGACGCCCGGACGCCGCGCGGCGCGCGGCGGCCGGGTGTTTGATGGAGGCGACGACGGCGGCGGGCGCGCCGGGCGCGGCCTGCCGACGTCGCGGGGGCTGTCGGCGCCCGGAGCACCGGGCGCACGGACCGATGGAGGGATGACCGGTGAAGAAGCTGCTCAACGATCCCCAGGACGCGGTGACGGAGTCCCTCGAGGGCTTCGGCCAGGCGCACGCCGACCTCGTGCAGGTGCACCTCGCGCCCCCGTACGTGTCGCGTGCCGGCGGCGCGGTGGCCGGCAAGGTCGGGCTGGTCTCGGGCGGCGGCTCGGGCCACGAGCCGCTGCACGCCGGCTTTGTCGGGCCGGGGATGCTCGACGCCGCGGTGCCGGGCGCCGTGTTCACCTCGCCGACGCCCGACCAGATCGTCCCGGCGATCCTCGGCGCCGACTCGGGCGCCGGCGTGCTCGCGATCGTCAAGAACTACACGGGCGACGTGCTGAACTTCGAGACGGCGGTCGAGCTCGTCGAGGCCGAGGGCACCCAGGTCACGAGCATCCTCGTCAACGACGACGTCGCGGTCGAGGACTCGCTCTACACCGCGGGCCGGCGCGGCGTGGCGGGGACGGTCGCGGTCGAGAAGATCGCGGGCGCGGCGGCCGAGCGCGGTGACGACCTCGGGACCGTGACGGAGATCGCCGGGCGCGTCGTGGCGAACGTGCGCTCGATGGGCGTCGCCCTCACGGCGTGCACCGTGCCGCACGTGGGCCGGCCGAGCTTCGACCTCGGCGACGACGAGGTCGAGATCGGCATCGGGATCCACGGCGAGCCCGGGCGGCACCGGATCCCGCTCGCGTCGGCGGACGAGATCACGCAGCGGCTGGTCGATCCCGTGGCCGACGACCTGGGCCTCGCCGACGGCGAGGACGTGTTGCTGTTCGTTAACGGAATGGGCGGTACCCCGCTGTCCGAGCTGTACGTCGTCTATCGTCAGGCGAGGAGGCTGCTCGAAGGGCGCGGCGTACGCGTGACGCGCTCGCTCGTCGGCAACTACGTCACGTCGCTGGAGATGCAGGGTGCGTCGGTCACCGTGCTGCGCCTGGACGACGAGCTCACCGCCCTGTGGGACGC
The DNA here is from genome assembly GCF_004519295.1 of Cellulosimicrobium funkei. Lineage (GTDB taxonomy): Bacteria > Actinomycetota > Actinomycetes > Actinomycetales > Cellulomonadaceae > Cellulosimicrobium > Cellulosimicrobium funkei. The sequence goes on from NZ_SOZH01000010.1 coordinate 30,649, forward strand.
TCCCGTCCACACGGCCGCGCTGCGCTGGTGAGCGGGTGCCCTTTCGTGCAGTCTCCGGGAGCCGGCGCACCGCCGGCTCGACGGCGAGGAGAGGTGGGGCATGACGCTGGACGTGGCCTGGGCCGAGCGATGGACCCGGCTGAGCGCGGAGCGGATCGCGGCGGCACGGGACGAGCTGACGGAGCTGGACCGCCAGATCGGTGACGGCGACCACGGCGAGAACCTCGACCGGGGTTTCCGCGCGGTGGTCGCCAAGCTCGACGGGGCGGCCGCCGGGGAGCAGCCGCCCGGTCAGATCGGCGACGTGCTCAAGCTCGTGGCCACGACGCTCATGTCGTCCGTCGGCGGCGCCTCGGGCCCGCTCTACGGGACCGCGTACCTCCGTGCCGCGAAGGTGACCGGTCTCGCGGAGCTCGACGCGCACGGCGTCGTGGCGCTGCTCGAGGGCGCGCTCGAGGGCATCTCCGCGCGCGGCAAGGCGCAGGTCGGCGAGAAGACCATGGTCGACGCCTGGCAGCCCGCGGTCGACGCGGCGGAGGCCGCGGCCGACGCGGGCGGCTCGACGGCCGACGTCCTCGCGGCCGCCGCCCGGGCCGCGCGCGAGGGCGCCGAGGCGACCGTGCCGCTCGTGGCGACGAAGGGCCGGGCGAGCTACCTCGGCGAGCGCAGCGCGGGCCACCAGGACCCGGGCGCGACGTCGACCGCGATCCTGCTCGAGGCCGCGCGCGACGCGGCGGCGGCGTGAGCGGCGTGGCCGGACCGGTCGGCACGCGGGCCCGGGTCGCGCTCGTCCTCGTCTCGCACTCGCAGCGCCTCGCGCAGGGGGCCGTCGAGCTGTCCGCGCAGATGGCGCCCGGCGTCCTGCTGCTCGCGGCGGGCGGCACGGACGACGGCGGTCTCGGCACGAGCTACGACCGCGTCTCCGGGGCGATCGAGGAGGCGCTGCGCGTCGCGGACGGCGTCGTCGTGCTCGCGGACCTGGGCTCGGCCGTGATGACGGTCGAGTCGGTGCTGGACCTGGAGGACGGCTTCGACGGGCGCGTGCTGCTCGCGGACGCGCCGTTCGTCGAGGGTGCCGTCGCGGCGGCCGTCACCGCGCACGGCGGCGGCGACGTGGCCGAGGTCCTCGCGTCCGCGGAGCACGCGGGCGGCACGTTCGCCGTCCCCGCCGCGGCACCGGAGGCCGGGGAGGAGCACGCTGCGGACGGCGCCCCGCCGGCGGGGGAGGCCCGCGCCGTCGTGACGCTGCGCAACCCGCTCGGCCTGCACGCCCGGCCCGCCGCGGTGCTCGCGCGCCTGGTCGCGGGGTTCGACGCGAGCGTCGCGATCGACGGCGTCAACGGGGCGAGCGTCCTCGAGCTCATGAAGCTCGGCGCGACCGGCGGGCAGGAGCTCACGGTCACGGGGGAGGGGCCGCAGGCCGCGGACGCGGTGCGCGCGGTGGTCGAGGCCGTCGAGGGCGGGTTCGGCGAGGTCTGACGACGCGGGGGTGTGACCTCCGTCACCCGATATTGCAGTTGATGCAAAATTGCAGAGGATGCAAGAATGGTCCTCGTGCCGACGACTCCGCCTGACGTGCCCGCTCGCCCCTCCGTGGCCGAGCGGGCCGCGGCGTGCGTCGCGCCGTCGCCCGGCGGGCTGCGGGAGCGCAAGAAGCGCGCGCGCCGCGAGGCCCTCGTCGACGCCGCGCAGACCCTCGTCCTCGACCGCGGCCTCGACGCCGTGACGGTCGAGGACATCTGCGCGGCCGTCGGCGTCTCGCCCCGCACGTTCTTCAACTACTTCCCCGCGAAGGACGACGCCGTGCTCGGCCTCGAGGACTTCTCGGTCCGAGCCGACGTCGTCGCCGCCTTCGTCGCCGGCGGTCCGACGGGCGCGCTCCTCGACGACCTCGAGGTCGTCGTGGCCGACGTGCTCGCGCACGAGGTCGTCACCCCCGAGCGCATGGCGCGCACGCTCGAGCTCGTGCAGCGCGAGCCGCACCTCGTCGCGCGTCACGTCGCGTGGGTCGAGGGCCACCGTGCGGAGCTCGTCGAGATGCTCGTCGCACGCCGCGCGGTCCGGCCGTTCGTCCCGGACCCCGAGCTCCTGGCGCTCGTCGTCATGAGCCTCCTGCGGGCGAGCACGGTCGAGTGGCAGCAGCGGGGCCGCGAGGGCGAGCCGGTGGACCACCTGCCGGGCGTCGTCGACCAGCTCCGCGCGCTGCTCCGCGACACGCGCGCCCCCGATCCCGCGGCCCCCTGACCGCACCCCTCGCCCCGCGCGAGGACTCCACCGGCTCGGGCCTCCCACCCGACCGGCCGCACCTCCAGCCTCCACCCGACGACGGGCCGCGCCCGTCGGCGCGCGCCCGCCCGTCCCGACCGAACCGGATCCTCATGGCCTCCTCCACCGCAGCACCGCCCGTCGACGGCGGCAAGCCGCTCGTCGTGCTCACCCCGCGCACCGTGTGGGTGATCTTCGGCGCGCTCATGGCGTCGATGTTCCTGTCCTCGCTCGACCAGTCGATCGTCGGCACCGCGATGCCGACGATCGTCGGCGAGCTCCACGGCGTCGAGCACCAGGGCTGGGTCATCACGGCCTACATCCTGGCGATCGCCATCGTCATGCCGCTCTACGGCAAGTTCGGCGACCTCTGGGGCCGCCGCTGGCCGTTCCTCGTCGCGATCGGCCTCTTCACGGTCGCGTCGGCCGGCGCCGGGTTCGCGCAGTCGTTCCCCGAGCTCGTCGCCTGGCGCGGCGTGCAGGGCCTCGGCGGCGGCGGCCTGATGATCCTGTCGCAGGCGATCATCGCCGACATCGTCCCCGCCAAGGACCGCGGCAAGTACATGGGCCCCATGGGCGCGCTCTTCGGCATCGCCGCGGTCATCGGGCCGCTCCTCGGCGGCTGGTTCACCGAGGGCCCGGGCTGGCGCTGGGCGTTCTGGATCAACGTGCCCATCGGCGTCGCCGCGTTCGTCGTGGCGTGGGTCGCGCTCAAGCTCCCCTCGCACCGCGCGGGCCGCAAGATCGACGTCGCGGGCATCTTCTTCCTCGTCGTCGCGACGTCCGGCATCGTCCTGGTCACGAGCTGGGAGTCGCTGACGACGTCGTCCGGCTACGACTGGTCCGACCCGTGGCTGCTCGGCCTCGTCGCGGCCGTCGTGGTGTCGGTCGTCGCGTTCGTCCTCGTCGAGAACCGCGCCGAGGAGCCGCTGCTCCCGCTGCACCTGTTCAAGAACCGGACCTTCACCATCGCGACGCTGATCGGTCTCGTGCTCGGCATGGGCATGTTCTCGGCGCTCGCGTTCCTGCCGACGTTCCTGCAGATGTCCACGGGTGCCGGGGTCACCGAGTCCGGGTTCCTCATGCTCCCGATGATGGTCGGCGTCATGATCACGGCCATCGGGTCCGGTATCGCCATCACCAAGACCGGGCGGTACAAGATCTACCCGGTGGTGGGTCTCGCGATCACCGCGGCGGGGATGGTCTGGCTCACGCGCATCACGGGCGACATGTCGATGTGGCTCTTCGGCGCGATGATCTTCGTCATGGGCGCCGGGATGGGCCTCGTCATGCAGACGATCGTGCTCGCCGTGCAGAACTCGGTCGACCCGCACGAGATCGGGACCGCCACGAGCGCGAACAACTTCTTCCGCGAGATCGGCGCGGCCGTCGGGACGGCGCTGTTCAGCACCATCTTCACGTCGCGGCTCGCCGACAACCTCGAGGGCGTCTTCGCGGGCGTGCCGGGCGGTGCGGCCCCCGCCGGCGCGGAGGGCTCCTCGCTCACGCCCGAGCTGGTGCAGCAGCTCCCGGAGCCGATCCACACGGGCGTCGTCGACGCGTTCACCGACGCGCTCGCCCCCGCGTTCTGGTACCTGGTCCCCCTCGTCCTCGTCGGGTTCGTGCTCGCGCTGTTCCTGCGCGAGGTCAAGCTGTCCGACGTCGCCGGGATGGTCGCGCGCGGCGAGGCCGTCGCGGACCACGGCGACCTGCGCGAGGACGCCCCCGCGACGGGCCAGGTCGACGGTGCCGCGGTCGTCGTGCCCGCGGGCGGCGGTGGACCGGACGACGAGCGCCCCGGGAGCCGGGAGCGCGACGGCGCGCCGGTATCCTGACCGGGTGAGCACCTCACCGTCGCAGCCCGCCGCGCAGCCGTCCCGCCACGGCCGCGCGGCGGGCCCGGTGCGCCCGTCCCCGGGCGACCGCATCAAGCCCAAGAAGCCCGCGAAGGTCCAGTTCGCGTCGACCACGCTCCTGCTCGAGGCGTTCCTCGTCGTGTTCGCGACGCTCGTGGCCTACGGCCTGCGCGACGTGCCGTACTCGCGCGGCCCGCTCGAGCTGCCGTCCGCGACGTCGATCTGGGTCGTGGGCGGGGTGCTCGCCGTCGTGCTCGTCGTGCTGTCGCGCATGGTGGGCACGCCCGGCGGGTACGTCGCCGGGTCCGTGGTCCAGGTGCCCGTGCTCGCGCTCGGGCTGGTCGTTCCCATGATGTTCCTCGTGGGCGGCCTCTTCGTCGTCCTGTGGATCGTCTCGATCCGCCTCGGCGGGCGCATCGACCGCGAGCGCGCGGCCTACGACGCCGAGCACCCCGAGACCGCGCCCAACGCCGGCTGACCCGCACGGCGCGCGCGGCCCCGCGGCCGCCCGCCGGGCGCGGCGCACCGGCCTGCGGCCGGTAGGCTCGGCGACCATGACCGACGTCGCACCCGCACTGACCGAGACCATCGAGCGCACCCTCATCCTCGTCAAGCCCGACGGCGTCCGCCGCGGCCTGTCCGGCGAGATCCTCCGGCGCGTCGAGGCCAAGGGCTACACGCTGGCCGCCGTGCGCCTGCTCGACGCGACGCCCGAGCTGCTCGCCGCCCACTACGCCGAGCACGAGGGCAAGCCGTTCTTCCAGCCGCTCGTCGACTTCATGCTCTCGGGCAAGATCCTCGCGGTCGTGGCCGAGGGCCAGGGCGTCGTCCCCGGCTTCCGCTCGCTCGCCGGCGCGACCAACCCGACCGAGGCGCTGCCCGGCACGATCCGCGGCGACCTCGGCCGCGACTGGGGCCTCAAGGTCCAGCAGAACCTCGTGCACGGGTCGGACTCGCCCGAGTCCGCCGCGCGCGAGATCGCGCTCTGGTTCCCCGAGCTCGGCTGACCCGCACGCGCACGTCCGCCCCGTCCCGGGCCTCCGGGGCGGGGCGTTCGCGTGCCCGCCGCGGTGTGCGCGGTCCGCCACGGCCGGTCGCGGACGTCCGCAGGATCGTGGGAGCGCCGCACTAGGCTCGGGTCCGTGCACCTCAAGACCCTGACGCTGCGCGGCTTCAAGTCGTTCGCGTCCGCGACGACGCTGAGCTTCGAGCCCGGCGTGACGTGCGTCGTCGGGCCGAACGGCTCGGGCAAGTCGAACGTCGTCGACGCGCTCGCGTGGGTGATGGGGGAGCAGGGCGCCAAGACCCTGCGCGGCGGCAAGATGGAGGACGTCATCTTCGCCGGCACCTCCGGCCGGCCCCCGCTCGGGCGCGCCGAGGTGTCCCTGACGATCGACAACACCGACGGCGCCCTGCCGATCGACTACACCGAGGTGACGATCTCCCGCACGCTTTTCCGCAGCGGCGGGTCCGAGTATGCGATCAACGGCAGCGCGTGCCGCCTGCTCGACATCCAGGACCTCCTCTCCGACTCGGGCCTCGGCCGGGAGATGCACGTGATCGTCGGCCAGGGACAGCTCGACGCCGTCCTGCGCGCGACGCCCGAGGACCGCCGCGGCTTCGTCGAGGAGGCCGCGGGCGTCCTCAAGCACCGCAAGCGCAAGGAGAAGGCGCTCCGCAAGCTCGACGCGATGCAGGCCAACCTCACGCGGCTCGCGGACCTCACGACGGAGATCCGGCGCCAGCTCGGCCCGCTGGGGCGGCAGGCGGAGATCGCGCGCAAGGCCGCCACGATCCAGGCCGACCTGCGCGACGCGCGGGCCCGGCTCCTCGCCGACGACCTCGCCCAGCTCACCGCGACGCTCGAGCAGGAGATGGCCGACGAGGCGGCCCTGCGCACGCAGCAGGCGGAGGTCGAGCGCGCGCTCGCGACGGCGCGCGACACGCTCGGCCGGCTCGAGCGCGAGGCCGCGGAGGCCGCGCCCGCCCTCGGGGCCGCGACCGACGTCTGGTTCCGGCTCTCGTCGCTGCGCGAGCGGCTGCGCGGCACGCGCACGCTCGCCGAGGAGCGCGTGCGTCTCCTCGGGCGCCCCGAGGCGGCGCCCCGCGGGCAGGACCCGGACGAGCTCGAGGCGCAGGCCGAGCGCGTGCGCGCGACCGAGGCGGAGCTCGAGGCGGAGGTCGCCCGCGCGCGCGACGCGCTCGCCGCCGCGGTCACCGACCGGGAGGACGCCGAGCAGGCCGCGGGGGAGGCGGAGCGGGCCGTCGCGACGCTGCTGCGCGGTGCCGCGGACCGCCGCGAGGGTCTCGCGCGGCTCGCGGGGCAGGTCGCGGCGCAGCGCACGCGCGTCGAGGCGGCGGAGGCCGAGATCGGACGGCTGCGCGAGTCGCTCGCGGAGGCCGAGCACCGGGGCACGCAGGCGCGCACCGAGTTCGCGGTGCTCGAGACCCAGGTGGTCGGCGCCGAGGAGGGCGAGGAGGGCCTCGACGCCGAGCACGAGGCCGCGGCGGACGCGGTCGAGCGCACGAGCGCCGCCGTGACCGGCCTGGAGGCGGACGCGACGGCCGCGGACCAGGAGCGCGCGACGTGGAGCGCGCGCATCGAGGCGCTCGAGCTGAGCCTCGACCGCAAGGACGGCGCGGGCGCGCTGCTCGCGGCGGACGGCGTCGGCGTCGTGGGGTCGCTCGCGGCCCTGCTCGGCGTCGAGGCGGGCTACGAGGACGCGGTGGCCGCGGCGCTGGGCCCGGCCGCCGACGCGGTCGCGGTCGAGTCGGTCGACGCCGCGGTCGACGCGCTGCGGTACCTGCGCACGGAGGACGCCGGGCGCGCGGGCCTCGTCGTGGCGACCGCGGAGCCCGGTCCGGGCCCCGCCGCCGTCGACCTGCCCGACGGCGCACGCTGGGCCGTCGACGTCGTCACCGCCGCCGGGGGCGTCGGCCAGGCGGTGCGGTCCCTGCTGGCGGGCGTGGCCGTCGTCGACGACCTGGGCCAGGCGCGCGCGCTCGTGGCGCGGCACCCCGGCGTCGCCGTCGTGACGCGGGGCGGTGACCTCCTCGCGACGACGCGCGCGTGGGGCGGGTCGGCGTCGGCGCCGAGCGTGCTGCACCTGCAGTCGGCGCTCGACGAGGCGCGCACGGCGCACGCCGACGCGACGGCCCGCGCCGAGCGCGCCCGGTTCGCCCTCGTGGGCGCGCGCGAGGCGGCGCAGGAGGCGCGCGCCCGGTACGAGGACACGCTCGACCGGCTCAACGAGTCCGACGCGCAGCTCGCCGCGGTCGCGGAGCAGCTCGGGCACCTGGGGGCGACCGCGCGCTCGGCCGCCGCGGAGGCCGAGCGCGTGCGCGCGTCGCTGGAGCGGGCGTCCCAGGGTCTCGACGACGCACGCGAGACGCTCGCCGGGCTCGTCGAGCGGCTCGAGGTCGCGGAGGCGGCGCCGGAGCAGTCCGAGGACGCGGTGGCGGAGGCGAGCGCCGAGCGCGACCGCCTCCTCGCACGTGCCTCGGCGGCGCGCACGGCCGAGACCGAGGCACGGCTCGCCCTGCGCACGAGCGAGGAGCGCTCGCGGGCGGTCGCGGGCCGGGCCCAGTCGCTGGCCCGGGCTGCCGCCGCGGAGCGCGACGCGCGCGAGCGGGCCGCGCGGCGCGAGGCGGCGCGGGTGCGGCAGGCGGGCCGCGCGTCCGCGGTGCGCGACGGCGCGACGCACGCCCTCGCCGCGATCGACCGGTCGCTGGCCCGGGCGGGCGCGGAGCGGGACGCCGCGGAGGCGGCGCGGGCCGAGCGCGACACCGCGGTGACCGCTGCGCGCCGCGAGGTCGACGACCTGGCGGCGCGCCTGCGCGAGCTGACGGACGTCGCGCACCGCGACGAGGTGGCGCGCGCGCAGCAGCAGCTGCGCATCGAGCAGCTCCAGGCGCGCAGCGTCGACGAGCTCGGGCTCGACCCGGCCGTCCTGGTCGAGGAGCTCGGCCCGCACCGCGAGGTCCCCGTCCCCTCCGACGACGGCGAGCCCCGCACGGTCCCGTACGACCGCGCCCAGCAGGAGAAGCGGCTGCGCGCCGCGGAGCGCGACCTGGGCCGCCTCGGCAAGGTGAACCCGCTCGCGCTCGAGGAGTTCGCCGCGCTCGAGGAGCGGCACAAGTTCCTCGCCGACCAGCTGGCCGACCTCAAGAAGTCGCGCGCCGACCTGCTGGAGATCGTCAAGGAGATCGACGAGCGCGTCGAGCGGGTGTTCTCGGACGCGTACCGCGACACCGCGGAGCAGTTCGAGCGCGTGTTCGCGCGCATGTTCCCGGGCGGCGAGGGGCGCCTGGTCCTCACCGACCCGGACGACATGCTGACCACGGGCATCGAGGTCGAGGCCCGCCCCGCGGGCAAGAAGGTCAAGCGCCTGTCCCTGCTGTCCGGCGGCGAGCGCTCGCTCACGGCGGTCGCGCTCCTCGTCGCGATCTTCAAGGCGCGGCCCTCGCCGTTCTACGTCATGGACGAGGTCGAGGCCGCCCTGGACGACGTGAACCTCGGCCGCCTGCTCGAGATCTTCCGCGAGCTCCAGGAGGACTCGCAGCTCATCGTCATCACGCACCAGAAGCGCACCATGGAGATCGCCGACGCGCTCTACGGCGTGACGATGCGCGGCGACGGCGTCACGACGGTCATCAGCCAGCGCATGTCCGAGGCGCGCGAGGAGGTCCCCGCGTAACCCGCGCGGGGCGGTCCGTCCGCCTCGTCCGCACCTGGGCGGAACCTCCAGGATCGTTGCAATTCCGGGCCTTGTGAAGATGTGGTGCTGATCGCCGAGTCCCGGCGTGGCTGCGGTCGCGACGCGTTCGGGCGCCCGGATACTGGAGGGCATGGTCTGGATGTTCGTGTGGCTGGGGCTCACGCTCGGCGTCGCCGCCGTCGTGTTCCTGTTCGCGAGCGTCGTCGCGCGCGCCGAGGCGCAGTCGACCGGTGCGGCGGGTGACCGACGGGACGGCGAGCAGGGCATGCGCGCCTTCTGGCGCGACTTCCGCTCGGGGCTGCGGCGGCGTCGCCGCCGCGGCGACAACCCGGGCCAGCACGTCGCGACCGTGCGCATGCCGCGGCCGGTGGACACGAGCATCGACGACTTCTTCACGGCCACGCAGGTGTCGTCCAACGCGTACGTCGACGCCGAGGAGCTCACCGACGTCCTGCACCGCGCGCGCGAGCGCGTGCGCCCGCTGCACCCGGGGGAGCGCCCTCCCGAGGCGTGAGCACCGCGTCGGTCTGAGAGACTTCCGGGGTGAACGACCTCCTCCCGCTCTGGATCGTCCTCGGCGTCCTCCTGGTCGTCGGCCTCGTCACCGCCGGGACCGTGTCGGCCCGTCGCCGCGGTCGCCGCGACCTCGTCGAACCCCCGCCTTCGGCCCCTGCCGCGCCCCCCGCGACCGCGCCGGACGCCGTGGAGGCGCCGCCCGGAACGGCGACCGTGGAGGCACCGCCGGAGCCCGACGTCGCCGCCCCGCCCGCGCTCGAGCGCCCGGAGCCGGTCGGTGGCCGGCTCGTCCGGCTGCGCGAGCGCCTCGCGCGCTCCGGGTCGCCGCTCGGCGCCCGCCTGCTGTCCGTCCTCTCGCGGGACCACCTCACCGAGGACGACTGGGACGAGCTCGAGGAGACCCTCCTCCTCGCGGACGTCGGCGCCGGGCCGGCCGGCGAGCTCATCGACGCGCTGCGCACCAAGGTCCGCGTCCTCGGGGTGCGCGACGCCGCGAGCGTGCGCGACCTCCTGCGCACCGAGCTCGTCGCGCTCGTCGACCCGACGCTCGACCGCTCGCTCGCGACGTCCCCGCGCACCGCCGAGGACGGGTCCACGGTGCCCGCCGTCGTGCTGGTCGTCGGCGTGAACGGCACCGGCAAGACGACGACCGTCGGCAAGCTCGCGCGCGTGCTCGTCGCCGAGGACCGCAACGTCGTGCTGGGCGCGGCGGACACGTTCCGCGCCGCGGCCGCCGACCAGCTCGAGACCTGGGGCTCGCGCGTCGGGGTCCCGACCGTGCGGTCCGACCGCGACGGCGCCGACCCGGCGGCGGTCGCGTTCGACGCCGTGCGGCGCGGCCGCACCGAGGGCGCGGACGTCGTGCTCGTCGACACCGCCGGGCGCCTGCAGAACAAGCAGGGCCTCATGGACGAGCTGGGCAAGATCCGGCGCGTCATCACCAAGGAGGCCCCGCTGTCGGAGGTGCTCCTCGTGCTCGACGCGACGACGGGGCAGAACGGCCTCAACCAGGCACGCGTCTTCGGCGAGGTCGCGGGCGTCACGGGCATCGTCCTGACGAAGCTCGACGGCACCGCGCGCGGCGGCATCGTCGTCGCGGTCCAGCGCGAGCTGGGCGTGCCCGTCAAGCTCGTCGGCCTGGGGGAGGGGCCCGACGACCTCGCCCCGTTCGACCCCGAGCAGTTCGTCGACGGGCTCCTCGGCGCCTGAGGCACGGGCGCGGCCGGGTGCGACGCCCGGCCGCAGTGCCCGGCAGGGTGCCCGGCCGGGTGCCGGTCCGGGTCGCCCGGCGGGTCACGGTCGTGTCACGGCGCGATCACGGCCCGGTCGCGGCGACGGGCTCCGGGCGCCCGCGCGGTGCGGCGAAACCGAACGTTTACGTCCGGGCCGCCCTTGTCACGCTGGCGTAACGCGGCGACACCGCCGGGGAAACCCGCCCGCACCACCGTAGTCCCCGACCGGCCGCCCGGCCGGCGAGGGGAGATGATCCGATGGAGTGGGACACCGGGGCGACCGCGTGGATGCTGACCTCAGCATCCCTCGTGCTCCTGATGACGCCCGGACTGGCGTTCTTCTACGGCGGCATGGTCCGCGCCAAGTCCGTGCTGAACATGATGATGATGTCCTTCGGCGCGATGGCCGTCGTGGGCGTCGTCTACGTGCTGTGGGGCTGGTCGATGTCCTACGGCGAGGCCGGGACGGGTGGCCTGTTCGCCAACCCGTTCGCGCAGTTCGGTCTCTCGGGGGCGATCACGGACGCCGACGGCAGCGCCGTCGCGAGCACGCTCGGCAACTACCCGAACGTGGTCGACATCGCGTTCCAGGTGACGTTCGCGATCATCACGGTCGCGCTCATCTCGGGTGCGCTCGCCGACCGCGTCAAGTTCGGCACGTGGCTGGCGTTCACGGCGATCTGGGTCACGGTCACGTACTTCCCGCTCGCCCACATGGTGTGGGGCGGCGGCTTCCTCTCGGCCAACGAGAACGGTCTCGCCGCGAAGGTGTTCGGGGTGACCGACGGCGCCGCCACGGTCGCGCCGATCGACTTCGCGGGCGGCACCGTCGTCCACATCAACGCCGGTGTCGCGGCGCTCGTGCTCGCGCTCCTCATCGGCAAGCGCAAGGGCTTCGGCACCGAGCCGATGCGCCCGCACAACCTGCCGTTCGTCATGCTGGGCGCGGCCCTGCTGTGGTTCGGCTGGTTCGGCTTCAACGCGGGCTCCGCGTTCGGCGCGAACGAGACGGCCGGCCTCGCCTGGATCAACACCACGAGCGCCACGGCGGCCGGCATCATCGGCTGGCTCGTCACGGAGAAGATCCGCGACGGTCACGCCACGTCGCTCGGTGCCGCGTCCGGCGTCGTCGCGGGCCTCGTGGCGATCACGCCCGCCGCCGGCGCGCTCAACCCGGTCACGTCGATCGTCCTGGGCCTCGTCGCCGGCGCGCTCTCCGCGCTCGCGGTCGGCCTGAAGTACCGCTTCGGCTACGACGACTCGCTCGACGTCGTCGGCGTCCACCTCGTCTCCGGCCTCTGGGGTACCGTCGCGATCGGCTTCCTCGCGACCGACACGGGCCTCTTCTTCGGGGGCGGCGCGCAGCAGCTCGTCGTCCAGGTGCTCATCGCGCTGGTCGCGATCGTCTTCACCGCGATCACGACGACGGTCATCGGCCTGATCCTCAAGGTCACGATGGGCTGGCGCGTGAGCGAGGACGCGGAGGTCGGCGGCATCGACCTCGCGGTCCACGGCGAGACGGCGTACGAGTCCATCCAGCAGGGCAGCGTCATCAGGGAGGTGCGGGCATGAAGCTCGTCACGGGAATCATCCAGCCGCACCGGCTCGACGACGTGAAGTCGGCGCTCGAGGCCGCGGGCGTGCGGGGCATGACGGTCAGCGAGGCCAGCGGGTACGGCCGCCAGAAGGGCCACACCGAGGTCTACCGCGGCGCCGAGTACACGGTGGACCTGGTCCCGAAGGTCCGCATCGAGGTCCTCGTCGACGACGCCGACGCCACCGCGGTCACCGAGGTGATCGTCAAGGCGGCGCAGACCGGCAAGATCGGCGACGGCAAGGTCTGGACGGTGACCGTGGACGACGTCGCCCGGGTGCGCACGGGCGAGCACGGCCCCGGCGCCCTGTGAGGAGACGGACCCTCGGATGACCCACCACGCCGACACCCCGACCACGGGCGGGGTCGCAGGGGAATCGGCGGGGCGCCCGGCAGGGCCGGGAGAGCACGGCACGCAGGTCCCGCACCCCGACGGGGTGCGGGACCTGCGTGCGCGGATGCTCGACGTCGCGCGGTCCATGAGCGGACCGGGCCGCAGCGGGGTCGCGCGCCGCGCCGCCGTCGTCGACCTGGTCACCTCCTCGCTCGCGGGCCTCTGGCTCGACGCGACCGACGGCGTCGCGCCCGAGGGGCTCGCGCTCGCCGCGGTCGGCAGCCTCGGGCGGGGCGACATGGGCCCCGCGAGCGACCTCGACCTCGTCCTCGTCCACGACGGCCGCACCCACACCGCCGACGACGTCGCGCGCGTCGCCGAGCGGCTCTGGTACCCGCTGTGGGACGCGGGCGTCGACCTCGACCACGCGGTGCGCTCCCTCTCGCAGTGCCGCCAGGTGGCGTCGAAGGACGTCCCCGCCGCCGTCGGGTGGCTCGACGTGCGGGCGGTCGCGGGGGACGCGCTCGTCGTGCACCGCGCCTCGTCCGCGGTGCTCACCGACTGGCGCTCCGCGTCGCGCCGCCGCCTGCCCGACCTGCTCTCCTCGACGCGCGAGCGCGCCGAGCGGTCCGGCGAGCTCGCCTACCTCATCGAGCCCGACCTCAAGGAGTCGCGCGGCGGCATCCGGGACGCGGTCGTGCTCTCGGCGCTCGCGGCGACGTGGCTCACCGACCGCCCGCACGGGTCCGTCGACCGGGCGCACGCTCACCTGCTCGACGTCCGCGACACGCTCCAGGTCGTCACGGGCCGGCACACGAGCCGCCTCCTGCTCGCCGACCTCGACGAGGTCGCCGCGCTGTCCGGGGACGACGACCCCGACGAGCTGCTCGCGAGCCTCGCCGCGGCGGGCCGCGAGATCTCCTACGCGCTCGACACCACGGTCCGCCGGGCCCGCCAGGCGCTCCAGCGGCCGTCGGTCGCCCGGCGCCCGGTGCTCGTGCGGGGACGCCGCGCGGCGCCACGGCTGCGGCCGGTCGGCGACGGCCTCGTCGAGCACGACGGCGAGCTCGTGCTCGCCGTGGACGCCCACCCCGAGTCCGACCCGCTCCTGTCGTTGCGCGCCGCGGCGACCGCGGCGCGCACGGGTCTGACGCTCTCGCCCGTGTCCGTCGCCAGCCTCGCGCGCTGCCCCGCCCTGCCGGAGCCGTGGCCGCGCGCCGCGCGGGCCGCGTTCCTCGCCCTGCTCGGGTCCGGCCAGGCGCAGGTCGCGGTGTGGGAGGCGCTCGACCTCGCGGGCGTCGTCACGACGTGGATCCCCGAGTGGGCGGGCGTGCGCAACCGGCCGCAGCGCGCGGCCGTGCACCGGCACACCGTCGACCGGCACCTCGTCGAGGTCGTGGCGCGCGCCGCGCGCGCCCGCAAGGAGGTCGAGCGCAGCGACCTGCTGCTGCTCTCCGCGGTGCTGCACGACATCGGCAAGCGGGCCGGCGCCACCGACCACTCCGTCGAGGGCGCACGGCTCGTGCCCGCGATCCTCGGCCGCATGGGCTTCGAGCCGGACGTCGTGGCCGACGTCGAGCGCCTCGTGCGCCACCACCTCACCCTCTCGCGCCTCGCCGTGAGCGAGGACCCCGACGACCCGGCGACGGTCGCGGAGCTCGCGGACGCCGTCGACCACCGCGCCGACCTGCTCGTGGTGCTGCGCGCGCTCACGGAGGCGGACGCGTCGTCGCTCGGCCCGAGCGCGTGGACGGCGTGGCGCGCGCGTCTCGTGGACGACCTCGTGGGCGAGACGCTCCGTGCGCTGGGCGCCGTGCCGGGGGGACCGGGCGCCGCCGGGTAGGCTGGACCCTCGCGGACGGCCCGTCCCGTGCCCGCCCCACGTCTGCCGGGGAGCGGGGACGACGGAGGGCCGACGCGCACGAGAATTCCGACGACTGGTGAGGATGACGCGGTGTTCAACACGCTGTCGGACCGACTGACTTCGACCTTCAAGAACCTGCGTGCGAAGGGCCGGCTGTCCGAGGCGGACATCGACGCGACGATCCGGGAGATCCGGCGCGCGCTGCTCGACGCCGACGTCGCGGTGCCCGTCGTGCGTGAGTTCAGCGCGACCGTGCGCGAGCGCGCGCTCTCGGCCGAGGTCTCGGGGGCGCTCAACCCGGCGCAGCAGGTCGTCAAGATCGTCAACGAGGAGCTCGTCGGCATCCTCGGCGGCGAGAGCCGCGGGCTGCGCTTCTCCAAGACGCCCCCGACCGTCATCATGCTCGCGGGCCTCCAGGGCGCGGGAAAGACGACGCTCGCGGGCAAGCTCGCGCTGCACCTGCGCGAGCAGGGGCACACGCCGCTCCTCGTCGCCGCCGACCTGCAGCGCCCGAACGCCGTCACCCAGCTCTCGGTCGTCGCCGAGCGGGCCGGCGTCCCCGTGTTCGCGCCGCACCCCGGCAACCAGAGCGGCGTCGAGGTCGACGACGTGATCGGCGACCCGGTCGCCGTCGCGCGCGAGGGCGTGGAGACGGCGCGGCAGCGCCAGCACGACGTCGTCATCGTCGACACCGCGGGCCGCCTCGGCCTGGACGCCGTCCTCATGCAGCAGGCGTCGGACATTCGCGACGCCGTGCAGCCCGACGAGGTCCTGTTCGTCATCGACGCGATGATCGGTCAGGACGCCGTCGCCACCGCGAAGGCCTTCGAGGAGGGCGTCGACTTCACGGGCGTCGTGCTCACGAAGCTCGACGGCGACGCGCGCGGCGGTGCCGCGCTCTCGGTCCGCGGGGTCACCGGTCGCCCGATCCTCTTCGCGTCCACGGGCGAGAAGCTCACCGACTTCGAGGCGTTCCACCCGGACCGGATGGCGTCGCGCATCCTCGACATGGGTGACGTCCTCACGCTCATCGAGCAGGCCGAGAAGGCGTTCGACGCCGAGCAGGCCGCGAGGATGGCCGAGAAGGTCGCCACGGGGCAGGACTTCACGCTCGCGGACTTCCTGGTGCAGATGCAGCAGATGAAGAACATGGGCTCGATGAAGAAGATGCTCGGCATGCTGCCGGGCATGGGCCAGATGCGCGAGGCCATCGAGAACTTCGACGAGCGCGAGGTCGACCGCATCGAGGCCATCATCCGGTCGATGACGCCCGCGGAGCGGGACAACCCGAAGATCATCAACGGCTCGCGGCGCGCGCGCATCGCCCGCGGCTCCGGCGTGACGACGAGCGACGTGAACCAGCTCCTCGAGCGCTTCGCGGGCGCGCAGAAGATGATGCGGCAGATGAGCCGTGGCGGCGGCATGCCGGGGATGCCGGGGATGGGCAGCCTCCCGGGCATGGGCGGCAAGAAGGCGCGGGGTCGCCAGGCGCCGCAGCGCAAGGTCAAGGGGAAGTCGGGCAACCCGGCGAAGCGGGCCGCGCAGGAGCGCGCGGCCGCCGCGCGCGCGGCGGGCGAGCTCACCGGTCCCGCGGCGCCGTCGGGCTCCGCGTTCGGCGTGCGGGGCACGGACGCGCCGTCCTCCCCGACGCCGGACGACCTCCAGCTCCCGCCCGGCTTCGAGAAGCTGCTCGGCGGCCGCTGAGCAGCGGCCGTCCCGGACGGCCGTCCTCGAGCCCGGGTGCGACCCGCAGCCGCCCGGGCGCTAGGTTATGTCCGTGGCACCGCCCGGTGCCGCACCGCGCCCCCGACCGGGCCGTCTCCCCGTCCCGTCCGTCCTCACCCAGGAGCCGCATGTCCGCGCTGGAAGGCCCCACGCTGCACGTCCGCGGCCACGTCATCGTCGGCGACGACCGCGAGGTGGGCGACCTGTGGGTCAAGGACGGGCGGATCAGCCTCACCCGGCCGTCCGCGCAGGGCACCAACATGGTCGAGCTCGAGGGCTGGGCCCTGCCGGGCCTCGTCGACGTGCACTGCCACGTCGGGCTGGGCGCCCAGGGCGCCGTCGACGCGACGACCGCGCAGGAGCAGGCGCTGACGGACCGGGACAGCGGGGTGCTCCTGGTGCGCGACGCCGGCTCCCCGCTCGACACGCGGTGGGTGCACGGCCGTCGCGACCTGCCGCGCCTCGTGCGGGCGGGGCGCCACCTCGCCCGGCCCAAGCGCTACCTGCGCCACTACGGGCTCGAGCTCGACGACGTCGCCCAGCTCCCCGAGGCCGTGCGCCGCGAGGCGCGCCAGGGCGACGGGTGGGTCAAGATCGTGGGGGACTGGATCGACCGTGACCTCGGTGCCCAGGGCGACCTGCGGCCGCTGTGGCCCGACGACGTCCTCGCCGAGGCGGTCGCGGCCGCGCACGCCGAGGCCGCCCGTGTGACCGTTCACGCGTTCTCCGACGAGGTGATCCCGTCGCTCCTCGCCGCGGGCGTCGACGGCATCGAGCACGGGACGGGGATCCACCCCGACCTCATGTACGAGATCTCCGAGCGCGGCGTCGCGGTCACCCCGACGCTGCTCCAGATCGGGCAGTTCGAGAACATCGCGCGCCAGGCGGACGCCCGGTACCCGGTGTTCGCGGCGCGCATGCGGCGCCTGCACGAGCGCCGGTACGAGCAGGCCCGGGCGCTGTACGAGTCCGGCATCCAGATCCTCGTCGGCACGGACGCGGGCGGGACGATCGGGCACGGCCGCCTCGCCGACGAGTGCGCCGAGCTCGTCGCCGCGGGCATCCCCGACGCCGCCGTCGTCGCGGCCGCGAGCTGGCAGGGTCGCGAGTACCTCGGCTACACGTCGCTCGTCGAGGGCGCGTCGGCCGACTTCGTCGTCTACCCGCAGGACCCGCGCCAGGACGTCGGGGTCCTGCGCGCCCCGACCGCCGTCGTGCTGCGCGGCGAGATCGTGGCGCCTGCAGGCTGACCGCGCGACGAGAGGTCAGCGGGCGGGGACCGGTGCCGGGTCGCCCGTCGTCCCCGCGGCGGTGGACTTGACGTAGCGCACCGTGGGCCCGAGCCGGTCGACCGTGCGGGCGAGCGGGGCGGCGAGGTTCCGGAAGAGGGCCGGCACGAGGACGACGCTGGCGCCGCGTGCCGTGACCAGCTCGACGTCGCCGTCCTCGTCGACCCCGGCGAGGAGGACCTCCTGGTGGCGGATCGTGTACGTCGCACCGGGGTCGGTCAGGACGAACCGGTCCTCGAGGAGCCGGACGCTGGATCCCCGGGCGGGCGAGAAGAACCGCGCCTTGTGGCGGGAGCCCCCGCGGCGCGGGACCGGCGACGTGTCGTCGAGGAGCGACACCGCGCCGAGGCGGTCCTTCGCCAGCCGCGCCAGCGCCTCGTCGTGCGGGACGTGCCCCGCGGGGAAGCAGACGAGGAGGGTGCTGCGGAGCTCCGTGAGCACGGCGGCGACGGCCTGGCCGGACACCTCGGGCAGCCGGGCGCTCACCTCGGCCGGCGAGGAGGCCGTGAATCCGCGCAGCTCGTAGGACGCCGCGAGGTCGAGCCACCAGGCGTGGGAGGCCACGAGGTCGAGCTCGTTCGCGAGCACGGCCCGGGCGCGCTCCAGCTCGTCGGGACCTGGCCCGGAGACCGCGAGACGTTCGAGGACGTCCAGGGTGGCCACGAGGACGTCGCACACCCGCTCGGGTCCGGGGTCGGCCGCGACCGTCAGGACCTCGCGCGCGTCGTCGACCTGGACCGCCATCGACTGGACCGTGTAGACGTCTCCCTGAGCCGTCCGCAGCGTCGCGTTGAGGGCCTCGGTGAGCACGGCGGTCGCGAGGATGCGGGTGGCGTCGTCGTGGTCCGTCGAGCACTCGCCGGACAGCACGAGCTCGTCGCTGCTGTGCTCGGCCCACGAGGGGCCCGGGAGCACCGACGGAGGGTGCGGGAGCCGGGCGACCGGCGGCCCCGAGGGAAGGTCCAGGCGCAGGCCCGCCGGCAGGGGGGCGGTGCTCACGAGCACGGCGTTGTCCCGGTGGAACCACCGTGCGGCGGCCTCCCGCACCTCGTCGATCGTCCAGTCCATGAGCCGCGTGTGCGAGAGCGCGGCGACCCCGGTGCCGGAGGGTCCGTAGCGGACCGTGAACGCGTCGTGCGCCGCGTACAGGCTCTCGCGCCCGACCTCGGCGAGCACGGTCCGCCGTTCGAGGTCGACCTCCTCCGGAGTCACCGTGCTGAGCTCTCGGACCGCGCGGCACACGCGGTCGACGAAGTCGACGAGCTGGTCAGGCCGGCCGGTCGCGTAGAACGAGGTGGAACGCAGGGTCGACTCCGCGTTGTGGGGGATGTCGACGCGACCCACGCGGCGCATGACGAGGTGCTCCACGAGGTGCGTGATGCCCACCGTCCGGGGGTCCATGTCCTGGAGGCCGACCCCGAAGAGGAGGGTCACGGTCGGGTCCGTGGCGAGGTCCGCCCAGAGGACGGGGACACCGTCGACGACGGTACGGTGGTACGGGCGCTGCGGTGCGCCGTGGGGCTCGGCCATGCGGTTCCTTCTGACGGTCCGGGACCGGCCCCGGCGCCCCGCGGCGGTGGCCACGTGAGGCGGGACTCTACACCGTGGTCGGACGTGCGGGAGCGGGCGATGTTGGTCAGCGCCCGGAGGGTCTGGCACAATGTCCCGGTACTCGGCGTGCCCCGGCCCCTCTCTCCGGCGCGTGCCGTGTCCTGAACCCCTTCCTCGTCCTGTCCCCACGGGACGATCGCGGGTTCGCCCGAAACAGAACCAGGAGAGACCACCACTGTGGCCGTCAAGATTCGTCTGAAGCGTCTCGGCAAGATCCGTGCGCCGTACTACCGTGTCGTCGTCGCCGACTCGCGCACCAAGCGCGACGGTCGTGTGATCGAGGAGATCGGCAAGTACCACCCCACCGAGGAGCCCTCGTTCATCGAGATCACCTCGGACCGCGCCCAGTACTGGCTCGGCGTCGGCGCGCAGCCGACGGAGCAGGTGCTCGCGCTCCTCAAGGTCACCGGCGACTGGCAGAAGTTCAAGGGCCTGCCCGGCGCCGAGGGCACGCTCAAGGTCAAGGGCGAGAAGGTCGACCCGACCGCCGCTATCGAGGCCGCCGCCGCGGACGCCGAGAAGGTCAAGGCCAAGGCTGCCGAGAAGAAGACCGAGGCTCCGGCCGAGGAGACCGCCGACGCGGCCGACGAGGCCGCTGCCGACGAGCAGGCCTGATGATCGCCGAGGCCCTCGAGCACCTCGTGCGCGGCATCGTGGACAACCCGGACGACGTCCGCGTGGCCACGAAGACGCTGCGTCGCGGTGACCTGCTCGAGGTCCGGGTGCACCCGGAGGACCTCGGCCGCGTCATCGGTCGCGGCGGGCGCACCGCCCGTGCCCTGCGCACGGTCATCGGCGCGCTCGCGACCGACGGGCCGGTCCGTGTCGACGTCGTGGACGTCGACCGCCGCTGAGGCCCGCACGACGACGCCCCGCGAGGGGCGACGGGCAAGGCCCGGCCCGCCACCGGCGGGCCGGGCCTTCCTGCGTCCGTCGCCGGAGGACCGGCGCGCACCGTCCCATCCAGCACCACACGAGGAGTCACGACGATGGAGCTGACCGTCGCGCGCGTCGGCAAGGCGCACGGGCTGCGGGGCGAGGTCGCCCTCGACCTGCGCACCGACGACCCCGAGGAACGCCTCGCGGTGGGCGAGCGTCTGGAGACGCGGCCCGCCGACGCCGGCCCCCTGACCGTCGCCACCGTGCGCGTCCACCAGGGCCGCTGGCTCGTCGGGTTCGAGGGCGTGCGCGACCGCACGGGCGCCGAGGCGCTGCGCGGCGTCGAGCTCGTCGTCGAGGCCGAGGCGTCCGACGAGGAGGACGCGTGGTACCCGCACGAGCTCGCCGGGCTGCGCGCCGAGGGCACGGACGGTCGCGTGCTGGGCCGCGTCGAGGGCCTCGAGCACCTGCCCGCGCACGACGTCCTCGTGCTGCGCGAGCCCGACGGCGCCCGCACGCTCGTGCCCTTCGTCCGGCAGATCGTGCCGGTCGTCGACGTGGCCGGGGGCCGGGTCGTGCTCGACCCGCCCGGCGGGCTGCTCGCGTCGGACGCGGAGCACCTGGAGGTCGCGGCGCCGAGCGCCGGCGACGCGGCGGGCGAGCCCGGGTCGCAGGACGCCTCCGCCGACGGCGAGGCCTGACGTGCGGATCGACGTCGTCACGATCTTCCCCGACTACCTGGCCGCGCTGGACCTGTCGCTCGTCGGCAAGGCCCGCACGGCCGGGATCCTCGACCTGCGCGTCCACGACCTGCGCGACTGGACGACGGACCGGCACCGCACGGTCGACGACACGCCGTTCGGCGGCGGCGCGGGCATGGTCATGCGCCCCGACGTGTGGGGGCGGGCGATCGACGACGTGTCCGGTCTGTCGACCGCCGCGGTCGCGGGAGAGGCGAGCGCGGTGCACCTGGTCGTGCCGACGCCGTCGGGCGCGACCTTCACCCAGCGCACCGCCGAGGAGCTCGCGACGGAGGAGCACCTCGTCGTCGCCTGCGGACGCTACGAGGGCATCGACGCGCGCGTGGCGGAGCACTACCGTGCCGCCGGGATGCGCGTCAGCGAGCTCTCGATCGGCGACTACGTGCTCAACGGCGGCGAGGTCGCGGCGCTCGTGATGATCGAGGCTGTCGGGCGCCTGCTGCCGGGCGTCGTGGGCAACCCGGAGTCGCTCGTCGAGGAGTCGCACGGGGCCGCGGGGCTCCTGGAGTACCCGGTCTACACGAAGCCGCCCGTGTGGGGCGACCTCGAGGTGCCCGACGTCCTGCTGTCCGGGCACCACGCCCGGATCCGGCGCTGGCGCCGGGACCAGGCCCTGCGTCGTACCGCCCGCCGCCGCCCGGACATGGTGCGCGCGCTCGACGTCGCCGCCCTCGACCGGCACGACCTGGAGGTCCTCGCGGGGGCCGGCTGGGGCGTCGTCGACGGCCACCTGGAGCGCACCGAGCCTGCCGACGGCTGAGCGGGGACCCTCCCGGCGCGCGCCCGTGACCCGCGAGGGCTGCCGCCGGGGTCGACGGGTGTGGCAGAATGGTCGATCGGTGTGTGCCGCCCCGGACCTCTGCCACAGGGGAGCCCGCGCCCGATCCTCGGGCGGACTGGCACGACGGACCCGACGACCGCGAGGTCGACGACCGTCCACGCCCAGCACGGCACACCCCACCGATACGACGACGGCCCGGTCTGCCCGGGCCACGAGCACGCGTCCGACCTGTGGCGGGCGAGGAGAAGCACCATGCACACGCTGGACAGCGTCGACGCAGCATCGCTGCGCAGCGACGTCCCGGAGTTCCGCCCCGGTGACACGCTCAAGGTCAACGTCAAGGTCGTCGAGGGCACCCGCTCCCGCGTCCAGGCGTTCCAGGGTGTCGTCATCGCCCGTCAGGGCAGCGGCGTCCGCGAGACGTTCACGGTCCGCAAGATCAGCTTCGGCGTGGGTGTCGAGCGCACGTTCCCCGTGCACTCGCCGTCCATCGAGTCCGTCGAGGTCGTGACGCGCGGTGACGTGCGTCGCGCCAAGCTGTACTACCTGCGCGCGCTGCGCGGCAAGAAGGCGAAGATCAAGGAGAAGCGCGAGACCGCGCCCAACCGCTGATCGGCTGTCGGCGACACCGCCGCTCCGCTCGTTCCTACGGCGGCCGTCCCTCCCGGGGCGGCCGCCGTCGGCGTACCCGGGGCCGCTGTCCGCGGGCCGGTTCCGTTTCCCGGATCGCCTCCCGAGGTGGCATTGTGAACGCGTGACCGACAGCGCCCCGCCCCGCGGCCCGCACCCCGACGCCGGCACCGAGCGTGCGGCGCTCGGCCCGGAGGACGACGGGCGCCCCCCGCACGGCCAGCACCTCGCGGCCGAAGGGGACGAGGTCGCCCCGCGCGAGCGCCCGCGCAGGTCGTCGCTGCTGCGCGAGACCGCGATCATCGTGGTCAGCGCGCTCGTGCTGTCCCTGCTCATCAAGACGTTCCTCGTCCAGGCGTTCTTCATCCCGAGCGCCTCGATGGAGGACACGCTCGTCGAAGGCGACCGCGTGATGGTGTCCCGTCTCGTGCCCGGCGCGTTCGACGTGCACCGGGGCGACATCGTCGTGTTCAAGGACCCGGGCGGCTGGCTGCCGCCGCAGGAGCCCCAGGACGAGAGCCCGGTGTCCGAGGCGGTCCGTGCGGCGCTGACGTTCGTCGGCCTCTTGCCGCAGGACACGGGGGAGCACCTCATCAAGCGCGTCATCGGCGTGCCGGGCGACCACGTCGTGTGCTGCGACGCGGAGGGCCGCGTGAGCGTCAACGACGTGCCGATCGACGAGACGTACATCAAGCCGGGGTCGATCCCCAGCCAGGACGCGTTCGACCGCACGGTCCCCGCCGACATGCTGTTCGTCATGGGCGACAACCGGCAGAACTCCGCGGACTCTCGCTACAACCAGGGCAAGCCCGGAGGCGGGTTCGTGCCGATGAGCAACGTCGTGGGGACGGCGTTCGTCAAGGTGTGGCCGCTGTCGCACGTCGGTATGCTGCGCAACCCCGGCGACGTGTTCGCCGACGTCCCCGAGGTGGAGCCGTGACGCTCGACGCCGTCGCGCGTCCGGAGCCCGCGCGGGCACCGGCGCGCCGGGCACCCGCGCGTCGCCGGCCCGACCTGCGCCAGGAGCGCGCCATGCTGCGCGACGGCGCCCGCCTCGTCGCCGGGATGGACGAGGTCGGTCGCGGCGCGCTCGCCGGGCCGGTGTCGGTCGGGGTCGTGATCGTCGACCTCGCGACGAAGCCGTGCCCGCCCGGGCTCACGGACTCCAAGCTCCTCACCGCGGCAGCGCGCGAGGCGCTCGTGCCCCTCGCGCGGTCGTGGTGCGTCGCGTGGGCGGTGGGCCACGCGGGTCCGGCCGAGATCGACGCGCACGGGATCGTGGGCGCGCTGCGGCTCGCGGGCCGCCGTGCGCTCGCCCAGGTGCGCCGGACGGTCGGCGACGTCGACGCGGTCCTGCTCGACGGCAAGCACGACTGGCTGAGCCGCCCCTCGGCGGTGGATCTCTTCGAGGCGTTCGACCTCGACCCGCACGACGACGTCCGGCTCGTCGACCCGCGCGTGCGCACGCTCGTGAAGGCGGACCTGCAGTGCGCGTCGGTCGCCGCCGCGAGCGTGCTCGCGAAGACGGAGCGCGACGGCCTCATGACGAGCCTGGCGCGCCAGTATCCGGCCTTCGGGTGGGACCAGAACAAGGGCTACGGGGCGGCGGCGCACGTCGAGGCCCTGCGAGAGCACGGCCCGACGCCGCAGCACCGGCGGTCCTGGCGCCTGCCCGAGCGCGGTGACGAGGGCATCGGCGTCCCGGCGTACGGCGACCCGGTCGACGTGCTCGAGCTCGACCCCGAGGCCGGGCTGCCGACGAGCTGACCGGGGTCCTCCGTCCGGTCCGGCGGCCGCCGATGGTCCATGATGGAGCCGTGAGCGCCGAAGACCTGGAGAACTACGAGACCGAGATGGAGCTCGCGCTGTACCGCGAGTACCGCGACGTGGTGGGCCTGTTCTCGTACGTCGTGGAGACCGAACGCCGCTTCTACCTGGCGAACCAGGTCGACCTCCAGGTGCGTTCCGCCGCCGGTGAGGTCTACTTCGAGCTGCGGCTCGCCGACGCGTGGGTCTGGGACGTGTACCGCTCCGCGCGGTTCGTGAAGTCGGTGCGCGTCGTGACGTTCAAGGACGTCAACGTCGAGGAGCTCGCGAAGGCCGAGCTCCAGCTCTGACGCCCTTCGTGGCCGTGCACAGGACCGCTGCCTGACGGCGGTCCCACAGGCCGCCCGGCGCCCCTGGCGCCGCTCCCGCGCCGTGCCCCACGGTGGGCCGCGGAGGTGAGCCCATGGGAGCGAACGACGCCGTCGGGCGGTACGGGGAGAGGGTGGCCGCGGCCCACCTGGTCGAGGCGGGCTGGACGCTCCTCGACCGCAACTGGCGCGGGACGCGCGGCGAGCTCGACGTCGTCGCGCTCGACGGCGACGTGCTCGTGGCCGTCGAGGTCAAGACCCGGCGCGGCACGGGGTTCGGGCACCCGGCGCAGGCCGTCACGCCCGCGAAGCTCGGCCGTCTGCGCCGGCTCACGGGGGAGTGGCTCGCGACGCACGACGTCCGCGCCCGGTCGGTCCGCATCGACGTCGTCGCGGTCCTCGTGGCGCGCGCCGGTGCGGCACGGGTCGAGCATCTCGTCGGGGTGAGCGCCTGATGGGGCTCGGGACCACGCGCGCCGTCGCGCTCGTCGGGCTCTCCGGTCACGTCGTCGAGGTGCAGGCCCACCTCGCGGCGTCCGTCCCCGGCTTCGTCCTCGTCGGGCTGCCGGACACCGCGCTCAGCGAGTCGCGCGACCGTGTGCGCGCGGCCGTGACGTCGTCGGGCATCGCGTGGCCCCAGCGCAAGGTCACGATCAACCTCTCGCCGGCGGCGCTGCCCAAGTCCGGGACGGGTTTCGACGTCGCGATCGCCGTCGCGCTGCTCGCCGGTGCCCAGGTGCTGCCCGCGGGCGCGGCGGACGGCGTCGTGCACCTCGGCGAGCTGGGCCTCGACGGTCGGCTCCAGCCCGTGCGCGGCGTCCTGCCGGCCGTGGCGGCCGCGGTCGCGGCGGGGTTCCCGGACGTCGTGGTGCCGGCGGCCGACGTGGCGGAGGCGCGCCTCGTGCCCGGGGCCCGGGTGGTCGGGGCGGCGAGCCTCGCGGACGTCGCGCGGCTCCACGGCGCGTCGCTCGAGGGCGCTGACGAGGCGGCCGCGCCGGTCGTGGTCCCGCGCCCCGTCGTGCCCGTGGCCCGCCCCGGGGACCTCGCGGAGGTCGTCGGGCAGGACGAGGCGCGGCACGCGCTCGAGGTGGCCGCCGCGGGCGGCCACCACCTGCTCCTCGTCGGGGCTCCGGGCGCGGGCAAGACGATGCTCGCCTCACGGCTCCCCGGGATCCTGCCGGACCTCACGGAGAGCGAGGCGGTCGAGGTCACCGCCGTCCACTCCGTGGCCGGGGTGTTCGACCCGGGCGCGGGACTGGTCCACCGCCCACCCTACGAGGACCCGCACCACACCGCGACGCCCGCCGCCATCGTCGGCGGGGGCAGCGGCCTGCCCCGGCCCGGGGCCGCGTCGCGGGCGCACCGGGGCGTGCTCTTCCTCGACGAGGCGCCCGAGTTCGGCGCGCGCGTGCTCCAGACGCTGCGCCAGCCGCTCGAGCACGGCGAGCTCGTCATCCACCGGGCGGGCGGGACGGCGCGCTACCCCGCCCGGTTCCAGCTCGTGCTCGCCGCCAACCCGTGCCCGTGCGGCCAGGGCGTCGGCAAGGGGCTCGAGTGCTCGTGCTCGTCGGTGGCGCAGCGACGGTACTTCGGTCGGCTCTCCGGCCCGCTCCTCGACCGGGTGGACGTGCAGGTCGAGGTCCGGCCGGTGACGCGGGTCGAGCGCGCGAGGGCCGCCGCCCCGGAGCCGAGCGCGGTCGTCGCGGCCCGGGTCGCCGCGGCCCGGGAGGCAGCCGCGTCCCGGCTCGCCGGCACGCCGTGGCGCACGAACGGCGAGGTGCCCGGCACGTGGCTGCGCGAGCGGCTCGGCCCCGACGCGGGCCTCCTGGCCGACGTGGACCGCGCGCTCGACCGCGGCACGCTCAGCCTGCGCGGCGCGGACCGCGTCCTGCGCCTCGCCTGGACTGTCGCCGACCTCGCCGGGCGCGCCGCGCCCACGAGGGCGGACGTCGGGACCGGGCTCGCGCTGCGCACGCGGGGCTACCGTGCCTGAGCGCGGGTCCGGGGACGGGCGCCCCGTGTTCGACGTCCTCGACGAACGCCTCGCGCGCGCGGCGTGGTCGCGCATCGCGGAACCGGGGGACCAGGTCGCGGTCGCGCTCGTCGACCAGCTCGGCGCCGGTCCGGCGCTCGAGTGGCTCCACGAGGCGGCGCGTGACCCGGCCGGTGCGCGCCGCGCGCTGGTCCGTCTCGCCGACGACGGCGCGCCGGGCGGTGCCCCTCCGGTGCGGGAAGGCCCGACGAGCGTCCCTGCGGTCGGTCCCGCTCGCGGCACCCGGGAGGACGAGCCCGACCCGGCGGCACGGTCGGCCGGCCGGCGCGTGGCCGAGCGCCACGCGGTGGGACGGTCGACCGACGCACGCGTGACGGACCACGACCCGCGCGCCCGGTCGGTGGCGCGGCTCCTGCGGGCCGTCGGGCGCTGGGCTCCCCGCCTCGACGGGCTGGACCCGCGCCGTGAGCTGCGCGTGCTCGAGCGCCTCGGCGGCACGCTCGTCGTGCCGGGCGACGACCGGTGGCCGTCCGGCCTCGACGACCTCGGGCCCGTCCGCCCGCTCGCGCTGTGGGTGCGGGGGAGCGCAGCGGTGCAGGACCTCGCGGCGCGCTCGGTCGCGGTGGTCGGCGCCCGCGCCTGCACCGACTACGGCCGCCACGTGACGGGCGAGATCGCAGCAGGCCTCGCGGCGCGAGGGTTCACCGTCGTGTCCGGAGGCGCGTACGGGATCGACGCGGCGGCGCACCGGGCGGCGATCCTCTCGGGTGGACCGACGGTCGCGTTCCTCGCGGGGGGCGTGGACCGGTTCTACCCGGCCGGGAACGTCGAGCTGCTCCGCTCGGTCGTCGAGTCGGGCGGCGCGGTCGTCTCGGAGGTCCCGCCCGGGTCCGTCCCGAGCCGGGTGCGGTTCCTGCTGCGCAACCGGCTCATCGCGGCGTTCGCGCGGGCGACGGTCGTCGTCGAGGCGGCCTGGCGCTCGGGCTCGCTGAGCACGGCGTCGCGCGCCGCGGAGCTCTCCCGGCCGGTCGGTGCCGTGCCGGGCCCCGTGACGTCGATGGCGTCGACCGGGTGCCACCGGCTGCTGCGCGACGGCGTGGCGGTGTGCGTCACCGACGCGGACGAGGTCGTCGAGCTCGCGGGCGACCTCGCGCGGGACGCGGCGCCCGCCGCGCCGGCCGCGACCTCGTGGCGAGCACCCCACGACGCCCCGTACGACGACCTGGACCCCGTCGAGACGCGCACGTGGGACGCGCTCCCGCTGCGTGTGGGAGCCTCGACCGAGGCGATGGCCCGCGCCGCAGGTCTTGCCGTGGCGGACGTGGTCGGTGCGCTCGGAAGGCTCGAGGCCCGAGGGCTCGCCGAGCGGGCGCCCGTCGGCTGGCGGCGCGTGCGTGAGCCCTAAGTCGGGAGCGGTGCGGGATGTGCTGAGCATGCGTGAGTCATGGGTCATGAGTCATGAGTCATGAGTCATGAGTCATGAGCCGTGCGAGGTGCGCTGAGAGTGCGTCGGCCCTGAGCGGCGAGCAGAGCGGAGCGCCTCCCCGGGCCAGCGCTCGCCGCGCGCGAGACTGGGGGCGTGACACGAGCAGACACCTCCGAGGAGCACCCCGCGGACGAGCGCGTCGCGGAACCCGCCGTCGCGCTGCCCGAGGCGATGCGTGCGGCGCTCGCGGACTTCGCGGTCCACCTCGAGGTGGCACAGGGGACGTCGGCGCACACGGTCCGCGCCTACACCGGCGACGTCGAGTCGTTGCTGCGGCACGCCGTCCGCCACGGCGCGGCGGCCCCGCGCGACGTCGACCTCGCCGCGCTGCGTGCGTGGCTCACGACGCAGTCGGAGCGCGGGTTGGCCCGGGCGACCCTCGCCCGACGCGGCGCGGCGGCGCGCGCGTTCTTCGACTGGGCGCGGCGCACGGGGCGTGTCGACTCCGACCCGGCGGCGCGGCTCGCGAGCCCGCGCGTGCCCCGCACCCTGCCGACCGTCCTCGCGGTCGACGCGGCGGCGCGCCTGCTCGACGACGCGCGCGAGGCCGCCGTCGAGGGTGAGCCGGCCCGGTTGCGCGAGTGGGCCGCCGTCGAGCTCCTCTACGGGGCCGGGATCCGCGTCGGCGAGCTCGCGGGGGTCGACGTCGACGACGTGGACCTCGCGCAGCGCGTGGTCCGGGTGCTCGGGAAGGGCGACAAGGAGCGCGTCGTGCCGTTCGGCGTGCCGGCGGCGCGGGCGGTGACCCGCTGGCTCGACGTGGGACGGCCCGCCCTCGTCACCGCGCGCTCGGGCCCCGCGCTCCTGCTGGGCGACCGCGGGGGACGCTGGGGGCAGCGGCAGGTCCGCGAGGCGGTGCACCGCCTCGCCGCGGCGGCGGGCGTCGACGACGTCGCCCCCCACGACCTGCGGCACAGCGCCGCCACGCACCTCCTCGCCGGGGGCTCGGACCTGCGCAGCGTGCAGGAGATCCTCGGGCACTCCTCGCTCGCGACGACGCAGCGCTACACGCACGTGACCGCGGAGCGGCTGCGCACCTCGTTCGAGCAGGCGTTCCCGCGCGCCTGACGCTGGCCGTGGTCCGCCGTGGTCCGCCGTGGTCCGCCGTGACCCGCCGCGGCCCGCGCGGTCAGGCCTCCCCGAGGGGAAGCAGCACGATCGGCGGCCGGTCGCCGAGGAGAGCCAGCGGGTCGAGGTAGCGCTCGCCGCGTCGCACGCCCCAGTGCACGCACGTGGCGGCGCAGTGGCTCCCCGCGGCGCTCTCCGCGGCCTGCACCGTGCCGAGCACGGACCCGGACGTCACGCGCTCGCCGCGCCCGACCGACGCCGTCACGGGCTCGAGGGAGGTGCGCAGCCCGTCGTCGTGCAGGACGACGACCACGTCGCGCCCCGCGACGGGCCCGGTGAACGAGACCACGCCGGGGGCAGGGGAGCGGACGGTCTCCGCGGGGGCGGCCGCGAGGTCGACGCCCCGGTGCCCCGGCAGCCAGTCGTGCTCCGGCGGGTCGAACGGCGCGAGCACGTCCAGGTCGGCGACCTCCCGGTCGAGCGGGGGAACCCACCCGCGCGACGCGGCTCCCTGCCCGGGCCCGGGAGTCGACGCCGCTCCTGCCACGGGTGCGGCGAGTACCACGAGCGCGCCGAGCACGAGGACGGCGCCGCGGAACCGGGCAGGACGCGTGGTCGTGCCGCCAGACTGCCCGACGGCCGGGTGCCCGGGCAGGTGATCGGTCGTGCGGCCGGACGGCCCGTCGGCGAGACGGACCGCACGGCGGGCGGGCGGGTGAGCGGACGGGAGACGAGCGCGGTCGAGGGTCACGGGGTCAGGGTGCCGGAGTCACGCCGACGGGCGCGGACGCGTCGGGCTCGGCTGTGGACGAGCGGCCCGCGCGACGGCGCACGACGGCGGCTGTGGTCGGCCCTGCCGTCGGGTAGACTTGCCGCTGCGACCGGCGCGTTCGCCGTGCCCGGCCCGAGGGACCACCTCGGCCGAGGACGGAGCCGGTCGACTTCGCGCGTCACGTCCTCGCCCTCGTCTCCCGGTTCGTCCGGGTCGGGGTGGGGCCGCGTCCGGCGTCGGTCCTGCTCGCACCGTCCACGGTGCGTCGCAGGCGTCGGCACGGGTGGCGCCAGGGGTGCGACCACCAGGGTCGTCACCGACAACCGCACCGCGGTCCGTCCCCCGGGAGGGGCCGCCAGAAGCGTGCGCGCACCGGGTGGATCCCGGGCCGCACGGCGAAAGGACGTGTCATGGCCGTCGTGACCATGCGCCAGCTCCTCGAGAGCGGTGTCCACTTCGGACACCAGACCCGCCGTTGGAACCCGAAGATGAAGCGCTTCATCTTCACCGAGCGCAACGGCATCTACATCGTCGACCTCCAGCAGTCGCTGTCGTACATCGACCGCGCGTACGAGTTCGTCAAGGAGACCGTCGCGCACGGCGGCTCCATCCTCTTCGTCGGCACCAAGAAGCAGGCCCAGGAGCCCGTGGCCGAGCAGGCCGCGCGCGTCGGGATGCCCTACGTGAACCACCGCTGGCTCGGCGGCATGCTCACCAACTTCACCACGGTGCACAAGCGTCTCCAGCGCCTCAAGGAGCTCGAGGAGATCGACTTCGACGACGTCGCCGGCTCGGCGCTCACGAAGAAGGAGCTCCTCGTCCTGCGTCGCGAGAAGGACAAGCTCGCCCGCACGCTCGGCGGCATCCGCGACATGGCGAAGGTCCCCTCCGCCGTGTGGATCGTCGACACGAACAAGGAGCACCTCGCGGTCGACGAGGCGCGCAAGCTCCACATCCCGATCGTCGCGATCCTCGACACGAACTGCGACCCGGACGTCGTGGACTACAAGATCCCGGGCAACGACGACGCGATCCGCTCCGTGACGCTGCTCACGCGGGTCATCGCGGACGCCGTCGCCGAGGGTCTGCTCCAGCGTCACTCGGGCCGTTCGGGCGCCGAGGCCGAGGCGGGCGCCTCCGCCGAGCCGCTGGCCGAGTGGGAGCGCGAGCTCCTCGCCGGCGCCGAGCAGCAGCTCGAGGCGGACGAGAAGGCCGCCGAGGCGAACGTCGAGGCCGCCGCGGCCGAGGGCGTGGCCGAGGCTGCCGCCGAGGTCGCCGCCGAGGAGCCGGGTGACGCCACCGCCGAGGTCGTCGAGGAGGCCGCCGCCGAGGCTGCCGTCGTCGCGGACGCCGAGGCCGTGGTCGCCGACGCCGAGGCCGACGAGACCAAGTGACGTCCCGGGGTGCGCGACGGGCGACCGTCGCGCACCCCGTGCCGTACCACCGGCGTACCGGGCACCCACGCGGTGCCGCCAGCACGTCGCTTGTGACGAAGTACCCGTGACGAACCACGAGTGAGGAACCACCATGGCGAACTACACCGCCGCTGACATCAAGGCCCTGCGCGAGCGCACCGGCGCCGGCATGCTCGACGTCAAGAAGGCTCTCGACGAGGCGGGCGGCGACGCGGACAAGGCGCTCGAGATCATCCGTGTGAAGGGTCTGAAGGGCGTCGCCAAGCGCGAGGGCCGCTCGACCTCCGAGGGCCTCGTCGCCGTCGACATCCGCGACACCGAGGGTGGCCAGGTCGCGACGCTCATCGAGCTCAACTCCGAGACGGACTTCGTCGCGAAGAACGACACGTTCATCTCCCTCGCGGACCGCGTGCTCAAGGCCGCGGCCGAGGCCGGTGCGCGCGACGCGGACGCGGCGCTCGCCGCGGACGCGGACGGCGAGACCGTCCAGCAGGTCATCGACAACCAGGCCGCGACGCTCGGCGAGAAGATCGTCCTGCGCCGCGTGACCCGCGTCGCGGGCGAGCGCGTCACCGCGTACCTCCACCGCACCGCGCGCGACCTGCCGCCGTCGATCGGCGTCGTCGTCGCCACGGACGCCGCGGGCGAGGCCGTCGCGAAGGACGTCGCGCAGCACGTCGCCGCGATGTCCCCGACGTACCTCTCGCGCGACGAGGTCCCGGCCGAGACGGTCGAGAACGAGCGCCGCATCGCCGAGGAGACCTCGCGCAACGAGGGCAAGCCCGAGGCCGCGCTGCCGAAGATCGTCGAGGGTCGCCTCAACGGCTTCTTCAAGGACGTCGTCCTCGTCGACCAGCCGCTCGCGAAGGACCCGAAGAAGACGGTCGGCCAGGTCGTCTCCGAGGCCGGCGGCACCATCACGGAGTTCGTGCGCTACCGCGTCGGCGCCTGACGCCCCCGTCGGCCCGGCCCCGTCGTCTCGTGGACGGCGGGTCCGGGCCGACCGCGCACCCGGGCCCGGCCCGGGCGCGCGACGACCGCCGACGTGCCGCACCATCAGGTGGACGACGGCGGAGCAGGACCACCCCGCCCCACCGGGCCAGGACGAAGGACAGGTGTCGACAGTGACGGCAGGCGAGCAGACCGAGCCCCGGACGGGGACCGAGCACCGGCGGGTGCTCCTCAAGCTGTCGGGCGAGACGTTCGGCGGCGGGCAGATCGGCCTCGCGCCCGACGTCGTCCAGCGCGTCTCCCAGGAGATCGCGGCCGCGGTCGAGCAGGGCGTCCAGGTCGCCATCGTGGTCGGTGGCGGCAACTTCTTCCGCGGGGCGGAGCTCTCCCAGCGCGGGCTCGACCGCGCGCGTGCCGACTACATGGGCATGCTGGGCACGGTCATGAACTGCCTCGCGCTCCAGGACTTCCTCGAGCAGGCCGGGGTGAAGACGCGCGTGCAGACCGCCATCGCGATGGGCCAGGTCGCCGAGCCGTACATCCCGCTGCGCGCGATCCGGCACCTCGAGAAGGGCCGCGTCGTCATCTTCGGCGCCGGCGCCGGGATGCCGTACTTCTCGACCGACACGGTCTCCGTGCAGCGCGCCCTCGAGACGCACTGCCAGGAGGTCCTCATGGGCAAGAACGGCGTGGACGGCGTCTACACGGCGGACCCGCGCACGGACCCGTCGGCCACCAAGCTCGACCACCTCACGTACACCGACGCGCTCGTCAACGACCTCGGGGTCATGGACGCGACGGCGCTGAGCCTGTGCCGGGACAACGACGTGCGCATGCGCGTGTTCGGCATGAGCGAGCCGGGGAACGTCACGCGCGCCCTGGTCGGCGAGAATATTGGCACACTGGTCACGACCGACTGACACCGGTGCGACCAGGCCGGTGACCCCGGCCACGACCGCACGGACCGACCCACGACGAACGACGAAGGAGCACTGGTGATCGACGAGACCCTCCTCGAGGCCGAGGAGAAGATGGACAAGGCCGTCGAGGTGGCCAAGGAGGACTTCGCCGCGATCCGCACGGGCCGTGCGAACGCCGCGATGTTCAACAAGATCACGGTCGACTACTACGGCGCCCCGACCCCGCTGCAGCAGCTCGCGTCGTTCACGGTGACCGAGGCGCGCACGATCCTCGTCTCGCCGTTCGACAAGAGCTCGATGACCGCGGTCGAGAAGGCGCTGCGCGACTCCGACCTCGGGGTGAACCCCTCGAACGACGGCAACGTCGTCCGGGTCGTCCTGCCCGCCCTCACGGAGGAGCGTCGTCGTGACTTCGTGAAGCTCGCGAAGTCGAAGGCGGAGGACTCGCGCGTCGCGATCCGCAACGTCCGCCGTCGGGCGAAGGAGGAGCTGGACCGCATCGCGCGCGACGGCGAGGCCGGCGAGGACGAGGTCGCGCGCGCCGAGAAGGAACTCGAGGTCCTCACGAAGGCGCACGTCGACCAGGTCGACGCGCTGCTCGCGGGCAAGGAGAGCGAGCTGCTCGAGGTCTGAGCACCTCGTCCGGCGAGCTCCTCCACGCACCGATGACCGACACCTCCTCGACGTCCGCAGGCGAAGGCACGACCGCGGCGCGCGCACCCAAGGCGGGCCGCAACCTCCCCGTGGCGATCGCGGTGGGCCTCGGCCTGCTCGCGCTCGTCGCGGTCAGCCTCGCCTTCCGGCCCGAGCTCTTCGTGCTGCTCGCGACCGTCGCGGTGGGCGCGGCGCTGTGGGAGCTCGCCCAGGCGTTCCGGCGCCGCGACCTGCACCTCCCGCTGCTCCCGCTCCTCGTGGGCACGGTCGGCATCCTCGTCTCCTCGTACTACTCGGGGCCCGAGGCGCTGCTCGTCTCCTTCATGCTCACCGTGGCGGGGGCGGTGGTCTGGCGCGTGATCGACGGGTCGGGCACGGCCGCCGTGCGCGACGCCGCCGCCGCGACCTTCGCGGCGGCGTACCTGCCGTTCATGGCGGGCTTCGTCATGCTCATGCTCGCCGCACCGGACGGGCGCGTGCGGGTCCTGCTCTTCATCCTGCTGGCGGTGGCGAACGACGTCGGCGGGTACGTCGCGGGCGTCCTGTTCGGACGGCACCCGCTCGCCCCGTCCGTCAGCCCCAAGAAGTCGTGGGAGGGGCTCGCCGGGTCGTTCGTGCTGGCGACCGCCGTCGGGGTCGTCGGCGCGGTGGTGGGGCTCGGCGCGAGCCCGCTGCTCGGCGTCGCGCTGGGCGTCCTGGCGCCGCTCACGGCGACGATCGGCGACCTCGCCGAGTCCATGATCAAGCGGGACCTAGAATTGAAGGACATGGGGTCGCTCCTGCCCGGCCACGGAGGCATCCTCGACCGGCTCGACTCCATGCTCCTCACCGCCCCGTTCGTGTACGTGCTGCTCGCCCTGGCCGTCTGACGGCCCGGCTCACGGCGCGGCGCACCCGTCCGCACCGCCCCCCACGCTTGGACCTCCTCATGACCGTCCGTTCCGTCCGCCCGTCCGCGGAGTCGAAGCCGCTGCCGCTCGTCATGTCGGCCCCGCGCCGCGGCAAGCCGCCGCGCCACTTCGCCGACCTCGCGCCCGAGGAGGTGCGGGACGTCGTCGTCGAGCTCGGCGAGAAGCCGTTCCGCGCCAAGCAGCTCGCGACGCACTACTACGCGCACCTCACGCGCGACCCCGAGGCGATGACGGACCTGCCGAAGGCGACCCGGGACGTGCTCGCCGAGGCGCTCTTCCCGCCGCTGCTCACGGCGGCGCGGCGCATGGAGGCCGACGGCGGCACGACCGTGAAGACGCTGTGGCACCTCTTCGACGGCGCGAAGGTCGAGTCGGTCCTCATGCGCTACCCGCAGCGCTCGACCCTGTGCGTGTCGAGCCAGGCGGGCTGCGGCATGGCGTGCCCGTTCTGCGCGACGGGGCAGCTCGGCCTGACGCGCAACCTCTCGGTCGCGGAGATCGTCGAGCAGGTGCGCTCCGCGGCCCGGTCGCTCGCGGACGGCGAGATCCCGGGCGGCCCGGCGCGCCTCAACAACCTCGTGTTCATGGGCATGGGCGAGCCGCTCGCGAACTACAAGGCCGTCATGGGCACGGTGCGCCGTCTGGTCGCCCCCGCGCCCGACGGGCTCGGGATGTCCGCCCGCAACATCACGGTGTCGACGGTCGGGCTCGTGCCCGCGATGCGCAAGCTCGCCGACGAGGGGATCCCGGTGACCCTCGCGCTGTCGCTGCACGCCCCGGACGACGACCTGCGCAGCGAGCTCGTGCCGATCAACACCCGGTGGAGCGTCGACGAGACGCTCGACGCGGCCCGGCACTACTTCGAGGTCACGGGCCGCCGCGTGAGCATCGAGTACGCGCTCATCAAGGACATGAACGACCACGCGTGGCGCGCCGACCTCCTGGGCGAGAAGCTCAACGCGCGCGGCCGCGGCTGGGTCCACGTCAACCCGATCCCGCTCAACCCGACGCCCGGATCGATCTGGACGGCCAGCGACCCTGCCGTCGAGGCGGAGTTCGTGGCACGATTGCGCGGTCACGGGATCCCGACGACGATCCGTGACACCCGCGGCAGCGACATCGACGGCGCCTGCGGGCAGCTCGCTGCAGAGGAGGACGAGTGAGTTCGCTGTTCACCACGGTGTCGAAGACCCGGAACGGGTACGACCCCGAGGAGGTCGACGACTTCTTCGAGCACGCTCGTGACGTCTACGAGGGCCGGGTGTCGGAGCGGCTCACGAGCACCGAGATCCAGGCGTCGGTCTTCGACCTGGTCCGTGGCGGCTACGACACGCACGAGGTCGACGCCGCCCTCGACCGGCTCGAGGGCGCGTTCATCGCGCGCCAGCGGGCCGAGTACGTCGCGGCGCACGGGCAGCAGGCGTGGATGAACGCGCTCGCCGAGCGCGCGCGGACGCTCTACGGGCGCCTCGGTCGTCCCGACGGCGAGAAGTTCGCGCTCGCGGAGCGCGGCAAGCCGGCCTACGACATCGACGACGTCGACGACCTGTGCGACCGGCTCGTCGCCTACTTCGACCGCCAGGTCCCGATCACGGCGGCCGAGATCCGGTCCGCGACGTTCGGCCGGGCGCGCGGGCGCGACGGCTACGCGGAGGGTCCGGTCGACGCGTTCTTCGCGCGCGCCATCGAGGTGCTGCTCGGCGTCGAGTGACGACGCCCCGCCGCGCGTGAGCCTCGACCCCCGGGCGACGCCGATCCGTCCGCTGCGGCGCGCGGTCGCGTCGCTCGCGACGTTCAACGCCCGCCACCCCTGGAACCACAACGAGCACTTCCACGGCTGGGTCGTGCGGCGCGTGCCGCACGACGCCCGCGTCGTGCTCGACGTCGGCTGCGGCGCCAGCGTGCTCCTGGGCCGGCTGCGGGCCCGGGCCGCCGAGGTGCACGGGATCGACGCCGACGCGGGCATGGTCGCGCAGGCCCGGGCGCGGCACGCTGCCGACCCCGCCGTGACGGTGCGCCGGCTCCGGTTCGACGACGTCCGCTCGCCCGACGACGTCCGCTCGCCGGGCGGGACGCCCGGGCCGGGGACCGGTTCCCCGGAGCACCGCGGGTACGACGCGGTGACGATGGTCGCGGTGCTGCACCATCTCGAGCTCGACGAGGCGCTCCGGCACGCGCGGGACCTCCTCGCGCCGGGCGGCCGTCTGCTGGTCGTGGGGCTCGCCCGGGTCGCCACGGCGCGGGACCTCGCCGTCGACCTCGCGTCCGCGCTCCTCAACCCGCTCGTGGGCCTCGTGAAGCACCCCCGCCGCGCCCGACCCGACGACCCCGGGCCCGACGCGCCGGGCATGCCCGTCCGGGACCCGCGGCACACCGTGGACGAGGTCGCCCGCACGGCCCGGGTGCTGCTGCCGGGCGCGCGCGTGCGCCGTCGGCTGTTTTTTCGGTACACGCTCGAGTGGACGGCGCCGCGCTGACCGCACGACCTCCCGGTGCGGTGCACCGCCCGCGGCCTGGAAGGATGGGAACCATGCCCGACGGACCTGCACCCACCCCGCGCACCGTGACGATCCTCGGCTCGACCGGGTCGATCGGCACGCAGGCGATCGACGTCGTCCGGGCCCACCCCGACCGGTTCCGGGTCGAGGCGCTCTCGGCGGGCGGCGGCGACGTGGACCTGCTGGCGCGCCAGGCCGCCGACCTGGGCGTGCGCGCGGTCGGCGTGGCGGACGCGACCCGTGCGGCGGCCCTGGCCGAGGCGCTGTCGGCGGCCTGCGCCCGTCGCGAGGAGGTCCCCGAGGTGCTCGCCGGACCCGATGCCGCGGCCGAGCTCGCGGCGCGGGGGAGCGACGTCGTCCTCAACGGGGTCACGGGGTCGGTGGGCCTCGGCCCGACGCTCGCCGCGCTGCGCGCCGGGTCGACGCTCGCCCTCGCGAACAAGGAGTCGCTCGTCGCCGGGGGAGCGCTCGTCCACGCGGCCCAACAGCGCCCGGACCAGATCGTCCCGGTGGACTCCGAGCACTCGGCCATCGCCCAGTCCCTGCGGTCCGGGACGCGACCGGAGGTGCGCCGGCTGATCCTCACCGCCTCGGGCGGCCCGTTCCGCGGCTGGGCGGCCGACGCGGTCAAGGCCGCGACCGTCGACCAGGCGCTCGCGCACCCCACCTGGGCCATGGGTCCGGTCGTCACCGTGAACTCCGCGAGCCTCATGAACAAGGGTCTCGAGCTCATCGAGGCGCACCTGCTCTTCGACGTCCCGGCCGACGACATCACGGTCGTCGTGCACCCGCAGTCCGTCGTGCACTCCATGGTCGAGTTCGTCGACGGCTCGACGATCGCGCAGGCGTCGCCGCCGGACATGCGCCTGCCCATCGCGCTCGGGCTGTCGTGGCCCGACCGGCTCGACCCCGTGACGCCGCCGTGCGACTGGTCCGCCGCGACGTCGTGGACGTTCGAGCCGCTCGACGACGCGGCGTTCCCCGCGGTGAGGCTCGCGCGCGCGGCCGTGGCGGCGAGCGCCACGCACCCGGCGGTGTACAACGCGGCGAACGAGGAGGCCGTCGCGGCGTTCCTCAGCGGACGCGCAGGTTTCGGTGACATCGTGGCGACGGTCGAGCGCGTGCTCGCGGCGCACGACGGAACCCCCGCGGACGCGCTGACGTTGGAGCACGTGGCGGAGGCGGAGACCTGGGCGCGCGCGCGAGCCCACGAGCTGCTGGACCGCCGGTGACGAGCAACCGTCGGGGCGGGACGACCGCCCTGGACGTCGAGAGGGAGCAGAGGGAACGATGGCCACGCTGATCGGCATCCTGGTGATCGTGGTCGGGATCGTCGTCTCGATCGCGCTGCACGAGGTCGGGCACATGGTGCCCGCGAAGAAGTTCGGCGTCCGCGTGAGCCAGTACATGGTCGGCTTCGGCCCGACCCTGTGGTCGCGCACGAAGGGCGAGACCGAGTACGGCCTCAAGGCGATCCCGCTCGGCGGCTACGTGCGCCTCGTGGGCATGTACCCGCCCGCACCCGCGGGCGCCCGCCCCCGCGGCAGCGGGTTCTTCTCCCAGGTCGTGGCCGACGCGCGGGACGCCAGCACGGAGGAGATCCGGCCGGGCGAGGAGCACCGCGCGTTCTACAACCTCTCCGCGCCCAAGAAGGTCGTCGTCATGCTCGGCGGTCCCTTCATGAACCTCCTCATCGCGTTCGTCCTCATGGCGATCGTGTGCGTCGGCATCGGCCTGCCCGCGGTCACCACCACGGTCGGCTCGGTGAACGCGTGCGTCCCGTCCGCCGTGACGGACGAGGAGCAGGAGTGCGCCGCCGACGCCGACCCCTCGCCGGCCGCCGCCGCGGGGCTCCAGCCGGGCGACACGATCGTGGCGTTCGACGGCGAGGACGTCACCTCGTGGGACCAGCTCTCCGGCATGATCCGCGGCGCCGCCGGCCAGGCCACGCCGGTCGTCGTCGAGCGCGACGGCGAACAGGTCGACCTCACCATCACGCCGGTCGAGGTCGAGCGCCAGGTCGTCGCCGAGGACGGCACGCCCGTCGTCGACGACGACGGCGAGCCCGTCACGAAGCCCGCCGGGTTCGTCGGGTTCGCCCCGACCGTCGAGCGCACGCCCGCCGGGATCGGCGTGGCCGCGGAGGCCACGTGGCAGCAGGTGAGCGGCACGGCGGGCATCATCGTCACCCTGCCGGTCAAGGTCTACGAGGCCGCCCAGGCCGCGTTCACCGACGCGCCCCGCGGGCAGGACTCCGTGATGAGCGTCGTCGGGGTCGGCCGGGTCGCGGTGGACGTCGCGGGCGCGGAGAGCCCGGTGCTCGACCGCGTGGTGACCATGCTCCTGCTGCTCGCCGCGCTGAACGTCGCGCTGTTCGTCTTCAACCTCATCCCGCTCCTGCCGCTCGACGGCGGGCACGTGGTCAACGCGCTCTACGAGGGAGCCAAGCGCACCGTCGCGCGCGTCCGCGGTCGCCCGCGCCCGGGACCGGCCGACCTGGCGCGCATGATGCCGGTCGCGTACGTGATGTTCGTGGTCCTCGTCGGCGTCGGCGCCCTGCTGATCCTCGCCGACATCATCGACCCCGTCCGCCTCACGTAGCCCGGCGCGTCGCCCGAGGCCTCTGCTCCACCGGGAGGCGTGCGTGGAGGTGCCGCGAAGATGTGCGGGACCGCGCGGAAAGGTGACGTCCCGGACACCCGGCGGTGCCCCGTTCGACGCTCGCCGGGGGATACTAGGGGCGTGAGCGTACCCATCAGTCTCGGAATGCCTGCCGCGCCGCCGCCGGTCCTCGCGCCGCGCCGCAAGAGCCGCAAGATCAAGGTCGGCAAGGTGGACGTCGGCGGCGACGCGCCGATCAGCGTCCAGTCCATGACGACGACGCCGACGACGGACATCAACGCCACCCTCCAGCAGATCGCGGAGCTCACGGCGTCGGGCTGCGACATCGTGCGAGTCGCGGTGCCGAGCGCGGACGACGCGCTCGCGCTGCCGGCGATCGCGAAGAAGTCGCAGATCCCGGTGATCGCCGACATCCACTTCCAGCCCAAGTACGTGTTCGCCGCGATCGACGCGGGCTGCGCCGCGGTGCGCGTGAACCCGGGCAACATCCGCAAGTTCGACGACCAGGTCAAGGAGATCGCGAAGGCGGCGTCCGACGCGGGCGTGTCCCTGCGCATCGGCGTGAACGCCGGCTCCCTCGACCCGCGCCTGCTCGCGAAGTACGGCAAGGCGACGCCCGAGGCGCTGGTCGAGTCGGCCGTGTGGGAGGCGTCGCTGTTCGAGGAGCACGGCTTCCACGACTTCAAGATCTCGGTGAAGCACAACGACCCGGTCGTCATGGTGCGCGCGTACGAGCTGCTCGCGGAGGCGGGGGACTGGCCGCTGCACCTCGGCGTGACCGAGGCCGGCCCCGCGTTCCAGGGCACGATCAAGTCGGCCACGGCGTTCGGCGCGCTGCTGAGCAAGGGCATCGGCGACACGATCCGCGTCTCGCTGTCCGCGCCCCCGGTCGAGGAGGTCAAGGTCGGCAACCAGATCCTCCAGGCGCTCAACCTGCGCCCCCGCAAGCTCGAGATCGTCTCCTGCCCGTCGTGCGGCCGCGCCCAGGTGGACGTGTACACGCTCGCGGAGAAGGTCACGGCCGGGCTCGAGGGCATGGAGGTGCCCCTGCGCGTCGCCGTCATGGGCTGCGTCGTCAACGGCCCGGGCGA
The DNA here is from genome assembly GCF_004519295.1 of Cellulosimicrobium funkei. Classification (GTDB taxonomy): domain Bacteria; phylum Actinomycetota; class Actinomycetes; order Actinomycetales; family Cellulomonadaceae; genus Cellulosimicrobium; species Cellulosimicrobium funkei. The sequence goes on from NZ_SOZH01000010.1 coordinate 71,220, forward strand.
GGCGCGCGAGGCGGACCTCGGCGTCGCGTCGGGCAACGGCAAGGGGCAGATCTTCGTCAAGGGCGAGGTCGTCAAGACGGTCCCCGAGTCGCTCATCGTCGAGACCCTCATCGAGGAGGCGCTGCGCATCGCGGAGACCATGACGCCGGAGAACGACGCGCAGGCCGGTCCGCCGGTCGTCACGGTCGGCTGACGCCCTCGTGAGCCGCTGGCGCCCGTCCGTCCCGGCACTGCGGCCACGGGCGCGCGCCGGGTCGGGCGACGACGCGGCCGAGCGGGCCCGCGTGCTCTCCGACGCGGACGTCCCCGAGGCGCTCGCGGTGTGCGCGGGCGACCCCGTCGCGTCGACGCTCGCGGCGGCGCGGCTCGCCGTCGCGCAGCACGCCGGCCTGCACGCCGCGGGCGGCCAGGCGTGGGGCTTTCCCGCCGTCGGTCCGCTCGAGGCGGTGTGCTGGGCCGGGGCGAACCTCGTGCCGGTCGTCCCGGCGTCGCTCGACGCCGACCGCGCCCGCACGGCGGTCGCGGCGTTCGCCGCGCTCGCGCGGCACGCGGGGCGGCGGTCGTCGTCGGTCGTGGGCGAGCGCGACGCCGTGCTGGCCCTGTGGGACCTGCTCGCCCCGCACTGGCCGGCGCCGCGCGAGATCCGGGCGAACCAGCCGTCGCTCGCGATCGACCGCGACCCGGACGTCGAGCCCGACCCGCACGTGCGCCGCTCCGTCCCGGCGGAGGTCCCCGTGGTGCTGCCCGCGTGCGTGCGCATGTTCACCGAGGAGGTCGGCTACTCGCCGGTCGAGGGCGGGGGCCGCGCGTACGAGGAGCGCGTCCGCTCGCTCGTGCTCGCGGGCCGGTCCTTCGTCCGCATGGCCGCGGAGCCCGGCCGCTCGCCGCACGTGGTCTTCAAGGCGGAGCTCGGCGCGGTGACGCCGCGCGTCGCGCAGGTGCAGGGCGTGTGGGTCGACCCGCGGTACCGCGGGCAAGGGCTCGCCGCTCCGGGGATGGCCGCCGTCGTGCGTCTCGCGCGCGAGCCCGGGCCCGCGGACGCGGCGCGCGGTGCGGCGCCTCCCGTGGTGTCGCTGTACGTCAACGACTACAACGCGGCCGCGCTCGCGACGTACCGCCGGGTCGGGTTCGAGCAGGTCGGGACCTACGCGACCGTGCTGTTCTGACGGCGCCCGCCCCGGAGCGCGCGCCCCGCCCGGCGGGTCCTCACTTGAGCAGGCGCGACATCCGCCGGTCGGCGAGGACCTGGCCCCCGGTCTGGCACGTCGGGCAGTACTGGAGGCTGCGGTCGGCGAAGCTCACCTCGCGCACGGTGTCGCCGCACACGGGGCAGGGCAGCCCCGTGCGCCCGTGCACGCGCATCCCCGCGCGCTTCGCGTCCTTGAGCTCGGCGGCCGGCTTGCCCGACGCCGCCGCCACGGCCTCGGCGAGCACCTCGCCCACGGCGGCGTGCACGCGCGCGACCTCGTCGGGCGTGAACGAGCGCGTGAGCTTGAACGGGCTCGTGCGCGCCGCGTGCAGGATGTCGTCCGAGTAGGCGTTCCCGATCCCGGCGATCGACGACTGGTCGCGCAGCAGCCCCTTCACCTGCTGGTTGCGCGCCGCCATGAGCGCCCCGAGCGCCTCGGGCGTGAAGGCCGGGTCGAGCGGCTCGACGCCCAGCGTCTCGATCGCTCGGACCTCCTCCGGGTGGCGCACGACGTGCACCGCGAGCCGCTTGCGCGTCCCGGCCTCCGTGAGGTCGAACCCGGAGCCGTCGTCGAACCGCACGCGCAGCGCGAGCACCGCGGCCTTCCCGCCACCGCTGCCGCCGAGGCGCGGGCGGACGGGCGTCGTCGGGGCCTTCTCGGACCAGCGCAGCCACCCGCCCCGGGCGAGGTGGAACACGAGGTGGACCTCGGCGTCGGGCCCGGGCGCACCGGTCCCGTCGGCGGCCTCGGCGAGCACGAGGTCGAGCCACTTGCCGTGCCGTCGGGCGCCCGTGACGACCCGCCCCACCAGGGCCGAGATCGGCGGGTCGAACGTCTTGAGCGCGGCGATCTGCGCGACGTCCGCGGCCACGACCGTGCGGCCGGTCGCGCGGTCGTCGAGGAACCGGACGAGGGCCTCGACCTCGGGCAGCTCGGGCATGGGGACATCCTCCCCGCCGGTAGGGTGGGGCGCATGTCTTCCGTCACGTCCGGCGCGCCCGCCGCGGCCTCCACCCGCGTCCGGGGCGCCGACCTCCTGCGCCTGTCCACCCTGTTCGTCCGGACGCTGCGCGAGGACCCGGCCGACGCCGAGGTCGCGAGCCACCGGCTCCTCGTGCGGGCGGGCTACATCCGTCGCGCCGCCCCCGGCATCTACACCTGGCTCCCGCTCGGCCTGCGCGTGCTGCGCAAGGTCGAGGACGTGGTCCGCGAGGAGATGGCGGCCGCGGGCGCGCAGGAGGTGCACTTCCCGGCGCTGCTGCCCAAGGAGCCGTACGAGGCGACGGGCCGCTGGACGGAGTACGGGCCGAACATCTTCCGCCTCAAGGACCGCAAGGACGGCGACTACCTCCTCGCGCCCACCCACGAGGAGATGTTCACGCTCCTCGTCAAGGACCTGTACTCGTCGTACAAGGACCTGCCGCTGACGATCTACCAGATCCAGACGAAGTACCGCGACGAGGCGCGTCCCCGCGCGGGCCTCATCCGCGGGCGCGAGTTCGTCATGAAGGACGCGTACTCGTTCGACACGACGGACGAGGGCCTCGAGCGCTCGTACGAGGCGCAGCGCGCGGCGTACCGGCGCATCTTCGACCGGCTCGGGCTCGAGTACGTCATCGTCGCCGCCACGTCCGGCGCGATGGGCGGGTCGCGCTCCGAGGAGTTCCTCACCCCGACCGCGATCGGCGAGGACACGTTCGTGCGCTCGCCCGGGGGCTACGCCGCGAACGTCGAGGCCGTCGTCACGCCGGTGCCCGAGGCGGTCGACTACGCCGACGCGCCAGCCGCGCACGTCGAGGACACGCCCGACACCCCGACCATCGCCTCGCTCGTCGAGCTCGCGAACGCGCGCTACCCCCGCCAGGACCGCGCGTGGACGGCGGCCGACACGCTGAAGAACGTCGTGCTCGCGCTGACGCACCCGGACGGCCGCCGCGAGGTCGTCGTCGTCGGGCTGCCGGGCGACCGCGAGGTCGACCTCAAGCGCGTCGGCGCGGCGTTCGAGCCCGCCGAGGTCGAGCCGGCCACGGACGCCGACTTCGCCGCCCACCCCGAGCTCGTCAAGGGCTACATCGGCCCGCAGGTGCTCGGACCGAACGCGCGCCGCGAGGCGCCCGCGGACGGCGCGCCCGACGCGCCGGCGGGGGAGACCCCCGAGCGGCACTCGGTGCGCTACCTGCTCGACCCGCGCGTCGTCGCCGGCACGCGCTGGATCACCGGCGCGAACGCGCCCGGCCGCCACGTGTTCGACCTCGTCGCCGAGCGCGACTTCGCCGCCGACGGCACGGTCGAGGCCGCGGAGGTGCGCGCGGGCGACCTCGCGCCCGACGGCTCGGGCCCGCTCGAGCTCGCGCGCGGCATCGAGATCGGCCACATCTTCGCGCTCGGCCGCAAGTACGCTCAGGCCCTCGGCCTCACGGTGCTCGACGAGAACGGCAAGCAGGTCGTCGTGACGATGGGCTCCTACGGGATCGGCGTCACGCGCGTCCTCGCGGCGCTCGCGGAGGCGAACCACGACGACGCCGGGCTCGCGTGGCCCGCGCACGTCGCGCCCGCGCAGGTGCACGTCGTCGCGACGGGCAAGGACGCGAGCGTGTTCGAGGAGGCCGAGCGCCTCGCGACCGAGCTCTCAGGTCGAGGCGTCGAGGTGATCTACGACGACCGGCCCAAGGTCTCGCCCGGCGTGAAGTTCAAGGACGCCGAGCTCCTCGGCGTGCCGCTCCTGCTCGTCGTGGGCCGCGGCCTGGCCGACGGCGTCGTCGAGGTCCGCCCGCGCGCGGGCGAGGCGGCGCAGGTCACCGTCGAGGACGCCGTCGAGCACGTCGCGGGCCGGGTCGCCGAGCTCCTCGGCTGACCGTCCGCGCAGCCTCGGGCGCCCCGGTCCGGACCTCCGGGCCGGGGCGCTCTGCTGCGCTCACGGCCGTGCGGTGTGGCGCTCCGGGTGCGCGCTGCGCGGGGTCGTCGGTGCACCAGGCCGCCCGCGGGAGTCGGCGTCGCGCCCGTGCGTGCGAGCCGGGCGCGCTCAGCCTGCCGTCTGCTCCGGCAGGCCCGGGAACGCGACGGGCGCCTCGCCCCACGCGACGGCGCTCGCCCACGCGTCCGCGAGGAGCGCGACGGCCTCGGCCCGGGACGTCGGCGCCGCCGCGGCGACGAGGCTCGCGTACGTCTGCGCGAGCCCCGACTCGACCTGGCGTGCGAGCGCGGCCGCGTCCGTGCCGTCGGGCAGCGCGTAGGCGACGCGACGCGGGTCCTGCGGCGTCCCGTCGGTGCCCGCGCCGAGAGCCCAGCCCTGCGCGCGGGCGCGGTGCTGGGCGGCGCGCGCGACCGCGGCGGTGCGCACGTCGCCCTCCGACTGCGCGGCGCGCACCTCGTAGCCGTACCCGGCCGCGTCCTCCGCCTCGACGAGCGTCGCGAGGTCCGCGGCGCCGACCCCGCCGGGCGCCTCGTCGACGGGCGGCGGCTCGGCGAGGCCCGCCGCGGCCGTCGAGCCCGTGGCCGCGGCGAGCCGCTGCGCCGAGACGTGCTCCGAGGCGGCGACCGACGCGAGGAGCCGCGCGAGCCGCGCGTCCGGCGAGGCGTCCGCCGCCGCGCCCGTGCGCTCGGCCGCGCCCACGAGCGCGGTGACGACGTCTTCCCTCGTCGCGGTGCCGGGGGCGGGCGTGCCCGCCGCGTCCGTGCCCGCCGCGTCCGTGCCCGTCCCCGGGGCGTCGGTCCCCGCGGTGCCGGTCTCGGCGTCGCCCGCGACGTCGCCCTCGGGCTCCGTGGGCTCCTCGAGGCCCGAGTCGTAGACCCCGCCGAGCGCGTCGACGTGCCGGTCGGCGAACGCGGCGGCCTCGCCCAGCACGGCGAGCGCGGCCGGGTCGGTCACCCGGGGCGTGACGTCCGCCACCAGCGCGGCGACCGCGAGCGCGTCGTCGACGGCCCCGGAGCGGAGCACCTCGACCGTGTCGGGGGAGGGCTCCGTGGGCGGCGGCGTGTCCAGCCGGACGCCGCACCCGGCCGCCAGGACGCCCGTCGCGAGCACCGTGACCACCGCGAGCAGACGGCGGGCACGGGCCGCGGGACGGGTCCGCCGGGCTCGGGGGGCGGCGTCGGCCGCGGTCGCGTGGGGAGTCATCGGGGGCGATGATGTCACGTCCGGGGCCCGCGAGTCGTTAGGCTGGTCCCCGTTCCGACGTCCCGCGAGCGGGGGTCGGAGCACCCGAGACAACAACACACCGGTCGTCTGGCGTACCCGGCGTGGGACACGGACAGGAGCTGAGTCATGGCAGGGCAGGCGGGCGGTCAGTCCGGCAGAGGGTCCGGAGGCGACGCGGCGGCGCACGCGCTCCGGGAGAGCGTCCGCGAGGCGGTCGAGCCCGCGGTCCGCGACGCCGGGCTCCACCTCGAGGACGTCACGGTGTCGCGCGCGGGTGCCCGTTCGGTGGTGCGCGTCGTGCTGGACCTCCCCGACGACGTCGAGGGCAGCCTCGACCTGGACGCGGTGGCCGAGGCCACGCGCCCGATCTCCGCGGCGCTGGACACGGTGGACCCGCTCCACGGCGCGTACACGCTCGAGGTCTCGACGCCGGGCACGGACCGTCCGCTCACCGAGCCGCGCCACTTCCGGCGCGCCCGCGGCCGTCTCGTGCGGCTCGTCCTGACCGACGGCGGCACGCTCGAGGGTCGCCTGCGCTCCGGTTCTGCGGTCGAGACCGAGCTGGTCCTCGACGTCCCCGGCGCGCGCGGCGCGGTGACGGAGCGCGTGGTGCCGCTCGCCGACGTCGTGCGCGGCGAGGTGCAGGTCGAGCTCAATCGCGCCCTCGAGGAGGACCTGCCCGAGCTCGACGGCGCCGCCGACGAGACGACCGACCACGACGAGGAGGCCTGACGATGGACGTGGACATGAGCGCGCTGCGCCTGCTGGAGCGCGAGCGGGACATCAGCCTCGACGTGCTCGTCGCCGCGATCGAGCAGGCCCTGCTCTCGGCGTACCACCGCACCCCCGACGCGTACACCCGTGCACGCGTCGAGCTCGACCGCAAGACGGGCCACGTGACGGTGTGGGCGCGCGAGGAGCTGCCGGCTCCCGAGACCGACGACGAGGACGCCCCGCGCGGCCCCGTCGAGTACGGCCCCGAGTTCGATCACACGCCCGCCGACTTCGGGCGCATCGCGACCTCGACCGCACGCCAGGTCATCGTCCAGCGCCTGCGCGACGCGGAGGACGACCAGATCCTCGGCACGTTCCGCGGCAAGGAGGGCGAGGTCCTCGCGGGCGTCATCCAGCAGGGCCGCGACCCGCGCGTCGTGCTCGTGGACGTGGGCGGCACGGAGGCCGTGCTCCCACCGCACGAGCAGGTCCCCACGGAGGAGTACGTGCACGGCGAGCGCCTGCGCGCCTACGTGCTCGAGGTCGCCCGGGGAATGAAGGGCGCGCAGATCACGTTGAGCCGCACGCACCCGAACCTCGTCCGCAAGCTCTTCGAGCTCGAGGTCCCCGAGGTCGCCGACGGCTCGGTGGAGATCACGGCCATCGCGCGCGAGGCGGGGCACCGCACCAAGGTCGCCGTCCGCTCGCGCGTCCCGGGTCTCGGAGCCAAGGGCGCGTGCATCGGGCCCATGGGCTCGCGCGTGCGCGCGGTCATGGCGGAGCTCCACGGCGAGAAGATCGACATCGTCGACCACAGCGACGACCCGGCCCAGTTCGTGGCCAACGCGCTGTCCCCGGCGCGTGTGTCGTCGGTCACGGTGGTCGACGAGGTGGCGCGCGCCGCGCGCGTCGTCGTCCCGGACTTCCAGCTCTCCCTCGCGATCGGCAAGGAGGGGCAGAACGCCCGCCTGGCCGCGAAGCTCACGGGGTGGCGCATCGACATCCGTTCGGACGAGGGCGGCGCCCCGGCCGAGGGGTCGGACGGTGCCGCTCCCGCAGGTCCTCGCGCTGCCGACCGGTAGCCGCGGGGCGTGGGACGGTCACGGATGACGGACCGGCGCGGTAGACTGTCATCGACCGGGCCGCGAGCCCGCACCTCGACCATGCCCCCGGACTCCACGACCCACCCCGTTCCCACGGGATCGGGTCCGGTCCGCACGTGCGTCGGGTGCAGGCAGCGCGACCTGCGGTCAGCTCTTCTCCGTCTGGTCCTCGACCGGTCCGGCGCGGGCACCGACGAGCCACGGCTCGTGGTGGACGCCGGGCGGTCGCTGCCGGGTCGCGGTGCGTGGCTCCACGCGTCGACCCGGTGCCTCGAGACGGCGGAACGCCGGCGGGCCGTCCCGCGGGCCCTGCGTGTCGCCGGGCCCCTCGACCTCGCCGCGGTCCGCGCCGCGATCGAGGCCCGTCCGGGAGAGCACCTCTGAGCCATGCGTCACGGCCCCGTCCGTACGGGGCCGCCAGCACGACACGTCGACAAGGAAGCGGGTTAGAAGCCGATGGGCACCCGATGAGTACCCAGCGATGAGCACCCAGCACTAACGACGGTCCTCCCTGTCCGGGGCGGGCCGAGACAGGAGAGTTGTGGCAAAGGTCCGCGTCTACGAGCTCGCGAAGGAGCTCGGGGTGGAAAGCAAGACCATCATGACCAAGCTGACGGAGCTCGGTGAGTTCGTCCGCTCGGCATCCTCGACCATCGAGCCACCGGTGGTCCGCAAGCTGCGCGACGCCTTCCCCGCCGGAGGCGGCGGCGCGAGCAAGCCCGCGGCACCCGCCGCGCGTCCGGCCGCGCCGAAGCCGGCCCCGAAGCCGGAGGTCAAGGCCGAGCCGGCCGCGCCGGCTCCGCAGGCCCCGCAGGCCGCGGCCCCCGCCGCGCCGGCCCCGAAGGCTCCGGCACCCGCCGCGCCCGCGGCGCCGGCCCCGAAGGCTCCGGCACCCCAGGCTCCCGCGGCTCAGCGTCCGACGCCCGCGCCTGCGCAGAAGCCCACCGCCTCGCCCAAGCCGGGCGGCGGCACGAACGCGTCCGCCCCGCGCCCCGGTGGCTCGGGCGGGCGTCCCGGCGCACCGCGTCCGGGGAACAACCCGTTCGCGACCAGCCAGGGCATGCCCCGGCAGGGCGGCCCGCGTCCGGGCGCCCCGCGCCCGGGGAACAACCCGTTCGCCCCGAGCCAGGGCATGCCCCGGCCCGGGTCGCGCCCCGAGCGCACCGAGGGTGCGGCGGCGGCGTCCGGCGAGCGCTCGGGCGGTCCTCGCCCGGGCGGCCCGCGTCCCGCGCCGCGTCCCGGCGGCCCGCGCCCCAACCCGGGCATGATGCCCGGCCGCACCTCGATCGGCCGTCCCGGTGAGCGTCCTGCTCCCGGTGGTCGTCCCGGTGGCGGTGGCGGCGGTCGTGGCGGCGGCTTCGGCGGTCGTCCCGGTGGTGGCGGCGCTCCCGGCGGTGGCGGCGGCTTCGCCGGCCGTCCCGGTGGCGGTGGCCGCGGTGGCGCCGGTCGTGGCTCGACGCAGGGCGCCTTCGGGCGCGCCGGCGGTCGCCCGGTCCGTGGGCGGAAGTCGAAGCGCGCGAAGCGCCAGGAGTTCGAGCAGATGCAGGCGCCGTCGCTCGGCGGCGTGCAGGTTCCCCGCGGGAACGGTTCGACCGTCGTGCGGCTGCGTCACGGCTCGTCGCTCAACGACTTCGCCGACAAGATCGACGCGAACCCCGCGAGCCTCGTGACCGTGCTGTTCCACCTCGGTGAGATGGCCACGGCGACGCAGTCGCTCGACGAGGACACGTTCGGTGCCCTCGCGTCCGAGCTCGGCTACGTCATCGAGATGGTCTCGGCCGAGGAGGAGGACCGCGAGCTGCTCGGGTCGTTCGACATCGACCTGGACGCGGAGCTCGAGGCCGAGGGCGACGACGAGCTCGCCGCCCGCCCGCCGGTCGTCACCGTCATGGGTCACGTCGACCACGGAAAGACCAAGCTCCTCGACGCCATCCGCCAGACGGACGTCGTCGCGGGCGAGGCCGGCGGCATCACCCAGCACATCGGTGCGTACCAGGTGCGCCACGAGCACGAGGGCGTCGACCGCGCCATCACCTTCATCGACACCCCGGGTCACGAGGCGTTCACCGCCATGCGTGCCCGTGGTGCCCAGGTGACGGACATCGCGATCCTCGTCGTGGCCGCGGACGACGGCGTGATGCCGCAGACCATCGAGGCGCTCAACCACGCCCAGGCGGCGAACGTGCCGATCGTGGTCGCGGTGAACAAGGTGGACAAGGAGTCGGCGAACCCGGCCAAGATCCGCCAGCAGCTCACCGAGTACAACCTGGTGGCCGAGGAGTACGGCGGCGACACGATGTTCGTCGACGTCTCCGCGAAGCAGAACATGGGCATCGACGACCTCCTCGAGGCCGTCCTGCTCACGGCCGATGCCTCGCTCGACCTGCGTGCGAACCCCGACAAGGACGCGCGCGGCGTCGCCATCGAGGCGAACCTGGACAAGGGCCGCGGCGCCGTCGCGACCGTCCTCGTCCAGTCCGGCACGCTGCACGTCGGTGACGCGATCGTCGCCGGCACGGCCCACGGCCGTGTCCGCGCGATGTTCGACGAGCACGGCAACGCCGTGACCGAGGCGGGTCCCGCCCGTCCGGTCCTCGTGCTGGGTCTCGCGTCCGTGCCGAGCGCGGGCGACACGTTCCTCGTGGCGCCCGACGAGCGCACGGCCCGCCAGATCGCCGAGAAGCGCGAGGCCGCCGAGCGCGCCGCCCTCCTGGCCAAGCGCCGCAAGCGCATCAGCCTCGAGGACTTCACGCAGGCTCTCCAGCAGGGCAAGGTCGAGACCCTCAACCTCGTCCTCAAGGGCGACGTGTCCGGTGCCGTCGAGGCCCTCGAGGACGCGCTGCTCAAGATCGACGTGGGCGACGAGGTCGAGCTGCGCGTCATCCACCGCGGTGTCGGTGCGATCACGCAGAACGACGTCAACCTCGCGACGGTCGACAACGCGATCATCATCGGCTTCAACGTGAAGTACGGCGAGCGCGTCGAGGACCTGGCCGAGCGCGAGGGCGTCGACGTCCGCTTCTACTCGATCATCTACCAGGCGATCGAGGACGTGGAGGCCGCGCTCAAGGGCATGCTCAAGCCGGAGTACGAGGAGGCCCAGCTGGGCACGGCGGAGATCCGCGAGATCTTCCGCTCCTCCAAGTTCGGCAACATCGCCGGCTCGATCGTCCGGTCGGGCGAGATCCGCCGCAACGCCAAGGCGCGCGTCCTGCGCGACGGCAAGGTCGTGGGGGACAACCTCACGGTCGAGTCGCTCAAGCGGTTCAAGGACGACGCCACCGAGGTCCGCGAGGGCTTCGAGTGCGGTATCGGTCTGGGCTCGTTCAACGACCTCCAGGTCGGCGACACCATCGAGACGTTCGAGATGCGCGAGAAGCCGCGCTCCTGACGCTCGTCACGCCCGGGGGCGGTCACGGTCATCGTGGCCGCCCCCGGGCGTTCGTCACCCCGCGGTCGTCATCACCCGCAGTCGTCAGTCAGCACCCCACCGCGGTCACCCACCCGGCCGGTGGGCGCCGTTCGACGTACGGTCGTCGGGACCGTCGCCGGAAGGCTCGGCACGAAAGGAAGAAGACATGGTCGACCACCCCCGGGCGAGGAAGCTCGCCGACCGCATCAAGGAGATCGTCGCGCAGATGCTCGACACGCGGATCAAGGACCCGCGCCTCGGGTTCGTCACCGTGACGGACGTCCGTGTCACGGGCGACCTGCAGAACGCCTCGGTGTTCTACACCGTCTACGGGACGGACGAGGAGCGGGCCGGGACGGCCGCCGCGCTGGAGAGCGCGAAGGGCCTCATCCGGTCGGAGGTCGGCAAGCAGACCGGCATCCGCCTCACGCCGGCGATCGAGTTCCACCTCGACGCGGTGCCCGAGACGGCGGCGCACCTCGACGCCGCGCTCGTCGAGGCCCGCCGGCGCGACGCCGAGCTCGCCGCCCTGCGCGAGGGCAAGCCCTTCGCCGGGGACGCCGACCCGTACCGCACGTCGGAGGACGCAGACGCCGTCGCCGACGACGACCGGGCCTGACCGCGTGGGCGCACGCCCGTCCGCGACCGACCGTCGGGAGCGACGCCCCGTCGCTCCCGACGGTCTCGTCGTCGTCGACAAGCCCGCCGGCTGGACGAGCCACGACGTCGTCGGCCGTGGCCGACGCCTCGCCGGCACGCGCAAGGTCGGCCACGCGGGCACGCTCGACCCCATGGCCACGGGCGTGCTCGTGCTCGGCGTCGGGCGCGCGACGAAGCTGCTGACGTACGTCGTCGGCGCCGACAAGGACTATGACGCGACGATCCGCCTCGGTGCGGCGACCACGACCGACGACGCGGAGGGCGAGGTGCTCTCGCGGGCGGACGCGTCCGCCGTCGTGCGGGCCGACCTCGACGTGGGGATCGCCGGTCTCACCGGCGAGATCCTCCAGGTGCCGAGCACGGTGAGCGCGATCAAGGTCGACGGGCAGCGCGCGTACGCGCGCGCCCGTGCGGGCGAGGAGGTCGCGCTGGCGGCGCGGCCCGTCGTCGTCTCGCGCTTCGACGTGCTCGCGGTGCGGCCCGTGGCGCCGGGGGAGCAGGGCCTCCCCGACGATGCGCCGCCCGCGCTCGACGTCGACGTCACCGTGACCGTGTCGTCCGGGACGTACGTGCGCGCGCTCGCGCGCGACCTCGGGTCGGCGCTCGGCGTCGGCGGCCACCTCACGGCGCTGCGGCGCACGCGGGTGGGCGGGTACGGGCTCGACGTCGCCTCGACGCTCGAGGAGCTCGAGGCCCAGGCGGACCGCGACGGCGTGCTCGCGACCCTGCCGCTCGCGCAGGCGGCCCGTGCGACGTTCCCCGTGCGCGAGCTGACCCCGGAGCAGGCGACCGCGCTGTCGTACGGGCAGTGGGTCGACGCGACCGGGACGCCCGGCACGACGGCGGCGATCTCCCCGACGGGCGAGCTCGTGGCGCTCGTGGAGGACACCCGCCGCGGCGGCAAGGACCTCGCTCGGCCGGTCCTCGTGCTCGCTCCCGCCTGACGCGTCCGGTTCGGCGTCGTGCCCGGGGCGTGGCAGTCTTGTCCAGCGCGGTCCCGGTGCCTCCCCGTCCGGTCCGCCGCCCCCCGTCGGCACGGGCGGCCGCCCCCGGGCGGCACCCGCGGCCTTCCTGCTCACCTGAGGAGTTCTCGCGTGCACCTGTGGACGGACCTGAGCCAGGTTCCCCCGGGTTTCGGCCCGTCGGTCGTGACGATCGGCAACTTCGACGGCGTCCACCGCGGGCACGCCCAGGTGCTCGGGCGCATCGTCGACCTGGCGCGCGAGCGCGACGCCCGCGCCGTGGCCGTGACGTTCCACCCGCACCCGTCGGCCGTGCACCGCCCGGACAGCGCGCCCGAGCTCATCACGGGCATCGCGGACCGGGTCGAGCTGCTCGCCGCGACGGGCCTGGACGCGGTCCTGCTCGTGGAGTACACGCTCGAGTTCGCGCGGCAGACGCCGGAGGAGTTCGTGCGCACCTACCTCGTCGACGGCCTGCACGCGGGGGCGGTAGTCGTCGGGCACGACGTCCGATTCGGCCGCGACAACGCGGGCACCATGGAGACGATGGTCGCGCTCGGCGCGCGGTACGGCTTCGACGTGGTGGCGATCGACGACGTCGGCCAGCACCAGGGCGTGCCGGTCACCGACGAGGAGACGCCGGGCGACTCGCAGGTGCGCTGGTCCTCGACGGGCGTGCGCGCGCTGCTCGCGGCGGGCGACGTGCGCGAGGCGGCACGCATCCTCGGCCGGTCCCACCGCGTGCGCGGCACCGTCGTGCACGGCGACGCGCGGGGGCGCGAGCTCGGCTTCCCGACGGCCAACCTCGGCTCGATCAGCGGCATGGTCCCCGCCGACGGCGTCTACGCGGGCTGGCTCGAGCGACCGCAGCTCGCGGGCGCCGATCCCCGCCACGCGGACGTGCGCCTGCCGGCGGCGATCTCGATCGGCACCAACCCGACGTTCGACGGCGTCGAGCGCCGCGTCGAGGCATACGTGCTGGACCGCGCGGACCTCGACCTGTACGACGAGGACGTGGTCCTCGAGCTCGTCGAGCGGCTGCGCCCGACGCTGCGCTTCGACGGCATCGAGCCGCTCGTGGCGCAGATGCACGACGACGTCGCGCGCGCCCGCCAGATCCTCGCCGCCCCGGGCGGGGAGCCGGTCGCGACGACGCCGGGCGCCTGACCGTGGCCGCCCCGGCACCCGTGCTCGAGGCGCGCGCGCTGCGCGTCGGCTACGCGGACGTCGCGGTGTGCGCGCCCGTCGACCTCGCCGTCGCGCCGGGCGAGCTGGTCGTGGTGATCGGCGCGAACGGGAGCGGCAAGTCGACGCTCCTGCGCACGCTGCTCGGTCTCCAGGCGCCGCTCGGTGGTGCGGTGCGCGCGTTCGGGCGCGACGTGGACGAGCGCGAGCGCGACTTCCGGGCGCGCGTCGCGGGCGTGCTCGACGACGACGCGTACTTCCCGGCCCTCACGGTCCGCGAGCACCTCGTCCTCGTCGCGCGGGGGCACGGCGTGCCGGGGGCCGGGTCCGTCGTGGACGAGCTGCTCGACCGGTTCGGGATCGCCGAGCAGGGTCGATCGCTCCCGTCGGCGCTCTCCTCCGGCCAGCGTCGACGCTTCCTGCTCGCCTCGGGCTTCGTGCGGCCCCGTGAGCTGCTCGTCCTCGACGAGCCCGAGCAGCGGCTCGACCCGGGGATGCGCGAGCGCCTCGCCGCGCTGCTCGTCGAGGACGCGCGCAGCGGCGTGGCCGTGGTCCTCGCCACGCACGACCCCGAGCTCGTCGAGCGCACGGGCGCGCGCGGGCTGCTCGTCGGCGACGACCGGTGCGTCCCGCTCGCCCCGGCCGACGTCCACGCGGCGCTCCTGGCGGTGCGCTGACCGTGCCGCACGCACCGAGCGCGCTGCGCTCCGACCCGGACGAGCTGCTGACGGGCCGCGAGCTGCGCCGTCTCACCGCCCGTGCCGCGGCCGCGCGGGCCGACGCCGGGCCGGGCGAGATCGTCGTCGACGTCGCCTACGCCGTGGTGTCCGTCGCGCTCGCGACGGGCTGGGTCGTCGGGCTCGCCTCGATGCTGCGCTCGACGCTCGCGACCGCCGCGCCGGCGGGCGGGCCGCCCGTGCTGGGACCGGGGGCCGTCCAGGCGCTCGGCACGACGGCGCTGCTCGCGTTCCTCACCGGCACCGCCGTGCGCCTGGGCCCGGTCGGCGCCGGCGGGGGCGGGGTGCGGTGGTGGGTGCCGACGCCCGCCGACCGGCGGGGGCTCGTGTCGCCGTCGTTCGCGCGCGCCCTCGTGCTCGGGGCCGGGCTCGGCGCGCTGGGGAGCGCCGTCGTGGCCGTCGCCGCCGGGCTGGACGCGGTGCCCGCGCTGCGGGCCGGCGCGACCGGCGGCGCCCTCGGCCTGCTCCTCGTCGCGGTCGCGGGCCTCGCCCAGCCGTCGGCCCGCGCCGCCGGGCTGCTCGCGCGGGCGAGCGACGTCGCGGTCGCAGCCGTGCCGGTCGCGGGCCTCGCGCTCGTCGTCGCCGGGCGCCCGGGTCTCCCGCCGCTCGGTGCGCCGCTCGTCGTCGTGCTCGGTCTGCTCGCCGTCGCGGCGCTGCTCGTGCTGCGGTGGTGGCGCGGGCTGGAGTCCCTCGGCGCGTCGGTGCTGCGCGCGCAGAGCGCGGTCGCGGACCAGGTGGGCGGCGCCGTGCTGTCCTTCGACACGCGCGACCTCGGCCGGGCCCTGCGCCGGGCCGGCGCCGCCCGGGTCCGGGTCCGCCGGCCGCACCGGTTCGCCGCGGTGCGCGGTCCCGTCGGCGCGGTGGTCGCGGCCGACCTCCTGCTGCTGGGCCGCAGCCCGTCGGCGCTCGCCCAGCTCGTCGGCCTCGCCGCCCTCACGGTCGTCGCGCAGCAGGTGCCCGGGCTGGGCTCCGGCTTCGGTCTCTTCGCCCTGCTCGTCGCGGCGGGCCTCGGCGCGGCGGTGCTCGGCGCGGAGGGGGCGCGCACGGCCGAGATGGCCCCGGTCGTCGACGCGCTCGTGCCCCTCCGCGCGCGCTGGACGCGGCTCGCGCGCGGCGTCGTCCCGACGCTCACCGCGACGGCCTGCCTCGTCGCGGGCGCGGCCCCGCTCGCGCTCGGGACGGGGGACGCACGCTGGCTCGGGGTCGCGGTGCTCGCGGCGGTCGTCCAGGGCGCCGCCGCCGTGCGCAGCGCCTACCGCGAGCCGCCGGACTGGGGCGGGCCGCTGCTCGCGACACCCTCGGGCGGCCTGCCGACGGGCGCTGCCGCCGTGCTGCGCAAGGGGCCCGACGTCGCGGTGCTCGGCGCGGTCCCGCTCGGGGTCGCGCTGCTCGTCGGTACGCCCGGGTGGGGCGTCGTGGTGGCCCAGGCGCTGGCCGCCGTCGTGGCGGTCGCGGTCGCGACCCGCGTGCGCGCGGTCCGCTGACCCGACGGCGGCCCGAGCGCGCCGTCAGGCCGCCGCGGGCGCCGGGACGAGGCGGCCGTCCGCGAGATGGACGCGCGCGTCGACCGGGTCGAGCGTCGCCTCGTCGTGCGAGACGAGGAGCGTCGCCGCGTCGAGCTCGCGCGCGAGGCGCACGACCAGCTCCACCACCTGCACGCCGCGCTCGTGGTCGAGCGCCGACGTCGGCTCGTCCACGAGCAGCACCTCGGGGTCGTTCATGAGCGCGCGGGCGATCGCGACGCGCTGGCGCTGCCCGCCCGAGAGGTGCTCGGGCCGGCGGTCCGCGCGGTCGGCGACCCCGACGGCGTCGAGCAGCTCCAGCGCGTGCGCCCGGCGTGACGCGGGGGAGCGGCCCCGCAGGTGGCTCATGAGCTCGAGCTGCTCGAGCACGGTGAGCGACGCGACGAGCTGCGGCTGCTGGAACACGAGCCCGATGCGCTCGCGGCGCAGCGCCGCCGCCCTGTCCGCCGCGCGCCGCGCGCGCCGCCGGCCACGCCGTCCGGCCGCGTCCCCGGGCTCGGTGCCGGGGTCGAGCGGTGCGCTGACGACGTCGGGACCCACCCGCACGACGCCCGACGTCGGCGGCGTGAGCGTCGCCGCGACGGCGAGCAGGCTGGACTTGCCGGCGCCGGACGGGCCGAGCAGCGCCGTCGTGGTGCCCGAGGGCACGGTGAGGGAGACGTCGTCGACGGCGACGAGGACGCCGTCGCCGTCGGGGTAGGTGAGACGGACACGGTCGAGGACGAGGTCCACGGGGAGCTCCTGAGGGTCGGTACGGACGAGAGGGAGAAGGGTCAGCGGGCCGCGAGCGCCGCGTGCGGGTCGACGCGCGCGACGCGCGTCACGGCGAGGACCGCGCCGAGGCCGCCGAGCACGACGAGCACGACGGCGGGCACGAGGGTCGTCGAGAGGTCGACGACGACCGGCATGACCTGGGACGCGAGCAGTCCCGCGCCGGCCGCGAGGGCCGTGCCGACGCCGACGCCCACGCCCAGCACGACGCCGGCCTGGCCGATCGCGTCGCGCAGCAGGTAGCGCGTCGAGGCACCGAGCGCGCGCAGCACGGCGACGTCGCCCGCGCGCTGGATGGTCCAGACGGTGAAGAACGCGCCGACGACGAGCGCCGAGATCGCGAGGAGGAAGACCTGCATGAGGGTCAGGGAGAGGTTCTCGGCGGTGAACGACGAGATGGCCGAGCGCGCCTCGCGCGGCGTCGCGGTCACGGTGCCGAGGCGCGCGTCCGTGGCGGCGAGCACGTCCGCGGTCGGCGGGTCGTCGCCGAACCGCAGGGTGACGACGGTGGCCACCTGCCCGGCTGCCGCGTCGTCGGACGAGGCGCCGCCGCGCGCTCCGACGGCCTGCCAGTCGTCGAGGGACACCCAGACGACCGGCGTGTGCGCGTAGTCCGCCTCGACGTCCGCGACGGCGGAGACCGTCAGGTCGAGCGGTCCGGCGTCCACCGGGTCGCCCACGTCGGCGCCGAGCGCGTCGGCCGCGCCGCGGGAGAGCACGACGGCGCCGGGGGAGACGTCGGCGCCGCCGTCGTCGGTGCCGGGCACGAGCCCCGAACCGGGCCGCACGCCGAACGCGGTGACGGCGGCGGTCGCGTCGCCGGACGCGCGCACGGTCGCGACGCCGAGCGGCTCCGCGGCGTCGACCCCGGGGACGGCGGCCCAGGCGTCCGTCTGCGCGGCGGTCACCTCGGACTCGGTAAAGGAGGGGGACGCACCCTCCTCCGGGGGCGAGAAGACGACGCGGTCGACCGGCAGGTCGGTGACCGCCGAGGTGCTCGCGCGGCCGAGGCCCGCGGTGAGCGCCGCGAGGAACGCGACGAGGAACGTGATGAGCGCGACGACGACCGTCATGAGCGCGAAGCGACCACGCGCGTGGCGCAGGTCGCGCAGGGCGAGGAACACGGGGGAGACCTCCGGGGTTCGAGGGCAGCGAGTGGGACAGAGTGCGGGGGCGGGGACGCGCTCCGGCGAGCACGAGCGGTCGTGCGTCGCAGGACTCGTCCCGACGTCCCGTCCACCGTCCCGCGTCAGGGCGCGCCGCGGATCACCGGTCCGACCGGTCCTGGGGCGCCGCAGGGACGAGCCCGGGATCGACCGTTCGGACGATGCCGGGCCGCGGCGCCGTGGCTAGGGTGACGGCGTGACCCCGCCCGGACCCGAGCCCGCCGAGCCTGCCGCGCTCGCGGGCCGTGCTGCGCCGACGGGCCGTGCGTCGTCGGGCCGTGCATCGGTCGACCGTGCGACATCGGCGGCCGGTCGCGTCGCGCCGGTCGTGCCGGCCGCGACGCGGTGGCTGCGGCGCGGCCTGGACGTGCTGCTCGTCGGGCTGGTCGCGCTCGCGGTCGCGGGCGCGCTCGTCACGTCGACGGCGCGGGGCGTGGGCGCCGTGCTGCTCGGCGCGGCCCTGCTCGCGCTGTACGTGGTGGGCCGTCGTCGCGTCCCCGTGCCCGTCGACGTGCGCGCGCCGCGCGGTGCGTGGTGGCCCGCGGGCGCGTGGGTGACCGGTCTCGTGGCCCTCTGGGTCGGGCTGTCGCTCGTCACGACGACCGCCGTCTGGGTCGCGTTCCCCCTGA
The DNA here is from genome assembly GCF_004519295.1 of Cellulosimicrobium funkei. Taxonomy (GTDB): domain Bacteria; phylum Actinomycetota; class Actinomycetes; order Actinomycetales; family Cellulomonadaceae; genus Cellulosimicrobium; species Cellulosimicrobium funkei. The sequence goes on from NZ_SOZH01000010.1 coordinate 89,410, forward strand.
TGTTCGTGGCGATGCACGTCCTCGGCCCGCGCCGGGGCCCGGTCGCGGTCGCGGTGGTCGTCGTGCTCGTCGTGGGCGTCATGGCCGTGTGGACCGCGCGCGTCGCGCTGCCGTTCGTGCTCGGGCCGGCCATCGGCGGGGCCGTCGCGGTCGTCGTCGTCCTCGCGCTGGAGGCGGTCGTGCGGGAGTCCCAGGAGCGCCAGCGCACGCTCGACGAGCTCGTGCGCACTCGGGACGAGCTCGCGGCGTCGGAGCGGGAGCGGGCGGTGGCGGCCGAGCGCGAGCGCCTGGCGCGCGAGATCCACGACACGCTCGCCCAGGGGTTCTCGTCCGCCGAGCTGCTCCTGCGCGCGGCCCGGACCGCGCTCGACGCCGGCGACGCGGAGACCGCGCGCGGGTACGTCGAGCAGACGCGCGAGGTCGCGCGGCACAACCTCGCCGAGGCGCGCCGCGTCGTGCGCGCGCTGGCGCCGGCCGACCTCGCGTCGTCGAACCTCGTCGGGGCCCTGCGCCGCGTCGCGGACCGCGCGTCCGGCCGGGCCGCCGAGGGCGGACCGCGCGTCGTCGTGCGGGTGAGCGGCGAGCCCGTCCCGCTGCCGACCGAGGTCGAGGCCGCCCTGCTGCGCGTGGCGCAGTCCGCGCTCGCCAACGTCGAGCGGCACGCCGGTGCGACGCGCGCCGCCGTCACCGTGAGCTTCCTCGCGGGCACCGGGCCGGGGGACGACGCGGTCGCGCTCGACGTGGTCGACGACGGGCGCGGCTTCGACCCGGACGCCGTCCCCGCGCCGGCGGCGGACCGGCCCGGCGGCTTCGGCCTCGGCGCCATGCGCGCGCGGGTCGCGGACCTCGGGGGCACGCTGTCCGTGGAGTCCGCGCCGGGGGCGGGCACGGCGGTGGCCGCGTGGGTGCCGCTCGCGGCGACCACCGGGACCCGGTCGGGCGCGGCTGCCGACCACCGGGCCGACGACCCGGCCGACGACCCGGCCGACCGCCCCGCCGACCGCCCGGCCGACACCCGGACCGAGACCGACGCCTGCACCGAGGAGGAGCGATGACCGGGACCGCCGTGGACGTCGTCCTCGCGGACGACCACCCCGTCGTGCGGACCGGCCTGCGCGCCGTGCTGGAGGCCGAGCCGGACGTGCGGGTCGTCGCCGAGGTCGGCTCCGCCGAGGAGCTGCTCGCGCGGCTGCGCGGCGGGCTGCGGGCCGACGTCGTGCTGCTCGACCTGCAGTTCGGCCCCGGCCGACTCGGGGGCGTGGACGCGGTCCGCGAGATCGTCGCGACGGACGGTCCGCCCGTGCTCGTCGTCACGACCTACGACGCGGACGCCGACATCCTCGCCGCGGTCGAGGCGGGCGCTCGCGGATACCTGCTCAAGGACGCGCCGACCCACGAGCTCGTCGCGGCCGTGCGCGCGGCCACGGCGGGCGAGGTCGCCCTCGGCCCGGCGGTGCAGCGGCGGCTGCTCGGCCGGCTGCGCAGCCCGGGCACGGCGCTCACGGCGCGCGAGCTCGAGGTCCTCGCGCTCGTCGCCGAGGGGCGCACGAACGACGAGATCGCGCACGAGCTGTTCCTCTCGCGCGCGACCGTGAAGACGCACCTCGTGCACGTCTACGACAAGCTCGGCGCGCCGTCGCGCACGGCCGCCGTCGCCGAGGCCCGGCGCCGCGGCCTCCTGCGGGGCTGAGCCCGGCCGGGCCGTCGCGGCGCGTCCGCGGGGTCCTCGCCCGAGACGTCGTGCGGGCGTCGTCGGGACCGTCCTCGAGACCGTCACCGCACCGTCCTGCGGGCGCTGCCCGGCCGTGTCACGACACCGGCGCCAGGCCCTCCCTCCGGGTGAGCGGCGCCGTCGTGCACGGCGCCCAGGCGGCCGCGGGGTCCTCGGGCTGCGGCCCGGGGGCGGTCGCACCCGTCCCCGCGCGCGCAGCCCGCGGGGGCGCCGGCGGCCCGCCGCGCGGGCCGCACGAAGACCTCCGACAGAGAGGGCAGAGCCATGGAGGCTCAGCAGCACACGGCGGCTCCCGTCGCCGAGACCGTCGTCGACGACGTCGCACCCGACGCCGTCGACCAGGCGTCCACCCCGGTCGGCCGGACCGTCCGCAGCGTCGGGCACGGGTCGGCCGTCGTCCCCGACGAGGTCGCGACCGACGCGGACGAGGACCCGGCGGAGTCGGACGCACCGCTCCTGCCCGCGGCCGAGGCCGCGGTGGCGCGAGACCTCGAGCACCACCGGTACGACTCCACGACCGCGTTCGACTACCTGTTCCCGCAGCTCGCGGAGCGCTTCCCCCGGTTCCACCTCCCGGTCGGGAACGGCGCGACGGCCGCGACCGTCGCCGCGCTGAAGACGCTCGGGGCGGCGATGGTCGCCCGGCCCGTCACCCCGCCCGGGCAGCTGCCGCGCAGCCTCGACTCCCACGTGCCGGCCGTGTACACGTACTGGGGCCAGTTCATCGACCACGACATCACGCTCAACACCAACGGCCCCGACACGACGACGGGCCGCGACGGGGACCAGGCGCTCGGCGACGTCGACGCGGTGCCCTTCCGGGTCTTCGCGCCGTGGGTCGTGGTGCGCTCGCTCCACAACGGGCGCCACCCGGCGCTCAACCTCGACTCCCTGTACGGCAGCGGGCCGCGGTTCGAGGGCGAGCGTGGGTACCGCACGACGCGCAGCGAGGCGTCGTACGTGCCGGGCTCGGCGAAGCTGCGGCTCGGCCGCATCTCGACCGAGCCGCTCGTCATCCCGGGCGGTCCGTCGTTCTCGCTCGTGGCGCCCGGCGACGACGCGCAGCGCGACCTGCCGCGCGACGACGGCGGCGCGCCGCTGATCCCGGACGGGCGCAACGACGAGAACCTCGTGGTCGCCCAGCTCCACCTCGCGATGATCCGGTTCCACAACGCCGTCGTGGACTGGGTGGACGACGTCGAGCCCTGGACCCGGCTCACGGGCGGGGAGCGCGGCGTGTTCGAGCGCGCGAGCCAGCTCGTGCGATGGCACTACCAGTGGCTCGTGGTCAACGACTACCTGCGCACCCTCACCAAGCCGGGCGTGCTCGACGCGACGCTCCTGCGCGACACGTCGTTCTTCCGGCCCCGGTACCCGATCTCCATGCCGCTCGAGTTCGCGGTCGCGGCGTTCCGGTTCGGGCACTCGATGATCCGCGACTCCTACGACTTCAACGTCAACTTCACGGGCCCGCCGCCCGCGAACGCGAGCCTGACGCAGCTCTTTCAGTTCACGGGGAACGGCGGCAGCCTGCGCCCGGGACCGCAGGGCACCCCCGTCCTGCCGTCCAACTGGCCGATCGAGTGGGCGCGGTTCGTCGACAAGGGCGACCCGCGGACGTTCCGCGCGGCGGAGAAGATCGACACGTTCCTCGCGCCGAGCCTGGGCACGATGGTCAAGGAGGGGAACCTGCCGCCCGAGCCGCCCGCGCACACGCCGGCCCAGCTCGTCGCGAGCGCGCTCCAGAAGCAGCTCGCGCAGCGCAACCTGCTGCGCGGCTACATGCTCGCGCTGCCCACGGGCGAGGCCGTCGCGGCGGCCTTCGGCGTCGTCCCGCTCACCCCGGCCCAGCTCGAGGACCGGGCGAGCGACGACGTGAAGCAGGCGCTCGCGGCCCTGCGGGACGGCGAGCACGGCGGCACCCCGCTGTGGTACTACGTCCTCAAGGAGGCCGAGCTCCAGGGCGACGGCAGCTTCCTCGGCGAGGTCGGCAGCCGCGTGCTCGCGGAGACGTTCGTGTACCTGCTGCGGCAGGACGACACGTCGTACGTGCGCACGAGCAACCACTGGACGCCCGCGCAGGGCGTGCACTTCGAGGACGGGTCGCTCGTCCTCACGCTGCCGGACCTGCTCCGGTTCGCCGGGGTGCTGCCCGACGCCGCGGGCCGGTTCCGCGGTGACGGCACGGCCGGGCACGACGGCGCCCCCTGAGGCACGACGCGCGGTCCGGCCGGGACGACGGGGCCGCGGCGGGCGACGGCGCGTCCACCTGGTAAGATGGATGCGCCGTCTGACCGGCCGCGGACAGAGAGAGCCCGGGAGATCCGTCCCGGCGCACCGCGCAACGAACCCGAAGGAGAACCGTGCCGCTCGACACTGCCACGAAGCAGCGCATCATGACCGAGTACGCGACGAGCGAGGGCGACACCGGTTCGCCCGAGGTCCAGGTCGCGCTCCTCACGCAGCGCATCAAGGACCTCACCGAGCACCTCAAGGAGCACAAGCACGACCACCACAGCCGTCGTGGTCTGCTCCTCCTCGTCGGCCAGCGCCGTCGCCTGCTCGGCTACCTGCAGAAGGTCGACATCAACCGCTACCGGAGCCTCATCGAGCGCCTCGGTCTGCGTCGCTGACACGACACCGCCAGCCCGGTCCCTGCAGGGACCGGGCTGGTCTGGTGTGATGTACCCGTCACACCCCGGCTGAGCACCACCCAGCCGCACACCACCCACCGCGCCGCCGGCCTCTCGTTCGGTCCTCGGTAGTGGCTCACGGACCCCCACGGCACCGTCCTCGGACGGACCGGTGCGGGAACCGCCGTGGACCTCGATCGAAGACCGCCGAGCGTCGAGTGCGACCGGAGCCCCTGCGCCACGCGCCGGGGCACGGACCGGAACCCTCGACAGGGCTACCCGGGCGGCGCTTCGAGAAAGGGAGGGCACCCGTGGAGGGTCCCGAGATCCAGTTCGCCGAGGCCACGATCGACAACGGTCGCTTCGGCACCCGCACCGTCCGGTTCGAGACCGGGCGCCTCGCCCGTCAGGCCGCCGGCTCCGTCGCCGCGTACCTCGACGACGAGACCATGCTCCTGTCGGCCACGACGGCCGGCAAGCACCCCAAGGAGCAGTTCGACTTCTTCCCGCTGACGGTGGACGTCGAGGAGCGCATGTACGCCGCGGGCCGCATCCCCGGCTCGTTCTTCCGCCGCGAGGGCCGCCCCTCGACGGACGCGATCCTCGCGTGCCGCCTCATCGACCGCCCGCTGCGCCCGCTCTTCGTCAAGGGCCTGCGCAACGAGGTCCAGGTCGTCATCACGGTCCTCGCGCTCCACCCGGACGACGCGTACGACACGCTCGCGATCAACGCCGCGTCGGCGTCGACCCAGATCTCCGGCCTGCCGTTCTCCGGCCCGGTCGGCGCGGTCCGCATCGCGCTGGTCGACGGCCAGTGGGTCGCGTTCCCCAAGTACTCCGACAAGGAGCGCGCGGTCTTCGACATGGTCGTGGCCGGTCGCGTCGTCGGCGACGACGTCGCGATCGCGATGATCGAGGCCGAGGCGACCGACGGCGCCTGGGGCCTCGTCAAGGACGAGGGCGTGGCCGCGCCGACCGAGGAGGTCGTCGCCGAGGGCATCGAGGCGGCCAAGCCGTTCATCAAGGCGCTGTGCGACGCGCAGTCGGCGCTCGCCGCGCAGGCCGCGAAGCCCGTCAAGGAGTACCCGGTCTTCCTGGACTACCAGGACGACGCGTTCGCCGCGGTCGAGGCCGAGGTCGCGACGGACCTGCGCGAGGCGCTCGCCATCGCGGACAAGCAGGACCGCGAGAACCGTCTCGACGAGATCAAGAACGAGATGGTGGGCAAGCTCCAGGCCGGGTTCGACGGCCGCGAGAAGGAGCTCTCCGCCGCGTACCGCGCGCTCCAGAAGAAGCTCGTGCGCCAGCGCGTGCTCACCGACGGCGTGCGCATCGACGGTCGTGGGCTCGCGGACATCCGCACCCTCTCGGCCGAGGTCGAGGTGCTGCCGCGCGTGCACGGCTCCGCGCTCTTCGAGCGTGGCGAGACCCAGATCATGGGCGTCACCACGCTGAACATGCTCCGCATGGAGCAGCAGATCGACTCGCTCGGTCCGGAGACGCGCAAGCGCTACATGCACAACTACAACTTCCCGCCCTACTCGACCGGCGAGACCGGCCGCGTGGGCAGCCCGAAGCGCCGCGAGATCGGCCACGGCGCGCTCGCCGAGCGTGCGCTCGTGCCGGTGCTGCCGAGCCGCGAGGAGTTCCCCTACGCGATCCGCCAGGTGTCCGAGGCTCTCGGCTCCAACGGCTCGACGTCCATGGGCTCTGTGTGCGCCTCGACGCTCTCGCTCCTCAACGCGGGCGTGCCGCTGCGCGCCCCCGTCGCGGGCATCGCGATGGGCCTCATCTCCGACACGGTGGACGGTGAGACCCGCTACGCGGCGCTCACCGACATCCTCGGTGCCGAGGACGCGTTCGGCGACATGGACTTCAAGGTCGCCGGCACGCGCGAGTTCGTCACGGCCATCCAGCTCGACACCAAGCTCGACGGCATCCCCGCCTCGGTGCTCGCCGGTGCGCTGACGCAGGCGCGCGACGCGCGCCTGACGATCCTCGACGTGCTCGCCGAGGCCATCGACGTGCCCGACGAGATGTCCCCGAACGCCCCGCGCGTCATCTCCGTGAAGGTGCCGGTCGACAAGATCGGCGAGGTCATCGGCCCCAAGGGCAAGATGATCAACCAGATCCAGGAGGAGACGGGCGCGGACATCTCCATCGAGGACGACGGCACCGTGTACATCGGCGCCGTCGACGGCCCGTCGGCCGAGGCCGCCCGCGCGGCGATCAACGCGATCGCCAACCCGCACGTCCCCGAGATCGGCGAGCGCTTCGTCGGCACGGTCGTCAAGACGACGTCGTTCGGTGCGTTCATCTCGCTCTCCCCGGGCAAGGACGGTCTGCTGCACATCAGCCAGATCCGCAAGCTCGTGGGCGGCAAGCGCGTCGAGAACGTCGAGGACGTGCTGTCCATCGGCCAGAAGGTCCAGGTCGAGATCGGCGAGATCGACCCGCGCGGCAAGCTCTCGCTGCACGCCGTGGTCGAGGACGAGGCTCCGGCCGACGCTCCCGCGACCGAGGACGCGGACGCCTGACGTGCCGTGGGACCTTCCGCTCGTCCCGGCGGGTGACGCCGGGGCCGAGCTGACCGCCGGGCAGGACGGCGCGACGATCCGTCGCTCCGTCCTGCCCGGCGGGGTCCGCGTGCTCACCGAGTCGATGCCGGGCCTGCGCTCGGCGACGGTGGGCGCGTGGGTCGGCGTCGGCTCGCGCGACGAGACCGACGGCCACTTCGGGTCGACGCACTTCCTCGAGCACCTGCTGTTCAAGGGCACGGCCCGCCGCTCCGCGATGGACATCGCCGAGGCGTTCGACGCCGTCGGCGGCGAGGCCAACGCGGCGACGGGCAAGGAGCACACGTGCTACTACGCGCGCGTGCTCGACGCCGACCTCCCCATGGCGGTCGACGTCATCACCGACATGGTGACCTCAGCGCGCCTGGACCCCGACGAGCTCGAGACCGAGCGCGGCGTGATCCTCGAAGAGCTCGCGATGAACGACGACGACCCCTCGGACGTCGTGCACGAGGAGTTCGCCGCGGCGGTCCTCGCCGGCCACCCGCTCGGGCGGCCCATCGGTGGGACCCCGGACACGATCAACGCCGTGCCCCGGGACGCCGTGTGGGAGCACTACCGCTGGCACTACCGCCCCGAGACGCTCGTCGTCGCGGCGGCGGGCGGCGTCGACCACGACACGCTGGTCGAGCAGGTGGGCACGGCGCTGCGCGACGGCGGCTGGACGCTCGACGCGTCCGGCGCACCCCGCGCGCGGCGCGACCCCGCGGACCCCGCCCTGGTGGGCGTCGGGGCCGCGAGCGTCGAGCTGTCGGTCCACCGTGCGGTCGAGCAGGCGAACGTCGTCATCGGCGGCACCGGTCTCGCCGCGACGGACGACCGTCGCTTCACGCTCTCCGTGCTCAGCGCCGTCCTCGGCGGCGGCATGAGCTCGCGGCTCTTCCAGGAGATCCGCGAGCGGCGCGGCCTCGCGTACTCGACCTACTCGTTCGCGTCCGGCCACGGCGGCATCGGCACGTTCGGCCTCTACGCCGGGTGCGCGCCGTCGAAGGTGGACGAGGTGACCGCGCTGCTGCACAGCGAGCTCGACCGCCTCGCGGCCGACGGCATCACCGGCGCGGAGCTCGACCGCAGCATCGGCCAGCTCTCGGGCGGCATGGTCCTCGGCCTCGAGGACTCCGGCTCGCGCATGAGCCGGCTCGGCAAGGCCGAGCTCGTCTACGGCGAGCTCCTGAGCGTCGAGGAGTCGCTCGACGCGATCCGCTCCGTCACGGCCGACGACGTGCAGAAGCTCGCCGACGACCTCGCGTCGCGCCCGCGCTCCGTGGTGCGCGTCGGGCCGTTCGGCGACTGAGCCCGCCTCCACAGCGTCTCGCGGCGGCCGTCCTCCTCGCGGAGGGCGGCCGTCGTCGTGCTGTGGGCAGACCCACTGCCCGGTGCGGCGGACGCGGCACCGGTCGACGCGCGCTGCGGCGATAGGGTGACGGGCGTGAGCGAGCAGAGCACCCCCGCGCCCGATCCCGCACCGACCGCCCCCGGCAGGGAGCCCGGTCGCCCGCTGCGGGTCGCCGTCCTGGGCGCCGCCGGGCGCATGGGCGCGACCGTCTGCGCCGCCGTCGAGGGCGCGGCGGACCTCGAGCTCGTCGCGCGCCTCGACGCGGGCGACGAGGTCGCCGCCGCGACGCTCGGCGGCGCGGACGTCGCCGTCGACTTCACGGTCCCGGCCGCGACCGAGGCGAACGTCCACGCGCTGATCGACGCGGGCGTGCACGCCGTCGTCGGGACCACGGGCTGGACGGAGGAGAGCCGCGGTCGCGTCGTCGCGCACCTCGGTCGTGCTGCCGCGGCGGGCGCGCCGGGGCTCGGCGTGCTCATCGCACCCAACTTCGGGCTGTCCGCCGTCCTCGCGATGACGTTCGCCGCCAAGGCCGCGCGGTACTTCGAGTCGGCCGAGGTGATCGAGCTCCACCACCCGGACAAGGTCGACGCGCCGTCCGGCACCGCGCGGCACACCGCCGCGGCGATCGCCGCCGCACGGGCCGACGCCGGTCTCGGGACGGGCCCGGACGCGACCGAGACGGGCTGGGAGGCGCGCGGCGCCGACGTCGACGGCGTGCGCGTGCACGCCGTCCGGCTGCGCGGCCTCGTCGCGCACGAGGAGATCCTGTTCGGCAACACGGGCGAGCAGCTGGTCATCCGGCAGGACTCGTTCGACCGGGTCTCGTTCATGCCGGGCGTCCTGCTCGCGGTGCGCGAGGTCGTGGGCCGGCCCGGGCTGACCGTCGGCCTCGAGAACGTGCTGGACCTCGCGTGAGCGTGCCCGGCGGGTCCAGCGGCCCGGACGCCTCCGGACCCGGGGACGGCGGCTCGCGCGCGCGGTCGCGCGCCGGGCGCCCGTGGAAGGCGATCGTCGGGGCGGTCCTCGTCACGCTCCTGCTCGCGCTCTACGTGTGGCAGGTCGCGGGGCGGTCCGCCGCCCTCATCGGCACGGGCGAGCCCGTGGCCATGGCGATCGGGGCCGGCGTGCTCGTGCTGCCGCTGCTCGTCGTCGGCCTGGTCGGGCGCGAGTTCCTGCTCGCCGGCACCGTGCAGCGCATGGCCGACGACCTCGCGGACCGCGGCCGCCTGCCCGTCGACGACCTGCCGCGCTCGCCGGGCGGCCGGATCGACCGGGACGCCGCCGACGCGGCCTTCGGCCCGTACCGGGACGCGGTCGACGCCGACCCGACGAGCTGGGAGGCGTGGTACCACCTCGCGTTCGCCTACGACGCGGCGCGCGACCGCCGTCGGGCCCGGGAGGCGCTGCGCAAGGCCGCGGCGCTCTACCGCGCGCGGCGCCGGGCCTGACGGCGCCCGGGCACGCGCGTCACAGGCTCGTCCAGCAGTAGAGCCGGTGCCCCGCGTCGTCGGCGCGGACGCACAGCGCCGCGAGCCGGTGCAGCGCGTCGGCGAGGCCCGCGGGGTCCGACCCCTCGAGCTCCTCCGTCGCCGCCCACCGCACGGCGACCTCGTCGAGCGCGGCGGGCGCCGCGGAGGCGAGCGCCCCGACGAGCACGTCCGTCACGGAGACCACCCACGGCCCCTCGTCACCTCCGGTCGCGACGAGCGAGCCGTGGCGGGCGTCCGCCGTGACCTCGGCGTACGGGCGGTCGGTGAGCAGGCTCGCCAGGGTGCCGAGGACGACGAACGGGTCGATGCCCTTGAGCTCCACGGTCGCGAAGCCCGGCTGCGTGGTCAGCGGGTCGGGGGAGGCCGGTCCCGCCTGGGCGGCGAGCGCGGCCCGTGCGTCGTCCGGCGCGGCGAAGTAGTCGGTGAGGATGCCCATGGCGGACGATCCTCGCAGGTCACGGGGACGAACGGGTCACGGGCGTGTCACGGCTGCGTGACGCGGGGTCCCGCGGTCCTCAGATCTCGGCCGTCCAGCGCCGCTCGACGACGTCCCGGAGCCCGGTCGCGAGTGTCCGGGTGCGCCCGTCGGGACCGAGCCCGGACCCGGCGAGGAACGCCTCGCGCGCGGCGTCGCCGTCGAGGACCCACATGACGACCTCGTCCGCGCCGTCGCGCCGCAGCCGGTCGACGGCCGCCGCCAGCAGGCGCGACCCGTGCCCGCCGCGCTGGTGGCGCGGCTCCACCTCGAGCGCGAGGACCTGACCGGGCGCGACCGCGGCGAACCCCACGACGTCGGCCCCCGCGCACGCGACGAGCACCGCGAAGCCGGGACCGGGCGGCGAGGAGATCGCGGCGGCCCACTGCTCGCGCATCCGCACGGTGTCGAGCGCGTCGAGGACGTCGTCGCCGAGCACGTCGGCGTGCGAGGAGCGCCACGCCCCGACCTGGATCGCGGTCATCGCGACGTCGTCGCCGGGCACGGCAGGGCGGACGGAGACGTCGGCGGTCTCGCGGAAGAGGCTCACGGGTTCACCCTACGAGACCCGGCCGGGCGCCGGGACGGCCTCAGCCCCAGCCGAGCGCGCGCAGGCCCGCGGCCGTGACCGCGGCGAGGACCACGACGACGATGAACGGCGCGCGCAGCGCGAGCGCGACGGCCGCGACGCCCAGCGCGGGCAGGCGCGCGTCGACGACGAGGGCCTGCCCGTCGCCGACGGTCTGCACCGTGACGAGCGCCGCGAGGAGCGCGGCGGTGACGAGCGCGGCGGTGCGCGCGACGCGCTCGTCGGCGAGCCAGTGCTCGGGCACGAGGTGGCCGGCGAGCTTGAGCGCGAAGCACACCGCGGACGCGGTGAGCACGACGACCCAGACGGTCGCTGAGGTCACGAGGGCTCCTCTCCGCGGGGACCGGCCGCGGTCCCCGCACGGTCGGCGGCCCGTCGGCGCCGCGCGTCGACCTGACCGATGACGACGGCGACCGCGGCCGCCGCGAGCACCGGCACGCCGCCCGGCGCGACCGGGACGAGCGCCGCGGCGACGACCACCGCCGCGGCCGCGGTGAGCTGCATCGCGCGCGTCGCGAGCCGCGGCCACAGCAGGCCGAGGAACGCGGCCGCCGCGGCGGCGTCGAGCCCCCAGGCGCGCGGGTCGCCCAGCGCGTCGCCCGCGAGCGCCCCGACGAGCGTCATCGCGTTCCAGAGGACGAAGATGCCGACGCCCGTCCACCAGAAACCGGCCCGGACGGCGCGCCGGGACCGTTGCGCGGTCGCGACGGCGGTCGACTCGTCGATCGTGAACTGGGCCGCGACGACCTTGTGCCACGAGCGCAGCGCGAGCAGCGGGCCGAGCTGCGCGCCGTAGAGCGCGTTGCGGACGCCGAGGAAGCCCGCCGTGGTGATCGCGGCGACCGGCGCGCCCCCGGCGCCCACCACGCCGATGAGCGCGAACTGCGAGCCGCCCGAGAACATGAGCAGGCTCAGAGCCATGGTCTGCGCGACGTCGAGGCCCGCGACGACCGACAGCGCGCCGAACGAGATGCCGTACAGGCCCGTCGCGACGGAGACGGACACGGCCTGGCGGACCGCGGCGCGGACCTCGTCCTCGACGGCCTGCTCGGCCACGTGCTCGACGACGTCCGGAACCTCTTCGGCGTCCGGCACGCCGACGACGTCCGGCACGTCCGCGGCGGCCGCCCGCGCCACGTCGGGCGCGGGGTCGGCGCGGGGGCGGGGGACGTCGTCGGGCCGGCTCATGCGTGCGGGTCGGCCGGGCCCTCGCCCGCGGCGGCGGCGTTCGCCGCGCGCTGGTGCGCGGTGAGGGACATGCGGTCGATGAGCGCGAGGGCGAGCGCCGAGAGGACGAACGCGAGGTGGATGAGCGTCTGCCACATGAGCTGCGTCGGCGTGTACCGGCTGCTGTCGATGAACGTGCGCAGCAGGTGGATCGACGAGATGCCGACGATGGACATCGCGAGCTTCGTCTTGAGCACGTTCGCGTTGACGTGGCTCAGCCACTCGGGCTGGTCGGGGTGGCCCTCGAGCCGGATGCGCGAGACGAACGTCTCGTAGCCACCCACGATGACCATGATGAGCAGGTTGGAGATCATGACGACGTCCACGAGCCCGAGCACCGCGAGCATGATCTCCTCGGCGCCGAAGCTGACCACCTCGTGCGTCGCGTGGTCCGTCGCACGGCCCGTGAAGCCGCCCACGACGAGCAGCCACAGCTCCTTGAGGAACTGCCACACGTAGACCACCTGGGCCACGATGAGGCCGAAGTACAGCGGCGCCTGGAGCCAGCGCGACGCGAAGATCATGTACCCGACGGTGGTGACGCGGGCGCTGGGCGAGGGGACGTTCGGGCTGGTGGTCAACGCGGGCGTCGAGGGCACGGGCGTGGGCTCTCCGGGAGTCGGTGACGGCTGACGGCGACGACCGTGCGGCGCGCGTGGCACCGGTCACCGGTCGTCACCGGGGCGTCAGGGTACCAACGCCGCGTGAGGGCCCCGCAGGCCCGCCCGTCCTGCCGGTGACGAGGACGGCCCACGCGCCGTCGAGCACGGGGAGGGCGACCGGGATCGTCGGATCCCGGTCCGTGACCCCGTGCTCGACGGCGGCAGGGGAGAAGGGAGAAGGGAGGGGGGTGACGTCAGAGGGCGACGTAGACCGTCTCCAGGTACTCCTCGAGGCCGGCCTCGCCGCCCTCGCGGCCGAGGCCGGACTGCTTGAGCCCGCCGAACGGGGCGCTCGCGTCGGAGACGAGGCCGCGGTTGACGCCGATCATGCCGGCCTCGACCTCCTCGGAGACGCGCACGGCCCGGTCGAGCGACGTCGTGTACGCGTAGGCGGCGAGCCCGTACTCGGTCGCGTTCGCGAGCGCGATGCCCTCGTCGTCGTCGCCGAACGCGACGACGGGGGCCACCGGGCCGAAGATCTCCTCGGTGACGACGCGCGCGTCCGGGTCGACGCCCGACAGGACGGTGGGGGAGTAGAAGTACCCGGGGGAGCGGGGCCGCTCCGCGCCGGTGAGCACCTGGGCCCCGCCGTCGACGGCCGCGTCGACGAGCTCGGCGACCTTGTCGACGGCCTTCGCCTCGATGAGCGGCCCGACCTGCGTCCCGTCCTGGGCGCCCGGCCCGACCCGCAGGTCCGCGAACGCGGTGGCGAGGCGCTGGGAGAACTCCCGCGCGACGGCGTCGTGCACGAGGAAGCGGTTCGCCGCCACGCAGGACTGCCCCGCGTTGCGGAGCTTCGCGACGACGGCGCCCTCGACCGCCGCGTCGAGGTCGGCGTCCGCGAAGACGAGGAACGGGGCGTTGCCGCCGAGCTCCATCGAGGTGCGCAGCACCTGGGCGGACGCCTTCTCGAGCAGCGTGCGCCCGACGGGCGTCGAGCCGGTGAACGACAGCTTGCGCAGGCGCTCGTCCGCGAGGAGCGGCTCGGTGACGTCGGCGGCGCGCGACGACGGGACGACGTTGACGACGCCCGTCGGCAGCCCGCGGTCGGCGAGCTCGGAACGGATCACCTCCGCCACGAGCGCCGTCGTCAGCGGGGTGAGCCGCGCGGGCTTGACGACGACCGTGCACCCGGCGGCCAGCGCCGGGCCGATCTTGCGCGTCGCCATGGCGATCGGGAAGTTCCACGGCGTGACGAGCAGCGCGGGCCCCACGGGCCGGCGGAAGACGAGCTGGCGGTTGCCGCCCGCGGGCGCGGTCCGCGCGAGCCCGTCGGCGCGGACCGCCTGCTCCGCGTACCAGCGCAGGAAGTCCGCGCCGTAGAGCACCTCGGCGCGCGCCTCGGCGAGCGGCTTGCCGCACTCGGCCGTGATGAGCGCGGCCACGTCGTCGGCCCGCGCGACGACCCGGTCGTAGACGGCGCGCAGCACCTCCCCCCGCTCGCGCGGGGGCGTCGCGCGCCACGCGGGCGCCGCACGGTGCGCGGCGTCGAGCGCGCGCAGCGCGTCCGCCGGGCTCGCGTCCGCGACGTCGAACAGCGACTCCTCGGTCGCCGGGTCCTCGACCTCGAAGGTCCGCCCGCCCTCCGCAGGACCCCAGTGGCCGTCCACGAGCAGCCCGGTGGGCACGTGGGCGACGAGCGCGGGGGAGAGGTTCGACGTCGAGGCGGGGCGGGACATGCTCCGAGTATCGCCCTGGGGGTCGCGGGGACGCACCCGGGCGAGCGGTGCGGAGCGCCGGGCCCCCGCCGCGTACGCCGCCCGGCCGCTGCCGGACGGGCGCGGTGCGACGACCCGCCGCACGGTAGTTTGTGCACATGGTCCTTCCCGCCACCCCCGCGCGCCCGTTCGGTGCCGTCCTCACGGCCATGGTCACCCCGATGACGCCCGACGGCGCCGTCGACCTCGAGGCGGCGGCCCGGCTCGCGAAGCGCCTGGTGGACGACGGGAACGACGGCCTCGTGCTGAGCGGCACGACGGGCGAGTCGCCCACGACCCACGCTCCCGAGAAGCAGGACCTCGTGCGCGCCGTCGTCGAGGCGGTCGGCGACCGCGCGGCGGTCCTCGCGGGCGCCGGGTCCAACGACACCGACCACGCGCTGCGCATGGCCGAGCAGGCGGCCGAGGCGGGGGCGGACGGGCTCCTCGTCGTCACCCCGTACTACTCGCGCCCCGGCCAGGAGGGCGTCTACCGCCACGTCGTCGCGATCGCCGAGGCGGCCGACCTCCCCGTCATGCTGTACGACGTCCCCGGCCGCACCGGGGTGCGCATCGCTCCCGACACGTACGCGCGCCTCGCGGCGCACGAGCGGGTCGTGGCGACCAAGGACGCGACGGGCGACGTCTACGCCGCCGCGAAGCTCGCCGCCTCGACGGGCCTCGCCTTCTACAGCGGCGACGACGGGCTGCTGCTCCCGTTCCTCGCGCACGGCGCCGCGGGTATCGTCTCCGTGTCGGCGCACGCCGTCGCGCCGCAGTTCGCGGAGGTCGTGCGCCGCTTCGACGCCGGCGACCCGGCGGGCGCGCTCGAGGTCTTCCTCACCACGACGCCCGTCATCGACGCGCTCAACGGTGCCGGCTTCCAGGCCGTCATGGCCAAGGCCGCCGTCGAGCTGCTCGGCGTCACCGACAACCGTTTCCTGCGCCTGCCGAACGTCGCGGCGACCGAGGACGACGTCGCGCTCGTGCGCGACGCCCTCGCCGCCGCGGGCGTGCTCGCGGGCGCGACCACCGCGGCAGACGCTGCCGCACCCACGAACTAGCGAGGGCAGGAGCCCTCGAAACCCCCGGCTCAGCCACGACAGGAGGCCCCGTGAGCCATCCCCACCCCGAACTCTCCCTGCCTCCCGAGCTCCCCGCCGGAGGGCTGCGCATCGTCGCCCTCGGCGGTCTCGGTGAGGTCGGCCGCAACATGGCCGTCCTCGAGTACGACGGGCGCCTGCTCGTCATCGACTGCGGCGTCCTCTTCCCCGAGGACAACCAGCCCGGCGTCGACCTCATCCTCCCGGACTTCGACTACATCGCGGACCGGCTGGACGACATCGAGGCGATCGTCCTCACGCACGGCCACGAGGACCACATCGGCGCCGTGCCCTACCTCCTGCGCCTGCGTCGCGACATCCCGCTCGTCGGGTCGCAGCTCACGCTCGCGTTCGTCGAGGCGAAGCTCAAGGAGCACCGCATCTCGCCCGTGACCCTCGCGGTCAAGGAGGGGCAGGTCGAGCAGCTCGGCGTGTTCCGCTGCGAGTTCGTCGCCGTGAACCACTCGATCCCCGACGCGCTCGCGGTCGCGGTGACGACCGGCGCCGGGACCGTGCTGCACACGGGCGACTTCAAGATGGACCAGCTCCCGCTCGACGGGCGCATCACCGACCTGCGCGCGTTCGCGCGCCTGGGCGAGCAGGGCGTCGACCTGTTCATGGTCGACTCGACCAACGCCGAGGTGCCCGGGTTCGTCACGCCCGAGGTCGAGATCGGCCCGGTGCTCGACAACGTCTTCGCCGCCTCCGAGAAGCGCATCATCGTCGCGTCGTTCTCGTCGCACGTGCACCGCGTGCAGCAGGTCCTCAACGCCGCGCACCACCACGGCCGCCGCGTCGCGCTCGTCGGGCGCTCGATGGTCCGCAACATGACGATCGCGTCCGAGCTCGGGTACCTCCACGTGCCCGAGGGCGTGCTCATCGACCTCAAGAAGGTCGACTCGCTGCGCGACGACGAGATCGTGCTCATGTGCACGGGTTCGCAGGGCGAGCCGATGGCCGCCCTGTCGCGCATGGCGAACGGCGACCACAAGGTCCAGGTCGGCCACGGCGACACCGTCATCCTCGCGTCGTCGCTCATCCCGGGCAACGAGAACGCCGTCTTCCGCATCATCAACGGCCTCACGCGCCTCGGCGCGCGCGTCGTGCACGGCGGCAACGCCAAGGTGCACGTGTCCGGCCACGCGAGCGCGGGCGAGCTCCTCTACTGCTACAACGTGCTCAAGCCCAAGAACGTCATGCCGGTGCACGGCGAGGTCCGCCACCTCGTCGCCAACGGGGCGCTCGCGGTCCGCACGGGCGTGCCGGCCGACCGGGTCGTGCTCGCCGAGGACGGCGTCGTCGTCGACCTCGTCGACGGGCGCGCGTCCGTCGTGGGGGCCGTGCCGTGCGGGTACGTGTACGTCGACGGGTCGAGCGTCGGCGAGATCACGGACGCCGAGCTCAAGGACCGCCGCATCCTCGGCGAGGAGGGCTTCGTCTCCGTGTTCGCCGTCGTCGACTCCGCGACGGGCAAGGTCCTCGCGGGGCCGCAGATCCTCGCGCGCGGGTTCGCCGAGGACGACAAGGTGTTCCAGGACATCCAGCCCGAGGTCGTCAAGGCGCTCGAGGACGCGATCGCCGGCGGCGCGACGGACACGCACCAGCTCCAGCAGGTCATGCGCCGCGTCATCGGCCGGTGGGTCTCCAACCGCCTGCGCCGTCGTCCGATGATCGTCCCGGTCGTCGTCGAGGCGTAGCCTCCGCGACCGGCGTCGGACCGGTCTCCGCCCAGGTCGGGGCGCCAGTATGCTGGCGCCCCGACCAGCGCAGGAGGCACCCCTTGACGCACCACGACCCCTCCGGGGTCCCGCCCTACGGACAGCCCGGCGGCCCCGTCCCCGGTCAGCCTTCGGCGCCCGGCCGGCCGGTACCGCAGTACGGCGCGTACGGCACCGCGCCCGTCCCCGCGTACGGGCAGGCGGCTCCCTCGCCCGCGGGTCCCTCCGCGCTGACGCCGCCCTCGGCACCCGTGTACGGGCAGCCGACGGCCCCGGCGTACGGCGGCGGGTACGGCTACGTCCCGCGACCGCCCGTCCCCGGGGGCCTCGCGACGGGGACGATCGCGCTCGCGGTCGCGGTCACCGCCGTGCAGGTGCTGGCCTGGGTCACGTCGTTCGGCGCGGCCGAGGAGTTCGAGCGCGCCGCCCGCGCCGGCACCCCGAGCGCCGAGGTCCTCACCGGGTACGACGCCGTGGGCCTGCTGCTCCTTCCCGTCCAGCTCGCCGCGGCGATCGTGACGTGCCTGTGGCTGTGGCAGAGCCGCGTGCTCGCCGAGGCCGTGTCGCCCGCGCACGGGCACGCGCGCAGCCGGGTGTGGGTCTGGCTCGGGTGGATCGTGCCGGTCGTCGCGTTGTGGTTCCCGTACCAGGTCGTGCGCGACGTGCGCGCCGCGACCGTCGTCGCCCCGCGCCGCGGCCTCGGGTGGTGGTGGGCCGGGTGGATCCTGTGGAGCGTCGCGACGAACGTCGCCACGCAGCTGACGACGCTCTCCTCGGCCGGTGCGGCCGGGACCTTCGCGCTGCTGCCCGTCGCGGAGACGGTGGGCACCGCGGGCGTCGTCCTCGCGCTCGTCCTGTGGGTGCGCACCGTCCGCGAGATCACCGCGGGCCAGCGTGCCGCCACGGGAGTCGACGCCCGGTGACCGCGCGTCCGCTCGCCGTGGGCAGGCGGACGGGCCTGCTGCTCCTGGCCTAGGTGTCGGCGTCGCGTCGCACGAGCCCCGGACCGACGGCGGCGAGCGTCGCGGCGTAGCGCGCCGCCCGGGCGTCGTCCCCGCCGGGCACGAGGCCCGCGAGCTCGAGCGAGACCAGGCCGTGCACGAGCCCCCAGAGGCCGAGCGCGACGTCGGCGGCACCCGCGTCCTCGGGGACGAGGCGCGCGACGGCGTCGCGCAGCACGCGGAACGTGGGCTCCTCGACCGCCTCGGGCCGGTCCGGCCCCGGCCGGACGCCGCGCGCGAACATCACGGCGTAGAAGTGCGGGTCGGCCAGCGCGAAGTCGCGGTACGCGCGACCGAGGGCCGCCAGGTCGGCAGCGGGGTCGTCGGTGCGGGGGACGGTCGCGAGGCGTGCGGCGAAGCGCCGGAAGCCCTCCGCGGAGACGGCGGCGACGAGCTCGTCGCGGCTGCCGAAGAGCGCGTAGACCGCCGACGCGCTCGTCCCGGCCTCGGTCGCGACCGACCGGACCGTCACCGCGGCCTCCCCGTGCGTGGAGACGGCGCGCGACGCCACGTCGAGGAGGCGGTCGCGCAGGGCGTCGTCGTGCAGTCGGGGTCGTGCCACGCGCCGAGTCTAGGGGCCTTGACGAGCGGTCGCGAACGATGTTCTATAACAGTGTTCGCAAACCGGTGCGCGAGCTCTCGCGCCGCTCCCTCGGAGGTCCCCGTGCTCGAGCTCACCGACGCCGCCCGCCTCACCGCCGGCATCGTCCTTCTCACCGTCGTCGGCATCGAGTCCGGCGGGGCCTTCCTCGTCCGGGTCGTGACACGGCGGGTCCCGGCCACCGCGTTCCAGACGTCGTTCTTTCGCGCCGGGCACGCGCACGCGGGGGTTCTCGTCATCCTCGGTCTGGTGTGCCTACTCCTCACGGAGGCCACGGGCCTCGCCGGCCCCTGGCGCTGGCTCGCGGCGACCGGCGTGCTCGTCGCGGCGATCCTGCTCCCGGCCGGCTTCTTCCTGTCGGCCGTCGGCCCCGGTCGCGAGACGCCGAACCGGGCCGTCGCGCTGCTGCCCGCGGGGGCCGTCGTCCTCGCGGCGGGCGTCGTGACCCTCGCCGTCGGCCTCTTCCTCGGCTGACCGACCCCGGGAGCCTGACGTGGGTGGCTCTCGCTACGGTTCCGGCATGACCACCGCCGAGGACTTCGTCCCGCTCGACCCCGTCCGTCTCGTCACGCTGGCCCAGGGGTGGAGCATCATCTACTCGCCCGGCGGGCCGGAGTGGCACCACCACCAGGGTGCGCTCGAGCGGCACGGCGTCGAGGGCTCGGGCTACGACTTCTCCGGCGCGCTCCAGGCCACGCTGACCGACCACGAGCCGGACGTGCTGGGGGCCGTCGGGTTCGACCCCGAGGGCGGCATGGTGAGCGTCTACGGCTCCGACCTCGACGCCCTGCACGTCGCGGCGCGGCACCTGCACCGCCTCGTCACCGACGAGCGGGCCCTCGACGCGGCGCTCGCCCGGTCGGTCGAGCTCGGGCTCGACGACTGAGCGCGGAGCGCGGCGGGTCCAGGAGGCCTCGTGTCGTCGGACCGCGGTTCCGCGATCCGGGCACGACCGCTCGGGCGGCCTCAGCGCGCGCGCAGCGCGGCGAGCTGCTCGTCGTGCCACGTCGCGACGTAGCCGGTGAGCCGGTCGTCGGCCACCACGGCGTCCGTGTGCACGACCGCGTGCTCCAGCGCGTCGAGGTAGGCGCGGTCGGCCGCGAAGCGCGCGGCGACGGCGGCACGGCCGACGGCCGGGCTCCCGTGGCCCGGGACGAGCGCGTCGACGTCGCGCGCCGCGAGCTCGAGCGCGTCGAGCGCCCCGCGGTACGTGCGCACCGGGTCGCGCGACCCGGTGTCGACGAGCGGCACCTCCACGTCCGAGAGCATGTCGCCCGCGAGCAGCACGCCCCGCACGACGAGGGCCGCGTGGCCCGGCGCGTGGGCGTCGTGCTCGACCACGACGACGTCGGTCTTCCCGTCGGCCTGCGCGTCGGCTCGCTCCTCGGCCTGCCCGGGGTCCGGTGCTGTCGGCCACGGCAGGCGTCGTGCGCCGCGGGGGAGCGGCGTGAGCGCGCCGACGAGCGTCGGGTCGTGGCCGGGCGCGGCGGCGTCGGTCGCGGTGACCAGGTCCCCTCCCCGCGCCCGGACGGCGTCGGCGCCGCGGGCCGTGGCGTAGCGTGGGGCGTCGCCCAAGGAGCGGGACCACAGCACGTGGTCCCAGTGCGGATGGGTCGCGAACCCGGCCGTCACGCGCCAGCCACGGCCGTGGATGGCGGCTGCCAGCGCCTCGACCTCCTCGACCGTGACCGCGGGGTCGACGACGAGCGCCGCGCCGTCGGGCGCGACCACGACCGTCGACGTCGTGGCCCAGATCGTCGCGGTGGCCACCCAGACACACGGGCGGACCTCCACGAGGTCGCGCGCGTGCGCCTGCTCGCCGTCCGTGGTCGCGTCGGCGGTGCTGCGCCGCACGCCCGCGTGATCGTCCATCGGTCCTCCGCTCGTCCTCGCGGGACCGGGTCGCGGGCCCGTGCCCGGACCCCGGTCCGCCGGGGACACGCGCCCCGGGGTCCCGGGCGCCGTCGTCCCCCGCAGGTAGGTTAGGACCACTATGGCGACCCGCACGTCCCCGCAGGCACGTCGGACCGCGAGCAACCGCACACCAGCGCCCCGCACCGCGGCGCGCGGCGGTTCGTCCACGGCCCGCGGCACGTCGCGCGCCGGAACCGGTCGCGGACGGTCCTCCTCGTCCAGCGCGCGCCGCCCGGCGCGTCGCCCGGCGGCAGGGCCGCCGTGGCCCGTCCGGGCGGTGCGGGGGGTCTGGCTCGGCGCCGCGCACGGCGTGGGATCGCTCGTGCGCACCATCGGAAGAGGAGCAAGAGAGCTGGACCCGGCACACCGGCGCGACGGCGTCGCGTTCACCCTCATCGCCCTCGCGGTCGTCGTCGCGGCCCGCGAGTGGTGGGGCATCCAGGGCACGTTCGGCAAGGTCGTCCACGGCGTCGTCGCGGGGACGTTCGGTCTCGCCGGCGTCGCGGTCCCGGTCCTGCTGCTCTGGCTCGCGGTGCGCATCATGCGGCACCCCGAGCGCGCCCAGGCGAACTCGCGCGTCGCGATCGGGCTCACGCTCATCGTCGTGTCCGTGTGCTCCCTCGTGCACATCTCGGAGGACCTGCCCGCGCCGCGCGACGGCTTCGCGGCGGTGCAGGACGCGGGGGGCATCGTCGGCTACCTGGCGGCGACACCCGTGACCGCCGGGCTGACACCGTGGTTTGCCGTGCCGATCTTCCTGCTGCTCGGGTTCTTCGGGCTGCTCGTCGTCACCGCGACGCCCGTGCACCGCATCCCGAGCCGGCTGCGCGGCCTCTACGATGTGCTGACCGGCAACCACCGCACCGAGGACGACGCGCTCGACGAGGACGGGCTCCCGCTCGCGGAGGGCGTCTCGCGCCACGACGGCAGCGAGCCGCCGACGGGTCGCCGACCGCGCAAGCCGCGGCGCACCAAGGCGCAGCGCGCGGCGGAGGCGGCCGAGATCGAGAAGCCCGAGGGCGGCTTCTCGGGCGACGAGGCCTTCGAGACGGCCGCGTTCCTCGACTACGAGGACGACGTGCCGCGCGGTCGGGGGAAGAAGCGTCGCGCGGAGGAGCCGGCCGCCGGTACCGCTGCCACGGAGGTGGTCCCCGCCGTCGGGCAGGGGGCCGCGCAGGACACGGCGGCGGCCGCGATGGGCGCGGTCGCGCCCTCCCCGGAGGACGGCGTCGGCAGCGTGCCGCCGCCCCCGCCCGGCCCGATGCCCCGGGGCGTGCAGCCCATGCTCGAGGGCGACACGGTCTACCTGCTCCCGGACGAGGACGCGCTCGTCAAGGGCGCGCCGCACAAGGTGCGTTCCGCCGCGAACGACCGCGTGGTCGAGGCGCTCACGCAGACGTTCGAGCAGTTCGAGGTCGACGCGAAGGTCACCGGGTTCACGCGCGGCCCGACGGTCACGCGCTACGAGGTCGAGGTCGGGCCCAAGGTCAAGGTCGAGCGCATCACGTCGCTGTCCAACAACATCGCGTACGCGGTGGCCAGCGCCGACGTGCGCATCCTCGCGCCGATCCCCGGCAAGTCGGCCATCGGCATCGAGATCCCCAACACGGACCGCGAGACGGTCGTGCTCGGCGACGTCCTGCGGTCGTCGGCCGCGCGGCGCACCGAGCACCCCATGGTCATGGGCGTGGGCAAGGACGTCGAGGGCGGCTATGTCGTCGCGAACCTCGCGAAGATGCCGCACATCCTCGTCGCGGGCGCGACGGGCGCGGGCAAGTCGAGCTTCATCAACTCCATGATCACGTCGATCCTCATGCGCTCGACGCCGGAGCAGGTGCGGCTCGTGCTCGTGGACCCCAAGCGCGTCGAGCTGACGATCTACGAGGGCATCCCGCACCTCATCACGCCCATCATCACGAACCCGAAGAAGGCCGCGGAGGCCCTCGACTGGGTCGTCCGCGAGATGGACGCCCGCTACGACGACCTCGCCGCGTTCGGGTTCAAGCACATCGACGACTTCAACGCCGCCGTCCGCGCCGGCAAGGTCAAGCCGCTGCCCGGCTCCGAGCGCAAGATCGCGACGTACCCGTACCTGCTGGTCGTCGTCGACGAGCTCGCCGACCTCATGATGGTCGCCCCGCGCGACGTCGAGGCCTCGATCCAGCGCATCACGCAGCTCGCGCGTGCGGCAGGCATCCACCTGGTGCTCGCGACGCAGCGACCGTCGGTCGACGTCGTGACGGGCCTCATCAAGGCGAACGTGCCGTCGCGGCTCGCGTTCGCGACGTCGTCCCTCGCGGACTCGCGCGTCGTGCTCGACCAGCCGGGCGCGGAGAAGCTCATCGGCCAGGGCGACGCCCTGTTCCTGCCCATGGGCGCGGCCAAGCCCATGCGCGTGCAGGGCGCGTGGGTCTCGGAGTCCGAGGTGCACGCCGTCGTCGAGCACGTGAAGAGCCAGCTCAAGCCCGTCTATCGCGAGGACGTCACGCAGGCGGCCACGAAGAAGCAGATCGACGAGGACATCGGCGACGACCTCGACCTGCTGCTCCAGGCGGCCGAGCTCGTCGTGACGTCGCAGTTCGGCTCGACGTCGATGCTCCAGCGCAAGCTGCGCGTCGGGTTCGCCAAGGCGGGTCGCCTCATGGACCTCCTGGAGTCGCGCGAGATCGTCGGCCCGTCCGAGGGGTCCAAGGCCCGCGAGGTGCTCGTGACGCCCGAGGAGCTGCCGTCGGCGCTCGCCCTCATCCGGGGCGAGCCCGCGCAGGACGTCTTCGACGGCCAGGCGCCCGCCGCGGCCGCCGCGCCGTCGGGCGCAGGGGGCGGCCACGACTACGGCGAGGGCACCGACGGGCACATGCCCCCGGCCGCGACGGAGTACCACGACGGCGCCGACGTGGAGTCGGGCTGGCGGTGACCCGGGCACCCGGTGGTGCCGCCGACGGTCGGCGCACCCCGGACGACCCCCTAGGCTGGTGACGTGGTCAACGCCGTCCCCTCGCCGTGGAACTCCGCGAACCTCGTCACCATGGCGAGGATCCTGCTCGTCCCGTTCTTCGCGTGGGCGCTCCTCGTCGACGGCGGGGAGTCCGTCACGTGGCGCCTCGTCGCGACGGGCATCTTCGTCCTCGCCGCCACGTCGGACCGCCTCGACGGCTACCTCGCGCGGCGCTACGACCTCGTCACGGACCTGGGCAAGCTCCTCGACCCCATCGCGGACAAGCTGCTCGTGGGCACCGCCCTCGTGCTGCTCGCGTGGCCGCTCGGCGAGCTGCCCTGGTGGGTCCCCGTCGTCGTGCTCGCGCGCGAGCTGGGCGTGACGCTCCTGCGGTTCGCCGTCCTCAAGTACGCGGTCATGCCCGCGTCCCGCGGCGGGAAGCTCAAGACCGTGCTGCAGACCGTCGCGATCACGCTCTTCGTGCTGCCGCTCGCGCACCTGCCGGCGTTCGTCGGCGTCGTCGCCTGGATCGTCCTCGCCGCGGCCATCCTCGTGACCGTCGTGACCGGCCTGGAGTACGCGTACCAGGGCTGGCGCCTGCGCCGCGACGCGGTGCGCGCGGCCCGGGTCGTCGAGCGGGGTCCGAGCACGGACGGCGCGCCCGTCTCGTGACCGACCACGCTCCCGTCGCGCCGGGGAGCTCGTCGGTCACCGGCCCGGACGTCCGGTCCGACGTCGTCGAGCTGCTCGGCGCTCTGGAGGCCCGCGGGTGGACCCTCGCGACGGCCGAGTCGCTCACGGGCGGCCTGCTCAGCGCGACGATCGTCGACGTGCCCGGCGCCTCGCGCGTGCTCCGGGGCGCCGTCGTCGCGTACGCGACCGACGTCAAGGAGTCGGTCCTCGGCGTCGACGGCGGCCTGCTCGCCGCGCACGGGGCCGTGCACCCGGAGGTCGCGCGCCAGATGGCCGAGCGCGTGCGCGGCGTGCTGGGGGCCGACGTCGGGATCGCGACCACGGGCGTCGCGGGTCCCGACCCGCAGGACGGCCAGGATCCGGGCACCGTCTTCGTCGCCGCGAGCGGACCGGGGGGCACGAAGGTGCGAGAGCTGCACCTGGCGGGCGACCGCGCGGCCGTCCGCGCCGCCACCGTGGCCGCCGCGGTGGCGCTCGCGCGCGCGGCGTTCGGACCCCGGCCGCCGACGGCGTGACGATGCCCCCTGCCGGGTGAAATCGTCGGCGGGAGCGTCGGCCGCCCGGCCGGGCGTGGACCGGGCCGGAGGCGTCGTGGAGACGTCGTGAACGTGCCGCGGGGGAGCGGCCGGGAGGCCCGGCGCGGGAACAACACCCCACGTCGCGACGTTGCACAGCACGTGATCGCCAACAGGACCGTCAACCGACCGGTGGGACGCACGGACAACGCGCCCGCGCCCCGTCCCGCACGGGGCACCGGCGACGTGAGCGGCCCGCGGGCGGGGTACGGTAGGACGACCCCGTCACGCGGGGCAGTGAACAGGAAGACCGGCACGAGCAGTTCGCGCACCCAGGTGGGGGCCTCTCCGGCTCCCGGGGGCGCACGGGACACGGAAGGGGGTCGCCAGATGATTGTTCTTCGACGAGAGATCGGGGACGTGCTGCGAGACGCTCGCCAGCGACAGGGGCGCACCCTGCGAGAGGTGTCCTCCGCCGCACGGGTCTCGCTGGGCTACCTCAGCGAGGTCGAGCGCGGTCAGAAGGAAGCGTCGTCGGAGCTCCTCGGCTCGATCTGCGAGGCGCTCGACATCCCGATGTCGTTGGTGCTGCGCGAGGTCAGCGACCGGGTCGCCGTCGCCGAGGGTCTGCTGATCCCCGACACCATCCCGGCCGACTTTGCGACGGCCGTGCTGGGTCGTCAGCATCCCGAGGGCACGGCACGCCGCGAGGACCTGCAGCCCGTCGGCTGACGGTCGGGCCGGGACCGGCCGCACCGGGAGCGGGGGCAGCGACGCCCGCCGTCATCCTGCTGCGGGCGGTGCCTGGCAGGTCGGACACCAGAAGATCGGACGGTCGTACGGGGGCTCGTTCGCCGTACCTTCCGCGACAGGCGTGCCGCACACGTGGCACGCCTTTCGTGTGCGCCCGTGCACGTGCCGCACGACGCCGGCGCGCGGGTCGAACCCGTGCCGCACCGTGCGCTGCATGAGCGTGCGTGCCGTGAGCAGGAGGCCCTCGAGGTCCTCGACGTCGCGGACGGGCGTCCACGGGTAGACGTGCTCGGCGAAGAGCGACTCGGCCGTGTAGATCGTGCCGATGCCGGCGACGAGGTGCTGGTCGAGCAGGGCCTCCGCGACGGGCACACCCGTTGCGGCCCGCTCCGGCCGGTACCGGGGGCCGCTCCCGCCCGCCGCGTCGTCGGCCCGCATCCGCGCGGCCGCCTCGGGCAGCCCGGTCTCCGGGAAGTCGTCGCCGAGCACGTCGGGCCCCAGCGGCCCGACGATCACGCGCTCGTCCGCGGTGCGCAGCACGTGCAGCATGCCGATCCGGTTCCCGACCGCCGTCCACCACTCGTTCGCGAGGACGACGCGCACGTTCGGCTCCGCCCCGCGCGCGTCGTGCGTGCCCGTCCGGGCGAGCCGCCACGACCCCTCCATGCGCAGGTGCGTGTGCAGGGACCGGCCGTCGTCGAACCGCGTGAACAGGTGCTTCCCGTAGGCCTGGTTCCCGACGACCGTCCGACCGACCAGGTCGATCTCCGCGGCGCTCGGCCACCGCAGGTCCGAGCGGACCAGCACCCGGTCCTTGAGCGCCTCGTCGAGCCGGGCCGAGACGAGACGCAGGATGTCACCCTCGGGCACGCGACCGCCCTCCGTGGTCGGGGGCGCGCGACGACCGCTGCACGTCAGGCCGCCCGCAGGCCGCGCGGCGTCGCGCGGAAGCCGGCGTCGAGCAGCGCGCGCACCGCGTCGTCCGCCGGGGTCCGGGTCGTGCCGGCGCCCGCGAGGGCCTCGACGCCGTCGACGCGCTGCACCACGATCTTCCCGAGCGTGCCCGCCCGCACGGCGCGGACCAGCGCCGCGCTCGCCTCGGCGAGGCGTGGGCCGTCCACGAAGGACAGCACGGACCGCCCGCCGCGCTCGACGTAGAGCGCGAGGTCGCCGTCGCTCAGCACGACGACGGCGCCCGCCTTGCGGCCCGGGCGGTGGCCGCGCGAGCCCTCGCCTGTCGTGCCGTCCGTGCCGTCCGTGCCGGGTGCGCCCGGTCCGGTCGACGGGCGGGCGGGCCACGGCAGCGCCGCGCCGTAGGGGTTCGCCGGGTCCGTCGCGGCGAGCAGCACGGCGCCGGGACGAGGACCGCCGCGCGACGTCCGCGCGTCGGGGAGCGGGGCGAACGGGTCGGACGCGGCCGCCGCGGCGTCGGCCTCGAGCGCGCGCTCGCGGTCCTGCGCGTCGGTCCGGAGCTGGTCGACCGCGCCGGGGAGCGCGAACTGCGAGCCGCCGAGGTGCTCGACGAAGTACCCGCGCCGCGCCGCACCCGTGGCCTCCAGCTCGCTCAGCACGCGGTACACCGCGCGGAACGACCCCGCGACGCCCTCGGCGGGCGCGACGGCGCGCGTGAGCACGCCGTGGCGGTCGAGCAGGACGCGGGCGAGCGCGTGCGCCCGGCGGGTGGGGTCGGGCTCGCGCGGCGGCAGCGCCGACCACCGCCCGGCGCCGCCGCGCAGGACCGTCTCGGGCGACGTCGGCGGCCGCAGGCCCGCGAACCGGCCGCGCGCGAGCGGCCGGGCCCGCGCCGGGGCGCGCGGCGCGCGGTGGGTCCCCCCGGCGGCGCCGAGCCGCGCCCGCAGCGACCCGAGGCCGTCGTTCGTCACGTGGCCCGACCAGACGAGGTCCCACAGTGCCTCGAGCGTCGGGACGGTCTCCGCGCCGGCGCGCTCGGCCAGCCGCGGGAGGAAGTACCCGCCGGAGCCCTCCAGCAGGTCGAGCAGCGTGGCGTGGAGGCCGGTCTCGGGTGCCGGGCCCGGGTCGGGCAGCGTGAGCGGCGCCCACTCCGCGAGGTGGAGGCTGACGAGACCGTCGCCGCCGCCCGAGCCGGGCAGCGGGGCGTGCCCGCACCACACGACCTCGCCGGTCGTCGTCAGCTCGTCGAGCATCGTCGGGGTGTAGTCGCTGACGCGCGCCGGGAGCACGAGGGTCTCGAGCGCCGACGCGGGGACGGCCGCGCCCGAGAGCTGCTCGACGACGCGCAGCAGCCCGTCGACGCCGCGCAGCGCGCCGAGACCCTGCCAACGCGGGAGGAAGACGCCCAGCGTCTCGGCGGGGACGGGCTCCACCTCGGCGCGCAGCGCGGCGAGCGAGCGCCGGCGCAGGACGCGCAGCACCTCGGCGTCGCACCAGTCGTCGCCCGTGCCGCCGATCGCCTCCGGCCGCAGCCGCCCGCGCACGACGAGCCGGGCCGCCTCGAGCCGCTCGAGCGTCTGCACGACGACGGCGACGCCCAGCCCGAGAC
Organism: Cellulosimicrobium funkei; assembly: GCF_004519295.1. Lineage (GTDB taxonomy): Bacteria > Actinomycetota > Actinomycetes > Actinomycetales > Cellulomonadaceae > Cellulosimicrobium > Cellulosimicrobium funkei. Next base: position 117,584 of record NZ_SOZH01000010.1, read on the forward strand.
GTGCGGCGAGGTCGGCGGCCGTGAACGGGCCGTGCGTGCGGGCGTGGCGGCGCACGAGGTCGCCGAGCGGGTCGGGGACGGGCTCGGTGAACACCTCGGGGATACCGACGGGCAGCGCGACGCCGAGCGCGTCGCGCAGACGGCCGGCGTCCTCCACGACCGCCCACTGCTGCGCACGCTCGGGCGCGACCCCCGCGAGCCGCACGGGCATGATGCGGCGCGCGGCCTCGAGCTCGCGCAGCCAGGCCGCGACGTCGGTGCGCACGTCCTCGCGGGTCCGCGCCGCGACCTCGGCCTCGGTGAGCGGGCCCAGCCGGCGCAGCACGTCCCACACGTCCTCGGCGTGCCGCGCCTGCCGCTCGGGCGCGAGCGCGCCGAGCTCGGCCTCGGTCCGCTCGATCTGGGCGGGGTCGAGCAGGTCGGCGAGCTGGGCCGCGACGCCGTCGCCGCCCAGGAGCTCGGCGAGGAGCGTGGGGTCGAGCGACAGCGCGGCGGCGCGGCGCTCCGCGAGCGGGGCGTCGCCGTCGTAGAGGAACTGGGCGGTGTACCCGAAGAGGAGCGACTGCGCGAAGGGCGACGGCGTCGGGGTCGTCACCTCGACGAGGCGCACGCGCCCGGCGGCGAGGTCGCGCATGAGGTCGGTGAGCGCCGCGACGTCGAAGTCGTCCTGCAGGCACTCGCGCGCTGCCTCGAGGACGATCGGGAACTCCGGGTACTCCGACGCCACCGACAGGAGCTGCGCCGAGCGCTGCCGCTGCTGCCACAGCGGCTGGCGCCGGTCCGGACGACGCCGGGGCAGCAGGAGCGCGCGGGCGGCGGCCTCGCGGAACCGCGACGCGAACATCACCGACCCGCCGAGCTCGTCGCGCACCGCGTCGAGCACGTCGTCCGGGTCGAGGAGCAGGTCCTCGACGCCGACGACGGGCGCGTCCCCGCCGAGGCCGCCCGAGCCGTCGGTCGCTCCCTCGAGCCACGAGTCCCCGGTGTCCGGGAGCCGGAGGACGATGCCGTCGTCGGCGTGCATCGCGGCGGCGTCGACCCCGTAGCGCTCGCGCAGGCGCGCGGCGAGCACGAGCGCCCACGGCGCGTGCACCTTCGCGCCGTACGGCGAGTGCACGACGACGCGCCAGTCGCCGAGCTCGTCGCGGAAGCGCTCGACCACGACCGTGCGGTCGTCCGGGACGCGCCCGGTCGCGTCGCGCTGCTCGCGCAGGTAGGCCAGCAGGTTGTCGCTCGCCCACGCGTCGAGGCCTGCCGTGCGGAGCCGGTCGGTCGCCGCGTCGGGGTCGGTGGCGGCGAGCGCGTCCGTCTCGCGCACCCACGCGCCGAGCGCACGGCCGAGCTCGGCGGGTCGGCCGGGGGAGTCGCCCTTCCAGAACGGCAGCCGCCCCGGGATGCCCGGCGCGGGCGTGACGAGCACGCGGTCGGGCGTGATGTCCTCGATGCGCCACGTGCTCGACCCGAGCGTGAACGTGTCGCCGACGCGCGACTCGTAGACCATCTCCTCGTCGAGCTCGCCGACGCGCTTGCCGCCGCGCGGGGCGCGGCCGCCCGCGGTGTCCGGGTCGCCCGCGACGGTCCCGGTCCCGGCGTCCGTCGCGAGGAACACGCCGTACATCCCGCGGTCGGGGATCGTGCCGCCGCTCGTCGCGGCGAGCCGCAGCGCGCCCGGCCGCCCGGTGAGCCGGCCCGACGCGCGGTCCCACACGATCCGCGCGCGCAGCTCGCCGAAGTCCTCGCTCGGGTAGCGGCCCGCGAGCATGTCGAGGACGGCGTGCAGCGACGCGTCGCCGAGGTGCGCGTAGGGCTCGCTGCGCCGCACGAGCGTCGCGAGCTCCGCGACCGTCCACTCGTCGACCGCGACCATCGCGACGACCTGCTGGGCGAGCACGTCGAGCGGGTTGGCGAGCACGTGGAGCTCCTCGATGCCGCCGGAGCGCATGCGCTCGGCGACGACCGCCGACGGCACGAGGTCGCCCCGGTGCGTGGGGAACACCACGCCGTGCGACACGGCCCCCACCTGGTGGCCCGCGCGCCCGATCCGCTGCAGGCCCGACGCGACCGAGGGCGGCGCCCCGACCTGGACCACGAGGTCCACCGCGCCCATGTCGATGCCGAGCTCGAGGCTCGACGTCGCGACCACCGCGGGCAGCCGGCCGTCCTTGAGCTCCGTCTCCGTGCGCGTGCGCTCGGCCCGGCTCATCGACCCGTGGTGCGCGCGGGCGATGACGGGCTCGACGCCCGAGCTCGCGCCCGACTGCGCCTGCACCTGCGCCGCGGTGACCGTGCCCGGGTCGAGCACGTCCTCGCCCTGACGCTCGGCCCACAGCTCGTTCATGCGCGCCGTGAGGCGCTCCGCTCCGCGGCGCGAGTTCGTGAAGACCAGCGTGGAGCGGTGGTCGGTGACGAGGTCGACGACCCGCTCCTCGACGTGCGGCCAGACCGACGGGCGCGGCGGCCGGACGTCGGGCGCGCCCGTCGGGCGCGACGTCGCCGGGCCTGTGAGGTTGCGCTCGCCGGGGGGCAGGGGCGGCAGGTCGCCGTCCGACCGCGACCCGGCGTCCGGCACGATCGCCGCCGTCCCGAGGTCCGAGAGGTCCGGGACGGGCACGACGACGTCGACCTCGATGTGCTTGCTCGACGGCGGCTGCACGACGACGACCTCGCGCCCGCCCTCGGCCTCGGGCCGGTGCCCGCCCAGGAAGGTCGCGACCGCCTCGACGGGGCGGACCGTGGCCGAGAGCCCGACGCGCTGCGCCGGGGGCCGCTCGTGCGCCTCGAGCAGCGCGTCCAGGCGCTCGAGCGACACGGCGAGGTGAGCGCCCCGCTTGGTGCCCGCCACCGCGTGGATCTCGTCGACGATCACCGTCTCGACGCCCACGAGCCCCGCGCGCGCCTGCGACGTCAGCACGAGGAACAGCGACTCGGGCGTCGTGATGAGGATGTCCGGCGGGTGCGTGGCGAGCCGGCGGCGCTCGCTCGTGGGGGTGTCCCCGGTGCGCGTGCCGACGACGACGTCCGGCACGTCGAGCCCGAGCCGCACCGCGGCCTGGCGGATGCCCGCGAGCGGCGAGCGCAGGTTCCGCTCGACGTCCGCGGCGAGCGCCTTGAGCGGCGAGACGTAGACGACGCGGCAGCGCGCCTCGAGTGCCGGGGCCTCCTCCGGGGGCGCGGCGAGGATCCGGTCGAGCGACCAGAGGAACGCGGCGAGCGTCTTGCCCGAACCGGTCGGGGCGACCACGAGCGCGTGCCGGTCGCTCGACACGGCCTCCCACGCACCGGCCTGGGCGGCGGTCGGCGCGTCGAACGCGCCCGAGAACCACGCGCGCGTGGGCGCGGCGAAGCGGGCGAGCGGGTCCGAGGTCACGCGCCCATTCTGGGGGTGCCCACCCACACGCGCCCGCCGCAGCGTGCCGGCGCCCCGGCGGCCCGCCCGTGCGCCTCGGTGACCGGGTGCGAACCCGGACGACGCGGTGCGGCCCGCGCGTCCCGGCGCGCGACCGGGCGGCCGCGGATCCGTGCAAGGCTTGGTCCGTGCGCTACCGCGAGTTCTCCGAGCTGGTCGACGAGGTGTTCGGCGAGGCCCTGGGCCGCGCCTACGTGCGCGAGCAGGTGCTGTCCGCGCTCGACGACCGGACCGCCGCCCAGGCGCTCGAGGACGGGGTCGAGCCGCGCGTCGTCTGGCACGCGCTGTGCGACGCGCTCGACGTGCCCGACCCGCGGCGCTGGGGGAACGACGACCACCGCCAGGCGCCGCCGCGCCGCTGACCGGCCCGGCCGACCTGCGCGGCCCAAACCTGCCCCGACCTGCTCGGGACCCGGGGACGCCCGAGGGGCGCACCCTGCCGCGCCCCGCGATGATGGCGGCATGAGCGTTCCCGCCCGCGGCCGCCTCGCCACGCTGCGCCTCACCGCCGCCGACGTGCGCGGCGCGGCCTGGTCTCTCGTCTCGACGGCGGCCGGGCTGGGGCTCGCGATCTGGGTCGTCCCCGGGGTCGAGGTGACCAACCCCTGGTCGCTCGTCCTCGCGGCGCTCGCGGTGGCGGTGGGCGACGCGCTGCTGCGCCCGGTGCTGCGCGGGGTCGCACGCCGGTCTGGCGTCGTCGGCGCGCTCGTGTCGGGCGTGGTCGCCCAGGTCGCGGTCGCGTGGGCCGCGCTCACCTACCTCCCGGGGTTCCGCAGCGGGACGTGGACCGACGTCCTCGCCGTCCTCGTCATCGCGGCCGTGCTCATGGCGCTCGGGCGCTGGGTCGTCGGGGCGAGCGACAACGAGTACGTGATCGGGGACCTGCTCCGGCGCGCGCGGCGCCAGGCAGGCGTGCCCCGTGGAGCCGCCGCGGGCGCCGCCGCGGAGCGCCAGGCGGGCCTGCTCGTCGTCCTGCTCGACGGCGTCGCGCGCCCCACGCTCGACTACGCCCTCCAGGCCGGCCTGGCCCCGACGGTCGCGCGGTGGCTCGGCGACGGCAGCCACCACCTCACGACGTGGTGGGCCCGCGTGCCCGCGACGACGCCGGCCTCGACCCTCGGGCTCCTGCACGGGTCGACCGAGCACGTCCCCGCCTTCCGGTGGTGGTCGCGCGCGCTGGGGCGGCTCGTCGTGACGAACCGGCCCGCGGACGCGGCGGCGGTCGAGGCGCGCACGAGCGACGGCGCGGGTCTGCTCGCGGGCGGCGGCGTGGCCGTCTCGACGATGTTCTCCGGGGACGCGGCGACGAGCCTGCTCGTCATGAGCCGGGCGCGCGAGGGCCTGGGGCCCGGGCAGATGTTCGTGCACTTCTTCGCGAGCCCGTTCGTCCTCGTGCGCGCCGTGGTCGTCGCGCTCGGCGAGCTGCTCAAGGAGCTCTACCAGGGCTGGCAGCAGGCCGTGCGCGGCGTCGAGCCCCGCGTCTCGCGCCTCGGCTGGTACCCGGTGCTGCGCGCCGTGACGAACGTCGTGCTGCGCGACCTCAACACGACGCTCGTCGCGGAGCAGCTCGTGCGCGGGGCGCCCGTCGTGTGCGTCGACCTCGTGGACTACGACGAGATCGCGCACCACGCCGGGCCGCTGCGGCCCGAGTCGCTGCGCGCGCTCGAGGGCCTGGACCGCGTCGTCGGGCTCTGGGAGCAGGTCGCGGCCGTCGCGCCCCGGCGCTACGACGTCGTCGTGCTCTCGGACCACGGGCAGTCGCTCGGCCCGACGTTCGAGCAGGTCACCGGGCGGTCCTTCCTCGACGAGGTGCGACGCCTCATGGCGCTCGACCCGCCTGGCGACGGCGCTCGTGCGGACGACGACGGCCGCGCCCGGGACGGCTCCGCGTCCGCCCGGGGTGAGGGCCGGCGTCGGGCGACGGCCCCGGACAGCGAGGCGTGGGGCCCCGCGAACACGGCCCTCAACGCGCTGCGGCCCGGGCAGCCGGACGCGCAGGCGGGCCGCATGCTCGTGGGCCCGGACCGCTCCGAGCGCCGCGCCGACGCCGCACCCGCCCTGCCCGAGCTGCCCGAGGTCGCGGTCGTCGGGTCGGGCAACCTCGGGATGGTGTGGTTCCCGCGCGAGCCGCGGCGCCTCACGGGTGACGAGGTCCGCGCCCGGTGGCCCGCGCTGCTCCCGGGTCTCGTCGCGAACCCCGCGGTCGGCGTCGTCGTCGAGCGTGGCCCGCGCGGGGAGGTCCGGGCGCACGGCCGGGGTGGCTCGCGCGACCTGCTGACGGGCGAGGTCGTGGGCGTCGACCCGGTCGCACCGTTCGGGTCGCGCGCGGTGGCGGACCTCGTGCGCGTCGCCGGGCTGGAGGACGCCGGGGACCTCGTGCTGGTCTCGAGCGTCGACGAGGTGGGGATGGTGCACGCGTTCGAAGGCCTGGTCGGGTCGCACGGTGGCCTCGGCGGGGCGCAGAACCAGGCGGTGCTGCTGCACCCGGCGCACCTCGCGGTGCCCGGCGACGAGCTCGAGGACGTCGACGGCACGCCGATGCTCGTCGGGGCGGAGGCGGTGCACCGCCGGCTCGTCGCGTGGCTCACCGACCTGGGGGTACGGCCGCCGGTGGCCGAGGACGCGTCGGGCCGGGGGAGCGGCGCGTGAGCGTCACCGTGACGTGGCTCGGCCACTCGACCGCGGTCCTCGACCTCGCCGCGACCGCCGGCGGCCCGACGGCGCGGCTCGTGACCGACCCGCTCCTGCACCGGCACGCGGGGATGCTGCGCCGGCGCGGCGAGCAGCCGGCCCCGGTGTGGCGGGGCGGCGACGCCGTCCTGCTGTCCCACCTCCACCACGACCACGCCGAGCTGCGGTCGCTGCGGCTCCTCGGCGACGTGCCGGTCCTCACGGCGCCCGCCAACGCGCGGTGGTTGCGCGGCAAGGGGCTGCGCGGCGTCGGGCTGGACGACGAGTGGCACGCCGTGGGGCCGGCGGGGGCCGGGGTCGAGACGCGGCTCGTCACCGCGGTGCACGGGCACCGGCCGATGCCGCACCGGCCCAACGCCGCGAACGGCCACCTCGTGCGGACCACCGGTCCCGACGGCCTGCGCGTGTGGGTGGCGGGCGACACCGAGCACCACCCCGGGATGGCGCACCTCCCGGCGCTCGCGGGCGGTCCGGTGGACGTGGCCCTCGTGCCGGTCGGCGGGTGGGGGCCGCGGCTCTCGGGCGGGCACCTGGGCCCGGTGCAGGCCGCGCGGGCGTGCGCCGAGGTCGGGGTGCGGGTCGCGGTACCGGTGCACTGGGGGACGCTGCACGCGCCGGGCGGCCAGCACCTGCCGCGCGGCTGGATGGACCACGCGGGCGCGGCGTTCGAGGCGGCCGCGCAGCGCGAGGCGCCCGGGACGCGGGTCGTCGTGCTGCGGCCCGGCGAGTCGTGGTCCGCGGACGACGACGAGTGAGCCCGCGAGTCGCGGACACGCCGGGGCGGGTTCCGTGATCGAACACGTGTTCGGCTAGAGTTGTGCACAGGGCGCGCTCCGGCGGGCTCAGGACGCCGGTCCGGCACGACGGTCCCCAGGTCCGGGGCTCGTCGGCACCGCGTGTCGGTGGCTGCCCGTAACGTCGGGCCACAACGAACTGATGGACGTCGAACCGAAGGTGGACTGACATGCCCGCACCCGCAGACCGCGAGAAGGCGCTCGAGGCAGCCCTCGCCCAGATCGACCGGAGCTTCGGCAAGGGCTCCGTCATGCGCCTCGGCGAGGAAGGCCGCGCCCCCGTCGAGGTCATCCCCACGGGCTCCATCGCGCTGGACATCGCGCTCGGCATCGGGGGCCTGCCGCGCGGGCGCGTCATCGAGGTGTACGGCCCGGAGTCCTCCGGAAAGACGACCGTGGCGCTGCACGCCGTGGCCAGCGCCCAGCGCGCCGGCGGCATCGCGGCGTTCATCGACGCCGAGCACGCCCTCGACCCGGAGTACGCCAAGAAGCTCGGCGTCGACACCGACGCCCTGCTCGTCTCCCAGCCGGACACGGGGGAGCAGGCGCTCGAGATCACGGACATGCTGATCCGCTCGGGCGCGCTCGACATCATCGTCATCGACTCCGTCGCGGCCCTCGTGCCCAAGGCGGAGATCGAGGGCGAGATGGGCGACAGCCACGTCGGTCTCCAGGCCCGCCTCATGTCGCAGGCGCTGCGCAAGATCACCGGCGCGCTCAGCGCGTCCGGCACGACCGCGATCTTCATCAACCAGCTCCGCGAGAAGATCGGCGTGTTCTTCGGCTCTCCCGAGACGACGACCGGTGGCAAGGCGCTGAAGTTCTACGCCTCGGTCCGTCTCGACATCCGCCGCATCGAGACCCTCAAGGAGGGCACCGACGCGGTCGGCAACCGGACCCGCGTGAAGGTCGTCAAGAACAAGATGGCGCCGCCGTTCAAGCAGGCCGAGTTCGACATCCTCTACGGGGTCGGCATCTCCCGCGAGGGTGGCCTCATCGACATGGGCGTGGAGCACGGGTTCGTGCGCAAGTCCGGGTCGTGGTTCACCTACGGCGGCGACCAGCTCGGGCAGGGCAAGGAGAACGCGCGCTCGTTCCTGCGCGACAACCCCGACCTCGCGAACGAGCTCGAGAAGAAGATCAAGGAAAAGCTCGGCGTCGGGGCCAAGGTCGACGCACCGGCCGACCCGGCCGCCGGCGTGACCGTCGCGGCCGACGCCGCCGTGGCCGCTCCGGCCAAGGCGACCGCCGCGGCCGGCAAGGGGAAGAAGTCGCCGTTCTGATCGGCGAGCAGGACGGGGTCGAGGGCGCCGAGCCCGTCGACCCGTCCGCGGAGGACGACGGGCGCCGCTCCGGCCGCAAGGCCGGGCGGCGCCCGCGCCCGTCGCTGCACGAGCTCGTGGAGCGCGGCGAGATCAGCGACGCCGACCTCGCCGAGCGTGCCCGCGAGACCGTCCTGCGCATCCTCACCGCGGCCCCGAAGAGCCGCGCGGAGCTCACGCAGTCGCTCGCGCGCAAGGGCTACCCGGAGCACGTCGTGCTGCCCATCCTCGACCGCTTCGAGGAGGTCGGGCTCGTCGACGACGCGCAGTACGCGGAGATGATCGTCCGCACGCGGCACGCCGAGCGGGGGCTGTCCCGCCGCGCGATCTCGACCGAGCTGCGCCGGCGGGGGATCGACGGCGAGGTCGGCGCGGCCGCGCTCGAGCAGGTCGACGACGACTCCGAGGCGGACGCCGCCCTCGCCCTCGCGCGGGCACGTCTCGCCAGGACCCGCAGCCTCGACCGCGACGTGCGCGTGCGACGGACGGTCGGCGCGCTCGCCCGCAAGGGGTACAGCCCCGGGCTGGCCTTCGAGATCGTGCAGCGCGAGCTCGACGCGGAGGAGTGACCGCCCCGCGGACCCGGTCGCGGACCGGCGGGCCGCTCGGCGGCAGCGGCCCGCCGCCCGCCACTGACCGGGCGGGCGACGGGTGCGTCAGCGCGCGGTGGACACGGCCGACGCCTCGTCCGCGGGACCGCCCGCGACGGCTGTCGGGTTGCCGATCCCCGGGCCGGCAGCCGTGGCGCCCGCGGTACGCCCGCTGAGGAAGCGTGAGAGCCACTGGGCCAGGGTGGTCAGGGCGTAGTTGATGACGATGAAGATGACCGCGGCCACCGTGAGGGTCTGCAGGGTGTTGCCGAAGGCCGTGCCGAGGATCTGCGCGGCCCGCAGCAGCTCGGGGTACGTGATGATCTGCCCGAGCGCGGTGTCCTTGAGCACGACGACGAGCTGGGACACGAGCGCGGGCAGCATCGCGATGAGCGCCTGCGGGAGCTGGATCGACCGCAGGGTCTGCCCGCGAGTCAGGCCGATCGCCACGCCGGCCTCTCCCTGGCCCTTCGGCAGGTTGCCGACGCCGGACCGGACGAGCTCGGCGATCACCGAGCCGTTGTAGAGCACGAGGGAGATCACGACCGCGAGGAACGGGGCGTCCGGGACCTTCTGCAGCCCCAGCAGGAGCCAGAAGAAGATCATCATGAGGAGCACCGGCACGGCGCGGAAGAACTCGACGACGACACCGCACGCCCAGCGCAGCGCGCGCACGTGCGAGAGCCGGCCGGAGCCGAAGACCAGCCCGAAGATCACGGCACCGACGATCGCGAACCCGGCGGCGCGCAGCGTGTTCTGGAGGCCCGGCAGGAAGAAGTTCTCCCACGCGTTGGCGGTGAAGACAGGACCCCACTGCTCCCACGAGAGCTGGCCCTTGCGTCCGAGCTCCAGCAGCACGAGCACGGCGATCCCGATCACGATCACGGCGCCGATCACGTTGCCGACGGCGATCGCGCGCCGGGCCCGGGGCCCCGGGGCGTCGAAGAGGACGGACTGACGCGGGGCGCTCATCGGCGGACCGCCAATCGGGTCGAGAGCGAGGTGGTGAGCAAGCCGATCGGGATGACGAGGATCACGTAGCCGATCGCGAAGGTGAGGAAGATCGCGTAGATGTAGTTCGAGTTGAACTCGATCATCGTGCGCATGAGGCTCGACGTCTCCGTCGTGACGCTCGCGGCGGCCGCGACGGTGGAGTTCTTCAGCAGCGCGATGAGGGTGTTGCCGAGGGGGGCGATGGCGCCGCGGAACGCCTGCGGGAGGATGACGAGGCGCGCGGCGGGAGCGAAGGACAGGCCGATCGCCCGCGCCGCCTCGGCCTGGCCGATCGGCACCGTGTTGACGCCCGAGCGGATCGCCTCGCACACGAAGGCGGCGTGGTAGACGGTCAGGCCGATGACCGCGAACCGGAAGAAGTTCGTCGGGAAGTCGGGGGACAGGCTGATCTGCAGCTGGGTCCACACCGCGAGGACCATGAACGTCATGATGATCGTCAGCGGCGTGTTGCGCAGGAGGTTCACGTAGGTCGAGCCGGCCCACCGCAGGCTCGAGACGGGGGAGATCCGCATGAGCGCGAGCGCCGTGCCGAGGATCAGGGACAAGATCGCAGCCCAGAACGTCAGCTGGATGTTCACCCAGAACGCGCCGAGCACGTCGTAGGTGCTGAGGAGCTCGGTGAACTGGGAGAGGTAGTCACCCACGGTTGGTCATCCTCCGGGAGGGCGTGGTCGTGGACCGACCGGACGAGGCCGGGGAGCGGAGCGCGGCACGCCGCGCTCCGCTCCCCGGCAGAGAGGTCAGGCGCAGGGGTCGACCGTCGGCGGGTTCTCGCTCGCGTTCGGCGTGTACCCGGTGCCCTCGGTGTTCTTGCTGACGAACTCCTCCCAGGAACCGTCCTCGATCATCTTCTCGATCGCGGCGTTGACGTCCTCGCAGACGTCGTTGTCCTGGGGCAGGCCGACGCCGTAGCGCTCGGTCGAGAACGGCGCCCCGACCACCTTCACCTTGCCCTGGTTCTGCGGCTGCGCCGCGAGGCCCGCGAGGATGATGTCGTCAGTCGTGACGGCGTCGACCTGGCCGGCCGTGAGCGCGGTGACGCACTCGGCGTACCCGGGGCGCTCGAGGAGCTGCACGCCCGCGGCGTACTCGTCCTTGATGCGCTGCGCCGACGTCGAGCCCGTGACGGAGCAGAGGTTCTTGCCCTCGAGCGACTCCGGGCCGGTGATGTCGGTGTTGTCCTCGGCGACGAGCAGGTCCTGCCCGGCGACGAAGTACGGCCCCGCGAACGCGACGGTCTCCTTGCGCGTGTCCGTGATGGAGTACGTCGCGAAGATCATGTCGACCTGCCCGGTCTGCAGCATCGTCTCGCGCTGCGCGGACGGCGCCTCGACCCACTCGATCTGGTCCTCGGAGAAGCCGAGCTCGCCCGCCACGTAGGTGGCGACGTCGACGTCGAACCCCGTGTACGACGACCCGTCCTGGAACCCCAGGCCGGGCTGGTCGAACTTGATGCCGATCTTGACCGTCTCGCCGCCGCCGTCGCCGCTGCCTCCGGCGGACTGCTCGGGGTCCGTGGTCGTGCTGTCGTCGCCGACGTCGCCGCTGCTGCACGCTGCGAGCGTGAGCGCGGTGAGAGCGGCCAGCACGGCAGCACCTGCGTGTCGTGTGCGCATCGTTCCTACCCTTCGTGAGTGGTGGTCGTCCGACGACGGTGTGCCTCGTCGGTCGGCCGGGTGTGGGGGGCCTGGCGGCCCGGTCCCTGGTGGTCGGTGCGTGGTGAGGACGGGGGACCTCAGTGCGTGAGGATCTTGGAGAGGAAGTCCTTGGCCCGCTCGCTCTTCGGCGCGGTGAAGAACTCCTCGGGGTGCGCCTCCTCGACGATCTGGCCGTCCGCCATGAAGACCACGCGGTTCGCGGCCTTCCGGGCGAAGCCCATCTCGTGGGTGACGACGATCATGGTCATGCCCTCCCTGGCGAGGGAGACCATGACGTCCAGGACCTCGTTGATCATCTCGGGGTCGAGCGCCGACGTGGGCTCGTCGAAGAGCATGACCTTGGGCTTCATCGCGAGGGCCCGGGCGATGGCGACGCGCTGCTGCTGGCCGCCCGAGAGCTGCGCCGGCATCTTCTGCGCCTGGTTCTTCACGCCGACCCGGTCGAGGAGGGCCAGGGCGCGCTCCTTCGCGTCCTTGCTCCGCTCGCGCCGCACCTTGACGGGCCCGAGCGTCACGTTGTCGAGGATCGTCTTGTGCGCGAAGAGGTTGAAGGACTGGAAGACCATGCCGACGTCGGAGCGCAGCCGCGCGAGCGCCTTGCCCTCCTGGGGGAGCGGTTCGCCGTCGACGAGGATCTCGCCCGAGTCGATCGTCTCGAGCCGGTTGATCGCCCGGCACAGGGTCGACTTGCCCGAGCCGGAGGGCCCGATGACGACGAGCACCTCGCCGCGCCGGACCGTGAGGTTGATGTCGCGCAGCACGTGCAGCTCGCCGAAGTGCTTGTTCACGTCGCGCAGCTCGACGAGCGGCTCACCGAGGACCTGCTCGGCGGGGAGGGGCTGAGCGTCCTGAGCGCTGCGCTGCGCGTCGGACGGCGAAGGGGTTTCGTCGGCCATTCCTGGACACTATGTCCCTTCTGTTGCACGGTGCCACCTCACCCGGCAACAACCGGGCAACAGTTCAGTAACACGGCACCCGGAGCCGTACCCTGGACGGTGATGTCCACGATCGCCCCCGCCCCCGTCCCGGCCGCCCCCGCACCGCACGCCACCGCCGCTGCGCCGGCCGACGACGCGCACCCCCGCACCTACGTCGTGCGCACCCTCGGGTGCCAGATGAACGTCCACGACTCCGAGCACATGGCGGGGATGCTCGAGCAGGCGGGCTACACGCGGGCGAGCGCGCAGGACGAGGCCGCGAACCGCGCCGACGTCGTCGTCATCAACACGTGCGCCGTGCGCGAGAACGCCGCGACGCGCCTCTACGGCAACCTCGGCCAGCTCGCCTCGGTGAAGGCCGCGCGACCCGGCATGCAGATCGCGGTCGGCGGCTGCCTCGCGCAGAAGGACCGCGGCACCATCGTCGAGAAGGCCCCCTGGGTCGACGTCGTGTTCGGCACCCACAACCTCGACGCCCTGCCCGTCCTGCTCGAGCGCGCGCGCCACAACGAGGCGGCGCAGGTCGAGATCGCCGAGTCGCTGCAGGTGTTCCCCTCGACGCTGCCGACGAAGCGCGAGTCGGTCTACGCGGGGTGGGTGTCCATCAGCGTCGGCTGCAACAACACGTGCACGTTCTGCATCGTGCCGCACCTGCGCGGCAAGGAGCGCGACCGCCGTCCGGGCGAGGTCCTCGCCGAGGTGGGCGCGCTCGTCGAGGCCGGTGCCATCGAGGTGACGCTGCTCGGCCAGAACGTCAACAGCTACGGCGTCGAGTTCGGCGACCGCGGCGCCTTCGCCAAGCTCCTGCGCGCGTGCGGGACGATCGACGGGCTCGAGCGCGTGCGGTTCACGTCGCCGCACCCGGCCGCGTTCACCGACGACGTCATCGCGGCCATGGCCGAGACGCCGAACGTCATGCCCCAGCTCCACATGCCGCTCCAGTCGGGCTCCGACCGCGTGCTGCGTGCGATGCGCCGCTCCTACCGATCCGAGCGGTTCCTCGGGATCCTCGACCGCGTCCGGGCCGTCATGCCCGACGCCGCGATCACCACCGACATCATCGTGGGCTTCCCGGGCGAGACCGAGGAGGACTTCGCGGAGACGATGCGGGTCGTCGAGGCGTCGCGCTTCTCCTCCGCGTTCATCTTCCAGTACTCCCCGCGCCCCGGGACGCCCGCCGCGACGATGGACGGCCAGCTCCCCAAGGAGGTCGTCCAGGAGCGCTTCGAGCGGCTCCAGGCGCTTCAGGAGCGGATCGCCGGCGAGGAGTCCGCACGCCAGGTGGGCCGGACGATCGACGTCCTCGTCGGCGAGGGCGCAGGGCGCAAGGACGGCGCGACGCACCGCGTCACCGGTCGCGCCCCCGACAACCGCCTCGTCCACCTCGCGCTCCCCGCGGCCGTCGTGGCCGGGGCACCCGACGACGCCCCGACCGACGGCACCGGTACGCCCGGGTCCGTCGACCCGCGCCTCGCGGACGACCTCGACGTCCGCCTGCCGCGTCCCGGCGACGTCGTCACGGTCGAGGTCACCCGCTCCGCGCCGCACCACCTCATCGCGGACTCGGCGCTCGCGGGCGGCACGTTCGCCGTGCGCCGCACCCGCTCCGGCGACGCGTGGGCGCGGCGCGAGCGCGCCCGCCTGGGCGGGGGCGACGACGACCACGGCCACGGGCACGGCGGGGGCGCGCCGTCCGGCCCCGTCGTCCTGGGGCTCCCCACGCTCCGCGCCTGAACGTCGGGGTCCAGGACCCGACGGCGGGCGCGCACGACGGCGCCAGGACGTCAGTCGTCCAGGGTCCCCGGTGGGAGCTGGGCGCCGATGGCGTGGAAGAGCTGCACGGCCGTACCCAGCCCGCACGAGACGGTCTGGGCGAGCTGGTCGTCGGTCGCGCCGTGCTCGAGGTCGACGGAGACCTCGGCGTAGAGCGCGAGCCGTCCGCCCTCCTCGCGCACGTAGACCTTGGGCCAGATGCGCTCGCGGTTCCAGTCGTTGACGGTCTGGAGCGTGACGAGGCGCGACTCGACGGGGAGCGTCGTCGACCAGCGGCCGCGGACCTGGAGGATCTCCGACCGGTCGCCGAGCAGCAGGAACCAGAAGCGGTGCCCGTCCCACGTACCCGTGATGTCGCCGTCGTCGTCCACGCGGAAGTGGTAGCCGCGGCGCGTCAGGTGGTCGCCGATGCGCGCCATCGACAGCGCGCGGGGCAGCTCCTCCTCGCGGGGCAGCGAGTCCGGCGCCTTGGGCCGGCGGTTGCCGAACAGACGCGTGAACCAGTTGGTGCGGGCCTGCGTCATGGCGCCTGCCTCGCGGGGTCGGGGTAGAACTCGTCGAGCGCGTCGAAGAACATCGACCCCGTGCTCAGACCGCACTGGAGGAGCTGGTCGAGCTGGTCGTCCGTCACGCCGTGCTCGAGGTCGACCGTGACCTCGGTGAAGACCTGGATCATCCCGTTGTCGCGGACGCGCGTGTACGTCTTGGGCCAGATCCGGTCGGCGTTCCACTCGTTGCAGAACTCGAGGATCTCCTCGAGGCGCTCGAGCGCGAGGTCGCGGTTCCACTGGCCGCGCACCTGGAGGATCTCGTCGTCGTTGCCGAAGAGCAGGAAGTAGAACAGGCGGCCGTGCCACAGCCCGCCGACGTCGCCGTCGGAGTCGACGAAGTAGCTGTACCCGCTGTCGGTGATCCACTCGACGACCCGCGAGAGCGTGAGCGGTGTGGGAGGCCGCAGGACGTCGGTCGCGACCTGACCCAGCTCGCGTGCCAGCAGGTCCTCGACCTGCGACTGCAGGTCGTCCGCCGGCCGGGCCGCGCCGGACCGGCCCCCGTCCTGCGCCCCGCCGGGATTCCCGTCCCGCCGGTCGTCGTCGTCCCGCGCCCCGAAGAACCTCACCTCCCTACCGTACTCGCGCGCGCCCGCGGACGCCGCATCGCGGGCCGGTCGGGAGGCCGCGGCGACGGCGGGGGAGCGGGCACCACTACGGTGGGACGGTGACCGTCCGCGCCGTCGTGCTCCCCGGAACCGTCCTGCTCGTCCCGGGAGCGGCCGGCGCCGCCTCGGTCCTCGGACCGGTGCGCGACGCCGCACTGGCGGCGCTCGCCGACCTCGTGGCGGACCGGCTCGGTGTGGCGGCGGCGCCGGCCGTGGTCGTGGTCGCCCCGGGCGTGGAGGGAACGCGCGGCCCTGCCCGGGCCTCGCTCGCCGCGGCGGGCGTCGCCGACCGGTGGATCGATCCCGCGTGGGCGGCCGCCACGCGACCGCTCGACCGACCCGTCGCCGGGACGGCCGCCTCCGTGGCGCTCCTCGCGCTCGCCGGTGCGGGCTGGACGGGTCCCGTCGACGTCGTCGAGCTCGGTGGCGCGGCGACGCGGTCCGCGGCAGGCACGAGCACGGAGACGAGCTTGGAGACCAGTACGGAGACGAGCTCGGAGACGAGCACGGAGGTGGGTGCGGCCACGGAGACCGCCCTCGACGCCGCACGGGAGCTCGGTGCGGAGCTCGCCCGCGAGGGGGCGCGGCTCGTCGTCGTGCACGACCCGCGTGCGCCCCTGCCGCAGGCCGTGCTCGACGGGTTCGTCGCCGCGGCGGGCGCCGAGGCCGCGCCGGTCGCAACGGCCGACGAGCCGGACCCCGCCGTGGCGGTCCGGCGGTACGAGGTCCGCGCCCCCGCAGCCGCCGCCCGCCCGGCGGGGCCCGTCGTCAGCCGCTGAGGCCCGTCCCGACGGCGGCCGCCTCGTCGTCGCGCCCGAGGCGGCGCAGCGCCGCGACCATCTCGTTGCCGACCATCGCGCGCGACTCCGCGTCGTGGACGATCGCGAAGCCCTCCATGGCCGACTCGAGCAGCTCCACCGCGTCCGTGTCCGTCCCCGACGCGCAGCGCGAGCGCCCCGCGAGCCAGAAGGCGTGCGCCGCGTCGCGGACGTCCCCCGCACGGGCGAACTCCTCGGCGACCGACTCCGCGAGCGTCGCCGCCGCGTCGAGGTCGCCCGCGGTCGCGAGGAGGCGGGCACGCGTGTCGTCGAGGTCGCGACGCTCGCGCGCGTCGGCCGCCGCGTCGCGCTCGACGAGCTCGGCGGCCCGCGGCGCGGGTGTGACGTCGCTGCCCTCGCCCGCTGCGGACAGGTCGTCGAGCGTGCGCTCGACCTGGGCCAGGGCGGCGGTCACGTCGCCCCGCCCGGCCTCGAGCCGCGCGTAGGCGCGCACGACCTGCCCGACGAACCGGGGCGCGACACCACCGGCCCGCAGGAGCGCGAGCGCGTGCAGGAACGCGGGCGCGGCGCCCTCGTCGTCGCCCTCGAGCGCGGCGAGCTGCGCCGCCTCGGCGAGCGCGAAGCCGGCGCGGTCGAGGTGGCCGGAGCTCTCCAGGTGCGACGACGCGCGACGCAGGAGGCGTGCCGCCCGGACCGGGTCGTCACCCGCGACGTCGTCGGCGAGCGCGAGCAGGCCGTCGGCGTCGGTGGGCTCGTCGGTGCCCTCCGCCGGGGCTCCACCGGTGACCGCGGACTCCTCCGGTGCGATCCCGGCGGGGAGGTCCGACGGACCGCTCGTCGCGCCCTCGGCCACGGCGACGGGCCGCGGCGACGCCGACTGGGCGTCCAGGGAGAGCACCGCCAGGTCGACGGGGAGCGTGCGCGCGCCCCGCTCCCACGCCGCGCGCAACCGTTCGGACGCCGCCGTCGTGCCGTTGCGCGCGTCGAACGACTGCGCGAGCGCGGCCGCCTCGCCACGCACCCACGCGTCGAGCTCCGCGAGCGTCGTCGTGGGAACGTCCCGCAGGGCGAGCGCGGTGTCGCCGTGGTCGGCCCGCAGGACGCCCGTCGCGACGCTCACGCTCGTGAGGAAGCCGAGCCGGTCGCCCGGCGAGTCCGCCTCCGTGAGGAACGCCTGGTGCTCCACGAGCAGGCGCAGCGCGCGCGACGCGTTGCCCGTCCGGGCGAGGAACTCCACGTGACGACCCTTCGGGCCCGTCATCGTCACCCCGGTGTCGAGGTGGCGCAGCCCGCGGCGGTGAGTGCGCGCAGCGGCCTCCGCGTCGCCGACCTCGACGTACGCGAGCTGGAGGTGGGACAGCATGTCGCCGGGCTCGGTGGCGCACGACGGCGACCCCTGGAGCACGCCCTCGAGCAGCCGGATGCCCTCGTCGTGCCGGCCCGTCGCGAAGAGGTACGCCGCGCGGTCGCCCGGCTCGCACGCCTCGCACTGCGAGTAGTCGTCGCGCGGGGTCGCGACCCACGCGCGGTACGCGTCCTCGACGTCCGCACCGTTACGCTCGCGCGCCCACTCGAAGCGCTCCAGGGCGACCGCGTTGGTGCCGTTGCCCGCGAGCGCGTACCGGTGCGCCATGTCGTCGAGCGTGCGCTCGATCTGCGCGGCGGGGACGTCGGGGAACTCCATGAGGTGCCCGACCATCCACTTGAACGACCAGAACAGCGAGTGCGTGTCCTCGGCGTCGAAGTGCTCGGGGTGCTCGTCCCACCAGCGCAGCATCTTGGTGAACGGCAGGTACGCCTTGGTCACCTCGCCGCCCCACACGTACGACTCGACGAGGACGAACTGCGCGTAGGCGCGCGCCGCGTCGGGGCCCTCGGCCTCGACGCGCTCGAGCTCGGCCGCGGCGGCCGTGGAGCGCGCGAGGCCGTAGGGCATGCGGCGGACGTCGTACAGGGCGGCGTTCACCTGGTCCACGGACCGGGTCATCGGTTCTCCTCGTCGGCAGGGGGATCGGGTTCCGTGGCGGGGTCCTGCCCGGCCGCGAGGGCGCGGGCGAGCAGGAGCGACAGGGAGTCGTTCATGAGGGTCGCCTCGACGGGCTGGAGCGCCTTGCCGGACGCGAGCACCGCCGTGACGTAGAGGGAGCGGGCACCCGCGGCGCGCACCTGCGCGTCGGGGCTCGCGAGCAGGTCGCGCACCGTGGCGTTGGCGTCGTTGAGGACCAGGCGGCGGGGGCGGGCCGGGGCGCTGAGGCCCGCGAGGATCTCGCCCCACAGGTCGTCCGTCTCCGCGACGCGGGCAGCCTCGCGCGCGTGGTCGCTCTCGCGGTCGTGCAGGAGCATGGCCGGGAGGGCGTCGGGCTCGTACCGGCGCAGCACGACGTCGCAGTCCTGCTCGGCGAGCGCGGCGTCGACCGACGCGAGCGCGTCGGCGACCTCGAGCTCGCGCAGCGGCTCGACCTCCGTGAGGACGTGCGCGACGTCCGCGGCCGACACGGGCGACAGCCGCCACTGCGGGAACCGCGCCGCGACGCGCTCGAGCAGGTCGGCGTCGTAGACGTAGCCGCCGTTGACGACCGCGAGCCCCTGCGCCGCCGCGACGGGCGCGATGCGCCGGAACTCCTCGACGCTCGCCGTGTACAGCAGGCGCCCGTCGGGGTGGTCCGTCGCGAGGTCCGCCAGCGTCGTGGTCCCGGCCGTCGTCTCGAAGGGCAGCACGCGCGCGGCGACGTCGAGCATCTCGTCGTCGGTGAGCGCGAGCGCGCGCACGGCGAGGTGGTGGGTCTCGAGGAAGCGCCGCGCGAGGACAGAGTCCGTCGCGAGCGTCTCCAGCAGCCACCGGCGCACCTGCGCCCCGAGCGCGTCGCGGGTCGCGAGCAGGACCTCGTCCTCGTACAGCCCCTCGCGCGACGCCGTCGGGCGCAGCACGGACGCGTCCAGCACGCACCGCACGAAGAACGCCCACGGGGGCAGCAGGTCGTCGACCGCGCTGCCCAGGAGCATGCGCTTGAGGTAGACCCGGTGCCGCGACGTCGTGGTCGGCGCGACCGCGGCCGGGAGCACGTACGCGACGCCCGTCAGGCCGGCGAGCGGCAGGTCGAGGTCGATCCGTGCGAGGGGGGTGAAGCCGAGCGTGCGCTCGGCGTAGCCGGCGAGCGCGGCGTCGCGGGCCGCGGGCGTCGCGTGCGCAGCGCGCCACGGCAGGTCCTCCCCGCTGAGCCGGCGCACCGCGACCGGGGCGCCGCCCCCCGCGCCGTCGTCGCGGCCCTCGCCGGGCCCGCCGTCGAGAGGCGTCTCGACGAGCAGCTCGACCGGCAGGAGCGAGCCGAAGTCCTGGGCGAGCGCGACCACCGACTCCGGGGCGAGCCAGTGCTCGGTATCCCGCCGCGGGTGCAGCCGGACGACGCTCCCGGGCTCGGCGGGTGCCGCCGGGTCGTCCGGCGCGAGCTCGACGAGCTCGTACCGGCCGTCGGCGCGGCCGCGCCAGCGCACAGGGACGGGCGCGTCGCCCGCCGCCGTGGGGCGCGCGGAGCGCGAGACGAGCTCGATCTCGTCGGCGACCATGAACGCGGACAGGAGCCCGATGCCGAACTGACCGAGGAACTCCTCGCGACCCGTCCCGAGCTCGACGTCGCGCTTGGAGCTGCGCCCGATGGTCGCGAGCAGCTCCTGCGCCTCGTCCCGCGTGAGGCCGACACCCGAGTCGTGCACCTCCAGGCCGCCGTCGGGCCGCGGACGGAGCAGGATCCGCGCCGGCGCCTGCGGTCCCTCGAGCCCGGCGCGCGCGGTGATCGCGTCGACGCCGTTCTGCAGCAGCTCGCGCAGGTAGACGCGCGGGCTCGAGTACAGGTGCCGGGCCAGGAGGTCGACGACGCCCCGCAGGTCGACCTGGAAGGCCGTCGTCGCCTCGCCCGGGGTGCCGCCGCCCGGGGCGGTGCGGCCCGCGGTGGTCTCGTGCGTGCCGGTCACCGCGCGTCGACGTCGGCGCCGCCCTCGGCCACGGTCTGCGCGGCCGTGTCGGGGAAGCGGACGTCGAGCGCGTCGAAGAACTGCAGGCCCGTGAACAGGCCGCACTCGATGAGCTGGCCGAGCTGGTCGTCCGCGACGCCGAACTCCAGGTCCGTCGCCACCTCGGTGTAGACCGCGAGCTGGTCGTCCTCGACGCGCGCGTAGACCTTCGGCCAGATCTTGTCGCGGTTGAACTCGTTGGCGACGAGCGCGACCTGCGCCTCGGCCGACGCCGGGAGGGTCCGGTTCCACCGGCCGCGGACCTGCAGGATCTCCTGCTTCTCACCCATGAGGAAGAAGAAGAACACCTTCCCGTCCCAGTTGCCGCCCAGGTCCCCGTCCGAGTCGACGAAGTACCGCCACTCGCGGCTCGTGAGGAACGCCTCGACGCGCTCGCGCGTCAGCGGCGCGTTCTGGCTCGTCGGTGCGGCGTCCGGCTTGGTGAAGAAACCCATGTTCTCGAGTCCTTGTCGTCTGAGAGGTCGTCGTGCTGAGGTCGTACGCGGCGGTACGCGCGAGGGCGGACCGACCACGGACACACTACGCATCCCCGCCCACACCCCTCGGGCCGTCGGCCGCCCGGACGGTAGCGTTGCGCGGGTGAAAACCCAGCACGACCCCGCCGGCCCGCCCCGGCCCGGCCCGGGCGTCGTCGTCGCCGTCGTCGGCCCGACGGCCACGGGGAAGTCCGACCTCGCTCTCGACCTCGCCGAGCGCCTGTCCGTCCCCGGGGCGCCCGCGGAGATCGTCAACGCCGACGCCTACCAGCTCTACCGCGGCATGGACGTCGGGACCGCGAAGGTCCCCGTCGCCGAGCGCCGCGGCGTGCGCCACCACCTCCTCGACGTGCTCGACCCCGCCGAGGACGCGTCCGTGGCCCGCTACCAGACCGAGGCCCGCCGCGTGCTCGACGAGATCGCCGCGCGGGGTGCGCGTGCCGTCGTCGTGGGCGGCAGCGGGCTGTACGTCCGCGCCCTCCTCGACGACATGCGGTTCCCGGGCACGGATCCCGCCGTGCGGGCGGCGCTCGAGGCGCGCGCGGAGGAGCAGGGCCCGCGCGCGCTGCACGACGAGCTCCTCCGGCGCGACCCCGCGGCGGCCGCGAGCATCGGCCCGGCCAACACCCGCCGGCTCGTCCGGGCGCTCGAGGTCATGGAGCTCACCGGCGAGCCGTTCACGGCGAACCTCCCGCGCCAGGTCTACGTCCGCCCGACCGTGCAGATCGGCCTCGACTGCGACCGGGCCGTGCTCGACGCGCGGGTCGCCGGCCGCGTCGGGCGGATGTGGGAGCAGGGCCTCGTGGCCGAGGTGCGCCGCGTCGAGGCGCACGGCATGGGCCGCACGGCCCGGCGCGCCGTCGGCTACGCGGAGGTGCTCGCCGCGCTCCACGGCGAGACCACGCAGGACGCCGCGCGCGAGGCCGTCACCGCGAACACGCGGCGCCTCGCGCGCAAGCAGATGGGCTGGTTCGGCCGGGACCCGCGCGTCGGGTGGCTCGACGCGCAGTCGCCGACGCGCGTCGAGGACGCTCTCGCGCTCGTCGCCGCGGCGGACGAGCGCGCTGCCGCGCAGGGCACGGACGGGCACGACCCCGCGACCGTGCCGGGCACCGCCGTCGGGCCGGACGAGGCGGACGGCGGCGCGCCCGTGCGCCGTAGTCTGGGCTCATGACGCGCACCCGCTTCACCAAGGGCCACGGGACCCGCAACGACTTCGTGCTCCTCGCCGACACGAAGGGCGAGCTCGACCTCACGCCCGAGCTCGTGCGCGCGCTCGCCGACCGCCGCGGCGGCGTCGGGGGGGACGGCGTCATCCGCCTCGTGCCGACCGCTCTCGTCCCGGAGTCGCGCGACGTGCTCGCGGAGGACCCGCACGCCATCTGGTTCATGGACTACCGCAACGCTGACGGCTCGGTCGCCGAGATGTGCGGCAACGGGGTCCGCGTCTTCGCGGCCTTCGCCGAGCGCCTCGGGCTCGTGAGCTTCGCGGGGGGCACCGAGGTCCCGGTCGGCACGCGCGCGGGCGTCAAGCGCGTGCGCAAGGAGGACGACGGCTGGTTCGCCGTCGACATGGGCCCGTGGTTCCTCCCCGGCGGGCGCCCCGCGCTCCAGGACGGCTACGACGCGACCGTCGTCGTGCGGGGCTGGGAGGTCCCGCGCCCGGCGCTCAGCGTCGACCTCGGCAACCCCCACACCGTCCTCGCCGTCGCGCGCGAGGACGTGCTCGAGCGCGCCGACCTCACCGAGGCGCCCGTCGTCGAGCCGCATCCGTCCCACGGGACGAACGTCGAGCTCGTGGTGCCCCTCGGCGAGACGACCGCGGACGACGGCACCGTCGTCGGGCACGTGCGCATGCGCGTGCACGAGCGCGGCGTCGGGGAGACGCCGTCGTGCGGCACGGGCGCGTGCGCGGCGGCGCTCGCGGTCCGCGTGTGGGGCGGTCCCGACGCGCCGGACACCTACCTCGTCGACGTCCCGGGCGGCACGGTGCGCGTGCGGGCGCTCCCGGGCGGCCGCGTCGAGCTCGCCGGTCCCGCGGTGCTCGTCCACGCGGGGGAGATCGACCTCGCCGCGCTCTTCCCGGCGACGCCGCGCCCGGCGGACGACGACGCGCACCACGGCGCGGACGGGCCTGTGACCGACCAGCCCGCCGAGCCGGTCGCGGCGGCGTCCGAGGGCGACCGCGCGCCGGTCTGACCGCCGGCTCAGCGGGGCGCGACGACCTCGAGGACGCGGAACCCCTTCGCGCTCGCGGCGCGCTCGACGACCGCGCCCGACAGGAGCGGGGGCAGCGCCTCGGCGAGCCAGCGCTGGAGCGAGTCCGAGCCCAGGTTCCGCTGCACCACGAGGTGCGCGCTCGCGCCCGGCGCGAGCCGGGGCAGCCAGTGGAGGAGCATCCCGTGCAGGGCGTCCTTGCCGACCCGGATCGGCGGGTTCGACCACAGCGCGGCGAGCGCGACGTCGGGCACGTCGTCCGGGAGGACGGCCCGGACGTTGTCCAGCCCGAGCCGCTGCGCGTTGCGGCGCACGAGGTCGAGCGCGCGCTCGTTGACGTCGACGGCCCACACTGTCGCCTCCGGCGCCTCGAGGGCCATCGTCAGGGCGACCGGGCCCCAGCCGCAGCCGAGGTCGAGGACGTGGGCGGGTCCGTCGTCGGGCCGGGCCGCGAGGACGTCGTCGAGCGGCGGGGTGGTGCGCAGGAGCACCTGCGTGCCGAGGTCCAGCCGGCCGGGGGAGAAGACGCCCGAGGCGACCTCGACCTCGACGTCGCGGCCCGCGAGCCGCACGGAGATCGTGCGGCGCTCGGCGGCGGACGCGGGCCGGGCGGTGAAGTAGTGGTCCGCCGCGCCGTCGGGCGCGGCGTCGACGGCGGGGTCCTGGTCCTCGGTCACGTCGGCCGATCCTACGCGGGCGCGCCCAGTCAGGAGGCGGCGCGGCGCGCCCGGGCCGCTCGTCGTGCGCTTAACCGCTGGCCCCGGGACGATTTCGCGTGCCACGCTTGTTGTCACACCCGGACGCACGAGCGCCCACCACCGACGGAAGGCGGCACATGAGCCCAACCCCTGCGAACACCCCGAACCCCACCTCGGCTCAGGACGAGCCGACCGGCGCGACGCGGGACATCGCGAGCGACGTCGTGGCGCGGGTGCTCGCTCGGGCCGGGACGGCACGCGCCGAGGGCGGCACGGTCCACACGGAGCACGACGGCGAGCAGCTCGAGCTCGAGGAGCGCAGCGCGCTGCGCCGCGTCGTCGGCCTGTCGACCGAGCTCGAGGACGTCACCGAGGTCGAGTACCGGCAGCTGCGCCTCGAGAAGGTCGTGCTCGTCGGGCTCTGGAGCCCCGGCTCCGACCCGCGCGAGGACGGCGCGCCCACGTCCGCCGAGGAGGCCGAGATCTCGCTGCGCGAGCTCGCCGCCCTCGCGGAGACCGCGGGCTCGCAGGTGCTCGACGGCGTGATCCAGCGCCGCGCGAAGCCCGACCCGGGCACGTACCTGGGCTCCGGCAAGGCCGCGCAGCTCGCCGACGTCGTCGCCGCCAGCGGCGCGGACACGGTCGTGATCGACGGCGAGCTCGCTCCCTCCCAGCGGCGCGCGCTCGAGGACATCGTCAAGGTCAAGGTGATCGACCGGACCGCCCTGATCCTCGACATCTTCGCCCAGCACGCCAAGTCGCGGGAGGGCAAGGCCCAGGTCGAGCTCGCCCAGCTCGAGTACCTCCTCCCGCGCCTGCGCGGCTGGGGCGAGTCGATGTCCCGCCAGGCGGGTGGTCAGGTCGGCGGCGCCGGCGCGGGCATGGGGTCGCGCGGTCCCGGTGAGACGAAGATCGAGCTGGACCGCCGGCGCATCCGCAACCGCATGGCCAAGCTGCGCCGCGAGATCCAGGCGATGGCCCCGGGGCGCGAGACGAAGCGCGCGTCGCGCAAGCGGCACGCCGTGCCGTCCGTCGCGATCGCGGGCTACACGAACGCGGGCAAGTCGAGCCTGCTCAACGCCATCACCGGCGCGGGCGTGCTCGTCGAGAACGCGCTGTTCGCGACGCTCGACCCCACGGTGCGCCGCACGCGCACCGAGGACGGCCGGGTCTACACGCTCGCCGACACCGTCGGGTTCGTGCGCGCGCTGCCGCACCAGCTCGTCGAGGCGTTCCGCTCGACGCTCGAGGAGGTCGGCGACGCCGACCTGCTGCTGCACGTGGTGGACGCCTCGCACCCGGACCCGGAGGGCCAGATCGCGGCGGTGCGCCACGTGCTGGCCGACATCCCGGGCGTGGAGGACGTGCCCGAGGTGATCGTGCTCAACAAGGCGGACCTCGCCGACCCGGAGACGATCGCACGCATCCGGCTGCGCGAACGCCGCACGGTCGTCGTGTCGGCGCACACGGGCGAGGGGATCGAGCACCTGCGCGAGCTCATCGCACACGAGCTCCCGCGCCCGGACGTGGAGATCGACGTCGTCGTGCCGTACCACCGGGGCGACCTCGTGCACCGCGTCCACACCGAGGGCGAGATCGACCACGAGGAGCACACGCCCGAGGGCACGCTCCTGCGCGGCCGCGTCGCCCAGGCGCTCGCGACGGAGCTCGTCGGAGCCTCCGCGGCGAGCTGAGCTCCTCCCGCCGGGACGGCCGGCGGACCGGGCGGCCCGACCTCGTGGACGACCCCGTGCGGCCTGCGCCGCGCGGGGTCGTCCCGTCTTCGCCGCGTCCACAGCCCTCGCCCGCGGCGTGGGCGCCCGACCGTAGACTCGTCGCGTGCCCCCCTCCACCCGAACCGCACCCGTGCCCGACCGTCCGGACACGGAGGCGACGGGCCGGGCCGGGGCGGACGCGGCTGCGTCGGCGTCCGGCGACGTGCCCGCCGTCGAGGAGCTCCTCGACCTCGCGGTCACGCGCCTGGGCGGCGCGCGGCGCGACGGCCAGCGGACCATGGCGCGTGCCGTCACGGACGCCATCGAGGGCTCCGAGCACCTCGTGGTCCAGGCCGGGACCGGGACGGGGAAGTCGCTCGGGTACCTCGTGCCGGCGGTGCGCCACGCGGTCGCGACCGACGAGCGCGTCGTCGTCTCGACGGCGACCCTCGCCCTCCAGCGCCAGGTCATCACGCGGGACCTCCCGCTCGTGGCCGACGCCGTCGCGGACCGCCTCCCGCGGCCCGCGTCGATCGCGCTCCTCAAGGGCTGGCACAACTACCTGTGCGTGCACAAGATCGCGGGCGGCTACCCCGCGGACGAGCCCACGCTCTTCGACCTCCCCGGCGAGGCGGCGGGCGCCGCCGACCACCCCGCCGCGCGCGCCGGGACGAGCATGGCGGCCCTCGGCGAGCAGGTCGTGCGCCTGCGGGAGTGGGCCGACGAGACGGCCACGGGCGACCGGGACGACCTCGTCCCCGGCGTGAGCGACAAGGCGTGGCGGCAGGTCTCCGTCACGGCGCTCGAGTGCCTGGGCCAGCGCTGCCCGCTGCTCGCCGAGTGCTTCCCCGAGCGGGCGCGCGCCGCGGCGCGCGAGGCCGACGTCGTCGTGACGAACCACGCGATGCTCGGCATCGCGGCCATGGGGTCGCCCGGCGTGCTGCCCGAGCACGACGTCCTCGTCGTCGACGAGGCGCACGAGCTCGCCGACCGCGTCACGGCCGCCGCGACGGTGGACCTCTCGGTCCCGGCGATCGAGGGCGCGGCGCGCCTCGCCCGCCGCCACGGCGGGGTCACGACGGACGCGCTCGACGCCGCGTCCGCCGCGTTCGGCACGGTCGTCGGGTCGCTGCCCGCCGAGCGCTTCCCGGACGGCCTGCCCGACGCCGCGCGCTCGGCCGTCGCGGCGGTCCGGGACGCCGCGCGCGAGGTGCTCTCCACGCTCAAGCCCGAGACCGGCGTGACCAAGCCGGCCCAGCCGGACACGGGCCGGAAGATGGCGCAGTCGACGATGCTGCAGCTCTTCGAGGTCGCCGAGCGCATGGCGGCCGACCCCACGGGCCACGACGTGCTGTGGTGCTCGCGGCCCGGGGAGGGCGGCTGGTCCGGCGACCGCTTCGGCGACGGCGCGAGCCGCCTGCACGCCGCCCCGCTCGGCGTGGCGGGCCTCATCCGGACCCACCTGCTCGCGGAGCGCACCGGCGTCTTCACGTCCGCGACGCTCGCGCTCGGCGGGAGCTTCGACGCCGTCGCGCGCACCTTCGGGCTCGGCCCCGCGGCGACGGGCGGAGCCGCGGACGCGGGCGACGGCGACGCGCCGCGCTGGCGCGGGCTCGACGTCGGGAGCCCGTTCGACTACCCGCGCCAGGGCATCCTCTACGTCGCGAAGCGCCTGCCGACGCCCGGCCGCGAGGCGTCGACCGAGCACCAGCTCGACGAGATCGCGGCGCTCGTCGAGGCCGCCGGCGGTCGGACCCTCGGCCTGTTCTCCTCGCGGCGCGCCGCGGTGGCCGCGGCGGAGGCGATGCGCGAGCGGCTGGACGTGCCGGTCCTGTGCCAGGGCGACGACCAGCTGCCGACCCTCGTGCGGGAGTTCGCCGAGGACCCGGCGACGTGCTTGTTCGGCACGCTGTCGCTGTGGCAGGGCGTGGACGTGCCCGGGCCGTCGTGCCAGCTCGTGCTCATCGACCGCATCCCGTTCCCGCGCCCGGACGACCCGGTGAAGTCGGCCCGGGCTCGCGCCGTCGAGGCTGCGGGCGGCAACGGGTTCATGCAGGTCTCCGCGACGCACGCGGCCCTCCTGCTCGCCCAGGGGGCCGGGCGGCTCGTGCGGTCCACGGCCGACCGCGGGGTCGTCGCGGTCCTGGACCCGCGGCTCGTGACGGCGCGCTACGGGTCCTTCCTCACGCGGTCCATGCCGGGGTTCTGGCAGACGACCGACCGCGACGTGGCCACCGCTGCGCTCCGCCGCCTCGCCGCCCTAGGCTGAGCCCTTTCCAGCGACTTCACGGAGGCGACATGACGAGCACGTCACCGCAGGGCACCGGCGACGCGACCACGGGCGGTCTGGGAGGGGGAGCGCGGACGACGAAGCTCGCGATCGTCGGCGCCGGTGCCGTCGGATCGACGCTGGCCTACGCCGCGCTCATGCGCGGCGCGGCGCGCACGGTGGCGCTCCTCGACGTCAACCGCGCGAAGGTCGAGGCCGAGGTCCTCGACCTCCAGCACGGCATCCAGTTCATGCCCATGGCGCGCGTCGAGGGGTCCGACGACGTCGCGGTGTGCGCGGGGGCCGACGTCGTCGTGGTCACGGCCGGCGCCAAGCAGAAGCCGGGCCAGACGCGTCTCGACCTCGCCGAGGGCACGATCGGGCTCATGCGGACGATCCTCCCGGGCCTCGTGGAGGTCGCCCCGGACGCCGTCTACGTCATGGTGACCAACCCGGTCGACATCGTCACGTACGCGGCGCTCAAGTTCTCGGGGCTGCCCCCGACCCAGCTCTTCGGCAGCGGCACCGTGCTCGACTCCTCGCGGCTGCGGTTCCTCGTGGCGCAGCACTGCGGCGTCGCGGTGCAGAACGTGCACGCGTACATCGCGGGGGAGCACGGCGACAGCGAGATCCCGCTCTGGAGCTCCGCGACGATCGGCGGTGCGCCGCTGCTCGAGTGGCAGGGCATCGGCGGTCGGGGACCGCTCACGGGCGACGTGCGCGACGAGATCGCGCGGGAGGTCGTGCAGTCGGCCTACCGGATCATCGAGGGCAAGGGCGCGACCAACTACGCGGTCGGGCTCGCGGGCACCCGGATCATCGAGGCGGTGCTCGCCGACGAGCACCGGGTGCTGCCCGTGTCGACGCTCCTCGACGGCATCTACGGGCTCGAGGACGTCTGCCTGTCGCTCCCGACGCTCGTCGACCGCCGGGGCGCGACGGAGCGCGTCGAGGTCCCGCTCGCGGACGACGAGCTCGCGGGCCTGCGCTCGTCCGCGGAGTCGCTGCGCGCGGTCGCGCGACGCTTCGGGCTCTGAGCCCGCGGGCCCGTCGGGCCTGGCACGACGAGAGCCGGGCGGTCGAGGGACCGCCCGGCTCTCGTGCTGTCCGGAGCCTGCCCGCAGGGGCGCCCGGAGCCGCTCGGGGACCGTTCAGAGGCTGCGCAGGACGGAGACGACGCGCCCCAGCACCTGGGCGTCGTCGCCGGGGATCGGGTCGTACGCGGCGTTGTGCGGCATGAGCCAGACATGGCCGTCGGCGCGCCGCAGGCTCTTCACGGTGGCCTCGCCGTCGATCATCGCGGCCACGATCTCGCCGTTCTCCGCGACCGGCTGGCGCCGCACGACGACCCAGTCGCCGTCGCAGATCGCGGCGTCGATCATCGAGTCGCCCTGCACGCGCAGGAGGAAGAGCTCTCCCTCGCCGACGAGCTGGCGCGGCAGCGGGAAGACGTCCTCCACGACCTGCTCCGCGAGGATCGGGCCACCGGCGGCGATACGGCCGACGACGGGGACGTACGACGGCGCGGGGTGGGCCTCGTCGTACGCCGGCTCGGGGGCCGTGCCAGCTGGCGCGAGCGGGGTCGCGCGGCGGGCGTCGTCGGGCTGGACCACCTCGATGGCGCGCGGACGGTTCGGGTCGCGCCGCAGGAACCCCTTGCGCTCGAGCGTGGTGAGCTGGTGCTTGACGGAGGACGGGCTCGTGAGCCCGACGGCCTCGCCGATCTCGCGCATGCTCGGCGGGTAGCCGCGCTGCTCGACGCACGCGCGGATGGTCTCGAGCACGAGCCGCTGGCGCGGGGTGAGCCCGTCACCCCCTGCCGACCCGTCCGGCAGCTCGCGCACCTCGGCGAGCCCCCGTGCCCTGTCCGTGCCTCGTCCCGCCATGGTCGCTCCGCCCTCGTCCGTCGCGTGCCGCCGGCGCCAGCCGGGCCTGCGGCCTCCCCTCCCCGGAGCGTGCGCCCCGGGAGCTCGGTCGCCCCTCCGGGTCCGAGCGGACATGTCCGGCGAACCGACCTGAGCCCAGGCTAGGGGAGGATGCGACACGAATCAAACACCTGTTCGAGCATGTCTCGACTCTGTCGGTCGTTCGTGATAGACCTTCGTACAGATGTTCTACGTACAGGTGTTCGACCGCAGCGGGTCGGCGTGGAGATGAGACGGGCACGCGGGTCCGATCGACCGGGGAAGGCGATCGGGCTCGCGGGCCGGGACGGAGGGGACATGGACACGGTGGCGATGGCGACGGCAGCGCCGCCCGCGCTCGGGCGGGGCGTTGCGGCGGAGCGAGGCGTGCGCCCGCAGGCACCGCTGCGGCTCACGCGACGCGGCCGTGCGGTCCTCGTGCTCCTGGTGGCTCTCGTGCTCGTCCTCGCGGCGCGCGTCGGCCTGGCCGTGGCGGGCGGGCCCGGGGAGCCGGTCGAGGTCCGGGTCCACGTCGTGAGCACGGGGGAGACCCTGTGGGAGCTCGCCCAGGGCGTCGCGGCCCCGGGTGAGGACCTCCGTGAGGTGGTCAGCGGGCTCGTGGAGCTGAACGGCCTGTCGTCGTCCGGCGTGCAGGCTGGCCAGACCATCCTGCTTCCGGTCGCTGAGCGGTGACGCGGCGCTCGGGCGCGGTCCAGGTCCTGTGACGCAGCACACGGTGCCGACGCGCGACAGGCTGCGGCCGAGGGTTGCGCCGGTGCCTTAGGTCCGCCTAAGTTAGTATCACCTCACACGCCGGCTGGGGGGCTGGGCGGACGAGGCGAGGAGTGTGCGGACCACCGCGACTCCTGTGCACGTCGCCGCGCGCGAGGCGAGTCGCGCGCGAGATGGGGACGGGGGCGTCCCGACGGGGGCGGTCGACTTCGACCGCCCCCGTTCTGCTGTCCGGGGCCGGGTGCGCCGTCGGCGTGTTGCACCGCGTGCCTGCGACGACATACGTTCGTCGCGCCGACCTGTCGGCGCGACCCGCGGAGGAGCCCGCCATGCACTGCCCGTTCTGCCGTCACGCGGACTCCCGCGTCGTCGACTCCCGCACGTCCGACGACGGTGCCTCCATCCGCCGGCGACGCCAGTGCCCGGAGTGCAACCGCCGCTTCACCACGATCGAGACCGCCAGCCTGTCCGTGGTCAAGCGGTCCGGGGTGACCGAGCCCTTCTCGCGCGAGAAGATCGTGAACGGCGTCCGCAAGGCCTGCCAGGGGCGCCCGGTGAACGAGGACGACCTCGCCGTCCTCGCACAGCGCGTCGAGGAGACCATCCGCGCGAGCGGGAGCGCCGAGCTCGACGCCTACGAGATCGGCCTCGCGATCCTCGGGCCGCTGCGCGAGCTCGACGAGGTCGCCTACCTGCGCTTCGCGAGCGTCTACCAGGCGTTCGACTCGCTCGAGGACTTCGAGAGCGCCATCACGTCGCTGCGCGTCGACCGGGAGGAGCGCGAGGCGGCGGCGGGCCGTGCGGCGGCCGAGGCCGCCGACGACGCCGCGACCGACCGCGAGGCGGCACCCCAGCCCTGACGGTCACGGGACGGTTCCGCGCCTCGTGACTCCGGCCCGAGGCTCGTGGCCCCGCAGCCGGACACGGTTACAGGTCGCTGGACCGCGACGCCCAGATGTTGATGCCCGTGTCCACGGGGAGGGCGTCGACGGCCGCGAGCTCCTCGGGGGAGAGGTCGGGGGCGTCGAGGGCCGCGAGGTTGTCGTCGAGCTGGCGCGTCGAGCTCGCGCCGAGCAGGACCGACGTGACGCGCTCGTCGCGCAGCGCCCAGCGGATCGCCGTGGACGCGAGCGTCCGCCCGTGGGCGCGCGCGAGCTCGTCGAGGTGGCGCACGCGGTCGAGGTTCTTCTCCGAGAGGAACGCCGGACGCAGCGGCCCGCCGCGCGCCGCGCGCGACCCGTCCGGGACCCCGTGGAGGTAGCGGTCCGTGAGCATGCCCTGGGCGAGCGGGGAGAACGCGACGACGCCGAGCCCTTCGTCGCCCGCGACGTCGAGCACGGTGGCCCCCGCCTCGTCGTGCGGGTCGGGCGCCTCGATCCACCGGTTGAGCATGGAGTAGGAGACCTGCGTGACGACGAGCTCGACCCCGACGTCGGCCGCGACCCGCAGGGCCTCACGCGTGCGCCGGGCGGAGTACGACGAGATGCCGGCGTAGCGGGCGCGCCCCGACCGGACCGCCGTCGCCAGCGCACCGATGGTCTCCTCGAGCGGGGTGGACGGGTCGTAGCGGTGCGAGTAGAAGATGTCGACGTGGTCGAGCCCGAGCCGGCGCAGCGACGCGTCGAGGGACGAGAGCAGGTACTTCCGTGACCCGCCCTCGCCGTAGGGGCCGGGTCCCATGCGGTAGCCCGCCTTGGTCGTCACGACGAGCTCGTCGCGCACGGGTCGGAGCTCGCGCGCGAGCAGCCGGCCCAGCGACTCCTCCGCAGCGCCACCGGGCGGCCCGTAGTTGTTGGCGAGGTCGAGGTGCGTCACGCCACGGTCGACGGCGTGCAGCACGATCTCGCGCTGCGTCGAGAAGGGGTCGGTGACGCCGAAGTTCTGCCAGAGCCCGAGCGCGACCTCCGGCACGCGCAGACCGCTCCGGCCGAGCGTGCGATGCGGGAGCGCGGCACGTGCCGGCGCGGGACCGCCGGTGGCGCGGGGAGGAGCGGGGGAGGCCTGCGGCGTGGGATCGGGCGACACGTCCCGACGCTACCCGACGGCGTTCGCCGCCCGGTCGTCGGCGCTCGCAGCGCGTTCGCCTGCGCCACCGCCCGCAGGTCCGGGACGGCGAGGCCGAGCGGACAAATCAGGTGGCGTCGGGCGGCGCGGTAGGGGACGCTGGCGGGGTGCCCGCAGCGTCGGGCCGACCGCAGTGCCCCCACTGAGTTCCCCCGTCGACGAGGAGACCGCCATGGCGTCCGACCCGCAGCGACCCGCTGCAGAGACCGCACCGACCGAGGAGGCCAAGGCGAAGTTCCGGGAGGCGCTCGACCGGAAGAACGCCGCGCGCCACCGCACGGCGGACGGCGAGTCGAACACGGGCTCCGTGCACGGCTCGGAGACCGTCGGACCGGTCCAGCGCACGTTCCGCCGCAAGTCCGGCTGAGCGCCACCTCCGACGTCCGGTCGTCCCCTGCGGGGCGGCCGGACGTCGTGCGTCGGGGGGTCTACGGCTCCGCGCGCGCGAAGCGTCGCCCGGTGAGCTCGTGGGCCTCGACCACGACCCACTCCTCGGTCGGGACGTCGACGGTCGGGACGAGCGGGTCCGCACCCTCCCGGACGGGATCCACCTCATGCTCGGTGCGCAGACGGTGGGCGGTGCCGCGCGCGACGACGCTCCACGCCCCGTCGTCGTCGACGTGGTCCCACTCCAGGGCGACCCGCTCGTTGATCGCGAGCGTCGCGAGCTTCGTG
Source organism: Cellulosimicrobium funkei (assembly GCF_004519295.1). Lineage (GTDB taxonomy): Bacteria > Actinomycetota > Actinomycetes > Actinomycetales > Cellulomonadaceae > Cellulosimicrobium > Cellulosimicrobium funkei. The sequence goes on from NZ_SOZH01000010.1 coordinate 150,487, forward strand.
CCCGGGACCGTGCGGAACGCGAGCGTGCGCTCGTGCGCCCGCACGGTGACGGGGTAGATGTCCGGCTCGCCCCGCACGCTCACGGCGAGGCGTGCGACGTGGGTCCCCTCCACGAGGTCCCACGACGCGTCGGCGTCGAGGATCTGCGGCGCGTCGTGCAAGTATCCGGTCATGCTTCATCGTGGCACCGGCGCGCGAGCGGCGCTCAGCGGCGAAGGTCACCGCCGCCGAGGACCTTCGCCGCGTGCGGACGGGCCGCGCGCGGCGAAGGGTCCCGGGGTGCGGGGCTCCGTCAGTCGAGGATGCGCAGGGCGATCGTCTGCTCCATCGCGGCCAGCGCCTCGATGACGGCGGGCTCCACGCGCGAGCCGACGTCGGTGACGACGTAGCCGATCTCGCCGCGGGTGGCGAGGAGCTGGCCCTCGATGTTCGTCCCGTGCTCGGCGAGGGTCGCGTTGACGGCGGCGAGGACACCGGGGGTGTTGCGGTGCAGGTGCGTGATGCGCGTGATGCCCGTCGTCTGCTCGAGCGCGAGGTTCGGCACGTTGACGCTGAGCGTCGTGGAGCCGGTGGTGAGGTAGTCGCGCAGCTTCGCGGACACGAACTGCCCGATCGCCTCCTGCGCCTCCTCCGTCGAGCCGCCGATGTGCGGCGTGAGGATGACGTTCGGCAGGCCGCGCAGCTCGGAGTCGAACGCGTCGCCCTTGCGCTTGGGCTCGTGCGGGAAGACGTCGACCGCGGCACCGGCCACACGGCCCTCGACGATCGCCTCGCGCAGCGCGCCGTAGTCCACCACGAAGCCGCGCGACAGGTTGAGGAAGATCGAGCCCGGGCGCATGCGGGCGAACTGCTTGGCGCCGAACAGCCCGGCGTTGCCCTGGCGCCCGTCGACGTGGAGCGTGACGACGTCGGCCTGCTCGAGCAGCTCGTCGAGCGTGTCCATGCGGCGCGCGTTGCCGAGCGCGAGCTTCTCCGCCGTGTCGTAGAACACGACCGACATGCCGAGGTTCTCGGCGACCACCGAGAGCTGCGTGCCGATGTTGCCGTAGCCGACGATGCCGAGCGTGCGGCCACGGACCTCGTGGGCGCCCTCGGCCGACTTGTCCCAGCGACCCTCGTGCAGCGCGCGGTCGCGCTCGGTGAGGCGGCGCGTGAGCGCGATGATCTCGGCGAGCGCGAGCTCGACGACGGAGCGCGTGTTCTGGAACGGCGCGTTGAACACGGCGACGCCCTGCGTCGCGGCCGAGCGCAGGTCGATCTGGTTCGTGCCGATGCAGAACGCGCCGAGCGCCACCAGGTCGGGAGCGTTCTCGAGCACGTTCGCCGTGACGTTCGTCTTGGACCGGATGCCGAGCAGGTGGACGCCGTCGAGCGCCTCGATCAGCTCGGACTCGTCGAGGGCCCCGGTGCGGACGGTGACGTCGATGCCCGCGGCCTCGAGGTTCGAGGCGGCGAGGGGGTGCAGGTTTTCGAGGAGGAGGGCGCGTAGCACGTCCCCATGGTGCGCCCGTCCCGCGGTCCGGACCAAACGGGTCTTGACCCTCGGGACGAGGTGACCCCGCGCCCGGACCCCGACCGCTCTCAGGCTCCGGCGCCCCGTGCGTCGTCCGACGGCGCGGGGGCGACCCCGGCGGGCAGCGCGCGCGTGTGCACGACGACGAGCCGCTGGGTCGGCCGCGTCATGGCGACGTACAGGTCGGACGGGCCCGACGGCCCGGTCGCGACGTCGGCGGGCTCGACCAGCACGACGGCGTCGAACTCCAGCCCCTTGACCTGCACCGGGTCGAGCACGACGACCGGGTCCTCGCCGCCCGCGTCGGCGAGCCCGAGCGCGGCCCGCAGCGCGGGGACTGCGGGCGCGGCCGCGACGACGGCGACGCGGCCGGACTCCGCGGCGACGAACTCGGCGCGCGCGGCCTCGGCCTCGGCCCGGACACGTGCCTCCAGCGCGCCCGGTGCCACCTCGACCACGCGCAGGGCGTCCTCGACGTCGCGCGCGGACGTGAGCGGCGAGACCGGGAGGCCGGCCGCGACGGCCGCGCGTCGGGCCGCGTCCGCGACGGAGGCCGGGGTGCGGTAGTTGACCGTGAGCTCGGCGAGCCGCCACGCGTCGCGGAAGACCGGGTCGAGCATGCCCTTCCACGACCGGGCGCCCGCGAGCGAGGACGTCTGGGCGACGTCGCCGACCACCGTGAACGACCGCGTCGGGCACCGGCGCACGAGCATGCGCCACGCCATGGCGGACAGCTCCTGCGCCTCGTCGACCACGACGTGGCCGTAGGTCCACGTGCGGTCCTGCGCGGCGCGCTCGGCGGTGGTCAGGCGCGGGCCGCTCGCGGCGAACCGCTCGGCGAGCACGTCGGCGCCGACGATCCCGCCGCCCGCACCGGACGACTCGAGCACCTGGCGCGCGTACTCGAGGTCCTGCGCGCGCTGCGCCGCGCGCGCGGCGGCCTCGGCCCGCTCCGCCTGGTCGTCCTCGCCGAGGAGCTCCGCCGCCTCGTCGAGGAGCGGCACGTCCGCGGGGGTCCACGGCGCGCCCTTCGCCCGCTCGAGGAGCCGTCGGTCCTCGGGGGAGAGCTCGGGCGCGGCCTCGGCGAGCCGGTGCGGCTTGGTCCACAGGTCCTCGACGAGGCGCTCGGGCGTGAGCGGCAGCCACGCCAGGTTGAGCGCGACCCGCACGTCGCGGTGGGAGCGCAGGTCCTCCAGCGCGAGCGCGCGGTCCTCGCCGACGAGGGGCTCGCCGAGCTGGCGCCCGTACTGCTCGACGAGGCGCGAGAGCATCTCGCGGACGAACGTGACGCGCGCGAGGTTGTGCGGCTTGTGGGTGCGTCGCGCCTTCGCGATGGCGTCGCGCACGTCGCGGCGGCGGATGACGAGGTCGTGGCCGTCGAGCCGGACCGGCACGTCGGCCGCGGGCACGCGCTCGCGGGCGCGCACGGCCCGGCGCACCGCACGGGCCATGACCGCCCGGCCCTTGACCCGCGCGACGCGCGGGTCCTCCTCGCCGTCGGCGACGACGCCGGGCAGGAGGTCGGCGATGGTCGTGCTCACGACGCCGGTCTCGCCGAGCGACGGCAGCACCTGGTCGATGTAGCGCAGGAAGGAGAGGCTGGGGCCGACGAGCAGCACGCCCGAGCGCTCGAGCAGCCGCCGGTGCGCGTACAGCAGGTAGGCCGCGCGGTGCAGCGCGACCGCCGTCTTGCCCGTGCCGGGCCCGCCCTGGACGACGAGCGCCCCCGCGAGCTCGGAGCGGATGATCGCGTCCTGCTCCGACTGGATCGTGGCGACGATGTCGCCCATGCGTCCCGTGCGGCCCGCGGCCATCGCGGCGAGCAGCGCGCCCTCGCCCGAGAGCGACGTGCCGGTCACGGCCTCCGGGGCGTCGAGGTCGAGGAGCTCGTCCTCGAGCCCCGTCACGGCACGACCGCGCGTCACGAGGTGCCGACGGCGCACGACGCCGTCCGGGTGGGCCGCCGTCGCGCGGTAGAACGCCTGGGCGGCGGGCGCGCGCCAGTCCGTGAGGAGGCTCGAGTGCTCTTCGTCGGTGAGGCCGATGCGCCCGACGTAGCGCAGGGTGCCGTCGTCGAGGTCGAGGCGGCCGAACGCGAGGCGGTCCTCGACCGCGTCGAGCTGCGCGACACGGTCCTCGTACAGCGTCGCGAACGCGTCGCGCTCGCTGCGGTTCTGCGGCGAGCCCGACGGGCCGGACCGTCGGACCTCGTCGAGGCGTGCCCGGGCGGCCGCCCGCAGCTCGTCGAGGCGCGCGTAGAGGGTGTCCACGACCTCCTGCTCGAGCCGGAGCTCGTCGTTGCGTCCCACGCTGTCCCTTCCTCGACCGGCGCCGCGCCGCCCGCGCGGCCGTCCATTATGGCGTACGACGGCCGTCCGGGGACCGGCGACCGGCGCGTCCCGGCGCCGTGACCGGGCCGGACGCGGGCCTGCGGCTAGGATCGTGGCCCATGGCGACCAGAGGGGAGCGGGCGTCGTGACCGGGAGCGAGCAGCGGGCCCCGGGCCGACCCTCCGCGCGCGGCGACGACGCCGCCGGACCGGACCAGGCGCACCCGGGGCCGCGCCGTGCTGGCCCCGACGGACGAGCTCCGGATCCTGCTCGTGGAGGACGACGACGGGGACGCGATCCTCGTCGAGGAGCTGCTGGCCGACGGCAACCTCAAGGTCGAGCTGCACCGCGCGACGACCCTGGACGGCGCCCTCGAGATGGTCGTCTCCCACGACGTCGACTGCGTGCTGCTGGACCTGGGTCTGCCCGACTCCGTAGGCCTGTCCGCCGTCGAGCGCGTGCGCGCGGGGTCGCGGCCGCCGGCGCTCGTCGTCCTGACCGGCCACTCGGGCATCGACCTCGGCGTGCAGGCGGTCGCCGCGGGCGCCGACGACTACCTCGTCAAGGGGGAGGTCGACGGCGACCTCCTGGGGCGGTCCGTGCGCTACGCGGTCCAGCGCCGCATGTCCGTCGAGCAGCAGCGCGCGCTGTACCGCAGCGAGGTCCGTGCGGCCGAGACGGCGCGCCTCGAGCGCGCGCTCCTGCCGACCCCGCTCGTGCAGGACGACCGCCTCGACGTCATGGTCGGCTACGTGCCGGGCGGCAACGGCCTGCTGGGCGGCGACTTCTTCGACGCGGTCGAGCGCCCGGACGGGACGGTCCTGTGCGTCATCGGGGACGTCGCGGGGCACGGCCCGGACGAGGCCGCGCTCGGCGCGACGCTGCGCACGGCCTGGCGCACCATCGTCCTCAGCGAGACCCAGCCGGAGGCCATCCTGCCGCTGCTCGAGCGCGTGCTCGTCCCCGAGCGCGCGCGCCCGGAGGTGTTCGTCACGCTCTGCCAGGTCGTCGTCTCCGCGGACCGCCGCAGCGCCGAGGTCTACCTCGCGGGCCACCTCGCGCCGCTGCTGCTGCGCGACACGGCGTCGGAGATCACGCCGACGTCGCGCGGCCGCGCCCTGGGCATCCCGGTCGCGGGCGGCTGGACGTCGCAGCCGGTCGAGCTCGGCGAGCGCTGGGCCCTCATGCTCTACACCGACGGCCTCGTCGAGGCGACCGTCGCGGGAGCCGGGGCGGGCGACGCGCGGACCCGCCCCGAGCGCGTCGGGGTCGACGGCCTGCGCCGCGCCGTCGACAGCGCCCTGGAGCAGGGCGTCGAGGGCGTCGTCGAGCGCGTCTTCCGTCGCGTGCGCGACCTCCACGGCGGCCCCCTCGCGGACGACGCGGCCCTCCTCGTGCTCGGGTGGGACGGCAAGGGCACCTCCCCGGGCGAGCGGTCGGCCACCCTCGCGGACTCGGACGAGTGGGCCCGGTGAGCGCCGCGGGCGACCGCAGGCGCGCGGGCGAGCGTCGTGCCCCGACGCTGCGTCGGCGGCTCGGCTGGGCGCTCGTCGTCGCCGGGGTGATCCTCCTCGGCGTGCTCGCGACGTCCGCGATCGCGCTGTCGCGCGTCCTCACCCTCCAGACCGACGTGACCGGGCCGTTCTTCGACGCGGTGAGCGAGGCGGACGGCGCGTACGTCGGCCTGCTCGACGCCGAGGTCGCGGTGCGCGCCTACGTCGCCACGGGCGACGCGACGGCGCTCGAGGCCTACACGCGCGCGGTGGGCGTCGACGCCGAGGGCGTCGTCCCCGACGCCGCGCTCGTCGACCGCCTCGGCCTCGACGACGAGCTCGCCGGGACGCTCACCCAGGCCGAGTCCTCGGTGCGCGCCTGGGTCTCCGACGCGGCCGAGCCCGCCATCGCGACCACCGAGGCCCAGGGCCCCGGGCGCGTGCGCGCCGTCGACCAGGCGCGCGGCGCCGAGCTCTTCGCGGCGGCGCGCGCCGACACCGCGCAGTACGTCGACCAGCTGCGCGACGAGCGCGTCGAACGCCTCGACGCGCTCGACCGGTGGAGCCGCGCCCTGTTCGGGAGCGTCCTCGTCCTCGTCGGCTCGGCGCTCGCGGTCGGCATCATCCTGTGGGTCTGCCTCAAGCGCTGGGTCACCGAACCCATGGCCGAGCTCGCGCACCGCGTGCGGCGCGTGAGCTCCGGGAGCCTCGACGAGCCGGTCGTCACGTCCGGGCCCGCCGAGATCGCGGACCTCGCGCAGGACGTCGAGCACATGCGCGTCGAGCTCGTCAGCCAGGTCGCGGAGATCAAGGCGTCGCACGAGGACGCGGCGCGCTCGCACGAGCTGCTCGCCGAGCAGGCGCGCGAGCTGGAACGCTCGAACCGCGACCTGGAGCAGTTCGCGTACGTCGCCTCGCACGACCTCCAGGAGCCGCTGCGCAAGGTCGCGAGCTTCACGCAGCTCCTCAAGAAGCGCTACGGGGGCGAGCTCGACGACCGCGCCGACCAGTACATCGACTTCGCGGTCGACGGCGCGAAGCGGATGCAGCGCCTCATCCAGGACCTGCTCGGGTTCTCCCGCGTCGGCCGGACGGGCACCGAGCGCGTCGACGTCGACCTCGAGGACGAGCTCCGGGGCGTGCTCGAGGACTTCTCCGAGAAGATCGCGGAGTCCGGGGCGCGCGTCACGCACGACCCGCTCCCCGTCGTCGTGGGAGAGCAGGCGCTCCTGCACCAGCTCCTCGCGAACCTCGTCGGCAACGCGCTGAAGTTCCGCCACCCCGACCGGGCGCCCGCCGTGCACGTGGGCGTGCTCGCGCGCGACACCCACTGGGAGCTGTCGGTCGAGGACAACGGGATCGGCATCGACGCGCAGTACGCCGACCGCGTGTTCGTCATCTTCCAGCGCCTGCACGCCAAGGACGTGTACGAGGGCACGGGCATCGGCCTCGCGCTGTGCAAGCGCATCGTCGAGTACCACGGCGGGCGCATCTGGATCGAGCCGCGCGAGGGCGGCACGACCATCCGCTTCACGCTCGCCCACGCCTACGTCCAGGCGCAGGTCGGCTACGCTCGCTCCGACCCCGGCGGCGCCGGTCCGGACGCTCCGGCCCCCGCGCGCCCCGACGACGAGGAGAGCCCCCCATGAGCCACGGCAGCAAGCCGATCGACGTCCTCCTGGTGGAGGACGACCCGGGCGACGTGCTCATGACCCGTGAGGCGTTCGAGGACCACAAGGTCACCAACCGCCTCTCGGTGGTGTCCGACGGCGTGAGCGCGCTGCAGTTCCTGCGCAAAGAGGGCGAGCACGCGGGCGCCCCGACGCCCGACCTCATCCTCCTCGACCTCAACCTGCCCCGGATGGACGGGCGCGAGGTCCTGGCCGAGCTCAAGGCCGACGACGCGCTGCGCAAGATCCCCGTCGTCGTGCTCACGACGTCGGAGGCCGAGGAGGACGTGGTGCGCAGCTACTCGCTGCACGCCAACGCCTACGTGACCAAGCCCGTCGACTTCGACCGCTTCATCGACGTCGTCCGGCAGATCGACGACTTCTTCGTCTCCGTGGTGCGGCTCCCCGGTCGCTGACCGCCGCCACCGCCCGGCCGGGAATGATCCCCGGCCCGGGTCGCGTTACCTCGTCAGGCCCGCAGCGCGCCACCGGCGGCGCACGGGCGAAGGACGTGACGAGGAGGATGCATGCTGGACCCTCGCGGGATCTACGAGCTCGACGAGCAGGCCGTGGCGCGCCTGTGGCCCACGCCGCCCGAGGCGGGCTCCGGGCCGGTGCTGCTGCACGCGGTCGCGGGGTTCGTCGACGCGGGCAGCGCGGGAGAGGTGGCCGTCGACCACCTGCTGGAGATCGGTGAGGTCACCCGCCTGGTGACGTTCGACGCCGACCAGCTCATCGACTACCGCTCGAAGCGGGCCACGATGACCTTCAGCACGGACCGCTGGTCCGACTACGACGAGCCGTACCTCGTCGTCGACCACGTGCGCGACGCCGAGGGCACCGGCTTCCTGCTGCTGCACGGCGCCGAGCCGGACGTCCAGTGGGAGCGCGTGGTCGCCGCGGTGCGCGACGTCGTCGAGCGCCTGGGCGTCTCGCTCGTCGTGGGCTTCCACGGCATCCCGATGGGCATCCCGCACACGCGGCCGCTCTCGGTGACGGCGCACGCCACGCGCCCCGAGCTGCTCGGCGAGCACACGTCGTGGTTCGGGACGGTCAAGGTCCCGGCGAGCCTCGCCGCGCTGCTCGAGCTGCGGCTCGGGCGCGCGGGCCACGACGCCGTCGGCTACACCGTGCACGTGCCGCACTACCTCGCCCAGTCGTCGTACCCGCCCGCGGCGGTCGTCGCGCTCGAGCACGTCCAGCGCGTGACGGGACTCGACCTCGCCACGGGCGGCCTCGCGGAGGCGGTCCAGGACGCGAAGACCGAGGTCGAGCGCCAGGTGCGCGACTCCGAGGAGGTCGCGGCGGTGGTCCGGGCGCTCGAGGAGCAGTACGACGCCTTCGCCCGCTCGGTCGGGCGCACGAGCCTGCTCGCCGAGTCGGCGCCGATCCCCACGGCCGACGAGCTCGGCGCGGAGTTCGAGCGCTTCCTCGCGCAGCAGTCGGGGGAGTGACCGCGCGCGCCGCAGAGCCGGAGACTATGTGCCGAAAAATCGGCACGAGAGGGCCCGTTCTCCATGGCGGACCTGACGTGGTCCATGCCACACTGTGACCCGTTGCAGTGACGTACTTGCGCACGACCCGGTACAGGGCCGGAACGTGGGTCCGCCCGGCGGGGCGGTCCGACGTCGGGCCTCGCCGGCCGCACACGGCCGGGATGCCGGCGAAGGACGTGGGACATGGCATTGCGGCGCACGGGGGTGGACGAAGGGTCCGCCTGCTGATGTCCCCGGATGGACAGAAGGTCAGAGGAACAGCATGGCGCAGGGTTCTGTGAAGTGGTTCAACGCCGAGAAGGGCTACGGCTTCATCGCGCAGGACGGCGGCGGTGCCGACGTCTTCGTGCACTACTCGGCGATCGAGTCGAACGGGTACCGCACGCTCGACGAGGCGCAGCGGGTCGAGTTCGAGATCACCCAGGGGCCGAAGGGCCCGCAGGCGGAGAAGGTCCGCCCGCTCTGACGTCCACGACGTCCTGCGGTCGGGTCGCCCGGTCGTAGCAGCAGCGCAGGAGCCGCGTCCCCTCCCGGGGGCGCGGCTCCTGGCGTGTCAGCCCTCGCGCGGCGCCCGCGCGCGCTCGTCGGTCGCCGGCCGCGCGGTCGTGGCGTCCCCGGGAGCGGGTCCCCCGAACGTGGGGTCGGCGGACCCGGGGTCCGCGGGCGTGGGGTCCGCGGGCGTGGGGTCCAGGAGGGGCGCCGCCGGGCCGACGAAGGTCCGCAGCTCGCCCCCCACGAGGACGCGCGCCGGCACGGCCAGCGAGCGCACGGCGCGCGCGAGGCCCGGGCCGGCCAGGCCGGGGCCGGCGCCTCCCGGCGCGACCGCGGCGAGCACCACGTTCCCGTACCGGCGGCCCTTGAGCTGTGCGGGCTCGGCGATCGCCGCGACGCGCCCCTCCTCCAGGGCGCCGGCGCCCGCGCCCTCCCCGAACGCGGCCGCGAGCGTCGCCAGCTCGCGCCGCACCGACGCGAGGGGCGGCCGGTCCGCGCAGTTGACCAGGTAGACGCCCCCCGGTCGCAGGACGCGCCGCACCTCCTCGGCCATGCCGAGGGTCACGAGGTGGTCGGGCGTGCGGTCGCCGTGGAAGACGTCCCGGACCACGACGTCGAACGACGCGTCGGCGAGCCCCTCCACCGCGTGCCGGGCGTCGTCGGGCCGCAGCCGCAGCCGCGGGGAGCGCGGCAGGTCGAACCAGGCGCGCACGAGCTCCAGGAGGCGCGCGTCGAGGTCGACCCCGAGCTGCGTCGAGCCGGGGCGGGTGTGCTCCACCCAGCGCGGCAGGCTGCACCCGGCGGCCCCGAGGTGCAGCGCACGCACGGGCCCGGGGTGGAGCTCGTCGACCACCGCGGCCATCTGCTGCATGTACTCGAACGCGAGCATCCCGGGGTCGTCCAGGTCGAGGTACGAGCTCGGCACCCCGTTGACGTAGAGGGTGACCGCCGACGGGCGGTCGGGGTCGCGCTCGACGCGCGCGGTGCCCGTCGTGGTCGCGACGGGCTCGTCCGGGAGGTCGGACGCCGCAGGCCCACCACGCGCGGGGCCCCGACGCCGGGGCGGTGTGGGTGGTGCGGAGGACCCTGGAGGGCGTCGGGAGGTACGGCGAGCCATGTGCCCACGGTACGGGCTGTCGGCGTCCGGCACGTTGACAGGATCGAACAGGTGTTCGATAGTGGAGCAGGAGGTGCGCGATGTCGAACGAAGCAGGCGCGAGGGCGCAGGTCGTGGTACCCGCCGAGGTCCGGCGGCTGCTCGCCCGCGCGGACGCGGAGCTCGTCGCGGCGGCGCTCGCGCAGGACGCGGGGGAGCGGTTCGTCCACGCCCACCTCGGCGCGCTGCGGGCAGCCGCCGCGGTCGTCGCGCTCCGTGCGCGCCCCGTGCGCCGTGGGCGCGCCCGCTCGGTGTGGGAGCAGCTCGCGGACGCCGAGCCCGCGCTCGCCGCGTGGTCGGTGTACTTCGCGAGCGGCGCGCGCGTCCGCGCCGCCGTGGACGCCGGGCGGTTCGACGAGGTCGACCCGCGTCGCGCCGACGAGCTCGTCGCGTGCGCCGAGGACTTCCGCGACGAGGTCGCGATGCTGGTCGACCCGGACGCCGGCTTCGTCCGGCTCCCCGGGCTGCGCACGGTGGCGTCGTGACGACCCGGCCGGTCGGCCCGCGGGCACGGTGAGCACCCGATGAGCCGGGGTCCTCGTGCCGTCGTCCGCCGGGACTGGGGCGACGACGAGAGCGGCTGCTCGATCCTGCACGTCGACATGGACGCGTTCTTCGCCTCGGTCGAGCTCGCGCGGCGTCCCCAGCTCGTCGGGCGGCCGGTCATCGTCGGCGCTGCCGAGCGGGGAGTCGTCCTGGCTGCCACCTACGAGGCGCGCGCGTTCGGCGTCCATTCGGCGATGCCCATGACGACCGCACGCCGGCTGTGCCCGCAGGCGGTCGTCGTGCCGCCGGACCACACGCGGTACCACGAGGTCTCGCGCTCGGTCATGGCCGCGCTCGGCGAGATCACCGCGCTCGTGGAGCAGGTGAGCGTCGACGAGGCGTTCCTCGACGTCAGCGGCGCGCGGCGCCGCCTCGGGCCGCCCACGCGGATCGCGGCCGCGCTGCGGCGTCGGGTCCAGGCGGACCACGGGATCACGTGCTCGGTCGGGATCGCGACCACGAAGTTCGTCGCGAAGCTCGCGTCCACGCACGCCAAGCCCGACGGCATGCTGCTCGTGCCCGCCGCGGCGACGGTGCCGTTCCTGCGCACCCTGCCGGTCGGGGCGCTGTGGGGCGTGGGCGAGCGCACGGAGGCCGTCCTCGCGCAGTGGGGCATCCGGACGGTGGCCGAGCTCGCCGACACCGACGTCGCGTCCCTGCAGACGGCGGTCGGCAAGGTGTCCGGGGCGCACCTGCACGACCTCGCGTGGGGTCGTGACCCGCGCCCCGTCCAGCCGGAGCGCTCGGAGCGGAGCGTCGGCGCGGAGACGACGTTCGAGCACGACCTGCGTGACCTCGCCGCCGTGCAGGCGCGCGTGCTCGAGCTCGCCGACCGGTGCGCCGGGCGGCTCCGGCACCAGGGCCTCGTCGCCCGCACGGTGAGCGTGAAGGTCCGCACGAGCGACTTCCGGACGGTCACGCGCGCCCGCACGCTCGGCGCCCCGACGGACGTCGCGCGCGAGATCTACCTCGTCGCGCGCGAGCTCGTCGCGGGGGTGGACCTGCGAGGGCTCGCGGTCCGGCTCGTGGGGGTGCGTGCGGAAGGTCTCGAGCCGCGCGCGGAGGCCGTCGTCCAGCCCACGCTCGAGGAGGCCGTGGTGGGGACGAACGCCGTCCGACGGCGCGCGGAGGAGGCCGTCGACGCCGTCCGCGGCCGTTTCGGGGTGAGATCCATCGCGATGGGGCCCGCCCGGGCCCGCTCGACTACCACCCCCGCGGATGTCGATCTATCCTGAGGGTGTCACACGACCACCGTGGAGAATCGGGGTGCTCATGCCTCTGTCTGAGTACGAGCAGCGGGTCTTGGAGCAGATGGAGCGCGCGCTCACCTCGGACGATCCGCGGTTGGCGAACACGCTCCAGGCCCCTCGACGTCGCTCTGCGCTGCGCTACGTCCTGGCCGGTGTCGGCGTCGTGGGAGGGCTGCTCCTGCTGGTGCTGGGCGCCGCGCTCTCGCAGACCTGGCTCGGCGTCATCGGCTTCGTCCTCATGTTCGCCGGCGTCGTGCTGGTCTTCCAGGCACCGCGCGCCTCCCGCAAGGGACCGGTCGGCACCGTCGAGGCCGACGGCACCGTCCGGCCGGCCGCAGCGAGCAGGACCTCGCGCAAGCCGTTCCTCAGCCGACTCGAAGAGCGCTGGGACCGTCGGCGCGAGCAGGACGGTCGCTGAGCGACCTCTCGATCCCCTCGACGGCGGCGTCGACGAGCGCCTGGAGACGCTCCGGGGTGACCGTCTCGCGCGGACGCGGGGCGTAGCGCTCCGCCTCGAGCGCCGCCGCGAGGGCCGTGAGCGCCTCGGCCAGGTCCTCGTCCCCGGCATCGGTCCCGCGTCGCGCCTGCAGGGTCGCGACGACGACCGCGGGCACGCGGCGCGGCGTCGTGGACGACGGCCACCGCACGTCCAGCGCACCGAGCCGTGCCACGAGCTCGGCCCAGGCGTCCTCGGCGTCCCGCAGGCTCTCCGCCTCGGTGCGTCGGCGCAGCACGAACCACAGCCCTGCGGCGAGCACCGCCGCGACGAGCAGCGCCACGCCCACGACGAGCGGCCACGAGGTGGAGTCCTCCTGCGTGCCGCCCGTCGTGCCGGCCCCCGGGGCGGTGGGTGCCGGCGTCGCCGGCGCTGACGGCGCGGCCGTGGTGGCGCCCGGCGTCGGGACGTTCCCCGGGTCTGCCGGGCCGCCGGGCGTGACGGCGACCGGGGTGGCCCACGTCGGCGTCGGACCGGTCTGCTGGGCGGGCGTCGGCTCGAAACGCACCCAGCCCTGGCCCGGGAAGTACAGCTCGGGCCATGCGTGGGAGTCGCGACCCGTGACCTGGTAGCTCGACTCGTCGACCCGCTCGCCCGGCAGGAACCCGACGCCCAGCCGCGCGGGGATGCCGAGCGTGCGGGCCATCATCGTCATCGACGTCGCGAACTGGACGCAGTAGCCCGTCCGGTCCTGGAGGAAGTCCCAGACTGCGTCGCCCGAGGTGCCCGGCGGCACCTCGGTGGAGTACGTGAACTGCGAGATGTCGCGGAAGTAGGTCTGCAGCGCGAGCGCCTGGTCGTAGCGCGTCGTCGCGCCGTCGACGACGGACGTCGCGAGGTCGCGGATGTCCTGCTCGTGCTCCGTCGCGGGCACGTCGAGGTAGTTGGGGTCGTCGGGGTCCGCGCCGCTGGCGCCGCGCAACGCGTCGGCGTCGAGCGGCCGCGGGAAGACCGTGACCTCGTAGGACGTGCCCGCGCCCGTCGGCTGCTCGCCGAGCACCTCGTCGCGCACGTCGTCGTACGCCCAGTCGCCGTCGATGCCGACGGCGCGCGGCTCGGTCGGCAGCGGCAGCTTGGTGTCGCGCAGCGACTCGAGCGTGACGCGCAGCGACGTCGGGTCCCCGGTGGCGCCCGGGTCGTCGGGCCACAGGACCTGCTCGCCGCCGTCGATGGGGGTGCCGTCGCGGTCCGCGCCACGGCGCCAGTTGGTGCCGTCGAAGCCGGTGAGCGTGAAGACCCGCAGGGGACCGACGCCTTCGCCGTCGGTCCGGTAGCGCAGGACCACCTCGCCCGAGCGCTCGGCGAGGTCGCGCCGCATGTCCAGGTCGTCGGAGAGCCGGACCGTCTGGCCGGTCGAGGAGAACAGGCGCGACCACGACGCCGACGCCACCTCGGGGAGCGAGGCGCTCGCCGACCCGAGGCCGAGCGCGGTGACCGCCACGGCGACCGCCACGACGAGCGCGCCCGCGGCACGCAGGCCTCCGGCGGCGCGGTCCTCCGGGCGTCGCGCGGACGCCCCGCGGCGGACGGCGCGGTGCGGGTTGTCCACCGCGAGGAGGAGCACGAGGGCGGTGACCGTCACGACGAACGCGAGCGGCGGGATCTCGCCGACGATGACGAGCCCGGGCACCCACAGGGCGAGGAGCGGCAGCGCGACCCCCGCGCCGAGCCGCAGCCCGCCGGCCATGAGGTCGGCGACGACGAACACCACGACCGCGCCGCCGACCGCCAGGAGAGCGATGGGCAGGCTGGGGTCGATCGGGGCGACCTCCGCGAGCGTGAGGTCGCGCGCGGTGCCCAGGCGGGACACGACGCGGTCCACGTTGGACAGGCCGATGAGGAGCGAGAACCGGTCCGTCGGCCCGCCGTACAGCCCGAGCAGGGCCCACAGCCCGACGACGAGCCCCGCGAGCGACGGCAGGAGCGCCGCCGGCGGGGCGAGCACCTCGCCGCGCGCCGCGTGGCTCCGTTCGAGCGCCCAGCGGCTGAGACCGGTGACGAGCGCGAGGACGACGACGACGCGCACGACCGTGCCCGTCCAGCCGCCCGGCCCGACGACGCTCCCCAGCGCGTACGCCGACGCGACGACCGCGGTGGCGACGAGCGCGCTCGTCGCGAGCACGCGCAGGCCCGCGGAGTCCGAGGTTCCCGGCCGGGGTGCGGTCATCGTGAGCCCTCCACGAGCAGGGTCCAGGCGTGCTCGAGCGACACGGACGGGTCGACGAGCGCGGCATGCCACCCCGTGGAGCGGAGCGCGGCGACGGTCTCGACGGCGTCGGCGTGCTCGGGGGCCCACGGCCGGGTGCTCACCACGAGCGCGCGGTGGACGCCGTCCCCGGCCATCGCGGCGACGGTGTGCCGGGCCACGGAGCCGAGCGGGCCGAGCACGGCGACGGTGATCTCGCCCGGGCGGCGGTCGCGTCGCAGCGCCTCGGAGGTCGTCACGACGGAGCGGTCGGCGTCTGCCACGACCTGGTGCCCGTGCAGGTCGACCGTGGCGTCGAGCAGGTCGGCCGGGCCCTCGCCGGACCGGTTGACGCGGAAGCCGGTGCCGGAGACCACCGCGGCGAGCGACGTGGGGACGAGGCGGACGGGGTGCCCCGCGTGGAGCAGCGACACCCCGATCGACGCCGCGCACTCGACGGCCCACTCGCCGTCGGCCAGCGCACGCGGGCTCGACGCGGCGAGCTCCGGGTGGGGCAGGAGGCCGCGGTCGAGGAGCACGGTCACGGGTGGCAGGCCCGCGCTCTCGTCGGAGCGCACCATGAGCTGGCCGCGGCGCGCGGCGCTGACCCAGTGCACGCGGCGGGGGTCGTCACCGGCGACGTAGTCGCGCAGGACCGAGTCGTCGCTCGACGCGAGCCGGGCGCCGGAGGCCGAGCGCTCGTGCTCGCCGAACGCGCGGCTCCCGCGCACGGGCAGCTCGACGGTGCGCGGCCAGACTGCCACGGCCGTCGGGTCGCCGAGCTCCTGCGTCGCGCTGACGAGGCCGAACAGGTCGGTCCGCGTCGTGAGGAGCGGGCCGAGCGGCCACCGGCCGCGGCGCAGCGGCCGCAGGCGGTACCGCACGGCGATGTGGTCGCCGACCGTCGCGACCTGCGCGCGCAGCGAGCCCTGGTCGGACAGCTCGTGCGCGGCCTGCTCGCTGATGCGCAGGCGTGCGAGCGTGGAGGCCGTCGACGACGTCGTGCGCGCCGCCGCGACGGTCAGGCGCGCGGTCGTGAGCTGGCCGCGCACGGCGGGGTTGGGCTGGACCCGGCGCGTCACGTGCAGCGCGCCGCGCCCCCGGTCGATGCGCCGGGCCGCCATCCAGCACCACGCGGCCCCCACGGCGAGGAGCCCCGCCGCGCCGAGCCCGACGAGGTCCGGCAGGCCGAGCGTGACGCCGAGCACCACGAGCGCGGCGCCCGCACCGAGGACCACGACGCCGCGGCGGGTCGGGCGCGCGCTGGCGAGGCTCCTGGTCCTGCGCCGGAGCCGCGCGAGGAACGACGGTCCGCGCACGTCAGCGTCGCTCGGTCGCGTCCAGGGCGGGGATCGGCGTCTGCGCCACGAGGGACGCGACGACGGCCTCGGCGTCCTGGCCCGAGAGCCGTGCCTCGGTGGTGACGACGAGCCGGTGCGCGAGCACGGGCACCGCGAGGTACTGCACGTCGTCGGGGAGGACGTGGTCGCGCCCCGCCATCGCGGCCAGGGCCTTCGCCGCGCGCAGGAGCTGGAGCGTCGTGCGGGGGGAGGCGCCGAGGCGCAGGCCCGGGTGCTCGCGCGTCCCGGTGACCAGCGCGAGGACGTAGCGCTTGACGGCCGTGGACGCGTGGACCGAGCGCGCGACCTCGGCGAACCGCAGCACGTCCGCCCCGGTGGTCACGGGCCGCAGGTGCGCGAGCGGGTTGTCCGACTCCTGGCGGTCGAGCATCCGGAGCTCGGCGTCGACGTCGGGGTACCCCACGGTGAGCCGTGCCATGAAGCGGTCGCGCTGGGCCTCGGGGAGCGGGTAGGTGCCCTCCATCTCGACCGGGTTCTGGGTCGCGACGACGAGGAACGGGCTCGGGAGCATGTGGGTCGTGCCGTCGACCGTCGTCTGGCCCTCCTCCATGCACTCCAGGAGCGCCGACTGCGTCTTGGGGGAGGCGCGGTTGATCTCGTCGCCGATGACGATGTTGGAGAAGACGGGGCCGGGCCGGAACTCGAACTCGTGGTTCGCGGCGCGGTAGATGTTGACGCCGGTGAGGTCGCTCGGCAGGAGGTCGGGCGTGAACTGGATGCGGCCGACCTTGCAGTCGATCGTGCGCGCCAGCGCCTTGGCGAGCGTCGTCTTGCCCACGCCGGGGACGTCCTCGACGAGAAGGTGCCCCTGTGCCAGGAGGACGGCGACGGTGACGGTCACGAGGTCCGGTCGCCCGGTGACTACCGACTCGATGCCGGAGCGGATCCGTCCGGTGGTCTCGACCAGCTCGTCGAGACCGGCGAGCCGTCCTGACCCGGGCTCGTCGGAGGGCGCGACAGGGGCGATGTCGGGGAGCACGGGGACCTCCGTCGTCGGTGGCGCAGGGCCGCGGACCGGCGAGACCGCGGGTGGGAAGAGCCTAGTAGACGGTGGGAGGTCCGCCGACCCCGGCCAGGGGGCGCGCGGTCCGGGATCGGCGGACCCGTGCCCCTCCCTCTCCCTCCACGTGCACCCGGCGCCGCCGCCCAGGACCCGCCGGACGGCTCCTGGAAGCGGTCGCCCCCGACGACGGTCCCGCCGGACGCGGCCGCGACGCGCCCTGGGGAGTCCTCCCCTCCACCGCGCTCCAGCCCGTCTGACCTGCGGAGATCCTGCGAAGACGGGTGAAACCTGGGACTTTCGCCGAGAGCGGTGGAGGGAAGTGGAGTACCGTGGAGCAGAAGGGAGCAGGAGGGGAGGTGCCAGGTGCATGTCCGGCTTCGTGGACGACGTGCTCGGCGGTTCCTCCGGCCTGCTCCTGGGCACCTTCACGCCGCGTCTGGACGACAAGGGGAGGCTCATCCTCCCCGCGAAGTTCCGGTCGCGGCTCGCACCGGGTCTCGTCATGACACGGGGGCAGGAGCGCTGTCTGTTCCTGCTGCCGATGGACGAGTTCCGGCGCATGTACGACCAGATCCGGCAGGCGCCGGTGACGAGCAAGCAGGCCCGGGACTACCTGCGCGTCTTCCTCTCGGGGGCGAGCGACGAGATCCCGGACAAGCAGGGACGTGTCTCGATCCCCGCGCCCCTGCGGGCGTACGCGGGGCTCGACCGCGACGTCGCCGTGATCGGCGCCGGCACGCGCGTCGAGATCTGGGACGCGCAGGCGTGGGAGACGTACCTCGCGGAGCAGGAGTCGGCGTACTCCGACACCGCGGAGGAGGTGTTCCCGGACCTGCGCTTCTAGGGCCGAGCACCACCGGCTCCGCACGGTGAGGCCTCCTCCCGCCCGGTCTGGCGCACTTCCCCGGCGCCAGAAAGGACGCGGAGGGAGACCTGACCGTACGGGGCCCGCAGCACAGCACGACCAGCAGCAGCACCGGAGCACGACGACCAGCACGGAGAGGAGGAGGACGTGACGAGCACCCCCGACGACGCCGCCGAGCGGCACGTCCCGGTCCTCCTCCAGCGCTGCGTCGACCTGCTCGCGCCCGCGCTCGGCGAGCCGGGCTCCGTGCTCGTCGACTGCACGCTCGGCATGGGCGGCCACACGGAGGCCGTCCTGGAGCAGGTGCCGACGGCGCGCGTGGTCGGCATCGACCGCGACCCCGAGGCGATCGACCGCGCGTCGCGCCGGCTCGCCCGGTTCGGCGACCGCTTCCGCGCCGTGCACGCCGTGTACGACGAGATCGAGGACGTCGTCGCGGACGTGGTCGGCGCACCGGTCCAGGGCGTGCTCATGGACCTCGGCGTCTCCTCGCTCCAGATCGACGAGACGGAGCGCGGGTTCTCCTACGCGCACGACGCACCGCTCGACATGCGCATGGACCCGACCGTGGGCCTCACGGCCAAGGACGTGCTCAACACGTACGACGAGCGCGCGCTCACCCGGATCCTGCGCGACTACGGCGAGGAGCGGTTCGCCCAGCGGATCGCGCGGGCCGTGGTGCGCCGGCGCGAGCAGCAGCCGTGGGAGCGCAGCGCGGACCTCGTCGACCTCGTCCGCGCGTCGATCCCGGCGGCCACCCGCACGACGGGCGGCAACCCCGCCAAGCGCACGTTCCAGGCGCTGCGCATCGAGGTGAACGGCGAGCTCGAGGTCCTCGAGCGCGCGGTCCCCGCCGCGGTGGACGTGCTCGCCGTGGGCGGGCGCATCGTCGTCGAGTCGTACCACTCGCTCGAGGACCGCATCGTCAAGCGCGTGCTCGCCGCCGGCGCGACGATCAGCGCGCCCGCCGGCCTGCCGGTCGTGCCCGAGCAGGACGAGCCGTACCTGCGCCTGCTGACCCGGGGGGCCGAGGAGGCGCCGGCCGGGGAGCGCGAGACGAACCCGCGGTCCGCGTCCGTGCGCCTGCGTGCCGCCGAGCGCACCCGCCCGACACCGCCGCACCGCCGCCCGTCCGCCGCTCGCCGCTCGCCGGCGCCCGGCCACCGACCGACCGACCGACCGCACGACCCGGGGGAGACGACACGATGAGCGCACAGAGGTCGACCGCCGCCCGCCCGCTCCCGCGCCCGGCCCGGCCGGCGCCCGCACCGCGCCCGTCGCTGACCGCCCTGCCGGGCGGCGCGTCCGAGCGGGCGCTGCGCTCGCGTCTCGAGCTCGTCCGGGCGCCGCTGCAGGCGCGGTCCAAGGTCCCGTTCCTCGTCGTCTGCATGTCGATCCTCGGCGCCGCGCTCCTGTGTGCTCTCCTGGTGAACACGACGATGGCGCGCAACTCCTACGAGATGTCGGAGCTGCGCCGGGAGGTGAGTCGCGTGGCCCAGGACACGCAGAGCCTGCAGCTGCAGGTCGCCGAGCAGAGGACGGCGCTGCCGGAGACCGCGCGCGGGCTCGGCATGGTCGAGGCGCAGGACCCGGCGATGGTCCGCCTGTCCGACGGCACGGTGCTCGGCGTGGCGCAGGAGGGGGCGGGGGAGTGACGCAGGGCACGGGTGCCGGGCGCACCGGCCGGTCACGACCGGCGGCGGGCGCCCCGCGCCCCCGTCCCGCCACCGCGGCCTCCCGGGCCTCCTCGGGAGGCCGTCCTGCGTCCACCGGTCGGGCCGCGGGTGCTCGCTCCGGAGGTCCCGTGCCCGCGCGCACCGCCTCGACGGGCACCGCCTCGGCGCGCGCCGCGTCCGGTCGCGCCTCGACGGCGCGCACCACGTCCGGTCGCGTGCCGACCACGCGGAGCACGTCGGGGCGTGCCCCGGTGTCGCGGGCGCCGCGCGGGGCCGGCCGCCCGCCGGCCCGTCCGGCCCGAGGGACCCGCGAGCCCGGCCGGCCCGAGCGTCGGCAGCGCTGGCTCATCGTCGTCGCGGGCGTGATCACCGCGGTGTTCATCGCGCAGCTCGTCAACGTCCAGGTCCTCCGCGGACCCGCGCTCGCGGCCGAGGCCCAGAACGACCGCACGCGCAGCTCGACGACGATCGCGCACCGCGGCGACATCACGGACGCCGACGGCGTGGTGCTCGCGACCTCCGTGGACCGGTACACCGTCGCGGCCGACCTCCAGGCGATCGCGCGCTTCGAGCCCCGTGCCGGCGACCTGGTCAACGGCGAGCCGCTCGAGGAGGGCGGGGCGGTGGGCGTCGCGAAGCTGCTCGCCCCGATCCTCGACCGGTCCGCGGTCGAGCTCGCGGCCGACCTCGTCGGCACGTCGCGGTACCTCGTCCTCGAGAAGGACGTCACGCCCGAGGTGCAGCGCCAGATCGCCGACCTGCGGCTGTCCGCGTTCGTCAGCACGACGATGACGAGCGAGCGCACCTACCCGGCGGGCACGGTCGCCGGCAACCTCGTGGGCTTCGTCAACGACGAGCAGACGGGCGGGGGCGGCATCGAGGCGTCGTACGACGACGTCCTGGCCGGGACGCCGGGCTCGCGCCGGTGCGAGGCAGGGCTCGGCGGACAGCTCATCCCGACGGGTCGGTGCGACGTCGTCGAGGCGGTGCCCGGCCTGAACGTGCGCCTCACGACCGTGCGCGACGTGCAGTGGAAGGCGCAGGACGCGATCGACCGGGCGGTGAGCGAGACGGGGGCGGAGTACGCGATCGCCGTCGTGCAGGACGTCCGCACGGGTGAGGTGCTCGCGCTCGCGGACTCGGGCACCGTGAACCCGAACGACCGCTCGACGGACGCCGTCGCCCGCCCGAGCCGCGCCGTCGCGAACGTGTTCGACCCCGGGTCGACGGGCAAGGTCGTCACGATGGCCGCGGCCATCGAGGGCGGCCACGCGGACGCCGGGTCGCGGTTCGAGGTGCCCGACCGGTACACGACCCCGAACGGTCAGACGTTCAAGGACTCGCACGACCACCCCGTCGAGCGCCTGACGCTCGCGGGCATCCTCGCGGAGTCGTCGAACACGGGCACGGTCCAGGTCGGCGAGAAGATCCCCAAGCAGGTCCGCTACGACTACCTGCGGAAGTTCGGCTTCGGCCAGAAGTCCGGCCTCGGGCTGCCCGGCGAGTCGGCGGGCATCCTGCACCCCGCGGACTCGTGGGACGGCCGCACCGAGTACGCGGTCCTCTTCGGCCAGAGCGTGTCGGTCAACGCGATCCAGGCGACGAGCGTCTTCTCGACGATCGCGAACGGCGGGGTCCGCGCGACGCCGAGCATCGTCGCCGGGACGACGGACGAGCGCGGCGAGCTCGTGCCCGCGGAGCGTCCGGCGCCGGAGCGCGTCGTGTCCCAGGAGACGGCGGACACGGTGCTGCACATGATGGAGTCCGTCGTGGAGGAGGGCACCGGCTCGAGCGCCTCGGTGCCCGGCTACCGCGTCGCGGGCAAGACCGGCACCGCGGAGGCGGCGGGCGACGACGGGCGGCTGTCCGGGATCATGGCGTCGTTCATCGGCGTCGCGCCCGCGGACGACCCGCGGTTCACCGTGTCGGTGTTCCTCAAGAACCCGCACTCGTCGATCTTCGGTGGCGTCGTCGCGGCCCCGGTGTTCAGCGAGATCATGGGCTTCACCCTCGAGCACGAGGGCGTCCAGCCGAGCACCGAGCCCTACGTGCCGCTCCCGACGACGTGGTGAACCTCACCGCCCCTCTCCCGGTCCCCGGTGAAGGTCCCGTGAAGCGCGCCCCTGCCCGGGTGCAGCGCCCCGCGGGCTTGCGGGGCGGCCCGTCCCGGCACGGTAGGTTCTACACGTGACATCCCCGATCGACCGTCTTCGCCCTGCCACGACCACCCGTCGGTCGGTGGCGGACCTGGCAGCACGGTTCGGGCTCGACGTCCGCGCGGGCAGCGCCGCCGCACCGGGCTCCGTCGAGGTGTGGTCGGTGGCGTCGGACGACCGCACCGCCGACGCGGGCGACCTCTTCGTGGCGCTGCCCGGCGCCCGGGCGCACGGGGCGCGGTTCGCGCCCGCCGCCGTGGGCCGCGGCGCCCGTGCCGTCCTCACGGACGCCGAGGGCGCCGACCTGCTCGCGGACGCCGGCCTCGACGTGCCGGTGCTCGTCGCCCCCGACCCCCGCGCGCTCCTCGGCCCCGTCGCGGCCTGGGTGTACGGCGCCCCCGCGCAGGACCTCACGACGTTCGGTGTGACGGGCACGAACGGCAAGACCACGACGACGTACCTCGTCGACCACGCGCTGCGCGCGCTCGGCTGGACGGGCGGCCTCATCGGCACCGTGGAGATGCGCTCCGGCGACCGGGTGCTGCCGAGCCGCCTCACGACCCCGGAGGCGGCCGACCTCCAGGCCCTGCTCGCGGCGATGCGCGAGGACGGCGTGCGCACGCTCGCGATGGAGGTCTCGTCGCACGCGCTCGCGCTCCACCGCGTCGACGGGCTCGTCTACGACGTCGTGGGCTTCACGAACCTCAGCCAGGACCACCTCGACTTCCACGGCGACCTCCAGGAGTACTTCGAGGCCAAGGCGCTGCTGTTCACGCCCGAGCACGCACGCCGCGGCGTCGTCGTGGTCGACGACGCGTGGGGCGAGCGCATGGTCTCGGCCGCGCGCGTCCCCGTCGCGACGCTGCGCGTGAGCCCGACCGCGGCGGGCGACGAGCAGCCCGCGGCGGACTGGACCGTGCACGACGTCGAGCCGTCGGAGGCTGGTGGCTCGGCGTTCACGCTGCGGCACCGTGACGGCCGCAGCGTGCGCACGACGACGTCGCTGCCCGGGCACTTCAACGTCGCCAACGCCGCCCTCGCCCTGGCCCTCGTGCTCGAGGCGGGCACGGACGCGCGCGACCTCGAGACGGCCCTCGCGGCGGCCGGCGGGCTCGACCCGGCGGTCCCGGGCCGCATGGAGGTCGTCTCGGAGCCACCCCACCGGCCGCGCGTCGTCGTCGACTTCGCCCACAACCCGGACGCTCTCGCCCTCGCGCTCGACGCGCTGCGGCCCACCACGACGGGCCGGCTCGTGGTCGTGTTCGGCGCGACCGGCGACCGGGACCGCGGCAAGCGGCCCACGATGGGCGGCGTCGCGGTCGAGGGCGCCGACGTCGTGGTCGTGACCGACGACGACCCGCACGGCGAGGACCCGGCCGCGATCCGCGCGGAGGTGCTGCCCGGCGCCCACGCGGCGCGCGAGGCCGCGGCCGCCGCACCCGAGCCGCGCGACGTCGTCGTGCTCGAGGTCGCGCCCCGCGCCCGGGCGATCCGCGAGGCGATCCTCGCCGCGGGCTCGGACGACACGGTGCTCGTCGCGGGCCGCGGCCACGAGGTGTGGCAGGAGATCGCCGGCGTCGACCACCCCCTGGACGACCGCGTCGAGGCGCGCGCCGCGCTCGAGGAGCGCCCCGCGACGACGCCGCCCCACGACACCCCCGACCTGAAGGAGCACCACGCATGATCGAGCTCACTGCGGCGCAGGTGGCCGCAGCGACCGGCGGACGCCTGTCCGCCGACCCGGAGGTCCGGGTCGGGGGGCCCGTCGTCGTCGACTCGCGCCGGGTCGCGCCGGGGTCGCTCTTCGTGGCGCTGCCGGGCGAGCACGTCGACGGTCACGACTACGCCGCCGGCGCCGTCGAGGCTGGCGCGACGCTCGTCCTCGCCGCGCGCGAGCTCGACGTGCCGTGCGTCGTCGTGGACGACGTCCAGGCCGCGCTCGGCGAGCTGGCCCGCCACGTGCTCGCGACGCTGCGCGAGCGCGGCGACGTGCGCGTGGTCGGCGTCACGGGTTCCGTGGGCAAGACCACGACGAAGGACCTGCTCGGCCAGCTCCTGCGCCCCGAGGGCCCCACCGTGGTGCCGCGCGGGTCGTTCAACAACGAGATCGGCCTGCCGCTCACGGTGCTGGAGGCCGACGAGTCCACGCGCTTCCTCGTGCTGGAGATGGGCGCGAGCGGCGTGGGTCACCTCACCTACCTCACGCGCATCGCGCCCCCGGACTTCTCGGTCGTGCTCGTCGTGGGCAGCGCTCACCTGGGCGAGTTCGGCGGGATCGAGGCCGTGGCGCGCGCCAAGTCCGAGATCGTCACGGGCCTCGCGCCCGGCGGCGTGGCCGTGCTCAACGCGGACGACCTGCGGGTCGCGGCGATGGCCGACGTCGCGCCGGGGGAGGTCGTCACGTTCGGGACGATCCCTGCGGCGGACGTGCGCGCGGAGGACCTGGGCATCGACCGCACGGGCCGGGCGTCCTTCACGCTGCGCGTGCGCCCCGGCGCGTCGGGCGACGCGACGCGCGGCGAGGGCACGAGCGCGCGCGTGACCCTCGGCCTCGTCGGCGAGCATCACGTGACGAACGCGCTCGCGGCCGCGACGGCCGCGCTGCGCCTCGGCGTCGCGCTGCCCGACGTCGTGGCCCGGCTGTCCGACGCGCGCGCCCTGAGCCCGCACCGGATGCAGGTCACCGAGCGTCCCGACGGCATCACGGTGATCGACGACTCCTACAACGCCAACCCGGACTCGATGCGCGCCGCGCTCAAGGCGCTCGCCGTCATGGCGGGGCGCGACCGGCGGTCCGTCGCCGTGCTCGGCGAGATGCTGGAGCTTGGCGAGGACTCGCGCGTCGCGCACGACGACATCGGCCGGCTCGTGGTCCGATTGAACGTCAAGCTGCTCGTCGTGGTCGGCGAGGGTGCCGGCGGGATCCACGACGGTGCGACCCAGGAGGGGTCGTGGGGCGACGAGACGCGCTTCGTCCCCGACGTCGAGGCGGCGTCCGCGCTGCTGCGCGACGAGCTGCAGGAGGGGGACGTCGTGCTCGTGAAGGCCTCGAACGGGTCCGGGCTGTGGCGGCTCGGCGACGAGCTGGCGGCCGCGGGCGCCGGTGCGGCAGGAGGTGAACGCGCGTGATCGCGATCATCGTCGCGGCGGGCGTCTCCCTGCTCGTCGCGCTCTTCGGGACGCCGCTGTTCATCCGGTTCCTCGTGCACCGCAACTACGGGCAGTTCGTCCGCCAGGACGGCCCGACGGCGCACTTCACCAAGCGCGGGACGCCCACGATGGGCGGGGTCGTCATCATCGGCGCGACGCTGCTCGGCTGGGCGATGTCGTACGTCGTCTCGGGGCGGTTCCCGAGCGTGTCCGCCCTGCTCGTCCTGTTCCTCATGACGGGGCTCGGGATCGTCGGCTTCCTCGACGACTTCACGAAGATCCGCAAGCAGCGCAGCCTCGGGCTCACGGCCCGCGCGAAGATCATCGGCCAGGGCGCGGTCGGGATCGCGTTCGCGGTGCTCGCGCTGCAGTTCCCCAACGAGCACGGCCGCACGCCGGCGTCGACGCGCATCTCCTTCCTGCGCGACACGAACCTCGACCTCGCGTTCGCGGGCGTCACGGTCGGGCTGATCCTGTTCGTGCTCTGGGCCAACTTCCTCATCACCGCGTGGTCGAACGCGGTCAACCTCACCGACGGTCTCGACGGGCTCGCGACGGGCGTCTCGCTCATCGTGTTCGGCTCGTACGTGCTCGTGGGCATCTGGCAGCTCAACCAGACCTGCCAGCGCCTCGCGTCGGCCGGGCCGAGCTGCTACGAGACGCGCGACCCGCAGGACCTCGCGATCGTGGCCGCCGCGATCGTCGGCGCGTGCTTCGGGTTCCTGTGGTGGAACGCGAGCCCCGCGAAGATCTTCATGGGCGACACGGGATCGCTCGCGCTCGGCGGCGCGCTCGCCGGCCTGTCGATCCTCACGCGCACCGAGTTCCTCGCGCTCATCATCGGCGGGCTCTTCGTCATCATCGTGCTCTCCGACGTCATCCAGATCGGCTTCTTCAAGATGACCGGGCGCCGCGTGTTCAAGATGGCGCCGCTCCACCACCACTTCGAGCTGTCCGGGTGGGGCGAGGTCACGATCGTCATCCGCTTCTGGCTCATCGCCGGGCTGTTCGCGGCGCTGGGCATCGGGATCTTCTACGCCGAGTGGGTGGTCGGCTAGTGGCACGCGACCCCCACGACCTCGCCGTCCCGCTCGAGCGTGCGCGCGTCGTCGTCGCCGGTCTCGGGGTGTCCGGGCGCGCCGCCGCGGCGGCGCTCCGCCCGCGCGCGGCGTCGGTCGTCACGCTCGACGACGGCGCCGCCGACGCCGACCTACACGACGCGGCGGACGTGGACCTCGCGGCGACGGACCTCGTCGTCGTCTCGCCGGGCTGGCGCCCGAGCCACCCGCTGCTCGTGGCCGCCGCGGAGCGCGGCGTGCCGGTGTGGAGCGAGGTCGAGCTCGCGTGGCGCCTGCGCGTCGCCGGCCCGTCGGGGCGGCCCGCGCCCTGGCTCGCCGTCACCGGGACGAACGGCAAGACGACGACCGTCGAGATGCTCGAGACGATCCTGCGGACCGCGGGCCTGCGGACGGCGGCGGTCGGCAACGTCGGGACGCCCGTGGTCGAGGCCGCGCTCGACCCGACGCTCGAGGTGCTCGCGGTCGAGCTGTCGAGCTTTCAGCTCCACTTCACGCACACGACGTCGCCCGAGGCGGGCGCCGTCCTCAACGTCGCCCCCGACCACCTCGACTGGCACGGCGGCATCGACGCCTACGCGGCCGACAAGGGCCGGGTCTTCGAGGACGCCCGGGTCGCGTGCGTCTACAACGTCGCGGACCCTCGCACCGAGGCGCTCGTGCGCGAGGCGGACGTCGTCGAGGGGGCCCGCGCCGTCGGCTTCACGCTCGGCGCCCCGGCGCGCGGCCAGCTCGGCGTCATCGAGGACGTGCTCGTCGACCGCGCGTTCCACGCGCCCGCGGACGCGCCGGACCGGCACACGCACGCCGCCGAGCTCGCGACGCTCGGCGACCTGTCGCACCTCGCGGGCGCCGACGGCGTCGTGCCCGCGCACGTCGTGGCGAACGCGCTCGCCGCGGCCGCCCTCGCACGGGCGCACGGCGTCCCGGCCGTCGCCGTCCGCGACGGGCTGCGCGCGTTCCGCACGGGGTCGCACCGCATCGAGCAGGTCGCCTCGGTCGACGGCGTCGCCTACGTCGACGACTCCAAGGCGACCAACGCGCACGCCGCGTCCGCGTCCCTCGCGGCGTTCGCGCCCGGCACCGTCGTGTGGGTCGCGGGCGGCCTCGCGAAGGGGGCGTCGTTCGACGAGCTCGTCGCCGCGCGCGCCGACCGGCTGCGTGCGGTGGTGCTGATCGGCGTCGACGCCGAGCCGTTCGCCGGTGCGCTCGCCCGACACGCGCCCGATATCCCCGTCGTGCGCGTGGATCCTGGCGACACTGGGACCGTGATGCCCCGCGCCGTCGACTCCGCCCGCCGCCTCGCGCAGGCCGGCGACACGGTGCTGCTCGCGCCCGCCGGCGCGTCGATGGACCAGTTCCGCTCGTACGCCGCGCGCGGCGAGGCGTTCGCCGAGGCGGCGCGCGCCCTGCGCCCCGACCACGGGTAGGCCGGGCAGCCGATGACCCAGACCGCGAACGGGCGAGGCGCGCCCTCGACGCGCACCGTCCCCCGGGCCGGCACGAGCCGGACGGTGCCGCGGGGCCGGGCGACGACCCGCGAGCCGCGACGCCCGCGGCCCGAGCCCGCCGAGCGACCGTGGCTCGGGCAGTGGAACAGCACGGTGACGAGCTACTACCTGCTCGTCGGCGCGACCACGCTGCTCGCGATCATCGGCCTCGTCATGGTGTTCTCCAGCTCGGCGGTCACGCAGATCGCCGCAGGCAAGTCGCCGTTCGGGGCGTTCCTCGACCAGGCGAAGTTCGCCCTCATGGGCCTGCCCGTCCTGCTCGTCGCCACGCGCGTGCCGGTCGACTGGTACAAGCGGCTCGCGTGGCCCGCGCTCTTCGTGGCTCTCGGGCTGCAGATGCTCGTGTTCACGCCGCTCGCGAAGAACGTCAACGGCAACACGGGCTGGATCGACCTCGGGCTCTTCACGTTCCAGCCGGCCGAGGTCGCGAAGCTCGCGCTCGCGCTGTGGCTCGGTGTCGTGCTCGGACGCAAGCAGCGGATGCTCGGGCAGTGGCGGCACGTGCTGATCCCGGCGGTCCCCGTCGCGGTCGCGGTCGTGGGCCTCGTGCTCGCGGGTCACGACCTCGGCACGGCGCTCGTCGTCATGGCGATCATCGCGGGGGCGTTCTTCGTCTCGGGGGCCGACGGGCGTCTGCTCGCCCTCGGGGCGGGCGGTGCCGCGTTCGTCGTCGGGTACGTGTTCATCCTCAACCAGTCGGGCGGCGACCGGCTCTCGCGCATCATGGCGACGTACCGCGAGTGCACCGACACCCTCGGCGAGTGCTACCAGTCGATGCACGGTCTGTACGCGCTCGGCACGGGCGGGCTCACGGGCGTCGGCCTCGGGGCGAGCCGCGAGAAGTGGTCGTACCTGCCGGAGGCGCACAACGACTTCATCTTCGCCGTGATCGGCGAGGAGCTCGGGCTGCTCGGCACGCTCCTGGTGCTGGGGCTGTTCGTCATCGTCGGCGTCGCCACGAGCCGGATCGTGCGCCGCCACCCCGACCCCTTCGTGAAGATCACGACGGCCGGGATCGCGTGCTGGATCGTCGGCCAGGCGTTCATCAACATCGGCGTCGTCATCGGGCTCCTGCCCGTGATCGGCGTCCCGCTGCCGCTCGTCTCGGCGGGCGGCTCCGCGCTCATCATGACGATGGCCGCGCTCGGCGTGCTCATCTCGTTCGCGCGCTCGGAACCGGGCGCGGCCGAGGCGCTCGCCGCGCGAGGGAGCGTCGTGCGGCGCTCGCTCGCCGTCGTCGGCCGGGCGGCGCGCCCCCGGCGCCGGACCGCGCGATGACCTCCCCGGCCGTCGCGGCCGCTCCGGCCGCGACGCCGGACCCGTGGGGCGCCCCCGCCCCGCACGACAGACCTCCGCACGACGGACAGGACGCGGCACCTGCCGCAGGGAAGGACGACGAGGTACGTGACGACGATCGGTTCGGTGGTGCTCGCAGGCGGCGGGACGGCGGGGCACGTGAACCCGCTCCTCGCGGTGGCGGACGAGCTCCGGGCGCGTGAGCCCGGCGTGGTGGTGACCGCGCTCGGGGTCGCGGGCGGCCTGGAGGACGACCTGGTCCCCGCCCGGGGCTACCCGCTGCGGCACGTGCCGCGCGTCCCGCTCCCGCGCCGCCCGAGCGCGGAATGGGTCAACCTCCCGGGCCGTCTCAAGTCCGCCGTGGACGCGGCGGGCGCCGTCATCGACGAGACCGGCGCGCGCGTCGTCGTCGGCTTCGGGGGCTACGTCTCCACGCCCGCGTACCTCGCCGCGCGCCGTCGCGACGTCCCGGTCGTGATCCACGAGCAGAACGCGCGCCCCGGCCTGGCGAACCGCCTCGGTGCCCGGTGGGCCGCGCGCGTCGGCGTGACGTTCGAGGGCACGCCGCTCAAGGGCGGCGTCGTCACCGGGCTGCCGCTGCGCCGCGAGATCCAGGACCTCGTGGCCGCGCGGGCGGCGGACGCCGCCGGGGTGCGCGCGGACGCCGCGGCGCGCCTCGGCCTCGACCCCCGCGCGCGCACGCTCGTCGTCACCGGCGGCTCGCTGGGGGCGCAGAGCCTCAACGAGGCGGTCTCCGGTGCCGCCGGCGCGCTCCTCGGGGCGGGCACGCAGATCCTCCACCTGACGGGCAAGGGCAAGGACGGCGCGGTGCGCGAGGCGGCGGCCGGTGCCGTCGCGGGCCACCCCGGCGCGCGCTACGACGTGCGCGAGTACCTCGCCGAGATGCAGCTCGCGCTCGCGGTCGCGGACCTCGTCGTGTGCCGCGCGGGCGCGGGCACGGTGGGCGAGCTCGCGGCGCTGGGCATCCCGGCCGTCTACGTGCCGCTGCCCATCGGCAACGGGGAGCAGCGGCTCAACGCCGGCCCCGTCGTCGCCGCGGGTGGCGGCCTGCTCGTCGACGACGCGCAGCTCGACGCGGCGTGGGTCGCGCGCGAGGTCCCCGCGCTGCTCGGTGACCCGGGCCGACTCGACGCGATGGCCGCGGCCGCCGCGGGAGCGGGTGTGCGCGACGGCGCCGCGCGGGTCGCGGACCTCGTCGCCGAGGCCGTCGCTGGTGCACCGGGGGCACGACCGTGACGGCGGCGTCGGGCGAGGGCCCGCTCGCGCTCGAGGCGCTCGGCACGGTCCACCTCGTCGGCGCCGGCGGGGCGGGCATGTCCGTCGTCGCCCGTCTCCTCGCCGCGCACGGCGTCCCCGTCCAGGGCTCGGACGCGCGCGAGGGCGACGCGCTCGCCGCGCTGCGCGCCGACGGCGTCCGGGTGTGGGTGGGCCACGACGCCGCGCACGTCGCCGACGCGGACACCGTCGTGGTGTCGAGCGCCGTGCGCGAGACGAACCCCGAGCTCGCGGCGGCACGCGCGGCCGGGCTGCGCGTGCTGCACCGCTCGCAGGCGCTGGCCTCGCTCATGGCGCGCGGCCGGTCCGTCGCCGTGGCGGGCGCGCACGGCAAGACCACGACGTCCGCGATGATCGCGACCGTCCTGCGCGGCGCGGGCCTCGACCCGTCGTTCGCGATCGGCGGCACGGTGCTCACCGAGGACGGCCCCGTCGCGGGCGGCCACCTCGGGTCGGACGTCCTCGTGGCCGAGGCCGACGAGTCGGACGGGTCGTTCCTCAACTACGCCCCCGACGTCGCCGTCGTCACCAACGTGGAGCCGGACCACCTCGACCACTACGGGTCGCGCGACGCGTTCGAGCAGGCGTTCGTCGACTTCGCGGCGCGGATCGTCCCGGGCGGGACGCTCGTCGCGTGCGCCGACGACGCGGGGGCGCGCGCTCTCGCGTCGTCCCACGCCCGGGCCGGGGGAGCGGTGGTCACGTACGGCACGGCCGCGGACGCCGACGTGCGCCTCGCGGACGTGGCCCCCACCGACGAGGCGGGCCGACCCGGGGTGCGGGCGTCGCTCACGGGCACGGTCGGTGCGGCGCGCCTCGACGGGCTCGCGCTGCTGCTGCGCGTGCCGGGGCACCACAACGCGCTCAACGCGACCGCGGCCGTCGTGACGGCGGTCGTGCTCGGCGTGGACCCGGCGGCGGCGGTCGCGGCCGCGCACGGCTTCCTCGGCACCGGCCGTCGTTTCGAGGCCCGCGGCGAGGCGGGCGGCGTGCGCGTCGTCGACGACTACGCGCACCACCCGACCGAGGTGGCCGCGCTGCTCGCCGCCGCCCGGCCCGTCGCGGCCGGCGGTCGGGTGCTCGTGCTGTTCCAGCCGCACCTGTACTCGCGCACCGCGACGTTCGCCCGCGAGTTCGCGCAGGCGCTCGCCGGCGCGGACGAGGTCGTGGTCACGGGCGTCTACGCGGCGCGCGAGGAGCCGGACCCGGCCGTGAGCGCGCGCACGATCACCGACCTGGTCGACGCTCCCGGCGTGGTCGTCGACGCGGTCGAGGACCGCGTCGAGGCGGCCCGCCGCGTCGCGGACGCCGCCCGCCCGGGAGACCTCGTGCTCACCGTCGGGGCGGGGGACGTCACGGAGCTGGGCGCCGTCGTCCTCGAGCGCCTCCGCGCGCGTCGCGACGGCGCCCCGGCGCCCGGAGGAGGCGAGGCCTGATGCGTCCGCCGCCCCAGCCTCGTCCCGCCGCGCCGCGGCCGGGCCGGTCGGGCGCGGGCGAACGGGCCGGACGGCCCGCGGCTCCGGGCCCCGCGAAGCAGGCCCCGAGCTCCGCGAAGCCGGCCCCGCCCGCGGGCGCGCGCCGTGCGCCGGTCGAGGACACGCCGACGCGACCGGTGCGCCGCGTCGCGGCTCCGGGCTCCGAGCTCGTGCGCTCGTCGGGCGGCCGACCCGGCACCGGTCGTCCTCCGGCCGCGCGCGGTGGCGGCGGCCGGGCCACGGGCACGACGACGTCCGTACCGCGCGGCGCGTCCGCCGCCCCGATCGGGGTCGTCTCACACGGCATGGCCGAGCGGCTCGCCGAGCGCGACGCGATGCGCCGTCACCGGGTCCGCACGCGCGTCCTCGGCTGGGTCGCGGCGCTCCTCGTCGTCGCCGGTCTCGCGTGGGTGGCGTTCTTCTCGCCCGTGCTCGGCCTCGACCTCGACAAGGTCACGGTCTCCGGCGAGGGCACGGTGATCGACCCGCAGCAGGTCCGCGACGTGGTCGCCGCCGCGGACGGCGTGCCGCTGCCGCGGCTCGACACGGTCGCGCTGCGCGAGCAGGTGCTCGACCTCAACGGCGTGCGCGACGTCGAGATCCGGCGTGCGTGGCCCTCGGGGCTCGCTGTGCTCCTCGAGTCGCGCGAGCCCGTCGTGGCGGTGCCCGTGGACGACGGCTTCGCGCTGCTCGACGCCGACGGCGTCCACGTGCGCACCGACCCGGTCGTGCCCGAGGGGCTGCCGGAGATCGACGCGCCGCTCGACGACCAGGGGGCGCGGGCGCTCGACGCCGCGCTCGTGCTGCTCAACGCGCTCCCGGCGGACCTCCACGCGCAGGTCGCGGAGGTCTCGGCGCCGACGCGCGACGCGGTCCGCATGACGCTGCGGGACGGCGTCGTCGTCGAGTGGGGGAGCTCCGAGGAGGCGGCGCTGAAGGTGCGCGTCCTGCAGACGCTCCGGGCCGTCCCGGAGAACGCGGGGGTCACCGTGTACGACGTCTCGGCCCCACGGCTCCCGGTGACGCGGTGAATGCGCGCGTGGCGATCCCCGACACGCGCGGGACGGTCGTTGATGATGGGCACGTCGACACCTACGGTCGACCCATGAACGACCTGACATAACTATAACCCTCTACTTGAGGGTGAAGGTTCAGGGCTGACCGATCGAGAGGCATTGACGTGGCAACTCCGCAGAACTACCTAGCAGTGATCAAGGTGGTCGGCATCGGCGGTGGGGGCGTGAACGCCGTCAACCGGATGATCGAGGTCGGCCTCAAGGGTGTCGAGTTCATCGCCATCAACACGGACGCCCAGGCGCTCCTCATGTCCGACGCGGACGTCAAGCTCGACGTCGGTCGCGAGCTCACGCGCGGTCTCGGCGCCGGCGCCGACCCCGAGGTCGGCAAGAAGGCCGCCGAGGACCACGCCGAGGAGATCGAGGACGTGCTGCGCGGCGCGGACATGGTCTTCGTCACGGCGGGCGAGGGCGGCGGCACCGGCACGGGCGGCGCACCGGTCGTCGCCCGCATCGCGCGCTCGCTCGGCGCGCTGACCGTCGGCGTCGTGACGCGGCCCTTCACGTTCGAGGGCCGCCGCCGCTCGGTCCAGGCGGACCAGGGCATCGAGAACCTGCGCAACGAGGTCGACACCCTCATCGTCATCCCGAACGACCGCCTCCTGTCGATGTCGGACCGCAACGTCAGCGCGCTGCAGGCGTTCCACCAGGCCGACCAGGTGCTGCTGTCCGGTGTCCAGGGCATCACCGACCTCATCACGACCCCCGGTCTCATCAACCTCGACTTCGCGGACGTCAAGTCCGTCATGCAGGGCGCGGGCAGCGCCCTCATGGGCATCGGCAACGCGCGGGGCGACGACCGCGCGGTCCAGGCCGCCGAGATGGCGATCTCGTCGCCGCTCCTCGAGGCGAGCATCGACGGCGCCCACGGCGTGCTGCTCTCCATCCAGGGTGGTTCCGACCTCGGCCTGTTCGAGATCAACGAGGCGGCGCGCCTGGTCCACGAGGCCGCGCACACCGAGGCGAACATCATCTTCGGCGCCGTGATCGACGACGCGCTGGGCGACGAGGTCCGTGTCACCGTCATCGCGGCCGGCTTCGACGGCGGTGCCCCGCAGGTGCGGGGCGACGCGCGGGCGCTCGGCCAGGTGGCAGGTGCCCAGCGCCCCGCGACGAGCGCGATCCCGGTCGTGCCCGCCGCGCGGACCGTGCCGCCGGCACCGACGACGGGTGCGCACACGCTGCCGCGGCCGGTCGTGCCGATCCAGCCGGAGGCCGACGACGTGCCCGTCACGCTCGACGGCGGTCACGGCCCGGTGCCGGTGCAGCCGGTCGCCCCCGCCCCGTTCACCGTGGTCGGTTCCGGCGACGCCGGGAACCACAACGCGGAGGCCGTGCCGGGCGGGCAGAACGAGGGCGTCGACGTGCCCCCGCGGATCTTCGACGAGGAGCCCCCGCGCCGCAAGGTCGAGGAGCTCGACGTGCCCGACTTCCTCAAGTGACGGTGCGCGACCGCGTGGCGCGGTGCGGGGCCGCGTGAGCGCCGGGGCCGTGCAGGACGGGAGGGGCGGTGCCGACGGCGCCGCCCCTCCCGTCCTGCTCGAGGTGGACCTCGGGCCGGGGGTGCGCGCCGGCTTCACGACGCGCGACGGCGGGCTCTCGCCGGCGCCGTGGGACACGCTCAACCTCGGGCTGAACGTGACCGACGACGCCGATCGGGTGCGCGCCAACCGTGCGCGCGCGGCCGCGTGGCTCGGCGTCCCGGCGTCCTTCGCGACGCAGGTGCACGGCACCCGCGTCGCGACGGTGGAGCCTGTGCCGCGCGGTGCGGACCCCGTCGACACGGTGGGGGAGGCGGACGCCCTCGTCGCCGCGTCCCGCGGCGCGGGCCTCGGCGTTCTCGTGGCCGACTGCGTGCCCGTCCTCCTCGCAGACGCCGAGGCGGGCGTCGTCGGCGTCGCGCACGCCGGGCGCCGCGGCCTCGCGCACGGGGTGGTCGACGCGGCGCTGGGCGCCCTGGTCGCCGCTGGCGCGCGGGTCGAGCGGGTGCGGGCCGCCGTCGGGCCGAGTGCGTGCGGGCGGTGCTACGAGGTGCCCGCGTGGATGCGCGACGACGTCGCGCTCGCGCGTCCGGCCACGTGGTCCACGACGTCCTGGGGGGCGCCGGCGCTCGACCTGCCCGCGGGGGTCGTCGCCGACCTCGTCGCGGCGGGCGTGGCGGACGTCGTGCGCGTCCCGGCGTGCACGATCGAGGACGAGCGGTTCTTCTCGCACCGTCGGGCGGCGCGCCGCGGCACGACGACCGGTCGGTTCGCCGGGCTCGTGGCGCTCACCGACACCTGAGCGGGCTCGGTCCGACCTCCGCACGAGGTTGCGCACGCCGGGCGTGTCGTCCGGGGCTCGCCGCGCACCCTCGGTTAGCGTGAACGCACCGGTCCGACGGCCGGTGGACCGAGGATCGATCGAGGACGGAGCAAGGCCCATGGCGGGAGCGCTGCGCAAGACCATGCTGTATCTGGGCCTCGCTGATGATCGCGGCGAGGACGAGCAGGACGAGTACGTCGACGAGCTCGACGAGACGGGGGCGGACGTGGCGCACGACTACCAGGCACCGGTGACGCCGCTGCACCGCGCGCTCGGGCCGCGCGAGGTGCCGCAGACGAGCATGTCGGCGGCCGAGCTGCGGCGGATCACGACGGTGCACCCGCGGTCGTACAACGACGCGCGCGTGATCGGCGAGGCGTTCCGCGGCGGCACCCCGGTGATCATGAACCTCTCGGACATGGACGACGCGGACGCGAAGCGCCTCGTCGACTTCTCCGCGGGCCTCATCTTCGGGCTGCACGGGGCCATCGAGCGCGTCACCAACAAGGTGTTCCTGCTCTCGCCCGAGCACGTCGAGATCACCGGCGAGGAGCAGGCCGCCGCGCCGGCCCCCGGTCGCGCGGGCTTCTACAACCAGAGCTGAGCGTGCGCGCGGCGCGGTGACCCGCCGAGCACGCGCCGCACGCACGGAGGGGCGGACGCGGTGACGCGCCCGTCCCTCCTGCGCGTCCGCCCTGGGCGTAGCGCGTGTCCCCGGCGGGGCCGGGGGCGGTGCGTCTGGCACAGTTGACCCGTGATCTGGGACCTCATCACAGGCATCGTCGGATTCCTGCTCTGGCTCTACCTGCTGCTGCTCATCGGTCGGCTCGTGTTCGACTGGGTGCAGTTCTTCGCCCGCGACTGGAGGCCCCGTGGGGTCCTGCTGGTGCTCGCCGAGGTGATCTACTCGGCGACGGACCCGCCCCTGCGCGCGCTGCGTCGGCTCATCCCGCCGCTCTCGCTGGGTCAGGTGCGCCTCGACCTCGCATTCATCATCCTGTTCTTCGCGGTGACGATCGCGGCGCAGGTCGTGTCCTCGCTCTGAGACGCACGTCACCCGATCGGGGTGTCCGGGCGGTCCGTACCGGGCCGCTACGTCCGGTTCGCCCCGACCCCCACCGCGCGCCCGCGCACGCTGCACGCCGTCGGCACGGTTCGACGGCGCGCGACGGCGCGGCTGCTCCCGCCCCTGAGGGCAATGTCCGCTACTTTGGAGTCTGGTGATCGCGAGGTCGCCCGGACCGACACGCAAACGCTATGAGGTGAACCGATGGCACTGCTCACTGCAGAGGACATCCTGAACAAGAAGTTCTCGGCGACGAAGTTCCGCGAGGGCTACGACGTCGAAGAGGTCGACGACTTCTTGGACGAGGTGGTGAGGACCCTCAACTCCGTGCAGGAGGAGAACGAGGACCTCAAGGCGAAGCTCGCCGCGGCGGAGCGTCGTCTCGCCGAGCTCAGCCGAGCCGACGCGTCCAGCGCTGCGGTGCAGCCCCCCGTCGTCGAGACGCCGAAGGCGCCCGAGCCGGAGCCGGAGCCCGTGCGCGCCGCCCCGATCTCGCAGGCCGTCGTCACGAAGAACGCGGCGGAGCCAGAGTCGGCGACGGGCATGCTCCAGCTGGCCCAGAAGCTGCACGACGACTACGTGCGCTCCGGCCAGGAGGAGGGTGACCGCCTCATCGCGGAGGCCAAGGAGGAGGGCTCGCGCATCGTGCGCGAGGCCGAGGAGACCTCGCACCGCACGCTCTCGCAGCTCGAGCAGGAGCGTTCGCTCCTCGAGCGCAAGATCGACGAGCTGCGGATCTTCGAGCGGGACTACCGCACGCGTCTCAAGAGCTACCTGCAGAACCTGCTGGGCGACCTGGACAACCGGGGCAGCGCCCTCCCGCCGCGCAGCAACGTCGGCGGGGCGAGCCGCACGAGCGACCTCGCTCCCGGCATCTAGCACCTGCGTCGACCGTCCGGCAGCGGCCGGTACGCCACGCACCTACGCCTTCTCTCCCGCCTCGGCGGACCGGCGTGGTGTGTTGTGCGTACCGGCCGCTGCGTCTACTCTCGCGTGACTCGAACTTGGAGGGGCGACATGACCAAGCTCACCACCGCGGCCCGTTCGGCCGTGCGCGACCGTTTCCCGAACCTCGCGAAGGACGTCAAGTCCTTCCCCGTGCGCGACGGGGAGGAGCCCTGGACCCTGCGGGAGGCCGAGGAGCTCGCCGCGGAGCTGCTCGCCGAGAAGGAGCGGCTGGAGGGGGAGCTCGCCGTCGCGGACGAGGAGCTGTCGAACCTCCTGCGCCACTCCGGTGACGGGGCCGGCGACGACCAGGCCGACTCCGGGTCCAGCGCCCTCGAGCGAGAGCAGGAGCTGACGCTCGTCAACAACGTGCGCGACCTCCTCGCGCAGACGTCGCACGCGCTCGACCGCATCGCGGCCGGCACGTACGCGACGTGCGAGGAGACGGGGCTGCCGATCGGCAAGGCGCGCCTCCAGGCGTTCCCGCGCGCGAACCTCTCGGTCGAGGCCAAGCAGCGCGCCGAGCGGCGCTGAGCGCCGACGCGTCGCGGGGCCGCGTCGACCGGGGCGACGACGTGGCAGACTTGCGGCCGATGTCCACCTCCGCGCGCCCCGAGCCCACCGACCCCGCCGACGCCTCCCCGCAGGCGCCCGCCGACCTCGCCGCAGGAGCCGTCCGGCGCGGTCCGCGACGCGTCCTGGTCGTGTGGACCGTCGTCCTCGCCGTCCTCGTCCTCGTGCTCGACCAGCTCACCAAGTGGTGGGCGGAGTCGAGCCTCACGCTGGGCGACGACACGATCCCGCTGGTGGGGTCGCTGCTCGGGCTGCGGCTCATCTACAACCCCGGTGCGGCGCTCTCCATCGCGACCGGCATGACGTGGCTCCTGACCATCGTCGTGGTCGCGGTCGTCGTCGTCATCGTGCGCATGGTGAGCCGCATCGGCTCGCGCGCGTGGGCCGTCGCGCTGGGCCTCCTGCTGGGCGGCGCGCTCGGGAACCTCGTCGACCGCTTCTTCCGGGAGCCCGGCTTCGCGCGCGGGCACGTCGTCGACTTCATCGCCTACGCGAACTGGTTCGTGGGCAACGTCGCGGACATCGCGATCGTGGCCGCGGCCGTGATGATCGCCGTCCTGTCGGTGCTCGGCATCGGGCTGGACGGGACGCGCCACGGCGGCGACCACGCGGGCTCCGGGACGAGCGCCGACGACGCCGTCGAGCCGACGTCCGGGCCCGCACCCGAGCCGACCGCCACGCGAACCGACGACGAGGGGGCGCGGTGAGCCTCCGGTCGCTCCCGGTGCCCGACGGCCTCGCGGGCGAGAGGGTCGACGCCGGGCTGTCCCGGCTCCTCGGCCTCTCGCGGACGCGGGCCGCAGAGCTCGCCGCAGGCGGCGCCGTCCGCCTCGACGGGCGCGAGGTCGGCAAGTCCGACCGGCTCGTCCCGGGCGGGTGGCTCGAGGTCGACGTGCCCGACGCCGCGCCCGCCGTCGAGGTCGTCGCGGAACCCGTGCCGGGCATGGGCATCGTGCATGACGACGACGACCTGGTGGTCGTCGACAAGCCCGTCGGGGTCGCGGCCCACCCGTCGCCGGGCTGGACGGGCCCGACCGTCGTCGGCGCCCTCGCGGCCGCGGGGTACCGGATCTCGACGTCGGGCGCCGCGGAGCGCCAGGGCATCGTGCACCGCCTCGACGCCGGGACGTCGGGACTCATGGTCGTCGCGAAGAGCGAGGTCGCGTACACCGCGCTCAAGCGCGCCTTCAAGGAGCGCACGGTCGAGAAGGTCTATCACGCGCTCGTCCAGGGCCATCCCGAGCCCACCACCGGGACCATCGACGCGCCGATCGGGCGGCACCCCAGCGCGGACTGGAAGTTCGCGGTCACGGCGGAGGGCAAGCCCTCGGTCACGCACTACGAGGTGCTCGAGATGCTGCCCGCCGCGTCCCTCGTCGAGGTGCACCTCGAGACGGGTCGCACGCACCAGATCCGGGTGCACTTCTCCGCGCTGCGGCACCCGTGCGTCGGCGACCTCACGTACGGTGCCGACCCGGTGCTGGCCTCGCGCGTGTCCCTGACGCGCCAGTGGCTGCACGCGATGCGCCTCGGGTTCGAGCACCCCACGACCGGGCAGTGGCTCGAGCTGACGAGCGAGTACCCGGACGACCTCGCGCACGCGCTCGAGGTGCTGCGCGGGGCGTACGCGTGACCGTCGCCGCCTCGGGGCCGGGCGACGCCCGGCTCGCCGTGGAGCGCGTGGCCGACGACGCCGGGCTGGCCGCCGCGCACGCGCTGCGGCTCGCGGTGTTCGTCGACGAGCAGGGGGTGCCGGTCGAGGAGGAGATCGACGACCTGG
Source organism: Cellulosimicrobium funkei (assembly GCF_004519295.1). GTDB lineage: Bacteria > Actinomycetota > Actinomycetes > Actinomycetales > Cellulomonadaceae > Cellulosimicrobium > Cellulosimicrobium funkei. The sequence goes on from NZ_SOZH01000010.1 coordinate 189,723, forward strand.
ACACCGCGGAGACGACCACGCACGTGCTCGTCCGGGACCGCGACCGGGGCGGGGACGTCGTCGGCACGGGCCGGCTCCTCACGGACCCCGCGCACCCGGGAGAGGTGCACGTCGGCCGGGTCGCGGTCGCCGCGCCGTGCGCGTCCTCCTCTCCGCCCAGGTCCAGGCGATCGGCTTCTACGAGCGGCTCGGGTACGCCGTGTCCGGACCCGTCTACCTCGACGCGGGCATCGACCACCGCGACGCCGCCAAGACCCTGACGACGTACGTCTGACCCCTCTCGGCGGGGCACCGCGCGCCGTTCGCGTGACGTACCGCACGACCCGCCGCGACCTCGCCCGGGTGTGGGTGGGGCACGCCTAAGATCGGTGCATGCCCACCGCGACCGAGGACTTCGTCCACCTCCACGTCCACACCGAGTACTCGATGCTGGACGGTGCGGCCCGGATCGGGGACCTGTTCGACGAGGTCGAGCGCCTGGGCCAGAAGGCCATCGCGACGACGGACCACGGCTACGTGTTCGGGGCGTTCGAGTTCTGGTCGCGGGCGCAGGCGAAGGGCATCAAGCCGATCATCGGCGTCGAGGCGTACGTCACGCCGGGCACGAGCCGGTTCGACCAGACCCGCGTGCGGTTCGGGCAGCAGGGGCAGGAGTCCGACGACGTGTCGGCGCGCGGTGCGTACACGCACATGACGCTGCTCGCGAAGGACAACGAGGGTCTGCACAACCTGTTCCGGGCGTCGTCGCTCGCGTCGCTCGAGGGGCAGATGGGCAAGTGGCCGCGCATGGACCGCGACCTCCTCCAGCGCTACGGCAAGGGCCTCGTCGCGACGAGCGGGTGCCCGTCGGGCGAGATCCAGACGCGCCTGCGCCTCGGCCAGTGGGACGAGGCGGTGCGGACGGCGGGCGAGCTCCAGGACATCTTCGGCCGCGAGAACTTCTTCGTCGAGCTCATGGACCACGGGATCGACATCGAGACACGGGTCACGAAGGACCTCCTGCGCCTCGCGGAGACCATCGGGGCGCGCCTCGTCGCGACGAACGACCTCCACTACGTGCGCGAGGAGGACGCTTCCAGCCAGGAGGCGCTGCTCGCGATCAACTCCGGCTCGACGCTCGACGACCCGGACCGGTTCAAGTTCGACGGCACCGGCTACTACGTGAAGTCGGCGGCCGAGATGCGCCGGGTCTTCGCGGAGCTCCCCGAGGCGTGCGACAACACGCTGCTCATCGCCGAGCAGTGCGAGGTGTCGTTCGACACGAAGGCAAACTACATGCCGCGGTTCCCCGTCCCCGAGGGCGAGGACGAGACGAGCTGGTTCGTCAAGGAGGTCGAGCGCGGGCTGCACCGCCGCTACCCGAACGGCATCCCGGACGCGGCGCGCAAGCAGGCGCAGTACGAGACCGAGGTCATCATCCAGATGGGCTTCCCGGGGTACTTCCTCGTGGTCGCCGACTTCATCAACTGGGCCAAGGACCAGGGCATCCGCGTCGGCCCCGGCCGTGGGTCCGCCGCAGGCTCGATGGCGTCGTACCTCATGGGCATCACCGAGCTCGACCCGCTGGAGCACGGGCTGATCTTCGAGCGGTTCCTCAACCCCGAGCGCGTCTCGATGCCCGACGTCGACGTCGACTTCGACGAGCGTCGGCGCGGGGAGGTCATCCGGTACGTCACGGAGAAGTACGGCGACGACCGCGTCGCCCAGATCGTCACCTACGGGACGATCAAGGCCAAGCAGGCCCTCAAGGACTCGGCACGGCTCCTCGGCTTCCCGTTCGCGATGGGGGAGAAGCTCACCAAGGCGATGCCGCCGGCCGTCATGGGCAAGGACATCCCCCTGTCGGGGATCTTCGACCCGAAGCACGAGCGGTACTCCGAGGCGGCGGAGTTCCGCCAGCTCCACGACACCGACCCGGAGGCGCAGCGCGTCGTCGAGCTCGCGCGGGGTATCGAGGGGCTGAAGCGGCAGTGGGGCGTGCACGCCGCGGGCGTCATCATGTCGAGCGACCCGCTCATCGACATCATCCCGATCATGCGCCGTCCCCAGGACGGCGCGGTCATCACGCAGTTCGACTACCCGACGTCCGAGGGCCTCGGCCTCATCAAGATGGACTTCCTCGGGCTGCGGAACCTCACGATCCTCGACGACGCGCTCGAGAACATCGAGATGAACGGCAAGGAGCCGATCGAGATCGAGTCGCTCACGCTCGACGACAAGGCGTCGTACGAGCTGCTCGCGCGCGGTGACACGCTGGGCGTGTTCCAGCTCGACGGCGGCCCCATGCGCGCGCTCCTGCGCCAGATGAAGCCGGACAAGTTCGACGACCTCTCGGCCGTCATCGCGCTGTACCGCCCGGGCCCGATGGGCATGAACTCGCACACGAACTACGCGCTGCGCAAGAACGGGCTGCAGAAGATCGAGCCCATCCACCCGGAGCTCGAGCAGCCCCTCGCGGAGATCCTCGACGAGACCTATGGCCTCATCGTCTACCAGGAGCAGGTCCAGAGGGCCGCGCAGATCCTCGCCGGGTACTCGCTCGGACAGGCCGACCTGCTGCGGCGCGCGATGGGCAAGAAGAAGAAGGAGATCCTCGACAAGGAGTTCGTGCCGTTCCAGGCGGGCTGCCGGGAGCGCGGGTACTCCGACGCCGCGATCCAGGCGGTCTGGGACACGCTGGTCCCGTTCGCGGGCTACGCCTTCAACAAGGCGCACTCCGCCGGGTACGGCCTCGTGGCGTACTGGACGGCGTTCCTCAAGGCGAACTACCCGACGGAGTACATGGCGGCGCTCCTGCAGAGCGTGCGCGACGACAAGGACAAGCTGGCCCTCTACCTCAACGAGTGCCGCCGCATGCACATCACCGTGCTCCCGCCGGACGTGAACGACTCGGCGGCGAAGTTCACCGCGGTGGGCGGCGACATCCGCTTCGGTCTCACGGGCGTGCGCAACGTTGGCGCGAACGTCGTCGACGCGATCATCCGCACGCGCGAGGAGAAGGGCGCGTTCACGTCGTTCACCGACTTCCTCGACAAGGTGCCGGCCGTGGTGTGCAACAAGCGCACCATCGAGTCGCTCATCAAGGCAGGCGCCTTCGACTCGCTCGGCCACGCGCGGCGCGCCCTGCTCGTCGTGCACGAGCAGGCCGTCGACTCGGTCATCAGCGTCAAGCGCAAGGAGGCCGAGGGGCAGTTCGACCTCTTCGCCGACTTCGGGGGCGCCGACGCCGAGGACGGCATGTCGTTCTCCGTCGACGTGCCCGACCTCCCGGACTGGGACAAGAAGCAGCGCCTCGCGTTCGAGCGCGAGATGCTCGGCCTGTACGTGTCCGACCACCCGCTGTCCGGTCTCGAGCACGTGCTGACGCGCGCGGCAGACACCGGGATCGCGAACCTCCTCGCCGACGAGGGCCGGCCCGACGGCTCCACCGTGACGATCGCCGGACTCGTGACGTCGCTCCAGCGCAAGATGAGCAAGAACGGCAACCCGTGGGCGGCGGTGACCATCGAGGACCTCGAGGGTGCCGTCGAGGTCATGTTCTTCGGCGAGACGTATCTCGCGTACTCGACCGTCCTCGCCGAGGACCAGGTCGTGGTCCTGCGCGGGCGCGTGCGCCGGCGCGACGACACGATGCAGCTCCAGGCGATGGAGGTCTCGCTCCCGGACATCACCGTGGGCGCGGAGTCGCCGCTCGCCGTGAAGGTCTCGCACACGCGCTGCGTCGAGCCGATCATCCTGCGTCTGCGCGAGGTCCTCGCGACGCACCCCGGCTCGGCCGAGGTGCACGTCCAGGTCCTCGAGCCCGGCAAGACCACGGTCGTGCGCGCGGGCGACGGGCTGCGGGTCGAGAAGTCGCCGGCGCTGTTCGGCGACCTCAAGGCGCTGCTCGGGCCGTCCTGCCTGCTCTGACACGCCGACGCCGTCGGTCCGGCACTGCGCACGGTCCCGCCGCGCAGACGGTCCCGCCGCGCAGACGGTGCCACCGCCCGGGCGGTGCCGTCCTGCCCGCGCTGCGGCGCACGCAGGACGGCGCACCCGCTGCGGCTCGTCGGCGGCGTCGTGTGACGACCGGCACGAGACGGCTCCGGCCGGTGCCGGGCAGGCCGCGCCTAGACTCGCGAGCGTGATCCGACTCAACCCCGAGCAGCGCGTCTTCGTCACCGAGCGGCACCTGGCCACGCTCACGACCCTGCGCGAGGACGGGAGCCCGCACGTCGTCCCGGTGGCGTTCACCTGGGACCCGGACGCGGGCGTCGTGCGGATCACGACGAACCGCGGGTCGGTGAAGGCGCGCAACGCCCGCCGGACCGGGCCGGACGGGGCGCACCCGCGCGCCGCGGTGTGCCAGGTCGACGGCGGACGGTGGCTCACGCTCGAGGGGACGATCGAGGTCGTCGAGGACGCGGAGGAGGTGGCGGACGCCGTCGCGCGCTACGCCCGCCGCTACCGCCCGCTGACGCCCAAGCCGGAGCGCGTGGTGCTGCGCCTCGCGCCGGACAAGGTGATGGCCTCGACGTACATGGCCTGACCCCTACCCGGCGGGTCGTACTCGCGGCTCAGGCGACGGTCGCGCTCTCCCCGCCCTGCGGCCGGTCCACCGTGACGACGTCGCCCCGGTGCAGCTGGCGTCCCCGGCGCGTGTCCACCTCGCCGTTCACGCGGACCTCGCCCTCGGTGACGAGCTCGCGCGCCTCCGCGCCGGACTCGGCGAGCCCGGCGAGCTTGAGGAACTGGCCGAGGCGGATGACGTCGTCGGAGATCTCGACCGGGCGGGCGTCGTCGGAGGCGTTCATGACGCCATTCTCCCCGGCGCCGCGTGCCGCGACGACACGACTCCCGACGAGAACGCGCCCGGCGCGGGCCACCAAGACGACCGGTGGGCGAAACGCGCTCGTCGCGGGCCTCCCGGGCTCCTAGACTCGTCGCATGATCTCCCGCATCGATCTCCGAGGGCGTTCCCTGTCCGCACGCGAGCTCGCCGAGGCCCTGCCGCGCGCAGAGGTCGGCGTGGAGGACGCGGCGCATCGGGTCGCGCCGATCCTCGAGGCGGTGCGGACGCGCGGGGCCGAGGCCCTGCGCGAGTACGGCGAGCGCTTCGACGGCGTGCGGCCGGAGCACCTGCGGGTCCCGGCCGACGAGATCGCCGCGGCACTCGCGGCGCTCGACCCGCAGGTCCGGGCAGGGCTCGAGGAGTCGATCCGACGGGTCCGGCTCGTGCACGCGGCGCAGCGCCCGCAGGACTTCACGGTCCAGGTCGCGCCGGGCGCCCAGGTCCGCCAGCGGTGGGTGCCCGTGCGCCGCGTCGGGCTCTACGCGCCCGGTGGTCTGGCCGTCTACCCGTCGTCCGTCGTGATGAACGTCGTCGCGGCGCAGGAGGCGGGCGTGCCGAGCCTCGCCGTCGCATCACCGCCGCAGCGTGAGGGGGGCGGCCTGCCGCACCCGACGATCCTCGCGGCGTGCGCGCTGCTCGGCGTCGACGAGGTGTACGCCGTCGGCGGGGCGCAGGCTGTCGCGATGTTCGCGTACGGTGCGGCCGGCAGCGAGCCGCAGGACGGCGACGTGCTGTGCGAGCCGGTCGACGTGGTGACGGGCCCCGGCAACGTCTTCGTCGCGGCGGCCAAGCGGCTCGTGCGAGGCGTCGTGGGCATCGACGCGGAGGCGGGCCCCACCGAGATCGCGGTCCTCGCCGACGCCTCGGCGGACCCGGGGCACGTCGCGGCCGACCTCATCAGCCAGGCGGAGCACGACCCGCTGGCCGCCGCGGTGCTCGTCACCCCGTCGGTCGAGCTCGCCGCCGCGGTGGAGGCGCGCCTCGCGGACCTCGTGACCGCGACGAAGCACGCGCAGCGCGTCGCGCAGTCGCTCGCGGGCCCGCAGTCCGCGATCGTGCTCGTCGACGACCTCGAGCACGGGCTGCAGGTGGTGGACGCCTACGGCGCGGAGCACCTGGAGATCCAGGCCGCGGGGGCGGCCGGGCTCGCCGAGCGCGTCACGAGCGCGGGGGCGATCTTCGTCGGGCCCTGGTCGCCGGTCTCGCTCGGCGACTACATGGCCGGCTCGAACCACGTGCTGCCGACGGGCGGCTGCGCGCACTTCTCCAGCGGGCTCGGCGTGCACAGCTACGTCAAGGCCGTCCAGGTGGTCGAGTACGACCGCGACGCCCTCGAGGACCTCGCGGACCGGATCGTCGCCGTGGCGAACGACGAGGACCTCCCGGCGCACGGCGAGGCGGTGCGGGCGCGGTTCCTGTGACCGCCGGTCGGTCCGGCGCGTCGCACGACGGCGGCCCGCACGGGGTCTCCGCTCGGGACGCCGTCGTGCGGGTGCGGCGTGCCGTCCCGCGCGACGCGGCCGACCTCGTGTCGTTGCGCGTGCACCTCATGCGCGCGATGGGCGAGCCCGGCGCGGAGGACCCGACGTGGCAGGGCCGGGCACGCGCGTGGTTCGCCGCGGGTCTCGCGACGACCGACGTCGTCGCGTTCGTGGTCGACGCGCCGGGACGCCTCGCGGCGTGCGCGCTCGTCGAGCTGCACCGGTCCGCGCCGTCGGCGCGCAACCCGCGCGGCACGACGGCGCACCTGTCGAACGTCTGCACGCACCCAGGAGACCGCGGCCGGGGGTTCGGTCGCGCGTGCGTCGGAGCGGCGCTGGACTGGGCCCGCACGGCGGGCGCGGACTCGGTGTCCCTCCACGCGACGCCGGAGGGCGAGCCGCTCTACCGGTCGCTCGGCTTCGTGGACACGACGTACACCGAGCTGCGCCTGCGCTGGTGACGCGCCCGGTCGCCGGGCCGAGCCCGCGTCAGCGCACCCCGAGCACGAACGGGTGCACCGCCGCCGCCCCGGCGCGGCGCAGCAGGCGTGCCGCGACCGTGAGGGTCCAGCCCGACTCGGTGTAGTCGTCGACGAGCAGCACGCGGCGCCCGGCGAGCCCCGCCCGCGCGGCGTCCGACAGCTCGAGCTGGAGGCGGCCCGCGACGCCCGCGAGGCGCGTCGCGGAGTTCACGTCGTGCCGGCCCGGCTCCTCGCGGCCCGGGACCGGCCCGACCGCGCCGATGAGCGGCTTGCCGAGGTAGCTCGCGAGCCCGTTCGCCAGGTGGAAGGTGAGCCGCGGACGCGTCGCGGAGCGGACCGCGACGACGCCGTCCACGAGGAGCCGCCGCTCGGCCGGGGCCGTGCCGTCAGGAGAGTCGTCGTCGGCCCCGGTCTCCGGATCCGGCTGCGGGGCGGACTCGTAGAGCTCCGCCCAGTCGTCGAGGACGCGCGCGGCGGCGCGCCGGAGCGCGACGGGGGTGTCGCCGTCGGGCGTCGTGGCCGCGAAGAGCTCGCGCAGCGGCGCGGACCAGCCGAGCCCGTCGAGGCGCGCGACCGCGCGCCCGGTCTCCGCGAGCTCGTCCGCACCCAGGCGCCCGCGCAGGTCGAGCCCCAGGCGGTCCATGCCGCTCGGCCACTGCCGACGGGCCACGACCTCGACGCCGGGGCGGTCCATGTCGGCGCGCGCGGCAGCGACGGCCTCCGCGTCGGGGAGCGCGGGCAGCGTCACGCCGCCGCACGTGTCGCAGCGGCCGCACCGCCACCCGTCCTCGAGCTCCGGGTCGTCGAGCGCGGCGCGCAGGAACGCCATGCGGCACCCGTCGGTGGCCTCGTAGTCGAGCATCGCCTGCTGCTCGGCCGAGCGCGTGGCGTCGACGCGCGCATAGCGCTCGGCGTCGTACGTCCAGGGCTCGCCCGTGGCCTCCCAGCCGCCCTTGACGCGCCGGACCGCGCCGTCGACGTCGAGCACCTTGAGCATGCCCTCGAGGCGTGACCGCTTGAGGTCGACCTGCGTCTCGAGCTGCGCGACGGACTGCGTGCCGCCCGCGTCGAGGGCGTCGAGGGTCGCGCGCACCTGGTCCTGCGGCGGGAACGCGGTGGACGCGAACCACTCCCAGATGCGGCGGTCCTCCTCGCCCGGCAGGAGCACCACGACGGCAGAGTCCACGCCACGGCCCGCGCGCCCTACCTGCTGGTAGTACGCGATGGGCGAGCTCGGCGCCCCGAGGTGGACGACGAAGGCCAGGTCCGGCTTGTCGAAGCCCATCCCGAGCGCGGAGGTCGCCACCAGCGCCTTGACGCGGTTCTCCTTGAGGTCCTCCTCGAGCCGCTCGCGCTCGGCGGGGTCCGTCTGGCCCGTGTACGACGCCACGGCGAGACCGGCGGCGCGGAGCTGGCTCGCGACCTGCTCGGCGGCGGAGACGGTGAGGCAGTACACGATCCCCGAGCCGTCGACGTCCTGGAGCGCCTCGACGAGCCACGCGACGCGCGTCGGCTGGTCGGGCAGGCGCAGCACGGCGAGGTGCAGCGACTCGCGGTCCAGGCCGCCGCGCAGGACCAGGACGTCCTCGTGGGCCGCTCCGCCCGCGGCGTCGCCGACGGCCCCGCCCCCGGCGTGCGCCGCCGTGACGCCGAGCTGCTCCGCGACGTCGGCGGTCACGCGCTCGTTCGCCGTCGCGGTCGTCGCGAGCACCGGGATGCCGGGCGGCAGGTCGGCGAGCAGGGTGCGGATGCGCCGGTAGTCCGGCCGGAAGTCGTGGCCCCAGTCCGAGATGCAGTGCGCCTCGTCGATGACGACGAGGCCCGCGTCGGCCGCGAGCCGGGGGAGGACCTCGTCGCGGAAGCCGGGGTTGTTCAGCCGCTCCGGCGAGCACAGGAGGACGTCGACCTCGCCGTCCGCGATCGCGCGGTGGACGTCGTCCCACTCGGTGACGTTCGCGGAGTTGATCGTCACCGCCTTGATCCCGGCGCGCGCGGCAGCGGAGATCTGGTCGCGCATGAGCGCGAGGAGCGGGGAGACGATCACCGTCGGGCCGGCGCCGCGGTCCCGCAGCAGCCGGGTCGCGACGAAGTACACGGCCGACTTGCCCCACCCGGTGCGCTGCACGACGAGCGCACGACGGCGGAACGCCACGAGCGCCTCGATCGCGCGCCACTGGTCCTCGCGCAGCGTCGCGTCGTCGCGCCCCACGAGGGCGCGCAGCGCGGTCTCGGCGTCCTCGCGCAGCGACTGCCCGTCGAGGAGGCCGCGCAGCATGGCGAGCTTGGCGCGCTTGGCGGCCTCGCCGCCGTCGGCCGCCGGAACGGGCGTGGGGTCGGGCGCGGGGTCGTCGCCCCGAGCGCCCGTGCCCGGGACCTCGCCGCCGGCCGTGCGCGCGGCGGGAGCCGTGGCCGCCGGTGCCTGCGGCGCCGTCCCCGCCCACGGGTCGCCGAACGAGTCGGCGGGCTCGTCGAGCGGCGGCTCGTCGGCCGGGTCGAAGGGCAGGTCGGCGTACGGGTCGGTGGGGCTCACCCGCACGATCGTAGGCGCACCCGCCGACCCTCGGGCCGTCGTGCACAGCCCCGGCCCGCGACCCGGTCGGGGGTCACGGGCCGGGGACGACGGGGCAGCGGCCCGACGTCAGGAGCGCATGTCCATGACGACGCGCCCGTCGATCCGCCCCTCCTCCATCTCGGCGAAGATCGCGTTGATGTCGTCGAGCGGACGCACGGTGTAGGTCGGCTTGATCTTGCCGCGCGCGAAGAAGTCGAGCGCCTCGGCCATGTCCTTGCGCGTCCCGACGATCGACCCGCGCACGGTCAGGCCGAAGAGGACGGTCGTGAAGATGTCGAGCGGGAACTTCTCCGGCGGGAGGCCGACGAGGGAGACCGTGCCACCGCGGCGCAGCGCCCCCACGGCCTGCGGGAACGCGTGCGCGTTGACGGCGGTGACGAGCGCGCCGTGGACGCCACCGCCCGTCTTCTCGCGGATCTCGGCCGCCGCGTCGGGCGACGTCGCCGCGTTCACCGTCACCTCCGCGCCGTGCTTGCGCGCGAGCGCGAGCTTCTCGTCGTCGACGTCCACCGCGGCGACGCGGCGGCCCATCGCGACCGCGTACTGCACCGCGATGTGCCCGAGGCCGCCGATCCCCGAGACCAGCACCCACTCGCCGGGCTGGGTGTCCGTGACCTTGAGCCCCTTGTAGACGGTGACGCCGGCGCACAGGATCGGCCCGACGGCGGAGAGGTCGACCCCGTCGGGGATCACCGGGCAGTACCGCGAGTCGACGAGCATGTACTGGCCGAACGAGCCGTCGACCGAGTAGCCGCCGTTCTTCTGCTGCGGGCACAGCGTCTCCCAGCCCGTCTCGCAGTACTCGCACTCGCCGCACGCGCTCCACAGCCAGGCGTTGCCGACCGTGTCACCCACGCGCACGCGCGTGACCTGGTCGCCGACCGCGACGACCGTGCCGACGCCCTCGTGGCCCGGCACGAACGGGGGAGCGGGCTTGACCGGCCAGTCGCCGTGCGCGGCGTGCAGGTCCGTGTGGCACACGCCGGTGTAGTCGACCTTGACCAGGGCCTCGTGGGGCCCGGGCGACGGGACGTCGAGCTCCTCGACGACCAGCGGGTCGGTGAACGAGCGGACGACGGCGGCACGCATGGCGGGCACGGGGATCACCTCGTCTTCTCGGGGAGAGGGCCAGGAGGACCCTGCCGACGGTCCTCCCTTCGCTCTCGACGCTACGCGCGCGACGCCGCTCCGGCGCCCCGGACGGCCGGACCGGCGACCGACGTCCGCCCAGGTCGGGACCTCCGCCTCTTGTCGGCGAGGCCGACCGTCCCGGCCGACCGCGCGCCGACCGCTCGCCGACCGCTCGCCGACCGTCCTGGGGGACCGCCGCGTGCCCGTCGTCCCGGGTGCCCGCGTGCCGGACGTCACGGGCGGCCGCGCGTCCACGCTTCGTAGACTGGGGGAGTGACCCCACCCTCCGTCGCGGGACGACCCCTGCTCCCGCTGCGCCCCGAGCTCGCCGGCGTCGAGCCGTACGGCGCGCCGCAGCTCGACGTCCCGGTCCTGCTCAACGTCAACGAGAACCCGCACGCGCCGAGCGAGGCCGTCGTCGCGACCATCACGCGCGCGGTGCACGACGCCGCCACCGGGTTGAACCGCTACCCCGACCGCGACTTCCTCGGCCTGCGCTCCGACCTCGCCGCCTACCTCGGGACGGAGGCGGGCGTCGCGCTGGGGGCGGAGCAGCTCTGGGCCGCGAACGGCTCGAACGAGATCATGCTCCACGTGCTGCAGGCCTTCGGCGGCCCGGGGCGCACGGCCGTCTCCTTCGCGCCGACGTACTCGATGTACCCGGAGTACGCGCGCGACACGCACACGGCCTGGGTCGTCGGGCGCCGCGCGGAGGACTTCACGCTCGATCCGGAGCACGCCCGCGAGGTGATCGCGCGCGAGCAGCCGTCCGTCGTCCTGCTCGCGAGCCCGAACAACCCGACCGGGACGGCGCTGCCCGCCGCGACCGTCGAGGCGGTGTGCGAGGCGGCGCTCGCGGTGCGCGTCCCGCTCCCCGGGGGGCAGGAGGCGCCCGCCGTCGTCGTCGTCGACGAGGCGTACGGCGAGTTCCGGCGCGCGGGGACGCCGTCGGCGCTCGAGCTGCTCGAGCGCTACCCGAACCTCGCGGTGACGCGCACGATGTCCAAGGCGTTCGCGCTCGCGGGCGCTCGCGTCGGGTACCTCGCGGCGTCGCGCGAGCTCGTCGACGCGCTGCGCGTCGTGCGCCTGCCGTACCACCTGTCGGCGGTGACGCAGGCGGTCGCGCGCGCGGCCCTCGCGCACTCGGGCGAGCTGCTCGCGCAGGTCTCCGCGCTGCGCGAGCGCCGCGACGAGACCGTCGCGTGGCTGCGCTCGCTGCGGCACCCGGACGGTCGTCCGGTCGAGGTCGCGGAGTCCGACGCCAACTTCGTCCTGTTCGGCACGTTCGCGGACCGGCACGCGGTCTGGGCGGCGTTGTTGGAGCGGGGCGTGCTCATCCGGGAGACTGGTCCCGACGGCTGGCTGCGGGTGTCGATCGGCACCGGCGACGAGATGAGGGCCTTCCGTCAGGCCCTCGTGGAGGTGGCAGGACTGTGAAGCGCACCGCGCGCATCGAGCGCGCGACGTCCGAGTCGAGCGTGCTCGTCGAGCTCGACCTCGACGGGACCGGACGGACCGAGATCTCGACGACCGTCCCGTTCTACGACCACATGCTCACGGCGCTGGGCAAGCACTCGCTCATCGACCTCAAGGTCGTCGCGACGGGGGACACCCACATCGACGCGCACCACACGGTGGAGGACGTCGCGATCACGATCGGCGAGGCGCTGCGCGTCGCGCTCGGCGACAAGGTGGGCATCGGGCGCTTCGGCGACGCGACGGTCCCGCTGGACGAGGCCCTCGCGCTCGCCGTCGTCGACGTGTCCGGGCGGCCGTACCTCGTGCACTCGGGCGAGCCGGAGGGTCAGGAGTACCACCTCATCGGCGGGCACTTCACGGGGTCGCTCACGCGGCACGTGCTCGAGTCGATCGCGCACCACGCGGGCATCTGCATCCACGTGCGCGTCCTCGCGGGCCGCGACCCGCACCACATCGTCGAGGCGCAGTTCAAGGCGCTCGCCCGGGCGCTGCGCGCCGCCGTCGCGCCGGACCCGCGCGTCGAGGGCGTCCCGTCCACGAAGGGAGCCCTGTGAGCACGCACGACGACGACGGCCTGGACGGCGTCGAGATCCCCGACGACCTCTCGTCGCTGACGGCCTCGGCGGTCCCCGACCTCGTGGCGCTCATCACGCAGATCGCGGGCGCGGAGCCGCTCGCGGCGGCGTGCTCGCTCGCGCAGGTCGAGGCGGACGTCGTCCCGACCGACGTCGGTGCCGTGGCGGTGCTGCGCGACCCCGCGGGCGACGCGCCCGCGCACGCGGCCGCCGCTCTGACGACCCTCGTCAAGGGCGTGCCGCTCGTGCTCGTCGAGCGCAGCGGCGAGCAGCTCACGATGACGCGCTGGGCGGACGGCGTGCAGGGTGACACCCTCGCGCCGGGCCTCGTGCTCGGCGGTGCGCCCGAGTCGCTCGAGGACCTGCTCACCGGCACGACGACGCTCGCGGACCAGGACGGCGTCGTGGCGAGCTCGTCGATCTCGCGCTGGAAGGCGATGCGCCTGCTCACGTCGGCGGCGCGGCGCGCACGGAAGGACGGCGCATGACCGAGCCCACCGCGGCGACGCCCGCCGCCCGCCGCCCGTCCGTCGTCGTGCTCGACTACGGGTTCGGCAACGTCCGCTCGGCCGTGCGCGCGCTCGAGCGCGTCGGCGCGGACGTCGAGCTGACGGCGGACCGGGCGCGCGCGCAGGACGCGGACGGGCTCGTCGTCCCGGGCGTCGGCGCGTTCGCCGCGGTCATGACCGGTCTGCGCGGCGTGCGGGGCGACGAGATCGTCGGCCGGCGGCTCGCCGGCGGGCGGCCCGTCCTCGGGATCTGCGTGGGCATGCAGGTCATGTTCGAGCAGGGCGACGAGCACGGGACGCTCACCGACGGGCTCGGGGAGTGGGCGGGCCTCGTCGACCGTCTCGAGGCCGACGTCGTGCCGCACATGGGTTGGGACACCGTCGACGTGCCCGAGGGCAGCGTGCTGTTCCGCGGGGTCGAGCACGAGCGCTTCTACTTCGTGCACTCCTACGCGGCCCGGTCGTTCACGACCGGCCAGGACCTCCCGGCGGACTCGCCCGTCCGCCGACCGCTCGTCACGTGGTCCGAGCACGGTGGCCGCTTCGTCGCGGCCGTCGAGAACGGCCCGCTGTCCGCGACGCAGTTCCACCCCGAGAAGTCGGGCGACGCCGGCGCGACCCTGCTCGAGAACTGGGTCCGCTCGCTCTGACCGTCCGCGCGCCGAGGCACACGCCCGGCGCGCACCACCCGGCGCGAGCGACGCGCCACCGCCTACACCGATGGAGACCCTCGTGACCGACCGCCTCGTGCTGCTCCCCGCCGTCGACGTCGCCGACGGCCAGGCCGTCCGCCTCGTCCAGGGCGAGGCGGGCTCCGAGACCTCGTACGGCGACCCGCTCGCCGCCGCGCTCGACTGGCAGTCCGGCGGCGCGGAGTGGATCCACCTCGTGGACCTCGACGCCGCGTTCGGCCGCGGCTCCAACGCGGAGCTGCTCGCCGACGTCGTCGCGCGCCTCGACGTGCAGGTCGAGCTGTCCGGGGGCATCCGCGACGACGCGTCGCTCGAGCGCGCGCTCGCCACCGGCGCGCGCCGCGTCAACCTCGGCACCGCGGCGCTCGAGAACCCCGAGTGGACGGCGAAGGTCATCGCGGAGCACGGCGACGCGATCGCCGTCGGGCTCGACGTGCGCGGCACCACGCTCGCCGCGCGCGGGTGGACGCAGGAGGGCGGAGACCTGTGGGAGGTCCTCGACCGCCTGGAGGCCGCCGGGTGCGCGCGGTACGTCGTCACGGACGTGACCAAGGACGGGACGCTGCGCGGCCCGAACCTCGACCTGCTGCGCGACGTCGCGGCGCGCACCGACGCGCCCGTCGTCGCGTCCGGCGGCATCTCCAGCCTCGAGGACCTCGAGGCGCTGCGCTCGCTCGTGCCGGCCGGCGTCGAGGGCGCGATCGTGGGCAAGGCCCTCTACGCGGGCGCGTTCACGCTCCCGCAGGCGCTCGACGTCGCGGGCCGGCCGTGACGACCGACCACGAGCCCGCGGGCCCGGGCAAGGCGCTCCCGCCGTCGTCCGGCTTCGCGGGCGACGACGGGTCGGCGGACCCGGCGCTCGCGGGGCTCCTCGACGCGTACGCCGCGGGCTCGGCCTCGCTGTCCGACGTCGTCGCGCGACTCGGCGAGACGCGCGTGCTCGTGCCGATCCTCGCCGAGCTCGAGAGCGCGGGCGAGGGCGAGCACGGGCACACGGTCGACAAGGAGGCGTCGGCGGGGGTCGTCGCCATCGAGGCGCCGGACGGGCGCCGCGCGCTGCCCGTGTTCACGTCCGTCGCGGCGATGGCGGCCTGGCGCGCGAGCGCGCGGCCGGTGCCGGTGGACGCGCGCCGCGCGGCGCTGTCCGCCGTGAGCGAGGACTGGTCGCTCCTCGTGCTCGACCCGGCGGGACCGGTCACCGCGCTCGTGCCACGCCCGGCCGTGTGGGCGCTCGCGCAGGGCAAGGACTGGTCGCCCGCGGTCGTCGACGGGGTCGTCGTGCCGGAGGTGCTCGCCGCCGTGCATGGGTCGCTCGCGGGCGTGCCGCACGTCGCGCGCGTCTGGGCCGAGCCGGGCCGCCGGGCCGAGGTCGCGGTGGTCCTGCGCATCGACGCCGGTCTCGACCGCGCCGGTCTCGACGCCGTGCTCGGGCAGGTCAACGCCGCGCTCGCCACGGACGCCGTGGTGTCCGAGCGCGTCGACGGGCTCGAGCTCCGCGTCGGCCGGGCCGACTGAGGCGGTCGTCCGCCCGGTCCGGCCCGCGCGGACGCGTCGGCCGTACGGGTCGGCGGGCAGCGCGGTCCGGGCTCAGCGCCGGCGCAGGCGGCTGAGGCCCCACGCGAGCGCGGCCGAGAACGCCACGACCGCGCCCAGGGCCTGCCCGCCGAGGATCACGCGGTTGAGGTCGAGGGCGGGCTGCCAGCGCACGCCCGCGTCGTCGACGACGTAGACGCCCTTCGCGACGACGCGCACCCCGAACCCGCCGCCACCGCCCGAGCCCTCGCCGCCCGCCTCGCCCCCGGCGTTGCCGGAGCCCGGGTCGGACGTCGAGCCGCCGTCCGCGGTGCCGTCGTCGGGACCGGCGTCCGCCCCGCGGGCCGCCGCACCGACGCGACGGCGCCAGTCCGCCGCGCCCTTGCCGGAGAGCTCGCCGGCGCCGGACCCCCAGCCGGATCCCGTGCCGCCCCAGACCGTCGCGACGGGGATGACGAGCGTGCCGTCCCGCTCGTACGACTCCCCGAAGACGCGACGCACGGTGAGCGTGTCGCGCGCCGCGTGGGTGATGTGCGCCGGGTCGACGGGAGGCGTGTCCGAGCTCGCGTGTGTGCTCATGGCACGAAGGGTAGACCTGGGCCCCCCGGTGCGCGCGGGAACCGCGCGCACCGCCTCGTCGTCGAGGCCGTCGGTGCACGGGCGCCCGGACGGGTCAGGCGTCGCACTCCGGGAGGGCCGTGAACGCGGACTCGTCGCCGAGCATCGTCTGGAGGGTGCTCACGGGCACGAGGAGCGACTTCTCCGTCGACGTCTTCGCGTAGACCACGCCGATCACCTCGCCCGCCTCGTTGAGCGCGGCGGACCCGGAGCTGCCGGGCTCGACGGGGGCGTCGGTGACGAGCACCTCGCCGAGGTTCTCGTGCAGCGGGTCCGTCGTCGTGCCGATGACCGACCCCTGCGTCACGGTGAGCCGCCCGCCCTCGGGGTACCCGACGACCGTCACCGCGTCGCCGGGCGCCGGGTCGGCGGCGGCGAGGGTCGGGGCGGACGGGAGGTCCTCCGCGGTCCGGACGATCGCGAGGTCCGCCAGACCGGCCACGCTCGCCGTCTGGGCGGCGATGTCACGCCCGTCGTAGGTGAGGAGCTGGAGCGAGCGCGACGAGTCGACCACGTGCTTGTTGGTGATGAGGGTCCGGGAGTCGACGGCGAACCCCGAGCCGGTGGACAGGCCGTCGCACCGGACGTTGCGGATGCGCACGGCCATGCGCTGGACGGCGTCGAACCCGTCGGGGGAGAGGTTCTCCGAGCCGGCCGGGTCGTCGGGCGCCACGAGCGACGGCACGACCGAGCCCGGCACCGGCTCGGGGAGCTCCGGCAGGACGCCGCACGCGCCGAGCGAGCCGCCCGCGAGCGACAGCCCGAGCAGCGCGCCGACGACGCGCACCGCCGCGCGCCGGGACGGGCGGCGCGTCATCCGGCGAGCTCCTGCTGGAGCTGGGCGTTCGCGTCGGTGGCCTCCTGGCAGAGCACGCCGACCTGGTCCGCGAACCGGTCGATGTCGGCGGGGTCGTAGGCGTCCCGGTCGTTGAGGTACCCGATGAGCTGCGTCTGCGCCGTCGTGCACTGCCCGAGCGCGGCCGCGACCTTGCCCGCGGCGTCCGAGACCCGGCTCTGGTAGTCCAGGTACTGCTGGGACGCCTCGTTCTCGTCGCCCAGCTGGGCCTTCTCGTTGGCGAGGTCGCTGATGCGGTCCTGGGCGGCGGTGAGCTGGGTGCGCGCGGACTCGAGCTCCGCGTTCGCGCCGTCGAGCTCGGTGCGCAGCTGCGCGACGTCCTGCCCGAGCCCGCGCGCCTGCGCCTCCCACCCGGCGCTCGTCTCCTGCCAGCGCGTCGTGGTGAGCCACAGGTACGCGCCGACGCCCAGCGCCGCGGCGAGGGCCAGCGCGAGCACGACGACCGCGACCACGGCCCCGCGACGCCGTCGCGGCCGGGTCGCCGCGGCGTCGTCGCTCGCCGGCGCGCCGTCGCCCGGCGCGGTCGCCGTGGCGGACGCCGCCCCGGGTGCGGCACCCCCGGGGCCGGCCGCCGGTGCGAACGACGGCGGCCCGACGGCGCCCGGTCGGGCCGCCGGGACCGCGTCGGCCGGGGTGCCCCGCGGCACGCTCTCGGGCGGCTGCGGCGGGCCCGCGGGACCGCCGTGCGGGGGCGGGACCGGGGGCGTGCTCAACTCACGGCGCCCGTGTACTTCTCGCCCGGCCCCTCGCCCGGGGCGTCCGGGTAGACCGACGCCTCGCGGAAGGCCAGCTGGAGCGAGCGCAGCCCGTCGCGGAGCGAGCGGGCGTGCTGGTTGCCGATGTCGGGGGCGCTCGCCGTCACGAGCGCGGCGAGCGCGTTGATGAGCTTGCGCGCCTCGTCCAGGTCGAGGTGGCCCTGCTCCTGCGCGTCCTCCGCGAGGCCGCACTTGACGGCGGCGGCGCTCATGAGGTGGACGGCCGCGGACGTGATGACCTCCACGGCGGCCACGTCGGCGATGTCGCGCACCGCGTCGGTGGTGGGGTCGGGCACGGCGGCGTTCTCGGTACTCATGGCGACCATCTTTCCATCCGACGGCGGGAGCGGTGGCCCGGTGCGCGGGAAGGACGGCCGACGCGCCCCGGGCCGGGGACGACGTCGGCCGCCGCCCCCGGCGAGGGGCGACGGCCGACGGGGTGCGACCGCCCCGCAGGGCGGCCACGACGGGTCAGACGCGGACCGGCTCCGCGGCCGTCCCGGGCTGGCCGCCCTCGAGCGGGGCGTCCGCGGCGGCGAGGGCCGCACGCAGCTCGCGACCCAGGTTCGCGTCGACGTACGTCCAGTACTGCACGGCGCGCTCGCGGATGTCCTCGCTGCGCACGGCGCCGACGTGGCCCGTGATCGTCTCGAGGAAGCGCGCGCGGGCGGCGTCGTCGAAGACCTCGCGGTAGAGCGTGCCCGCCTGGCCGAAGTCGTCGTCCTCCGGGTGCAGCGTCGCGGCGCTGCGCGTCAGCTCGCCGTCGGCCTCCCAGCCGGCGGACTCCGCCGCGCGGGCCGGGTCGGCGTGCGCGCCGCCGCGGCTGTTCGGCGCGTACACCGGCGTGGTCGCCGACGAGAACGAGTAGCGCATCGACCCGTCCTTCGCGTACGAGTGACCGGCCTCGGCCGCGGCGTGCGGCGCGTTCACCGGGAGCTGGGCGTGGTTCGTGCCCACGCGGTACCGGTGGGCGTCGGCGTAGGAGAAGATGCGCGCGAGGAGCATCTTGTCCGGGCTCGTCGCGATGCCCGGCACGAAGTTGCTCGGCGCGAACGTCGCCTGCTCGATCTGCGCGAAGTAGTTCTCCGGGTTGCGGTTCAGCTCCATGACGCCCACCTCGATCAGCGGGTAGTCGGCGTGCGGCCACACCTTCGTGAGGTCGAACGGGTTGAACCGGTAGGTCTTGGCGTCCTCGTACGGCATGACCTGGACCGAGAGCGTCCAGCGCGGGAAGTCGCCCCCCTCGATGTGCTCGTACAGGTCGCGGATGTGGTGGTCCGAGTCCGACCCGGCGAGCTGCGAGGCCTCGTCCGCGGTGAGGTTCTTGATGCCCTGCTGCGTCTTGAAGTGGTACTTGACCCAGAACCGCTCGCCCGCCGCGTTGATCCACTGGTAGGTGTGCGAGCCGAACCCGTCCATGTGGCGCCAGCTCGACGGGAGGCCGCGGTCACCCATGAGCCAGGTCACCTGGTGCGCCGACTCGGGGGAGAGCGACCAGAAGTCCCACTGCATGTCGTTGTCGCGCAGGTTCGAGCCCGGCAGACGCTTCTGCGACCGGATGAAGTCGGGGAACTTGATGCCGTCGCGCAGGAAGAACACAGGCGTGTTGTTGCCGACGAGGTCGTAGTTGCCCTCGGTCGTGTAGAACTTCAGCGCGAAGCCGCGGGGGTCGCGCCAGGTGTCGGGCGAGCCCTGCTCGCCGGCGACGGAGGAGAAGCGCGCGAGCATCTCGGTCGTCGTGCCGGGCTGGAACAGCGCCGCGCGCGTGTAGGCGCTGACGTCCTGGGTCACGGTGAACGTGCCGAACGCACCGCCGCCCTTGGCGTGCACGACGCGCTCCGGGACGCGCTCGCGGTTGAACTGGGCGAGCTTCTCGACGAGGTAGTGGTCGTGCAGGACGATCGGGCCGTCGGCGCCGACGGACTGCGAGTGGGCGTCCGAGGCGACGGGGGCGCCGGCGTTCGTGGTGGTGAAGGGGGCGGTCATGGGTCTCCTTCCGTGAGCCGCGGGTACGGCTCGTCTGGCGTTCTCAAACAGTGCATCCGTGAGGAAACGGACGCGCTCCGGGTGCACGAGGCCCCGGAGCGGGTGGTGCGGGGTCAGTCGGCGCAGTCCGGGCAGAGTCCCCAGAACGTCACCTCGGCGGTGTCGATCCGGAACCCCGCGGTGCTGCTGGGGGTGAGGCACGGGGCGTGGCCCACGGTGCAGTCCACGTCGGCGACGGCGCCGCAGCCCCGGCACACCACGTGGTGGTGGTTGTCGCCGAGCCGGCGCTCGTAGCGGGCCGGGTGCCCGGCCGGCTCGATGCGGCGCACGAGCCCCTTGTCGGTGAGCGTGTGCAGGACGTCGTAGACCGCCTGGACGGAGACGGAGCCGAGCGCCGTGCGCGCGGCGCGCAGCACGTCGTCGGCGTCCGCGTGCTGCTGCACCTCGACGGCGTCGAGCACGGCGAGGCGTGCGGCGGTGACGCGCAGGCCGTGGTCGCGGAGCTCGCTCTCGTGGCGTGCGCGGCGGGGCCCGTCCTCGAGGCCGGTGCCCGCGGTCGACGTCGCTCCTGTGGTCATGGCGCCCACTCTACCCCCCTATTCTGGAAGAGTTCCATTGATGGATCGGATCAGATGTCCACGGGGACGGTCGGCTCGACCCGCACGGCCGCTCTGCTATCCTTGACAGCTGACCGACCCGTTCGTGTCCGCACCGCCCGGTTCTGGGTGGTGGGGAAGACGTGCGGGTGCGCAAGTGGATGACATCCCACCCGGGCTTCGACCGCCGACTCACGTCGCGACAGAGGCCGGGTCCTGGTCCGGAGCGAGCCCCTCGGGGACCGTTCCGCCGTGGTCGTCGCGTTCGCGTGACGTCCCGACCTGATGGCCTCCGCCCTGCGCCAGGGACGGAGGCCTTCTTCGTGTCCGGGCGGTCTACCGACGACTTCCTAGGAGCATCACATCAGCGAGCCTCGCATCAACGATCGGATCCGCGTCCCCGAGGTCCGACTCATCGGTCCCGGCGGGGAGCAGGTCGGCGTCGTCCGCACCGAGGTTGCCCTGAGCCTTGCCCAGGACGCGGACCTCGACCTCGTCGAGGTCGCCCCGGACGCCCGGCCCCCCGTCGCCAAGCTCATGGACTTCGGCAAGTTCAAGTACGAGTCCGACATGAAGGCGCGTGAGGCGCGGCGCAACCAGGCGAACACGGTCCTCAAGGAGATCCGTTTCCGCCTGAAGATCGACCCGCACGACTACGGCACCAAGAAGGGCCACGTCGAGCGCTTCCTCGCGGCGGGCGACAAGGTCAAGGTCATGATCATGTTCCGCGGCCGTGAGCAGTCGCGCCCCGAGATGGGTGTCCGCCTGCTCCAGCGCCTCGCGGACGACGTCGCGGAGCTCGGCTTCGTGGAGTCCATGCCGAAGCAGGACGGGCGCAACATGACCATGGTGCTCGGTCCGGTGAAGAAGAAGGCCGACGCCAAGAGCGAGCAGCGCAAGCGCGCGCAGGAGGCCGAGCCGCGTCTCACCAAGTCCGCCCAGCGCGCCGCTGCGCGCTCCGGCGACGACGCGGACGTGACCGACGAGCCCGAGACGGTCGAGACGCAGACCGTCGAGGCCACCGGCGCGGTCGAGGCGACGGAGACCACGGCCGCGGTCGAGGCCGCCGCCCCGGTCGAGGAGCCCGCCCCGGCCGAGGCCCCGGCGCAGGCCGCTCCGGCTCCGCGCTCCGCTCCGGCTCCGCGGTCGGCTCCGGCTCCGCGGTCGGCTCCGGCTCCGCGGTCGGCTCCTGCCCCGCGTCCCGCGGCTCGACCGGCGGCGGACTCGAAGCCGGCGGCGCCGCGCCCGACGCCCGCGGCCTCGCCCGCGTCGTCGGACGGCGCGAAGCCCGCAGCACCCCGGCCCGCCGCGCCGAAGCCGGGCGCCCCGCGCCCCGCGCCCAAGCCGGCACCCAAGCCGACGCCGCGCGGCAAGGCCGGCTGACACCGGCACCACGGACGGACCCTGCTCGGGGTCCGGGCCCACCGGCCCGGACCCGAACACGTCGGCCACCGCGAGGTGGCTGACCGGACACAAGGAGAGACGGCAGTCATGCCGAAGAACAAGACGCACTCGGGTGCCAAGAAGCGCTTCCGCATCACGGGTTCCGGGAAGGTCATGCGCGAGCAGACCAACGCCCGTCACTACCTCGAGCACAAGGCGACCAAGCGCAAGCGCCGCCTCGCTGCCGACCAGGTGGTCTCGCCCGCCGACGTCAAGTCCATCAAGAAGCTGCTCGGCAAGTGACCCGGCAGGTGGCGGGACCCGCCACCGACCGGCTCACCCCTGAGCCCCGAACTGCAAGGAGCATCACGTGGCACGCGTGAAGCGGGCGGTCAACGCCCAGAAGAAGCGCCGTACGACCCTCGAGCGCGCCAGCGGCTACCGCGGCCAGCGCTCGCGCCTCTACCGCAAGGCGAAGGAGCAGGTCACCCACTCCCTCGTCTACTCCTACCGTGACCGCAAGGCGCGCAAGGGCGACTTCCGCAAGCTGTGGATCCAGCGCATCAACGCTGCGTCGCGCGCCCAGGGCCTGACGTACAACCGCCTCATCCAGGGCCTCAAGGCCGCGGGTGTCGAGGTCGACCGTCGCCTGCTCGCCGAGCTCGCGGTCAACGACGTGGCCGCGTTCAACGCGCTCGTCCAGGTCGCGAAGGACGCGCTCCCCGAGGACGTCAACGCGCCCAAGGCCGCAGCCTGACCAGCGCCTCGCCCGGCCGCCCGTCGGCCACGGACGCCCGTCCGGCGCCCGGCCCGCTCGACCCCACGCTGACGAACCCTCGCAGCGACCGGGTCAAGGCGGTCCGTGCGCTGGCCGGGCGTCCGGCGCGTTCACGGCACGGACAGCTCCTCGTGGAGGGCCCGCAGGGCGTCCGCGAGGCCGTCCGGCGCGCCTCTGACCGGGTCCGTGACGTCTACGTCACGCCCGCTGCGGCGGACCGGCACCCGGAGATCGTCGCCGACGCGCGCGCGGCCGGGCTGCACGTGCACGGCGCGACGCCCGAGGTGCTGGCGGCGATGAGCGCCGACGCGCAGGGCGTGCTCGCCGTCGTGCGTGCGGACGCGCCGCGGCTGGAGGACGTCGTCGCGACGCTCGCGCGGCGCGACCGCCCGGCGCTCGTCGCGGTGCTCGCGACGGTCCGGGACCCGGGCAACGCGGGGACCGTGGTCCGCGCGGCGGACGCCGCCGGGGCCGACGCCGTCGTGCTCGCCGGCGAGAGCGTCGACGTGCACAACCCGAAGGTCGTGCGCTCGACGGCCGGGTCGCTCTTCCACCTCCCGGTCGTCACGGGCGTGAGCCTGGCCGAGGCCGTCGCCGCGCTGCGCGGCGCGGGGCTCGCGGTCCTCGCCGCCGACGGCGCGGGGGACCTCGACCTCGACGACCTGCTCGACGTGGCCGGCGCCGCGGGCGCCGGTACGGAGCGCCCGGTCGACCTCGCCGCGCCGACCGCATGGGTCTTCGGGAACGAGGCGTGGGGGCTGCCACCGGAGGACCGCGCGCTGGCCGACGCCGTCGTGCGCGTGCCGATCCGCGGCCGGGCCGAGTCCCTGAACCTCGCGACGGCGGCGACGGTCTGCCTCTACGCCTCCAGCCGCGCGCACCGGCCCGACCGAGGCCCGGGCGCCGACCCGGAGGGCGGCGCGTGAGACTGTTCGCCGCGCTCTACCCGAGCGCCGCGGCGCTCGACCACCTCGCGCTCGCCCTCGCGGACGCGCACGCCCAGGAGGCGCGCCGGCCCGACGGCGCACCGCTCGTCCGCTGGACGTCCCCCGAGCTGTGGCACCTCACGGTGTCGTTCTTCGGCGACGTGCCCGAGGGGGCCGTCCCCGACCTCGCGGCGGCGCTCGAGCCGGTCGCGCACGAGGCCGTGCCGCTCGACCTCCGGCTCCGGGGCGCGGGCGTGTTCGACCGCCGCGTCCTGTGGGTGGGCGTCGGCGGGGACGGTGCCGACGCCCTGCGGGCGCTGAGCGCCGCGGTCGCCGAGGCGGCGGGCGACGCGGGCGTGCGGGTGGACCGCCGTCCCCGGCAGCGCGCGCACCTCACCGTCGCGCGGGCCGCGGCCGGGGCGCGCCAGGCGAACCGCCGGGCGCGCGGTCGCGGCGCGACCCGTCCCGACCGCACCGCGGGCGACCCGCTCGCCGCGCCCGCCGCGGCCCTCGCCGTGTACGCCGGCCCGGGGTGGACGACCGACGCGCTGCACCTCGTCGAGTCCGACCTCGGCGACGCCTCGGGGCACCCGGTGCACCGGACGCTGCGGACCCTGCCGCTCGGGCCCGCCGCGCGCTGAGCGGGACCACCCTCCGGCCGCGCCCGGAGACGCCTGTGCGAGGATGGGCCGCATGAGCCTGCGCGGTGGTCGTCGATTTCCCGGGCCCGTCACGGGCCCGCGCGACTGACGCGTGCTCCCCGCCCGCCTCGTGGCGGGACGGGTCCTGGCCCGGACGGGCGCCCTAGAATGACGGCGACGCGCGCACGTGCGCGCCCCGCACGCCCCGCCCCGAGCGGCGCGTGCCGCGGGTCGACGCCGGCCGTCGTCCGCTCCCCGCAGTCCCGCCCTCGCCAGGAAGGCACGCATGTCCAGCCCTGACGCCGACGTCGTCACCCCCCACGCGGGCGACGGCGGACCGGACACCACCACCGCACCCTCCCCGCTCGACGCCGACGCGCTGCAGCGCGCGCTCGACGCCGCGCTCGCCGCCGTCGCCGCGGCCGGCGACCTCGACGCGCTCAAGCGCGTGCGCACCGAGCACGCGGGCGACCGCAGCCCGCTCGCGCTCGCGAACCGCCAGATCGGTTCGCTCGCCCCCGCGGACAAGAAGACTGCGGGCAAGCTCCTCGGCCCGCTGCGCGGCCGGCTCAACCAGGCCCTCGCCGCGCGCCAGGCCGAGCTCGAGGCCGAGCGCGACGAGCGCGTCCTCGTCGAGGAGGCCGTGGACGTCACGCTGCCCGTGGACCGCGTCCCCGCGGGCGCGCGGCACCCGCTCGAGACGCTGCAGGAGCGCGTCGCGGACTTCTTCGTCGGCATGGGCTGGGAGATCGCGGAGGGCCCCGAGGTCGAGGCGGAGTGGTTCAACTTCGACGCCCTGAACTTCGGCGTGGACCACCCCGCGCGCCAGATGCAGGACACGTTCTACGTCGCCGGCCCGGACGGCGAGGACGGCGTGGAGCCGTCGAACCTCGTCCTGCGTACCCACACGTCGCCGGTCCAGGCCCGCTCGCTGCTCGAGCGTGGCGTGCCGCTGTACGTGGCGTGCCCGGGCAAGACCTTCCGCACGGACGCGCTCGACGCGACGCACACGCCCGTCTTCCACCAGGTCGAGGGCTTGGCGATCGACAAGGGCCTGACCATGGCGCACCTGCTCGGCACGCTCGACGCGTTCGCGCGCGCGATGTTCGGCCCGGATGCGCGCACGCGCCTGCGGCCCGCGTACTTCCCGTTCACCGAGCCGAGCGCCGAGATGGACCTGTGGTTCCCCCAGAAGAAGGGCGGACCGGGCTGGATCGAGTGGGGTGGCTGCGGCATGGTCAACCCGAACGTGCTGCGGTCCGTCGGGGTGGACCCCGACGAGTACTCGGGCTTCGCGTTCGGGATGGGCATCGAGCGGACGCTCATGCTGCGCCACGGGATCGCGGACATGCACGACATGGTGGAGGGCGACGTGCGCTTCTCCGCCCAGTTCGGAACGGAGATCTGATGCCGTACGTCGCCATCGACTGGCTGGGCGACCACGTCGAGCTGCCCGCGGGGCTCACCGCCGAGCGGCTCGCCGCCGACCTCGTCCGCGTCGGCCTGGAGGAGGAGGCGATCCACGGCGCGGCCGTGACGGGTCCCCTCGTCGTCGGGCGCGTCCTGGAGATGACGCCCGAGCCGCAGAAGAACGGCAAGACGATCAACTGGTGCCTGGTCGACGTCGGGCCGGAGCACAACGCCGCCGAGATCAAGGGCGTCGAGCCGGCCGACATGCCGGCGGGCGGTGCGCGCGGCATCGTGTGCGGCGCGCACAACTTCGCGCCGGGCGACCTCGTCGTGGTCGCGCTGCCGGGCTCCGTCCTGCCCGGTCCGTTCCCCATCGCGAGCCGCAAGACGTACGGGCACGTGTCCGACGGCATGATCTGCTCGCAGCGCGAGCTCGGCCTCGGCGAGGACCACGACGGCATCATCGTGCTGCCGCGGCTCGGGTACGCGGCCGAGGACCTCACCCCGGGGCAGGACGCGGTCGCGCTGCTCGGGCTCGGCGACGAGGTGCTCGAGATCAACGTGACGCCCGACCGCGGGTACGCGTTCTCCTACCGCGGTGTCGCGCGCGAGTTCTCGCACTCGACGGGCGCGCGCTTCACGGACCCGGGCCTGCCCGGCTCCCTGCCCACGCCCCCGCCCGCGGCGACGCCCGACGGCTTCCCCGTCGAGGTCGACGACGCGGCTCCGGTCCACGGCGTCGTCGGGTGCGACCGGTTCGTCACGCGCGTCGTGCGCGGGATCGACCCCGCGGCGCAGACGCCCGCGTGGATGCAGCGCCGCCTCACGGCGTCGGGCATGCGGCCCATCTCGCTCGCGGTCGACGTGACGAACTACGTCATGCTCGACCTCGGGCAGCCCCTGCACGCGTACGACCTCGAGAAGGTCGCGGCTCCCGTCGTGGTGCGGCGCGCCGCCCCGGGCGAGCGGCTCACGACGCTCGACGACGTGGACCGCGCGCTCGACCCGGAGGACCTGCTCATCACCGACAGCCCCGACGGTGCGCGCGGCGCGCGCGTCCTGGGTCTCGCCGGCGTCATGGGCGGTGCCTCGTCGGAGGTCGGGCCGGAGACGACGGCGGTGCTCGTCGAGGCCGCCCACTTCGATCCCGTGACGGTCGCGCGCACGTCGCGCCGCCACAAGCTGTCGAGCGAGGCCGCGAAGCGGTTCGAGCGCGGCGTGGACCCGCTGCTGCCCGCCGTCGCGGCGCAGCGCGTCGTCGACCTGCTCGTCGAGCTCGGCGGCGGGACCGCCGACCCGGCCGTCAGCGACCTCGACCGCGTGACCGCGCCCACCCCGATCCACCTGCCCGTCGGCGAGGCCGAGCGTCTCGTCGGCGTGCCCTACACGCTCGAGCAGGTCGTCGGGACGCTCGGGGCGATCGGGTGCACGGTCGCCGCGGACGACGCCGCCGCGACGGGCGTCGTCGTCGTGACCCCGCCGTCGTGGCGCCCCGACCTCACCGAGCCGGCCGAGCTGGTCGAGGAGGTCGCGCGCCTCGTCGGGTACGACGAGATCCCGTCGGTGCTCCCCGCCGCCCCCGGCGGCCGCGGGCTCACGCGCGAGCAGCGCGTGCGCCGGTCGGTCGCCCGCGCGCTCGCCGAGCACGGGTTCGTCGAGACGCTGAGCTACCCGTTCGTCGGCGAGGGCGAGCTCGACGCGTTGCGGATCCCCGCGGACGACGAGCGCCGCCGGGCGCTGCGCCTGCTGAACCCGCTGGCCGACGACCGCCCACTGATGCGCACGGACGTGCTGAGCACGCTCCTGGAGACCACGCGCCGCAACGTGGGCCGCGGACTCGGGGACGTCGCCGTGTTCGAGGTCGGGCTCGTGACGCACCCGCGCGCGGGCGCCCCGGCCGCGCCGTCGCTGCCCGGCGGGGTGCGTCCCTCCGACGACGACCTCGCCGCGATCGAGGCCGCGCTCCCGGCGCAGCCGCGCCACGTCGCGGGCGTCCTGGTCGGTCGTCGCGAGCGGGCGGGCTGGTGGGGCCCCGGCCGGCCGGCGGACTGGACGGACGCGCTCGACGCGGCGCGCCTGGTCGCGGACCGCGCCGGCCTGCGGGGGGACGACGCCGTGCGCGTGGTCGCCGACACCGCGCGGGCCCCGTTCCACCCCGGCCGCTGCGCGCGCCTCGAGCTCGCCGACGGGACGGTCGTCGGGCACGCGGGCGAGCTGCACCCCAAGGTGCTCGAGAACGTCGGCCTGCCCGCCCGCTCCGTGGCGTTCGAGCTCGACCTGTCGGCGCTCGTCGCAGGTGCGTCCGACGAGCCCGTCCAGGCGACGCCGGTCTCCGGGTTCCCGGCGGCGAAGGAGGACCTCGCGTTCGTCGTCGCCGCCGACGTGCCGGCCGAGGCGCTGCGCGCCGCGGTCGTCGAGGGCGCCGGCGAGCTCGCGGAGGAGGTCGTGCTGTTCGACGTCTTCACGGGCGAGCAGGTGGGCGCCGGGCGCAAGTCGCTCGCGTTCTCGCTGCGGCTGCGCGCCGCGGACCGCACCCTCACCGCCGACGACGTCGCGCGGGTCCGGGAGGGCGCCGTGGCCGCCGCGCGCGAGCGCGTCGGGGCGGAGCTGCGCGCATGAGCGACGCACCGGGGGAGGGCACGACGCCGGACGTGGTGCCCGCGCGCACCGCGCTCGTCACCGGGGCGTCGCGCGGCATCGGCCGCGCGGTCGCCGTCGGGCTCGCCGCGGCCGGTCTCGACGTCGCGCTCCTCGCGCGCGACGCGGGCCGGCTCGCCGGGGTGGCCGACGAGATCGCCGCGCTCGCCGGCGCGGGCCGGGCCGTCGTCGTCACGGCGGACGTGACCGACGCGGCGGCGGTGGCCGCGGCCGTCCGCGAGGCCGAGGCCGCGCTCGGGAGCGTGGACCTGCTCGTCAACAACGCGGGCCGGGTCGACGCCGAGGTGCCGCTCTGGGAGGCGGACCCCGACGAGTGGTGGGCCGTCCTGGAGACCAACGTGCGCGGGCCGTTCCTGCTCGCGCGCGCGGTCGTCCCCGGGATGCTCGCGCGCGGCGGCGGCCGCGTCGTCGACCTCAACAGCGGCGCGGGCTCTCACGACATGGAGGGCGCGAGCGCGTACAACGCGAGCAAGACGGCGCTGCTGCGCCTCGGGGCGAACCTCCACCGCTCGGGCCACGCGCTCGGGCTGCGGACCTTCGAGGTGTCGCCGGGCGTCGTGCAGACCGACATGACGGCGTCCATGGTCATGCACGAGGGTCGCACGGAGTGGACGCCCGTCGAGCGCACGGTCGAGATGGTCGTCGCGATCGCCCGCGGCGAGCTCGACGCGTTCTCGGGGGCGTTCGTGCGCGTGACGCACGACTCGCCCGGGTCGCTCCGCGCGGCCGCCCAGGAGGCCGCCCGCGCGGGCGTCGCGCTGCCCGGGCCGGACGGCCGTCGGCTGCGCGTCACGCGCTGGGGCGCCGACGACCCGATGCCGGGAGAGCTCCCCGCCCGCTGAGCGCACGCACCCCGCACGGCCGACGCCGCCCGACCCCCCGGTCGGGCGGCGTCCGTGCGTCCGGGCACCGGGTCACAGCGGGACGCACGTGTCCCGGTCGACCCACACGTGCCACAGGCCCCGCTCGGGGTGCTCGTACTCGAACGCCACGAGCCCGCCTGCGTCGTGCGTGACGACGCCGGTGAGCACGACCCGCCGGCCGTCGCGGTCGAACGTCGTGCAGAGGGCGGGCACCTGGACCGGGACGTGCGCGTCCGGCAGGAAGGGGCGGGTCGCGGGGGCGACGTGCTGCGTCATACCCGGAAAGACGCGCGCACGCGCGTCGTCTCACGCGTCGGGGCGGGTGAAAAGCGCACGGGTCGCCGCGTAGCATGGCCCGCGACACGGGGTGCCCCGCACCGGGGCTGAGATGAGACCCGTCGAACCTGATCTGGCTCGTACCAGCGAAGGGATGTCCGCGCGATGACGCTCGCCCTGCCTCGGCACACCTCCGACCCGGTCCCCGCCCCCGCGGACCGTGATCACCGACCCGACCCGGGCCGTCGGCCCGACCGGGCCCCGTCCCGCCCCCGCGTCCTCTCCGTCGCGGGGACCGACCCGACCGGCGGTGCCGGGATCCAGGCCGACCTCAAGGCGTTCTGCGCGCACGGCGCCTACGGCATGGCCGTCACCACGGCGCTCGTCGCGCAGAACACCCACGGCGTGCGGTCGGTGCACGTCCCCGGGCCGGCGTTCCTGCGCGCGCAGCTCGACGCCGTGTCCGACGACGTCGAGGTCGACGCCGTGAAGATCGGCATGGTGGCGGACGAGGCGAACGCCCGTGCCGTCGGGGAGTGGCTCGACGACCTCGCCGCGGCGCGCGCCGCCGCGGGCGGTCCGCGGCCCTGGGTGGTCCTGGACCCGGTGATGGTCGCCACGTCCGGCCACCGCCTGCTCGACGCGGGCGCCGAGCAGGCCGTGCGCGACCTCGCCGCGCGCGCCGACGTCGTCACGCCGAACCTGCCCGAGCTCGGCGTCCTCGGCGGGCAGGAGCCCGCGACGACGTGGGACGACGCCCTGCGCCAGGCGACGGCGTACGCGACCGCGAGCGACGCCGTCGTGCTGCTCAAGGGCGGTCACCTCACCGGACGCACGTCGCCGGACGCGCTCGTCGTCCCCGCGCCCGGGCCGACGACGGGCCGCGCGCCGGGGGCGGCCACCGTCACGACGTTCGACGCCGAGCGCGTCGACACGCCTCACACCCACGGCACGGGGTGCTCGCTCTCGGCGGCGCTCGCAGCGCTGCGGCCGCAGCGCGCGAGCTGGGAGGAGGCCGCGCGCGAGGCGAAGGAGTGGCTCACGGGCGCGCTGCGTGCCGGCGCCGCGCTGCGGGTGGGGACGGGCCGGGGGCCCGTGGACCACCTGCACCGCTCGGCGCCCGTGCGGCCGGGCTGAGCCCAGGCCGACCGGGCCGACCGGGCGAGCCCGGGCTGCCGTGACGTGCCTGCGCCCGGCCCGCGGGACGCGCTCAGGCCGTGGGGCGGCTCGGTGCGTGGGCGGCCCTGCGGTCGGCTCCGCGGTCGGTGTCGAGGTCGGCCAGCGCGTCGCGGAGCACGGCGAGCGTCGCGCGCGCGACGGCGAGGCGCTGCGCGGGCGGGGCGTCCGCGGGCCGCGTGGTCACCTTGGCGCCGACGAGCGGGACGGGGCCGGCCGCGGCGAGGAACTCGCGCACCTCGGCCGGGCCGAGCATCGACTCGTCCGGGCCGGGGAGCGCGGGGTCCGGGCCGTGGGGCGGCACGTGCGCGTCCGCCCACGGCGCGCCCCACCGGCCGGCCCGGCCCGCGGCACCGGAGAGCATCGCGCTCGCGAGGAGGCCCGCGCCCGCGGCCGCCCGCGCGTGCTCGACGGGCGTCGCGGCGCTGCGCCCCTCGATGGCGGACCGGCCCCAGTTGAGCCCGACGTGCAGGGGGTGGCCGGTGTCCCGGGCCGCGCGCGCGACGGCGGCGATCTCGTCGTCGAGCGCGAGGAAGCCCTTCTCCGCGACGCCCCACGGGCGTGGTGCGTCGCAGTGCTCCACCACGAGCGGCAGCCCGGCGGGCGCGACGGCGGCCAGCTCGGTGAGGCTGCGCGCGAGCGCCGCGCCGGAGCCGCGGCCCGGACCGGGCGCGGACTGGAGCTCGACCGCGACGACGCGCTGTCGACCCTCCGCCTCGGCGAGCCGGGTCACGGCCGCGAGGACGCGTGCGACGCCGTCGACCGCCTCGCGCCGACCCTCCTCGTCGTCGGACGCGAGGCCGTAGGAGCGGTCGGCCCCGGCGCGGCGGGCCGTCGCGGCGACCGTCGTCGGCAGCAGCGCCCAGTGCGCCGGCAGCGCGGCCGCGGTCGTCGCGAGCGCGCCCGGGTCGTCCGGGTCGACGGGGTGCTCGAGGCCGCCGAGGCCGTCCTCGTCGAGGGCGGCGTACCAGCCGCCCGGGTCGGGGACGCCCGCGAGGGCGTAGGCACCGAGCAGGGTCAGGGGGCGGTCGTGCAGGTCGGTCATCGGTCCTCGTCGGTCGTGGTGGGGGTGCCTCATGCGTCAGGCGCGGGCGACGTCCTGGTCGGCGGTGGCGTACTCGCACGCGTAGCCCGGCGGGACCCAGCGCCACCGTGCCTCGACGTCCTGCACCGCGACGCCCGCGGGCCGGTCGGCGACGCACGCGTCCGCCTGCTGGCGCACCGCCACGGTCACGTAGTAGACGACGAACACCGCGGTGAGCAGCACGGCGAGCACGGTCACGGTGCGGTGCAGCGCGGGGGAGGGGCCGCCGTCGGAGCCGTCCTCCTCGCCGGGACGCGGCGGCACCCAGTCCCAGCTCACGCGGTGCCGGTCGTCGTGCCGGTCGTCGTGCCGGGAGCGTCGTCCGCCCCGGCGGGCCGGAGCAGCACCTTGCCGGTGGTCGCCCGTCCCTCGAGCGCGCGGTGGGCGTCGGCGGCGTCGGCGAGCGGGAACGTCGCGCCGACGCGCACGTGCAGCGTGCCGCCCGCGACGGCGCCGAGCACCTCGGTCGCGCGCTCGACGAGCTCCGCGCGCGTCGCCGTGTGGTCGGCGAGCTTGGGCCGCGTGAGGAACAGCGAGCCGCCCGCGTTGAGGCGCTGCGGGTCGAACGGCGGGACCTGCCCGGACGAGCCGCCGTAGAGGACGAGCGTGCCGCGGCGGCGCAGCGACGCGAGCGACGCGTCGAACGTGTCCTTGCCGACCGAGTCGTACACCGCCGCGACGCCCTCGCCGCCCGTGAGCCCCCGCACGACCTCGGGCAGCTCGGCCGTGAGGTCGGCGAACGCCGTGTACTGGATCGCGTGCTCGGCGCCCGCGCCGCGGGACAGCTCCGCCTTCTCGGGGGTCGAGACCGTGGAGATCACGTGCGCGCCCCGCGCCACGAGCATCTGCGTCAGGAGCAGCCCGACGCCGCCCGCGCCCGCGTGCACGAGCACGCGGTCGCCCGGGCGGACGGGGTACGACGACGTGCACAGGTAGTGCGCCGTGAGCCCCTGGAGCGCGACGGCGGTCGCGTCCTCGAGCGAGACGGCGTCCGGCACGTGCAGCGCCTGCCCGGCGTCCACCGCGACGAGCTCCGCGTACGACCCCGGCGCCTCGGTCCACACGACGCGGTCGCCGACGGCGAACCCCTCGACCCCCTCGCCCACCTCGGCGACGACCCCGGCCCCCTCGCTCCCGACGACGTGCGGGTACTCCATCGCGTACACGCCGGAGCGCTTGTACGTGTCGATGAAGTTCACGCCCGCCACCGCGGAGCGGACGAGAAGCTGCCCCGGGCCCGGCGACGGGTCGGGCAGCTCGGTGTACTCGAGGACCTCGGGACCGCCCGCCGCGCGGGCCACGATCGCGTGCATGGCCTCAGCCTAGGGTCGCGCGGCGGTCACGGTCGCCCTCGGTCGGCGCCCTTCGCGTGCACGGCCGCGAGGTGCTCGCGCGCCGCCGCCGCGGCGCGGCCGGTGTCCCGGTCGCGGACGGCGTCCAGGATCGCCTCGTGCGCGTCCTGGTCGTCCCGGTGCGTCGTGCCCGTCCGGTCGAGGTCGACCATGGCGACCATCGCGCGACGCAGGCGCGGGACGAAGGTCGCGAAGAGCTCGGCGAGCACCGCGTTGTGCGCGGCGTCGACGACCGCCCGGTGGAACGCGAGGTCCGCGTCCACGTACTCGGCGGGCGACGCCGTCGCCGCGACCTGCCCGCGGCGGGCGAGCGCCGTCGTCATGGTGCGCAGGTCCGCGGGCGTGCGGCGCGCGGCGGCGAGCCCCGCGGCCTCCGCCTCCAGCGCCGCGCGCACCTCGAGCACGTCGACGATCTCGCCGCGGCGCAGCACCTCGTCCCAGTCGTCGGCGGTGTCCGTCGAGACGACGTACACGCCCGAGCCCTGCCTGCTGTCGAGGACGCCGCGGCCCGCGAGCTGGCGGATCGCCTCGCGGACGGTCGATCGGCCGACGCCGAGCTCGGCGGCGAGCGCCTGCTCCCCGGGCAGCCGGTGGTCGAGGGGCCAGGCACCGGAGCGCACGCGCTCGAGCAGGAGCTCGGCCGCCTGGTCGGCCAGCGGGCGTCGTTGCAGCGCGGTCATGGAAACCTCTCAGGTTGTCTGAGGACTTGATCGGCGCTAGCGTACCCCGCATGTCCTGGACGGCGCTCCTTCTTCGGCGCCACGGCGGGGTCTGACCGGACCGGCCCCCCGCCGTGGGGGTCCGTCGTGCGCCGGTCGTCCCGCGCCCCCCACTCCGGGGCTCCAGCCGAAGGACCGCCATGACCGTCTCCACCACGCCCGCCCGCACGGACCGCCCCGCCGCCAGGACCACGCCGCCGTGGAACCGGCAGCGCCCGTCGCCCATGCCGTCGTCCCGCTACGCCGACGTCCACGCCCGTGTCGACGTGCCCGACCTGCCCGACCGCCGCTGGCCGAACCGCCGGCTCACCCAGGCGCCGCTGTGGGTCCCCGTCGACCTGCGCGACGGCAACCAGGCGCTCGCGGAACCGATGGACCCGGCGCGCAAGCGCCGCTTCTTCGAGCTGCTCGTCGCGATGGGGTACACCGAGATCGAGGTGGGCTACCCGTCGGCGTCGCAGACCGACTTCGACTTCGTGCGCCTGCTCGCCGAGACCGACCTCGCGCCCGAGCACGTGACCGTCGTCGTGTTCACCGCCGCGCGCGCCGACCTGATCGCGCGCACGGTCGAGTCCGTGCGCGGGCTGCGCAACCCGGTCGTCGTCCACGTGTACACCGCGACGGCGCCCGTCTGGCGGGACGTGGTGCTCGGCCGCGACCGCGAGAAGCTCGCCCGGCTGATCACCGACGCCGGGACCGAGGTGCTGCGCCACGCCGGCGACGACCCGCGCGTCCGGTTCGAGTTCTCGCCCGAGGTGTTCAACCTCACCGAGCCCGACTACGTGCTCGACGTGTGCGACCGCATGACGACGCTCTGGGACGCGACGCCCGAGCGGCCCGTCGTCCTCAACCTCCCCGCCACGGTCGAGGTCGCGACGCCCAACGTCTACGCCGACCAGATCGAGTACATGGACCGGAACCTCGCGCGGCGCGAGGGCGTGATCCTCTCGGTCCACCCGCACAACGACCGGGGCACCGGCGTCGCGTGCGCCGAGCTCGCGGTCCTCGCGGGCGCGCAGCGCGTCGAGGGGTGCCTGTTCGGCAACGGCGAGCGCACCGGGAACGTCGACCTCGTGACGCTGGGCCTCAACCTGCACGCGCAGGGCGTCGACCCGATGGTCGACTTCTCCGACCTCGACGCGATCCGCGACGTCGTCGTGGCGTGCAACCGGATCGACGTCCACCCGCGCCACCCGTACGTGGGCGACCTGGTGCACACCGCCTACTCCGGCACCCACCAGGACGCGATCCGCAAGGGGATGGCGCGGCACCGGGCCGACGCCGCGGCGGCCGGCCTCGACCCCGCGGCCGCGCCGTGGCGCGTGCCGTACCTGCCGGTCGACCCCGCGGACCTCGGGAGGTCGTACGAGGCCCTCGTGCGCGTGAACAGCCAGTCCGGGAAGGGCGGCGTCGCGTACGTGCTGCAGTCCGTCCACGGCCTGGACCTGCCCCGGGGCCTCCAGGTGGACCTCGCGCGCCGTGTCCAGGAGCACGCCGACGCCACCGGTGCCGAGGTGACGCCCGACGTCCTCCTCGCGCTGTTCGACGCGGCCTACGCGCGCCCGGGCGCCGTCGCGCCCGTCGCATGGACGAGCCGGCGCGCTGACGGCGGGACGGAGCACCTCGACCTCGAAATCACGGTCGACGGCGAGCGCGTCGCCACGTCCGGCACGGGCACCGGCGCGGTCGACGCCCTCGTCGACGCGCTGGCCCGCCTCGGCCGCCCGGTGGAGGTCCTCTCGCTCACCCAGCAGTCCGTCGGCAGCGGCAGCGACGCGACCGCGGTGACCTACCTCGAGCACCGCGGCCCCGACGGCGCCCCGCGCTGGACCGTGGGTCGTGACGCGTCCGTCCTGGGAGCCGCCGTCCGCGCGGTCTGCGCGGCGACGGCCTGAGGTCGGGTTCGCGGGTCTGCGGGGATCTACGGCCCGCAGGGTCGGGTCCGCGGGTCTGCAGGGATCCACGGCCCGCAGGGTCGGGTCCGCGGTGGGGTCGGACCGTGCGCTCGGACTGGCGCACCGTCGCCCTGGTCTTCCGGGCGGAGGTCGAAGGAGTGCGCCTTGACGTCCTTCGCGCACGGTCCGACCCCACCGCTCGTCCTGTCCCGCACCGCACGACCGAGGTCACGCCCGGCGGTTCGGTCAGGCTCGGCCCGTCGCCTCGGTCCCGGACGTTCCGCTGAGAAGCGAGAAGTGGCCCCTCCGAGCCCCGCTCGTGGGGCTACTTCTCGCTTGTCGTCACCGCATGTCGGCTCGGACGAGTCCGGCGGACCGGCCGCGGGGCTGGAGGCCGATGCCGATCCGCGGACGTGACCCGCGGACCGTTGACCCCACCAGCTCGACCCCGCGTACCGTGGGGCGGGACCTCCGGCCCGACCGTTGCATAAGTATGTATAGTGATGCATATGACGATCAGAGTCGCGGTCGCGGGTGCGTCCGGGTACGCCGGCGGGGAGACGCTCCGCCTGCTCGCCGGGCACCCCGAGGTGGAGATCGGCGCCGTGACGGCGCACAGCAACGCGGGCACGCTCCTCGGCGAGCACCAGCCGCACCTGCGATCCCTGGCCGACCGCGTGCTCCTGCCGACGGCGGTCGAGCACCTCGTGGGGCACGACGTCGTCGTCCTCGCGCTGCCGCACGGTGCCTCGGGCGAGATCGCGGCGCAGCTCCCCGACGACGTGCTCGTGCTCGACCTCGGCGCGGACCACCGGCTCGAGTCCGCGGCGGACTGGTCGGCGTTCTACGGCTCCGAGCACGCGGGCACGTGGCCGTACGGGCTGCCGGAGCTCCTGCTGACGAACGTGCCGGGTGCCGCGGCGACCGAGACCAGGCAGCGTGAGCGGCTCGCCGGTGCGCGGCGCGTGGCCGTCCCCGGGTGCAACGTCACGGCTGTCACGCTCGGCATCCAGCCGGGCGTCGCCGCCGGGCTCGTCGAGGGCACGGACCTCGTCGCGGTGCTCGCCAACGGGTACTCGGGCGCGGGCAAGTCGCTCAAGCCGCACCTGCTCGCGTCCGAGGCGCTCGGGTCGGCGCAGCCGTACGCCGTCGGCGGGTCGCACCGGCACATCCCGGAGATCGCGCAGAACCTGCGGGCCGCCGGAGCCCCGGCCGTGAGCATCTCGTTCACGCCGACACTCGTGCCCATGTCGCGCGGCATCCTCGCCACGGTGACGGCGCGCCTGTCCGACGACGCCGCGCGCCTCGACCCCGCGGCGCTCGACGCGCGCGTCCGCCAGGCCTGGGAGGACGCGTACGTGGGAGAGCCGTTCGTCCGCGTGCTGTCTGCGGGGCAGTGGCCGACGACGGCGATGACCCTCGGCGCGAACACCGCGCTCGTCCAGGTCGCGGTCGACCACGCGGCGGGCCGCGTCGTCACCGTCACGGCGATCGACAACCTCGTCAAGGGCACCGCGGGCGCCGCGGTGCAGTCCATGAACATCGCGCTCGGCCTGCCGCAGACGGCGGGCCTCACGACCGAGGGGGTCGCCCCGTGACCGTCACCACCCCGCAGGGCTTCCGGGCCGCCGGCGTCGCCGCCGGGCTCAAGTCCACGGGCGCGCGCGACGTCGCGCTCGTCGTCAACGACGGGCCGCTCGACGTCGCCGCGGCCGTCCTCACGACGAACCGCGTGTTCGCGGCGCCGGTCGCCTGGACGCGCCAGGCCGTGCGCGACGGGCGTGCGACGGCCGTCGTGCTCAACTCGGGCGGTGCGAACGCGTGCACCGGGCCGGAGGGCTTCGCCGACACGCACCGCACGGCGGAGCACGTCGCCGACGTCCTCGCGACGTCGGCGGGCGACGTGCTCGTCTGCTCGACGGGCCTCATCGGCGTGCGGCTGCCCATGGACACGCTCCTCGCGGGCGTCGACGCCGCCGCGGCGGCGCTCGCGGACCCGGTCGCCGCGGTCGACGGCGGCGGCGACGCCGCGCTCGCGATCATGACGACGGACACCGTGCCGAAGACGGTGGCGGTGGTCCGCGAGGTCACGGACGCCACCGCGACGGACGGCGCCGCGACGTGGTCCGTGGGCGGCATGGCGAAGGGCGCGGGCATGCTCGCGCCGGGCCTCGCGACCATGCTCTGCGTGCTGACGACGGACGCCGTCGTCGACGCCGCGACGGCCGACGCCGCGCTGCGGGCCGCGACCCGCACGACGTTCGACCGTGTCGACTCCGACGGCTGCATGTCGACGAACGACACCGTGATCCTGCTCGCCTCGGGCGCGTCCGGGGTCGAGGTCGGTCTCGACGCGCTCACCGACGCCGTCACCGAGGCGTGCGGGTCGCTCGCGCGCCAGCTCGTCGCCGACGCCGAGGGCGCGAGCCACGACGTCGCCGTCACGGTGGTGGGTGCGTCGAGCGAGGACGCCGCGGTCGCCGTCGCGCGCGCCGTGACGCGGTCCAACCTGTTCAAGGCCGCGATCTTCGGCAACGACCCGAACTGGGGGCGCATCGTGTCCGCCGTCGGGACCGTCCCCGAGGACGTCGCGCCGTTCGACGCGCTCCTGCTCGACGTGTCGGTCAACGGTGTGCAGGTCTGCCGGGCCGGGGGAGTGGGCGAGCCCCGCGAGCTCGTCGACCTCGCGGCCGAGCGCGAGGTGCGCGTCGAGATCGACCTGCACGCCGGCTCCGCGAGCGCGACCGTCTGGACCAACGACCTCACGCACGACTACGTCCACGAGAACAGCGCGTACTCCTCATGAGCGACCCCACCACGCCCACGCCCCACCCGGACGACGCCGCGTTCGACACCCGCACCGACCTGCGCCCCGAGCAGAAGGCCGAGGTGCTCGTCGAGGCCCTGCCCTGGCTCGAGGAGTTCGCCGGCGCGCTCGTCGTCGTCAAGTACGGCGGCAACGCCATGGTCGACGACACGCTCAAGGCCGCGTTCGCCGAGGACATGGTGTTCCTGCGCCGCGTCGGGCTGCGCCCGGTCGTCGTGCACGGCGGGGGCCCGCAGATCTCCGCGATGCTCGACCGGCTCGGCATCGAGTCCGAGTTCCGCGGGGGCCTGCGCGTGACGACGCCGGAGGCGATGGACGTCGTCCGCATGGTCCTCACCGGCCAGGTGTCGCGCGAGCTCGTCGGTCTCATCAACGCGCACGGCCCGTACGCCGTCGGGCTCTCGGGCGAGGACGGCGGCCTGCTGCAGGCCCAGCGCCGGCACGCGACCGTCGACGGCGAGCCGGTCGACGTCGGGCTCGTCGGCGACGTCGTCGAGGTGCACCCGTCCGCGGTCCAGGACCTGCTCGACGCCGGCCGCATCCCCGTCGTGTCGACCATCGCCCCCGACCTCGAGGACCCGACCCAGGTGCTCAACGTCAACGCGGACACCGCCGCCGCGGCGCTCGCGGTCGCGCTCGGCGCGAAGAAGCTCGTCGTCCTGACCGACGTCGAGGGCCTGTACACGTCGTGGCCGGACCGCGGGTCGCTCGTCGCGCAGATCACGCGCTCGGAGCTCGCGGCGCTCCTGCCGTCGCTCTCGGCGGGCATGGTCCCCAAGATGGAGGCGTGCCTGCGTGCCGTCGAGGGCGGGGTCCCCGCGGCGACGGTCATCGACGGCCGCGTGCCGCACTCGACGCTGCTCGAGGTCTTCACCACCCAGGGCAACGGGACGATGGTCGTCCCCGACGCCGCGGGCGCGCCGGCGCCCGCGCTCACCACGACCGCCGGAGGGGCCGCGTGAACGCGCTCGACCACCCGACGGGCGCGCCCGCGCCCGCACCGACGACCACCGTGACGGCCCCGGCCGACGGCTCCGTCGCGCAGTGGACCGACCGCTACACCCACGCGGTCATGGACACGTTCGGCCCGCCGCAGCGCGTCCTCGTGCGCGGCGAGGGCGCGTACGTGTGGGACGCCGACGGGAAGCGGTACCTCGACCTGCTCGCGGGCATCGCGGTCAACGCGCTCGGCCACGCGCACCCGACGCTCACGGCGGCGGTCTCGGCCCAGCTCGGCACGCTCGGGCACGTCTCGAACTTCTTCGGCACCCCGACGCAGATCGCGCTCGCCGAGCGCCTGCTCGCGCTCGCGGAGGCGCCCGAGGGGTCGCGCGTGTTCTTCACGAACTCGGGCACGGAGGCCAACGAGGCGGCGTTCAAGATGACGCGCCGCACGGGCCGCACGCGGGTCCTCGCGCTCCAGGGCGGCTTCCACGGGCGGACGATGGGCGCGCTCGCGCTGACGTCGAAGGCCGCGTACCGCGAGCCGTTCGAGCCGCTCCCCGGCGGCGTCGAGTTCGTCGCGTTCGACGACGTCGCCGCGCTCGAGGAGGCCTTCTCGCCCGCGGCCGTGGCGGCCCGCGGCGAGGTCGCGGCGCTCGTCGTCGAGCCCGTGCAGGGCGAGGCCGGCGTGCGCGCGCTCTCGCCGGGCTACCTCGTCGCCGCGCGCGAGCTCACCGCGCGCCACGGCGCGCTGCTCGTCCTCGACGAGGTGCAGACCGGCGTCGGGCGCACCGGCTCGTGGTTCGCCTACCAGCAGCCGGAGGTGGGCGGCGGCGTCGTGCCCGACGTCGTCACGCTCGCCAAGGGCCTCGGCGGTGGGTTCCCCGTCGGCGCGGTGGTCGCGTACGGCGAGCGGGCGGCGACGCTGCTCGGCCGCGGCCAGCACGGGACGACGTTCGGCGGCAACCCCGTGGCGGCGGCGGCGGCGCTCGCGACGCTCGGGGTGATCGAGCGCGACGGGCTGCTCGAGAACGTGCGGGCCGTCGGGGCGCTCCTGCGCGACGGCGTCGCCCGTGCGGGGAACCCGCTCGTCGCGGGCGTGCGCGGCCGCGGGCTCCTGCTCGCCGTGCAGCTCACGCGGCCCGTCGCGGCCGACGTCGCGCGCACGGCGCTCGACGCGGGCTTCGTCGTCAACGCCGTCGCGCCCGACGCGATCCGGCTCGCGCCGCCGCTCGTCCTCACGGCCGACCAGGCGCGCGACGTCGTCGCGTTCTTCGCCGCGGTCGCGGTCCCCGAGGACACTGCCGCCCCGGCCGGCGCACCCACCGCCCCCACGACGGGCACCACGAACGCCCCCACTACGGACACCACGTCAGCCCCCACGACCGACCCCACGACGAGGAGCTCCTGATGGCCCCCCGGCACTTCCTGCGCGACGACGACCTCACGCCCGCCGAGCAGCGTCAGGTCCTCGAGATCGGCCTCGCGTTCCGCGACGACCGCACGTTCCGCCAGCCGCTCGCCGGGCCGCAGGGCGTGGCCGTCCTGTTCGACAAGCCGACGCTGCGCACGCAGCTCTCGTTCGCGACGGGCATCGCCGAGCTCGGCGGCTTCCCGGTCGTCGTGGACGGCCGGCTCGCTCAGGTCGGGGTGCGCGAGTCCGTCGCGGACGTCACGCGCGTCCTCGACCGGCAGGCGTCCGCCATCGTGTGGCGCACGTTCGGCCAGGACCGGATCGAGGAGATGGCGGCGATCAGCCGGGTCCCGGTCGTCAACGCGCTCACCGACGACTTCCACCCGTGCCAGATCC
This sequence comes from Cellulosimicrobium funkei, assembly GCF_004519295.1. Lineage (GTDB taxonomy): Bacteria > Actinomycetota > Actinomycetes > Actinomycetales > Cellulomonadaceae > Cellulosimicrobium > Cellulosimicrobium funkei. The sequence goes on from NZ_SOZH01000010.1 coordinate 230,559, forward strand.
TCGCGGACCTCCTGACGATCGCCCAGCTCCGCGGCGGGACGGGCGCGCTCGCGGGCCAGACGCTCGCGTACGTCGGCGACGGCGCGAACAACATGGCGCACTCCTACCTGCTCGGCGGCGCGACCGCGGGCCTGCACGTGCGGGTCGGCACGCCGGACGGGTACCCGCCGCACCCGGTCTTCGTCGCCGACGCCGAGCGGATCGCGGCCGAGACCGGCGGCTCGGTGCTCGTCACGGCCGACCCCGTCGAGGCCGTCGCGGGGGCGGACGTCGTCGCGACCGACACGTGGGTGTCGATGGGCGACGAGGCGGAGGCCGAGGACCGCGCCCTGCCGTTCGTGCCGTACCAGGTGAACGACGAGCTCCTCGCATACGCGCAGCCCGACGCGATCGTGCTGCACTGCCTGCCCGCCTACCGCGGCAAGGAGATCACCGCCGAGGTGATCGACGGCCCCCGCTCGGCGGTGTGGGACGAGGCGGAGAACCGGCTGCACGCGCAGAAGGCGCTGCTCACGTTCCTCCTGGAGCGGTCGTGACCGAGGCCCGCACGGCGACGACGAAGACGGCGCGCCACGCGCGCATCGCCGAGATCGTGCGCCGCACCGAGATCCACTCCCAGGCGGAGCTCGCGCGCGAGCTCGAGCGCGAGGGCCTGTCGGTGACGCAGGCGACGCTCTCGCGCGACCTCATCGAGCTGCGCGCGGAGAAGGTGCGCGGCGCCTCGGGCGCGCTCGTGTACGCGGTGCCGGGGGAGGGCGGGGACCGCAGCGTGCAGACCGCGGAGTCGCCCGAGTACCTCGCGGCCCGGCTCGCGCGCCTGTGCTCGGAGATGCTCGTGTCCGCCGAGGCGTCCGCGAACCTCGTCGTGCTGCGCACGCCCCCCGGTGCTGCGAACTACCTCGCGTCGGCGATCGACCACTCCGTGCTCCCGCACGTGCTCGGCTGCATCGCGGGCGACGACACGATCCTCGTCATCGCGCGCGACCCCGACGGCGGCGCGGACCTCGCGCGGCGCTTCCTCGAGCTCTCCGGACCCCACGGCGGGCCCGTCCCCGGCACGCCGGACTGACCGCCGTCGGCCCACGCCCCGCGCGGCCGCAGCGCCCTGCGAGACTGGACCCCGACCCCACCCGCACGTCACAGAAAGAGACCGTCATGACTGAACTCGTCGTGCTCGCCTACTCGGGCGGCCTGGACACGTCGGTGGCCATCGGCTGGATCGCCGAGGCCACGGGCGCCGAGGTCGTCGCCGTCGCGGTCGACGTCGGCCAGGGTGGGGAGGACCTCGAGGTCATCCGGCAGCGTGCCCTGGACTGCGGCGCCGTCGAGGCGTACGTCGCCGACGCGCGCGACGAGTTCGCGGCGGAGTACTGCATGCCCGCGCTGCGCGCGAACGCCCTGTACCTCGACCGGTACCCGCTCGTCTCGGCGCTGTCGCGTCCGGTCATCGTCAAGCACCTCGTGCGCGCGGCGCGCCAGTTCGGCGCGACGACCGTCGCGCACGGCTGCACGGGCAAGGGCAACGACCAGGTGCGCTTCGAGGTCGCGACGACGTCCCTCGCGCCCGAGCTCAAGACGATCGCGCCCGTGCGCGACCTCGCGCTGACGCGCGAGAAGGCCATCGAGTACGCGGAGAAGCACGCGCTGCCCATCGCCACGACGAAGCACAACCCGTTCTCGATCGACCAGAACGTGTGGGGGCGCGCGGTCGAGACCGGCTTCCTCGAGGACATCTGGAACGCGCCGACCAAGGACGTCTACAACTACACCGACGACCCCACGTTCCCGCCCGTCGCGGACGAGGTCGTCGTGACGTTCGAGCAGGGCGTCCCGGTCGCGCTCGACGGCGTCGCGGTGACCCCGCTGCAGGCGATCCAGGAGATGAACCGCCGCGCGGGCGCCCAGGGCGTCGGGCGGATCGACATCGTCGAGGACCGCCTCGTGGGCATCAAGTCGCGCGAGGTCTACGAGGCGCCGGGCGCGATCGCCCTCATCGCCGCGCACCAAGAGCTCGAGAACGTCACGCTCGAGCGCGAGCAGGCCCGCTTCAAGCGCGGCGTCGAGCAGCGCTGGACCGAGCTCGTCTACGACGGCATGTGGTTCAGCCCGCTCAAGCGCTCGCTCGACGTGTTCGTCGACGACACCCAGCGCTACGTGTCCGGCGACGTGCGCCTCGTGCTGCACGGCGGGCGCGCGACCGTCACGGGCCGGCGCTCGGACGCGAGCCTCTACGACTTCAACCTCGCGACGTACGACGAGGGCGACTCGTTCGACCAGTCGCAGGCCAAGGGATTCATCGAGATCTACGGTCTCACCGCGAAGCTCGCCGCCGCGCGCGACGAGAAGTTCGGCAACGGTGTGGACCTCGGGACGGGAGCGCTGTGAGCACGCACGACGACCAGGACGGCGCCGCCGTCGAGCCGACCGAGACGGCGCGCGTCAGCCTGTGGGGCGGCCGGTTCGCGGGCGGCCCCGCCGACGCGCTGGCCGCGCTGAGCAAGTCGACGCACTTCGACTGGCGCCTCGCGGGCCAGGACGTCGCGGGCTCGAAGGCCCACGCGAAGGTCCTGCACGCGGCCGGCCTGCTCGACGACGACGAGCTCGGCGGCATGCTCGCCGCGCTCGAGCGTCTGCGCGAGGACGTCGCGTCGGGCGCGTTCGTCGCGGCCGACGACGACGAGGACGTGCACACCGCGCTGGAGCGCGGGCTCATCGAGCGGGCCGGGCCCGAGCTCGGCGGCAAGCTGCGCGCGGGCCGGTCGCGCAACGACCAGATCGCGACGCTCACGCGCATGTACCTGCGCGACGAGGCACGCACGATCGCGCGACTCGTGCTCGACGTCGTCGACGCGCTCATCGAGCAGGCCGCCGCGCACCCGGGCGCGGCCATGCCCGGCCGCACGCACCTCCAGCACGCCCAGCCGGTGCTCCTCGCGCACCACCTGCTCGCCCACGCGTGGCCGCTGCTGCGCGACGTCGACCGGCTCATCGACTGGGACGTGCGCGCCGCGCGCTCGCCGTACGGGTCGGGGGCGCTCGCGGGCTCGTCGCTGGGCCTGGACCCGGCCGCGGTCGCCGCGGAGCTCGGGTTCGACGGTCCGGTCGAGAACTCGATCGACGGCACCGCGTCGCGCGACGTCGTCGCGGAGTTCGCGTTCGTCGCCGCGATGCTCGGGGTCGACCTCTCGCGCCTCGCGGAGGAGGTCATCCTCTGGGCGACGAAGGAGTTCGGCTTCGTGCGCCTGCACGACTCCTACTCCACGGGGTCGAGCATCATGCCGCAGAAGAAGAACCCCGACGTCGCCGAGCTCGCGCGCGGCAAGGCGGGCCGCCTCATCGGCGACCTGACGGGCCTGCTCGCGACGCTCAAGGGCCTGCCGCTCGCGTACAACCGCGACCTCCAGGAGGACAAGGAGCCGGTGTTCGACCAGGTCGACACGCTCGAGGTGCTCCTGCCCGCGTTCTCCGGCATGGTCGCGACCCTCGAGTTCGACACCGACCGGATGGCGTCGCTCGCGCCGCAGGGGTTCTCGCTCGCGACGGACGTCGCCGAGTGGCTCGTGCGCGAGGGCGTGCCGTTCCGCGTCGCGCACGAGGTCGCGGGCGCGTGCGTGCGCACGTGCGAGGAGCGCGGCATCGAGCTGTGGGACCTCTCGGACGACGACCTCGCGTCCATCTCCGAGCACCTCACGCCGGGCGTGCGCGACGTGCTGAGCGTCGAGGGCTCGCTCGCGTCCCGCGACGCCGTGGGCGGCACCGCCCCGGTGCGGGTCGCCGAGCAGCTCGAGGCCGCGAAGGAGCGCTCGGCCGAGTACCGCTTCTGGGCCCAGGACTGACGGTGCCCCGGCTCGCGGTGCGGTGCGCGTGCCCGGCGGCGCGGGCGTGAGCGTCGGTCCGGACGTCCTCGCCGAGCTCGTCCGCCAGGTGCGCGACGCCGTCCCGCGCCTCGGCCCGCCCGGCCCGGGCGCGCTCGCCGCGGGGGAGCCGACGGCGTCGGGCACGCGCCTCGTCGTGGTGGACGGGCCCGCGGGCTCGGGCAAGACGACCCTCGCGGCCCAGCTCGGGGGCGCGCTGCCCGCCCAGGTGCTCCACATGGACGACCTCTACGAGGGCTGGCGCGGCCTCGAGCCCGCCTGGGCGCGGCTCGACGCGTGGGTGCTAACGCCGCTCGTCGCGGGCCGTGCCGGGCGGTACCGCCGGTACGACTGGCACCTCGACCGCTTCGCCGAGTGGCACGACGTCCCGGCCGCGCCGTACCTCGTGGTCGAGGGCTGCGGGGCGGGGCGGCGCGAGGCCGACCAGGTCGCGGCGCTGCGCGTGTGGGTCGAGGCGCCGGACGACGTCCGGCTCCGGCGCGGCCTCGACCGGGACGGCGAGGACCAGCGCGACCACTGGCTCGCGTGGATGGCCGCGGAGCGCGAGCACTACCGCCGCAACGGCACGCGCGAGCGCGCGGACGTCGTCCTCGACGGGTGGGGTCGGCTCGTGCGCACCGGGCGGACGGCGCCCGGCCCGGGCCCGACCGCGCCCCGCACGGACGTGGGCGGCGAGGCGTAGATTGCCCGGGACGGGAGGTGGTGGCATGCCGGCGGAAGCCTGGACGGACACTGCGACGGACACGGCGACAGACACTGCGGGGAGCGCGGCGACGGGCACGGTGACGAGCACGGCGGCGGGCACCACGACGGGTGCCGCGACCGGGACGAGCGAGGCCGGGGGCGCGCGCGTCGTCGGGCCGTGGGACGCCCCGGCGCGCGGCTGGTACGCGCGCGACGTGCACGAGGTCGCGCGCGACCTCCTGGGCGCCCTGCTCACGCGGCGCAGCGCCGAGGGCGACGTCACGCTGCGGATCACCGAGGTCGAGGCGTACGACGGCGAGTGCGACCCGGGCTCCCACGCCTTCCGCGGGCGCACCGAGCGCAACCGCGCCATGTTCGGCGAGCCGGGCCGCCTCTACGTCTACCGCCACCTGGGTCTGCACCACTGCGTCAACGTCGTGTGCGGGCCGGTGGGCCGCGCGTCCGCCGTCCTGCTGAGGGCCGGGGAGGTGACCGACGGCGTCGGGCTCGCCCGGTCCCGCCGGGTCGCCGCGGGCCGGTGCGACTCCGACCGCCAGATCGCGCGCGGCCCGGCGCGCCTCGCGGTCGCGCTCGACCTCGACCTGCGCCACTACGGCGCGGAGCTGACGGACCCGGACGGCGAGCTCGTGCTGCACCGGGCGACGGACGGGCCGCACCGGCCGCCGATCGCCACGGGACCGCGCGTCGGCGTGTCGGGCGACGGCGGGGACGGCGAGCTGTACCCCTGGCGGTACTGGCTCGCGGGGGACCCGACGGTGTCCGCCTACCGCCGCGTGAGCGCGCGCTCCCGCTGAACCGGGGCCGTCGACCCGCGGCGTCACGGTCCGGCGCCGCCCGCGAGGTGGGCGGTGGCCGGGCGACGGCGTCCGGCACGGCAGACTAGGACCCGCGGCCCGGACGGGGCCGCACCCTCGTGCCCGCACGGCGGGCACTCGACGAAGGAGCAGAAGTGAGCGACGTTCTCGACGAGCTGCAATGGCGGGGCCTGGTGGCGCAGTCCACCGACGAGGCCGCGCTGCGCGCCGCGCTGGCCGAGGGCCCGATCACCTATTACTGCGGCTTCGACCCGACGGCGCCGAGCCTGCACCACGGCCACCTGGTCCAGCTCCTCCTGCTGCGCCACCTCCAGCTCGCCGGCCACCGGCCGATCGCGCTCGTGGGCGGCGCGACGGGCATGATCGGCGACCCGCGCCAGTCGGGGGAGCGGGTGCTCAACTCGAAGGACACGGTCGCCGACTGGACCGAGCGCCTGCGCGGCCAGGTCTCGCGCTTCCTGGACTTCGAGGGGGAGAATGCGGCGCGCGTCGTCAACAACCTCGACTGGATCTCGGAGATGTCGGCGATCGACTTCCTGCGCGACGTGGGCAAGCACTACCGCCTCGGCACGATGCTCGCCAAGGACACGGTGGCGCGCCGCCTGAGCTCGGACGAGGGCATCAGCTTCACGGAGTTCAGCTACCAGATCCTCCAGGGCATCGACTTCCACGAGCTCTACCTGCGCCACGGGGTCACGCTGCAGACGGGCGGGAACGACCAGTGGGGCAACCTGCTCTCGGGCGTCGACCTCATCCGTCGGACGGAGGGCGCGTCGGTGCACGTCATGACGACGCCGCTCATCACGAAGGCCGACGGCACGAAGTTCGGCAAGACCGAGGGCGGAGCCGTCTGGCTCGACGCCGACATGATGAGCCCGTACGCCTTCTACCAGTTCTGGCTCAACGCGGCGGACGACGACGTCGTGCGCTTCCTGAAGATCTTCACCTTCCGCTCGCGCGAGGAGATCGCGGAGCTCGAGGCCGCGGTCCGGGAGCGGCCGGGGGCGCGAGAGGCGCAGCGCACGCTCGCCGCCGACGTGACGACGCTCGTGCACGGGGCGGCGGCGACCGAGGCGGTCATCGCGGCGAGCCAGGCGCTCTTCGGGCGTGGCGAGCTCGACGCCCTCGACGAGCGCACGCTCGAGGCGGCGGTCGCCGAGCTGCCGCGCGCGACGGCGCAGGCCGGCGACCCGGTCGTCGACCTCCTGGTGGCGTCGGGCCTCGTCGCGTCGAAGGGGGCGGCGCGCCGGGCGGTCGCGGAGGGCGGCGCGTACGTCAACAACGTCAAGGTCACCGGTGAGGACGCGACGCTCACGGCGGACGACCTGCTGCACGGACGGTTCGCGCTCCTGCGCCGGGGCAAGAAGACCCTCGGGGTCGCCGTCGCCGGCTGATCCGGAGGGAGGGGAGGGGCCGGGCCGCGTCGAGCGGTGCCGGCCCCTCCTGCATCGGGTCCTGCGAGGCGGCACGGAGCGGATTTGGCACTCCTGCGGCGCGCGTGTAGTGTTCTCGACGTTCGCCCGGCAGGGAGGAACGGACACCGGGTCTCGATCATCCGAGACGGTGGCTGGTCCCCCGGGCGGTCCCCTCGAAGATCGACAGGGTGCTTCGCGCGCCCTGAGGATGTTCGAGGCTGCTGGCTCCACGGCCGGCCCTCCGAGCTCGGAACATCGAGTTGGAAGGGACACCGAGGATCTGGTAGATTAGAGAAGTTGCCCCAAGCGAGGTTCTCCCCGGTCGGGTGGTGCTGAGTTGGTGTGTGTCGGTTGTTTGAGAACTCAACAGTGTGCTTGTTAGTCAATGCCAAAT
>NZ_SOZH01000011.1 GCF_004519295.1 Cellulosimicrobium funkei
AGCCATGCCACAGGGACAAAAAATTTGGCATTGACTAACAAGCACACTGTTGAGTTCTCAAACAACCGACACACACCGCCTCCGACCTCGTTCCCGAGGCCCTTGCGCGGGGCGCTTCCTTCGTTCTGAATCCTACCAGACCCGGCCGTTCGTCCCGGACCGGTGAAAACCGGATTTCCGTTCAGAAATGTACCTGATCCAGACACCCTCACCGTACTCACGGCGCAGCACTGTGCTCCGAGAGATCTGGTGGGAGTTTCGCCCGGGGGACCAGCCACTTCGCATCTGCTCCGAAGAGCTGTGCCGTGGTGTCTGTTCCTCCCTGCCGGGCGACCTCGAGAACATTACGGGGTCGCGGGCCAGGAGGTCAACTCGCTCCCTCGTGACCCGGCTCACCCGGCTCACCCGTCGCCGCCGCTCGCGCGCGCTCCCCCAGGACGCGCACGGCGTCGCGCAGCTCGGGCGGCCCGACGACGTCGAACGGCACGTCGAACATCGCGCACCGGGCCGCGAGCCCGCCCCAGGACCAGGAACCGGTCGTCAGGCGGCACCGCCCCTCCCCCGCCGGCTCGACGACCGCGTCCGCGCCCGCCCACCGCGCCACCGACGCGGCGTCCGCGTCGAGCTCGACGGTCCCGCGCACCGGGTAGCTGGTCGTGGCGAACCGCTCCACGACGAACGCCGCGACGTCGGGCGCCGGCAGCGCGCGCGGCGCGAACCGTGCCCCCGTGCCCTCGCGCGGGACCATCCGGTCGACGCGGAACGTGCGCCAGTCCTCCCGGTCGAGGTCCCACGCGACGAGGTACCACCGCCCGCCCCACGTCGCGAGGTGGTGCGGCTCCGCGCGCCGCGGGGCGCGGAACCCGGCGCCCTCCGGAGCACCCGGCGCGTGGAGCACCTCACCGGTGCCGCCGTCGTAGTCGAACCGGAGCACGCGTCGTTCGCTCGCCGCCGTCCCGACGGCGACGAGCACGTCGGGACGCACGGTGGGGAGCTTCTGCTCCCGGCGCCCCGGCACGGCGGTCACCTCCAGAGCGTCGATGCGCGTCCGCAGCCGCGCGGGCATCACCTGCCGGATGGTCGCGAGCGCCCGGGCCGCGGCGTCCTCGACCCCGGGCAGCGCGCCCGTGCGGAGGGCGACCGCGACGGCGACGGCCTGCTCGTCGTCGAACAGGAGCGGCGGCACGTCCGCCCCGGCGTCGAGCCGGTACCCGCCGTCGGGGCCCTTGGTCGCGCGCACCGGGTAGCCCAGCGTGCGCAGCCGGTCGACGTCGCGCCGCACGGTGCGCGGGCTGACCTCCAGGCGCTCCGCGAGCGTGGCCCCCGGCCAGTCGCGGCGCGCCTGGAGCAGCGAGAGCAGCCGCAGCAGTCGTCCTGAGGTCTCGAGCATGGCTCCAGCGTCGCACGAGGTAGAGGACCGGACCTGTCCGCTACCCGGAGCAGAGTCGTCCCCGACGCACGCACCGCACCCAGGAGGAGCACCGTGATCCGGACCAGAGCACTGACCAAGGACTTCGCCGTCGGGCGGGACGAGAGCCGCACCGTGCACGCCGTGCGGGGCATCGACCTCGACGTCGCGCCGGGCGAGCTCGTCGCCGTCCTCGGCCCCAACGGGGCCGGCAAGACGACCACCCTGCGCATGCTCACCACGCTGACCCGGCCGACGTCGGGCACCGCCACCGTCGCGGGCCACGACGTCGTCGCCGAGCCCGACGCCGTCCGCCACCGCATCGGGTACGTCGGGCAGGGCAACGGGGCCGGGCACGCGCAGCGGGCCGTCGACGAGCTCGCGAGCCAGGGCCGCATCCACGGCCTGGACCGCCGGACCGCCCGGCGACGCGCCGACGAGCTGCTCGACTCCCTCGAGCTCACGGCGCACGGCACCCGCAAGGTGTCCGACCTCTCCGGCGGGCAGCGCCGCCGGCTCGACGTCGCCATGGGCCTCGTGCACGCGCCGTCGCTCCTCTTCCTCGACGAGCCGTCCACGGGTCTCGACCCGCACAACCGCGCGAACCTGTGGGAGCACGTCCTGCGCATGCGCGACGGCGCCCGCGCGACGACGGGCGAGCCCATGACGATCGTCCTCACGACGCACTACCTCGACGAGGCCGACACCATGGCCGAGCGGGTCGTCGTCGTCGACCACGGGCGCGTCATCGCCGACGACACGGCCGCGAACCTCAAGGCCGAGCTCGCCGGGGACCGCGTCCTGGTGACGCTCGCGCCGTCGGGCGGTCGCGCGCACGACGACGCCGCCCACCTCACCGCGCTGGCCCGCCGCGTCGAGGGCTTCCGCGAGGTGGCCCGCGCGCCCGAGGACGCGGGCGCCGCCGGGCCCGACACCGGACCGGACGCCGGTCCCGGCAGCGCACCCGCGCTCGAGGTGCGCACCGAGCGGGGGGACGCGTACCTGCCCCGGCTTCTGCGCGCCGCGGACGCCGCCGGGATCGCCGTCGACACCGCCCAGGTGCGCCGGCCCACGCTCGACGACGTCTTCCTCGCCCTCACCGGGCGCAGCCTGCGCGAGGCGGGCGCCTCCACGAGCGCCGACGCCCACCCCACCGAGAGGACCGCAGCATGAGCACCGTCACCACGACCCCGACCACCCCGCGCACGGCACCGAGCCACGCGTACGCCCCGCGCCGCGGCCTCGCCGCCTTCGCGCGCGACACCGGCATCGTGCTCGTGCGCGAGCTGCGGCCCGTGCTGCACGACCCGTTCTCCGTGCTCTTCGGGCTCGTCCAGCCGATCGTCTTCCTCGCGCTGTTCGGACCGCTCCTCGTCGGGTCGCTCGGCGGCACGACGACCGGCCAGGAGGTCCTGGGCGGCAACGTCTGGCAGTGGTTCGTGCCGTCGATCCTCGTCATGACGACGCTGTTCGGGACGTCCACGACGGGCGCGAACCTCCTCGTCGAGCTGCAGACGGGGGCGCACGAGCGGATGCTCGTCGCGCCGCTGTCGCGCGCGTCGCTCCTCGTCGGGCGCGCGCTCAAGGAGATGGTCCCGATCGTCGCGCAGTCCGTCGTCGTGGTGCTCGTCATGCTGCCGTTCGGCTTCGAGCTGCACCCCGCCGGCGCCGTCGTGGGGCTGGTGCTGCTCGCCGTCTTCGGCGTGGGGATCGGCTCCCTCAGCTACGCGCTCGCGCTCGCCGTCCGCAAGCAGGACTGGATGTTCTGGGTCGTGCAGCAGACGCTCGTCTTCCCGCTCATGATCCTGTCCGGCATGCTCCTGCCGCTCGAGACCGGACCCCGCTGGATGCAGGTCGCGTCCGACGTCAACCCGCTGCGCTACGTGGTCGACGCCGAGCGGGCGCTCTTCGCGGGCGACCTCACGGCGTCCGCCGTCGCGTGGGGGTGGGTCGCCGCCGTCGTGACGGCCGCCGTCGGGCTCGCCGTCGGGATCCGGACCATGGTGCGGACGACCGACTGAGCGGGGCGCGCGTCAGGCCCGGGCCAGCTCCACGGCCCGGGCCACCGCGCTGCCCGGGCTCGTCAGCACCCGGACGGGCACGTCGGCGAGCAGCGGGGCGGCGGGCGCCATGCTCGCCTGCGCGAGCACGACCACGTCGGGCCTGCGGCGCGCGACGGCGTCCCGCACCGCGTCGGCGACGGCCCGGTGGTAGGCCGTGAGGTCGCCGGCCTCGAACGCCGCCCAGGCGTCGCCGCAGACGACCGGCTCCAGCTCGACCTGCGTCCCCGCGCGGCGAGCCGCGTCGGCGAGGAGCTCCGTCGTCGGGGCCAGCGTCGAGGCGAGCGCGACGACCACGGCGACCCGGCCGCCGTCGCGCACCGCCTCCGCCGCGAGCGGCGCGTCCACCCGCACCACGGGGACCACGGACGACCCCCGACCGGCGCTCTCCGCGACCGGCCCCAGCGTCGAGCACGTGCACACGACCGCCGACGCGCCCGCCGCGGCGAGCGCCTCGACGTGGGCTCGCACCCGCGCGGCGACGGGCACGCCCCCGCGCGCGGCGTCGAGCAGGGGAACGTCCACGCGATGCGTGTGGCCCTCCCCCGGCGCGACCTCGTCGACGAGCGCACCGAACGTCGCGACGTGGACCTCCGCCGTGTGCAGGAACCCGATCACGCGTGCCTCCGGTCGTCGTGGTGCGGTCCCGGGGCGCCGGGGCGAGATGCGAGAAGTGGCCCCTGCGGCGAGTCCGCCAGGGGCCACTTCTCCCGTCTCACGCCAGGAGCGGTCCCGGCCCGCGGGCTCAGGCGGTGTGCTCGCGGAAGGCGTCGGTGAGGGTGGGGCCGTCGTCGGTGCCCAGGCGCCAGACGCTCCAGCCGTCGGCGGTGTGGGTGCCGGAGACCGCGACCGCGGCGAGGTCCGGGTGGCGGAACCGGGCGCCGTCGGACAGCTCGATGAAGCCGTCGGGCTGGAGCACCGCCTCGAAGCGCTGCCCGCGCCGGGGCCGCGACCAGACGAGCTGGCGCGGGGCGCCGAACGCGCGGGCGAGCGCGACGAGGTCCGGGTCGTCCTCGGGGCCGAGCGGCAGGTCGGCCGCGGGCGGGGACGGCACCGGCGCGACGTCGCGGCTCCTCGACGGAAGGTCCGGCCCCGTGCCGAGGTCGACGGGCGGGTGGTACGACAGCGGGTCGTACGGGCGCTCCTGCGCCGGGCTGCGCTGGTCGCCGTACTCGTGCGTGAGGTACGACTCGCGCGTCCGGATCGACTCCCGGGTACGGATCGACTCGCGCGTGAGGATCGAGGTGCGCGAGGCCGGCGCCTCGTCGGCGCCCTCGACCGGGCGGCGGTCGGCCCAGGCCGTCGGCGCGGGCTCGGGCGCCGTGCGCGCGGTGAGCGGGTCGTCCAGGGGCACGAAGTCGAGCACGGGCGGCTCGGCGCGGCGCGGCTCGTCCGTCGCGGCGAGGGGCGCGAGCTGGCCCGTCTCGTCGGCCGACGTCGGCGCGACGCCGTAGGTGGTGCGGGGCTCGAGCTCGGCGGCCCGGCGGCGCTCCGCCCGGGACCTCGCGGCCTGACGCGTCACCACGGGAAACTTGCCGGTCAGGGCTCGGCCCACGGCGACGCCGTCCGCGAAGTCGGAACCGGGGGCGACGGCACGGCCCCGCGGGGGCTCGGGTGCCGCGGGTGGCGCGGGGTTGTCGCGCGTCATCGCGAGCGGGGACACGTCGACGAAGCGGCGGCCGTCGGCCCCGTGGACCACGCCGAGGCGCAGCACCGCGACCGGCGAGCCGGGCTGGCGCAGGAAGTCGAGCGCGTCCTGGATGCCGGGCGCGGCGCTCGAGCAGATGACGATGAGGCGCGCGCCCGTGGCGCGCGCGGTCGCCTGCGAGCGCGTGAGGGGCACGTTGTCGTAGAACGCGGCGACGTCCTGCTGGAAGCGCGACGCGCCGCCCGTGTAGCGCGCGGCGAGCTCGGCGCGCGTGAGGCGACCGGCGCGGCCCGCGTGGTTGAGCGCCGCGGTCAGGGCCTCCTCGGTGAGCTCGGCCGTGACCTCGATGACGACCGGGAGCCCCGCCGCGTCGAGCGCGAGGAGGTGCGGCTCGTCGTCGGACGTGCCCTGCGCGACCGGGAAGATCTGCTCGCCCAGCAGTCCCTCGAGGTTGCCGTCCACCACCCGCTGCGCGTCCGTCCCGAATGCTCCTGCCTGCTGGGGCGGCTGGACCAGTACGGGACGCTCGGCGTCCACCTCGAAGAGGGGCATCGGGGGTTCTCCTGCAGCAGCGGAAACGCGACCTGGGCGGGGGCGTATGCGCCATAGCCTACGGGGGCGGGTCAAGTCCCTCGAAGCGGGCGAACCGGTGCGCAAGGGCCGTCCGGCCCCGCCCTCCGGCCCGGGCGTCACCCGCCCGGTCAGGCGTGCCCGGTGTCCTCCGACTCGGCCGCGAGCCGCTCCTCGACGCGCTCGACCTTGCCCGTGAGCTCGCCCGTGCGACCCGGGCGGATGTCGGCCTTGAGGACCAGCGACACGCGGTGACCGCCCGCGCCGACGGCCTCGGTCGCACGCTGGATCACGGGCATGACGACGTCCCAGTCACCCTCGATCTCGGTGAACATCGACGTGGTGCGGTTCGGCAGGCCCGACTCGCGGACGATGCGGACGGCCTCGGCGACGGAGTCCGCGACGGACTCGCCGGCACCGAGCGGGGCGACGGAGAAGGCGAAGACGGCCATGGGTCCATCGTGGCACGGTGCGCCACGGGCCGGGGCACCGGGCGCTCTCCGAGGGGACCGTGCTCCGACGTAGGCTCGTCGTCGTGACAGCAGAACACCGCACCGACCGCGTCACCGTGCTCGCGGGCGGGGTCGGCGGGGCCCGCCTCGCGCACGGTCTGGACCTCGCGGGGACGGACCTCACGGTCGTCGTCAACGTGGCGGACGACGTCGAGCTGCACGGGCTGTGGATCTCGCCCGACCTCGACACCGTGACGTACACGCTCGCCGATCTCGCGGACGAGGAGCGCGGCTGGGGCGTCGTCGGGGAGACGTACGCGGCCCTGGAGGCGATGGGCCGGCTCGGCGAGGACACGTGGTTCACGCTCGGCGACCGCGACCTCGCGACGCACGTCGTGCGGACGGCCCGGCTGCGCGCGGGCGCGCCGCTGTCCGACGTCACCGCGCAGCTCACGTCCGCGCTCGGCGTCCGGGCGCGCGTGCTGCCCGTGACCGACGACCGCGTCGCGACGCTCGTCGACACGCCCGCCGGGCGCCTCGGGTTCCAGGAGTACTTCGTGGGCCGCCGGCACGCGGACGACGTGCTCGGTCTCGTCTACGACGGCATCGACGCCGCGCGCCCGGCGCCCGGCGTGCTCGACGCGGTGACCGGCGCCGACGTCGTCGTGGTCGCGCCGTCGAACCCGTTCCTGTCGGTGGAGCCGGTGCTGGGCGTCGCGGGCGTGCGGGAGGCGCTCGCCGTGACGTCGGCGCGACGCGTCGCGGTGAGCCCGATCGTGGGCGGTCGCGCGCTCAAGGGCCCGGCGGCGCAGATCCTCACGACGCTCGGGCACGAGGTCTCCGCGCTCGGCGTCGCGCGCCTCTACGTGGGCCTGGTCGACGTCATGGTCATCGACGACCACGACGCGCACCTCGCGGACGCCGTCCGCGCGCTCGGGATGGACGTCGTCGTGACGGACACGGTCATGGGCGGCGCCGAGGGCCGCGAGCGCCTGGCGCGCACGCTCCTGTCGGGTCCCGCACGTGGCTGAGCCGCCCGACGCCGGCGCCCGCCCGGGTGCGGATGCCCGCCCGGGGCGCGTGGTCGCCGTCGTGCCGCTGCGCGACGGCTCGTCGGGGAAGTCGCGCCTCGCGCACGTGCTCGACCCCGCGTCGCGCAGCAGGCTGATCGGCGTGCTCGCGCGGCACGTCGTGGGCACGCTGCTCGCGAGCGAGGACGTGGAGCGCGTGGTCGTCGTGACGTCGGACCCGCGGTTCACGTGGCGGGCGCTGCGGGACGTCGTGGTGGACGGCGCCGCCGCGGCGACGGACGACGGCGAGGGTCTGCCCCTCCTCACCGCCGACGCGGACCGCCTGCGCATCGTGCTCCAGCCCGCGGACCGGCCGGGCCTGGACGCCGCGGTGGACGTCGGGCGCGAGATCGCGGCGTCGGAGCCGGAGGAGGGCACGACGTCGGGCACGGCGGAGCACCGCCCGGTGCGGCTCCTCGTGGCGCACGCCGACCTCCCCGCGCTCACGACCGCGGACGTCGCGGCGCTCCTCGCCGAGGACGCCCCCGTCGTCGTCGCGACGGACCGGCTCGGAGCCGGCACGAACCTGCTCGTCCTCGACCCCCCGGCCTCCGCGCCGTCGAGCACGACCTTGCTGTCGGGAACCGGCACAGAACGCCAGGAACCTCGTGCTCGGCCCGGCGGCGGTCCTCACGGTGCGGGGTTCCGGTTCCGGTTCGGGCCGGACAGTCGCGCGGCGCACGTCGCGGAGGCCGAGCGGCTCGGGCTGCGGGCCGTCGTCGTGCAGCGGCCTGGGACCGCCGTCGACCTGGACACCGTGGACGACTGGGGCGAGCTGCCCCCGCACGTGCGGGCCGCCGTGGGGCTGCACGTCCCGGCGCTGCGCGACCACGACGCCTGACCCGACACCCGCCCGCGCCGCTACGACGGCCAGGTACCGAGCTCCTCGGCGGGCGCGAGGAGGCCGACACGTACCTCGGCGAGGAGGCGCTGCCACGCGCCCTCGTCGAGCGGCCCGGCGCAGTCCAGCGCGAGCACCACGGACTGCGTCGACGCGTCGCCCTCGAACGTCGGCACGCTCACGACGCGGGCCGCCCCGCGCACCCGCACCTCGCCGCGCGGGGTCGTCACCGTCCAGTCCTGGGCCGCGGCGTTCACCCCCTGGAGGGTCACGCCGTCGGCGAGGAGGGGCAGCAGGACGTCGCGGGGAGCCGTGAGGTCGCCGCCGTCCGCGGCGACCGTCTCTGCGAGGAGGGCGGCGGACGCGTCGCGCGGGCTCGCCGTCGGTGCTGCCGGGTCGGCCGCGGCACGCGACGACAGCACGCACGCGCCGCTCGCGCCGACGACCTGCCACCCGGCCCGCACGACGAGCGGTGTCGCGCCGGTCGCGCCACCGAGGCCCGTGACCTCGGGCGGTACGGCCTCGGGCTCCTCCCCCGGCCCGGCGGAGGCGGCCGCCGTCGGATCGTCGGAGCCACCCGGGGTCCGCTCCGGGTCGGCCGAGGCGGTCGGGTCGTCGGCCGGGACCTCGGCGGGCGGCCGGTCCGTCCGCGTCGCGGACGCCGCGCCCGTCGGGTCCTCGGGCGTCGCGCTCGCCGTGCACGCTCCCGCGCCGAGGACGGCGAGCGCGAGCCCGACGGCGAGCGCCCCCGCACGCGAGCGCGTCACGACCGGCCTCCCCAGCGGCCGCGGTGCACGACGTCGTCGAGCGGCTTGCGCGCGCGACGGCGCGGCGAGCCCGTGGCCGCCCGGTCGGCGGGGTGCCCGACGGCGACCACCCCGGTCGGTGCGTACGCGTCGGGGATGCCGAACGCCGCGCGCAGCCGCCCGACCTCGCCCGGCGCGACGCCGAAGAAGCACGCGCCGAGCCCGTCGTCGACGGCGGTCTGGAGCATGAGCAGCGCCGCCATCCCGGCGTCGACGTGCCAGTACGGCACCGCCCAGCGGTTCTCGTCGCGGTCCGCCCAGCCCTTGTCGTCCTCGGCGTACCGGTCGAGGTAGACGTCCTTCGACGTGAGGACCACGACGAGCACGGGCGCCGTGCGCATCCCGGCGAGCCACGTGCTCATGCTCCGCTCGGGCTGCTCGGGCGAGGTCGCGGCCCAGAAGCGCGCGACGTCGTCGGGCTCCGTGAGCACGAGGAACGACCACCCCTGCGCGAACCCCGCGCTCGGTGCGCGGACGGCGTTGCGCACGAGGCGGTCGACGGCGTCCGGGTCGACCGCCTCGTCGGTGAACCGGCGCACCATGCGCCGGCGTCGGACGACGTCCTGGAACTCCACGCGGCCCCCTCGGCACGGTCCGGGATCAGGTCCCCGCACCCTATCCGGCGACGCGCCGCGTCATCCGCAGCTCGACGAGGCGGGGGTCGCTCGGGAGGGGCTGGGTGTCGCCGGTCGGCGCGAAGCCCGCGCGCTCGTAGAGCCGGAGCGCGGGGGCGTTGGTCGCGGTGACCCAGAGCGCGAGCGTGCGCGCGCCGAGCCCGGCCGCGAGGTCGTCGGCGCGCGCCACGAGCGACGCCGCCACGCCGCTCCCCCGCGCGCCGGGCTCGACCCACACGGACACGAGCTCGGCCACGGTCGGGTCGTCGGGCGAGGGAACGACGGCCGCGACCCCGACCACGGGACCGGGCGACCGGCCGCTCCCGGGCGGGGCGCCGTCCTCGGACTTGCTGCGGTCGCCAGGCGGGCCGCCGTCGAACGTCGTCCGCGCCAGGAGCGTGCGTCCCTGCGCCGCGCGCTCTCGCCACACGTCGTCGGGGAAGGCGACCTCGCGCGCGAGGGTCGAGCCGAACGCGGACGGCGCGTCCGCGAGCGCCCGCAGGCGGACGTCCCGCAGGTCGCGCCAGTCGTCCGGCCGGGTGCGCTCGACGAGCGTGGTGGGCATCGGCCCATCGTGGCAGCCCGGCCCGGCGTGCGTGCGCCGGGCCGGGCCGCTCGGCCGGCTCAGGCCGCGTCGAGGCGCGCGCGCAGCTCGGGGTCGAGCTCCAGGTCGGCCGCGCCGAGGAGGTCGTCGAGCTGCTCGACCGTGCTGGGCCCGACGACCGGGACCACCGGGTGCTCGCCGCCGAGGAGCCACGCGAGCGCGACCTGGTTCGGCGTCGCGCCGAGCTCGCCCGCGACCTCGTGCAGGAGGCGGATGCGCTCGCGCGTGGTCGGGTGGTCGAACCCGTCCCAGAGCGGCTTGTCCCGGCGCACGTACGCGCCCTGGAGGATCGGCGAGTAGGCGGTGACGGCGAGCGGCGGGCGGCCCTCGACGCCTGTGGACGCCGCGTAGTCGAGCAGCTCGTACGACGCCCAGTTGTGCCGCCCGGGCTTGGGCGTCGGGTAGGCGTAGGTGTAGTTCTGCTGGACGAGCCCGTAGGGCGCGACGCCCTGGCGCAGCGCCTCCTCGCGCGCCTCGACGACGCGCCACAGCGCGACGTTCGAGATGCCCGTGATGCCGACGACGCCCTCCGCCTGGAGCTTGCCGAACGCGCCGACGGTCTCGGCGAGCGGCGTCCCGTGGTCGTCGACGTGCCCGTACAGCACGTCCAGGTGGTCGACGCCGAGGTGGCGCAGGCTCTCGTGCGCCTCGTCCGCGACGACGTCGGCGCCGAGCCCCTGGAAGTTCGTCGGCTCGACGTTCCGCAGCGGCAGGGCCGGGTCCTTCTTGGCCGCGCCGAGCTTCGTCGCGATCCGGACCTCGTCGCGCGCGCCGCGGCTCGCGAGCCAGCGGCCGAGCAGGTCCTCGCTGTCGCGGCCGTGGCCGTCGGCCCAGAAGCTGTAGTTGTTCGCGGTGTCGAGGAACGTGCCGCCCGCCTCGCGGTAGCGGTCGAGGATCGCGAACGAGGTGTCCTCGTCGACGAGCGTGCCCATGTTCATCGTGCCGAGGCACAGGGTCGACACCTCGAAGGAGGTGCGTCCGTCGCCGATGGTGCGGTACCGCATGGTGGTCTCCCTGGATCTGCCGGTGGTCCGAGCGGTCCGTGGCGGACCGTGGTCTCGGTGACGTGCTCCACGCTAGGGAGGCATCGGCACGGGTGTACGGTCCGATGCCATGGCCGTCGACCAGACCAATCTGCCGTCCGACCGCCCCGGGCCGACGGCGGCGCTCGCCTGGGAGGCCCTGCTCGACCTGGGCGCGGGGCCGGGGTCGCGCGTCGAGCGGCTCGAGCGCGCGGTCCGCGACGCCGTGCACGCCGGCCGCGTCCCCGTCGGCGCGGCGCTGCCGCCGAGCCGACAGCTCGCCGAGTCGCTCGGGGTGTCGCGGTGGGTCGTCACGGAGGCGTACGGCCAGCTCGTCGCCGAGGGCTTCCTCGAGGCGCGCACCGGCTCCGCGACCCGCGTCTCCGCCGCAGCCGGCGCCCGCTCGACGAGCCCGAGGGGAACGAGCGCGCTGGGCGAGCGGCCCACGAGCCCGGCAGGAACGACGGTGCGCGCGGGTCGTGGCGGGCCTGGCGGGAGCCGCGAGGAACGAGCGGCGGACGGTAGACCCGCGCGCGCCGTCGTGGACGCCGGGCGGACCGACACCGGCAGGACCCACGCCGCGCGCGCCCGGTTCGACCTCGCGCCGGGCGTCCCCGATCTCCGGCACGTCCCGCGCGACGCGTGGCTCCGCGCGGCACGCGAGGCGCTCGGCACGTCCGGCGGGACGGCGTCGAACGACGACCTCGGGCAGCCCGCCCCCGCCGGGCACCCGCACGCGCGCGCCGTCGTCGCCGGCCACCTGCGCCGGGCGCGCGTCGTCACCGGGCCGGACGACGCCGTCGTGATGACGCGCGGCGCGACGGACGGCATGACGCGCGTCGCCGCAGCGCTCGTCGAGGCGGGCCACACGCACCTGCTCGTCGAGGACCCGAGCTGGTCGGTGCTGCGCGACGTCGCGGCGCGCGCCGGTCTCACCCCCGTCCCGGTCCCCGTGGACGCCGGGGGCGCGGACGTCGAGGCGCTCGTCGACGCGTCCCGGCGGACGGGCGCGCGGGCCGCGCTCCTCACGCCCGCGCACCAGTTCCCCACCGGCTCCGCGCTCGCGCCCGAGCGGCGCGAGGCCGTCCTCACCTGGGCGCGGGACGTCGACGGCGTCGTCGTCGAGGACGACTACGACGCCGAGTTCCGCTACGACCGCCGGCCCGTCGCCGCGCTCCAGCAGCTCGACCCCGACCGGGTCGTGCTGCTCGGCTCGGTGAGCAAGACGATGAGCCCCGCGTTCGGCGTCGGGTGGATGGTCGTGCCCGCCCGCTGGCGCGAGTCCGTCGCGCGCGCGGCCGCCCCGCACGGCCCGACGGCGGCCCCGTCCACCGTCGACCAGCTCACGTTCGCGCGGCTCGTCGCGTCCGGGGGCTACGACCGGCACCTGCGCGCCGCGCGCGGGCGCTACCGCCGCCGTCGCGACGCCGTGCTCGACGCCCTCGCCCGCGTGCTGCCCGGCGCCGCGGTGCGCGGCATCGCGGCGGGGATGCACGCGCTGCTGTCCCTGCCGGGCTCGCCCGACGACCCCGCGCCCGACGCCGCGCACGTCGTGCGCGAGGCCGCGCGGCGCGAGGTGACCGTCGTCGACCTGCGCCGCTACCAGGTGCGCCCCGCCGAGCGGTCGACGACCCTCGTGCTCGGGTACGGCAACCTCGCCGACGCCCGCGTCGACGAGGCGGTCGCCCGGCTCACCGACGCGGTGCGTGCCGCTACTCGTCGTGGGACAGGAGGCTGAACTCGGCGAGCAGCTCGCCGATCTCGGTGGCGTCCACCTTCTTCTGGAGCCGGTCGCGCAGGATCCGCGGCCCGGGGATGTCGAGCTCCTCGCCGTCGCGCAGGGCGCTCACCGCGGCGAGCAGCTTGCGGACGTCGTACGTGCTGTTGAAGACCTCGGGCACGCCGCGCTCCAGGTCGAGCAGCTGGTAGGCCGCCTCCATGCCGGTGCGCACGGAGTACTCGGTGGTGAAGATCGTGTCCCGGGTGGTCTCGGCGAACTGGCCGATGAACGCGAAGTTGCGGGCGCCGTCGGGCACGACCTGGGGCCGGTCGCCCGCGTGCCGGGGCATGAAGAACGCCGTGACGTACGGCATCATCACGGGCACGCAGCTCGCGGCCTCGGCGGCGAGGGTCGGGATGTCGGCCTCCGGCACGCCGAGGTGGTAGAGCCACTCCTGCGTGATCTCCTCGCCCGTGCACTCCTGGAGCGACTTCTTCACGTAGTCGCCGGGGGTGTCCACGAACAGGCCGTAGACCCACACGACGATCTCGTCGGGCGACTGCGCCTTGAAGTGCGGCTGCCGGTTGACGGTCCAGCTCATCAGCCACGCCGAGTCGCGCGCGGTGACGATGCCGCCCGTGACGACCTTCCCGCTGAACGGGTCCCGCCGGCAGATGCGCTCGATGTGCTCGGGGATGCGCCGGTCGAGCGTCGTGACGGTGGCGGACTGCCACTTGGTGAGCGGGATGTCGGTGCTGAAGACGTCGGGCCGGCCGAACGACGGGTCCTTGGCCGCGACGCGCCGCCACAGGTCCCACGCGGGCGCGGGCCCCGTGTCGAGGCGCGCAGGCGTGTGCTGGTCGCCGTTGTCGGAGTTCTCGGTGAGCGAGCCGATGGTCGCGATGACGAGGTCGTCCTCGCCGAGGTCGATCGTCCGCTCGACGGCGGCCCCGCCGGACTCGTGGGCCGCCGCGTGGTCCAGCAGGTGCAGCCGCGTGGCGACCTTGCGGTCCGGGGCGAGGTCGAAGTCGATGTCGGTGACCTCGACGTGGAACCGGAACGTCACGCCCTGGTCCATGAGCCAGCGCGTGAGCGGCAGCACCATCGACTCGTACTGGTTGTACTTGGTGAACTTGAGCGCCGAGAGGTCGGGCAGGCCGCCGACGTGGTGGATGAACCGGTGCAGGTAGAGCTTGAACTCGAGCGCGCTGTGCCATTCCTGGAACGCGAACATCGTACGCCAGTAGAGCCAGAACTGGCTGTCGAGGAAGTGCCGCGACATGACGTCCTCGATCGACTTGCCCTCCATGTCCTCGCGGCGCGCGAGGAAGATCTTCGTGATCTCCTTCTGCGCCTTCTCGTCGAGGCGGAACAGGTTGTCGAAGTGCGCGTCCTTCCCGCGGTCCTCGGTGACGCGCTGGAGCGAGAAGTTCGGGTCGTCCTTGTTGAGCCAGTAGAACTCGTCGAGGACCGAGACGCCCTCGGTCTCGATCGACGGGACGGAGCGGAACAGGTCCCACAGGCACTCCATGTGGTCCTCGAGCTCGCGCCCGCCACGGATCACGAACCCGCGCCGCGGCTCCTTGATGCCGTCGAGCGCGCCGCCGGGGAGCCGGAGCCGCTCGTAGACGGTGATCTTCTCCCCCGGCACCTGGCCGTCGCGGACGAGAAAGCCCGCCGCGGACAGCGACGCGAGGCCCGCTCCCACCAGGTGCACGGACCCGAGCCGGTCCGTCCGCTCCGGCCTGCGCGGCCGCGCGAACGCCTCGTAGTTGCCGCTGGAGTAGTACATGGCCTGCCCCTCACCGCCGACGACGTGGACGGAGCACCGCCCGCGGTGGTGCTCCCCTGCCATGCTCGCGCCGGGGTCGACGGACCGCACCTCGGTGCGCGGACGCACCCCAGGGGACGCGCGCCCGTGCGGGGCCGGGGCGGCCGTGCGCAATCGGGCGGCGTGCGCCGTCGGGCGGCGTGCGCCGTCGGGCGGTCGGCCGCCCGACGGGCTCAGAGCCGCTCGGCGAGCAGCTCGACGAGGGCCTTGCCCTGCACGCCGGCGAGGTCGTCGGCCTGCGTGCGGCACGAGAAGCCGTCCGCGAGGTACACGTCGCCGGGGGCGGCGTCGCGCAGCGCGGGCAGCAGCGCGTTCTCCGCGACGGCGACCGACGTCTCGTAGTGGCCCTTCTGCATGCCGAAGTTGCCCGCGAGGCCGCAGCAGCCGGCGAGGACCTTGATGGTCGCGCCCGCGTCGCGCAGGAGCCGCTCGTCCGCGGCGAAGCCCATCACCGAGTGCTGGTGGCAGTGCGGCTGCACGACGGCGGTCACGTCCGAGAGGTCGGGCACGCGCCACCCGGACTCGCGCCCGGGCGCGGTGTCGACCGAGGTGAGGAGCTCGGCGAGCGTGCGCGTCGCGGCGGAGACCGCCTGGGCGCGGGGGTCGTCGGGGAACAGGTCCACGAGGTCGGAGCGCAGCACGGCCGTGCACGACGGCTCGAGCCCCATGATCGGGATGCCGTTCACGGCGTACGGGCCGAGCACGGACAGCAGGTTCTCCAGGCGCTTGCGCGCGCCGTCGAGCTGGCCCGTGCTGATCCACGTGAGGCCGCAGCACGCCTGCTCGTCGGGCACGACGACGTCGTACCCCGCCGCGGTGAGCACCTTGACGGCGGCCTGCGGCACGCCCGGCGACATGTTGTCGCTGAACGAGTCGGTCCACAGGACGACCTTCGGGCGCTCGTCGCGCACGGGGCGGCCTGGCTGCTGCCCGATGCGCAGGCCGGGCACGCCCTGGGTCGCGCCGCCGCGCCTCCACCACGTGCGGAACGGCACCTCGGCGAACTCCGTCATGGAGCGGCGCGTGTCCATCCCGCCCGCCCACAGGACCGCCTTCGCGAGCGGCCGGAACCCCAGCAGCTTGTTGGCCAGGCGCGGCATCCCGGTCGCGAGGCGCGCCCAGACCGGGAGCCAGCCGAGCGAGTAGTGGTCGACGGGGCGCAGCCTGCCGCGGTACGTCCGGTACAGGACCTCGGACTTGTACTGCGCCATGTCGACGCCCGCGGGGCAGTCGCTCGAGCACGCCTTGCAGGACAGGCACAAGTCGAGCGACTCGCGCACCTCGGGCGCCGCGAGACCGCCGACGAGCGTGCCGTTCACCGCCTCCTGGAGCACGCGGGCGCGGGCGCGCGTGACGTCCTTCTCGTCCTTCGTCGCCTGGTACGACGGGCACATGAAGCCGCCTGCGGCGCTGGTGTCGGCGCGGCACTTGCCGACGCCGACGCACCGGTGCACGGCCTGGGTCATGTCGCCGTGGTCGTGCGCGAACGAGAAGCCCTGGTAGCCGGCGCGACGCGAGATCTTCGTGACCTTCGCGGGCGCGGCCGTGCTCGTCCCGGGCGTCCCCGGCGCACCGACCTTCGACAGCAGCGGGTGCGCGTGCGGGCGGCGCAGGTCGTCGTCGACGGCGCTCGGGCGCACCACGACGCCCGGGTTCATGACGTCCTGCGGGTCGAACAGCGCCTTGAACCGCTCCATGAGCGCGATCGCCTCGGGGCTGTACATGACCGGGAGCAGCTCCGAGCGCGCGCGGCCGTCGCCGTGCTCGCCCGAGAGCGAGCCGCCGTACTTCGCGACGAGCTCGGCCGCCTCCAGCATGAACGTGCGCAGCACCGACCCCGACGCCTCGAGCGGGATGTCGATGCGCAGGTGCACGCACCCGTCGCCGAAGTGCCCGTACGGCAGGCCGTCGACGCCGTAGCGCGCCATGAGCGCGTCGAGGTCGCGCAGGTAGTCGCCCAGCTTCTCCGGCGGGACGGCGGAGTCCTCCCAGCCCGGCCACGCCTGCTCGCCCGCGGGCGTGCGCCCGGCGAGCCCTGCGCCGTCGGCCCGGATCTGCCACATCTTGGTCGCCTCGGGGCCCGCGGGCAGGATCATCGTGGCCTCGCTGCCCGACGCCGCGACGATCGCCTCGGCGTTCGCCATCGCCTCCTCGGGGGTCGCGCCGCCGACCTCGACCATGAGCCAGCCGGCGCCCGGGGGCAGCGGCGGCACGGACGCGTCGCCCTTGGCGCGGCGCACGACGTCGACGAGCCGCGCGTCGAGGCCCTCGACCGCGAGGGGGCTGAGGCCGAGGAAGGTCGGGACGTCGTCGGCCGCGGACGGCATGTCCGGGTAGCCCAGCACGACGAGCGTCGGCTTGGACGGCACCGGCACCAGGCGCACCGTGGCCTCGAGGATCGTCACGAGCGTGCCCTCGGTGCCGACGAGCGCCTTGGCGAGGTCCGAGCCGTTCTCCGGCAGCAGGTGCTCCAGCGAGTAGCCCGACACCTGGCGCCCGAACCGCCCGAACTCCGTGCGGATCAGCGCGAGGTTCTCGCGGACGAGCTCCGCCAGACCGGGGACCGCCGCGAACGTCGGGTCGCCCGTGCCGGCCGTGAAGCGGCGCCCGCGGCCGTCGACGACGTCGAGCGCGAGCACGTTGTCGACCGTGCGCCCGTACGCGACGGCGTGCGGCCCGCACGCGTTGTTGCCGATCATGCCGCCGAGCGTCGCGCGGTTCTGCGTCGAGGGGTCCGGGCCGAACCGCAGCCCGTGCGGGGCCGCCTCCTGCTGGAGCGTCGACATGACGACGCCCGGCTCGATGCGCGCCGTGCGCGCCTCCGGGTCGACGTCGAGCACGCGGTTCACGTGCCGCGTGAAGTCCAGCACCACGCCCGGGCCGATCGAGTTCCCCGCGACCGACGTCCCCGCCCCGCGCGCCGTGACCGGCACCTCGAGCTCGCGCAGCACGTCCAGCGCGGCGACGACGTCGTCCGCGTCCTGCGGGTAGACCACGGCCTCGGGCACGACGCGGTAGTTCGACGCGTCGGTCGAGTACTCCGCGCGGCGTCGCGTCGCGGTGTCGACCGTGCCGCGCACGACCGTCCGCAGCGCGTCCGCGAGCGCCGTGCGCGCGGCGTCGGCCGCCCGTTCCGCCTCGCGGACGGCAGCGGCGCGCTCCGCCTCCGGCGACGTCGTCGCGCGGGAGCCGGACCGCCGCGAGCCGTTCCCGTAGTGCTGCGGGGCGGGGGTCGGGGTGGCGTCGATCTCAGCGGACACGTCGCGATTGTCGCACCCCCTGCCCCCGACCCTCCGCCCCGTCCGCCCCCTGACCCCCGATCTGCCGAGGTAGAGCCCTGGTCTGCCGAGGTAGAGGCGTGGTCCGTCGAGGTAGAAGGGTGGTCCGCCGACGTAGAGGCCTGGCCATGCCCGGCAGCGCGTGGTCACCGATCACGGCCGAGGTTGCGGCCGGCATGGGCACCTGATGCCCGACGGCGGCCGGTCGCCCGCGGCGGGCGGGTCGCCGCTGCCCGACGTGAGCGAACGACGCCGCGGGTGGTTCGCCCAGGTGAGCGAAGACCACGGCGAGACGACGCCGGGCGGGGTGGGTGGTGGTGCCGCGTCGTGGCGGCCCTGGAACGAGGGATCGTCCGGAGTGAGCTTGCGAACGCAGGACGATCCCGACCGAGAAGGCGGGAGCGACGCGAGGAACGAGCGGCGCGGATGGTAGACGCGGCACCACCACCCACCCCGACCTCCCGACGCAACCACACGCCGTCGGGCACGAGAACCACGGCTCTACCTCGGCAGACCTGGGCTCTATCTCGGCAGACCAGGGCTCTATCTCGGCAGACCTGGGCTCTATCTCGGCAGACCTGGGCTCTATCCCGTGAGTCAGAGGACGAGCTCCGGCTGGAGCTTCTTGATGGTCCAGACGCGCTGCTTGCGGGCGGCGAGCGTCGTCAGGGCGAGGGCCGCGACCAGCACGACGACGAGCACCGTGACGTCGCGCGTGACCGTCGCCATGTTGCCGCCGTAGAGGAGCTGGCGCAGGCCCTCGACCGCGTACGTCATGGGCAGGAACCGGTGCATGGAGCGCAGCGGCTCGGGGATCGTCTGCCACGGGAACGTGCCGCCCGCGGTGACGAGCTGGACGAGCATGAGCACGAGCCCGAGGAACTGGCCCGCGGCGCCGAGCCAGACGTTGAGCGCCTGGAGGATCGCGACGAACGTCGCCGACACCAGCACGAGGAACAGCGCGGTCCCGACCCCGTGGACCGGGTCGATGTCGAGCGCGAACTTCGTCACCGTGAACATCGCGGCGACCTGCACGACGCCGATCGCGGCCGGGGTGAGCCACCCGCCCAGGGCGGTGGCCAGGCCCGACCTCCCGGCGGCGAGGGCCCGCGACGACAGCGGGCGCACGAGCAGGAAGAGCACGTAGGCGCCGATCCACGTCGCGAGCGACAGGAAGAACGGCGCGAGGCCGCCGCCGTACGTGCCCGCGGACGACAGCGCGTCGCTCTTCACGGACACGGGGTTGCCGATGGTCTCGGCGGTGTCCTGGCGGGTCTGCTCGTCGAGGTCCGGCACCTGCCCGAGACCCTCGGCGAGCCCGTCGCGGAGCTGCGTGACGCCGTCGACGAGCTCGCCCGAGCCGTCGCGCAGCTGCGACGTACCGTCCGCGAGCGAGGTCGCGCCGTCGGACACCTGGCGCGTGCCGTCGGCGAGCTGCGAGACGCCGTCCACGAGCTGCGGGGTCGCGGCGGCGAGCTGTCCGGTGCCGTCGGCGAGGCGGTCCGCGCCGTCGGCGGCGCTCGCGATGCCGGAGGTCAGCTGCGGCGTCGCGCCCGCGAGCTTGGCCGCGCCGTCGGACACCTGGCGCGACCCGTCCGCGAGCTGGTCGAGCTTCCCGGACGCGGCGGTCACCTGGTCGACGGCGCCCTGCACCTGCTCGCGCTGCTGGTCGAGCACGGGCCCGACCTGCGCCCGCACCTGGTCCGCGGTCGCCCGGTCGATGACGCCGTCGGCGACGAGCTGGTCGAGCCGCGCGTCGACGTCGCCGCGGATCGTGTCGAGCGTCGGGAGCACCTCGCCCGCGGCGGCGGCGGCCTGCTGCCCGTACTGCGCGACCTGCGCGTTCCCGTCCGCGACCTGCGCGGCGCCGTCCGCGAGCTGCTGGGTCTGGGCGGGCAGGGACGACGTCGCGCCCCGGAGCGTCCCGAGCCCGGACGCGAGCGCCTCCGCGCCGTCGTCGAGCTGCTCGACGGCGTCCACGAGCGTCCCGGTGCTCGCGTCGAGACGCTCGGCGCCGTCGGCGGCCTGGCCCGCGCCGTCGGCGAGGGTGTGCGCGCCGTCGTCCGCGGTGACGAGGCCGTCGCGGAGCTGCGTCGACCCGTCGAGGAGCTGGTCCGCGCCGTCCACGGCGTCGGCGAGGTTGGTGTGGATGGACGCGAAGCCGCGCAGGAACGTGTCGGCCGCCTCCGTGCCCACCTGCTCGGCGATCGAGTCGCGCACCTTGCCGACGATCTGGTCCGCGATCGTCCGCGCGAGGTAGTTGTTCGCGTCGTTGGTGATGAGCGTGAGGCTCGCCTGCTGCGGCTCGAACTCGCCCGCGGACGCGAGGTCCGCCGAGAAGGTCGGGCCGATGACGAGCGCGGCGTCGTACCGCCCGGACCGCACGCCGTACTCGGCGTCGACCTGGCTCGTCTCGACCCAGCCGAAGCCGCCGTCGTCGAGCAGCTGGTCGGCGACGTCGCGCCCGAAGTCGCGCCGCGTCGTCGCGCCCGTCTGGGCGTCGGTGGTCGTCGTGCCCTCGTCGAGCACGACGAGCGCGGCGGGGATCTCGTCGAGCTTGTCGTACGGGTCGTGGTTCGCGAACAGGTAGAGGCCCGCGTAGAGCGTGGGGATGAGCGCCATCGCGAGGATCGCGAGGCGGGGCAGCGTGCCCGCGGCGAGGCGGCGCAGCTCGGACAGCCCGAGGCGGATCGCGGTCATCGGTCCTCCTCGGGGTCGTGCGGGGCGGCGGGCTCGTCGATCGTGGTGGGCGCGGTCCCGGGGACGGGCTGCTCGGGAGCCGGGTCCGGCTCGGGCGCGGGGTCCGGCCCCGGCGCGGGGTCGGGGTCCGGCGCAGGGTCGGGGTCCGGCGCGAGGTCCGGGTCCGGCGCGGGGTCCGGGTCGCGCGGCGGCTCGGGGCGCGTGCGCAGCACGACGGCCGGCGGCTGGTGGATCGACGCACCGCGCGCGGGCGGGAGGTCCACGCCGAGGTCGCGGGCCGAGGCGCGCGTGCACTGCACGAGCACGCCGTACCCGGCGCCCGCGAGGCTCTGCGCGACCTCCCACCAGCCGGACGGCTCTCCCCCGTGCCGGTCGGGGAGCGTGAGCACGAGGAACCGGACGTCCGGGTCCTCGGCCGCGAGCGCCGCGAGCAGCGCGGTGCGCACGACCCCCGGCACCTGGTCGAGGCGCCGCGCACGGTCGGTGGTGAGGGAGTGGTCCGCGAGCCAGCGGGTCACGTCGGTGGGCAGCGAGCGGCGGCCGGCGAGCGCGAGGCCCTCGGCGACGACGTCGGCCACGGTGAGCGCGTCGTCGGGCTCGCTGATGCCGGGCACGTCGACGACGGCGGTCACGTCCCGCAGGGTCGCGGCGGCGCCGCGCGCGGGGCGGCCGGAGCGGTGCGACGGCGTGCTCGCCGGGGTGAGGCGGACCTCCCCCGCGGACGGGTCGAAGCGGCCTGTCGCGACGAGGGCGAGCGCGGTGTGCCCGTGCCCGGGCTCCCCGGCGACGAGCACGCACTCGCCCGTGGACCAGGCGAGGTCCATCGGCTCGAGCATGGGCTCGCGCCGCCCGTCGACGCGCACGTCCGTCAGCGTGATCTGCATCCGGTTCTTCCCCTCCGTGGCGTCCCGGGCCTGCCCCGGGGCGCCGTTGACTCACGGTCAACAACGCTACGCCTCTTGTTGACTCGTGGTCAACAACAGCGTAGAACGGTGTCATGCCTCGCACGCCCACCCCCGCCGGCCCCTCCGGCGCCGACGGCTCCGTGCGCGCCCGGCCGGGCGGCGCCCGCCGACGGCGCGAGCCCGCCGACCGACGGCGCGAGCTTCTCGACGCGGCCGCGCGCCACGCCGACGCGCACGGCCTCGACGCCCTGACCCCAGCGGCCGTCGCGGCCCGCTCGGGGGCGTCCAAGGCGCTCGTCTTCCACTACTTCGCGTCCACGGCCGGGCTGCGCCGGGCCGTCGCGCTGGAGGCCGTGGCGGAGCTCGAGGCGGCGACGGTCGCACCGGACGATCGTCCCCTCGTCGAGCGCCCGGCGCTCGCCGTCGCCTCCTACCTCGACGCCGTCGAGGCGCGCCGGCTCGTCTGGCAGGACCTGTGGCGCGGGGTGCTCGCCGAGGACGACGCCACCCAGGAGGCGCTCGCGCGCGTCCGCGACAGCCTCGTCGCGCGCCTGACCTCGACCGTGAGCGCCACCACGACGGACGCGCTGCCCACGACGCCCCGCCTCCGGCTGCTCGCCGCGGGCTGGGTCGCGCTCGTGGAGAACGTCACGGCCGCGTGGCTCGGCGGCGGGGACCTGAGCCGCGCGGACATCGAGAGCCTCGTGCTCGCGAGCGCCGTCGTGCTCGTGCCCGAGCTCCCCGAGCCCGCGCGCGGCGCCGTCCTGGCCATCGCCCGGGCGAACTCGCCCGCGGCGGGCTAGCGTCGGGGCGACGGGCAGCGGACGAGGTCGGGAGGCAACGCATGCGCGTGGTGGTCGTCGGAGCGAGCGGGAACG
The DNA here is from genome assembly GCF_004519295.1 of Cellulosimicrobium funkei. Lineage (GTDB taxonomy): Bacteria > Actinomycetota > Actinomycetes > Actinomycetales > Cellulomonadaceae > Cellulosimicrobium > Cellulosimicrobium funkei. The sequence goes on from NZ_SOZH01000011.1 coordinate 22,408, forward strand.
TCGGCACGGCGGTCCTGCGCCGGCTCGCGGAGGAGCCGGTCGTGACGTCCGTCGTGGCGGTCGCTCGGCGCGTGCCGCGCGCCGACGGGTCGAGCACCGTGCGCTTCCCGCACGACGTCGCGACCTGGCGGTACGCGGACGTCGCGGCCCCCGACGCCGACCAGCGGCTCGACGCCGCGTTCGCCGGGGCGGACGTCGTCGTGCACCTCGCGTGGGCGATCCAGCCGAGCCACGACCGCAAGCGGCTGCGGCGCGTCAACGTCGAGGGCACGCGCCGCGTCGTCGAGGCGGCGCAGCGGGCGGGCGTCGCGCACGTCGTCGTGGCGTCGTCCGTCGGCGCCTACTCCCCCGCCCCGTACGCGGGCGACGCGCGCGACACCCCGGTGAACGAGGGCTGGCCCGTCGAGGGCGTCCCGGGCTCGTCGTACTCGGAGGACAAGGCCGCCGTCGAGACGCTGCTCGACGACCTCGACCGGGAGACGGGGATCGTCGTCTCGCGCGTCCGCTCGGCGCTCGTGTTCCAGCGCGACGCGGGCTCCGAGATCGCGCGGTACTTCCTCGGCCCGCTCGGCACGCGCGTGCTGCGTCGCGACCCGCTCCCGGCGGTCCCGCTGCCCGACGGCCTACGGCTCCAGGTCGTGCACGCCGACGACCTCGCGGACGCGTACGCGCGGATCGTCGTGGGTCGGCACCCCGGGCCGTTCAACGTCGCTCACCCCACCGTGCTCACGGCGCAGGACGTGGCCGACGTCGTCGCGGACGGCTCGCTGCGCACCGTGCCCTACGCGACCGCGCGGACCGCCGTCGCCGTCGCGTGGCGCGCGCGCCTCGCGCCCGTCGGCGAGGGCTGGCTCGACATGGCGATGCGCGTGCCCGTGCTCGACACCGAGCTCGCGACGGAGCTGCTGCGCTGGCGCCCCGTGCACGGCGCGAAGGACACGCTCGCCGAGCTCGTCGACGGCATCCGGGCGGGCGCCGGGACGTCCTCGCCCCCGCTCCTCCCCCGCTGACCGGACCCGCTCGCGGCACCACGCCCCTGACACGACGGACCCCGGGTCGCGCGCCGTCCGGCGGTGCGCGGCCCGGGGTCCGTCGTCGGTGCCGGGGTCAGCTCTCGAGCGTGGCGTCCAGCGTGATCGTCGGCACGCCCGCGAGCGCCTTCGAGACGGGGCACGTGGCCTTGGCCGCCTCCGCCGCCTGCTGGAAGCCGGCGGCGTCGATGCCCTCGACCTCGCCGCGGACGGTCAGCGCGATCTCCGGGATCTGGAAGCCGCCTGCCGGGTCCGGCGCGAGGGTGACCTCCGCCGTGACCTCGAGCGAGACGGGCGTCGCGCCGGCCTCGCCGAGCAGCGCGGAGAACTGCATCGCGTAGCAGGACGAGTGCGCGGCGGCGATGAGCTCCTCGGGGCTCGTGACCCCGCCCGCGTCGTCGGCGGCGCGACGCGGGAAGGACACGTCGTACGTCCCGACCTTCGAGCTCGTGAGCTCGACCTGGCCCTGGCCGTCCTGGAGGCCGCCGTTCCAGGCGGTGCGTGCGATACGGGTGGGCATGCGAGATCTCCTTCGACGTCGTGGGTCCCGGGCAGGACCCGGTGCCCCGACCGTAACCCGCCGCGCCGCGCCCCGCCGGGACGGGGTGCGTGAGGTCTGCGTCACGCGGCGCGCTCAGCCGAGCGTGCCCGCCGGGCGGTAGACGACCGACGACGCGCGGTCGTCGAACGAGCCCAGGGTCGCGCAGTGCGGCGTGCAGTTCTTCTTCGTGCCCGCGTACGAGTAGGAGTCGTAGAGCGTCACCCAGCACCCGGCGTACGTCGACGCCGAGGAGACGACGTTGTTCATGAGAAGGTTCGCGAGGTTCGGGAACCCGTACGTCGAGCCGGTGTGGCACCCGTTCGTACCCGACCCGTAGAGCACCTTCGACGCGCCCTTGTAGCTCGGGTCCCGCCACAGGACGCCGAGCACGATCGACCCGGCCGCGGCCGTCGTCGCCCGCTCCGCCGCGACCCGCGGGCCCGCCGTCGTCGTCGCGTTGAGCTCGCCGACGAGGCCGTCGACGTCGGCCCGCGTGGCGCGACCGAGGCGCGACGGCGCGACCTCGTCCCCCGACACGAACTCGAGCGCCTCCTCCAGCGAGCCGAAGCACACCTCGGGTGCGGCGGGCAGCGAGGCAGGGTCCTCGCCGGGGAGGAGAGGCCGGGCCTCGACGGCGCAGCTCTCGCCGGTCGCGACGGGCTGGTCGGCGAGCGGGACCGCCGCGAGATCGTCCCCCGGGGCGGCCCGGACGCCCGACGGCGAGGCGAGCGCCGGGCCGGCGACGGCGCCCACCAGCACGAGACCGGCGACGAGGCCGGCGGACAGGGCGCGGAGCGGAGTGCTGGTCATGGTTCTCCTTCTGCGTGGGCCACGCCCCCGGGTTCGCACCCCGTGGACCTGACGCGGGAAGGGGACTCCCACAGGACGGCCACGTCCCGTGACCCCGCCCGCATCCTAGGGCGGACGGTCCCCCGGGGCCCGGCGGAGGTCCCCTGCCGCTGGGCAGGTCGGGCGGTCGTTGGTTACCGTGCTCGGGTGGCCTCGGTCCCACCCGGGCGAGACCGCTGGGAAGGACCCATCCACGAACCCTTCGCCGAACCGGCACTGCCGGGGAGATGAGTGTCGATGAAGCACCGTTCTCTACCCGTGTCACTGACCGCCGCCGCCGCGAGCCTCGCGGTCGTCGCGGCCGCCGCCGCGCCCGCCGCCGCGGACCCGCCGCCCGACCCCGGCAACGCCTTCGGCGTGCAGTCGGGCGCGTCCCTCGAGCCGACCGAGAAGGTCGCGCCGTCGCTCGCCAAGGCGACCGGCACGGTCACCGCGTTCGTCGAGCTCGACGCGCCGTCGGCGGTCGACCTCACGGCGCAGGGCGCGAGCCCCGACGAGGTCGAGGCCAACGCGCAGGAGGTCGCGCAGCTCGCGGACGACGTCGTCCCGCAGCAGGCGACCGCCCGCAGCGCGGGCGCGCGGAACCCGCAGCAGGTGTCGGTCACGAGCACGCTCGTCGCGGGCGTCGTCGTCACGGGCGACGCGGCCCGCGTGCGCGACCTCGCGCGCGACGCCTCCGTCCGCACGGTCTACCGGATCATCCCCAAGAAGCCCGCGAACAAGGGCACGGACGTGTTCACGCGCGCGCTCGAGACGTGGCAGAGCACCGGCCTCACCGGCGAGGGCGTGCGCATCGGCATCATCGACACCGGCGTCGACTACACCCACAAGGCGTTCGGCGGCCCCGGCACGCAGGAGGCGTTCGACGAGGCCTACGGCGACCGCGGCACCGGCCCGGTCCCCGAGGGCACGTACGACGAGCTGAAGTTCCTCGGCGGCCACGACTTCGCCGGGTACGACTACGACGCGAGCGGCACCGTCCCCGGCACGACGCTCGTGCCGACGCCCGACGAGAACCCCATCGACTCGCTCGACTCGGTCGGCTCGGGCCACGGCTCGCACGTGGCCGGCACGACGGCGGCGTACGGCGTCACGGCCGACGGCGAGACGTTCGACGGCGACTACTCGACGCTCACGGACATCTCCGACTGGCAGGTCGGCCCGGGCTCCGCGCCCGAGGCGGGCATCTACGCGCTCAAGGTGTTCGGCGACCTCGGCGGCTCGACGGGCGTCGTCGTCGACGCGCTCGAGTGGGCGGCCGACCCGAACGGCGACGGCGACCTGTCCGACCGCCTCGACATCGTCAACCTCTCCCTCGGCTCCGACGGCTCGCCCGCGGACGACCCGGAGAACCTCTTCATCGACCAGCTCTCGCGCCTGGGCACGCTGTCCGTCATCGCGTCGGGCAACGCGGGCGACGTGACCGACGTCGGCGGCTCGCCCGGCAACGCGCGCACCGCGCTGACGGTCGCGAACTCGGTCGGCGACACGCAGACGTTCGACGCGGTCCGCGTCGAGGCGCCGGAGTCCCTCGCCGGCACGTACCCGGCGCAGAACTCGCAGGCGTACGCGGGCACCGCGGACGTGACCGCCCCGGTCGCGTTCGTCGCGGACGACTTCTCCGGCTGCACCGCGTTCACGCCCGAGCAGGCGGCCGCCGTCGCGGGCAAGATCGCGTTCCTCTACTGGGACGACGACGACGCGACGCGCGCGTGCGGCAGCGCCGCGCGCTTCAACAACGCGGAGGCCGCGGGCGCCGTCGGCGTCCTGCTGTCCTCCGAGCTGTCGTCGTTCGTCGCGGGCATCGCGGGCAACCCCGGCATCCCCGGCGCGCAGCTCACGGGCCCGAGCCACGCCGCGCTGCGCCCGGCGATCGAGGCCGGCGAGGTCACGCTGACCGTCGGCCCGTCGCTCGCGCTGTCGTCGTTCGTCTCGATCCCGGAGATCGGCGACACGCTGAACAGCGGCTCGTCGCGCGGCGTGCACGGCTCGCTCGGCGTCGCCAAGCCCGACGTCGCGGCGCCCGGCACCGGCATCGCGTCCGTCGCGTCCGGCCGCCTGGTCGGCGCGAGCATCAAGTCCGGCACCTCGATGGCCACCCCGCACGTCGCGGGCATCGCGGCCCTCGTCAAGCAGGCCCACCCGGGCTGGGCTCCGGCCGAGGTCAAGGCGTCGGTCATGAACACCGCGACGCACGACGTCTTCACCGGCCCCTCGGGCACGGGCACCGCGTACGGTCCCGAGCGCGTGGGCTCCGGCCGGGTCGACGCCGTCGACGCGGCCACGAACACGACCCTCGCCTACGCGTCGCAGGACTCCGACCAGGTCTCCGTCGCGTTCGGCGTCGTGCCCGTGGGTGCGGACCCGGTGACGGTCCGCAAGACCGTGACGGTGCAGAACACCGGCGACACCCCGAAGACGTACTCGACCGGATTCACGCAGTCGAGCACGGCCGGCGGCGCCACCGTCTCCGTCGCGCCCGCGTCGATCACCGTCCCCGCCGGCCAGCGCACCGTCGTCACCGTGACCCTCACGGCCGACCCGGCGACGCTCGCCAAGGAGCTCGACCCGACGTCGTCGGCCGACTCCGGCGTCGGCGTGCCGCGCGACTTCGTGTCCTCGGTGAGCGGCCGCGTGGTCCTCACCCCGACGGACGGCGGCAGCGAGCTGCGCGTCCCCGTGCAGGCGTCGCCGCGGCTCGTGAGCGACCTGTCCGGCAAGCCTGTCGCCTTCCCGGGCACCGCGACGACCGCCGAGCTCGACCTCGACGGCCGCGGCGTCGCCTCCGGCGGCTGGACGTCGATCGTCGCGCCGTTCGAGCTCAAGACGACGAGCCCCCGCCTCGAGGCGGACGCGGCGGTGGGCGCCTCGGCGTCGGCCATCGCGGCGGCCGACGTGCGCGCCGTCGGCTTCGCGTCCACGGCGCCGCAGGAGGCCGCGGCCGGGGGCGACCCCGCCGACGGCGCCATGGGCATCGGCGTCGCGATGGACGGGGAGTGGGCGAGCCTCGGCTCCGTCTCGATCCCCGCGGTCGAGATCGACGTCGACTCCGACGGCTCGGCCGACTTCGAGGTCGCGGCGGTGAAGTACAACGCCGAGACCGACCTCACGCTCGCCGCCACGTACACGCTCAAGGACTGGACGGCTCCCGACGGCACCGAGTACGAGGCGGGTGACAACGTCGACCTCCAGCCGGTCAACTCGGTGTGGGGCGACGTCGACACCTCGGTGTTCGACAACAACGTCGTCGTCATCCCGGTCGGCATCGGGTCGCTCGGCATCGAGGAGGGCGACGTGCCGACCTTCCAGGTCCTCACGTACTCGCCGTACTCGCAGGCCGCCGACCAGCTCGTCGACGCGAGCGAGACGTTCACGGCCGACCCGTACGACCCGGCCTACTGGTTCGGGGGCGAGGGCGAGCTCGTCTACGTCGGGGCCGACGACGCGCCGATCACCGTGCACCGCTCGGAGTCGGCGGTCGAGGCCGGCAGCGGCAAGCTCCTGCTGCTGCACCTGCACAACGCGACCCCGACCTCGCGCTGGCAGACCGTGGACGTCACGACGTCCGCCGTCGTCGACGCGACCGTCACGGCCGAGGCCCGCTGCCTCGGCGGGAAGGCCCACGTCGCGGTGCGCGTGCTCAACGAGTCGGGCGCGACGGCCGACGTCGTCGTGACCACGCCGTACGGCGAGAAGACGTTCCCGAACGTCAAGGACGGCAAGAACGCCTACCGGTCGTTCTCGTCGCGCGCCGCGTCGTTCGACGCGGGCTCGGTGACGGCCACGCTCACCGCCGAGATCGACGGCGAGGAGGTCACCACGACCTACGACGCCGACTACGAGGCGCTGAGCTGCTCGTGAGGCCCGCCGCCTGAGCGCTCCTCGCGGACGCTCGAGCGACACCCCCCGACGGCGCCCGGTCCCCACGGACCGGGCGCCGTCGGCATGTCCGGGGCCGCGTCGTGGTTCCCGCCGCCGCCGGGGTATGCCGGCCGCCGCGCGGTGGCCCCGCCGTCCGCGTGGGCGCGGCCCGCTACGCTCGCGGGCGTGAGCGACTTCCCCTCCCCCGACACGTTCTTCGCCCTGCGCCCCGGCCCCGCCGTCGGCACGGGCGCAGCCGACGGCCCCGACTACACCCTCACGGTCCACGACCTGGGCGAGCTCGTGCTCCCCAGCGGGCGCCTGGAGGCGTCCGACCCGTTCACGCTGCTCGGCCACGGGCTCGTCGTGCCGGTCGAGCCAGGGCGGTACCCGGTGCGCGTCACCGTCGCCGACGTCTCCGACGAGCAGGACGGCTCCCACCTGCGCGAGGCGTACCTGAGCGTCGTGCTCGCCGAGGGCGAGGTCGCCGCCGTCGAGCCCGTGGTCCCCGAGGGTGCGGACGGCCCGCCGGAGGCCGGCGCCGCCTACGGCGTGCCGGTGGACGCCGGGACGGTCGCGTTCGCCGACGCCGACGCCGTCGCCCGGCTCATGCCGGAGGGCGACTGGTACGACGAGGTGTTCGACGACGGCACCGACACGAGCTGGTTCGCGCTCACGGACTCCCCCGACCACCTGCGCGAGGGGTCGGCGAACATCCTGCTGCCCGGCGCGCAGGACGGCGAGAACGTCGTGCTCGCACACTCCGGCTGGGGCGACGGCTTCTACCCGCTCGTGCGGACCGTCGCCGCGGACGGCACGGTGCTCGGGCTGCACCTCGACCTGCTCGTCGCGCTGCCCGACGACGAGGACGACGACTAGGCGGGCACCGCTCCCCATGGAGCGGTGGCGCGCGGGCGGCTAGCGTTCCGGGGCAGGTGACGACCCGCGACGAAGGAGGGGCCGAATGGCCTGGTGGGAAGACGAGAAGCCGTCCGCGAGCCGGCTCGCGGACCAGCTCGCGGACTCGAGCCGTCCGGCGCAGCCCGCCTCGCCGTACGCCGACGACCGCTCGGGCTCCTGGGCCGTCCTGCCCCTGTGGCTGCTCCTCGGGGCGGCGCTCACCGCCGGCGGGGTGGCCCTGCTGGTGTCGATGCGGTCCGCGACGGGGGTCTGCCTCGGGACGACGGTGCTCGCGCTGGGCCTGTTCTACCTCAGCCAGTACGGCGTCCTCGCTGGGTACGTGCTGCAGGTCGGTCGCCTGCGCCGCCGTCGCGTCGAGGCGGCGCTCGCGCACCAGCCCCCGCCGGCCCTGACCGACCACGACGTCCGCCAGTTCCACGTGCCGATCCGGCCCGCGTACATCGGTACCGCGCGCATCGGGTTCCTCGACCCGGGCGACGCGCCGGCCCCCGCCGGGCTGCGTGCCGCGCGGGCCGTGGGCGGCGTGTGCTCCGCCGTCTTCGTGGTGGGCGTCGTCGCGACGCTCGTCGTGGGCGCCGTCACCCGAGCCTGACCGACCGCCCGCGCGACTCGCCGACGGCGCACGGGCGTGCGCACCCCTCGCTCGCCGCGCGCCCGTGCGCCGACGCTCCTAGCCTGGAGAGCGTTCCGTACCTCCCAGGACGGCAGGGGCACCCCATGACCGGGCACGGCTCGCACCGGAGCAGCCTCTCCGGACGCTTCTCCCACGACCCCGACCTCGACTTCGAGATCCGCACGGTCCTCGGCGGAGCGTTCAGCGGCGCCGCCGACGCCGGCGAGGTGCTCGCGGCCGTGGCCGACGTCGGCACGGACCACCGTGCGTGGTTCCGCGCCTGGGACGCGCTCGGCGACCGCCTGGCCGCGACCGGCGAGTCGTGCGCGGCGCGCGGGCACCGCGTGAGCGCCGCCTCCGCGTACCTGCGTGCGGCGACCTACCTCGGCGTCGCGGTGAACGCGGTGTCCGGGCTCGAGGACGACGCGCCGCTGCTGCCGACGTTCCGCAAGCACCGTGCGGCGTGGGACCGCTGGGTCGACCTCGTGGACCTCGACGTCGAGCGCCTCCCGATCCCCTACGAGGGCACGACGCTCCCGGGGTACTTGTTCCGCGCCCCGGGCGTCGACCCCGGGGTGCGCGGGCCCGTCGTCGTCGCGGTGAACGGCTCGGACGGCTCGCTGCCGTCGCTGTGGTCGGCCGTCGTGTACGGGGCGGTGCGCCGCGGGTACCACGCGCTCGTGTTCGACGGCCCGGGCCAGCAGTCGGTGCTCTTCGAGCACGGGGTCCCGTTCCGTCCCGACTTCGAGGCGGTCCTCACGCCCGTGCTCGACGCGGTCGTCGCGCGGGCCGACGTCGACCCCGGCCGCGTCGCGGTCTACGGGATCAGCCAGGGCGGCTACTGGGTCACGCGCGCGCTCGCGTTCGAGCACCGCCCGGCCGCGGCCGTCGTCGACCCAGGGGTGGTCGACGTGGCCACCTCGTGGGAGCGCGAGGTGCCGAAGAGCCTCCTCAAGCTCCTGGACAAGGGCGACGACCACGCGTTCGACCGCGACATGGCGCTCGGCCTGCGCCTGTCGAAGGGCGCCGCCCGCACGTGGCGCTTCCGCGCGCGCCCGTACGGCGAGCAGGGGTATGCCGCGACGCTGCGCGAGGTCCGCCGGTACGACGCCTCCGACGTCGCCGCTCAGGTCACGACGCCGCTGCTCGTCACGAGCCCGGAGGACGAGCAGTTCTGGCCCGGCCAGCCGGAGCGGCTGGCCGGGCTCGTCCCCGGGGCGACGCTCGTCACCTTCAGCGACGACGAGGGCGCAAGCGGGCACTGCGAGCCCCTCGGGCGGGCGCTCGTCGAGCAGCGCGTTCTCGACTGGCTCGACGAGCGCCTCGCCCGGTAGCGATCGCTCGTCAGACCCGGACGCCGAGGCCCTGCAGCTCGAGCACCAGGCCCTTGATCGCGGCGGCCGGGACCTGCCCGGACCCGCTCTCCACCACACCCGCGACCGACGCCGGCACCTCCGCGTCCGAGCAGATCACGAGCGGCGTGTCGGCGGAGGAGTCGGGGAGCCGCCCGTGCGAGCCCTTGACGTACGACGCGTCGAGCGGCACGGTGCTCATCGCGTACCGCAGGCCCACCTTCTTCTTCACGAGGTTGAGGCCGGCCTTCGCCTTCGCCAGCCGGTCCGCCGGGTCGAAGAACAGCTCGGCGGGGTCGTAGCCGGGCTTGCGGTGGATGTCGACGCCGCGCGCGTACTCGGGCGCGCGGGCGTCGTCGAGCCAGAAGTAGTACGTGAACCACGCGCCGGGCTCCGCGACGACGACGAGGTCGCCCGACCGCTCGTGGTCGAGCCCGTACCGCGCCTGCGCCTCGCGGTCGAGCACCTCGTCGACGCCGGGGACGCCGCGCAGCAGGTCCGTGACCCGCCGCCGGAGCGCCGGGTCCTGCTGGTCGCCGAGGTACACGTGCGCGACCTGGTGGTCCGCGACCGCGAACGCGCCCGACGTCCACGGGTCGAGCTGCTCCTTGCCGTCCTGCACGTAGACCTCGAGGAGGCCCTCCCGGCGCAGGATGCGGTTGAGGTGCACGGGCCGGTCGGCGTCCGCGATGCCGTACTCGGAGACGACGAGCACGGTGACGCCCTGGTTCGCGGCGTCGTCGAGCAGCGGCGCGAGCGTCGCGTCGAGCTCGGCCGCCGCGGCGTCGGCCTGCGGCGACGTGGGCCCGAACCGCTGCAGGTCGTAGTCGAGGTGCGGGACGTACGCCATCGTGAGGTCGGGCGCGTGCGTGCGCAGCACGTGCCGCGTCGCGTCGACGATCCACCGCGACGACGTGATGTCCGCCGTCGGGCCCCAGTAGGTGAACAGCGGGAACTCCCCGAACCGGCCGACGAGGTCGTCGTGGAGCGCCGCCGGGCGCACGTAGGCGTCCGGGGACTTGCGGCCGTCCGCGTGGTAGATCGGGCGCGGCGTGACGGTGACGTCCGTCGTCATGCCCATCGCGTACCACCAGCAGACGTTCGCCGACGAGTACTCGCCGTGCGCCCGGCGCGCGGCCTCCCAGAGCTTCTCCCCCTCGACGAGGCGGTTGTGCTGGCGCCACAGGTAGACGTCGCCGAGCTCGCGGAAGTACCAGCCGTTGCCCACGATCCCGTGCTCGGCAGGGCTGAGCCCCGTGAGCATCGTCGACTGGACGCTGCACGTCACGGCGGGCAGCACCGTCGCGAACTCGGACTGCCAGCCGCTCGCGGCGAGCTGGCGCAGTCGCGGCATGTGGGCGAGCGCGGTCGAGGTGAGCCCGACGACGTCGAGCAGCAGCACGGGCTTCATGCGGTCCTCCTGGTCGTGCCCGGGTCGGCGGCGGCGTCGTCCGCGGTCGGTCCCGAGGGTGGTTCGGTGCGCGCCGTCCCGGCGGCAGCGACGTCGTGCGCCGCGACGAGGTGGGTCGCGGCGAGGTGGTTCGTCGCCCAGCGCAGCTCGGCCGCGATGCCGGCGACGAGCGAGTCGGTCGCGGCCCCCTCGGGCAGCACGGCCCACGTGTACGTCTCGACGTCGAGGTGAGCCTCGTCCCCGTGCGGCGCCGCGCGGACGGCGTCGACCGCCGCGCGCAGCACGTCCGTCGTCGCGGCGAGCGGCGCGGCGGGCTCGTGGTGCAGGGGCACGTGGAAGTGCACGCGCCACGGTCCCTCCGCGGGCAGCGCGCCGTCCAGGGCGTCGGGCAGGTCGTCGGCGGCGAGCACGTCGCCCGCCGCGGTGAGCTCGCGCACCTGGTGGATGTACCGCTGCTCGGCGAACGCGCCGACGGCGGCGCGCGCCGCGTCGTCGGCCGGGTCCGCGACGTGCAGCGCGGCCGACGCCTGCACCTTGACGACCCGCAGGCCCGCGTCGGTGATGCGGCGCACCGTCGCGGCCGTCCCCGCGCGGCGGTCCGCGAAGGACACCGCGAGGTGGCACGTGTCGAGGCACACGCCCACGTGCTCGGGGTCGATGCGCCGGTCCGCCGGCACGTCCGGCCCCGTGCGCGCCGCGAGCCAGGCCACGACGTCGTCCACCGTGTCGAGCACGCAGCCCGGCTCGGGCTCGACCGCGACGCGCACGACCTTGCCCGTGCGCTCGCGCAGGTCGCGCAGGCCCTCCCCGAGCGCGGCGAACGCGCGCGACGCGGCGTCGTCGTCGGCGTCCGTCCACGGCTCGCGCCAGGCGAGCGGGAGCGTCGAGATCGACCCGGCGACGCCGTCGGGCAGGAGCTCGGCCAGCACCTCGGCGCACTCGAGCGTGTACGCGAGCCGCTCCGGGTCGGCCCACGTGGGCGTGTAGACGTCGAGCTTGACGACGTCGGCGTGGAAGCCGCCGTACGGGAACGCGTTGAGCGTGTGGACCTGGAGGCCGTGCTCGTCGAGCACGGCGCGCAGGCGCACGCGGTCGTCGGGCGAGCCCGCGAGGCGGTGCGCGAGCACGGCCGGCATCCACAGCCCGACACCGAGCACGTCGAGCCCCGCGGCCTCGCGCACGGGCGCGGCGTAGCGCACGAGCTGGTCGAGCACGCCGTCGAGGTGCTCGGCCGGGTGGACGTTGGTGCAGTACGACAGCAGCATGGTCGAGCCCTCCCGCGCTACGCCCGCGCGCCGCGCAGCACGGAGGAGCCCTCGAACTCCACGCCCGGGGTGGGGAGGTCGCCCTCGACGAACCCGGGGACCGGGTCCAGCACGAGGTTGCCCGACTGCCCGTAGAACTCGACCGGGTTGCGCCACAGCACCTGGTCGACGTCGTCCTCGGTGAAGCCCGCGGCGAGCATCGCCTGCCCCGTCTTGAGCGTCTTGAGCGGGTCGGAGCGGCCCCAGTCGGCGGCGGAGTTCACGATCATCCGCTCGGTGCCGTGCTCCTGGAGGATCGCGACCATGCGGTCCTCGTCCATCTTCGTGTCCGGGTAGATCGAGAACCCGGCCCACGCGCCCGCGTCGAGCACGAGCGCGACGTTGGTCTCGTTGAGGTGGTCCACGAGCACGTGCTCGGGCGCGATCCCCGACTCGCGCACGACGTCCAGCGTGCGCCGCGTCCCCGACAGCTTGTCGCGGTGCGGGGTGTGCACGAGCACGGGCAGCGCCGCGTCGCGGGCCATCTGGAGCTGGCGCGAGAAGACCTCGTCCTCCTCGGGCGTCATCGAGTCGTACCCGACCTCGCCGACGGCGACGACGCCGTCCTTGAGCAGGTAGCGCGGGATCTCGTCGAGCACCTCGCGGCACCGCGCGTCGTTCGCCTCCTTGGGGTTGAGGGCGATCGTCGCGTGGTGGCGGATGCCGAACTGCGCGGCCCGGAACCGCTCCCAGCCCAGGAGCGCGTCGAAGTAGTCGAGGAACGACCCCACGTTCGTGCGCGGCTGGCCCAGCCAGAACGCCGGCTCGACGAGCGCGCGGACGCCCGCGGCGTACAGGGCCTCGTAGTCGTCGGTCGTGCGGCTGGTCATGTGGATGTGGGGGTCGAAGATGCGCATCAGGCGGTCCTCCCGGTGGTGACGTCAGGGGCGAGGCGGGCGACGTCGTCGGGCACGACGCGGCCCGCGGCGCGGCGCTCGGCGGCGAAGTCGCGGGCCATGCGGGCGAGCTCGTCGTCCGCGCGGTCGTCGAGACCGGCGACGGCGTCGAGGCTCACGCCCATGAAGACGAGCTTGAGCACGGCGTGGCGCCACGCGTGCGGGTCGAGGTGCGCGGCCGCGAACGGCCCGACGGCCGCCGCGACGAGGCTCTGGTCGTTGGTGCGGAGCGCGTCCGCGGCGAGGTCCCGGCCCACCGCCACGACCGACGGCGCGGCGTCGTCCGCCAGCGCACCTCGCGCCGTGAGGGCGTCGAGACCGCGCAGGACGCCCCGCCGCTCGGCGGTGTCGCCGTGCTGGTAGAGGTCCGCGAGCCGCGCCGCGAGGGCGGCCTCGCCGTCGGCACCGCCGCGACCCGCGCCCTCGCCGAGCGCGACCACGAGGTCGGCGCGGGCGGCGTCGTCGACCGTCCCGTGCACGACCCCCGCGGGGTCGGTGTCCGGGCGGACGGGCGCGCGGCCCACCTGGCGGCCCGCGAGCGCGAACGCGCGGGTCACGGCTGCGGGGTCCTGCGCGACGGCGGCGCGCGCCTCGGCGAGCCAGCGCTCGCCCGGGGCGGTCCCGTCCGCCGTGCGGGCGTCGGGGCGGGTGGTCTCGGTCATGGCACCTCCTGGGGGTGGTGGGGGCGGTCGTCCCACGCGCGGTGCAGCGCTGTCATGCTGCGGTGCGCGAGGCCGGGGGCGTCGTACGAGTGGCGCGGCAGCTCGACCGCCGCGACGCCCGCGTACCCGACGTCGGCGAGCGTGCCGAGCACGAGCGGGAGGTCGATCTCGCCCTCGCCAAACGGGCGGTGCTCGTGGTGGGTGCGCGGCATGTCGTCGAGCTGCACGTTGGCGAGGTACGGCGCGGCCGCGCGCAGCGCGCCCACCACGCCGTCGGGCTCGACGACGAGGCAGTGCCCGACGTCGACCGTGACGCCGAGGTCCGCGAGGTCGCCGCCGTCGCCGCCCAGCTCGTCGCGCAGCCGCAGCGCGTCGCCCACCGTCTCCACGAGCATCCCGGGCTCGGGCTCGAGCGAGAGCCGCACGCCGCGGTCGCGCGCGTGCTCGACGAGCGCGGGCAGGCGCTCGCGCAGGAGCGTCCAGCCCTCGGCGGGGGTCACGTCGTCGGGCAGGACCCCCGAGAAGAAGGACACGCACTCCGCGTCCAGCACGGCCGCGATCTCGACCGCGCGGCGCAGGAACCGCAGCCGCGCGTCGGCCTCGACGTCCACGAGCGTGGGGCGGTGCTTGCGGAACGGGTCCAGGAGGAACCGCGTGCCCGTCTCGACGACGACGCGCATCCCCGCACCCTCGTGCGCTGCGGCGAGCCGTGCACGCAGCGCCGCGGCCTCGTCCTCCCAGCCGTCCGCGAAGGGATCGAGGTGCGGGAAGCCGAGCGTGAGCGCGACGGCGCCGTACCCCTCGTGGGCGAGCACGTCGAGCGCGACGTCGAGCGGGTGGTCGGTGAAGCCGTTGGTGCCGTACCCGAGCGTGAAGAGCATCGCGCCCCCGGCGGTGCCGGGCGCGCTCACGTCTCGCTCATCTCGGCGCGGCCCGGGGCCCGCCCCGCGCGGCGCAGCAGCCGGCCCGCGACCTCGACGCCCGCGAGCACCCCCACCGACGCCAGGCTCCCCCCGCGCGCGGACCACGCCGCCTGCAGCGGCAGCATCGCGCGGATCCCGGCCTTGGTCGCGGCGAACGCGTTCTGGGCGGACGGCGTGATCGCGGCGTCGACCTGCCGGGGCAGGCACGTCGCGAGGTAGGCGCCCGCGGCCGCGACCCCGGCGACCGCCGTCGCGACGCGCGTCCGGTGGCTCGCGCCGTCGGCCGCCCGGGCGCGGCGCACCGCCCCCGCGCCGACGACCGCCCCGCCCGCCGCGGTGGCGGCGGCCACGCCCGCGGCGAGGGACGACGTCGTGCCGTGCACCTCGCCGCGCGACAGGTACGTGACGCCGGCGGTGTGCACGGCCATCCCCGCGGCGGCCGGCAGCGCGGCGCGCAGGTGCCCGACGCCGGCCCCGAGCAGCACGTCGAGCCCGCGGCACGCGGCCATGACGAGCGGACCGGCCGCGCGCTCCTTCGCGACCGTGTCGTACGTCCACACGCTCGCGGCGAGCGGGACGGCGACGGCGAGCGCGCGCGCTCCCCCGCCCGCGGCGGCGAGACCGACGCCCGCGGCCGTGAGGCCGACGGCGACCTGGAGGGCCCGGCGCTCCGTCACGCGGCCCGACGGGATCGGCCGCTCGGGCCGCTCGACCGCGTCGAGGTGCCGGTCCGCGTAGTCGTTGAGCGCCATGCCGCCCGCGTACAAGCAGGCCGAGGCGAAAGGCAGGAGGGCGCGGCGCGGCGTGAGCGCGTGCCCGGCCGCCGCCGCGCCCGCGAGCGTGTCACCGACCACCGAGAGGACCGCGGGGGCGCGGACGAGGTCCAGGTGGTCGTGGAGGGAGCCCGTCACGACCGGTCGGCCGCGGCGGTCGCGTCGCCGCCCACCCGGGCGGTCGCCGCGCGGACCCAGTCGGACAGCGCGACGGTCTGCGCGGCGAAGTCGTGCACGCCGCTGCCCCAGGGGTCCTTGAAGAAGAACCCGAGCTCCGGGACGGGGCCCGCGTACCCGGCCGCGTCCGCGAGCGCGAGCAGGCGCGCCAGGTCGAGCACGAGCGGCGCGGCGAGCATCGAGTCGTACGCCGACCACGTGGTCTGCAGCGTGAGCCGCGAGCCGAGGAAGCCCTCGACGTGCACGTGGTCCCACGCGACCTTGATGTCACCGAGGTCGGGCACGTTGTCGATGTGCAGCGGCGTGACGTCGCTGCCCGTGAGGTCCTGGAGCCCGCGCGACTTGGACACGAGCTTGCTCTGCACCGCCTGCGGGTCGGCGAGCGTGGCGCCGTCCCCGCCGCCGAGCAGGTTGGCCCCCGCCCACGACAGGACGCGCAGCCCGCGGGCCCCGAACGCCGGGGCGAGGATCGTGCGCAGCCACGTCTGGCCGGTCTTCCCGTCCTGGCCCGCGACGGGCACGCCGCGCTCCTCGGCGAGCTCGAGCAGCACCGGGAGGTGCATGCTCGCCGACGGCGTGAACTCGGCGAACGGGGCGCCCGCGAGCAGCGCGGCGTACGCGGTGACCGAGCTCGGCGGCAGCACCGCGCGCTCCGGGTCCGCGAGCGCCGCGCGCAGCAGGTCGCGGTCGGAGAGCTCGGGCGCGGGCTCGGGCAGCGGCTCGGTCGACACGAGGTCGACGACGACGACGCGCGCGAGGCCGTGGCGCTCGCGGAAGTCCACGATGTCCGCGGCGAGGCGCTCCGCGGCGGCCTGCTGCGACTCGCGCGCGGTGCCCTCGGCGGGGTGGGCCGAGTAGCCGGGGCGCACCTCGGCGTCGGCCCGCTCGAGCGCGGCGTGCGCGGCGGTGAGCAGGCGCGGCGCGATCATGCCGGCCTCGACGAGCAGCTCGGCGCGCTTGACCATCGACACGTCGGAGATGTCGTGGCCGCCCACGACGAGGTCGCCGAAGGCGGGCAGCGGGGCGGAGGCGAAGGGCTCGCCCGCGGTGACGCACCCGGTCGGCTCCGCGCGCCCGTCGGCGATCACCGCGAGGCCGAGGGCGGCGGTGGTGGCGACCGAGCCGCGGGCGCCGACGAGCCACAGCCCGGTGCGCGCGTCCGGGGCGGGGCGGTCCGACGATCCGTCAGGGGCGAAGTGGTGCATCGTTGCTCCCGTTCCGACGGCGGACGCCGCGGCGCCGCCGATCACGACGACGATGGCCTCCCTGCCACCGTCGGACCGCACGCCCCGGGAGAGGGTCGCTCTGCTCGCTCTCCGACCCGGTGGCGCTCGGTCTGCTGCGACCCTAACCACACTTTTGTCGGTGGTCAATCAAAAGCGTGGCCACTTTCGCGACCTCGGATGCTTGCAACGTGCAAAAGCGCGCAGGCGAAGCCGACCTGGCGGTCGGTATCACGATACCGACCGCCGGGTCGTGCTCCGTCATCCGGCAGCGGGCGTGAAGTCGAGCTGGTCGTCCACCACGGCCACGACCGACCAGAGGTTCCCGTCCGCGTCGGACAGCTCGTACGCGGGCAGCAGGACGGCCGCGCCGTCCGGCTGGTGCTGCACCGCCAGGCCCAGGCGCGCGTCCGTGATCGTCACGTCCGTGACGGGCCATGCGAACCGCGCACCCTCCCCCACGGTGGGCGGGACCGTCGGGGCCTCGGGCTCGGACGCGGTCTCCGGGAGGGGCTGCACGTCCTCGCGGGCCCACGCGATCATCCCCCCGCCGCCGAACCCGAACCGTGCGTCGCCGAGCCGCTCGACCGCCTCGGCCGGGCTGACGACGTCGTACGCGCCGAGCGGGACCCGCGGCGCAAGCGGTCCGGAGAGCGACGCGAGCCCCGCACCCGAGTACGTCGCTTCCCACGTGGTTCCCGTGCGCTGACCGTCGACGATCTCGTAGGCCGCCAGGAACGTGGCCCGGGCGCCCTGCTCCGGCGTCATCTCGCGCGCGACGACCTCGTATCCCGAGACGTCGACGTCGAGTCGCGCGAGCAGTTCGCGAAGCTGGTCCACGGCGGCGTCGGGGCTTGGCGGCGCCCCGTGCCCCTCCTCCGCGCACTCCCCTGGCTCCGCTGACGAGGTGGACGAGCCCGCCGGCCCTGAGCCGTCCGCACCGTCAGCAGGCATCGGCGTCACGGCGACGCAGCCCCACGGGTCCTTGGCCGGGTCGGTGAAGCTCACGCTCGCGAGACCGTCCGGCTGGAGCGAGACCCTGGGTCCCGTCCAGTCGGCCGAGCCGACGGCGTACGACCCGTACTCCTCGCGCACCTCGCCCGCGACCCCGAGGGTGTCGGCGACGCGGCGCACCGTCTCCTGCGAGAACACGCCCGCCGCGTCGTAGGCCCACGCCTCGGCGCTCGCGCCCTGCGTGGGCAGGCCGTCCTGGTGGAACACCGTGCGCGCTCCCCAGAACCCCCCGGCGAACCCCGGGACGACGCTCGCCGCGCGCGACGCATCGACAGCGCCCCCTTCGGTGGCGGCGCCGCCCGCGAACGCGTCCGCCCCCGCGGGTGCGTCCGCGCTGCCGAGCCGGATCGGGGCGAGCGCCGTGCTCTCCGCGGCGGAGCCGCCCGCAGTGGTCCTCCACTCGCCGGCGCCGAGCGCGTAGCCGCCCGTCCCGATGACGAGCGCGCCCACCACGGCGGCCGCCACCTGGAGCGGCGCCCGACGGCGCAGCCGGCGGGCGCGACGCTCGGCGAGCTCGTCGACGAGCGCGGCCGTCGGGCCGTCCGCCCCGGCGAGGCCGGCCGCGTCCGGGAGCTTCGCAGGAGCCGCGCCCGGGCCGCTCGTCGCGGGACGGGCGAACGCCTCGGGGACGCGGTCGCGCACCGCGGCCTCCAGGACCGTGGCGTCCGGGGTCGCGTCCGCGGCCGGGTCGGCCGCGCGCAGGCGCTCCAGGTCCGCGTCGTCGGGCTGCTCGGGGGTTCGGGTGGTCATGTCGCCCTCCAGGTACCGCAGGGGCCGTACCGCGCAGGTGCGGCCGGTCGGGTCTACCCGTGATGTGTGCTCAGGCGCCGGTCTCTTGCGCGAGCGCCGACTGCTCCGCCCACGCCGTGCGCAGGCGCGCGCGGGCCCGGGACAGCGCGGCGTCCGCGCCCCCGCGCGACGTGCCGAGGACGGCGGCCAGGTCCGCCCCGCCGAGCCCCTCCCACGCGTGCAGGAGCAGGATGCGCCGGTCGCGGTCGGAGAGCGCGCCGAGCGCGCGGCGCACCTCGTCGTCCTGCACGACGACGTGCTCGACGTCGGCGCCGTCGTCCGGGCGCTCGGGCACCTCGGCCACGGGCAGGGCCCGCGCCTTGCGGCGGTGGTTGGCGAGGAGGAACCCCGCCGTGCGGTACAGCCACGGCAGCTCGGCGCCGTCGGGCACGTCGGCGCGACGCCGCCACGCGGTCGCGAGGACCTCGGCCGTCAGGTCGTCGGCGTCGGGGGCGACGCCCCCGACGGCGCTCGGCAGGCGCCGGCGGAAGTAGCGGTACAGCGGTGTCGCGTGCGCGGCGAAGAGCGCGGCGAACCAGGCCTCGTCGTGGACGGCGGCCTCGGTGGTCTCGTCACTGCCCTCGTCGGTCGTCACGGCGGCTCCTCGTCGGCGGGGCGGGCTGTCAACCGCTCTGTGTCCCGGGGCCCGCGTTCCTTGCACGCCCCGCGGTTCACCCGAACCTCACCCGCGACGGCCCCGATCCTGCCATCTCCGGCCCCTACGCTGAGAGGCATGACGACGACGGAGCGGGACGCCCCGCCGCGCCACCCCCGCCGTCGGCGGAGCCGGGCGGCCTGGCTGGGCTGGGTTCTCATCCTGCTCGCGGTCGCGCTCGTCGTGTGCGCCGGGCTCCTCGCCCGGGACGCGCTCGCCGCGCGGGACGCCCTGACGCGCGCGCTGGACGAGGTCCCCGCCGCCGAGGAGGCGCTCCGGGACGGCGACGTCGCGGCCGCCGACGCCGCGCTCGAGCGGGTCCAGCCCCTCACCGCGTCCGCACGGGCGCACACCGACGGTCCCCTGTGGTCCCTGGCCGCGCACCTGCCGGTCTACGGGCAGGACGTGCGGGCCTTCTCCGTGGCCGCCGCGACGGCCGACGACCTCGCCGCCGTGGTGCTGCCGTCCCTCACGCAGACGCTCGGCAGCGTCGAGGGCGACGGGATCGCGCTCACGGGCGACGGCGTCGACCTCGCACCGCTCGTCGCGGCCGCGCCGACGGTCGCGCGCGCCGCCGACGCGTTCGACGCGATCGACGCGCGCCTCGCGACCGTCGACCGCGACGCGCTGCACGCGGAGGTCGCCGACCCGTACGCCGCGCTCGTCGCGCGCACCGACGACCTGCGCCCGGTGGTCCGCACCGCCGACCGGCTCACGGCGCTCGCGCCCGCGATGCTCGGCGCCGACGGCCCCCGCCGCTACCTCGTCCTCGCGCTGAACAACGCCGAGCTGCGCGCCGGCGGCGGGATCCCCGGCGCGCTCGCGGTGATCTCGGCGGACCAGGGCAGGGTGACGCTGGAGCGGCAGGCCTCGACGGTCGGCTTCCCGTCGTTCGACGAGCCGGTGCTGCCCCTCGACCCCGGGGTCGAGCAGCTCTTCACCGACCGCGTGGGCCGCTACCTCCAGGACACCCCGCTGACGCCGGACTTCCCCACGACCGCCGCGCTCGCGTCGACGATGTGGGAGCGCGCGCAGGGCGAGCAGGTCGACGGCGTGGTCGCGACCGACCCCGTCGCCCTCTCCTACCTGCTCGAGGCCACGGGTCCGGTGACCGTCCCGGTCGACGGCGGCGCGGTCGACCTGGACGCGGGCAACGTCGTGCAGACCCTCCTCTCCGACGCGTACGGCGAGCTCGAGCCCGGCGAGCAGACGGACACGTTCTTCGCGGCGGTCGCGGCCCAGGTCCTGGAGCAGTTCCTCGCGGGCGGGGCCGACCCGGCCGTCGCGCGGGACGCGCTCGTGCGCGGCGCGGACGAGCACCGCGTGCTGCTGTGGTCGGCGCACGAGGCGGAGCAGGAGCGCCTCGCGGGCACGGTCGTGGCGGGCGACATCGACACCGCCGACCAGGCCGCGGGCTCGGTCGGCGTGTTCCTCAACGACGGCACCGGCGGCAAGATGGGCGTCTACCTCGGCAGCGACGTGCGCCTCGCGGGCAGCACGTGCACGGCCGCGGGCCGCGTGGACACGTTCGAGGTCGACCTCGCGTCGTCCGCCCCGGCCGACGCCGCGACGAGCCTGCCCTGGTACGTCACCGGCGGCGGGACGGCGGGCGTCGAGCCGGGCGTCACGCGCACGTTCGTCGTGCTCTACCCGCCGCGCGACGGGCAGGTCTCGGGCCTGCGCCGCGACGACGCCCCGCTCCCGGCGCAGCCCGGCGACGTCGCGGGCCGCGGCGCGCTCTCCGCGATGGTCGACCTCACGCCCGGGCAGTCCGCGACCCTGTCGTTCACGACGACGACGCCGCGGGACGCGGGGACCGCCGCCGCGACCTCGCTCGACGTGTGGAGCACGCCCACGACCACCCAGCCGGGCCTGCGCACGGTCGACGTCGCGCCCTGCGGCTGAGCCGCGTCCGGTCGCGTCACGGCGCGGTCACGATCCCGCGCACCGACGCTTTTTCACCCTGGACAAGCGTCCAACTCGGGCGCCCGCCTCGCTAGCCTGGCAGGACGGAAACACCTCGCGCACGTGTGGCACCTGCACGTATCAGGGACCTCGGGGCACGGCTCCCTCTCCACGAACAGCCTTTCCCGCCCACGGACAGGATTCACCATGAAGACGTCGGGAGGACGCCGCGCCGGGAGCCGCGCGCTGGCCGTCACCGCTACAGCCGCGACGGTGGTGCTGCTCACCGCGCCGGTCGCGGGAGCCGCCGAGGACGACACGTACGTGCCGGAGCCGACGATCGAGCTCACCACCCTGTCCCCCGTCTGCGACGGGGACGTCCCGTACCTCGAGTACGCCATCGCCGTCACCGGCACGGACAACGACACCGCGACCATCACGTGGCTCAACCCGGGCGGCGCGGACGTCGTCCAGTCCGGCCTCCCCCTGCAGGGCCGCGTGCTGTGGCCCGGCGCCGTCGTCGGGGCGGACGGCCGCGGCGCCGACTGGCCCGGCTGGAGCCTGGTCGACGGGCAGTGGGTCGAGGGCGACGAGTTCGACTGGGTGCGCCCCAGCGTCCAGGTGCTCTTCCAGGTCAACCCCGAGACGGTCGTCAGCGTGGACTACCCGCCGTCGTCGCCGAGCTGCGCGACGAACCCGCCGGGACAGGGGAACCCCACGACGACCACGACGGCGTCCCAGGTCTCGCGCACCGTCGCGACCGGCTCGTCGTCCTCGTCGCTCGCGACGACGGGCGCGACCGTGGGCCTGTACGCCGCCGTCGCCGCGGGGCTCGCCGCCGTGGGCGCCGCGGTCGTGCTGCTGACGCGCCGCACGCGCAAGGGCTGACCCGGCCGCCGGCACGGCCGGGTGCACGACGACGGCCTCGCACCCTCCCGGGTGCGAGGCCGTCGTCGGTGCGGGCCGGGGTCGGTCAGGCGGACGCCCAGCCTCCCGCGGCGAGGCGCGACTCGAGCCCCTCGAACGCCCAGCGGTCGACGACGAGCACCGCACCGCCGGGGGCGTCAGGCACGTACCACTGGAGCTGCTCGACGGTCCGCACCTCGGCCCCGGCGGCGTCGACGCACGAGAGCGTCCAGCGCGCGAGCGTCGCGGGCGTGCCGGCGACCTCGACGTCCGACTCCGCAGGGTCGCCGACCGCGCGGGCCGCGAGCGCGTCCGCCCCGGGGCACGTGGCGCCGTCGGGCAGGAGCGCCGTCGCGGGGTCGACGCCGTCGAGCGCCGCACCGGTCAGCACCTCGAAGCTCGGGCACGCGGCGTCCTCGGGGCACCCGCCCGCCCGGACCTGCGTGACGCCGTCGGCCGGCTGGAGCACCGACCAGTAGTCGGCGCCGGGGAGCTGGAGGGGGCCCACGGGCACCTTGCCCGCGTCGGCGTGGTCGCCGTGCGAGCCGTGGTCCTCGGCCTGGGCGGGTCCCGACCCGCCGTCGACGGCCGACCCGGCGTCGTCGGAGCCGCTCGTGCAGCCCGCGAGGAGCGCGGCGCCGAGCACGGCCGTCAGGGCCACGGGCAGGGCGGAGGCCACGGAGGGCGGGAGGGGACGGGAGGTGCGGGGTCGGGTCGTTCGGTGACGCACGGGCACGCTGACCGCCTTTCACGGTCGGAGGAGCCCCGCAACCCACTGGGGAGGGCTGCGGAGGTCCTCGTCGGCCCCTTCACGCTAACGAGCGCGAGGGCTGGTCGAGATGCGGGAGAACCACACGATGGCGGCCCGCGGGTACGGGATTCCCCGTACCCGCGGGCCGCCCCGGTGGTCCCCCGTCAGGAGGGGCGGCCGGGCGTCAGCACGCGCCGAGGGCCTGCCACGGGCCGTACTGCTCCGCACCCGGGACGTTGTTCTGCGTCCACCACTTCGCGCGGTACGACTGGCCCTGGTAGGAGACCGTCGCACCCCCGGTGTAGGCCACCGTCGCGGACCAGGCCGGCGCGGTGCACGTGCCCGGCGTGGTGGGCGGCGTGGTCGGGGGGTTCGTGGGCGGCGGGGTCGTCGGGGTGGTCCCGCCGCACGCGCCCGTCGCCTCCCAGGGGCCGCCCGCGCTCGGCCGGTCGCCCTGGGTCCACCACTTCGCGCGGTAGTTCTTGCCCTCGAACGACGCCGTCGCCCCGCCCGTGTAGACCGTCGCGGCCGACCACGCGGCCACGCAGGCCGTCGGGTCCGTCGGCGGGGTGGTCGGGGGGTTCGTCGGCGGGTTGGTGGGCGGGTTCGTCGGCGGGTTCGTCGGGCCGCTCGTGCCGTCGACGGGACCGGCCGGGAGCGTGCGGACCTTGTCCGTGAAGCCACCGAGCAGCGTGCCGTCGTGGTTGCCGGACAGGTCCCACCACATGGCGCCTCCCAGGTTCAGCCGGTCGATGTACTCGGCCTTGGCCGCCACCGACCGGGCGTTGTCGTAGCTCCACCACTGGTCGCCGTCGTACCGCCAGGCGGAGACGGTCGTCGGGTCGTAGTAGTCCTGGCCCCGCGTGCGGAGCTTGTCGTAGTCCTCGTTGCCCGCCTCCCACGTGCCGGGGGCCGCCCCGTTCGCGGCCGACCACGGCTGCGACGACGTGACGCCCTTCCAGCCGCGGCCGTACATGGCGAGGCCGAGGCCGAGCTGGCTCGGGGCGACGCCGGCGCGGAGGTACTCCTGGACGGCCTTGTCCGCGCTGAACTGGCGGCTCGCGGCCCGCGGGTCGGCCGGGTCGTCGTAGAGGTTGCCCTGGTGGCCGGCCAGCGCCGGGTCCCAGGCGCCGTGGAGGTCGTAGCCCTGCACGTTGCCGTAGTCGAGGGACTGGAAGATGCGCGGGTCGTTCCAGCCGCCGGCCGCGATGTCGGCCGGGTTGGCGGGCAGGAACGCCGAGAGCAGGTAGTGCTTGCCGGTCTGCGCGCCGTACGCGTCGAGCTGCTTGCGGAACTCGGCGAGCAGGAGCCGGAAGTTCTCGCGGTCGTTCACGGGGTCGACGGAGTTGCCGACCTCGCCGTTGTTCGAGCCCGGCCACTCCCAGTCGATGTCGATGCCGTCGAACACGCCGGCGGCCGCACCCGGCCCGCCGCGGCCGTCGATCACGGGCAGGTTGCCCTTGATGTAGAGGTCGATGCACGACGACACGAGCTTCTCGCGGGACGCCTGCGTCGCCGCCGCGCGGGAGAAGTTCTTCGACCAGGTCCAGCCGCCGATCGAGATGAGCGCGCGCAGCTGCGGGTTCTTCGCCTTGAGCTGCTTGAGCTGGTTGAACGAGCCCGCGAGCGGCTGGTCCCACGCGTCGGCGACGCCGCCGACGGAGTTCGCGGCCGTGTAGCCCATGCCGAAGTCGGCCCACGCGTCGCCCGCGCCGTCGGAGCCGTTCGGCCCCGTGCCCTGCGCCTTGTTCGCGATGAAGCACGTGAGGTTCTGGTGGTGGATGTTGCCGAACGAGTAGTTGATGTGGGTGAGGTCCGCGGCCGCGCCGGAGTCCTGCACCTTCTTGAGCGGGAAGGCGCGGCCGTACACGCCCCACTGGGTGAAGTAGCCGACGTTGCGGTAGCCGTTGACGTCGCTGTCGCCGGGGTTGCCGACCGCCGCCGTGGCGGTCGGCGCCGCCTGCGCCGGCGCGACGCCCGCGAGGAGGCCGCCGACGAGGGCGGCCGCCGTCGCGAGCGCCGCGAGGCGCGCGCCGCGCCGCCGGGCCGGGCGCGGTGGTCGGGTGGAGAGGGACACGTCCATGGGTCCTGCCTCGTGCTCGTACGGGGAGCTGCGGCGGCTCCGTGCTCCGGACCGCCCTGCCCTCAGGTCACCCCGAACGTAGCCACGAGGGGACCCGCGCGTGATCCGCGCTTCCCGCAGTGTTCGCGGCTCCTCCGCGCGGTCGGCGTAGGGGAAGACCCGTAGGACAAAAGCGGACAGATGCTGACGAGAGGCCCCGAATCGACTCCGGCTCAGCGCCCCACGCGGTGCGCCAGGACCGTGAGCTCGACGCGCGAGCGCACCCCGAGCTTGCGGAACACGCGCCCGAGGTGGACCTCCACCGTGCGGACCGACAGGTAGAGCTGGTCCGCCGCCTCCCGGTTCGACGCGCCCTGGACGACGAGGAGCGCGACGTCGAGCTCACGCTCCGTGAGCTCGTCCGCCCACCGTCCCCGCAGCTCGGCGAGCGCCTCGTCCGTCACGTCGCTCTCGCGCACCGCGAGCCGGCACGCGTCCGGCGGGGCGGGCCGCAGCGCGGCCTGCGCCTCGACGCCGGCGCGCGCGACCCCGAGGGCGGCGTGCATGCTCCCGGCCCGCGGGGCCGCGGGCCACGTGCCGCCCGGGACGACGGCCCCGCCGCCGAGGACGCCGGGCACCCCCGGCACGGCCGCGGTCAGGTCCTCGGGCACCGGGCCCCCGAGGAGGCGGACCACCTCGGCGTGCTCGTCGAGCGCGATCGTCGTCCAGGCGTCCGCGCCCGCGTCGTCGAACAGCTCGATCGCGGACAGGAACAGGCCGTGGGCACGCTGCAGCTCGCCCGCGCGCACGAGGGCGCGCGCGGCGCACAGGTCGGTCCGCGCGTGCTCGTAGGGCGACGCGGTCGTGCGGTTCACGCGCGTGAACCGCTCGAGCGGCGCGGTGAGGTCCTCGGGCGCGGCGAGCGAGACGTCGGCGCGCACGAGCGTCGCCGACCGCAGCGACGGCGGGAGCTCCTTGGCGTCGACCCGGCGCCGCGCGAGCGCGCGCTGCGCCGCGTCGTGCCGCCCGGCGACGACCCAGGCCTCGACGTCGTCCAGCCCGGGCAGCGGGAGCATGCGTGCGCTGTCGGGACGCTCGCGCTCCGCGGCGAGCTCGAGCAGCGTCGCGGCCTGGGTCACGTGGTGGGCGAACGCGGCGCCCATGGCGCGGTCCACGAGCAGGCCGAGGCGCACGGGCCGCGACGTCGGGCTCGCGCACGTCTCCTCGAGCGCCGTCGCGACGGGCCCGACGACGCCCCGGGTCATCATGTCGAGGCGGCGCGCGGCGGCCACGCCCATCCCCGCGAACGGCAGGCCGAGCGGCAGGCGGAACGCGGCCTCCGCGAGCTCGTCCGCGGCTCGCGTGAGGGTGCCGCGCCACAGGTGCACGAGCGCCTGCGCGAGCCGGACGTGCGCCTCGGCGAGCGGCGTGAGGGCGGCGTCCGGGCCGTCGAACCACCGGCCGCCGTCGCGCACCGGGGCCAGGGAGGCGACGACGCTCGCGAGCGTCTGCGCGGCGTCGTCCAGGCGGTCGTCGGCGGCGAGCCCGAGCGCCCGGCTCACCTGGAGCGCGGCCTCGTGGTCCGGGCCCAGGTCGACGTCGGGCACGACGCCGCGCTCCCCCACCCCGAACACCGCGGCCCAGGAGCGCGCGAGGGCGAGACGGGCCGGGGTCGCGTCGTCCTCGCACCACGACGCGAGGAACGTCGCGGTGTCGAGGAGCTGGGAGGTGCTCACGCCGTCGCCCCGCTCTGCGTGCAGCCGCGCCGCCGTGAGCACGCCCGTCACGACCCCGGCGACGGCGTCCGGCGGGAGGCCGTCCGGCCGGCCCCCGCGCAGGTAGGGCGACAGGACGTCGTCGGGCACCTGGCCCTCGGCGAGCGTGAGCGCCGCGACGAGCGGGCCGAGCGTGCACGCGCGCAGCGCGTCGTCCCCGCTCCGCGAGGCCTTGCGCAGCCAGTCGGCGGCGTCCTGCACGTGGCCCGAGCGCAGGGCCGCGACCCCGGCGATCGCGAACGCCTCGGCGCGGTGCTCGGCGCCCGCCTGGCTCGCCGCCTCGCGCGCGACCTCGTGCGCCCACACGACGTCGCCGCGGTCGAGGTGGCGGCGCGCGATGCGCAGGAGGCCCGGGACGAGCGCCGGGTCTCCCACGAGGGTCGCGAGCGCCGAGTGCCACACCGCGACGTCCTCCTCCCCCGCCCGCCGGTGCGCCTCGGCGAGCGCGACGTGCGCCGCCGTGCGCTCGGCCAGGCGGGCGTCGGCGTGGACGAGGGAGCGCATGCGCGGGTCGACGAACGCGAAGCGGCCGCCCGCGAGGACGAGGTGCTCCGCGAGCGGGCCGTCGAGGACCTGCTCCATCGCGAGCCCCGTCGCGGACAGCACGAGCTCGGTGCGGTCGACGACGGCGACCGCCGCGACGAGCAGCGCCTGGCGCTCCGCCTCGCTGAGCGCGGCGAGCCGGTCGGCGAAGAGCGACCGGACGGCGGGGACGGCGGGCAGCGGGTCGGGCAGGATCGACCCGCCCGAGAGCTGCTCGGGGGTGAGGAGCGCCGCCGTCTGCGTGATGGCCGCGGCGTTGCCGCCGAGGAGGTGCGCGAGCCGCGCCGCGACGTGCGGGGCGACGGCGAGCCGCCGCTCGACGAGCAGGAGGTGGAGCGCGTCGGCCGGCGCGAGCGGCGGGACGGCGCGCAGCTCGAACGGCCCCGCGGACGGGTCGAGCGCGCCCGCGGGCGCCGTCCCCAGCAGGACGACGGGCGCGTGCCGCTGCGCCACGAGGCTCGCGAGCACCGACCGGCTCAGCTCGTCCTGGAGGTGCAGGTCGTCGGCGACGAGGACGACGGTCGCGCCGTCGAACGTCGCGACGAGGAGCTCGGCGAGCGCGACCGCCGCCACCTCGGGGAGGTGGCCGAAGCCCGGGTCGACCGGCTCGAGGACCCGCGTGAGCCGCTCGGGGACCACGCCGCCCGCGAGCTGCGACACCTGCGACACGACGGAGACGACGGCCGACCCGGGAGCGGGGACGCCCGCGGGCGGGCGACAGCGGAGCGTGACGGTCGGCTGCGCGAACTCGTGCGTCGCGACGGCCTCGCACACGAGCTCGAGCGTCGCGCTCGCGCCCATGCCGTGCTCGGCGGTCCACACGAGACCGCCCTTGCCCTCGCTCACGGCGGCGAGCGCGCGGTCGACCTCCTGCGCGCGGGACGAGAGCCGCTCGAGCCGTCGCGCGAACCGCGAGTCCGCGCGACGGACCGGCTCGGGAACCATGTAGTCCTGCTGTTCTGACATGTCGGGACCCTCCGTCCGGGGGCTTCGTCGCCCGTCGACCGGATGAAATGTTAACAACCCTCCGTAAACAAGGGATCACCTCATCGTTTCCCGCTCGTCACACGGTCGCCACCTGGGCCGACGCTCGCACCTCGACGGTTGCTGCCCGCTGCCCGGAGGGCTAGCCTGGCCTCGATCCCCGTCGCGGCCACGACCCCCGTGCGCCCCGACCCGGGTGCGGCGCCCACGGCGCCGCCGCCACGAGAGCGAGGTGAGCCCCATGCCTGACGGCAGCAGTCATAGATCCGTGCACTGCGCGCTCACCCCCCGTGGCTCGCGACCCGACGCCTGAGCCCGGCCGACGCAGGTCCCTGCGTCCCCGGCCGTCGTCCGTCCCGCGCGGGGAGGTCGCCAGTGCGCTCCGCGCGCGCCTCGCGCGCGCCGCCGGACCTCCCCCGCCGACGCACCCGCGCCGCCCACCCGTGGCCGCGCCCGTGCCGTCCGCCCGCCGGAAAGGACGACCACCATGACCCAGCGTTCCCCTGCGACCGCGCCGACCACCACCCCTGCCACCCCGGTGCGGGCCCGCCCCGCCCGGACGCCCCTGCGCGCCCCGCGCGAGGCGCGGCGCCGCGCGCGCCAGCCGAACCTCGAACGGCAGTCGATCTCCTTCACCGTGGGGCTCTACCTGTTCATCTGCGCCGCGCTCCTCACCGCGCACTTCACGGCCGGCGGTGCGTGATGACGACGATGCTGCCCGAGACCCCGGGCCTCGCCCCCGGCACGGAGACCCGCCTGCCCGCCCCGGCGCGCGGCGGGCTCGACCTGCACGCCCGCGCGCACGGCGACGGCTCGCCCCGGTTCGACCCGCGCGTCCTGCGCTCGCGCTGGGTGCAGGTCGCGGTCGGGGACCCGGACTCCGCGGCCCGCGCAGCCGAGCACGGCGTCGACTTCGCGGCTGCCGGAGGACGTGTCTGGGAGACGGACGCGCACGTCTACCTGCCGGTGACGGCGACCCGGCGCGACGGCGACCGGGTGGTGGACGAGCGCATCGTGCTCGCCCTGTCCGCCGACGTCGTCGTGACCGCCCAGCCGCAGCGGCACTACGCCGTCTTCGACAAGGCGATCGCCCGCATGCGCCGCACGCCGTGGCTCATCGGCTCGTCGTACGGCGTCGCGTACGCGCTGCTCTACGCGCTCAACGAGGCGGCCGACCGCGTCGTGTCCTACGCGAGCGACCTGCTCGAGGACATGTCCGACGAGATCGACGAGGCCACGCGGGGCGTCGACTCCCGCGGCCGGGAGATCGGGGTGAGCGACATGCAGGACACGATCACGCGCATGAACCGCGCCGAGGAGATCGTGTCGCGCGCCCAGGAGTCCCAGCTCTCGCTCGCCCGCGCCGCGCGGCACCTGCGCAGCGAGATCGCGGACTCGGACCCCGTGCTCGCGGGGCTCGTCGAGACGCTCGTCGCGGACGTCGACGGCGTGAAGCAGCACGCCGGGTTCGAGCACGACAAGGTGCGCTACCTGCAGCAGGCGATCATGACGTCGCTCGACGTCAAGCAGGCGCAGATCGTCAAGGTCTTCACCATCATCACGGCGGTGTTCCTGCCCCCGACGCTCATCGCGTCGTTCTACGGCATGAACTTCACGCACATGCCCGAGCTCGACCGGCCGTACGGGTTCACGCTCACGGTCCTCGTGACGCTCGTCGCCGCCGTCATCCCGCTCGCGTACATCAAGCGCCGCGGCTGGCTGCGCTGAGCGACGGACGGTGCGGTGCGCGGCCGAGGCCGCGCACCGCACCCTCAGGTCAGGCGCAGGTGCCGACGACGCGCCAGGCCGGGTACCACTTCTCCGTGCCCGGGACGTTCGTGCGGACCCACCACGCGGCGCGGTAGTTCACGCCCTCGTGCGAGACGACGCGGCCCCCGACGTACGAGGTGCTGCGGTCCCAGCCCGGGAAGCACGAGCCGGGCGCGGTCGGGTCGACCGGACCGGCCGGGGCCGCGCGGTAGACGTCGGCCGCCGTGCCGACGAGCTCGTCCTCGTCGTCGCCCGCGAGGTCCCAGAACATCGAGCCGCCGAGGCCCTTCTCCGTGATCCACGACGCCTTGAACTCGACGGCGCGCGGCGTGTCGACGCTCCACCACTGGTCGCCGTCGTAGCGCCACGAGGCTCCGCTGACCTCGTCGAAGTACTCGGTCCCGTGGTCGCGCAGCTCGAAGTACTGCTTGTTCCCGGCCTCGTAGGTGCCGGGGGCGACGCCCGCGGCGGGCTGCCAGGCGCCGTTCGAGTCGCCGGCCTCGACGCCGGACCAGCCGCGGCCGAACGCCGGGATGCCGAGCGTGAGCTGGGCGGGGTCGACGCCGCGCGACAGGTAGAGGTCGATGCCGTCCTCGAGCGAGATCGTGCCGGGCTGCGAGGTGTCGTGCAGGTTCGCCTGGTGCCCGGCGAGGTTCGGCGACCAGCCACCGTGCAGGTCGTAGCCCTGCATGTTGCCGTAGTCGAGGTAGTCGAAGATCGTCGGGGCGTCCCAGCCGGCGTTCACCACGGTGGGGCTCACCGGGATGTAGGCGGAGAGCAGGTAGTCCTTGCCCTGCGCGGCACCGCGCTCGTCGAGCTGCTTGCGGAACTCGGCGAGGAGGGCGGTGAAGTTCGCCTTGTCGTTGACCGGGTCGACGTGGTTCTCGGGGTGCTGCGACCAGTCGGGAGCCCCGGGCCACTCCCAGTCGACGTCGATGCCGTCGAACAGGCCCGCGGCCGCGCCGGGGCCGCCGCGGCCGTCGATCACGGGCAGGTTGCCGTCGATGTAGAGGTCGATGCACGACGCGACGAACTTCGCGCGGCTCTCGGGCGTCGCCGCGGCCTTCGAGAAGAACTTGGACCAGGTCCAGCCGCCGAGCGACATGAGGACCTTGGTGTCGGGGTGCTCCTCCTTGAGCTTGCGGAGCTGGTTGAAGTTCCCCGCGAGCGCCTGGCCCGGCTCGTCCGCGACGCCGTCCACCGAGTCCTCGGCGGAGACGGCTCGCACGAAGTCGGCCTGCGCGTCGCCGGCGCCGTCGTTGCCGCCCGGCTCGGGCGTGCCCGGGGCGTCCGCGAGGAAGCACGTGAGGTCGGTCGGGTGGATGTTGCCGAACGCGTAGTTCACGTGGGTGATCTGCTCGGCCTGGCCCGACTCGACGAAGTCGCGCACGGTGTAGCCGTAGTTCTCCGGGGCCCAGGACATGAAGTAGCCGACGTTGCGGTACCCGTTGAGGGCGGCGTCGCCGTTCGGCGAGTCGGGCGTCGGGGTGGTGGCCGCCGTCGTGGCGGTCAGGTGGGCGGTCGGCGCGGCGGCGGCGGTCGTCGCGGCGGCGACGGCCCCGCTCGCGGCGAGCGCGAGGGCGGTGAGGCCGGCGGCCGCGCGCGTGGCGCGGGCGCGGCACGGGGCGGACGGGCGAGGACGGTGCATCGAGAGGACCTCTCGTCGACGAGGTCGGTCGCCGACCCGCGCGGACGCGCGGCGGTGCGGCCTCCTGCGGGGCCTGAGCGACCGGCTGACGTGAGCGACCGTAGCCGTGGGCGGGGCCCGCGGGACTACGTGCTTCCCACACTCTTCGCGTCACGCGCGACGCGCGGGGTACGCGGTCCTCCGTACGCAGGCCCCGTACGGGACAGCCCGTACGACGCCGCGTCAGGCCTCGAGGATCAGCGTGACCGGGCCGTCGTTGACGAGGTCGACCGCCATGTGCGCGCCGAACCGCCCGGTCGCCACCTCGACCCCGCGGGCGCGCAGCGCCTCGACGACCGCGTCGACGAGCGGCTCCGCGACAGGACCGGGCGCCGCGCCGTTCCACGACGGCCGACGGCCCTTGCGCGTGTCCGCGTAGAGCGTGAACTGGCTGACGACGAGCACGGGCGCGCCGTCGTCGAGCACGGACCGCTCCCCCGCGAGGATCCGCAGCTCGGCGATCTTGCGCGCGATCGTCTCCACCTGCGCGTCGCCGTCGTCGTGCGTGACGCCGACGAGCGCGAGGAGGCCCGGCCGGTCGATCGCGCCGACGACCTCCGCCGTCCCGTCGTCGGCCACGACGCGCACGCTCGCGCGCGTCACGCGCTGGACGACGGCCCTCACGGCCGACCCCCGTCGGCGTGCCGCGCGGTGTCGGCCGAGGGGCCGTGCGGCCGGTCCTGCAGGGCGTCCGCCGCGGCCTCGTCGAGCACCGCGCGGACCGTGCCCACCGGCTGCCCCGCACCGAGGACCGGCACGTCGCCGAGCGCGTCGAGCGCCGGCCCGTCCGCCCCCGCGACGTCGAGCGCGCCGAGACGACGCAGCGCGGCGGCGAGCACCGCCGGCCGGGGTCGGGACGCGCCGTCGAGCACCTTGAGGGCGAGCGCACGGCCGTCGGGCAGCGCGGCCCCGTACACCCCGTCGGCCCCGTCCTTGGCGACCAGGCCGGGCACGGCGCGCATCGCGACCGTCGCGTCGCGGCCCGTGCCACCCACCATCTCGGGGAACGCCGCCATGGCGTGCGCGACCTCGGCCTCGGGGGAACCCGGGTCGTGCTGCGGGGCCGCGGCGAGCCGCCCGAAGGCGCGCGCGAGCCCGCGCACGGTCGTCGAGAAGAGCGGCGCCCCGCAGCCGTCGACCGTGACGTGCTCGACCGCGACGCCCGTCGCCTCCGCGACGGCCTCCCGGACCGCGACCTGCAGCGGGTGGTCGTGCTCCAGGTACGTGCGCGGGTCCCAGCCCGCCACGACGCACGTCGCGAGCATCGCCGCGTGCTTGCCGGAGCAGTTCTGGGTGATCGACGCCGGGCCGTTCCCCGCCTCCTGCCACGCGAGCGCGGCGGGCGGGTGCAGCGGGAGGTCGGGGGTGTTGCGCAGCGCGGACTCGTCGAGCCCGGCGCCCGCGAGGATCTCGCGCACCCCGGCGAGGTGCTCGGGCTCGCCGTCGTGGCTCGCGGCGGCGAGGGCCAGGAGGCGCGGCGGAAGGCGCAGCCCGTGCCGCAGCATCGCGACGGCCTGGAACGGCTTGACGCTCGAGCGCGGCCAGATCACCGTGCCGGCGTCGCCGCGCTCGAGGAGCGTGCCGCCGTCGGCGTCCAGCAGCACGAGGTGGCCCGTGTGGACGGACTCGACGAGGTCACCACGCACGACCTCGGCCAGCGGGACGGCGGCGCGCGCGACCCCGGTGCGGACGCCGTCGGTCACCGCGGCGCTCACCAGCCGCCCGGCCGGCCGGACGACCCGTTGCCGCGCCCGTTCCCGTACGGCTGGAGGCGCGGGCGCACGTCGACGAGGTACACGATCGCCGCGACGACCGCGATGATCCCGATGAAGCCGAGGTTGATCCCGCCGCCGAGGGGGATCGAGAGGAATCCGAGCGCCGCGGCGACGCCGAGGATCGCGAGCCAGATCGGCTTGCTCAGCTTGCCCTCCGCCGTGAACGCGCTCGCAGGCCGCCGGAGGGCGTCCACGAGCGCGAAGAGCTGCGTCCCGAACACGACCAGCGACAGGAGGAGGTAGACGATCCACTGCAGCGACCCGAAGATTCCCACGGGCACGAGCCTACGGTCTGACGAGCGGCCACGGCACCACGCGCAGCCCGGCGGCACGCGCCGCCGTGACGACGTGGGGGTCCCAGGCGGCCACGACCGTGTCGTCGTGCGCGACGGCGAGCGCGCTCGCCACGTGCACCGCGTCGTTGCTGCGCATCGACCCCGCGGAGACGAGGCGCGACGCGCGGTCGGCGACCGCGCCGGACACCTCGACCACGTGCAGCGCGGGCCGGAGGGTGTCCCAGGTGCCGAGCGCGCGGGCGTGCGCCGAGCCGTCGATCACCCCGCCGCGGGCCCCCGCGGCGAGCGCGGCGCGGACCTCGACGTCGGCGAGGCGGCTCGTGACGACGACGTCGGCACGGTTCCACAGGCGGCTCGCCAGCGCGGAGCCGGCCTCCGGGACGCACAGCTTCACGAGCGCGCTCGCGTCGAAGTAGACGAGGGCCACCGCGGGACCCTCAGCGCCGGATCCGGCGCACGAGCGCCGCGACCCCGCCGCCGCGGGCGGCCCGGGCGCCGTCGGACGGGCGCGGGCCGTCGGGACCCGCCGGACGTGCCCCGTCCGTCGCCGCGACGAGCGCCGGCGCGGGCACCGCGTGCACGGGGCGCTCCCCCGCCGGGGGCACCAGGACGCCGTCGCGCACGAGCTCGGTGACGAGGTCCGCCGTCGCGACGCCGGTCAGCCGGGCGACGGGGACGCCGCGCTCGGTGATGACGACCTCCTCACCGTCCCTGGCCCGCTCGATCCACGACTTGAGCTCGGCACGCAGCGCGCTGACAGGGACCTCCATGCCCCGACCGTACCGGCCCGCGGTACCGCTGTGCAGGGGTCGGTCGTCCCGGGTGCGAACGCTCTCAGAGCTCGGGGAGCGCGTCGCGCGCCTGCTCGGGCGTCGCGCCCGCCGCCTCCAGGGCGTCGACGATCGGCGACCGCACGAGCATCACGAGCGACTGCACCTGCCAGTCGCCGTCGCCGAGCGCGTGGGGGTCGGCGCTGCGGGCCACCTCGAGGAGGACCTCGCGCGCGACCGCCGGGTCGCGCCCCGCGCCGACGGCCTCGGCGAGCACGTGCACCCCGGCGCCGAACCGGGCGACGAGGTCCGCCACGGCGTCGAGATCGTGGTGGTCCGGGCCGCTCGCCACCGGCCGCGCGCGCCGCGCCAGGACGCGCACGCTGCGCATCGCGCGGTCGACGAGCACCGCCTGCCGCTCGAGCCCGCCCAGCTCGTCCCGGTGCCGCAGCCCGGCGGCGCTCACGCGCGCGAGCTCGCGCGCGGACGTCGCGGACGACTGCCACTCCTCGAGCGCGCCCTCGGACGCCCGGCCCTTGACCAGCGCCGCGTCGAGGTCCCCCGGGTCGCGCCCGCGCAGACCGCGCGCGAGCACGTCGAGCACGCCCGCGAGCTCCGACGTCGCCTCCGCGCCGAGGAGACGGGGGCGTCGCCGCGGGTCGCCCGGGGTGAGCGCCGCGACGGCGAGCGCGACGGCGCCGCCCACGAGCGCGTCCGTCCACCGCCCGAGCGGGCCGCCCGCCTGCGCGGCCGGGAGCCCGACGATGACGATGGCCTGCACGCCCGCCTGCGTCGTGAGCATCGCGCCCCGGTCGATGAAGCGTGCGGCGAGGGCCGAGACCGCGAGGACGACGGCGACCTGCCACCAGCCCGACCCGATCGCGTGGACCACGAGGTCCCCGAGGCCGACGCCGATCGCGACGCCCACCGCGAGCTCGAGCACGCGGCGGAGCTGACGGTCCTGGCTGAAGCCGAGGCAGATCCACGCGGAGACCGGCGCGAAGAAGGGGGCCGTGTGCCCGAGCCCGTACCGGGCGATGCCGAACGCGAGGCCGGCAGCCGCCGACGCCTGGAGGACGGGCCACAGCGCCACGCGCACGCGCGACGCGCCCTGCCGGACCCGGGCCCGCAGGAGGAGTCGGCGCCACGCCGTCCGGGCGACGTCGACCGCCCCCGGGGACTGCCCGCGCGCCGGCCCCGACGTCACAGCATGCTCGTGGGTGCGCCCTCGCCGCGCGGCGTGACGCCGCGCCCGACCGGGCCGCGCGCGGCCGGACGGTCGACGGAGACGCCCTCGCCGGGCACCACGACCTCCTGCGCCGCGGCGATCGCGCCCCCGTCGCAGTCGACGAGGAGCTCGGCGTCGACCGGCGCGCTCCGCTTGAGGACCGCGAGCGCGATCGGCCCGAGCTCGTGGTGGCGCGCGACCGACGTGACCGCCCCGACGGCGCGACCGTCGAGCGTGACCTCGGCCCCCGGCGCGGGCAGCAGATGGCCCGACCCGTCGAGGTGCAGCATGACCACGCGCCGCGGCGGACGCCCGAGGTTGTGCACGCGCGCGATGGTCTCCTGCCCCCGGTAGCAGCCCTTGTGCAGGTGGACGGCGGTGCGCAGCCAGTCGGTCTCGTGCGGGATCGACCGGTGGTCGACCTCCGTCGCGAGGCGCGGGCGCCAGGCCTCGACGCGCGCGGCCTCGCTCGCCCACGTGCCCACGAGGCGCCACCCGGCGGCCTCGCGCGCCGCGACGGCGTCGGCCAGCTCCGCGCGCGGGACGAGCACGAGCCGCCACGGGCGCTCGCGTCCCGGGTGCTCGTCCTCGGGCGGGCCGTACCGCGTGCCACCCGCGAGGACGCGCGGCCACGGGTCGCGCCACGTCACGGGCTCGTCCTCGGCGCCCTCGGCGTCGACCGGCTCGCCGAGCGCGGCCCACTCGTCCGTGGCGTCGGCGATCTCGACGCGGAGCATGAACTTCATGCGGTCCAGCCACGCGGCGAGGTCGGCCGCGTGCGAGCGCTCGGTGACGAGCCAGGTCGTGGTGCCGTCGTCGACGACCGACGCGGCGTGCTCGACGTGGCCCTGCGGCGAGAGCACGAGCAGCTCCGTCGAGGTGCGCGGCGCGAGGTCCGTGAGGTCCTGGGACGTGATGGAGTGCAGCCAGCTCAGCCGGTCCGGGCCCGTGACCGTGACGACGCCCAGGTGCGACTGGTCGACGACGGCGCCGCCCGTGCGCAGCGCGCGCTGCTCCCCGGTCGGGTCGCCGTAGTGCCAGGCGACGCCCTCGTCGGGGCCCGTCGCGGGCACGGCGCCGTGGCGGGACAGGAGCGGGCTGGTGTAACCGGTGGTCACGGGTGGTCCTCCTTCGTCGACGCGTCCGGACCGGGCGGGCCCTCGGGCCGCCCGGTGGCCTGCGTCAGGCCGACGGGCGCCGGGTCAGCTTCGCGGACGCGTACGACTGCAACGGCTGACCGAAGGCCGCCAATTCCCACACCCACAGGAGCTGGCCCTCGACGAACCCGTAGAGCCGCTTCGAGGCCGTGACCTCGGACGCCGTGGACGTGCGCGCGATGAGGTCGCTCGCCAGGTCCACGCGGCCGTTGCCGACGGCGCCGAGGTACACCGACACGCGACCCGCCGGGTCGGCGACGAGGACCTCGAGGGGGTGGCGGTCGTCCTCCAGGCCCTCGGGCCGGTCGGTCGACACGCGCCAGTAGCCGGTCTCCGTGGACCAGACGGGCGACGCGGCGGCCGCGGCGTCGAGGGTGGCCTCGTCACGCTCCGGCCACTCGCCCTCCGCGGGCACCGTCTCGGGGACCGCGGCGTCGAGGACGCGCAGCGTCGACTCGTAGCGCAGGTAGGGGCCGCCGTCGTGGTCGAACACGACGTCGTGGACGAACGGCGTCTCCTCGATGCCCGGGTACTTGACGACGCCCTCGCCGCGCCAGCTCCCGACGAGCCAGGCGAGCGGGTACACCTCGGGAGCGAGGCCTTCGGGGAACTCGAACGGCATCAGCGACCACCTCTCGGAGTCGGGCGGCGCGCGGCGCCCGCGCGGGGACGGGCCCCGCGCGGCGACGTCAGCGCTGGCCCTTGAAGAGCTTGTAGACGACGTACCCGGCGAACCACGTGATGGTCACCGTCGCCGCGAGGAGCAGGCCGAGGAAGATCAGCTCGAGAGTGTGCGGGCTCATGCGGGCGATCCTACCGGCCGGACGGCGCCCGCACGCCGTGGCCGTGGTCACCCGCGGGGCTACGCTCGGCCGCGTGACCGACTCCACGTTCCCCGCCGCCGCCCCCCGCTCCCGCTCGCTCGTCGTCAAGACGACCTCCGGGCTCGACCGGCCCGAGGCCGCGAACCAGGCCTTCACCGTCGCCGCCGCCGCGGTCGCGGCGGGCGTCGAGGTGAGCGTGTGGCTCACGGGCGAGGCGGCGTGGTTCGGTGTGCCGGGCCGCGCGGCGGAGCTCGAGCTCGAGCACGCGGCGCCGCTGCCCGACCTGCTCGACGCGGTCCTCGCCGCGGGCACGCTGACCGTCTGCACGCAGTGCGCGGCGCGCCGCGGGATCACGGCCGACGACGTCCTGCCCGGCGTCCGCATCGCGGGCGCGGCGGTGTTCGTCGAGGAGGCGCTGCGCGAGGGCGCCCAGGCGCTCGTCTACTGAGCGAGCCGCGCCCGCAGGCGCTCGCCTGCGGGGCGGGCGCGCGCCGGGCCGTCAGCGGGCCGGCGCGACCCGGCGCAGCAGCAGGTACAGCTCGCACCCGAGGCACAGGCCGAACGCGGCGTTGAGGACGGCGGCCACGAGCGCGAGCGCCGCCGCGGCCGGCACGGCGCCCGCGACGCCGAGCAGCCCGAGCACGACCCCGGCGCCGGTGATCACCAGGCCCACCGCCTGCGCGAACCGCGGCGGCCTCGGGTCCTCGCGCTCCGTCGTCGGGCCGATGCGCGGGAGCAGGACCAGCCGGTAGACGGCCGCCTGCCACGTGCCCTGCGCGCCGCGGACGGTGCCGAGCAGGAAGCCCGCCGCGACGACGGCGAGCAGCACGAGCGCCGCGGGCGACGTCCAGAGCAGGATCACCACGGCGAGCAGGACGGCCGTCATGCCCGCCCCCGCGCGCGGCCCGCGCGGGTCGATGCCGGCGGGCGCGCCGCCCGGCTCGGTGACGGTGGCCTCCGGGCCTGCCTGGTCGCTCACTCGGGTCTCCTCCGGTCGGGCCGTCGGAGACGGCGGTCAGCTGCCTGGCACGCTCGCGGGCCGCGCGCCCGGGTCCGCGACGGCGAGCGCCGCGAGCGCCTGGGCGCGGTTCATGCCCCCGCTCGCGCGGGCGACCTCGCGGCCCTCCGCGTCGAGCACGAGGGCGGTCGGCGTGCGCAGTATGCCGAATGCTCGCACCAGGTCGAGGTGGTCGTCGACGTCCATCTCACGATGCGTCACGTCCGGGTGCGCGGCGCTCACGTCGCGCAGGACCCGGGCGGTGGCGCGGCACGGCGCGCAGAGCTCGGCGGAGAACTGGACGAACGTGCGGCGCTCCGCGAGCGCGACGCCGTGCGCCGCCCAGTCCACGGGCGCGGGCCCGGCGACGGCGGCCGCGGGCGACGCGGGCCCTCTCTCCCGCGCGGCCCGCACGACGCCCTGGCGGCGCTGCCACCACACGCCGAGCGCGGCCGTCGCGACGAGGGTCACGACGAGCAGCACGACGGCGAGCGGCGAGGGGGTCACCCGACGATCACCCGGCCGACGACGAAGATCAGGGTCCCGCCGACGGCGACGGGCAGCGCCGTCGCGGAGAACGCGCCCAGCCGGCCGCGCAGCTCGGGGAGCTGGTCGAAGAGCGCGTGCAGGGACGCGACGAGCAGGCCCGCGACGACCCCCGCCCAGACGCCGCCCAGCAGCTCGAGATCGGGCATGACGTAGCCGACGGCGCCGCCCGCGAGCACCGCGAGGCCGAGCGTCAGCGCGGCGTTGAGCCAGCCGCCGAGCGGCAGCGCGGACACCGCGGACGCCACGGCGAGCGCGACCGCCGTCGTGACGACGAGGGACTCGCCCGCGTCGGTGCGGCCCGCGGCGATCCAGCCCGCGCTCGACGTCGCCACGACGATCCCGCTCACCGTGCCGATGAGCGACTCGACGAGACGCGGGCGGCCGTCGCGCCGCAGGAGCTCGGCGACGAACGCGAGGACGACGGAGAGCGCGAGCACGACGGGCAGGTGGCGCAGCGCGGGCTCCCCGCGCGTCGCGGCGGTCGCGGCCACGGCGCCGAGCCCGGCGATCGCGATGACGACCCGGGTCCCGCCGTGGACGGGGATGTCGAGCAGCCGCGGCCAGCCGATCGCGACGCTCAGCGCCAGCACGCCCGACGCGATCGTGAGCGGCAGCGGGCCGAAGAACGCGGCGACGGCCACGACCGCCGCCAGGCATGCCGTCACGACGGCACGGGTCGAGAGGTCCACGCGGTCAGCGCCCCGTTCGGGGGTCGCGGGAGGGCGTCGGGTCGTGCAGCACGCCTCAGAGTGTCGCAGAGACTCGCCGCGGGCCGCTCACCGGCTGCCCGTCGGCGGCCGGGCGGCGGTCTCGCGAGCGAGCCGCGGCGTCGCTGCCGGGCAGCGCTGTCACCGGCCGGGGAGTGCGGACGCGCGCGATGTGAGACACGCACCGTGCGCGCGGCCGGCACGCGATACGGTAACCGTCCACGGACCGCGGACGTGGCCGACGACGTGGCGTGCCCCGTAGAGGTCCGTCCCGCCCGGTCGCCACGCGTCGACGCCCGGGGGCGCCGCCCGCGCCCCGCGACCCGGAAGGAGGTGCCGGATGGCCGACCTGCTCATCCTCACCCCCGCCACTGGCGGTTCCGTCGAGGTGCTGCCCGCGCTCGGCCTGCTCTCGCACCGTATCCGGGTCCTGCCCATGGAGCCGTCGGCGCTCGTCGACGCACCGGACTCCGACGTCGTGCTGCTGGACGCGCGCCGCGACCTCGTCGCGGCCCGCACCACGTGCCGGCTCCTGCACGCCACGGGCCTGACGGTCCCGCTCGTGCTCGTGCTCACCGAGGGCGGGCTCACCGTGGTGACCGCCGAGTGGGGTGCCGACGACCTCCTGCTGGAGGGTGCCGGACCGGCCGAGGTCGAGGCTCGCCTCCGCCTCGTCATCGAGCGCTCCGCGCGGGGTCCGGCCGAGGACGGCCCGCAGGAGATCGCGGCGGGCGAGCTCGCGATCGACGCGAGCGGCTACACCGCCCGGCTGCGCGGCCGCCCGATCGACCTCACGTACAAGGAGTTCGAGCTCCTCAAGTACCTCGTCCAGCACCCGGGCCGCGTGTTCACGCGCGCGCAGCTCCTCCAGGAGGTCTGGGGCTACGACTACTACGGGGGCACGCGCACCGTCGACGTCCACGTGCGCCGTCTGCGCGCCAAGCTCGGGCC
The DNA here is from genome assembly GCF_004519295.1 of Cellulosimicrobium funkei. GTDB lineage: Bacteria > Actinomycetota > Actinomycetes > Actinomycetales > Cellulomonadaceae > Cellulosimicrobium > Cellulosimicrobium funkei. The sequence continues at coordinate 63,040 of NZ_SOZH01000011.1, forward strand.
GGAGCACGAGCAGCTCATCGGCACGGTGCGCAACGTCGGCTACCGGTTCGACCCGCCGAAGGACCGCCGGCCCGCGGCGGCCGCGGAGACGTCCGGAGCGGACGCCGCCGGCGCCGGCTCCGGGTCGTCGGCCGACAGCGGGTCCGGGACGCCGGTAGGTTCGTCCGGGTGACGCCCGACCCCTCCGACTTCACGTCCGCCCTCCTCGACGGCCCCTGGCGACACGAGTTCGTGCCGGCCAACGGGGCCCGCTTCCACGTGGCGCTCGCCGGTCCCGAGGACCGCGGCGTGCGGGACCCCGGCCCGCCGCTCGTCGTGCTGCTCCACTCGTTCCCCCAGTTCTGGTGGGCGTGGCGGCACCAGCTCGAGCCGCTGGCCGCCGCGGGCTACCGCGTCGCCGCGATGGACGTGCGGGGCGTCGGGGCGTCCGACAAGCCGCCGATCGGCTACGACGCCCCGACGCGCACGCGTGACATCGCCGGCGTGATCCGCTCGCTCGGGTCGGGGCGCGCGGTCGTCGTGGGCCACGGCACCGGCGGCAGCCTCGCCTGGGCGATGGCGGCGCTCCAGCCCGCCGTGACGGCCGGGGTCGCCGCGTTCTCCGCGCCGCACCCCGCACGCCTGCACACGTCGGCCCGACGGCTCCTCACGCCCGCCGCGCAGCGCCAGCTCGCGTTCTACCAGGTGCCGACGCTACCCGAGCGCGCACTCGTCCGCGGCGACCTCGTGGCCGACGTGCTCGCGACGGGCGCCGCGCAGCCCTTCGCGCCCGACGTCGTCGACACGTACCGCACCGTCATGCGCATCCCGTTCGCGGCGCACACCGCGATGGAGTCGCTGCGCTGGGCCGTGCGCTCCACCCCCCGTCCCGAAGGGCGCCGCTTCCTCGCCGCGCTCCGCCGCCCCGTCGAGGTCCCCGCCCTCCAGGTGCACGCGGCGCGCGACGGGTTGCTGCGGCGCGACCTCGCGGACGCCGACGGCGCCGCGCTCGCCCCGGACTTCCGCTTCGAGGTCGTGGACGACGCCGGGCACTTCCTCCCCGAGGAGGCCCCGGACACCGTGACGGACCTGCTCCTGGACTGGCTCCCCACGACGCAGCGGCCCGCGGGCTGACCGCGCCCTCGCCCGACCGTCCGCGCGAGACCCTCAGCTCGTCTTGACCAGCGCGGCCGCCTTGACCGGGTCGACCTCGCCGACGCCGAACGACGGGCACCACCGCGCGATCGTGCACGCACCGCACGCCGGCTTGCGCGCGAAGCACACCCGCCGGCCGTGGAAGATCAGCCGGTGGGAGAGCATCGTCCACTCCGACTTCTCGATGAGCCCGCCGACGACCTGCTCGACCTTGACCGGGTCCTCCTCCGTGGTCCACCCCAGGCGACGCACGAGGCGGCCGAAGTGCGTGTCCACGGTGAGCCCCGGCACGCCGAACGCGTTCCCGAGCACGACGTTCGCCGTCTTGCGCCCCACGCCGGGCAGGGTGACGAGGTCCTCCAGTCGGGCGGGCACCTCGCCGTCGAACCGCTCGACGAGCGCCTGGCCGATCCCGATGACCGACTGCGCCTTGGCCCGGAAGAAGCCCGTGGGCCGCAGGATCTCCTCGAGCTCGGCGCGGTCCGCCGCCGCGTAGGCGGCGGCGTCCGGGTAGCGCGCGAAGAGCGCGGGCGTCGTGAGGTTCACGCGCTTGTCCGTCGTCTGCGCCGAGAGGACCGTCGCGACGAGCAGCTCGAGCGGCGTGGTGAAGTCGAGCTCGCAGTGCGCGTCCGGGTAGGTGACCGCGAGCTCACGGTTGGTGCGGCGCGCGCGCCGCACGAGCGCGAGGTGCGACTCGGGCTTCGGGGCCCGCGCGCGGGCCTGCTCGGTGGTGGTCACGAAACCCACCGTAGCCGCCGCCCCTGACACCCGAGTTGCAGCGGTAGGGCAGACTTGTCCTGGAACATTTCCGAGGACGAGACGATAGGACACCCCGCGTGGACGACGACGTTGTGCTCTCCGCCCCCCTGTTCGCGACGATGGACGCGGACGAGACGCGCACCCTCTTCGAGTCGATGCAGCAGATCGAGCTCTCGCGCGGAGACGTGCTGTTCCGCGAGGGCGAGCCGGGCGACCGCCTCTACGTGATCGCGAGCGGCAAGATCAAGCTGGGGCGCCGCTCCAACGACGGCCGCGAGAACCTCCTGTCGATCCTCGGCCCCGGCGAGATGTTCGGCGAGCTCTCGCTCTTCGACCCGGGCCCCCGCACCGCCACCGCGAGCTCCGTCGCCGACTCCGTGATCTACGAGCTCGGCCACGACCAGCTCGTCGAGTGGATCGAGAAGCACCCGAGCGTCGCCAAGCACCTGCTCAACGCCCTCGCGCGCCGCCTGCGTCGTACGAACGAGACGCTGGCCGACCTCGTGTTCTCCGACGTGCCGGGCCGTGTCGCCAAGGCGCTCCTCGACCTGTCGACCCGCTTCGGCGAGGAGACGGACGAGGGCGTCCGCGTCGCGCACGACCTCACGCAGGAGGAGCTCGCGCAGCTCGTCGGCGCGTCACGCGAGACCGTGAACAAGGCGCTCGCCGACTTCGCGACGCGCGGCTGGGTCCGCCGCGAGGGCCGGGCCGTCGTCCTGCTCGACATGGACCGCCTGGAGCGCCGCGCACGCTGACCGACGAGATGCCGACGAGAACGGGGTCGGCGACCGGATCCTCACGGACCCGGTCGCCGACCCCGTTCTCGTGCGGGCGTGCGGGCTAGTCCGCCAGCTCGACGACGAGCTCGACCTCGACCGGTGCGTCGAGCGGCAGGACCGCGACGCCGACGGCGCTGCGCGCGTGCACCCCCGCCTCGCCGAAGATCTCGCCGAGGACGGTGCTCGCACCGTTCACGACCCCGGGCTGGCCCGTGAACGACGGGTCGCTCGCCACGAACCCGACCACCTTGACGACCCGCACGACGTCGTCGAGGTTGCCGACGACGTCGTGCACGGCCGCGAGCGCGTTGAGCGCGCACACGCGCGCGAGGCCCGCGGCGTCGGCCGGCGCGACGAGGCCCTCGCCGTCGCCCACCTTGCCGGTCGCGAGCAGCGCGCCGTCGACGAACGGGAGCTGGCCCGAGGTGTGGACGTACCGGCCCGAGCGCACCGCGGGGACGTAGGCGGCGACCGGCGCCGCCACCCGCGGGAGGGTGATCCCGAGCTCCGCGAGGCGCGCGGCGACCGTCCCGGCGGGGACGCCCGTCACTACTTCTCCCCGGTGGGGCGCTTGAGGTAGGCGACGAGGCCGTTGCCGTCCGGGCCGGTCACGACCTGGACGAGCTCCCAGCCGTCGGAGCCCCACTGGTCGAGGACGGCCTTCGTGTTGTGGATGATGAGGGGGATGGTCGCGTACTCCCACGTGGTTGCCATGGGGCGAGCGTAGTCGGACGGCGCGGGCCGCGGCGCGGCCGGACGGGCGCGCCGTCCCGGGATGCTTACACAACCCGCACACCCGGGAGAGGCGGCTTTCCGGGCCTCTCCCGGGTGTGCTCCCGTAGGGTTGGCACCATGGCTTCCCCTGTGCGTCCTCGCGGCCGGCAGATCAACGCGTACCAGCTCGTCGCCCTCTTCCTGGCGTTCGTGCTGGTCTCCGGCGTCGGCGGCGTGCTCGCGGCCGGGCTCCTCGTGCCGCTCGCCGCCGGGGCGAACACGGCGACAGACACCGCCGTCGAGGTGTTCGACGAGCTGCCGGCCGACCTCGAGCCGGGCCCGCTGTCCGAGCAGTCGCGCATCTACGCGAACGACGGCACGACGCGGCTCGCGACGTTCTACACGGAGAACCGCATCGTCGTCCCGCTGGACCAGGTCTCCGAGCCCATGAAGAACGCGGTCATCGCGATCGAGGACAAGCGCTTCTGGGAGCACGGCGGGGTCGACGTCGAGGGCATCCCGCGCGCGTTCGTCAACAACCTCACGGGCGGCTCGACGCAGGGCGCCTCGACCCTGACGCAGCAGTACGTGAAGAACGTCCTCATCGAGCAGGCCGTGCGCGACGACGACGTCATGGCGCAGCACGAGGCCAAGGCCGACACGCTCGGCCGCAAGGCCCGCGAGGCGAAGCTCGCCATCTCGCTCGAGAAGAGGATGGGCAAGGAGGAGATCCTCCAGGGCTACCTCAACATCGCGCAGTTCGGTCGCTCCGTGTACGGCGTCGAGACGGCGGCGCGGCACTACTTCGGCGTCTCGGCCGTCGACCTGAACTACCTCCAGGCGGCCACGATCGCCGGCATCACCAAGGCGCCGTCCACCTACGACCCGACGGCCGACCCGGAGAAGGCCCAGAACCGCCGCAACGTCGTCCTCAACACGATGTACCAGCAGGGGTACATCACCAAGGAGGAGTACGACGCCGGGCTGGCCACCCCCATCGCGGACACGCTCAACGTCCAGCCGCTCGAGGCGGGCTGCCAGGCGTCCGGCGGATCCGCGTTCTTCTGCGACTACGTCACCAAGATCATCATGTCCGACCCGGTGTTCGGCGCGACCAAGGAGGAACGCCAGGCGCTGCTCTACCGCGGCGGCCTCGACATCTACACGACGCTCGACCCGACCATGCAGGCGGCGGCGGAGCAGCACGCGGCCGCGGCGGTCCCCGCCGACGACCCGAGCCAGATCGAGGACGCGATCGTCACGGTCGAGCCCGGCACCGGCAAGATCCTCGCGATGGCGCAGAACCGCGCGTTCGACAACACGCAGGACCCGGCGCCGAACACGACCGCGGTCAACTACAGCGTCGACCAGGCCCACGGGTCGTCGAACGGCTTCTCGCCCGGCTCGACGTGGAAGCCGTTCGTGCTCGCGGAGTGGCTCAAGGAGGGCCACTCGCTCTACGACACGGTGAGCGCCAACAAGCGCACGTGGACGCTGGGTCGCGACTTCCGCGCGAGCTGCGCGCGCTTCGGCAACGAGCAGTGGACGCCGGCCAACTCGGACGGTCCCGGGAGCGGCTCGATGTCCGTCCTCCAGGCGACGTTCAACTCGGTGAACACCGCGTACACGACGATGGCGAGCCAGCTCGACCTGTGCGGCGTGGCGAACACGGCCAAGGCCGCCGGGTTCCAGCCGTCGATGCTCGCGGACGCGGGCGAGGTCAAGGTGCGCCCGTCCATGATCCTCGGCACGCAGAACTCGTCGCCGCTGCACATGGCGGCCGCGTACGCGACCTTCGCGAGCGGCGGCACCTACTGCTCCCCGATCGCCATCACCAAGGTCGTCGCGGGCGACGGCACGGAGCTCCCCGTGCCCTCCGCGGGCTGCCAGCCCGGAGCGATCGACCCGAACATCGCCAACACCGTCACCTACGCGCTGCAGCAGGTCCTCACGCAGGGCTCGGGGCGCGGCAACGCCCTCGCGGACGGGCGCCCCGCAGCAGGCAAGACCGGGACGGCGAACAACAACACGCACACGTGGTTCATCGGGTACACCCCGCAGGTCGTCACGGCCGTGTGGATCGGCAACGCCGAGAGCGACGTCCCGATGAACGGGCGCTTCACCATCAACGGCAAGACGCGTCCGTACTGGTACGGCTCGAGCCTCGCCGCCCCGACGTGGCGCGACTACATGAACCAGATCCTCGCCGGACAGCCCGCTCCCGGCTTCGCCGACCCGGACTGGGGCCGCGTGAACGCCCCGACGCCCCCGCCCAGCACCCCCTCGACCCCCGAGGGCGGCCAGGGCGGCGACCAGGGTGGAGGCGACCCGGGGGCCGAGCAGCCCGGTGGTGACGACTCCGGCGCCGACCAGCCGGACACCGAGGCGGACGGCGGCGACCGCGGCGACCGTGGCGACCGCGGCAACGGTGCGGGCCGCGAGAGCGACCTCGGCGCGTGGCTGGAGGGGCTCGGCGGCGGGGGGAACGGCTGAGCGCCGACGGGGCGCGCCGGGCCCTGCGAGGGCTCGGGGCGCTGGCCGCCGTCGGCGTGGCGGGCGTCGCGTACGCGCACGTGGAGACGAAGCTCTTCACGCTCCGCGACGCGACCGTCCCCGTCCTGCCGCCCGGGTCGCGGGACCTGCGGGTGCTGCACGTCTCCGACCTGCACCTCGTGCCGACCCAGCGGCGCAAGATCGAGTGGGTGCGCTCGCTCGCCGAGCTCGAGCCCGACCTCGTCGTCGACACCGGGGACAACCTCGCGCACGTCGACGCGCTCGGGCCGCTGCTCGACGCGCTCGCCCCGCTCCTTGCACTGCCCGGCGCGTTCGTCCTGGGCTCGAACGACTACTTCGCCCCGGTCCCGAAGAACCCCGCGCGCTACCTCCTGCCCGACGCCCGCCTGCCGTTCACGTCGCAGGCCCGCCTCCTGCCCGCGGCCGAGATGGCCGGCGCGATGCGGGACGCCGGGTGGGTCGACCTCACGAACCGTCGTGACGTCCTCGACGTCGGCGGCGTCCGCCTCGACCTCGTGGGCGTCGACGACCCGCACCTCGACCGCGACGTCTTCCCCGCGCCCGCGTCGCAGGCTCCCGCCGCGCCGCCGGAGGGCGGCGTGCTCCGGCTCGGGGTCACGCACGCGCCCTACCGGCGGGTCCTGGACCAGATGCACGACGACGACGCGGAGCTCGTCCTCGCGGGCCACACCCACGGCGGGCAGCTCTGCGTGCCCGGGTTCGGCGCGCTCGTGACGAACTGCGACATCGACCGCAAGCGGGCCAAGGGCCTGCACGGCTGGCCGGGCCCTCGCCCCGACGCCGCGGGCGGCGAGGACTCGACGTGGCTGCACGTCTCCGCCGGCGCGGGCACGTCGCCCTACGCGCCGGTCCGGTTCGCGTGCCGCCCGGAGGCCACGCTGCTCACACTGACGTCGCGCTGACGCCCCCTTCCCCACCGCTCCACCGAGCACGGGGTCAGCGACCGCGATCCCGGGTTCTCGGTCGCCGACCCCGTGCTCGGCGGGTGGTTGGGGGCGCTTGCTGGCGGGTGTCGTCGGGGTCACGGGGATCGGGTTTCGTGGCACGGCACTTCGTCGGCTATTCTGGGCAGGCTTCCTGCGGGGAAGACGAGGTCTCCTCGTCGACCGTCACGTGGGCCAGCAACCGGGGTGTGGCGCAGCTTGGTAGCGCGCTTCGTTCGGGACGAAGAGGTCGCAGGTTCAAATCCTGTCACCCCGACCAGCCGAGAGGCCCGGGATCCGCGAGGATCCCGGGCCTCTCGTCGTTCTCCCGCCCGCCGCTCCCCCGGCGGTGCGCCCCGGTTCGCGCGAGACTGAGGCCGTCCGCTGTCCCGAACCACCGCGGAGGTCGCCATGAGCGCTGGACGTCACGTCGTCGTCGGAGGAGGGCTCGCCGCGGCGAAGGCGGTCGAGACGCTGCGCGCGGAGGGCTACGACGGCGGGATCACCGTCGTCGCGCGCGAGCCGCACCGCCCGTACGAGCGGCCGCCGCTGTCCAAGGACTACCTGCGCGGCGAGGCCGAGCGCGACGCGGTGTTCCCGCTCGCGGCGGACTGGTACGCCGCGCACGACGTCGAGCTGCGCACCGGGACCGCGGCGACGGCCCTCGACCTCGCCGGGCGGAGCGTGACGCTCGACGACGGCCGCGCGCTGTCGTACGAGAAGCTGCTGCTCGCGACGGGCTCGGACCCGCGCCGGATCCCCCTGCCCGGCGGCGACCTGGCCGGGGTGCACGAGCTGCGGACGCTCGACGACAGCGACGCCCTGGCCGCGGCGCTGCGCGCGGCCCGGGACGACGGCGTCGGGCGGCTGGCGGTCGTCGGCGACGGCTGGATCGGGCTGGAGGTCGCGGCGTCCGCTCGCACGCTCGGCCTGGACGTCACGGTGATCGGGCTCGGCACCCACCCGCTCGAGCGCGTGCTGGGGCCCGAGATGGGTGAGCTGTACGGGCAGGTCCACGCCGACCACGGCGTGCACCTCCACCGCCGCGCGGAGGTCACGGGCATCTCCGGCGACGGTCGTCGGGCCACGGGGGTGGACCTCGCCGACGGCACCCATGTCGACGCGGACCTCGTGCTCGTCGCCGTGGGCGCGGTCCCGAACGTCGGGCTCGCACGGGACGCCGGGCTCGCCCTCGACTCGGCGACGGGCGGCGTCGTCGCCTCCGCGACCCTCCAGACCACCGACCCCGACGTCTTCGTCGCGGGTGACATCGCCAGCGTGCCCTCGGCACGCTACGGGCGGTCGCTGCGCGTCGAGCACTGGGCGACCGCCCTCCACCAGGGCCCGCACGCCGCGCGCGCGATGCTCGGCGCGACCGACCCCTACCCCGAGCTGCCCTACTTCTTCTCCGACCAGTACGACGTCGGCATGGAGTACCTCGGCTTCGTCGCCGGCCCGGACGCCTACGACGAGGTCGTGGTCTCCGGCTCCGTCCCGGACCGCGAGCTCGTCGCGTTCTGGCTCGAGGACGGCCGCGTCGAGGCCGGCATGGCCGTCAACGTCTGGGACCGCATGGAGGACGTCAAGACGCTGATCCACCGCGACGGCCCGCCCGACCGCGCCGAGCTGGAGTCGTTCGTCGGCTGACGCCCTCCGTCGGCCGACCAGGCGATCCCGGCGGTCCGAGCAGGTGGTCCCGGTTCGTCCGGGGGACGGGACGCGCCAGGACCACCTGTTCGGCGCAGGGGCGCGGGGCCAGCGGCAGGGGCAGGGGCAGGGCAGGGCAGGGCAGGGCAGGGCAGGGCAGGGCAGGGCAGGGCAGGGCAGGGCAGGGCAGGGCAGGGCAGGGGCAGAGTCAGGGGAGGTCGCGCTGCTCCGGGCCGACGTACTGGCTGAGCGGGCGGATGAGGGCGTTGGCGGCGCGCTGCTCCATGACGTGCGCGGTCCAGCCCACCACGCGCGACGCGACGAACAGCGGCGTGAACATCGGGGTGTCGAAGCCCATGAGGTGGTACGCCGGGCCGGCCGGGTAGTCGAGGTTCGGCAGGATGTTCTTCCGCTCGGTCATCGCGGTCTCGAGCGCGGTGTAGAGCTCGAGGAGGTCCGGGCGGCCGTAGTGGTCGACGAGGTCGTCGAGCGTCGCGCGCATGGTGGGGACGCGCGAGTCGCCGTGCTTGTAGACGCGGTGCCCGAAGCCCATGATCTTGCGCTTGTGGGCGAGCGCGTCGTCGAGCCACGCGGCGGCGCGGTCGGCGGTGCCGATCTCGGCGAACGTCGCCATGACGGCCTCGTTCGCGCCGCCGTGGAGCGGCCCCTTGAGCGCGCCGACGGCGCCCGTCACGGCGGAGTGCAGGTCGGACAGCGTGGACGTGATGACGCGCGCCGTGAACGTGGACGCGTTGAACGAGTGCTCGGCGTACAGCACCATCGACACCTCGAACGCGCGCACGACGGCGGGCTCGGGCTCCTCGCCGAACGTCATCCACAGGAAGTTCTCGGCGTAGGAGAGGTCGTCGCGCGGCTCGACGAGCTGGAGGCCGCGACGGCGACGCTGGTCGAGCGCGACGGCGGCGGGCAGCACGGCCCACAGTCGGACCGCCTTGGCCTGCTCGGCCTCGGGCGAGGAGTCCTCGGCGTCGGGGTCGTGCGCGCCGAGCTGGGAGATGGCGGTGCGGACGACGTCCATGGGGTGGCACGTCGTCGGGAGCTCGAGGATCGCGTTGCGCACGTGGCCGGGCAGCGCGCGGTGCGCCCGCTCGACGGCGGTCTGCTCGGCGAGCTGCTCCGGCGTGGGCAGCTCGCCGTGCCACAGGAGGTACGCGACCTCCTCGAAGCTGCGGCGGGCGGCGAGGTCCTGCACCGGGTAGCCGCGGTACAGGAGCGAGTTCGTCTCGGGGTTGACCTTCGAGATCGCGGTGACGTCGACGACGACGCCCGCGAGGCCCTTGCGGATCTCGGGCGCGTCGGTGGTCGGTGCGGTGATGGTCATGCGGTCACTCCTTCGTGCAGCACGGGTCGCGGGGAGATGCCGGTGCCGCGGCCGACGGGCGCGCGGCACCGGCCGGTCGTCAGGGCCGGTAGGTGAAGATGCCCTCGTCGAAGGTGTTGTAGGCGGCGTAGTCGAGCAGCTCGTAGAGGCGTGCGCGCGTCTGCATGCCCTCGACCTGGCCTGCCTGGGTGCCGGTCGCGGAGATCTCGTCGAGCGCGCGCTCGGCGGCGCCCATCGCGACTCGCAGGAGCGTGACGGGGTAGATGATCAGCCGCACGCCGGCGTCGCCGAGCTGACGGCGCGTGAAGAGCTCGGACTTGCCGAACTCGGTCATGTTGGCGAGCACGGGCACGTCCACGGCCGACGCGACGGCCTCGAACTCCGACAGGTCCTTCATCGCCTCGGGGAAAATCGCGTCGGCCCCCGCGTCGACGAGCGCCTTGGCGCGGTCGATCGCGGCGCGCAGCCCGGCGTCGCCGGGGATCGTGCCGCGGACGTCGGTGCGTGCCATGATCAGGAAGCCGGGGTCGCGGCGCGCGTCGGCGGCCGCCCGCACGCGCTTCGCCGCCTCGTCGAGCCCGACGACCTCCTTGCCGTCGAGGTGGCCGCACCGCTTGGGGTTGACCTGGTCCTCGACGTGCGCGCCCGCGACGCCCGCGTCCTCGAGCGCCTGGACGGTGCGCGCGACGTTCATCGGCTCGCCGAAGCCGGTGTCGGCGTCGACGAGCGCGGGCAGGTCCGTGACGCGCGCGATCTGCTGCGAGCGCCCCGCGACCTCGGTGAGGGTCGTGAGGCCGATGTCGGGCAGGCCGAGGTCGGCCGACAGCACGGCCCCCGACACGTACACGCCCTCGAAGCCCTTGTCCTGGATCAGGCGCGCGGACAGCGGGTTGAACGCGCCCGGGAGCCGCAGCGGCTCTCCCGTGGTCGCCGCGGCGTCGAGCGCCGCGCGGAACCCACGCCGCTTGTCCGACGGCGTCACCTGGCTGTACAGCATCAGCGCGCCTCTCCCTCGGTGGTCGCGTCGGCCTCGTGCATGGTGAACCCGTCGCCCTCGACCTCGGGGTGCGCGGGGGCGTCGTCGCGACCGAGCTCGAACAGGCCGGTCGGCGTCGGCACGGAGTCGAGCAGACCGGGCCGCCCGACGATCGTCAGCTCGCGCACCTCCGCGGGCGTGAGCTCCGGGAGCCGCTGCGCGAGGTCGAGGAAGCGCTCGATCTCGGCGTCCTCGAGGACGCCCGCGGCGAGCGTGCGGAACTTGTGCACGTACTGCTCGCGCCCGAACGGCCGCGCGCCGAGCGGGTGCGCGTCGGCGACGGCGATCTCGCGGACGAGGCGGCCGCCGTCGGCCAGCTCGATCTCGACGCGCCCGCCGAACGCCTTCTCCGCCGGGTCGGTCGAGTGGTAGCGGCGCGTCCACTCGGGGTCCTCGGCCGTCGTGACCTTGGCCCACAGCGCGACGGTGTCGGGGCGGCCCGCGCGCTCGGGGGCGTACGAGTCGACGTGGTGCCAGCCGCCGTCCTGCAGCGCGACCGCGAAGATGTAGGGGATCGAGTGGTCGAGCGTCTCGCGCGACGCCGTCGGGTCGTACTTCTGCGGGTCGTTCGCGCCGGAGCCGATGACGTAGTGGGTGTGGTGGCTCGTGTGGATGACGATCGACGTGACGTTCTCGGGGTCGGCGAGCCACGGGTGCTCGTCGTGCAGTGCCCGCGCGAGGTCGATGAGCGCCTGCGACTGGTACTCCGCGGAGTGCTCCTTGGTGTACGTGTCGAGGATCGCCGTCTTCGGCTCGCCGGGAGCCGGGAGCACGACGTCGTACGCCGCGTCCGGGCCGTCGAGCAGCCACGCGACGACGCCGTCCTCGCCCTCGTAGATCGGCTCGGGCGACGTCTGGCCACGCATCGCGCGGTCGACCGCCTCGACCGCGACCTTGCCCGCGAACGCCGGGGCGTGCGCCTTCCACGTGGAGATCTGGCCCTTGCGCGACTGGCGGGTGGCCGTCGTCGTGTGCAGGGCCTGGCCGATCGCCTGGAACACCGTCTCGGTGTCGAGGCCGAGCAGCGTCCCGATGCCCGCGGCGGCCGACGGCCCGAGGTGCGCGACGTGGTCGATCTTGTGCCGGTGCAGGCTGATCGCGCGCACGAGGTCGACCTGGATCTCGTAGCCGGTCGCGATCGCCCGGACGACGGCGGCTCCGTCGGACCCGGCGTGCTGCGCGACGGCGAGGATCGGCGGGATGTTGTCGCCCGGGTGGGAGTACTCCGCGGCGAGGAACGTGTCGTGGAAGTCGAGCTCGCGCACCGCGACGCCGTTCGCCCAGGCCGCCCACTCGGGGCTCGTGCGGGTCTCGAGGCCGCAGCCGAACACCGTCGACCCCGGGGTGTAGGGGTGCGCGAGCGCCTGGCCGCGGGCCGCGACCGCGGGGCCGCGCGTGAGGCTGGCCGCGGCGACGGCCGCGTTGTCGATGACCCGGTTGACGACCATGTCGACGACCTCGGGCGTGACCTCGACGGGGTCGGTCGCGAGCTCGGCGAGCTTCCACGCGAGCTGGTCCGTGCGGTCGAGCGGCTCAGCGCTGGGGTAGACGCGCAGGTGGTGGGTGTACGGCATCGGTGTCTCCGTCGTGCGGTGGGCGGTGGTCAGGGGAGGTCGTCGGTCGCCGACCCCGCGCCGCGCAACGACTGCTCGGCGAGGGCGGCGCTGCGCTCGATGTGGGCGCGCATCGCCGCCTCGGCGGCGGCGGCGTCGCGGCTCGCGATGGCGTCGGCGACGGCGCGGTGCTCGTCGACGTGGTCGGTGGTGCCCACGCGGCGGCGAGCCGCGAGCGCGCGGTACCGGTCGACGTGGCCGCGGATCTGGCGCAGGAGCGCCGAGCCCCAGCGGTTGTCGGCGAGCGCCTCGATCTCGCCGTGGAACTGGGCGCCGATGCGCAGCACCTCGTCCTCGTGGTCGCGGACCGCGTCCATGAGCGTCACGAGGCGCGCGAGCCGCGCGACGCCGTCGGGCGTGGCGCGCTCGCACGCGTCCCGGGCGAGGAGGCCTTCGAGGCGGGCGCGCACGTCGTAGACGCGCCGCGCGTCGGCGAGGTCGAGCGGCGCGACGCGCACTCCCCCGGTGGGCAGCTCGACGACGAGCGCCTCGGCCTGGAGCAGCCGCACCGCCTCGCGCACCGGGGTCCGCGAGACGCCGAGCTCGGCGGAGAGCACGGGCTCGGTGAGCCGCGCGTCGGGCGCGAGGGAGCCGTCGATGATGCGACCGCGCAGCAGGTCGTAGACCGCGCGAGCCCCGGACTGGCGGCGCACGAGGCCCGCGTCGCCGGGCACCGAAGCCGGCCCGACGGCGGTGCGCAGCTCGGGCGTCGTCGTCACCCGGCCATCGTGCCACACGGCCTGCGCACTTGTATACAACTCTGGAGGAGGCTGGAGATGTCACATCGGATGGCGCCGCGTCGTCGTCCGGGTATGAGGATCGCTGTGGTGGGTGGGACGGGGACCGTCGGTCGGCACGTCGTGGCGGGCCTGGCCGCGCGCGTCCACGAGGTGCGGGCGCTGAGCAGGCACGCGCGGGAGCACCCCGTCGACCTCACGACGGGCGCAGGTCTCGCGGCGGCGCTCGACGGCGTCGACGTCGTGGTCGACGCGAGCAACACCGCGACGTCGTTGCGGCACGTGCGCGCGGCCGTCGTCGACGGCACGCGGCGCCTGCTCGCCGCCGAGCGCGACGCCGGGGTGCGGCACCACGTGCTCGTGTCGGTGGTCGGGTGCCACGATGTGCCGATGGCCTACTACGCCGCCAAGGTCGCGCAGGAGCGCGAGGTCGCGGACGGGGGCGTGCCGTGGACGGTCGTCGCCGCGACCCAGTTCCACGAGCTCGTCGCCGCGACGCTCGGGGCCGCGGCGCGCCGGGGCGTCGTGCCGCTGCTGCGCGCCCCGGTCCAGCCGGTCGCGGCCGCCGAGGTCGGCGCCGCGGTCGCGGACGCGGCCGTGCGCGGCCCGCTCGGCGGCACCACGACCGTCGCGGGTCCCGAGGCGGTCGACCTGCGCGACCTGGCGCGCGCCTGGCGCGACGTCACCGGCTCGCGCGCCGTCCCCGTCCGGGTGCCGCTCCCCGGCGCGCTCGGCCGCGCGCTGCGCGCCGGCGGCCTCACCGACCCGCACCCCGACGTGCGCGGCACCACGACGTTCCGCGACTGGCTCGCCGCGCAGCACGCCGAGCGGGCGGGGGCCCGGTGACCGGCCCGGCCGCGGACGACCTCGCGCGCGCGTTCGAGGCCGAGCGCCCGCGCCTCCTGCGGCTCGCGTACACGACGACCGGCTCCTGGTCCGACGCCGAGGACTGCGTCCAGGACGCGTGGCTGCGGCTGCGCACCCAGGACGCGGGCTCGATCCGCAACCTCGCGGCCTGGCTGACGACGACGGTCGGGCGGCTCGCGCTCGACGTGCTCGGGAGCGCGCGGGCGCGCCGCGAGCGCTACGTGGGGACGTGGCTGCCGGAGCCGGTCGTGACGACCCCGGGCGCCGCCTCGCCGGTCGCCGCGGGCGCCGTCGACGCGGCGGACCCCGCCGACCGTGTGACGCTCGACGAGGAGGTGAGCATGGCCCTCCTCGTCGTGCTCGAGCGCCTCTCCCCCGCGCAGCGCGTCGCGTTCGTGCTCCACGACGTGTTCGGGCTGCCGTTCGACGAGGTGGGCGACGTCGTCGGGCGCTCGCCCGCCGCCGTCCGCCAGCTCGCGGCGCGCGCCCGCAAGGACGTGGAGGCGGGGCGGCCGCGCGGGACCGCGACGCGCGCCGAGCAGGCGCGCGCCGTCGAGGCGTTCGTCGCGGCCTGCTCGGACGCCGACCTGCCGGCCCTGCTCGCGGTGCTCGACCCCGACGTCGTGCTGCGGGGCGACGGCGGCGGCAAGGTCCGCGCGCTGCGGCACACCGTGCGCGGGGCGGGGACGGCAGGTCCCGTGCTGCTCAGCTACCTGCGCACGCCGCCCGAAGCGATGCGCCTGGTCGACGTCAACGGCGCGCCCGGGCTGCTCCTGCGCGACGGGACCGGGGTGCTCACGGTGATCGCGTTCACGGTCGTCGGGGGGCGGGTCGCGGCGCTCGACGTCGTGCGCAACCCCGACAAGCTCGGGACGGTGCGCGCCGACCTCCTCGACGCGGACCCGGCATGACGAGGGCGTGACCGGGGCTCAG
The DNA here is from genome assembly GCF_004519295.1 of Cellulosimicrobium funkei. Classification (GTDB taxonomy): domain Bacteria; phylum Actinomycetota; class Actinomycetes; order Actinomycetales; family Cellulomonadaceae; genus Cellulosimicrobium; species Cellulosimicrobium funkei. Next base: position 78,059 of record NZ_SOZH01000011.1, read on the forward strand.
GGGCGGTAGCCGTCCGTGGGCCAGGCGCCGTAGCCGTCGAGGTGCTCGTCGGCGTCGCGCACGTAGTCGTCGACCGGGGCCATGCGCTCGGCCATCTCGAAGTGCCAGTCCACGAGCTCGCCGAGCGGCACCGGGGTGCGCGACGAGCGGGCGACGTCGCGCCCCTCCTCCGACCACAGGGGCGGGTAGACGCTCAGGCCCTCGTCGAGGCGCACGGAGCCGATCTCGTCGTACCAGCCGGGCCAGCGCACGGGCGCGTAGAACTCGGCGGTCCCCCCGCTCACGGACCACTCGAGGAACGCCGCCTGGCCGAACCCGAGGTCGAGCCAGGAGAGCGAGCCCGGCGCGAAGTAGTGGACGTTGCCGAGCGGGCCGGGGAGCCCGCCGCCGTTGATCGCGAACGTGCCGCCGAGCACGTCGTACGCGACGACGAGGACGGACGGCGCAACGCTGTCCTCGCCCGGCTCGCCGAGGCCGTTGACGGTCGCGAGGTCCGGCAGCCCGGCCCCGCCCCCGCCGATGATCCGGAGCCAGCCGCCGTCGACGAGGACCCCGCCGGTGTGCAGGGCGAGCGCGCCGAGGGTCGAGCGGACGGTGACCTGGAGCCGGTAGAGGACCTCGAGCGACCAGGCGGGCGCGGGCACGACCTCGACGCCGCCGCGACCCAGCATGCGCGAGAGCGTCGGCCACGCCGGGTCGTCGACCGCAGCGAGCTCCGCAGCCGTCCGCACTGTCATGGCCGGATCATGCCAGATGTTGCCCGTCAGCAGGAGTCCTGGTAATAGCGCGGGGTCGGTACGCGCCCGGCTCGTCCGTCGATGCGCCGAAAAGACCGGTTCCCCCGCGCGGCGGCCCGGGTAGGCCCTGGCACGGTGAAGACGCCGGGCGGACCCTGGGGAGGACGTCGGCGCGCCACCCCGCACGGTCGCGGTGACCGGTACGGTCACGGCCGTGGACGACGACGGCACACCCTCCCCCGAGCCCGCTACCGACCCCGGCACCGGCACCGGCACCGGCACCGGGACGGTCCCGCCACGGGCCCGACGGCGCGGCCCCCTCGTCGCGGTGGCCGCCGCGGGCGTGGGCGGCGTCCTCGCGGTGGTGGCCACCGTCGTCGGGCCGGCGGCGCTGCGCACCGCGGCCGAGCAGCCCGCCCCGACCACCTCGTCGGTCGCCCCGACGACCCCCGCACCCGGCGCGACGCCCGCGCCGACCTCCCCCGAGAGCGACCACGAGGCCGTCGCGGCGCGACTGCGGGCGCTGCCCGGCGTCGCGGCCGTGGATGCCCTGGGGACCGCGGGCGAGTCCGCGCGCGTCACGCTGGTCAGTCCGCTGCCGACACCCGAGGAGGCGCAGCGCACCGCCGACGACGCGAGCGCGATCGTCGCCGCCGTGCCCGGCGGTGGTGCCTGGTCGCTCCGCGTCGAGGGCACGGGCGCGGGCGGCGGGACGTTCGCCGTCGCGCACGGCCCGGGCGCGGACACCGACCGCGGCATCGACCCGGCCACCGGGGAGCCCCGCCCCGAGCTCCTCGGGGCCGACGCCGTGGCCGACGCCGTGCGCCTCGTCGCCCACGACCCCGTGCGCCGCGTGTTCCTGTCCCCGGGGTCCGCGTCGGTCGACGTCCGCGCGGCCGGGGACCTCGTCGCGGCCGCCGCGCTCGTCCGTGCCGAGGGCCGGGGGCTGACGAGCCTCGGTGTCGCCGGCGGCGCCGTCGGCACCTACGACGACGGCGGGCAGTCCGTCCCCGACGACGCGCTGCTCACCCTGCTCGGAGAGGTCGCCGCGGAACCTGGCGTGACGCAGGTCGTGCACGAGACCGCGCGGGACACGTTCCCGCCGAGACCCCTGCTCACCGTCATCACCTCGGGCGACGCCGCCGTGGTCGCGCGGACCCTCGACGGCGCCGCCTATGCCGGCCCGACCCTCGCGTACCAGGTCCACGGCTCGACCGACGGCGGCGCGTCCGCGACGCGCTCCGGGTTCGTCGCGGGAGCCGCCGCACCGACGACCGGGACGCCCCCCGCGGGCGCGTGCGCCCCCGGCGACCTCACGCTCGGGGCCCTCGGGTTCGACGCCGCGGCGGGGCGCCGGTTCCTCACCGTCACGGCCCGCAACGACGGCACCGCGGAGTGCGTCCTCGCGGGCGCGCCCGCGGTCCGCTTCGTCGCCGACGACGGCTCGGAGACGGACGTGCTCCTCGAGCCGGACGACGACGGTCTCGCCCCGATCACGCTCGCGCCGGGCGCCACCGCCTGGGCCGCGCTCTCGTGGCGCGGTGGGTCGACAGCGGACGACCCGCCGCTCGTCACGACGCTGCTCGTGGCCCCGCACCCGGGAGACCCCGAGTCGGTCGTCGGGCTCGCGGGGATCCCCGGCGTCGGGGACGGCCTCGACCTGCTCGGCGGCGGGACCGCGACGATCGGGTCGTGGACGCCCGCGCGGGAGCTCGCGAGCTGACGCGTCACCCGAACGTCGCGGTGAACACCTGGACGCCGGGTGGGACGTCGAGCTCCACGAGACCCTCCGTCGGGCCGTCGCCCTCCAGGACGGGGTAGAGCGTCGGGCTGCCGGACACGTCGATCTCGCGGGTCGTGGTCCGCCCGTCCGTCGTGACGCGCGCCGTGACGGTGCCCTCGCCGCCGAGCACCGTGAACACGTCGGTCGAGCGGTACGCGAGACGCACGCGCGCGTCGTCGGACACGGCGGTCGCGCCCTGGAAGTCGACGTCCCACGTGCCGCCGAGCGAGAACGTGTCCTGCCGCTGGTCGTCGGCGAGCGTGAAGTCCTGCTGCCCCGCGGCGTAGCGCGGCTCGCCCGCGTAGTTGACGACGCGCTTGATGGAGAAGTACGTCTCGGGCGTCGTCTCGTCCTGCGGGGTGGTGTCGCCGACGGCGGTGGGCTCGGGCAGCTCCACGCCCGGGTTCGCGTCCTCGAGGAGCTCGCGCACCAGGCGCTCGGTGTCCTCGTACCCGCCCTCCCCGAAGCGGATGTGGCGCACGGTCCCGTCGGCGTCGACGAGGTACTGCGCGGGCCAGTAGCGGTTCCGGTAGGCCGTCCAGGTCGCGTACGCGTTGTCCTGGGCCACGGGGTAGGTGACGCCGAGGTCCTGCGCGCCCGCGACGACGTTGCGCGTCTCGCGCTCGAACGCGAACTCGGGCGTGTGGACCCCGACGACCTCGAACCCCGCGCCGACGTCGCGGTAGCGGTCGTACCAGGCGTTGACGTGCGGGATCGCGCGCTGGCAGTTGATGCAGGAGTAGGTCCAGAAGTCGACGAGCACGACCTTGCCGCGCAGCCCCTCGAGCGTCAGCGCCTCGCCGCCCGGGGTGTTGAGCCACGTGTCGATGCCGCGCAGCTCCGGGGCGGTGCCGCAGTCCTCGAGCACGGGCGCGCCGTTCGAGCAGTTCGACAGCTCGCGGTTCTCGTCGGTGACGAGCCCGCCGAGGTCGAGCGCCTCGCGCACGGCGTCGTTCTCGTCGACCCGCTGCTGGAGCGCACCCGTGTAGTCGGGCAGGGCGCGCTGGAGCGCGGCGGGGAGGTTCAGCGCGAGCGCGCCCGCGAGCGCGATCATCACGACGCCGCCCGTGACGCGGATGCCGCGCGTGTGCCGCTGGAACCCGCGGACCCGCTCCGCGACGCGGCGTCCCGCGAGCGCGAAGACCAGGAGCGGGATCGCCGCCCCGACCGCGAACGACACCGTGAGGGCGACGGTGCCCGGGCCGATGTTCCCCGTCGCCCCGGCCACGGTGATCGCCGCGAGGACGGGACCAGCGCACGGCACGTACAGCACGCCGAGGCCGAGGCCGAGCACGAACGCCCCGCGGTCCTGGCGGGCGGCGCCGCGCCGTGCCCCGAGCGCCGCGACCCGCCGGAACGGCCGCTCCAGGACCTCCTCGACGCGCGGCACGATCATCCCGACGCCGATCGCGACGAGGAGCACGATGCCCGCCCAGCGCAGCAGGTCCTGCGGGAGCCCGAGCGCGGTCAGCAGGAGGGAGCCGAGGAGCGTGAAGACGCTGAAGCTGAGGACCAGGCCCGCGATGACGAGGTAGGGGCGCCACGAGCGGCGCGTGGTCCGCCGCGTCGCGCGGCGACCGGGGCCACCGTCGGCCGGGGCGGCGGGCTCCGCCGCGTCCCCCGTCGGCAGGTCGAGGGCGAGCGTCCCGCCGCGCGTCGGCCGCGCCGCGACCTCCCGCGACCCGGCGGCCTCCGGCGCGCCGACCGGGCCACCCCGGCCACGCAGCCCCGCGGCCGGGCGACCGCCGACGCGGACCGCGTCCGGGACGCCCGCGAACAGCCCCGGGGAGACGCCGCCCGTCCCGGTCTCCGCGGTGCCCGACGGCGCCTCCCCCGTGCGCGCGCCCTGCACGCCGCCCGCGAAGAAGATGACGGGCAGCATGGGCAGGATGCACGGCGAGATCCCCGTGATGAGTCCCCCGAGCAGGCCGATGACGATGAGCGTCTCCATGCCCGGGGTTCGGACCGGCGGCCCTCGCGGATGGGTCCACCACGCGCCGGGTGCACGTCGGCGGGCGCACGACGACGGCCCCGACCGTCCGGTCGGGGCCGTCAGGACCCGCTCGCGCGGGCCCACCGCGCGCCCGCTTCTGGACGCGCCGGGAGGGTCACATGGTCGGCATGAGCACCGAGTCGACGAGGTACACGGTCGCGTTCTGCGTCATCACGCCACCGCACACGACGGCCGCGTCGTTGACCATGAGCTCGTCGCCCGATCCGGTCACCTCGACCGTGCCGCCCTCGACGGTCCCGTGCTCGCCGACGACCTGGTCGGGCGTGAGCTGGCCGGGCACCACGTGGTACGTGAGGATCTTCGTCAGCGTGTCGGAGTCCGTCTTCAGCGACTCGAGCGTCGCGGCGTCGATCTTGGCGAACGCGTCGTCGACGGGGGCGAACACGGTGAACTCGCCGCCGTTGAGCGTGTCGACGAGGTTGACGTCCGGGTTGAGCTCACCCGAGACGGCCGCGGTGAGCGTCGTGAGCAGCGGGTTGTTCGACGCCGCCACGGCGACGGGGTCCGTCGACATCCCGGTGATCGACCCGGCGCCGTCGGGCACCTGCTCCGCGTAGGCGGCACAGCCGGGGCCCACGAGGTTCGCGGCGGGGTCGGCCGCCATGTCGTCCGAGCCCTCGGTCGAGTCGTCGGTCATGTCGTCGGACGTCGAGTCGTCCGTCATGGTGTCGGACTGCGAGTCGGTCGTCGTCGAGTCGGACCCCGTGTCCGTGTCCGAGCTGCACGCGGACAGGCCGAGCACGGCGAGCGTGGCGATGCCGGCGACGGCGTACGACGTGCGGGTGCGAACGTTCATCGGTCTCTCCTCGGGTCGTCGCCCCGCCGGTGCGGGGCGTCATGCCGAGGGTTCGGAGCGCCGCCCCGGGTGGATGGGTCGAGATCAGCACGAGTTTCTCCCGCGCGCGTCCCGACCCCTCCGGGCCGCTGCGCTCAGCCGACGAGCGCGACCACCGGGTCCGTCGTGGGCTGTTCCGAGCCGCCCGCCGGCTCGACCGTCACGGCCATGCCGACGCCCGGCTCGTCCTGGACGAGCCGCGACGTGCTGCCGTCCTGGACGTCGAGGACGCCCGCCGAGACGACGGCGCCGTCGGGCTCGACCACCCAGAGCTGGTAGTCACGGTCGTCGCCCGCGTCCGGCAGGTCGGACGCGCGGAAGTACATGTCGTCGCCCGCCGCGAGGACGGACGCCTGCCCGCCGCCCGCCACGTCGCCGTGCAGGATCGTCGCGTCGGGGTCGGCGAGCATGCGCTCGATCGCGTCCGCCCGCGCCTCCAGGCGGGACTGCTCCTGCGTCGCGCGGACCGCGACCGTGGTCGGGACGGCCACCGCGACCACCGCGGCCACGGCCGCCGCGAGCCCGGTCCAGCGTCGGCGGCGGGCGCGACGCGCGGCCGCGAGGTCGACGACGACGCCCCCCGTGCTCTCCCCGGCGGACAGGGCCGCGTCCGCGGACGCGGCCACGCGGGCCAGGACGGCGTCGCGCAGCGCGGGCGGCGGTGCGCTCTCGACGGTGAACGCCGCCACGACGTCGCGGTACTCGTCGAGCTCGCGCCGCGCGTCGGGGTCGGCCGCGAGCAGGCGCTCGACGGCGCGCCGCTCGACGTCGTCCACCGCGTCGAGCGCGTAGGCGGGGAGCAGGTCGCGGGCGTCCGGACGGTCGTCCGCGCCGTCACCGCGGGGCGTGGTCAGGTCAGCCACGACGCACCCCCAGGCAGTCGCGGAGCCGCAGGAGCCCGTCCCGGATGCGGGACTTCACGGTCGGCAGCGCGGCGTCGAGCCGCTCCGCGACCTCCCGGTAGGTGAGCCCGCCGTAGTACGCCTGCACGACCGCCTCCCGCTGCGTCGCCGTGAGCGAGTCCAGGCACCGCCGCACGGCCGCGCCCTCGAGACGTCGCTCGACGTCCTCCACCACCACGTCCCGCGGTGCCGCGGCCGTCGAGGCGTCCACGTCGCGCTGGTCGCGGTCGCGGCGCGCCTGCTCGGCCCGCACGCGGTCCACCGCGCGCCGCCGGGCGAGCGTGGCGACCCAGGTTCGCGCCGAGCCGCGGGTCGCGTCGTAGCGCGCCGCCGTCTGCCACACCTCCACCATCACCTCCTGCACGACCTCCGCCGCGTGGTCCGGGTCCCGCAGGACCCCCAGGCACGTGCCGTACGCGACCGGCGCGAGCGCGTCGTAGACGGGCGCGAACGCCGCGGGGTCGCCGCCGGCGCACGCCGCGAGGGCGGCGTCGACCGCCGGGTTCGTCGTCACGGGAGGTGGCACCCGGTCAGTGTGCAGCACGGGCGCCTCCCGCACGCGCTGCGGCGCGTCGACCACGGCTCTCGGCACCCGACCTCCCGTCGCCAGCGCCGTCCCGGTCCGTCCGGGACATCCTGGGTTCGGCGCCGACGCGCGGACGGATGGGTCCCCGCCCCGCGGGCACCGCTCAGAGCGCGCGTCGGGCGCGGACCGCCGCCGCGAGCTCCTGCAGGAGGTCGGCCGTCGTGTCCCAGTCGATGCACGCGTCCGTGACGGACTGCCCGTAGACGAGGCCGCTCGGCGCGGGCTTCTGCGCGCCCGCCACGAGGAAGCTCTCCATCATGAGGCCCGTGATGCCCTGCTCGCCCTCGGCCAGCCGTGCGGAGACCTCGCGCACGACCTCCGCCTGGCGCACGTGGCTCTTGCCGGAGTTGCCGTGCGACGCGTCGACCACGAGCCCGTGCTCCGTGACCCCGCCGCGACCCGAGGTGCGCGCGACCGCGAGCGCCGCCGCGACGTCGTCGGCCCCGTAGTTGGGGCCCGAGCGCCCGCCGCGCAGGATGACGTGGCAGTCGGGGTTGCCCGCGGTCTCCACGGCGGCGGCCCGGCCGAGCGAGTCCATGCCGAAGAACGTGTGCTCGCTCGCCGCGGTGATGCAGCCGTCGACCGCGATCTGCACGTCGCCGTCGGTCGCGTTCTTGAACCCGACGGGCATGGACAGGCCCGAGGCGAGCTGGCGGTGCACCTGCGACTCGGCGTTGCGCGCGCCGATCGCGCCCCACGACACCGCGTCCGCGATGTACTGCGGGCTCGTCGGCTCGAGGAACTCGCACGCGGCCGGGACGCCGGCGTCGAGCACGCCGAGCAGCACCTCGCGCGCGAGGCGCAGGCCGTGGTGCACGTCGTGCGACCCGTCGAGGTGCGGGTCGTTGATGAGGCCCTTCCAGCCCACGGTCGTGCGCGGCTTCTCGAAGTAGACGCGCATGACGACCATGAGGTCGTCCGCGAGCTCGTGCGCGACGGCGGCCAGGCGCCCCGCGTACTCGAGCGCGGCCTCGGGGTCGTGCACCGAGCACGGGCCGACGATGACGAGGAGGCGGTCGTCGTCGCCCGCGAGGACGTCACGGACCTCGCGGCGCGACGTCGTCACGAGGTCGCTGCGCGTCGCACCGAGGGGCAGGTCGGCGAGCATGGCGCGCGGCGCGGGGAGGGCGTCGAGCGCGCGGACCCGCAGGTCGCTCGTGCGCGCCTGGAGCTCGGGGCTGTCCACGGGGTCGACGGTACTCGTCGCGCCGTCGGTCGTCGCGGTCTCGGGCGAGGTGGTGGTGCTGGTCACGGGGGGCTCCTGGTCTGTGCGGCGGGGTCTGGGAACGCCGTGAGTCGGGATGCCCAGCGGCGCTCCACCGGCCTGCTGCCGCCCGTGGTCCCGGAGCGGCCCGTCTCACGACGAAGGGCCCGGACGCGGTCCGCGTCCAAGGCCCTGTGCTGGCTCCGGGTGGTGATCTGTGGTCAGGCTGACGCCCGCACGGCCCCACCGGGAGCCTGCGTAAAGCGCCAATACCACTGAGAAGTCACGAGCCGACCGTAGCACAGCGCCTCCGAGGGGCGGACGGGCCGTCTCACGGGCCGGTCGGGCAGCGCCTACGCTCGGGGCATGCCGATCCCCGAGTTCGTCGCCGCCCTCCGGTCCCACGTGGGGACCGACCTGCTGTGGATGCCGGGGGTGTCGGGCGTCGTCGTGGACGACGCCGGCCGGGTGCTGCTCGGGCAGCGCGCCGACTCCGGGCAGTGGGCCGTGATCAGCGGGATCCTCGAGCCGGGCGAGGACCCGGCGGTCGGGCTCGCGCGCGAGGTGCTCGAGGAGACGGGCGTCGAGGTGGTGGTGGACGCGCTCGTCGCGGTGACGGTCACCGAGCCGATGGAGTACCCCAACGGCGACCGGTCGCAGTACCTCGACCTCGCGTTCCTGTGCCGCCCGGTGTCGCCGGCGGCCGCCGCGGCGGCGCACGTCGCGGACGACGAGTCGCTCGCGGTCGCGTGGTTCGCCCCCGACGCCCTGCCCGACGACGTCGCGCGCTCGTCGACCGAGCGTCTCGGGCACGCGCTCGCACGCCTCGCCGACCCCTCAGCCGGCCCGTTCTTCGTCCGCTGACGCGGCGGCCGGGGCGTCGGGCACCGCCCGCCCGTCCCCGGCGGGGCCGAGCCAGCGCACCGCGAGCAGGCACGCGTCGTCGTCCTCGGGCGCACGCGAGACGACGGCCTCCAGCAGCCGGTCGTCGCGCAGGCCGACGTCGAGGGCGCGCGTGACGACGTCCGCGAGCTCGTCGAGCGCGAGCGCGAGCGGCCGGTCGCGGCGCTCGACGACGCCGTCCGTGAAGAGCAGCAGCAGGTCGCCCGGGGCGAGGCGCACGGCCTTCGCGACGCGCGGCGTCGTGCCCCGCACGCCCAGCGGCGTCGACCGGGCCTCCCACAGGTACGCCGCGGAGCCGCCGGCCCGCACGAGCAGGGGCGGCAGGTGGCCCGCGCACGTGTAGCGCAGCACCCCGGCCCGCAGGTCGAGCTCCCCGTACACGAGGCTCGCCATGAAGCCCGTGCCCGTCCGGTCGACGAAGCGGTCGACGCGCTCGACCACCTCCTCCGGCGGCAGCCCCGTGTCGGACGCGGCCCGGACGGCGGTGCGCAGCTGCCCCATCGACGTCGCCGCCTTGAGCCCCCGGCCGACGACGTCCCCCACGCTGAGCGCGACGACGTCGGGCGCGACCCGGAAGGTGTCGTACCAGTCGCCGCCGACCTGGAGGTCGTGGACGCCCGGGCGGTAGCACGCCGAGACCTCGACCTGCGGGTCGGTGACGATCCCGTCCGAGAGCATCGCGCCCTGGAGCTCGCTCGCGACCGAGACGCTCTGCTCGTGGACCCGCGCGCGCGAGAGCGCGAGCGCCGCGAGCTGGCCCGCGGCGGCGGCGGTGCCCAGGTCGACGGGGTCGGAGCCCGCGGCGCGACGTGGTTCGAGCGCGAGCACGCCGAGCAGCGCGCCCGCGGTGCGCAGCGGCACGACGACCGTCCCGTCGTCCCGCACGGTCGCCTCGGTGAGCTCGTCGATCGACGGCGCCAGGACGCCGACGGCGCCGCCCCACCGCCGCAGCGGGCCGCGCTCCTGCGCCGTCCACAGCGCGGCGTCGCCCGCGCCCAGCATCGTGACGGCCGCCCGGAGCAGGACCCACGCGACGCCGTCGAGACCGGCGACGCTCGCGAGGTCGGCGGCGACGCCGTGCAGCAGCCGCACCCGGCGCTCCGCCTCCTCCGCCGCGCGGCGCGCCTCGACGAGCTCGTGCTCGAACCGCGAGCGCTCGCGCGCGCCGAGCATCGCGACCTCGATCAGCCGCTCGCCGCGCGCCTCGCGCTCGATCGCCGTGAGCAGCACGGGCTCGCGGCCCCCGGGCGTGCGGAGCTCGACCGCGACCTCGTCCACGCGGCCCTCGATGTGCAGGCGCGGACCGACGTGCGTCTCCCAGAAGATGCGCCCGCCCACGGTGAGCAGGTCCGCCAGCCGGCGGCCCGCGACCGCCTCGACGTCCGGGACCTCGATCGTCCGCAGGAACTCGTCGTTGGCGTCGAGGACGCGCGCCTCGGTGTCGAGGAGGAGCAGCGCGACGGGGGCGAGCGCCCAGCGCTCGGCCCGGGACATCGCCATCAGGCGGCGCCCAGCCAGTCGCGCATCGCGCGCACGAGGAGGTCCGGGTGCGAGAGGTTCGGGCAGTGCCCCACCGAGTCGATGACGACGAGGTCGCTGTCCGGCAGGTGCTCGTGCACGTAGCGCCCGACCTCGGGCGGCGCGATGACGTCCTCCCGGCTCTGCACCACGAGGCTCCGGGTGCGCACGCGCGCCAGGTCCGCCCGGTTGTCGCCGAGGAACGTCGCGCGCGCGAACTGCCGGGCGACCGCCGGGTCGTTGCGCCGGAACACCGCGGCGAGCTCGTCGCCGAGTGCCGGGCGGTCCGGGTTCCCGGCGATCACGGGTGCCATGACCTGCGTCCAGCCGAGGTAGTTCGCGTCCATCGTCTCCAGGAGCTCGTCGATCTCCTCGGCGGTGAACCCGCCGCGGTAGCCGTCGTCGTCGACGTACCGCGGGCTCGGGCCCACGAGCACCAGCCGGTCGAACAGGTCCGGGCGGTCGGCCGCCGCGAGCAGCGCGATCACGGCGCTCACCGAGTGGCCCACGAGCACCACGGGCCCGCGCCCCTCCCCCGGCCCGACGGCCTCCACGATCTCCACCACGTCCGCGGCGTAGCCCGCGAGGTCGGCGTGCCGGACGGCGTCGTGCGCGGTCGGGTGCGACGCCCCGCACCCCGAGTGGTCGAACAGCACGACCCGGTGGTCCGTCGCGAACGCGGGCGCGACGAAGCGCCACATCGACTGGTCGCAGCCGAAACCGTGCGCGAAGACCATCGTCGGGCCGTCCTGCGCCCCCATGACCCGCACGTTGTTGCGCTCGTGCACGTCCACGCGTCACAGCGTAGGGGGGAAGGGGTCGCGAGGGGCAGCGGCGCCCCGGGGTGAGACCCGCGCACGGCACAATGTCCTCATGCGTGTCTCGGCGAAGGCGGACTATGCGGTGCGGGCGTGCGCCGAGCTCGCGGCGTCGCCGCACGGCGACCCGGTACGGGCGGAGGACCTCGCGACGGGTCAGGGCCTCCCGGTGAGCTTCCTCGAACGGATCCTCGGCGACCTGCGCCGGGCCGGGATCGTCGCGAGCGTCCGCGGGCGCTCCGGCGGCCACCGCCTCGCGCGCCCGGCGTCCGAGGTGACGCTCGCCGACGTCTTCCGCGCGGTCGACGGCCCGCTCGTCACGGTCCGCGACGAGCGCCCCCCGAGCCTCGAGTACGACGGCTCCGCCGCGGGCCTGCTCGAGGTGTGGATCGCCCTGCGCGCGAGCGTCCGCGACGTGCTGGACCGCGTGACGATCGACGACGTCGTGCGCCGCGACCTGCCCGACGACGTGCACGCGCTCGCGGCCCGCGCCGACGCGTGGGAGAACCCCTGACGGGACGCTCCCGTTAACACTGGCCCACGATGCGGGCGGCGCTTCACATAGTGGACCCGCCCGGTCAACCTTGTCAGGACACGTCGGGACCCTCCCGGCGGCCCGAGCAAGGAGGCCCCGGTGCGGACCCTCGTCCTGCTGGCCCTCGTGGGCCTCGGCGCCCAGCTCGTCGACGGCAGCCTCGGCATGGCGTACGGCGTGACGTCCACGACGCTCCTCCTCGCGATCGGGACCAACCCCGCGGCGGCGTCCGCGACGATCCACCTCGCGGAGATCGGGACGACGCTCGCGTCCGGCGCGGCGCACTGGCGGTTCGGGAACGTCGACTGGAAGGTCGTGCTGCGCATCGGCGTGCCGGGCGCGCTCGGGGCGTTCGCGGGCGCGACGTTCCTCGCGAACCTGTCGACCGAGGTCGCCGCCCCCGTCATGTCGCTGCTGCTCCTCGCGCTCGGGGTGTACGTGCTCTCGCGCTTCACGTTCGCCGGGCTGCCGACGGGTCGCCTGGGGCTGCCGCTGCGCAAGCGGTTCCTCGCGCCGCTCGGTCTCGTGGCGGGCTTCGTCGACGCCACGGGCGGCGGCGGCTGGGGCCCCGTGGGCACGCCCGCCCTGCTCGCCTCGGGCCGGATCGAGCCGCGCAAGGTCATCGGGTCCGTCGACACGAGCGAGTTCCTCGTCGCGGTCGCCGCGTCGCTCGGGTTCCTCTGGTCGCTCGGCTCCCAGGGGATCGACCTGACGTGGGTCGTGGCGCTCCTCCTCGGCGGGCTGGTCGCCGCGCCGATCGCGGCCTGGCTCGTGCGGATGCTCCCGCCCCGGATCCTCGGCTCGGCCGTGGGCGGCGTCATCGTGCTCACCAACGTCCGCACGCTGCTGCGCTCCGACTGGGTCGACGCGAGCGGCGCGGTCCAGGGCGTCGTGCTGGCGCTCGTCGCGGTCGTCTGGGCGGCCGCCGTCGTCTGGTCGGTGCGGGCGCACCGCCGCGCCGTGGCGGCGGAGCGACTGCCTGCCGACACCCCCCACCCGGCCCCGGCCACCCGCTGACCCGGCCGCCAGGACCCGCTCCGCCGAGCAGGTGGTCGTGGTCCGTCCTGGCGGCAGGACGGACCACGACCACCTGCTCGACCTGCGAGGACCGGCTCGGTCTCAGTCGGTTGCGTAGCGGTGGACGAACGTCGCGAGGATGCGGTGCGGCTCCCGGACGTCGCCGCGCCGGACGGCCGCCTCGACGTCGCCCGCGGCCTCGGGCGGGAAGTAGCCGTAGTCCCGGTAGACGCCGATGCGCGTGAGGATGCCCTCCAGTTCGAGCTCCGGGTGGAACTGCGTCGCGTAGAGGTTCTCCTTGACGCGGAACATCTGCACCGGGCACGCGTCCGACGTCGCGAGCAGCACCGCGTGCGGCGGCAGCTCCCGCACCGCCTCCTTGTGGCCCACGTACGCCTCGAACGCGTCGGGCAGGCCCGCGAGCAGCGGGTCGGCCCGGCCCTCCGGGGTGAGCCGGATCGTCACGGGCGAGATGGGCTCGGCGTACGTGTCGTCCAGCACCGCGCCCTCGTGCAGGCCGAGCGTCCCGACGCCGTAGCACGCCCCGAGGAACGGGACGTCGCGCTCGACGATCTCGTCCAGGAGAGGCGCGAGCTCGCGCTCGACCCGGCGCTGCGTCGCCGACTTCTCCGCCTCGGGCCGCGACGAGTCGAACGGGCTGCCGCCGACGATCACCCCCGAGTACGCGTCGAGGTCGATCGCCGGCAGCGGGCCCGCCTCCATCCGCACGCGGTGCAGCTCGTGCGGCGCGAGGCCGGAGTGACGAAGCACCGCCGCGTGCTCGCCGTCCGCGGCCGGGTCCTCCGCCCGGGACGCCAGCAGCAGGAAGGGCTTCATGCCGGTCAGGCTAGGGGCGCTCCGGCGGCCACGCCCGCGGGGCCGGGCCGCAGTCCGGACGAGGCCGAGCGGTGGCGCGGACGGGGCCGAGGCCCGGCTCCGCGGTCCGTCCCGCCTCAGCTCCAGCGGAAGAGCCGGATGCCGAGCGGCAGGAGCACGGCCGTCCACACGACCATGACGACCACCTGCACCGTGGGGAAGCCCTCCTCGAACCACCCCGCCGTCATCGCCTGCGACGCGGCGCCGAGCGGCGTGAACCTGCCGACCTGCGCGACGGCCTCCGGCATCATCGGCCCCGGCGTCCACAGCCCGGAGAGGAACAGGAGCGGGAAGTAGATGAGCGTCCCGATCGCGGACGCCGTGCTCGCCTTGGGCGCGCGCGCCGCGACGAGGGTGCCGAGCGCGTACATCGACGCGACGCCGAGGACGAACGCCAGCACGACCGTCGCCGCGTTCTGCGGCGCCGGCAGGCCGAACACGAGCTGCCCGACGACGAGCGCGACGGCGGACGCGACCACGACGGCCACGAGGTTGATGACGAGGTGCGCGACGACGATCCCCTGCGGGCGCATGGGCGTCGTCGACAGCCGCCGCAGCAGGCCCTTCTCGCGGAACGTGGCGAAGTAGACCGGCATGGTCGTCAGGGCCGGGGTCGCGATCGCCGCGGCGAGCACCACGGGCGCGTAGAGAGCGACGGGTGTGAGCCCGCCCCACGGCGGGGGCGCGTCCTCGATCGGCACGCGCATCCCGGGGATGGCGAAACCGACCCCGACGAGCAGGACGGTCGGGAACACGAGCGCGAAGAACACCGTCCCCGGGTCGCGCAGCCAGAGCCGCGCCTCCGTGGCGAGCAGGACGCCGAACCCGCGCCAGCCGCTGCTGCGGCGGACGGGCACGGTGGACGGGGTCAGGGTCGTGGCGGTCATCGGGACTCCCCTCGGGTCGATCGAGCGTCGGTCGCGTCCGAGGCGTCGGTCGCGTCCGGGTCGTACGTGCGGCCGGTCACGGCCACGAAGACGTCCTCGAGCGTGCGGGAGACGGTCCGGACGTCGTCGGGCACGACCTCGCGCTCGGCGAGCGCGAGCACGACGGCGGGCAGCACCTGCCGGGAGCCCGTCACCTCGATCTCGCGCCCTGCCCCGGGCGTCGCCTCGACGTGCTGGACGTCCGCGAGCCCCGCGATCGTGTGCAGCGCGAGGTCGTGGTCCGCGGGCGGCACGCGCAGGCGCACGGTGCGCGACGTGTCGACGGAGTCGACGAGCTCCGCGGGCGTGCCCTGCGCGACGACCCGGCCGCGGTCGATGATGACGAGCCGGTCGCACAGGCGCTCCGCCTCGTCCATGAAGTGCGTGACGAGCAGGATGGTCACGCCGCGGTCGCGCACACGCTCGACGAGCTCCCACGTCGCGCGGCGGGCCGCCGGGTCCAGCCCGGTGGTCAGCTCGTCGAGGATCGCGACGCGCGGGTTCCCCACGAGCGCGAGCGCGATCGACAGGCGCTGCTTCTGCCCGCCCGAGAGCTTGGCGAACGCGACGCGCCGGTGCGCGGCGAGGTCGAGCAGGTCGAGGAGCTCCTCCACGTCGCCGGGCGACGCGTAGAACGACGCGAAGAGCCGCATCGCCTCCTCGACCGTGATCTTCTCGTTGAGCGCGGCCTCCTGGAGCTGGACGCCGACGACGTCGCGCACCGCGGCGGGGTCGGCCTGCGGGTCGACGCCGAGCACGCGGACCGTGCCGCCGTCGGCCTGGCGCAGCCCGGCGAGGCACTCGACGGTCGTCGTCTTGCCGGCCCCGTTGGGCCCGAGGATGCCGAAGATCTCGCCCTGCCGGACGGTGAGGCTCACGTCCTCGACCGCGACGGTGCGCGTGCCGGAGCCCTGCGGTCCCGGGTACGTCTTGCGCAGGTTCCGGATCTCGACGACCGGGGCGGGCCCGGCCGTGCGGTCGGCGGGCGGGGCGGGCGACGTCGCCGTCGTGCCGCCCGGGGGCGGTGCTGCGGTGCTCATGGTGACCTCCAGGAGGGTGTGCGGCACCCACGGACGGCGCCGTGCGCCGCCCGGACGGGTGGGAGTGCGGTCGGGAGGGTGCTGCCGGTCAGGCGCTCGCGGTGCCCGCGAACTCGACCGGACGGATCGCGACGCCCCGCAGGACGACGCGCAGGAGCAGTGCGGCGAGCACGACCCCGGCGAGCCCGCCGAGCACGGCGAGCCAGACGGGGGTGCCGTCGAGACCGACGACGCGCGAGAGCGCGTGGCCGAAGAACCCGGAGCGCAGGAACACCTCGCTCACCAGGACGGTCGCGAGCGACGCGACGACGAGCAGCACGCCGCGCAGGAACCCGAAGCCGTAGAAGCCCGCGGCGACGACCATGCCCGCGAGGTAGTAGACGACGCAGAACGTGCCCTCGACGAGGATCATGAGCCCGACCTCGGACCCGTCCGTGTAGAGCTGCGTGAGGTCCTGCTCCGTCGGCCAGCCGGCCTGGCGGAACAGCGCCCACTCCGCCCACCGCACGAGCGCGGTCGCGATCCCGAACGTGAGCCCGGAGACGGCGGCGCCGATCCACAGGCCGTGCGTGTACGACCGCCGCGTGCCGCCGGCGGCGACGTGCAGCGCGATCGTCATGAGCGGCAGGAGGATGCCCATGACGAAGAGGAAGAACTTCGCGGAGCCCGCGACGCCGCCCACGCCCTCGATGCTCACGTCGTCGTTGCGCAGCATGATCCACAGGACGAGGGCCCCGATGGCGAGCGCGATGAGCCAGAACCACACGCCGACGTACCAGGTGCCGCCGATGAAGTACCAGGCGACGGCGCGGACGCCGCGCCGGTGGGCGGCCTTCTCGAGCGCGCGGCGCTCCGCGGAGCGCGGGGTCGTGGCGGTCATCGTGCCTCCTGCGTGCGGGTGCGGGCGGACGCGCCGTCCTCGGTGCGGTCGGTGCGCGTGAGGTGGACGAACAGGTCCTGGACGGGCACCGCCCCGACCTCGAGCCCGGCCGCGGCGGCCGCGGCCCGCTCGTCGGGGGCGAACGTGCCGAAGAGCGTGACCTGGGCCGTGCTCCCCAGCCGCTGCCGGGCGAGCACCTCCCGGCCCGCGGTGTGGCGCTCGACGACGTCCGCCGGCCCGGTGAGGCTGACGCCGCGCGCGCGGACGTCGTCGGCGTTCTCGGCGAGCAGGACCCGCCCGCGGTCGATGATCACGACGTCCTCGAAGAGCCGTTCGACCTCGGCGATCAGGTGGCTCGAGAGCAGGATCGTGCGCGGGTGCTCGGCGTAGTCCGCGACGAGCGCGTCGTAGAACGCGTAGCGGCTCGGGGCGTCCATGCCGAGGTAGACCTCGTCGAAGATCGTCAGGGGCGCGCGGGCGGCGAGCCCGACGACCGCGCCGAGCGCCGAGCGCTTGCCGCGCGAGAGCTCGTTGGGCTTCTTGCGGACGTCCACCTCGAAGGTGTCGAGGAGGCGCCCGGCGAGGTCGGCGTCCCAGTGCGGGCGCACGTCCGCGTAGTACTCGAGCGTGTCGCGCGCCTTGTCGGACTCCCCCACGTCGCCGCTCTCGCGCACGAGCTGGGTGTGCATGGTCGCCCAGACGTTCTCGAACGGGTCCTCGAGCTCGCCGTCCGGACCGACGCGGACCGTGCCCGACGTCGGGCGCCGGAACGCGGCGAGCAGGGCCGCGAGCGTCGTCTTGCCGGCGCCGTTGCGGCCCAGGAGGCCGGTGATGACGCCGGGGCGGATCGTCAGGGTCGCGCCGTCGAGCGCGGGGTCGTCGCCGCGGGAGTACCGCACGACGACGTCGCGCACCTCGGCGCCGAAGGGCGCGGTCGCGGCGGGGTGGTCGGTGGGATGGCTGGTGGGCCGGGCGGTCACGGGTCTCACCTCGGGGTGGGGTCGGTGTCGGGGCCGGTACGGGGTGCGTCGCCGGTCCCGGGACCGGCGGGCCGCGGGCGGCCGAGGACGTGCTCGACGATCTCGGCGGCCGGGATGTCGAGGAGGTCCGCCTGCGCCAGCGCGGGGTCGAGGACCTCGTCGAAGAACCGCGCGCGGTGCTCGGCGAGCAGCCGCTCGCGCGCGCCCGGTGCGACGAACATGCCGAGCCCGCGCCGCTTGTAGAGGACGCCCTCGTCGACGAGCCCGGCGAACGCCTTGGCCGCCGTCGCCGGGTTGATCCGGAACGTCGTCGCGAACTGCGTCGTGGACATGACCTGCTCCTCCTCCGCGAGCTCCCCCGCGAGCACCTGTGCCCGGATCATCTGCGCGATCTGGAGGTAGATGGGTTCAGGTCCGTCGAACATGGGGCCCATCCTCTCCCGGCTCGCGTGTTCTGTGGTTCATTACTTGAGTAATGAACCACAGATGAGGAGTGCGGCGCAACCCTTCTTCCGGACGCGCGACGACCGACGCCGGGCGGAACGATGGGGACGTCGGCGCCGAGGCCGGTGCCGGTCGGGTCGCATCGGGAGACCCGGTCGGGCCGCATCGGGAGACGGAGGGGGCGCGGTGGGCGGAGCGTGCGAGCTCGCGGGCGGGGCGCCCGGGGCCGAGCCGCTGAGCACGTGGACGAGCCTCGCGTTCGTCCTGGCCGGCGCGGCCGTCGTGGTGGCGGCGCGGCGGCCGGAACCCGGGGCCCCCGGGGACCCGGGCGAGCCCGACGGCGCCGCGTCGCGGCTGCGCGGTGGCCTTCGGGGTCCTGGTCGCGCTGATCGGGGTGGGCTCCGTGGTGCAGCACGGACCGTCGCCGTCGTGGAACCCCGTCGCGCACGACCCGCCGCTGCTCGGCACGCTCGCGCTCGTCGCCGCCGACGCCGTCGCCGACCTCACCGGGCGCCGCCTGCGGACGTGGTGGTGGCTCGCGCCGACCCTGCTCGGGGTCGTGCTCGCGGCGGTCTCGGTCCCGGCGTCCACCGCCGCCCAGGTGGTCGCGGCAGGCGCGGCCGTGGCCGCGAGCGCCGCACGCGCGTGGCGACGGCCCGCCGTCCGACGCCGCACGGTCGCCGCGCTCGTGCTGCTCGCCGTCGGCGGCACGGTGGGAACCCTGACCCGCCCGGGCTGGCCCCTGTGCGACGCCGACGGCGCGCTCGGCGTCACGCTCCAGGGGCACGCCGTCTGGCACGTGCTCGCCGCGACGGCCCTGTGGGTGCTCGCGCCGACGCCCGGGACCCGCCCCGCGCTCGCACGCTCGTCCTGACTCGCTCCCTTCCCCCGCCCCGGGCGGTACCCACGGCGGGCCGGCGGTGGGACGCTGGGAGGATCCGGCGTCCGCGGCGGGCCCCGCCCTCCGGCCGCCGGCGGTCCCGAAGGAGTGAGGCAACGATGGTCACCATCAGGCGCGGGTTCTCCAGCTTCTCGGCGGACGACCTCGACGCGGCGCGCGCGTTCTACGGGGACACCCTCGGGCTCCCCGTCACGGCACTCGACGACGGGAACGGTCTGGTGCTCCACCTCGGCGGCGGCTCGGACGTGTTCGTCTACCCGAAGGAGGACCATCGGCCGGCCGCCTTCACGGTCATGCACCTCACCGTCGACGACGTGGACCAGGCCGTCGACGAGCTCATCGCGAAGGGCGTGACGTTCGAGCGCTACGAGGGGTTCGACCAGGACGAGAAGGGGATCGTGCGCGGCTTCATGGAGGGCGGCGACGGCGCCTGGCTCACCGACCCGGCCGGCAACGTCGTGGGGCTCGCGGACGGCGAGAACATGGCCCGGCTCGTCGAGGGCTGAGCCCGCACCGCCGCCACCCCCGGCTCGCGAGGTAGAGCCCTGGTCATCACCAGGGCTCTACCTCGCGGTACCGGGGCTCTACCCCGCGGTACCTGGTTTCTACTGCGCGAGGGCCGGGGCGAACGCGGCGCGGACGCCGTCGAGGTCCTGCGCGACGAGCTCGGCGAGCTGGACGGCGTTGAGCGCGGCGCCCTTGCGGAGGTTGTCGTTCGAGACGAACAGCACGAGACCGCGCCCGCCCGGCACCGACTGGTCGGTGCGGACCCGGCCGACGAACGACGGGTCCTTGCCGGCCGCCTCCAGCGGGTTCGGGACGTCCGCGAGCGCGACGCCGGGGGCGTCGGCGAGGATCTCGCGTGCACGGTCGGGCGTGATCGGGGCGCCGAACTCGGCGTGGATCGCGAGCGAGTGCCCGGTGAACACGGGGACGCGCACGCACGTGCCCGAGACGGCGAGCTCCGGCAGCCCGAGGATCTTGCGCGACTCGTTGCGGAGCTTCTTCTCCTCGTCCGTCTCCTCCTGCCCGTCGTCGACGATCGACCCGGCGAGCGGGACGACGTTGAACGCGACGTTCCGCGGGAAGACGGCGGGCTCGGGGAAGGCGACCGCGCCGCCGTCGTGCACGAGACCGACGAGGCCCGGGCCGGACCCGTCGGCCTCGGCCCGGGCGCCCGCGACGGCCTGCGCGCGCAGCTCCTCCGCGCCGGCGAGCCCGGCGCCGGAGACGGCCTGGTACGTCGCGACGATCAGGCGCTCCAGCCCGGCCTCGTCCGCGAGCGGCTTGAGGACGGGCATCGCGGCCATCGTCGTGCAGTTGGGGTTGGCGATGATGCCCTTGCGCGCCTCGCGCAGCGCGCCCGGGTTCACCTCCGAGACGACGAGCGGGACGTCGGGGTCCATGCGCCACGCGGAGGAGTTGTCGACGACGACGGCGCCCGCGGCGGCGAACCGCTCGGCCTGCGCCTTCGACGTCGCGCCGCCCGCGGAGAAGAGCGCGACGTCGATCCCGCGCAGGTCCTCGGTCGGGGTCGCGGCGACGTCCTCGACGACGACGTCGGTCCCGCGCCACGGGAGCGTCGACCCGGCGGAGCGCGCCGACGCGAAGTAGCGGACGCTCGCGACGGGCAGGTCGCGCTCCTCGAGGAGGCGGCGCATGACCGCGCCGACCTGGCCGGTCGCGCCGACGACGGCGAGGTGCAGACCGGGGGTGCTCTGGGTGCTCATGGTGGGTCCTCTCCTGCGTCGGGTCAGCGGCCGGTGCCGGCGTAGACGACGGCCTCGCCGTCGGCGGCGTCGAGCTCGAAGGCGGTGTGCACGGCGCGCACCGCGTCGTCGAGCGAGTCCTCGCGCGTGACGACGGAGATGCGGATCTCCGAGGTGGAGATCATCTCGATGTTGATGCCCGCGTCGCGCAGCGCGCCGAACAGCTTCGCGGAGACGCCGGGGTGCGACTTCATGCCCGCGCCGACGAGCGAGAGCTTGCCGATCTGGTCGTCGAACTGGAGCGAGTCGAACCCGATCTCGGCCTGCAGCGCCGAGAGGGCGGACATCGCGGCCGGGCCGTCGCCCTCGGGGAGGGAGAACGAGATGTCGGTGAGGCCCGTGCGGGCCGCCGACACGTTCTGCACGATCATGTCGATGTTCACGCCCGAGCCCGCGACGACCTCGAAGATCCGCGCGGCCGTGCCCGGGACGTCGGGCACGCCGACGACGGTGATCTTGGCCTCGCTGCGGTCGTGCGCGACGCCGGAGATGATCGGGTCTTCCATGACGGTCTCCTCGGGAAGGTCTGCGGTGCTGCCGGCGGTGCCGGCCGGGGAGCCGGCGCTCGCGCCGGGGCGCGCGGTGTACGCGTCCGCGCTGACGAACGTGCCGTCCTTGCCGCTGAAGGACGAGCGCACGTGGATGGGGACGCCGTACCGGCGGCCGTACTCGACGCAGCGCAGCGCGAGGACCTTCGCGCCGCTCGCCGCCATCTCGAGCATCTCCTCGTACGTGATGCGGTCGATCTTGCGCGCGGACGGCACGATGCGGGGGTCGGCCGTGAACACGCCGTCCACGTCGGTGTAGATCTCGCACACGTCGGCGTCGAGACCTGCCGCGAGCGCGACGGCGGTCGTGTCCGACCCGCCGCGCCCGAGCGTCGTCACGTCGTTCGTCGACTGCGTCACGCCCTGGAACCCCGCGACGATCGCGACCTGGCCGCGGTCGAGGGTCTCGCGCACGCGCGTCGGGACGACGTCGACGATGCGCGCCTTGCCGTGCACCGCGTCGGTGATGAGACCGGCCTGCTGCCCGGTGAACGACTTCGCCTTCACGCCGAGGCTGGTGATCGCCATCGCGAGCAGCGACATCGAGATGCGCTCGCCCGCGGTGAGGAGGATGTCCATCTCGCGCTGCGGAGGGAGGGGGCTGACCTGCTGGGCGAGGTCGATGAGCTCGTCGGTCGTGTCGCCCATCGCCGAGACCACGACGACGACGTCGTTCCCGGCCCGCTTCGCCTCGGCGATGCGCTTGGCCACCCGCTTGATGCTCTCGGCGTCCGAGACGGACGAACCGCCGTACTTCTGCACGACAAGTGCCACGTGCTGCTCCATCTGTCGCCGGCCTCCGTCTCTCTCAACGGCCCGCCGGGTGCTTGTGGGTCGGTCGATGATAGGCACGCGTCCCACGCCCCGGCCAAGCCCGTCCCGCCCTGCGGACCGCGGCAGGCCGCCGCCGGGGTCACACCTCCGGCAGCACGCGGGCCCGCGGCCCGGCCACGACGACGTACGCCAGCCCGACGACGACGGCCCCGCCGACGAGGTTGCCGAGGCCCACCCAGGTGAGGTTGCGGCCGAAGTCGGCCCACGTCGTCGGGCCGAGGTCGCCGAAGAGCCCGAGGGAGAACGTCGTCATGTTGGCGACGACGTGCTCGAACCCGGACGCGATGAACGCGAGGATCCCCCAGAACAGGATCACCGCCTTGCCGGCCTCCGAGCGCAGGCGCCCGCAGGCCCAGATCGCGGCGCACACGAGGATGTTGCACAGCACGCCGCGGAAGAAGAGCTCTCCCCCGGTCTCGTGCGCCTTCGCGCGGAGCATCGAGGCGGCCATCTCGCCGGCCGCCGCGTTCGAGCGCAGCACGCCCGCCTGCGTGACGGCCCAGCCGAAGAGCATCGACCCGGCCAGGTTGCCGACGAGGCACAGGCCCAGGGTGGCGACGGCGTCGCGCACGCGGACGGCTCGTGTCGCGACGCCCTGGGTGAGGACCATCATCGCGGACGTGGCGAGCTCGGCCCCGGCGAAGACGACGAGCGTCAGCGCCGCGGCGAACACGCCCCCGGCGACGAGCCGCTCGGCCGGGGACCCGGCGGCGAGGAACGGGCCCGCCGTCGCGACCATGAGCACGACGCCGACGCCGATGTACGCGCCCGCGAGCATCGCCGCGACGAGGTAGCGCCCGGGACGTCTGGCGAAGAGCACCTTCTCCCGGGCCGCCTCCGACTGGGTGGTCACCGCCTGGGCGAGGGTCTGCACGACCTCGATCCTCGCGTCCGGGCGACCTCCCGGACAGGGCCGGTGGTCGCCCCGGCTCGGGACCGAAGGTCCGCGCGTCGGCCCCGGGGCACGGGGGTGCAGACGGGCGAGGGGCCGCGCACGGTCTCCCGCGCGCGGCCCCTCGGGCGTCGGTCCCCGGCGGTCGTCAGCCGACGCGGCGCCGGTAGACCGCCGTCGCCCACGCGTAGGCGAGGACGAGGATGCCGACGAGCCACGCGAGCGCGACCCAGATGTCGCTCCCGACGGGCTGGCCGGCGAAGAGGGACCGCAGGGTGTCGACGATCGCGGTCACGGGCTGGTTCTCGGCGAACCACGCGACCGGTCCCGGCATGCTGTCCGTGGGGACGAACGCCGAGCTGACGAAGGGCAGGAAGATCAGCGGGTAGCTGAAGGCGGACGCGCCGTCGACCGTCTTGGCCGACAGCCCGGCGACGACCGCGAGCCAGGTCAGCGCGAGGACGAACAGGACGAGGATGCCGAGGACGGCGAGCCACGCCCCGACGGACGCGTCGGTCCGGAACCCCAGGACGAGGGCGACCCCCACCACGAGGGTCACGGAGACGAGGTTCGCCACGAGCGAGGTGAGCACGTGCGCCCACAGGACGCTGGACCGGGCGACGGGCATGGACCGGAAGCGCTCGACGATGCCGCCCTGCAGGTCGAGGAACAGGCGGTAGGACGTGTACGCGACGCCCGACGCGACGGTGATGAGCAGGATGCCGGGCAGCAGGTAGTTCACGTACGACTCGCCGCTGCCGGTGTCGATCGCGCCCCCGAGCACGTAGACGAAGAGGAGCATGAGCGCGATCGGGGTCACGGCGGTCGTGATGATCGTGTCCGGGCTGCGCAGGACGTGGCGCAGCGAGCGGCCCGTGAGGGCACGGGTGTCGGCCAGGGCGTGGGTGGTCATCGGGCTTCCCCTCCTGCCGGGCGGACGCCGTCGGCGCTCGTCCGGTCCGTGGTGGGGGCGCTGTCGCCGGCGTCGCCGACGAGCGCGAGGAACACGTCCTCGAGGGAGGGCTGCTTCTCGACGTACTCGACGGTCGCCGGGGGCAGCAGGGCCTTGAGCTCGGCCAGGGTGCCGTTCTGGATGATCGTCCCGCGGTGCAGGATCGCGATCCGGTCGGCGAGCTGCTCGGCCTCGTCGAGGTACTGGGTGGTGAGCAGCACGGTGGTGCCGCCGTGGGCGAGCTCGCGCACCGTGGCCCAGACCTCGATCCGGGCCTGCGGGTCGAGGCCGGTCGTCGGCTCGTCGAGGAAGATGACCGGCGGGTCGCCGATGAGGCTCATGGCGATGTCGAGCCGGCGCCGCATCCCGCCGGAGTAGGTCCCGGCGCGGCGGGCCCCGGCGTCGGTCAGGGAGAAGCGGGCGAGCAGCTCGTCCGCGACGCGCCCCGGGTCTGCGAGGTGCCGCAGGCGGGCGACGAGGACGAGGTTCTCCCGTCCGGTGAGCACCTCGTCGACCGCGGCGAACTGCCCCGTCAGCGAGATGGACTCGCGCACGTGCCCGGGCTGCGCGACGACGTCGAACCCGTCGACGGTCGCGGTGCCGGCGTCCGGCGCGAGCAGGGTGGACAGGATCCGCACGAGCGTCGTCTTGCCCGCACCGTTGGACCCGAGCAGCGCGACGATGCTCCCGCGCGCCACCTCGAGGTCGACACCGCGCAGCACGCGCAGGTCGCCGTACGACTTCTCGATGCCTCGCACCCGGACGGCCGGGGCGAGGGTCTGGTCAGCAGACATCTGCGGATCTCCGATCCCTGGGTTCTGGTGGGTGGTTCAGGGCCGGCGGACGACGACGTCGCCGAACCCGGTGCTGGCGTGGATCTCCGCGGTGGCCTCGTCCTCGACGGGGCCCTCCGTGGGCGTGAGGTGGTTGCGCACGCTGCCGTGCTCGGAGCTCGCGTCGAGGAACGCGGCGGTCCCCTCGGGCACGCCCACCTCGATCGAGCCGTACGACGTCGCGAGGGTGACGCTCCCCGACTCCAGGCGCTCGACCCGGATGCCCGCGTGCGCGGACTTCGCCGTGAGCGTGCCGGCGACGCGCGTCACCGCGATGTCGCCGTGCGCGCCGTGGACGGCGAGCGAGCCGGTGACGGCGCCGACCGTCGTCGTGCCGTTCGTCGCCTTGATCGTGCCCTCGCCCTGGACCTCCTCGACACGGACCGACCCGGCGCTGGCGCGGGCGTCCAGCGAGCCCCGCACGCGGCGCGCCGCCACGGAGCCCGCCGAGGCCTTGACGTCGAGCCGGTCGACGTCCTCGACGCGGGCGTCCCCGGCGGAGAGCGCCATCGCGACGGTGCCGAGGCTGCCCTCGGCGTAGAGCGAGCCCGCCTTGCCGCGCACGTCGGAGCCCGCGGGCAGCTCGACGGTGATGTCGGCGGTGCCGGACGCGAACGGCAGCACGTACTGCTTCCACGACCCGGGGTAGGAGATCGTCAGGGCGCTGCCGTCGCCGTCGACGCGGACCGCCTCGGCGGCGCGGACGCTGCCTGACTTGGCCGGGTCGGTCGGCAGGACCGTGACGACGACGTCGTCGCGGTCCCCGGCGACCACGTGCAGGTGGGCGAACGGCACGTCGACGACGACGGGCAAGGGCTGCGGGGCGGGGAAAGTGGGCATGACGAAGCTCCAGGAGTGGTGTCGTGGTGGTGTCAGGTGCGGTCGGAGGGGGCGGAGACGGAGACCGAGGTGGTCAGCGCACCCAGCCGGTGACGCGGGCGGAGCCGCGCTGCTGCGGGCGGGCCTGCGCCGCCGGACGCCCGGTGGACTGCTCGAGCGCCGCGGCGACCGCGCGCACGAGCCACGTGTTGACGGAGACGCCGTCGCGGGCGGCGGCGGTCTCGGCCTGCGTCTTGAGGTGGTCGGGCAGGCGCAGGGTCGTGCGGGTCGTGGCCCCAGCCTCGACGTCGGACGGCGCGGGCCCGGCGGCAGTGGCCGGGGTGTTCGCGGGGACGAGGCCCTCGACCGGGGCGGGCGCGGCGGCGGGGACGGCGACCACGAACTCGGGGGCACCGCCTCGCAGCCGCACGTCCACCGACCCCGGGGCGAGGTCTGCGGAGATCTCCCCCGCCGCGGCGGAGAGCGCGTCGAGGAGCACGAGACGCACGGCCGCGTCGAGCGGTGCGGTCAGGCGCTCCGCGAGCCGACGGCCGTCGTCCCCGGCGGCGTCCGCGGCGGCGGCGAGGCGGTTCTGAAGGTCGTCGACATACGGGGTGAGGTCCATGACGCCATCATGACACCACGAGTGGTGTCACCGCAACCCTCTGTGACAACGCGTTGACACCACTGGTGGCATCAGCCCCCGACGGCGCGGATGCCTCAGGTGGTGAGGTCGCGGACGACGTCGTACCCGAGCTTGACGATCAGCGCGCCGACGACGACCACGAAGACCACGCGCACGAACGCGCTGCCCTTGGCCACCGCCATCCGGGCGCCCACGTACGCCCCGAGCAGGTTGGCCGCGCCCATGAGGAGGCCCAGCCCCCACAGCACCGCCCCGTACGGCACGAAGAAGATCAGCGCGCCGGCGTTCGTGGCGAAGTTCGCGATCTTCGCGAGCGCCGACGCCGGCAGGAACGCGTACCCGAGGATGCTCACGAGCGCGATGACGAAGAACGTCCCGGTGCCCGGCCCGAGCAGGCCGTCGTAGGTGCCGATGACCAGGCCGATCCCGGCCGCCGCCCACCGGTGGCCGTTGCCTTCCCAGCGCAGGTTCGTGCTGTGCCCGAGGCTCGGCTTCGCGATCGTGTAGGCCGCGACGCCGACGAGCACCACGAGGATGATCGGCTTGAACAGGTCGGCCGGGATGCGCGACGCGAGCGCCGCTCCCCCGACGGCGCCCACGAGCGCGGCGAGCGCCATGGGCCCGGCGGTACGCAGGTCCGGCCCGACGCGCCGGTAGTACGTCGCGGCGCTCACCGACGTCCCCATGATGCTCGCGAGCTTGTTCGTCGCGAGCGCCTGCACGGGGCTGATGCCCGGGACGAGGAGCAGCGCCGGGAGCTGGACGAGCCCGCCGCCGCCGACGACGGCGTCGATCCACCCCGCCGTGAGCGCGGCGAGGACGAGCAGGAGGACGGTCACGCCGTCGATCTCGAGGCCGCCGGAGACCGGGAGGGAGAGGGCGGGAAGCACCCCCCAGTGGTACCACGCGGACGGGGCACGCCCGGGCCGGGTCCACGACCGGTCCGCGACCGGTCCACGGCCGAGGAGGCTCTTCCCCATGCGTAACCGTTCGGTTACGCTTCCTGGATGGACGTGTTCGAGGCCGTCGCCGACGACGTGCGCCGCGACCTGCTCCGAGCGCTGCGGGCCGGGTCGCTCAGTGCGGGCGACCTCGCGCGCGTGCGCGACGACGTCTCCCGCCCCGCCGTGAGCCGCCACCTGCGCGTGCTGCGCGAGGCCGGGCTGGTCGAGGCCGTCGTCGCGGGACGCCGTCGCCTCTACTCGCTGCGGCCCGCCGCGCTCGACCCTCTCGCCGCGTTCGTCGCGGCGCTCACCGCACCCGCCCCGCCCGTCCCGGCGCGGGCGCTCGACGGCCTCGACCTCGAGGTCCGCCGCACCACCCGAGAACGTCGTGCCGAGCGCGGGACGACCCAGCAGGAGGAGAGCGCATGAGCGACCCGACGACCCCATCAGCAGCCCCCGTCCCGCCGGCACCCGGTCTGCCGACACCCGGCGGGACGGTGGAGCGCGGCCCCGCGGGCGACGAGCTCGTCGTCACGCGGACGTTCCACGCTGCGGCCGACGACGTGTGGGCGAGCCTCACGGAGCCCGACCGGCTCGCGCGGTGGATCGGCTACTGGGAGGGCGACCCCTCGACCGGCCGCGTCGAGTTCTTCATGACGGCCGAGAGCGACGACCCCGAGCCCGAGCCCGAGGAGTACCGCATCACCCGGTGCGAGCCGCCGCACCGCTTCGCCGGGATGACGTCCTCGGGCGACCAGACGTGGCACCTGTCCTTCGAGCTCGCCGAGCAGGACGGCGTCACGACACTGACCTTCCGCCAGCTCCTCGGCCCCGACGACGACGCCCGGAACATCGGGCCCGGGTGGGAGTACTACCTCGACCGGCTCGTCGCCGTCCGCGAGGGGCGCGACGCCGCCACCGTGCCGTGGGAGCCGTACCTCGCCGGGCTCGCGGACCACTACGGCCGGGCGGGCGACGCCGGCTGACCGCGGGACGCCCGCGGCGCCCGACCGGCACGCTCAGGACTGGAGCGCGTCGTACTCCGCCTCGGTCGCGACGTCGTCCTCGACGTCGAGACGCAGGTGCGCGAGCGCGAGCTGCAGGACGCGCAGCGCGCTCGCGGCGCGCTCTCCCCACAGCGAGACGTAGGAGAACTGCCACCACCACAGGCCCTCGAGCTCGCGCCCGGCGTCGTAGTGCTGCAGGCCCTTCGCGAGGCACTCGGCGACGCACGCGAGGTCGCCCGAGAGCGACGCCGCGCCGACCTCGGCCCCCACGAGCGGGTCGGTGATCTCGGCGTAGTCGTCGAACCCGTCGAAGAGCCGCGCGAGCGCCGTCCGCAGCGGGTCCACGTCCGTGTCGCGGCCGGCGTCGGGCTCGAAGCGCTCGACCGGCACGACGTCGCCCACGGCTCCCAGGCGGGCGCCCGCCGCGAGCGCGTCGGACAGCGCGAGGAGCAGGAGCGGCAGCACCGCGCCGGGGGCCGCGCCGGACGCGACCTGCGTCGTCGTGGTGAGGTAGGCGCGGGCCTGCTCCGCCATGCCCTCGGCGATCTCCCGCAGGTCGGGGTCGTTGTGGATCTCCCCCATGCTCGTCACCTCCCGTCAGCCGCCGACGAGGCGGCGGCCCTCGAACGCCCGGCCGAGCGTCACCTCGTCCGCGTACTCCAAGTCTCCACCGACCGGGAGGCCCGACGCGAGGCGGGTCACGCGTAGGCCCATGGGGCCGAGCATGCGCGCGAGGTAGGTCGCGGTGGCCTCGCCCTCGACGTTCGGGTCGGTCGCGAGGATCACCTCGGTCACCTGCCCGTCCGCGAGCCGGCTCATGAGCTCCGCGATCCGTAGGTCGCCCGGCCCGACGTTCTCGATCGGGTTGATGGCGCCGCCGAGCACGTGGTACCGGCCGCGGAACTCGCGCGTGCGCTCGATCGCGACGACGTCCTTGGGCTCCTCGACGACGCAGATCACCTCGGGCGAGCGGCGCGGGTCCGCGCAGATGCGGCACTGCTCCGACTCCGCGACGTTGCCGCACGTCTCGCAGAAGCGGACGCGCGCCTTCACCTCGGTGAGCGCGTCGGCGAGCCGGCGCACGTCCACCGCGTCCGCGGCGAGCAGGTGGAACGCGATGCGCTGCGCGCTCTTGGGCCCGACGCCGGGAAGCCGGCCGAGCTCGTCGATCAGGTCCTGGACAGCGCCTTCGTACACGCCCCCAGCCTACGGGGCGCGGCCCGCACGGCGGACCCGGCCCGCCGCCGTCGCGGACAGGCCGGGTCCGTGCCCGGGCACCGGGGTCAGTCCGGGAGCTCGGGCGTCACGGTCCGCGTGGTGCCGTCCGTGTACGTCGCCTCGTAAGCGAGGGTCGGTAGCGGGCCGCCCTCGCCGTCGGGACCGTCCACCGTCTCCGGGTCGAAGATCGGCCCGGGCCACCAGGCCACGAAGCGGCCGTCCTCGAGCGTCGTCTCGACGGCGGTCCCGTCCGCGAGCCGGAGCGTGAGCGCCACGACGTCGGCGCCGGCACGGCCACCCGTCATCGACAGGACGGGACGCTCGCGGCTCCACGGGTAGGCCTTGCCGCCCGACTGGAACATCGCGCCCTCCGCGACGCCCCGGGCGGAGGGGACGAGGTCGCCACCGCCCGCGGACCCGGCGGAGACGTCCTCCGCCTCGTCCGCGCCCGGGGGCAGGTAGCCGACGCACGACGACTGCAGCGTCTGCCCCTGCGCGTCGTCGTGGAGGTACATCACGGCCGCCCACGAGCCGCGACGCTCCGCGAGCACCACGTCGTCGACGGTCACCGCCCGCTCGGAGCCCAGCCGCGCCTGGCACGCCGCGTCGAGCACGGCGAGGTCCTGCGAGGAGAGGGCGTCCGGCTCGGGCGTCCACGACGCGAGCGCGTGCGGTGCCGGACCGACGAACGGGAGCGCGAACGCCGCCGCCGCGGCGGCGGTCACGGCCACCGGGATGCCGATCCGGCGGGCCGCGCGGCGCCGGGCCTGCACGGCGAGGTGCCCGACGGCGAGCGCGCCCGTCGTGCCCGGCTCCTCGCCGGCGAGGATGCGGTCGAGGCCCTGCGCCGCTCGCGTGGCCTCGGCGGCGGAGAGGTCGGACGCGGGGGCGTGATCGAGCCCGCGGAGCATGGTCAGGTCGTCGTGCGTCATCGGAGCGCCTCCTGGGCGGTGACGTCGAGGGATGGGGTCGGGAGGGCGGCGGGCCGGTGGTCCTCGCCGTCCGCGCCGGTTCCCTCGTCGAGGGCGAGCAGCCGGCGGAGCGCCGTGCGAGCGCGGTGCAGGCGGAGCCGGTAGGCGACCGCCGAGATGCCGATGACGCGTCCGGCGTCAGCGGACGGCAGGTCCTCCCAGAGGAGCAGCGACAGCACCTCCTGCTGCTCCGGGGTGAGCCGGCGCCACGCCGCGGCGAGGTCGGAGCGCGCGGCGGTCTGCTCGTCGGGGGCCGGGAGCATCGGCTCGGGCTGCGCGGCGAGCCGGACACCGAGCGCACCGCGTCGCGTGCTCGCCCGCCGGTCGTTGAGGAGGCAGCCGCGCGCGACCCCGAACAGCCACGCCCGTTGCGCGTCCCGGGTCGGTGGGAGGTCGCGCATCCGCCGCCACGCGACGACGAACGCCTCGTGGACGACGTCCTCGGCGTGGTCGTCGTCGGTGCGTCGCCGCACGAAGCGCAGCACGTCGGCGTACGTGTCTCGGTAGAGGTCGCGGAACCGTTCCTCACGGTCCGCCACGGGAGGTGGGCTCATACCTCGTACGTGTCCGGCAGCCGGCCCGCTGTTTCGAGGGGCGTCAGCCCTGGTCCTGGATCTCCTCGATGATCTTGCCGTCGAGCAGGCTCACCACGAGCGCCGTCCCGACGAGGCCCGTCGAGACGATGTCGGGGTCGTCGGCGGACGGGAGGTCGTCCATGGGGTCGGCCGTGGACGGTTCGCCCCGCCGGGCGGGTTCCTCGGCGGGCCGCGGGACGCGGGCCGCCGCGATCGCCGCGCGAGCGGCGGAGACGCCGCGCAACGGTGCGGCCGACGTGCCTGCGGACGCCGGTGCGGCGGGGGCCGCCGCGCGGGCGGGCGCCCCTTGCGACGAGGCCGCGGGCGACGCCGCGGACGGCCGTCCGGGCGCCGTCGGCGCGGTGGCGGCGGACGGCGCGGTGCGGGCGGGGGCCTGCGTGGAGGCCGGGGTGGTCGGCGGGGCAGGTTCGAGCACGGGCTCCGGCTCGGGGCCGTCGTCGAGGTCGACGGGCGGCTCCGCGGGCAGCCCCGCGAGCCACGCCTCGTCCGCGCTGTCCACGCGCGGTGCGGGCGCCGGTGCGGACGCCGGGACCGACGCCCCGGCGAGCCAGGCCTCGTCGGCGGCGTCCACCACGGTCGAGCTTGCCCGCGGCGGGGCGGGTGCGGTCTCGGTGCTCGGTCGCTCCTGGAGCGCGACGGCGGCGCGCGGGGCCTCGTGCGCCTCCGCGGCCTCGTCCGCCGGGCGGGAGGTGCTCGCGGAGCGGGCGGCGCCGGGCGCGCTCGGCGCCGCGACGGTCGCGACCGGCGTCCCTGCCTGCGAGCCGCCCGGTCCGTGGAGGGCGGCAGCCCCGACGCTCGCCGAGGCGGACCCCGCGGGGCCGGGCACGGCAGGAGCCGCTGCCGTCGGGGCGCTCGCCGCCGGGCCGGACGACGTGGCGACGGGCGACGCGGGGCCCGACGGCGCGGAGCCGCCGGACGGCGCGGGCGCTACCGGCGCAGGGCCGGACGACGGCGCCGAGCCGCCGCCCGCCTGACCACCCTCGTCGAGGCGCGGCTCGACGCGGACCTGGAGCCCGAGCGTCTGGTAGACGACGTCCTGGACCGCGCTCGTGTGCCGGGACGACGAGAACGTCCGGGCCAGCCCGGGCGAGGGGAAGGCGAGGTA
Source organism: Cellulosimicrobium funkei (assembly GCF_004519295.1). Taxonomy (GTDB): domain Bacteria; phylum Actinomycetota; class Actinomycetes; order Actinomycetales; family Cellulomonadaceae; genus Cellulosimicrobium; species Cellulosimicrobium funkei. Next base: position 110,092 of record NZ_SOZH01000011.1, read on the forward strand.
GAGCACGTCGGCGCCGAGCTCCGCGACCTGCGCGTTGGCGCTCACCAGCGACCACGTCACGGGGCTCGCACGCAGGTTCTCGAGGACCTCCGGCCAGCGCCGGCGCAGCTCCTCCGTCGTCAGGGCAGGGCTCGCGCCACCCGCCGCCGGAGCAGACGACGCAGCCGCCTCCTGCCGGGGAGCCGCCTCGCGCGGCGTCGACGGCCGCGGGGTCTCCTCGCGCGGCGCCTCCTCGCGTGACGCCTCCGGGCGCGATGCCTCGGGGTGCCGTGCCTCGGGGGCGTGGGAGGGAGCATCCGCCGAGGCAGCAGAGGCAGCGGTCTCGCGGGCGCCGTCGTCCGGGGCCTCGGACTCCGCGACGGACGTCGTGCCGGCCCCGGCGCCGGACGCCGCGTCGGGCGCGGTGCGCGGCGGGGCGCTCGCCGCACCCGACACGGGACCGGTCCGCTCGGGGGCGGACGCCTCGGCAGGCGCGGTCTCCTCGCGCGGCGCGGACGAGTGCGTGGGAGCGGACGACCCGACGGCCGACCCGGCGCTGTCGACCGCCGACGACCCCGCACCGTCGGCCGCGCGCGACGCGGCAGCGGGTGATGCGGAATCGGGCGACGCGGCGGCAGGCGACGCGGAGGCGTCGCCGGACGGCCGGTCCTGCTCCGGCGCAGCGGGAGCCGCGACGCGCCCGACCGGCGTCGGGTCCTGCGGGGCCGGCGCGCTCGCCGGTGCCGCGGCGGGCTGGCCCGGTCGCGCGGGCCGGAGCGCCGCGCGGACGGCAGCGGCACCGGTGAGGCCCGAGGAGGGCGCGCCGGCCGGAGCAGCAGCCGGGGCCGTCGCGGTGGCCGCGGCGGCGTCGCCCGGGGCGGGCGTCCCCGCGGCCGGGGGGACCACGACGTTGCCCAGGCCTCCGCGCTCGAGCCGGTCGAGGCGCGCCGCGAACCCGGCCGCGCCGTCGTCCGCTCCGGGCAGGAGCAGGCGGGCCATGAGGAGCTCGAGGTGCAGGCGGGGCGACGTCGCGCCCGTCATCTCGGTGAGCGCGGCGTTGACGAGGTCGGCGGCCCGGGACAGCTCGGCCACCCCGAGGTGCTGCGCCTGCGTGCGCATGCGCTCGAGCTGGTCGGCGGGCTGGTCGCGCAGGACGGCCTGCGCCTCGTCGCCCGACACCGCGATGACGATGAGGTCGCGCAGGCGCTCGAGCACGTCCTCGACGAAGCGCCGCGGCTCGTGCCCCGTCGCGATGACGTGGTCCACGACCCGGAAGATGCTCGCGCCGTCGCGCGCGGCGAGCGCGTCCACGACGTCGTCGAGCAGGGTCGCGTGCGTGAAGCCGAGGAGCGCGACCGCGCGCTCGTACTCGACGGCGCCGTCCTCGGCACCCGCCATGAGCTGGTCCATGACGGACAGCGAGTCACGGACCGAGCCGCCGCCCGCGCGCGTGACGAGCGGGACCACGCCGCTGCCGATCGACACGCCCTCGGCCGCGCACAGCTCCTCGAGGTAGGGGCCGAGCACGTCCGGCGGGACGAGGCGGAAGGGGTAGTGGTGCGTGCGCGAGCGGATGGTGCCGATGACCTTGTCCGGCTCCGTCGTCGCGAACACGAACTTCACGTGCTCCGGCGGCTCCTCGACGAGCTTGAGCAGGGCGTTGAAGCCCTGCGGCGTCACCATGTGCGCCTCGTCGAGGATGAAGATCTTGTACCGGTCGCGCGCGGGAGCGAACGCCGCGCGCTCGCGCAGCTCGCGCGCGTCGTCCACGCCGTTGTGCGACGCCGCGTCGATCTCGACCACGTCGAGGCTGCCCGGGCCGCCGCGCGCGAGCTCGACGCACGACGGGCACTGCCCGCACGGCGTGTCGAGCGGGCTCTCGGGGGTGTTGCGCTCGCAGTTGAGCGTGCGCGCGAGGATGCGCGCGCTCGTCGTCTTGCCGCACCCTCGGGGCCCGGAGAACAGGTAGGCGTGGTTCACCCGACCGCTGCGCAACGCCTGCATGAGCGGTGCGGTCACGTGGTCCTGACCGATCACCTCGGCGAAGGTCTCGGGCCGGTAGCGGCGGTACAGGGCGGTGCTCACCCCGGTCACTCTAGACGTCGCGACCCACACGCACGAGGTCGCTCCGCCGTCGGTCCCGCCGGTCCCGGCCCGGCCGCGTCAGCGGTGCAGCGCCTTGCGCGCGAGCCAGTTGCCCAGCAGCTGCGCGACCTGCACGATCGCGATGATGACGAGCACCGTCACGACCACGACCCCCCAGTTGTAGCGCTGGTAGCCGTAGACGATCGCGAAGTTCCCCAGCCCGCCGCCGCCGATGATCCCGGCGATCGCCGACATGTCGAGCACCGCGATGAAGAGGAACGTGTAGCCGAGGATGAGCGGCGCGAGCGCCTCGGGCACGAGCACCGTCGTGATGATGCGCCACGACGACGCGCCCATGGCGCGCGCCGCCTCGATCACGCCCGGGTCGATGCCCACGAGGTTCTGCTCGACGATGCGGCTCGTGCCGAACGCCGTCATCACCGACAGCGGGAAGATGAACGCCTCCGTGCCGAGCGTCGTCCCGACCACCTGGAGCGTCACCGGCCCGAGCAGCGTGACGAAGATGATGAACGGGATCGGCCGCACGATGTTGACGAGCACGTTGAGCACGCCGAACACCCAGCGGTTGGCGAGCAGGTTGCCGCGTCGCGTCACGTAGAGCGCGATGCCGAGCGCGAGGCCCGCGACGCCGCCCGTGAGCAGGGCGACGGACACCATCTGGAGCGTCTGGCCGAACGACTCGACGAGGATCGGCCACAGCTGGGACCAGTCGCGGTTCATCAGCGGCCTCCGAGGTTGCCGTGGCGGAAGAGGGTGTCGCGGGCGAGGCCGTACGGGTCGCCCGGGTCGTCGTCGGTCGGGTCGGGGGCGTCCTCGTCGGCCGGAGCCGCGGCGAGGCGCGCGACGCGCGGGTCGTCGAGCGGGTGCTCCGCCGTCCCGAGGTCGACGACGTCGGCGCGCTCGCCCAGCGCGAGGAGGAACGGCGCGATGCGGTCCTCGGGCGCGTCGAGCTCGACGGTGAGCGACCCGAACGGCCGCTCCCCCACCTCGGAGATGCCGCCGTAGACGACGGACCCGTCGACGTCGTGCTCGCGCAGCAGGCGGAACAGGTCCGTCCCGGTGCTCGCGCCCTCGCGCACGCCGACCGTCACGAGCCGGCCCGGGTGGCGCTCGCGCAGGCGGGCGAGCGTCTCGCGCGACGGCCGGTCGTGCAGCGCGGTGCCGACGAACCGCTGCGCGGCGTCGGCGCGGGGCGCGGAGAAGACGTCGTACACGTCGCCCGTCTCGACGACCCGCCCGTGCTCCATCACGGCGACGCGGTGGCACGTCGAGCGCACGACCTCCATCTCGTGCGTGATGACGACGATGGTGATGCCGAGCTCGGCGTTGACGCGCCGCAGGAGCGCGAGGACCTCGCGCGTCGTCTCGGGGTCGAGCGCGGAGGTCGCCTCGTCGGCGAGGAGGATCGTGGGCTGCGCCGCGAGCGCGCGGGCGATCCCGACGCGCTGCTTCTGCCCGCCCGAGAGCTGGCGCGGGTACGCCTTCGCCTTGTCCGCGAGCCCGACGAACGCGAGGAGCTCCGCGACGCGCGCTGCCCGCTTCTCGCGCGACCAGCCCGCCACCTTGAGCGGGTAGGCCACGTTCCCGGCGACGGTGCGCGACGACAGCAGGTTGAACTGCTGGAACACCATCCCGATGCGCGAGCGCACCTCGCGCACGCGGCGCTCGGACAGGCCCGTGATGACCTGCCCGTCGACGACGACCTCGCCGCTCGTCACCGTCTCCAGCGCGTTGACGAGCCGCACGAGCGTCGACTTCCCGGCGCCGGAGTAGCCGATGACGCCGAAGATCTCGCCACGGCGGATGGACAGCGAGACGTCGTCGACCGCGTGCACGGCACCGTCGCCCTCGCCGAAGGTCTTGCTCACGTGGCGCAGCTCGATCGCGGGCTGCTCGTCACCACCCGGGTCGCGGGGGACGTCGGTCACGTCGGAATCCTCTCGTCGGAGGCCGGGCCGCAGGGCCGGGCCGCCTGGCGCGGTCGGGCGCCCGCCGTCGGGCGAGCCGTCCGCCTGCCATCGTCTCTCCCCGGCACGACGGCGCGCGAGGGCGGGCGCGTCGTGCACGCCCGCCCTCCCGTCGCCCGGGACGTGCCGGGGTCAGCCGCGGATGTCGTCCTCGATGCCCGCGAGGATCTCCTGGAGCTCCGCCGGGGAGTTCTCCTTGATGACTGCGGTGCCGCCCGACGCCTTCTTCTCGGCCTCGACGACCTCCGGCGAGTGCGAGAGCTCGGCGAGCTTGAGCAGCGTCTCGTCGTCCTTGTCCTCGGCGCGCGCGACCCACACGTTGATGTAGGGCTTCGCGGCGTCGGAGTCGGGGTCGTCCTGGAACAGGGCCTCGTCGGGCGAGAGGCCCGCGTCCTCGACGAAGTCGTTGTTGATGATCGACGCGTCGACCGACTGGAGCTGGATCGGGGTCTGCGCGGCGTCGACGGGCGTGACGGTCACCTTCGAGCTGGGCAGCACGTCGGCCTCGGTGGAGATGGAGCTCCCGCCGTCCTTGAGCTCGACGAGGCCGGCCTCCTGCAGCACGAGGAGCGCGCGGGCGAGGTTCGTCGGGTCGTTGGGCACGGCGACCTGGCCGCCGTCGGGGATCTGCTCGAGCGACGTGTGCTTCGTCGAGTACAGGCCGAGCGGGTAGACGGCGGTCGCGCCGATGGGCTGGAGGTCGTCGTTCGCGTCCACGTTGTAGCCCGCGAGGAACTGCAGGTGCTGGAACTGGTTCACGTCGAGCTCGCCCTGGGACAGCGCGGGGTTGGCCTGCGTGTAGTCCTGGAGGTCGACGAGCTCGACGTCGATGCCCTCGGCCTCGGCCTGCTCCTGGAAGACGGCCCACTTGTCGTCGGACGCGCCGACGACGCCGACGCGGATCGGACCCCCGTCACCGCTCTCGCCGGAGGCGCCGCCCGAGGAGTCGCCGCCACCGCACGCGGTGAGGGTCAGGGCGGCCGTCGCGGCGATCGCGGTCCAGGTCAGGCGCTTGCGGGTGGTGGAGAACGACATGGGGGTTCCTTCCGATGACGGCGGCGCGGTCACGGGTGGCGACCGGCACGGCCGGGAGTGCAGGGGGTCCCTGCGAGGCGGTGGGGTTCGGGGTGCTTCCGGCGGGCCATCAGCCACGCGGCGAGCGGGGGCCGGTCGTCGTCGAGGACGACGCGGCGGGTGCGGCGCAGGTCTCCCTGCGGGTCACGACGGCGTCAGCAGCCGCACATTCGCCCGGTGCGCACGCGGCGACAGCACGACGAGCCGGCGCAGGCTGCTGCGCGCGGGGCCGTGGTCACGACGTGCTGACGGGTCATGCCGACATCATGGGCACGACGGCGGCCCGCACGCCAATCTCCGACCGCGAAAGTCCACGATGTGGACCGGAAAGTGATCGCATGCCGGGAACGGAGGCGCCTCAACCGGGCGAAAAGCGGCGAATGCCGCGAGGTGGCGGGCGGCACACTCGGACGGTGGGGCGTGCGGTCCGGGGACGCAAAGGACCCCTCGCACACCCACCAGAGCTCACCTACCCTTGCTGCCTTCCGGCCCTGGGGGAGTTCGGCGAGATGATGCCGCACGAGGGGTCTGCACCCACCCTAGCCCAGGTCGGTGCCGCGCTCGAAACCCGCTCCACCGCGCGCCCCGCCGCGCGCCTGATCGCAGGCTCTCCGGAGGCGATTCGGCCGGGGCGCCGCCGTCCGGTATCCTCGTTGCGCTGCTGTCGGTGCGCATCCGTGCGTCGCCGACCGTCGCCAGGAGGATTCGCCTAGTGGCCTATGGCGCACGCTTGGAAAGCGTGTTGGGTTAACAGCCCTCGGGGGTTCGAATCCCCCATCCTCCGCAGACCGAAGGGCCCGCCGCACTCGCGGCGGGCCCTTCGTCGTCGGGGTGCGGGCGCACACCGAAAAGGCCCGTCGCACAGGTGCGACGGGCCTCTCGACGTCCCGACGGTCCGACGCGCCGGGACGTGGCGCCGGCGGTGCCGCCGACGGCTCCCCCCAGCCTACGGGTGTCCGGCCCGGAACGGCAGGGGTGGAGAGCCCCGGAGTCCCGGATCTTCGCCACATCCACCCACCCTGGGAGCCCCCTGGACCCCTGGACAGGCGTTGAACGCGTGTTTAGTCTATTGAACATGCGTTCAGAGCAGCCTCCGCGGACCGGTCGGGCCACGCCCGCGCCGTCGGGCACCGACGACCTCACGACCCGTGCCCGCATCCGGGACGCCGCGATCTCGCGGTTCGCGCGCGACGGGTTCGGCGCGCCGCTGCGCACCGTCGCGGCGGACGCGGGCGTGAGCGCGGCGCTCGTCGTGCACCACTTCGGCTCCAAGGACGGGCTGCGCCGGGCCTGCGACGCGTACGTGTTCGACGCCGTCCGCGCCGCGAAGACCGACGCGATCTCGCCGCAGGACCCGGCGGCCGGGCCCATGGCGCTGTTCACGCAGCTCGCCGGGATCGAGGAATACGCGCCCGTGTTCGAGTACACGCTGCGCAGCCTCCAGGCGGGCGGCGACCTCGCGCGGTCGTTCGTCGAGCACCTCACGCAGGTCACGCTCGAGTACATGGAGGACGGCGTCGCCGCCGGGGTGATCCGCCCGAGCCGCGACGAGCCCGCCCGCGCGCGGTACCTCGTCTCGCTCTCCCTCGGCTCGCTCCTCGTCGACGGCGCGCTGCGCGAGCGGACCGAGCCGCGCGACCCCGAGACCGACCTCCGCGAGTACGTCGAGCGCGTGATGCTGCCCGCGCTCGAGGTCTTCACCGAGGGGCTCTTCGTCGAGCCGACGCTGCTCGACGCGTACGTCCGGCACACCACCCACCAGGAGGAGACGCGATGACGAGCACGACCCCCGCCGTCGAGGTGCACGACCTGCGCAAGGCGTTCGGCCACGTGCAGGCGCTCGACGGCCTCGACCTGACCGTCCGCACGGGCGAGGTCGCCGGGTTCCTCGGGCCCAACGGCGCCGGCAAGTCGACCACGATCCGGGTGCTGCTCGGGCTGCTGCGCGCCGACTCGGGGACCACCCGGCTGCTCGGCGGGGACCCGTGGCGCGACGCCGTCGACCTGCACCGCCGCCTCGCGTACGTGCCGGGCGACGTGAGCCTGTGGCCGAACCTCACCGGCGGCGAGGCGATCGACCTGCTCACCCGGCTGCGCGGGCGCGTCGACCCGCGCCGCAAGGAGCTCCTGCTCGAACGGTTCGAGCTCGACCCGTCGAAGAAGGCGCGCACCTACTCCAAGGGGAACCGGCAGAAGGTCGCGCTCGTCGCGGCGTTCGCGTCCGACGTCGAGCTGCTCGTGCTCGACGAGCCGACGTCGGGCCTCGACCCCCTCATGGAGTCGGTGTTCACGCAGTGCGTGCGCGAGGTCACGGCGGAGGGCCGGTCGGTGCTGCTCTCGAGCCACATCCTCGCCGAGGTCGAGAAGCTGTGCGACACCGTGACGATCATCCGCGCCGGCCGCACCGTCCAGTCCGGCACGCTCGCCGAGCTGCGGCACCTCACGCGGTCGTCGGTCACCGTGGTGACCGACCGCGACCCCGCCGCCCTCGACGCGCTCGACGGCGTGCACGACCTCCTCGTCGAGCCCGGCGCCGACGGGACGCGGGCGCGGTTCGACGTCGACAACGACCACGTGGAGCCCGTGCTGCGCGCGCTCACCGAACTGGGGCTGCGGTCCGTCACGGTCACCCCGCCGTCGCTCGAGGAGCTGTTCCTGCGCCACTACGGCGACGAGCTCGCCCAGCTCGACGGGGCCGGTGCGCTGTGAGCGCCCCCACCGCGGCACCGCCCCGCGGCCGAGGCGCCGCCGTCGCTCCCGAGCCTCCCCGCCCGGGCCGCGCGGCGACGGGCTGGCTCACCCTGCTGCGCTTCGTCCTGCGCCGCGACCGGGTCCGCATCCCCGTGTGGACGGCGTCCGTCGCGCTCCTCTTCGGGTACGCGGCCGTCGCCCTCGACACGCTCTACCCGACGGCCGCCGACCGCCAGGCGCGCGCGGCGCTCGTCTCGAGCCCGGCCGGGATCATGCTGTCCGGGCCGCAGTACGGCATCGAGGACTACACGCTCGGCGCGATGATCGCCAACGAGATGGCGCTCACCGTCATGGTCGCGGTCGCGATCATGAGCATCTTCCTCGTCGTGCGGCACACGCGCGCCGAGGAGGAGACCGGCCGGGCCGAGCTCGTCCGGGCGGGCGTCGTGGGGCGGCACGCGCCCGCGACCGCGGCGTTCGTGGCGGCGGTCGTCGCGAACGCGGCCATCGCGCTCGCGACCGGCGTCGTGCTCGTCGCGACCGGGCTCGACGCCGTGGACTCCCTCGCGCTCGGCGCCGCCGTCGGGGTCACGGGCCTCGTGTTCGCCGCCGTCGCCGTCGTGACGAGCCAGGTCACCGAGCACGCGCGCGGCGCGAGCGGGCTCGCGCTCGCCGTGCTCGGCGTCGCGTTCCTGCTCCGCGCCGTCGGCGACGTGCAGGAGGAGCACGGGAGCTGGGTCTCGTGGCTCTCCCCCATCGGGTGGGCGCAGCAGATCCGGGCGTTCGTCGACCTGCGCTGGTGGCCCCTCGGCCTGTCCGTCGCGCTCGTGGTGCTGCTCCTCGCCCTGGGCGCGGCGCTCGCCGCCCGGCGCGACCTCGGCGCCGGGCTCGTGCCGCCCCGCGCGGGCCGGCCCGACGCCGCCCGCTGGCTCGCGAGCCCGCTCGCCCTGGCGTGGCGTCAGCAGCGCGCGTCCGTGCTCGCGTGGGCGATCGGGATCGGCGTCACGGCGCTCGCGTGCGGGACGTTCGTCGACTCGGTGGGCGACATGGTCGCGGCCAACCCCGAGGTCGCCCAGATGATCGGCGACGCGTCCGACCTCGTGGCCGGCTTCGTCGCCGTCATGGCGCTCTTCCTCGGGCTCGGCGCGGGCGGGTTCGCCGTCGCCTCGGCCCAGCGCGCGCGGGGCGAGGAGACCGCGGGGCGGCTCGAGCCGGTGCTCGCGACGGGTGTCGGGCGCGTGCGGTGGCTCGCGGGCCAGCTCGTCGTGACGCTGGTCGGGACGTGCGTGCTGCTGGCCGTGAGCGCCGTCGGGCTGTGGCTCGGCGCCCTGAGCGTCGGGGAGGACGCGTTCGGCCTCGGTGACTACCTCGCCGCGTCGTTCGCGTACCTGCCCGCGGTCGCGGTCGTCGCGGGGGTCGCGGTGGCGGCGTTCGGGTCGCGCCCGGGCTTCGCGGCGCTCGCGTGGGCGCTCCTCGCCTACTCGTTCGTCGTGACGATGTTCGGCGCCCTGCTCGACCTGCCGTCGTGGGCGAGCGGGCTCTCGCCCTTCTGGCACGTGCCCCAGCTCCCCGGGGCCGACGCCGAGCCGTGGCCCTTCGTGTGGCTCACGCTCCTCGCCGTCGTGCTCGTCGCGCTGGGCCTCGCGGGCTTCCGCCGCCGCGACGTCCCGCGCCCCTGACGCGTGGCCGTCGTGGGCTCCGGCTAGGCTCGATCCACCTTTTCCGACCACGGAGGTGACGGTCATGTCCACGCCCGACCGGAGCGACGCGACGCGCTCGGCCAGGGCCACCCTGCACGAGTGGGTCGACGCGATCCCCACGCGGGAGCCGACCGAGGGTGCCGGAGCCCGCGAGCCGCGCACGTGGGTCGCGGCCCTCGCGCTCGAGGGCACGTGGCTGGGCCTGTACCAGGACGCGTACCGGTTCACCGAGACGGAGTGGGACGAGCTCGTCGACGACCTCTCCCGGTACGCCGACGTCCGGCCGCCCGCGCGCGCCGTCGTGTTCCGCGACGTCGAGCTCGACGAGGACCCGTTCCGCGACGACGAGCGCCCGCTCGTGGACGCGGTGCTGCGGGTCGCGCTCGAGGAGGGGGTCGAGAACGTCACCTTCGCCGCGGTCGCGCGGCGGTGCGACCGCAGCGAGTCGACCCTGCGGTCGATGTTCGGGGACGCGGAGACGCTGGTCGACGACGTCGCGATCGAGGTCGTGCAGTCCGGGTTCGACGACCTCTCGCCGCTGCGGCTCGACCCGTCGCGCGCCGCGGTCGCGGCGTCCGTCGCGGCGCTCGACGACTCGCGCAAGGCGGCGGCGCTCCTGCGCCTCTACGCCCTCGGCGGGGTGGCGCGCGACGACGTGCCCGAGGGCCAGCACACGGTCCACGCGGACGTGCTGCGCGCGTGGCGGGAGGAGGGCGCGCCGTCGTCCCTCGTGCTCGCGGCGCTCGCGTGCGACGGCTGGCGGGCGGGCGAGCGGCAGCGCGCGCTGCTGTTCCCCCCGGCCCTGCCGGGTGCGGTCGTGCGCGAGCTCGCGCGCCTCGTCGACGACGCCGCGGGCCCCGTGACGCCGTAGCGGTCCCCTCACGGCCCGCGGCTCCCGCTCAGCGCCGGAGCTCGCGCTCCTGCACGACGCCGGGGCACGGGACCGCGACGACGTCACCACGCCGCAGGTCCTCGGGGAGCCGCGCCACGCCCCCGGCGCGACCGGGGGCGGGGTGCACGGTGAAGCGGCGCAGGGGTGCCGCCGAGACGCGGCCGACGAGCCGGGCCTCCTCGACCGCCGCGCCGCGCGCGTCGAGGTCGGCGTCGAGCCACAGCTGCCGGTGGTGGCCACCGAGGCGCGGGACGACGTCCTCCACCCCGGCGAGCACGACGCACCGCGGCGACGCCTCCCACAGCCGCCCGACGCGGCCCGGGTCGGCGCTCGCGGGCACGTGGACGGTCGGGGTCGCGCGCAGCCGGGCGCAGGCGGCGAGGCTCGTCCCGTCGACGAGCACGTCGTGCGAAGCGAGGACGGTGCCGCCCGGCCAGGCCGACGAGGGAGCGCCGCGCAGCGCGGCGAGCCGGGCGGAGAACGCGGTGTGCACGAGGGTCATGACTCCGGTCTACCGCGCGCGGCGGGGGCGGGAACCGGGCCTGACGGAACGCACACGGCCCGCGCCCGGATCCTCACGGCCTCCCGACGCGCGGGGCCGTCCGCCCGCGGGGAGGCTGCTCGCCGGCCGGCGTCAGGACGCCGCGGTCGGGGAGCCCGGGTCCGGCTCGAAGCGGTAGCCCATGCCCGCCTCGGTGAGCAGGTAGCGCGGGGCCGCCGGCTCCGGCTCGAGCTTCTTGCGGAGCTGTGCGACGTACAGGCGCAGGTAGCCCGTGTCGCTCACGTGCTGGGAGCCCCAGATCTCGGTGAGCAGCGTCTGCCGCGTGACGAGCTTGCCCGGGTTGCGGACGAGCCGCTCCAGCACCTGCCACTCCGTCGGGGTGAGCCGCACCTGCTCGGTCTGGCCGTCGCGCACGCGCACGACGCTGTGTGCCGACAGGTCGACGGTCACGTCGCCCAGCACGACGACCGGGGCGGAGTCCTCGTGCGCGACGCGGCGCGTGAGCGCGCGGATGCGCGCGAGCAGCTCCTCGATGGAGAACGGCTTCGTGACGTAGTCGTCGGCGCCCGCGTCGAGGGCCTCGACCTTGTCGGCGGCGCCCGTGCGCCCGGACACCACGAGGATCGGGGCGTCCGACCAGCCCCGGACGGCGTGGATCACGTCGAGGCCGTCGAGCTCGGGCATGCCGAGGTCGAGCATGAGGACGTCCGGGCGGTGGTCGATCGCACGCGCGATCGCCTGCGAGCCCGAGGTCGCCGTGATGATCTCGTAGCCCTGCGCGGTGAGGGTGATGCGCAGGGCGCGCAGGATCTGCGGGTCGTCGTCGGCGATGAGGATCTTCATGGCGCGCTGGTCTCCGGGGCGTCGGGGTGGGGCGTCGGGCCCGCGGCGGGCAGGGCCACGACCATGGTGAGCCCTCCGCCGGGGGTGTCCTCGGGGGTGAGCGTGCCGCCCATGCCCTCGACGAACCCCTTCGACAGCGCGAGGCCGAGCCCGAGGCCGGTCGTGTTGTCGGTGTCGCCGAGGCGCTGGAACGGCACGAACACGTCCTCGCGCCGCTCGGGCGGGATGCCCGGGCCGTGGTCGACGACGCGGATCTCGACCGACCCCCCGAACGCGCTCGTCGAGATCCGCACGCGCTCGTCCGGCGGCGAGTGCCGCGTCGCGTTGGCGAGCAGGTTGACCAGCACGCGCTGGAGCAGCACCGGGTCGGCGACGACCGCGGGGACGTCGAGCTCGAGGTCGAGCTCCACCTGGGCGGGCCCGAGACCGAGCTCGTCGAGCGCGGGCAGCACGACGTCGGCCGGCTCGACCTCGGTGCGCGACACCCCGAGGACGCCCGCCTCCAGCCGGCTGACGTCGAGCAGGTCGGTGATGAGCGTGCCGAGCGCGCCGAGGCTCTCGTCAGCGGTCGCGAGCAGCTCGTCCCGGTCGGCAGGGCTGAGCGCGCCGCGCGTCGAGCGCAGGCCGCTCACGGCGGCGGTCGCGGCGCTCAGCGGACGACGCAGGTCGTGGCTCAGCGCCGACAGCAGCGCGCTGCGCACGCGGTCGGACTCGGCGAGCTGGTCCATCTCGCTCGCGACCTCGGCGAGGTCGCTGTGCTCGAGCGCGGCCTCGAGCTGGACCGCGATGACGTTGAGCAGGCGCCGCTCGGACGCGGCGAGGTCCGGCCCGAACAGCTCGAGGTCCGCCCGGTCGTCCACGCGCACCGTGGTGCTGGGCGTGCCCGGCCCCGGGTCGCCGTCGGCCGCGAGCTCCGTCCCGGAGACGACGAGCCGCGCCCCCACCATGCCGAACGCCTCGCGCGCCCGGCTCACGAGGGCCTGCACGGCGTCCTGCCCGCGCAGGACGCTGCCCGCGACCGTGGCGAGCACCTCGGACTCCGCGGCCGCCCGCCGGGCCGCGCGCGTCGTGCGCGCCGCGCGGTCGACGACGACGCTCACGAGGACGGCGATGACGACGTACAGGACGAGGGCCACGAGGTGGAACCGCTCGCCCACGGTGATCGTGTGCAGGGGCTCGACGAAGAAGTAGTCGAGCGTGACGCCCGACAGGACCGCGGCGTAGACCGCGGGCCAGACGCCCCCGACGAGCGCGACGACGACGACGAGCAGCTGGTACGCCAGGACGTCGGTCACGAGCGTGTCCTCGTCGCGCGCCGTGACGAGGAGCCAGGTGAGCAGCGGTCCGCCGACGAGCGCGAGGACGAACCCCGCGACGCGACGCCGCAGGGTGAGCGCGCCGCCCGAGCGGGGCAGGCGTGCCCCTCCCCCGGCGGCGGCGTGGTTGACGATGTGGACGTCGATGTTGCCCGCCTCGCGCGTGACCGTCGCGCCGATGCCGGGGCCGCTGAGGGCCGACGCGAGCCTGCCCCGGCGCGAGACCCCGATGACGAGCTGCGTGGCGTTGACGCCCTTGGCGAACTCGACGAGCGCGGTGGGGACGTCGTCGCCCACGACCTGGTGGTACGTCCCGCCGAGCTGCTCGACGAGCGCGCGCTGGTGCGCGAGCGCGCCGGGGGCCGCGTCGCGCAGGCCGTCCTGCGTCGTGACGTGCACCGCGAGGAGCTGGCCGCCCGCCGACCGCGCGGCGATCCGGGCGCCGCGCCGCACGAGCGTCTCCCCCTCCGGGCCGCCCGTGAGCGTCACGACGACGCGCTCCCGCGCCTCCCAGGTGCTGTCGATCCCGTGCTCGGTCCGGTAGAGCTGGAGCGCCGCGTCGACCTCGTCGGCGAGCCAGAGCAGCGCGAGCTCGCGCAGCGCGGTGAGGTTGCCGAGGCGGAAGTAGTTCGACAGCGCCGCGTCGACGCGCTCGGCCGGGTACACGTACCCGCCCGCGAGGCGGTCGCGCAGCGCCTGGGGCGCGAGGTCGACGACCTCGATCTGGTCGGCGCCGCGCAGGACGGCGTCGGGGATCGTCTCGCGCTGCACGGCGCCCGTGATCTTCTCGACCACGTCGTTGAGCGACTCGATGTGCTGGATGTTGACGGTCGAGATGACGTCGATCCCGGCGTCGAGCAGCCGGTCGACGTCCTGCCAGCGCTTCTCGTGGGCGAGGCCCGGCGCGTTCGTGTGCGCGAGCTCGTCGACGAGCGCGACGTCCGGGCGCCGCGCGAGGACGGCGTCCAGGTCGAGGTCCGTGAGCGCGACGCCCCGGTGGGTCACGCGGACGCGCGGCACCACCTCGAGGCCCTCCGCCATGGCCGCCGTCGCGGCGCGGCCGTGGGTCTCCACGACCGCGACCACGACGTCCCGGCCCTCGTCGCGCAGACGGCGGCCCTCCTCGAGCATGGCGTAGGTCTTCCCGACGCCGGGCGCCGCCCCGAGGAGGACCCGCAGCCGTCCGCGCGCCATGCTCAGCCTCCGATCCGGTCCAGGTCGACGTTGAGCTCGAGCACGTTCACCGTCGGCTCGCCGAGGTACCCCAGCGCACGCCCCCCAGTGTGCCGCGCGACGAGCTCCTCGACCTGCGCGGTGGTCAGACCGCGCGCCGCCGCGACGCGGTCGACCTGGACGGCGGCGTAGGCCGGGCTGATGTGAGGGTCGAGCCCGGAGCCCGAGGCCGTGAGCGCGTCCACGGGGACGTCGGCCGGGTCGATGCCCTCGAGCTCCGCGACCTGGGCGCGCCGCTCCGTGATCGCGGCGACGAGGTCCTCGTTCTCGGGACCGAGGTTCGAGCCCGACGACGCCGCGGCGTCGTACCCGTCGCCCGCGGCCGACGGCCGGGGCTGGAAGTACTCGGGCAGGGGGTCGCCGTCGGCGTCGGTGAACGCCTGCCCGAGCAGGGCCGACCCGACGACCCGGCCCGCGCCGTCGTGCACGAGCGAGCCGTCGGCGCGCGCGGGCAGGACGAGCTGCCCGACGCCCGTGACGACGAGCGTGTACCCGACGCCGAGGAGGAGGGTGAGGACGAGCATCGCCCGGGTCGCGACCCAGACGACCCGCCCGGTGCTGCGTGCCGTGGTGTTCATGGGGTTCTCCTGGTCGTCGTGCGGGTCAGTAGCCGGGGAGGAGGCGCACGACGAGGTCGATGAGCCAGATGCCGACGAACGGGGCCACGAGGCCGCCGACGCCGTAGACGAGCAGGTTGCGCCCGAGGATCGTCGAGGCGTCGGCGGGCCGGTACCGCACGCCGCGCAGCGCGAGCGGGATGAGCAGCACGATGACGATCGCGTTGAAGACGATCGCCGACAGCACCGCCGACGACGGCGAGCTGAGGCCCATGACGTTGAGCACCTCGAGGCCGGGGAACACGCCCATGAACATCGCGGGGATGATCGCGAAGTACTTCGCGACGTCGTTGGCGATCGAGAACGTGGTGAGCGCCCCGCGCGTGATGAGGAGCTGCTTGCCGATGCGCACGACGTCGATGAGCTTCGTCGGGTCGGAGTCGAGGTCGACCATGTTGCCGGCCTCCTTCGCGGCCGACGTGCCGGAGTTCATCGCGACGCCCACGTCGGCCTGCGCCAGGGCGGGCGCGTCGTTCGTGCCGTCGCCCGTCATCGCGACGAGGTTGCCGCCCTCCTGCTCGGCGCGGATGAGCGCGAGCTTGTCCTCGGGCGTGGCCTCGGCCAGGAAGTCGTCGACGCCGGCCTCCTGCGCGATGGCGGCGGCGGTGAGCGGGTTGTCGCCCGTGATCATCACCGTGCGGATGCCCATAGACCGCAGCTCGGCGAAGCGGTCCGCGATGCCCTCCTTGACGACGTCCTTGAGGTGGACGACGCCGAGCACGCGGCTCACGCCGTCCGGCGTCCGCACCGCGACGACGAGCGGCGTGCCGCCCGACTGCGCGACCTCCTCCACGACGTCGTCGAGCTCCGCGAGCACGCTCGACGCCGCCCGCTCGCCGCCCTGCTCGACCCACGCCGTCACGGCGGAGCCGGCGCCCTTGCGGATCTGGGTCCCGTCCGGCTCGTCGAGCCCCGACATCCGGGTCTGCGCCGTGAACGGCACGATCTCGCCCGGCGCGGTCGGCCCGACGTCGAGGCCCCCGCGGCGCGCGAGCTCGACGATCGACGTGCCCTCCGGCGTCGGGTCCGCGAGGGACGACAGCGCGGCGGCCCGGACGAGCTCGCGCTCGTCGACGTCGCGCAGCGCGACGAACCGCGCGGCCTGCCGGTTGCCGTAGGTGATGGTGCCCGTCTTGTCGAGCAGGAGGGTCGTGACGTCGCCCGCCGCCTCGACCGCGCGACCGGACATCGCGAGCACGTTGCGCTGCACGAGGCGGTCCATCCCCGCGATGCCGATCGCCGAGAGCAGCGCGCCGATCGTCGTCGGGATGAGGCAGACGAGGAGCGCGACCAGCACCGCGACGCTCACCGGGCTCGCCGCGTACGACGCGACGGGGTTGAGCGTGAGGGCGACCACGACGAACACGATCGACAGCGACGCGAGGAGGATGCTCAGCGCGATCTCGTTCGGCGTGCGCTGCCGGCTCGCGCCCTCGACGAGCGCGATCATCCGGTCGACGAACGTCTCGCCCGGCATCGAGGTGACACGCACGACGATGCGGTCCGACAGGACCCGGGTGCCGCCGGTGACGGCGGACCGGTCGCCGCCCGACTCGCGGATCACCGGCGCGGACTCGCCCGTGATCGCGGACTCGTCGACCGACGCGATGCCCCACACGATCTCGCCGTCGCCGGGGACCAGCTCCCCCGCCTCGACGACGACGACGTCCCCCAGCCGCAGGTCGGCCGAGGACACCTCGACCGCGCGGGCGCGCAGGGCGCCGGGGTCGCCCGTCTCGTCGTACGCGGCGACCCGGTGCGCGACGGTCGCGGTGCGGGTCCGGCGCAACGAGTCGGCCTGGGCCTTGCCGCGGCCCTCGGCGACCGACTCCGCGAGGTTGGCGAACAGGACCGTGAGCCAGAGGAACACGGCGATGACCGCGGTGAAGGACCCGGGGACGGGCGTGCCGCCCGACTCCTCCGGGCCGCCGAGGAACGGCTCGACGACCGCGATCAGGGTGGTGAGCGCGGCCCCGACCCAGACGAGGAACATCACGGGGTTGCGCCACATCTGGCGCGGGTCGAGCTTGCGGAAGGCGCCGGGCAGCGCCTGGCGCACCTGCGACCAGGTGAAGAGGCCGCCGGTGGTCGCGGCCGGCTGGTGCACGGTGCGCGGGGACGGGTGGGTGAGCGTGGACATGGGTTACAGCAGCCCTTCAGCCAGGGGACCCAGCGCGAGAACGGGGAAGTACGTGAGCGCGGTGAGGAGGACCACCACGCCGGTCAGGAGCCCCACGAACTGGGGGCGGTGGGTCGGCAGCGTGCCGACGGTCGCGGGCACCTTGTCCTGCTGCGCGAGCGAGCCCGCGAGCGCGAGGACGAGGGCGATCGGCACGAACCGGCCGAGCAGGATCGCGACCCCGAGCGCGGTGTTGAGCCACGGGGTGTTCGCGGTGAGACCCGCGAACGCCGACCCGTTGTTGTTGGCCGCGGACGTGAAGGCGTACAGCACCTCGGTCGTGCCGTGCACGCCGGGGTTCCAGATCGACACCGTCTCGACGCTCTCGCGCACGGGCGGGATCGCGAAGCTCAGGGCCGTGCCGACGAGCACGAGCGTCGGCGTCACGAGGATGTAGAGGCTCGCGAGCTTGATCTCGCGCGGCCCGATCTTCTTCCCCAGGTACTCCGGCGTGCGACCGACCAGCAGGCCCGCGATGAAGACCGCGATGACGGCGAGCACGAGCATCCCGTACAGCCCGGAGCCGACGCCGCCCGGGGCGACCTCGCCGAGCATCATGTTGAGCAGCGGGAGCATCCCGCCCAGCGCCGTGTAGGAGTCGTGCATGGAGTTGACCGCGCCGGTCGACGTCGTGGTGCTCGTCGTGGCGAAGAGGGTCGAGCCGATGACCCCGAACCGCGCCTCCTTGCCCTCCATCGCGCCCCCGGCGAGCTGCGGCGCGGTGCCGTTCCCGGCGGACTCCAGCGCGGTCAGGGCGACGAACGACGCCACGAAGAGCACGCCCATCGTCGCGAGGATCGCGTAGCCCTGGCGGTCGTCGCCGACCATCCGGCCGAACGTGCGCGGCAGGGAGAACGGGATGACGAGCATGAGCAGGACCTCGACGACGTTCGTCCACGCCGACGGGTTCTCGAACGGGTGCGCCGAGTTCACGTTGAAGAACCCGCCGCCGTTCGTGCCGAGCAGCTTGATGACCTCCTGCGAGGCCACCGGCCCGCCCGGCACGCTCTGGGTGCCGCCCGCGAGGGTCGTGACCTGCGTGAAGCCGTCGAAGTTCTGCACGACGCCGCCGACCAGCAGCACGACCGCGCCGACGAGGGAGATCGGGAGCAGGATGCGCAGGCACCCGCGCACGAGGTCCACCCAGAAGTTGCCGATCGTGCCGACCCGGCGGTACGCGAAGCCCCGCACGAGCGCGACGGCGACCGCCATGCCGACCGCCGCGGACACGAAGTTCTGCACCGCGAGCCCGGCGAGCTGCACGGTGTAGCCGAGCGTCTGCTCCGGCGAGTACGACTGCCAGTTCGTGTTGCCCACGAACGACGCGGCCGTGTTGAAGGCGAGGTGCTCCGAGGGCGCGGGCAGCCCGAGCGAGTACGGCAGCCACTGCTGCGTGCGCTGGAGCAGGTAGAGCAGCACGAGGCCCACGGCCGAGAACGCGAGGATGCTGCGCAGGTAGGCGGGCCACGTCTGCTCGGAGCGGGGGTCGACGCCCAGGACGCGGTACAGGCCCCGCTCCACCCGCCAGTCCTTCGGCGAGGAGTAGACCCGCGCCATGTGGTCGCCCAGCGGGCGGTAGAGCGCCGCGAGGACCAGGGCGACGGTCCCGAGCGCGAGGAGCGCGAAGATCCAGGTCATCAGAAGCGCTCCGGTCTCACGAGCGCCACCACGAGATACACGATCGCCGCCGCACCGAGAGCCGCGGCGAGGAGCTCGAGCACGATCACAGCTTCTCCACCGCCTTCCCGATTCCGGCGACCAGCACGAACACGGCGATCACGCCGAGCACGTAGACGATGTCGAGCACGAGACGTCCCCAGGTCGAGACCGACGGCCCCCTGTCGGGCGGCCGGGCACCCACCGGACGGGGCGCCGACGACGATCGAACACCCGCTCCGGGACGGCGGAGCCCGTCCTCACGGGACCCATACGGGCCGGGGCGCGACGCTAACGATCTCCTGACGGTCGGCCGTCGGTCCGGGCGGTCGCGGACGAGCCCGTCGGTTCCCGTGGGGAGTTCGTGACGAGTGCGTGACCGACGCCCCGCCATCGGGGGCGGTGCGCGCCGTCGGGCACCTAGGATGTCCCGCATGATCTTCAAGGCCGTCGGCGACGGGCGCCCCTACCCGGACCACGGCCGGGTCACCGCCCGCGACTGGGCGGAGGTGCCCCCGCGTCAGGTGCGCCTCGACGAGCTCGTCACCACCAAGCGCACGCTCGACCTCGACGCGCTCCTCGCCGAGGACTCCACGTTCTTCGGCGACCTCTTCGCGCACGTGGTCGAGTTCGACGGCGTCCTCTACCTGGAGGACGGCCTGCACCGCGCCGTCCGCGCCGCGCTGCAGCAGCGGGCGATCCTGCACGCGCGCGTGCTGACGCTGCGATGAGCGGCCGGTCCGGTAGGTTGCTGGCGTGACACTCCGCCCCGACACCGCGCGCGCCGTCCGCCGCCGGCGCATGCACGAGCGCCAGGCAGTCGTGTTCGGGCTGCTCATCGCGGCGCTCGCCGTCGTCGGGATCGGCGCCCTCGCCGTGTACACCGGCGCGATCGAGGCGCCGTTCGACCGGGAGCTGTCCTCCCCCGAGCCCGTCGACGACCTCGCGGGGGTCAAGGTCCCCTGCCTCGCGGACGGCACCCTGCCCGTCGCCACCGGCGAGATCCAGGTCAACGTCTACAACGCGTCCGGCAAGGACGACCCGCTGGGTCGGCTCAACCAGGACATCCTCACGTCGCGCGGGTTCGCGGTGCTCTCGACGGGCAACGCCCCGGACCTCGACGGCGACGGGAAGTCCGACGTCGTGTCGCGCACGCAGATCCACTTCGGTGCCGCGGGCATCGCGCAGGCGTACACCCTCGCTGCGCACTACGAGAACCCTGGCCTCGTGCTCGACGCGCGCGGGGACGCGACGGTCGACCTCTACGTGGGCGCCGACTTCGAGAACATCGTGGACCCGGAGCTCGTCGGCCTGTCCGGCGACGTCCCGCTCGAGAGCCGTACGGGGTGCGTCCCGATCGAGGAGATCACGCCCCGCCCGCTGCCCGTGCCCCCCGCCGAGGGCTAGCTAGCACGTCCCGGCCCGGCGCCCGCCGGGCACCCTGACCGCCGAACGGTACCCATGAGCACCCTGCCCCTCCGGCCCGCCCGGACCACCGACCCCGCCGAGGTCGACCGCCTGTACGAGATCTGCCTGCGGACCGGTGCGTCCGGCGCCGACGCGAGCGGTCTCTACGCCGACCAGCGCCTGCTCGGCGAGGTCTATCTCGGCGCGTACCTCGCGCTCGAGCCGGGCCTGGCGTCCGTCGTCGAGGCCGACGGCGTCGCCGCCGGCTACGTGCTCGGCGCCCGCGACACCGCCGCGTTCGAGGACCGGTGCGAGCGCGAGTGGTGGCCGCCGCTGCGGGAGCGCTACCCCCTCGGGAGCTTCCCCGCGGGGTCGCGCGACGAGGCGCTCGTCGAGCAGATCCACCGCCCGCACCGCACGGACCCGTCCGTGCTCGGCGACTACCCGTCGCACCTGCACGTCGACCTGCTGCCGTCCGCCCAGGGCGGCGGCAACGGCCGCCGCCTCATGGAGGTGCTCTTCGACGCGCTCCGCGCCGCCGGGTCGCCCGGGGTGCACCTCGGCGTGGCGGAGGACAACGCGTCCGCGATCGGCTTCTACGAGCACCTCGGCTTCACCCGGCTCGACGTCGCCGAGGGCCTCGTCCTGGGCCTGCGCCTCTAGCCGACGGCCCGGCGGGCTCGCGCCTGCCGGGCCGTCGTCTCTATGGAGCCTCCGAGGAGGCCGCTCCCGCGCGTCGCGTCAGCGGGCGTCCTCGACCGTCTCGTGGACGGCGGGCTCGTCGCCCCCGGGGGCCGACGCCGGGCTCGCGGGCTCCTGCGTCGTGCCGCGCCACCGCGAGACGTTCCGCATCACGTGGTAGATCACGAGCGCCGCGGCGGTGCCCAGCGCGATCCCCTCGAACGTCAGGTCGCCCACGACCCACGTGAAGTTGGCGATGCCGACGACGAGCGGCACGGCCGCGGTCGTGAGGTTGACCGGGTCGGAGAAGTCGACCTTGTTCTGCACCCAGATGCGCGCGCCCAGGATGCCGATCATGCCGTAGAGCATCGTCGCGGCGCCGCCCAGGACGCCGACCGGGATCGTCGCGATGAGCGCGCCGAACTTCGGCGACAGGGAGAGCACCAGCGCGGTCGCCGCCGCGACCCAGTACGCCGCGGTCGAGTACACGCGCGTCGCGGCCATGACGCCGATGTTCTCGGCGTACGTCGTCGTGCCCGACCCGCCGCCGACGCCCGCGAACGTCGTCGCGAGGCCGTCGGCGAAGAGCGCGCGGCCGGTGAGGTCGTCGAGGTTCTTGCCCGTCATCGCGGCGACCGACTTCACGTGCCCGACGTTCTCCGCGATGAGCACGAGCACGACCGGGACGAACAGGCCGAGCACGGCGATGTCGAACGTCGGCGTGACGAACTCCGGGAGCCCGACCCAGGCAGCCTTGCGCACCTCGTCGAACGACACCTCGCCCTGGATCACGGCCACGACGTAGCCGACGACCACGCCGACGAGGATCGACAACCGCCCGAGGATCCCCTTGAACAGGACGCTCACGAGGATGATCGCGGCGAGCGTGACGACGGCCGTGACCGGCGCCTGCTGGAAGTTGCCCCACGCCGCCGGGGCGAGGTTGAGCCCGATGAGCGCGACGATCGTGCCCGTGACGATCGGCGGCATGACGACGTCGATCCACCGCGCGCCCGCGACGTGGACCAGGAGGCCGACGGCCGCGAGCACGAGGCCCGTGACGAGGATCCCGCCGACCGCGACCGACTGGCCCTGGGACGCGGTCGCCGCACCGATCGGCGCGATGAACGCGAAGCTCGACCCGAGGTAGCTCGGGAGGCGGTTCCGCGTGATGAGCAGGAACCCGACCGTGCCGATCGCCGAGAAGAACAGCGTCGTCGCGGGCGAGAAGCCCGTGAGGAGCGGCACGAGGAACGTCGCGCCGAACATGGCGACGACGTGCTGCATCCCGATCCCGATGGTCCGCGGCCAGGTCAGACGCTCGTCCGGGTCGACGACGTCCCCCGGTCGGACCGTCTTCCCGTCACCGTGCAACCGCCACCCGATGGCGCTCATGTCTCTCCCGTCCGTGAAGCCCGTGTGAAAAAACCCCCGGTGCAGGGTAGTGGCCCGACGTCACGGCGGTGTTTCCGGGGCGACCCGTGGGCACGGGCGTCACGGCAGCTGCGGCACGACCTCGCTCGCGACGAGCTCCAGGTGGTCGAGGTCGTGCAGGTCGAGCACCTGGAGGTAGAAGCGCGTCGCGCCCTGCTCCGCGGCGGCCGCGATCTTGTCCGCGACCTCGCCGACCGTGCCGGCCAGGCCGTTGCGGCGGACCTCGTCGGGCTCGCGCCCGATCGCGTCGGCCCGACGGCGGAACTCCGCCTCGTCCTTGCCCACCGCGACGACGAACGCCGCCGAGTACACGAGCGAGTCGGGGTCGCGGTCGGCGTCGAGGCACGCGGCGCGCACGTTCTCGAACCGGTCGGGCAGGACGCCCGGGTCGGGGAACGCCGCGTTGAACTCGCTGGCGTACCGGGCCGCGAGCGCCGGGGTGCGCCGGGGCCCGTGGCCGCCGACGATCACCGGGACGCGCTCCTGCGCGGGCTTCGGCAGGGCCGGGGAGTCCGTGAGCGTGTAGTGCTCGCCGCTGAACGAGAACGTCTCGCCGACCGGCGTCTCCCACAGCCCGGTGATCACCGCGAGCTGCTCCTCGAGGATCCCGAACCGCTTGTCTGGGAACGGGATGCCGTACGCCTCGTGCTCGCGGGCGTACCAGCCCGCGCCGAGGCCGAGCTCGACGCGGCCGCCCGACATCTGGTCGACCTGCGCGACCTGGATCGCGAGCACGCCGGGGTGGCGGAACGTCGCCGACGACACGAGCGTGCCGAGCCGGATCCGGCTCGTCTCGCGGGCGAGGCCGGCGAGCGTCGTCCAGGCGTCGGTCGGGCCGGGCAGCCCGTCGCCGTCGCCCATGACGAGGTAGTGGTCGGAGCGGAAGAAGGCGTCGAAACCGAGGTCCTCGGTGGCCTTCGCGACAGCGAGGAGGTCGTCGTACGACGCGCCCTGCTGGGGCTCGGTGAAGATGCGCAGGTCGATCTGGGTCATGCCGTCACCCTGCCACACCGCGCGCCCGCCCCCGCCCGCACGTCGCCCGCTCCGCGAGGTAGGACGTGCGGTCGCGAACGAGGACGCGCAGAGCTCTACCTCGCGCCCGGACGTCCTCCCTCACAGCCACGACGGACACGGTGCGGTCAGTCCGCCAGAGGGACGAGGTCGAGCTCCTGGAACTCCGCGACCTCGGGGACCCACCGCTCGGCGACGAAGCGGCGGTGGTCCGGGTGGGCGTCGTACGCGGCGTACGCGGCGTCGTCGTCGAACACCATGGAGAACTGGAACGTCAGCGGGCTCTTCGGGCTCACCTGGCGCGAGACGGTGAAGTCCCGGACGCCCGGGACCTCGGTGAGCGTCGCGCGGGCGGTGCCGAGGAACTCGGCCTCCTCCGCGCTGCCGGCGGGGTGGACGAGGCGGAAGGCGACGGTGTGCTGGATCACCTCGCCACGGTAGACGGGGCACGTGACCGGCGCCCGCTAGTCTCGCCGCGTGCGCATCCTCTGGCGTGACGTCGCGAGGTTCTTCGACGGGAGCGTCGAGGGGCGCCTGCCGGACGGGTTCGTGCGCGGCAGCCGGGCGTCCGACGGCGCGCGGCTCGTCGAGCGGTACCGCGCGCTCGGCTGGTCCGTCGAGCGGGACGGCCGGCCGTGGGACGGCGGCGCCCTCCACCGCGCCGCGGACCACGCGCTCCCGACGGTCTTCGTCCGCCCCGCCCCCGGCGTCTCCGTGAACCTGTTCCTGTGGCCCGACGACGAGATCGCCTTCGACGTCGACGCCCGGGAGATCCACGACCAGCACACCCTCGGCGCGGTCTGCCGCTTCCTCGCGCAGACGGGCCGGGCGCTCGCCACGGACGTCGACCTGTGCCCGGAGGGGACGACCACGCCGTTCCTGCGATACACCCGGCAGGCGGACAGCGTGGGCCGCTGTCCCTAGGCTGGCGACCATGCGCGTGAGCACCGTGATCCTGCCGATCTACCCGTGGCGCGAGGGCCGGGACGTGTGGCGGTCCGCCGACGACCTCGGGTTCCACGCCGCCTACACGTACGACCACCTGTCGTGGCGGTCGTTCCGCGACGGCCCGTGGTTCGGCGCGGTCCCGACGCTCGCCGCCGCGGCGGGCGTCACCGAGCGGGTGCGGCTGGGCACGCTCGTGTCGTCGCCGAACTTCCGCGAGCCGGTGACGTTCGCGAAGGACGTCATGACGCTCGACGACCTGTCGGGCGGGCGCGTGACCGTCGGCCTCGGCGCGGGGACGACGGGCTTCGACGCGACGGTCCTCGGCGGCGAGCCGTGGCCGGCCCGGGAGCGCGCCGACCGGCTGCGCGACTTCACGATCCTGCTGGACCGCCTGCTCACCGAGCCCGCCGTCACGCACGACGAGGGTCACTACCGGGCGCACGAGGCGCGGACCATTCCCGGCCCGGTCCAGTCGCCCCGGATGCCGTTCGCCATCGCCGCGACCGGCCCGCGCGGGCTGCGGCTGGCCGCGCGCTACGGGCAGGCGTGGGTGACGACGGGCGACGGCCGCCTCGGGGACGACGCGACCCCGGCGCAGTCGCGGGCCGCCGTCCGCGACCAGGTGGAGCGGCTCGACGCCGCCTGCCGCGACGCCGGTCGCGACCCGGGGTCGGTGGAGCGCATCCTGCTCACGGGCTTCACGCCCGACCCCGCGCTGGAGTCGGTCGACGCGTTCGTCGAGACGGCGCACGGCTACGCGGAGGCCGGCATCACGGAGATCGTCGTCCACCGGCCCATCCCGGGCACCCAGTTCGCGGCCGACGAGCGCGTGTTCGAGCAGATCGCGACCGACGGCGCCGCGCAGGTCGCCCGGCTGTAGGGCGCGGGCCGTCACGCCTCGGGGTGACGGGCTAGAACAGGACGTCGAGCACGAACCGGACCGGGGCCGTCACCGTCTCCCACAGCACACGCCCGGCCGACCTCTGCTCGAGGCGCGCCAGGCGTGCGGAGAAGACGGCGGCGGCGATCCCCCCGAGGACCGCGGCACCCAGGCAGACGCCCACGAGCCACGGCGGCAGGTCGACCAGGTAGCCGACGAGCGACAGCACGGCGGCGACCCCGCCCAGCACGAGGCTGACCACGAGGCCCCACGCCCCGACGGGGTCGAGCTCGGGACCGCTGGGCGGCGCCTCGGCGGTGTCCTCCACGCGCACAGTGTGCCGCACCTCCGGCACGTCCTCCCGCTCGGGTGGAACCTCTCGGGGCGTCGCTGCGTGTCAGAGACAGAGGGCCCGCGACACATGTCGTGCGAGGGCTCACCGGACCGGGACGCGAGGAGGCGACGTGCGCAAGGCACCGGCGGGGTGGTACGCGGACGCACCGGGCTCGGGGAGGGAGCGCTGGTACGACGGCGCGGCGTGGACCGACCGGACGCGCGAGCGCCGGGCGCGCGACGACGTCGGCCCGTGGCGGCGGGTGGTCGTGCTCGGGTCGGTGGTCGTGCTGGTCGTCGCGGCGCCGCTCCTCCTCGCCGTGCTCGGCTGAGCCTGCCGGGAGAGCGCCCGCCGGAAGACGCGTCAGCCGAGCGGCCCCCGCACGCGGTAGGTCACGTGGGTCACCTGGGACGCCGCCCGCACGGCGACGGTCTCGAGCGCGAGGGGCGGGACGCCGCCGTCGAGCACGCGGTCGCCGTGGCCGAGGACCTGGGGCACGACGTGCAGCCGGAGCTCGTCGAGCAGCCCCGCCGTGATCACCTGGTTGATGGTCGCGGCCCCGCCCGCGATCGCGACGTCCCGGTCCCCCGCGGCCTCCCGCGCCTGCGCGACGGCTGACCCGACGCCGTCGGTGACGAAGAAGAACGTCGTCCCGCCCTCCAGGACGAGCGGCTCGCGCGGGTGGTGCGTGAGCACGAACACCGGTGCGTGGTACGGCGGCTCCGGGCCCCACCAGCCCTGCCAGTCCGGGTCCCACTCCCCTCGCCCGGGCGTGAACATGTTCCTGCCCATGACGAACGCCCCCGCGTCGACGATCGCGGCGATCTCGGCCGCGTTCTCGTCGGCGGTCTCGACCATCCACCGGTGCAGGTCCACGCCCGCGCCGAACGGGTGCTCCAGCGTCTGGTCGGGGCGCGAGGAGTACCCGTCCACCGACACCGCCACGTCGCACGTCACGTTCCCCATGCCGCCCTCACCCTCCGCGGTCCGCGTGCGCCGCGGCCGCCGTCGTCCGTCCTGACGACACGTCCGACCGCGGGCGGGCG
This sequence comes from Cellulosimicrobium funkei, assembly GCF_004519295.1. Classification (GTDB taxonomy): domain Bacteria; phylum Actinomycetota; class Actinomycetes; order Actinomycetales; family Cellulomonadaceae; genus Cellulosimicrobium; species Cellulosimicrobium funkei. The sequence goes on from NZ_SOZH01000011.1 coordinate 136,588, forward strand.
CGGAACTCATTGCCGCACCCCGGTCACCGCGGTGCGGGGGCCTCCTCGGTGGCGATGCGGAGAGCGGCGACGAGCTCGCGGTAGAGCTCGTCGGTCGCGAGGAGGTGGGGGTGCGTGCCGCGCGCGCGGACGCGGCCGTCCTCCATGACGAGGATGACGTCGGCGTCGATGACCGTGGACAGGCGGTGCGCGATGGTCACGACGGCGCGGTCGCGGGCCAGGTCCTCGATGACGGCGTGCACGGCGGCCTCGGTGAGCCCGTCGACCTGGGCGGTGGCCTCGTCGAGGAGCAGCACGTCGGGCGCGTGCAGGACGGCGCGCGCGAGGGCGACGCGCTGGCGCTCGCCGCCCGAGACGGTCGTCCCGACGAGCGACGTGTCGAGGCCGTCGGGCAGCGAGCGCACCTTGGCGTCGAGCCGCACCTGCGCGAGCGCCGCCCACATCGCCTCCTCCGTCGCGGCGGGGTCCGAGAGGCGCAGGTTCTCGCGGATGGTGCCCGGCACGACGGGGGTCTCCTGCTCGACGTACGCGAAGCGGCGCCGCACGTCGTCGAACGTGAGGTCGTCGTAGGGCACGCCGTCGAGGAGGATCCGCCCCGACTCGGGCTGCAGGAAGCGCAGCAGGAGCGAGAAGGTCGTGGTCTTGCCCGCCCCGGACGGGCCGACGATCGCGACCTGCCCGCGCGCGGGCACGTCGAGGTCGAGGTCGCGCACCACGGGCTCGCCGCCCGGCAGGTACCGCGCGGTGACGCCGCGCAGCGACAGCCGCGGCGCGTCGTGCAGGGCCGCCGTGCCCGACGCCGCGCCCACCCCGGCCGGACGACGCGCGGCGGGGTCGTCGTCCTCCTCCGGCTCGATGGCCTGGACCTCGCGGATCCGCCCCGCGGCCGCGATGCCGGCCTGGAGCTGGGTGACGTTCATGGTCAGGCCCGTGACGGGCTCGACGATCTGGAACGCGTAGAGCAGGAACGCGACGAGGCTCGACACGGCCAGGATCCCCTGGTCCACGCGCCAGGCGCCGAGCGCGAGGATGACGATGATCGCGAGCTGGATGCCGCCCCCGGCGATGCTCCAGGCGACCGCCTCGGTCCGCACGGCCCGCACGCTGTGGCGCGCGGAGTCCTGCGCGTCGTCGAGCACCCGGTCGATCTGGCGGCCCTCCGCGCGGCTCGCCTTGATGGTGCGGATCGCGCGCAATCCGCCCTCGAGCGTGCCGCCCAGGCTGCCGAGCGACTCCTGCGCCTTCTCCTGCGCCTTCGCGATGCGGGGCATGAGCGCGCCCACGAGGACGCCGATGACGACGATCGCCCCGAGCGTCGTGCCGAGCAGGACGAGGTCGAGCACGCCCATGAGGACGACCGTCCCGACCAGGGACACCGCCAGGTTCACGAGGTTGACCAGGCTCGACGACGCCGCCTCGCGCAGCAGCACCGTGTCGGACGTGACGCGCGTGACGAGCTCGCCCGTCGGGCGGCCGGTGAGCGCGCCGATCCGCGCGCGGAAGAAGCGCCGCACCATGGACGACCGCGCGTCGAGCACCACGCGCTCGGCGAGCGTGCCGAGCAGGACCCACTGCCACAGCCCGAGCACGAGCCCGACGACGAGCAGCCCGACGAGCGTGAGCACGGCCGGGGTCAGCGACTCCCCCGTGCCGAGCGTGTCGAGCACCCATTTGGTCACCATCGGCGTCGCGAGGGTGGCGGCCGTCGTCCCGAGCCCGAGCACGAGGCCGAGCAGCAGGGTCCGGCGGTGCGGGCGGACGAACTGCCACAGCACCGCGAGGCGCGGGAGGAACGGGCCCCGAGGGGTGGCGTCGCGAGGAGCGGGTGGGGCCTCGGGCGTGGTGGAGGTCGGGGACATGTCGTCAACCATGGTTGACATCCTCTCTCGTGTCAACCGTCGTTGACGCGGCGCGGGAGGTCGTGCGCCGGGGCGCTCGACGCCCCTAGTGGAACATGGGTGTTCCATCCGTGACAAGCGGCGTTCCGTCACGGCGCGGGCTATCGTGGGCCGCGTGACGGCACGAACGAGCGCGCGGAGCACCCCTGCGGCCACGCCCTCCCGAGCGGCTCCCGACGAGCCGCCCACGAGCGGCACCCGCACCCGGACCCGCCGCGCGATCCTCGACGCGGCCGTCTCGGTGCTCAGCACGGACAAGTCCGCGTCGCTCGGCGACGTCGCGCAGGCCGCCCAGGTGGGCCGCACGACCCTGCACCGCTACTTTCCCGAGCGTGCCGACCTCGTCGAGGCGATCGGTGCCGAGACCGTCGAGCGCACGCGCGCGGCGATCGCCGCCGCGCGGCTCGACGACGGACCCCCGGCCTCCGCGCTGCGCCGCCTCGCCTTCGAGTACTTCGACCTCGGCCCCTGGTACATGGTGCTGTTCACCGAGCTCGCCGACGCCGAGTCCGCGTTCTGGGCCGAGTCCGAGCAGGCCGAGGAGCCGGTGCGGGAGCTGCTGCGCCGCGGGCAGGAGGCCGGCGTCGTCGACGACCAGCTCAGCGTGGCGTGGATCGTCCGCACCCTGTGGTGGATGCTCTTCAACGCGTGGTCCATGGCCGACGACGGCGAGATCTCGCGCGCCGACGCGCTCCGCATGGCCGTCCGCAGCATCGAGGGCGTCGCTCTCACGCGCGAGGCCCGCGCATGAGCGTCAGCCCGGGGCCGGCACCCCGCCCCGGCCTCGGCGAGCGGCTGCGCCGCTGGTGGCAGCGGGCCGACGACGTCCGGACCGGCGTGCGCTGGGCGAGCGTCGCCACCGTGCTCGGCGGGATCGTCGTCGCGGTCGTGTGCCTCGTGCTGGTGCTGCGCGGGCGCGTCTGGGCGTGGGTCCCGCTGGTGGTCGCGGCGGCCGTCGCGCTGCGCGAGGTCCGCTACCTGAAGCGCGCCGCCCGGGGCGGGCGGCCCCGGTACCAGGAGAACGCCCCGCGCTGACCGCCGAGCGGTCGCTCGTGCGGGCCGTCGTGCGGTCGGCCGTGGGCTCGCCCGTGCGGTCGGCGGTGCGGTCGGCGGTGCGAGAGCATGCACCTCGCGGGCCACGAGGACCACGCGCTCGTCATCCGGAGGTCGCACCCCGGCGGGCCGCAGGATCCACCGGACGGGCGACGCGCCCGGGGTGGGCCGCGGGACAGACTGTCGGTACGGCGCCGGTCAGCGGCGCCGGCCAACCTCCGGAGGCGCACCGTGACCCCCACCCCCGCCCGGGACACCGCGTTCCCCGCCCACGACGGCGCACCCGAGCAGCCGTCCGCCCGCGCGGCAGCGCGCGGCCTGCGCTTCACCGCGCGCCGCGCGTCCCGGGCCCGACGGCGGGGCGCGGCCCCCGCGCGTCGGCCCGCCGTCCCCCCGGTCGAGCGGGCGAACGGCTGGGTCGTCGCCCTGGCCGTCGCCGCCGGCGCCGTGCTCTTCTCGACCCTCGCGATGAAGGCGTTCCTCGGCGGCTGACCCACCCCTGCCCCCACGACGCCCGCAGCGCGGCCGAGGCGCCTCAGAGCCGCGGGTCGACCGGTTCCGACTCCAGCGCCAGCACCGCGAACACCGGTTCGTGGACGCGCCACGTCGGCTCGCCGCGCGCGACCCGGTCCAGCGCCTCCAGACCGAGCGCGTACTCCCGCAGCGCGAGCGAGCGCTTGCGTCCCAGCGACCGCTCGCGGAGGCGCTCGAGGTTGCGCTCCTCGGTGTACTCGGGTCCGTAGATGATGCGCAGGTACTCACGGCCGCGGACCTTGAGGCCGGGCTGGACGAGCCCGCCGCCCTTGCCCGGCGCCCCCTGCCGCCGCACGAGGTTGGCGAGCGGCTTGACGACCATCCCCTCTCCCCCGGCTGCCGTCAGCTCCTCCCACCACGCCGTGCCCTCGGCGCGCGACGCCTCGTCGGCGAGGTCCACGACCACGCGCCGCGTCGCCCGGAACAGCGCCGGGTCCGCGGCGACGAGCGCGTCAGCGACGCCGAGGTGCCACAGGTGGTCACGGTCGGCGTGCGTCGCTCCGGTGACCTCCGGCGAGCCCGGTCGCCCGGCCGTCCCGCTCGCGAGCACCTGGAACGGGGCGACCTGGACGCCGTGCAGCGGATCGGCGCCGCCGCCCCCACCGTCGCCGACCGCGCCCGTGTCCCAGCGGTAGCGCCGGTACGCCTCGACGAAGAGCTCGGCGCCGGTCGCGCGCCGCGCCGTCCGACGGCGCAGCTCGCCCACGTCGACGCCCCGCGCCTCCGCCGCGGCGAGAGCCGCGAGCGCCGCGGGCATGACGGCGCGCGCGGCCGCGCCGACGCTCGCGTACTGGTCGCGCAGGAGCTGGTCGGCCTTGAGCGACCACGGCAGGACCTCGGCGTCGAGCAGGACCCAGTCGGCACCGAGCGCGTCCCACGTCCCGGCCGCGTCGAAGGCCGCGGCGACCCGCGCGAGGAGGAGCTCCGTCGTCGGGCCGTCGAGGAACGACCGGCCGGTGCGGGTGTGGACGGCCCCGGGCGCCTCGATGCCGAACCGCTCCGCGACGACGCGGGAGCCGCCCGGCCCCGAGTCGCGCGCGACGAGCAGGACGGCGCGCGACCCCATGTGCTTCTCCTCGCACACCACGCGGTCGACGCCGTCGCGCGCGTACGCGGCGAACGCGCCGTCGGGGTGCTCGAGCAGCCCGGGCAGCGTCGAGGTCGCGACCGGGCTCATCGTCGGCGGCAGGTGGAGCAGCAGGCGCGGGTCGACGGCGAACCGGCTCATCACCTCGAGCGCCCCCGCCGCCTGCTCCTCGCCCACGGTCACGCGCCCGTGCGTCGCCGTCTCGACGCCGCGGCGGCCGAGCACGTCCGTGACGCTCAGCAAGTCGTCCGCGCGCGCGGACGATCCGGGACCGGTCGCGCCATCGGGCAGGAAGGGGCGCGCGGGCGCGTAGTACTCGCGCGCGGCGGGCACCTGCACGACCTCCTTCTCGGGATAGCGCAGCGCGGACAGCTTCCCGCCGAAGACGCACCCGGTGTCGAGGCACATCGTGCCGTTGACCCACTCGACCTCGGGCGTCGGCGTGTGCCCGTAGAGGACCATGGCGCGTCCGCGGTAGTCGTCGGCCCACGGGTAGCGCACGGGCAGGCCGAACTCGTCCGTCTCGCCGGTCGTGTCGCCGTACAGCGCGAAGCTGCGCACGCGGCCCGACGCGCGGCCCTGGTAGGACTCCTTGAGCCCGGCGTGCGCGACCACGAGGCGGCCGTCGTCGAGCACGAGGTGGGACACGAGGTCGCGGCAGAAGGCCTCGGCCCCGCGCCGGAACTCCTCGGGCTCCGCGGCGAGCTGGGCGAGCGTCGTCTCGAGGCCGTGGGAGACCTTCACGTCGCGCCCGCCGAGCGCGCGCACGAGCTTGTGCTCGTGGTTGCCCGGCACCGCGAGCGCGTGCCCCGCACGGACCATGCCCATCGCGAGCCGCAGCACCCCCGGGGAGTCGGGCCCGCGGTCGACGAGGTCGCCGAGGAAGATCGCGCGCCGGCCCTCGGGGTGCACGGCGTCGACGGGCCGGCCGGCGTCGTCACGCACGACGGCGTAGCCCAGCACCCCGAGCAGCGCCACCAGCTCGTCGAGGCAGCCGTGGACGTCGCCGATCGCGTCGAACGGACCGTGCTCGTCGCGACGGTCGGTGAGCAGGGGCGTGCGCACGACCTGGGCCGCTGCCACCTCGTCCTCGCCGCGCAGCACGTGCACGGTGCGGAAGCCCTCGCGCTGGAGGCTCTTCAGCGACGACCGCAGCGCCGCGCGCTGGCGCTTGACGACGTGCGCGCCGAACCCGCGGTCCGGGCGCGCCGCGTTCCGCTCCACCGCCACCTTCTCCGGCACGTCGAGGACGATCGCGACGGGCAGGACGTCGTGCGCGCGGGCGAGCGCGACGAGAGACCCGCGGGCCTCGCGCTGCACGTTCGTCGCGTCGACGACCGTGAGCAGGTTCGCCTCCAGCCGCTTGGACACGATGGTCTCCAGGACCTCGAACGCCGCGCGCGTGGCCGCCTGGTCGTTCTCGTCGTTCGACACGAGCCCGCGGCACACGTCCGACGACACCGTCTCGTACGGCCCGAAGTGCTCGCGCGCGAAGGTCGACTTCCCCGAGCCGGACACGCCGACGAGCACCACGAGGCTCGACGCAGGCACGCGCAGCTCGCGCGTCGTGCTCGGGGTCGAGGTCGAGGTCGGGGTCGGGGTCGGCGTCGCGCCCGAGGTCGGGCTCGCGCTCTCGGTCGCCTGCCCGGTCATCGGGTCTCCTCCGTGGTCCGTGCCGCGGCCGGGGCCGGCGCGACGTCGGGCGACGCCGCGTCCCCGACGAGGGTCAGCACCGCCATCTGGGTGGGCGCCCCGACGTCGGGGGCGAGCGGGCCGACGTCGCGCAGCTCGACCGCGTACCCGTAGCGCTCCCCCGCGGCGGCCGCCCACGCGCGCAGCTCCGCGCGCGTCCACTCGAACCGGTGGTCGGGGTGGCGCACGAGCGCGCCCCCGGGCCCGTCCAGCAGGTTCGGGTAGTGGACGTTGTACTCGGCGTTCGGCGTCGTCACGACGACGGTCCGCGGCCGGGCGTGGCCCAGCACCGCGGCCGTGAGCGCGTCGAGGCGCGACGGGTCGACGTGCTCGACGACCTCCATGAGCACCGCGGCGTCGAACCCCGCCACCCGGTCGTCCACGTACGTGAGCGACGACTGCACGAGCCGCACCCGCTCCCGCTCGGCGTCGCTCGCCTCGTGCAGGCGCAGGCGCACCGCCGCCCGCTCGAGCTCGCGCGCCGACACGTCGGTCCCGAGCACGCGCGTGAAGGTCCGGTCCGCGGCGAGGCGACGCAGGAGCGCGCCCTCTCCGCACCCGAGGTCGACGACGGTCCGTGCCCCGGCGTCGTGCAGGGCCGCGAGCACCGCGTCGGCCCGCTGCCGAGCGAGCGGCGGCTCCGGCGTGTCCTCGGCGTCGCCCGCCGTGACGACGCCGGTCCCCGTCAGGGCGACCTGCGGGCCCACGTCGGACGACGCGACGGCGCCGGCCGGCGTGCCGGCGGCGGGTGCGGCGTCCTCCTCGGGGACGTCCCCGTCGAGCGCGGTGAGACGCGCGGTGGCGTCCTCGACGTAGCGGCGCTGGTGCGCGAGGTAGCGGCGCAGGATCTGCGCACGCTCCGGGTGGTCCGCGAGCCAGCCGCCGCCTGCGCGCACGAGCTTGTCCACCTCGTCGGTCGAGACCCAGTAGTGCTTCGCGTCGTCGAGCACGGGCAGCAGCACGTAGAGCTGCGCGAGCGCGTCCGCGAGCCGGCGGGTACCGCGCAGGCGCAGGTCGACGTGGCGCGACGCGCCCCACGACGGCACCGTCGGGTCGAGCGGCTCCGCCGTCGCCGTGACGCTCCACCCCAGCGGCTCGAACAGCCGGCGCGCGAGGTCCGCGCCGCCCCGGCACGGCAGGGACGGCACGTGCACGTCGAGCGGGATCGGTGCGTCTGCGAGCGCCGGTCGTGCGTCGCACCGGCCGCTCATCGCCGTCGCGAACACCTTGCCGAGCGCGACCGCGACCATCGACGACGCGGCGTACGGGCGGTCGTTCACGTACTGCGCGAGCGCGAACGCGTCGCCGCCGCCGAACCGCTTGTTCCGCACGATCCCCACCGGGTCGACCTCGAGCAGGAGCGCGGCCTCGCACCGCTGCGCCGTCGCCTCGGGGTAGAAGACGTGCGCGCGGCCGACGGGCAGGTCGAACACCTGCGCCCGGTCCGGGTGCTTGTGCAGCAGGAAGCCGAGGTCGGTGGCGTCGTCGAGCGTCCCGGGGGACGCCGTCGCGGCGAGGGTCACGAGCATGGCCGCCATGGTGCCACCCGGCGGGGCCCACGGCACCGGGTTTGTGGACGACCGTCGGGGCTGTGGACGGCCGTCGTCTCACCCGCCCCAGCCGTCGACGCGGGGCCACCACGGGTCTACCGTCGAAGCACGGGCGCCGCTGCCGACGGCACGCGCCCGGCCACCGTCGGACGAGAGGCCGCCCCGGGGCTCACGCCCCGCCGGCGGCCGCCGCGTCCCACACCACGACGTCGCCCGCCCGGACCATGCCGGACGACAGCAGACGGCACACGACGCCGCCGCGCGCGTGCATCGCGCGCATCGCGCCGGGCGCGATCCAGTCGTCGAGCAGGCGGCACGGCGCGGCGATCCGGAGCACCTGGAGCTCGACGTCCCCGATCCGCAGGAACGAGCCCGGCTTCGTGGGCAGGTCGCCGTGGGTGAGCGTGACGTTGCGCCGGGTGAGACCGGGGTCGATCTCCTGCCCGAGCTCCGCGGAGGCGGCGGCCAGGTCGGTGAGCGTCTGGATCGTCACGTGGCGGTGCTTCGACCCGTGGTACCGGTCGCCGACGAGGCCCTTGCCCTCCTCGGCCTCGACCGACGCGACGACCCGCGTCGGCAGCCGACGGGCCTTCGCGACGTGGATCGCGTGCACGCGAGGCTGGTCCGGCATGGCCCCAGCCTCGCACCCGGCGCCGCCCGGGGGCCACCGCCCCCGGGCCGGGCGAGCGCCGGGTACCGGTGTACCGTCCGGTGCATGACCGACGTCCGCAGCCGCACCCATGCCCAGGCCGTCGACGCAGCGATCGAGCTCTTCACCCGCAAGGGGTACGAGCAGACGACCGTCGAGGAGATCGCCGACGCCGCCCAGGTCAGCCGCGCCACCTTCTTCCGCCGCTACGGGTCCAAGGAGGACGTGGTCTTCGCGGACCACGAGCTCCTGCTCGACGAGGTCGTCGTCATGCTCGCCGCGACGCGGCCCGTGCCCGACGCCGAGGGGCACCTCACGCCCGACCCGACGGTCGACCCGTACCTCGAGGTGTGCCGCGCGGCGCGGCTGGTGTTCGACCACCACGTCGGTCAGCGCGAGACGTCCCTGGCCCGCTGGCAGCTCCTCCAGCAGGTGCCGGCGCTGCGCGACCGCGAGCTCGTCACGACCCACCGCTACGAGCGCGCGTTCACCGCGTACCTGCGCGACGCGCTCCCGCCGGACGAGCGCCGCTCGACGGCGTCCATCGCGTTCGCGGCGTCCGTCGTCGCGGTGCACAACGCGCTCCTGCGCCGGTGGCTGCGCTCCCCCGAGCAGGACCTGCGCCCCCAGCTCGAGGAGGCGTTCGCGGACCTGCGCCGCGCCGCCGTCGGCCGGTACGCCGCGCCGGACGGCGCCGCCCGGGAGCGCAGCGGGGACGGCGTGCCCGCGGCGCGCCGCGTCGTCGTGACCGTGGTGGACGCGGACGCGGACGCGCAGGCCGTCGCGGACGACGTCGCGCGCGCCGTCCGCGACGCCCTCGCCTGACCCCTCCCACCCCGCCCCGCCGAACAGGTGGTCCTGGTCCGTCTGCGCCTGCGGACGGACCAGGACCACCTGCTCGGCGGCGCAAGATCGCATCGTGTTCCAGTCCGTGGGACGGTGCGGTGCGAGTCCCGTGCCCGGGGAATGCGCGAGTAGCATCGGCGGTTGCAGAACGCAGTACGCACGAACGTGCTCCGGGGTCGGTGCAATTCCGAGCCGGCGGTGACAGTCCGCGACCCGCGCCCACGCGCGGTTGACCTGGTGGAACTCCAGGACCGACGGTGACAGTCCGGATGGGAGGAAGCACGTGCGGCGCGGCCGTCCTCGGCCGGGCTCTCGCGAGCCCGCGCGACGGGGCGCGGTCTCGCCGTGGTGAGCGACGCCGTCGGGCCCTCGTGGCCCGTCCCCGCCGCCCGCCCTCACCCCGGAGCGCTCGTGCCCGGGAGGACGAGGACATCCGATGGACCTGATCCACGCGCTGTTCGACGCGCAGCTGACGATCGGCGACCAGCACCTGCTGTGGCGCGAGATCGTGGGCAACGGGTTCGGCCTGGCGTCGGCGCTGGGCGGCATGCGGCGCAAGGTGTGGGCGTGGCCGGTGGGCATCGTCGGCAACCTGCTGCTGCTCACGGTGTTCCTCGGCGCGGTGTTCGCGACGCCCAACCCGGTCAACCTGCTCGGCCAGGCGGGCCGCCAGGTGATGTTCGTCGTCGTGTCGGTCTACGGGTGGGTGCAGTGGCGCAAGACCCAGGCGCGGCTCGGTGACGCCGACGCGGACAGCCACGGCGTCGCCGTCGTGCCGCGCTGGGCGTCGTGGCGCCAGCGCGTGTTCCTCGTCGTCGCGCTCGTCGGCGGCACGGCCCTCCTGACCCCCGTGTTCCGCGCGCTCGAGTCGTACGAGCCCGTCTGGGCCGACGCGTGGATCTTCATGGGCTCGCTGCTCGCGACGTACGGCATGGCGAAGGGCTGGGTCGAGTTCTGGCTCATCTGGGTCGCCGTGGACGTCGTGGGCGTGCCCCTGCTGATCTCGGCCGGCTTCTACGCGTCCGCGTTCATGTACGTGTTCTACGGCGCGTTCACGCTCGTCGGGTTCTTCGTGTGGTGGCGCGTCAACCGCCGCGCGGCCGCCGCAGCCGAGGCGGACGCCGCGGCGGCGGGCGCACCCGCCTGACCGCCGGCTCCCGTCCGGTCGCCGCCGTGGCCGCGGGTCAGTCGTCGAACAGCATCCTGTCCGACGGCGCCACGCGGCTCGCGCGCAGCGTCGGGTCCGCGCACACCGCCCGGGCGAGCGCGTCGCTCCCACCCACGTAGGTCGCCGCGGCGTCGATCTCCGTCCCGACGAACCACGACCGGTCCGCCGGCCACCACAGGTTCGGCGGCTGGTGGTCACGGAACGCGCCGACGTCGCCGAGGGTCCCCGTCCACAGGTGGTACTCGCGGTGCGGAAGCTCGAGCATCGGGGCGGCCGGGCGCTCGACGAGCGTGGGAGCGATGTGGTCCCACGCCTCGTCGAGCGCCCGCTCGATCTCCTCGGGGGTCGACCGCGGCTCGTCCTCGGGCCACCCGACGAACGGCGCTACGCCGGAGGTCGTGCGCGGGTCGGTCCCGTGGTCGTAGAAGAAGGCGTGCCCCGTCCACAGGCCGAGGTGGACGGGCTGGTCCCCCGTGAACGGCCCGAGGACCGCCGCCAGGGCGTCGGCCCGCGTCGCCAGGGTGCCGTCGTCGTCGCAGGACGGGTGCGGGACGCACGCGTACGCCGCGTACCCGCGCGGGACCGTGCCGTCGACGCGCGGGCCGAACTCCCCGAGCCGCCCGGCGATCCACTCGCCCGCGGAGGCGTCGTCGTCCCAGGCCACCCGGCCGGTCGTCGTCGTCACGCAGGCACCCTACGACGGAGGCGCCCACCTCCCGCCGATACGCCGTCTCGATTGACTGAGACGGGGTATCGCTGCACTATGGGAGGGACCGCCGCCGACGCCGGGCCCGCACCCCGGGCAACCGCGTCGAGGACGGTCGACCGACCGCAGCCGCCCTCCCAGGGGAGCACCGATGCCCACCACCCCGATCATGCCCGGCGTCACCGAGCCCACCTACGACCTCGCGACCCCGCTCGACCTCGACTACGCCGGCGCGTTCGCCGACGCGACCGAGGAGGACCGCGCCCACCTCCAGCGCGTCCGGCAGTTCGTCCAGGACGAGGTGCTCCCCGTCATCGACGACTACTGGGAGCGCGCCGAGGTGCCGTTCGACCTCGTCAAGCGCATGGGCGAGCTCGACCTGCTGCGCGACGGCGTCGACGTCGACGGTCGTCCGCACGTGAGCCAGCTCGCGGCAGGCCTCGCCGCCATGGAGATGTCGCGCGGCGACGGCTCCGTCGCGACGATCTGCGGCGTCCAGGGCGGTCTCGCGCTGCGCAGCATCCAGATGCTCGGCTCCGACGAGCAGCGGGCGAAGTACGCCGAGCCCATGGCGCGCGGGGAGATCCTCGGCGCGTTCGCGCTCACCGAGCCCACCCACGGCTCGGACTCCGTCTCGCTCGAGACGACGGCGCGCAAGGAGACGCGCGACGGCGTCGAGGGCTACGTGCTGAACGGCGAGAAGAAGTGGATCGGCAACGGGTCGTCGGGCCACATCACGGTCGTGTGGGCGCGCCTCGTCGGCGGCGACGGCGACGGCCAGGTCCACGGGTTCGTCGTGCCGCAGGACACCCCGGGCTACACGGGCACGACCATCACCGGCAAGGTGTCGCTCCGCGCGATCTGGCAGGCGCACGTCGTGCTCGACGACGTGTTCGTCCCCGCCGAGAACGCCCTGCCGGGCGCGCGGTCGTTCAAGGACACCTCGCGCGTGCTCTTCGCGACGCGCCTCGGGGTGGCGTGGGCCGCCGTCGGGCACGCGGTCGCGTGCTACGAGGCCGCGGTCGCGTACGCGAAGCAGCGCGTCCAGTTCGGGCGCCCGCTCGCCGCGAACCAGATGGTGCAGGAGCGCCTCACGCGGATGCTCTCGACGATCACGCAGCTCCAGCTCCTCGTCGCGCAGATGACGCGGCTCGACGAGGCGGGGACGCTCACCGGCCCGCAGGCGTCGCTCGCGAAGTACACGTGCACCCGCGGGGCGCGCGAGGTCGCGGCGAGCGCGCGCGACCTGCTCGGCGGCAACGGGATCCTGCTCCAGAACCGCGTCGCGCGGCACTTCGCCGACATCGAGGCCCTGCACACGTACGAGGGCACCGAGTCGGTCCAGGCGCTCATCGTCGGGCGCGACATCACGGGCGTCTCCGCGTTCGTGTGACGGTCCCGAGGGCGCACGCCCTCCCTCCGCTCCCCGGCGCCGCTCGCCCCTCCTCGCGGCGCCGGGGCTCCTTCCTGTTCGCCCCGTCTCCTCGCCCTCCCCGGATCGGAGTCCCATGAGCACCGACGCCAGCCCCCTGCCCGACGCCGCCGCCGTCACCCCCGAGGACGAGGTCACCCCGGTCCTCCTGCACGGCGCGCGCACCCCGTTCGCGCGCTTCCGCGGCGCGCTCGCCTCGCTCTCGGCGGCCGAGCTCGGCGCGCACGCGATCCGGGGCGCGCTCGCGGCCGCGGGCGTCGCGCCGGAGCAGGTCGACACGGTGATCGTCGGGCAGGTCGTGCAGGCGGGCGCCAAGCAGGGCCCCGCGCGCCAGGCCGCGATCCTCGCGGGCCTCGGCTGGGACGTGCCCACCGTGACGATCAACAAGCTGTGCCTCTCGGGCCTCACCGCGATCATCGACGCGGCCCGGCTGGTCCGCACGGGCGAGGCGAGCGTCGTCGTCGCGGGCGGCCAGGAGTCCATGACGAACGCGCCGCACCTCGTCGTCGGGTCGCGCTCCGGGTTCGCCTTCGGGGACGTGACGATGGCCGACTCGCTCACGCACGACGGCCTGAACGACCCGTTCAGCGGCGAGGTCATGGGCGAGCTCACGGACCGCGGCTGCGCGACGCGCGGCATCGGCCGCCCGGAGCAGGACGCGTTCGCGCTGCGCTCGCACCAGCGGGCCGCCGCGGCGCGCGACGCCGGGCGGCTCGCCGAGGAGATCGCCCCCGTCGAGGTGCCGCAGCGGCGGGGCGAGCCGGTCGTCGTCGAGCACGACGAGGGCGTGCGCGCCGACACGACGCTCGAGGCCCTGGAGCGCCTGCGCCCGGCCTTCGTGCAGGACGGGACCATCACCGCCGGGTCGAGCTCGCCCCTGTCCGACGGCGCGGCGGCGGTCGTCGTCGCGAGCCGCGCCTTCGCGAAGCGCAACGGCCTGCCGTGGCTCGCCGAGATCGGCGCGGCGGGGCAGGTCGCGGGACCCGACAACTCGCTGCACTCCCAGCCGGCGCGGGCCATCGAGGCCGCCGTGAAGCGCGAGGGGATCGCCGCGGCGGACCTCGACCTCGTGGAGATCAACGAGGCGTTCGCCGCCGTCGCGCTGCAGTCCGTCGCGGACCTCGGCATCGACGCGGACGTCGTCAACGCCGACGGCGGCGCCATCGCGCTCGGCCACCCGGTCGGCGCGTCGGGCGCTCGGCTCGCGCTGCACCTCGCGCTCGCGCTCCGTCGCCGCGGGGGCGGCGTCGGCGCGGCGGCGCTGTGCGGCGGCGGCGGTCAGGGGGACGCGCTCGTCCTGCGCGCCTGACCCTCCGGGCGGGCCCCCTCGGGGCTCCGCCGCGCGAGCCGACCAACCCTGGTGCACGATGCTGCACCAGGGTTGGCGCGTTTCGGCCGCCGCGTGTGACGCAGATCGCGCCACGACGGCCGGATTTCGCGTCATGGATCGCGCCTGACGTGGTCCCTCTCCCTGGAACCGCCCCCCACGAGAGGACCGTCATGACCACCGTGACCGACGCAGCCCGCCGTACCGCGAGCCGTGCGCGCCGCTCGCACCTGTCCGCCGTCGCCGTCGCGCTCGTCGGGCTCGCCGCAGGCTTCGCCGCGGCGCCCTACCTGCTCGGCTGACGTCTCCCGCTCGACGGTCCCGGGACCGCGGTCCCGGGCTCTCGTCATCCCTCGGTCGTCGTGCTCCGCGCCGGCTCGCGCGCGAGCAGCTCCTCCAGCCGGTCCAGCAGCGGGACCTGGCCCGCGACGACGAGCCCGCGGGCGCGCGCGAGCGCGAACCAGCCGGCCCGGTCGAGCTCCGGGAACTCCTGCATGCGCCCCGAGCGCGGCGGCCACTCCAGCGCGAACGTGTTGCTCGTGATCGTCGTGACGTCGAGGTCCGCCTCCCGCGCCCACGCCGCGACGAGCTTGCCCGCGCGCTGGCGCACCGTGCCGAGGTCGAGGTCCGGCGCCGCGCCGGCAGGAGCCGGGACGCCGAGCTCTTCGGCGAACTCGCGCAGCGCCGCCGCGTGCTCGTCCTCCCCCGGCTCCACCTCGCCCTTGGGGATCGTCCACCCGCCCGCGTCCTTGCGCGCCCACAGCGGGCCCCCCATGTGCCCGAGGAGCACCTCGACGGCGTCGGCACGGAACCGGTAGAGCACGAGCCCTGCTGACTGCTTCACCCCTCCTTCCTACACAGCCGACGCCGGACCGGCCCGTCGGAGCCGCGCGGACCACCCGCCGGGGGCGTTTCGGGGTCGTGTCCGGTGGCCTGTCGGGGGTCTGTCGGGGGTCTGTCGGGGGCACGGCGTAGCGTCGGCAGCACCAGGACCGGGACCGCAGAAGGGGACGACCATGGCCACGCAGAGCGTCACGCACCTCAACCCGCCCGGGCTGCACCGCAACCCGGCGTTCTCGCAGGGCACGATCGTCGAGACCGGTCGCACGCTCTACGTCGGCGGGCAGAACGGCACGGACGCCGCGGGCGCGATCGTCGAGGGCGGCGTCGCGGCCCAGACGGCGCAGGCGCTGCGGAACGTCCTCGCCGTGCTCGCGGAGGCGGGCGCGGGCCCGCAGGACGTCGCGCGGCTCGCCGTCTACCTCGACCCGGAGGCCGACCTCATGGAGGGGTTCGGCGCCGTCGGAGAGGTCTGGGGCCAGCACCCCGCCGCCGTGACCGTCCTGCGGGTCGGGATCGCACGGCCGGGCGCGCTCGTCGAGATCGAGGCGGTCGCGGCGCTCCCCGCCTGACGCGGGGCACCGGCTCCCGCGCGCGACGACGCGGGGGTGCCGCTACTGTCCGGGGGTGTCAGCCCACCGGACCCCGTACCGCGCCCTCTGGCGGGCCGCGGCGTACGGGGTCGCGGCCTCGCTTCCCGTGCTCGCGCTCGCGTGGCTCGTGCGCGCGGAGTCGGGGGTCGTCGTCGACGCGGACCGCGCCGCGGTCGCCGCGGCGACGCGGTTCGCCGGCGAGCGCCCCGCGCTCGAGCGCGCGCTCCTCGTGGGGCAGGAGGCGCTCGCCGCGCGGTGGATGAACCTCGCCGCGATGGGCGTGTGCGTCTGGGCGTGGCGACGCCACGGGCTCGGGTCGCGCGCGGCCTGGGCGGCCGGGACGATCTGGGGCGCATGGGCTCTGGGCCTCGGCGCGAAGGAGGTCGTCGGCCGTGCGCGGCCCGTCCTCGAGGACGCCGTGTCGACCGTGCCGGGCGCGAGCTTTCCCTCCGGGCACGCGATGAACGCGGCGGCCGTCGGGGTGACGCTCAGCGTGCTCGTCTGGCCGCTGCTCGGGCGGCGAGGCCGCGTCGCGGTGGTCGGCGGTGCGACGGCGCTCGCCCTCGTCACCGCGGCCGACCGCGTGCTGCTCGGCGCGCACTACCCGTCTGACGTCGTCGGCGGGATCCTCCTCGGCGGCGCGGTCGCGGGGGCGTCCGCCGTCGGCTACCACGGCTGGACCGCCGCGCGGTCCGGCCGTCCCTCCGGTGACACTCCCAGGAACGAGGTCTGATGCAACCCTTCGTGCACCGCTACGAGCTGGACACGACCCGCCCCACGGCGAAGGAGGTGCTGCGCGACGTCGGCCTGCGGGCGTTCCTCCCTGGGGCGGTGCTGTGGGTGGTCATCGTCGCGACGGGCTTCCTCGTCACCGGGCCGCTCGGCGACCTGCCGGGCGAGGTCGCGCTCAACCGGTGGTTCGAGCAACGGCGCACGCCGTTCTGGGACACCGTCACCGACGTGCTCTCCCTCATCGGCACGACCGAGTTCATCATCGGCGGCACGCTCCTCACCGTCGCGCTCGTGTGGTGGCGCACCCGGCAGTGGTGGTTCGCCCTCGTGCCCGCGCTCGCCGTCGCGCTGCAGGCGCTGATCTTCCTCACGTCGTCGATCGTCGTGGGGCGCGAGCGGCCCGACGTCTCGCGGCTCGACGAGGCGCCCCCGACGTCCAGCTTCCCCTCGGGGCACACGGGCGCGTCGGCGGCGTTCTACCTGACCCTCGCCCTGCTCGCGCAGCGCATCACGAACCCGGTCCTGCGCGTCGTCGCGACGGTGCTGTGCTGCCTCGTGCCGCTCGGCGTGGGGCTCTCGCGGCTCTACCGCGGCGCCCACGGGCCGGCGGACGTCGTCGTGGGGCTCCTCAACGGCATCGTGTGCTGCGTCCTCGCGTGGCACTACCTGCGCCGGGACCTGCGCTCGAAGCGCTGAGACGCCGAGGGTCGCGCTCGCGGCGCCCCGTCGGCGACGCTCTCCCCCGACCACGACGACGGCGGGCCCGGTCCGAAGACCGGGCCCGCCGTCGTCGTGCGGGGGCGGTCCGGGCGCGCGCGGCACCCGGACCAGCCGTCAGCTCAGGCGCACAGACCCACCGGGTCCCACGAGCCCCACGTCACGGAACCGGGGAGCTCGCCCTTCGTCCACCACTGGGCCGTGTAGTTCACGCCGGCGCGGGACACGGTTTGCCCGCCGGTGTAGACGGCCTCGCGCGACCAAGCCGGGGCGCAGACCGCCGCCTCGACCTCGGGCGCGGTACCGCAGGGGCCGATCTTCTTCCAGGCGTTGCTCGCGCCCGGCTCCTGGTTGCGGGTCCACCACTGGGCCTTGTACTCCGTGCCCTCGTGCGAGACGACCTCACCACCGGTGTAGACGCCGGTGCCGTACCAGGGCACCGCGCACTCCTCGGCCACGCCGGGACCGGGGGTCGCCGCGCGCAGCGTCGAGCCCAGGGCGTCGCCGAGCTCGTTGCGGTAGTCGCCGGAGAGGTCCCACCACATCGCGCCGCCGTAACCCTGCGTCGCGACGAACTCGGCCTTCGCCGTCACGGACGCCGGGTCGTCGTAGCTCCACCACTGGTCGCCGTTGTACAGCCAGCTCGCGCCGATCTTCGGGTCGAAGAACTTCTTCCCGCCGAAGGAGCGCAGCTCGGCGTACGTCTTGGTGCCGACGTACCCGGCGGCGGGCTGCCAGCCCTTCGTGCCGTCCTTGACGCCGTACCAGCCGTGGCCGTAGGCCGCGAGGCCCGCGTTGATCTGCGACGGGTCCGCGCCCGCCTTCACGTACATGCCGAGCGCGCCGTCGAGGCCGAGGCCCCAGTTCTCCGCGCCGTCGGGGTGCAGGTTGCCCTGGTGGCCCGTCTTGTTCGGGACCCAGCCGCCGTGGAAGTCGTAGCCCTGGACGTTGAGGAAGTCGACGACCGCGAACAGGCGCGGGTCGAGCCAGCCGCCCTGGCCTGCGTTCCAGCCGCCCGCGGGCGCGAACGCCGTCAGCAGGTAGTCCTGGCCGGTCGTCGCGCCGCGCGCGTCGAGCTCGGCACGGAACTCCTCCATGAGGAGCAGGAAGTTCTCCTTGTCCTCCGGGCGGACGTTCGCCGTCTCGCCACCGGTGACCGGCCACTCCCAGTCGATGTCGATGCCGTCGAAGATGCCGGCCGCGACGCCGGGGCCGCCCTTGCCGTCGACGACCGGCAGGTTGCCGTCGATGTAGAGGTCGAGGCACGAGTCGACGAGCCGCGTACGACCCTCGGCCGTGGACGCCGCCTCGGAGAAGTTGTCCGACCAGGTCCAGCCGCCGAGGGAGACGAGGATCTTCGTCTCCGGGCTGACGGCCTTGAGCTTCTTGAGCTGGTTGAAGTTGCCGGCGAGCTTCTGGTTGGGCTTGTCGGCCTTGCCGTCGACGGAGTCCGCGGCGGGCACCTCCGCGACGAAGTCGTTGAGGGGGTCGCCCTCGCCGGGGACGTCGGCGATGTCGCACACCAGGTCGGTCGTGACGTTGCCGAACGCGTAGTTGATGTGGGTGAGGTCCTCGATCGCTCCGGTGCGCACGAGGTCGGCCACGTGGAAGTCGCGGGTCACGCGCGAGTCGGCCATGACGTAGCCGACGCTGCGGAACCCGTTGATGTCCGACGGCCCGGCGACGGAGGCCGCCGGCTTCGCCGTGGGCTGGGGCGCCGCCGCGGCGGGCGACGCGAAGGTGGCGGCCGTGAGGGCGAGCGCCCCGACGACGGCGGAAGCCGTGACCACGCGCGAGCGTCGCGGCGAGGTCCTGGCGAACGAGCGGCCGGGGGCAGCCGCGCTGGGTGTCGATCGATCGGTCATGAAGGCCTCGTTGCTCTTCGGCCCGGGCTGGGGATCCCGGGATTTGTTCGGTCTCCTGCAAGATACCCGTGCGCCTCCCCGAAACGCCAGGGTCCGAACGAAACTGTGACCGGCTGTCGGTGGCAGGGCGCAGAGTAGGGCGGTGAGCTTCGACCGTGCGCCGCACGCCCCCGTGCTGCGCGCCCGCCCGACGATCGCGCACCTCGACGCCGACGCGTTCTTCGCCGCCGTCGAGCAGCACCAGCGCCCGTCCCTGCGCGGGCGCCCGGTGCTCGTCGGCGGCGTGGGTCCGCGCAGCGTCGTCGCGACGGCGTCGTACGAGGCCCGGCAGTACGGCGCCCGCTCGGCGATGCCGATGGAGCAGGCGCGGCGGCTGTGCCCGCCGTCGACGGTCGTCGTCGTGCCGCGGTTCGCCGCGTACTCCGCCTACTCGGCCCGCATCATGGCGGCGCTGCGCGAGGTGACGGACCTCGTCGAGCCCGTGAGCATCGACGAGGCGTTCGCCGACGTCGCCGCGGCCGTCGGGCCGGAGACCGACCTCAAGGCGCTCGCCACGGGGATCCGCGAGCGGGCGCGCGAGCTGAGCGGCCTGCCCGTCTCGCTCGGGCTCGGACGGTCCAAGCTCGTCGCGAAGCTCGCCTCGGAGGCCGCGAAGCCGGGCGGCGTCCGGGTCGTGGGGGCCGACGACGAAGACCCGTTCCTGCTCGACCTGCCCGTGCGGGCGCTGTGGGGCGTCGGCCCAGTGTCAGCCGCGCGGCTCGACGAGCTCGGGGTGCGCACCGTCGCCGACCTGCGCCGCCAGCCGCTCGACACGCTGCTCCTCGTCGCGGGCGAGGCGGGCGGCACCAACCTCTACCGGATCGCGCGCGGCTGGGACGACCGCGCGGTCTCCACGGTGCGGGAGCGCAAGTCCGCGGGCGCGGAGCACACGTTCGACACCGACCTCCACGGCCGGGCCGCGATCGCCACGGCGCTCGACCCGGTCGTCGACGCTGCGCTCGCCCGCCTCGAGCGGCACGCCGTCGCGGCGCGCACCGTCGTGGTCAAGGTGCGCCTCGCGTCGTTCACGACCCTCACCCGCTCGGTCACGCTGTCCCGCCCGACGACCGACGAGGGCGCCCTCCGCGACGCGGCCCACCGCGCGCTCCGCCTCGCGGACGTCACCGAGCCCGTCCGCCTGCTCGGGGTCGCGTTCCACGCGCTGTCCGAGCACGCGCAGCTCATGCTGCCGCTCGGCGCGGACGCGCCGGAGGCCCCCGCCGTTCCGATCGCCGCGGAGGTGGTGTGTGCCGAGGCGGCGGGCGATGAGGCGGTCGGCACCGAGGCGGTCGGTGCAGAGTCGGTGGGTGCAGAGTCGGCGAGTGCCGAGGCGCCCGGCGCGGCCGCGACAGGCCCCGTCCGGACGACGGCCGCCCTCCTCGCCCCCGGCCTCGACGTCGCGACCCCGGCCGACGGGCGCGGGTGGGTCGTGCGCGTCGGCGACGACGGCCGCGTCGCCGTCCGCTTCGAGACGGCGCGGACCGGCCCGGGCTACCAGCGCTGGGTCGACCCGGAGGCGGAGGAGCTCGCGCTCGTCGAGCCGCTCGGCCCGGACGGCGAGCCCGTGCGCGCCTCGCCCGCGGACGACGACGCGTAGCCGCTAGCCGTCGCGCCCGCGCTCGCACCGCCCGCACCCGTCCCGACCGCGCTCGCCCCTCCCGCGCTCGCCCCGTCCGTGCGCGCGCCCACCGTCCCGGTCCTGCCCGACGCCGGGCGGTCGGCGCGCTGCCGACCGGGCCCTGCGCCGTCGGGCACGCGCGGGACGACCCCGGCCGCGACGAGGAGGAGCGCCGCGCCTACCCAGAACGCGGCCTGCGGCCCGACGACGTCGCTCAGCCCGCCCGTCGCGAGCGCGCCGACCGCCTGCCCGGCCGTGAGGGCGACGAAGAGGGCGGCGGTCGCGCGCCCGGCGGCGTGCGGGCGCAGCGCGGTGCCCCACGCGATGAGGACGCCGCTCAGGGCGGTGTAGGCGGCGCCGAAAAGAGCGCCCGCCACCGCCACGACGGGCACGCTGCCCGGGGCGAGGGCCAGCGCGGCGGTGCCGACCGCCGTCGCGACGGCCGTCACGACCCAGGCGCCGCGCAGGCCGAGCACGCGGACGGCGTCGCCGCTGAGCGCGCCGAGGACCGCCGCCACGCCGAGGAGGCACCAGAGGGCCGCCGTCGTGCGGCCGGGGAGACCACCGGTCACGGTGACGAGGTCGCGTCCGAACGTCCAGACCGCGGCGCTGCCGATCCCGGCCACCGCGGCCGCAAACCCGGCGCGCCCGAGCGACCGTCCGCCCGCGCCCCCGGACGCGGGCGGCGACTCGGGGGCCGCGGGCCAGCGCGCGCTCCGGTCGACGACCGCCGCCGTGACCACCGCCCCGACCGCGGCGGCGCACCACACGGGCCGCCAGACGTCCGGCGCGACGAGCGTCGCCGCCCCCACGAGCGCCACGCCCACGCCCGTCCCGGAGTTCACGACGGCCTGCATGCGCCCGGCCCGGCGGCCGTCGACCGTCGCGCCGACCGCGGCGACGAGCGCGGGCGACGCCGCACCGGCGGCGCTGCCCGCGACGAGGACGCCCGCCGCGAGGCTCGCGGACGACCACGACAGCCCGACCAGGACCGCCCCCGCCGCGGCGAGCGCCGCGGCGGCCCAGACGACCGCGCGCGGGGAACGTCGGGCCATCGCGCGCTGGGCGCCGAGCGCGGCGGCGCAGTACGCGGCGAAGCTGCCGGCGGCGATCGCGCCCGCGGCAGCGGACGAGAGGCCGAGCTCGGTCGTGAGCGTCGGGAGCTGGAGGCCGTACCCGTAGCGGACGACGCCGTACGTCACCGCGACGAGGCCGGTGCCCGCGGCGACCAGGCGGCCGGGGGCGGGTGCGACGGGGTGTAACGATCGTTTCAGCATAGTGATCGTTACGCTATCCCCATGCCCCGGACCGACGCACGCCGACCGGCCCGCGACCGCCTGCTCGACGCCGCGGAGGCGTTGTTCGTCGAGCACGGGATCGCGGCGACCGGGGTCGACGCCGTGCTCCGCCGCGCCAAGGTCTCCCCCGCGACCCTGTACGCGCACTTCCCGGGCAAGGACCACCTCGTCGCGGCCTACCTCGAACGGCGGCACGAGCGCTGGCGGGCCGCGTGGGACGCGGCGCTGGACCGCTGCGGGGACGACGCGGACGCGCGGGCGCTCACCGTCTTCGACGCGCTCGACGGCTTCCCCACCGCGACGAGCACCCGCGGCTGCGCGTTCCTCGCCGCTGCGGTCGAGGTCACCGACCCCGAGCACCCCGCGTACCAATGGCTCGCCGCCGACACCCGGCTGCTCGTCGACCGGCTGCGCGACCTCGCCGCCGCGACCGGCGCCGCCGACCCCGACGCCCTCGCGGCCGAGCTCCTCGCGCTCTACGACGCCGTGCTCGCCTCCCGCACGCGCCGCGCCGTCGCGGGCGACGACGGTCCGACGCCCCTCCCGTGGCGCGACCTCGCCGCCGGGGCGGTCGCGCGCCACCGCGCCTGACCTGCCCGGCGCTGCTGATGCGCTCCCCCGCGTGCGCGGCGATCCTGGAGGCAGGGCCGCGTCACGACACGAGGGAGGCCCCGTGGAGTCCGTGCAGGGGAACGCGCCGCAGACCGAACCGCCCGAGGACGACGAACCCGCCGTCGACCCGCGGGCCCACGCCAACCGGTGGCGCGCGCTCGTCGTCCTGGCGGTCGCGCTGTCGATGGTCGTCATCGACGGGACGATCGTCGCCGTCGCCGTCCCGGACATCGTCGCCGACCTGAACCTCGGGCTGAGCGAGGCGCAGTGGATCAGCGCCTCGTACGCCGTCGTGCTGGCCGCGCTGCTGCTCTCGTCGGGCCGTCTCGGGGACCGGCTCGGGCGACGGCGGCTCCTCGTGGTGGGCGTCGTCGTCTTCCTCGCCGGGTCGCTGCTCGCCGCCGCGGCCGACGACGGCGGCTCGCTCATCGTCGGGCGGCTCGCCCAGGGCCTCGGCGCGGCCGCGATCCTGCCCTCGACGCTGTCGACCGTGAACGCGACGTTCCGCGGCAAGGACCGGGCCGCGGCGTTCGGGGTGTGGGGCGCCGTCATCTCGGGCGCCGCCGCGGTCGGCCCGCTCGCGGGTGGGTGGATCACGACGTCGTTCACCTGGCCGTGGATCTTCCTCGTGAACGTCCCCGTCGGCGCGCTCGTCGTGGTCGGCGCCTACCTCTGGGTGCCCGAGACCCGGGCGCACGCGTTCGCCCCCGGGCTCGACCTCGTCGGGCTCCTGCTGTCCGCGCTCGGTTTCGGCGCGCTCGTGTTCGGGCTCATCGAGGGCCAGACGTTCGGCTGGTGGAGCCCGAAGGGGGACGTCGAGCTGCTCGGGGCCACCTGGCCGGCGTCCGCGCCCGTCTCGCCGACCCCCGTGTTCCTCGCGGCCGGGCTGCTCCTGCTCGTGCTCTTCGTCGTGTGGGAGCGGCACCGCGCGCGGGTGCGGCGGTCCGCGCTGCTCGACCTCACGCTCTTCCGCATCCCGACGTTCCGGTGGGGCAACGTCACCGCGACGACCGTCGCGGTCGGCGAGTTCGGCATCATCTTCGTCCTGCCGCTCTTCCTCGTGAACGTGCTCGCGCTGTCCACCATGGGCGCCGGGCTCGTGCTCGCGGCGATGGCGCTCGGCGCGTTCCTCTCCGGTGCGTCGGCGCGTCACCTCGCCGCCGCCGTCGGCGCCCCGCTCGTCGTGGTGATCGGCCTCGCGCTCGAGATCGTCGGGGTCGTCGCCGTCGCGCTCACGGTCACCGCGACCGTCTCCCCGTGGCTGCTCGCGGCCCTGCTCGTCGTCTACGGCGTCGGACTGGGGCTGGCGTCGGCACAGCTCACCAGCACGACCCTCGTGCAGGTCCCCGCCGAGGAGTCCGGCCAGGGCTCCGCCACGCAGTCGACGGCGCGGCAGGTCGGCTCCGCGCTCGGCACCGCGCTCGTCGGGACCGCGCTCGCCGTCCTGCTCGCGAGCGCCGTGCCCGCGGCTCTCGACGGCGAGGGCCTGCCCGACGCCGAGGTCACGCGCCTCGCCGACGCGACGAGCGGCTCCGCCGGCGACGTCATCGCGAAGCTGCGCGCCGAGGGCACGCACGGCGAGCTCGGGCCGCAGGAACCCGAGGTCGTCGATGCGCTCGCGTCCGGGTTCGCCGACGCGACGCGCGGGTCCCTGCTCGTCGCCGGAGCGTTCCTGGTGCTCGGCCTCGCGTCCGCGACGGCCGTCGTGCGGGCGTCGCGCCGTTCGGGGTGAGGGTCGGGCCCGACGCCGGAGCGAGGGTCGAGCCGGCGCGGGGTCGAGCCCGGGGTCGGGTCGAGCCGACGCGGGTTACGCCAGGCGGTGCCAGACGCCCTCGGACACGACCTCGACCGCGCCGTCGACCACGAAGGCGGTCTCGTCGTCGACCGCGTACGCCGGCCCGCCCAGGGCGGCGGCCCACCGCCGCGCCGCGGCCTCCGTGTTGTCGGGCAGGTCCGGGTGGCCCAGGTGGGGGAACATCGAGAAGTCGACGAGCCCCAGCGGCGTCGCGTCCTCGCCGTCGGGCGGCTCCCACCCCACGAACTCCTCGCCGATGCGCGGCGTCAGCGCCATGCTGCCGCCGCTCATCCCGACGTAGACCGTGTCGGCGAGCGACGGCACGAGGTCCGCGAACCCTGACCGCCGCATCCAGTGCGCCAGGTAGCCCGCGTCACCGCCTGCGGCCAGCAGCACGTCCGTCTCCTGGACGAGCGGCACCCAGCGGTCCGCGGGGATGCTCGGCAGCGCCGTCAGCTCCAGCACGCCGACCGACCCCCACCTCAGACCCGCCATGTGGTCCGACTCCCCCGTGATGAAGTCCCGGGCGTTCTTCCCCGGCCCCACCCACGGGTGGCCGTACAACGCCGTCGGGATGCACAGCGCCGAGCACTCACCGATCGGCCGGCCCAGCAGCCCGACGAGCGCCCCCTCGATGGTCGGGTTCGTGATTCCCCCTGACGTGAGCAACAGCTTCATCGCGTCCTCCTCGGCTCCGACGGTCTGCACGGCAGACCTCCGTGCGGACGGGAACTCATCGCGCCATGTCGGCGGCGCGTCTCAGCACGACCGGGTGACAACGAAGGGCCCGACAGCCGCAGGTTCCGCGAATGGGGCCCTCCGGGGTGGTAGCGGTGGCTTGGATGGTCGCCTTTCATGCCCTCGGTCGAGACTGGATGGAATCGCCGCTGACCTGCACCGACGCGCGGCCTCACAAGAGTTCCGCGGAGGTCCGGGTCAAGGGTGGCCGCAGGCCATCGCGCAGCGACCGCGCAGGCGCCCTTGACGCAGGCCGGAGCTGGCCGGATGCTCGGCTGTCGGTTCGGGGCCGGACAGTGACGGATGGACGCAGCTCCTTCCGCGCCCCTACGATCGCGGCATGCACACCTCCACGAAGGGACATGCCGCGTAGGCGTCCTTCCCAGCTGCGCGCGGAGGCGCAGTTGATCGCGCGAGCGACGACTCCGCTCCGAAGACCGAAGGTCGGTGGCGGCAGCCTGTCCGGGTCAGCCCGAGCGGCGGTGCTCCATTACGAGCATCGGGCAGGCCTGATGCGCGGATCGCTCCTCGTCGCGTTGTCGGTCTGGACACGCGCCGATGCCGTGGTCGAACCGTCCGTGACCAGCTGCGGCATCTGGGAGTGCTGCGGCTTCCACAGGCCCCTCGCTGAGACACGCGACATCATCGAGTCCCTGATGCGTCAGTCATCGTCGGGCGCCGGGCGAGAGCTGCGGCGGCTCGTGCGCGACTCCGATGTCCGGATGGTCGGCGATCTCGACGGCTACTGGTGGCGGGACCCTCGCTACTGGACGTGAGCGCGGCTGTGTGACGACGAAGCGGTCTTGGAACGACTCCTGGGCCCCTCCGCAGTGTGAGCCGCCGGACGGTGGGGTGCGCGAAGCGAGCGCAGCGGGCGGAGCGCGGGGCCGCGCCGGGAGGCGGTCAGCCAGGCAAGACGGAGCGAAATCGGAGGGTGGCGTACGACGAAGGGCCCCACCGCCGCAGAACTCTGCGGGTGGGGCCCTTCGGGTGGCGGTAGCGGTGGGATTTGAACCCACGGTGGACTTTCACCCACACACGCTTTCGAGGCGTGCTCCTTAGGCCGCTCGGACACGCTACCTCGCCGGGATACCCGGCCCAGGAAGGATACCTGGTCACACCCCCGGACACCGAATCGGCCGGTCAGCCGGTCCTGCGCCGGGTCACTCACGCCTCGCTCGACACCCGCGCGGAGCCGGACCACCCGGCCCGCCCCACGCCGTCGGGCATCACCCGCCGCCGGACCGCGCGGGCGTCACGCACCCCGCCGCCGGGCACGGGCGTCACTTGCCGGCGAGCGCCTCGGCGAACAGCGGGGTGACGTTGTCGATCGCGTAGATCACGGCCGTGGGCGTGCCGAGCGAGAAGGCGTTGGAGAGGTCCTTGTCGTCGAACACGACGTAGCGGCCGTCGGCGACGGACGGCACGGTCTGGAAGATCGGGAGGGCCTCGACGTCGGCGGCGGTGAAGCCGATGGGCTGGATGACGGTGAGGTCGGCGTCGAGCAGGTCGACGTTCTCGGTGCCGAGGGTGGCGGAGAACTCCTCGCCGGCGGCCTCGTCGATCTCGGGCTTGGTGTCGAACCCGAGGCCCTGCATGAACTCGCCGCGGCTGGACGTCGAGACGTAGGCGCCGAAGCCCTCGGCCCAGTAGGACCCGATGACGGCGGTCTTGCCCGCGAACTCGGGGTGCTCGTCGCGCGCGGCGGCGAACGCGTCGTCGACCTCGGCGAGCAGCTCGTCGCCGGCCTCGCTGCGCCCGAGGGCGGCGGCGATCATGCCGACCTGGTCCTCCATGGGCGTGAGGTAGGCCTCGCCACCCTCGGGGATCGCGACGGTCGGGGCGATCTCGGAGAGCCGCTGGTACCGCTCGGGGTCGCCGGACGACTTCACGTCGAGGATGACGTCGGGGTCGAGCACGGCGATCTGCTCGTACGACGGCTCGAGGGTGCCGATGATCTCGGGCGACTCGTCGTACGCGTCGGCGAGCCACGGGCCGACGCCGTCGCCGCCGAACGCGAGCCAGTCGCTCGCGCCGACGAGCTGGACGCCGAGCGCGAGGGCGGTCTCGGCGTCGCCCCACCCGAGCGCGACGACGCGCTCCGGCTCCTCGGGGATCTCGACGTCGCCGAACGCCGTGGGGATGGTCACCGGGAAGGTGTCCGCGGCGCCGTCGGCGGTGGTGCTGCCGGACGGCGTGGGGTCGCCGGAGCCGTCGCCGGACGAGCACGCGGCGAGCGCGAGGACGGCGAGCGCGGACACGGCCGCGAGCGCGCGGCGGGGACGGGTGGTGCTGGTGCGGTGCATGGAACTCCTCAGTCCTCGAAGATCTGGCCGACGGGCTCGCGCTTCTCCGCCTGGAAGCGGTCCTCCGCGCGGCCGTAGGCCCAGTAGCCGGAGAGCGACAGGTCGGAGCGCGGCACGCCGCGCTCCGTGAAGACGCGGCGCAGGGACTTCATGGCCCCGCGCTCGCCGTGCGCGAAGACGTGGACGCGGCCCTCGCGCCACGGGAGGTCGGCGACGGCGTCGGGCAGGAGCGTCGTCGTCCCGGCGGGCGCGTCGCCGCGCAGCACCCAGGTGACCTCGACGCCGCCGGGCGCCTCGAGCGGCAGGCGGTCCGCCTCGGTCCCGACCTCCAGCACGGCGTGCCCGACGGCGTCGCGCGGCATGGCCTCGAGCGCGGCGGCGATCGCGGGGAGCGCGGAGTCGTCGCCGGCGAGCAGGTGCCAGTCGGCGGCTGGGTCGGGCAGGTACCCGCCGCCGGGGCCGGAGAGGACGAGGCGGTCGCCGGGCTTCGCGCGGGCGGCCCACGGCCCGGCGAGGCCCTCGTCGCCGTGCACGACGAAGTCGATCGCGAGCCGCTGCGCCGCCTCGTCGACCCAGCGCACGGTGTACGTGCGGGTGACGGGCACGTCCTCGGGCGCGAGCGTGTCGCGCAGCGTCACGAGGTCGTAGGGCGGCTCGAGCCCGAGCTCGGGCTTGGCGAAGTAGATCTTGACGTACTTGTCGGTGTGCTCGTTCGTCGTGAACGCGGCGAACCCGTCGCCCCCGGCCACGACGCGCACGAGGTGCGGGGAGAGCCACGCGGTCTCGAGGACCTCGAGGACCGTCTGCGGGCGGGCGCGCCGCGGGGCGGGCGCGGTGGTGGTCGACATGACAACCTCTCGTCGGTGACTTAGGTGAGGCTAACATCACCGCCTGGGCGCGAGGTCGTGACGCCGGTCACCACCTGTGCCGAGCAGCGTGGATCGCGCGGTCGAGAGACCCCGAGGGAACTCATACACGCACCCTGTGCCCTCCACAGCGACCGCACAGGCTCGACCGGCGGAATGAGGACGTCCTCGACCACGGCGCCCAGCGCCCCGGCACCCGGAGGCCTCGTGTCCCAGCCCGTCCTGTACCTCGTCGACCTCGTCGCGGTCACCGTCCTCGCGTTCGGCCTCTACTTCCCCCGGCACCGCCGCCGCGACCTCGTCGTCGCGTACCTCGGCGTCAACGTGGGGGTGCTCGCGGTCGCGGCGACGCTCGCGACGAGCAGCGTCGGCGCCGGTCTGGGGCTCGGGCTCTTCGGCGTCCTGTCGATCATCCGGCTCCGCTCGACCGAGCTCTCGCAGACCGAGGTCGCCTACTACTTCGCGGCCCTCGCGCTGGGCCTCCTCGGCGGCCTCGGCGCGACCACCGGCTGGTTGTCCCTCGCCGGCATGGCGCTCGTCGTGGGGGTGATGGCCGTCGTCGACCACCCGCGCGTCCTGCGCCGCGCGCAGAGCCAGACCGTCGTCGTCGACCGCGCCCTCGCCGACCCGACCGAGCTCACGCGCTACCTGGAGGAGCTGCTCGGCGCCGAGGTCCGCGGGGTGAGCGTGCAGCGGCTCGACCTCGTCAACGACACGACCTGGGTCGACGTCCGCTGGACCGCCCCACGGACGCCGCGCCGGGGCGCGCGCCCCGCCCGCCCCGCCGTCCTGCCCGACGCCGTCCCCCCGCTCGCGGCCGACGCCGCGCCGCTCCGCGTGGCCGCCGCGGACCCGGACGGTCTCCCCGCCCGGACGGGGGCGCGCGCATGAGCCCGCAGACCCTCCCGGCCGACGACCGCGTGCGCGCCGCCCTGCACCCGCTCGCCGGGGTGGACCTCGACGAGCTCGTTGGGACCGCCGCGCTGCTGACCCGGGTCGACTGGAAGTACGTCCTGCCCGTGGACGACGCGGTCGCCGTGCTCGACGCCCTCGCCCGCACGACCGCCGCGCGCGTCCTCGAGATCGACGGGGCACGCAGCGCGGCCTACGAGTCGGTGTACTTCGACACGCCCGACCTCGCGTCGTTCCGCCTCACGGTGACGCGCCGCCGTCGGCGGTTCAAGGTCCGCACGCGCACGTACCTCGACTCCGGGACGAGCTTCCTCGAGGTCAAGACGCGCGCCGCGCGCGGCACGACGCTCAAGCAGCGCGTCGCCCACGACTGCCCGACGGCGCTCGGCGGCGGGCAGGAGTTCGTCCACCGGACGCTCGCCGCCGAGGGCATCGACGGCGTGCCGGAGCACGCGCTCGCACCCGGCCTCGTGTCGCGGTACCGCCGCACGACGCTCCTGCTCCCCCGGCCCGACGGCGCCGCGCGCGCCACCGTCGACACCGGGCTCACGTGGGAGCTCGACCGGCCCGACGGCGCCCGCCCCCTCTCCTGGCCCGTCACCCACCTGGCGGTCGTCGAGACGAAGGGCGGCTCGACGCCGTCGGACCTCGACCGGCTGCTGTGGCGGCACGGCCACCGCCCCGAGCGGATCTCCAAGTACGGCACCGGGCTGGCGCTGCTGCGCCCCGACCTGCCCGACGGCCCCTGGCGGCGCGTGATCCGCCGCCACCTCACCCCCTCCCCGGGCGGCACGAGGTCCGACCGGACTCCCGCCCACCACCTCGCCCGACACCCCGCCCGCACCCCCGGGCACGACGACAGGAGCCTGTGATGCGCATCCGACGACCCCTCACGTACCTCACCGCGGCCGCGGCGGCCGCCGTCCTCGCCGGCTGCTCAGTCCTGGGCAGCGACGCCGCCACGGACGACACGTCCGCGAGCGCGAGCACCACAACCTCGACCACCGCGTCCGACGCCGTCGCCGGCTTCACCCCGGACGAGGCGCGCGCCGACAACACCGAGGTGGCGCTGGACGACGCCGACCTCGCGGTCGACGAGGCGTCGGCGACGACCGTCGCGCTCGACGGCGGCACCGCCACCGTGGACGGTGAGGGCGCGACCGTCGACGGCGCGACCGTCACCGTGACCGCCCCCGGCACGTACGTGCTGAGCGGCACGCTGGAGGGCCAGGTCGTCGTCGACACCGCCGAGGACGGGCTCGTCCAGCTCGTGCTCGACGACGCCGACATCACCTCGACGACCAACGCCGCCGTGAACGTCCAGGACGCGGAGAAGGTCGCGGTGGTCCTCGCCGACGGCTCGACGAACAGCCTCACCGACACCGAGGAGCCCTCCGAGCTGGACGCCGACGGCGAGCCCGACGGCGCGCTGTTCTCGACGGCCGACCTCGTGATCGGCGGCGACGGCGCGCTCACCGTGACGTCGCACGCGAACGACGGCATCGTCTCGAAGGACGGCCTCGTCGTCGCGGGCGGCGACCTCACCGTGGACGCGGGCGACGACGGCCTGCGCGGCAAGGACTACCTCGTCGTCACAGGCGGGACGCTCGACGTCACCGCCGCGCAGGACGGGCTGAAGTCGACCGAGGACGGCGACGCGGCCCTCGGGTTCGTCGACGTGCGCGGCGGGGACGTCACCGTCACGTCGGGCGACGACGGCGTCCAGGCGGTGACGGACGTCGTCGTCTCCGGCGGCACGCTGACCGTCACCGCGGCCGGCGGCGCGGGTACCGACGTGAGCGACGACGCGTCCGCGAAGGGTCTCAAGGGCGACGTGGGGGTCGTGGTCGGCGACGACGCGACGGTCACCGTCGACGCCGCCGACGACGCCCTGCACTCGGACGGCGCGGTGTCCGTCTCGGGCGGGACCGTCGAGCTGTCGTCCGGCGACGACGGCGTGCACGCCGACGGCGACGTCACCGTCTCCGGCGGCGACCTCACCGTCACCACATCCGTGGAGGGCATCGAGGGCGCGACCCTCACGATCTCCGGCGGTGACGTCGACGTGACGGCGAGCGACGACGGCCTCAACGCGACGGTCGGGTCGACGACCGGCACCGGCGAGGGCGACACGGCAGCGGGCGGCTCGGCGGCAGGCGACACGGCAGCAGGCGGCTCGGCGGCGGGCGGCTCGGCGGGCGGCCCGGCCGACGGCTCGGCCGACGGCACGATGCCGGAGCCGCCGGACGGTGCACCGGGTGGCACGGCGGGCGGCACCCCGCCGGAGATGCCGGCCGACGGCGAGATGCCCGAGCCCCCGCAGGGCGGCGACCTGCCCGACGGTGTCGAGCCCCCCGACGGCGCGGACCTGCCGCAGGGCGGCCCTGGCGGTGGGGCGGGCGGCATGGCGGGCGGCGGCATGGACGCCGACGACGGCTCGTCGCTGACGATCTCCGGCGGCACGCTCACGATCGACGCCGGCGGCGACGGGATCGACTCGAACGGGTCGCTCACGGTCACGGGCGGCGAGACGGTCGTCCAGGGCCCGACGAACGACGGCAACGGCGCGCTCGACGTGAACGGCACGTTCGCCGTCTCCGGCGGCTCGCTCGTCGCGGCGGGCAGCGCGGGGATGGTCGTCGTGCCGGCCACGGACTCCGAGCAGGGTTGGCTCGCCGCCGACGTCTCTGCGAGCGCCGGCGACACCGTCACCGTCACGGCGTCGGACGGCACCGTCGTCGCCGAGCTCACCGTCACCAAGGAGACGGCGAACGTCGTCGTCTCCTCCCCCGACGTGACGACCGGTGAGACCTACACGGTGACCGCCCCGTCCGGCTCGGTGACCGCCGTCGCGGGCGAGTGGACCGGCGGCGGCATGGGGGGCCGCCCCACCCGCCCGGGCACGCAGGACGGCACCACAACCCCGGACGGCACGGGCCAAGACGGCACCACGGGCCAGGACGAGACCACCGAGTCCTGACCGCGCGTCGTCCGGCCCGGGATCCCAGCCCGAGCGCCCTGCCGAGGTAGAGCCCCGGTCCCGCGAGGTAGAGCCGTGGTTCCCCGACGTACAGCCGAAGTCCCGCGAAGTAGAGCCGCGGTCATCCGAGAGAGACCCGCGGTCGGGCACCGGCAGGAGCGCGCCAAGGATCGTCCCCACTCCGGTCCGTGCGGCCACCTGGTCGCGAGGAGCCCTTGCCGTGGTCGTGCCGCGTCCTCGCGTTGGAGCACCGTCGTGCCCGACGGCGGTCGGTCGCCCGCGGCGAGGGCGCCTCAGCCGGCCACCAGCAAGGCGGCACCACCATCCAGACCCGACCCGCGCCGTCGGGCACACGACCACGGCTCTACCTCGCAGAACCACGGCTCTACCTCGCCGTACCTCGGGTCTACCTCGCGCGACCACGGCTCTACCTCGCCAGACCTCGAGTCCACCTCACGGGACCACGGCTCTACCTCGCCAGACCTCGAGTCCACCTCACGGGACCACGGCTCAACCTCGACCGAACCACGGCTCTACCTCGCGCGACCTCAGCTCTACCTCGCGGGGCCTCGGGGCTCCCTCGGGGTGACCAGGGCTACCTCGGCGGGCCGGGGTTCTGCCCCGCTCTCGTCGTACCGTGGGAGACGTGCCCACCGACCCGACCGCACCGTCCCCGACCGACCCGACCGACCCGACGACCGCCTCCCCCGCGCACGTGGCGACGTCGGCCGCCGACCTGCCGTCCGCCGTCCCGACCCTGTCGTCGCGGCTCGCGTGGCGGCCGAGCCAGCCGCCGGCGGGCGCGGAGCCGGCGCCGCGGACGGGGACGGTCGAAGACGCGGTGGAGCTGCTGCGGGGGCTGCGGGTCACGGCGCTCACGGGCGCGGGCGTGTCGACGGACTCGGGGATCCCGGACTACCGCGGCCCGGACTCGCCGCCGCGCAACCCGATGACGTACCAGCAGTTCGTGCAGGACGAGGCGTTCCGCCGCCACTACTGGGCGCGCAACCACGTCGGGTGGCAGCACGTGCACCGCACGCACCCGAACGCGGGCCACCGGGCGCTGGCGCGGCTGGAGGACGCGGGCGTGCTCGTCGGGCTCATCACGCAGAACGTGGACCTGCTGCACGAGGACGCGGGCAGCCGCAACGTCATCGACCTGCACGGCCGCTACGACCGGGTGATCTGTCTGCAGTGCGGGCGCGTCATCTCGCGCGAGCACCTGGCCGAGCGCCTGACCGCCCTCAACCCGGGGTTCCTCGAGAGCGTCGGCGACGTCGGCGACGTGGAGATCGCGCCGGACGCGGACGCCGTGATCGAGCAGACGTCGCACTTCCGGCCCGCACCGTGCGAGTTCTGCGGCGGGGTGCTCAAGCCGGAGATCGTGTACTTCGGGGAGAACGTGCCGCGCGAACGGGTCGACCGTGCGTTCGCGATGGTCGACGAGGGCGACGCGCTCCTCGTCGCCGGGTCGTCGCTCACGGTGCTGAGCGGGCTGCGGTTCGTGCGGCACGCGGCGAAGGACGGCAAGCCGGTCGTCATCGTCAACCGCGGCTGGACGCGCGGCGACCCGCTCGCGACGCTCAAGATCGAGGCCGGCACCACGGAGACCCTCACCGCCCTCGCCGAGGCGCTCGCGCGCTGAGGCGACCGACCCACGAGCGGTGGGGAGGAAGGACGGCGCCGGGTCGTGGCGGGCCTGGCGGGAGGCGCCGAGGGACGAGGCGCCGGATGGTAGACCCGGCGCCGTCCTTCCTCCCCACCGCGACCGCGGCGACAGGGGGTGCGGTCAGCGCTGCGCGCCGAAGAAGTCGCGGAGCAGCCGTGCGCACTCGTCCTCGCGCACGCCGCCGACGACCTCGACGGCGTGGTTCGCGCGCTGGTCGCGCACCAGGTCCCACACCGAGCCGGTCGCGCCGGCCTTCGGGTCCCACGCCCCGAGCACGAGCCGCTCGACGCGCGCCAGCACGAGCGCGCCCGCGCACATGACGCACGGCTCGAGCGTGACGACGAGCGTGCAGCCCTCGAGGCGCCACTCCCCCCACGTCGCGGCGGCCTGGCGCAGCGCGAGCACCTCGGCGTGCGCGGTCGGGTCGCCCGTCTCCTCGCGCCGGTTGCGCCCCACGCCGAGCAGCCGCCCGTCCGGCCCGACGACGACCGCCCCCACGGGCACGTCGGCGCTCGCGAGCGCGTGGGTCGCCTCGTGCAGCGCGAGGTCCATGAGGGCGTCCCACGTCCGGCGGCGCCCCGCGACCGTGGCGGGCGGGAACGCACCCTCCGTGGCAGGGATCGCGAGCCCGCGCGGCACGGTGCCCGACGCCGTCCCCTCCTCCGGGTGCGCGAGGTCGCCCCGGTGCGCGGGGTCGCCCGAGCGGGCGAGGCCGCCCGGGTGGGCCGGCTCGCCAGGGTGGGCGGCGTCGTCGGGCACGGGACCTCCGGTCGGTAGGAGCGGGCCGCACCAGGCTAGCGACCGGGCGCCCACCCCGTGCGCGGATCGGTTACCGGCCGGTACGGCGGACGGCCCGCGGTCCGATACCGTTGTCACCATGCGCCTGCACGTCGCCGACCACCCGCTCGTGGCCCACAAGCTGACCGTCCTGCGGAACAAGGAGACGACGTCTTCGACGTTCCGGCTCCTCGTCGACGAGCTGGTCACGCTCCTCGCCTACGAGGCGACGCGGGACGTGCGCGTCGAGCCGCACGAGATCGAGACGCCCGTGACCAGGACGGTCGGCGTCCGGCTCGCGGAGCCGCGCCCCCTCGTGGTGCCGATCCTGCGCGCGGGCCTCGGCATGCTCGAGGGCATGACGCGGCTCCTGCCCACGGCGGAGGTCGGGTTCCTCGGGATGCAGCGCGACGAGGAGACGCTCGAGGCGGTCACGTACGCGAACCGCCTCCCCGACGACCTCACGGGCCGGCACGTCTTCCTGCTCGACCCGATGCTCGCGACCGGCGGCACGCTCGTCGCGGCGATCGACTACGTCTTCGCGCGCGGGGCGCGCGACGTCACGGCCGTGTGCCTGCTCGCCGCGCCGGAGGGCATCCAGGTGCTGGAGAAGGCGGTCGGCGAGCGCGTCGACGTCCAGCTCGTGGTCGCGGCGGTCGACGAGCGCCTCGACGAGAAGGCATACATCGTGCCCGGGCTGGGCGACGCGGGCGACCGCCTGTACGGCGTCGTCTGACGCTCCCACCTGCACGAACACCCGCCGGGACGCCCCGGCCCCTGCTCGGCACGCCCGGAACGCGAGATCGCCGCGTTCCGCATGCTGAGAACTTCCACGGCTCCTCTTGGCGTGCCGTGCGCTCCGCTGCCATGCTCGCTCCCGTGAGCACCTCGACCCGTCCCGTCAGCGCGCCGTCCGGCGTGCTCCCGGGCGCGGTCGTGTGCGTCTGTTGTCAGGCCTGAACCCTCTCCCGCACCTCGGTTCAGCCCTCGACCCCTGCCGACCCGCCGGACTCCCGGCGTCGCCGTCGGCCCGACGCACCCGGAGCCACCCATGACGCTCACCGCTACCCGCACCGCACGCCGCACGCCGTCGGCCCGCGTCCCCGCCGCCCGGGCGACGACGCCGCGCCCCACCGCACCGCGGCCCGCCCCCGCACCCCGCGCGGCGGCGCCCGAGCCCGCCGCCCCGCGGCGCAACCCCGGCTTCGTGCTCTACGTCGGCGTCGACGCCGCACCGGGCGAGCAGCCGCAGGCGCAGCTCGTCGAGCTCGCCGAGGCGCTGGGCGAGCTGGCGCGCGACTGGCTGCCGAGCGCCGAGACGTACACGGCGCTCGCGCTCGCCGAGCCCACGACCGCGACGACGTCGCCCGTCCAGGACATCGCCGCGTTCCGCGAGCGGCTCGCGACCCTCTCGCCCGTGCCGCGCGTCGTCATCGACCCCGCGGGGCGCACGGTCACCGTGGAGGGCCGCTCGGCGCGCCTGACCTTCCGCGAGCTCGAGCTGCTGTCGTACCTCGCGCGCACGGCGCACCGCGTCGTGACGCGCGCCGAGCTGCTGGAGACCGTGTGGGCCGACCACGAGGTCGCGAGCGGCAGCCGCACCATCGACGTCCACGTGCGACGCCTGCGCGAGAAGCTCGGGCTGGAGCACGTCATCACCACGGTCCGCGGGCTCGGCTACCGGTTCGACCCGCAGACCCCCGTCGTCCTCGGCGGCTCGGGGGACGCCGCCTGAGGACCGCGCTGCCGGGCCGCGGTCGACGTGGGGGTACGTGGGGGACCACGCGCCCGGCAGCGCAACCCCCTCCTGTGACGACCCTCGCACACCGCCCGCTCGCCGGGCGCGGACGCGCGTGCGGCGATACGTTCGGCCCATGCGCACAGTCATCGCGGGAGGTCACGGCCAGGTGGGCCGTCGCCTGGCCCGGACGCTGGTGGAGCGCGGGGACGACGTCGTCGCCTTCGTGCGGTCCGCCGCGCAGATCACGGATCTCACGGA
This sequence comes from Cellulosimicrobium funkei, assembly GCF_004519295.1. Classification (GTDB taxonomy): domain Bacteria; phylum Actinomycetota; class Actinomycetes; order Actinomycetales; family Cellulomonadaceae; genus Cellulosimicrobium; species Cellulosimicrobium funkei. The sequence continues at coordinate 172,886 of NZ_SOZH01000011.1, forward strand.
GCTCGGCGCGCACGTCGCGCTGGTCGACCTCGAGAAGGACGACGCCGTCGCGGTGTCGTTCGAGCTCGAGGGCGCGGACGCCGTCGTGTTCGCCGCGGGCGCCGGGCCCGGCAGCGGGGCGCCGCGCAAGGACGCGGTCGACCGCGCGGGCGCGGCCCTCCTCGCCGACGCCGCCGAGCGCGCCGGGGTGGGGCGATACGTCCTCGTCTCGTCGCGCGGCGTCGAGGCGGCCCGTGCCGACGAGCGCCCCGACGGCGTCGACGACGTGTTCTGGGCCTACCTGCGGGCGAAGGCCGCTGCGGAGGACGACCTGCGCGTCCGCACCGACCTGCAGTGGACGATCGTCCGGCCCGGCCGTCTCACCGACGACCCGGGCGTCGGGCTCGTGGCCCTCGCCCCCGTGGGCGACGGCGACAAGCCGCGCGGCAAGCGGCGCAAGCCCGGCGCCGCCGTCGGCGAGCGGTCCGACGTGACGCGCGACGACGTCGCGCTCGTGCTCGCGGCGGTGCTCCACGAGCCCCGCTCGGCCGGACTCGTGCTCGACCTCGTGGGCGGCGACCGCCCCGTCGAGGACGCGCTCGCCGACGTCCTGCCCTGACCGCCCGGCCCGGCGACGGACGTCGGGTGCGTCAGCCCGCGCAGCGGGCCTCGCGCTGCCAGATCACCCCGAGCGGGTCACGGTCGGGCCGGATGAGGACGTTCGCGATCCGCGCCGTGTAGTTCCAGCCGCCGTAGGACACCTTGTCGCCGAAGCCGTACCACTCGTCGACCTCCCACGCGGCGTAGCACGCGGGCGCCGCGCTGAAGGGGTCGACCACGAGCTGCTCGGACCACGATCCCGCGTGCAGGACGTACTTCGCCCCGGACCCGGAGGCCTCGCCCAGCGCCACCGTGCGGCGCTCGCCGGCCGCGAGGTCCCACTGGCCCTTCGCCTGCCCGGTGACACGGAAGGTCAGCGGGACGTTGGAGCCCGCGTTGTCGAGGAGCACGGACACCGCGCGGAACGAGTCACCACGCTTCGCGTCGTAGTACGGGTCACCGAGGACGAGGCTCCCGCCGGGCGCCACGACCGCGCAGTCGAGCGCGTCGAACCGGGCCGTCACCGTCTCCGCGAACGGGGTGCCGAGGACCGTGCGCGAGAGCTCGAACGTGACCGCACCGGACCGCACCGCGAGGGCGCCCGCGGGCAGGTCGACGCTCGCGCTCGCACCCGGCGCGACCTCGCCGAGGTCGCGCGTGCCGAACGGGGTGCGGACGACGACGCGGGTCGGCTCGTCGGCGTCGTTCCGCAGACCGGTCGTGAGCACCACCCCGCCCCCGCCGGGCGCGCACTGCGTCGTCGCCGTGAGGGTCGCCGCCCAGTCGGGCACGTACGCCGCGCCCCGGTAGGTCGCCGCGAGGGTGGAGTCCTGGAAGCCCTTCCCGAGCACCCAGCGGTACTGGCGGAAGGTCACCTTCCCGGCCTTGACGTCGAGCTTCCCCGTGTCGATCGTGAACGTCGCCGTCTCCCCGGGTCTGATGCCGTTCACCGGGGCGGAGTCCCCGAGCGCGCCGCCGAGCATCCGGGCGTCGAGCGTCTCCGCCGTGTCGTTCGTGAGAGTGCCGACGAGCCGGATCGAGCCGTCCTGCCAGCGCGCCTCGACCGTCGCCGTGCGCGCCCACGACGGCGCGTAGGTCGTCGCTGCGTACGACGCGGTCACCGTGCTCCCCGCCAGGCCGGGGGCGTGAACCCGCTCGACCGCGAACGTGGCCGTCCCCGCCGGGACGTCGCGCACGCGGGTGTCGACGGCGAGCGTCCCGGTCGCGCCCGGAGCGACCTCCACGGGCGCGGCGCCGCCGTACGGCGTCGTCATCGTGACCCGCAGCGTCGTCGCCCGGTACGGGTTGTGGAACGTCCCGCGCACGACCGTCGAGCCGGCGCCCGCACCGTCCGGCACGACCCACGTGGCGGTCGCCGCCGCGGAGCCGTCCGCGACCGACCAGTCGAAGCAGTCGACGCCCGGGATCTCGTGGCTCGCGAGGGCCGCGCCGTCGGCGAGCACGTCGAGCGTCAGCGACGCCTCCCCGACACCGCCGGGCACGTCGACGACGGCGTCCCGGCCGCCGTCGACCGTGCGCGTCAGGTCGTCGCGACCGGCGACGGCGAACACCACGGGGACGGTCGAGCGCGTGTTGTCGTAGCGCAGCGCGACCGGGGCGGACGACCGCTCGGTCGCCGGGTCGAGCACGCACGCCCCGACGCTCGGTGCGTCCACCGCGGGCGCGTGCCGCACGGCGTCGTACGCGGCGGTCACGACGTGCGACCGGCCCGAGCCGTCGAGCCGCGAGACGCGGAACACGACCTCGCCCGCGGCGACCTGCCGGGAACCGGTGTCGAGGGTCAGCACGGCCTCTGCGCCGGGCGCGACGTCGACCGCGCGCGTCGTGCCGAGCTCGCCGCCGTCCAGGGCCACGCGCAGCGTCGCCGCCGCGTGGTCGTTGCGGAAGGTCCCGCTCACCACCACGGAGCCGCCGCCTTCGGTGGGCGCCCACTCCGCCGTCGCCGAGCCCTCGACGCGCCACTCGAAGCAGTCGACGCCGTCGACCACGTGCCGCGCGACGGTCTCCCCGTCCGCGACGACCGCGAACGTCGCGCCCTGCGCACCGACACCACCGGGCACGACGACGTCACGTGTCTCGCCACCCTCGAGCGTCGCGGTCGGGTCGTCGCGGCCGACGACCGAGAACGTCACCGGCACCGTCGATGCCGCGTTGTCCAGGTGCAGCGTCACCGGCGCGGACGACGTGTCCGTCGCCGGGTCGAACACGCACCGTGCGACCGTCGGCTCCGCGACCCTCGGCGCGATCGCCTGGCGGCCGAGCGCGAGCGCGAGATCGCTCGGCGGCCGCGAGACGACCGTCCCGCCACCCGGTCCGACGAGCAGCCGCTCCTGCGAGAGCACGAGCATGCTCGCGGGCACCGCAGGCGCGTTGACGTCGACGACCAGCGAGGCGTTCTCCCCCACGCTCGCGCGCTCGGGGAGGTCGGCCGCGCGCCACGCGGGCGTGTCGGGCGCGACGAGGCCGACCGTGACAGGGGTCCCCGTCCCGTTCGTCAGGTCGGCGACGAAGCGCACCGCGCCGCCCGCGTTCTCCGCGCGGACCTGGACGTCGTCGGCCCCGAGCCACGCGAGCGGCACCGCCGCGCTCAGGGTGCGGCTCGCCGTGACTGCCTGGTCGTCGGCTCCGGCCCGCACCTCGACGGGCACGTCCGCGGGGAGCACGCGGAGCGCGCCGTCGTCGCGCTGCTGGAACTCGGGCGTGAACCCGTCTTCGGCGCGCAGCTCGACGGTCAGCTCCACCGGGCGGCCCGCAGACGCGCCGCGCGCCGGAGCGGGCAGCACCGTGTCGCTCGCACACTCGAGCGCGGCGCCCCGCGTCGGGGTGGTGCAGGTCCAGTCGTCGTCGACAGGCCGGAGGGACAGCCCCTTCGGCAGCTCGGGCACGGTGAAGCGGACGCCCTGGGCATCACGGTCGCCCGTGTTGGCGGCCGTGAGCGTGAGCGTCGCGGACCCGGGGTTCGCCGCGAGCGTCACGCGCTCGTCGTCGAGCCGGACCTCCGCACCGACATACTTCAGCGGCGGTGGCGTGAGGTTGCGCTCCACCGTGCGCAGGCCCTCCGCCTTCACGCGCGCCGGGAACTCGTAGACGCCGCCGCCCCGGGCCGTGACCGTGACGACGAGGTCGCGCGCCTCGCCGGGCGCGAGCACGCCCACCGCGCACGCGAGCGTCCCGCCCGCAGCGGCAGGCCCGCACGGGAGCGCAGCCGTGCGCAGCACGGGCGCGACCGACGCCCCGCGCGCGACGACCGACGACGTGACGGCCTCGACGCCGGCCGGCAGGTCGACCTCGACCGTGACGTTCTGCGCCGCCCTCCCGCCCGAGTTCGACACCGTCAGGCGCACGTCGGCGGGCTTGCGCGCCTCCATCTCGATGCCGGTCCCGAGCGCGACGTCGAGCGCGGCCGGAGCGGGCTCCGGCGGCGGGTCGACGGGCGTCGGCTCGCCGGTCCCCGGGTCGACGGGGGTCGAGCCGCCGGGAGCCGGGTCGGTGGGCGTCGAGCCGACTGGGCTCGTCCCGCCGGGCGCGCCCCCATCCGCAGGCGGAGCCGTCGTCGCGTCGGGGGTGGCGGGGTCCGCCGGCGCCGGCGGGATGTTGGTGGGGGACGTCGGGTCTGTCGTGGGGTCGGGCGTCGGGGCGGTCGTCCCCGAGCTGGGCGAGGGCGACGGAGACGGGGACGAGCCGGACGGCGTCGGGGACGACTGCGAGGTCGGTGACGGCGTGGGCTCGGGAGTGAAGGCTCCGAGCGCGCCCGCGACGCCCAGCCCGGCGACCGCGAGCACGCCCACGGTGACCGCCGCCGCGGCGATCGGCGCGGACGCGACCAGCGCGAGCAGGCCTCCGGCCCCGGCCGCGGCCAGGGCGCCGCCGCCCGCCGCCGCACCGCCGACGGCCGCTGCTCCACCCACTGCGGCGACCCCCGCACCCGCGCCCGCACCGGCCGCGCCCCCGGCGACGCTGCCCGCGGCACCGACGGCTCCCGCCGCCGCACCGGCCCCGCCGATCACCCCGGTCCCGGCGGCACCCGCACCGGCGCCACCGCCGACGCCCGCACCGGCCCCGGCGCCGGTCGCCGCACCGGACCCACCCGCCGCACCGGACCCTCCGGCAGCACCCGAGCCTCCCGCCGCGCCGGACCCACCGGCGCCCGATCCTCCGGCGCTCGACCCGCCGGCGCTCGACCCGCCAGCGCCGCCCGACCCACCGGCGCCCGAGCCGCTCGCCGTCCCGCTGCCGGACGCGCCCTGGAGCGCGGCCGCGACCCCGCCGGCGACCGCCGCGCCGCCCGTGGTGGGCAGCGCCGTCCCGACGAGACCGAGCGCGCCCACGCCGAGCACGAGCGGGGCGATGACGGCGCGCATGCCGTGGGAGACGTCGCCCAGCTCGAGCACGAGCCCGCGGCAGTCGTCGCAGCCCTCGAGGTGCGACTCGACGCGCGCCGTCTCGCGCTTGGCGAGCCCCCCGCGCACGTACGACCCGAGGAGCGCGTTGACCGTGCGGCACTCCTCGGCGGGCACGGACGTGAGGTGCTGCTGGAGGTACGCCTGGCGCAGCCCCTCGCGGGCGCGGTACGCGAGCGCGGAGACGCCGTTCGCGGTGAGGCCCAGCAGCGGGGCGATCTCGGCCGGGGACAGGTTCTCGACCTCGGTGTACCAGAGCACGGCACGCCACCGCTCCGGCAGGTCCTGGTAGGCGCGCGTGACCGTCGAGCGCTCGAAGCCCTCGAGGGTCGGGTCCTCCGTCGAGGCCATCGGGCCGAACGCGGACTCGAACGTGCGCTCGTCGTCGGTCGGCTGCGTGCGTCGGGCCCCGCCGACGAGGTCGTACGACAGACGGCGCACGACCGTGAAGAGGTAGGCGCGGAACGTGACGTCCGGGCCGCCGCCGTTCTGCAGCACGGAGAGCGTGCGGGCGAACGCGTCGGACACGACGTCGTCGGCGTCGGCGCTCGACCGGACGTACTGGCGCGCGACCGTGCGCGCGGCGCTGGCGTGCCGCTCGTAGAGCACGCCGTAGGCGCTCGTGTCCCCTGCACGTACGGCGGTGATGAGCTCGGCGTCGCTGAACGCCTCGCTGTCCACCCGTTGTGCCTGCGTCATCGTCACCCGCCCCGGAGACCGCCCCGAACCGAGGCTACGGTGGCCATAGTAGACGCCCGTCCATCTCACGGGCAGAGGGTTCCCGCCACCGGAACGGGAACGGCGACGCTTTCAGGCTTTCGTCCCCTTTCTCCCGGGACGTGAGGTCCTGGAAACTCCTCGCGGTTCCCGCGTCATGGACGGCTCGCCCGCACGTCTCATCTACATGGACCACCTCCAGGGGTACGCCGTGCCCGCGACCGACGCCGTGCGCGAGCGGTGGCGGCGCGCGAGCGCCGACAGCGTCTGGCTACGGCCGGGCGACTGGTACCACCCTGCCGTCGACGCGCTCGTCGAGGCGTTGTGCGAGGAGCGGGATGCGACGCCCGCCGCCGAGCGGCTCGGCCGCGTCCGCGCGGAGGCCGGGGTGGGGATCGGCGAGGCCATCGACGACGTCGTCTGCCTGTACCGCGCCCACGACCGCGAGCCGGTCGTCGACCTGGTCCGCGGCGTGGCGGTCGGCTGGTCCGAGGGGTACGAGGCCAGCCCCGTGGCACCCGAGGTCCTGGACCCGGAGTCCGGCCTCGCGACGACCCAGTACCTGGTGCACCGGCTCCGCGAGACGTACGGCGCGGCCGAGCGCGCGGGCGTGGACGCGACCCAGACCCACGGGCTGCTCGTCGTCGACGTCGCGCTCGACGACCTCACGGGGTGGCAGCGGTTCGCGCGCTCGGCGGCGATGGGCCGCGCGCTCACCCACACGTTCGGCGAGGGCCACCCCATGGCCTCGATCGGCAACGGGCTCTTCGTCGTGCTCGGCGAGCGGGACGCGGACGACGCCATGGTGCGCACCGTGCTCCGCCACAACATCGAGCGCACCGGTCTCGCGCTGGGCGTCACGGCCATCCTGCGCAGGCCGCCGCGCGTGTGGCTCGAACCGCTCCCCCGCACCCACACGGCGGCCGTCCAGCTCCTCGACACGCTCCAGCGCTGACACGGCGACGCCCCGTCCCACGCGGGCGAGCACGTGGTCCGGGGCGTCCGGGGGCGTCTGCGGCCGGCGGGTGACCGACCGCCCGCGAGCGAGGCGGCGACCGCGCGTCAGCGCGGCGTGAAGGTGAGGCAGTCGGCGCGGTCCTCGCCGGACGCGCCCGCCCCGACGCGGATCGACGGTGCGGAGCACTCGAGCGAGGCGTTGTGGACGCACTCCGTGCGCTGGCAGGCCCCGACGTGCGCGAGCACCTTCTCCAGCCCGCCCTTCGTGCCCAGCGGGATGAACGTGGCGCACTCGGCGTCGCCCGTGTGACCGGCGATCGTCACGGCGCCCGCGTGGCACCCGTGGTCGTGGTTGTAGCCGCAGCCGTCGATGGAACACTCGACGACCTGGGGCATCTCCGTGAGGCTGCTCATCGCGATCTCCTGTCTCCGAGGACCCGCCGTGGGTCGGTCTCCGCGTTCCACGGTATTCCCGGAATTCCTCGGTGTATAGCAAGGAAGGCCTTGCTAAGAAATGCAGGAATGCGCCGCAATTAGCGCACGGCATTCTTGCGGAAATGCCGCGCCGCAGGTCAGTTGTCGGTGCCGTCGGCCCGGGGCCGCCAGATGACGAGCGCGCGCGCCTCGCCGTGCTCGACGAGCGTCTCGCGCAGGGCCTCCTCGACCCCGCGCCGCACGCTGCGCCCGCGCGGCACGACGACGACGTCGCCGCTCGCCGCGGCGGCGAACACGCGGCCGCCCGGCTCGACGCGCGCCGAGAGCGCCTCGATGCGCCGCTCGAGCCGCTCGACCTGGGACTCGAGGGCGAGGATCCGCTGGATGCCCGCGAGGTTGATGCCCTCGTCGTGGCTGAGGCGCTGCACCTCGAGCAGCTTCGCGACGTCGCGCAGCGAGTACCGCCGCCCCCGGCCCGCGGTGCGGCGCGGCACCACGAGGCCGAGGCGGTCGTACTGGCGCAGCGTCTGCGGGTGCATGCCCGCGAGCGCGGCGGCCTGCGAGATGACGAGGACGGGCGCGTCCTGGTCGACGTCGCTCGCGGGAGCGCGCCCGACGCCGCCCTCGTCCCCACCGATCGAGAGATGATGAGTTTCCTGCTGGGGCATCATGGTCGCCCCCCTCACTCCGCGGCCTGGCGGACCAGGTCGGCGCGCACGTCCTGGCCGGCGGTCTCGGCGGCGAACGTCTCGACGGCCTCGCGCGCGGCCTTCGAGAGCTTCTGCGGCACGGCGACCTGGACCGTGACGAGCAGGTCGCCGGTCGACTTCGCGGTCTTCACGCCGCGGCCGCGGACGCGCAGCGTGCGCCCCGAGGGCGTGCCGGCCGGCACCTTGACCTTGACGGTCGAGCCGTCGAGCGTCGGCACGGCGATGGTGGCGCCGAGCGCGGCCTCGGGGAACGTCACCGGGACCGTGATCCGCAGGTTGTTCCCGTCGAGCGAGAACACCGGGTGCGGGGTGACGTGCACGGTGACGACGAGGTCGCCGTCGGGCCCGCCCGCCGTGCCGGGGCGGCCCTTGCCGCGCAGCCGGATCTTCTGGCCGTCGCGGACGCCCGGCGGGATGCGGGTCGTGACCGTGCGGCCGTCGACGGTGAACGTCACGGTCGACCCCTCGACCGCCTGCCGGAACGGCAGGGTCGTGGCCGCCGCGAGGTCGGCGCCCGCGCGGGGCCGGGGGCCGCCGAACTGCTGGCCCGCCCCGCCGCCGAACATCGAGCCGAGGATGTCCTCGAACCCGCCCGCGCCCTGGCCGCCGGTCGAGTAGCGGACCCGGGTCCCGCCCGGGCCCCCGCCGCCGAACATGCCGCCGAAGACGTCCTCGAAGCCCGCTCCCCCGGCACCGCCGGGGCCCGCGGAGAAGCGCGCGCCCCCGCCCGCCATCGCCCGGATCGCGTCGTACTGCTCGCGCTCCTTGGGGTCCGACAGCACGGCGTACGCCTCGCCGATCTCCTTGAACTTGGCCTCGGCGCTCGCGTCACCCTGGTTCTGGTCGGGGTGGTACTTGCGGGCGAGCTTGCGGTAGGCCTTCTTGATCGCGGCGTCGTCGGCGTCCTTGGGGACGCCGAGCGCGGCGTAGAAGTCCTTCTCCATCCAGTCCTGTCCGGTCACGGCGCCTCCCTCCTGTCGGTGGTCGTGGTCCTGGTCCTTCGTTCCGTGGCTGCTGCCGGTGGTCTGCTGGTGGTGATCCTCGCGTGCCCGACGGCGGAGCGCACCTCCGCGCGGGAGGTGCGCCCGCGCCGTCGGGCACGAGGAAGGGGTGGCTACTGCGGGCCGACGACCGAGACGCGCGCGGCGCGCACGACCCGCTCCCCGATCCGGTAGCCCGGCTCGATGACGAGGTTCACCGTGGTGGCGGTGGCCTCGGGGTCGGGCTGGTGCATGAGCGCCTCGTGGACGGTGGGGTCGAACTCGTCCCCGACCGCGCCGTAGCGCTCGATCCCGAACTTCTCGAGCGACGCGTCGAGCTTGTCGGCGATAACCGCGAACGGCCCCGTCAGCTCGCCGTGCTGCCGCGCGCGGTCGATGTCGTCGAGGACCGGCAGGAGCGCGGTGAGCACGTCCTCGATCCCCTTCGTGCGCGCGGCCTCCTGGTCGCGCAGCGACCGGTTGCGGTAGTTCGTGAAGCTGGCCCGCTCGCGCTGGAGCGCGTCGAGGTGCTCCGCGGCCTCGGCCTTCGCCGCGAGGACCGCGGCGTCGACCCCGGCCTCGTCGGACGGCTCGAAGTCGAGGCCCGCGAGCGGGTCCGTCTCCGCGTCGTCGCCCGCGGAGCCGCCGGCCTCGCCCTCGGGGCGGGGCCGACCGCTCTCCGGGTCGACCTTGCGCTTGTCCGTGAACTGGAAGGGCTTGTCGTCGGAGCCCTGGCCGGGCTCGCGCCCGGCCTGCTCCTCGGGGCCCTGCGGGTCGGTCGGTCCGTCGGCCGTCACTTGCGCTCGTCCTCCTCGTCCACGATCTCGGCGTCGACGACGTCCTCGTCCGGGGCGGACGTCGCGCCCGCCGCGGCGGTGGCGTCGTCCTGCGCGGCGCCGGGGTTGCCGGCGGCCTGCTCCTGCTCGGCCGAGGCGTAGAGCGCCTGGCCGATCTTCTGCGAGGACGCGACGAGCTTCTCGTGCGCGGTCTTCACGGCGTCGGCGTCCTCGCCCTCGAGCGCGGACTTGACCGACGCGATGTCGGCCTCGACCTCGGTGACGACGTCGGCGGGGAGCTTCTCCTTGTTCTCGGAGACGAGCTTCTCGGTCGAGTAGACGAACGCCTCGGCCTGGTTGCGGGTCTCCGCGTCCTCGCGACGCTTCTTGTCCTCGGCCGCGTGCTCCTCGGCCTCCTTGACCATGCGGTCGATGTCCTCCTTGGGCAGCGCCGAGCCGCCCGTGATGGTCATCTTCTGCTCCTTGCCGGTGCCGCGGTCCTTCGCGCCGACGTGGACGATGCCGTTCGCGTCGATGTCGAAGGTGACCTCGATCTGCGGCACGCCGCGCGGGGCCGGCGCGATGCCGGTCAGCTCGAACGTGCCGAGCGGCTTGTTGTCGCGCGCGAACTCGCGCTCGCCCTGGAACACCTGGATGAGCACCGACGGCTGGTTGTCCTCGGCCGTCGAGAAGATCTCGCTGCGCTTGGTCGGGATGGCCGTGTTGCGCTCGATGAGCTTGGTCATCACGCCGCCCTTGGTCTCGATGCCGAGGGACAGCGGGGTGACGTCGATGAGCAGGACGTCCTTGCGGTCACCGGAGATGACGCCGGCCTGCAGGGCCGCGCCGACGGCGACGACCTCGTCCGGGTTGACGCCCTTGTTCGGCTCCTTGCCGCCCGTGAGCTCCTTGACGACGTCGGTCACGGCCGGCATGCGGGTGGAGCCACCCACGAGCACGACGTGGTCGATGTCGGAGACGGAGACGCCCGCGTCGGAGATGACCTTGTGGAACGGGGCCTTCGTCCGGTCGAGGAGGTCCTGCGTCATCTGCTGGAACTGGGCGCGCGTGAGCTTCTCGTCCAGGTGGATGGGACCGTTCTCGCTCATCGAGAGGTACTGCATCGAGATGGTGGTGCTCGTCGCGGACGAGAGCTCCTTCTTCGCCTGCTCGGCGGCCTCGCGCAGACGCTGGAGCGCGATCTTGTCCTTCGACAGGTCGACGCCCGAGCTGTTCTTCACCTGCTTGATGAGGTGCTCGACGATGCGGTTGTCCCAGTCGTCGCCACCGAGGCGGTTGTCGCCCGAGGTCGCGCGGACCTGGATCGTGGAGAAGTCGTCCTCGTCCTTGCCGACCTCGAGGAGCGAGACGTCGAACGTGCCGCCGCCCAGGTCGAAGACGAGGATGAGCTCGTCCTCCTTGCCCTTCTCCAGGCCGTAGGCGAGCGCGGCCGCGGTGGGCTCGTTGACGATGCGGGTCACGTTGAGGCCCGCGATCTGCCCGGCGTCCTTGGTCGCCTGGCGCTCGGCGTCGTTGAAGTACGCCGGGACGGTGACGACCGCGTCCGTGACGGGCTCGCCCAGGTACTCCTCGGCGTCTCGCTTGAGCTTGCCCAGGATGCGCGCGGAGATCTCCTGCGCGGTGTACTTCTTGTCGTCGATCTCCACCGACCAGTCGGTGCCCATGTGGCGCTTCACCGAGCTGATGGTGCGGTCGACGTTCGTGACCGCCTGGCGCTTGGCGACCTCGCCGACGAGGACCTCGCCGGTCTTGGAGAAGGCGACCACCGACGGCGTCGTGCGCGACCCCTCGGCGTTCGCGATGACCGTGGGCTCTCCGCCCTCGAGGACGGCGACCACCGAGTTGGTGGTGCCGAGGTCGATCCCGACTGCTCGTGCCATGTGTGTGCCTCCGTCGTTCTGGGTGCCCGACGGCGCTGCTGCGCCTCGGCACACCGGGTTGAGTCTGCTTCACTCAAGGTAGATCCGTGGTCGGTGCTCGCGCAACCTCACCCGGCTCAACTTGAGTCCATCAGGCTCAACCTTCACGCGACCCGTACTATTCCCCGCTCCTTGAAATGCACCTGCCGCACGTCGTGGGTGTAGGTTTCCACCTACCTTGGCGAGTTTTCCATCACGGTGTCGTGGCCGTGGCGAATTTTCCATTAACGTGTCGTAGTCCTACGATTCGGACATGCCGGTCGCAACGGGCGAGGTCCAGGTCACTTACGTGACTGGCCCGGGCGACGATGTCACCGCCGGCATCTCGAAGGTCGACGCGCGCCAGCTCGCCGAGGGCAGCCCGGTGCGTGAGTTCCCGGTCTACGTCGGACGTCGGAACTACTCGGGCTACTTCTGGTCGTCGACGATGAGCCGACACGTGGTCTACGAGAGCCTGCTCGAACTCTCGTGGCTCTGGCTCGCCGACTTCGACCCGGCCGTCGCGCGCATCGCCGCCCAACCAATGCGGCTACGGGGGCGCGACGGGGACCGCGTACGCAACAGGATCCCCGACTTCATCAGCCTGCTTCGCGACGGCACCGTTCGTGTGGTCGATGTGAAACCCGCGGCCATGCTCGCGACGGACGAGGTCGAGGCCTCGCTCGCCTGGACACGGGGTGTGTGTCGCTCACGCGGCTGGGAGTACGAAATCTGGACCGGCCCTGACCCGACCACCTTGCGGAACGTGCAATGGATCGCGGCCGCTCGACAGCCACACATGTCGGCGTCACTCGACGCCCGGGCAACGACCGTCAAAGCGTCGGGAGGGTGCACCTTCGGGGAGCTCGAGGCTCGATTGCGTGCTGAAGGCCGTGCCGCGCCACGTCTGGAGATCCTCGGGGCCATCTGGAGGGGCTTGCTGACGTGCGATCTGTCCGTTCCTCTCTGCTCCCAGAGCTGGTTGGAGCCAGTCGATGAATGATCGCTCGGTCGTCGCCCTGGCCGTCGGTTCGCGGGTGTGGTGGGACGGCGGATTCTGGGAGGTTCGGGGGCTCGGCGACGGCATGGCCCAGCTGACGCACCAGGGCCGTACGGTCGCGATCACGATTGGCGAGCTGGCGCGGCGAACGATCGATGACAGCGGCCGGGACGCAAGCACCGACACCGACGAGAAGGTGCGCTCCCTCGACGGGGCAGCAGCGCTGGCGTCGTTGGACGCGGAGGAACGAAAGCGCCTTGAGGAGCTGGCCCAAATCGTCCCGCGGCTGCTGGACGATTCGTCGCCCCTCGCGCCGCGGGTTGCACGCGCCGCGAGGAAACTCGGTATGTCGCCCAGGTCGCTCGAGCGCCGCATCGCTGCGTACCGGCGCTCCGGAGTGGCCGGGCTCGTTGACTCGCATGCCACGCGAACCCGCGCCTCACAGGTCGACCCGCGCTGGGACGAGGTTTGCGCGCGTGTGTTGCGGTCGTACACATACGCTTCGACCCCGACGCGGTCAGCCGTTCTGGCGAGGATTGCCCGCGAGCTCGAAGAGCAGTACGGCCCTGCTGTCGTACCGATCCCGGCGACCACCACGGCATACCGGCGCCTGAACGCTCTGGCCAAGGGGAAGCAGAGCTTCGGCAGTGCGTCCGGCCGCCGATCGGTCGCTGAGCGGCCCCAGGGTGTCCTTGGCCGACTCAGGGCCGATCGCCCGGGCCAGTTCGTCGTGCTCGACACGAACGACCTGGACGTTTTCGCGATGGAGCCGGTGACGTTGCGCTGGGTGAAGATCCAGCTGACCGCGGCGATGGACTTGTACTCGCGATGCATCGTCGGCCTGAAGGTCACCCCGGTGTCGACGAAGGCAGTGGACGTCGCGCGCGTGCTCTACGAATGCGTACGCCCAGCCGACGAAGCTAACCCGACGGCTTCGTTCCCGTACCACGGCGTCCCGGACGCCGTGTTGGTCGGCACCGAGGTGCCGGACGAGCGGCTGCTGTCCCGCCAGGCTGGACTCCCAGCCGTCTTCGCGGAGTCGATCGTGGTCGACCGCGGCAAGCAGTACATCTCGTCGCACGTGATCAGCGCGTGCGCGCGGCTGGGGATCTCGGTGCAGCCGGCGAACCCGAAGAAGCCGACGGACAAGCCGACGATCGAGCGCTTCTTCCGCACGCTTCGCGAGGGCCTACTCCAGCATCTGCCCGCGTACAAGGGACCGAACGTCTACTCACGCGGGAAGGAGGTGGAGGGCCAGGCCTTCCTGTGGGTGTCGGAGCTCGAGCAAATCATCCGCGAGTGGGTCACGACGGTGTACCACCAGAGCGCGCACGACGGGCTGGCTGTCCCCGAGCTCCCGCGCGCGTCCCTGAGCCCGATCGAGGCGTACAACCTCGGCTTCGCGCGGTCTGGCGGAATGGTGCTGCCCGCCCATGCCGGCCTCGCGTACGAGTTCCTCGACGTCCAGTGGCGCACTATCCAGCACTACGGCGTCGACATCGGCGGGCTGCGGTACGACGGTAAAGCGCTAAATCCTTACCGCGGCAGACGGTCGGAGTTCGCCGGGAAGCACGCCGGCAAGTGGCCCTTCTACGTCGATGCGCACGACGTGCGGCACGTGCACTTCAAGGACCCTGCCGACGGCTCCTGGCACTCCCTGCGATGGGAACACGCACCCGCGCTGGGTGCACCGATGAGCCAGGACGCCGTCGACTACGTCAAGCGCCTTGCCCTGCGCGAGGACCGGCACGTCGAGCCCCAGTCGGCCCTCGACGACCTCCTGCGGCGATGGGCGCGTGACGCGGTGACCGACCGCCGCGAACGCAATTTGGCAATCCGTCTGAGCGCGCAACGCGATGCCCCTCTTCCGGAGGAGCCGACTGCAGCTGAGAAGGTCGCGGCACTCCCGAGCGTCGTGAACCTCGCCGACGAGCGGTCGGCACGTCGGCCAGAGATCGAGGAGGACGAGCTCAGCGTGTTCGAGGAGTTCCCACCCGACGAGCTCGGTTACGCGGTGATCGACGAGTGAGCAACGTCTGGGCCGCGTGGCTGCGCCGCTACGACACCGACCGGTTCACGCTCACCCGTAAGCAGGGCTGGGACCGCTTCGTCAACGCCGCTCCCCGCGAGGAGTTCGACACCCTCACCCGCCGCCAGATGGGAAGACTGGGCGAGGACGAGCGAGCCGACTACGACGAGGCCCGCATGGTGTGGAACGCCAACCTGCCGACCGTCCGCACGTCCCAGCTCGAGCACGCGAACTCGGTCATCGACATGGTGATGGCCTCCGCACGACGTGACGGCGACAAGCTGCGCGGCTCGGTCGTCATCGACGCCGAGCCCGGCCTCGGCAAGACCACGATCGCCACGCGCTACGGTCGAGCGTTCCACCGCGCCCAGCACCGCCGCTACGGCACTGAGACGCCCGAGGGGCATCAGTTCCTGCCCGTCGCGTTCATCCCGATCGCCGCCCAGATCACGCTCAAAGGACTCAACCAGCGCCTGCTGCGCTTCTACGGCCACCCGGCCGCGGAGACGGCCACGAAGGAGCGCCTCGCCTCCCTGCTGGTCGACGCCGTCAGCAGCTGCCAGACCCGCCTGATCATCGTCGACGACCTCCATTTCGTGGACTTCACCAACCGCAACGGCACCGAGGTGTCTAACCACCTCAAGTGGCTCGCCAACGAGCTGCCCGTGACATTCGTGTTCGCCGGCGTCAACCTCGAGCAGAAGCGCTTCTTCGACGAAGGTCTCGCAGCCGAGGAAGCCGTCCTCGCGCAAACAGCCCGCCGCGCCACCCGCGTCCCTGTCGCACCCTTCTCGATCACCTCGAATGCCGGCATGGCCGCGTGGGTGGCCCTCCTGCGAGCGTTCGGCGCTCACCTGAAGCTTGCCGACGGGGACGGCGAGATGCTCGTTCCCCTCGCCCAAGAGATCCACCGACGCACGCAGGGGCGCATCGCCTCGCTGACGAACCTGCTCGACCGTGCCTGCTACGTCGCGATCAAGTCCGGCACCGAGCGCGTCACCGACGACGTCCTCGCCAAGGTCCGGATCGACAACGCCGGGGAGAACGGTGCCCGCCGCCTCTGACCCACGTCCACAGCCGTCCAGCCGGCCTCAGGGCGATGTTCACCGACTACGTGGCATTCCCGGTGGGTACGACATCGACCGTCTCCCGATCAGCGTCCCGAGAGCCGACGGAGAACTCCTCGAGTCGTGGCTGCATCGCACCGCCTATCGGTACGGGCTGCACCCCCGAGCGATGCTCAAGGAGCTCGGCGTCGACGTCGGACCGCAGCGGTTGCTCCGACTTCAGGAGACACTCAACGGTACGGCCGCGGCGCGCGTTGCTGATCGGCTCGGGCTCGAGGCAGGCTCGCTGACCGAGCGATCACCATTGAGCCAGGCACTCTTCACCGCTCGAACGAGGTGGCGCACCGAGTTCCGCGGCATGCAGGCTCGAGCCCCGATGCGCGGGAGCCGCTGGTGCCCGCGGTGCCTGGCCGAGACCGGGATGTGGCAGGAGATCTGGGCCGACCCGCTCTACGTCTACTGCGACACCCACTTCGTCCACCTCCTGACCCAGTGCCCTACATGCCACGCGGTGCCCTACGCGACGACCGCGTGGGCCACGTCTCTTGAAGATCGCGACGCCTGCCCAACGTTCGTCGATGACGACGCCGCGGGAGCGCGCTACCGTCGTCGATGCGGGACCCGGTTCGACCGGGTCGATGCCCCACGCGCACGGGACCTCGCCGTGGGGGCTGCTGCATGATTCCGTGACAGTTGGTTAGGCAGCTTGGTCGGCGGCCTGGCTCATGATGATCTCGAACTCGA
>NZ_SOZH01000012.1 GCF_004519295.1 Cellulosimicrobium funkei
CCGACCCGGAGGGTTGCGAGGCTGCGCCTCGCAGGGGCTCGGGCGTGCCGGCAAGCCGGCCCGCTGTTCTCGCGGAGGGCCCGGCGCTGCGCGCCGGGCGGGGTGGCTCGGCTCCGACCGGCCCGGAACTCGCTCTTGCCGGGCTGCTCGATCAGGTCGCGGCTCTTCGGTTTGTGGTGCTCGGTTGGCGAGCTCGCTTCGCTTTCGCGGTGAGGCTGGCCGTGCCGGGGTCTTGGGGGCCTGGCTGCGCTGTTATCTAGCCGTTATCTAAATCCGCCCCTCAGTGTGGGCGATTGTGGATAGAGTGTGGAATGTCAGCAAATGAGCATCCCGTCAACATGGGAGGGGCCATGGGCCAGAGCAACGTTCTTCCGGAGACCCAGCGCAGGCTGCGCGGGCACAACTTCTATCCGCCGAAGGCGCAGCGCGCCGCCGTCCCCGCACTCGGAGCCTCTGCCGGTGAGGCGCTCGAGGAGAAGGTGGTGCACCTGCACTACTTCCTCGGGTCGGCCGACTGGTTCATCGTCGAGGTCGACTGGACGACCGGGGAGGGATGGGGATTTGCCGATCTCGGGCTCGGGCACGGCGAGTGGGGGTACATCGCGCTCACGGAGCTCGAGGAGCTCAGGACGACCCGCGGGCTCCCCCAGGTCGTCGAGCGTGAGCTGGACTGGGAGCCGGTGCCCTTCGGGCAGACGCGTGCCGCGAGGGCCGCTCGGTGAGTGGCCGGGCCGCACGGGTGCTCGTGGCGGGGCGGATCCTCGCCGCGGGGCTCGGGTCGGCGGGCTACTCCGCTCGGTTCGCGCACCCGCTCACCGGCGCATGCGTCACGGTTCACGGCAGCGACATGGGCCGGCTGAACGAGGAGATCCGCGCCGTGATCGATCCGGCACAGCGTCCGAGCGCTGGCCGTTGGCCACAGGGCCGCTATGACACCTCGACGAGGTCGCCCTCGACCTTGACCCAGAGGCCAGGGGCGTAGGTCACGAGAAGGGTGGTGACGTCATCGGAGCCCGGGACGGAACGCGTCTCCCAGACGCTGAGCGCGCCGTTCTCGTTGATGCTCGCGGCGTACCGGTGGGTGCACCCGTTCCCGGTCTTCCACGTCAGGTACGTGTCGCTGCTTCCGTCGAGCTGGTGCACGCGCGGAGGGCGGGAGCCGCTCAGGATGAGTGCGTCGGCTCCGTAGAGCGGCTCGAGGCGCACACCGTAGAACACCCGGTCGGCGGTCATCGCCCATCACCTCCAATGGCAGCGGGGCCCGGCTCGAGCGTATCGAGCCGGGCCCCGCTGTCCGATGTAGGAGCTCTCGTGGTCACCTGCCGTGGAGACCGGTCACGTCGATGCTGTCGATCCGTCCGAACTCCCAGCGGTCGACGCCGTAGATCTCATCGACGTTCTTGGTCAGCCACCCCATGGCGCCCTTCTCCCCGCCCTGGACATAGGCGTTCAGGAAGCCCTGCGTGAGCTCGGGGCTGTCGAGGTCGAACGGGACGTGCCGGACCCGGGCGTAGCTCGGGTCGAGCTCCAGGCCCTGGTACCCGGTGACGCCGACCCGGAACCCGCCCGACGGAAGGCCTCTGGCGGCTGCGACCTGGGCTAGGGCGCGCGCTCGGCCCGTCTTCGTGGTCGCGGCCTGGCGCGCCTTCGTGGTGAGCTTCTGCACGGTCGCCGGCTTCGGGCGCTGGTGCTGGCGGGTGGAGGGTGCGAGCCAGCGCTGGACCGTGCGCTGAGAGACCCCCAGGCCCTTCGCGGCGGCCGCTGTGTCGGGCTTGCTCGGGTCACGTCGCGACGCACCGAACGCTGCCAGCAGCATGCCCCGCATGTTCGAGCCCGCCCCGCTGACGTCGGCACCGCGGCGCCCCGTCAGCGCCTGGAAGAGGCGCCCGCGGGTATCGCCCCAGTCGGTCGACATCTCGTCATCGGTGGGCACAGGGCACCTCCTGCTGCGTCGTCACGGTCGTCGTCATCACTCGGCTCCCGGCTCCGGGGCTCCGGTGATGAGCCGCTTGGCGTCGCGGTGCCAGATCGCTCCGTGCTCTTCGAGGAACGGCAGCTGGTCCTGCAGGGTGCCGGTTCCCTCGTGCTTGAACTGCCCGAGGCCGCGGCCGTACTTCACGGGCCGCGCGAGCAGCTGGCCGGGCCAGGCCTTCTCCGCGTCCGGTTCGTCGGAGGCGTAGACGACGGTGTCGGTCTGCACCGCGAGCGGCCACTGGCCCGTCTCGTTCCCGATGCGAACCACCGCGCGCAGGAGGTTTGTCCGCGCCTTCGCCACGATCATGTGTCGTCGCTGCGGTGCGTAGATCGCCTTGTCCTCCACGTGGTGCGAGGTCAGCATGCCGATCGACTGGGTGTAGGTCTCCTTGATCATCGAGCGCACGACCGCGAGGTCGGGGTCGCCCGGCACGTCGGCCGCCGTGCGCGCATCACGCATCCTGGCGTACCAGGGGTCCAGGATCCGCGCGTGCTGCGGCCAGACGACCGCCTCGAGGATCTCCGGCTCGTACTCCAGCTCGTGGGCGTAGGCGAGAGCGGGCGTGGTGACCCAGTCCACCTCGCGCTTGCGCAGCTTGAACAGCGGGTGCGGGTGACGCCAGTCCCCCGCCTCCGGCATCCGGATCTTCCAGTAGCCCGGCAGGGAGGCGTCGAACTCACGCCCCTCGGGGAAGGCCTCGAACTCCCCCACCGGCAGCTCTAGGCCAGCGACTCCGGCGAGGTAGCTACCACCACGGTCGTAGGCGTGGACGTACGTCATCCCCGACTCCTCCGTGCTCGGCGGCCGGCACCAGTTCAGGTCCGGGTCCCCGATCCGGCGCGCGACGTCGGGAACCGTCGTGCGAGCGAACTCCTCGGCCCGACCTCGCCGCAGGTGCGCCATGAGGTCGAGGCCCGTCGCGTGCGGGCTCAGGTGCCAGCCGGCGCCGGTCAGCCGGGAGTACTCCCCAAGCCGGCGCGCGACCTGCGCGGCGGAGGCGTCACCACTCAGCAGCGTCGCGCCGAGCAGCGGCATGAAGGTGACCAGCACCGAGTCCTGCTCCGGGCGGTAGAGCTTGGTCCACAGCTGCACCTCAGGCTCGCTGCCCTCCGGGTGCGGCGTCACCCACCCGGCCGCGAGCGCCTCGGTGATCGCGGGGTGGGCTCGGTGGGCTTCACCGAAAGCGCTGTTGCGCTTGCTCACGTCGGCGTTGAGCGCGACGTCCGGGTCGATGCCGAGCGCGCGTGCGAGGCGCTCGGTCGCGACGACGACGCCCGGGTCGCGGCGGCCGCGCCACCCGTCGCTGCCGGGGACCACCTGGGTGCCGAGGCGGAGGTCGTAGGCGAGCTGGGCGAGGTCGCCGAGGTGCTCGATCGTCGGGGCAGGCTGGGTGGTTCCGTCGGGGAGGTAGAGCACGTCGACGTCGACGACCGCTGCCGCGTGGGTCAGCGGTGCTGTGGCCGAGGCGGGGCGGTGGGTGCGTGTGGTCTGGGGCTTGGTCTGGGCGGTGGGCGGCTCGACAGGCAGGCTCGACGCGGGCGGCGTCGACGGCGAGGAGACGGGCTCAGGGGTGGACGTCGACGTGGGATCGGTCGTGGCCTGGTGACGGGCGACCGTTGCCTCGAGGAGCTCGGGATCGGAGCACAGGAGCTGCCAGCACGTCACGTGCAGCGGCTGTCCGTCCGCGGAGCGGGGCGTGGGCCCGTCACAGACGTAGCACGGCGCGGGGGCCGGGAGCTCGACCCAGTACGAGCGCCAGCACTGATCGTGGACGTGGTCACCGCCGATCGCGGTGTGGGCGGGCTGCCGGCAGAGGAAGCACCGTCCCGGGGCGGCGGTGGGCTCGACACCGACCAGGACGTCGACGGTGGGGGGTGTGGCGGAACGCATCTCGGCCTCCTCGTCGTGGGGAGCCTCCTGGGGTGCTGCGGCCTCCGCGAGGGTGGGCTGCGCATGCTCGGCAGGGGCGGGGTCGGCCTGCTGGCCGTGGTCGTCGGTGGTGGGCGGCGCGGTCGGCTCGTCGTCGGGCGCGGGAGGCAGCGGTGCGGGAGGCAGGACGGTGCCCTCGTCTGGGCCGTCGCCGAGAAGCGTGGACAGGCGAAGGACGGTCATGGGGCGCTCGGAGCTGCGGCTGGCGTCGGTGGCGTGAGTCTCGCAGTAGATCTTGCGCTTCATGGTGTAGCGCCAGCGGCCCCCGATCTTGCCGTGCTTGTCCCACTGGGCCTTGAGGACGTCGACCTCGTGCAGCGCGCGGCGCACGGTGGCGACGTCCATCGAGAACGGCTCGGAGAGCCCGCCGGCGGCCGCCTTGACGAAGGCTTCGAGCGCGGTGGACTCGAGCACGAGCTCGTCCGCCTCGGTGTTCACGTAGCCGATGAACCGGCCGCTCGACTCGACGCGGAACTTCGGGGGGTCTCCCTGGAACCCGGGACCGAGATTGACCCGGCGCCAGCCGAGACGGATCGCGAGGCCGTCGTCCTCGGGCGCGTCACCGCTGCGGATGTCGACGACGTGCCCGACACCCATGCGCAGCCCGGACGCGATGAGCTCGCGCAGACGTGCGCCAGCGTTCGTCGGGCTGTCCGGATCCTGCGCGGCGTCCAGCGCGCTGAACAGGCCCTCGTGCACCTGCTCGAGGACCTTGGTGACCTCCTCGCGGCGCAGCGCGCCGATCTCCTCCAGGAACGTCGTCATGACGGTCCAGCCGCCCCACAGGTTCGCCGCGGCGTCGGCCTCCTCCGGCGTGCGGCCCGCCGCGCGCACGGTCTCGGCGTACCGGGCGCTGGCCTCGTGCACGATCTGACGTGCTCGCGGAAGGTCGCGAGCGGCCCAGGACAGCATCGACGACGTCAGGGTGGCGCGGGCGATGCGTGACGGTGCGCGGTCGAGGTCGAGGATGGCCTGGAGCTCGAGCTCGTGACGCTGCAGCGGGACGATGAGCGCGCGGCGGGCGTTGGCGCCGAACTTCGGCATGAGCTCGGAGGAGAACAGCACGGTGGCGTGCGGGATGGGTGCCTCGCGCAGGTCGGCGCCGGTGCGCTCAGAGCGGGTGCGCTCGGACTGGTTGAACATCATCTGCAGCATCGCGCCGAGCTTGGCCTGCGCGGCGGAGCTGTTCCCGCCCGGGGTGACGTCGTCGAACAGTGCCATCGCGTCGCGGGCCTGGTTGGCGATGATCGCCGTGGCGATCGCGGTCGCGCCCTGCTCGGTCATGGAGACGGTCGGACGGGTGCGGTCCCAGGCGGACCCGTAGTGGTGCATCGCCAGGGCGCACAGACCGGTCTTCATCGATCCCGGGGACCCGACGACCACGACGGAGTACGGGTTGCGACGGATCGGGGCGACGAAGGCGTGCCCGCACAGCACAGCGCCGATCCGGGGCGCGAAGCGGGTCATGAACGCCGGGCCGGAGTGCTCGAGGAAGAACTCGCGGAGCTCGCTCGCGTCAGTGCTTGGCTGCGGCAGCGCGTAGCGCTTCAGCGCGCCCTGGAGGAGCTGGTGGCCGGGGTGCACGCCGTCGGAGCCGATCAGGCCGGTGTAGTTCACGTAGACCCAGCCGAGGTCGGGGTCGCGGCGCCAGCCAGTGCCGCGGTACTGCACGACGTCCCGCGAGTCCTGGCTGACGGCGCGCACCGCCTCCAGGACGCGCTGCTTCGCCGACTTCGTGTGCCCGTACTCCAGGCCGGGGACGTGGATGTTGTCGAGGAAGTCACCCGACATCGCGCGGTCGGCCTCGACCCGGAAGCGGACGCGCTCGCCGCTGGCGGGGTCGGTGTAGGAGAACAGGTAGTGGGAGACCTTGCGCTCGTTGGCGATCGGGCTCGCGGCGACCTCGACATGCTGGCCGGCCAGGACCTGGTGGATCTCGTCCTCGATGTCGGAGGTGTCGTCGACGTACTCGCGCCCGTCGAGGTGCAGGTCGATGCCGATGACCTGCGGGAACCTCAGATGACCGCCGGCGGACTTCTTGACCTCGCTGAGCACGACCCGCCCGTCCTCCTCGCGAGCGACGTAGCGGTACTCCTTGCGCTCGGTGACGGCGCGCATCGGGCGAGCACCACCGCCGTTGCCGCCGCCGCTGCTGCCGCCGGCACCGGGGAAGTCGAGGATCTGCGCGCTAGGAGCGTCGTCACGCTCCGGGGCGGTACCGGCTTCGCCCGCGGGGATGGCGCCCGCCGTCGCAGACACGCTCGCGCCATCCTGGGAGCGCAGCGCCGAGCGGGCTGCGCTCAGGCGCTCGTCGAAGTCCGAGGGCAGCGGACGCTCGAGCGTGTCATGGGCGGAGCGCACGAGGATCGCGGCCTGCTCCACGATGCGCTCGGCGAGCCGGTGCGCCTCCTCGACGCTCTCAGCGCCGTTGGCGCGCGCTGCCGATGCGACGAGATCCGCCGCGTCGACGAGCGACTCCCAGCGCAGCTCCGTCTCCACGACCCAGCGCTCGGCCAGCCGACGGGCCTCGTCGGCAGCCTTCGGCGCCGACGTCGAGCGGGTGCTGGCCTCGGCCAGGTGGAACTCGATCTCGTCCTGGGCGACGGTGAGCTTGTCGAGGACCTCCTCGAGCTTCGCGAGAGCCTTGCGAACACGCAGCTCGTCGACGTCGATCGCGACGAGGTCGTCGACGCCGAGACCCGCCTCCACGTGATCGGTGAAGTCCGCCTTGGCCGAGGTGATCGCTGGCACCCAGGTGAGGACACGAGCCCCGGCAGCGGCGATGACCTCATGGGCCGTGAGGCCCCGCTCCCACCCGGTGGCGTCGCAGTCGAGGACGACGTTCACAACGGCGCCGGCGAACAGCGGAGCGAGCGCGTCGGAGAACGAGCCACCCCCGCCGGTGTTCGTCGTCGCGACCAGACCCAGCGACTCCGCGGTGTGGACGTCCTTCTCACCCTCGAGCAGCCACACCTCCTCGCCGGCCGCGAGCGCCGCGACGAGCTCGGGCATGCGGTAGAGGACGGGTACGAAACCCTCAGGCTTCTTCCCGTGCATGTGCCCGTCGGGCCAGGCGTAGGCCTGCGGGAAGTTCTTCGCGCCGCACACGCGGCACTGCTGGCGAACAACCTCCTGGACGATCGTCCCGTCGACGTCGGTGTACGGGTACCGGTCGACCTCGACGAACTCGTGAGCGTGGTCGAGCGCCGGGGCGGTGCGGCGCTTGGGCAGGGGGCCCAGCTTGCCGCGACGCTTGCCGGCCTGACGGGACTTCACCGATCGGCCGACGCGGGGCGCGTCGAGGGGCCGCTCTGGCGGCG
Organism: Cellulosimicrobium funkei; assembly: GCF_004519295.1. Taxonomy (GTDB): domain Bacteria; phylum Actinomycetota; class Actinomycetes; order Actinomycetales; family Cellulomonadaceae; genus Cellulosimicrobium; species Cellulosimicrobium funkei. The sequence continues at coordinate 7,225 of NZ_SOZH01000012.1, forward strand.
GGTTGTCGTACAGGTCGACCAGGCCGAGGCCGAGCGCCGCGGCGATCTCCTCGGTCGTGGCGTCGCAGCCATGGCAGTTGAGCAGGACGAGACCGTTGCCGTTGCGGGGCTTCCAGTCAACGCTCAGCGAGCCGGTCTTCTCCGCGTGCACGGGGCACAGGGCCATGAAGTGCCGCTTGCGGCCGGTGGGCTGGAACCCGCCGTCGGAGAGGGCGTTGAAGACGCGGTCGAGGGACGACATCGGGCCCCAGCCGCCGGCGACGGTGAGCGCGCTCAAGCGGCCCACCTCCGCTTCGGGAGGCCGGAGCCGTTGTTGTCCTGTTCACACAGGGTTGTTGCTGTTCGCCACGCCGATGCGTGCGTCAGCGCACCCGTGTGCGGGTCGCGCGTTACGATAGGGAGCACAACAGCCCCCAGGGGGTACGCGAAACCCGGGCCTCGGCCCTGGTCTTCAAGGATCCTCCTGTTCGGTAACACCTTCGAGAAGCGCCCCACCGCCGCCAAGCAATCGGGGCGCTTCTCACTGTCCGGGGCTAGATCACGCCCCCACAGCCAGCTCGTCGAACTGGCCTTGAACGATTCGTGGCTCGTGGCCCGAAGCTGGTCCTGGAGGCCGGGCCCACGCCGGCTCCGGCAGCCCGTGGTCAGCAGCCAAGCGCGCGACGATGTAGGCGTTGACGTCCAGTCCCGCCGCGCGCGCCTGCTCCTCGTAGACGGCCCAGTGCTCTTCGGGCGTGCGCAACGTGTGCTGCACCCGCTTCCCGCGGCCCTTCGGGCCTCGCTTTCCACCAGCCATGCGACATGTATAGCGGAATCCGGATTCACAGTTTCGGAGGCGAGGGTGCGCGGCGTGTCGTCACAGCTCGACGCCACCTCGGCGGCCACCAGGATCCCCATGCCCACTACAACGGGTCGGACGGGCGGTCGTGTGACACGTGCCGGTGGAGAAGTTTCTCGCAGGTCCTCGAGGTGCACCGAGCTCGTGATCCAGGGGCGTGCGGGCCCCGGTCGGGAGGGGGTGCCTTCCCACGTAGGCATCTAGATCGGGGAAGTGCGGGAGATCTGGGAAAGTGGGGACATCCGCGCAGGTCAGAGCGTACAAATGTGCTCTCCCAGGCCTGGGAAGGCACGGTGCTCGCTGGGTGCCCGATGTGCGCGTTTTTGCAGGTCAGGCCGTCTTTTCGCCGCTCTCCCAGGAATCTGGGAGAGCGACCCTGGAAGCCGTGGGAAGACGCGAGAATCGGCCGTTGCCACGGTGTCGAGGGCGTGGGAAGACGCTCAAACCGCGCGGCAAGACACCGAACGACCGTGGGAAGACGCATGATCGCTCGGCAAGACGCCCCGGATTCCTCGGCAAGACACTCGGACCCGTGGCCGTTCGGCTCGCCTCGGCACGGGGTACCCGGTGCGGCATACTGGTGCGACGGCGTCCTCGCGCGAGCTTGTTTGCTGACACTTACGGGCCTCCTGCGCGAGGGCGCCTTCTCCGTGCCCGCGTCCGCTGGACCGTGCGTGGTCGCGGGAGCGCCGAGGGGTGCGCCACCCCGTGTGGGTGTAGTCTGTTCTCTGTCAGCAAACAAGCGCAGGGAGTTTTTCGATGACGACCCGCACCCCGCGAGTGCCCACCTCGAGCCTGCACGAGGCGATGCGCGCCGCGCTCGTCGCTCAGCCCATCCCAATCACCCTGGTTGCAGTACTCGTCGTAGTCGTCGCCGCGGTCGCGACACGGTCGGTGTCTGCGACGCTCGCGCACCTGCCACTCGCTGTCGTGGGGGCCGCGGTCGTGGTCACGGACGCGACCAGCCACACGATCCCGCGCCAGCTGGTCTACCTCGGGATCGGGACGGGTGTGCCGGCGATGGCGATCCTCGCTGTGGTCGACGGCTGGACATCCTTCGGACGCGCGATCGCCGGCGCCGCGGCCCTCGGCGTCGTCTACCTCGTGATGGTTCTGGCTCACCCGTCGGGCTTGGGTGCTGGAGACGCACGCTTTGCTGTGCTGCTCGGGCTGTACGCCGGCTGGCTCGGCTGGACCTCAGTCGTGATCACGGGTGCGCTCCCCTTCCTCCTGGCGCTTGCTCCCACAGCGTGGGCGCTCGCCCGCCGCCGGCGCGAGCGACGCATCGCGCTCGGCCCCTACATGCTCGCGGCGTACCTCATCGCGCTCGGCGCCTCGGGCGCCGGGCTCTGACCGAGCAGCGAAGAGGCCCCGCGCGTCGGTGACGCGCGGGGCCTCTCGTACGCTCGCGAGCGCTAGACGCTGGACGTTCTCTGATCCGGCTCGTCCCTCGGTGCGAGCGGACGGTGTTCGCTCTGGCCTCGGAGGCCAAACAGGTCCGGGACGGTGATCGCCGCAGCGAGCAGCGACTCGACGCCGTCGGTTTGCTCACCGCGAGCTGCACGGCTCGCGGCGATGCCGCTGAGCTGTCGGACGAGCAGAGCACGCGCGCGCTTCTCCTCGCCCTCGAGCGTGGGCGTTTCGGTGTACATGATGAGTCCTCCTCGGTCCTGGGTCTCTGAGGTCACGCGGCGACGAGCTCGCGACCGCTGGCCGCGGCCTGCTCGGCGTGCTCGGCCTGCTCGGCCTGCTCGGCGCGGTGGCGGCGCAGGACGCGCTTCACCGTGGACTCGCTCGTGCCGGCGAGCGGCGCGATCTTCGCTGCGCTCAGGCCCTCTTCCCCGAGCTCGACGATCCGCCGGTTGCGCTCCTCCTCGTCGGGCGAAGCCGCGGTTACCCGCGGTCGAGATGCCGCCGTGCGCGCGCGCTCCTGCTCGGCGCGCTCCTGCTCGGCGCGCTCCTGCTCGGCGCGCTCCTGCTCGGCGCGCTCGCGCTCGGCGCGCTCGCGCTCGGCGCGCTCCTGCTCCGCGCGCTCCTGCTCCGCGCGCTCCTGCTCCGCGCGCTCCTGCTCCGCGCGCTCCTGCTCCGCGCGCTCGCGCTTGGCGCGCTCCTGCTCCGCTGCCTGGTGGACGACCGTCGCAGCTTGCGGAGGCAGGATCAGGATCTTCGCGATCGTGTGCGTCGCGGCGTACTGCCCGATCGGCGGAAGCGCCGCGATGGCGGTGCCGAACCAGGTGCGCCAGTCGTTGGGGTCGCCCGCCGAGAAGGCGTGGGACCCGTTGGCGATCACGGAGACGGCGGTAAACAGGACCAGGAACACGTTCGCCGCTGCTGCCTTCTCTCCGCGTCCCTTCTGGATGATGACCGCGAGGGTGTACACGACGATCGCGCCGTCGACGAAGACCGGAAGACCCCAGGCCAGGCGGTGCATGATGTTCGCCCACGGTGCGATCTCGGCGAGCGCGGCGAACGAGAGCATGAACGTGACGGCCGAGAGCAGCAGCAGCCCGAGGAGCGACGCGACGAGCAGTGCTGGATGCTCGGTCGAGACCTGGAGCCTTCGGACCGCGCCCGGCAGGGCAGCGTCTCGCGCGGTCTTCGCAGGGCGACGGCGGCCCTGACGGTGGGGGTTGCGGGTCAACGTGTGCCTCCGGAGGTCGATATGCGGTCCGTACCCTCATCAACGGGCCGAATCGGGCGTCGTGTGACGTTGCGGGTGTAGCTCATCGACGGTGCTCGTCGGCCGGGAAGAAGGCGAACGCGAGCAGCGCGATCGCGAGGGCGATGACGACGAGGACGGCTCGGTCGACGTCGAGGGCGCGTGCGAACCCGTCGAGGCGACCCGTGGCGGCGGTGACGACGGTCGTGGCGAGTACCGCTGTGCTGATGACGAGCGGTGCGACGCGCCGCTGCGCGATCGCGAGCACGACGACGATGAGGAAGGTGATGAGCGAGATGACGATGATGTTCTCGACGGACATGTCCGGAGCCTCCGGTGATGACTCAGCGCCGGAGCTCTCCGTCGTCACCGAGCCCGCCTCGATGGGCGCGTTGACGTAGGGACCACTCCGCGCACTGCTTGTTTGCTGACATGAGCAGCCTACATGCACGGTTAGGGTTACGCCGGGCGCAGGTGGAGCGAAAGTTGCATGCTGTGAAACCTTCGTGCCAACACGATCCGCAGCGACTCGCGCGCGTGGATCAAAAGTTGCACTCAGTGATACTATTGATCCATGGCAGGGCGAGAGGCGCGCGCACAGATCGCGCAGATTGCGGCTGACCAGTGGGGTCTGATCACGACGTCGCAGGCGGCCGCCGTCGGCGTGAGCAGGGTGCTCCTCTCGCGCATGACGAGCTCGGGAGAGCTCGAACGCGTCACCCATGGTGTCTACGCCACGCCTGCGGCCGCGACCGACGAGCTCCTCGAGACCAAGGCCCTGTGGCTCACGCTCGACCCCGCACGGCCCGCCTACGAACGACTTGAGGACCTACCCACCTCGGGCGTCCTCTCCCATGCCACCGCGGCCGCGCTGCACGGCATCGGCGACCTGCTCGACGATCGCGTCGAGGTGACGCTCCCCCGTCGTCATCGTTCGCGACGCCCCGAGCTGCGGACCCATCGTGGTGAGCTCAGGCCCTACGAGGTCACCCGCGTCGACGGCCTGCCTGTGACCACCGCCGCACGAACGATCGTCGACCTCGTCAGCATCGGCAACGACCGCGACCACGTCGCCACGATCCTTCGCGAGGCCCTGCGCAGGGGCCTGGCCACGCCCCGAGACGTCCGAGACGCGCTCGTGCGCCACCTGGGCAAGGAGCGCGGCGTCGAGGTGCTAGACGAGCTCGTCACGGCCGCGGGCCTCGACGAAGCGAGCGCCGAGGCGGCGATCGCAGACTCGGACGTCGTCCGTCGTGTCGCCGGCGAGCTGGCCGCTCGTAGTCTGGCAAACGCGCAGCTGAGCCTGCTCAGCCCAGATCTCATGAAGCGCATCGCTCCGGACTGGAACCCGGCCGAAGGCCTGGTGAACCTGGCTGGAGGGCTCGATGTCTTCAAGCTCCGCGCTGCAGACATCATCGACACGGCAGGGGTTGGCGACGCGCTCGCGGCAGTGCGCGCGAGCATGCTGCCGGCGCTCGACGCGGCAGGGGTGGGCGACGCGCTCGCGGCAGTGCGCGCGAGCATGCTGCCGGCGCTCGAAGCGGCACGGGCGGCGGACTGGGCAGTCTCCGGTGAGAGCGCCAAGGCCTGGGCCGTGGTCGAGCAGGCCGAGAACGTCAAGGCGCTTGACCTCGTGCGCAACAGCGTTCGCGAGCGCTCGGACGAGGAGCAGGAGGACCAGTGACGGCCAGCGAGAAGTCGTACGCGACGCCTCGGGCGATGTGGGCCGCGGTCACCGCGCGAGCGAAGACCGCGGCCGCCGTCTCTGGGCAGCCCGCGCACGAGGTCGTGCGTGAGTTCCTCTACGAGCGCCTTCTCGACCGCGTCTTCGCCCAGCCAGAAGCTCCGTGGGTGCTCAAGGGTGGCACCGCCCTCCTCGTGCGCGCCGACGATGCGCGCCACAGCAAGGACGTCGACCTGCTCTACCGCGTCGCCGACCTCGACGAAGCCGTGGAGCAGCTCCGCGCCGCGCTCGCGCTCGATCGCGGCGACATGCTCTCCTTCACAGCCACGACGGTCGACCCGATGGGAGCGGGCCAGCAGCCGGGCGTGACTGGGCGGCAGGTCGGCATCAAGGTGTACGCCGGCCTGAAGCAGGCGGGGTCGTTCCACATCGACCTCGTGACCGGGTCCCTGATGACGGCCGAACCGGACGAGCGGGTCGTCACAACCGTGGTGGCTGTGCCCGGCGTCGTGCCGCCGACCGTGCGCCTGTACCCGGTCGTTGACCACGTCGCCGACAAGCTCTGCGCGACCGAGTCCACCTACCCAGGCGGGAAGCCCTCGAGCCGGGTGCGAGACCTCGTCGACCTGGTCGTGATCGCTCGCACAGAGACCATGAGCCTGCGCGCCCTGCGGGCCGCGATCGCCTCCGAGCGCCACCACCGCGACCTGCCGAACCGGGAGACGTTCAGCGTCCCGGCCGCCTGGGCGGACCAGTACCCGGGGGTCTCGGGCTCGACCCGGCACTGCGCCGGGCTCGACTTCGCGGCCGCGGTAGCCCTCGTCGCGCAGTTCCTCGCCCCAGCGCTCGTGGCCGTGATCGGCGAGGACCAGACCTGGTCGCCGACGGCCGCTGCATGGGTTCCCGGCGACGCCCTCGCCTAGACCACGACCGAGCCCGACGCGCCGCGGCGACCAGCGCCTCGACGACGACACCCGCCCCGACGTAGCCAGCGGCCGCGGCCGCGACCGTGATCAGCAGCTCCCCACCAGCTGCCGGCGGCGTCGCGACCGCCACGTCCCACACGACACGCACGGCAGACGCCGCCGCCCCCGCTGCGTACCTGGTCACCTTCTCGTTCGCCCTCATGCCTCTGGAAGGTGCGAGACCGGCCCCCGGCGTGACGCCACAAGGCTGAGCTGACGGCACGGACGTCGCGGGTGCGGCGGCGTCTGGGGGAAGATCTTCGCGAGGCGTGACGTCGCGACGTGAGGAACCTGGATGGTGGGGACGCAGCATGTGCAGATCGCTCGCTGAGGGCGGCGCCCGGTGCGCCGACCACCGCCGGCTCTCGGCGATGACGGCCGCGCAGATCGCCCCCGACCCCCGCGACGGCGTCCCCGACGTCACCTGGATTCACGACGACATGCCCTCCCTGTGGAAGGCGATGAGCGAGCGCGCTGACGGACATGCCGTCCTTGCGGCCGCCGTCGACCGCCTCGTGCGAGACCGGAAGGTTGAAGCCGAGATCACCGACTCCCTCGTCTCCAGCCTCCCCGACGGGTGCCGGCTGCACGGGCTCGAGTGGCGCATGAAGTCCCCGGCGAGCACGGCGCGCAAGATCTTCTCCAGGCGAGGTGGATCACCCACCGAGCGCGCAGCGAAGTTCACCGACACCTTGCGGTACACCGTCTGTGCGCGCGACCACGACGACATCGTCGCGGCGGCCGACAGCGCGCTGGGCGCGCTCGTCGACCGAGGGATGACCGTCGTCGAGGCCGACGACAAGTACCGCGAGGGCGCCCCCTACAAGGGGCTGCACTTCCTACTGCGCACACCGGAGGACACTACCTTCGAGCTCCAGGTCCACTCCGAGCTCTCCCAGCAGGTCAAGGACGAGGTGCACCCGATCTACGAGGCGGTCCGCGACCCCGCGACGACGAAGGCGGACGCGGACCGACTCACCGAGCAGCTCGTCACGATCAGCAGCGTCGTCCCGACGCCCCGCGGTCTCGCCGAGCGCACCGCGTTCTTCGGCTGCGAGATCACTCGACCAGGCGTGAGGAAAAGTGCGCATGCGTGAGGAAAGCGGTAGACTCGGGACGAGAGGAGAGTGACCGCCATGACCACCTACTACGCAGTCCGCGACCCCGACACCCGTGCGCTCGCTGGCGTCATGGCGGAGACCGCTCAACTGCGAGGCCCCGGCGACGAGCGCCTCTACTTCTGGGTCCCCAGCCTCGGCGCGTGGGTCCTGGACGACGACATCCTGCGTGACTTCCGGTCCTTCGAGGGCGACCGCGAGAACGCGTACGAGGAGATCGACCCGCTCCAGGCGGCTGCCCTCATCCGTGAGGCACCTGCCCTCGACCGCTGGACGGTCGCGCAGTTCAAGACCCAGCCCGAGCGGCTCACGTCCGCCGAGCTCGGCCTTCCCGTCGACGTCGGGCAGCCGCGACCGACGGCGGACCCGCACACGCTGGAGTCGATCGAGAAGGCGGCTCCGGGCGCCTGGGTCACGGTGCGCACCTTCCCGGACGACGCGCGCGGACGCACCGCCGCGCGGACCTGGGCGTACGAGATCAGGAGCGGCAAGAAGAAGCGCCTGGCGGCTCTGGGCCCGCTCGAGGTGGACGTGCGCCCCGTGCAGGACCTGCTTGAGGCGAGGCTGCGGCGAGCCGTCACGGGCGAGCAGATCATCGGGACGGCGCGCCGGATCGCTGAGCGTGCACACGGCCTGCAGGTCGACAAGGCGGGGCACCCGTACATCGACCACCCCCGTCGGGTCGCCGAGCGCCTTGAGCGCGGCGGCGCTCCGGTCGCGGCGATCGTCGCAGGGTGGCTCCACGACGTCCTCGAGGACACCACGCTGACCGCGGTAGATCTTCGTGCGGCGGGGATCCCGGAGGACGCGATCGCTGCTGTCGAGGCGGTCACCAAGCGCGAGGGCGAGTCCCCCGCGGACTACGCCGAGCGCATCGCCGCGACGCCGCTGGCCGCAGACGTCAAGTACGCCGACCTCGCCGACAACACCGACCCGACCCGCGTCGAGCAGCTCGACGGCGCGACACGTGAACGCCTGGAGGCGAAGTACGCCCTCTTCCGCGATGTGCTCGCGCGAGCGTTGGACCGGTCTCAACTCCGTCGCGATCCCGGCGAGAATGACCCCGACGCCGATTCCTCGGAGTCGGAGCCGCTCAATGGTGCACGTGCAACGCGCCGCGCACCGCTCCGGTCGACCTGAGCCAGGCGGTTCCTCAGTCGTTGGCCTCCTTCGCCTCCTTGTGTTGTTGGAGCCGCGCCTCCAGGACGAGTAGGTGCTTCTCGGAGTACCGGACGGCGGCGTCGTAGACGACTCGAACCACTGCCCGCGGGACCTGGAACGACACACCTTCGAGCGACAACAAGTCCTCGTCCGGCTCAAGGGCTGCCAACTCCGCATCGACCTGGTACAGCGAGCCGTTGCCGAAGTGCTCGCCGTCCGGCGTCCAGAGGCCTGCCCATGCCCGGGCGAGCTCGCGGTCCGAAGTGAGGTAGACCCGGTCATCGCGCTGCGCGATCTCCGTCATGCCCTCCTCCTCGGAGATCCTTCGAACCTGCGAAGGGATCCCTGTCTCCGACGGCGGCAGCAGTAGCTCACCAGGCCGTCGCCCAGGTGCGCCTGCATGCCAGAGTCGTCGCACCTCGCTCGCCTGAACCATGGGCGCAGCGTAGCCATCCCCACGTACAACGAGACCGCCTGCTCCAGAGAGGGAGCGGGCGGTCTCGTCGGTGATGCTTCGTGCAGGTCTACGGCGCGCCGTGGAGCCTTCCGCGAAGCGCCGCGAGCGCCGCGGCGGCCCGCTCCTGGTCGAGCGCGTCGACGTCGTCGATCTCGTGGTGACACGGATCGTCGGGGCACGTCACACGATGGATGGCGAGCGCGACAGCGTGGTGATCCGCCTGGTCCCATCGCGCGAGCTCCAGGTGGGCCTGGAGCTCGCGCTCGAGGGGCGAGGGCTCGTCGCTGGTCACGGCGTGGTGAGGAGGACCTGGAGCTCGCCGACACGAAGCTGTTCGGTGCGAGTGAACTCCAACGGGATCGTGCCGGTCTGGCCGCCGCCGGCCCACTCGACGGTCCAGTACGACGTCGCGGTGATGGTGTGGGCCTCGCCAGCCTTGCCGGCCGAGGTCTTGGTGTAGGTGTAGCCGCAGTCCGGAGAGGTGCGGTCCCCGTACTCGGTGCGGTACGGCGTGCCGGGGCCGGTGCAGGTGACCTGTCCGCCGTCGCCCATCGTGTAGACGATGCGGTCGAGCGTGCCGGTTGCGGTCACGGTGGTTCCGCCGCCGGAGGCGCTGCGTGTGATCGGGCCGGTGGTCGACTCGCCGGGGTCTCCGACCCAGAGCCAGACCGGGATCCCGACGATGGCCATGCTGTCCGGCTGCACGCTGAGCGGCGGAGGTGCGGTAGCGATCTGACCGGCCTGAAAGTCCATCGCCGCGACGGCGCGGTCGGCAAGCTCGCGCGGTGAGGGGCCCGTCGCGCCGGGTGCTGAGGCCTCCCAGTGATTGACTACCGCGTTACCGCCCACCGACGGGCAGGTAGTGCGCACGATGACTCCCTCGGAGCGACCTCCCCAGATTGGATCGTCGGCGGGGTACTCGGAGCTGACGTCGCGGTCATAGCAAGAGCCGTTCCAGTATCCGTGCTCGGTCTGGCACGGAACGACCTCACCGGACGCATTGCGGCACTCCTGAGATCCACCACCCGCACCGGGGTTGTCGACGGGAGTCGTGCCGCCTCCTCCTCCCCCGCCACCGCCTGGGTCGACCGTGATGACGCAGCTGCCCTTGATCGGAGTGCTCCCGGGCGGGCATGTGACACCGCCCGCAGCAGTTGCGGTCGGCGAGGCAAGGAACAGTGCTCCAAGCAGCGCGACGATGATCGTGAGGACCCCCCTGCGCATGCTCATGATCAGCACTCCTCCGTCGGCTCGTCCTTGACAACGGTCCAGCGTCCGTCGTCCTGGGTTTGCATCTGAACACGCTGAAGTACGCGATCCGGGTAGTCCTCAAGGGTCACGCTCTCGCCTGCGGGGTTGACGATCTCGACGCCGGTGTTGTCCAGACAGACTTCGAGGTCCGCGATCAAGGTCTGGCCGGCTGCGGGGTCGCCCTGCAGGTCGGTGACCTTGCTGGCCGCGATCTTCGTGTCGCCCGTCTGGCGCAGGCCCTGTTCGGTCCACTGCGCGTAGACGGTCTCGTACATCTGCATCAGCTCCGGCGTGCCGAGGAACATGATGAGGGCGTCATAGCCTCCTGCCCCACCGGCCTTGTTGACCTCGTTGCTGGTCGCGATGAACTCCGCGTAGCGCGCCTGCGCGGCGTCGATGGCCTCCTGGCGAGCTGCTTCGGCGGGGTCCTCTGGCGTGGGCTCCGTGGGTGTGGGCTCAGGCGTGGTCTCGGTCGGAGTCGGGGTGGTGGGGGTCGGGTCGGGGTCGTCGCCCCCGGTGCAGGCGACGAGGAAGATCCCGAGCGCGATGAGGAGCGCGGCGGCGATGCCGATCGTCAGGAAGAGCGGTCGGCGTCGCGACGGCGTCGGCTGAGGCATCGTGGTCGGGGTGCTCATCGGGGCTCCAGTCCTCGTGTGGCGATCGTCCTCGCGACGCCGCTTCGCGTTGTCCCGAGCCGACCTACGACGTCTCGACCGTTCTCGGCGTCCAGCGTCGTGTGCTCGGCGAACGGGTCCAGGGTGGCGCCGTTGAGCTCGATGCGGATCGGCTGAACGGGCTCGGCGTGCGGGTCGTGGAACGGCGTGGTGGTCATCTTCATGCCCCCTGTCGTGCGGTGTGGTCGAGGTCTGCGAGCTCGTCGAGGAGGTCCTCGGTCTCGGGGTCGGGGTCGAGTCCGTCGAGCTGGGTGCGCAGCTGCTGAACGAGTCGGTTCGCGTCGTGGCGGCGGCCAGCGGCGACTTCAGCCCGGATGCTGTCGCGCCAGACGCGCTCGTCGGCGGGGTCGACGCGGCGGCCGGCTTCCGCGGCGCGGCGTGCGGTGGCGGCGTCCCCGTTGGCGAGCGCCCTGGCGGCGACCTCGTGCGCGACGTCGACGATCGTGGCCATGATCTCCTGCGCGAGGTTCTCGGCCCAGACGTACCGGGTGGCCTTGGCATCCTCGAACGGGCGCCCCCGGACCATGTCCAGGGCGGCGAGCAGGTTCTCGGTGGGGGCGGCCGCGATGTCGTCGCCGATGAGCTCGAGCACGACGTGCCAGTCCGTCGGGACGCCACGCAGGCGGTACTCCGAGACGACCTCGCCATCGGCGTCGGCGTCCTTGCTCCAGAACCGCGGCAGGTAAAGCTCGCCGTCGGCGTCGGCGCCGAGCCAGCGGCGCGCTCGAGACACGGCCGAGCGACGCGTTCCGAGCGCCTTCTCCGGCGTGGAGGTCGGCCACAGGGCGCGGGTGAGCTCGTCGGTGCTCATGCCCTCGGGGTGCAGCGCGAGCAGGGTGATGAGCTCGGTGGTCTGGCGACGGTACCGGGACTCGGGGGTGACGCCGGCGGTCCCGTCGACCTCGACCGGTCCCAGCAGCTTCACGATGGGGTGGTGCAGCTGCAGGAGCTCCCCAGCGCTCGGCCCGGCGGGCGCTGTGAGGTTGGAGGACACCTCCGCCGGCTGCTCCTCGACGACCGTCAGCGCAGGCTCGTCGGGCACCGTGACGGCGAGATCGGTGAGCGTGGGCTCGTCCTCGATGGCGGTGAGGGTGGTCGTCCAGGTGGGCCCGTCAACGGGGTCGGCATCGGCCTGGCGGAGCAGACCGAGAAGGTGGGCGTACGTGGAGGCGTCGACCTGCTGGGGACGCACGGTGATCCCGACGGGCGACAGCCGCGCGCTCTGGGTGTCGTCGGCGTCGATGTCGAGGACCCACTCGCCGATCTGAGCGTCAGTGGTGACCGCGGCGACGCCAACACGCGGGACCCGGGACACGAGGTTCTCAAGCATGTCGCGCACCTCGGGGTCGAGCCGCTCGCCGACGAGCAGTACCTCGGGGGTCCAGGCGTCCCCGCGCAGTCCGCGGCCGCGAGCGTCGGGGATGGACGTCGCCTCGACGGCGTCGAGCGTTGCGGTGACGTCGGCGGCGCGCGCTTCGAGCTCTCGAACGATGTTGGAGAGGCCGGAGACATGTCGGATGCGGCCGGTGTCGACGACGCCCTCGAGGCCGGGCATGATCCCGACGAGCGTGACCTGCAGGTCGTCGGCCCAGGTGCTGGTCGCCAGCTCGAGGGCGAGAGCAGCGAGGGTGGCGTGGGACGCGTCGGCATCGCCGCGGACGTCGAGACACTCGAGGCGCTCGAGGTCGAGGAGCAGGTGGGCGTCGTCCTGGTCGTGACCGATAGTGACCAGCGACGGGTATGGGGCTGCGCCGTGAGCCGCGGCCTCGGAGAGCGTGGCGGTCTGAGCGTCGTGCGCGCTGATCTGCCAGACGGTGCGCTCGTGGACGGGAACCCAGGGCGTGGGCAGCTCGGCGGGCGCGTAGAGGTAGACCTCGAAGGAGTCGGGGGTCAGCCGGGCGGCGCGGACGTCGGGCAGCGCGAGCTGCTGCTCACGGTGCCACGCGGCCATGGATCGGAGCGCGACGTCGACGGTCTGGACGCTGAGCGGGTCGGTGACGGCACGGAGCTCCTGCTCGAGCACGGACTCTGCGGAGGCGGGCTCGGGCAGTGCGATGCGCTGGCCGGTGCGGCGGCGCCGGCGCGCCGCGGCTCGCTTCCCGCCGAGCAGGGCGAGGACGCCGGCGGCCAGGATGCCGCCGACGCCCGCGGCGGTGCGTACGTCGACCACGGCGTTGTCGTCGACGTCGTCGTCGGCAACCGGGGCGTCGACGAGGTCGTCGAGCTCGGCAGGTGCGGGCTCATCGAGATCAGCGCCAGCCGGCTCCTCGACGGCCTCGACCGGGGCGTCGACGGTCTCGCTCGCGGCGGGTGCCTCAGGTGTGGTCGGCGCTGCGGGCGTAGACGCCTCGACCTCAGCGACGGGGGCCGGTGCCGGCGTCGTGGTGGGGTCAGGAGTCGCAGGGGCCTCGGCCTCGGCCGGCGCGCTCGTCGAGGGAAGTGCGAGGGTCCAACCGGGGCGGATGAGGTCGGGGTCGGTGAGCCGGGCTCCCCCGCCCTGGTCGATGTCACGCGAGGCCTCCACGATCTCTGGGTAGCGGTCGCCGTCGCCGAGCTCGGCCTGGGCGATGTCCCACAACGACTCCCCCGGCGCGACGATGTGCGTCCGCGCTGAGGTCGCAGATGCGGCCTCGGGCGCGGGCACCGCTGCGTCCGAGGGCAGCTGCAGCACCCAGCCCGGGTCGATCCAGTGCGAGGTGTCCAGGGCGTACCCGCCGGGCTGGTCGCGGCCGTAGTTCAGGTCGGCGATCTCCTGGAACCGCATGCCGTCGCCGAGCTGCGTCTCCGCGATCGACCACAGCGAGTCCCCGCGCTGGACGGTGTACTGGACCGCCGGCGCCGTCTCCATGGCGGCCAGCGCTGCCTCGGCGGGGGCCTCGATGTCAGTGGCGGTGTCGGGCGTGGCGGTGTCGTACGTCGCGACGGCGACGGTCGTGGCGGGCAGCGCCTGGGCAGTGGCGGACGTGGCGATGACCGGGCCGGCGGTGAACATCGCGATCACGGTGGCGATGAGCGCGGAGGCGGCGCGCTGCTGCACGCCGAGCCCGCGCAGGCGTGGCGCGCGGAGGCCGCGCAGCTGGGCGGGGATCTCGAGGAGTACGGCGATCGCGAACGTCGCCCAGCCGATCCACGCGATGGTCTTGATGACGCCGAGCGTGAGTGTGCCGGTGACGTCGGGACGCGAGAGCGTGCCGGTGACCTCGTCCCAGGTCGGGAGCGAGGTCGGGATGGGGCTGCCCGCGACGAGCCAGAGCGCGACGGGGATGCCCACCAGGAGCACGAGCACGGCGAGCAGGGCGCCGAGTCCACGCAGGACGCGGGCTGTGGTCGAGGTGCTCATGGGATCTCCTGGGTCACGCCTCGGGCGATCCGCGCGGTCGCGGTCGCGGTGCTGTTCCTCTCGCCGAGGAAGACGAGGATCTTGGCCTTGTACGTCGTCTGCGCGGTAACCGTGACCTCGTCGCCGTTGACGGACACCCGCCCGGTGACTCCGGACGCAGCGAGGGTGTTCTGGGCGGCGGCCACGGCGGCGTTGGTCGACATCCCGGGCCGGGCGCCGTCACGCACGGCGGCGACGTTGATCTGCTGCCCCGCCGCGCGCGCGGCCTGCTGGGCGGCGTACTCGGCGGTGTCGTTCGCTCGCAGCTTCCCGCCGCCGTCGACGACGATGCCGATCGCGATGATGACCGCTGCGGCGAGCATGATGATCAGCAGCGAGGAGTCGCCCCGGTCTGAACGCAGGCGGGTGCGGATCCAGCTCATGCTCGCTCCCGGTAGGCATCGATGACGGAGGTGCCGGTGGACGTGATCGTGCGGGTCCCGCCAACGCCCGGGATCGCGAGGTCGGCGAGCGGGACGACGCACGTGACGGTGACGGTGACGGCGCCGACCTGCCCGACGGGCTGGTTGAAAGCTGACAGGTCGGTGGCGACGTTCGTCGAGGAGCACTTGAGGTTCGCGTTGGCGAGCGTGCTTGCTGCGGTGGACGAAGCCTGTGCGCCGGCGATCGCCTGGGTGCGCGAGATGGACGCGGCGCGCGCGGCCTCGTTCGCTGCGGACTGCACGCTCCCCTCGGCCAGGGCGAGGCGACCGGCCATCAGCAGGATCGCGCCGATGAGAAACAGCGCTGGAACGGTGGCCGCCGCGCCGAGGGACATGCTCCCGCGGTCCTCCGACAGGCGCTGGCGAAGGTAGGCGATCACGGCTGGCCCTCGAATCGCTCGATGGCACCGGTCGCGGTCTGCGAGACGGTGAGGTTCGGCAGGAGCGGGACGATGGAGATGACCTTGCCGGTCACCGTCACCGTGACGTTCTGTGCTCCGCGGGCGATGGACACCGACGCCTCGGGCAGCCCGCCGTTCGCGTTCGAGAGCCGGGAGTGGGCCTCGGCGTAGCCGGCCTGGTCGGTGCCGCCGTCGATCCGGGCGACCTGGACGGCGCCGTTCGCGACGCTCTGGGCGACGTTGTTCGCGTGCTGGTAGAGCCCGATCTGGATCAGCGCGAAGGCGACGATGAGGAGCACGGGGACGACGACTGCCGCCTCGAGCGCGACGGCCCCGCTGTCGTCGGCTCGGGCCGCCGCCCAGCGGGCGCGGAGGCGGTGTCGGATCGTACGCGTTGCCATGTGGGCCCCCTACCTCGGGAAAGACGCCCGAGGAAGATTGTTTGCTGACAAAGCCACCCTACACCCGCGCCGGCCCGTTCGCGAGATCACGATCGGGCCGGCGTGGGCGTCGTGGCGGTCAGAGCTGGCCCGTGAGGGTCGTGCCCTTGGTCGTGAGCGCGGCGATGACGATCGCGGCGAGGGCGAGGAGCCCGATGGTGACGAGGACCTGGGTGAGGCTGACGTCGCCCCGGTCGTCGTTGAGTCGCTCGGCGAGCTTCGCCGTCCTGGTGCGGAACTTGGCTGCGAACTTGGTGCTCATGCTGTGCCTCCTGCTTGGCGATGTAACCCCTGATACCTGAACTAACGGCCCGGAAGGGCCGTCGTGTGACACCCGGGTGGGTGTCGGCGAGATCTCAGAGCTGGTAGATGACGGCGTACATCGCGATCGAGATGAAGATCATCGCGATCGCCGTCACCGGGACCCAGATCTGGACCGATTCTCGCTTGGCCTGGCGGACATCTGCTGCCAGGTCCGCCTTGCGTTTGGTCGCGGCCTGGCGGCGCAGCGGCTCGACGATCGCACTGCCTTCCTTGCCGGCGTCCCGCATGATGTTCGCGACGTCGCGTAGGTCGCGCACGTCGAGCTCGTCGCCGAGCTCGGTCAGCGCGTCCCACGGTGCCTGGCCCGCCCAGCGGCCGCGCTCGAGCGCGGCCGCGATGCGGCGGAACGGCCACGACGTGGCGACCTCCGCGGCGCCCTGGGTCGCCTGCGCGACACCGGCGCCGGAGATTCGCTCGATGGCGAGCAGGTCCATGTACGCGCTGACCGCCTGGGAGAACTGCCTGCGGGCCTTCTCCGCGAGGCTCTTGGCCTCGAGGTCGGGGAAGAACCACCCGAGCGCACCGGCCGCGAGGGCGAGCCCGGCGGGCACGGTGACCGGGAGCGTGGTGCCGAAGGCCGCGAAGATCGCTCCGATCATGGGACCGACGAAGAGGCCGACGAGGGCGAAGGTGACCTTCTTGCCCACCAGGCGCGTGGTGGTCAGACCGATGAGATCGAGGTCGGAGTTGCTGGGGCTGACGCCCTTGACGGTGAGCAGTCCACCGCGGCGCTGCACCCAGGCACCGACCCGGTCGGTGACGTCTGCGTCGTCCGGGACCGCGACGACTGCGGGCCGGTCGGCCCCGGACATGCGGTCGATGGCGGAGCGCAGGTTCGGGTGCGCCGGCGCGAGCTCGCGGATGATCAGGAACAGGCCGGCGGCGGCGACGGCCCCGGCGAGAGCGGCGAGGATCCAGGTGAGCATCATGACCTCTCAGTGGCGGTGAGGAACCGCGGCTGGGGGCGGCCCATCGCGATCTTGCGCATCCACAGCAGGCACCCGACGTAGGCGGCGATGAAGACCAGGGCCAGGAGCTGGCCGAACGGGCCCTCGTACGCCTCCATGTAGACGGGGTTGGTGAATGCCATGAGCCCGAGGAATCCCAGCGTGATGAGCGTGATCCAGCGGGCGTTGGAGCGCGGGGACTCGCGCTCGGACTCGATCTCCAGCATGGAGCTCGCGCGCTGGCCGACGGTGTCGGCGAGCTCCTCGAGCGCGCGGCTGATGGCGCCCTCGCGCCGGTCGGACTCGAGGATCAGGGCCGCGGCGATGAGGTCGGCGGTGGCGTCGTTCATCTCGTCGGCCCACAGGCGCAGCGCAGGCTTGATCGGCTGCTGGGCGTCGAGACGGGCTACGAGCCGCGAGAGCGCCGGACGCACGGTGGGCGGTGCGGAGGCCAGGGACGCGCGCAGCGCCTGTTCCAGACCTGCCGCGCCACCGACGAGGATGCCGGCGAGGCTGCGGATCCAGGCCTCCAGGTCGGAGAGCCGTTCCGCCTCGCGCGAGCTGGAGTCCTTGCGCACCAGCGACGGCAGCCCGACGACGGCGGCCGGGAGGATGAGGATGAGGATGTACCAGCCGGTGGTGATGGCGGCGACGATCCCGACCACGATGGAGCCGAGGAAGACCCACCGGTGGCGGGCGAGTGGCCCTCCATCGGCGAGGCCGAGGAAGCGTGCGAGTTCGTGGCCGAACGGGGCGGTCCGGGTGGGCTTGGCCTCTGGCGTGCGGTCGACCTTGTGCAGGCCGACGACGACGAGCCAGATCCCGACGGCGACGGCGATCGTGGCCGCGGTGATGGCGAGTGCTCTCATCGGGAGGCTCCCTCGTGCCACAGGCCCTGGCGGGCGTTGAGCAGCTGGCGGTCGAATCCGACACGGACGAGGTCGTCGACGAACGACGGCGCGTTCGCAGGGACGGCGCGCCCGTCGGCCCCCGGGACGAAGACGTCGGTGACGTTGTAGGGGTTCTCGCGCTCTCCCTTGACGGGTTCGATGATCTGGGAGATGAACCGGTGGGGCGCGCCCGAGTCGTCCCTCTCGACGGAGATGTAGATGATCAGGTCGATGGTCTGCGCGATCTGCCGGTAGGCGTAGGTCTCCGACAGCGTCTTGTCCTTGGCCGCGATCCCGGCGAGACGTTCGATGGCGTCGCGCGCGGCGTCCGCGTGGACCGTGCTCATCGAGCCGTTGCCGCCCTGCATGGCTTCGAACATCGCGACGACCTCTTGCCCGCGTACCTCACCGACGATGATGCGGTCGATGTTGTGGCGAAGGGCCTTCTCGAGTGCCATGGAGGTGGTGATGGCGCCAGCACGCGTGCCGGCGGCGGTGAGCTCTCCCGATCCTGGTCGTGCCTGCTGAGCGAAGACGCGCCCGTGGCGCTCGGGCTCTTCATGGAGGTAGAGCTCGAAGTCGGTCTCGATCGTCGCGATGGACTCCATCGGGGGCAGGGCGCTGGCCAGGCCTCGAAGGAGGGTGGTCTTGCCCGATCCCTGGCCCTGGCCGGCGATCACGAAGGTCTTGCGGGCCAGGACCGCGCTCTTCAGGAACTCCTCGAGCACGCGGTCGATGGTGCCGAGGTCGCGCAGGATCGGGAGATCGACTTCCTTCAGGTGCTGCAGTCGGATGGTGACGCGCGGGCGAGGGGTGACCCAGGCCGCAGCGGCGAGGCGGGCTCGTCCCGGAAGCGGCATCTCCAGGTGCGGGCTGGACCTGGTGAAGGTGTGCTCGATGTTCGGGTCACGCGCGGCGAGGAACGCGACGAACGCGATCAGGTCGTCGTCGGAGTCCGCGACGGGCGCGACCCACTCGTGGCTGCCGTCCGCGAACAGCAGCAGGACCCGGTCGTGGCCGGAGATCTCGATGTTGACCACGTTCTCGCGGTCCACGAGGGGCTGCAGTCGCCCGAGGCGGAACATCGCGTCGAACAGCGCCTTGAGCAGCCGCCGCTCGTAGTCGGCGTCGAGGGCAGGCAGGTTGCGTGCCAGGCGCCTCTCGCTCTCGTCCTTCACGACCTGCTGGATGTGACGCTGGCCGAGCGCCTCGCGCGCGGCGACATCGGTACCGCCGACGCCTCGGGCTTCGAGGTCATCGGTGAGGCGACGAGAGACCTCCTCGCGCAGCTCGCGGACGGTGCGCCAGAACTCACGGTCCGCAGCGGCGTCGACTACTTCGCCCGCGGCAGTGGCCGGCAGGCTCGTCGGAACGTCTCCGCCGCCGGGCTGGCTGGCTGGATGGTTCGTGGCCGGCGCCAGCGCCGAGGTCCCTGCGAGCGCGGCGCGGACGTCGACGGAGGCCGGGCGGCTGCGGAACATCGGCAGTGCGGCGAGGTCCTGCTCCTCGCGCTGGGTCTCGGTGGTCATGAGCGTGCTCCTACGGGTGCATCGAGCCGAGCCCGGCGCGCGGCGACCCGGGCCTGGATGGCACTGATGGTGGGCGGGATAGAGCGCACGAGGGCGGACCGCGTGAACTTCCCGGCTGGGGCTCCGTTGGCGAGCACGTCGGCCGCCGGGCCGTCGGCCGCGATCGTCTCGCTCAGCGGGCTGAGCTCCGTCAGACGCGAGATCTCGGCCACCGAGTGCGGCTGGCCAGGACCGACGACGAGCAGGCCGAGGTTCGACAGCTCGCGCGCGCTCGCGTCCTGACCCTGGGCGCGCTCGGCGTGCAGCTGCACGGTGACAGCGATGTTCGCGAGGCTCGAACGCGTGGTGAGCAGCACGAGATCGGCGGCGGCGATGAGCGGGTCTCGCTCGTCACGGCCAGCGCTGATGCGGCCGAGGTCGACGATGACGTCCACTCCCCCGCGCTCGAGGGAGACGAGGTGCTCGGCCAGCGGCCGCCAGACCTCGCGCAGGATGGGTGACATCTGCGGCCCGGCGATCCCGGGCAGCAGGGCCTTGGTCTCGTTGACGCCGTCGAGACCCGAGAGCGCCTTCCACGGAAGGTTGGCCGCCTGCTGCGGGTGGTAGGTCTGCTGCCACAGGTCGGAGAGATCCCCCTTGGTCGCGTACGAGATCGCGAGGTCGCGAAGGCCCTTCTCGGCGTCGACCTGGCCCTGGAGCAGACCAGGGATGACCGTCGACCCCGCGATGTCGGCCTCGACGTAGAGCGCGGGGCGCGGCCAAAGCAGGGTCAGGGCGAGGGCGGTCGTGGTGACGCCGGGAGAGCCCTTGGCGGAGGCGAGTGCGATGACGGCCACGTCAGTTCTCCAGAGAGTCGAGGACCAGGGCTACGCGGCCGGTCGCGGAGCGGGCGGCGAGGCCCGCGGCGTCGGAACTGTCGACCTGGACGTTGACGATCGTCTGGTCCACGTTCTGCGCGCTCGGCTCGACGGAGACGACGACGGCCTCGATCGCTCGCGGCTCCTCGACGGGGGGCTCGCCCTGGTTGACCGGCGTCTCGACGATGCGGACCTGGTCGCCGGCGTGCAGCGTCTCGGTGGGCATCTGGTAGCTCGCCAGCGCGACACCGACGATGGACTCCCCGGTGGGCGGCGTGAGCACGTCGACGACGCCCGCGGGGGTGAGGATGCTTCCGGGGAGCAGGTCGACGGCGGCGCGCTGTCCGATGAGGCTGCCGATCTCCTCGGCCGGCACCGTGGACAGCGTCGTGGGACCGGCGGGCAGATCAACTGCGGTGAGGTCCTCGGCCGCGATGACGTCGCCTCGCGAGACGGGGCCGGCGACAGCCACGACCTGGACGGTGTCGCCGAGCGTGGTGACGAGGTAGTAGCTCGTCAGGCCGCCGAGCGCGATGAGCGCTGCGCCGAGGCCGTAGATGGCCGGACGACGTGAGAGCTTGGTCGTCTTCGCCGGTGGTGCCGGCATCTGCACCGAAGGCGCGGTGTCTGCCGCGCGCCGGGCCTCGACGCGGGTCTGGGTGGGCGTGCTCATCTCTTCTTCTCCCCCTGCTGCTTGAGGTATGCGGACAGGACAACGGTGGCGAGGTGGCTGCGGTCCTTGGCCCCGGTCTCGGTCACGAGCGAGTCCAGGACGGTCTGGTTGTGCTGGGTGACCCGGAGCACGAGCTGCGTGGGCGCGCCCAGGTTCTCCTGGGGAGCTCGCTTCCGAGCGGGCGCCCGGTCGAACAGCGACTTCGGCGCCGGCCCCACCAGCGACTCGCCGACCAACCCCCGCAGGCGCGCGTACGGGTCGGCGGCGTCGTGATCGATGAGGGCATCGATGGCGTCGAAGTACAGAAGGGTGTTCTCGGTGCCGAGCTCGGCGCGCCGCTCGTTGAACTCGGCCCGCAACACGGAGGGGACATAGACCGGGTAGTTGTGCTTCGGCTCGCGCTCGGGCGCGCTCGCGTCCGCCCCCTTCTTGGCGCTGCGCGTGCGCCGCGGCCGCGAGGTCGTGGCCTTCTTCGCGCCACTGTCATCGGCCGCGGCCGCCGGGTCCGCTTCGCTGCGGGAGGCGGGCTCGGGCGTGCGAGTCTGCTCTTCTTCCTGCACCTGCTCGGCCGCGAGCTCCTCGGCCAGAGCGTCGGCACCGACGCTCGGAGTTACCGGGGAAAGAGAGCCGACGAGACCGGAAGTGCGGCCCGTCCCGAACACGCCCCCCAGGTCCTTGGGCGGGAGCCCCTTGCGCTGCGCGTTCATGCCTGGCCCTCCCCTACTGCCGCCGCGGCGACGTCCTCTTCGTGCTGGAGCTTGGTGACGATCTGCTGGGTGAGCGTCTGGTAGTCCCCCGCGAGGCTCGACACCGAGCCGGCGACCCGCTCCTCTGTCTCGTCCGCCTGTCCGACGTTGGTCGCGACCTCTTCACCGGCGACCTTGAGCCGCAGCGACTCCCACCACTTGGGCTGGTCGGCTGCCTCTTGCTCGAGCTCGTGGACCAGGAGCCCGGCGTTACGTGCCTGGATCGCAGGTGCCTGAGCCCATCGGATGTAGGCATCGAATAGCGGCTCGGCGGTGCCGAGGTCGGCAGCGATGTCGCGCCGCGCACGCTCGCGGATCTTGGTGCCTGACGACGCGGTGGCGAAGAGCACGATGCCGAGAAGCCCGAGGGTCGGGTTCGACTCCAGGGCGACCTGGTATCGCTCGGCGAGCAAGCGGACGCTCTTCCTGGACGAGGCATCGGCCTGCGTCGGAATGAGCAGCCAGCGCGAGGCCGCGAGCGCGATCTCCTGGAGGAGGTCACCCATCGGAGGGCAGTCGATCAGGACGACGTCGTAGCGCTCGGCGATGGGTGCGAGCGAGATCGCGAGGCTGTTGAGCACCTTCTCTCGCTGCTCGTTGGTCGAGGCCGCGGCCCTGCGCTGCTCCAGCAGCCAGGCGAGCTCCTTGGTGTGCTCCCCCGCCATCACGACGTCGAGGTTCGGCCGGATGCCCTTCGTGGGCTCGAGCGGCTTGCCCGTCAGGATGGCGGTCAGGAGGGCCTGCCCGTCATCCGACTTCTGGTCGTACGTGTAGCCGAGGTCCTCGCCGAGGTTGTCCTGTGAGTCGAGGCCGATCAGCAGCACTCGGAGGCCCGCAGCTGCGAGCAGGCCGCCGACGTTCGCGGTGATGGCAGTCTTGCCAACTCCACCCTTGGAGTTGGCGACCGTGATCACTCTTCGGAGGAGGATACGGACTAGTGGTGGAAGCATCGTGATCGCTCTCGGTTGACACCATGATGACTCCGGGTGAGAGGTGTTGGCCTCCCTGCGGCGCAGCATGGAGTTATGGCAGGTACAGGGCGAACACTACGCGTGTCAAACACGACCCACAAGCGTAAGACGCGTGATGCTCTTGTCGATCTAACATGGCCAGCCGTCAGTAGGCACACAAGCATCAAACACAAGACGTACTACAGGGACGCAAGTGGGCAGCAATAAGCATGTTGAAAGCCACGGGGTAGCCAGTAGACCCAGCACGTACGGAAGATGTGTCCGAAGCGAACATCCAATGGAGGGATCGCCTGTCCCGCACGGTACGTCGGTGGGCTGGTCACCATGCCCCTTCGATTCCTGCCCCGAGGCCGGGCACCAGCCGCGGCGACTTGCGGGCGCCTCTGGCGGCCGTTCTCGCGTCGCCCGGACGAAGACACCGGGGGAGGGTTGATCGGGCCCTACAGGGCCGCCTGGACCGCTCTGGCGAGACGGCGGACGGCGCGGCTCGCTCGCGCTCGGAGCGCGGCGTGCGAGATGCCGAGCTGGCGGGCGACGCACTCCTGGTATCGGCCAGTCTGGAGCTCTGCGTACTCGGGGCGGTCTGGATCGGGTGCGTAGAGGCGCTCCAGCAGAAGTGCGTCGTCGGAAGAGAGCGCCTGGATGTCGACGCCCCACGCAATGAGCCGAAGAACTTCACCGGTCGGTCCGAGGTCGAGGTGCGAGATCTCTTCGATCGAGATGGGGGAGTGGGTCTCCCTGTCCGCGAGGGATCGACCTTGGCCGCCGTCGAGCAGGCCGACGGGGTCGGCGACGGCGACGGTGACGATTCTGCGGTGTGCGGCGCTGGCGCGGGCGGTTCCGGCGACGGACTCGAGCGTCCTCGACCACAGCCGCCGAGCGATGTTCGACGGGTTGCGCGCCACGTCATATGTGGCGATCGCAGACCACATCGCGGCCGTAGCGTCGGAGGTGGCCTCGTCGAGATCCTCGTAGCGGCCCCGGCAGCGCCGAGCCATGCGCGCGATAGCCGGGAGCATGCACTGCAGCACCAGGCGGCCTGCGGGGTAGTCGCCGCGCGCTCGCTCCTCAAGGAGCGCGGCGAAGATCTCGTCGGCCTCAGGGGCCGTGAAGCGCGCCTTGCCGGGGGCGCCGCCGTCGATGCGCGCCATCGGCGCGAGGGCGGGCCAGCGCTGGATCCAGTCGTCGACGCGGTCGGCGAAGTCGCCCTGCTCGATGAGTGCGGCCCACTCGCGGTCGAGCTCGTGAAGTGTCTGTGCGGACATGTTGAATCTCCCCTCGAACGTCCGCACTTGACGTTCCTCACGGGGTGTTGCCCGGACCTGTTGCTCACGACCTAGCGCAGAGTGTGATCTAGATCACATTGACTCCGCCTCGATGTTTCCGCAGGTCAGTGGCCATTTCGCAGACTGTGGCCCAACCGGACCGCGCGCTGGGTGATGTCACACGGCTTCCCTCGGGACCCGTTGGTTGTGGGTGAGGAACCACTACTACGAGTGCCAGGAGCGCGGAGATGACATCTATGCCCGACGTCTACAGCGACCCGGAGGGCGCCTGCATCCTCGACCTGTCGACCGTGATGTCGGCACGGCGCGAGGTGGGGCCCGTCGTCTCGCGCCTTGTCGACGACCTGCGTGAGCAGCTGGGCCGCGACCCGCTGGGAAGCGAGTCGAGCGCGCAGACGGCGCGCGCGCTGAACGCGGCGCTCACGAGCGCGCGGGCCCAGCAGGGACGCGAGGCGCGCGGTCGAATCGACGCGCACCTCGCGGCGATCCCGGACGAAGACTCCGTCGGGAGCGCGACATGAGCCCCCTCACGACGAAGAGACGGCGGGAGCGCGTGCCCGCGGAACGGCACAGGCCGGCCCACGCGAACACACCCCCGCCCACCGAGCCGAACTACGGCACACCGGAGCCGGTGCGCACCAACGCCTGGACAGGGGGCACGGCTCTGACGGCCAAGGCAGCGACCGCCGGCCTGTGGTGCCTGGTCGCCATGGGGCCGCTCGGCCTCGGAATCTCCTTGGCGGGCGGCTCGTCGAGCGCACCCCCGCCCGTGCCGGCCAGCACCACGGACGTGGCCTGGTCTGAGGCCAGCGTCGCGGGGGAGCGCGCCCGGGTGCTGGTGGAGACCTGGCTGACCGCCTCGCGCGAGGACAGCGATCGCCTCGCAGAGCTCTACGCCGGCGACACGGGACGCCTCCCCGAGGTCGGGGAGACCGTGCGCGACGTCGCCGTCGCCTCCGTCACGGAGGGGGAGCGGGGCGTCTGGTCGATCACTGTCGGCGTCGACGTCCAGGTCCCTGCCGCTGAGGGCACCGAGGACGAACCCACCTGGTCCCGCCGCTACTTCGCCGTGCCCATCCAGGTCGCGGTGACCGAGTCGGGCGCCGCGGCTCAGGCGCTGACGCTGCCGGCGCCGGTCGCTGGCCCGGCCGTCGGGGAGGGCACGGCCCTGGAGTACCCGGTCTCAGTCCCCACGACCGGCGCGCTCAGCGAGGCGGTGACGCAGTTTCTCGCGGCCATGCTCGCGGGGGAGGGCGACATCTCGCGCTTCACGAGCCCGGGCGTCGTCGTGTCGGCGGTGGTGCCCGCGCCGTACACCGCGGTCGACCTCCGCCGCCTCGACGCGACGACGGCGGTCGAGGACGAGGCCACCCCGGCTGAGGGCCAAGTCGTGCACGTGCATGCGCGGGTGGAACTCGCCCGCGTGGACGGTCAGGCGAGCACCGCCGAGTACGGCGTCGAGCTCACCGCGCGTGCCGGTCGGTGGGAGGTCAGCGACCTCACGCCCTTCCCCAACCTCCGCCTCGCCGACGGCGAGACGGTCACACCCGCGGCAGAAGCCGCTGACGAAGGAGAGATCAATGGTTGACATCGTGGTGCCCGCGGCGATCACGCGGGCTACGGAGCAGGTCTTCGCGTCCGGGGGCGCGCTCCACGGAGCCGGCCCGGTCCCGACGGCGAGCATCTGGGACATCGTCAACGACCAGACCGCGCAGGCGACGGGGGCGGTGAAGGCCGTCATCGGACTGGCTGCCGTGGTGATCATCCTCGTCATCTTCGTCAAGGCGCGTGGCGCCGTCGGAGCTCTCATCGGTGCCGGTCTCGTGGCCGCAGTCGCCCTGTGGCTCGTCGTGTTCGGCGGCGTGGACATGATCGCGGGCTCGGTCGACGAGACGATCCAGTCCGCTCCGCCCTCCCTCACGCAGCTCGACCGCGTCGACGCCCAGTAATCCGCGAACGGCGCGTGCCGTCGTGCCCCTGAGAGGAGGACGCCATGTCCGAGGAGATCGAGAGCGCCAAGTTCTACACGCGTGCGCGTCGAATCCCGATCCTGATCGGTCGCCTGCATGACGGCACGGCCATCCCGGGCGGCCCCTACACGATCACCCAGCTCGCGGTGGGCGGTGGTAGCGCGCTCGTGATGGCCAAGACCACCGCGATCTGGGCGGTCTTCGGCCTGCTGATCAACGTCGTCGTCTTCGTCGCCGTGGTCCTGGGCCTGACGTTTCTCGCGGGCCGGCTGCCGTCCACCGGGCGTAACCCGATCGCGTGGGCTGCGGACGGCCTTGGGCTGCTCATCAGCACTCCCGGCGGCGTCCAGAACGGGCGGGCGATGCGCGTTGCTCGGCCTCACGCGGTTCGACACCAGATCGCCGCGAGCGGCGGTGTGAGCGCCACCCGAGCGACCACGGCCGCGCCTGCACAGACCGCCGCGGTGGCTGAGGAACCGCCTGCCGCGGCGGCCGAGGTAGTTGAGGTAGCCGGCACAGCACCATCACAGCTGACGGGCGTCGGGCGCCTTCTCGCGTCCGCCGTCGCAGGGAAGGACTCGAACCATGATGCGTAGCCAGATTGCCGGACTCGCGCCCGGCCTCATGTGGACGCGCTCCGGCGTGGTGTGGGCGGTGTGGCGCCTGGAGGCTCTGCCCTACGGGCTGCGTCCCGACGCCGCGAAGAGCGAGGTGCGCGCGATGCACACCGGCCTGCTGCGCGCGCTGCGTGGCGAGGCGCTGCTCCTCGGCGCGACGGCCACCGTCGACCCGGCGTCCGTCGTCGCGCAGATGCTGCGGGACGGCTCGGACATGATCGAGCTCGAGCAGCACCCCGAGCTCGTGGCCGAGTGCGAAGCCACCCTCGACTTCCTCGAGGGCATCGAGCTCGGCGAGCGCGTCTTCTGGCTCGCCACACCGCTGCGCAACGAGGGCAACCGGTCGTGGGCCGAGCCCCTTCGTGCCGCGTTCGCCAACCTCGAGGACGCACTCGCCATGCCCCGAACGGGTCCGTCCCTGCGTGAGATCTCCGCCCGCCAGGCCCAGGCGGAGGAGCTGCGCAAGGCGCTGCCGGGTGGGCAACGAGGCTTCGACGCCCGCCCCGCGACCCAGGCGGAGATCGTCTGGATGCACCTGCACGCCCAGCAGCGCGGACTCGGCCTCGACCTGCCCGTCCCCGGTGCCGACGCGAACCAGCCCGAGTCGCTCCTGCTGCAGTCGCCCTCCGCGATCCCGAGTCCCGTCATCGACCCCTGCGGCCAGTCGGACACCGACGGCCGCCGACCGAAGCCCCTGGGGCCGAACGACATCCTCAAGCGCAGGTACCTCAAGATCACCAACCCGGACACGGGCGCGGCGTCCTACCAGACGATGCTGGTCCTGGCCGACACCCCCGACGGAGGCGTGCGCTTCCCGGGGGGTGAGTGGCTCGGGCGTCTGGACGAGTCCGGCGTCCTCGTGGACTTCGCGCAGCGGATCACCATCCGCACGCGCGAGGAGGTCACGTCGAAGAACCGGCGCGCCAACGCGAACCTCGAGGACCAGCTGGTGCAGCGCCAGGGCGAGAATCGCGCCGGCGCGGGCAGCCAGCTCTCGCACGCGGCCTACGACCTGGCCGAGTACCAGTCCCTGATGGACAACGACAAGCTCGAGGTCGAGGCCGCCTCCACGACGATCTTCGCCGTCGCCGGCCACACCCCCGACCAGGTCCAGGACGCAGCACGGGACCTGACCAGCTACTACGCGTCCGCCCAGTTCAAGGTCGTCGCGGACCCGACCGCACAAGAGGCGCTGTGGTGGGCGATGCTGCCGGGCGTCCCCACGACCCGCGTCGTGCATCAGTACAGCCAGATCACGACCGCCCGCCATCTCGCCGCGGCGGTTCCCGTGACGTCGAGTGCGGTGGGGGACTCCCAGGGCTCGCTGCTCGGCCTCGAGATCTCCTCCGGCCTCCCGCGCGCCGTCCTGATCGACCTCAAGGGGTCAGGCGCGAAGCTCGACGTGGCAATGGCCGTCGGAGTCGTCGGTGAGCTCGGTGCAGGCAAGTCGGTCGTCATGAAGAAGATCACGATGGACGCCGTCGACCGCGGCGCGACCCTGATCGCGATCGACCGCACCGACATGGGCGAGTGGGGACACGCCGTGGCGTCCATACCGGGGTCCGTCGTCGTCGACGTCTCCGAGCACGCCGCACACTCCTTCGACCCGCTCAGGATCTTCCCGCCGGCCTCCGCCGGCCGCATCACGCAGTCGTTCCTGACCGCGCTGCTCAACGTCTCGGCGACCAGCGACCAGGGCATCGTGCTCAACGAGGTCCTCGGCGCCGCCTACCTCGAGCGGCACCGCATCACCAGCCTCGGCACCCTCACCGAGCACCTGGCTTCGACGGACTGCATCATCCCCGGGTCCGACGACGTCGCGCGCAAGATCCACGTCTTCTCGACGAAAGACTTCGGCCGCGCGCTGTTCGACGAGACCCTGCCGCCCGTCGACATGGACGCCCCCGCCCTCGTCTTCTGGACTCGGCTGCTCGAGCTTCCCGACCCCGACGAGATCCGACAGGAGCACCTGTTCGCCCAGCTCAAGCTCGAGAAGGTGTTCGGCCGCGCCGTCTACGCCCTCGTCGCCGCCATCGCCCGCGCCCGGTGCTTCGCCTCCTCGAGCCAGCTCGGCGTGTTCGTCGTCGACGAGGCGCACTCCGTCACGTGCTCGCCCGAGGGCGCCGGCGAGCTTCGCCGCTTCGTCCGCGACGGCCGCAAGCACCTGGCCGCGCTCGTGATCGGCTCCCACGACCCCGAGGCGGACTTCGGGGACGAGGTCATGCGCGGCCTCATCCCGTTCCGCATCCTGATGCGGCACCGCGACAAGACCCTCGCCCAGCGAGGTCTGCGCTGGCTGCTCGGGCTGAACCCCGGCGAGGACGTCGACCCTGCCCTCGTCAGCCTCATCGCGGAAGAGACATCGCCCGTGCTCAACGGCGACGGCGTCCCCTTCGAGCGCCGCGGCGAGTGTCTCGTCCGCGACTTCCAGGCTCGCGTCGGGCGGGTCAAGGTCCTCGTGCCCGCGGTAGAGACGCGAGCTCAGGCAGTCCTGACCACGCCCACGACCTCGAGCGGGGAGAAGGCCGCGTGAACCGCCGCATCATCCTGCGCACCGCGCTCACCGTGGCCGCCGCGGTGGGTGCGGTGGCGGTCGGCGCGTCGAGCGCGACCGCAGCCGACGACCCCGCGCCTACCCAGGGTGGCGGCCTCGGGGACCTGCTCCAGGACTCGCGCGGGATCCCGCTGTCGAGCTTCACCCTCGACCTCAACGACGGCAACCGGCTGAACCCCGGTGACACCGGCAAGCTCGTGTGGGCGCTGATCATGCAGGCCGGGTGGGAGCTCTACAAGCTCAACGTCGCCGGCATGATCTTCATGCTCGAGTGGGTCATGCGGATGGAGTGGATCGACTGGATCTTCGCGCCGCTCATCGGGTTCGCCAAAGTCACCGACCGCGCCGTCTCGATGATCGGCATCGGGCCCCTCATGCTCACCGTGCTGGGCGCCGTCGTGGCGTACTGGCTCTTCCGCGGCCGCTACGGCGGGGGGATCGCCGAGCTCCTCATCGGCTGCACTGTCGCCGCTCTGGCCACCGGAATCCTCGCGAACCCCATGGGTGTGATCGGCGGAGACGACGGGCTCATCATGGGCGGGCGCGACGCGGGTATCGACCTGGCGACCGCTCTTGCCACCGACGGTGAGTCGATGAGTGGTTCGGACACCGACACCTTCGTCACCGGGATCAGCGCCCAGCTCGTCGACACGATGATCCGCATCCCGCATCAGATCGCGAACTACGGAGCGCCGATCGACGGCACCTCCTGCGAAGCGACCTACGACGAGTGGGTCGGCAAAGAGGACGCACGCGAGAACATCCGCGAGTGCGACCCCTGGTTCAAGGCCTACGCCGACAACCCGTCTCCCTACGGAGCCGCGAACGTCTGGGAGATGTTCCCGAGCTCGCTCGTCTTCGCCCTCTTCACGTACGTGCTCGTCGCGCTCATGATCGCCACGGTCCTCGGAGCCGGCTGGCAGGGGATCAAGACGATCCTCCTGCTCCCGATGGGCGTCGTGCCCGGCGCGCCGCGCGCTGCCCTCTTCAAGTCGCTCGCGATGGCGCTCTACGCCGCGGTCCTGATCGCTCTGGTCGCCGTCTTCATCGTCGGGTGGATGAAGCTCCTCGAGCTCTACTTCTCCAACTCGACGGTGATCCCGTGGGCGATGCGCATGCGCATCTTCAACACCCTGCTCGTGGTCGGCCTCATCGTGCTGTTCCTCATGAGGCACAAGGTGAAGAAGGGCCTGACGAACCTGGCGGCCCGCGTTGCTGCCCTCGGCCCGAAGCCGTCGACGCTGCCGAAGCCGGTCCTCATGCCCGCGGCGTCGGCCGCCGCCGGCAAGGCCATGCGGATGGGCTACCAGGCCTGGCTGCACCGCAAGAAGCCTCCGATCCCCAGCCGGCCGCCGATCGCGCCGAGGACGACGCCCGCGCCTCTGCCCGCACCTGCGTCGAACCAGGCGCCCCCGCGGGTCCGCCCCGAGCTGCAGCCCGGAACCGCGCCGCTGGCACTGCCCCCGGGCGGATCAGGCGTGGACAAGCCGAGCAACTCCACCCCTGGGCTCCTCGGAGGAGCGCCGCGCCGCCCGCAAATCACGGCCGCGGAGAAGCTGCGCCAGCGCACAAAGAAGGCCGTCAGCCTCGCCGCCCAGGGAGGGGCGATGCTCGCCTCGGGCGGTACCTCGGCAGCCGCGACGAGCGCCAAGGTCGCCACTGCCAGCGCGAAGGCCGCCAAGGTCGCGAGGGCGGCCAAGGTGGTGCAGGGCGCCGTCGATGTCGCCGGGGCCGCGCGGTCGGAGCGCAACGCGGCGCTGCGGGAGAAGCTGCAGGCGGCTCGGATGCGCCCCACGGACCGCGGCGCGGTGGATGAGGGCACGGGCGTGCGATACCGGTCCCGGACCGTCGAGACCGGTGGTGGCCGAGTGGAGCTCTTCGAGCGCGAGCACACCACCGTCGCGCCGGCGCCCTCTGTGGCGCGCCCGAAGCCGGTCGAGGTCAGCGACCCCGGTGCCGGCGCCGTCGCGGCGCGGCTGCGCGAGCGGCTCGCCGGCCGCGCGAGTTCGGGAGGCGGACAGTGAGGCGCAGGCTCGCGATCGCGCTCGTCGTGGTGGGCGTGCTGCTGCTGGCTTGGCACGGATGGCCGACGACGACGGATTCCGAGGACCCGAGACCGGCCGAGACCTCGTCGTCCTCACCGCGAGCACCACAGGCCCCGAGCCAGCCGTCCTCGGCCTCGCCGGGCGACGTAGGTGCCGTGGACGAGCACGACCACGACCACGACGCGCACGAGGAAGGGTTCGACGAGGCTGACGTGTCTGCGGCCCCGGCACCGGCGGTGTGGGACGCCGCGGCTGCTGGCACGGCGAGCGAGGCGGCGGCCGCGGCGGTAGCCACCTTTGCGCGCACCGACCTCGCCCAGGATGCGTGGTGGGCCCAGCTGGACCCGCATCTGACGCGAAACGCGGCGCAGATCTACGAGAGCGTCGACGTACGCCTCGTGCCCATCAGCACGGTGACCGGCCCCCCCGACGTCGAGGAGGCCGACAGCCCGCTGCTGGCGCGGGCGAGCGTACCCACCGACGGCGGCCCCTACACCGTGGTGCTGGTGCGCCTCGACGGCGCGAGCCCGTGGCTGGTCGAAGAGATCCGCCCCCAGGAGGAGTCATGAAGAAGGCCACCGGCGCCGTCGTCGCGGCCGCACTCGTGCTGGGTGGTGGCGCGCTGGCGATCCCCGTCGCGGTCGGGGGCCTCGGCGTACTGGCAGTCATCACTGCCACACCTCAGAGCGGCTGCAGCGCGGAGGGCCCCTCTGCTGGGTCCGTCGACGAGGCCGCCGTCGCTGGCCTCGGGGCCGTCGGCGCCTACGCCGGGGAGCAGCTCGTCAACGCGAGCATCATCATCCGGGTCGGCGAAGAGCGGGGGGCTCCCGTCCGAGCGCAGGCGATCGCGGTCATGACCGCGATGGGTGAGTCGGGGATGCGGAACCTCTCCTACGGCGACGACATCCACGGGGTACGGAACCCCGACGGAACCCTGACCAGCTCGATCGGGATGTTCCAGGAGCAGAAGTGGTACGGCTCGGTCGAGAGCCGGATGAACCCCTGGGAGTCGAGCAGCAGGTACTACGACCGCCTCCTCGCCGTCCCGGGCTGGGAGAGCCTCGAGCCGACGATCGCGGCTCACAAGGCGCAGCGCAACGCCGACCCATTCCACTACCAGCGCTACTGGGACGACGCCTTGCTCGTCATGCAGTCCCTGACCGGGCTCGAGAAGATCCCGGGCCTCACGGACACCGCCCCTTCCGCGCCGTGCGCGGGTCCGGTCGCGGGGGACGTCGTGGCGACCAGCGACGGCTGGTCCAACCCCGCAGTCGGCCGCAAGGCGAGCGGCTTCGGGCCTCGTAACACGGGTATCCCCGGTGCGTCGACCTATCACCTGGGCCAGGACATCGCGAACACCTGCGGCACCTCGCTGCACGCCGCCGCAGCTGGCACCGTCGTCTCGGCCGGCCTGACCCCTTGGGGGGTCGGGAACATGGTCAAGATCGATCACGGCAACGGCGTGACCACCCTCTACGGCCACGTGCTCTCCGGCACCTTCCTCGTGAAGGTGGGCGACACCGTCACCGCCGGACAGCAGATCGCGTCGATGGGAGGCGACCGAGCTCGTGACCCTCAGGGCGCAGGTACAAGCTCGGGCTGCCATCTCCACTTCGAGGTCGCCATCGACGGCAAGGAACTCGATCCCGAACCCTTCATGGCCGAGCGTGGGATCCAGCTCGGGTCGGCCTCGGCCGCATCTGCCTAACCTCGACGACTCGTGCTGGCCCTTGGACCTGGTGACCGTGCTGGCCCGGCGGCCTGACCGGGGTTCCCGGTGGCCCGGCCTGGTGGCCTGACCCGGTGGCCCGGCCCATGGCCCGGCCGGGTGGCCTGACCCGGTGGCCCGGCCCGTGGCCCGGTGGCCTGACCCGGTGGCCTGACCCGGTGGCCCGGCCCGGTGGCCCGGCCCGGTGGCCTGACCCGGTGGCCCGGCCCGGTGGCCCGGTGGCGTGACCCGGTGGCGTGACCCGGTGGCCTGACCCGGTGGCCCGGCCCGTGGCCCGGTGGCCCGGCCCGGAGGCCTGACCCGGTGGCCCGGCCGGGTGGCCTGACCCGGTGGCCCGGCCCGTGGCCGGTGGCCTGACCCGGTGGCCCGGCCCGTGGCCCGGTGGCCTGACCTGGTGGCCTGACCCGGTGGCCCGGCCCGTGGCCCGGTGGCCCGGCCCGGTGGCCTGACCCGGTGGCCCGGCCCGTGGCCCGGCCCGGTGGCCTGACCCGGTGGCCCGGCCCGTGGCCCGGTGGCCCGGCCCGGTGGCGTGACCCGGTGGCCCGGCCGGGTGGCCCGGCCCGTGGCCCGGTGGCCCGGCCCGGTGGCCTGACCCGGTGGCCCGGCCCGTGGCCCGGCCCGTGGCCCGGCCCGTGGCCCGGCCCGTGGCCCGGTGGCCCGGCCCGGTGGCCCGGCCCGGTGGCCCGGCCTGGTTCCCCGGCCCGTGGCCCGGTCACGGCCAGCAGCTGGCGCGCAGGAGGTCGAGGGCCACCTTCGGACGCCCACACGACCTGTTGCACAGCGCGTGCGAGACCGCGGGGACCGACGGTGGCCTGTTGCCCGACCCGTTGCACATGCGCCTGGCGATGCACTCGGTGCGGCTGGTCACGGCCGGATCTCCGCTGGGGGTGGAGCGTCGGCGCCGTCGAAGTGCCTCGTGAAGGCCGCGGCCGAGCGCCGACGCCTCGCACCGAGCGAGGCGTTCGACCAGACCTCGCTGCGCATGCATTGGGCGATGCTCGCCGGGGTGTGTTGGAGCTTCCCTTCGCGTGTGGAGCGCCGCACCGACACAGCCGATGGCGACGCGCTCCTCGCGCGGGGCTGGGGTGAGGACCTCGCTGCCGGTGAACCTCGGGCAACGGTCTGATCTGCGGTGATCCGCGGGGTACCGCTCGCTCAGCTGCGAACTCCGTTCGGTCATCGCGAGCGTAGCCCGAGGGTCAATGTAGGGCGGCAACAACATCGCAAGAACGCGATGGCTCGCGGGCAAGGCTCTTGTGGCAGAGCCGGCCGCTACACCGGGATCGCTGGTGATCGACCTCGTGAGCTGTCCTCCGTCACGGGGCCGCGGACCCCGCTCGGTGCGCGGAAGCGCCTTCGCTCACGAGCCGTCCACTACAGCCCGGGCTGTCCGTGCTGTCACACGGGCGCGCGCTCGCCCCGTTGGTGTGGGTGAGGCAGTCGTGGACGGAAGAGGGAGGACGTGCTGTGGGATCTGGTCAGGCGAGGGACCGTGCGGGCCGGGGTGTGGGGGAGAGGCCGATCTCCTGGACATCGCGCACCCTCGGTGTGCTGGCGGTCGGGGTCGGGGGCTACGGGATCGCGCCGCTGACCGGTCATGAGGTGTGGGCAACACCGCTGCTCGCCGGCGGCGTCGCGGCGGCGACCGGGACCGCGGTCATCGGTGCGAGGTCCCGATGCCGTGCCGCGGTCGTCGATCAACTCGCTCAGGCACTCGCCCCGCTCCAGGGCTTCGGGGGCCCGGCACCGTCCGCGATCCGGGCCTCACGCTGGAGCAGCTGGTGGACCGGCATCCCGACTCGACTCGTGATCTCCCATGCACCGGTCGTCGACGAGAGCGCCGCGGAGTGGCAGAACAGGGTGCGCAAGACCGTCGAGCGCCGTCTGGGCCTCGAGTTCACGATGGCCGTCAACAAGCGCGACCAGCGGCACTGCCGCGTGGTGCTCACGGCGTCGCCCGCTGAGATCGCCGCGAGCACCGACCCGCAGGTGCAGGCGGCCAAGAACGTCGTGCGCGACATCCTCGGCGAGCGCGCCCAGGTGTCCGTCGAGCTCGGCAAGGACAACGAGCTGCACGCGCTCGACGTGATGCACGGGCTCGGGCATCGGGCAGCAGAAGCGCGGGTGCGCCGCGCGTTCGACAACAAGGTCAACGCTCTGGTCGAGGGTCGCTGGCGCCTGCACTGGGAACTGACCCAGGGCACGGTGCGCATCGAGCGCCGCCCGGTCATGCCGACGAGCGTCCCGCACATCGCTGAGCCGCTGACGAAGGAGAACCGCCGCCGCCTCCCGCTCGCGATCGACGAGGACAACCGCCCCGTGGTGTGGGACCTGTCCATGACGCCCCACATGGTCATCGTCGGCAAGACGGGCCGCGGCAAGACGGTCGCGATCAACGGCATCGGGATGGAGGCGGCCCGGCGAGGCTTCAAGGTGCGGATCTGCGACCCGAAGCGGATCGAGTTCCTCGGGATGAGGACGTGGCCGAACGTCGAGATCGTCGCGACGACTCCCGCGGAGATGGTCGCGACGATCAAGGACACGCACGACGTCATGATGCAGCGTTACGACGCGGTCACCCGCGGCACCGCACGCCCATCAGACTTCGACCCCGTCGTCCTGGTCCTCGACGAGTACCGCAACTTCCACCGACAGGTGACCGCCTGGTGGGCTGCCCTGAAGTCTGCGACCAAGGAGAAGGGCATGCCCTCGCGCTGCCCGGTCTTCGAGTGGGTGGACTCCATCGCGGAGATGGGGCGCTCGGCCGGCGTGCACCTGATCATCGGGACGCAACGTCCTGACGCGGACTTCTTCGGCGGCTCGACCCGCGACAACTTCGAGGGTCGTCTCGCGCTCGGGCCGCTGTCACCGCAGGGCGCCCAGATGATGTGGGAGTCGACCGCCGTCGGCGTTGCGATCCCGCGCAAGGTCAAGGGCCGCGGCACGGGTGTGCTCGAGGACGGAACTCCCGGCGAGGTCCAGGTGCTGTGGACCCCGGACCCGCACTGGGCCGAGCTCGACCAGGACGAGGCCGCTCTCGCCCTCCTCGAGCCGCTGCGGCCGGAGACGGTCTCGCACGTCGCGTGCGCAGTCGAGCTCGGCGACGAGCGAACCATCGACGGCGACGAACTGGGGGAGTGGGCCCGGATCCTCGAGGCGCAGCTGATGCCGGCCACGACCGTCACAGCCACTCGCCGACTCTCGCCGCCCGCGGGCGGCGGCGACCCCGTGCCGCGCGCGAACTTCGGCACGTCCGACGTCGTCGACGACGTCGTGGAGGACCTCGCCGACGAGTACGAGGGGTACGCCGAGGAGCAGACCGCCGCGGCCGAGCACGTCGAGATCGGCGACCTCGTGCTCTACGACGACTCGCTCGGGCTGTGGGCCGTGGTCGAGGCGGTCGAGGTCGACGACGACCTCGTCAGCATCGCCTGGCGCGACGACGAGGACGGCAGCGGAGACCTCGCGCTGAGCGTCGACGACGCCCTCGTCGTGCGCCGCCCTCTCGCCGACATCGAGGAGGAGGTCTTCGCCCAGTGAGCACCCCGACGATCGCGGCGCCGAGCCGGGACACCGGTGAGGAGGTCGCCGCGTGATGAAGAACCCCGGGCGGCACCACGGGGCCCGAACGCTGAGCAAGACCACGCGGGCCATCGTCTTACGCGAACTCCTGCTGGGGGAGCCGTCGCGTCGCCGCATCGCACGAGGGTGGCGCTGGGAAGCGAGATGCCTCGGCGACGAGCGCTTCTACGCGAACTCGAAACCCGCGCCGGCGACCGTCACAGCCCAACGCGACGTCTGCGCGCTCTGCCCTGTCGCGGCGTCATGCCTCCTCGACGCGGAGTCGCTCGAGTCCGCACCGAGCACCGAGCGCGTCGGAATGCGCGCCGGACTCACCGCGGCATATCGAGAGCGCATCGCTGCCGCAGCCACTACGCCGAGCAAGGGGGGCGTGCGCGAGCGGTTCGTCGCGGCGGTCAGCGAGCTCGTCATCTGTGGTGCAGGGATGGCCGAGGCGCTCGCCCAGACCGGCTATGCCCCGACCCAGCTCGACACCTTCCACATGCGTCTGATGCGGGCCAACCGGCTCGATCTGTACCACGCCCTGCGAGACAACGACGAGAGGACAGCAGCATGAGCATCACGGTCTACAGCAAGCCGGCGTGCGTGCAGTGCGACGCGACGTACCGGGCCCTGGACAAGAAGGGCATCGAGTACTCCGTCGTGGACATCAGCCAGGACACCGAGGCGCTTGAGTTCGTGCGCGCGCTCGGGTACCTCCAGGCCCCGGTCGTCGTCGCCGGGGACGAGTCCTGGAGCGGATTCAGGCCTGATCAGATCTCCGCCCTCGCGGATTCGCTGGGCACGACGGCGAGCCGCGAGGGTCGCCCTCGATGAGTGCCACGACCGTGGTCACGCTGCAGGAGCGCGCGCGTCTCCTGGGTCAGCTGGCCGCCGCCAACCCGCGTCCCGCCCACCGCAGCTGCACTCACGGCGACCCCCGACCCCACAGATGCGCACTGTGCCGCGTGGAGGCCCGACCCGCGGTGACGCCGGTCTACGACCGGCAGCGGGCCGCAGCCGGGGAGCGCGAAGACCTCTGAGCCAACGGCCCGCGACCGTGAGGAATCACGCCAAGGGACGGGCGTGCCGGTCCGGGGCGCCGCGAGATTCGACAACGACCGAACACCCGAAGGAGAGAGATGAGCACCACCGCAGCACCGCAGACCGCCGAGGACGTCAAGGTCGGCGATCAGATCCGGTTCGACCCCGACCGTCCGTGGTGGACCGTGCGCGACCGCGACGACCGCTACATCGTGGCCACCCGCCAGCAGCCGTTCGCGCCGAAGGGCGACCTGCTGTACACCGTCGTCGACCTGACGGGATGGCAGGACTACACGTACAACGGTGCGGGCAACGGGATCGTCCGATCCTCGCTCAACACCCTCGGGGGCGGCTGGAGC
The DNA here is from genome assembly GCF_004519295.1 of Cellulosimicrobium funkei. GTDB lineage: Bacteria > Actinomycetota > Actinomycetes > Actinomycetales > Cellulomonadaceae > Cellulosimicrobium > Cellulosimicrobium funkei. The sequence continues at coordinate 44,797 of NZ_SOZH01000012.1, forward strand.
ATCGAGGCAGACGGCACCGGCAGCGAGCAGATCATCCCGGCCCTGCGATCGGGCGAGTGGGAGCTCTCGCGCCGGCGCGTGGTCAACGTCCGCTCGATCACGAAGCGCGTCTCTCGATGAGCAGCCTCGTCCCCGCGCCCGCGCCCGCGCCCGCGTCCCGCCCGGGCCGGGCCCGATGACGCAGCGGAGGTGGCGCGCACCTGTCGTGCTCGCCGCCGCTGCACTCGCCGCCGCAGCGTTCGTCCACGGCTCCGCGCATGAAGCCTCGAACCCCGGACCGACGACGGTGGCCGCAGAGGCGACCCCGGTCGATGTCTCGAGCGCACGGACCCAGCTGGCGGCGTTGCGCACCGCAGGGCGCGCCCCGTTGACCGGCTACGCACGCGAGCAGTTCGGAACGGCCTGGGCCGACATCGACCGCAACGGGTGCGACACCCGCAACGACGTGCTGAACCGCGACCTTGTCGACGTCGAGCACAAGCCCGGAACCCACGAGTGCGTCGTGCTCTCCGGAACGCTCCTCGACCCCTACACGGGGGGCGAGATCGCGTTCCAGCGCGGCGAGTCGACCTCGGCGCACGTGCAGATCGACCACGTCGTCGCACTCGCTGATGCCTGGCAGAAGGGAGCCCAGGGCTGGGACCCGCAGACCAGGGTGCAGTTCGCGAACGACCCGGACAACCTGCTGGCGGTCGACGGTCCGACGAACGCCGCGAAGGGTGCCGGCGACGCCGCGACCTGGCTCCCGCCGGCACGTGCGTACCGGTGCCAGTACGTCGCGGCGCAGGTGAACGTGAAGGCGACCTACGGGCTCGCGGTCACGGCGGCCGAACGTCAGGCGATCGAGCGGGTGCTCGATCGGTGCTGACGTGTCACACGCACCTCTTCTTGGCCCGTTGGTGGTGGTAGGAGAGCACTTCACGCAGAGGAAGGACGGACAGTGGACCGTAGGAACGACGACATCTGGGTGCTCGTCGGAGTCACGATCGCGATCGGCGTCGTCGTCGCGAAGTGGGACCAGATCTGGGCCGCCGCAGGGCAGTGGCTCATCGAGCACCACCTCATCGTGACAACGAGCGTCGTCCTGACCCTCCCAGGAGCCGAGGGCGCCGGCCTCGATCTGCCGAGGCTCGCGCTCGTGGGAGCGATCGTCCTCGGCCTCCTCGCATGGGCCGCGACCCGCGCCCGGTCCCTCGTGCGGCACCTTCGCGCACCCCGCGCCCAGGCATAGCCGCCCCCAGCTCGCGGCGCTCCGCCCCCCTCCTTGGCGCCGCGAGGAGAGGCCCCCGACACCACACGGTGTCGGGGGCCTCTTCTTCGCCCTACGGCTCGGACTCCCGAGATGCGGTCGGCGTCCGTCAGGTCTAGCTGGCGCGCCTTGTGCGGCGGCACGTGCGGCACCGACGCCGTCCGTCGGAGTAGACCAGCGTGTTCGCTTCGTCGTACGGGTGCCCGGCGGGGCAGTGCGTCTTGGCCTTCTGGTGAGCTCCGCGCTCGACACCGTCGGTCGAGCCGGTGCGCCAGCGGCGCTGGTAGTGCATGTGGCACAGGTCGCGGCCGACCGCGGTGCGCTCGCACCCCTCGACGGAGCACTTCTGCCGCTGGGCAAGTCGCCGGGCCGCGGTGGCGGCGAAGTGGGTGCGTGCGGCGGCGGCCGTCTGTTCGTCGATGCGCCAGACGGTGTTCCCGCGGACGGCGTTGGTCCGCAGCCACCGGCGCACGATGGATGCCGACACGTCGAGCTCGAGCGCGAGCTCACGCGGTGTGAGAGCCCGGTCAGCCACGGCCGAGGGCGCGGCGCACGTGCGCGACCTGCTCGTCGGTGAGCTCCCAGCGCGTCTCGCCTTGCTCGGCGAGCCGGCCGTACTCGGCGCGCAGGAGATCGCGGATCTGCTTGGCGGGCACGCCGAGCACTCGCTCGAGGTCGGCAGGGGTGACCACGTCGTCGTTCGCCATGGCGCCGAGCGTAGCGACGGCGCTGTGGGCCCGGCGCGGTTGGATGTCCGCTGTGGACGAGATGACGGTGGTGCCCGACCCGATCGCGCTCGACGGATCGGAACAGTTCGCGGGCGTGGACGCGAGCGTGCTGGACTTCTGGCGGTTCGCGATGAGCGACCTGCGCATGAACAACGTGCGTGGCTACCTCGCCGAGTTCCTTGTGGCCCGCGCCGTCGGAGCGACGAGGAACCGGGTCGAGTGGGACGCCTACGACGTGTTGACCCCGGACGGGGTGCGTGTCGAGGTGAAGGTTCGCGGGTACCTGCAGGCATGGGCGCAGAAGCGCGTGCAGCTCACGCCGTTCAAGGTCAAGCCTGCTGCCCCGTGGGACCACTCGACGGGCGCTGCTGGGAAGCCGGGCTGGAACGCGGACGTCTACGTGCTGTGCGTGCACACCGCACGTGAGCACGACACGTACGACGTCCTGGACGTCGCCCAGTGGGCGTTCTACGTGCTGCCCCGCCAGGTCGTGGTGGATCGCGATGGCGCCGGGATGTCGCTGGCCTGGGTCCAGGCACAGAGTGGCGGCCCGACGCCGTACGGCGAGCTCGCTGCGGCGATCAGGTCGGCAGCGGAGTAGCGGCGCTCAGGCGTCCGGTCGTGTCCGCACCTGCAACGGCGTCGGAGGCATGGGAGCGGACGCGAGCCATGTCTGGGTGTGCCCGCGGCCGCGCCGCTCTGTGCCAGGACCCCGCTTGCCGGGCGGGGGGACGACGACGCGCCACGGTTCGACCGCGGTGAGGATCTCGTGGCGGACCTCCTCAGCCGCGAACTTCGTGTCGGCCAGCGTCACGTCGACGATGCGTGCTCCACGAGCGGCGTCCTGACGTGCCCGGCGCTGGTCGCGCACGATCGCGATCCGGCGGAGCGGGCGCTCGGGGTCTTCGAGGACGAGGACGAGGTGCTGGTCGAGCCAGCCGCGCCCCGCGTACTCCTGCAGGTTCCCGCGACCGCGGCCGAGCGCGGCCCGCTCGAGAAGCTTCAGGTTCCGCCGGTGCTGCAGCTCCTCCTGGTGGAGCACTCGCCGGAGCGGGCGTCGACGTCGCAGGATCGGCTCGAGGCGCGCCGGCGGCATCGCCAGTTGGGTGCCGGAGATCCAGCGCCGGACCGTGGACCGCGCGACCCGGCGGCGGCGGGCGACCTGCGCGATGTCGGGGTGCCAGCGCCCGTCCTCGTCACGCGTGCCCCCGTACACCACGGTCAGCAGCTCGCGCACGAGGTCGGGGGTCCACTGCTCGGGGTTCATCGCGGGCTCCCGACGAGGGCAAGCAGCCGCGGTGCCGGGATGAACGGGTGCGCGATCGCCTCCTTGAGCATGGTGGCCATCGCGTACGACGGCGGCACGCGCCGCAGTCGGGTCGCGGCGGCCAGCGTTCGCCCCGTCGCCCAGTCGAGGTACCCGAGGATGGTGGTGACGGGCCACTGGTACTGCTCGCCGGCTCCGAGCGCGGCTGCCTCCAGCTGGGCGACGACCGGACGTGCAGCCTCGATCGCCGAGGGATCGAGGGGGCCTGCCGTCAGCCACCGCGCGTCGACGCGGCGCCCTGAGGCCAGGGCACGGGCGTCGTCGAGGCGGCCAACCGCCGCGGCGAGGATCGCGTCGCGCATGAGCGGGCGCGTGAGGGCGTGCAGCAACTCGGTCGCGTGCGCGTCGGCGAGCTTGCCGCTGGCGACGGCGGTCGCGAGCACGTCCAGGGTTCGCAGGTCCGCGTCCATCTTGGTCTCCGCTCAGGCGTGCGCGCCGCGCTGCCAGGTCCAGCCGGGCAGCGTCGCTACGGTCTCGATGTCGGTGGGGGAGAGCTCGCCGGCGGCGTGCGCGCGCCGCAGCTCGGCGAGACGGCGCCCGAGCGGGACGGTCGTCCCGTCGGGCAGCTCGAGCTTGGTCCGGGTCGTCACGCTCGACAGGGTGCGGGAGGTGTCCTGACCGAGCCAGGCACGCGCGGCCAGGACGATCTCCTCGGTCTTCGACACGGTGGGCAGAGCGCCCGGCACCTGCGCGAGGGCCACGGCTCGTTCGGGGGTCAGCGCGCGCGAGGGCTGCTGACGCAGCCACGTCTGCAGCGTGGGGTTCGCCGCGGACAGGCCGGCAAGGGAGCGATGTGCGCGGTGGTGCGCGCGCAGCTCGCCCAGGCGCTGCCACCACAGGTCCGTGCGCGGTCCCCACGTCCAGCCAGGCAGGGACTCGATCTTGCGTGCGGACGCGTCGTCGAGCTTGCCGGCGGCGTAGCGCGTGCGGTAGTTCGAGGCCTGCTTGCCGAGAGCGACCTCGGTCCCGTCGGCGAGGGTGAGCGTGGTCTTCACCGCGATGTCGGCCGCGGTCGCCCCGGGATGAGCGGCGAGCCAGGTGTGCACTCGATCGACGAAGGGGTCGACCATGCTCTTGCGGTCCTCGAGCGCGCCCGGGATCGCCCGGAGCGCCTGCTGCTGGGCGTCGGTGAGCTCGTCGACCCGGGCGCGCTGGCGGACCAGCCACGCTCCGACGGCGCGCTGGTTGGCGGTGAGCCCGTCGAGGCTGCCGTGCTCGTCGAAGTAGGCGCGCAGCTGGGCGGCCTTCTCCTGCCACTGGGCGCTGGCGGCGTCCCAGGCCCATCCGGTCCGGGACTCGAGCTGGGCGGCGAGCTCGGGGTCGAGCCCGTCCATCGCCTTCCTCACGCGGAGCTTGGAGACGTGTCGTCCGAGCGGGTAGGGCTTCCCGTCGACGGGGCGGCTGGTGGCGTGCTGGGGTACTCGGGCGTTGCCGTGCTCGGCGACCCACCAGTCGAGCTCGCGAAGGAAGAGGTCCCAGTCCCCGGGCATGGAGGGGACGCGCGCGGCGCTCATGCGTGCGCTCCGTGGGTGGGGGTGATGTCCGGGCCGGCGTGAGGGGACTGCGGGGAGCTATCAACCTCGAGCAAACCGCTTGTGCGGGTGTACCTGCCATCGCCGGCCCGGACAAGTTCACGGTAGGTGCGGTGCGTAGGGGTGGGCAATGTAGGCTCCTCGACTCGATCTGCCGTGAGGAAGACGCCGGTGGGGACGTCGCGCGGCTGGGTGGGGCGGCGGTGGGTAGATGTCGTGCGGCGGGGAGCCCGGGTGCTCTGCCGCGCCGGGTCAGTCACGTCCGGCCCCTTCCCGCTCGAGGTCGTCGGCGAACTCCTCGAGGAGGGCGCGCACCGCGCCGACGGGGACCGCGGCGTCGTCGGGCCACGCGGCGACGCGGTCGGCCGCTGCGCGCACGGCGCTGCTCGCCGTCGCTGCTCGAGCGGCACGGGTGATCTCCGGGACGTCCAGCTCGGGGTGATGGAGGATCGTCAGGGGCAGCTCGAGGTTGGTCCACGGGAACGGCCGCTCATCGCCCAGGACGACGCCGACGGTGGCGTCGAAGCGCCCGGCGATGGTCCCTGAGGCCGAGCGCACCACGGTGCCGGCAGGCAGCACATCGCGCTCGGCGGCCGTGCTCACGGTGAGCGTGGCGAGGATGGAGGTCACGGTCGGGCTCCTTGGTTGGTGAGGGTGTCGAGCAGGTGCTGTTGGGTTCGCGTCGCAGTGTCCTCGGGGTGGTCGCGCAGCGTGCGGGCGAGAACGGCAGAGGTGCGGTCGTCAGCGACGACCGTCAGGTGGGAGCGGTGGCGCGAGAGCGCGACACAGGTGCGCCCGAGGTCCGTCGCGAACGGCGACACCGTGGCGTAGCCGGCGAGCGGGTGCACCGCGACAACGGCGTGTCGCTCCAGGCCCTGGGCCTGGTTGATCGTGCCGACGAAGACGTCGGGCTGGTCGGCCAGCGCCGCGGCCAGCATGGTGGTCTGCTCCACGTGCGGGGCGACCACTGCAACGTCGCGCGCGGTCAGGGGGCGCGCACCGTCGAGGGTGTGCACGCTGCCGGACGCGAGCAGGGCCCGTACCCGGGTCGCGGCGGCGAGGGCGATCGCCGGGTCGGCCTGGCCGCCGGTGACGGTGACGTGCTGGACCCAGTACTCCGGCAGCGGCCCGGTGGAGTCCTCGATGTGGCTGGGCGGGCGCGCTGACTCGAACGGGATCGAGTACAGCGGCCGGATCAGGTCGGTCGTGGCCGGGCCGAGCCGCCAGGTCTTGGGAAGCCGGAGCGACGTCACGTGCCCGTCGCTATCGCTGGCGAGCAGGGCGCTGGGCGCGGGCTGGTGCGGCCCGGCGGCCCAGCCGTCCCAGCGTCGGGTCTCGCCTGTCACCACCGGGTCGATCTGGCCGGGGTCGCCTACGAGGGTGACCTGGTCGGCGAGCGTCCCGAGCCCGCCGAGGTCGGCGTAGGTCAGCTGGTAGGCCTCGTCGACGAGGAGCGCGTCGGTCCGGAACGTGTGCGTCGGCGTCCACAGCCACCGCGCGGTGGTCGCAACGACGATCCCGAGGCCCGGGCGCAGCCGGCCCTGGGAGACGAGGGTGACGTCGGGGGACAGCCCCGGCGGGCGGACGGACTTGTGCTTGACCAGGAGCGACACCGCGGCCCCTGTCTCGGCGGTGCGGTTGGCGACGTCGAGGGCCTGCGCGCGGGTCTGCGCCGCGATCGCCACGGTCATCCCGGCGCGGTCGTGCAGCTGCTGGGCGAGGTTCGTGATGAGGTGGGTCTTGCCGGCTCCGGGCGGGGAGTCGACCACGACCGCCCGGTCGCCGGCCATCATGGCGAACAGGGCTCGGGCGAGCGTCGGGTTCGCCACGTGCGCGGCGGGCACCCGAGGAGGGTTTGCCCGCGGCGGCGCCTCGGCCGTCACCATGCCTCTCGCTGTCCTCATAAAATCATTCTACACCCGCCGGGTGCCGCCGTCCAGTGCTGACGGCACCCGACCGGGAGGGTTCAGGACTCGTCGGCGGCGGCGAGGACGACGTCCAGCGGGACGTACCCGCGCCGCGGCGTCGGCGTGCCGCGTCCGGCGAGCCAGTTCCCCGCCGTGCGGTGGCGCTGGGAGAGGTTCCGGCGCGCGCGCTGCTGCTGGAACGGATCGACGGGCCGTGCCCGCAGACTCACCCGGTCCCCGACCCCGAGCGGCGAGGGGCGGAACACCGCGTCGCGCACCGCGATGTCGAGCGCGGCGTCCGTGCCCATGACCGCGGCCTCGATCTCACCGTCTCGCAGACGGGTCTCACTGTCCTGGACGTCGCAGGCTTCGCCCTCCCACCCGGCGACCCGGGCTCCCGGGCGCAGGCGTGAGACCGGGCGGTCCGCCCGGACCGTGAAGCGTCCCTTCGTCGCGGAGGTCACCGTGCCGCACACCACGGACCCGGCGAACGATGCGGCGACGGCGGCGAGGGGATCACCCAGGAGCAGGGAGTCGAACAGCTCGGCCGCGTCGCTGCGCGTCGCGAGGCCGAGGGCCGCGTCGGTTCGAGAGTCGGGTCGTCGCCAGTCCTGCCCCTTGCGCAGCCGCTTGGCGAACGCGTCCCACGACCGCGAGTCCGCCCCGGCGCAGTCCAGCAGGCCCGGCAGGACCGGGCCGACAGCCGTGGCGCGGGCAAGCTGGAGCAGCGCACTGGGCCCCGCGTCGTCGATGCCGAACCAGCGCAGCCACGTCCCGAGGTCCCGCTCGGCCTCCGGGGACGTGCCGAGGGCGAACCGTGCGCGCGCCGCCGCGATGCACATGTGCACCGCGCCGGACCCCGGGTGGTCGGCGCGCTGGTCCCACCAGGCGATGACCGGTGCGCACGGCCGCTCGGGTGCTCGCAGCGCCAGGCTGAGCAGGTCGCGCAGCGTGCCGTGATCCGCGACCACCAGTGTCCTGTGCGCGCCATCGACCGAGACCGCGAACTCGTCGAGCGCCTCGAGCGCGTCCTCCCCGGCGTGGGAGGCCTCGTGGTCACCGTCGCTCGCGGACACCGTGAGCTCGCCGTCCTCGCGGGTGGTCATGACCGCCAGGGCTCCGTTCGGGGGGAGCGCCAGGCTGTGGTGTGTGCGCGCGACCGGGTGCTGCTCGTGCGCGGCGCGCAGGCGCATGCCGAGGTCGAAGAGAGTCGCGCTCATCGGCCCACCGCCGCTGCCAGGGTGTAGCCGGCGCGGAGCGCGGCCAGGCCTTCGCTGGCGGCGTCATGCTCGACGCTGGTGACGAGTTCGGTGGCGTCGCGCCCGACGCTGGTGGCGATCTGCTCGGTGTACTCGTCGAGTCCGGTGGTCGGTGGTGGGTTCGTCATGGACAGGCCTCCTTGGTTGCTTACATGTCCAGTCTAGAACCAGCCACCCACATGGGCGCGCGCATCGGGACCCCGCGGCGAGGCGGGGTCCCGATGGTTCAGGAGATCGCGACAGCGCCGACGGTGCCGACTGCGACGACCAGGAGGATCGCGAGCGCGATGGTCAGCCGCGTCCAGGCGGCGGTGGCGGCGTCGCCCACGACCGCTCGCGAGCTGACGAGTCCGAGGGTGAGCACCGCCGCCAAAAGGGCTGCGACGACGGGCGCGGTGCTCATCACCCCTCCTGCCCTCGAGGCCGCAGCGGAACGACGACGGCCCTCCCGGCGGCGGTGCGCCGGCGGTGGTCGTGGACGACCCCGACCGCTTCCGCGATCGCCAGCACCTCGTCCTCGTGGCGCTCGTACATCCCGCCAGCGGGATCCCCGAGGACGGGGCTGGGGGCGGCGGCGAGGACGACGGCGGTCGCGTGGGTCGCGTCGGTGGTGAGGCTCCGGTTCCCGGGCAGGTGCTGCAGCGTGTCGAGGGTGAGGAGCTCGCTGATCATCCAGTGGGGGTGCGGGTCGCTCGCGGTGAGCTCGCTGGCGCGGTGGAGGTGCTTGAGCGCCTTGCTCAGGTGGCTGGCGGCGCGGGTGTGGGCGGTGCGGAACATGACGGGCTCCGATCGAGGTGAGGGCTCGCCGGGCGGCGGAGGCGGGTCACGCCGCCCGGCGGCGGTCAGTGGGTGTGCGCGGTGGTCGCGCGGGCGAGGACGTCGGCCATCGCGGCGTCGACGTCGGCGTAGTCCGAGACTTTGCGGCCCTCGATGTAGAGGGTGACGCGTGCGGTGCGCGGGTCTTCGATGAGGTGCGCCGGCCACGGGGCTCCGTGGATCTTGTGGTGGCGCACGACCCGGTGCCGGGTGAGCGGCAGGGGTTGGGCGATCGTGTGGACCGCGTCGCTCCAGTCGCGGCGCTCGGGTGCCGCGTCTCGTGCTCGTCGGGTTGCCATGGGTGCTCCCTTGGAGTCTTGTTTGCTGACAAAATCAGACTAGACCCCAAGTGGCGAGTGCGCAACGGCGACGCGCCGTCGCGCACTCGCGTGTCAGGCGGCTGTGAGGGTGGGCACGGCGAGTGGCGTCGCCCATGCGGGCACGTTGGCGGTGCTGTAGCCGCCGATCACCACCACGATCAGTCGCGCTCGCGTGGGCCGGTCGGGCCACGGCGTCATGCCGTCGGTGAGGACGACGACCACGTCTGGCCGCTCGCGAAGCGCCTCGGCGGCGGCGATCCCGACGCGCATGTCCGTCCCGCCGCCTCCGGTGAGGTTGAGGTCGCGTGCGCTGCGCACGAGTTGGGCCGCACCAGCCTCCGCGTCGCACGTGATGACCTGCACGCCGCCGCCGACGGCCTTGACGATCCCCGAGACCTCGTTGATCGCCGCGCCGAGGTCGTCCGGCCTCATGCTTCCGGACGTGTCGACGACGACCCCGACCTGCACGCGCGGTGCGCGCAGCGCCGGGGTCACGATTCCGGGCAGGTGGCGCCGTCCCGGGCGGGAGTAGGTGTACGTGACGCGACCGCTGGTGAGCGCCGCCGCGCGACGCACGATTCCCGAGAGGACCTGCTTCCATGGCAGCGGCCTTGGTGAGAGCGCGTCGTCTGCCCAGCGGCGCAGGCCCGCGGGGACGGTGCCGCGGCCCTTCGATGAGGCGTCGAGCACCTGCTGGGCCACGCGCTTGCGCGTGATCGCCGCTCGGGCCGGACTCAGGCCGGGCGCAGCGGGCGCTGCGCCGTCTAGCTCCCACGACGGCGAGGGGTCTCCGGCGCCCGAGCCGCAGCCACCCTCGTCCTCGGGGTCCTGGGGTGCGATCGCCGCGTAGTACGCCTCCTCGATGCCGTTCGGGCTCAGCCCGAGCGCCTCGGGCGTGACGGCCCCCTCCGGAAGCGGGATGCGTGCAGCCACGAGGTCGTCGTTGATCGCGGCGTCGGTCGCATAGTTCCAGCGCACGTGGTCGCGCTGCGCGCCGCGCGCCTGGGCGCGACCGGCGTGGTCGCGCAGCAGGTGCGACACTTCGTGCGCGAGCACGCCGCCGCTCAGCTGCGGTCCCCACTCGCGCAGGGTCTGCGGGTCGATGTACAGCCGCCACTGCCCATCGACAGCGAAGGTCCCGAGGCCCTCGGCAGCGACGGGTCGCACCGCGAACAGCGCGGCTGCGAAGTAGGGCACGTGCTCGAGGGCGACGAGCCGGGCCGCGGTGAGTGCGCGCGTTTCGTCGGAGGTCAGGGGCCGGATGGTGGGTGCGTTCATCGATGACGCCTCCTGTCTTGTTTGCTGACAAGATCAGAATACCTCCAGCCACCCACACTCCAGGCGCGGCCCGCGGCGGGCTCGCAGCGCGGTCCCTGGCGGCGTCGTGTCAGTGGGTCTCGTGCGCTCGCGCACACGAAGCCCCGACCGCGTCCCCCTGGTGGTCGGGGCTCGTCTGTGGCCCGGCGCCACTCGACGGCACCGGCCGAAGCTCTCGCGCCATGCCCTGTCCGCGGCGATGCGTGCCGTGCTCGTCGCGTGTCCTTGTGGACCGCGCGTCGTCGCCCGGTTCACCAACCCGCGACAGTTCCCGAGCCGGCACGTCGTCTGCTGTCGGGAGGTGCCTGCCCCTCGAAAACGTCGTGGTGATCTGCTGCGCGTTCAGCTCTGGGGGAGGTGGCGCTGATCGGCGTCGAGTTCGTCCGTCACTCGCTCGATGTCGCGCGCTGCCTGGTCGAGGCGCTCGCGACCCTGGCTACTAGTCCAGTCCTTCGAAGCCTGCATGATCCGTTCCACCTCGTATGTGCTCAGGCCCGCCATGCCGCGTCGTGCAGCTTCGATCGTCGCGAACGCTCCGCGCGACTGGCCATCTCCGACGAGTGAGCTGGCGAGGTCGTCGCGGCGCCGAGCCTCCTCGAGCGCACTGAGAGCTGCGCGCTCGCCCGCTCCTGCCGTGAGCAGCGAACTGACGAGACGGCTGCCCAACAACCCCTCCCTCGCGCCCCACCAGAGGCGCCCGGACTCTTCGAGGCGCTCCCGCTCGCCAGGATCGGCCCTCCAGCCTGCTCGGGCGAGACGCCCGAGCTCGGACTCGACGGGAGTGGCGGTAGCGCTCAGCATCCCGTGTCCCTGGAAGGCTGCGATTCGCTCGACGATGCTCTCGGCCTCGGCCGTCGCGCGCGCGAGCTCGTCCTCTTCCTCCAGGTTCTCCGTGGAAACGCTGATGTCGAGCGCAGGTGCTCGCTTCAGGAGCTCGCGCGAGTCGAGCTGGTAGTACTCGTGCCCGGTCTCGCGTCGGAACTCCGAGACGAGGAGAGGGTGGGGGACGGTCGGCATGCCAGCGCCTCCGGCCTGCCACCAGTCGCCTTTCGCGTCGTCGGTGACGAGCACGACGTCGGTCTCGTGCTTGCGGGCATGGGCGAGAACTTCGCACCAGAGCAGGTAATCGCCGGCTGCCGCGGCGGCACCGCTGGCGGCGGCCTTGTGCGCGTCGTCGTACCCGGGCGGAAGCCTCAGAGGGACGCGGATCGAGGTGAAGTCCCGAACGCGTGCTGCCAAGTTCTTCGCTCGCGGTGGCTGTCCAACGTGGCCCTCAAGTAGGGCTTCGAGCTGGTTGAGGATCGGGTCGTCGGCCAGGTCGATGCGGTGCGGATCGTCCTCCTCAAGCGCGGCGAGGCCGTCGACGATCTGCCCGAGCAGAGGGTCCACGAGCGCCCTCACGGCCGCGGAGGTCTCGTCGTAGCGCCCGTCGCCCCCGAAGGACTTCACGGCCTTGTGGAGAGTCGTCGTGGCCGTGCGGAGGGCTGCGTAGGCGTCGCTGATCCCCGCGGCAACGACTGGACGGTTGCGGTGGAACTCGACGCCCACCTGGTAGGGGAGGAACAGGCGCTCGCCGATGGTCTTGAACACCTCGAGCCGTTTCGTGCGCAAATCGGGGGAGGCGCGGTACAGGCCGAGGAGCACATTCGTGTCCAGCACGACCGTCGCGTTGACGAGCGCACCGTCGACTTCGCCGTCGTCGGGCCGCTCGTAGTGGTGGCTGAACTGGGATCGCACGCGCACACGCTACGCCCTCGGCGCTCGCTGTCAGTGGGGTCGGGTACGTTCGCGCACACACGAAGCCCCGACCGCACCCCCCTTGGCGGTCGGGGCTCGTCGCGTCTGGGCTCAGCGACGTTCGACGGCGTCGGCCCAGAGCCACACCCACCCCTCGCGTCCCTCGCGCGAGATGTATCGGACGTGGACCTGGCGGCCGGCCCATGCGACGGCCTCGCCGTCGACGCGGGCCTCACCGCTCTGGCGCTGCGTGATCCACGCGCGCACCGGGATGCCCTCGGCCGGGCGCACGATCGCCACGCCGCGGCGCGCGAGCTCGGGCGCCTCCTCGGCGTGGTCGCGCATCGGGACCGTCTCGATGCCGGACGGCCAGCCGCCCGGAGGCGGGCGTCGACGAGTACCCACGACACAATCGTATTCGAACACCAGTTCTAACAACGACGTAGCCTGGACGGGTGACGGCGACTGCGCTCGACCCGCTCGAGGTGGCTCGCGCGACCCTGCGTCGCGCCGAGCTGCGCACGGGCGTGCGCGCTTCGACGCCGGGCGTCATCGACCTCGACGACGCGCCGCGGCCGCTCGGCGCGATCCTCGACGAAGGGCGACTGCCGCGCGGCGCGGCCAGCGTCGTGACGGGCTCGGCGTCGCTCCTGCTCGCGCTGCTCGCGACGTCGCAGGGCACCTTGGACTGGCTCGCCGTGGTGGGAGCGCCCGGCCTCGGGATGCTCGCGGCCGCCGACGCCGGCGTGGCGCTCGAGCGCGTCGCGCTCGTGCCTCGCGCCGGGGACGATCCTGCTGGCGTCGTTGCCGCTCTGATTGACGGCATGACGTACGTCGTCGTCGGGCCGGACGCCCGGCTCACGGCGTCCGAGCGCCGGCGGCTGCTCGCCCGTGCACGCGAGCGCGGCTCGGGGCTCGTGAGTGTGAGCCCGTGGGAGCAGGCCGCGGTGCGCCTCGATGTCGTCGAGCACCGGTGGTCCGGCGTCGACGGTGGTGGCGGCTACCTGCGGCGCTGCGAGCTCGATGTCGCGCGCACGGCGCGCGGGGTCACAGATCGCTGGACGGTCACGCTCCCCATGCCCGCGGGACCGCTCGTCGACTCGGTCGCGGGACACGCGCGACCTGCTGCTCCACCGGCACGGCGCGGACCGCTGCGACTTGTCGGCTGAGCGCTCGGCCCTACGACGAGCGCGCCCCCGCGATCGCGATCTCGACGATGGCGTCAGGATCGATCGAGTGTCGGACGCACACCTCGCTCGACGATTCGGGAAGCATCAGATGCGTTCCGAGGAAGGCGTTCGCGAGCCGCGGGTACCAACGTTGCGACCGGTCGTCGACGGCCTCGACTGTGAACGAGACGACCATGGCGTCGCCGAGTCCACGCAGGCGCTGTGTCCGTTCGTGCCGCCAGTAGGTCGCCTCTCCGCCCCAGTTCTGCAGGAGCGGGCGAGCGCCGGGATTCTGCTCGGTGACGTCCGCGCGGTTGCTGATCGCCCACACCATGCCTCTTCGGTCCCCGGTCGTGCCGTCCAGAGGTGCGCGCTGTGCCCACAGCTCGTCGCGCTCGCGCGCGTCTAGAAACCCGTTCTCCACGCCGGCGTCGAGCTTGTCGCGGATGAGCTCGTCGTCGAGCGCCCGTAACCCGTGGTCCCAGATCATCGCGACCTCGTGGGGCAGGAGCCGTGTTGCGTGGTGGACGAGAACCCTGCAGCCGTCGAGCGCCTCAGCGATGCTCTGGCGGGCTTCGTCCCCGGGCTCAAGATCAGTGGTGTTATCGGGCTCGCGGATCAGGCTCGCTGCGTCAGCTACGGCGCGGCGCACGTCCGGCGGCCACGTCGTCGGATCATCGACTTCCACGGTCGGTCGCCCGGTTCGGTCCACGCGCAGAACCTACCTGCCTGAGGGGACCAGCGTGCGTGGATCGCGACTGCGGCACACCGTGGACTCATCCGGACGAGAGGAGCACGCGGTGGCGGTGACGATCGAGACGTACCACCAGGACGACCAGTGGCACGTGCGGCGCGAGGGTGAGCGCACGGCGCTGTCGAGCCATGCGACCAAGGACGAGGCGATCGCCGAAGGTCGCACGGTCGCCCAGCGGGAGAAGGCCGAGCACGTCATCAAGAATCTCGACGGGACGATCGCCGAGAAGAACAGCTACGGCAACGACCCGCGCAACGTGCCGGGCTGACCCGTGCCGCGGGCGACGGCGATGCCGTACGACGTCGCCCTCGCGCGCGCGGTCGAGCAGATCCCCGCGCCGGGCGCGCTCGAGGGCGGGTGTCGCTACGAGCCGAAGTGGGACGGGTACCTTCACTGAACTCCAGTCACCCGCGCGGCACCGAACGACGGCGTTCCGCGAACCGCCGCACCGGCTCGACTAGATCGTCATACGGCGATAACATCGCTATATGGCGATCATAGGTGTCTCGGTGGATCGTGAGCTCGACGTTGCGGCTACTGCTGTGTACGCGGAGCTGTTCCACGCGTTGTCGGAGCCCACGAGGTTGGCGATCGTGCAGCACCTGGCGGTCGGCGAGCATCGCGTGCGTGATCTTGTGGAGCACATGGGGCTTGCGCAGTCGACGGTGAGCAAGCATCTGGCGTGCTTGCGCGAGTGCGGGCTGGTCGCGGTCCGTGTGGAGGGTCGGGCATCGTGGTTCTCGCTGTCCGAGCCTGACCTCTTGGCGGGCTTGTTCTCGGGGGCGGAGCGCCTGCTCGGTGCCACGGGGGAACAGGTGAGGCTGTGCTCGCACTTGGTGCACCCGATGGCCAATGCGGGGGGTGAGTCCTGATGGGTGCTGGGCACAGCCACGGCGTGAGCGAGCCGGGGTCGGGCAGTAGCCGATCTCTTCGGCGCCGGCTCGCCGTCGTGTTCGGGTTGACGGCGACGGTTGTGGTGGCGCAGGCGATCGGGTCGTGGGTCACCGGTAGTCTGGCGCTGTTGACGGATACCGCGCATGCGCTGACGGACGCGACGGGCTTGCTGGTGGCGTTGATCGCGGCGACCTTGATGCTCAAGCCCGCGAATAAGCACCGCACCTGGGGTTTTCGGCGGATCGAGGTCATCGCCGCGCTCGCTCAGGCGACGTTGCTGATCGTCGTTGGCGTCTATGCCGCTATCGAGGGTGTGCGGCGGCTGGTAGAGCCCCCGGAGGTTGCCTCGTCGGAACTTCTTGCCTTCGGCGTCATCGGCCTGGTCGCCAACATCACGGGGATCGTGATCCTGTCCTCGAGTCGGGGTGCGAACTTCAACATGCGCGCTGCGTTCCTCGAGGTCCTCAACGATGCTCTCGGCTCGCTCGGGGTGATCGTGGCGGCGATCGTGATCGCGACGACGGGCTTTCAGCGCGCGGACGCGATCGCGGGTCTGTTCATCGCTGCTCTGATCGTGCCCCGGGCGGTCACGATCATGCGTGAGACGACAGGGGTGCTGATGGAGTTCACGCCCAAGGGGCTAGATCTGGACCAGGTGCGTGCCCACATCCTGGGGCTTCCCCATGTGCGTGACGTGCACGACTTGCACGCCTCGACCGTGGCGACCGGGTTGCCGACGATCTCCGCGCACGTGGTCGTGGACGACGGATGCTTCACCGACGGGCACGCCCCTGCGATCTTGCATGACATCCGTGAGTGTGTGGCGGAGCACTTCCCGGTCTCGTTGGAGCACTCGACGTTCCAGCTCGAGACCGAGGCGCTGCGCGAGCATGAGCCGGCCGGCTCGCGACACGCATGACCGACGTCGTACAAGGTTGCGGGATCAGCGGGCGTCGTTGAGGCGGCGTAGGTAGTCGTTGTAGGCGTCCAGGTCGGGGTCGCCGTACTGGTCGATGCGCGTGTCAGCGGCACGGGTGCGCCGGGTCTCGTCCTTGTTCCAGCGCACGAAGATGATGAGCAGCATGATCAGCGAGGGCAGCTCGCCGTAGGACCAGGCGAGCGCGCCCGCCGTGCCCTGGTCGGCGAGCACGTCGACTCCCCATGACTGCGGGGGATGGGTAAAGGCTGAGACGAGGGGTGCGCTCGCCATCATGACGATGACGCCGAAGAACGCGTGCGTCGGCATCTCGATGAACATGTCGGCCGCCCGCCCGAGGTGGCCCTGGGGGCGGGGGAGCGGGTCGCGGGAGAGTACCGGGACGGTGAACAACAAGCCCGCGACGAGGAAGAGTAGTTCGAGCGACAGGTGCCCGCCCCAGCTCTGCAGCAGGTCCCCGGCGAGCGGGCTCAGATACAGGGCGTAGAAGCACAGGAGGAACAGCGGGATCATCAGTGCCGGGTGGAGCAACACCCGTCCCGGCCAGGAGCGCAGGCCCCAACGAGCAGCACCGAGCACGTGGCGACCGATCCGGTTGTGCGGGGTGGCGCGCAGCAGCAGCGTGCCCGGGCGGCCGAGCACGAGCAGAGGCGGGACTGCCATCATGAGGGTGAGCTGCTGAAACATGAACACCGAGTACATCTCGAGGCCGTAGCCCTCGACACCGGCGCCCATCACGACGACGAGGACGGCGCACCCAGTCAGGAACGACAGCGTCGCCCAGGGCGACCAGCGCCGCCCGGAGGCCCAGACACGTACCGCTCCTGTGAGGTAGAGCCCGGCCGCGATCAGCGCGATGACAGGGATCACCGGGATGGGCTGCAGGGTCGGTGCAAGGAACGTCTCCCACGACGGGGGCTCGGTCGGCAACCACACCGGACCCTCGAACTCCGTGGCCACGAACCCGGACACGCCCTACCCCTTCACTGCGCGAATGATCGCCCGGACCGTAACAGAACCGTCTGTACACCCCGTTCCGGAAGCATCCAGCATGAACCTCTATCATCGGGCACGCCATGGTCACCGCGACTCGTCACCGCGTCGGCGCAGCCGCCCTGCGCGCTGTGCTGGTCGTCGTGCTGCTCGCGCTCGCCGGGCTGCTCGGTACGACCGTGATCGAGTCCGAGACGCCGGCCGCGGCCGCGCACGTCGCATCCTTCGTCCAGGCAGATCCCGCCCTCCAAGACGCGGCGCAACCGACCGACCGGCAAGACCCGGGACACATCGACGCCCTGACCTTGCTGTGCCTGTGCGCCCTGATCGTGCTCGCCGTCGTCCTGCTCGCTCGCGGTTCACTGCTGCATCGGCTCGTGCCCAGACGTCTCCAGCGTGGGCGACCGATCCCGATCTTTGTAGGCATGATTTTGCCCTCATCGAAGCCGCTGACCTGGGGCGTGTGCCGGACATAGTCGTCCGCCGGCGAGGGATTGTTCCCTCACCACCGCAGCCCCTGGCCGAAACTGCACTGCCAGCTCTAGCCACCGTCGCTCTCGTACAACTGCTCGAGAGCGTCTCCCGCGCCGGATCGGCGCCGGAACGTGGCGTGGAGCGAGCCGTGCCGCCCCCTGTGCCCTGCACCCGTGGCGTACCCCTTCGAGGATCCCGATGGAGCTCTCCAACCTGAGCGTGCTGTTGGTGTGGTCGAGCGCAACAGCACTGGTGATCGCCCTGATCGCCTTCGCCCTCGACCTCGCCCAGCACGCCGAACGACGCGTCCACCCTGCTCCTGCTGACGCGACCGATGTCCTGGTCCCACGACGTGCAGCCGGAATTGCGATGGCGACGACGTGGCTCGCCACAGGGCTGCTGGCCGCGGCGATCGTGCTGCGTGGCCTCGCTGCCGGCAGGACACCGTGGGCGAACATGTACGAGTTCACGCTCGTGGGAACGTTCGCGGCCCTGGTCGCGTTCGTCCTGCTCAACCTGCGCCGGGACCTGCGGTTCGCCGGCGCGTTCATCGCCGGCACGGCCGCGCTGTTCCTGGTGCTGGCGCTGAACGCCTTCTACACCCCCGCGACAGGGCTGTTCCCCGCCCTGCAGTCGTACTGGCTGGTGATCCATGTCGGTGTCGCGATCGGCGCAACCGGCATCTTCACGGTCGCATGCATCCTTTCCGCCTTGCAGCTGCTACGTGACCACCGCGAGGACGGCGGCGTCGTGCTCGGGCGACGGTGGTGGCGCTGGCTCGAGGTGATGCCGGCCCCGAACGAGCTGGAGTCCATGGCGTTTCGGCTCAACGCCGTCGGCTTCGTCGCCTGGACGTTCACCCTGATCGGCGGGGCGATCTGGGCCGAAAGCGCCTGGGGTCGCTATTGGGGGTGGGACCCCAAGGAGGTGTGGACCTTCATCATCTGGATCGTCTACGCCGCCTACCTGCACGCGCGCACCACGCGCGGATGGACGGGCCGGCGCGCCGCGTGGCTCGTGCTGGTCGGGTTCGCCTGCGTGATCTTCAACTTCACGGTGGTCAACCTCCTCATCAACGGCAAGCACTCCTACTCCGGGCTGACAGCCGGATGAACACCACCACGCAACACCAGGTCGTCGTCATCGGCGGCGGCCAGGCGGGGCTCGTGACCGCTGCCCTGCTCGCCCAAGCGGGGACGGACTACGTCGTCGTGGACGACCAACGTCGTGCCGGAGAGTCCTGGGCGCGACGCTGGGATTCTCTTCGGCTGGTGACCCCGGCCCGGTACGCCACCCTGCCCGACTTCGCGTCCCCATGGCCACCGGACTACTTCCCCACGAAGAACGAGGTCGCACGGTACCTGGCCGCCTACGCAGCCCACCACCAGCTGCGCGTTCGGCACAGCTTCCGTGTCGAGCAGCTCGAGACGGACCGCGCGGGCGCATTCATCGCCTCCGGACCCGCGGGCGTGATCGTCGCCGCACAGGTCGTCGTCGCCACCGGCGCCTACCAGAAGCCGTGGATCCCCGACGCCGCGCGAGGAGCAGACCCGGGACTCGTCCAGCTGCACTCGGACGACTACCGCACTCCCGCCGCCACTCCGGGCGGGCGGGTGCTGGTCGTGGGGGCAGGGAACTCCGGCGTGCAGATCGCGCTCGAGCTCGCCCGCGCCGGGCGTGAGGTCCACCTCGCGTGCGGCGGGCGCCTGCGCAGCGTGCGACAGGTCATCGCGGGCCGAGACCTGTTCTGGTGGATGACCCGTACCGCCATCATGCGGGCCTCGGCCGACGGCCCGATCGGCCGGCGCTTGCCCACCACCGACCCGGTGATCGGGATCAGCGAGTCCGACCTGCGTTCCGCCGGGATCGTGCTGCGCGGGCGCGTGAGCGCTGTCACCGGCACCGCAGTGACGTTCGCCGATGACGCGACCTGGGAGCCGCACACGATCGTGTGGGCCACCGGGTACCGGCCGGACGATGCCTGGATCACGATCCCCGGCGCCCTGGGCGCGGACAAGACCCTCCTGCACGACGAGCACCGCACCCGCATCCCCGGGCTTCATGTCATCGGAAGGCCGCGGCAACGCACACGCGGGTCGTCCCTCCTGGGGTTCGTCACAGACGATGCCCAGCGGATGGTCCGCTTCCTGACCAGCTGCCCACCGCGGAGCACGACCGCAACCAGTACGAGACGAAGCGACTCATGAACATCCCCTGGACCGCGATCATCGCCGGCATCGTGCCCTCCATCGGCGTCGGCCTGCTCTTCTGGCTCGCGATGCGCGCCATCGTGCACGCCGACCGCAACGAGCGCAGAGCCTTGGCCGAGCTCGACCGCCAACAAGTCGCTGAGACCGACCCGAGCCCGGGCTACCCGCCCTCGGCCGCATCCGACGTCACATCCCAGGACGTCGTCGACCCACCAAACAACCCGCACGCCCACGACCACCGAGGAACCTCATGACCACCCGCCGCATCCTCCAGTCCGTCCTCCTGCTCGGCGTCGCCGGCCTGCTCGCGATCCTGGTCTGGTTCATCCTGTCATCGGGAACCGACGACGCCGACGCCTCAGCGCAGAGCGGCGATCCGCAGGTCGTGCGCGAGGACAGCCACGTCATCAATCAGGCACCCGACGAGAAGGCCGTCCTCGTGGAGTTTCTCGACTTCGAGTGCGAGGTGTGCCGCGCCTACTATCCGACTGTCGAACAGTTGCGCGAGCAGTACAGCGACGAGCTCACCCTCGTGATCCGCTACTTCCCCATCCCCTCCCACGCCAACGCGAACAACGCGGCTATCGCGGTCGAGGCCGCAGCACGGCAGGGCGAGCTCGAGGCGATGTACCAGCAGATGTACGCCACCCAGGCTGATTGGGGCGAGGCTCGCGACTCCAAGGCGCACGTGTTCCGCGGGTTCGCCGAGGAAATGGGCCTGGACATGGCGCAGTACGACGCCGACGTCGCCGACCCGAAGGTCGCAGCACGGGTGCAGCGTGATTTCGACGAGGGGCGGGCCCTGGGCGTGGGCGGCACACCGACGTTCTTCCTTGACGGCGAGAAGGTCAGCGTCGAGAACCCGGGCGACCTCACCCGAGCCGTCGAGGCTGCTCTCGCGCAGTGAGCATCACCGAGACCGTCTTCTCCGGCGACCTGCTGCTCGCTGTTCCGCTCGCGATGCTCGCCGGGCTGGTGTCCTTCGCCTCGCCGTGCATCCTGCCGCTGGTGCCGGGCTATCTCGGCTACGTCGGGGGTCTGGGGCGGGAGACCACTCGTCGTCGCCTGCTGCTCGGGGTGGGGTTGTTCATCGCAGGGTTCACCGTCGTGTTCGTCGCCTACGGTGCTCTCTTCGGAGCGTTGGGGTCGTGGCTGGTGCAACGCCAGGACATGCTGATCCGGGTTCTGGGTGCCCTGGTGGTCGTCATGGGGCTGGTGTTCGTCGGGCAGGTCGGGCCCCTGCAACGGGTGGTGCGCCCGTCCTGGACGCCGCGTGTGGGGATCGCCGGGGCGCCCGTGCTCGGGTTGGTGTTCGGGCTGGGATGGACGCCGTGCCTGGGCCCTACGCTCGTAGCTATCTCGGCGCTGAGCGTGGACGCCGGCACGGCCGGGCGTGGGGCGCTGTTGGCCCTGGCGTACTGCCTGGGCCTGGGTGTGCCCTTCGTGCTCGTCGCGTGGGGGCTCGGCTGGGCCCAGCGGTCGATGACGTTCTTACGCCAGCACCTGCGCGCCATCAACGTCGCCGGTGGCTTCATCCTCGTGCTCATCGGGATCTCGATGGTCACAGGGCTGTGGACCGCGTTGATGACGACGATGCAGGGCTGGGTCGGGGGCTTCGTGACCCCGATCTAGCCGCCGTTCCTGGGCGCATTGAGGCGGCCCGGAGCAATGCTGGTGCGGGGTTCACCCGGTGCTCAGACGCCGGCGGTCCTGTCGGGGGCGCTGGAGTCGCCCTGATCGTCGGGCGAGCAGGAGCGCGACGGTGGCAGCTGTCGTCACCACCGCTGCGGCGATTGCGACGAGCGCCCCTCGCGACTGGTCGGCACGCAGCGCGCGGACGTCGTCATATTGCATGGTGAACCACCAGTCCTGCGCGAGCAGCCCGGGGAGGGTGTGCAGAGCAACGCCAAGCGCGGCCAGGCCGACGCCTACGACCGTGACAGCGAGCAGTGCCCGAGAGGCGGGCACCGCGTTGCGGTCCGGGCCGGTCCCGAGCACGACATGGAAGAACACCGTCCCGGCGGCAAGGAACAGCACCTGCATGGCGAGCGTGCCGGCGTGCTCGAACAGCCCCCACTTGAGCCAGCCCGTCCCGAAGTACACGGCCACCAGCGCCACCAGGACTACGGCTGCCACGCCCGGCCGGGCGGACAGCACAGACCGCGAGAGCGTGTCGGCGAGTTCTCTCGGCCCGCCTGACCCGTCTGGACGCGCAGGCAATACCTGCAGAGCGAGCGGGAGCGGGGCGCCCAGGGTGAGGAGCAACGGTACGACCAGGATCAGCAAGGTGGCGTGCAGGACGTGGGTCGACAGGTGGACCGAGGCGTAGACGCCCGCTCCGCCGCTCGTTGCCCAGAGCAGGACGAGGCAGCCTGACACCCACGCGCTGGTGCGTGCCCGCGGCCACGTCAACCCTTGGCGGCGCAGGCGGAACACTCCGGCCAGGTACAGGGTCGCGAGCACGACGGCGAGTGCGACGAAGAGCCAGTCCGGCTGAACCTCGCTGATCATGGTCGAGAACGAGACGGCGGGCGGATAGGGGAAGCCAAGCAGGGACAGGCGGACGTCGAACGCCGACGGGTCCTGAGGTACTGGTGGCGCCATCCGGGACAGCGCGACCGAGGCACCGAACGTCAGCGCCATGATGACCACCTCGACCAGTGCGAGCCGAGCGAACGCTCGTCGGCCGTGAAGCCCGCCCACGTGCGGGATGACTCGTCGTCGTTGCGCCCACCCCGCCGCACCGAGCAGGGCGAGGGCCGCAGTCTTGACCAGCAGCAGACGGCCGTACGGCGTGGCGACCAGGTCGGACGGGTTCGTCAACCGCAGCGAGGCGTTCACCACCCCGGAGGCCGCGGTCGCGGCGAAGCACCACGCAGCGGCGGTGGAGTAGCGCGTGACCACGATCGGGAGCGAGCCGCGCAGGCGCGGCAGCAGCAGGGCCAGGCCCGCCAGGCCTCCGACCCACACGGTCACGGCCACGAGGTGCACGATCAGGCTGTTCACGGCGTTGGCATGCTCCTCGGTTCCGGCGGCGTGACCCACGAGGGCCACGGGCAGGAGTGCCACCAGGGCGAACGCCAGCGCGAGGACGACGCGGGACACCGTGCGTGCGGCGGTGAGCGTGAGGAGAGTCGCGAGGACGAGCAGCGTGGAGATCGCCAGGTATTGGCCCAGGTCGATCGATGTCGCGTAGTGCAGCGCCTGGGTCCAGAACCCCGGCTCCTGCGGGCCCGTGCCGATGGAGTTCCCGGCGGTGAGCGCGACGACCACGACGGCAGAGATGAACCACAGAGACGAGGACCAGGCTGCCCAGCGCGCGGCTCGCCACTGCCAGTAGGACAGTGCTTCGGGCTCGTCGGACTGGCCCGGCAGGATGCTGGCGGCCAGCACCAGCAGCCCGATGGTCAGTGCCGCCGTCGCGTCGTGCAGTGCGCGCGCGGCGGGAAGCCCGTAGCGCACGACGGCACCGGGGTTCATGAGGAGCCTGACGTCGAGCTCGCCCGCAGCAGATAACAATGCCAGGGCGACGAGGACGACGAGGGTCGCGCACCCTAGAACCAGGGGCATGGCAGCCCATAGGGACCGTGGAGCCGTCCGTGTGGGATGGTCCGGTGCGCGGGCAGGGTCGGGCAGCGAGGGTGTCGAGGTCATGACCGTTTCCGTCGAGCGATGCGAGAGGGGGACTCGTCGCGCCCCGGCGCAGGCAGTGATGCGAGGGCTCGTCGGACGGGGGTCGGCGGGGCCGACCATGTGGGGCGCGGTCAGGAAGAACCAGCGACGAGCTCGGGTGCAGCCGGCGGGCCGCGGGTGGGAGCGGTGGAGAAGGGCCTGCCGTGCGGCCTGGCCACGCGGCGAGCGACACGGACGGGTCGGTGCTGTTCGTGCCGGTAGGCGGGCGCGACATCGCGCATGAGACGCCGACCCAGCCACGCCAGGACGCAGCGGATGGCGTCCTCCCCGCGGGCGAGCGCGAACGCGAGCGTGAGCGTCGCGACGAGGTGCGCGAGCACCATCCATCCCGGAGTCGCGCCGTGCGAGACCGTGATCGGCGCACAGGTCGTCATTTGCGCGTGCTGGACGTGCGGCGCAGAGTCGGTCAGGGGATCCGCGCAGAGATGCGCTCTGTGTCCCAGGACGTCGAACGCACTGTGCAGGGCGAGCTGAGCTGTCCCGAGCACGGCGACCAGGCGCGTCGGGGTGAAGCGGGCCCGGCCCGCGATCGTGGTCGCGGCCAGGGTCAGCGAGACCAGCGCCGCAAGGACGAGCGGATCAGGCATCGTGCCACCGCCAGCAAGGTGAGCGCCGACAGAGAACGACAGGACGAGCACGGAAACGACTGCTGCGCGCGCGAGGCGTGGAGCAGCGGTCGTCGCCGTGGTCGAGGGCATTCCGCGAGCCTACCCACGACCATGACTCCCCTCCGGGTTCAGCCGAAGAGCGTCAGCGTCAGGAGCGTGACGTTCAGCACGACGATGACCATGGCGATCGCGCAGGCCGCCAGGTGCAGCACGACGCCGTTGCGTCGTGCACCCATCACCCGGGCATCGCGGGTGACGACGACCAGCGGAATCAGCGCGAACGGGATGCCGAAACTGAGCACGACCTGGCTGATGACGAGCATGCTGGTGGGTGACAGGTCGGTGGTGAGCAGCAGCAGGGCCGGGGTGAGGGTGACCAGGCGTCGTACCACCAGCGGGATCTGCACGCGCAGGAGGCCATGCATGATCTCCGCACCTGCGTATGCCCCGACCGACGTCGAGGCGAGACCCGAGGCAAGGAGCCCGACGGCGAAGAGCACGGCAACGACGGGACCGAGCGCCCCGGCAATCGCTGCGTAGGCGCCCCCGATCGTGTCGGTGCCATCCTGCCCCGGCAGGTTCGTCGCAGCCAAGAGCAGCATCGCGATGTTCACACCGCCTGCCACGACGAGCGCGATCACCACATCCCAACGCGTTGCCCGCAGCAGATAGGAGGTCTCATGGTCCGTGCGCGATCGACCGTGTCGGTCGCGTGCGAGGGAGGAGTGCAGGTAGATCACGTGCGGCATGACGGTCGCGCCGAGCATCGACGCCGCGAGGAGCACGGACTGCGGCCCGTCGAACCGCGGGATGAGCCCGGCCGCGGCCTGTGACCACGGCGGCGGCGAAACGAACAGTCCAGCGGTGAAGCCGACGGTCAGCACGACGAGCAGCCCGGTGATGACGAACTCGAAGTGGCGCTGTCGACGGCGATGCTGAAGCACGAGAAGCGCGAGGGAGACGGCACCGGTGATCGCCCCGCCGAGCACGAGCGGGAGACCGAAGAGCAGGTTCAGGGCGATCGCCCCACCGATCACCTCAGCGAGGTCGGTTGCCGCCGCGACAAGTTCGGCCTGCCCCCAGTACGCCAGGCGCACCCTGCGAGGGAACCGCTGCCCGACCACCTCCGGCAGGGAACGGCCCGTGACGATGCCGAGCTTCGCGGACAGATACTGCACGACGACGGCCATCGCGTTCGCTGCGACCAGGACCCACACGAGCAGGAAGCCGAACTGTGCGCCGGCCGAGACGTTCGCGGCCACATTGCCGGGGTCGACGTAAGCGACGGACGCGACGAACGCCGGGCCCAGCAGACGGACCACACCGAGGCCCCCGGTGCGTGCTGTACGTGTCGAGTCCTCACGGACCGCAACATCCATACCTGCGAAGTCTACTCTTCGGTCTACCGAAATCCGGTTCCCGTCAGGGTCTCTGGCACGGCTGGCGGTGCCGCAGGGCTACCCAGGCTCTCGGCGCCGACCGGCCGCACTGTGTGGTTGGGCTCCGGGGTCAGTGAACGGTTGCCGTGAGCGTTGGCCGCTCAGTTTCCGAGGACGTGGCCGGCAGGGCGGGGAGCGACGCAGTGCCGCGCGCTGCGCGGACGCCGTTGAGAATGACGACGACCTCGGCGATCTCGTGGACGAGGACGACACCGGCCAGGCCCAACACGCCGAAGAGGGCGAGCGGGAAGAGCACGACGATGATCGCCAGGGCGAGCACGATGTTGGCCGCCATGATCCGTCGGCCGCGCCGGGCGTGCGCCAGACCCTGCGGGACCAGACGCAGGTCAGTTCCTGTGAAGGCGATGTCCGCGGACTCGATGGCAGCGGCGGACCCGCCGACGCCCATCGCGATTCCGACGTTTGCCGCGGCGAGGGCCGGGGCGTCGTTGACGCCGTCGCCGATCATCGCGGTCGGGACGCGCTCAGAGGACCCGCGGACGGCGGCTTCCTTGTCCTGGGGCATCTGGGCCGCGCGCACGTCCGTGATGCCGGCCTGGGTGGCCAGGGCCTGGGCGGTGCGCTCGTTGTCACCGGTGAGCATGGTGACCGACACGCCGTCCTGTGTGAGTCGTCGCACGGCGTAGGCGGCCTCGGGTCGCAGCTCGTCTCGGATCCCGAGGAGAGCGACCGGGTCGCCATCGGCTGCCACGACGACCACTGTGATCCCTTGCTCTTCGAGCGTGAGCGCGGCCGGGCCGAGAGAGCCGGGGTCGATCCAGCGCGTGGTGCCCACGCGGACCTCGAGCCCGTCGACCTTGCCGCGCAGGCCCCGGCCAGGGAGCTCCTCGACGTCGTCGGCTATGGGTGGGCGGGGGGTGGTGGCCAGGATCGCCGCAGCGAGGGGGTGCGTGCTGCGTGCCTCGAGCGCGGCAGCCAGAGCGAGCGCATGGTCCCGAATGGTCCTGGGGCTCGTCACCACGTCGACGACCTCGGGGCGGTTGCGGGTCAGCGTTCCCGTCTTGTCGATCGCGACAGCACGGACGACGCCGAGCTCCTCGAACGCGGCCCCGGACTTGATGATCATCCCGAAGCGGCTTGCGGCGCCGATCGCGGAGATGACCGTAACGGGCACCGCGATGGCCAGCGCGCACGGTGATGCGGCGACGAGCACGACCAGGGCGCGCTGAGTCCACACCCCGGGTTCGCCGACGACAAAGCCCCACACGACGACGACGGCTGCGACGACGAGGACGATCGGCACGAGTGGTCGAGCGATGCGGTCGGCGAGCCGTGCGCGTTCGCCCTTGCGGGCCTGCGCCTCCTCCACGAGCCGAACGATCGTCGTCAGGGAGTTGTCCTGACCGTCGGCGGTCGCTTCGACGAGCAGCGCGCCGCTGCCGTTGATCGCCCCCGCGGGTACCTGGTCGCCGGGACCGACCTCGACCGGGATCGACTCTCCGGTGATCGCGGACGTGTCCAGCGAGCTGCGCCCCTTGGTGACGACGCCGTCCGTCGCCAGACGTTCACCAGCTCGGACCACCAACACGTCCGCCTTGCGCACGGCCGACGCCGGAACCTCCACGTCGCCGGTCACGCGAGAGACACGAGCAGTGGCGGGCATGAGATCGAGCAGAGCGCGCAGCCCGTGCTTGGCGCGGTCCATCGCGCGATCCTCCAGCGCCTCGGCGATGGAGAACAAGAACGCCAGTGCGGCGGCCTCGCCGACATGTCCGAGCGCGACGGCGCCGACCGCGGCGATCGTCATGAGCAGCCCGACCCCCAGCTTGCCCCTGGCCAGGCGGCGCACTGCTCCGGGCACGAATGTCCAGGCTCCCGCAAGCAGGCTTGCGCCCTGCACCACCACGGCCGGCGTCCTCAGACCGGACCACTCAAGGGTGTACCCGACAGCGAGCAACACACCGGAGGCCGCGGGAAGGAGCAACGCCCGGTCGCGCCACCATGGCGTCAACTCCTCGTACCCGTCATCGTCCTTGAGCTGCTGCGACGACGCGCTGGCCGGAGGGGCCGGTGCCGGCTGCAGCCCCAGGCCGGTAGTCGGCGCGAGGCGGCCCTCGAACTCGTCTCCGCCGCAGCACTCCCGACTCACTGGACGCTCCCGCACGTCGTGAAGCCCGCGAGTGTTCCCCGCGGCGCCATGGAGTTGCGGTCCTCCGGGGCCATGGTCTCGATGAAGGTCATGAGCAGGTGCACCCCTCGGGTGAGCAGCAGGTCGGGTCGACGGTGACGACGAGCTTCAGCAGGTCGTCCAGCGCCGGCGCGAGGTGGGAGTCGGCGAGCCGATACCAGGTGCGCCGGCCGTCCGGGATCGCCTCGACCAGACCGCACCCGCGCAGGCACGCGAGCTGGTTCGACATCACCTGCCGCGAGACCCCGAGCGCATCCGCCAGGTCCGAGGGGTACGCCGGCGCCTCGCGCAGCGTGAGCATGATCCGGGCCCGCGTCTCGTCCGACAGCGCGTGGCCGAGCCGGGCGAGTGCGGCGGTGTGGGTGAGGGTCACCGTCTCCATGGGACCGAGAGTACACGCACCCGTGTACTGCGCCTAGGTCAACTCATCGACTAGAGCCGGTTATTATCGATCTGTGTCGATCATAGATTCTGAGGTGTGTGCGGCGAGCACGGTGGACGTCGAGCCGGCGGTCGCGTTGTTCCGCTCGTTGGGAGACCCGGCGCGGTTGGCGATCGTGCGCCGGCTCGCGGCCGGGGAGGCGCGGGTCGCGGAGCTGACCAGAGATCTGGGGCTGGCGCAGTCGACGGTGTCCTCGCACGTGGCGTGCTTGAAGGACTGCGGCCTGGTCGCCGGGCGGATGGAGGGGCGGCGGGTGTTCTACTCCCTGGCCCGCCCGGAGCTGCTGGACCTGTTGGGCGCGGCCGAGACGCTGCTCGCGGCGACGGGCAGCGCTGTGGTGCTGTGCCCGACGTACGGCGTGGACGGGCAGGTGGAGGCGTGTTGAGCACGATCGCGGCCGCGGCCGGGTTGTTCGTCGCGACCAACATCGACGACATCGTGGTCTTGACGGTCTTGTTCGCGGTCGCGGCCAGGGGGTCGTCGCGGCTGCGCGCGTGGCAGATCGTGGCTGGGCAGTACCTCGGTCTGGTCACGCTGATCGCGGTCAGCTTCCTGGCCGCCCTGGGCCTGACGATCGTGCCGGACGAGTGGGTCGGGCTGCTGGGCCTGATCCCGCTCGCGATCGGTGTCCTGGCGTTGGTGCGCACGCTGCGCGGGCAGGACGACGACGATGAGGCCGATTCCGCGCTCAAGGCCGTCGGGCTGCTCGGCGTCGCCGGCATCACGATCGCCAACGGCGGGGACAACATCGCGATCTACACCCCGGTGTTCCGCACCATTTCCACCCCGGACGCCCTGGTCACGATCGTGGTGTTCCTCGTCTTGCTCGCGCTGTGGTGCCTGCTCGCGCGCGCGATCGGCACCAACGAGAAGGTCACCGAGGCACTGGAGAAGGTCGAGCACTGGCTCGTGCCGGTGGTGTTCATCGGTCTCGGTGTGTTCATCCTCATCGAGTCCGGCACCCTCGCCCACATCGCCAGCCTGCTGTGACCGACCCCGGACCGGTCCGCCGTGACGTCGTCGTGGTCGGGGCGGGCCAGGCCGGGCTCGCGCTCGGGTACTACCTGACCCGCGCAGGCGTCGACGTGCTGCTGCTCGAGCGGGCCGAACGGGTCGGGGCGAGCTGGGCGAGGCGGTGGGACTCGTTGCGCCTGTTCACCCCGGCCCGGTACGACGCCCTGCCCGGCGCCGCGTTCCCCGCCGACCCGTGGTCATACCCGAGCAAGGACCAGGTGGCCGCCTACCTCGCGGACTACGCCACCCGGTTCGACCTCCCTTTCCGCGCTGGTGCCGACGTCACCCGACTCGAGGACAGCACGGGGGACTTCCGTGTCCACCTCGCGACCGGCGAGCGGATCGCCGCCGCCCGCGTGGTCGTAGCCACCGGCGCGTTCGGCCGTCCCTGGACGCCGGCGTTCGCGGCTGAGCTCGACCCTGCCGTGGTCCAGGCCCACGCCGACGACTACCAGCGCCCGGACCAGCTCCCGCCCGGCCCGGTGCTCGTCGTCGGCGGAGCGAACTCCGGACGCCAGATCGCGCTCGAGCTCGCCCGAGCCGGCCGCGTCGTGCACCTGTCCGGAGGCGCACGCCTGCGCGAGCTGCCGCAGCGCCCGCTCGGACGCGACCTGTTCTGGTGGCTCACCACCACGCGCGCCATCCATGCCCCGGCGACGTCGTTCGTCGGTCGGCGCCTGCGGGCGAACGAGCCCGTCATCGGCACCCCGCGACGAGCACTGCGCGCCGCCGGCGTCACGCTCCACCCCCGAGCGTCGTCGGTCGACGGCGGCACGGTTCGGTTCGCCGACGGCGAGGCCGTCCAGCCCGCGTCCGTGGTGTGGGCCACGGGGTACCGGCACGACGACTCCTGGATCACCACCCCCAGCGCCCTCGACACCCGCGGAGCCCTCGTCGTCGACGACGGCACGACCCCCGTCCCCGGGCTGTACGCCCTTGGGAGGCCCTGGCAACACGACCGCGGCTCAGCCCTGCTCGGCTACGTCCGCCGCGACGCGGAACGCCTCGCCCGACGGCTCGTGAACGACGCCCGCGCGGGGCGGTCTACGGTGCCGGCTCGGGCCGGTGCGCGGGCGTCGGGCGGTGCCGGCGGATCGCCCAGACCGTGAGCGGTGCCCCGATCGCGGTCGGCAGGAACCAGAACGACCAGTCCGGCAGCCGTTCCCACACCGGCAGGTGCGGACCGTTGTCGACGTAGAACGCGGTGAGCATCGCGATGTACGCCAGACCCATCCATGCGATGTGCGCGTCGTCGCTGCGGCCGCGGCGCCGGTTGCGCCACCCGAGCAGCACGGCGGCCAGGGCGATACCTCCGAGGACGGCCAGGTGGACGGTGGCCGGCCAGCGGATCACCACCATGACGATCATCGACCCGAAGAGAGCCACGATCCCGCCGAGGAACACGCGCCCCGCCCCCACGTGCCACCGCCCACCCTTGCGCGTGAGCATCGCGACCAGACCCGCAAGCACCGCTGTGACGCCTGCGACGACGTGCACCAGCAGAGCGAGGTCGAACACCAGGCCCGCATCCGGTTCCGGCAGTCCAGGGATGTCGATCATGGCCGCCTCCAGGAGGCCAGTTGTTCTGCGGGGTCAGCCGTGTGGGGCCGCCTCGGTGAGCGAGGTCGCCAGCTGACTGAGGGCGCCAGGGACCAGGGAGTAGTAGGCCCAGCGGCCACGCTGCTCGCGGGCGAGGAGGCCGGCGTCGACGAGGATCTTGAGGTGGTGGCTGACGGTGGGCTGGGAGAGGCGGACCGGTTCGGTGAGGTCGCACACGCAGGCCTCGCCACCAGTCTGTGCGGCGACGATCGCCAGGAGCTGGACCCGGGTGGGGTCGGCAAGTGCCTTGAAGGTGCGGGCAAGTTCACGCGCACGCCCGGGCTCGACGGCCTCGGTGACAGCGGGGCCGCAGCATCCGGTACCCGTCGGCGCCAGCGGCAGGTCGGTCATCGTCATGCCGCCATCCTCGCACAGATTGACATCCTTCGATACGTGCTCCACGATGCTCACATCGACGGTCTTCAATTTGAGGAGTGGTGATGGGCGAGGTTGTGCGGGGCGAGCTGCCGGTCGTGGTGATTGGTGCGGGTCCGGTGGGTCTGGCGGCGGCGGCGCATCTGCTGGAGAGGGGACTGGAGCCGCTGGTGCTCGAGGCGGGCGAGGGTCCCGGTGCGGCCGTGGCGTCGTGGGGTCACGTGCGCCTGTTCTCGCCGTGGCGGTACGACGTCGACGCCGCGGCGCGGCGCCTGCTGGCGCCGACCGACTGGGTGGAGCCGGACCCCGACACCTTGCCGACCGGTGGGGAGCTCGTCGAGCGGTACCTGGCCCCGCTGGCCGCGACGCCGCAGATCGCGTCGCGGCTGCGCACGGGGACGCGGGTGCTGGCGGTGGCGCGTGACGGGGCGGACAAGACGCGGTCGCTCGGGCGGGAGCGCCGCGGGTACCGGGTGCGGACCGTCGACAGCGAGGGCGTGGTGCGCGACGTGCTGGCGCGCGCGGTGATCGACGCCTCGGGCACGTTCTCGACCTCGAACCCGCTGGGCGTCTCTGGTCTCCCGGCCGCCGGGGAGGCGCAGGCGGCCGGGTTCGTGACAGGGCCGCTGCCCGACGTCCTCGGGTCCCAGCGTGACCGGTTCGCCGGCCGGGACACGCTCGTGGTCGGGATGGGGCACTCGGCGGCGAACACCCTGCTGAGCCTCGTCGAGCTCGCCGAGGCCGAGCCGGGGACGACGATCACGTGGGCGATCCGGGGCGGGTCCGCGCGTCGCCTGTTCGGCGGCGGGTCCGACGACGAGCTGCCCGCGCGCGGTCTGCTCGGCACCCGTCTGCGGGCGGCCGTGGAGGCCGGGCGCCTGACCCTGCTCGCGCGCGTCTCGATCGAGCGCCTCGTGCCCGACGGGGAGACCGTCCAGGTGCTCGGGACGGCCCGCGACGGCGCGCTCGACCTCGAGGTGCACCAGATCGTCAACGCGACCGGCTTCCGCCCGGACCTCGACATGCTGCGCGAGGTGCGCCTGGACCTCGACCCGGTCGTGGAGGCGCCGTCGGCGCTGGCTCCGCTGATCGACCCGAACCAGCACTCCTGCGGGACGGTCCCCCCGCACGGCGAGCAGGTGCTGTCCCACCCCGACGACGGCTTCTACCTCGCGGGCATGAAGTCCTACGGGCGGGCGCCGACCTTCCTGCTCGCCACGGGGTACGAGCAGGTGCGCTCGATCGCCGCGGCGCTCGCCGGGGACCGCGCCGCGGCCGACGCGGTCGAGCTGGACCTGCCCGCGACCGGCGTCTGCTCGACCGATCTGGCCCTGGAGGCCGACGGCGAGAGCGCGGGCGGGTCGTGCTGCGGCACCGCGCCGGCCGAGCCGCAGCTCGTCACCCTCGGCGTCGGGGCACCGGCCGGCGTCGGGTTCGCGACCGGCGTCGTCCACGGGCGTTCGGGCGACGGCCAGGACGCATGAGCCTGACCCTGCGGACCGCGACCCCCGCCGACATGGCGGGGGTCGCGCGCATCTACGACCACTACATGGCGACGTCGACCGCGACGTTCGAGCTCACCCCGCCTGGAGTGTCGCTGTGGCACGAGAAGCTGGAAGCGCTGCAGGGTGCGGGCTGGCCGTTCCTGGTCGCCGAACTCGACGGCGCCGTGGCAGGGTTCGCTTACGTCGGGCCGTGGCGCCCGCGCCCGGCCTACGCCCACACGGTCGAGGACACGATCTACCTCGACCGGGCCGCCACCGGGCGCGGGATCGGCACCCGGCTGCTCGACCAGGTCCTCACCGGTGCCGCAGCGGCCGGCGCGAGGGAGGTCGTCGCGGTCGTCGCCGACGGCGACAGCGCCGCGTCCCTGGCGCTGCACCGGCGCGCAGGGTTCACCGGTGCCGGGCGCCTGGAACGGGTGGGTCGCAAGTTCGACCGCTGGCTCGGTACGACGCTTCTGCAGAAGCGGCTCGGTGTCTCGTAGCACTCGATTCAGCCTCTAAACATAGATCGTGCTCTATTTGTCATCCAGGCTTCCGGCCGTGTTCATCGCTCGTTCACATAGACCGCGTTCTATCGATCTCGTTGGTGGATGTGGGCGGGCGCAAGGTCCCGCCCCGACGAGACGGGATGACTTACGTGTTCAGACTTCCGCAGCGCAGTGCAGTCGTGATCGGCGCGACGGGGCTGGTTCTCACTCTCGCCGCTTGTGGTGGCCAGAGCCAGGGCGCGACCGGCGATGGCGGGGAATCGGGCGGGCTCAGCGGGGAGGTCGTCATCGACGGCTCCTCGACGGTCGAGCCGCTGAGCTCGGCGGCGGCCACGTTGTTCCGCGACGAGGAGCCGGGGATCAACGTCACGGTCGCCACGTCGGGGACCGGTGGTGGGTTCGAGCGGTTCTGCGCGGGGGAGACCGACATCTCCGACGCGTCGCGTCCGATCAAGGACGAGGAGATCGCGGCGTGCGAGGACAACGGTGTGGAGTTCACCGAGATCGTCATCGCCAACGACGGCCTGTCGGTGGTGGTGAACCCGGAGAACGACTGGCTGGAGTGCATCACGACCGACCAGCTCGCGACCATCTGGGGCCCGGAGTCCGAGGGCACGGTGACGTCGTGGAGCCAGGTCGACCCCGAGTTCCCGGACGAGACGCTCGAGCTGTACGGGGCGGGCACGGACTCGGGCACGTTCGACTACTTCACCGAGGCGATCAACGGTGAGGAGGGCGCGATCCGCACGGACTACACCCCGTCCGAGGACGACAACCTCACGGTTCAGGGCGTCTCGGGCGCGGTCGGGGCGATGGGGTTCTTCGGCCTGAGCTACGCCGAGGAGAACGCCGACTCGGTCAAGCTCCTCGCCGTGGACAACGGCGACGGGTGCGTCACGCCGTCCAAGGAGACGGTGCAGGACGGCACGTACTCGCCGCTGGGCCGCCCGCTGTTCATCTACGTCAACAACGCGAAGTACGCCGAGAACGAGGCGCTGCGTTCGTTCGTCGACTTCTACCTCGCCAACGAGGAGGAGATCGCCGCGGACGCGCTGTTCATCGACCTCACGGACGAGCAGCAGCAGACCGCGGCGGACGAGCTCGCGAGCCTGGTCGGCTGACCGGCGCCTCGATGAGCACCCCCCGATTCACGGTGGCCGGCCCGGTGAGCGCACCGGGCCGGCCGTCGGCCCTGACCGATCACGCCCCGGCCATCACGAGGCAGCACGCACGTCGCGGGGAGCAGCTGGTGCGCCTGTTGCTGCGCCTGGCCGCGTGGTTGTCGATCCTGATCACGGTCGGCATCGTGATCTCGCTGCTGACCCCGGCGCTGCAGTTCTTCGCCGAGGTCTCGGTCGTGGAGTTCTTGACCGGGACCCGTTGGGCGCCGCAGTTCGCCAACCCGACCTTCGGGGTTCTTCCGCTGGTGACGGCGACCGCGTGGACGACGCTGATCGCGCTGGCGGTCGCGGTCCCGTTCGGGCTCGGCGCGGCGATCTACCTCGCGGAGTACGCCCGCCCGCGGGCCCGCAAGATCCTCAAGCCGATCCTCGAGCTGCTGGCCGGGGTGCCGACCGTGGTGTTCGGCTTCTTCGCCCTGTCGTTCGTCGCCCCGACGGTCCTGCGCGACTGGCTGAGCATCGAGGTTGGCACGTTCTCGATCCTGGCCGCCGGGCTGGTCATGGGCGTGATGATCATCCCCACCGTCGCGTCGTTGTCCGAGGACGCGATGTCCGCGGTCCCGTCCGCGCTACGCCAGGGATCTGCGGCCCTCGGCGCGAACCGGATGCAGACCTCGCTGCGTGTGGTCTTCCCCGCGGCGCTGTCCGGGATCGTCGCCGCCGTCGTGCTCGGGATCTCCAGGGCGATCGGGGAGACGATGATCGTCGCGATCGCCGCCGGCGCCCGGCCCCAGATGGTCACCGACCCGACCATGGAGGGCGCCACGATGACCGGCTTCATCGCCCGCATGGCGCTCGGTGACGCGCGAGTCGGGTCCCTGGAGTACAACACCCTCTTCGCCGTCGGGCTGCTGCTGTTCGTCCTGACCCTGGTGGTCAACGCGATCAGCATCCAGCTCGTGCGCCGCTTTCGCCAGGAGTACTGATGGCCCTGCACACCCCCGCCGTCGCGACCCACCAGGCACGCCTGGCCACCGGCAACCGGTCCAAGGAACGCACCCCGGCCTCCATCGTGTTCCTGGCCCTGCTGTGGGTCTCGCTGTTCGTCGCGTTCGCCACGCTCGTCGCCCTGATCGTCACGACGATCGCCCAGGGCGCCGACCGGCTCGACGCGCGCCTGTTCACCGAATACCCGTCCTCACGCCCGGAGGAGGCCGGCGCACGGCCGGCGATCCTGGGGTCGTTGTGGGTGATCGGCACCACCGCCGTCCTGGCGATCCCGCTCGGGGTCGCCGCGGCGGTCCACCTGGAGGAGTTCGCCGACCGGCGCCACTGGTTCAACCGGTTCATCGAGCTCAACATCCAGAATCTGTCGGCCATCCCCTCGATCATCTACGGCATGCTCGCCATCGGGACCCTGGCCCTGATCGGCGTCGGCAACAAGAACATCGTCATCGGCGGCGCGCTCGCCCTGGCACTGCTCATCCTGCCGGTGATCATCATCGCCACCCGCGAGGCGCTGCGCGCCGTCCCGCGCGAGCTGCGCCACGGTTCCCTGGCCCTGGGTTCGACCGAGCTCCAGACGACCTGGCGGATCACGCTGCCCTCCGCGGTGCCCGGCATCGCCACCGGCACGATCCTCGCCCTGTCCCGGGCACTGGGCGAGGCCGCGCCGCTGCTGCTGCTCGGCGCCCTGGTGTTCATCTCCTTCGACCCCAACGGGCTGCTGTCCGGGTTCACCACCATGCCCATCCAGATCTACGGCTGGACCAACGCACCCCAGGCCGGCTTCCACGAGCTTGCGGCCGCGACCTCGATCCTGCTCGTGGGCATCCTGCTGGCCATGAACGCGCTGGCCATCGTCATCCGCAACCGCTACCAGCGCCGCTGGTGAGACCACCCGAGGACCGCCCCACCATGACCACCACCGGCACTCCCGCGAAGGCCACCATGACGTCCAGCACCCGGATCTCCACACGCCCCGCCCACAGCGAGCACCGTGAGATTCCCGCCGAGCCCAACCCCGTCCTGGAGTGCGAGGCCGTCAGCGTCCACTACGGGGGCTTCCGCGCCGTGCGTGAGGTGTCCCTCGCATTCGGGCACAACGAGATCACCGCGCTCATCGGCCCGTCCGGGTGCGGGAAGTCGACCATCCTGCGATCCCTGAACCGCATGAACGACCTCGTCGAGGGCGCCCGCGTCACCGGGTCGGTGCGGTACTGGGGCCAGGACATGTACGGCGCCGGCGTGGACCCGATCGAGGTACGCCGACGCATCGGGATGGTGTTCCAGAAGCCCAACCCGTTCCCGAAGTCGATCTACGACAACATCGCCTACGGGCCCCGCGTCACCGGCATGAAGGTCTCCTCGATGGACGACCACGTCGAGCAGGCCCTGACCCGCGCGGCGCTGTGGGACGAGGTCAAGGACAAGCTCAAGCAGTCCGCCTACGGCCTGTCCGGGGGTCAGCAGCAGCGCCTGTGCATCGCCCGCACGATCGCGGTCGAGCCGGACGTGATCCTCATGGATGAGCCCTGCGCCTCCCTCGACCCGATCGCGACCATGCGCATCGAGACCCTCATGACCGAGCTGCGCGACCTGTACACGATCGTCATCGTCACCCACAACATGCAGCAGGCCGCCCGGGTCGCCGACCGCACCGCGTTCTTCACCGCCGCCGTGGATGAGGCCACTGGCGACCGCACCGGGGAGCTCGTCGAGTTCGACCGGACCGCGAAGATCTTCGAGAACCCGGCCGACCAGCGCACCGAGGACTACATCACCGGCCGCTTCGGCTGACCACCCACCAGGAGCCGACGATGACCGTCACCCTTCCCCAGCGCGGCCACGACATCCTGCGCGACTCGACCGGACTCCGGGCCCCGGCCGCGCACGCGGTCCTCGTCGACCCCACCTTCGACCCCCACGAAGGGCTCGTCACGGCGATGCGCGAGCAAGGCGTCACTCTCGAGCCCGTGGGGGACCCACTGCGCGCGCTGGCGCGCGCCTCCGCGATCCCCACCCTCGCCGTTGTGGTCAGCGCGGCGCTGGAGGACCCGATGCTCAGTGGCTTCGTCGCGGTGGTGCGCGACGAGCTGGACCTGCCCGTCCTGCTCGCCTACCGCGCGGGGGACGCCGACCGGCTCGGCGCGGCGGTGCTTGCCGGCGCACGCCCCGTCGTCGACCAGCCGTACCAGCCTGAGCGGCTGGCCCGGACGCTGCTCGAGCTCGCCACGCGCAGCGACTTGCGCCCCCTGGTCCGGGTCGGTCTGCTCGAGCTCGACCCGGGTGCCTACGACGCTCGCCTGCGCGGGCGTGGCATCGACCTGAGCACGCTGGAGTTCGAGGTCCTGCACGAGCTGGCGACCCACCCCGACCACGTGGTCCCGCGCGAGCGCTTCACGCACCGCTACTGGCCCCACTCACCGGACCCCGACGGCACCCTGGCCGCCGTCATCTCCCGCCTGCGCCGCAAGCTCGATGCCCACGACCTCGCCGGCGTGATCCACACCGTGCGCGGCATCGGCTTCCGCTTGGAGAGCACCGTGCTCCACGACCATTCACACCCGAAACCATAGACGGACATCTATTCTGAAGGGGTGGGTGGCACGCTGTTCGACCGGGAGGTGAGCTCGACCGTCGCGGTCGCCGCGCCGGTCGAGCAGGCGTGGCGCGCGCTGCTGATCGTCCTGGGGGCCGAGGCCGACGTACCTGGTGTGCCGGTGGCGTTCGGTGCGATGGCGGGGCGCCTGCGCGACGCGGTGCCCGGGGACGGGCTGGCGGTGCGTGCCCGGGTGGGCGGGCGCGCGTACGAGCTCTCGGCCCATCTCGTCCCGCGCGGCGCGCAGTGCGACCTCACGGTGGACGCGGCGCCGGACGACGTCGACGGGGCGCAGACAGATGGCCGGTGGCATCACCACCAGGCCTACCAGGCGATGAAACGCTTGGTGCGCGCCCTCGCACGCGAGGTCTCCCGCGTCGCCGGCGATGCGGCCGGGCCGGTGGCGCGCTGAGAGGTGTCGGTCAGGGGTCGATCTGGCGCACGAGGTCGTGCACCCGTGCGGTGATGTCGTCGACGATGCGTGCAACGTCCTGGCGCGGGCGCCCCGAGGGGTCATCGACCGTCCAGTCGACGTAGCGGCGTCCGGGGAAGACGGGGCAGGCGTCCCCGCAGCCCATGGTCACCACGACTCCTGAGGCCCGGACGACCTCGTCGGTCAGCGGGCGGGGGAACTCGGTCAGCGCGTCCAGGCCGCGCTGGGCGAGCTCGGCGCGCACGACGGGGTCGATCTGGCCGGCGGGCACCGATCCCGCGGTGCGTACGCGCACCCGATCACCGGCGACCGAACGCAGCACCGCCGCCGCGATCTGAGACCTCCCGGCGTTGCGGACGCACACGAACAGCACGTCCCGGTGCGGCACGACGCCCTGGCGTTCGAGGGTGAGCGCGGCGAGCCGGTCGGCAGCGAAGCGGGCCGTGAGGGCGGGCAGGTAGCGGCGAACCGTCGCGCGGGCGGCGAGCAGGTCGTAGCTGTCCGTGACGAACCGGGTGACCGTCTCGGGCGCGAGGACGTCCGCGTAGGTGGCGCTCAGATCGGCGGCGATGCGCCGCAGGAGGCGGTCGTGGTCTCCGGACGGGACGTGGGCGGCCCCGGCACGGTGCGGTACCCCGATCGCAGCGCCGCCGAACCGGGCCAGGGCGTCCGGGGTGGGCCGGTACCGGGCCTGTCGGCCGTGACCGATGCGAACCAGGATCCCGACATCGGTCATGGCCCGTAGGTGGGCGTCGACGGCCTCCAGTGCGCCACCGGGCCCCGCCAGATCGACCGCTGCGGGCTGCCCGCTCGGGTCGGTGATGATCAGGGCCAGCAGCCGCAGCCTGGCCGGATCGGCCATCGTGGCCACCTGGGCGGCGCGCAGGTCGGGCGGGCTCATCGGGGCCCGCCCGGCGAGATCAGCGCAGCAGGTCGGCGATCGCGTGCAGGCGGGCAGGGACGATGGAGTACCAGACCTCGCGCCCGACGGGATCGCGGGTGACGATGCCGGCCTCGGTCATCACCTTCAGGTGGTGCGACACGGTGGGCTGACGCAGCCCGAGCGCGCGAGTCAAGTCCGCGACCCGTGCGCGTTCGTCGGCACTGTGGTGGATCAGGCTCAGCAGCTGGAGCCGCGTCGGGTCGGACACCACCCGCAGCAGCGTCGCGGTGTCCTCGGCCTGCTCCCGGCTCAAGGTCGCGCGAAGGGCGGGCCCCGGCGCGCGCTCGGACCGCCCGTCCAAGGGCGGGGACGACTCGCGTGCCGGGGCGCTCACCCATCGAGGATAGCCGTCCGCGTCAGGCGACCGGACTCGGCACGACCGGCGTGACACCGAGCTCGTCGAGCAGGGTCAGGACACGACCGCGGATCTCGTCACGGATGGGGCGCACGGACTCGATGCCCTGACCGGCGGGGTCGGCGAGCTGCCAGTCCTCGTAGCGCTTGCCGGGGAAGATCGGGCACGCGTCGCCGCAGCCCATGGTGATCACGACGTCGGAGGCCTGCACGGCCTCGGTCGTGAGGACCTTGGGCTGCTCGGCCCGGATGTCGATTCCCTCCTCGAGCATCGCCTCGACCGCGACGGGGTTGATCTGATCGGCCGGTGCGGAGCCGGCGGAGCGGACCTCGACGGCGCCGCCGGACAGGGCGCGCAGGTAGCCGGCGGCCATCTGGGAGCGGCCGGCGTTGTGGACGCAGACGAACAGGGCGGACGGCTTGGCGGTGGTGGTGTCGGTCATGGTGGCTCTCCTGGTGGTGGGGGTCAGGCGATGGTGAGGGTCAGGTCGGGCAGGAGGTCGGCGAGCAGGCCGCGAACGCGCTCGTCGAGGTCGTCGCGGATCGCGGCGACCCCGGCCGGGGAGGCGAGGGCGGGGTCGCCCACGAGCCAGTCCTCGTACCGTTTGCCCGGCAGGACCGGGCACACGTCGCCGCAGCCCATCGTGATGACGATGTCGGCGGCGCGGACGGCGTCGTCGGTCAGCGGCTTGGGGAAGGCTTCGTCGTCGGCGACCTCGAGCTCGGCCAGTGCCTCGCGGACGCCGTCGTGGATGTCGGCTGCGGGCGTGGACCCGGCGGAGCGGACCACGACGCGGTCCCCGGCGTAGTGCTGGAGCAGGGCCGCGGCGAGCTGGGAGCGGCCGGCGTTGGCGACGCAGACGAACAGCACCTGCGGGCGGGCGTCGTCGGTGCGGGTCAGGTCGGTCAGTCTCTGCCGGGCGAACCTGCCGGTGAGCGGCACCAGGTGGGCCGAGACCTTCGCCGAGCGGGCCAGGTCGGTGTAGGACTCGCGCACCACGCGCTGCACGACGTCGAACCGGACGTCGGGGAAGGCACCGGCCAGGTCCTCGGCCAGGTGGTCGAGCGCCGGGTCGACGTCGTCCAGGCCCGCCAGGACCGTGGTGCCGTGGGTGGCGCCGAGCGCGGCCGGGGCGAACGAGTCCAGCAGCGTCGTCACCGCGGCCTTGTAGCCAGGGGTGATGCTGTACCAGACCCAGGTGCCGCGTCGTTCGGAGGTCAGCACGCCGACGTCGCGCAGCACCTTCAGGTGGTGCGACACCGTCGGCTGTGACACGTCGGTGAGAGCCGCGAGGTCGCACACGCACGCCTCCCCGGCGAGGGAGGTGGCGATGAAGGACAGCATCCGCAGTCGCAGCGGTTCGGCGAGGGCCTTGAGCGTGGTGGCGACGGCGCCGGCGACCTCGGTGCCGATCGCGTGGGACTCGATCTGCGGGGCGCAGTCCGCGTCACGCGCGGTCAGGGGGGTGGTGGTCATGACCTCACCTCGTCCAGCTCGCGTGCAGGAGCCGGGGTGGCGTAGGGGTCGACGGCGAACCAGCGGCGTGCGAGCCACAGGGACACGTAGACGAGGCCGACGAGGACGGGGACCTCGATGAGCGGGCCGACGACACCGGCCAGTGCCTGGCCCGACGTCGCGCCGAACGTGCCGATCGCGACGGCGATCGCGAGCTCGAAGTTGTTGCCGGCCGCGGTGAACGCGAGCGTCGTGGAGCGTGCGTAGCCGAGCGCGAGCGTCTTGCCGACGATGATGCCGATGCCCCACATGGCGGCGAAGTACACCAGCAGCGGCAGCGCGATGCGGGCCACGTCGAGCGGGTTCGAGGTGACGGCCTCGCCCTGCAGGGCGAAGAGCAGGACGATCGTGAACAGCAGCCCGTACAGCGCCCACGGCCCGATGACGGGCAGGAACCGGTCCTCGTACCAGGTGCGGCCCTTGGCGCGTTCCCCGACCAGGCGGGAGGCGAACCCGGCGGCCAGCGGGACGCCGAGGAAGACGAGGACGTTGAGCGCGATCTGCCCGACCGACACGTCCAGGCCCTGGGTGTCCAGGCCGAGCCACCCGGGCAGCACGGTGAGGTAGAAGTAGCCGAGCAGGGAGAACGCGACGACCTGGAACACGGAGTTGATCGCGACCAGCACAGCGGCCGCCTCGCGGTCCCCGCACGCGAGGTCGTTCCAGATGACGACCATCGCGATGCAGCGGGCCAGGCCGACGATGATCAGCCCGGTGCGGTACTCGGGCAGGTCGGGCAGGAAGATCCAGGCCAGGGCGAACATCAGCGCCGGACCGACCAGCCAGTTCAGCACCAGCGAGGAGACCAGGAGCCTCTTGTCGCCGGTGACCGCGCCGACGCGGTCGTAGCGGACCTTGGCCAGCACCGGGTACATCAT
Organism: Cellulosimicrobium funkei; assembly: GCF_004519295.1. Lineage (GTDB taxonomy): Bacteria > Actinomycetota > Actinomycetes > Actinomycetales > Cellulomonadaceae > Cellulosimicrobium > Cellulosimicrobium funkei. The sequence goes on from NZ_SOZH01000012.1 coordinate 86,578, forward strand.
GACGAGCAGGCCGAGCGCGATCGGGACCGAGATCCCGCCGACCTCCATCGCTGTGAGCACCTCGGACAGGGCGGGGACGAACCGGCCCAGGACGAGCCCGGCGACCATCGCGAGCCCGATCCACAGCGGCAGCCACCGGTCGAGCGTGGACAGGCGCCCGCGCGTGGCGGTCGTGAGGTCGCTCACGCGAGGACCTCCTCGATCTCCGCGACCAGCGCCGGCTTCGGGCGGGCACCGACGACGGACTTCACGAGCCGGCCGCCGGAGTAGAAGTTCAGCGTCGGGATCGACACGACCCCGGCCGCGGCGACCGTCGCCGGGTTGGCGTCGGCGTCGAGCTTGGCGATCGTGAGCCTGCCGTCGTACTCCTCGGCAAGCTCGGCCAGGATCGGGGCGACCTGGCGGCACGGGCCGCACCACGTGGCCCAGATGTCCACCAGGACGGGGATCTCGGAGCCGAGGACCACCTCGTCGAAGGTGTCGTCGGTGACGGTCACGGTGCTCATCGGATCTCCTCCAGCGCCAGCGGCAGATCGTCGGGGTTCGGGACCTCGGGGGTGCCGGCGAGATCTTCCAGGCCGGCGGCGTCGGCGAGCTCGGTGAGGTAGCGCTGGGCGTCGAGCGCGGCCGAGCAGCCCGACCCGGCGGCGGTGATGGCCTGGCGGTAGGTGTGGTCGACGGCGTCGCCGCACGCGAACACGCCTTCGAGGTTGGTGGCCGTGGTGCGCCCCACGACCTGGATGTAACCCTCGTCGTCCAGGTCGATCTGTCCCTTGACGAGCTCGGTGCGCGGCTCGTGGCCGATCGCGACGAACAGGCCCGTGGCGGGCAGGTCGCGCTCCTGCCCGGTCACGGTGTCGCGCAGCGTGAGGGCCTCGACCTTCTTCTCGCCGTCGATGCCGATGACCTCGCTGTTCCACGCGACCTCGATCTTCGGGTCGTTCAGCGCACGGTCGGCCATGATCTTCGACGCGCGCAGCTCGTCGCGCCGGTGCACGAGGGTCACCTTCTGCGCGAACCGGGTCAGGAACGTGGCCTCCTCCATCGCGGAGTCACCGCCGCCGACGACCGCGATGTGCTGGTCGCGGAAGAAGAACCCGTCGCACGTCGCGCACCAGGACACGCCCCGGCCCGACAGGCGCTTCTCGTCGTCCAGGCCGAGCTCACGGTAGGCCGACCCCGTCGCCAGGATGACCGCGCGGGCCCGGTACGTCTCGCCGTTGCCGGTCACGACCGTCTTCACCGGGCCCTGCAGGTCGAGCAGCGTCGCGTCGTCCCACTCGACCCGCGCGCCGAACCGCTCGGCCTGCTTCTGCATGCTCTCCATGAGCTCGGGGCCCATGATCCCGTCCGGGAACCCGGGGAAGTTCTCCACCTCGGTGGTGTTCATCAGCGCGCCGCCCGCGGTGATCGAGCCCGCGAGGACGAGCGGGGCCAGGCCCGCACGTGCCGCGTAGATCGCCGCGGTGTAGCCCGCAGGGCCCGACCCCACGATCACAATCTGCTGAACCTCTGGCATCGACATGCCTCTATGTTGACACTCGTCGATGCAGTCCGGCCAGCCGCCATCGATGAACACCGATATAACAAGGAGTTGCCAACGAGGCACGTGCTCGGGCGCTGGCCTGCGCCCCCACAGCCGTCATGCAGCGTTCGAGCGGTGCACGCCGGTCGTGAGGGCGATGAGTGCTGCGAGGCAGGCGGTCGCGGCGAGGACCGCGAATGTTGCCGGGTAGGAGCCGGTCGCGCTGGTGAAGGCGGCTGCCGCCCAGGGTGCCAGTGCCATCGCGAGCGTGGTGGGGGCGTTGAGGATTCCGAACAGGACGCCGTACGAGCTCGAGCCCCAGCGGTCGCTGATGGCGGTGGACTGCAAGAGCGTGAACGCGCCGCGGGCCACGCCGAGGGCGACGGCTGCGGCGATGAGGGTGAGGGGTGGACCTGCGAGCAGCCCGACGGCGGCGATGGTCAGTCCCGATGCTGCGAGCAGCAGGCTCGCGCGTACGGGTGGAGTGGTGCGTGCGGCTAGCGGTCCGTACGCGATGCGCCCCAAGAGCTGACCGGCGCCGGACAGGCCCAGCGCCCATGCCGCGGCCGTCGGGGTCAGACCGCGCCAGGTCAGCATCGGCACGAGGTGGATGGTGGCGGCGAACATCGCGAACGCGCCCAGGGCAGTGGCGACGGTCAGGGCGACGAATGCTCGAGAGCGCGCGATGGTTCGCCATCCGCCGATGTCCAGGCCGTGGGAGGTTCGGGCGTGGGGCCAGGGGGCGCGCAGGCCGAGCGCATGCGCGGGGACGGTTGTCACGGCGAGCAGGGCGGCCAGGACGAGGTAGGTCTGGCGCCACCCCGCGTGCTCGACGAGGGCGGCGGTCAGCGGCGCGAAGATCGTGCTCGCGAGCCCGGCTACCAAGGTCAGCACGAGCAGGGACCGGTTCCGCGCGGGCCCGTACAAGCGCGTGATTGCGGTGAACGCCGGGGCGTAGAGCACCATCGACTGGGCGAGGCCGACCATGATCCAGGCGGCGAGAAACCAGCCCAGGGACGGCGCGAGCGCGACGGCGACGACCGCGATGCTCGCCAGGACAGACCCGGCAGTCATCACCGCCCGGGGGCCGTGGCGATCGATGCGCCTGCCGACCATGACGCCGGCGCCGGCGGCGACCACCAGTGCCGCTGAGAAGGCGGCCGTCGCGTTGGCCTGCGACCAGCCGGTGTCGGCCGTGATGGCCGGCAACGCGACCGGGAAGGAGTAGTAGAGGACGCCCCACCCCACGACCTGGGTCACGCACAAGGCTGCCAGGGTGCCACGCGGGCCCGCCCGCAGGCGGGGGTCGTCCTTGTCGTGCCGCGTGGTGGTCATGACCGGGTCAGCGTGCGCACGGTCCGGGCGTGCGCACCGACCGCCGCGGCGACGTGGGCGGCGTCGCGGTGTACCCCACGCAGCGTGTTCGAGGCGAACGAGCGCTGCAGCTCCAGCCCCACGAACCCCAGGCCCGGCCGGACGAGCGAGACCCCGCCGCGCTGTCGCGGCACGCCGCGCTCGTCCAGACCGGCCAGGTCACCGAGATAGCCCAGCGCTGGCCGGTACCCGGTGGCCAGGACGAGGGCGTCGACGTGTTCACGCGTCCCATCCGCCCACACCACCTCGTCCTGCTCGACCTCGGTGAACATCGCCCGCGTATCCACGGTGCCGTCCTCCAAGGCTGACCGATACGCGCCGGTGTCCAGGACCAGTGGCCCGCGCACCACGCGCCGAAGCACGGCAGGCGGGAAGCGGTCGAAGCCGGTGACGCGGAACCAGAAGTGCACGTCGCGTCCCAGCGGGCGCTGGACCGCGAACACGACGGGCTCGCGCGTCGCGAGCGTCACGTCGCTCACCTGCGCCAGCTCGTACGCGATCTGCACCCCCGAGTTGCCACCGCCAACGACCACGACACGCTGCCCAGCGAATGGCGAGGGTTCGCGGTACTGCGCCGCGTGCATCACCCGGCCGGCGAAGCGCTCCAACCCGGCGACGCTCGAGCGGACCGGGTTGGCGAACGACCCCGTCGCCGCGATCACCCCGCTCGCATCGAGCTCGACCCCGTCGTCGGTGCGCACCACGAACCCGGCCTCTGCTGGCTCGACCGCCACCGCCCGGGTGCCCGTGCGCACCTCGACCCCGAGGTGGTCGGCGTACCGCTGCAGGTGCGCGACCACCTCGTCGCGCGCCGGGTAGCGGTCCGGGTCGCCGCCGAAGCCGAACCCGGGGAAGCCGCTGTACCGGGCGGGGGAGAACAGCCGCAGGCTCTCGTAGTACGACGGCCACGACCCCACCGGCCTGTCGCCCGCCTCCAACACGAGCGGTTCAAGACCTCGCGCGCGCACGGCCCTGGCCGCAGCCAGGCCCGACTGGCCAGCACCGATGATGATCACGGGAAGCGTCGATGGCGTCGTCACCCCCGTAACGTATCGACGATGTGGAATATGTCAATAGAACGATGGATGCGGGTACGCTCGAGGGATGAGCACGCCGACAAGCCAAGCAACCGCGGTGGACACTTCGCCGCTCGAGCTGTCCCAGGCGACGCACGACTTCCTCAGCGCGTTGGCCAGCCCCACGCGCCAGCGTGTCCTGTTGCTCTTCGCACGCGGTGCCGAGCTCGCGGTCGGCGAGGTGGCCGAGCGCGCGGGCATCAGTCAGCCCACGGCGTCCCAGCAGCTGCAGATCCTGCGTCGTGGCGGAATCGTCACCTCCCGACGTGAAGGCAGGGTCGTGTTCTACCGAGCTGACCGCGACGGCGTGACACGGGCGTTGGGCGACCTGCAGGCCTATCTCCAGGTGTGCTGCTGAAGCCTGGGGGTCGGGGCGGCCGGGCTGGGCGGGATCGATCGCGAGGGTGTGGCAGCGGGTGCAGGCGTGCTCCTGCACGCATGGGGGACCGCCCAAAGATCACCCGCCGGGATCGGCGGTTCGTTGCGCGTACGCAACACGGGTGCCTAAGATTGGGGCAGCTCACCGCAGTAGCGGCGAGAAGTGAACCCGAGACCCTTCCGGACGGTTGTGGCGCTCGGGTTTCGCGCTTTCTACAGCCGGACGACGCCGTCGACCAGCGGCTCGGCGCGACGACGCGCGTCACCGCCCCGGGCCCACGCCCAGGCGATCGCGTCCGGGATCGCGAGTAGCGGCTCGGCGGCCGCGGTCGCGTGGTCGTACGCCAGCGAGTCCCGGCATCCGTGACGGCCCGTCTCTCGATAGAGCAGGCGCCGGTCGCGCTCTTCCTCGCCTTGCTCGCTCTCGAGCATCAGCCGGGCGCAGCCCGCCTCCGCGATGTTCTCCACGAGCCGCTCCAGGCACGCCGCCCGCCGCTCGATGTTCGTGCGGTACCCCGCGCCGGCCTGGTAGATCGTGACCTGCGCCCCGAGCGTGCCGAGCGTCGACAAGATCGTGTGCTGACGCGCCGGCGACTCCTTGACCATGTGCAACCGGCGCTGGCCGGGCTTCTGCAGCCCCCGCACCGTCTTGCGGGCGAGCGCGAGCTCACCGGGGATGATCACCGCGGCGACGAGCAGGTAGTCCTGCTTCTTGCTCTCGTCGACGAACACGTGACCGCCTCGCAGGGAACGGTCCGGCACGCTGGTAGGCACGACGCAAGGGTACGGACGGCGAACGACACCATCACGCGCGGTACGACGTAGAGCGGCGTCCCGCGGGTGACGGCAGGGTCAGCGGCTGAACTTCTTGCGGAGCTCCGCCTCGTTGACGTTCTCGACCCCGTACTTGCGCAAGACCCGGGCGAAGGCTCGCGCCTTGGCCTCAGGTGTCGACTCACGGGCCGCAGCCCTGTTCGCCTCGAGCTCGGCCTTCTTCAGCTGCTGCTCCATGTGCTTCTGAAGGTCGGCCAGGCCCTTGCTGTCGAACTTGAAGTTCGCCACGGTACGCATCCCCTCGTCGAAGTCACGACTCGCTGGATGCATCGTCTCAGTCAGCACCCACACCTACAGGCGGCTCCGCCTCGTAACTCATCGACCAAGCCCGGCGAAGACCCTCCCGAAACTTGGCCGGTTCCTACAAGGTTGTCGGACACCGCAGAACCGACCGTTTTCCGTACACCGCGGCGGCTGTCAGATCCCGAAGTCGCGTGCACAGGTGACCTGCAAGTTCGGTGCTGCGTGCATGGGAGTGTGAGCTGCCGGCGTGTCCGTACCCGTACGCACGACCGGCACGTTGTTCCATAGTCCTGTGCACGACGAGGCGGTCGATGAGGATCGCGTTGCCGAGCGAGGTCTGCTGACCGTCCCGGATGAGGTGTGGGCGGTGGCGGTGCGCCGGGCGGAGGTGATCGCCCCGCTCGCCGAGGCGGGCCGGGCCGGTGGCGAGGCGGTGGACAGCGCGGCCGAGCTCCTGGGTGTCTCGCGGCGTCAGGTGTACGTGCTGCTGCGCCGGTGGCGCGAGGGCGGTCGCGTGGTTTCGGCCCTGGTCCCAGGCCGTTCGTCCGGCGGCCGCGGCGGGCGGCGACTGCCGGCCGACGTGGAGGCGATCCTCGCGGAGGTGCTGCCCCGGGAGTGCCTGACCAGGCAGCACAGGACCACCGCGGCGGTCCACCGCGAGATCGTCCGGGCCTGTCGGCGGCGCGGGTTGCCGGCACCCTCGCGCGGCGCCGTCGAACGGCGGATCGCCGGGCTGGACCCGCAGGCTGCCGCGACGGCGCGGGAGGGCCCGGACGGGGCCCGGTCCCTGGCGTCGGCCGGCGGGCAGGTGCCGCCGGTGAGCGGGGTGCTGGAGCAGGTGCAGATCGACCACACCGTCGTGGATTTGGTCGTGGTCGACGAGCGGCACCGCCTGCCGATCGGGCAGCCGTACGTGACGGTCGGGATCGACGTCTTCTCCCGGTGCATCGTCGGGCTGGTGATCACGTTGGAGGCGCCCTCGGCGCTGTCGGCGGGGCTCTGTCTGGCGCACATGGTCACCGACAAGCAGGCCTGGCTCGAGCGCCTCGGGACCGAGGCCGCCTGGCCGATGGCCGGCAAGCCCGGCGAGCTGTACCTGGACAACGCCGCGGAGTTCAAAAGCGAGGCACTCCGGCGCGGGTGCGAGGAGCACGGCATCAAGTTGCGCTACCGCCCGCCGGGGCGTCCGCACTACGGCGGCATCGTCGAGCGGGTCGTGGGCACGCTGATGGAGATGGTCCACGAGCTGCCGGGCACGACGTTCTCCAACCCGGCCCAGCGCGGCAGCTACGACTCCGACGCCAAGGCGGTCCTGACGCTCGCGGAGCTGCAGCGATGGCTGGCGCTGGCGGTGGCGAGCTACCACGGGCAGGTCCACGGCACGACGCGGCAGACCCCGCAGGCCCGCTGGGCCGCCGCCACTACCGGGGCGGCACCGATGACGGTCACCGACGAGACGGCGTTCCTGGTGGACTTCCTGCCGGTGATCCGCCGGTCCCTGACCCGCACCGGGTTCGTCATCGACCACGTGCACTACTTCAGCGACGCGCTCAAGCCGTGGATCGCCCGCCGCGACCGGCTGGACCGGTTCGTGATCCGCCGCGACCCGCGCGACATCAGCCGCATCTGGGTGCTCGACCCCGAGGGCGGGGCCTACCTGCCGGTGCCCTACCGGACCCTGTCACGCCCGGCGGTGAGCGCGTGGGAGCATCGTGCCGCGCTCGAGCGGCTGCACGCCGAGGGACGGGCACAGGTCGACGAGGACGCGTTGTTCCGGATGGTCGAGCAGATGCGCACGATCACCGAGACCGCCCGGGCCACCACGCGCAGGGCCCGCCGTGACGCCGAACGACGCCACCGCAACCCGCCGGCGGCCGCCGCACCGCCGACCATGCCTGCGTGCCCGCCCGAGGACGTCCCGGCGGGCCGACAAGCAGAGGACCGGATGGACGCCGACGCGGTTCCGTTCGAGGTGATCGAGCAGTGGTGAACAACGACCTGGCCCCGGCCGACCTGGACCACCTGCACGACAGCGCCCGGGCGCTGGCCCGGCTCCCGGCCGAGGAACGGGTCCGGCACGTGCGCGCGGACCGGTGGATCGGCTACTCCCGTGCCACCGCGGCCCTGGACCGCTTGGAGACGTTGTACGCGTGGCCCGGCCGGCAACGGATGCCCAACCTGTTGCTGGTCGGCCCGACGAACAACGGCAAGTCCATGATCATCGAGAAGTTCCGCCGCCTCCACCCGCCCACCTCACACGCGGACCGGGAGGAGATCCCGGTCCTGGTCGTGCAGATGCCCTCCGAACCGTCGGTGATCCGGTTCTACGTCGCGCTGCTCGCCACGCTCGGGGCACCGCTACGCCCGCGTCAGCGCCTGGCCGACATGGAGCCGATGGCGTTGGCGCTGCTGCGAGCCGCGGGAGTACGCGTGCTGGTCATCGATGAGCTGCACAACGTCCTCGCCGGGCGGTCCGACACCCGCCGGGAGTTCCTCAACCTCATCCGCTTCCTCGGCAACGAGCTGGGCATCCCGCTGGTTGGGGTCGGCACCCGCGAGGCATACCTGGCCATCCGCTCCGACGACCAGCTCGAGAACCGCTTCGAACCCTTCACCCTGCCCCGGTGGGAACCCGACCAGGAGACACGGTCGCTGCTGGCCAGCTTCGCCGCCGCCTTCCCGCTGCGCCGCCGCTCGACCATCGCCACCGAGGAGATGACCCGCTACCTGCTGACCCGCAGCGAGGGCACCATCGGCGAGCTCACCCACCTGCTCGTCGACGCCGCCGTGGCCGCGATCGAGTCCGGCGAGGAGGCCATCAACCAACGCGCCCTCCTCATGGCGCCCTACGCCGGCCCCACGGAACGACGCCGGATGGTCGAACGCGAGCTCGCATGACCCGTCGATGGCCGCTGCACCCGCCACCGGGCGACGGAGAGGCGCTGTCCTCCTGGCTCAACCGACTGGCCGAGATCTACGGGCTCAGCGTCGAGGAACTGATCCGGCACGACCTTCTCCCGCCGGGCGCCGACCCGATAATCTACGACGGCGGTGCCCTGGACCTGGACCCGCCACCCGGAGTGCTCACCGCCCTCCACCGGCGCACCGGAGTGCCCCTGGGCGAGCTGCGCCAGATGACGATCGCCGGCTGGGCGCCCTGGCTCCTCGACACCCTGGACGTCGAACCGGAGGCCGGGGCGGCGCTCGACACCTACCTCCACCAGGACTCGGTGCTCCTCACCGCCAAGGAACGCCCCCGCCGGCAGGTGCCCGGCTGGCGCGCCTGGCTGCCCTCGGACCTCAGACGCGAACCGATTCGCCGGGCCTGCCCGACCTGCCTGAGCACCACCACGGCCGGCACCCCCGGCTTCACCCTGGTCTCCCAGTTGCCGCTCACGCTCAGCTGCTCGCAGCACGGCTGCCGCCTCGAACCCGCCTTCGGCGCCCTCGGCGGCTTCGTCGCCTGGGCGAAGCAGGACACGAATGCCACCGCCGCACCGGTCCCGGTCGTCGCCATGGACGCGCTCACCCACGAAGGTCTGCACACCGGCCTCGTCACCCTGCCCCGCCGCCGAGTGCACGTCGGGATGTGGTTCCGTCTCCTACGCACCCTGATCGACGAGCTCTCCACCCCCGTCTCGATGCTGCGCGTCCGTTCCCGGCACACCATGCAGCACCTCTGGCACGTGACCGGTCATCCGCCGCGGGCCGGCATGGCGGGCCCCTGGCGCCCCTACGAGGCGCTGCCGTGGCCGCAGCAGCGAATGCTCCTCGAGGCCGCCGCCACCACCCTGCAACTGGTCGAGGCCGGCGACGTGACCGCCCACGGCACCCTCGGCCATCTCCTGACCCCCGAGCCCTACCGGCCCGTTCCCGACGGCAGCACACCGCCCCAGCGCCGCCGTGACCACTGGCAGGAGATCAAGGACGAGATGAACCGAGCCATCGCCCGCGCCCAGCGCGACCCCGCCGCCGCCCGCCAGCTGCTGGCCACTCTCACCGCCCTGACCCGCAGCGAGACCACATTCCGGCGCACCCGCGAGGACCTGGTCGCCCTCGGCGTCCCCGAACGCCACCTCCCACGAACCCGGGACGATGTGCACGCCCGTGACGCTCCACCCGTCCAAGAGTGCGCGCTCGTCACATCCGAAGCGACGGCACCTTTGCACGACGTAGAATACGTGACCGGTTAAGTGACACATCTCCTCCGGAGAATCCTCCGGATGCGGACTGTCACGTAATCGGTCGAATAAGTGATGGAGGTGACGGCGATGCTCGTCGGATACATGCGTGTCTCGAAGGCCGACGGGTCCCAGACCACCGACCTGCAACGCGACGCCCTCCTCGCCGCCGGCGTCGAGCCCGACGCCCTGTACGAGGACAAGGCCTCCGGCAAGAAGGACGACCGCCCCCACCTCGCCGCCTGCCTGAAGGCCCTTCGCGCCGGCGACACCCTGGTGGTCTGGAAGCTCGACCGCCTCGGCCGCGACCTGCGCCACCTGGTGAACATCGTCCACGACCTCACCCAGCGCGGCATCGGCCTGAAGGTCCTCACCGGCCAGGGCGCCGCCATCGACACCACCACCGCCTCCGGCAAGCTCGTCTTCGGCATCTTCGCCGCCCTGGCCGAGTTCGAGCGTGAGCTCATCTCCGAACGCACCATCGCCGGCCTGGCCGCCGCCCGCGCCCGCGGCCGCAAAGGCGGACGCCCCTACAAGATGACCCCCGCCAAGCTCCGCCTCGCCATGGCCTCCATGGGACAACCCGACACCAACGTCACCGACCTGTGCAAGGAGCTCGGTATCACGCGCCAGACCCTGTACCGGCACGTGTCTCCCACCGGGGAGCTACGTCCCGACGGGCGAAAGGTCCTCCCCGGCAACTGAACCGGCCGGCCCAGCGGCTGGTAGGCGGACACCAGCTGTGCCCTTCGTTGTCATCCCTGGTCGACTCGCCCGGGCGCGCGGCGATCGATGCCAGTCCTACACGAAGTCAAGTTCTGATAGTTTCTGCCACTTAGAGGTAGCGGCAGACCTGGTCTGGGGCGCAGGTGGCGGGGTCGGCGGTGGTGGCTGTGTCCCGCAGCTCCGCGACGGTCTGGCGCAGTGCCTGCAGATCGGCGATCTGCCGGTCGAGGTCGACCACGCGGGTGCTGAGCAGGCCGGCGACGTGTGCGCACGGGGCCTCGCCGGCGTCGCGGATGGCCAGGATCTGGCGCAGCTGGGCGAGGCTGAGCCCCGCGGTGCGGCCGCGGCGGATGAAGTCCAGCCGGCCCATCACGTCCTGGCCGTAGTCGCGGTACCCGCCCGCGGTGCGCTCTGGCGTGGGGAGCAGCCCCTGGTCCTCGTAGAAGCGCAGCGTCTTCGTCGTCGTCCCGGCCGCCGCCGCGACCTCACCGATCCGCATCCATCTCTCCTTCGTGTGCCGCCGGACTTGACCTTCCCCTGCACTGGAAGGTCCAGTCTGGTCCTGTCGCCACCTCGGCGGCAACGAGCGGGAGGGATCAGATGGGACACACCGAGGTCGACCTCGCGGTCATCGGTTCGGGTGGCGGCGCCTTCGCGGCCGCGATCGCGGCGACCAACCTGGGCAAGCGGGTCCTCATGGTGGAGCGGTCGACGATCGGGGGGACGTGCGTGAACACCGGCTGCATCCCCTCCAAGGCGCTGATCGCCGCGGCCGAGGCCCACCACGTGGCGCTGGACTCGGGCCGGTTCCCCGGCATCGCCACGTCCGCCGCCCGTGCGGACATGTCCGGGCTGGTCGGCGGCAAGCGGGCGCTGGTGGAGACCATGCGGGCGGAGAAGTACGTCGACCTGGCCGCCGAGTACGGCTGGGAGCTGCGCCAAGGCGACGCCACCTTCGCCGCCACGGCGGACGAGCCGCTGCTCGAGGTGACCGGTCCGGACGGCACGGTCGAGACGGTGCGCGCCGCGCACTACCTCGTGGCCACCGGCTCCACGCCGTGGGCGCCGCCCATCGCCGGGCTCGAGACCATCGACTACCTGACCTCGACGACGGCGATGGAGCTCGATGAGGTGCCCGACACGCTCCTGGTCCTCGGCGGCGGCTACGTCGCACTGGAACAGGCCCAGCTCTTCGCGCGGCTCGGCTCGCAGGTCACCATGCTGGTCCGCTCCCGCCTGGCCTCCGGGGAGGAGCCCGAGGTCTCCAAGGCGCTGCTCGGGGTGTTCGCCGACGAGGGCATCCGGGTCGTGCGCCGGGCGACCGTCTCGGCCCTGCGCACCGACGACGCCACCGGCGAGGTGGTCGCGACCGCCACGGTCTCGGGCGGGGTCGAGGAGTTCCGCGCCGCCAAGGTGCTGGTCGCGACGGGCCGTCGCCCCGTCACCGACGGACTGAACCTGGACGCCGTGGGCGTGAGCACCGGCGAGCTGGGCGAGGTCATCGTCAACGGCCACCTGGCCAGCACCAACCCCCGAATCTGGGCGGCCGGGGACGTCACCGGGCACCGGGAGTTCGTCTACGTCGCCGCCTCCCACGGCACCCTCGTGGTCGAGACCGCCTTCGCCGGCGCCGGCCGGGAGGTCGACTACCGCCACCTGCCCCGGGTGGTGTTCACCAGCCCCGCCGTCGGTGCGGTGGGGATGACCGAGCGGGAGGTCGTGGCCGCCGGGATTCCGTGCGACTGCCGCGTGCTGCCGCTGGAGTACGTCCCCCGCGCCCTGGTCAACCGGGACACCCGTGGCTTCGTCAAGGTCGTCGCCCACGCGCACACCGGGCAGATCCTTGGCCTGACCGCGGTCGCCAAGGACGCCGGCGAGCTGGCCGCCGCCGGCGTGTACCTCCTCGAAGCCGGCATGACCGTCGACCAGGTCGCCCACATGTGGGCGCCCTACCTGACCATGGCCGAGGGCATCAAGCTCGCCTGCCAGTCCTTCACCACCGACGTCTCCAAGCTCTCCTGCTGCGCCGCCTGACCACAACCGCCGCAGACCCGCGGCACCAATAGGAAGGGATTTCCCCGTGAACGATGAAACCAAAACCCTCACCGAGCGACTGGCCACACAGGACTCCGGCCTGGAGACCTGGCTCTGGCTGCCGCTGCTCCGCCTCCTCGCCTCCGGCGCCCCGGTCGAAGTCGCCGACCTGGCGGCTGCCACCGGCCGGCCGGCCGAGGAGGTCCGCCAGGCGCTGGCCGCTGTTCCCGACACCGAGTACGACGAGGACGGGCGCATCGTGGGTCTCGGACTGACCCTGCGGCCGACCCGCCACCACTTCGCTGTCGACGGCCGGCAGCTGTACACCTGGTGCGCGCTGGACACCCTGATCTTCCCTGCGCTCCTCGACAAAGCGGTGACGATCGAATCGCTCTCCCCGACGACGCGGACCCCGGTGCGGGTGCACGCCGGGCCGGACGGAGTCACCAAGGTGGAGCCGCCCACCGCGGTGGTCTCCCTGGTCAACCACCCCGCCGACATGTCCTCGGTGCGTTCGGCGTTCTGCAACCAGGTCCACTACTTCGCCTCCGCCGAGGACGCCCGGCCCTGGCTCGAGAGGCACCCCGACGCCGAGGTAACTGCCGTCAAGGACGCCTACCGGCTCGCCCTCGCCATGACCACGAACATGCTCGACGAGCACACCCCGGTCGGCCACGACATCCCCCGCGACACCACCGGCCAAAACTCCCGGTGCTGCTGAGCTGCTGCCACCCGGGGCCGGGGCCGGGGCCGGCCCCGGCCCCCAGCGAGGAGAGGGACCTGCGCTCTCTTCGACGGAAGAACGGGACCCGGAAATCCCTCCTCGGCACTGCTGCGCCGGGCCGGCCGCACCGCGCCGGAAGTTGGACCGGTTGCGCGCGGGCCAGGGAAGGCGCGGTGCGGATCGCCAGCGCCGGCACAACGCCCTGCTCGTGACCATCGGCTACAGCTCGAGGCGCTGGAGGGCCTGGAGGTAGCCCTCGTTGTAGGTGGGGAACTGGGCGACCTGGTCCAGGAGCCGGTCCACCGGTATCTGCTCACGGACGGCCAGCGCGGCGGTGTGGATCCACTCACTGGCCTGGGGGCCGAGCGCCCAGGCGCCGACGAGCACCCGGCGGTCGCGGTCGGCGAGCACACCCAGGTGCCCGCGCGGGTCGCGTTCGTAGGTCCACGGCCTAGCGATCGCGTCAGCGAGGTCGACCTCCGTGGACGCCACCGGCAGGCCCCGGTCCCGGGCCTGCCGGCTGGTCATCCCCACCGCGGCGATCTCCGGGTCGGCGAACACCACCCGGGGGATGCCGTCGTACCGGGCCGTGCGCGACCTGCCCAGGATGTTGTCAGCCACCACACGGGCCTGGTACTTCGCGACGTGCGTGAACAGCATGACGCCGGTGACGTCTCCCAGTCCCCAGACGCCGGCGCCCGCGTGGCACTTATCGTCGACGACGAGCTCGCCTCTCTCGCCGACCTGCACCCCGACCGTGTCCAGCCCGAGGTCGGCGGTGCGTGGGCGCCGCCCGGCGCCCACGACGATGACATCGCAACGCACCTCGCCGCCCCCGTCGACTTCCACCACCGTGTCCTGGCCTTCGCGCCGGACCCGGGCGGCGGTGGCACCGGTGCGCACGTCGATGCCCTCATCCCTGACGTACCGCTCGGTGAGTTCTCCGACGCGCGGGTCCTCCCGAGGCAACAGCCGCTCAGTCTGTTCGAGGATGGTGACCTCGGCGCCGTACCGGTGCAGGAACAGGCTCAGCTCCACGCCGACGGCGCTGCCGCCGACGATCACCACGCGGTCGGGAATCTCGGTCAGCGTGGTGGCCTCGCGGTTCGTCCACACCGGCGCCTGGTCCAGCCCCTCGATGGGCGGGACGACGGGATCGGACCCGGTGGCGACGACGATGTGCTCGGCCGTCAGCCGCTGCCCTTCGACATCCACCGAGCCCGGAGCGGTGATCCGGGCGGCGCCCTTGATTACGGTGGCGCCGGACTTCTCGTAGCCGCTGACCTGCTTGCTGTCATCGAGGTGGCGGATCATGTAGTCGCGGTAGTCGCGCGTGGCCGGCCAGTCCAGCCCGGCACCGTCCACCCCCGCGGCCCGGTCGACTCCGCCCTTGGCCTCCGGAGGGCGCAACACCGTCTTGGAGGGGATGCATGCCCAGTACGCGCACTCCCCACCGATGAGCTCACGTTCAACGACGGCGACCCGCTTGCCCGCCTCCAGCAGCTTGCTGGCAACCACCTCACCCCCCGGGCCCATCCCGATGACAATGGCATCAAATCGATCATCCATCCGTTGACCTCCTCTTCAGGGGTGGCGACGTGCACCGACTCAACGGCCGGCTGCACAACGGCCCACCCTCGCACCAGCCGTCTGAAACGGTGAGCGTAAGACGCGCTAGGCCATCAGGCCCATCAGGCCTACACGTGCACCGATGGCTTCGGCCGGCGGCACCCGGCCGGCATAGGCGCAGCCGTCGTCGACACCCGAGCGGGGGAAGTGGGCCCTCTGGCGGACTTCTCCGCTGGCCATCACGTGGTGGGCGTGCGCAAGGCACTCAAGACGGAGGATGGCGAGGTCGGTCCCGAGAGAAGAGAAGCCAGAGCCCGCCAGGTGCCCCAATGACCTGCCCTGGACCCCAGTATCGCCGCTAGTGGGGCCGGGCCAGCCGATCCTGAAGTCAACTTCGGACATCCGTGCAGGCGACTCCGAACATTGACAGCGGCCGTCGCGACACGCCGAGAGGACATGTCGCAGAACTAGTGTCCGAAAACCCCTGGTGTCGCAGAACGCGACCCGGGGGTTTTCGCTACGGTCACCGCATGGCACACACCTACGGGTATGCCCGGGTCTCCACCACGGCGCAGAACCTCGACGCCCAGGTCGACGCGCTCACCGGGTCCGGCGGAGTCGACGAGCGCGACGTCGTCGTGGAGAAGGCCTCCGGGCGCCGCGAGGACCGCCCCGAGCTCGCCCGACTCCTCGCCGGGCTGCGGGACGGGGACACGCTCGTCGTGACCAAGCTCGACCGGCTCGGCCGGTCCGCCGCGCACGTCGCGCGCCTCGTGCGCGACCTCGACGACCGCGGCGTCACGCTCCGGTCGCTCACAGAGACGATCGACACCTCGAGCGCGACCGGGCGGCTCATGGTGCACGTGCTCGCCGCCGTCGCGCAGATGGAAGCCGACCTCGCGCGAGAGCGCACCCTCGACGGCCTCGCCGCCGCCCGCGCCCGCGGTCGGGTCGGCGGACGCCCGAGCGTCATGACCCCGGACCGCGTCGCGGCCGCGCGCGTGGCCCTTGCTGGCGGACAGTCCCGCGCCGCCGTCGCCCGGGCCCTCGGGGTCTCTCGAGACACTCTGTACCGCCACCTCTCAGCACTGGACGATGAGATATCCGTTCCCAGTGCAATCGCCGGAGGGCGGCGAGAATGACGGTTCCGAAGTGCCCGTGTGACAGATAGACTCGTCACATGGTGGACGGACCCTCGGCGCTGGATCTTGCCGCGATCGACGACGTCGCGTTGCATGAACTGGCCCGTCGGGTGCGTCGAGAGGCTCTGCGTCGAAGTGGGGACTGGCGCATCTGTGTCATCTGCGCGCGGACGTTCCTCGGCCGTACGGACGCGAAGTACTGCTCCGGGCGCTGTCGGACCGCGGCATACCGGAATCGGTTGGAAGAGGGCGCATGACACAGTCGCTGAGAATTCAGGCCTCGCGAAGGTACGGGACTTTGTCACCGCTGCGCTATCCGGGAGGAAAGTCGGCTCTCGCGGGCTTGTTCGCCGACCTGATAGAAGACCTGGGGCTCCGGGACGTGGTGTACGTCGAGCCGTACGCAGGCGGCGTAGGCGCGGGTATCGCGCTCCTACGCGAGGGCCTGGTGAGCCGGCTGGTCATCAATGACATCGATCCGGCAGTGTTCGCGTTCTGGAAGTCCGTAACGGAACAGAACGAGGACTTCGTTGCGTGGGTGCACTCGGTGCCCCTGACACTGGAGGAGTGGGCCAGGCAGCGCGAGGTGTACCGATCAAAGACGGAGGACCGGTTCGATCTGGGACGGGCCTTCTTCTACCTCAACCGCACCAACCGATCTGGGGTGTTGAACGCAGGCGTGATCGGAGGCAAGGCCCAGTCGGGCAAGTATAAGATCGACGCCCGGTTCAACCGGACAACCCTTGCCGAGCGCCTGCTCGCCTTGGGCGACCTCGCCGACTCAATCGAAGTCAGCGAGCTGGACGGACGCTCGGTGATCCTCAAACACGGCGAGCGTGAGTCGACCTTCATGTACATCGACCCCCCTTACGTCCAAGCAGGTTCTCAACTCTACCTAAACGCATTCGATGGACGAGACCACCAGGCGCTGGCCCGGATCGTTGGGGAGATTCCGCGAGCTGACTGGCTGATGACCTACGACCTGGCACCGGTGGTCGAACGCCTGTACGCCGACCATTTTCAGGCGACACTGGATTTGAACTACTCCGCGAGGTATCCCGGTCGCGCCGAGGAGTTGGTAGTGGCTTCGCCGCGAGTAGCCCAGTCGCTCATGAGTCTCAACTGTCTGCTGCCGGTCGAAGCAGGCGCCTGAGGACGGGCTCGAGAAGGCTGTATGCGTCGCGGACCTGCTGTGCATCGACGACGAGTTCGGCGCTATGTGAGGCGACGTTGAACCACTGCACGCTTCCTGGCGCGGTCGTACCGCCGTTGCGGATCCGGGCGATCGAGTGCTGTAGCGCCTTCTGCTTTCCGTACGCCGTGACGACTAGCTTGAAGCTGTCGTCTAGAGCTCCGGTTGCAGGGGTGCTTGTGCCTTCGAAATGAAACTTGATCGTGGTCTCCAGCACGGACCTTAACAGCATCGCCGCAGCGGCGGGCGTTTCCTTCAGATCGATCTTTCGCAGCTCTTGGTAGCGCAGCTGAAGGTTGTGCGAGGCACCGGACCCGTAGTCCAACCCGGCCAAGGATAGGGACTTGGTGTTGGGATGGTTGGGGCCGCGCGGGCTCGCAATCTGTGCTGGCTGCTCGGCTTTGGGCAATCCGTCTCCAGCGCCCGTGCCGCCAGCCTGGTGTGGGTCACCGGTGACTGCGGGGGATTCCTCACCCAAGGCTGGCTCGGAGGGATCGCCGACCCGCGCGTCTGATACCGCGGGAGAGGTAGCGGTTGGTGCTGTGCCAGTGAGGCTTTCAAGCAGCGACTGGTGCTCCGGTGTCCCCTTCTTGAACTCGTCAGAGCGAGTATTCAGGCGCTTGGCCCGAAACTGCGTCATGAGTTGCTCGACTGCTGCGCGTTGCTTGTCGTCGAGTGCAGCGCCGATCGAGTGGGGCGACAGAGTATGTGGGACGAGACGACCCTCACCGTCGAACACCGCGCCGATCGCCGCGGCGATGTCAGCGTTGCGGTACGCGTACTCGAACGCGGACATCGTGAGGGCGGGACTGATGACGTAGTCGTGCAGGCTTGGGTCGGTGAACGCGACGCCCGACAGGAACCGCCGCATCGCGACCATCTTTAGGAACCGCACGACCTGCACGTCAGGGTAGTCAAGCTTCAGGTCATCGACGGTGACGCCAGGCCCGAGGAGCGAGAAGTAGTAGTTGGCCTGCTGGTCTCGGCTCCACCGCTTCTTCGAGAGTCCGGTATGCAGGCGGGCGATGTGCGGCCGGGCGACCTCTCGAGAAGGGGCGACCAGCACGCGGATCGAGAGGGGAAGGTTCTCCGCCTCGACCGCGAACCGGGTCAGCAACCGCCTGATTTCGACAGTGTGTGACGGGACAGAGTCTGGATCCAGGAGTGCCTTCAGGGCGCTGACCCGCCGGTTTCCCTCGAGGACGACGTGGGCGCCATCTTCCTCCACGACGATCGGCACTTCGTTGTCGAAGTATCCGTCGCGCAGGATCAACGTCGCGGCATCCAAGACGTCTTCCTCGGCAAACAGGTAGTTCAACGCCGCGGCCTCATCGTCGGGACGCGTGGGGATCCGGTAGTTGTCCAAGTCCAGCACGAGGTCTTCGACCTTCACCTGGTCCATGGGCAGTTGCTGGTAGCTCACGCCTGCTTCCCTTCGCTCTTCGCCCAGAGCATCCCACGTCCGCTGCCGCACAGAGTTCAGTTCCTGCCGAGGTGACCCGGGTGAAACGGCCCGTTCCTTGGTCAGAGGGACGAAGCGCGCGGGGTATAGGCCAGAAGTCAGGTTGACCGCTTCCGGGCGCGATCCGACGAGAATCTCGTATGAATCGGCGAGGGCACGTCGGCTACGGTCGCATCGTGCCGTACCCGTCGCGTCCCGTGCTCGAGGTGCTGCCGCAGTTCCGCGGCGATGTGAAGAACGGGTACAACCTGTTCCAGCGGGACAGGTTCGACCGGTTCGTGGCAGAGCAGTACTCGGCCGGCCGATCGCTGCGTGAGCTCGGGGAGCTGACGGGGCGCACGCAGACGGCGGTGCGGCGGAGCCTCGACCGCACCGGCACGCCACGGCGCGGCCGTGGCGCCCAGCCGGTCGGGACGTCGTCGTGAAGTCGCTGTGGACGCCGACGGAGCTCGCGGCCGAGGTCGGGGTCTCGCGGGCCGCGGTGTACGCGTGGCTGCGCGCGACGTTCCCGCGCCCGGTCGACCGGCGGTGGCTGCTCGACGATGACATGGCCGCGCGCGTGCGCAAGCGGTTCACCGCGACGGCGCCGATCCGTGAGCACGAGCCGGGACCGTGCTCGGTCGACGGGTGCGAACGGCCCGCGCACGGGCGGGGGCTGTGCAAGATGCACTACGACCGCTGGTACCGCACCGGGAGCACGGACGGCCTCGGCGGCGGCGCGCGCCAGCGCGCCAAGACGCACTGCCCCCACGGACATGAGTACACGCCGCAGAACACGATCGTCTACCCGTCGGACGGGCGCCGGCGTTGCCGCACGTGCCGCGAGAGCCGGTGAGCGCGGGCACGAGCTGCGCCGTCGCGGCGTGCGTGCACCGCGGGGTCGTTCCACGGTGGTCGCATCCACCCGACGGAAGGAGCACCCGTGGCCGTGACGATCGAGGTCTACCACCAGGACGAGCAGTGGCACGTGCGACGCCAGGGCGAGCGTGAGCCACTGTCCAACCACGCGAAGAAAGACGACGCCGTCGCCGCCGGGCGCGCGGTCGCCGGGCGCGAGAGCGCCGAGCTCGTGATCAAGAACCTCGACGGCACGATCGCGCAGAAGGACTCCCACGGGCACGACCCGCGCAACGTGCCAGGCTGAACCATGGCCGGCGCGAAGGCGATGCCGTACGACGTCGCCCTCGCGCGCGTCGTCGAGCAGATCCCCGCGCCAGGCGCGCTCGAGGGCGGCTGCCGCTACGAGCCGAAGTGGGACGGCTACCGCGCGATCGTGTCCAGCAGCGACGACGGCGCCCGCATCTGGTCCCGGCGCGGCACGGACCTGACGGCGACGTTCCCCGAGATCGCCGGCGCCGTCGCGGAGCAGTTGGCGCCGGGCGTCGTGCTCGACGGCGAGCTCGTCGTGTGGGAGAGCGGCCGGCTCGCGTTCGAGGCCCTGCAGGAGCGCATGGGCCGCGGCCCGCGCACGGCGGCGGCCGCCGCGAGGGCTCGCCCGGCGTCCCTCGCTGCGTTCGACGTCCTCGCGATCGCCGACCGCGACGTGCGGCCCGAGCCGTTCGACGTACGGCGCGCGCTGCTCGTCGAGCTCGCGTCGTCGTGGCGCCCACCCCTGAACCTGTCACCGGTGACCGACGACGTCGACGAGGCGCGCGAGTGGTTCGAGACGTACGTCGCGGTCGGCGTGGAGGGCCTGGTCGTGAAGGGCGGCGCCGAGCCCTACCGCGGCGGGGAGCGCTCGTGGCTCAAGGTGAAGCACCGCTCGACCGTCGACGTCGTGTGCGCCGCGGTGACCGGGAGCATGTCCCAGCCGCAGGAGATCGTCGCGGGCCTGCCGATCGACGGCGACCTGCGGATCGTGGGCCGCACGACGCCGTTGACGCCTGGCGCCCGGCGCCGGCTCGTCCCGCTGCTACGCCGGCCCATGGGGGAGCACCCGTGGCCGGCGCGCATCTCTCCCGGCACGTTCGGGCGCTTCAACGCCCGCACGGCGCCGATCGACCTGACGCTCGTCGAGCCGTTCGTCGTCGAGGTCTCCGCCGACGTCGCGTGGTCCGGGAAGTCCTGGCGCCACCCGCTCCGCCTCGTGCGCCTCCGTCCGGAAATGGACCCGGACGAGGTTGAACCGGGCGACGTGGCGCGTTGACGTGCTCGTACGGTCCAACGGGCGTAGCAACCGGGATCGTCGCTGCCTAAGCACGGTTGTCTAATCATCGACATACACCGGTTATTATCGGTCTGTGTCGATCATAGATTCTGAGGTGTGTGCGGCGAGCACGGTGGATGTTGAGCCGGCGGTCGCGTTGTTCCGGTCGTTGGGGGATCCGGCGCGGTTGGCGATCGTGCGCCGGCTCGCGGTCGGGGAGGCGCGGGTCGCGGAGCTGACGGCTGATCTGGGGCTGGCGCAGTCCACGGTGTCCTCGCACGTGGCGTGCTTGAAGGACTGCGGCCTGGTGGCCGGGCGCATGGAGGGCCGGCGGGTGTTCTACTCGCTGGCCCGCCCCGAGCTGCTGGACATGCTCGCCGCCGCGGAGACGCTGCTCGCGGCGACGGGCAGCGCGGTCGCGCTCTGCCCGACCTACGGCGTGGACGGGCAGGTGTCGGCGTGCTGAGCACGATCGCGGCCGCGGTCGGGTTGTTCGTCGCGACCAACCTCGACGACATCGTGGTCCTGACAGTCCTGTTCGCGGTCGCCGCACGGGGGACGTCGCGGCTGCGCGGGTGGCAGATCGTGGCCGGGCAGTACCTGGGCCTGGTCACCCTGATCGCGGTCAGCTTCCTGGCCGCGCTGGGCCTGACGATCGTGCCGGACGAGTGGGTCGGCCTGCTCGGCCTGATCCCGCTCGCGATCGGTGTGCTCGCCCTGGTGCGCACGCTGCGCGGCAAGGACGACGACGATGAGGCCGAGTCCGCGCTCAAGGCCGTCGGCCTGCTCGGCGTCGCGGGCATCACGATCGCCAACGGCGGGGACAACATCGCGATCTACACCCCGGTGTTCCGCACCATCTCGACCACGGACGCCCTGGTCACGATCGCGGTGTTTCTCGTCCTGCTTGCGCTGTGGTGCCTGTTCGCGCGCGCGATCGGCACGAACGAGAAGGTGACGGAGGGGCTGGAGAAGGTCGAGCACTGGCTCGTGCCGGTGGTGTTTATCGGCCTCGGTGTGTTCATCCTCATCGAGTCCGGCACCCTGGCCCACATCGCGTCGCTGCTGTGAGCGGCGGCACCGGCCCCGACCATGACGTCGTCGTGGTCGGGGCCGGGCAGGCGGGGCTCGCGCTCGGGTACTACCTGACCCGCGCCGGCGTCGACGTGCTTCTGCTCGAGCGCGCCGCGCACGTCGGGGCGAGCTGGGCGCGGCGGTGGGACTCGTTGCGGCTGTTCACCCCCGCCCGGTACGACGCCCTGCCTGGGCTCGTGTTCCCCGGCGATGCGTGGTCCTACCCGGGCAAGGACCAGGTGGCCGCCTACCTCGCGGACTATGCCGCCCGGTTCGAGCTGCCCGTGCGCACCGGCGCCGAGGTCGCCCTGCTCGAGGGCGATGCCGGCGAGTTCCGTGTCCATCTGGCGGGCGGCGAGATGATCCGCGCTGCCCGGGTGGCCGTGGCTACCGGTGCGTTCGGCCGTCCCTGGACGCCGTCCTTCGCGACCAGTCTCGACCGGGCCGTCGTGCAGGTGCACACCGACGACTACCAGCGCCCGGACGCGCTCCCACCCGGGGTGGTGCTCGTCGTCGGGGGCGCGAACTCGGGGCGCCAGATCGCGCTCGAGCTCGCCCGGGCCGGCCGGTCCGTGCACCTGTCGGAGGGTGCGCGCCTGCGTGAGCTCCCGCAACGACCGATGGGGCGCGACCTGTTCTGGTGGCTGACCGCTACACGGGCGATCCACGCGCCGGGGGACTCGCTCGTCGGGCGGCGCGTGCGCGCGAACGAGCCCGTCATCGGCACCCCGCGACGTGATCTGCAGGACGCCGGCGTCACCTTCCACCCTCGAGCCCAGGACGCCGCCGGCGACGCGGTGAGGTTCGTTGACGGCCACGCCGTCCAGCCCGCCGCCGTGGTGTGGGCGACCGGGTACCGGCACGACGACACCTGGGTCACCGTGCCCGGCGCCCTCGACCAGAGCGGCGCCCTCATCGTCGACGACGGCTCGACCCCCGTCCCCGGCCTGTACGCGATCGGGCGGCCCTGGCAACGTGACCGCGGATCAGCCTTGCTCGGCTACGTCCAACGCGACGCACAGCGACTCGCCACCCACCTGGCGCTCCGCGAACCCGAGCGAGAGACGATGCCCGCACCCCGGCGCCGATCGTCCTGAATATCGACGGTTCCGAATAACAGACGGTGCCAGGTTCGCGCCCGGACGCCGAGGTCAGCGCAGTCCAGCCACCCAACGCTGGGTGACCCCGGCCTCGCATCACCAGCGGGAGTAACCGATGATCCGCCACCCCTCAGGCACTTGAGGCGCGATCTGCTCCTTGCCCTCCTCGTACGAGGCGACGTCGTCGACCACGACGTCGCGCGTTTCGAGGTCGTAGGTGCGGGCGTTGTCGGGCGGGATCTGCTGGATGGTGGCACGGACGAGCACGACCCGATCGTAGAGCGGGCGGCAGGCGGGTCGGTGCTGGCCGGTAGCGTCCGGGCCCATGGAACTCCAGTCCCCGCCGCGGATGCCGCGTTGGCACGCACGGTGCGACCTACACGACTGGCCCACGTGCGTGGGGTGGTGCCCAGGCTGCGCCGAGGACCACCGTGCTGGTCTGCACACCTGCCAGGCCGGGACCCCGATCGGGGACCAGGAGGCGCACGAGCACGACGTCGTCGAGCACCCGTACGCGTGCGCGTGGTGCTACCCGCTTCCGGCGCACGATCGCCCGGCGCCGAAGGCGCTGGGCACTTATCCCTCCTGGACGACCGGGCCACGGCTCGGGTCCGAAACGTGAACCGAGCTCTCCTCGCTCGCTCCTGACCGTCGTGAGCTGTCAGTCTTCGTCGAGTGGGGCGAGTGCTTCGAGCTGTTCGGTGCCGAACTGATGCAAAACGCCCTGGGCGAGATCGACGGCGGCGTGGTGCTGGGCCTGGTGGTCGACGCCCGGCTGGTCGACGAGCACAGGGGCGATGGCGCGCACGGGGTGGGTCCATGACGCCACGCCTGGGCTGTAGAAGGTGTCGTCGCCGGCGTTGCCATACAGGTAGAACGGGGCGACATCTGCGGGACCCGTGACGACCGCGGCGCGCAGGACGGCCCCGGTCGTGACCGCGAGAGCTGCGTGCCATGTGCGCGTAACGGCCACGGCTGCCGCTGCGATGCGTTCGACCTTCAGCGCGTGGATGGCGGGTCGCGTGTCGGTGTCGCCCTCGGGCCGGCGGGCGGTGACCGGGTAGGCGAGCAAGACGCCGCCGTCGTGATGCAGCTCGGCATAGGGCTTCGCCACGGTGACGGCATCCTGATCGGAGTAGGCGCGCACTGTCCAGCGGCGAAGCCCCCGGCGGGGGTTGATGTGCTCAAGCAGGAGGTCGAGCACCGGAGCGCGGTCACCGGGCCGATGGAAGCGCATCGACGCGCCGCGGGCCTGAAGCATGACGTCACGAGTCGTGTCCACGTCGGGTGTGGGGCTGCCGAGGGGGACGGAGCCGGTCGGCCGGGCTGCGATGACCAGCCAGTGAGCGCTGAGCGGCTGGTCGAAGTCGAGGGTCCCCGTTGCGTCATCGGTGAGCGTGGCGAGCGCGGTCGCGGTGTCCGCCTGGCGGACGAACCGGTCGCGGTAGGCACGTTCGATGTCGCGCTCGCGCATCATGAGCGTGTTCGACCCGTATCGGATCGGTGCCCCGGGCGGGTTCTTCGGGTCCGGGTTGTGCTCGTAGAAGTGCGGGGAGTCGGAGGAGGCGGGCACCTGGACGAGCAGGTAGCCGCCCGACCCGTCGGCGGTAGGGATGGGTTCTACGACCGGGCGGATCAGGGGACGCACGCGCGCGGCGAGCAGCTGGTGGATCGGCTGCTCGGGCTCGGCCGAGAGCTGGATGGCCGAGTCGATGAGGTGCTTGTCTCCAGGGGCCTCGCCGATGCCGTAGACGATGAGGCCCCCACCGCTGTTCGCCATCGCCGCGACGTCCTTGGCGAGCTCGACCTTCGCGTGCTCGTCGGTGCGCAGCTGCGCCTTGAAGTCGAGCGCCTCGTCCTCGGCGAGGTTGAGGGCGATCGCGCGGGTGATGTCGTCGATGGTGAGCGGGCGCGGGGCTGTGAGGGCCAGCAGCTCGTGGAGCCTGCTCCAGGTGATCGGCATGGCCAGAGCGTACGGCCGCGCGGTGCGCGCTCGTCGACGACGTGCCCCCGTTGGCGGGCACGTCGTCGACCGTTCGATCAGGCCTCGAGGACGGACTCGATCTCGTCCGCCGTGAACAGGTACGCGTCGCGGTCGCGGCGCCCGCGCTCGAGCTTGTCGGCCCACAGCGGCAGGAATACCGCGAGCATGTCGAGGTAGGTGCTCAGCATGGGCATGTGCGAGTTCCCGCGCTCGTGCTCGGGGCCGAAGTAGACCGCGAGGTCCGTCCAGCGGTCGTCCTCGATGAGGTGGCGGGCGTAGCGGGCGTAGCGCCCCTCGCGCACGTCGTTGAAGTCGAAGCCCGGGAAGGCGACCTTGCCGGCGAACTGCTCCTGCAGCTCCGGGCCGCCGCGCTCGACGCTGCGGCGCAGCTCGTCGAACATCGTGAGGATGTCCATGACGACCTTGCTGTCACGGGGAGTGAACTCCGGCTCGATGTCGCGGAACTCATCGGCGTACTCGTCGGTGTAGCCCCGGCGAAGAGCCTTCGCGCGGCGGCGGTGCCACTCGCTTTCGTCGTCCTCGTCGCGGAGCTCGGCCAGCTCGGCGAGCGCGTCGTGCTGTAGGGCCAGCGACTGCCGCTCGATCGTCGTCATCGTCTGCGGGGGAGCCGCCCGGTCGACCGGGCGGGCGGTTTCCGGGTTGACGAGGCCAACGAGAGTTCTGCGGGCGAGCTCGCTGACGGAGATCCCCTGGGCGTTCGCCAGGGCAGTGATGTCGTGGAGGTCCTGCTCCTCGAGCCGGACACCTAGCGTGGTCTTGGGCATGCGCCGCTCCTTGCTAACGGAAAAACGGAAACGATGAACGTTAACACGTTATCAGATTGTCACCCGTCAGAGGCGGTCCGGGTGGCGTCCGGCTACTACTGGTCGGGTGTTTCTCGCGTGTCGAGCGTGCATGGCTCGACCTCGGGGAACACCTTCGTGCCGTGAAACGCCTCCCAGTAGCCGGCGAGCGTGTCGTGGTGCTTCGCGACGAGCTCGCTCGTCCGCTTGAGGTCCTTGCCGCGAATCCCCTTGGGTAGGCGAGCCTCGTCGATCTCGCCGGTGCGCAGGTCGATGATCACCCCGTGGGAGCCGAGGTCCTCGGGGCGCTTGACGTGGACGTGCGGCGGCCAGTGGTCGCGGGTGTGGACGTCGAGGAGGAGCGACCCCTCGGGAACCCCCTTCGCGACCAGCGAGAGGACGAAGCCGTCCTCGTCATACCCGCTCGGCCCCATCTCGCCGAACTCGTAGACCGCCATACGGCCCAGGCGCTCCAGCACGTCGTCGGCGGTGATCGCGCCCGCGGCTTCCGCGGCCTCCCAGGCTTCCGGGGTGTCGACAGCGTCGCCCGGCTTCCACTCGAACGGGGGAAGGTCCTCCGGCTTCGGCCAGTTGCGTGTGGGGCCGTCGCTCATCGGGTTCTCCTTCACGTCACCGGCTCGACGAGCGCGGGGCTGCTGTTGCGGACGTTACCGACGGCGGTAGAGACCTCGATCGGGCGAAGGTGGGGCTCGGGGATGCGACGTAGGAGCGCGTCGACGTCGCCGGCGTCGGTGAGGTCTGGGTCGAGCCACGTGTCCCACAGGTCGTCGGGCAGCAGCAGCGGGGAGCGGTCGTGGATGTGGCCGAGGGTGTCGGTGGCGGCGGTCGTGATGACGGTCATGGACCACAGCCACCGGTCGGGGGCGTCGTCGGCCTTGGTGGGGTCGCGCCACAGCTCGTACAGGCCGGCGGCGGCGAGCGGCGCGCCGCCGGGGTCGACGAGGTAGTACGGGGTCTTGCGTCCCTTGCCGGACTCGGGGGCCTGCCACTCGTAGTACCCGTCCATGGGGACGATCGCGCGCCGGCGCGACGCGGCGCGGCGGAAGGCGGGCTTGTCGGTGATCGTCTCGACGCGCGCGTTGATCATGCGCGACCCGATCTTGGTGTCCTTGGCCCAGGACGGGACCAGGCCCCAGTGCACGGTGCGCAGCTGGCGGGCGACGTGGCCGGCCTCCTCGCGCTCGAGCACGACGCGAACGTCTTGGGTGGGGGCGACGTTCCACGACGGTCCGAGCTCTTCCCCGACGAGCTCGGCGACGTGGAAGTGCCGGGCGATCTCGTCGTCGCGTCGTGCGCTCGCGTACCTGCCACACATGCGCCCAGTGTGCCCGGGCCTTGTCGCGCCCGCTGGGGCGGCGCTCTGGCCTACGCTCGACGCCAGATCGCCACGCGAGCGGGCCCGAGGAGGTGGACGTGAGCGACGCACCCGGCGCCGGCCGCCCGCGCACCCAGGAGTTTCGGGACGCGCGCCTCGTGCTCATGCCGATGACTGCCCGCGTGTGCCCGGGCTGCGGAGAGTCGGCCGACCGCGGTGCCGTCACGGTGATCAGGGACCGCTACGCCGCCGGGCGCGCCTGGCACACCAGATGCCTGCAGCGGGACCAAGGGCTGCGCGCAGAGCGCGAGGCGACACGGGTGAACCGTCTCCCGCAGCGTGCCGGTCAGCCGCCCGAGCGACTCACCGACTTCGAGTCCGCGCACGAGTTCCTGGCCAAGATCGGCCCCGAGCTGATGCAGCACTTCATGCAGCGCGCCCACGAAGCTGACCCGGACCTCTCGAACGAGGGACTTGTCATCCTGGCGGCAGGACTCGCCCAAGAGGCAGCCGCGCGTCGAGATGCCCTGCGCTCGCGCGTCGCCCGTGACCAGGGCAGCCGACATGACCGATCCGACGAGAGCGGTACCCGGCACTAGCGAGAACGGCTACCTTCGAGGGGACTCAACGACAGGGGGCACCATGCCGATACGCGTCATGGCGGTTGTGCTGCTCGGGGCGTTCTCCGCAACGCTCCTGGCCATCACAGCGGGCGAAGGGATGCGGTCGGGAAACTGGGTGTTCTTCCGGGCCGCCGTCTTCGGGCTGGCAGGAGCCCTCGTCGTCCTCGCCGCGCTTCTCGCCTGGAACGAGCTCAGGGCGCGCAGGCACGAGCGCGTGCGAACTGAGCTCACAGAGAAGTTCGCGCAGATGTTCACCGAGAGGATCCCGCACACGGTGCCGGCCGTCATCAACCTCGCGCGCGAGCTCGGCCACACCGACGACCGGACGACCGAGGGCGCCCCCGTGCTCGAGCTCCACGGTGGCGGACGGCTGACCCTGCACAGCGGACGAGCGGCACGCGCCTGGGCTGGCACCTACGACCTGCGCACCGTACGCAAGGTGCGCAACCACATCGACCACGACCCGGTGATTATCGACGGCGTCGCCCTCGGCGACATCGAGACAGCCATCGTCTTCTACCGCGACGTGGAGTATGCGAGCGAGCCGCTCTTCGCCCTCGACGTCATGTGGCTGGCCCTGCCCGAAGTTCGGGACTACCTCCGGGCCAACGTGCCAGCAGGCATCCGCAACGACTTCACCAGCGAGTGGCTGCCCCGCCCTCGCCCCGCCTACCTCTCCACCAGCGACGATCGGCGACACCGACGCTGGAGGCATGCTCTCGTCAGCACCTACGGATCGATCGAGTGGGACGACAGCGACCGCGAGAAGGTGACGATCACGGCACCCACGCGCGGAGTCTTCGTGCCGACTCCCGAACGCCTCGCCGAGACGCGCCGCCAGGTGAAGGAAGCCACCGAGGCGTCCTGGACGCCCTGATCTGCACGCCCCTCGTCGCTGCGACGCCACCGATCAAGACCCCGTGGCAGAGGCCTCGTGCGGCTTGCGGAAGTCCACGTACGTGGGGTGGACCCTGAAGAAGCGCTCGCCACTCGCGGCCTGGTGCATGACCTCCTGGCCAGTCGGTGCCCCGCTCGCGGGCTTGGGACCCAAGGGAGAGACCTGGTCGCGGACGCCCCACGCGCGCCGGTAGGCGAGCACCGCGCGTGTCAGCGCGATCGCGGCCTCGATGTCCTCATCCGCGCGGCGCTCTGGCAGGTTCTCGAGCCAACCGGGCCGCAGCTGGTGCGCGCGCCGCGCGAGGTCGTCAAGCCGCCCGTACAACTCCTCGCGGAACGTCGAGGCCTGGCGGTAGAGCTCGTCGTGCTGCGCGTCGTACGCAGCGCGCACGCGCTCGACCTCGCGCGCCTGCTCGAGCGCGGTCGTGGCCGCGGCCTGCTCCTCCTGCGCCCGCTCAAGGCGCACCTCCGCGCCCTGCAGAGCTCGTTGTGCGGCCTCGCGCTTCTCCCGACGGCTCACGATGCTGAGCTCGCTGACCGCACGCTCGGCCTCGTCGTGGTCGGCCCGGGCCCGCCGGAGCGCTTCCTTGCGGTTGAGGTGCGTGGCGCGAGCGTTGTCGAGCGTCGGCTGTGGGTGCGCCGGCTGGACACGGCGCACCTCCTCGGCGCGCAACAGCACCTTCCACGCCGCGCGCTCCTCCGGCTCCACGTCGTCGAGCAGTGCCGCGGCTCCTTCGCTCGCCCCGAACGCGAGCTCCCCGCAATGCTGGCACCGCGCCCGCGCAAGCTCCTGCGTGATCGTCTCGACGACGCTCATCGTGTCCACCTTCCCCCTGCGATGACAGAACGCCGCAAACCGTACCGACGCCCTCCCACGAGCGCACGCATGCCTGGCACGATGTCCGCCATGGCTCAACGCAGACACGTCATCGTCACCGACGACATCGACGGCACCGAGGGGGCGCGCTCCTACCGCTTCGCCTGGCAAGACGCCCAGTACGAGATCGACCTGACCGACGCCCACCGCGACGAGCTCATCGCAGCGCT
This sequence comes from Cellulosimicrobium funkei, assembly GCF_004519295.1. Taxonomy (GTDB): domain Bacteria; phylum Actinomycetota; class Actinomycetes; order Actinomycetales; family Cellulomonadaceae; genus Cellulosimicrobium; species Cellulosimicrobium funkei. The sequence continues at coordinate 116,048 of NZ_SOZH01000012.1, forward strand.
CCAGCCCTTCATCACCGCCGGTCGTCGCGTCCGCGGCAAGGGCCCAGAGCGCGGCGCTCGCAGTGACGGTGCGGCGATCCGTGCCTGGGCGCGCGAGCACGGGTACACGCTCAGCGACCGCGGGAAGATCCCGGACGAGATCCGCGCCGCGTACGAGAGCCGCTGACGTGCTCACCTTCGACGCCGCCGGTGTCGGGCTCGATGACGTCGTCGAGTGGGCCGCCCAGACAGGCGTCGCCGCGATCGCGGGTGTCGTCGTCGGTCTCGTCTTCTTCCCGTTCAAGTGGATCGCGGGAGCTGTCACCCGCCGCCGGGACGCGGTGCTCACCGCGTGCCGAGAGGCGCACCGTGTCCTGCGCACAGCTGAGCTCGACAACCGCTACCCCCTCTTCGCCACAAGCACGGACGAGGAGCGCGGGGTTGCGCTCCGCGATCGCGTCACGGCGACCCGTCGAGCATGGGACGAAGCCGTTGGGTACCTGGAGGCGAGCCCGGCGAAGGACGTCTACGGCGTCGTGTCACGGTTGATGTTCCTCTCCCAGCGCGCCCCTGCCGTCGAGCACGCGTGGGGCCCCCAGGGCGATCCGGACGACTTCGACATGGGGGAGGCCATCCACGTGCGCTCGGCGATCGAGGCGCTCGAGGCCAAGATCCAGCACCGCTGGAGGCGCTTCCCCGCGGCGAAGTACCACGAGGAGGCCGACGGGCTCGAGAAGACGATCCAGGAAGCCGAGGACGAGCTCGAGTGGCGCCACCAGCAGCAGATGGAGGCGTGGCGAGAGTCGCGCGCGGAGCAGGCCGCGGCGAAGGCCGCAGCCGGCACCCAAGGGGCGGAGAGCACGTCATGACGACGAGGTCTGACGCCCAGCTCCTCCTCGACCACCTCGACCGCGAAGGCATCACCGGCGCCGGTGCAGTCTCCCGAGGCTGGGACCACATGGGCGGGCTCCTCGCCGACGCCGCCCTCCAGTCCGGCCGCCGGTACAAGACCCAGGTCCTGCCCCGCGTCCGCAACCTCATCACCGCCTGGCCAGACGCCGACACCACGACCGGACTCCTGCGACGCCTCGACACCGACGACATCGGCGCCACCCTGCCCTGGAACGGGCCCCGCCGACTCGCCAAGATCCCCGCCATGGCCACCGTCCTCCAACAGCACAACATCGAGACCGTCCCCGAACTCGCCGCGGCGCTCGCGGGCGACACGCGTGACGCCTTGCGCGCGGAGCTCGGCGCCTTGTGGGGGGTGGGTCCGAAGACGCTGAACTACCTGAGCATCCTCGCGGGCGACGCTCACGTCGTCGCGATCGACGTGCAGGTTCGGGCGGTGGCGCGCGCTGCCGGCATCGCGGACGTCACGACTGGCCACCTCGAGCGGGTGCTACACGAGGCGGCGGCCATGCGTGGCTGGCGGGCTGGAGATCTCGACGCCGCGATCTGGGGATCGACCCAGCAGTAGCCGGCTGGGCGTCGCCACCGCCGCTGCCCGGGCCTTACACCCTCGCCAGGACGAGACGCAGCGCGTGGGGGAGCGATACGACGCCCTCCGCCACGGCGTGCGGGATCCGGCCCGGGGCGCTGAGCCAGTCCTCGAGCCCCGCATCCTTGAGCCGACCCTCGACCTCCTCGTCGTCGACGAGCAGCGTGGCTGCGGCGATGGCGAGCACGACCGAGGCGGCGGCCGGGTGGGTGTCGACCTCGACGTCGATGAGCGGCGCCGTGTCGGCGTCGGAGCGGTCGACGACCACGAGCCGCGAGGAGGTCAGGCGCGTGCCGTGCTCGTCAGCACCGTTCGGCTCGACGGAGACGGAGGCCTCGCGTCCGCGTGCTTCGACGCTGACCGTGATGACGTCGCCCCCCTGGTTCGCCGCCGCGAAGGTCAGGTCGGGGTGCTCGTCGGTGAGCATGTCGGCGCTCTGCGCGGTGGCGGCGGCGAGCGCACGGGTGATGAAGTCGGCGTCGTTCTCGGTGAGGTGGCTCTGGAACATGGGCGCTATCCGATCTCTTGTTTGCTGACAAGATCAGACTATCCCACGGCGCCCACACGCCTACTCGGGGGGCGCGAACAACCCGTCGCCGTCGTCGGGGAGTGCCTCGATGACCGTGTCCAGTGAGGCGAGGCCATGGAGTGCGCGCGCGTCTGTCTCGGTCCGAACGATGTTCTCGGCGAGAGCCATCTCGGGCGTCGACTCGATGGACTCGCCACGAGGGTGCGCCTCCCAGGACGGTTCGTAGACGCTCCACGCGACCAGCTCTCGAGCCTCCTGCTTGATCGGGATGTGCTGAGCCGCTGGACTCACCTCCTCGAGTTCGTCGGCGACCTCCCGGATGGTCGCTCCCTCGGCGAGGCGATGCTCCCGGTAGATCTCGGGAGGGAATCCTAGGGCGAGCTCGATGGCAGCTTTCCGTACGTCTACCCCTGATTGCCAGGCCTTCGCGCGGTGCGACGCGCGGACTGCACGCACGTAGCCAGCGGGGTCGAGAAGGGCATCGAACCGGGTCGCGAGAGCTGTGGCGATGGTGCCAACGAATGCGGTGATGGTCGCGGGGTTTCGGTAACTGAGTGATCGCACGGCGATCAACTCGTGCTCGATGAACGCGACGAGCGGGCCAACTGGAACGGACCCGCCGCTCTTCTGCCGGAGACCTTGCAGGGGCTCCGGCAGAGGCGTGCGCGCCGCGACGAGGAACGCGTCGAGCTCCGCGGAAGGCCTGACGACGATGCGTGCGCCCTCTTCGCCACGAGGGCGCGACGTGCGGCCGGTCCTACGGTCGCGGACGACTGGACGCCCGGCGTATTCCTGCCAACCGGTGTAGCTCGTTGCGAGTGTCGTCGCGGTCATCAGCGACATGCTTCGGACCCACACGATCGGCAGTCGTTGGACCGCTGCACCGGATAGGCCGGGCGCCGTGTCGCACGCGATGAGGACCGCACCGTTCTCCATGAGCGCTGAGCGTAGGCCCACGGGCGGCCGTGCGCGCCATGCGCGGGGGTGACAGCGGTTCGTCCATCGTGAGGAAGCCGGGGGCGGGGACGCCGCCCCCGGCTGCGCCCCCGGTTAGGCGGCGAGTCCCGCGTCGGCCAGGACGGTCGCGAACTTCCGCACGGAGGCGGGCGGGGTCGCGCCCGCGGGGCGCGCCAGCAGGAGGGGCCGGGCGCTCGCGGCGGCGACGTCGCCCTTGCCGTGGTCGGCGGCGGTCGCGAGGACCTTCCAGGCCGCGTTCCACGCCGTCTTGGTGGTGGTCGCGGTGCAGTGGGCGACCACGGCCGAGAGCACGGCCCAGGCCCGGGCGGGGTCGAGCCCGTCCCAGGGGACCGACTCGGGGTCGTCCACGACGTCGGCGGGGTGGGGCAGGTCGTTCTCGTCGCGCCACGTGATGAACTCGCTCGCAGGTCCGTCGCCGACGAGGCCTCCGAGCGCGAGCATCACCGCGTCGGTGTCCTCGGGGTCGAGGATCGACAGCACGTCGGCCCCCATGGTCCACGTGCGGTTCGAGGCCCACGCCCGCCCGGCACGGGCCGGGTCGTCGGGCATCGCGTGCAGCAGCTCTGGCCGGAGCCGGATGAAGGTCGCGACCTCCGCCCGGGCCTGAGCCTGCCGGGCCGGGCCGGCCTCGAACACCCGCCCAGGGGCGGGGAGCGGGAAGCCGGAGAGCATGCCGTCGATCCACGTCTCGTGGGTGGGCGCGTGGTCGACGTGCAGGAAGCGGTTGGCGGCCGGTGCGGGCAGGTCCCAGCCGTCGGCGGCGTGCTCGGGCGGGTTCGCTGCGGCGATCACTCGGACCGAACGCGGCAGGGCGAGGTCTCCGACGACGCGGTCGAGCGTGACGCGGAGGGCAGCGGCCTGGACGGCGGGCGGTGCCGAGGACAGCTCGTCGAGGAACAGCAGGCCGCCCTCGTCGGTGTTGAGGTTCACGGCCCAGGCGGGAGGCGCGAGGCGCACGCCGCCGTCGCTGACCACCGGGAGGCCTGCGAGGTCGGACGGCTCGCGCACCGACGTGATCACCGTTTCCAGGTGCAGGCCCTCGGCTCGCGCCATCGAGTTGACCAGGGACGACTTCCCGATCCCGGGTGCGCCCCAGAGCAGCATCGGGACGTTCACGCGGCCGGCCGCGATCAGGACGGTCACCAGCGGGTTCGTCTCGCGCTGCAGGACGGGCAGGTTCATGAGGTCTCCATTCCTCTTGTTTGCTGACATCGTCAGACTATACCCAGCCACCCACACGACCACGCTGGATGCACGGCTGCCTACGCTGCCCGGATGCCCAATGCGAGCAGGAGCGGGGCCAGAACGATCGGCACGTCCGACGCGGACCCAGTCACCAGAAGGGTGATCGCGGCGACAGCCCCGAGGACGAGGAACGGAACCCAGGGATCGCGATCGCCAGGTAGAGCACCGGTCGCGGAAGTGCGCTTGGGCTTCCGCTGTGGGGTCTTCTTCATGATGTGCTCCCGTCGTCGTGCCGACCCGAGTGGTCTGCGGCCCTGGAACCCATCGTGAGCAGCCGACCAATCCGCCGCTGTCAACCTTGCGTTGACAGCACGTGGGACTCTGGGTGGTATGTCGCCTTCCGAAGAGATGATTCGGTCGCTACTCCTCCTGCGCGCCGAAATCGCGGCGGAAGTTGCTGCGAGGATGCTCAGTCTCATTACGCCGCGACTAGGCACAGGGGATTCGATCGATTCGTGGGAAATGGATGTCGACGACCTCCGTGACATCGAGGCAATCAACTGTGCGTTGCTCCAGTTCTCTGGGATGTCGTGGGATGCGCTCGCGGCCACGACTGAAGGTCAAGTAAGTCGACAAGCGCTCCATCGAAGGATCGCCCCGCGCTCAGACAGGCTGCGGGCGTTTGCATCAGCCGAGCTTGATGGCGGGTACGCCACGCTGAGCGAGACCCTCGAGGAAATCAGAGATCTTGCCTCGATCGTTTCCGACGACTTCCCTGGAGATCTGTCGGCCGCTGTGGACGCTATCGTCCGTCGTCGCAACGACAGAGAATGGTGGGCCGATCGTGGCCGCGTGTTCGGCCCGCTGCTCGACGAAGAGGGGGCCGCGAACCTGGGTGGAGACGAGCTGGCCGTTCGGATCGTCTACGTCAACCACTACGGCGCGCCCGGCGACGACGTCGTGGTTCGACTCAATCTGCCTGACGGGCTGCGCTACATAAAGGGCACGGGGTCAATCTCTATTGAAACCCCGCGCGGGTTGAAGACACTGCGGATCGGCGACGCGGCAGTGAAGAATACGGGACTAAGTGTGGGTGCCCATCTAGATGGCGAGACTCACGCGTTCACGTTCTCGTTCCAGATGACAGTTGACTACCTGAATCCCAACGTTCGCAGCGACCCGGAGTGGCTGACAAGAAAGCAGATCGTGACCGTTCTCTTGAACAGGCGACGATGCAAGGTGGCGGCCTCGCAGAACGAGGGCGATGGGCAGGTTGTCCTCTACGCCCGACCTCCGTGGTCGGACTAGGGGAGAGCTGCGAGCCGGCGCCTGTTGCGGGATGAGCCGCGAGCGCCGACAAGGAGACGGGTCAACGCCGCCAGTAGGCCTGCGTGAGCTTGTCGCTGACGACCTTGATGAGGGCGCGGGCCTCGGCCTGGGTTCGGGTGCGCTGGACGATGGCGAGGAGGGGTGCGAGGGCGTCGTCGAGCTCGGTCGACTTGGCGTGGCGGCGCTCGGCTGCTGCCTCGGCGACGACGGCGCGGGTGTGCTGGTCCTCGGCTTGCCAGAGGGCGATCTGGTCGGGGTCGGCGTCCTTCGTGCCGCTGTAGCGCAGCGTGTGCGGGTTGACGCTCACCGTCGCGCCGTCGATGGAGCCGTCGACGGTGTAGGTGCCGCCGATGGCGGAGCCGGCGAGCTTGGCGTAGTACAGCGGCCGGTCGTGGTCGAGCCGCCACTCGTGGATGGCCTTGTTCTTCGTGTCGAGTCGGCGTCCGGCGTAGATGAGCGTGATGGGCGTGGGCATCGTGGGGTTCCTCCGGGCCGGGGCGCTCGCGGGCGTGGTGGCCGCGAGCGCCGCGGGTTCTGTGGTGGGTGTTGGTGCGTCGGTCAGACGAACTCGATGTCGACCTCGGCGGGGATCGGCAGTTCGGCCTGGCACCAGTTGCAGACCAGTCGTTCGTCGCCGTCGCCGGTTTCGGAGAACGACTCGGACCCGTGCCAGGACGCCGCGACTGCGGTGGGGACGCCGTGCTCGTCGACCGTGACGGAGGTGCCCCACCAGCGCAGGTACCCGTCCTCTTGAAGTTGCCACTCGTGTGACCCGTCGCCGCGCACGTCGAAGGTGGCTCCGGGGCCGCCGGGGCGGCGGATCTTGCAGGGCTGCTGGGCTCGGGCTTCGGCCTGGGCGTGGTCGTAGCGGTCGAGCTCGTCCTGTGCCTGGGTCAGCCACGTGCGCAGGTCGGCGGCCGTTCCGGCGAGGACTCCGACCTCGTCCCCGGCGAACGTGAGCGCGACCTCGGTGGGGACGGTGTCCTCGTCGGCCAGGGCGTGGGGCTCGGCGTCGGTGTCGGGGTTCCAGTGCTGGCCTGCGGTGCGCAGGGTGGGTCGTCCGGAGTATGGGCCCAGGCCGTACCACTCCACTCGGGTGCTCATGGTCAGTCCTCTCGTCGATGTGTGTCCGCCGCTGCGGTGTGAGGGCGGGCGCTCGCGGCTCGGGCCGCGAGCGCCGTGGGGTGGTCAGGGGGTGGGGGAGCAGTCGCCGGGGTGGGCGTGGGGGAGGTTGCAGAGCCAGGTGGGCTGGTCGTCGTGGCGGTGGAGGGTGAGGCAGCGGGTGGGGTCGATGGGCTCGTTGAAGAGGCCGAGCGCGTCGACGGTGAGGATGACCTCGTAGGCGTCGGTGGGCGGGTCGCCCCAGGACAGGCCGCCGCTGGCGAGGTACCAGGTCTTGTGCTCGTCGATGTAGAGGGTGGTGACGTCGCGGGGGAAGGCGACGAAGGGTGCGGTCGTGCCGTCGCGGCGGGTGATGGTGTCGGGCTTGAACCAGTCGAGGAACTCGTCGAGGTGGGCGAGAACTCGGGCGGGGTCGGGGTTCCAGGCGCCGTGCTCGTCCTCGGTTGCGAGGCCGTAGTCCGAGGCGATCGTGGTGAGCAGGTCGGGGTCTTCGGCGGTGAGGGCGTCGAGGCGGGCGGTGGCGGTGGCGCGCATCTTCGGCCAGTGCTGGATCGGGTCGACCGGGTGGTTGTCGGTGGTGTGCGGGTAGCGGGTGATCGCGATGGTCATGTCTGCGCCCATGTGGTCGCTGGCCTCCTGAGGGTCCGAGTGTGGAGGAACGCGCCGCGGGGACGCGTGCCCTAGTGCTCCTTGTTTGCTGACATATTCATTCTACGTCTGGCCACTGACATCGCAAAAGTAACGAATCAATAACGACGAGCCGCGACGGGGGTTTGGGCAGCCGCGGGGCGGGGGAGTGTCAGTGGTGCGGCATAGAATGGATATGTCAGCAAACAAGGGAGCCAGAGTGACCCAGAGCCTCACCACTACCGACCGGCCGGACGCCACCCCCATCCCCGGCGAGTTCGGCCCCGAGCCCTCCGCCGCATGCGGCAGCGGCCAGCACTGGACGCACGCGCTGTGCGACGGCCGCACCGACCACGACACCCCGTGCGCCTGCACCTGCCACGCAGCGCCCGGCCCCACCTGCCCCGACCCGAGCACGTGCCTCGCCCGCACGACCTGCGGCGGCTGCGGAGAGCCCCTGTGCCACGACCACGGCCCCGCCGACACGTTCGAGTGCCTGCACATCGGCCTCACGCACGCCGAGTGCCACACCGACAGCGCGTGCGGCGCCCTGGCCGCGTGCACCTACGACTGCTGAGAGGAGCCCCCATGGACCTGGTCGCGATCCAGCAGCGCGAGGCCACCTACGCGCTGTGGCGCGAGGCCCAGCACGAGCGCGAGGCCGACCCCTGCCGCAACTGCCGCGGCTGCCCGGACTGCGTCCCCATCGACGAGAGGAACCACCGATGAGCACCCCCACCCCTCACCCCACCAGTCCGACCCTGCGCGTGCGCATCTACCGCTACGAGCAGGTCGGGCCCGAGCGCCTGATCTTCGAGGGCGAGCGCACCGACCCCAAGTGCCCCATCCCCTTCAAGGGCAACATCGAGGCCGCCGAGGCCCTCGGCCCGGCCATCGGCGACAGGTTCATCGTCGGCCGCGGAGACTGCTACTTCGCCGTCGTGGTCGCCACCCCCACCAGCGGCGGGTGGTTCACCACCTACGAGTGCCACTGCCACGCCGTCGAGCGCGCCCGCGCGGCTCTGCCGCGCACCTGCCCCGGCCACCAGGCCGGGGAGATCCTCGGCGCGGAGTACATCACCCGCGTGGACGGCGAGCCGATGAAGATCGGGCACTGGTGCGGCACCCCCACCGACCCCTGCATCCCCGGTGAGGTGACCCCCTACTGCCGAGCCGTCTCGACCCCATGAGCTCGAGCGAGCTCGCCCCTGCGAGGCGGACCTGCCGCCAGCCGCCGGCCCCGCTCAGCCACGCACGACCGAGTGCGCGGCCCGCGCAGCGGGCCGACCCAGGATCCACCCGGGCCGCCCCGGCGGCCCGGCCAGCACCTCCGCGCGCAGCGCGGAGACCCGGAGGGTCGG
>NZ_SOZH01000013.1 GCF_004519295.1 Cellulosimicrobium funkei
CGCGGCGGCCTCGCGCCTGCAGCTCGGCGACTACTACCGCCAGACGTACGCGTCCAAGCCCGACTGGCAGGGCCTCTGACCCGACGGGTCGACGACACCTCGCGGGAGCTCCCGCGACACCGAGCCGCCCGTCGGCGCGCGGTCCACGCCCCTGGACCGTGCGTCGGCGGGCTTCGTCGTCTCCCGTCCCGCGGCCCGTGGTCCGCGCGGCGGGTGTCGCACGGCGCGCGGACCGGCCGCGGCGACGGCCGCCCGACGTGTGGGCGTCGCGACGTAGACTTCACTCCATGATCGAACTCCGCGCGAGCACGCCACCCGGGGGTCCCGAGGACCCGTTCCGGACTCCTGCGACCGAGCCGACGACCGGCACGTCGACCGGGGTGCTCGAGCGCGAGGAGACGCGCGAGCAGACCGAGCCCGGCGACCACGAACGCTTCGCGCACTACGTGCGCAAGGAGAAGATCATGCAGTCGGCGCTCTCCGGCAAGCCGGTGATCGCGCTGTGCGGCAAGGTCTGGGTGCCCGGCCGTGACCCGAACAAGTTCCCCGTGTGCCCCACGTGCAAGGAGATCTACGAGGGACTGCGAGACCCGCAGGACGGCGAGGGTGACTCCGGCAAGTGAGCGCGGAGCACCACACGACGTCCACCGGTTACTCCGCCCCCGACTCCCGTAGCAGGACCTCGCCGCCGGCACCCCAGAGCCCGTCCTCCGCGGCGGCGTCGCACCTCTCGCCGGCGTTCCCGCGGCGCGCCCCGTGGGGCTCGGCGTCCAAGCTGCGCGCCTGGCAGGCCGAGGCGCTCGAGCTGTACCGCACGCGCGCGCCGCGCGACTTCCTCGCCGTCGCGACACCCGGCGCGGGCAAGACGACGTTCGCGCTGCGCGTCGCGACCGAGCTCCTGGAGCAGGGCGTGGTGCGGCGCGTGACCGTCGTCGCCCCGACCGAGCACCTCAAGCACCAGTGGGCCGACGCCGCGGCGCGCGTCGGCATCCGGATCGACCCGAACTTCCGCAACAGCCAGGGCCGGCACGGCGCGCACTACGACGGCGTCGCGCTCACGTACGCGCAGATCGCCGCGAAGCCGGCGCTGCACGCGGCGCGCACGACGGCCGACCGCACGCTCGTCATCCTCGACGAGGTGCACCACGGCGGCGACGCGCTGTCGTGGGGCGACGCGGTGCGTGAGGCCTTCGAGGACGCGACCCGGCGCCTCGCGCTCACGGGCACGCCCTTCCGCTCGGACACCGCGGCCATCCCGTTCGTCGAGTACGAGCGCGGTCCCGACGGCATCCGGCGGTCGCGCGCCGACTACACGTACGGGTACGGCGACGCGCTGCGCGACCACGTCGTGCGCCCGGTGCTGTTCCTGTCCTACTCGGGCAACATGCGCTGGCGCACGAAGGCCGGCGACGAGGTGAGCGCGCGTCTCGGCGAGGCGCTCACCAAGGACATGACGGGCCAGGCGTGGCGCACCGCATTGGACCCGAACGGCGAGTGGATCCCGTCGGTCCTCGCGGCGGCGGACAAGCGGCTGACCGAGGTCCGGCGGGCGATCCCCGACGCGGGCGGCCTCGTCATCGCGACCGACCAGACGGACGCGCGCGCGTACGCGGGCCACCTCGCGCGCATCACCGGGAAGTCGCCGACGGTCGTCCTCTCGGACGACGACGGCGCGAGCAGCCGCATCGAGGAGTTCTCCGACGGCGACGCGCGCTGGATGGTCGCCGTCCGGATGGTGTCGGAGGGCGTCGACGTCCCGCGGCTCGCGGTGGGCGTGTACGCGACCTCGACCGCGACGCCGCTGTTCTTCGCGCAGGCCGTCGGGCGGTTCGTGCGTGCCCGCAAGCGCGGGGAGACGGCGTCGGTGTTCCTGCCCAGCGTGCCGCACCTGCTCGAGCTCGCGAACGGGCTCGAGATCGAGCGCGACCACGCGCTCGACCGGCCACTCACCGCGGAGGAGCAGGGGGAGGGGTTCAACCCCGAGGACGCCCTGCTCGCCGAGGCGAACCGCGAGGACAAGGCGTCGGGCGAGCTCGTCCAGGGCTCGTTCGAGGCGCTCGAGGCCCAGGCGTCGTTCGACCGCGTGCTGTTCGACGGCGGCGAGTTCGGCACGGGCGCGGACGTCGGCTCGGACGAGGAACTCGACTTCCTCGGGCTGCCCGGCCTGCTCGACGCGGACCAGGTCACGACCCTCCTGCGTCAGCGGCAGGCCGACCAGATGAGCGCGCGCTCGCGCACCACGCAGTCCGCGGAGCGCGAGCGGGCCGAGATGGACCATCGGCGCGCCGCGGAGCTCCGCAAGGAGCTCCAGCAGCTCGTCTCGGCGTGGTCGCGCCGCAGCGGGCAGCCGCACGGGTCGGTGCACACCGAGCTCCGGCGCCGCTGCGGCGGGCCCGAGGTCCCGCTCGCGACGGTCGAGCAGCTCGACGCCCGGGTCGCGACGGTGCGCGGCTGGTTCGTCGGGAAGCGGTAGCCCCCGTGATCTCGGCGGCCGGGCCGTGCGCCCGGCCGCGACCGGGTCGCGGCCCGGTCGGGGAGTCAGGGCAGCGTGTGCACGACCGTCGGGATCGCCGGGTCGCCGGCGGAGAGGCGGCGCGCGCCGCGGGGCAGCTCGGCGCGGGCCTCGCGGTGGCGGTGCGCGGCGTTCTCCACGCCGTACGACCCGACCCAGCGCGAGTCGACGGCGCCGTCGACGACGAGGGGCACCTGGAGCCGACGCAGGTCGACGTCGTCGGGCTCCCACTCCTGCACGGCGAGGTCGGCACCCGTGACGACGACCTCCTCGACCGCGCGCCCGTCGGCGTCGTAGCGGCGGGCGGCGCACTTGCGGCCGCCCGTGCTCGTCTTGGCGGTGGACGCCTTGGCGACGGGCTGGAGCACGCCGCTGGAGTCGGCGCGGGCGACGAGCTTGTAGACCATGCCGCACGTGGGGGCGCCGGAGCCGGTGACCAGGGAGGTGCCGACGCCGTAGGAGTCGACGGGCGCGGCGGCGAGCGACGCGATGGCGTACTCGTCGAGGTCGGAGGTCACGGTGATCTTCGTGTCGTGCGCGCCGAGGGCGTCGAGCTGGCGGCGCACCTCGACGGCGAGGACGCCGAGGTCGCCGGAGTCGAGCCGCACGGCACCGAGGCGGCCGCTGGCCGCCTCGACGGCGTTCTCGACGCCGCGGCGCACGTCGTAGGTGTCGACGAGCAGCGTGGTGCCGGGTCCGAGGGACGCGACCTGCGACGCGAAGGCGGACTTCTCGTCGTCGTGCAGGAGCGTGAAGGCGTGCGCGGCGGTGCCGATGGTCTCGAGGCCGTACCGGCGGCCCGCCTCGAGGTTCGACGTCCCGGCGAACCCGCCGACGACGGCGGCCCGCGCCGCGGCGACGGCCGCCTGCTCGTGCGCGCGCCGCGCCCCCATCTCGAGGCACGGGCGCTCGACGGCGGCGCTCGTCATGCGGGACGCGGCGGACGCGACGGCCGAGTCGTAGTTGAGGATCGACAGGACGAGGGTCTCGAGCAGCACCGCCTCGGCGAACGTGCCCTCGACCGTCATCACCGGCGACTGGGGGAAGAAGACCTCGCCCTCGGGGTACCCGGTGATCGTCCCGGTGAAGCGGTAGCCGGCGAGGAACTCGAGGGTGCGGTCGTCGACGACGGACTGCGCGTGCAGCCAGTCGAGCTCGGCGGCGGAGAAGCGGAACGACGACAGCGCCTCCAGGACCCGCCCGGTCCCGGCGAGGACGCCGTACCGCCGACCCGGCGGGAGGCGGCGCGTGAAGACCTCGAAGAGGCAGTGCCGGCCCGCGGTGCCGTCGGCGAGCGCCGCCTGGAGCATCGTCAGCTCGTAGCGGTCGGTGAGGAGCGCGGTCGACGCACCGGGCTGGTACGTCGGCTGGTACGACGGCCGCTGCGTCGGCGAGGCGGAGGGGGCAGCGCTGTCGGTCGCGGGGAGGGCGACGCTGCCCGGGTCGGCGAGGCTCATGCGGAATACCGTAGGGCAGCGACCGCCGCGGTGGGCGCCGACAGGCCCGCGAATAGAGTGGTGACGTGAGACCCCACCCCATCTTCACCCGCCCCGCTGCCGCGCGGGCCTCCCTGACCGTGCCCGAGGAGGCGGTCCGCACCGAGGAGGCGACCCGGCTCGACAGCCCGTGGGTCACCCTCGTGTGGAACGACCCGGTCAACCTCATGAGCTACGTCGCGTACGTGTTCGAGTCGTACTTCGGGTACTCCACCGCGCGTGCCCACGAGCTGATGTTGCAGGTGCACCAGGAGGGCCGGGCCGTCGTGTCCACGGGTGACCGCGAGCGCATGGAGGTCGACGTGCAGGCGATGCACTCGTTCGGGCTGTGGGCGACGCTCCAGAAGGACGGCGAGCAGTGAGGCCGTTCCGCGCGGAGGCGCACGGGTACGTCGCCGAGCTCGAGCCGTCGGAGCGGATCGTGCTGGCGCAGCTCGCGGGCGACGTCGCGCAGATGCTCCAGGAGGGCGTCCCCGGGCGGGCGTCGGACGCGCCGGGCCGGTCCGCGCCCGACGACGCGTGGTCGCCCCCGGGCTGGACGGGCCCGACGCCCGGTGGCGGCGGGTCGGACGCGACGCCGCCGCCGGACCCGGCCGTGCGCCGTCTGCTCCCGGACGCGTCGGACGACGTCGAGGTGGCGCACGAGTTCCGGCGCTTCACGCAGGACGACCTCGCGGCGCGCAAGGTGGGGCGGCTGGTGCTGCTCGGCCGGATGCTCGTGGACTCCGAGCCGGCCGAGGCGGCGCCGTTCGTCGTCGGGCGCGAGGAGGCGCAGGACGTCGCGGGCGCCCTGACCGACGTGCGCCTCGTCCTGGCCGAGCGCCTGGACCTGCGCACGGACGAGCAGGTCGAGGGCCTGTACGACGAGCTGGACCGGGAGGGCGAAGACGGCCCGGACGACGGCGAGGTGGGGGGTGCGCCGCGCCGCTTCCTCGTGAGCGTGTTCCTCCTCACGGGGCTGCTCCAGGAGTCGCTCGTCGACGGCATGCTCGCGGACCTGCGGGCGGGGCGGGGCGGTCCGCGTCCCGAGCCGCGAGGCTGAGCGTGGCGGGGACCTGTGGGCGCTGCCACAGCGGCGTGCGCGTGGTTCGGGGCGCCTCGCGCGGGGCGGCGACAGTAGGCTCGGCCGGGTGAACGACGCTCCCATCGGGATCTTCGACTCGGGCGTGGGTGGCCTGACCGTGGCACGCTCGATCCTCGACCAGCTCCCCAACGAGGCCCTCCTCTACATCGGGGACACCGCGAACAGCCCGTACGGGCCGAAGCCGCTCGCGGCGGTCCGAGCGATGGCGCTGGCGATCATGGACCAGCTCGTCGACGACGGCGTGAAGATGCTCGTCATCGCGTGCAACTCCGCGTCGTCCGCGGTGCTGCGCGACGCGCGCGAGCGGTACACGCAGCGCCACGGGCTCCCGGTCGTCGAGGTGATCCTCCCGGCGGCGCGCCGCGCCGTGGCCGCGACGCGGTCGGGCCGCATCGGCGTCATCGGGACGCGGGCCACGATCACGTCGCGCTCGTACGAGGACGCGTTCGCCGTGACCCCCGGCCTGACCCTGACGACCCAGGCGTGCCCCGAGTTCGTGCCGCTGGTCGAGCAGGGCGTGACGTCGGGCCCCGAGGTGCTGGAGGTCGCGCACCGTTACCTGGACCCGGTGAAGGCCGCGGGCGTGGACACGCTCGTGCTCGGGTGCACGCACTACCCGCTGCTGACGGGCGCGATCTCGTACGTCATGGGCGACGAGGTCACGCTCGTGTCGAGCGCGGAGGAGACCGCGAAGGACGTGTACCGCACGCTCGTCGCGCACGACCTCGAGCGCTCGCGCGACGCGGGGCCGCCGCGGCACCGGTTCCTCGCGACGGGGAGCGCGGAGCCGTTCGAGCACCTCGCGCGCCGGTTCCTCGGCCCCGAGGTGCTGAGCGTGGAGGCGGCCTGATGCGTCTCGTCACGGTCGGGTGCTCGGGTTCGTTCGCGGGCCCGGCGTCGCCCGCGTCGTCGTACCTGGTCCAGGTCCCGGCCGCGGAGGCCGCGGCCGCGGGGTTCGAGGCGCGCGACTGGAACGTCGTGCTGGACCTGGGCAACGGGTCGCTGGGCGCGCTGCAGCGGTTCGTCGAGCCGCTCGACGTCGACGCCGTGGGACTGTCCCACCTGCACCCCGACCACTTCGTCGACGTTTGCGGCCTGTACGTGTACCTGCGCTACCACCCGGTCCGCGGCTCGACCCGCACGGGCGTGCCGAGCCGGCTCACCGTGCTGGGCCCGGCGGGCACGGCCGCTCGCATCGAGGCGGCGTACGGCGCGGAGCCGGGCGACGGCGTGACGGAGGAGCTCGACGTGCGCGCGTGGGAGCCGGGCGCGCCGGTCCGGGTCGGCCCGCTCGTCCTCGAGCCGTACCGCGTGTTCCACCCGGTCGAGGCGTACGGGGTGCGCGTCACCGGGCCGTCGACGCTGCGCCCGGGGGAGAGCGCCGTCCTCGCGTACACGGGGGACACGGACGCGTGCGACGGCGTGGTCGAGCTCGCGCGCGACGCCGACCTGCTCCTGTCGGAGGCGGCGTTCCACGAGGGCCGCGACGACGGCGTCGAGCGGGGCATCCACCTCACGGGGCGGCGCGCGGGCGAGGTCGCGACCGCGGCCCGCGCGCGCCGGCTCGTGCTCACGCACCTGCCCGCGTGGAACGACCCCGAGCGCTCGCGCGCCGAGGCGCGCGAGACGTACACCGGCCCGGTCGACGTCGCCACGACGGGCGCGGTCTTCGACCTCTGACCGCTGAGCGCGGGGACGAGCCACCGTCGGCAGCGCGGGAAGATGTGACCATCCACCGCGCTCAGCGGTGGGCCGGGGGTCGGTAGGGTGGCGGCATGACCATCCCCTCCTCGTCTCCGGGCACGGCCGCGCCCCTCCGCGCCGACGGCCGCACGCCCGACCAGCTCCGCCCCGTGACCATCACCCGCCACTGGCTCGACCAGGCCGAGGGCAGCGTGCTCGTCGAGTTCGGCCGCACGCGCGTGCTGTGCGCGGCGTCGTTCACCGAGGGCGTGCCGCGCTGGCGCAAGGGGTCGGGCGAGGGCTGGGTCACCGCCGAGTACGCGATGCTGCCGCGCGCGACGAACGAGCGCAGCCAGCGCGAGTCGGTCAAGGGCAAGATCGGGGGGCGCACGCACGAGATCTCGCGGCTCATCGGCCGGTCCCTGCGCGCGATCATCGACGTCTCCGCGCTCGGCGAGAACACGATCGTGCTCGACTGCGACGTCCTCCAGGCCGACGGCGGCACACGCACCGCCGCGATCACCGGCGCCTACGTCGCGCTCGCCGACGCCGTCGCGTGGGGCCAGCGGCACGGCCACATCAAGGGCGGCAAGCCCGTGCTGACCGACTCCGTCGCGGCCGTGAGCGTCGGGATCATCGACGGCACGCCCATGCTCGACCTCCCGTACGTCGAGGACGTCCGTGCCGAGACGGACATGAACGTCGTCGTCACGGGCTCCGGGACGTTCGTCGAGGTGCAGGGCACCGCGGAGCACGCCCCGTTCGACCGCGCCGAGCTCGACGCGCTGCTCGACCTCGCGGTGGCCGGCACCGCCGACCTCACGGCGATCCAGCGCGCGGCGCTCGCGGCGGACCCGCGGTGAGCGGCACGCCCGAGGCGACCGGCGTCGTCGTGCCCGACGGCGCGCGACTCGTCCTCGCGACGCACAACCCGGGCAAGATCGCCGAGCTGCGCGCGATCCTCGCGGCCGAGCTCGACGCGCACCCGGGGCTCGAGCTCGCGCCCGAGGCGATCGTCGGCGCGGGCGACGTCGGCGCGCCCGAGCCCGTCGAGGACGGCGTGACCTTCGCCGAGAACGCGCTCATCAAGGCGCGCGCCCTCGTCGCGGCCACCGGGCTGCCGGCCGTCGCGGACGACTCCGGTCTCGCCGTCGACGTGCTGGGCGGCGCACCCGGGATCTTCTCGGCGCGCTGGGCGGGGCGGCACGGCGACGATGTCGCCAACCTCGAGCTCCTGCTCGCGCAGCTCGGCGACGTGCGCGCGGAGCACCGCGCGGCCGGTTTCGTGTGCGCGGCGGCGCTCGTCACGCCCGACGGCACCGAGGTCGTGCGGACGGGGGAGATGCGCGGGACCCTGCTCACCGCGCCGCGCGGCGCGAACGGGTTCGGCTACGACCCGATCCTCCTGCCGGACGAGCAGCCCGGCGCGGGCACGGCCCGCTCGGCGGCCGAGCTGAGCCCGGCGGAGAAGAACGCGATCAGCCACCGCGGCAAGGCGTTCCGCGCTCTCGCGCCGGACGTCGTCGCGGCGCTCTCAGCGCGGTAGGGGGCGGCCGGCGAGCTCGCGCTCGCGGCGTCGGCGGTCGCCCGGCCGCAGGACGCCGACGAGCGCGACCACGCCGCGCCAGCCGAGCATCGTCACCGCGAGGAACCCGAACGACACGAGCTGGAAGGCCGGGGCCACGCCCTGGTCGGTGAGCACGCGCAGCAGGACGCCCAGCGCCCACGTGCAGCCCCAGACGACCACGCCCGTCGGCCACAGGGCCCACGGCCGACGCCACGCGCGCGTGACGAGCCAGCCCAGCGCGGCGCCCGCGGCGAACGGCCACGCCACGACGAGCAGCCGCGTCAGGCCCTCGTCGGCGGAGTGCGTCGCGAGGCCGCCGGTCGCCAGCGCGAGGACGCACGCGACGTCGGCCAGCGCGGCGAGCACGACGAGCCCGGGGCGACGAGGGCGCGGTCCGGTGGGCGCGAGGTCGGTCATGCTCCCGACGGTACCCCGCCCGCGGGACCGTCTCCGCACGGCCCGGACCGGCCCTGGCGGGTCGATCCCGGGACGCGGAGGGTCGATCCCCAGGAACATAGGGTGGTCCCCGTGCACCTCGCCGCCGACGACCTCGCCTTCGCCTACCCCGGACGCCCCGTCCTCGACGGGGTCGGGCTGCGCGTCGCCGCGGGGACGCGGCTCGGGGTCGTGGGGGAGAACGGCACGGGCAAGTCGACGCTCCTGCACGTGCTCTCCGGCGACCTCGCGCCCGGCCGCGGGGAGGTGCGCCGCGCGGGCTCGCTCGCGCTCGTCGAGCAGGAGCTCGCGATCGCGCCGGGCCAGACGGTCGGCACGCTCGTCGCCGCGACGCTGAGCGGGCTGCGGGCGGTCGCTGCCGAGCTCGAGGCGGCGGCCCGGGACTTCGACCACGAGGCGGGCGACCTCGCCGAGCTCACGGAGATCCTCGCCCGCGCCGAGCACATCGCGGTGTGGGACGCGGACCGCCGGGTCGACGTCGCGCTCTCGCGCCTCGGCGCGTGCCGCGACCGGGACCGCGAGCTCGCGACCCTGTCCGTCGGCGAGCGCTACCGCGTGCGGCTCGCGTGCCGGCTGGCCGAGCGCGCCGACCTGCTCCTCCTCGACGAGCCGACCAATCATCTCGACACCGGCGGGATCGACTTCCTCACCGGTGAGCTCGTCGCGTGGCGCGGCGGCGTGGTCATGGTCACGCACGACCGCCAGCTGCTCGACGACGTCGCGACCGAGATCCTCGACCTCGACCCGGCGATGGACGGGAAGCCGGTGCTCTACGGGCAGTCGGGGTACCTCTCCTACCGGTTCGCGAAGAACCAGGCGCTGCACCGGTGGCGGCAGCGGTTCCGGGCGGAGCAGAAGCGCGCGGAGAAGCTCGCGGCGGTCCTCGACGCGTCGTACGAGGGGCTGTCCGACGAGTGGCGCCCGCCCAAGGGCAGCCAGAAGCACCGCCGCGCGACGCGCGCCCGGATCCACGTCAAGGCCGCGGACCGGCGCCTCCAGCAGCTCGAGGCGGAGGCCGTCGAGGTACCCGTGCCGCCGCTCCAGCTCGTGTTCCCCGAGCTCCCCGCGATGTCGCCGGGCTGGGAGCCGGGCGACCCGGTGCTCGAGCTGCGCAGCCCGCGCGTCGGGCCCGACGGCGGCGCGCGCCTCGACCTGCCGGGGACCCGGGTCGCGCTCCCGCCCTCGGGGCGGCTGCTCGTGACCGGGCCGAACGGCAGCGGCAAGTCGACGTTCCTCGCCGCGCTCGCGGGCCTGGTGCCCCTCGACCGCGGCACCCGGTCCGTGGTCGACGGCGCGCGGCTGGGCGTCGTCGCGCAGGAGGGCCCGGCGCTTCCCCCGGAGGCGGAGGACCGCACCGGGTTCGACGAGTACGCGCGCGAGGCGCTCGACCTGCTCGACGCGGGCCGCCTCGACCCGGACCACCTCGTCCCCGTCGCGTTCCTGGGCCTGCTCACGGAGGAGGACCTCGAGCGACCGCTGCGCGAGCTGTCCGCGGGGCAGCGCCGGCGGTTCGACCTCGCCCGCGCGCTCCTCGCGGCGCCGCACGTGCTGGTGCTCGACGAGCCGACCAACCACCTGTCGATCGACCTCGTCGACGAGCTCACCCAGGCGCTGCGCGTCACGCCCGCGGCGGTCGTCGTGGCGACGCACGACCGCCGCATGCGCGAGGACCTCGACGACTGGCCCCGGCTCGAGCTCGGCTGACCCGCTGCGCCCTCAGCGCCGGACCGGCCGGAGCGTCGTGGCCAGGGGGCGGGCGGGCCCGGCTGGTCAGCGGCCCTCGGCCGGGCTCTCCGCCGGGACGAGCACCTTGCCCAGCGCGCGACCCCACGCGCGCGCCCGGTCGAGCTCGCCGTCGTCCAGGGGTCCCTCGACGTCGCCGACGTAGAACGACGCGGACGGGACGACGAGCCGGAACCCCGCGCGGCGCATCGCCCTGGCGGCGCCGCGGGCTGCCGAGCCCGGGAGCGAGCGGACCTTCGTCGCGCGCGTGTCGAACGTCGCGGCGAGCCGCCCCTCCTCCTGAGGCGGGAGGGACTCCACCCACTCGCGCAGCCCGGTGGCCCGGTCGGAGACCGGGCCCGTCGCGCGCTGCACCGCCTCGGCGCGGGTCGCGGGGCGCGTCATGCCCAGGGCGTGCGTCGGGCCGCCGGCGACCACCAGCTGCACGTGGCGCAGGGCGTCCGGGTGGGCGGCCGGGTCGGTCACGTCGACGACCTCGACGCGCACCGTCTCGCACAGCCCCTCCGCGATGGCCTGCGCGACGCGTTCGCTGTTGCCGTACATCGACTCGTAGATCACTGCGGCGTCCATCGCGCTCACCCCTTCGTCGACCGCCCGTCCGGACCGGACGGGTCCCCTCCCTCCAGCGTCCGGCTCCGAGGGCGCGAGGCCCAGGGCCGACGGGAACGAGCGTGCGGGCCCTTGGTCCCGGGCGCACTGCCGGGGCGCGAGAGGGTCAGGGCGCGGGGCGCAGGCGGGAGTCGACGACGCGCACGAGCCACGCGAGGGCGAGGAAGACGACCGCCACGACGGCGGTGTTCACGAGCGCCCGGCCGAGGCCGAGCTCGCCCACGTCGAGGAACGGGTACGGGTACCAGCCGACGACGGCGCCCCGGACGAACGTGTACGCGATCCACGCGAGCGGGTACGCGACGGACCACCAGACCGTCGCGGCGTCGACCCGCGGGCGCGGGCCCACGAGTCCCCACGCGGCCACGGCGAGCAGCGGCGCGACGAGGTGCAGCAGGAGGTTCGAGACCTGGCCGGCGCTCGTCAGGTCCTGCAGACCACGCAGGACCGTGTTGTAGACGATCCCGGTCACCGCGATGCACAGCAGCGCGTCGAGGCGCGCGACGCGGAAGACGGTCCCGTCGCGCGCGGGTCGCGCCGCGAGCAGGACGGAGACGACCCCGACGAGCAGGTTCGACTGGATCGTGAAGTAGGAGAACAGGCGCACGAGGCGCTCGGCCTGGCTCGGGGCCGTGCCGGGACCGTCGACGAGCGCGATCGCGACCTCCAGGACGACGCCCGTGAGCGCCGCGACGGCGACGAGCGCGTGCAGGGTGCGGGCCACGAGGTGCCGGCCCGCGTCGGCCCGGACGCCCGGCGCGTCGGTCACGGCAGGCGGCCGACGTACGCCATCGCCTGGCGCAGCAGCACCCCCTGGCCGCCGCGCATCTCGAGCTGGACCTCGTCGCTGCACGCCTGCTCGGGCGTGAGCCACGCGAGCTCGAGGGCGTTCTGCTGCGGCCGGCAGTCGCCCGTCACCGGCACGACGTACGCGAGCGAGACCGCGTGCTGGCGGGGGTCGTGGTAGGACGTGATGCCCGGCGTCGGGAAGTACTCGGCGACCGTGAAGGGCTGCGGGGACGCGGGCACCTGCGGCAGCGCGACCGGGCCGAGGTCCTTCTCGATGTGGCGCAGCAGCGCGTCGCGGATGCGCTCGTGGAACATGACCCGCCCGGAGACGAGGGCCCGCGTCATCATGCCCTCGGGCGTCACGCGCAGCAGGAGGCCGACCGCGACGACGTCGCCCGAGTCGTCGACCCGGACGGGGACGGCGTCGACGTAGACGAGCGGGAGCTGGGCGCGCGCGACCGCGATCTCCTCGGCGCTGAGCCAGCCCGCGGGGCGCGGGTTGTCGTGGGAGAAGTCGTCGGGCGGGAAGTCGGCGGTGTCGGTCACGCGACTGTTCTACCCCGAGCGGTGCGGCGGGGCGAGTCCGCCCCGGGCGCCACTGCCCGGTCGTGCGGCCGTCACGCCGTGCCGGGCGCCTCGGCGTGCGGCTCGGAGACGCGCGCCACGATCTCGACGAGCGCCTGCTCCGCGACCGGTGCGGGCAGCACCTCCATGAGGGCCATGAGCGGGGCGAGGCGGTCGGGCAGGACCGAGCCGCGCGGGCTCGGGTCGTCGTCGCCCTCGGGCCCGCGGTCGTCCGCGGCGAGCACCCCGACGAGCGCGCCCCACATCTCGTCGGCGGTGGGTGCGGCGGCCCCCGGTGCGAACCCCCCGGCGAGCGCGGCGAGCACCCCGCTCACGTCAGGGCGCCCGGCGCCGCGGACGGCGTCGGCGCCCGCGCCGAGCGCGGCGACGAGGCCGTCGAGCCCGGCCTCGGTGACGGGCGTGACCGTGAGGTGGGTCGTGTGCGGCAGGCGCGTGCCGTCGTCCTGGACGAGCCCGGGCTGCGGCTGGAGCACCCACCCGAGGGACCGGACGGCGTCGGCCCACAGGTGCGGGTCGACGCGCCGCTCGGGCGGCACGGACTCGTCGGTCGCCACGGCGACGAGCGGGCCGGTGGGGCGGCCGACGACGCGGAGCCCGTCAATCGCGTCCACCGCCGCGCGCAGGGCGTAGGTCGCGCGCACGCACCGCGCGGTGAGGGCCGAGTACCCCGCGGTGCCGAGGGCCTGGCTCACGGCCCACGCCGCGGCGAGCGGCGCGGCGGAGCGCGACCCGGACAGCGTCGGGTTGACGACCGGGTACCCCGGCCAGCCCGTCGTCGCGAAGAACTGCCGGCGCTGGCGGTCGCGCCCGCGCACGAGCAGGACGGACGCGCCCTTGGGCGCGTAGCCGTACTTGTGCACGTCCGCGGAGATGCTCGTCACGCCCGGCACGGAGAAGTCGAACGGCGGCACCTCCTCGCCCCCGGCCGCGACCCAGAACGGCAGCACCCAGCCGCCGACGCACGCGTCCACGTGCACGGGCACGCCGCGCGCGGCGGCGGCCGCGGCGACCTCGGCGACCGGGTCGACGACGCCTTGCGGGTACGACGGCGCGGACACGACGACGAGCGCGACGTCCTCGGCGTCGAGCGCCGCGACGAGGTCGGCGGCGGCGGGCGTCCCCGTGGCCGGGTCGACGGGGACGAGCGTCAGGTCCACGTCGAGGTGCTGCGCGGCCTTGCGGAACGCCGCGTGCACGCTCACGGGGGCCACGACGCGGGGCCGCACGTCCGGGTGCTCGGCGCGGAACCCCTCGCGCGCGATCTTCACCGCGAGCAGGCAGCTCTCCGTCCCGCCGGACGTCACCGAGCCCACGACGGCGTCGGGCCCGTCGGCCGGCCCGTGCAGCATCGTGCGTGCGAACCCGAGGAGCTCGCCCTCCATGACGGCGACCGACGTGAACGTCGTGGGGTCGAGCCCGTTGACCGGCTGGACGGCGCGCGCGGCGGCGGCGGCGAGCTCGTCGAGCTCGGCGAGACCGGGGTCGTAGACGTAGGACAGGACGCGTCCGCCGTGCGTCGGGGCGTCGGCCGCGCGGAGCGCGGCGAGCCGGTCGAGGATTCCGTCGGTGCGCAGCGGCACCGCGTCGGCGGGCCGCGGCAGGGCGCCGGGGGCGGTCGATCCCGTGTCAGTCACGGGCTCGGTCGGTCGGGGCGTGGTCACGCGGCAGCTCCGGTGCTGTGTCGTCGATGTCCCCCCTGCGCAGACCGTATCGCACGAGCGGGACGAGGCTCAGCAGGACGAGCGCGGCGGGCACGACCGAGAAGGAGAGCGCGATCCCGTCCACCGCGGCGGGCGGCTGGGCGACCGTCTCGCCCGCCCGCGTGGACACGTACCCGGTGATCCCGAGGACGAGCGAGAGCACCGCGGCACCGAGCGCCATGCCCGTCGTCTCGCCCGCCGTCCACACGCCGCCGAAGGCGCCGCCGCGGCCCTCGCCGTGCGTCCGCGCGTCGTGCGCGATGGCGTCGGGGAGCATCGCGAGCGGCAGCGCCTGCATGCCCGCGTACGCGACGCCGGCGAGCGCGGTGGGGACGTAGACCCACGCACCGGGTGCCCACACGAGCGGGACCATCCCGAGCGCAGCGACCGCGAACATCACGGTCGCGACGACGAACCCGCGCTCCTTGCCGTCGCGGCGCGCGAGCCGGGTCCACAGCGGCATGCAGAGCAGCGCGGGCGCGACGAGCGCCGCGAACAGGTAGCTGACGGCCGCCTCGTCGCGCAGCACGTACCGCGCGACGTACGCCGCCCCGGCGAGCATGAGCCCCGTCGCGACGGCCTGGAGCACGAACGCGGCGAGCAGGGTGCGGAACGGGCGCGAGCGGCGCAGGGCGTCGACCGCCTCGCGCACCGCGAGGGTCCAGGCGCGCGACGCCGAGGCGGGGGCGGTCGACCCCGCAGCGGTGCCGGGCGAGGCGGTGGTGGCTCCGGCCGAGGCCGTGGTCGTGCCGGCCGGGGGAGCGGGCGTGCCGGCGCCGCGGGGTGCGCGCGGCGCGACCCGCGCGGCCACGAGCATCCCGGCGCCGATGACGACGCCCGACACGACGCCCATGACGAGGTACCCCGTCGTCGAGTCCCCGCCTCCGCGCAGCGCCGGTCCGCCCGCCCCGAACAGGAGGATCGCGAACGCGAGCGTCGCGACGCGCCACGCGAGCAGGCGGGTGCGGCCGTCGTACGTGGGGTCGAGCTCCGCGGGCAGCGCGATGTACGGCACCTGGAACAGCGAGAACGCCGTCGCGGCGAGCAGGAACGCGACGAGCACCCAGATCGCGGCGGCGGTCGGCCCGGCGGCCGCGGGGACGGCGAACGTCAGCGCGAAGAGGACGGGCAGGGTGAGGGCGCCCAGGGTCATGAAGCGACGGCGCGACCCGGTGCGGGCCAGGTCGCGGTCCGACCCGTAGCCGATGAACGGGTCGACGACGACGTCCCACACCTTGGCGCCCGTGACGATGAGCCCGGCGGCCGTCGCGGGCACCGCGAGCGCGTCGGTGAGGTACACGAGCAGGACCAGGCCGGGGAGGGTGCCGAACCCGCCGGTGCCGACGGACCCGGCGGCGTAGCCCGCGATCGTGGTGCGCGAGAGCCGGTGCGCGGTGGTGTCGTGCGTCACAGGGGCAGCGTAGAGGGTGCGCGGGCCGGGCCTGCGCGGTCGTGCGCGGGGAATACTCCGGGCAGGGTGTGTGCTCTACGTAGCAGACCCCCCAAGCCCCCAGGAGGAACATCCATGGCCACGCAGACGCTCACCGAGTCCACGTTCGAGCAGACGATCAAGGAGAACGACATCGTCCTGGTCGACTTCTGGGCCGACTGGTGCGGACCGTGCAAGATGTTCGCGCCCGTCTTCGAGGCGTCCTCGGAGGAGAACCCGGACGTCGTGCACGGCAAGATCGACACCGAGGCCGAGCGCGGCCTGGCCGCCGCCGCCAACATCACGTCGATCCCGACGCTCATGGCGTTCCGCGAGGGCATCCTCGTGTTCTCCCAGCCCGGCGCGCTCCCGGCCCCGGTGCTCAAGCAGGTCGTCGACGCCGTGAAGGGCCTCGACATGGAGGACGTGCGTCGTCAGATCGCCGCGGCGAGCGACGGCTCCCCGGCGCAGGACGCCTGAGCCTGCACGACACCACGACGGCCCGGCACCCTCCGAGGGTGCCGGGCCGTCGTCGTCGCTGTCGCAGGCCCGTCACGCGGGCGGGCGCTGCGTGGCGGGTGTGGAGCCGGTGCCCGTACCGGCAGGGGGCAAGTGGTGCGGGCACCGGCTCTGCCACCACGGTAGACACCGAACTGGACGGTCGTCCAGGTCGGGTGCGGGTGAATCCGGGGAGTGCTGCCGCGCCGTCACGACGGGGACTCCGGCAGGGTCGGGGAGGGTGCGCGAGGCGGGACTCGAACCCGCACGTCCGAGGACACCAGGACCTAAACCTGGCGCGGCTGCCAGTTACGCCACTCGCGCGCGGTGGTCAGTCTACGGCGGGCGGTGCGGCCCCGGCGGCCG
This sequence comes from Cellulosimicrobium funkei, assembly GCF_004519295.1. Taxonomy (GTDB): domain Bacteria; phylum Actinomycetota; class Actinomycetes; order Actinomycetales; family Cellulomonadaceae; genus Cellulosimicrobium; species Cellulosimicrobium funkei. Next base: position 16,518 of record NZ_SOZH01000013.1, read on the forward strand.
GTGCGCGTCGCTCGACGCGCACCGGGCCAGGACGGCGCCGCCCGGGTGCGCTACCTCGGGTCGATGCCGAGGTCGCGACGGAGCTTCGCGACGTGGCCCGTGGCCTTCACGTTGTACTGCGCGAGCTCGACCTTGCCCTCCGGGTCGACGACGACCGTCGAGCGGATGACGCCCACGACCGTCTTGCCGTAGAGCTTCTTCTCGCCCCACGCGCCGTACGCCTCGAGGACGGACCTGTCCTCGTCCGACACGAGCGGGAAGGTCAGGTGCTCGGCCTCGACGAACGCGGCGATCTTGTCGACCGGGTCGGGGGAGACGCCGACGACCGAGTACCCCGCGCCCTGGAGCGAGGCGAGGTTGTCGCGGAAGTCGCACGCCTCCGTCGTGCAGCCGGGCGTGCCGGCCGCGGGGTAGAAGTAGACGACGACGTGCTTGCCGCGCAGGTCGGAGAGCGTGACGGTGCTGCCGTCGGCGGCGGGCAGGGAGAAGTCGGGAGCGGTGTCGCCGACGGTGAGGCGCGTGGACATGGATCTCCTTCGGTCCGGCCAAGGTGTGGTTCGAGCGTAGGTGAGGGTGGGCGGCACCGGTAGCGTTGTCGCTGTGAGCAAGACGACGTCCGCCCCCGCCACCGCCTCGTCCCGCCCGTCGCCGTCCCGGTCGGCCGCCCGCGACCTCCCGATCCGGATGCTGCACGACCGCCTGCTCGTGGACCCGGAGGTCGACGCGAGCGAGCGGCAGAGCTCGGCGGGGCTCGTCATCCCCGCGACGGCCGTGGGCCCGAAGCGGCTGGCATGGGCCGTCGTCGTCGCGGCCGGTGAGCACGTGCGACAGGTCGCGGTGGGGGACCGCGTGCTGTTCGACCCGGACGAGCGCGCCGAGGTCGAGCTCGGCGGCAAGGACCTCGTGCTGCTGCGCGAGCGTGACGTGCACGCCGTCTCGCAGGAGGTCGAGGAGGACGGCCCGACGGGGCTGTACCTCTAGCCAGGGCCGCCGCGCGGGCTCGCCGGGCCGTGTCGCCGACGTCACACGAGGGCGGGCGGAACGGATTTTCCCGGCGCGCCCGCGGCTGCTAGTGTTTTCTCTCGCGCGCCATTAGCTCAATTGGCAGAGCAGCTGACTCTTAATCAGCGGGTTCGGGGTTCGAGTCCCTGATGGCGCACCACCACCGATCGGGCCGTCCGCATGGCGGGCGGCCCGAGCCGTGCCGGTCGAGAGCCGGCGCGGCGGGCGGGCCCGGTCTCCTCGCGGAGATCGGCGGTTCTGGCCGCTGGTAGTGTTCCCTCTCGCGCGCCATTAGCTCAATTGGCAGAGCAGCTGACTCTTAATCAGCGGGTTCGGGGTTCGAGTCCCTGATGGCGCACCCTTCCTGACCAGGCCGTCCACCCTCGTGGTGGGCGGCCTTCGTCGTCCGCCGCCCGGGCGATCCGCCCTCCGGCTCCACCCGTGCAGGTCGCCCGCCGCAACCGTCGCCGTCCGTTTCGCCGGAGTTCGCCCGCCGCCGTCCTCCCGTTCACCCCCGCCGGGAAGGGTCCGGTGCGGGCGTCGTCGCCGCTCGGCAGCGCCGCCCGTCGACCCGTTCGCCACGGAAGGGAACCACGATGGACACGTCCGTGCCCACGCACAGGACTTCGCGACGCACCGAGAGACGCACCGCGAGACGCGCCGAGAGACGGACCGACGGCGGGGCGCGGCGCCGCGCCGCGGTCGCCGGGGCGCTCGGGGCGGTGCTGGTCACCGGCCTGCTCGCGCCCGGCGCCGCCGCCGCGACCGCCCCGGGAGCCTCCCCGACCCTCGACCGGACGGCCGCCCGGTCCACCGGGGCCGCCCCGGAGACCCGGCCGGTGCTGAGCCCGACGACCGGCACGTTCCTCGACGGCACGGTGCGCGTCGCGGCCGACCCCGTCCGCGCGGGCGACGCCGTCACGGCGCTCGCGGTCGACGGCACCGCCCTCGACGCCTCCCCGACGCCCGCGACGGCGCGCCTGCTGTTCGACGTCGGCAGCAACTCGATCGAGAAGCGGTACGGCAGCCACGTGCTCGTCAACGGCGAGCGTCTCGAGCTCGACCGGGACATGGTGTCCGAGCGCGTCGCGCTCGACGTACCCGCGCGGTGGCTCGTGCCGGGCGAGAACCGGGTGCGGTTCGTCGTCGGTGCGGTCACGACGTCGTGCGGCACGAACTACGACGACTACGACCTCACGGACGTGTCCCTCGAGCTCCTGGGCGAGACCGCCGACGGCTCCGCCAACAGCTTCTCCTACGCGTTCGGCGACGGCTCGTGCGGCACGAACACGGCGCGCGTCCTCTCGGCGGACCTCACGTTCGACCTCGACCAGGACCCGGCCGCCACGACCGGCCTCGCCGCGGAGCTCGACACCAGGACGCTCGAGAACGGCGCCCACACGCTCACCGCGACGACCGCGTCGGGCGCGACCGCGACGAGCGCGGTCACCGTGAACAACGGCGCCCCGGGGGCGCCCGTGATCCTCCCTGCCGACGGCGCGCTGCTGCACGGCCCGCAGACCGTGCTCGCCACACCGCCCGCCGGGGGCGAGCCGCCCGTCGGCATCGAGCTGGACGGCACCCCGCTGACCACCGTCGCGACGCTCGGCACCGGCTCGTCGCGGTTCGTCTTCACCGTGGGCTCGAACTCGATCGAGGCCCGCTACACCAACCACCTGCTCGTCAACGGGCAGCGCATCGACCTCGTGGACCGCGACTACGTGAGCGAGACGGTGCGGATCGACGTCCCGAACGCCTTCCTGTCCCCGGGCCGCAACGTCGTGCGGTTCGTCACGGGCACGTACCCGACGGCGTGCGGCGACAACCGCGACGACTTCGCGATCTCCGGGATCGCGCTCGACGTCACCGACGGCACGGCGACCGGCGTGGGCATCGCGCCGTCGTACTCGATGGGCGACGGCGACTGCGGCACGAGCACGACGAAGCCGCGCGAGGTCGACCTCGCGTTCGACGTGACGCGCGACGCCGACGCGCCCGCGACCGGCCTGCGGGCCGACGTCGACACGACGACGCTCGCCGACGGCGAGCACACGATCACGGCGGCGACCGCCGCGGGTGCGGCCGCGCGCCGGACCGTGACCACCGACAACACCGGTCCCGCGATCGTGTCCAGCACGCCGGCGGCGGGCGCGGAGCTCGCGAGCGCGACGAGCCTCGCGGTCGAGCTCGCGGACGCGTCCGGCGTCCTGTCCGGTCCCGACGTCACGCTCGACGGCGAGCCGCTCGAGCTCGGCGCGCCCGTCGGCCCGGGGCTCGCCCCGGGTGCGCACACGCTCGTCGTCACCGCGTCGGACGTGCTCGGGAACGCGAGCACGCACGAGATCGCGTTCTCGAGCCTCGGCGTGCCCGACGTCCCGACCGACCTCGCGCCCGCGCACGGCACGCGCGACGTCGCGGGGAGCGTCGACCTGTCCGCGCGCGTCGCGGCGCCCGGCGGCGGCGACGTCACCGCCACGTTCTCCCGCGGCGACGTCACCGCCCCCGCGCTCGTCGCGCAGGGCGAGTCGGCCGAGGTCCCGACGACGCTCCCGGTCGAGGGCGAGCAGCCCGCCGCGGCGGACGCGCTCGCCCCGGGCGACGACCTGACGCTCGACTCGCCCCAGAGCCGTGACGTCACCTACCAGCGCTTCGAGCTGCCCGCCGAGGGCTCGACCGCCGGCCAGGTCGTGCGCTGGGAGGGGGTCGTCGACCCGCAGCGGCTCGCGACGCTGCACGTGTGGGACGGCGAGCGGTGGGAGCCGCTCGCGTCCGCGCGCGGCGTGGTCGAGGGCACGACGTCGCTGAGCACCGTGCTCCGCGACGGCGCCGCCACCGACGGGACCGTGCACGTGCTCGTGACGGGCACCGACCCCTTCGCGGACGACATCGCGGCAGGCGGGTCGCGCGACGAGACCAACTTCGCGCCCCGCGAGGACTACGACTTCTCGCTGGTCCACCTCACCGACACGCAGTACCTCACCGAGGGCGCGGTCGAGCAGGAGACGGCCGAGGAGCGCGCCGTCTGGGGCAAGGCCTACACCGACCTCACCCAGTGGGTCGTGGACAACGCCGAGGCGCGCGGGATCGCGTACGTGGGTCACACGGGCGACGTGAACGAGAACTACACGCGCCTGCCGGCCGACGACGCGATGGCCGCCCAGGTCCGGGGCGAGTACGAGTTCTCCTCGTCCGCGCAGCGGATCCTCGACGACGCGAACATCCCCAACGGGGTCCTCGCCGGCAACCACGACAACCTCACGGGCCAGGACAACGGGCCGGGGGCGCTGTTCAACGAGTTCTACGGTCCCGAGCGCTACGAGGCCCTGTCCGCGGGGTGGGAGAACGCCTCCTACGGCGGCCCGTGGCGCGACGGTGACAACCAGAACCACTACGACCTGTTCAGCGCGGGCGGGCTCGACTTCGTCGCCGTGTACCTGTCGTACGGGGTGACGGACGAGGAAGCCGCGTGGGCGGACAGCGTCCTCGAGCAGTTCCCCGACCGCAACGCGATCGTGCTCACGCACGACTACCTCGTGCCGAGCACGAACCCCGACGGTCGTGACTCCGAGATCTCGACGCCCGACGGCCGCCTCGTGCACGCCAAGGTCGTCGAGCCCAACCCGAACGTCTTCCTCGTCCTCGCGGGGCACCGGCACGGCGTGGGCATCAACGTGCGCCAGGACGTCGGCGCGCCGGGCAGCGGCGTCGTCGAGCTGCTGGCCGACTACCAGTTCTACGAGGTCACGGCCGAGGAGGCGGGCCTCACCGAGATCGGCGGCTACGCGCCCGACGAGGGTCTGCGGCTCGGCGCGAGCTTCCTGCGCCTGCTCCAGTTCGACGTCGACCGCTCCGAGATGATCGTCGACACCTACTCGCCGTGGCTCGAGAACTTCGGCGCCACCGAGTACGACGACGAGCAGCGCTACGACGGCCGCGAGGACGACTTCACAGTCCCCGTCGACCTCACGTCGCGCGTCACGAGCCTGGCGACCGACGCCGTGTCGCTCTACGCCCCGGGCGAGGAGATCGGCCGGGCAACCGTGCCGTCGGGCGAGGTCGCGACCGTCACGTGGGACGGGCTCGAGGCGGGCGCCGCGCACGCGTGGACCGTCACGGCCACCAGCACGGGCGGCGGCACCGCCGTCTCGCCGGTGAGCACGTTCACCACGGCGCCCGCCGAGGACGGCCTCGTCGTCGAGACGACGGCCCGCACGCAGTGCCTCGGCGGCACGGCCTACGTCGCCGTCCGGGCCCGCAACGCGGACACCGTCCCGGTCGACGCCACGCTCAGCACGCCGTTCGGCGAGCGCACCGTCACGGGCGTGCGGCCCGGCGCGTCGGCGTACCAGGCGTTCTCCGTCCGGGCGGCCGACGTCGCGGCGGGCACCGCGCACGTCGCCGCGAGCGGGGACGGCCGGTCGCTCGCCGCCGACGTCGCGTACGACGCGCTCGCGTGCGGCTGACACCGCGCTGATCCGCCGGCGTCGCGCCGCTGACGCGGTGCCGACGGCACGACGGCGGCCCCCGGACCGGACGGTCCGGGGGCCGCTGCGTCGCCCGCCCGGTCCGCCGGGGGAGCGGGACGGTCAGACGGCGGCCCACCCGCCGTCGCTGTGCAGGACGGCGCCCGAGACGTTGGCCGAGTCGTCCGACAGGAGCCACGTGATCGCTGCGGCCAGCTCCTCGGCGCTCGCGGCCGGCGGGACGGTCGTCGCCATGACCGGGCCGAGCCGCTCGCCCGCGTACGGCGAGCGGAAGGGCGCCTCGATGCTCGTCGCGACGGCCCCGGGGGAGACGACGTTCGCCCGCACGCCCCGGGGCGTGTAGAAGAACGCCGTGCTCTTCGTGAAGCCGACGATCGCGTGCTTCGACGTCGCGTACGCGGTGCCCGACGCCGACGCGCGCGAGCCCGCCTCCGAGCCGACGTTGACGATCGAGCCCTTCCCCGCCTCGAGCATGAGGGGCAGGACCGCACGCGTGAGGCGCATGACCGCGGTGACGTTGACGGTCATGACGAGGTCCCACGTGGCGTCGTCGAGCTCGGCGGTCGGCAGGAAGCCGTCCATGATCCCGGCGACGTTGGCGAGGGCGTCCACCCGGCCGCCCGCGGCGGCGACCACTGCGTCGACCGTGGTCTGCGCGCTCACGTCGCCCGCCACGGTGACGAGAGCGTCCGTGCCGACGTCGGCGACGAGCTTGTCGAGGCGGTCCTCCCGCACGTCGGTGGCGACGACGCGCGCGCCCTCCGCGAGCAGCCGCTCGACCGTCGCGCGGCCGATGCCGGCGCCCGCGCCGGTGACGATCGCCGTGCGGCCCTCGAACCTGCCCGGGACGTGGTTGCTGACCATGACGGCTCCTTCCGTCCGCGCCGGCACTGCCGTCGACCGGCGTCTGCTCCCATCCCAGCGCCCGCGCGCCCGGGCGCGCGAGAGCCCATCGTCCTCGCCCGGACGCCGGTGGTCCCGAGCCCGCGCCCGGGGGTAGGGTCGGCCTCGTGACGCACCCGTCCGTGACCCCCTGGTGGCCGGCCGCCTGACGGCCGGTGACCTCATCCGGCCGTGCCCCGACGACGTGGGCGGCCTCGGTGAACCCGGTGCGCGCGTCGTCGGCCCAGCGGCCGTCCCCCTGAGCTGGAGCCGAGCATGACGACACCGCAGACCCCGCCGACGGCCCTGCCCGTCCGGTCCCTCGAGCCGACGGGCGCCGAGGTGCCCTCGACCGTCCCGACGCACTGGTACAACCTCGCGGCCGACCTCCCCGAGCCCGTGCCCCCGCACCTGCACCCGGGCACGCGCGAGCCCCTCACGCCCGACGACCTCGCGCCGCTGTTCCCGCTCGCGCTCGTCCAGCAGGAGGTGACGACGGAGCGCTACGTCGAGATCCCGCAGACGATCCGCGAGATCTACGCGCTGTGGCGGCCGTCGCCGCTCGTGCGCGCGCGACGCCTCGAGCGGGCGCTGGGCACGCCGGCCCGGATCTACTACAAGTACGAGGGCGTGAGCCCGGTCGGCTCGCACAAGCCGAACACCGCCGTCGCGCAGGCGTACTACAACGCGCTCGAGGGCACCACGAGGCTGACGACCGAGACGGGCGCGGGCCAGTGGGGCGCGTCGCTGTCGTTCGCGGGCGCGCTGCTCGGGCTCGACGTCGAGGTGTGGCAGGTGCGCGCGTCGTACGACTCCAAGCCGTACCGGCGCGCGCAGATGGAGGTCTACGGCGGGATCTGCCACCCGTCGCCGTCGGACCTCACGGAGGCAGGGCGCGCGATGCTCGCCGCGGACCCCGAGACGACCGGCTCGCTGGGCATGGCGATCAGCGAGGCGGTCGAGACGGCCGCGAAGGACCCCGCGGCGCACTACGCGCTGGGCAGCGTGCTCAACCACGTGATGCTGCACCAGAGCGTCATCGGCCAGGAGGCGCTCGTCCAGCTCGACGAGGCGGGCGAGGGCGCGCCGGACGTGGTGTTCGGCTGCGCGGGCGGCGGGTCGAACCTCGCGGGCCTGACGTTCCCGTTCCTCGGCCGCAACCTGCGCGAGGGCACGACGACGCGGCTCGTCGCGTGCGAGCCGGCCGCGTGCCCCTCGCTCACGCAGGGCGAGTACCGCTACGACTTCGGCGACGTCGCGGGCCTCACGCCGCTGCTCAAGATGCACACGCTCGGCAAGGACTTCGTCCCGCCGGCGATCCACGCGGGCGGCCTGCGCTACCACGGCATGTCGCCGATGGTGTCGCACGCGGTGCACCTCGGGCTCATGGACGCCGTCGCGGTCGACCAGGACGAGGCGTTCACGGCCGGGACGCTGTTCGCGCGCAGCGAGGGCATCATCCCCGCGCCGGAGTCGACGCACGCCGTGGCGGCGGCGGTCGCGCACGCGCGCGCGGCGACGGAGCCCGAGGTGATCGTCCTCGGGCTGTCGGGCAACGGGGTGCTCGACCTGCCCGCGTACGCGGCGTACGTCTGACGGGCCGGGCGCCTCGCGCGGCACGACCCCCGCGCGAGGCGCCCGTACCCTGGTGCGGTGCCCGAACCGACCCCCGAGACCCTCGACGAGCCCGTGACCGGCGCCCCCTCCGCGACCCCGGGGGCGGGCGACGCCCGCCCGCGCTACCGCACCCAGCCCGTGTCGTTCGTGCGGCGCAGCGGCCGCCTCGCCCCGCGCCAGCAGCGCGCGTGGGACGCGTACCGCGACCGCTACGTCGTCGACGTGCCTCGCGACGTCGCGCGGACGTCCGTGGACCCGGACCACGTGCTCGACGTCGCGGCGACCTTCGGGCGTGACGCGCGCCTCGTCGTCGAGATCGGCTCGGGCCAGGGCGAGGCCGTCGTCGCCGCGGCCGAGCGCGAGCCGGGCACGGACTTCCTCGCCGTCGAGGTCTACGCGCCCGGGCTGGCCCAGACCGTGCTGCGTGCGTCGCAGCGCGACCTGACCAACGTGCGGCTCGTCCAGGCGAACGCGGCCGAGGTCCTCGCCACCACGCTGCCCGCGGGGAGCGTCGACGAGCTGTGGGTCTTCTTCCCCGACCCGTGGCACAAGTCCCGCCACCACAAGCGCCGTCTCGTGACGCCGTCGTTCGCGGCGCTCGCCGAGCGCGTCCTGCGCGCGCCGGGGGAGGGCGACGACGGCCGCCCCGGCGGGACGCTGCGGCTCGCGACCGACTGGGCCGAGTACGCGGAGCAGATGCTCGAGGTGCTGGACGCCGCGCCGGGGCTGCGCAACGTGCACGGCCCGGGGAACGCCGCGCCGCGCTTCGAGGGCCGGGTGCTCACGGGGTTCGAGCGCAAGGGCGAGGCCGCGGGACGCGTCATCACGGACCTGGAGTACGTGCGCGTCTGACCCGCGGCAGGGCTCGCGACCGGCCTCGCGACCGGCCGCGCGCGGTCCTTGCGGACAACAGTGATCTACGGCACATTGTGCCGGGGGTGGAACGTCGCCCCGGGCACGCAGCGTCGCGTGCGGTCGCGTCGACAGGCGACCGTCCGCGGGGTGCGGGCTCTCTGTCTGTCCACGGAATGAGCCAACGGAGGCGTCATGACCGACGTGACGGCCGCCCCCGGACCGGGGCCCGCCGAAGAGACCGACTACCAGCGGGTGCAACGCTCGCCCGAGTTCCAGGACCTGCGCCGACGCTTCCGGAACTTCGTGTTCCCGATGACCGCGCTGTTCCTCGTGTGGTACTTCGTCTACGTGCTGCTGGCGAACTACGCGCACGACCTCATGAGCGTCCGGGTGTGGGGGAACGTCACCGTCGGGCTGCTCCTCGGGCTCGGCCAGTTCGTGTCCACGTTCGCGATCACCATGATCTACGCGCGCTGGGCCAACAAGCGCTTCGACGCCCAGGCGGACGAGCTCCGCCGGGAGATCGAGGAGGACGAGCTGTGAGCGCGCACCTCCTGGCCGCCGAGGCCACGGACGTCGGGAACCCCGTCGTCAACGTCGCGATCTTCGCCGTGTTCGTCGCCGTGACCCTCGTCATCGTGCTGCGCGCGTCCCGGCAGAACAAGTCCGCCGCGGACTACTACGCGGGCGGACGGTCGTTCACCGGGCCGCAGAACGGGACCGCCATCGCGGGCGACTACCTGTCCGCCGCGAGCTTCCTCGGGATCTGCGGCGCCATCGCGATCAACGGCTACGACGGGTTCCTCTACTCGATCGGCTTCCTCGTCGCGTGGCTCGTCGCGCTGCTGCTCGTCGCCGAGCTCCTGCGCAACACCGGCAAGTTCACGATGGCCGACGTGCTGTCCTTCCGGCTCAAGCAGCGGCCCGTGCGCATGGCCGCCGCGCTCGCGACCCTCGCCGTCGTGTTCTTCTACCTGCTCGCGCAGATGGCCGGGGCCGGCGGGCTCGTGGCGCTGCTGCTCGGCGTGGACTCCACGGCGGGCCAGAGCGTCGTCGTCGCGGTCGTCGGCGCGCTGATGATCCTCTACGTGCTGGTCGGCGGGATGAAGGGCACCACCTGGGTCCAGATCATCAAGGCCGTGCTGCTCATCGCGGGCGCCGCCGTCATGACCGTGTGGGTCCTCGCGAAGTTCGGCTTCAACCTGTCCGACCTGCTCCAGGGCGCGATCGACAAGGCGGGCCCGGGCGGCGAGGCGCTCATCGAGCCCGGCAAGCAGTACGGCGCCACCGGCACCACCAAGCTCGACTTCCTGTCGCTCGCCCTCGCGCTCGTGCTCGGCACCGCCGGCCTGCCGCACGTCCTCATGCGCTTCTACACCGTGCCCTCCGCCAAGGAGGCCCGCCGGTCGGTCGTGTGGGCGATCTGGCTCATCGGCATCTTCTACCTGTTCACGCTCGTGCTCGGGTACGGGGCGGGCGCGCTCGTGGGGCCGGAGACGATCAGCTCCGCTCCAGGGGGCGTGAACTCCGCGGCACCCCTGCTCGCGTTCGCGCTCGGCGGCGAGATCCTCCTCGGCTTCATCTCCGCCGTCGCGTTCGCGACCATCCTCGCCGTCGTCGCCGGGCTCACCATCACCGCGGCGGCGAGCTTCGCGCACGACATCTACGCCAACGTCATCAAGCGCGGCGAGGTCAAGCCCGACGGCGAGGTCAAGGTCGCGCGCATCACCGTCGTCGTCATCGGGATCCTCGCGATCCTCGGCGGCATCTTCGCGCAGGGCCAGAACGTCGCGTTCCTCGTGGCGCTCGCGTTCGCCGTCGCGGCGAGCGCGAACCTCCCGACGATCCTCTACTCGCTGTTCTGGAAGCGGTTCAACACCGCGGGCGCGCTGTGGAGCATGTACGGCGGCCTGATCTCGTGCGTCGTGCTCATCGCGTTCTCTCCCGTCGTGTCCGGGAAGGTCGACCCGGTGACGGGCGCGAGCCTGTCGATGATCAAGAACACGGACATCGACTTCGCGATCTTCCCCCTGAGCAACCCCGGGATCGTGTCGATCCCGCTCGCGTTCCTCCTCGGGATCGTCGGGACGCTCCTCAGCAGGGAGAAGCCGCACCCCGAGAAGTTCGCCGAGATGGAGGTGCGCTCGCTCACCGGGGCGGGCGCCGAGAAGGCGACGGTGCACTAGCCCGACGGCGGCCCCCGCGGAGCGTGCGGACGCCCCCGGCGCGAACCGGGGGCGTCCGTGCGCGGCAATTTCCGTCGCGCGGCACGTCGACGACGCCGTACGGTCGCGCCGTGACCTCAGCGACCCCAGCGACCCCAGCCCTCGCCGTCCCGGGCGGAGAGACGCCGGTCCTCGTCGTCACCGGGGCGATGGCCTCGGGGAAGTCCACGGTCGCCGACGCGCTCGCCCGCACGTTCCCGCTCGCCGCGCACGTGCGGGGCGACCAGTTCCGGCGGTTCGTGGTCAGCGGCCAGGCGTCGACGGCGCCGCCCCTGTCCGCCGCGGCCCGGGCCCAGCTCGACCTGCGGCAGGCGCTCGCGGCGCAGGTTGCCGACACGTACGCGGCCGCGGGCGTCACGGCCGTGGTCCAGGACATCCTGCTCGGTCCCGACCTCGCGCGGTTCACGGCGCGCGTGCGCACCCGGCCGTGCTACGCCGTCGTGCTGACGCCGGACGCCGCCACGCTCGCCGCGCGCGACGCCGGTCGCCACAAGCAGGCGTACGGCGCCTGGACCCCGGAGGAGTTCGCCGCCGCGGCCCGCGCGACGCCCGGTGGGCTGCACGTCGACACGACCGGGTGGACCGACGCGCAGACCGTCCGGCACGTGCTCGACCGGCTCGACGAGGCCCGCGTCGCCTGACCCGCCGTCGCACCGCCGGGCGGCGACCGGGCCGTCGCGCGAGGATGGGCCCATGACGTCCGACGCGCAGCCCGAGGCCACCCCTGACGAGACGTACGACGTGATCGTGATCGGCGGCGGGCCCGTCGGCGAGAACGCCGCCGACCGCGCGTCGCGCACCGGCCTGAGCGTGGCGCTCGTCGAGGCCGAGCTCGTGGGCGGCGAGTGTTCGTACTGGGCGTGCATGCCGTCCAAGACGCTCCTGCGCCCGGGGGCCGTGCGGGCCGAGGCGCGGGGCGTCCCGGGCGTCACCGTGGGGGACGACCTCGACGTCGCCGCCGTCCTCGCGCGCCGCGACCAGATGGTCTCCGACTGGGACGACTCCGGCCAGGTCTCCTGGGTCGAGGGCGCGGGGCTCACGCTCGTGCGCGGGCTCGGGCGGATCGTCGGCCCGCGGCTCGTGGAGGTCGTCGCCGAGGAGCCCGACGCCGACCCGGACGACCTCCCGCGCACCCGGCGGCTCGCGGCCCGCCACGCGGTGATCGTGGCGACCGGCAGCGTGCCCGTCCTGCCCGACGTCCGCGGGCTGGCGGACGCGAACCCGTGGACGAGCCGCGAGGCGACCGCGGTCGAGGACGTGCCCGAGTCGCTCGCGATCGTCGGCGGGGGCGTGGTCGCCACCGAGATGGCGGTCGCGTTCGCCGACCTCGGGGCGCGCGTGACCGTGCTCTCGCGCGGCAGCCTGCTCGGGCGCACCGAGCCGTGGGCGGGCGAGGCGGTCGCCGCGTCGCTGCGGGAGCTGGGGGTCGACGTGCGGCTCGGCGTGGCGACGGAGGCCGTCGAGCCCCTGCCCGACGGCGGCGTGCGGCTCGTCCTCGCGGCCGCCGGTCCCGAGGACGGCGGGGACGCGCCCGACCTGTCGCCCGTCACCGTCGAGCGCGTGCTCGTCGCGACGGGCCGCGTGCCGCGCACGCAGGACCTCGGCGTCGACTCCGTCGGGCTCGCGCCCGGCCGCGCGCTGGAGGTCGACGACACGATGCTCGTCCAGGGTCTCGGGTCGCAGGCCGGTACCGGGTGGCTGTACGCGGCCGGCGACGTCACCGGTCGCGTCGCGACGACCCACCAGGGCAAGTACCAGGGCCGCGTCGCGGGCGACGTCGTCGCCGCGCGCTTCGGTGACCCCGACGCCGACGGCGCACCCACCGCGGGCGAGCGGCCGCCCGCCGTCGGTGCCCGGCCCGAGCCGTGGTCGCGGTTCGCCGCGACGGCCGACGCCGTGGCCTCGCCCCAGGTCGTGTTCACCCGTCCCGAGGTGGCGGCCGTCGGGCACACCGAGGCGTCCGCTCGCGACGCGGGCCTCGACGTGCGCGTCGTGCGCTACGACCTCGCGAACGTCGCCGGATCCTCGGTGCGCTCCGCCGACTACGCGGGCAGCGCGCAGCTCGTCGTCGACGCCGCGCGCGAGGTCGTCGTCGGCGCCACGTTCGTGGGCCCCGACGCGGCCGAGATGCTGCACGCCGCGACGATCGCCGTCGTGAGCGAGGTGCCGCTGCGCCGGCTGTGGCACGCCGTGCCGTCGTACCCGACCGTGAGCGAGGTCTGGCTGCGGCTGCTCGAGGAGTACGGGCTGTAGGGACCGCCCGGCGCGGGCCCGGCGCCCGCGCCGCGGCCCGGTCGCCTAGGCTCGGGGACGTGACGACCGAGAACTCCGCCCCGCGCGTCGCCCTCGCGACGTGCTCCGTCCTCCCGCAGCTCGACCCCGACGACGCGCCGCTCGTGCGGGCGCTCGACGCCCGGGGCGTCGCGGCGCAGCCCGCCGTCTGGGACGACCCCGACGTGGACTGGGCCGCGTTCGACGCCGTCGTCGTGCGCTCGACCTGGGACTACTCGGCCCGGCGCGACGAGTTCGTCGCGTGGGCGAGCCGGGTCCCCCGCATCCTCAACGCGGAGCAGGTGCTGCGCTGGAACACCGACAAGGGGTACCTGCGCGAGCTCGAGGGCGCGGGCATCCCCGTCATCCCGACGCTGTGGCTCGACCCGGCGCGCAACCTCTCCTCGCGCGCGATCCACACGCGCCTGCCCGCCCAGGGCGACTTCGTCATCAAGCCCGTGGTGAGCGCGGGCGCGAAGGACACGGGCCGGTACCAGGCGGGCGAGGCGCACTCGCGAGGACTCGCGATCCAGCACGCCAAGAACCTGCTCGTCTCCGGGCGCGAGGTCATGGTGCAGCCCTACGTGACGAGCGTCGACACCGCGGGGGAGACGGGCCTCGTCTTCGTCGACGGCGAGTTCTCGCACGCCGTGCGCAAGAACGCGCTGCTCACCGGCCCGCACCGCCCGACGCGCGGCCTGTACCAGCAGGAGGAGATGAGCCCGTTCACCGCGTCCGACGAGCAGCTCGACGTCGCGCGGCGGGCCCTGGCCGTGGCGGCCGACGCCGTCGGCGGCGGCGACCCGGCGAGCTTCCTCTACGCGCGCGTGGACGTCGTCACGGGCAACGACGACGGCGGCGTCGTGGTCATCGAGCTCGAGCTCACCGAGCCGTCGCTGTTCCTCGCGCTCTCCCCGGGGTCTCTCGACCGGTTCGCCGACGCGATCGCGGCGCGCGTCGCGCGCTGACCCGCACAGGCCCGTCCACGCACGACGGCGGCCCGTCCCGATCCCGGGACGGGCCGCCGTCGTCGTGCGGTCAGGCGAGGCCGTTCTCCGACAGCCAGTCCGCGGCGATGTCCTCGGGCGAACGCTGGTCGACCGTGGACTCCACGTTGAGGGCGACGAGGCCCTCGGGGGTGAGCGCCTCGCTCACCGGGTTGATGACGTCCGCGATCTCGTCGGCGATGTCCGCGTTGACCAGCGGCACGACGTTCGAGGCGAGGAACAGGCCCTCCGGGTCCTCGAGCGTGACGAGCTTCTCCGTCTGGATGCGCGGGTCCGCGCTGAACACGTTCGCGATGTTCACGGTCCCGGCGACGAGGTCCTGGACGGTCGTGTCGCCCGTCGCGACGAACGACACGTCGACCCCGTAGACGTCCTTGAGCCCCTGCGGGCCGTAGGGGCGCTGCTCGAGCTCCGCAGGGCCGCCGAGCGTGAGCGGCACGTCGAGGCCGGCGAGGTCGGACAGGCTCGTGAGGTCGTTCTCCGTGGCGAACGCCTCGGTGACGTTGTAGGAGTCCTGGTCCGTGGCGGTCGACTGGTCGAGGACCGTGAGGCCGTCGGGCAGGGCCTCCTGGAGCGCCGCGTACACGTCGTCGGGCGACGTCGCCGTGGTCTCCGGGTCGAAGAACTGCAGCAGGTTGCCCGTGTACTCCGGGAAGAGCTGCACCTCGCCGCTCTCGAGCGCCGGCATGTACGCGTCGCGCTGGCCGATCGAAAAGTTGCGCTCGACCGTGAAGCCCTCCGCTTCGAGCGCCTGCGCGTAGATCTCCGCGATGATCTCGTTCGAGTAGTAGGCCTGCGAGCCGACGACGATCGTGTCGGACGAGGCGCTGCCGCCGCCGTCGGAGCTCGTGGTGTCCTCGGCGAGCGGGTCGGACCCGCCGCCGCAGGCGGTGAGGGCGAGGACGGCGGTCGCCGCGGTGGCGACGAGGGCGGCGGTGCGTCGGGTGGTGCGCATGTGTCTGCCTTTCTGAGGGCCGTCCCGGGGACCGGGAGGGGTCGGTTCGGCGCGTGCGGCGGGGGAGCGCCGTCCGCGTGTCAGGCGGTGGTGGGTTCGGGGGCGCGGCGGCGCCGCCGGGACGGGGAGTCTTCCGCGGACCGGCCCGCCGTGACGCCGCGCGGCACGACGACCCGTTGGAGGATCGCGAACAGTGCGTCGAGCACGACGGCCAGCACGACGATGACGAGCGCCGCCCCGAGGATCTGGGAGAAGTCGCGGATCTGGATGCCCTGCACGATGTAGAAGCCGAGTCCCCAGTTGCCGACGTAGCCTGCGAGCGTCACGGTGGCGACGACCTGGAGCGTCGCGGACCGCAGCCCGCCGATGAGCAGCGGCAGCCCGAGAGGAACCTCGGCCTTGAGGAGGACCTGCCACCCGGTCATGCCGACGGACCGGGCGCCGTCGACCACGCGCCGCTCGACGGCCTCGATACCGGCGTACGCCCCCGCGAGGATGGGCGGGATCGCGAGGAGCACGAACGCCGTGATCGACGCGGCGACCTTGTGGGTCACCCCGAGCACGAGCACGAGCAGCAGGACGAGCCCGAACGAGGGCACGGCGCGCGCCGCGCCCGAGAGGGCGACCGCGATCTCCCGCCCGCGCCCGGTGTGGCCGATCGCCCAGCCTGCGGGGATAGCGATCGCCGCGGCGATCAGCACCGCCACGAACGTGAACGCGAGGTGGGTCCAGATCGCCTCGGGCAGCGGGAGCGCGCCGGTGAGCCGGTCGGGGGAGAAGATCCAGGCGACCGCGTCGGAGAAGACGTTCATGCGCGCACCTTCCGGGACCAGGGCATGACCGCTCGCCCGGCGAGCACGAGCAGCAGGTCGACGAGCAGGGCGATGACGACGACCGCGACGACGCCGGCCAGGATCTCGGGGACGATCTGCCGCTGGTAGCCGTTGGTGAACAGGTAACCGAGGTTGTCGATCCCGATGAGGATGCCGACCGTCGCGAGCGAGATGGTCGAGACGGCCGTGACGCGCAGCCCGGCGAGCACCACCGGGCCGGCGAGCGGGAGGTCGACCTGCCAGAAGCGTCGCCACGGCCCGTACCCGACGGCGAGGGCTGCCTGCCGGACCGTCGGGTCGACCGAAGCCAGGGCGTCGGCGACGAACCGCGTCATGATTGCCACCGCGTAGATCGTCAGTGCCACCACCAGGTTGACCTCGGACAGGAAGCTGATGCCGAGGAGCGGCGGGAGCAGCGCGAAGAGCGCGAGCGACGGGATCGTGTAGAGCAGCCCGACGAGCGTGAGCACGAGACCCCGCGTGAGGCGGAACCGGAACGCGAGCCAGCCCAGCGGGATCGAGACGACGAACCCCAGCACGATCGGCACGACGCACTGGCGCAGGTGCTCGACGGTCAGCCGGCCGATGAGGTCGACGTTGTCCAGGACCCAGGTCATGCGCCGTCCTCGGGGGCGTCGCCGACGAGCACGCCCTGGGTCCGTCCCGCGCCGTCGACGAGGACCGTGCCGTGGTCCGTCCGCTTCGTGCGCAGCGCACGACGGCCGCGCTCGGCACCGATGAAGCTCGCGACGAACTCGCTCGCGGGGTTCTCGAGCATCTCGCTCGGGGACCCGATCTGCGCGATCTGCGCCCCCTTCTCGAGGATCACGACCTGGTCGCCGAGCAGGAAGGCCTCGTCGACGTCGTGCGTGACGAAGACGACCGTCTTCTCCAGCTCCCGCTGCAGCCTGATGGTCTCGGTCTGGAGCTCGGCCCGCACGATCGGGTCGACCGCGCCGAACGGCTCGTCCATGAGCAGGATGTTCGGGTCCGCGGCGAGCGCGCGGGCGACGCCCACGCGCTGCTGCTGGCCCCCCGAGAGCTGGCTCGGGTAGCGGTCGGCGAGCGCCCGGTCGAGGCCGACCGTGTCGAGGAGCTCGAGGGCGCGCTCGCGCGCCTGCCTCCGGGGCGTGCCCTCGAGCCGCAGGACCGTCGTCACGTTATCGACGACCTTGTAGTGGGGGAGCAGCCCGCCGTTCTGCAGGACGTACCCGATGCTGCGCCGCAGCTTCACCGGGTCGCGGTCGAGGACGGAGCTGCCGTCGATCTCGATCGTGCCGGACGTGGGCTCGACCATCCGGTTGATCATGCGCAGGAGCGTCGTCTTGCCGCTCCCGGAGGAGCCGACGAGCACCGTGGTGCGGTGGGGTGGGATGACGAGGTCGAAGTCGGCGACCGCGGCCGTGCCGTCGGGGTACGTCTTCGTGACCGATCGGAACTCGATCATGGGGCGCTGCCTCCCGACAGTCGGTGAACGGCCTCCACCCAACCACGACCGCGGTTCGGCTCGTCAAGCGCAATGCCGCGCGTCCCCCAGACCGTACGACGAACCACCGACACGCCGCACCCGGACCGCGCGGGCAGCCTCCGCACGGGTGCGGCGGCCGCCCGCGCGCGTCCGGCGGGCCGCGCGGATTCGCCCGTGACGTGCGTCACGCCACGTCCTATCGTGGCGCTGTGCCGCACCTCGACGCCCTCCTCGCCTTCGCGCTCGCCTCCCTCGTGCTCGTCGCGATCCCGGGCCCGAGCGTGCTCTTCGTCGTCGGCCGCTCGCTCACGCTGGGCCACCGCGGCGGCGTGCTCAGCGTGCTCGGCAACGAGCTGGGCGCGCTCACGCTCGTGGTCGCGGTGGCGCTCGGGGTCGGGACGGTCGTCGCGACGTCGGTCGCGATCTTCACGGTCGTCAAGCTCGTCGGGGCCGCCTACCTCGTGTGGCTCGGCGTCCAGGCGGTCCGCCACCGGCGCGACGGGACCGTCACCGTCGACGCCGCCCCCGTCCGCGAGCCCTGGTGGCGCGTGGTGCGGCAGGGCTACGCCGTCGGGGTGACCAACCCCAAGACGATCGTGTTCTTCGTCGCGGTGCTGCCGCAGTTCACCGACTTCCACGCGGGCCGCGTGCCCGCGCAGATGGTGGTGCTCGGGCTCGTCTTCACCCTCATCGCGTTCGTGTGCGACAGCGTCTGGGCGCTGGCGGCGGGCGCGGCCCGCTCGTGGTTCGCGTCCTCGCCCCGACGGCTCGGCGCGGTGCGGGCCGCGGGCGGCGGGATGATGATCGGCCTCGGTGGCGTCCTCGCCGTCGCGTCGCACCGCGCACCCTGAGCGGCCCGGAGCGCGCCGACGGGGGCTCCTCGGGCACGGGACGCGACGAGGGCCGGTCTCCGTACGGAGACCGGCCCTCGCCGTCTGGGGTGAGTAACGGGACTTGAACCCGCGACCCCCTGGACCACAACCAGGTGCTCTACCAGCTGAGCTATACCCACCATGTGAGCCGTGCTCACGGACCGGCGCCTGGAGCACCGGCCGTCGAAAAGTGTACCCGGTCCGCGGGGTGCTCCTGGACGCCTTTCTCGCGTCAGACCTCGCCGGCTCCTGTGACGGTCGCCACGGCCGGGTCGTCGGTGGCGTCCGTGCCTTCCGCGGGGCGCGTGCGCCCGAGGGTCACGCTCGTCGTGACGACCTGCTCCGCGATCTTGCGGGCGGTCGCCGAGTCCGGGCCCGGCGCGGGCACGAAGACGGCGGCGCGGTAGTAGCGCAGCTCGTCGATGCTCTCGAGGATATCGGCGAGCGCGCGGTGCCCGCCGTGCTTCTCGGGAGAGGAGAAGTAGGCGCGGGGGTACCAGCGGCGCGAGAGCTCCTTGACGGAGGAGACGTCGATGATCCGGTAGTGCAGGTGGCTCATGAGGGCCGGCATGTCGCGGTCGAGGAACGCCTTGTCGGTCCCGACGGAGTTCCCCGCGAGGGGCGCCTTCCCGGGCTCCGGCACCCAGGTGCGGACGTAGTCCAGGACGCGCTGCTCGGCCTCGGCCAGCGTCAGGCCCTCGTCGAGCTCGTCCAGGAGGCCGGACGTCGTGTGCATCTGGCGCACGAAGTCGCCCATCTGCTCGAGCGCCTCGGCCGGGGGGCGGACCAGGACGTCGACCCCGTCGCCGAGCACGTTGAGCTCGGAGTCGGTGACGACCGCGGCGACCTCGACGAGGGCGTCGGCGCCCAGGTCGAGCCCGGTCATCTCGCAGTCGATCCAGACGATGCGTTCGTTCGCGTTCACAGGGCTCACGCCCACAGCCTAGCCGCGCACGAGGAAGGCCCCGGCGGTCCGGTCCACGGAGGGTCCGGACGGCCGAGGCCTTCGACGGGTCGCGCTCTCGCCCGGCGGGGTGTGCCCCCGGTGCGACGAGCGCTCGGTGCGCGTCATGCGGTGCGGCGCGACAGGCGGGCCTGCCGGGTGTGCGCCGGGACGCGGGTCGTGGTGCGGCGCAGCTGCGACCGGCGCAGGGTCTGCTCCTGCAGCTGCTCGCGACGGCTGAGGGCCGCCACGTCGTACGTGATCAAGGGATGCATGGTGCTGCTCTCGTGACGCTGGGTTCGTGGGTCTGGCCTGACCCTCCACCGCCCGGTACGGACCGGACGGACGCCACCGCGGTGTGTGCTCATACGACCACGCCGGGCGCCGGGGGCGCACGGGATTTTCGCCAGGACCGCCCGGGGGCCCGTCCGGTCCGTCGGAGGGTCGGCCCGGGACCGTGCCGCGCTGCGTCGTCGGCCCGCGTTCCGTAGCCTCCGGGGATGGGTGCGACGACGAGCGGGTCGAAGGAGGGCACGTCGCCGCGGGCGGTGCTCGTGAGCGTCTGGCCGGGGGTGCTCCTGGTCCTGGTCGGCGTCCTGGGCTTCGCCGGCCTGCTGGACTCCGTCCGGGAGCGGGACGACCTCTGGCGGTTCGACGAGCCGCTGCTGGCCTGGATGGTCGCGCACCGGACTCCCGTCGCCACGGGGGTGCTGACGGTCGTGACGAACGTGTTCGGCCCGTTCGTGCTGCCCGTCCTCGTGGCGGTGGGGTGCGTCGTGTGGGCCCGCCGCTCGGGGACGTGGTGGGAGCCGGGCCTGCTCGCCGGGGCGATGGTGCTCGCGACCCTCGTCTCGAGCGTGCTCAAGGCCGTGATCGCGCGACCGCGCCCCCCGGACGTCTCGATGGTCGTGGCCGGGGTGGAGCGGTCGTTCTCGTTCCCGTCGGGCCACACGATCGGCGCGGCGGCGCTCGTGCTCGTCGGGGGCTACCTCGTGTGGCACCGCCACCGCGACGCGCGCGTGCTCACGGTCTGGGTCGTGGCGTCGGTGCTCGTCGTCGGGACCGTGGCGCTGAGCCGGCTCTACCTCGGGTACCACTTCCTCACGGACGTCCTCGCCGGGCTCTGCCTGGCCGTGGCGGTGCTCGGCGTCGTGGTCGCGGTCAGCCGGGTGCACGACCTGCTGGCTCGACCGGAGGCATCCCCGCGGCGCGTCGAGGCGCCGCCCGAGGAATCTTAAGAAAGAACTCTTGCGCAAGATATCTTTCGTGACGTAGCGTCGTCGCCATGACGACCGCTGCCGACCGCCCCGCGCCGGGCACCCCCGCGAGCACGACCCCGCCGGAGCCGGTCGTCGCGACCGACCCGGCGAGCATCCGCGCCCTCGCGCACCCCCTGCGCCTGCGGATCCTCGCGCTGCTCGACGACGAGGGCGAGGTCACGGCCACGCGCTGCGCCGAGGTCACGGGCGAGTCGGTCGCGAGCTGCTCGTTCCACCTGCGCATGCTCGCGAAGTACGGCTACGTCGAGGCCGCCGAGCGGCGCGGCAAGGAGCGCCCGTGGCGGACGGTCGGGCGCGGCCGCCAGACCCGCTTCGACCCCGACGTGCCCGAGTCGCTGCCCGCGGCGAGCGCCGTGGCGGACCTCGTGCTCGGCCAGGAGGCGGCGCGCGTGCGGGCGTGGCTCGCCGGCGCCGCGGCGGAAGACCCGCGGTGGCTGCTCGCCTCCACGCTCAGCTCGTCGTCGTTCTACGCGACGCGCGAGGAGCTCGACGCGCTCGCGCGCGAGGTCGAGGCGCTCACCGACCGGTTCGCCGGGCGCTGGGAGGACCCGGCGCTGCGCCCCGAGGGCGCGCGACCGGCGCGGCTGTTCGCCGTCGTCAACGCCGACCCGCCCGCGGACCCCCGGTGACCGCGCCGTCCGAGCCGGCGGCCACGGACCAGGCCGCGGCGCCGACGTCGACCGCCGCGCCGACGGCGACCGGGGAGAGGGCGACCGGGGCGTCCGCGCCGCAGCGCGAGAGCACGACGCCGGGACCGGACGCACGGGCGGCGCTCCGCGGGCGCCCCTTCCGGCTGCTCTCCGTCGCGTGGGGCTTCACCAACTTCGCCGACTCGGTGCTCGCGATCATCCTCGCCGTGTGGGTCAAGGACCTCACGGGATCGAACGGTGCGGCCGGGCTCGTGTTCGCCGCGCTGGGCCTGCCCGCGCTCGCGTCGCCGTTCCTCGGCCAGCTCGCCGACCGGGTGTCCCGCCGCCGGATGCTCGTCGCGACGTACCTCGTCGGCGCGGCCGTGCTGCTCGCGCTCCTCCTCGTCCGCGGCCCGGGACAGGTGTGGCTCGTGCTCCTCGTGACGGTCGTGTACTCGGGGGTCGGGTTCGCGACGTCCGCGGCGCAGTCCGGGCTCGTGCGCGACATGCTGCCCGACGACGCGCTCGCCGCCGCGAACGGCCGTCTCACGACGATCGACCAGGTGTTCCGCCTGCTCATGCCCGTCGTCGGCGCGGGCGCCTACGCGATGGCGGGCGTGTGGCCGCTCGTCCTGGCCGCGTCGGGCGCGTTCGTCGTCGCGGCCGCGGTGGTGGCGCGCGTGCGGGTGCGCGAGACACCGCCGGCCGACGAGCGCGAGCCGTACCTCGCCGAGGTGACGGCGGGCTTCCGGCACCTCGCGCGGACGGCCCCGCTCGGCGTGCTCACCGTCGCCCTCGTCGTCGCGTTCGGGGCGGTGGGCCTGCTCAACGCCGTGAGCCTCGCGATCGTCGAGGACGGCCTCGGCCTGCCCGCCGCGCTGCTCGGCCCGGTCTCGTCCGTCCAGGCCGTGACCGCGATCGTGGCCGGCCTCACCGCCGCCCGGCTCGCGGCCCGGTGGGGCGCGCAGCGCCTCGTCGCGCTGGGGCTGGTCGTGCTCGCGCTCGGCATCGTCCCGGCGACCGGCACGAGCGTGGTGGCGGTCGTCGTCGGGCTGGGCGGCGTCGGCCTCGGCGTCACGTGGGCGATCGTCGGGTTCGTCACCGAGCGCCAGCTCCGCACGCCGCCCGCGCTCCAGGGCCGGGTGGCCGCGGCGAGCACCATGCTGCTCAACGTGCCCCAGCTCCTGCTCACCGTGGTGGGGGCCGCGCTCGTCGGGGTCGTGGACTACCGGGTGCTGCTCGTCGTGACCGTGGCGGGCATCGCCGTCGCCGCGGCGCTCGCCCTGCGTGGCCGCCGCGCCGTCGCCGGCGCGCGCTAGCGGGACCGACCGGCGGCACAGCGGCGGGGCCGGGACAGCGGGCACGACAGCGGGGGGACGACGGCGGGGCGCAGCACCGGGACCACCGGCGAGACGACGCCGGGGCGGCCTCAGTCGTCGAGGCCGCGGGCGCGCAGCGCGTCGCCGAGCGCGTCCGCCTGGCGCAGGGCGCCCACGACGAGCGGGACGGCGAAGGCCCGGACGTCGTGCTCCCGGCCGCGCGCGCGGCACGCGTCCCGCACGCGCTGCGCGAGCGCCGCGACCACCGGGACGGAGCGCACGGCGAGCGAGAGGACGAGCGCGACCCGGCCGACGTCGACCCCCGCGCGGCGGAGCGGGCGCAGCCCGCGCTCGATCGCCGCGAGCACCGCGGCCGTGCGGGTCGTGAGCAGCACGAGGCCCGCGAGCGCGACGAGCGCCACGAGGCGGGTCGTGAGGACCACCGCGGCGGCGGGACCGAGCGCGAACCACTGCACCGCGAGGAGCACCGGCACGACGAGCCGCAGCGGTCGGACCTGCTCCCACGCCGCGCGGGCCCCCACCCCCGCGAGCGCGTAGAGCACCGCGACCACGACGACCACGACCCCCACCGCGACCGGTGACGACACGAGCAGCACCGCGCCCGACGCCGTCGCGAGGCCGACGAGCTTCGCCCCGGCCGGGAGGCGGTGCAGCACCGAGGTGCCCGGCCGGTAGCCGCCCGGCGTCATCCCGGCCCCGCGTCGACCAGGCGCCGGTAGTGCGCGACGGCCGGGCCCGGCGCGTCGTCCGCCACGACCCGCCCGCCGTCGACCACGAGCACGCGGTCCATCGCGTCCATGAGCGCGAGGTCGTGCGAGACGAGCACGACCTGCTGGGGGAGGGACGCGAGCTCGGCGGCGACGCGGCGCGTGTTGCGCAGGTCGAGGAGCGTGGTCGGCTCGTCGGCCACGACGAGGCGCGGTCCCGCCGCGAGCACGGAGGTGAGCGCGAGGAGCTGCTTCTGGCCGCCCGAGAGCAGGTGCGCGGGATGGTCAGCGTGCTCGGCGAGGCCGCGCGCGGCGAGCGCGCGCCGCACGACCGCGGCGCGCTCGTCCGCGGGGACGCCGCGCAGCGAGTACGCGACGTCCTCCGCCACGGTCGGCATGACGATCTGCGCGTCCGGGTCGGTGAACACGAACCCCACGCGCCGTCGCACCGCCGCGCCCTGGCGGCGCGTGTCGAGACCGTCGACGAGCACGCGTCCCGCGGTGGGCACGACGAGCCCGTTGAGCAGGCGGGCCAGGGTGCTCTTGCCCGAGCCGTTCGCCCCGACCACGCCGACCCGGCGCTCGCGCAGCTCGAGGCTCACGCCGCGCAGGACGTCGCGCTCGCCGAGCCGCACGTGCACGTCCTCGAGCCGCACCACGCAGCCCGCTGCGCCGTCCTGCGGCGGGAGCTCGGGCGCGGGTGCCGCGACCTCGGGCGGGCGGTCCCGGCGTCGCCCCCGCAGGGCGCGCGCCGCCCGCGCGATCACCGCGCCACCTCCACGAGCACCGCGACGCCCTGGCCGCCGCCGACCGCCGCCGTCGCGAGCCCGAGCGTCCCGGCCCGCGCGCCCCCGCGCACGAGCCGGGAGAACAGCCGGACCACGGACACCGCGCCGCTCGCGCCCCACGGGTGGCCCAGCGCGAGCGCGCCGCCGTCGGCGCACACGCGGGCGTCGTCCGCCGGGTCGCCCAGCGGGTCGAGGCCGAGCGCGTCGGTGACCGCGAGCACCTGGGCCGCGAACGCCTCGACGACCTCGACCGCGGCCACGTCGTCGAGCCGCGCGCCGGCGCGGTCGAGCACCGCGCGCACCGCGGGCACCGGGCCCCACCCGGGCAGCGCCGGGTCGCAGCCCACGGTGGCCGACGCGACGACCCGCAGGCCCGCGAGGCCCAGGTCGCGGCGCACCGCCTCGGGAACCACCGCGACGACCGCGGCGCCGTCGCTCACCGGGCTCGACGTCGCCGCCGTGACGGTCCCGTCGGGGGTGAACGCGGGGGAGAGCCGCGCGACGACGGCCGGGTCGAGGCGGCGCGCGCGCTCGTCGCGCTCCAGGGCACGGCCCGGCGGGCCGACGCGCACGGTCTCCGCGGCGAACCGCCCGGCGTCGTGCGCCGCGCGGGCGCGCGCGTGGCTGCGCACCGCGTACGCCTCCTGGCGCTCGCGGGTCACGCCGCGTCGTCGGGCGAGCTCGTCGGCCGCCGCGCCCATCCCCGGGTCGGCCCACGGCACGGGCGCGAACGCCGCGCGCGCGTACGGGACGTCGCCCCAGGGCGTGCGGTGGGCCCGCGCGGGCGAGCGCGTCGCGCTCTCGGTGCCGCCCGCGAGGACGAGCGCCGCCTCGCCCGCGCGGACCTGCTGCGCCGCGCCGAGCACGGCCGCGAGGCCCGACGCGCACTGCCGGTCGACGGTGAGCCCCGGCACGCCGACGCCCGCTCCGGCGGCGAGCGCCGCGACGCGCGCGACGTCCCCGCCGGGGCCCGTGCAGCACCCGAGCACGACGTCCGCAACGTCACCGTCGACGCCGTGCGCCCGCGCGTCGTCGAGGGTCGGGCGCAGCGCCGCGGCCGCGAGGTCCACCTCGGTGAGCGCCCGGTGCCCGTGGCCCGCGGAGCCGACCCACGTGCGGCGCGCGGCGACCACCACGGGCGTCGCGTCGGGCGCGCCGTTCGTCGCCCCGAACATCCGCCGGCTCACCGCAGCGGCTCCAGGCCCGACCGCGCGAGGTCCGTCCCGCCCAGGGCTTCGCTCACCGCGCCGCGCGCGGACTTGCCCGACGGCGTCCTCGGCAGCGCGCGCGTGCCGTACCAGCGCCGCGGTCGCTGGGCCGGCGCGAGCGCCGCGCGGGCGACCCGCTCGAGGTGCGCGCGCAGCCCCGACCGGTCGTCGCACTCCACGACGGCCGTCACGACCGCCCCGAGGCGCCGGTGCGCCGTGCCGAGCACGACGACGTCGCGCACCCCGGGCACGGCCCGCAGCACGACCTCGACGTCCTCGGGCACGACCGTCGACCCGCCCGAGAGGATCGCGCCGTCGCCCCGGCCGCGCAGCACGAGCGGCTCCGGCCCCGGGTCGGCGAGGTCCCCGACGGTGTGCCACGCGCCGTCGCGCCGCAGCGGTCCCGTGGCGCGCGCGAGGTAGCCGCGCGACACCCACGGCGAGCGCACCCACACCTCGCCGACGCTCGCCGACGGCAGCGGACGGACCGCCAGGTCCACGCCGGGGAACGCGCGCAGCCCCGACCCGTCGGGGTCGTAGGCGACGAACGACAGCTCGACGGCGCCGTAGTACGCGAGCAGGTCGACGCCGAGGTCCCGCGCCCGCTCCCGCGCCCCGGGCGCGAGCGACGCCCCGCCGACGACCGCGTGCCGCAGCCGCGAGGGCGCGCCCGCGGCGACGGCGTCGAGCACGTCGTCGAGGACCTGCGGCACGAGGTGCACGACGTCGCTCGTCGCGAGCGCCGCCGTCGTCGCGGCCGGCGTGCGGGTGAGGACGGCGCACGCCCCGACGGCGAGCGTGTGCACGGCGGCGAAGCAGTACAGCGACGACGCGAGCGGGCCGGGGACGAGGACCGCGTCGGTGGGTCGCAGCCCGAGGAGACGGGTGACCGCGTCGAACGACCCCGCCCACGACGCGCGCGTGCGCACGACCGCGCGCGGGCGGCCGGTGCTCCCCGACGAGAACCCGGCCCACGCGAGGTCGTCGGGGCCGGGGACGTGCGGCGGCGCGGGCTCTGCGCCGTCAGCGGTGCCGGTCCCGCGCGGCAGCGGCACCTCGACGAACGTGCGCGGCGCGAGCGTGCGCAGCACCTCGGCGCGGTGGGCGCGCGGCCAGGCGGCGTCGCACACGAGCGGCGTCGCGCCCAGGTGGTCGACGGCCAGCATCGCCGTGAGCAGGTCGAGCGGGTCCGGCAGCGACACGGCGACGAGGTCGCCCGGTCGCGTACCCGACGCGCGCAGGTGCGTCGCGCCCGCGCGCACGTCCGCGGCGAGCGCGGCGTAGGTGCGCGACCGCTCGGGCGTGCGCAGGGCGGGACGGTCGCGCGCGGCCGGGTCGGCGGCGTGCGTCAGGACCTGGTGGGCGACGGGCACGCGGACACTCTCGCAGGTGTTCAGGAGGCGGGGCGGCCGTCGGCCGCGGCGCGGCTGGTGCGCCCGACCGGACGGGCCGCGGGGTAGGCCCGCACGACGCCCACCGTGATCGCGGCTGCGGCGAGCGCCTTGAGCAGGTCGCCGGGCAGGAACGCGAGCGAGAGCTGCGCGGTCGTGGGCAACGGCACGCCCGTGCCGAGCGCCTGCACCGGGATGCCGACGGCGTAGACGACCGCGATCCCGCCGACGACGCACGCGAGGAGCACGGGCGCGAACGTGACGCGCCGGAGCCGGTCGACGAGCAGGCCGACGACGGCCGCGCCGGCGAGGAACCCGACGAGGTAGCCCGCGGACGGCCCGACGAACGCCCCGAGCCCGCCACGCCCGCCCGCGAGGACGGGGAGCCCGGCCGCGGCGAGCGCGAGGAAGGTCGCGACGGCGAGCGAACCGCGCCACGCGCCGAGGATCGCCCCCGCGAGCATGACGCCGAGCGTCTGGAGCGTCACGGGCACCGCGTTGCCGAACAGCGCGATCGATCCGGGCAGGCCGAGCGCGGCCAGGAGCGCGGCGAACGTCGCGACCCGCGCGGCGTCGCCGGCGTCGAGCGCGAACCGGCCGCGGCGACGGTCGGGCACGTCCCGCGGTGCGCCGCGCGGCGCGTCCGGGGCGGTGGGCGCCGTGGCGGACGGGGTGGCGGCGGGCGTCTCCGTGCGGGCGTCGGTCATCGCGGGCTCCCTGATGTCGGTGGTCGGGCGTGTCCACTCTGGCCGGGACGGCGGCCCTCGGGCGACGGCGCTCGCGACCACCTCCGCGGCCCGCCGTGCACGGATCGCACAAGGCGTTGGAGGGATCCTCCAACCGCGCCGGGCGCGGGTGCGGGGTCGGTGTGGGAGCCGCACAACGCGGCCTGCCCGGCCGGTCGACACGGCTCGTCGCACCTCTTGGCACTCTCGGGGGGAGAGTGCTAAAACAGGAGCTGTAGCCGCCCGCGGGGTGCCTGCCTCGCGGGAGCACCGACCGGTCCCGGACCGTCCGGGACCGTGCGACGAGGAGGTGAGAGGTGTGGCTGCGATGACCGACCCCTTCACGAGCACCTTCGACGCGATGGACCGTCTGGTCGGCCAGCTCGCGTCCGGCGCCCGCGCGACCGCCGCCTCGGCGGCCTCGGGCGGCATGCCGCTCGACCTGTTCCGCGCCGGGGACCACTACGTGCTGACGATGGACCTCCCGGGCGTCGACCCGGGCACGATCGACGTGTCCGTCGAGGACCGCACGCTGACCATCCGCGCCGAGCGCAGCCCGCAGACCGACCCGGACGTCCAGTGGCTCGCCCGGGAGCGGCCGTCCGGCACGTACGCGCGCCAGCTCACGGTGGGGCGCGGCCTGGCGCTCGACAAGATCACGGCGTCGTACGAGGACGGCGTGCTGACGCTGACGATCCCGGTGGCCGAGGAGGCCCGGCCCCGCCGGATCGAGGTCGCGCACCGCGCGGGCGGCGCGGCGACCCAGATCACGGCCGAGGCCGAGCCTCAGACGTCCGAGGGCTGAGCCCGGCTCACGCCTCGCCCGGGAGCGCCTTGCGGACGACGAGGCGCGTCCACGCCCCGAGGTACACGCGGTCCCCGTCGGCCAGCTCGCGTCGCTGGCCGGCGGGGATCGGGTCCGTCGGGAGCGGTTCGCCCGCGGGGCTCACGTAGGTGCCGTTCGAGGACTGCAGGTCCTCGACCCACCAGCGCTGCCCGTCCGTGCTGAGCTGGCAGTGCCGTCGCGAGACCCCGGTGTCCGCGCCGCAGTCGACCTGCGGGTGGATGCCGCGCGAGACCGACGGGCGCCCCACGAGCACGCTGCGCTCGCGCAGCACGACGAGCCCCGGCAGGCCCGCCGACGGCATGGGGTCCTCGGGCTGCTGGGCCGCGTACCAGTCCGGGTCGATCCAGATCTCGACGACCCACTGGTCCGGCCCGGGCACGGGCGGCGTCGGCAGGTGCGCGCCCGACGGCGCGGGGCCGGCCGGGTCCGCAGACGCACCGGCGGGCTGCTCGCCCGTGCCCGTCCCGGTGGCCGGCGTCGACGCCGGAGCCTCGAGCGGCGCGGAGGCGCCCGGCGGCGGGGTGGCCGCGGACGCCGGGGACGCGGCCGGAGCCGGGAGCGGGGGCGGCGTCACGCCCGACGCGAGGCTCGCCTCCGGTGCGGCAGGGGGAGCGGCGGGTGCGGCCGGGGTGGCCGGCGTGGGGCGCGACGGCGGGTCGAGCGAGAGCGCCGACGCAGGCTCCACCGGGTCGGGCAGGGCGCCGGTGGTGAAGTCGTAGCCGCAGTTCTCGCAGAACAGCGCGCCGGCAGGAGCGGGCGAGCCGCAGTTCGGGCACTCGAGGGCCCGAGCCGGTGCGGAGGCCCCGCCCGGAGCAGGAGACGCCGCGCCCGCCGCGGGCGCCGCGGGTGCCGACGCCGCGGCGATGGGCTCGCCGCACACGTCGCAGTAGTCGGTCGACTCCGAGGGGTGCCCGTTGGGGCAGACGACGGCGCTCACCGACGCACCCGCGTCGTCTTCGTCGAGGCGGTGTCGAGCGCCATCTCGTCGAGCGTCGAGGTGTTGCGCTTGAGCCGCACGGTGCCGTGCTCCTCGTCGTCGATCTCGACGACCTTGCGCAGGCGCGACGTCGCCTCCTCGTTCCCCGTCTGCTGCGCGAGCTGGACGGCGCGGCCGAGCTTGACGGTCGCCGTCGCCTCGTCGCCCGACGCCTTGGCCGCGAGGCCCTCCTGGATCGCCGCGGCGAGCTCGGTCTGGCCGGTGTAGTGCGCGACCTCGGGGTTGATGCGCGTGGTGAGCGACTCGTCGTCGGACCACTTCGCCTTGACCAGGCCCGAGGACACGACCTCGCCGTTCACGGCGAGCTGGACGCGCGCCGCGAGCTGCTCGGAGCCGACGGGCTTCGAGGCCACGCGCACCGCGACGTGGTAGTCGCGCGACTCGTCGCCCCACGACCCGGTCGGGTACGCGCCCGTGAGCGGGTTGACCTCGGCCCGGCGGTGCGTGAGGTCCGCGACGGTCGGGGCGACCTGGCGCACGAACAGCACCTGCGAGCCCTGCGGGGCCCACACGCGCAGGTCGGCCGAGGCGACGCCGCGCGCCATGGACGCCTGCATGAGCTTCTCGAAGTCGGCGGCGATCTCGTTCGGGTCCGCGATGAGGTCCACCGTGCCGAGCAGCGCGGTGGAGATCTCGCGCAGCTCGTCGACCTGCCAGCGCGAGCCGACGCCGCGCGCGTCGCACTGGAAGTGGCCCGTGACGTCCCGCACCGCGGCCGAGAGATTGGCGCGGGGCTCGGACTCGTTCTTGCCGTCGGTGAGCAGGATCGCGTGCCGCTGCGTCGCCTGCGGCACCGTCGCGAAGAGCTGGTCCGCGAGGCGCAGCCACGTGCTCATCGCCGTGCCGCCGCCGGGCGTGAGCATCGAGATCGCGCGCTTCGCCTCGGCGCGCGCGCCCGGCTCCATCTGCACCATGGCCATGCGGGCGTTCGGGTAGGGGAACGCACGGTTCGCGACGTGGCTGCCGCCGACGATCGCGAACCACGTGCCGTCGAGGATCTGGTCGACCGCGACCTGGGCCGCGTGCTTCGCGGCCTCGATGTTGCGCCCCGACATCGACCCCGACGTGTCGACCATGATGATCTCGGCCACCCCGCCCGCGCCGCCGGCGCTCCCCGCGCTCCCGGCGCCGCGGCACGTCACGGTGACGATCGCGTGGACGTCCGTCGCGCCCTCGGACAGGAACTCGTTCTGGTAGACCTCGGCGGCGAACTCGGCCATGGGGGCTCCTTCGGTGGTGCGGGTGTTCGTGCAGGCTATCGGGTCGTCGGGGCCCGACGCGCGGTGCGCGTCAGGCGGTGGCGGGGTCCGCCGGGGGCGGCGGCGGGGTCGCGGACGACGCCCGGGAGAACCGGGCGAGCGTCGCCGTGATGTTGTCCCGGCCGCCCTGGGCGTTCGCCCAGTCGACGAGCGCGCCCGCGAGCACCTGCGGGTCGTCGCCGACGCGGTCCTGCGTGCTGCGCACGAGGGCTGCCAGGTCGGCCGCGGGGGAGCAGTAGTTCCACAGGCCGTCCGAGCACACGAGCAGCCAGCCGTCGCGGTCGGGCAGGGTCGCGGCCGTGCGGGCCACCGGGTCGGGGGCGTCGGGGCCGAGCCAGCGCGTGATGGCGTGCGCCTGCGGCGACGTCTCCGCCTGGGCGCGCGGCACGCCCTGCGCGATCATCTCCTGCGCCCACGAGTCGTCCACGCTGAGCTGGTGCGCGTCGCCGTCGTCCGGGATCCAGTAGGCGCGCGAGTCGCCCACCCAGCCCGCCACGACGAGCGGCCCGTCGAGGACGGCCGCGACGAACGTGCACGACGGCGGGTTCTCGCGGTCGGCCATCGTGCCGACGGTCGCGAGGATCGCGTCCTGCGCGGCGCGCGACGCGTCGCCGAGGAGCGCGGACCACGCGCCCATGCGCGCCGAGGCCTCGCCGGTCACGGGGTCGGGACCGTCGGGGCCGCGCGCCGCGAGCACGTCGCGCGCGGCGCGCGCCGCGGCGAGGCTCGCGACGTCGGAGTCGGGCGCGGAGGACACGCCGTCGCACACGACGAGCGCCGCGAACGCCCGCTCGGCGGTCGCGGACGGGCTCGCCGCCAGGGCCATCGCGTCCTCGTTGCGCGAGTGCCGCACACCTCGGTCGCACACGCCGGCGACCCAGCTCGCGGGCCGCTCGGCCCAGTGGTCGCGCTCCGACGCCGCGGGCTCGCCGCACTCGGTGCAGTACCCGTCCTCGGCGACCCGGCCGCCGCAGCGCACGCAGGGGCGCGCGCCGCTCTCGGTGCCGTCGCCGTCGGTCTCGGCGGAGGCCTCGCCCGACGGCTCGGTGGTCCCGGCGGCGGTCTGGTCGTCGGACCCGGGCCCGCCGTCCCCGGTCCCGGCTGCTGCGGGGTCCGTCGCGGCGTCGGTCGCGAGGTCCGCGGCAGCTCCGGTCCCGGCGTCCGAGCCCGTCGCGGTCGGGAGCGGGGCGAGCGGGGTGCCGCACGCCTCGCAGAACCGGGCGCCCTCGGGCGACGGTTCCCCGCACGCCGGGCAGGCGAGCACGCCGCTAGGCTCCGCGACCGTGCCGCCGGGCACCGGTGCGGGCGCGGGCGCGGGGGAGTCGCTCATCGGATCGTCCACCGGCGCACCTCGTTCGCGCGGTCCACGAGCGTGATGCGCTCGTCCCGCGAGTCGGTGAGCGACGCGAGCTCGCGGTACGCGCCCTCGAGCGCGTCGCGCAGCGCGGGCTCGTCGGCGGGCACGCCCGCGATGCGCGTGGTCGGCTCCGGGCCGGAGGTGGTCACGGTGTCGAGCGCGGAGCGCAGGACGCGCACCGCGAGCTCGGCCCGCTCGCGCGGCGCGATCGCGACGGTCGAGACGCTCGCCATGGCGTCGGCGAGCGCGGGCAGCCCGCGGCCCGAGGCGGCGAGCAGGTGCGCGCGGAGCGTGCGGGACTCGACGTACGACCCGCGCGTCGGGCCGACGAGGTCGAGCGCGTGCAGCGCGCCGTCGAGGTCGCCGCGCGCCTCGCGCACGCGCATGAGCCCGAACGCGGCCGGCGCGGTGTAGTTCGCGTCGGTGCGCGCGCAGATCACGTAGAGCGACTCGGCGATGTCGGGCTCGCCGCTCAGCTCGCAGGCCGCGGCGAGCGCGAGCTTGGGCGCGAGCTCGCCCGGCACCTGCCCGTACACGGCGTTGAACGACGCGCGCGCCGCGACCGGGTCGCCCTGCGCGAGCTCGCCGAGGCCCCCGATCCACGCGGCGCGCCACTCCCACGGGTCGTCCGCGAGGATGGTCGCGATCGTGTCGCGCAGCACGTCGAACCGCTCCGCCTCGATCGCGGCGCGCGCCCGGGCGAGGCGCACCTCGACCGTGTCCTCGGGCGCGTCGGCGAGCGCGGCGAGGCGCGCGTCCGGGTCCACGACGTTGACCCCGGCGAGCCAGCTCGCCATGGGGTCGTGGTCGTCGCGCCGCAACGTCGGCAGCTCGTCCCAGGCGAGCGGGCGGGACGCGACGTCCGCGACCGGCGCCTCGAACAGGACCGAGGCCGCCGAGTGCAGCGCCGGGTTGCCCGGGCCGGCGTCCGCCGCCACGACCTCCCGCAGGACGCCGAGGAGCTGGGTGCGCATCTCGTCGGCGGTCGCGAACCGGTCGGCCGGGTCGAGCGCGCACGCCTTGGCGAGCAGGCGGTAGAACGAGTCGTACTGCTGGAACACCGGGGTGTCCGCGACGGGCGGGAGCGACGCGACGTACGTCGTCGTGTTCCCGCGGAAGTCGAGGACGAGCGTCGCGAGGGTGCGTCCGATCGTGTAGATGTCGGAGGCGACCGACGGCCCGACCTCCGCGACCTCGGGCGCTTGATAGCCGACCGTGCCGAAGATGGCGGAGGTGAGGTCGTCGGTGCGGCGCACGCCGCCGAGGTCGATGAGCTTCACGCCGTCGCCCTGCTGGATGACGTTCTCCGGCTTGAAGTCGCAGAACAGCAGGTTGTGGTCGTGCAGGTACGCGAACGCGGGCAGGATCGCGAGCACGTAGGCGAGGGCCTGGTCCACGGGCATCGGGTCGATGACCCCGTTGTTGTCCTCCCGGCGCTGCTGGAGGATCTCCTTGAGCGACTCGCCGCCGACGTACTCCATGACGGTGTAGCCGGCTCCGTCGTGCATCGCGAAGTTGTAGATCTCGACGATGAGCGGGTGCTCGACCTCCGCGAGGAACTGGCGCTCCGAGATCGCCGCCGCGTACGCGTCGGGGTCGCCGGAGTTGAGCAGGCCCTTGAGCACGACCCACCGGCCGGACACGTTCTGGTCGCGCGCGAGGTAGATCCAGCCGAGGCCGCCGTGCGCGAGGCAGCCCACGACCTCGTACTGGCCGCCCACGAGGTCGCCCGGCTTCAGCTGCGGGGTGAAGTCGAAGCGGTTGCCGCAGTGGGGGCAGAACCCGGAGGTGCGGCCGGGCTGGCCGTCGCGCCCGCGGCCGACCTTCTCGCCGCACGCGGGGCAGAAGCGCTTGCGCTCGGCGACCTCGGGCACGGCCATGACGGACTGCAGCGGGTCCCGGACGGGCACCGACGGGACCGTCGTGAGGCCCGCGCCGAGGCCACGCCCGCGCAGGCGCGTCGAGGACGTTCCGACGCGGCGGGTCGCCTTGGAGCCGGTCGCGGCGGTGCGCGCGGAGCCGAGCGCGGTCGACGCGAGGCGGCTCGAGCTCGTGCGGCCGGTGCGCGTGGAGCGCTCGGCGTCGGGGTCGCCCGCCCCGGCGGTGCCCGGGCGGCCCTGCACGAACCCGGTGCCGAGCATGGCGGACGGCGAGGCGGCGGCCGCGCTCCCGGGCGCGGGCACGCCGGTGATGCCGCTCGCGGCGGGCGTCGGCGTGGTGCCGGAGCCGCCCGCGGGCGCGCCGCAGACGTTGCAGTAGCCGTCCTCGATGGTGCCCGGGCAGCCGGGCTCCGAGCACGGGACGGTCGCGGTGGTCGTCACGACGACGCTCCTTCCGGGGTGGGCAGGTCGCGGGTGAGGAACTGGTACTGCTCGACGAGGAACCGCGCGAGCGTCACGTCGCACGGCGTCGTCTCGACGGCCTCGCGCGCCTCGGCGAGGCCCGAGCGCACCGTGGGGGACGCCGAGCGGCCGTTGACGTCGGCCCGCGCGGCGAGCCGCTCCAGGCTGTACCGCAGCTCGGCGCGCGCGCGCAGGGGACGGGTGTAGGCGTCCTCGACGGTCTCGACGGCGCGGGCCACGGTCGCGAGCCGGGCCGCGTAGGCGTCGAGCTCGAACCGCGAGTCCGGCACGGGGCCGAGGCGCGAGACGTCGGGGACGGCGAGCCGCGGCGGGTGCGCGATCTCGCGGCGGCAGCGCGCGACGAGCTCGCGCAGGGCGGGCTCGCGCGCCTCGAGCGCGGCGCGCTGCTCCTCGGTGCGGGCGCGGTCCCGGCGCAGCTCACGACGCTGCGCGGACGCGACGATGAGGTCGCGCTCGGCGCGCGCGACCTCGGTCTCGAGCTCCGCGAGCGGGCCCGACACGTCGGCGCCGCGCGCAGCCTGCGCGACGAGGTGGTCGAGGCGCCCGCGGAGGGTCTCGACGCGCCCGCGCGCGTCGGCGTCCGAGCCCGCGAGGTCCTCGCAGCGCACGAGCTCGGCGCGCACGCCGCGCAGCCGTGCGACCTGGTCGGCCGTGTGCGGGTCGAAGGACAGGCGCGTGCGCAGCTGCACGACGAGCGCGTCGCACAGCTTGACCGCCTCGACGAGCGAGACGAGCGCGGCGCCCGAGCCCGAGTCGAGCCGGCCCCACAGGAGCTGGGAGATCTTCTCGCGCGCGACGGCGTCGGCCCGGCCCGAGTCCCAGACGGGCCGGATCTCGTCGGCGCGCGAGCGGATCGCCTGCCACAGCGACAGGGCGAGCACGAGGTCGGCGGTGTAGGCGTCGGGCGTCGCGGCGGCCTGCGCGGCGGCGTCGAGACGGTCGAGCTCGGTGCGGCGCTCGTCGAGCCAGGTCTCGAGCGCGCCGAGGTACGCCAGGAGGTCGGCGGCGGGGATCGCCTCGCCGAGCCGTCCCGGCGCCTCGGGTGCGGGGGAGCGCGTCACGGCGTGCGGCCGTACACCGCGGCCGGCGGGGTCGGGGCGGGGCCCAGGCCGCCGAGCCACTCGCCGTAGATCGCGGCCCAGCGCCCGTCGGCCTTCATCTGTTCCAGGACGCCGTTGACGAACCGCACCATGTCGACGTTCTGCGCCGGGACGCCGATGCCGTAGGGCTCGTCGCTGATCGCCTCGCCGACGACCTTCGCGTACGGGTCCTGGGCCGCGAAGCCCGCGAGGATCGTGTCGTCGCCGGTGATCGCGTCGACCTTGCCCTGCTGGAACAGCACGAGGCACTGCGTGTGCGTGGTCGCCGGGACGGGCTCGATGCCGGAGAACTGCTCGAGGCGCGTGAGCGTCGTCGTGCCCTCGGGCGCGCACACGCGCTGGCCCTCGAGGTCCGCGATCCCGTTCGCGGTCGAGTCGCGCGTGACGAGCACCTTCTGCCCCGCGTGGTAGTACTCCGCGGAGAACGCGATGG
Source organism: Cellulosimicrobium funkei (assembly GCF_004519295.1). GTDB lineage: Bacteria > Actinomycetota > Actinomycetes > Actinomycetales > Cellulomonadaceae > Cellulosimicrobium > Cellulosimicrobium funkei. Next base: position 52,356 of record NZ_SOZH01000013.1, read on the forward strand.
ACTCCCAGCGCTCGCAGTTGATGGTGAACGCGCGCGCGACGAGGTCGACCTCGCCGTTCTCGAGCACCTCGAGCCGCTGCCCCGACGTGATGACGCGGAACTGCAGCCGGTCGGGGTCGCCGAAGATCGCGCGCGAGACCTCGTGCAGCACGTCGATGTCGAAGCCCTCGATCTGGCCGGACAGCGGGTTCCGCGCGCCCATGAGCAGCGTGTCCGCGGAGACGCCGACGACGAGCGTGCCGCGGTCGCGGATCGCGGCCATGGTGCTGCCGCCGGGCAGGGCGTCCGGGCCGGGCAGAGCGCCCTCGGGCGCGTACGAGGCGAGCGGGTCGGCGCACTCGGCCGGTGCGGCGGGCGCCGCGGGGGACTCCGTGGCCGACTCGTCCTGCGGGGTGGTCGTCAGGCGCAGGTCCTCCGCGCCGGACGGCCCGGAGCACGCGCCGAGCGTCAGCAGCGCGACGAGCGCCGAGGCCAGCCCGGTCGTGACGACGCCGGTGCGGCGCGCGCGCGTGCCGGTGCGGCGGGTCCCGGCGGGCCGGGCGTGGGGGGCGGGCGTCGTGGTCACCGGTACTCCTCCAGTCGTGCCGTCACGCCGCGCCACGCGAGCAGTGCCGCGACGAGCCCTGCCGCGAGCAGCAGCCAGCCCGCGACGGTGGCCGTCGTCGCCGCGCCGTCGAGGCGGTCGCTCGTCGCGGCGGCGTGGGTCTCGATGTCGTCGCGCGCCGCGGCCGAGAACGCGTCGAACGCGGCGTTGGGGCTCTCGGGGTCGGTCGCGGTCGCGAGGGCGACCGCGTCGTCCCACTGGCCCGCGTCGTCGAGCGCGCGGATCTCGGCGTGCCGCGCGACCCAGGCGTCGAGCGCCTGCGCCGTCGTCCCGTCGAGGTTGCCCTCGGACGCCGCGGTGTCGAGGCGTGCCGCCGCGTCGTCCGTCGCGGCGACGAACGACTCCTCGTACGTCTGGCCCGAGCCGCGCTTGATGAGCGTGAACGCCTCCATGGACTTCGCGTCGTTCGCGAGCGAGTAGGCCTGCGACGCGGCGAGCGTCGCGGCGTACGGGCCGGTCCGCACGTCGTGCGCGCGGGCGCTCGCCTGGGAGAGCAGGACCGTCGAGACGACGCCCACGACGAGCAGCACGGCCGTGGCGACGGTGAGCCCCACGTTGAGCACGCGGTGCGTGCGCCGCGCGAGCCAGACCTGGCTCGCGAGGAGCACGGCGAGGGCCAGCAGGCCGGCCGCGAGCACCCACAGCGCGTTGCGCACGCCCGAGAAGTCCGCGGCGACGCGGTCGGCGTCGTCGAGCACGACCTCGTCGAGCGCGGGGAGCATCTGCTCGCGCAGGATCGTCGAGGCCTGGTCGAGGTACGCGGACCCGACGGGGAAGCCCTGCCGGTTGGTGGCGCGCGCCTGCTCGACGAGGCCCGTGTAGACCGTGAGGTCGGCGGCCACCTGGCCCAGCAGCGCGGCGTCCGCCTCGTTGCTGCCCGAGAGCGTGGCGAGGCGGTTCGCGGCCTGGTCGACGAGCTCGTCGTACCGCGCGCGCTGGTCGGCGGGCTCGAGGCCCCCGACGAGGAACGCCCCGGTCGCGGTCGCGTCCGCGGCGACGAGCGCGTTGCGGACCTCCTGGACCCCGACGAGCTGGGCCGCGTCCTCGCTCGCCGCGGCGAGGGCGCGCGACTGGAGGCTGCCGGCCTGGAACCCGAGGACGCCGAGCGCGAGCGCGGCGAGCACGCACAGCGCCATGACGAGGCGCAGCTTGCCGGGCGTCCGTCGCAGCGCGCCGCGCGCACGGGACACGGCGGCGCTCTGCGACCCCTGCGGGACGACGGCGCCCCCGCCCGGGGCGGTCAGGGCACCGCCCGGCGCGGGGCCGCCGGCCGGGACGATCTGCTGGCCCGCCGGGCGGACCGGGGTGGTCGTCATGCGTTCTCCTCGGCGCTGGAGGGTGCGGTGTCTGGTGCGTCGTCGGTGCCGTCGGTGGTCTCGGTGGCAGGCGGGTCGGCCGGCGCGTCCTCGGGTGCGGGCGGCTCGAGCGTCGCGAGGAGCGCGGGAGCGCCCTCGCCGTCCACGAGGTCGACGGGCAGGAGCAGGCGCAACTCGTCGATCGTCGGGGCGGCGACGTCCTTGAGCCGCCACGCGTGGCGCGCGATCGCGGCGTCGAGCACGTTGCGGGCCCAGCGGGCGTTGCCGAACCCCTCGGTGCGCGGCTGCGCCGCGGCGAGCCGGGCGAAGACGTCGAGCGCCTCGGGGGTCGGCTCGAAGTCCGCCCGGGAGGCCATGCTCGCGAAGATGTCGCGCAGCTCGGCGTCGGCGTAGTCCTCGAACGTGATGGTCGTGGAGAACCGCGACTCGAGGCCGGGGTTCGTCGCGAGGAAGTCGGCCATCGGGCCGGGGTAGCCCGCCACGATGACCACGAGCTCGTCGCGGTGGTCCTCCATGTCCTTGACGAGCGTGTTGATCGCCTCGGCGCCGTACTGGTCCTCCGCGAGCCCGTACGCCTCGTCGACGAACAGGACGCCGCCGAGCGCGGTCGTGACGACCTCCGACGTCTTCACGGCAGTCTGACCGAGGTAGCCCGCGACGAGCTCCGAGCGGTCGACCTCGACGAGGTGGCCCTTCTCGAGCAGACCGAGCGCGCGGTAGATGCCCGCGACGAGCCGCGCGACCGTCGTCTTGCCCGTGCCCGGGTTGCCGAGGAACACGAGGTGACGCGTGAGCGTGGGGCGGGTCAGGCCCGCCTCGGTGCGCAGCTTCTCGACGCGCAGCAGCTCGGTCTGGCGGTGGATCTCGTCCTTGACGCGCGTGAGGCCCGTGAGCGCGTCGAGCTCGGCGAGCAGCTCCTCGATCGAGCGCGCGGGCTCCTCCTCGACCGCCACCTCCGCGGCGGTCTCCGTGGCCGTCTCCGCGCTCCCGGCGGTCGCGCCCGCCGTCGTGCCCGACGCCGGGGCGTGCGTCGTGCCGGACGGCGCGGCTCCGCCCTCGGTCCCGCGAGCACCGAGCGCGTCGAGGATCGACGCGACGGACGGGAGCTCGGGCGCCGGGCGGCGCAGCGCGTCGAGCGAGCCCTGCGCGGCGAGCAGGTCGCCGAGGTCGAACGGGTCCGCGCCGCCCGTCGCGCGGCGAGCGGCGAGCGGGCCGCCCGCGGCGGGCGTCGGGCCTGCTGGCGCGTGGGTCGCAGCAGGGGCGGCCACCGGGCCGGCTCCGGCCTGCTGGACGGCGGCGGTCGCGGCGGCGGCCCCGGCGACGTGCGGGCCGGGGGAGCCGAGGCGCGCAGCCGCGCGGGCGACGTCGGCGAGCGCCTGCCCGTACGCCGTCGCGTGCTTCGAGCGCGCCGCCCCGAGGGCGGCGAGGACGTCGGTCGGGGACGTGCGCCAGCGCCGGGCGCTCGACGCCGCGGTGAAGAACGCGCCCGTCGCCGCCGGGTCGTGGCCCAGCGCGGCGAGCCACGCCGCCGGGGCGCCCGGGGAGGACTCGGCGACGGCCGCGGCGAGGCGCGCGCCCTCGTCGCGGGCGGCCTCCTCGTCGACGCCCGCGGCACGCGCGGCGGCGTCCAGCGCGTCGAGCGCCGCCGCGAGGGTCGGGGTGTCCGGGGTGGTCACGGTGCCTCCAGTCGTCCGGGCTCCGACGGCGGACCCGGCTGCGGCGTGCCCCGGCCCGCGCCGGGGTCGAGCGCGATCGACGAGTCGCGGAACTTCTCCGCGAGGAACGCGCCGTGCGCGACGAGGGCCGCAGCGTCGGCCCGCGACACGGCGTCGGAGATCTTGTCGAGCGTCACGCCGAGCAGGTCGAGCTGGTCGCACAGCAGCATGAGCGACGTCTTGCCCTGCGCGACGACCCGTCGGTCGGCGAAGTCGCGCGGCAGGCGCAGGTAGGCGCCGACGGCCTCGGGCAGGTAGCTCGTCGCCGTCGCGACGACCGTGTGCGCCTGCTGCGACCCGCCGCCGAGACGGTCGAGGCGCGGGACCATCTCCTCGACCGTGCCGGTGATGCGGTGCACGCGCGCCGTCACGGCGGGCGGCACGCGCCCCTCGATCTGCTGCTCGACCCGCTCGACCGACGCGAGGATGTCGGTCGACGTGGGCGGGGCCGGCAGCTCGTGCTCGGGCTCGGGCGCGGAGGACCGGCCGCCGAGGCGGCCGATCACGTCGGAGAACCAGCCCATCTAGCTCGGGGTCCGATCTGTGGTGCGGGGAGGGGTGGTCGAGAGACAGCGCGTCACAGCCGGCCGATGTCGAGCGAGCCGCTGCCCGCCTGCGACTGGTCGGAGCGGCGCGCACGGTCCAGGTACTCGTTCGCCTTCGTCGTCTCCGTCTCCAGGACGCCGATGGTCTGCGCCATGGAGTCGAGCGCCTGCGTCTTGAACGTCGAGATCGAGTCGAGCGTCGCGTAGATGTTCGCGAACGCCTGCTGGAGCTGCGGGAGCCCGACGGTCGCGCTCGCGGCCTGCTGCTGGATGCTCGCCGACTGGTCCGCCAGCATCTTCGAGGTCGACGCGATCATGTTCGACGTCGTCGTGTTGAGCGCCGTGATCTGGTCGAGCACGAGCTTCTGGTTCGCGAGCGCCTGCGCCACGATGACGGCGGTCCGCAGCGCCGAGATCGTCGTGGTCGTCGCGCGGTCGACGCCCTTGATGAGCTCGAGGTTGTTCTTCATGATGATGTCCATCGCGAGGTAGCCCTGGATGGACACCGCGAGCTGCGTGAGCAGGTCCTGGTGCTTCTGGCGCACGTAGAACAGCACGTCCTCGCGCAGCGCCTTGGCCCGCTCCGGGTCGCTCGCCTCGATCTCCGCGATCTTCGTGGACAGCTCGGTGTCGAGGCGCTCGGCGATGAAGATGTACTGGTTGAGCCGCGCCATCGTGTCCCAGAGGTTCTGCTTCTCCAGGTTGAGCGCTGCGTTGTCCTTGCGGAGCTCGTCCTGGCCGTTGTACAGCGACTGGACGATCGCGTTGAGCTGCTTCTGCGAGCTCTCGTAGCGGCGGAAGTAGTCCTGGAGCTTCCCGCCGAACGGGATGAGGCCCAGGAACTTCTTGCCGACGCTCGCCTCGCTCGGGTCGAGGTCCTCCACGGTGCGGCGCAGCTCGAGCAGCGACTTGCTCACCTTCGAGCTGTCGGACACGCCGCCCTCGCGCAGCTCCTTGACCGGCATCTCCAGCATGCGGTTGGAGACGTCGGCCGCGGCGCGGATGTCCTTGTCGCCCATCTTGCGGACGTCGTCCGCCTTCGCGCCGAACTCGGGGGAGCGGGTGTCCGTGGTCAGGAGCTGGTCGAGGTAGGACGACACCTTCGACTCGAGACCCGGGATGGCCGCCTCGTCGACGCGCGGCGCGAGCGCCGGGGCCTGGGTCGCCGCGACGGGCTTGACGGGCTCCGGGGCGCTGAGCGTGAGCGTCTCCGTCGGGGCGGGGGGCTGGAGCGGTGCTGCCTCGGTCATGTCGGTCCTTCGCTCGTGCGTGCCGTCGGACGCCGTCGGTGGCGGGTGGAGGACGCCCTCGCGGGCTCCCCCTCGACCCGGGCGAACCGGGTGGAACCGGCCTGCGCCGGTCGGGCGAGTATATCTACGACCGGTGGCCGGATCTTTACCCTTTCCGGGGATCGGGAGGGTGAGAACTCCCCATGTCAGACCAACGTTCGGGCGGCCGGCGAGTTCCGCCCCTCGGCCTGCGTGGCGGTGCACCGGGGTGCCCGGCGACAGCGTGCGCACGTCCCTCAGCGGGGCGACCGGAGGAAGTCCGCGGCGAGCTCTGCGGGGGTGGCGCCGGTGAACCCGGTGCCGTCCAGCGGTCGCGTGAGCTCCTGGGCGCGGGTGCCGTCGGTGATCGTCACGCGGAGCGTGTCCGCGTGCCAGCGGATCCGCCGGTACGCCAGCGGCTGCCCGAAGTCCCGGAGCAGGCCCTCCCAGGTGCCCAGGTCGATCAGGTACGCGGCCCACCCGAGCCGCCGGGACCAGGGCGGGAAGCCACTCGCCTCCACCCCGGGGACGACCGGGACCAGCCCGGCGACGCCGGCCGCGAGCGCAGCCCAGACGGCCCGCGAGCCCTGCCCTACGAACAGGTCCACGCTCCCGCCCTGGACGGTCCGGACGCGCACGCCGCCCGGGAACGGCTCGAGCGCGAGCGTCACCGGGTCGGGGCCAGGCTGGCCCGCCTCGATCTGGCCGACCGCAGCGATCAAGATCCCCGAGCGTGCTCACGTCCCTCTCCGTCCTGCGCCTCGCGCCGTCGCCGACCGCGACTCGCGTCCCGTCGTCCGTCCAGGGTCGGTGACCGCATTCTCCGCCCCGCGGCCCGTGCGTGAGTCCTGTCGCTGCGAGCTCGTGAAGGCCTCGATCACGAGCTTCGCTGCGCGGACGTTCTCCTCGGGCACGTGCTCGTCGTAGAACCAGGTGCGCTCCTCGCCGTCGGGGGTGAGCGCGACGGTCACCGCCTCCGCGAACGCCTCCCGCGCGGGACGGAGCGTCGGCCGCTCGCGGTCGAGCTCGACGACGACCAGGTCCCGGAGGTCGTCCTCCGACAGGCCCAGCAACGCGTCGAGCCCGTGACCGAGCTCCACCACCACCCGACGCCGTCCGGGACGAACCGCCACCGCACGTCGCACACCGGCAGCCCACGGGCCCCGAGCCGCTCGATCTCCTCCCACGCGATGGCATTGACGACGCCCGCGACGTCGTGGGGCACGCACGGCGCCCCGGACGTCACGGGGGAGTAGGCGGCGAAGCGCGGGGACGGGACGGTCGCGGGCAGGTCGGCGCTCGCGGTCGAACCGACGAGCGTGGCCGGGACGGCGAGGAGGAGGGCAGCGCAGAGCGCGCGACGGCGAGCGTGCCCCCAGCGACCCACGTACCGGAGAGAGGGACGTGCGCCGTTCCTGATACCCGGGTGAGGAAGAGACCTGCCTCGGCCGGCACGAGCATGTGGGGACCGTCGCGCCGCAGGCGCTTCCAGGCTCGCCCGGGCGTGATGTGCGTCGCGCGAGGGTCGCGCGTGGTGCCCCGAGCAGGACTTGAACCTGCAACCTACGGATTCCTACGTTCGAAACATATAGACGCAGGTCTAGAGCAAATAGACAGCCATAGACGATTCTCCTGAACTTATGGACGTACGTCTATTTTGGCTGCACGCCCGGAATTCTGCGGCTCCTGGTGGAAGGGCGTTTCCGTGGGGTAAGCGTGGGCGAGAGTCAGTCTGTGCGGGTCAGCGTCGCTCGACGGCGTCGGCCACAGCCATGCCCATCCCTCGCGTCCCTCGCGCGAGATGTATTCACCGGCTAATCGGTCCTCGTCGGGCTTTTGCGTCGGTGCCACGCCCGTGTCCTCAGGCATCAGGTCGGATGTACGAGGTCACTTTGACAAGGCCTGTTGGAAGATCAGAGACCGCTCGCGCAAGGTCTGGTGTCACAAGTTTCACCTCGAGGAGGACCTGTGGCTGCGCCTGCTCTGTTGCCGATTCGCCAAAGGCGCTGAGCAGTTCGTCGGGGACGTGCGCGTACAGGCCTCGGGCCGTCGCCAGCTCGATACGGGTCCACTGGCACCGGACAAACCGGAACTGGGGGACTGATATGCCCTCCGCGCGCAGCACGCGTTGGGCGGTGGGGGCGTCGAACACACACAAGCTGCCGACGAGGTCGCTCCGTGGCGTGGTGTGCGCTGCGGCGAGCAGGTCTGCGCCCGTGAGCGCGTCGAGCGCCTTTCGCAGGATGGCGTAGCGCGATGGCTCGATCGGTCTGCGGGCAAGGGCTCTCTGCTGGAGGGGCTTGCGCTCCTCGCGCGTGACCGTCACGCGGTAGACGGCGATGCCGGAGCCGTCCCAGATCCCGTGCACCTTCAGCAGCTCGTCAGGTAGAAGGGTGGGCTCAGGTGGATCGGGCCACGTGGTCCGCACCGTCCATGGCGAGTCGTAGGGGGCAGTTTGCGCATGTTCCGGGTCGAGGGCGAGGCCTGTCTCGCCCTCGACCACAATGGGGAGTCCGGTGGCCACTACTCGTGACCCCGGCTGCAGCCCTTCGATCACTGTGATGGCGCTCAGTAGTTCGTCCCTACCATGACCATCCAGTAGTAGTACCCGGTCGGGCAGCCTGGCATGTAGGACCGCTGGCACTTCCAGGACTTGAAGTCCGGTGCCACCTTCTTCAGGTACGCCACGCGAGCCTGGCAGTTCGCCGACGATGTGATGTGGAAACCGTCGTAGGGCGTACAGGTGATGACCTGCGGCGTAACGATGATCCCGCCGTCATCAGTGTCGACAGCGCCCCGCTCATCGATGCCCTGGAGCTTGCTGGCGACGTGGAGCTGGGCAACCTCGGCCTTCGCGTTCTCGGCGGCTGCGCACGCCGCTGCTGCGGCTGCCGGGCGAGCGCCGACAAGTAGGGCAACCAGGATGGTCGCCAGCGCGGCAAGGGGGATCAACCCCTTGCGTGCACGCAAAGCGATGGATTCGTTCATTTCCACGCTCCTCTCTCGTTAGGAGCGTGCGCGAACTCCTGCAGCCCCCTGCTGGTGCCTGGGACGGTACGCCCGAACGTGTTCCTTGTCCCGGGATACCCCGGCCCGCCCGGCTCTGCAGCAGTCGCTACGGGCGACCCCAGGCTCCACTCAACTGCCTGACCTGCACAAACGGATTCGATAGCCGGTTGACAGGTAGCGCACGTAGACCTGACGGCCCGCCCACGCGACGGCCTCGCCGTCGATGCGCGCCCCGCCGCTCTGGCGCTGCGTGACCCACGCCCGCACCGGGATGCCCTCGGCCGGGCGCACGATCCGCTCGCCGCGCCGCGCGAGCTCGGGCGCTTCCTCGGCGTGGTCGCGCATCGACGGTCTCGACGCTCATCGACGCGAACGCTGACCTTGCCGCAGCGGCGGGTCAGCTTGGCCCCGCAGGCACCGACGTGACCGCACGCCACCATGTTCAGAGGACCCACGCAGGCCCCGACGTTCGTACCGTGGTTGACACGATGGCTGCCGCGGCTGGTTGAACTCGATGGCCTGTCGCACGAGAAGTTTGAGAAGTTCGCGACTGCGGCCATGACGAGTCGAGACAGCGAAGGGGTCGACCCTGCCGAGCTCGTCAAGTTGCTCATCGGGAAGGGGGGAAGCGCCGAAGGGCATCCTCATGCAGAGATGGATACGACACTTCGAGAGCTCGAGCGCGCAGTCGGTGGAGAAGGTCGAGGAGATCGCCGGAGCGCTCGGGGTCAACGATTCGAAGGTGCGACGGCGCATGAGCTCGAAGATCGCCGAGCTGCTCCGCGGTCGTGCCTTCGACGCGCGGAACGAGATCAGCCACGAGCTCCACCTAACGCATCCTTCTGGGGACCGCCGAGCAGCACTTGAGCGCCGCAAGCGCGTGCGGAAGTACGACGAAGTGCGCGAGATGGCTCAGGAGTGCCTCGACGTCACCCAACTCATCATCAACGACGCCTCTATCCGCCTCGCCCCTGAGCCCGATTCCGTGGGGTAACCGTGGGTTCCGGCGGGAGTAGACGAAGTGCGTAGACGGCCCGTGCCAGCGTTTGCGCTGGTCACGGCCCGTTCCGGCGGTGCCCCGAGCAGGACTCGAACCTGCAACCTACGGATTAGAAGGCCGTTGCTCTATCCATTGAGCTATCGAGGCGCGCGCCCATCGTAGTGGGAGCCGGGCGTGCTCGGGAGGTGGGGCCGCGGTGGTGGAGCCGCAGGTCGGGTGGTCGTGCGTCGTCCGGCGCGTGCGTTTGGCGGGGCCCTCGACAGCGGTCACTATGAACCAGTGAGAACCCCAGACGCCGCCACGAGCGACGCGAGCGCCACCTCGGCCGGCCGGTCGCCGGGCTCGTGGCGCCCCGCTCAGGCGACCGAGGAGCTCGGTGTCACGGTCTTCGACGTCGCGCGCGACCTGCGCCGCGACGTGGCGGACGTGCGCCTCCCGCTCGCGATCGACGGTGCGACCGAGGCCGACGCCTCGCGCCGTCGTCTGCTCACCCAGCTCGACGAGCACCTGCTGCCGCGGCTGCGGGAGCTGTCCTCGCCCGCGATCGTGGTCATCGCGGGGTCGACGGGGGCGGGCAAGTCGACGCTGTACAACTCGCTGCTCGGCGAGGAGGTGTCGCAGGCAGGCGTGCTGCGGCCCACGACGCGCGAGCCGGTGCTCGCGTTCAACCCGCTCGACGCGGACGTCATCGTCGAGGGCCCGGTGACGCGCGTGGCGCGCGTGATCGACCACGACGGCGTGCCGCGCGGCACGGGCCTGCTCGACGCCCCGGACCTCGACTCGCTGCTGTCGGAGAACCGCGACACGGCCAGCCTGCTCCTCGAGGCGGCGGACCTGTGGCTGTTCGTCACGACCGCGTCGCGCTACGGCGACGCGCTGCCGTGGCAGGCGCTGTCGCGCGCGAAGGAGCGCGGCGCGAGCGTCGCGATGGTCCTCAACCGCGTCCCGCGCGAGACGCTCACGACGATCCGCGGCGACCTGCTCCAGCGGCTGCGCGACCACGGCATGGACGGCGTGCCGCTGTTCGTCGTGCCCGACGTCGGCCCGCACGAGGGTCTGCTCGACCGCTCGGTCGTCGCGCCGGTCGCGCGCTGGCTGACGATGCTCGCGGGCCCGGACCGCTCCCGCGCGGTGATCGTGCGCACGCTCAAGGGGTCGCTCGCGGCCCTGCCCGACTGGGTCACCGGCGTCTCGGACGCGGTGGAGGAGCAGGTCGAGGCCGCGGCGGACCTGCGCTCCGCCGTCGAGCGGGCGCTGCCGCCGGTGCAGGAGACCGTGCGCCGCACCGCGCTGGACGGCGCCGTCGCGCACGGGTCGCTCGAGGCGCGCTGGGCCCAGGTGACGGGTGCCGGGCGCGTCGACCGCGTCAAGGTGCGGGGCGGCGTCGTGCGGTCGTCGCGCCGCCGGGGCCGCGCGCGCGACCTGGTGCTCGCCCCGCTGCTCGACGAGACCCGCGACGCGGCGCGCCGCACGCTCGCCGCGGACGGCGTCCTCGCGTACGAGGCGCTGCGGGCGGCGCTCGACGGCGACCGCCCGCTGCCCGGCGGGGCCGCCGTCCTGCCCGCCGAGGATGCCGCCGCCGCGCGCCGGGAGGCGTCCGCGACGACCCAGGTGCAGCAGTGGGCGACGCGCGCCGAGCACGTGGTGACCGCGCTCGGGGCGCCGTCGGCGTCGGAGGCGGGCCGTGCCGCGGTGAAGGCCTTCGGGGAGACGGGCGTCGCGGCGCTGCTCCTCGCCGGCGCGGCAGGAAACGACGACGCCGCCCGGCTCGTGCGCACCGTGCTCGCGGACGAGGGCGACGAGGCGGTCGCCGCGCTGCGCGACGACCTCGCCGACCGGGCCGCGACCATGGTCGAGCGGGAGGCCGAGCCGGTCCTCACGACGCTCGCCGACCCTGCGCTCGCCGCGGACGCCGCCGTCGGCCTGCGCCTACGACTCGCCGAGCTGAGGAGGCTCATGTGACGTCCCACGACGCCCAGCTGCGCGCCCGGGTCGACGACCTCGCGCGCGCGGTGGACCTCGCGGGCGACCGCCTCGACCCCGCCGTCGCGGCCCAGGTGCGCGACGCGATCGGCGGCGTGCGCGAACGGCTCGCGCTCGGCGTCGACCACACCGTCGTCGCGCTCGCGGGCGGCACCGGGTCGGGCAAGTCGAGCCTCTTCAACCGGGTGTCGCGCCTCGATTTCGCCGACGTCGGCGTCAAGCGGCCCACGACGGCCCGGGTCACGGCGTGCTCGTGGAGCGACGTCGCGACGGCGCTGCTCGACTGGCTCGACGTCGACCCCGAGCGTCGCATCACGCGCGACGGCGAGCTCGACGCCGAGGACGAGTCGGCGCTCGGCGGCCTCGTCCTGCTCGACCTCCCGGACCACGACTCGATCGAGCCCGCCCACCGCGCGGTCGTGGACCGGGTGCTGCCGCTCGTCGACCTGCTCGTGTGGGTCGTCGACCCGCAGAAGTACGCCGACGACGCGCTGCACTCGGGCTACCTGCAGAAGTCGACGGGGCTCGAGGGCTCCATGGTCGTCGCGCTCAACCAGATCGACACCGTCCCCGAGGCGCGCCGCGCGTCGCTCGTCGAGGACATGGGCCGCCTCCTGCAGGAGGACGGGCTCGACGGCGTCTACGTCACCACCGTCTCCGCGCGCACCGGCGAGGGCCTGGACGAGCTGCGGTCGCTGCTCGAGCAGGCGGTCGCGCGACGCAGCGTCGCCGCGAGCCGCGTCGCGGGCGAGCTCGACCGCGCCGGGGCGCTCCTCCTGGAGCAGCTCCCGGGCGACGTCCCGTGGACGATGAGCACGGCCGTCGAGGAGGAGGTCGACGCGCTCGCCGACGCGACGGGCCTCGCCGCGGTCGCGGGCCAGGTCGGCGCGGCCGTGCGCAACGGGTACGGGCGGCCCGAGTTCTCGCCGCCGCAGCCCGACGCCGTCGCCCTGTCGCGCTCGCGCTGGCTCGCGCGCGCGGGGCGCTCGCTGCGGTCCGGCTGGCAGAAGGCCCTCGACGAGGCCGTCGCCCCGTCTCTGCGCGTCGCCGAGGCGACGCGGTCCGCGCTCGCGAAGATCCCCCTCGACACGCGCGGGCCGTCGTCCTCGCGCCCCACACGGCGCGCGGCCTGGTCGGCGCTCGCGGTCGGGGTCGTGGCGGGCGTCCTGGCGGTGCTCGGGTCGCTGCGCGTGCTCGACCTCGGGCGCACGCTCGTCACGGTGTGCGCGGTCGTGGCCGCGGTCGCCGTCCTGGGCGCCGTGGTCGCGTTCCTCGTCGCGCTCCAGGTGCGGCGCACGCTCGCCCGACGCCGGGAGCAGCAGGTCCTCGCCTCGGGGCGCGGCGCGATCGAGCGCGTCGTGCAGGACGCGATGGGCCGGCCCACCCAGGAGCTCCTCGACCTCCACCGGCAGGTGCGCGAGCTGGCGCAGTCCGCGCGGGACAAGACGCCCGCCGCGCCGCTCACCGGGGCGCTACGGCTACCCCCAGGCATGGACGGCGCAGGCTCGTCCACAGGCGAGGGCCCGACGCCGGACGCCCCCGCCGCTCCCACCGCACCCTGAGGCGGTGGCCGGGACCAGCCCGGCCGTCGACCTCAGGAGGAACCATGCCCGGTGACGTCACGGTCACGCTGTCCGGCTTCGTCGCGACCACGCCCACGCTGTTCCGCTCGCAGTCGGGCAACGACTTCACGAGCTTCCGGATCGCCCAGACCCGGCGCTACCTCGACCGCGAGCGCGGCGAGTGGGTCGACGGCCGCACGCTGTGGTTCACGGTCAAGGCGTGGAAGAACACCGCGCGCAACGTCGCGCTCTCGCTCCACAAGGGCGACCCGGTCGTCGTCACGGGCCGGCTCTCGCTCGACGAGTGGGACGGCCCGGACGGCCCGCGCACGAGCCTCGTCGTCGAGGCGACGGCGCTCGGCCCGGACCTCACGCTCGGCGAGGCGCGGTTCACGCGCACGGTGCACCGCCGCGACGACGACGCCACGCGCCGCACCGAGGGCGGCCCCGCCGACGCGGTCGACGGCGTCCCGCCCGCCCCGGCCGGCACGCTCGACCCGACCGGCGGGCCTGACGCCGCAGGCGGGGGCGACGCGGGAGCGGGCCCGGGCGCCGGCCGCGGTGAGCCCGTCCCCGGCGAGCCCGCGCTCGACGAGCCTGCCGACGACGACCCGTGGGCGGCGGCGGACGTCGCCGAGGCGCTGGGCGGGGAGCCCGACGCGTCGGGTGCTCGCGCGCCGCGTGCTCGCACCGCCCGGAAGGGGAGCGCGACGGCGGCCGCCTGAGCCGTGGGACGGGGCGGCGTCGTGACCTTCGACCGGTCGCGGCGCCGTCGGGCGCGTCCCGGCGGCCCGACCGCGTAGGCTGAGTGGTCGACGAATCCCGTACCTCTCCCGACCGAAACGGTGGAACGACAGGCTGTGGCTGAGTTCATCTACTCCATGTACAAGGCGCGCAAGGCGCACGGAGACAAGGTCATCCTCGACGACGTCTCCCTGAACTTCCTGCCCGGCGCCAAGATCGGCGTCGTGGGCCCCAACGGCGCCGGGAAGTCCACGATCCTCAAGATCATGGCCGGCCTGGACACGCCGTCGAACGGTGAGGCGCGCCTCTCCCCGGGGTACAGCGTCGGCATCCTGCTGCAGGAGCCGCCGCTCAACGAAGAGAAGACGGTGCTCGGCAACGTCCAGGAGGCCGTGGCCGACATCCTCGCCAAGAAGCAGCGCTTCGACGAGATCTCCGCGCTCATGGCGGAGCCCGACGCGGACTTCGACGCGCTCCTCGCCGAGATGGGCACGCTCCAGGAGGCGATCGACGCCGCCGACGCGTGGGACCTCGACTCGCAGCTCGAGCAGGCGATGGACGCGCTGCGCTGCCCGCCGCCGGACGCCGACGTGTCGGTGCTCTCCGGTGGTGAGCGACGCCGCGTCGCGCTGTGCAAGCTCCTGCTCGAGAAGCCGGACCTGCTGCTGCTCGACGAGCCCACGAACCACCTGGACGCCGAGTCCGTGCTCTGGCTCGAGCAGCACCTCGCGACGTACCCGGGCGCGATCCTCGCCGTCACGCACGACCGCTACTTCCTCGACCACGTCGCGGAGTGGATCTGCGAGGTCGACCGTGGGCGCCTCTACCCGTACGAGGGCAACTACTCGACGTACCTGGAGAAGAAGCAGGAGCGTCTCCAGGTCCAGGGCAAGAAGGACGCGAAGCTCGCCAAGCGCCTGAAGGACGAGCTCGAGTGGGTCCGCTCGAACGCGAAGGGCCGCCAGACCAAGTCGAAGGCGCGTCTCGCCCGCTACGAGGAGATGGCTGCTGAGGCCGAGCGCACGAGGAAGCTCGACTTCGAGGAGATCCAGATCCCGCCGGGCCCGCGCCTGGGCAACCTGGTCCTCGAGGCGTCGAACCTCCAGAAGGGCTTCGACGGCCGCCAGCTCATCGACGGCCTGAGCTTCACGCTGCCGCGCAACGGCATCGTCGGTGTCATCGGCCCGAACGGCGTCGGTAAGACGACGCTGTTCAAGACGATCGTCGGGCTCGAGCCGCTGGACGGCGGCGAGCTCAAGGTCGGCGAGACCGTGTCGATCTCCTACGTCGACCAGTCGCGCGGCGGCATCGACCCGAAGAAGACGCTGTGGGAGGTCGTGTCCGACGGCCTCGACTTCATCAAGGTCGGCAACGTCGAGATCCCGTCGCGCGCGTACGTCGCGTCGTTCGGGTTCAAGGGCCCGGACCAGCAGAAGCCTGCGGGCGTCCTGTCGGGTGGTGAGCGCAACCGCCTCAACCTCGCGCTGACGCTCAAGCAGGGCGGCAACCTCCTGCTGCTCGACGAGCCGACGAACGACCTCGACGTCGAGACCCTGGGCTCGCTCGAGAACGCGCTGCTCGAGTTCCCCGGCTGCGCCGTCGTGGTGTCCCACGACCGGTGGTTCCTCGACCGCGTGGCGACCCACATCCTCGCGTACGAGGGTACGGAGGAGAACCCGGCGAGCTGGTACTGGTTCGAGGGCAACTTCGCCTCCTACGAGGAGAACAAGGTGGAGCGTCTCGGCGCGGAGGCGGCCCGCCCGCACCGCGTGACGTACCGCAAGCTCACGCGCGACTGACCGACCGACGTCGCACGCCTCGGCACGACGCCGGGCGGGACCCGTTCCCGCCCGGCGTCGGCGCGTCCGGGCCCGTCCTGGCCGGCCGAGCCGGCGGGAAGGGTGTGCCGTCGGGCTCGCGAGCCGTCGGCCCGTCCAGACCTCCAGGCGCCCCGCCGTCAGGACCTCGGCGTTCCAGCGGGACGGACCGTCCCCACCGTCCGTGGCGGCTGGGCGACGCGGAAAGGCGTTGACGCCGCCCGTCGGAGGTCGCGAGGATCCCTCGGCATGACCCTCGACCTCGCCCCCTCGCGCGTGCGCCCTTCCTGGCCCGACCTCCCGGCGGCGGTCCGCGCTGCCGTCGAGACCCGGCTGGGTGCCGGCGTCTCGGGCTGGACGAGCCACGACGGCGGCTACTCGCAGGGGCTCGCGTCGACGCTCCGGACCGACGCGGGCGACGTGTTCGTCAAGGCGGTCGGGCCCGAGCACCCCTTCACCGCCGACCTGTACCGGCTCGAGGCGCGGACCGCGAGGGCGCTGCCCGCCGGGACACCGGCGCCTGCGCTCCGCTGGGTGCTCGACGACGACCTCGACGGTGCGGGGACCTGGGTCGCGCTGGCCTTCGACGCCGTGCCCGGCCGGGCCGTCGCCACGCCGTGGCGCGACGACGAGCTCGCGGCGGTCGCGGACCTCGCCCGCCGGATCGGCGAGGTCGAGGTGCCCGCCGACTCCCTGCTCCCGCCCTTCGCGGACACGGTGGAGTGGCGCGAGTGGGAGGACCTCGCGGACCGTCGTCCGGCGGGCCTGGGAACGTACGACCCGTGGGTCGCGGCCCGCCTCGACGGGCTCGCCGCACTGGCGGGGTCGTGGCCCGAGGCCACGGCGGGGGACCACCTCGTCCACGGCGACCTCCGGGGCGACAACACGGTGCTCGTCGACCGTGCCGCCGTGGCGGTCGACTGGCCGTGCGCCGCGCGGGGTGCCGCGTTCTGCGACGCGGTCGGCATGCTTCCGGCCGTGCAGGTCGAGGGCGGTCCGCCGCCCGAGGAGGTGCTGCGGCGTCACCCTCTGCCGCGCGACGTCGAGCCCGACGCCGTGACCTGCTACCTCGCCGCGCTGACCGGCTACTTCCTCAAGTCCTCGCTCGACACGGCGCCGCCGGGCATCCCGCACCTGCGCGCGTTCCAGCGGGCGCAGGCCGAGGTCGGGGTCGCGTGGCTCCGGCACCGCCTGGGGGAGTGACCCTCCCCGAGACCGGCTCGTGCGGTCGCGGTCGACCCTCGCAGGGGCGGTCTCGACCCGTGCGCCCGATCTCGCGGGGGTGCCGGGGACGGCCCTGCCGTGTCCCATCGGGCCTGGCCAGCGGCATTCCGGCAGACTGACGGGATGACAGCCAGCGGTGACTTCGGAGACGACGCGGTCCGTCCGGACGCGTCGACCCCCGACGGTCCGCGCCCCGACGGCCCGCGCCCCGACGGCCCGCGCGCCGGCGGGGTCGCGGCGAGCGCCTCGGCGACCACGGGGCTCGTCGAGGCGCTGGAGATCCTGCGGGGGCGGCTCGCCGCCACGCGGCTCCCGCTCGACCTGCCCGGCGCGGCGCTCGCGCGCGAGGACCTCGGCCTCGCGGTCCACCAGCTCGACGACTACCTGCTGCCCCGGCTGCGCTCGCACGCGGCTCCGCTGCTCGTCGTCGTCGGCGGGTCGACCGGAGCGGGGAAGTCGACGCTCGTGAACTCGCTCCTCGGCGAGCACGTCTCGGCGCCCGGCGTGCTGCGCCCGACGACGCGGGCTCCCGTCCTCGTCCACCACCCGCTCGACGAGCGTTGGTTCTCGACCGACCGCGTGCTGCCCGGGCTCGCGCGCGTGAGCGAGCACGGCACCCGGTCCGCCGCCCCCGGCACCCCGACCGGCACCGCGACCGGTCCCGGTACCGGGGCCAGGCCCGGCGAGCCCGCCACGCCGCCCGACCCGACGCGCACGCTGCGCCTCGTGGCGAGCGACGCGCTGCCGCAGGGCCTCGCGCTCGTGGACGCGCCCGACGTCGACTCCGTGGAGACGGCGAACCGCGAGCTCGCCGCGCAGCTCCTCGCCGCGGCCGACTTGTGGCTGTTCGTCACGACGGCCGCCCGCTACGCCGACGCCGTCCCGTGGGACCTCCTGCACCGAGCCGCCGAGCGCCGCGCGCAGGTCGCGATGGTCCTCGACCGGGTCGACCCGGGCACCGAGGCCGTGGCGGACGACCTGCGCCGGATGATGGACGAGAACGGCCTCGACGCCGCGACGCTCTTCGCCGTGGGGGAGTCCGAGCTCGTCGACGGCTTCCTCCCCGAGCGGGCGGTCGCCGCGGTGGCGTCGTGGCTCTCCGCGCTGGGCGCGGACGGCGACGAGCGGGACCGCGTCGCGACCGCCACGCGTGACGGGGTCGTGGACGACCTCGTGCGCCGGGCGGTCCTCGTGGCGGGTGCGGCCGACGCGCAGGCGGCGTCGGACGCGCGCCTGCGCGCCGTCGTCGAGCGCGCGTACGACGAGGCGGCGACGACCGTGGACGCCGCGACGAGCGACGGGGCGCTGCTGCGCGGCGAGGTGCTCGCGCGCTGGCAGGACTTCGTGGGCACGAGCGAGCTGTTCCGCTCCGTCGAGCAGGGCGTCGGTCGGGTCCGCGACGCGCTCGCGGCGTTCTTCCGCGGGCGGCCGGCGCAGGCGCCACAGGTCGAGCAGGCGATCGCGCACGGCCTGGAGGCGGTGGTCCTGGACGCGACGGACGTCGCGGCCGAGCGCGCCTACGGCGGGTGGCGCGCGGACCCCGCGGGGTCGGCCCTGCTCGACGGGCTCGACCTGGCGCGGTCGTCCGCGGGCGTGCGGGCGCGCGTCGCGGAGGAGATCCGGGGCTGGCAGTCCGACGTCCTCGACCTCGTGCGCGAGCAGGGAGCGGGCAAGCGCGGCGCCGCGCGGGCGTTGTCCTTCGGCATCAACGGGCTGGGGCTGAGCCTCATGGTCGTGGTGTTCGCCTCGACCGGCGGTCTGACGGGCGCCGAGGTCGGGATCGCGGGCGGGACGGCGATCCTCGCGCAGAAGCTCCTGGAGGCCGTGTTCGGCGACGACGCCGTACGGCGTCTGACGCGGACCGCGCGCGAGCGGCTCGCGGAGCGGGTGCGCGTGGTGCTCGACGACGAGGCGCTGCGCTACACCGCGCAGCTCGACGCGCTCGGGACGGCCGACGCCGACGAGACCGCCCGCTCGGTCCTCGAGGCGGCGCGCGCGGTCGAGGCCGCGGCCCGGGTCGAGCGGTCCGCACGCCCCGCCGTCGCGGCCGGTGTAGACGGCCGGACCGCCGTGGGCCGGCACGCCGCGCGCCTCCTGCGCGGCGCGGGGTGGACCCCGCCGCCTCCGGACGAGCCCGTGGCCGCGCCGGGGGACGAGGCGGCAGAGCCGGCCCGGCGGCCGGGGTTCTGGCGCCGCCTGCTGGGGGGTGAGCAGGCATGACGATCGACCTCGCGGCGCGCACGACCGCGCTGGAGACCGCCGTGCGCGCGGGGGAGGGGCGCGTCGACGCCGACCTGCTCGCCGACGCGCGGACCGTCGTCGCCCGCGCGCGAGAGCGGGCCGGGCTCTCGGCCGACCACACCGTCGTCGCGCTCGCGGGCGCGACCGGCTCCGGCAAGTCGTCGGTGTTCAACGCGCTCGCGGGCACCGAGCTCGCGACGGTCGGGGTGCAGCGGCCCACGACGTCCCACCCGCTCGCCGCGGTGTGGGGCGCGTCGGGACCGGCCGCCGGCCCGGCGGGACCGGCCGCCCTCCTCGACTGGCTCGAGGTGCGGCGACGGCACGAGATGGGCACCCCGCTCACGTCCGGCGACCCGGGCGACGCGCGCGCGGGCGGGGGCCTGCGCGCGCTCCTGCGCGGTCGCCGCGCGGGCGAGCTGACGAGCGGCCTCGTGCTGCTCGACCTGCCCGACCACGACTCGGTCGTCGTCGAGCACCGCGTGCGCGCGGAACGCCTCGTCGAGCGTGCCGACCTGCTCGTGTGGGTCGTCGACCCGCAGAAGTACGCGGACGCCGCGCTGCACGAGCGCTACCTGCGCCCGCTCGCGGGGCACGGGTCGGTCGTCGTCCTCGTGCTCAACCAGGTGGACCGGCTCACGCCCGCCGACGCCGACGCGTGCCTCGCCGACCTGCGCCGGCTCGCGGCCGAGGACGGGCTCGCCGACGCGCGCGTGCTCGGTGTCTCGGCCCGCACCGGCCAGGGCCTGGACGAGCTGCGGGGGCTGCTCGCGGACGCCGCGGCCCGGCGGCGCGCGTCGAACGACCGGCTCGCGGCCGACGTGCGCGCGGTCGCGCGCCGCGTCGCCGCGGCGTGCGGGGAGCCCGTCCCGGAGCGCGCGGCGCGCCGCGCACGCGACGGTCTCGTCGACGCCCTGGAGGCCGCGGCGGGCGTCCCGACGGTCGTCGCCGCCGTGCGCGGCTCGGCCGTGCGGGACGCGCGCGCCGCGACGGGCTGGCCCGTGACGCGCTGGGTCGGCCGGTTCCGGCCCGACCCGCTGCGCCGCATCGGGCTGCGCACCGGCCCTGCGCCGGGCTCGGCGCGCGCGCGGGCGGCGAAGGAGCTGGGCACGGCCGAGACCGCGAGCCGGCCCGAGCTCGCACGGACCTCGCTCCCGGCGGTCGGCGCCGCGCTGCGGGCCGGCGCCCAGACGGCGGTGCGCGACTACGCGGCCGAGGCCACCGCGGGCGTGCCGGACGACTGGGCGCTCGCCGTGCGCCGTCGGGCGTCCGAGGGTGCGGCCGACCTCGCCGACGCGCTCGACCAGGCCGTCGCGGGGACGGAGCTCGAGGCGGCCCGCCGTCCGGTGTGGTGGCGCGTCGTCGGCGCGTTCCAGTGGCTCGTGCTCGCGGCGCTCGTCGTGGGCCTGCTGTGGCTCGCCGCGCTGTGGGGGTTCACCTACCTGCGCCTGCCCGAGCCGCCGACGCCGGTCCTCACGCTCGGCGGCCCGGGCGCCCCGGAGCTGCCGTGGCCGACGCTCCTCGCGCTCGGCGGGATCGTCGTGGGCGTGCTCGTCGCGCTCGTGTCCCGCGTCGCGGCCGCGGTGGGCGGACGACGGCGGGCGGCGCGCGCCCGACGGCGGCTGCGCGACGCCGTCGGCCAGGTGGCCGACCGGCTCGTGCGGCTCCCCGTGGGCGAGGAGCTCTCCGCGCTCGCGAGCTGCCGCGCCGCGGCCCTCGTCGCCGCGTCCTGACCGTCCGACCTCCAGGCTCGGCGCGGAGGAGCCTCGTGGTCGGCGGGCCGGTGGAGAATGGACCCGGTCCGGTGACCGGGGCACCTGTCCCGCCGGTCGCGCCGGGCCGCACCGTCGAGCGAGAGGACCCTCCATGACCCGTCTGCACGTCCCCGTCTCCCTGCGGTGGTCGGACCTCGACGCGTACGCGCACGTCAACAACGTCGAGATGTTCCGCCTGCTGGAGGACGCCCGCATCACCGCGTTCTGGACCCACCCGGACGCGGGCGAGGACGCCTGGCCGACGGCCGTCCTGGAGACCGGGCCGCACGCGACGAGCCACACGCTCGTCGCGCGCCAGGAGATCGAGTACCTGCGCCCGCTCGGCTTCACGCGCACGCCCGTCCGCGTCGAGCTGTGGATCGGGCACCTCGGCGGGGCCAGCCTCGAGGTCTGCTACGAGGTGCACGACGGCGCCGCGCGCTTCGAGCGCACCGGCCCCACCTCGGGCGGCGCCTCGTACGCGAAGGCCGCGACGACGATCGTCGTGGTCGACGCCGCGACGGGCTCGCCCCGGCGCATCACCGAGGCCGAGCGCGCCGCGTGGGAGCCGTTCGTCGAGGAGCCCCTGACGTTCCGCCGGCGCCGCTGAGCCCTCGGAGCGGCGGCGTGCGTCGCCGCTCCGGTCAGCCCGGCTCTCGGTCGTCGCGCGGCCGGTCCACGGAGGGACGACCGCTGCGGGCGGCGCGCTCGGCGGCCTCGGCGACGTTGCGCTGCATCCCGCCGAACACCACGCCGTGGAACGGCTTGACGGCCCACCAGTAGAGCTGGCCCGCGAGCCCGTGCGGGTGGAACAGCGCGCGCTGCGCGAAGTACGTGCGGCCCGGCCCGCTGGCGTCCTGCGGCGAGGGACCCGGCGCGTCGGGGTCGGTCGCGTCGGGAAGCTCGGCCGCCGCCTCGTCGACGCGCAGCTCGAGCCACGCGAGGCCCGGGAGCCGCATCTCGGCGCGCAGCAGGAGCCGACGCCCGGGCTCGATCGCCTCGACGCGCCACCAGTCGAGCTCGTCGTCGACGCGGAGGTAGCGCTCGTCGCGCCGGCCGCGGCGCAGGCCCGGCCCGCCGACGACCCGGTCCATGAGGCCGCGCACGCGCCACGCGAGCGACCACGAGTACCAGCCGCCCTGCCCGCCGATCTCCTCGATCACGCGCCAGAGCACCTCGCGCGGTGCGTCCACGACGGTGCGGCGCTCGTCCACGTAGAGCGAGCCGCCCGCCCAGTCGGGGTCGCTCGGCAGCGGGTCCGACGGCGCCCCGGGCACCGACGCGGACGACCAGCGCGTCGTGACCTCGCCGTCGTGGATGCGCTCCAGCGCGAGCTCGACGGCCCGGTCGAACCCGATGAGCCCCTCGGGCGGGTCGGGCACGTACTGCGCGATGTCGTGCTCGTGGCACACGACCTCGTGCTGGAGCGACTCGACGAGGGGTCGGGCGATGCCGCTCGGCACGGGCGTGACGAGCCCGACCCAGTGCGACGACAGCCGGGGCGTGAGCACCGGCACGCTGACGATGCGCCGCCGGGGGAGGTTCGCCACGCGCGCGTACCGCTGCATCATGTCGCGGTAGGTGAGCACGTCGGGGCCGCCGATGTCGAAGCCGCGCGACACGTCGTCGGGCATCGAGGCCGAGCCGACGAGGTAGCGCAGCACGTCGCGGACCGCGATCGGCTGGATGCGGTTGTCGACCCACTTCGGGGTCGTCATGGCCGGGAGCCGCTCGGTGAGGTAGCGCATCATCTCGAACGACGCGGAGCCCGAGCCGAGGATCACCGCGGCGCGCAGGACGGTCGTCGGGACGCCCGACGCGAGCAGGATCTCCCCGACCTCCTTGCGCGACGCGAGGTGCGGCGACAGCTCGCCCTCCGGCACGTCGGGGAACAGCCCGCCGAGGTAGACGATGCGCCCCACGCCGGCCTCGCGCGCCGCGCGCGCGAACGTCAGCGCGGTGCGCCGGTCGCGGACCTCGAACGTGCGCCCGGTGCCGAGCGAGTGCACGAGGTAGTACGCCACGTCGGCGCCCTGGAGCGCCGCCCGGATCTGGTCCAGGTCGCTCGCGTCCGCCTCGACGAGCTCGACGTCGTCCGCCCACTCGCGGCCCGCGAGCCGCTCGGGGTGCCGGGCGAGCGCACGGACCTCGAAGCCGGCACGGAGCAGCTCGGGCACGAGCCGCCCGCCGACGTACCCGGTGACCCCGGTGACCGCGGCCCTCATCCGAGGAGCTCCAGGACCTCGCGCTCGGCGCGCGCCTGCGAGCGCGTCGACCCGATGGTCTCGCCCCGCTCCCACAGGTCGAACAGCCGCGGGTCGATGTACGACGAGCGCGCCACGGCGGGCGTGTTCCCGAGCTCCTCCGCGACGTCCTTGACGATCCCCGTGACGACCCGGCGCCGGGCGCGCTCGGACGCGGGCGCCGTGCCGGCGTCGGCCAGGGCGCGCGCCGCGAGCACCGTCGCGTGCCACGTGCGGAAGTCCTTGGGCGTCGCGTCGTCGCCCAGGCGCTCCTTGATGCCGGCCTGGACGTCGGCGCTCGTGACGTCGTGCCACACCGCGCTGCCGGTCGCGTCCACGTCGCGCCAAGCGAGCAGCTCGACGCCGCCCCGGCGCCGCTTGAGCGTCGTCACGAGCTCGGCGACCACCGGGTCGTCGACGATCACGTCACGCACCTGGCCGGACTTCGCCGGGTAGTGGAAGTGCACGCTCCCGTCGCGGCGGACGCGCGCGTGCTCCTTGCGGATCGTGGCGAGGCCGTAGCTGTTGTTCTGCTTCGCGTAGATCTCGCCGCCCGCCCGGAAGTACGCGAGGTCGAGCAGCCTGAACGCGAGCGCCAGCACCTTGTCGCGCGGCATGCCGGGGAGCTCGAGCTCGCGCGCGACCCGGCGCCGGGCGGCGGGCAGGCGACGGCCGACGTCGAGCACGTGGTCGTGCTTGCGGCGGGCCCGCCGCACCTGCCACTGCTCGTGGTAGAGGTACTGGCCGCGCCCGGCGACGTCCCGGCCGAACGCCTGGATGTGCCCGTTGGGGTACCGGCAGATCCAGACGTCGGACCACGCGGGCGGGACGGCGAGGCGCTCGCACCGCGCGACCTCCTCCTCGTCGGCCAGGGGCAGGCCCTCGACGTCGAGGAACACCCACGCGTCGCCCTTCGGGCGGCGGGTGTACCCCGGCGAGGTCACGGTCACGCGGCGCAGTCGCACCAGGACAGTGTCGGGCCGACGCGCGTCCGTCGCCCGTCAGAGCGCGGGGAGGCGGACCATGCCCTCCTGGGCGATCGACGCGACGAGGGTGCCGTCCTGCGCGAACACCCGCGCGGCGCCGAGCCCGCGTCCGCCCTGGGCGCTCGGGGCGGACTGCACGTAGAGCAGCCACTCGTCCACGCGCACGTCGCGGTGCCACCACATCGCGTGGTCGAGGCTCGCGATCGACATGTCGGGCGTGACCCAGCTCGTGCCCGCCTGGCGCAGGATCGGCTCGAGCATGACCTGGTCGCACGCGTACGCCATGAGCGCACGGTGCAGCAGCTGGTCTTCGCCGACGTCGCCGCGCGCCCGCATCCACACCATCTGGTGGTCCTTGGGCTCGTGGTCCGGGTGCAGGTAGAGCGACCCGCCCACGTGCCGCAGCTCGAACGCCGAGTGGTGCGACCAGAACCGCGCGATGGGGTGGTCGATGCCGCCGAGCACGTCGAGCGCGGACGGCACCTCCTCGGGGGCCGGGGCGGCGGGCATCTCGGACGCGTGCTCGATGCCGCCCTGCTCCTCCTGGAACGAGGAGATCATCGACAGGATCGGCTTGCCGTGCTGGATCGCGTGCGTCCGGCGGGCGCTGAAGGAGCGCCCGTCGCGCAGCCGCTCGACCGCGAAGTCGATGGGCACGTCGAGGCCGCCGGGTCGCAGGAAGTACCCGTGCAGGGAGTGGGGGAGCCGGCCCTCGGGGACCGTGCGGCCCGCGGCGAGGACCGCCTGCGCGAGCACCTGCCCGCCGTAGACGCGGCCCGTCGGCTGGTGCACGGAGACCCCGCGGAAGTGCTCCGGGTCGGCGGCCGACCCGTCGCCGTCGCCGACCCGCTCGAGGCGCAGCACGTCGAGGAGGTGGTGCAGCGGGTTCGGGACCTGCTCGCGCGGGGCGGCGTCCGACGTCGGGCCGGGGGAGGCCGAGGAGGTCGACGGCGGGGTGGGCTCGGGGGTCACGGGTGGGGGCTCCTTCGCTCGGGCGGCGGGTCGGTCAGTCCTCGAAGGTGTTGAGGAGGGAGTGCGCCGCGCGCTCCAGATAGTCCCACAGCGTCGCCTCCTGGATCGGCGGCAGGTCCAGGGTGTCGACGGCGGCGCGCATGTGCGCGAGCCAGCGGTCGCGCGCGTCGGGGTTGACCTTGAAGGGCGCGTGCCGCATGCGCAGGCGCGGGTGGCCGCGCTGCTCGCTGTACGTCGTCGGGCCGCCCCAGTACTGCTCGAGGAACGCGGTGAGCCGCCAGCGCGCCGGGCCGAGGTCCTCCTCGGGGTACATGGGCCGCATGACCGGGTCGTCCGCGACGCCCTCGTAGAACGCGTCGACGAGACGCACGAACGTCTCGTGCCCGCCGACCTCGTCGTAGAACGTGCGGCTCGGGCGGACCGGCGCGGTCGCGCCCGCGGGGCCGGCCGGCGCGCCGTTCGACAGTCCGGCGACGGGCAGCGTCGGGCGGGGGGTGGGCTCGGTCGTCACCGGCCCATCATCGCACCGGCGGCGGCGCGCTCCAGAGCCCGGAGCCGCCGCCGGCGGCGGTCCGGGCGCACGTCACAGCCCGAGCTCGGCGAGCACCGGCAGGTTCTCGCGCACGACGGCGCGCGCCTCGGCCGCGCTCTCCGCCTCGACCGCGAGGCGCGCGAGCCGTCGGCACTCGTCGACGTCGACCTCGCGCAGGAGCGCCGCGACGTCGGGGATCGCGCGCGCCGTCATGGACAGCGACGACACCCCGAGCCCGACGAGCACGACGGCGAGCACCGGCTGGGACGCCGCCTCGCCGCACACGCCCACGGGCCGGCCCTGCTGGGCCCCGCCCGCGCACGTCGCCTCGACGAGCCGGAGCACGGCGGGCTGCCACGGGTCGCTCAGCTCCGCGAGCGACCCGAGGAGCCGGTCCGCGGCCATCGTGTACTGCGTGAGGTCGTTGGTGCCGATCGACGCGAACGCCGCGCGCGCGAGGATCGGCCCGGAGAGCAGGGCGGCGCTCGGGACCTCGACCATGACGCCCGCCACGTCGAGGCCGTGCGCGCGGCAGCGCTCGACGAACCACTCGGTCTCCCCGACGGTCGAGACCATGGGCGCCATGACCCACACCTCGGCCTCCTCGGCCGCGGCGGCCTGCGCTATCGCGTCGAGCTGCTGCTCGAGCAGCTCCGGCCAGCGCGCGGCGGTGCGCAGCCCGCGCACGCCGAGCGCCGGGTTCTCCTCGTCGTCGACGGTGAGGAAGTGCAGCGGCTTGTCCGCGCCGGAGTCGAGGGTGCGGATCACGACCTTGCGCCCGCCGAACTCGCGGAAGACGGTGCGGTAGGCGGCGACCTGCTCCGCGACGGTCGGCGGCTGCTCGCGGTCGAGGAAGCAGAACTCGGAGCGGAACAGCCCGACGCCCTCCGCGCCGGACGCGGCCGCCGCCGCAGCGCCCGCCGGGTCGCCGACGTTCGCGAGGAGCTGCACGCGGTGCCCGTCCCGCGTGCGGCCCGTGCCGTCGAACGTGCGCACCCGCTGCGAGCGGGCCCGCGCCGCGGCCACCTGCTCGGGCGACGGGTGCACGACGACCGTCCCGGCCGCGCCGTCGACCAGCACGACGTCCTCCGGGGCGAGCGCCGCGCTCGCTCCCGTGGCCGCGACGACCGCGGGGATGCCCTTGGCGTTCGCGACGATCGCGGTGTGCGACGTCGGCCCGGCGCCGTCGGTGACGATCGCCAGCACGCGCGCGGGGTCGAGCGCGGCCGTGGCCGACGGCGCGAGGTCGTACGCGACGAGGACGAACGGCTCGGTGTGCTCGGGCACGCCGGGCGCGGGGCGGTCGGTGAGGGCCGCGACGAGCCGGTCGCGGACGTCCGCGACGTCGCGGGCGCGCTCGGCGAAGTACCCACCGAGCTCGGTGAACTGCCGCACGACCTCCTCCGCGGCCTCCCACACCGCGCGCTCGGGCACGAGGTGCTCGTCGAGCACGCGCCGCCGCGCGTCAGCCGCGAGCGTGGGGTCGGCCGCCATCGCCGCCGTCGCCTCGAGGACGTCGCGCGCGTCCCCGTCGGCGGCGTCGGCGGCGCGCTGGAGGTCGCCCGCGACCTGCTCCGCCGCGGCGTCGACGCGCCGCGCCTGCGCCTCGTGGTCCTCGCGCGGACCCATGCGCAGCCCGGGCGCCGGCTCGTCGATGGCCTCCGGCATGAGCACCACCGGCCCGACGACCGTGCCGGGGCACACGCCGATGCCCGTGATGACCTGCCGTGCCTCGTCCTCGGTTCCGCCCGTCACGACCCTCGCTCCTCGTCCGCCTCGGGCGTGCGACCCGGGTGCCCGGGCCGGTGCGCACGCGTGCCCGTCACGGTCCGACCGCCAGGCGCCGCGCACGTCCCTGTTGCGGGGGCGTTGCGGGGCCGCGTCGATCCGGTGACAACCTCGCCAGGAGACTAGGCTGTTCCCAGGTGCTCGGCACCCCGACACCCCGGATCCCCCGCGCGGATCCCCACCCGCGACTCGCCTCAGGAGACACTTTCGATGAGCACCCCCTCGGACCAGAAGGCACAGAACATCCTCGACGCCCTCGGGGGTCAGGGCAACGTGGTCGACCTCGAGCCGTGCATCACGCGCCTGCGCGTCGAGGTCACGGACCCGCAGCTCGTCGACGAGGCGCGCCTCAAGGCGACGGGCGCGTTCGGCGTCGTGCGCTCGGGCCGCGTCGTCCAGGTCATCGTCGGCCCGGAGGCCGACAACCTCGCCGCGGAGCTCGACGGCCTGCGCTGAGTCCCCACCGGGTCCCTCCGCGCGGAGGGACCGGCGCCGTCGTGGTCGTGCCCGACGGCGCCGCGCGGCTCAGGACGCCGGGCCGCCCGCCGCGTCCTGCACCACGGTCGCCGCGGCGGCGCCGCGCCGCTCGCGGGCCGCCTGCGCGGACCGGTCGCCCGTGTCGTCGGGCCGGTCGTCGGGCCGGTCGTCGGGCCGCGCGTCGGTTCGGTTGTCGGCCCGGTCGTCGGGCAGCGACGGCGAGTGGTCGAGGACGACCACCTGCTGCGCCCCGGCCAGCGGGACGCGGGCGTCGGAGAGCGCCTGCCGGACGCGCGAGCGCAGCGCGCGCCACCTCCCACTGCATCGCGGCCTGCGTCTTGACCTGCACCCTGAGCTGCAGCGCCTCGGCCGTCATGGCCTCGATGCCCGTGACCTCGGGCGGCTCGAGGAAGTACGTGCCGAGCACCGGGTCGCTCCCGACCTCCTCCGCGGCCGCGAGCAGCGCCGCGCGCACGGCCTCGACGTCGGCCCAGTACGCGACGCGCACGTCCACCACCGCGCGACCCCACTCCTGGGTCTTGTTGCCCGTCCGCAGGATCTCGCCGTTGCGGACGAACCACAGCGTGCCGTTGCCGTCGCGGACCTTCGTCACGCGCAGCGCGACCTCCTCGACGGTGCCCGTGACCTCGCCGAAGTCGACCGTGTCCCCGACGCCGTACTGGTCCTCGAGAAGCATGAACGTGCCCGAGAGGAAGTCCTTCACGAGGCTCTGCGCGCCGAAGCCCAGCGCGACGCCCGCGATGCCGGCCGACGCGAGGAACGGCGCGATGTTCACGCCGAGCTCGGTGAGCACCATGAGCACGATCGTCGCGCCGATGACGATGTTCGCGGTCGAGCGCAGCACCGAGCCCACGGTCCGCGCCCGCTGGGCCCGGCGAGCGCTCGCGAGCGGGTTCGCGCGCAGCAGCACGCTGCCGACCTCGGATCCGCCGAGGCCCTTGAGCCGCTTGCCGCGGAGCGTGGGCGTGCCCTCGGCGATGTGCTCGGAGACGCGACGGATGAGCCGGCGCACGACCGCGAGGACGAGCGCCCCGATCACGACGATGAGCAGCACGCGCAGCGGGAGGCCGACGAACCACTCGAACCAGTCGTCGGGGTTGCTCGGGTCGAAGCCGTTGCTCAGCTCTTCCGGGACCTCCGCGGGCACGCGCACGGCAGGAGCGAGAAGGGGGAGGGACATGCCGGCAGGGTACCCGGGGCACATGAGAGCGCCACGGGCACGCCGGGCGATCGTCCTGCTCGCAAGGCCCTGGTCTGGCAGGATGCAGGCGTGAGCGAACCCCCGCAGACGGACCTGCCCGAGCCGTTGGTGCAGCTGGCCGACGCCCACGGCGTCGCGTCCGACTTCTGGGACTTCGACGGGACGCGCCGCCAGGTCCGGGCCTCGACCCTCGTCGCCGTGCTGGAGGCCCTCGGCGTCCCCGCGTCGTCCCCGGAGAAGGTCGCCGTCAGCCTCGAGCACTCGCGCGACGACGCGTGGCGGCAGATGCTGCCCCCGACCGTCGTCGTGCGGGAGGGTGACGCCGTGCCGGTCCCCGTGCACGTGCAGGACGGCGCTGCCGTCGACGTGTGGGTCGAGCTCGAGGCGGAGCAGGGCCGCTCCGGCGTCGCCGGGCACCACGCCGCGCGCGCCCCCCGGGAGCGCCGCGACCTCGGCCAGCTCGACGTGTTCGTCGAGCCGCGCACCGTCGACGGCCGGCGCGTCGGCCGCGCGACGTTCGAGATCCCGGCCGACCTGCCCCTCGGGTGGCACGACCTGCACGCCGAGAGCGACGGCGCCCACGCGCGCGCGACGCTCGTCGTGACGCCGCAGCGGCTCGAGCTGCCCGCCGCCGTCGCGGAACGGCGCGCGTGGGGCTTCATGGCCCAGCTGTACTCGGTGCGCTCGCGCGCGTCGTGGGGCGTCGGCGACCTGGCCGACCTCGCCGACCTCGCCTGGCTCGCCGCGCACGAGGCCGGCGCGGACTTCGTCCTCGTCAACCCGCTGCACGCCGCCGAGCCGCGCACGCCGATGACGCCCTCGCCCTACCTCCCGACGAGCCGCCGCTTCGTCAACCCGCTGTACATCAGGGTCGAGGACATCCGCGAGACGGGGTACCTGTCCGCGGCCGACCGCTCGCTCGTCGAGTGGGCGTTCGACCCGGTGCGCGACCTCGACACCGACCCCGGTCCCATCGACCGCGACGCCGCGTGGGAGGCCAAGAAGGCGGCGCTGGAGGTCGTGTTCACCGCGCCCCGGTCCACCGCCCGCCAGGCGTCGCTCGACGCGTTCCGCGCCGAGCAGGGCAAGGGGCTCGAGGACTTCGCCACCTGGTGCGCGCTCGCCGACCACTACGGCGACCGGGACTGGCCGCCCGGCGCGTCCGACCCGAACGGCCCGACCGTCGCGGCGCTGCGCGAGCAGCTCGCCGACCGCGTGGAGTTCTACTGCTGGCTCCAGTGGGTCGCCGACGAGCAGCTCCGCGTCGCGCAGCGCACCGCGCGCGAGGCGGGGATGTCGGTGGGGATCATGCACGACCTCGCGGTCGGCGTGCACCCCGAGGGCGCCGACGTCTGGTCGCACCGTGGCGTGCTCGCCACCGGGGTGTCCGTCGGGGCGCCGCCGGACATGTACAACCAGCAGGGGCAGAACTGGTCCCAGCCGCCGTGGCACCCGCGGGCGCTCGCGCGGGCCGGGTACGCCCCGTACCGCGACATGCTGCGCACCGTCCTGCGGCACGCGGGCGCGATCCGGATCGACCACGTCATCGGCCTGTTCCGGCTGTGGTGGATCCCGGGCGGCGCGCGCGCCGACGCGGGCGCGTACGTCCGCTACGACCACGAGGCCCTCGTCGGCATCCTGTGCCTCGAGGCGCACCGTGCGGGCGCGATGGTCATCGGCGAGGACCTCGGCGTGTTCGAGCCCTGGGTCCGTGACTACCTCGCGGACCGCGGCGTCCTCGGCACGTCCGTCCTGTGGTTCGAGAAGACCGACGACGGCCGCCCGCTGCCCCCGGAGGACTACCGGCGCCTCGCGCTCGCGACCGTCACGACGCACGACCTGCCGCCCACGGCCGGGTACCTCGCGGGCGAGCACGTCGAGCTGCGGGACCGTCTGGGCGTGCTCACGGAGGACGTCGCCGACGTGCGGCGGGCCGCGCGCGCCGAGCGGGACGCGATGATCGCGTTCCTGCGCGAGCGCTCGCTCGTGGGCGAGGACCCGTCCGAGCGCGAGCTCGTCGAGGCCCTGCACCGCCTCGTCCGCAGCACCCCGGCCGTGCTGCTCGGCGTCTCGCTGGCCGACGCGGTGGGGGAGCGCCGCTCGCAGAACCAGCCAGGCACGGACCAGGAGTACCCGAACTGGAGGGTGCCGCTCGGCGACTCGTCGGGCAACCTCGTCCTGCTCGAGGACCTGTTCGACTCCGCCCGCCTGCGCTCGCTCGCCAAGGCGATGAACGACTCCCTCTGACCGGCCGAGCCGGCCGAGCAGGCCGTCCTGGTCCGTCCTGCTCGCCGCACGCGCCGGGATCGCCTGCTCGCCGCGCCGGTACCGCCTGGTCGCGGACCCGCGCGGGACGACGAGCGCCGGGCCGCCCCGTCGTGCGGAGCGACCCGGCGCGCGGTCGTGAGGGGTGCTGACCCGAGGGGTCAGGCGTCGGCGGCCTGGGCCGCGAGGGCGCGCTCGACGCCGGCGAGGTTCTCCACCACGAGCCGGCGCAGCGCCGGGGCGGCGTCGGCGTTGGCGTCGAGCCACTCCTGCGTCGCGTCGCGCAGCACCGTGCTCGCGAGCGGGGCCGGGTAGAGGCCCGTGACGAGCGCCTCGGCGATGTGGTACGACCGCTGGTCCCACAGGGGGAGCAGCGCGTCGAAGTACGCGCCGACGAGCGGGGCGAGCGACTCGGGGTCGTTGACGTGCTGGAACCCGAGCGTGGTGGCGCGGACGATCGCGTTGGGGGCGTCGTCCGAGCCGACGAGGCGGTCGAACGCGGCGCGCTTCGCCGCGGCGGTGGGCACCGTCGCGCGGGCCCGTGCGGCGGACTGCTGACCCGTCGCGGTCGAGTCGGCGTCGAGCGTCGCCTCGATCTCGGCGTCGTCCGCGAGGTCGAGCAGGACGAGCCCCTCGAGGATCTCCCAGCGCAGGTCGGTGTCGATCTCGAGCCCGTCGAGGGCAGCGGAGCCGTCGAGCAGCGACCGCAGCGCCTCGCCGTGCGCGGGCGTCGACGCGAGGTGCGCGAAGAACTTCACGAGCTGGAACTGCAGGTCCGAGCCGGGGGCCGCGTCCTGCGCGAGCGACCAGAGCACGTCGCCGACGTGCGCGAGCGTCTCGTCGCGGCGCTCCGGGGCCACGTACGTCTTCGCGGCGAGCGCGAGCTGGTTGAGCGTCGTGCGGATCGTCGTCGACTCGGTCTCGCGGGCGATGTTGCCCAGCACGAGGCGCACGTAGTCGCGGGCCGGCGTCTCGCCGTCGCGCGTCGCGTCCCACGCGGAGCCCCAGACGAGCGAGCGGGCCAGCGGGTCGGCGAGGTCCGCGAGGTGCTCGGTCGCGACCTGGAGCGACGCGGGGTCGAGGCGGATCTTCGCGTACGCGAGGTCGTCGTCGTTGAGCAGGACGAGCTGCGGGCGGTCGAGGCCGAGCAGCTCGGGGATCTCGGTCCGCGGGCCGGCGACGTCGACCTCCGTGCGGTGCACGCGGGTCAGCACGCCGTCGACGAGGTCGTAGAAGCCGATCCCGAGCCGGTGCGGGCGCAGCGTCGGGTGGTCGGCCGCCGCCGTCTGCACCACGGAGAACGTGGTGAAGCGGCCGTGGGCGTCGAGCTCGAACTCGGGCCGCAGGGTGTTCACGCCCGCGGTCTCGAGCCACAGCGCGGACCACTCGGTGAGGTCGCGGCCGCTCGTGGCCTCGAGCTCGACGAGCAGGTCGCGCAGCTCGGTGTTGCCCCACGCGTGCTTGCGGAAGTACGCCGCGACGCCGGCGAGGAACTGCTCCTTGCCGACCCACGCGACGAGCTGCTTGAGCACCGACGCGCCCTTGGCGTAGGTGATGCCGTCGAAGTTGACGAACACGTCCTCGAGGTCGTTGATCGTCGCGACGATGGGGTGCGTCGAGGGCAGCTGGTCCTGGCGGTAGGCCCAGGACTTCTCCATCGCGGCGAACGTCGTCCACGCCTCGCGCCACTCGGTCGCCTCGGCGGTCGCGAGCGTCGACGCGTACTCCGCGAACGACTCGTTGAGCCACAGGTCGTTCCACCACTTCATGGTCACGAGGTCGCCGAACCACATGTGCGCGAGCTCGTGGAGGATCGTCACGACGCGACGCTCCTTGACGGCGTCGGTGACCTTGGACCGGAAGACGTACGTCTCGGTGAACGTCACGCACCCGGCGTTCTCCATCGCGCCCATGTTGTACTCGGGCACGAAGAGCTGGTCGTACTTGTCGAACGGGTACGGGTGCTCGAACGCGGACTCGAAGAACGCGAAGCCCTCGCGCGTCTTGTCGAACACGTAGTCGGCGTCCATGTGGTCGGCGAGCGACGCGCGGCAGAAGACCCCGAGCGGGATCGTGCGGCCGTCGGACGACGTGAGCTCGCTGCGCTCCACGACGTACGGCCCCGCGACGAGCGCGGTGATGTACGACGAGATGCGCGGCGTCGGCTCGAACGCCCAGCGCGCGACCTCGACGTCGCCGGCGCCGGTGCCGGTCGGGTCGGCCTTCGTGCCGAGCGCCTCGGGCGCGGGCGTCGGCTGGTTGCTCACGACCTCCCACGCCGCGGGCGCGGTGACCGTGAACGCGAACGTCGCCTTGAGGTCGGGCTGCTCGAAGACGGCGAACACGCGCCGCGAGTCCGGGACCTCGAACTGCGTGTAGAGGTAGACCTCGCCGTCGACCGGGTCGACGAACCGGTGCAGGCCCTCGCCCGTGTTGGTGTACGCGCAGTCGGCGACGACGCGCAGCTCGTTGTCGGCCGCGAGGCCGTCGAGCGCGATGCGCGAGTCGGCGAACACCTGCGCCGGGTCGAGCGCACGGCCGTTGAGCACGACCTCGCGCACGGTCGGCGCGACGAGGTCGACGAACGTGCTCGCGCCCTCGGTCGCGGTGAACCGCACCACGGTCGTCGACGCGAACGTCGTCGCCCCCGTCGTGAGGTCGAGGTCGACCTCGTAGGACTGGACGTCGACGATCGCCGCGCGCTCGCTCGCCTCGGCGCGGGTGAGGTTCTCTCCGGGCACTGCATCTCCTCGGTCTCGTGGTCGGGCCGGTCGGCCTCGACGGCGGCCTGTGGGCCACGGACGATCATCCCACGCGTGCCCGCGCCCGCTCCCGGGAATACGCTGCCCTCGCGCGGTGTCGGAACGGGGTGGGGACGCCGTCGGCCCGGCCGCCGCGCCCCGGCGACCCGGACCCCGGGCGCGCCCGACGACGAAGGAGACCGCCCCGTGACGCTCACCGCGACGACCGACCCCACCGCGACCGAGGACGACCTGCGCGTCGCCGACTTCTGGTTCGACCCCGTGTGCCCGTGGGCGTGGATGACGAGCCGCTGGATGGGCGAGGTCGAGCAGGTGCGCGACGTCACCGTCCGCTGGCACGTGATGAGCCTCGCGGTGCTCAACGAGGGCCGCGACCTGCCGGAGGAGTACCGCGAGCTCATGGCGAAGGCGTGGGGCCCGGTGCGCGTGGTCACCGCCGCGCGCGTCGAGCACGGCGAGGACGTCGTCAAGCCCCTCTACGACGCGATCGGGACGCGCCTGCACCCGGGCGGCCGCACCGACTACGACGCCGTGCTGCTCGAGGCGCTCGCGGAGGTGGGCCTGCCCGCGTCGCTCGCCGAGGCCGCGGGCTCCGACGCCTACGACGAGCAGCTGCGCGCGTCGCACGCCGAGGGCATCGGTCGCGTGGGCGAGGACGTCGGGACGCCCGTCGTCGCGTTCGGCGGGACGGCGTTCTTCGGCCCCGTGGTGACGCCCGCGCCGAAGGGCGAGGCCGCTGGCCGGCTGTGGGACGGGTGCGTCCTGGTCGCGAGCACGCCGGGCTTCTTCGAGCTCAAGCGCACGCGCACGCAGGGCCCCGTCTTCGACTGACGTCGGGCACGGCGCTGCCGTCGTGCGGACGCCGTGCGGACGTCGTGCAGACCCCGGGGGCGAGGGCGTCGCGGGGCTCCCGGGGTTCGACCGGTGCGGGTGGCTCGTGCCATGCTTCGTCAGTTCGCGGGCGGTTCCAGGAGCGCCCGCCGCCCGGTCGCGCCGGGCGAGTCCGCCGAGGAAGCCCGCGAGGAGCCGAGCATGTCCCCGAACGCACCCGTGCCACCGCCGCCGCCGCCCCCCGGCGGCGTCCCGGGGGCCGCGGTCGGTCGTGACGACGCCCAGCCGACCACGGCGTTCGCCCCCGTGCCCGCGCACGGGACCTCGGGGCCGCCCTCGTTCGCCCCGACGAGCGGCCCGACGGCCCAGGCGCCGCGCGCGACGCCCGCGGACGGCCAGCCGACCGTCGTCGCGTCGGCGTCGTCCTTCCAGGCGACGACGGTCCAGCACGTGACGCCGATCACCCAGCTCCCGACGGCCGCGCAGCCCGCGGTCCCGGCGCCCTCGCCGTCGCCGGTGCCGCCGCAGCGCGTGCGCTACGCGACCGAGCAGAACGGGTTCGGCGTCGCGGCCCCGGTCGGGACGGCCGCGGGCCGTCCCGGCTACGCTCCGGGTGACACGGCGGCCGGTCACGCTGCGGCCGGTCCGTACGGGGGCGCGACCGCGGCGTACGAGCCGACCGCCCAGCCCGCCTACGCGGCCGCCACGCCGCCCGCGCAGCAGCCCGCCTACCACCCGCCGGCCTCGGCGGCCCCGGCCGCCGCCGCCCCGCGCGCTTCGTCGGGGGGCACGGGCGCCCCGTCCGGCCCGTCGACCGGCCGGCGCGGCGGGGACGGCGGCGGTCGCGGCTCGGACCGGCTGGGCGCGGGGTGGATCGCGTTCATCGTCGTCGACGCGCTGCTCGTCCTCGGGGCGATCGTCTTCGCGATCTCGCTGCTCGGCGGCGGCGACGAGGAACCGCTCGGCGGGGCGTCGACGTCCCCGGCGGCGACCGCCACGGACGGCGCCGAGGAGACGGCACCGGCCGAGCCCACGGTGTCCGAGACGTTCGCGTCGGAGTCGCGGAACATCACGTGCGAGGTGACCGACGTCAGCGCGACGTGCGTGATCGCCCAGCTCGGCACGCAGCCCGCCCCGGTCGACGGGTGCGACGGCACGGTCGGCTACAAGGTCGTCCTGGACGCCGACGGCAGCGTCGACCAGCCGTGCGTGCCCGCGGCGGAGCAGCCGCAGCCCGCGCCGGGGGACACCGCGATCCTCGACTACGGCACGTCCACGACGGTCGGCCCCTTCACGTGCGACAGCGCCGAGACCGGCATGACGTGCCGCGACGACGCCACGGGCAAGGGCTTCACCATCGCGCGCGCGGGCATCCGGACGCTCTGACCGGCCCGACCACCACGCAGGAGGGCCCGCGGCGGGACGACCCGCCGCGGGCCCTTCGCGCGTCCGGGGTCACCAGATGCGCACGCGCTCCTCGGGGGCGAGGTAGAGCGCGTCGCCCGGCTGCACGTCGTAGGCGTCGTAGAACTCGTCCACGTTGCGCACGACCCCGTTGCAGCGGAACTCGTTGGGCGAGTGCGGGTCCGTCGCGATGCGGCGCACGACCTCCTCGTCCCGGCCCTTCGACTGCCACACCTGGGCCCAGCCGAGGAACACGCGCTCGATGCCCGTGAGCCCGTCGACGACGGGCGCCTCCTCCAGCGGACGGCCGAGCGCGATGCGGTACGCCTTGAGCGCGATCGACAGGCCGCCGAGGTCGCCGATGTTCTCGCCGATGGTCAGCGCGCCGTTGACGTGCGGGCCGTCCTCGCCGAGCTGCGCAGGTCGGTACGCGTCGTACTGGGCGACGAGCGCCGTCGTGCGCTTCTCGAACTCCTCGCGGTCGCGCGCCGTCCACCAGTCCTCGAGGCGGCCCGCGCCGTCGTACTTGGAGCCCTGGTCGTCGAAGCCGTGACCGATCTCGTGGCCGATCACCGCGCCGATGCCGCCGTAGTTCACGGCGTCGTCGGCCTCGGGGTCGAAGAACGGGGGCTGCAGGATCGCGGCGGGGAAGACGATCTCGTTCATGCCCGGGTTGTAGTAGGCGTTGACCGTCTGCGGCGTCATGAACCACTCCTCGCGGTCGAGCGGGCGCCCGATCTTGCCGAGCTCGCGGTCCTGCTCGAACGCGTGGGCGCGGCGCACGTTGCCCACGAGGTCGTGCGCGTCGACGACGAGCGCCGAGTAGTCGCGCCACCGCACGGGGTAGCCGATCTTCGGCGTGAAGGCCTCGAGCTTGGCGAGCGCCTTCTCCTTCGTCTCGTCCGTCATCCAGTCGAGCGTCGTGATCGACTCGCGGTAGGCGGCCACGAGGGAGGCGACGAGCTCCTCCATGCGCGCCTTGTGCGCGGGCGGGAAGTGCCGCGCGACGTACTGCGCGCCGACGGCCTCGCCGAGCGCGCCCTCGACGACGGAGACGGCGCGCTTCCAGCGCTCGCGCACCTCCTGCGCGCCCGACAGCGTGCGCCCGTAGAAGTCGAAGTTCGCCTCGACGAGGTCCTCGGAGAGGTAGGGCGCCCGGGCGGTGACGAGGTGGTACACCATCCACAGCTTCCAGTCCTCGAGCGGCTCGCTCGCCCAGAGCTCGGCGAACCCGGCCGCGAAGTCCGGCTCGCGGACCACGACGTCGTCGAGCGAGCCCTGCGGCGCGCCGAGCGCGAGGACCCACGCGCGCCAGTCGAACCCGGGGGCCTCCTGGACGAGCGCGGCGAGCGTCCGCGGGTTGTAGGTGAGGTCGGCGTCGCGGTCGCGCACGACGTCCCAGTGCTTCGCGGCGAGCCTCGTCTCGAGCGCCATGATCCGCTCGGCGGCGTCCTCGGGCGTCGCGCCCCACGTCTCGGCCGTGACGCCCGCGAGCGCGAGCATGCGCGCGACGTGCGGCACGTACTTCGCGCGGACGGGGGCGTACTGGTCCTCGCGGTAGTACGCCTCGTCCGGCAGGCCGAGCCCGGACTGGTAGAGGTAGGCGACGTACCGCTCGGGGTCCTTCGCGTCGTTGTCGACCCAGAAGCCGACGGCGCCCGCGCCGCCCGTGCGCTGGAGGGCGCCGAGCGCCCCGGTGAGCTCGGCCTGCGTCGTGGCGGACGCGATGAGCGCGAGGTCGGGCTGCAGGGGCGTGGTGCCGAGCGCCTCGATCCGCTCGGTGTCCATGAAGCTCGCGTAGAGGGCCCCGACCTTCGCCGCGTCCGGCCCGACGTCTGCGCCGCCCGCCGCGACCTGCTCCCCGAGGTCCGTGATGATCTCGCGGACGTGCACCTCGGCCTGGTCGTGGAGCGCCCGGAACGCGCCGTCCATCGCGCGGTCGGCGGGGATCTCGTGCGTCGCGAGCCAGCGGCCGTTGACGTGGCGGTACAGGTCGTCCTGCGGGCGGACGGCGGGGTCCAGCGCGTCGAGGTCGATGCCGGAGCGCGTCGCGTCGGGGGTGCCGGACGAGGCCGGAGGCGTGGACGTCGGGGAGGTCTGTGTCATGCGTCTCAGGCTACGGCCTCACCTCGGCGGCGAGGGGGCCCGCTGGGGCATGATGAGCCCATGCGCGTTCACATCGCCGCGGACCACGCCGGCTACGAGCTCAAGACCCATCTCGTCGAGCACCTGGGGGCGGCGGGTCACGACGTCGTCGACCACGGTGCCCACACGTACGACGCGCAGGACGACTACCCGTCGTTCTGCTTCGCGGCGGGCGAGGCGGTGGCGGCGGAGCCCGGTTCGCTGGGCGTCGTCATCGGCGGCTCCGGCAACGGCGAGCAGATCGCGGCGAACAAGGTCGTCGGCGTGCGCGCCGCGCTCGCCTGGAACCTGGAGACCGCGCGCCTCGGGCGGCAGCACAACGACGCGAACGTCGTCGCGGTGGGCGCGCGCCAGCACTCGGTGGACGAGGCGGTCGCGCTCGTCGACGCGTTCCTCGCGGAGCCGTTCAGCGGCGACCCGCGCCACCAGCGCCGCATCGACCAGCTCGCGGCGTACGAGGCGGCGCGCGGCACCTCGGCCTGACGTGCCCGAGGGTCACACCGTCCACCGCCTCGCGCGCGCCTTCGGCGAGCTCTTCACGGGCGAGCCGCTCACGGTGAGCAGCCCGCAGGGCCGGTTCGCCCCCGGCGCGGCCCTGCTCGACGGGCGCGTGCTCGTCGCGAGCGAGGCGTGGGGCAAGCAGATGTTCCTCGGCTTCGCCGCGCCGGGTGCCGCGTCCGACGACGTCCGCTGGCTCCGCGTGCACCTCGGCCTCTACGGGGCGTGGACGTTCGCGGGCGACGGCAGCACCGCCGTCGTGCACGCGATCGGCGCGCCCCGGCGCCGGATCGGTGAGCGTGAGACCGTCCCGGCGGGCCCGGGGGAGGTGCCCGGCGCGCCCGACGGCGCCTGGTCGCCCCCGCCGCCGCGCGGCGCCGTGCGCGTCCGGCTCGTCGGCGCGCACGCGGTCGCGGACCTCACGGGCCCGACGGCGTGCGAGGTCGTCACGGCCGACGAGAAGCGTGCGGTCGAGGACCGGCTCGGGCCGGACCCGATCCGCGACCCGGGCCCCGGCGAGCCCGACCCGCGCGACGCGTTCGTCGCCGCGGTGCGGCGCTCGCGCAGCCCCGTCGGGCTGCTCCTCATGAACCAGGACGTCGTCGCGGGCGTGGGGAACATCTACCGCGCGGAG
Organism: Cellulosimicrobium funkei; assembly: GCF_004519295.1. Taxonomy (GTDB): domain Bacteria; phylum Actinomycetota; class Actinomycetes; order Actinomycetales; family Cellulomonadaceae; genus Cellulosimicrobium; species Cellulosimicrobium funkei. The sequence goes on from NZ_SOZH01000013.1 coordinate 91,894, forward strand.
GCGCTGTTCCGGGCCGGGCTCGACCCGATGCGCCCCGGTCGCGACGTGCCCGCGGAGGACCTGCGGACCCTGTGGGACGACCTCGTCGTGCTCATGCACGACGGCGCGCGCACGGGCGCGATCGTCACGACGCGCCCCGAGCACCGCGACGACGGCGCGGGCGAGGCTCCCGACGAGCCGGCGACCGGGAGACGGCGCGTGCGGCAGAACACGGACGTCGCTCCCGACGCCGTGCCCGCGGACGAGGCGTTCTACGTGTACCACCGCGACGGGCTGCCGTGCCGGGTGTGCGGCACGCCGGTGCTCCTCGAGGAGCTCGCGGGGCGCAACCTCTTCTGGTGCGGCGTCTGCCAGACGTGACGGCGGGCGCGCCCGGGACCCGGGTGCGCCCGCCCGGTCAGAACACCCAGCTGCACACCGGGGCGACGGGCCAGCCGAGGGCCGCGCTCGTGCGCGCGAGCGCGCCGGGGGAGTGCTCGGTGACCAGACCTGCCGCGCCGAGGGCCGCGAGCGACGTCCCGCCCAGGTAGGTCGCGCCGAGCTCGCGCACGTCGAGGGAGAGGTCCGCCGCGTCATCGGTCCGCTCGGCCGTCGCCGGGCCGAAGGCCTCCGCCCGCAGCCGCCAGCGCCCTGCGTTGTCGGGCAGGCGCTCGTCGGTCACGTGCAGCACGACGTCGACGTCCGCCGCGTACCGGCGCGCGGCGAGCGCGCCGGGCACGTCCACGACCCGCACCCAGAGGTTGTCCGCGAGGCGAGGCGACGCGGAGCGCGGGTCCACGAGCAGGCTCGTGACGACGTCGTCCACGGGCAGCATGAAGGGCGTCACCTCGTGCGTGAGGTCGAGGTCGGTGAGCATGCCCCACAGCGCGCGGGCGGCCGCGGCGTCGAGCGCGACGACCTCGCCCGTGCTCACCGGGCCGCGCGGGCCCGTGGCCTCCCACGAGAGCTTGCGGTGGAAGCGCGCGTACCCGCGCGGCTCGCCGTCGAGCTCGACGATCGCGATGCGCGTGGGCTCGCGGTCCTTGCGCCAGACCTTGGCGTCGTCCCAGAACGTCGCCTGGAGCTCGGGGGTCTCGCGTGTCGCCCACCCCGGACGGTTGATGCCCGCGCCCTGGCCCGTCGGGTCGGCGCCCGCGCGCTCGTGGATCGTCGCGACGAGCTCGCCGTGCCGCGCGCGGTCCGCGCGCTCGATGCGGACGGTGTGCCGCTCCGCGCCCGGGACGTCGCGCAGCGCGACGCCGCGCGGGACGGTGAGGCGCACGTCGTCGGCCGCCTTGCCGTACCCGAACCGGCCGTAGATCGCGGCCTCCGCCGCGAAGAGCGCCGAGACCGGCTCGCCCCGCTCGCGGCACCGGGCGAGGTGCGTGTCGATCATCGCGCTGAGGATGCCGCGCCGCCGGTGCGCGGGGTGGACGCCCACCCAGGTGAGGCCCGCGACCGGAGCGGTCGCGCCGGGGACCGGGAAGCGCGCGAACGGGTACGACGCGTGCATCCCCACGAGCTCGCGCCGCACGGGACGCGCGCCGTCGACGGGCGGCGCGTCCGCGTCCTCGTGCTCGACCGTCACGCCGAGCGCGCGCTCCCAGGTGAGCGGGAACGGGAGGTCGACGAGCTCGTCGACCTCCACCGGCGAGGGGAACGTCGTGGTGTCGAGGTCGAGCACGTCGCGCAGGTCGGCGGACGTGAGGGGGACGAGCTCGTAGCCGTCCGGGAGGCGTGCGGGTCGGTGGTCGCTCATGCCCCCGATCCTCCTGTCCCGGGCCGTGCTCGCGCCAGGACATTCGCGACGGCTAGGGTCGGGCGCCATGGCACGACGCACCCCCGGACGCGGCGGCGACGACCGCGCCGACCCTCGCGCCCTCGCCCAGGAGTACGCGACCGCGGTGCTCGACCTCGTGCGGCGCGTCCCGCCCGCGCGGGCCATGACCTACGGGCTCGTCGCGGAGATCGTCGCGGAGTCGCTGGGGCGGGGCGGCCCGCGCCAGGTCGGGCAGGTGCTCGCCGGGTCGTCCGGGGTGGACGACGACGGCGCCCCGGTGCCGTGGTGGCGGATCGTCAACGCGGCGGGGTCGCCGCCCGCGCACCACCTCGACGCGGCGCTCGCGGAGCTCCGCGCCGAGGGCTGCCCGCTGTCGCGCGACGGGCGTCGCGTGGACCTGCGCCGGGCGGTGTGGTTCCCCGGCGCCGACGGCTGACCGCGCGGCGCCGGGCCGGTCAGCCCGGGGTCGGGGCCGCGAGGAGCGGGGCGAGCGTCTGCACGGCCGTCGCGTCGCCCTGGACGAGGAGCGTCGTCACCGCCGTCTCGCGCCACGCCGCGAGGTCGCTCGCGATCTTCTCGGGCGGGCCGACGAGCGCGACGTCCTCGACCATCGCCGTCGGGACGGCGGCGGCCGCGAGGTCCTTGCGTCCCGCGAGGTAGTGCGCCTGGATCTCGTCGCACGCCTCGGCGTACCCGAGGCGGTCGAGCGCGTCGCGGTGGAAGTTCGCCCCCTTGGCGCCCATCCCGCCGACGTACAGCGCGAGGAACGGGCGCACCTGGTCCGCGGCCTGCTCGACGTGCTCGCGCACGACGACGGGGACGGTCGCGCTCACCTCGAACGCGGACTCGGGCGAGCGCTCGGGCGCGCGGCGCGCGAAGCCGTCCGCGAGGAGCTCGCGGAACGTCGCGTCCATGCGCGGCGAGTAGAACAGCGGGAGCCAGCCGTCCGCGATCTCGGCGGCGAGCGCGATGTTCTTCGGCCCCTCGGCCGCCAGGTGGATCGGGAGGTCGGCGCGCAGCGGGTGGACGGTCGAGCGCAGGGGCTTGCCCAGCCCGGTCCCGACGCCGTCGGGCAGGGGGAGGGGGTAGTGCGGGCCGGACGACGTCACGGGCGCCTCCCGGCGCAGGACGTCGCGCACCACCTGCACGTACTCGCGGGTCCGTGCGAGCGGCTTCGCGTACGGCTGGCCGTACCAGCCCTCGACCACCTGCGGCCCGGAGACGCCGAGGCCGAGGACGAACCGGCCGCCCGAGAGGTGGTCCATCGTCAGCGCGGCCATCGCCGTCGCGGTCGGGGTGCGTGCGGAGACCTGCGCGACGGCGGTCCCGAGGCGGATGCGGGTCGTGCGCGAGCCCCACCACGCCAGCGGCGTGAACGCGTCGGAGCCGTAGGCCTCCGCGGTCCAGACCGAGTCGACGCCGAGGCGGTCGGCCGCGACGACCGCGTCCTGGATGCCGTCGGGGGGACCGGCGGACCAGTAGCCGGTGTGGATGCCGAGGCGCATGCGCGCTCCTCCTCGTCGAGGGTCGTGGTGCCGGGACCGGCGGCCACGGACGGGCGGCTGCGGCCGGCGGTGAGCGGGCGGTACCCGAGGGCGCACCGGGCAGGGGGTATCCGGTACGCGCGGTCTCAGGTACCGCCCACGACCACACTAGCCGATCCGGGGCCGCCCCCGGCGTCCTCCTCAGATGACGTACTCGATGAGGAGCGACGGGTCCTCGACGGCCTCCCGCGCGGCGGGCGTGCCCGCCGGCATCCGGACGGTGGCCGGCACGCCGACGGCGACCGCGCCCGCGGGCACGTCCTTGACGACGACGGCGTTGGCGCCGACCTGGACGTCGTCGCCGACCCACACCGGCCCGAGGATCTTCGCCCCGGCGCCGACGACGACCCGGTCGCCGAGCGTGGGGTGCCGCTTGCCCCGCTTCATCGAGCGCCCGCCGAGCGTCGACGTGTGGAACAGCACGACGTCGTCGCCGACCACGGCCGTCTCGCCCACGACGACGCCCATCCCGTGGTCGATGAACAGCCGTCGGCCGATGCGCGCGCCGGGGTGGATCTCCACGCCGGTGAGCGCGCGCGCCGCCTGCGACACGAGCCGCGCCGGCAGGCGCAGCAGGGGCTCGCGCCACATGCGGTGCGCGAGCCGGTAGGCCCACACGGCGTGCACGCCGGGGTACGCGAGAGCGACCTCGAGGCGGCTGCGCGCGGCGGGGTCACGCCGTCGGGCCGCCTCGAGGTCCTCGCCGAGCACGCGCACGAACCGGCGCAGCCGGTGGCCGGCCGTCCGTGCGCGGGGGTGGGGGTCGGTCACGTCAGTCCAGCAGGTCGGCGTAGAGGACGGAGGACAGGTAGCGCTCGCCGAACGACGGGATGATCGTCACGATGAGCTTGCCCGCGTTCTCGGGACGCGCGGCGAGCTGCAGCGCGGCGGCGATCGCGGCGCCCGAGGAGATCCCGACGAGCAGGCCCTCCTCCTTGGCAGCGCGGCGCGCGTACTCGACGGCGGTCTCGGCGTTGACGTCGATCACCTCGTCGTAGACCGAGGTGTCGAGGATCTCGGGCACGAAGTTCGCGCCGATGCCCTGGATCTTGTGCGGGCCGGGCTGGCCGCCGTTGAGGATGGCCGACTCCTCGGGCTCGACCGCGACGATCTGCACGCCGGGCTTGCGCTCCTTGAGCACCTGGCCGACGCCCGTGATGGTGCCGCCCGTGCCGATGCCCGCGACGACGATGTCGACCGCGCCGTCGGTGTCGGCCCAGATCTCCTCGGCCGTCGTGCGGCGGTGGATCTCCGGGTTCGCCTCGTTCGCGAACTGGCGGGCGAGGATCGCGCCCTCGCGCTCGGCGACGATCTCGTCCGCGCGGCTGACCGCGCCCTTCATGCCCTCGGAGCCCGGCGTGAGGATGAGCTCGGCACCGAACGCGCGCAGCAGCGCGCGGCGCTCCTTCGACATCGTCTCCGGCATCGTGAGCACGACGTCGTACCCGCGCGCCGCACCCACCATCGCGAGCGCGATGCCGGTGTTGCCGGACGTCGCCTCGACGATCGTCCCGCCCGGCTTCAGCTCGCCGGACGCCTCGGCGGCGTCGATGATCGCGACGCCGATGCGGTCCTTGACCGAGTTGGCGGGGTTGTAGAACTCGAGCTTGCCCACCACGGTGGCGCCGAGCCCCTCGGTGAGCTTGTTGAGCCGGACCAGCGGGGTGTTGCCGACGAGCTGCGTGACGTCGTCGTAGATGCGTGCCATGTCTTCCTCTTCTGTCGACGGCTCGGGGTGAGCCGGGTGGGGGTACCGATGGGGAGCGGGGCGCGCCCGGTGGCCGGGGTCCAGCGTCTCGCGGGGGCGGCGCGGGCGCGCGCGGGCGACGGGACGGGCTCGGGCGGGACGAGGGGCGTGCGCGGGCGTGCCGGGGCACGCGGGGACGGCCGTCGTCAGCGGCAGCCGAGACAGCGACAACAGGAGGTGCGCGGCGCGGCGCGGTGCAGCGATGCAGGACGCGCGGTCGTCGCGGTCATTCCTCGCTCCTCCTGGTCGGTCGCGCCGGGGGAGTCGCCCGGAGCTCCGGGCGGGCCGACGGCGCGCGTGCCCCGAGGCTATCGGTCCGTGGCGCGGCCCTGCAACGCCGTCCGCGGGGCCCAGGAACGACGACGGGCGCCTCGCCGGGGAGGCGGGGCGCCCGTGGGGTCGTGGGACGAACGGAGCGGGCGACGGGAATCGAACCCGCGTAGCCAGTTTGGAAGACTGGGGCTCTACCATTGAGCTACGCCCGCGCGGGCCTCGGCTCGCCCGGTGGTCGGCCTGTGCGGCCGCCCGGGACGGCGTGCCACCGACCTGCGGCCGCCACCCTAGCAAACGTCGGCGGGCCGCCCGTGCCGCGGCGTTCCCCACGCGGCGGCCCGTCGGTCGCGCCCCGTCCCGCCAGTACACTTGCCCCTGGTCCGCCCGCCGTGGCGGACGACGGGGTGTGGCGCAGGTTGGTAGCGCGTCCGCTTTGGGAGCGGAAGGTCGCAGGTTCAAATCCTGTCACCCCGACCTTCGCGCGGCGCCCTGCGGGGCGTCGCGGGACGTCGTCGACGTCCGGGCCGCCGTGGCGGTCCCGTCCCGGGAGGTGCCCGTTGACCCCGTCCTCCGCGACCGCCGGTCCGGCAGCCCGCGTGACCCTCGCCGCGCTCGTCGCCGCGGGCAGCGGTGCGGTCCTCTCGCTCCAGGGACGCCTCAACGGCGACCTCGGGGCAGCGGGCACGGGGCCCGTCCTCGCCGCGTGGCTCTCCTACGTGGGCACCCTCCTCGCGACCGTGCTCGTGGTGGTCGCCCGCCGCCGCGTCCGGTCCACGCTCGCCGTCGTGCGCTCGTCCGCCTCGTGGTGGTGGTTCGCCGTCGGGCTGTGCAGCGTGCCGATCGTCGTCGCGATGGCCGCCGGGATCCCCCTCGTCGGGGTCGCGGTCGCGTCCGTCTGCTCCGTGGCCGGCCAGACCGTCGCCGGGCTCGCGCTCGACGCGCGGGGCGTCGGGCTGCCCGCGCCGCTGCGGCTCACACCGCGTCGTGCGGGCGCCGGCCTCGCGGCGCTCGCGGGTCTGGGCATCGCGGTGCTCGGGAGCAGCGCGGGCGGTCCCGGGTGGGCGGTCGTCGCGGCCGGTGCGGCGCTCTTCGTGGGCGGCGCGGTGCTGTGCGGGCAGCAGGCGGGCAACGGCCGCGTCACCGAGCTCACGGGCGACCCGGTCGTGGCGACCCTCACCTCGGTCACGGGCGGGCTCGCGGGGATCACGCTCGTGTGCGCGCTCGGCGTCCCGTTCGGCGTGCTCGACGGCGTCGTGCTGCCCCCGCAGTGGTGGCTCTACCTGGGCGGGCCGCTCGGGACGGTCGTCACCGTCGCGGCCGCGTTCGCCGTGCGCCACCTCGGCACGCTCGTCCTCACGCTGACCGTCGTCGGGGGCCAGATGGTCATGGCGGTCCTGCTCGACGTGCTCGGCGTGGTGGGGCTGCGCTGGCCGACCGTCGTCGCGACCGCGGTCGTCGCGCTCGCGGTGCTGCTCGTCGTGCCCCGGCCGGGACCACGGCCCGGATCGGGGTCAGGTTCGAGGTCAGGCTCGAGGTCAGGATCGAGGTCGGGTCCGCGCGTCGGGCGCGCTTGACCGCTCGCGTACGATGGGACGGTTGCCCGTACGCCCGCGTGCGGTGCCGTCCCCGGCCGCCCGCGGCCCGCCCCGATCAGTTGGAGATCATCGAAGTGAAGAGCGCCGTCGAGACCCTGGACCCCACCAAGGTCAAGCTGACCGTCGAGGTGGAGTACGACGAGCTCAAGCCGAGCATCGACCACGCCTACAAGCACATCGCGGAGCAGGTGAACATCCCCGGCTTCCGCAAGGGCAAGGTCCCGCCCCGCGTCATCGACCAGCGCGTCGGCTGGGGCGCCGTGATCGAGCACGCCGTCAACGACGCGCTCTCCGGCTTCTACCGCCAGGCCGCGAGCGAGGAGAACCTGCGCCCCCTCGGCCAGCCCGAGGTCGAGGTCACCGAGATCCCGGCGAAGGCCGGCGAGGGCCAGCTGGTCTTCACCGCCGAGGTCGAGGTCCGCCCCGAGATCACGCTGCCCGCGCTCGACTCGCTCGCCATCACCGTCGAGCCCGCCGAGGTCACGGACGAGGACGTCACCGAGCGCCTCGACGCGCTGCGCGAGCGCTTCGGCACCCTCGTCGGCGTCGACCGCCCCGCGGCCGAGGGCGACTTCGTCGTGCTCGACCTGAAGGCCGAGATCGACGGCGAGGAGGTCGACTCCGTCTCCGGCGTGAGCTACCAGATCGGCTCGGGCAACATGCTCGAGGGCCTCGACGAGGCGCTCACCGGTCTCTCGGCCGAGGAGACGACCACGTTCAACGCGCCGCTGGCAGGCGGCGAGCACGAGGGCAAGGAGGCCGCGGTCACCGTGACCGCCACGTCCGTGAAGCAGCGCGACCTCCCCGAGGCCGACGACGACTTCGCCCAGCTCGCCTCCGAGTTCGACACGCTCGAGGAGCTCACGGCGGACCTGCGCGAGCAGGTCGCGAGCATCAAGACGTCGAACCAGGCCGTCGCCGCGCGCGACGAGCTGCTCAAGGCGCTCAACGACGCCGTCGAGATCCCCGTCCCCGCGGGCGCCGTCGAGGCCGAGGTGCACCGCCACCTCGAGTCCGAGGGCCGCCTGGAGGACGACACGCACCGCGCCGAGGTCACGGTCGAGGCGACCGACGCCCTGCGCAATCAGATCCTGCTCGACACCCTCGCCGAGCAGCTCGAGATCAAGGTCGCGCAGAACGAGCTCCTCGAGTACCTCGTGAGCGCCTCGCGCCAGTACGGGATGGACCCGAACCAGTTCATCCAGTCGCTCGACCAGGGCGGGCAGATCCCCGCGATGGTCGGCGAGGTCGCGCGCTCCAAGTCGCTCGCCGTCGCGCTGCGCCAGATCGAGGTCAAGGACACCGCCGGCAACGTCGTCGACCTGACCGAGTTTATCGGCTCTGACGACGAGGACGCCGCCGCGGACGAGTCCGTCGAGGACGTCGCGGGCGAGCCGGTCGAGGAGGCGCTCGTGGACGACTCGGCCGCCCCCGCCGCCGACGCCCCGGTCGAGGACGACGAGAAGGACGCGACGAAGGCCTGACGCGTCGCCGGCCCCCGGCCGGACGGTCCCCACGACGGCCCGCACCCTCCGCGCGAGGGTGCGGGCCGTCGTCGTCGGCGAGGGGGCGTGGTGCCTGGTGCGCCGTCAGCGAAAACGCGGCCCGCCGGGACGAACGGCGGGCACGGACCGCGTTAGGGTCACTGCAGCACGGCTGGACCGGGACGCCGTCCCGGCCGGCCAGGGCAGCGCAGGCGGGGGCGACCCGCGGGAGCGACGAAGGAGATGGATGTGAACGAGCTGTACCTGCCGTCCGACGCGACGGCCCCGGTGAACCGCGCCGAGGGTCCGGGCCTCGGACTCAACGACTCCATCTACAACCGGCTCCTCAAGGAGCGCATCATCTGGCTCGGCTCGGAGGTGCGCGACGAGAACGCGAACGCCATCTGCGCCCAGATGATGCTGCTCGCCGCGGAGGACCCGGACAAGGACATCTGGCTCTACATCAACTCGCCCGGCGGCTCGATCACGGCCGGCATGGCGATCTACGACACGATGCAGTACATCCAGCCCGACGTCGCGACGATCGCCATGGGCATGGCGGCGTCGATGGGGCAGTTCCTGCTCTCGTCCGGCACCAAGGGCAAGCGGTACGCGACGCCGCACGCGCGCGTCATGATGCACCAGCCGTCCGGCGGCATCGGCGGCACGGCGACCGACGTGCGGATCAACGCGCAGCTCATCATGCACATGAAGCAGGTGCTCTCCGAGCTGACGGCCGAGCAGACCGGCAAGCCGCTCGAGCAGATCCTCAAGGACAACGACCGGGACAGCTGGTTCACCGCGCAGGAGGCGCTGGAGTACGGCTTCATCGACCACGTCGTCACCAACGCGTCGTCCGTGACCGGCGGCGGCGGCACCACGGGTTCCTGACCCCGCACCGGACACCAGACTTCACCGAGGAGAACCCGTGAGCTTCAGCGCCGAGTCCCAGTACCTGTCCACCGCCCAGCGCCTCGCCGGCCCCGCGGCCCGCCCCGGCGGCATCGCCCTGCCGGGCGGTGCGCCGTCCGCCCGCTACGTGCTCCCGCAGTTCGAGGAGCGCACCGCCTACGGCTTCAAGCGACAGGACCCCTACACCAAGCTGTTCGAGGACCGCATCATCTTCCTGGGCGTCCAGGTCGACGACGCGTCCGCGGACGACGTCATGGCCCAGCTCCTCGTGCTCGAGAGCCAGGACCCGGACCGCGACGTCATCCTCTACATCAACTCGCCGGGCGGGTCGTTCACCGCGATGACCGCGCTCTACGACACGATGCAGTACATCAAGCCCCAGATCCAGACGGTCTGCCTCGGCCAGGCGGCCTCGGCCGCGGCCGTGCTGCTCGCCGCGGGCCAGCCGGGCAAGCGTCTCGCGCTCCCCAACGCGCGCGTGCTCATCCACCAGCCCGCGATGGAGGGTGGCGGCTACGCGCAGGCGTCCGACATCGAGATCCACGCGAACGAGCTCATCCGCATGCGCGAGTGGCTCGAGGACACCCTCGCGCTGCACTCGGGCAAGTCGGTCGAGCAGGTCCGCCAGGACATCGAGCGCGACAAGATCCTCACCGCCGAGCAGGCGAAGGAGTACGGCCTCGTGGACCAGGTCCTCGAGAGCCGCAAGGCCGTCGCGGTCAACAAGCCGTGACCCGGTCCGCCTGACCACGCGCCGCGCCGCCGTCCCCGCCGGGGTCGGCGGCGCGACACGTTGCGCCCCGTGCGGAGAGCCCACCTGACAACGGGGGCCCCGTGGTGTGGAATGGGGAGCAGGACCCGCTCGGCCGTGCCCGGGCCCCGCGCCGTCGAACCCGACGGGCGGAGGACCGGTCACCGGGACAAGGAGACGCGTAGTGGCTCGTATCTCAGACGGTGCCGACCTGCTGAAGTGCTCGTTCTGCGGCAAGTCGCAGAAGCAGGTCAAGAAGCTCATCGCGGGCCCCGGCGTGTACATCTGCGACGAGTGCATCGACCTCTGCAACGAGATCATCGAGGAGGAGCTCGCCGAGGCGACGGAGCTCGGTCTCACGGAGCTGCCCAAGCCCAAGGAGATCTTCGAGTTCCTCGAGCAGTACGTCATCGGCCAGGACGCCGCGAAGCGGGCCCTGGCCGTCGCCGTCTACAACCACTACAAGCGCGTGCAGGCGGGCGAGCAGGCCAAGCCCTCGAACCCGGACGACGCGGACTACGTGGAGCTGGCGAAGTCGAACATCTTGTTGATCGGTCCGACGGGGACGGGCAAGACGTATCTGGCGCAGACGTTGGCGCGGATGTTGAACGTGCCTTTTGCGATCGCGGACGCGACGGCGCTCACCGAGGCGGGGTATGTCGGTGAGGACGTGGAGAACATTCTGTTGAAGCTGGTGCAGGCGGCGGACTTCGATGTGAAGAAGGCTGAGACGGGCATCATCTACATCGATGAGATCGACAAGGTGGCGCGTAAGGCGGAGAACCCTTCGATCACGCGGGACGTGTCGGGTGAGGGTGTGCAGCAGGCGTTGTTGAAGATCATCGAGGGCACGTCGGCGTCGGT
>NZ_SOZH01000014.1 GCF_004519295.1 Cellulosimicrobium funkei
TCGTCAACTGGTCCGACGCCGAGGCCCGCCTCCAGCGCGCCAAGACCCAGACCGCCGGGCTCATCGTCCCCTGACGATCCCGCCGCACGACACCCGGTCGGCGAGCACGACCCCGCTCCCCCACCACAACGAGGTTGGTCCCGCTATCCGGTGGATAGCGGGACCAACCTCGTTCTCGGCGGCCGCCCTGGGCCACGACCCGGTCAGTCCGCGGTCGCCAATAGGTGCCGCGTCGTGGCGTCGGCCCCGGGGGGCGTCGCCGGCAGCGTCTCCGGCCGTCACGACGTTCTGGCGCGCTCCGTCGCCTGCCCCACACACCGCCCCTCACACTGCCCCGCACCGCGACCACGCACCGTCCCGCGCTGGACCACTGGACGAAGACGCCACACCCGTTCAGCGAGCGAGCCGGGCGCGTCCGGGCCGCCGTCGTCGTGACGGCTTCCCCGCTCGACGTGAGGCCGCCCTGCGAACCTGCAGCCCTGCCCTGCCCTGCCGTGTCCGCTCCCGTCCGCGCGTGTGCGCTCCCGTCCGCGCGTGTGCGCTCCCGTCCGCGCGTGTGCGCTCCCGCCCGCGCAAGGGCGCTCCCGCCCGCGCAAGGGCGCTCCCGTCCGCGCGTGTGCGCTCCCGCCCGAACGGGGGCGCTCCCGCCCAGGCGTTGGCGCCCCATTCCGGCCTGGGACGCTAGAACGCCGTCAGAGCGCCACAGAGAGCGACTCCGGCACTCGGACGTGTCCCCGCAGCAACGAACGCCCTACGCCCCCGCGCAGACAGCAGGACGGCCCGACCCCCCGCGAGAGGGGATCGGGCCGTCCGGAAGCGGTGCGTCAGTGCGCGTGCTGGCCGCGGGAGAACTCGAAGACCCAGCCGACGAGGGCGATCGCACTGAGCGCGATACCCACGTAGACAAGCCACCAGCCGACCGCGAGGCCGAGGAAGACGACCGCCGCCGAGCCTGCGATCGCGAGCGGCCACCAGCTCCACGGGGCGTACACGCCCTGGTCGCCGGCACCCTGCTCGATGAGGCCGTCCGGGTCGTCCTCGGGCCGCGCGTCGATCCGCTTCGCGGTGAGCGCCAGGTACGCCCCGATCATGCCCGACAGACCTGCGGTCAGGAGGAGCGCGGCGCTGCCGACGGGCTCCCAGCCGCTCCAGAACCCGTACACCACGCCGATGAGCGCGAAGAAGGGCGTCAGGAAGATGAACAGCTTGTACTCGACCTTCACTTGCCGGCCTCCTCGTCCGTGTCACCCGTGCGCGGCTCGTCGATGATGATCGTCGACGTCGAGTCGCTGCCTGCCTGCTTGTCGCCGAGGCGGTCGAGCGCGACGCTCTTCTCACCGCGGCGGTCGGCCTCCCCGTAGACCTTCTCCAGGACGTTGGGGTTCGGCTCCGCGTGGTCCATCGCGGCGACCTCGGGGTGGTGCAGGTCGAACGCGGGCGACTCGGAGCGGATGCGCGGCAGCGACGTGAAGTTGTGCCGCGGCGGCGGGCAGGACGTGGCCCACTCGAGCGAGCGGCCGTAGCCCCACGGGTCGTCGACCTGCACCTTGGGCGCGTTGCGCCAGGTCGTGTAGACGTTCCAGAGGAACGGCAGCGTCGACGCGGCGAGGATGAACGCCCCGACCGTCGAGACCTGGTTCTCCCACGTGAAGCCGTCGGACGGCGCGTAGTCCGCGTAGCGGCGCGGCATGCCCTCGACGCCCAGCCAGTGCTGGATGAGGAACGTCATGTGGAAGCCGATGAAGAGCAGCCAGAAGTGGACCTTGCCGAGGCGCTCGTTGAGCATGCGCCCGGTGAACTTGGGCCACCAGAAGTAGAAGCCGGCGAACATCGCGAACACCACGGTGCCGAACACGACGTAGTGGAAGTGCGCCACCACGAAGTACGAGTCGGACAGGTGGAAGTCGAGCGCCGGGCTGGACAGGATGACGCCCGTGAGACCGCCGAAGAGGAAGGTCACGAGGAACCCGATCGACCACAGCATCGGTGTCTCGAACGTCAGCTTCCCTCGCCAGAGGGTCCCGATCCAGTTGAAGAACTTCACGCCGGTCGGCACGGCGATGAGCATCGTCATGAAGGCGAAGAACGGCAGGAGGACCGCGCCGGTCACGTACATGTGGTGGGCCCACACGGTGACGGACAGCGCCGCGATCGCGATCGTCGCGTAGACGAGGCCCTTGTAGCCGAAGATCGGCTTGCGGGCGAACACCGGGAAGATCTCGGACACGATGCCGAAGAACGGCAGCGCGATGATGTAGACCTCAGGGTGCCCGAAGAACCAGAACAGGTGCTGCCACAGGATGGCGCCCCCGTTCTCGGGGTTGAAGATCTGGGCACCGAGGCGCCGGTCGGCACCGAGCGCGAAGAGCGCGGCGGCCAGGGGCGGGAACGCCATGAGCACGAGGAGGCTCGTGATGAGCGTGTTCCACGTGAAGATCGGCATGCGGAACATCGTCATGCCGGGCGCGCGCATCGTGATGATCGTCGTGATGAAGTTGACCGCACCGAGGATCGTGCCGAAGCCGGCGAGCGCGAGCCCGAACACCCAGAGGTCTCCCCCGAGCCCTGGACTGAACGTCGTGTTCGACAACGGCGCGTACGCGAACCACCCGAACGAGGCGGCGCCCTGCGGCGTGAAGAAGCCGGCCGAGGCGATGAGACCACCGAAGAGGTAGAGCCAGTACGCGAACATGTTCAGTCGCGGGAACGCGACGTCCGGCGCACCGATCTGCAGCGGCATGATCACGTTCGCGAACCCGGCGAAGAGCGGGGTCGCGAACAGCAGCAGCATGATCGTGCCGTGCATCGTGAAGAGCTGGTTGTACTGCTCCTTGCTCTGCACGATCTGGATGCCGGGCTCGAAGAGCTCCGCACGGATCACGAGGGCCATGAGGCCGCCGATGCAGAAGAAGATGAACGACGTGATCAGGTACATGTACCCGATCGTCTTGTGGTCGGTGGACGTGACCCACTTGATCACGGTCCGCCCGAGGGTCTGACGCCGCGGCGCGAGACCGGGGATGACTTCGGCCTGCGCGACCATCAGTTCTCACCCTCCGTGGTAGCGGTGACAGGGTTCGGGTCCTGGAGACGGCTGAAGCCCTCCACCGGGATCTGACCCTCCTGGCCCTTCTCGCGGAGCGCCTCCATCTGCGCGTCGTACTCCGCGCGGTCGACGACCTCGACGTTGAACAGCATGCCGGAGTGGTGCTCGCCGCAGAGCTCGGCGCACTTGCCGGCGTAGACGCCCTCGCGCTCCGGGGTGACCACGAACTCGTTCGTCCGGTGCGGGATCATGTCGAGCTTGTAGAGGAACGCGGGGATCCAGAAGGAGTGGATGACGTCGCGCGACTGCAGCTCGAACCGCACCGACTCACCGACGGGCAGGTAGAGCGTCGGCAGCGCCGCCGCCGTGCCCGGGGCACCGTCGATCGTCGCGTCGTCGGTCATGGTGTCGCCGACGTCCGCCAGGTGCTGGCCCGTCTCGTAGACGTCGTCGTCCACGTAGTTGAAGTCCCAGCTCCACTGCTTGCCGATGACCTGGACCGTGAGGTCGGACTCGACGTCCTTGTCCACGATCGCGCTCATGTCGCGGTCCGTGTAGAAGAAGAGGACGAGGACCATGAGGATCGGCACGGCCGTGTACATGATCTCGAGCGGCAGGTGGTAGCGCGTCTGCACGGGGAGCTGGTGGTCGTCCTTGCGCTTGCGGTACGCGGCGACGCACCACAGCATCAGGCCCCACGTGATCACGCCGACGATGAGGGCCGCGATCCAGGAGCCGGTCCACAGCGACGTGATCCGGGCGGTCTGGTTGGTCACCTCCCCGTCCTCGTAACCGGGCAGGAACCCGCGCTGGACGGTGTCGGTGGCGCAGCCGGACGCCACCGCGGCGACGGCGACGGCGAGGGCCGTCGCCCGCAGGATGGTGCGCCGTGTGCGGCTAGGGGGTTGCGAGTGCAAGGGGGGCCTTTCACGTCACGTCCTGCCCGTGCCCGTCTTTACGAGCCCAGCACAGGACCTTCGTCCTCGACACACGAAGCCTAGCGCGGGATTCCGCCCTTCGTGGCCCGGAACGCGCTGCGGACGGGCGAGATGCGGCACACGTCGTGGCCGGTCAGGGGTGGGTTCGGCACACCCGTCCCGAGTCTGTCAGATCCTTGCCACACCGTCGGCCCACCGGGCAGCACGGTAGCGTGCCGGTGGGACCTTCGGACTCCCGGAGGCACCTCGTCGCGGGGCGCGCGAGCGCAACGATCCGACGCCGTGCGCCGGACCTCGACCGGCGCCCTGCGCCCGCTCGGGCCGTCTCAGCCCGGCCGTCCCCCGCTCCGCGACGGCCCCGCCCGCGCCCTGGAGGCCATGTGACACACACCACCCCCGATCGCCGGGTCCTTCTCGACAACGGGGGGCGCGCCCCCTGGCACCCGCTCGCGCGCGAGGCCTTCGACCGCGCGCTCGACGACGGCTGGGCCGACCCCCGACGCCTCCACGCCGAGGGCAGGCGTGCCGCGGCCCTGCTCGACGGCGCCCGCGAGGCCGTCGCCGCCGCGCTCGACGCGCGCACGGAGGAGGTCGTCTTCACCGCCAACCACACCGCGTCCCTCCACACGGCCGTCGCCGCGCTCGCCGGCGCGCGTCACCGCGCGGGGCGACGGGTCGTCGTCGGCGCCGTCGAGCGTGCCGCCGTCCTGCACGCCGCCGAGCACGGTGGCCTGGAGCGGGAGGTCGTCGGGGTGGACAGGTCCGGCCGCGTCGACGCCGCGGAGATGACCGACGCCGTCGGCCGCCCGGGCGTGGCGCTCGCCGCGCTCCAGGCCGCCAACGGCGAGGTGGGGACGCGGCAGCCGGTCGCGGCCGTGCACGAGGCGGCGCGGGGGGCGGGGGTCCCGCTGCTCGTGGACGCGGGGGCCACGCTCGGGCACGACGTCGTCCCCGAGACCTGGGACGCGCTCGCCGCCGACCCGGCGGACTGGGGCGGCGGGCCCGGCGTCGGTGTCCTCGCGGTGCGTTCCCGCGTCCGACGGCGCAGCCCGTTCCCGGAGGACGCGGACCCGTGGGCACCCGGCGGGGTGTCCGTCCCGGCGGCGTTCGCCGCCGCAGTGTCGCTGCAGGCGGTGCTGGCCGACCGGGACGCGCAGGACGCGCGGCGCCGGGCGCTCGTCGACCGCGTGCGGGCACAGGTCGCCCAGATCCCCGACGTCGAGGTGGTCGGCGACCCGGTCGACCGGCTCCCCCACGTCGCGACCTTCTCCTTCCTCTACGTGGACGGCGAGGCGCTGCTCACCGACCTGGACCGCGAGGGCATCGCCGTCGGCTCCGGGTCGGCGTGCACGTCGAGCTCGCTCGAGCCCTCGCACGTCCTCGCGGCGATGGGCGTGCTCACGCACGGCAACGTGCGCGTCGCCCTGGACCGCTCGACGACGGAGGACGACGTCGAGCGGCTGCTCGCCGCCCTGCCGGACGCCGTCGCCCGCGTGCGCGCGGCGCTGGGGGTGCAGGGCCTGTGACCGGCGATCCCCCGCCCGCGGCGTCGTCCGGCACGTCCGGCGACGCGGGCGCGGCCGGCGACGTGGTCGACGCGCGCGGGCTGCGCTGCCCGCTGCCCGTGATCCGGCTCGCGGCGGCAGCGCGCGACCTCGCACCGGGCGCCAGGCTCACGGTGTGGTCGACCGACCCGGCCGCCCGCCTCGACGTCCCCGCGTGGGCGCGGATGCGCGGGCACGCGGTCGTGGGCGAGGCGCAGCTCCCCGGTCAGGGAGAAGCCGAGGCCTGGGCGATCACCGTCGAGATCGGCGGCTGACCCCGCCGCGAGCGGGGCGCCACGACCCGCGGACGACGCGAGCCCGGCCACCCGCGGACGGGTGACCGGGCTCGTGCGGTCCGGTGGCGTGCGCGCGGCACGCCGGACGGCTCAGCTGAAGGAGCCGCCGCAGGCGCAGGCGCTGCCCGCGTTGGGGTTGTCGATCGTGAAGCCCTGCTTCTCGATCGTGTCGGCGAAGTCGATCGTCGCGCCCTCGAGGTAGGGGACGCTCATCTTGTCGACCACGACCTCGACGCCGTCGTAGTCGCGCAGCGCGTCGCCGTCGAGCACGCGCTCGTCGAAGTAGAGCTGGTAGATCAGGCCGGAGCAGCCGCCGGGCTGCACCGCGACGCGCAGGCGCAGGTCGTCGCGACCCTCCTGCTCGAGGAGCGTGCGGACCTTGTCCGCGGCCTCGTCGGTCAGGTTGACGCCGTGCGTGGCAATGTCGGTGGTCTCGCTCATCTCGTCTCCGCGCTGTCGGGGGCAGTGCTGCCCCGGTGGTGGCCGGCTTCTCGGATCTCTCGAGAGAGATCCCGTCAGGTCCTCAACACCACACGTGCCGGTGGTGTTCCCGAGTCTACGACCCCGCGCGGCAGGAAGGTCGAACGGGCCTCGCCGCACGGGGTGCGAGGACGACGACGGAGGAGCCGCACGGGCGGCGCCGTCGACCTCGGCCGACGCGCGCCTCAGCCGCGCGACCACGTGCGCGCGACGCGCTCCACGAGGTCGCGCGGGTCGCCGTCGCCCCACGCGTACGCACCGCTGAGCCCCGCGGCCGCCTGCTCGCGACGGCCCGCGACGACCGCACGCGCGACGACCACCACCGGGAGCGCGTGCCGCGCCGCCCGGCCGGCCACCTCGCGGACGGTCCCCTCGCCGAGCTCGTGCGCGCCGAGCTCGTCGGCGAGCACCACGACGACGTCCGCGTCCGCGAGCCGCGCGTCGAGCCCGACGTCGTCCGCCACGACCCGGAGCGCGGGCACGAGCCTGCCGCCCAGCGCCGCGACGGCGAAGCCCAGCCCTCCCCCGCTGCCCGCCCCCGGCAGCGCGGCGAGGCGGCGGCCCGTCGTCGCGCCCGCGAGCAGGTCGCGCCCGACGATCCCGTGCTCCCCCGGCCCGGCCGCGTCCGCGCGGTCGACGGCGGCGGCGACGTCGTGCGCGACCGCGCCGAGCGCGCGCTCGAGGTGCTGGGCCACCAGCGGGTCGACACCGCGCGCGTCGAGGGTCGCGCTCGCGCCGTGCAGACCGAGGAGCGGGACGTCGGACGCGACGGCCGCCACGAGGTGCGTGCCGCCCAGCGCGGCGCGCGCGGCGCGCACGACGTCCGCCAGCCGGACGGGCGCGACGTCCGGCGCGCCCCCGGACGCCGGCGGCTCGCCCGCGAGCGCGAGGAGCGCCCCGAAGCCCGCGTCGTGGCTCGTGCTGCCCCCGGTCGCGAGGACGACCCGGCCGGGATCCGACCCCGCCCGAGCGGCGTCGACCGCGAGCGCGAGCAGGTGCCCGACGGCGGTCGACGAGCGGGCGGGCACCGTCGTCGGCGTCCCGTCGGCATCGACGACGACGGCCTCCCCGGTGGCCGGGACCTGGGACGCGTCGACGACGACGGTCCGGGCCTGCACACCCTCGCGCGGCGAGGACGCGCGCCGTCGGACGGCGACCGGGACCTCCGCGCCGCCCGGGCCCGGCACGACGCCCGCGAGGACCTCGGGCGCGACGGGAGCGACGGCGTCGAGGAACGCGGGCCCCGACGCCGCGAGGGGCACGGTGTCCACGGCGCCGTGCGCGGACCACCACGAGGCGACGTCGGCGAGGCTCGGTCCGGCGGCAGCCGGCACGACGTCGCGGCCCGGCCACGCGCCGTCGGGCGGGGGCGGGGCGGCGGACCCGGTGAGCAGCACGCGCATGCCCGGATTGTGCCAGCCCGGGCGCGGTCCGGCGGGTCGCGCCGGGGCGCGCGGAGTCAGGGTGGGAGGGCCCTCTCCGTCTCCGCGGCGCTGTGCGACGATGGTCCCGTGAGCACCGGGAGCACCTTGCTGTCGTCCGTGGGCGGTCCGAGCACCGCACGCCCGGGCGGTTTCGTCGAGCCCAACCCGTCCGCCCTGCTCCTGCTGGGGCAGGGCCGCGACCTCGCGTCCGAGCGGGGCGTCGAGTGCGTGGGCGACCTGCCCGCGCCGAGCGACCCCGACCTGGTCGAGCGCGCCCGCGCGGCACGCGCCGCGCTGGGCGAGCGGGCGTTCGTCCTGGGCCACCACTACCAGCGCGACGAGGTCATCGACTTCGCCGACGTCACGGGCGACTCCTTCAAGCTCGCGCGCGAGGCGGCCGCCCGCCCCGAGGCGGAGTTCATCCTCTTCTGCGGCGTGCACTTCATGGCCGAGAGCGCGGACATCCTCACGTCCGACGCGCAGCAGGTCGTGCTGCCGGACCTCGCGGCGGGCTGCTCAATGGCGGACATGGCCGCAATCGACCAGGTCGAGGACGCGTGGGACGTGCTGCAGGAGGTCGGCATCGCCGACTCGACGATCCCCGTGACCTACATGAACTCCTCGGCCGCGATCAAGGCCTTCACGGGGCGCCACGGCGGCACGGTGTGCACGTCGTCGAACGCGGAGGTCGCGCTGCGCTGGGCGTTCGACCAGGTGGGCGGCGTGGACGGCACGGGCAAGGTCCTGTTCCTCCCGGACCAGCACCTGGGGCGCAACACCGCGGTCCTGAAGCTCGCGATGTCGCTCGACGACTGCGTCGTGTTCGACCCGCGCAAGCCGAACGGCGGCCTCACCGACGCCGAGCTGCGCGACGCGCGCATGATCCTGTGGCGGGGGCACTGCTCGGTCCACGGGCGGTTCTCGGCGAAGAACGTCGACGACGTCCGCGCGGCCGTCCCGGACGTCAACGTGCTGGTGCACCCCGAGTGCAAGCACGAGGTCGTCACGGCGGCGGACTTCGTCGGGTCGACGGAGTACATCATCAAGATGCTCGACGCCGCCGAGCCGGGCTCGGCGTGGGCGATCGGGACCGAGCTCAACCTCGTGCGCCGCGTCGCGCGGGCGCACCCGGACAAGCAGGTGCACTACCTCGACTCGACGGTGTGCTTCTGCTCGACGATGAACCGGATCGACCTGCCGCACCTCGTGTGGGCGATGGAGTCGCTCGTCGCCGGTCGCGTGGTGAACCGAATCGTCGTGGACGCCGACGACGCGCACTGGGCGCGCGTCGCGCTCGACCAGATGCTCGCCCTGCCGGGCCTCTAGGCGCGCGGGCAGGAGCGGTCGAGGCCCTCGGGACGCGGGGGCGCGCGGAGGTGGCCATGGGAACGGGCAACGGGACGAACGTCGGGATCTTCGTCTTCGACGAGGCCGAGGAGCTCGACGTCGCCGGGCCGTTCGAGGTGCTGTCGGCCTGGGCCGAGCACTCCGCGCTCAAGCCCCAGGTGTCGACGTTCTCGTGGGACGGCGGCGGCGTGCGGCTCGCGAAGGGCCTCCGCCTGCTCCCCGACCGCTCGGCGGACGACGTCGGCCCCCTCCACCTGCTCGTGTACCCCGGCGGTCGCGGGACGCGCCCGCTGCTCGGCGACCGCGTGCACCTCGAGTGGCTGCGCGCGATGCGGGCGCGCACCCCGGTGATCGCGAGCGTCTGCACGGGCTCGCTCGTCCTCGCCGCGGCGGGGCTCCTCGGGGGCCGGCCCGCGACGACGCACTGGGCGCACTACGACGAGCTCGCGCGGATCGACCCGAGCGTCGTGGTCGACACGGAGGCGCGCTACGTCGACGACGGCGACGTCGTCACGTCCGCCGGGGTGTCCGCGGGGATCGACATGGCGCTGCACCTCGTCGCGCGCCTGGAGAGCGCCGACGTCGCGCGCGCCGTACGGCGCGGGATCCAGTACGACCCCGACCCGCCGGTCTGATCGGGCCGAGCGGTCGGCGAGCCTGGGGTCAGCCGACCCGAGCGGTCAGCGGCGCGCGTAGCGGCCGGTGCGGTGCGCCCACACGTCGAAGAGGACGGTGCAGAACGGCGGGACGGTCGCGGCGAGCGCGAGGAAGATCGTCCAGAGCGACCAGCGGACGCGCACGGCGGCGAGCACGGCGAGCGCGACGTACACGAGCACGAGCACGCCGTGGACGGGCCCGAAGATCTCCACGCCGCGCTCGGTCGTCCCGGCGACCCACTTGAGGTACATGCCGACGAGCAGGCCGGCCCAGGAGAACGCCTCGGCGATCGCGACTGCGCGGAACGCGCGGACCTGCCACGGGTGCGGGGCGGGCGACCCGGTGTCGGCGGTGGCGGTGGGGCGAGGGGCGGGGCTCGTCGTCGTCACGGCGCGCATCCTCGCACACCGACCTGGAGGGGCGTCCCCCGCCGTCGGTGCCGGATACCCGATACCGCTGGTGCGGGGTAGTAGCCTGCCCCGGTGACCCGCCAGATCCAGCTCCTCGTCGCCAGCACGTTGCCGCGCAAGGCCGTGCCGGGGCGCGGCGTCCTCGAGCCGTCCGTCACCCGCATGCGCGTGCGCCCGGGCGACCTCGACTTCTACCTGCACGTGAACAACGGCGTGTATCTCCAGATGATGGACGTCGCGCGCAGCAACTTCATCGCCGACCTCGGCGGGTTCCCCCTGCTCAAGGACAAGGGCTGGTACCCCGTCGTCGCGGCGTCGACCATGAAGTACCGCCGCTCCCTGCAGCTCGGGGACCGCTTCGAGATCACGACGCGCGTGCTCGGGTGGGACGAGCGCGTCGTGTACCTCGAGCAGGTGTTCACACGCCGCGGGGACCTCTGCGCGCGCGGGCTCGTCGCCGGGCGCTTCCTCGCGCGCGGGTCCGGCGACCGGATCGCCGCGCCCGACGTCGTCGGGCTCCTGGGCGGCGACGTCACCTCCCCCGAGCTCCCGGACGACGTCGCGCGGTGGGCCCGGGCGGTCGACGTCGCCCACCGTGCCTGACGCCTGACGCCGCACGGCGGCGCTCCCCGGCCGACCGGGGAGCGTCGCCGCGTGCGGTCCGGCGGGCGCGGGTCAGGCGACCGCGCCGCCGAGCCGGGCGAGCAGGAGCGCCTCGGCGAGCACGACCTTCTCCAGCTCGCCGAGGTGGACCGACTCGTTCGCGCCGTGCGCGCGCGAGTCCGGGTCCTCGACGCCCGTGACGAGGATCGCCGCGTCGGGGAAGACCTCGAGCAGGTCGGCGATGAACGGGATCGACCCGCCGATGCCGATGTCGACGGGGTCCGTGCCCCACGACGTCGCGAACGCCCACCGCGCGGCCCGCATCGCCTCGGAGTCCGCCGGGGCGAGGAACGGCTTGCCCTGCTCGCCGTCGCGCACGGTCACGCGCGCGCCGAACGGCGCGTGCGACTCGAGGTGCCTGCGCAGCGCCGCCATCGCGGCCGCCGGGTCCTGGCCGGGCGCGAGCCGCACCGAGAGCTTCGCGGTCGCGCGGGGCGTGAGGGTGTTCGACGCGTGCGCGACGCTCGGCGCGTCGAGCCCGATCACGGCGATCGCCGGCTTGGTCCACAGCCGCCCGGCGATGCTGCCCTCCCCCGCGAGGACGGTGCCGTCGAGGAGCGAGGAGTCGGCGCGGAAGTCGGCCTCCGCGTAGTCCACGGTCGGCTCGTCCGCGGTGGCGAGCCCGGGCACGGCGACGTTGCCCGCGTCGTCGTGCAGGGTCGTGATCAGCCGCGCGAGCAGCGTCACGGCGTCGAGCACGGGGCCGCCGAACATGCCCGAGTGCACCGCGTGGTCGAGCACCGCGACCTCGACCTCGCAGTCCACGAGCCCGCGCAGCGACGTCGTGAGCGCGGGCACGCCGATCTTCCAGTTCGAGGAGTCGGCGACGACGATGACGTCGGCCGCGAGCAGGTCGCGGTGCTGCGTGAGGAACGGCAGGAACGTCGGCGAGCCGATCTCCTCCTCGCCCTCGACGAACACCGTCACCCCGACGGGGAGGTCGCCGATCTCCAGGAGGGCACGCAGCGCACCGAGGTGGGCCACGACGCCCGCCTTGTCGTCGGCCGCGCCGCGGCCGTAGAGGCGGCCGTCGCGCTCGGTCGGCTCGAACGGGTCGGTCTCCCACGTGCTCGCCTCGCCCGGGGGCTGGACGTCGTGGTGCGCGTACAGCAGGACGGTCGGGGCGCCGTCGGGCGCCGGGCGGCGCGCGACGACGGCGGGCGCGCCCTCGGTGCCGTCCTCGGCCCGGGCGCGCAGCACCTGGACCTCGGGCAGGCCGGCGTCGCGCAGGAGCGCGGCCACGGCGTCGGCGCTGGCGGCGACGTGCGCCTGGTCGAACGCGGCGTTCGAGACGCTCGGCACGCGCACGAGCGACTCCAGGTCGGCGCGCAGCGCCGGGAAGAGCCGGGCGACGGTCTCGCGGAGCGTGGTCGCGAGGGCGGTGCCGGGCGCGGGGGCGGTGGGTTCGGGTGAGTTCGTCACGACCAGCACGGTACGACACCGTGCGGCCCCGGACCCGCGTCCGGGCACCCCGTCGGCTCGACTACCCTGGAGGGGTGTTCTCCCGCAACAAGGCCGCCGCGACCCCCGCCGCCCCCGACCCCGTCGAGGAGGCGGCCGAGATCGAGCGCGCCGGCAAGGGCCGCCCGACCCCCAAGCGCAAGGTCTCCGAGGCCGCGAACAAGCGTCCCCTCGTGCCGAACGACCGCCGCGCCGCCGCGAAGTCCGCACGGGAGAAGCAGCGCGAGATGCGCGACCGCCAGTACCAGGCCATGCAGACCGGCGACGAGCGCTACCTGCCGCCGCGCGACAAGGGCCCGGTCAAGCGCTACGTGCGCGAGTACGTCGACGCCCGTTGGAACCTCGGTGAGTTCTTCCTGCCCGTCGCCCTCGTCTTCATCGTGTTCTCGTTCCTCACGGCGCGGAACCAGGAGCTCGCGTTCCTCACGGTCATGACGCTGTACGTCATCGTCCTGCTCACCGTCGTCGACGGCTTCATCATGTGGCGGCGCCTGCGCAAGCGCCTCCTCGCGAAGTTCGGCGACATCCCCAAGGGCACGGTCATGTACGCGGTCATGCGCGCGTTCCAGCTCCGCCGCGCGCGGCTGCCCAAGCCGACGCACAAGAAGCACGGCGTCTACCCCGAGTGACGACGGCGCCCGGCCCCGCGAGCGGCCGGGCCCGCGGCTAGGTTGGGTCCATGCCCACCTACCGCTACCTCGGCAACTCGGGTCTCAAGATCTCCGAGATCACCTACGGCAACTGGCTCACCCACGGCTCCCAGGTCGAGAACGACGTCGCGACCGCGTGCGTGCACGCAGCCCTCGACGCCGGCATCTCGACGTTCGACACCGCGGACGTCTACGCCAACACGAAGGCCGAGCAGGTGCTCGGCGACGCCCTCAAGGGCCAGCGACGCGAGTCGCTCGAGATCTTCACGAAGGTCTACTGGCCGACCGGCCCCGGCGGCCCCAACGACACCGGCCTGTCGCGCAAGCACGTCATGGAGTCGATCAACGGCTCCCTCAAGCGGCTCGGCACCGACTACGTCGACCTCTACCAGGCGCACCGGTACGACACCGAGACGCCGCTCGAGGAGACGATGCAGGCGTTCGCCGACATCGTGCGCCAGGGCAAGGCCCTGTACATCGGCGTCTCCGAGTGGACGGCGGACCAGATCCGCGCGGGCCACGCGCTCGCGCAGGACCTCGGGTTCCAGCTCATCTCCTCCCAGCCGCAGTACTCGATGCTGTGGCGCGTCATCGAGGACGAGGTCGTGCCGACGTCGCGCGAGCTCGGGCTCTCGCAGATCGTCTGGTCGCCCATGGCGCAGGGCGTGCTGTCCGGCAAGTACCTCCCCGGGCAGCCGCTGCCGGCGGGGTCGCGTGCGACCGACGACAAGGGCGGCGCGCGCATGATCCAGCGCTTCCTCACCGACGACGTGCTCACGCGCGTGCAGAACCTCCGGCCCGTCGCGGACGAGCTGGGCCTGAGCATGGCGCAGCTCGCGATCGCGTGGGTGCTGCAGAACGACAACGTCGCCGCGGCGCTCGTCGGGGCGTCGCGCCCCGAGCAGGTCGCGGAGAACGTCAAGGCGTCAGGCGTGACGATCCCGGCCGAGCTCATGGCCCGGATCGACGAGATCCTCGGGGGCGCCGTCGAGCGCGACCCGGGCAAGACGGCGGAGAACGCCCCGCAGGGCCGCGTCGCCTGACGCACGCCACCGCGCGCGACGACGGCCCCGGCGGCGCGCCGGGGCCGTCGTCGTCTCCTCACCGGCCGGACGCGGGCATGCCTCCCTCGTCCGGCCGGGGGCCTGCGGTCGCGGGGACGGGCTCCCGCGACGCGGTCCCGACGTCCGACGCAGGCTCGCCGTCCGACGCCGCCACGATGTCCGTCGCCGCCTCGGAGGCCGCGGCGGTGACGAGCCCGCGCGGCGCGAACCACCGCGCCGTGAGCTGGACGATCGGCCCGACGGCGAGCGCGTAGGCGACCGTCGCCCAGCCGAGCGTGCCGCCGAGCGCCCAGCCCAGCGTCACGACGACGACCTCGAGGAGCGTCCTCACGAGCCGCACCGACCAGCCGGTGCGCGCCACCAGGCCGGTCATGAGTCCGTCGCGGGGTCCCGGGCCGAGCCGCACGCCCAGGTAGGCCGCCGTCGCGAGGCCGTTGAGCACGATGCCCCCGACGGCCAGGGCCACGCTCGCGGCGACGCCCGGGTCGGGCACGAGGCGCGTGACGAGCGCGATGGCCGGGTCGATCGTCAGCGTGATGACGACGACGTTCGCGACCGTACCGATCCCGGGCCGCTGCCGGAGCGGGATCCAGGCCAGCAGGACCAGCACGCTCAGCGACCCGACGACGACACCGAACGGCAGCCCCGTGCGGCGGACGACGCCCTGGTGCAGCACGTCCCACGGCATCCCGCCCTGGCCCGCGTGGATCAGCAGCGCCATGGACAGCGCGTAGCCGAGCAGGCCGAGGAGGAGCTGGACGGTGCGGCGGGTGGGGCTCATGGGTGTCATCCTGACCGCCGAGTGGCATCGACATCCATAGCCAATCGCGAGAGAGTGGCCCCATGAGCCTTGCCCCGGCCGGGACGGTCGACGTCCACCGCCACCTGTCCCCCGCTGCTGCCGCGCGGCTGCTCGGCCGGTGGCACGCGGGCGGCCCCGCGTACACCGCCCTCGCCGACGCGCTGCGGGCCGCCGTCCTCGCGGGAACCCTCGCGCCGCACACGCGCCTGCCGTCCGAGCGCGACCTCGCCGTCGCTCTCGGCGTCTCGCGCACCACGACCGCCGCCGCGTACGGGCGCCTGCGCGAGCTCGGGTTCGCGCGCTCGCGCACCGGCTCGGGCACCGTCGTCGTGCTCCCCCGCCCGAGCGCGCGCCGGCCCGCGGACCGCGCGGCCGGCGGCGACGCCCCGCCCGGGCCCGCGCCGCGCACCGCGCCGATCGACCTCGCCGACCTGTCGCAGGCGACCTCCGCCGCGCCGAGCGGCCTGCACGCCGCCTACTCGCGCGCGCTGGAGCGGCTGCCCGAGTACCTGTCCGGCGGCGGCTACGAGCCGTACGGCCTCGGCGTCCTCCGCGAGGCCCTCGCCGACCACCACACACGCCGCGGCACGCCCACCACGCCCGACGAGGTGCTCGTCACCACGGGCGCCCAGCACGCCATCACCACGCTCGCCGACACCCTCCTCGGGGCAGGTGACCGCGCCGTCGTGCAGTCGCCCACGTACTACCACGCGATGGAGTCGCTGCGACGGGCGGGCGCGCGGCTGGTGCCCGTCCCCGTAGGCCGGGGAGGCCACGGGGCGCGGGGCAGCGACGACCACGACGCGCCGGGGTTCGACGTCGACCTGTTCGACTCCACGCTGCGCCAGGTCGCGCCGCGGCTCGTCTACCTCGTGCCCGACTTCCACAACCCGACCGCCTACACCCTCACGCCCGAGGAGCGGGCGGGCGTGCGCGACGCCGCGGCCCGCCACCGCGTGACCGTGGTCGGCGACGAGACGCTCACCGACCTCGACCTCGACGGCGACCCGGACGCCACCGGTCCGGTCGTGGAGCCGCTCGCGGGCGACGGCACCTCGCCGTACGTCGTCACGGTCGGCTCGGCGTCCAAGTCGTTCTGGGGCGGGCTGCGAGTCGGCTGGGTCCGCGCCCACCCGGACCTCGTCGCGCGCCTCGCGCGCACGCGGCAGTCGGCGGACATCGCCACCGCGGTGCTGGAGCAGCTCACCGTCGTCGAGCTGCTCGACGACGCCCCCGCGGTGCTCGCCGAGCGCCGTCGGACGCTCCGCGCGCAGCGCGACCTCCTGTGCGGCCTGCTCGCACGGGCGCTGCCGCAGTGGCGCGTGGACGTGCCCGAGGGCGGGCTCTCACTGTGGGTCGACCTGGGCGCGCCGGTCGCGCAAGCGCTCGCCGCCGCCGCGGCGGCCGAGGGCGTGCTCGTCAACGCCGGCCCGACCTTCACGCCCGACGGCAGCGCGGCCGACCGGCTGCGCCTGACGTTCTCCCGACCGCCCGAGCAGCTCGAGCACGCCGTGGCACGGCTCGCCGCCGCGTGGGCCCGGGTCGCGGGCTGACGGTCCCCCGGGGCGACGGCGCGCGACGGGCTCGCGCGCCCGTGTCGCCCGGGCAGGACCGGCCGGCCGTGCGTCCAGGTCAGGACGCCGACGACCCGGTCAGGGGACGCGCAGCTCCACCGTCGCCGTCGCCTGGCTGCCGTCGTGCAGAAGCCGGGCGGCGGCAGCGCCCTCTGCGGCGAGGCTCCGCCAGCTCTCGCCGAGCCACTGCTCGGCGTCGTACTGCGTCGTGAAGACGGGGCTCACCGGCGAGGCGAGCGCGCGCCCCTCGGCGTCGTCGAGCTCCCAGACCCACTGCGGCCGGATCATCGTGCCTCCTTCGCGTCGGCGCCCCGCACGTGCGCGCCGGGCTCGGGGTGCCGCGCGAGCGAGCGGTTGATCCGCGCCGCCCACAGCGGGCCCTGGTAGAGGAACCCGGTGTACCCCTGCACGAGGTCCGCGCCCGCGTGCAGGTAGTCGCGCGCGTCGTGCGCGGTGGTGATCCCCCCGACGCCGATGATCGCGCGCTGCGGCCCGAGCCGCTCGCGCAGGCGCGCGACGACGGCCAGGCCCCGCGCGCGGATGGGCGGGCCCGAGAGGCCGCCGGGCCCGCGGTCGTGCCCGATCGTCGTGTTCACGGCGACGACGCCGTCGAGGTCGAGCTCGTCCACGAGGTCAGCGACGGCGTCGACGTCCTCGTCCGCGAGGTCCGGGGCGATCTTGACGAGCAGCGGCACCCGGCCGACGCCCGCGTCCGCCGTGGCCGCGTCGGCCGCCTCGCGCACGGCCACGAGGATCGGCCGCAGCGACTCGACCTCCTGGAGGTCGCGCAGGCCCGGGGTGTTCGGGGACGACACGTTCACCACGAGGTAGTCCGCGTACGGCGCGAGCAGGCCCGCGCTCGTCGCGTAGTCCGCGGCCGCCTCCTCGGCGGGCGTGACCTTCGTCTTGCCGATGTTCGCCCCGACGAGCACGGCACGCCCGCCCCGCGTCGAGCGCAGGGCCGCGAGCCGGCGCGCGGCCGCCGCGGCGCCCTCGTTGTTGAACCCCATGCGGTTGCGCACGCCCTGGACGTCGAGCTCGCGCCACAGGCGCGGCCGCTCGTTGCCGGGCTGGGCGTGCGCCGTCACGGTGCCGATCTCGACGAACGCGAAGCCGAGCATCGTCAGCCCGCGCACCGCCCGGGCGTCCTTGTCGAAGCCGCCCGCGAGCCCGAACGGCGCCGGGAAGACCTTGCCGAGCACCTCGACGCTCCCCCGGCCCCCCGCCGCGCGGCCCAGGTAGGGCGCGAGCGCCCCCTGGACGACGTCGCGCAGCACGGGCACGCGCCCGGCGAACCCGATGAGGTCGAACGCCACGTGGTGCGCCCGCTCGGGGTCCATCCGGCGGAACACGGTGTCGAAGAGGAGGCCGTAGAGGAGCGGTCGGCGGCGGGTCATACGGCGTCCTCCGGGGCGTCGGTGACGGGGGTGGTGGGGGCGGCGGGGGGCGGGGTGGTCACGCCGGGCGCGGCGGGCCGGGTGCGCCAGAGCCACCAGAGCCCGACGAACGGCAGCACGAGCGGGACGTAGCCGTAGCCCTGGCCGAAGCCCGACCAGACGGTCGCGCGCGGGAAGGCCTCGGGGTCGGCGAGCGAGAACGCGCCGACGGTCAGGACGCCGACGAGCTCGACGCCCACGGCGAGCCACGCCATGCGGCGCGCGACGCGGCCGCCCCGCGCGAGGGCGATCGTCGCGACGACGTAGACCGCCGCCGCGAGCGCCGACAGCGCGTAGGCGAGCGGCGCCTCGTGCCAGTCGCGCAGGAGCTGGACCCCGGCGCGGGCCGTCGCGGCGAGCGCGAAGATCCCGTAGACGGCGACGAGCACCCGGCCGAAGCCGCCGTTGGTGCGGCGCTGGCCCGAACGGGGGTCCGGGCGACCGCCCGCTGCGGGCGTCGCCGCCGGGTCCGCCCCGTCGGGGGCGGCAGGTGCGCTCATGGCGAGGGCCTCCAGGTCAGGCGTTCCAGATCTGCCACAGCCGCCACTCGAGGAACGCGACCGTGAGCGCGGCGACCGCGAGCACGACGGAGCTCCAGCGCGAGCGCTCCGCGAACGCCCACAGCGCGGCGACGGGCAGGATGACGAGTGCGGTCACGAGGTAGCCCCACAGCAGCACCGGGTCGGTGGGCGCCGTCCCGGTCGCGCCGAGCACCCCGAGCACGACCGCCTGCACGAGGATCAGCCCCTCGATCACCGCGGCGCCCCACAGCTGGCGCAGGATCACCGCGCGGTCGCGCGCGACGAACACGACCGCCCAGGCGGCGAGCGCGACGCACGCCGCGACCACGAGGAGCAGGAGGGGGAGGACCACGCCGCCGAGCGTACCGGGGGCGGTGGGCGCCGCGGGAATCGTCCACAGGCCCGGCGGACCCCGCGGGCGGCCGGGGATAGCATCGCGGGGTGGCTGAACTGACCGTCTCCAGCAAGAATCCCGCCGGTGCCAAGGTCGACGCGCTCGTCGTCGGCACCCACACGACGTCCGACGGCGTCGCGATCGTCGGGGGCGACCTGCCCCGTCCGGTGGTCGCCGCCCTCGAGGACCTCGCACCCGCGCTCGGCATCACGGGCGCCGCCGACGAGGTCCGCAAGGTCCCCGCCGGTCCCGACCTCAAGGCGGGCGTGCTCGTGCTCGTGGGCCTCGGCGCCCGCCGGGCCGACGGCACGTTCGGCGCCGAGGCGCTGCGCCGTGCGGCAGGGGCCGCGCTGCGCGCGCTCGCCGGCACCGCGTCGGTCGCCGTCGCGCTGCCCGTCGAGGACGACGCGCAGCTCGCCGCCGTCGCCGAGGGCGCGCTCCTGGGCACCTACACGTTCGCGCGCTACCGCACGGGCGAGGCCGCGACGTCGGCCGGGAGCCGTCCGCCCGCGACCGTCGAGATCCTCGCGGCGAACGCGCGCAGCGCCGCCGCGAAGGCCGCCGTCGAGCGCGCGACGGTCGTCGCCGCCGCGGTCAACGCGACGCGCGACCTCGTGAACGCGGCGCCGAACGACCTGTACCCGGCCGCGTTCGCCGACGTCGCGAAGCAGGCCGTCAAGGAGTCCGGCGCCAAGGGCCTCAAGGTCACCGTGCTCGACGACAAGGCGCTCGCCGCGGGCGGGTACGGCGGTCTGGTCGGCGTGGGCCAGGGCTCGGCGCGCGGGCCGCGCCTGGTCAAGGTCGCCTACACGCCGTCGCGCCCTGCGGCGAAGGTCGCGCTCGTCGGCAAGGGCATCACGTTCGACTCGGGCGGCATCTCCATCAAGCCCGCGAAGGGCATGGAGGCGATGAAGTCCGACATGGCCGGCGCCGCCGCGGTGCTCCAGACCGTCGTCGCCGCCGCGCGCCTGGGCCTGCCCGTGGCGGTCACGGGCTGGCTGTGCCTGGCGGAGAACATGCCGTCCGGCACCGCGCAGCGCCCGTCCGACGTCATCACGATCCGGGGCGGCAAGACGGTCGAGGTGCTCAACACCGACGCCGAGGGCCGCCTCGTCATGGCCGACGGCCTCGTCGCCGCGGTCGAGGAGAAGCCCGACGTCGTGCTCGACGTCGCGACGCTCACCGGCGCCCAGATGGTCGCGCTCGGCAACCGCGTCTCGGCGGTCATGGGCGCCGACGACGTGCGCGCGGAGGTCGTCGCGGCGGCCGACGCCGCGGGCGAGCAGTTCTGGCCGATGCCGCTGCCCGAGGAGCTGGGCGCGTCGCTGAAGTCGAAGGTCGCGGACCTCGCCAACATCGGCGACCGGTTCGGCGGGATGCTCGTCGCCGGGCTGTTCCTCCAGGAGTTCGTCGGCGAGACGCCGTGGGCCCACCTCGACATCGCCGGCCCCGCGTTCAACGAGGGCTCCGCGCACGGGTACACGCCGGTCGGCGGCACGGGCGTCGCCGTCCGCACCCTGCTGGGCCTGGTCGAAGGCCGCGCCCGCCGCTGACCCGACCCCGCCGAGCAGGTGGTCCTGGTCCGTCCGGTCGCCCCGACGGACCAGGACCGCCTGCTCGCCCGGCGGGCGGCCCGGTCAGGAGCTTTTGCGCTGGCGCGAGTTCCAGTCGCGCATGCGCTGCGGGTAGCCGGTGAAGCGGACGTTGTAGACGGGCACGCCCAGCGAGCCGGCGACGTCGAACGCCGTCTTCTCGTCCGGCACGCGGCGCCGTGTCCACTCCCCCGTCGTCGCGATGAGCAGGAGCGTCGCGCCCGTGTCCGGCGTGGGCGGCTCGACGTACGCCTCGACGCCGACGCGCGTGCGCACGAACTCCTGCAGGTGTGCGAGCGTCGCGCGGCGGGCGTCCGACGGCGCGGCCGCGGCGCCGCCCGGCGACGAGGTGGTCGCGGGACGGCGGGAGAACAGGCTGGACAGCTTGGGCAGCCGGGGCACAGCGGCAGGGTACAGCGTGACCCTGGTCATACGGTGGGCGCGCTGTCTCCAGCGTCACAGCCGTACGGCCCAGGTTTCGATTGGGGAGCCCGTCCCCGAGGTGCCAAGATGGCTCCCGGAGAACGTTCACGCACCGTGGGTCAGCGGTTCCCGTCCGGCCCGCCGTCGTGCCGTGGACGCCCGCTCTCGCTCTCCCCTCGCTGAAGGAGTCGCACGTGGCCGAACCCGGCACACCATTCGACGTCGTCGTCCTGGGCGGAGGCAGCGCCGGCTACGCCACCGCGCTGCGTGCCGCCCAGCTCGGTCTCGACGTCGCGCTCGTCGAGTCGGGCCGGCTCGGCGGTACCTGCCTGCACAACGGGTGCATCCCCACCAAGGCGCTGCTCCACGCGGCCGAGCTCGCCGACGGCGCCCGCGAGGGCGCGAAGTTCGGCGTGCGCAGCACGCTCGAGGGCATCGACATGGCGGGGGTCAACGCGTACAAGGACGGCGTCGTCGCCGGTCTGTACAAGGGTCTCCAGGGACTCGTCTCCTCGCGCGGCATCACGTACGTCGAGGGCCACGGTCGCCTCGTGTCGCAGGACACGGTCGAGGTCGACGGCACCCGCTACACCGGCCGCCACGTCGTGCTCGCCACCGGCTCGTACGCCCGGTCGCTGCCCGGTCTCGAGATCGGGGGCCGGGTCGTCACGTCCGACCAGGCGCTGCGGCTCGACCGCGTGCCGAAGTCGGTCGTCGTGCTCGGCGGCGGCGTCATCGGCGTCGAGTTCGCGAGCGTGTGGAAGTCGTTCGGCGCCGACGTCCAGATCGTCGAGGCGCTGCCCCACCTCGTGCCGAACGAGGACGTGGCCCTGTCGAAGGCGCTCGAGCGCGCGTTCCGCAAGCGGGGCATCGCGTTCTCGCTCGGCGACCGGTTCGCCGGCGTCAAGGAGACCGACTCCGGGGTCACCGTGACCCTCGAGTCCGGGAAGACGTTCGAGGCCGAGCTGCTGCTCGTCGCCGTCGGGCGCGGCCCGCGCACCGCGGACCTCGGGTTCGAGGAGCAGGGCCTCACGCTCGACCGCGGCTTCGTGATCGTCGACGAGCGCCTGCACACGGGCGTCGGCAACATCTGGGCCGCGGGCGACATCGTCCCCGGCCTCCAGCTCGCCCACCGCGGCTTCGCGCAGGGCATCTTCCTCGCGGAGCAGATCGCGGGCCTCGACCCGACGCCGATCGTCGAGTCGTCCATCCCCCGGGTCACGTACTGCGAGCCCGAGGTCGCGTCCGTCGGCGTCACCGAGGCCGACGCCGCCGAGACGTGGGGGGCCGACCAGGTCGAGTCCCTCGAGTACAACCTCGCCGGCAACGGCAAGAGCAAGATCCTCGGGACGAGCGGCTTCGTCAAGCTCGTGCGCCGCAAGGACGGTCCCGTCGTCGGCGTGCACATGATCGGCGCCCGCGTCGGCGAGCTCGTCGGCGAGGGCCAGCTGATCGTGGGCTGGGAGGCGTACCCCGAGGACGTCGCCGCCCTGGTCCACGCCCACCCCACCCAGAACGAGGCACTCGGAGAGGCGCACCTGGCCCTGGCCGGCAAGCCTCTGCACGCCCACAACTGACCCCAACGATCGAAGGAGACCAGGCAGGTCATGTCTGAGAACGTGCAGATGCCGGCCCTCGGCGAGTCCGTCACCGAAGGCACCGTCACCCGTTGGCTCAAGTCGGTCGGCGACACCGTCGCCGTCGACGAGCCGCTGCTCGAGGTCTCGACCGACAAGGTCGACACCGAGATCCCGTCGCCCGTCGCGGGCACGCTCGAGCAGATCCTCGTCCAGGAGGACGAGACCGTCGAGGTCGGCGCGAACCTCGCCGTGATCGGCGACGGCTCGGGCGGTGGCGGCTCCGCGCCGGCCCCCGCCGAGGCCGAGACCGAGGCTCCGGCCCTGCAGGCCGCGCCGGAGCCGGAGCAGCCGGCCGCCCAGGAGGCGCCCGCCGCCCCCGCGCCCGCCGAGCAGCCCGCGCCGTCCGGCGACTCCGCCGGTGGCGGCGAGGAGATCAAGCTCCCGGCGCTCGGCGAGTCCGTCACCGAGGGCACCGTCACGCGGTGGCTCAAGTCGGTCGGCGACACCGTCGAGGTCGACGAGCCGCTGCTCGAGGTCTCGACCGACAAGGTCGACACCGAGGTCCCCTCGCCCGTCGCGGGCACCGTCCAGCAGATCCTCGTCCAGGAGGACGAGACGGTCGAGGTCGGCGCCGTGCTCGCGATCGTCGGCTCCGGCGCCGCCCCGGCCGCGGCCCCCGCCGCTCCGGCCGAGCAGCCCGCGCAGGAGGCCCCGAAGCAGGAGGAGGCGCCGACCGAGGCGCGCACCCCGGCGAGCGAGGCGGACGTCCCCGCGCAGGCCGCGCAGGAGGAGACGCCCGCCCCCGCGACGAGCGCCCCCGCTCCCGCCGCGGAGAAGCCGTCCGCGCCGTCGGCTCCTGGTGCGACCCCGGCCCCGGCCGCCAAGGCCGGCGGCACGTACCTCACGCCGCTCGTGCGCAAGCTCGCCGCGGACAAGGGCGTCGACCTCTCGTCCCTCACGGGCACGGGCGTCGGCGGCCGCATCCGCAAGGAGGACGTGCTCGAGGCAGCCCGCAAGGCCGAGGAGGCCAAGGCGGCGCCCGCCGCTGCCGCACCGGCCGCCCCCGCGGCCGGTGGCGCCCCGAAGAAGGCGTCGGTCCCGGCGGTCTCGCCGCTGCGCGGCACGACCGAGAAGACGAGCCGCCTGCGCAAGCTCGTCGCGAGCCGCATGGTCGAGGCGCTGAGCACACAGGCGCAGCTCACCACGGCGGTCGAGGTCGACGTCACGCGCGTCGCCGCCCTGCGCAATCGCGCCAAGGCCGACTTCAAGGCGCGCGAGGGCGCGAACCTCACGTTCCTGCCGTTCTTCACGCTCGCCGCGGTCGAGGCGCTCAAGGCCTACCCGAAGATCAACGCGACCTTCGCCGAGGACGAGATCACCTACCACGGCCAGGAGAACGTGGGCATCGCGGTCGACACCGAGCGCGGCCTCGTGGTCCCCGTCATCAAGGACGCGGGCGACCTCAACCTCGCCGGCATCGCACGCAAGATCGCCGACCTCGGCGCGCGCACGCGTGCCAACAAGGTCGGCCCGGACGAGCTCGCGGGCGCGACGTTCACGATCACGAACACCGGCTCGGGCGGCGCCGTCTTCGACACGCCGATCGTCCCGGTCGGTCAGGTCGCGATCCTCGGCACGGGCACGATCACGAAGCGCCCCGTCGTCGTGACGGACGTGGACGGGAACGACACGATCGGCATCCGCTCGACGTGCTTCATCTTCCTGTCCTACGACCACCGCCTGGTCGACGGTGCGGACGCCGCGCGCTTCCTCACCACCATCAAGAACCGCATCGAGGAGGGCGCGTTCGAGGCCGAGGTCGGCCTCTGACGGACCCGCTCCGCGGCACCCGCCGCGGACGGCGCCGGCCTGCTCCGGCGCGACGCTGACGAGGGCCCCGACCGCACGCCGGTCGGGGCCCTCGCGCGTTCTCCTTTTCCGTCCGGGGCGTGCCCCGCGGACCGTGCCGAGTCCGCCGCGGACCCGTAGCGTGTCTCCCATGGACATCGTCGTGGCGGGCTCGCACGGGCTCATCGGCACCGAGCTGCTCGAACGTCTGCGCGCGGACGGTCATCACGTGCGCCGCCTCGTGCGCCGCGCACCGCAGACCTCGGACGAGCACGAGTGGGACCCCGACTCCGGCCGGCTGGACCCGGGCGTGCTCGCGGGGGCGGACGCCGTCGTCAACCTCGCCGGAGCGGGCATCGGCGACCACCGCTGGACGACGGCGTACAAGCGGACGCTCGTCACGTCCCGCACGCGCACCACCGGGTTGCTCGCCCGCACGATCGCCGGCCTCGACTCGCCGCCGCCGGTCTGGCTCCAAGGCTCCGCCATCGGGTACTACGGCGACCGGGGCTCCCAGGTGCTCACGGAGACGTCCGCGTCGGGAGACGGCTTCCTCGCGCGGCTGGTCCGCGAGTGGGAGGCCGCGACCGCTCCCGCGGAGCAGGCGGGGGTCCGTGTGGTGCACGCCCGCACCGGCATCGTCCTCTCCCCCGACGGCGGCGCGCTCGGCCGGCTGCTGCCCCTCCTGCGGCTCGGGGTGGGCGGGCGCCTCGGCCCCGGGACGCAGTACTGGAGCTGGATCACGCTGCGCGACGAGGTCGCCGCGCTGCAGCACCTCCTCACCGCGCCCGTGCACGGTCCCGTCAACCTGTCCGCCCCGCACCCGGCGACCAACGCCGAGATCACCCGGGCGCTCGCGCGGGCGCTGCACCGTCCTGCCGTGCTCGCGGTGCCGTCGTTCGCTCTGCACGTGGCGCTCGGCGAGCTCGCGTCCGACATCCTCGGCTCCCAGCGCGCCCTGCCCACCGTCCTCGAGGCGAGCGGGTTCACGTGGTCCGACCCCGTCCTGGAGGACGCCGCGCGCGAGGTCGTCGAGAGCCGCTGACCGGCGGTCCTCACAGCCGGGCCTCCCCGCGGACGGGCCCCGTCGCGCTCGTCGACGGCTCGCTCACCCTGCGGCGCGAGCGAGGTCACCGCGCCTCGGCGACGCGCCACCCCGCGTCGGTCCACCGCACCACCAGGACGACCGTGGTCCGCGGCGTGGCGGGCACCTCCACCTCGCCCGCGGCCGTGCGCTGGTGGTGGGCCAACACCGCGTAGTCCACGGCCACCGTCGCGGCCTCGGCCCCGTGCCCCTCGTCGGCATCCGGCGGCCGGGGATCGGCGTGCCGGGCGTCGAAGACCTCGGCCCGTGCCCCGACCACGTCGACGCCGTCGAGCGCGGCGAGGAGCTCGGCGTCGCGAGCCTCCGCGGCCGAACCGGCGACCACCACCGCGGACAGGTCCCCCGCACCGTCCGCGAGCAGCTCGAGCCGCCGCGCCGTGAGGGTGCGCGCCGCACCGAGCGGGTCGGCACGGTCGAGCGTGGGGTCGGTCGCCGGGTCCACGGCCGACGCCGTGCGGGTGGTCGCGGGACCGTCGTCGCGCACGGGCGAGGGCCACGGCGTGCCGACCGCGAGCGCGACGACCACCGCCACGATGAGCCCCGCGCCACCGAGGAGGGCCGTCGTCGTGCGGCCGGACCACGGGAGTCGCTGCCGGTCCGGCCGGCGGGCGTGCGCACCGGCCCTCGCCCCGCGCCCGAGGCCGGACGGCCGCGCCGACCGCCCCGGGACCCCGCGCGGTCTACGCACCCCACGGCGGCCGGGCACCGCGGCCACGTCCTCGCGGGCCGCTCGCCGCCCCGGCACCGCTGGGCGGGGAGCTCGCCGACCCGCCAGGGCGCCGGCGACGAGGCGCGCGGGGTCCGGCATGACGATCGGCTGCGGCTCGACGGCGTCGTAGCAGCGCGCGGCGAACGTCCCGACGGCGGGACGGGCGGCCGGCTCGTCACGGAGCGCGACGGCGAGCTCCGCGTGCAGCGCAGCGAGGGCCCGCGCCTCGTCGGGGTCGGGCGGCGCCGCGTGCGCGGGGTGGCTCGACGCGGGCGGAGGGACGAGACCGAGGACCGTGCGGGCGAGGTCGCGGACGTCGTCGGCGCTCGACGCCGTCGTGGGCGCCAGCGACGGGCGCAGCACCGTCCGGCCGTCCGGGGCGACGACGACCGACGCGGCGTCCAGGGCGCCGTGGCTGCGACCCTCGCGGTGGAGCGCCGTCAGCGCCTGGGCGACCGGGACGAGGACCGTCACCGCCTCCCCGGCGCGGAGCGGCTCGCGCGCGGCGGCGAGCTCGTCGAGGCGCAGCCCGCCGAGGTGGTCGACGAGGACGGCGAGCGACGACCCGTCCGCCGCCACGACGCCGCGCACCGCCGCGAGGTGCTCGTGCTCCCCGCCGAGCCCGCGCAGGTGCTCGACGAGCGCGGCCCGTGCGCTCGGGTCCGCGGGCGCCGTGAGCAGCGCGACCTCGCACACCGTGCCGGCGGCGTCGCGCGCGACCACCCCGCCGACCGCACCCGGCTCCCGCCGCAGCGACCAACCCGCCGCCGCGAGCGCCGGCGCGAGGTCGGCGACGGACGGCCCGGGCGGGCGCGGGCGGCGGGACGACGACGGCATGCCCCCATCCCACCGCACGACACGCCCGCGCGAGCCGTCGTCCACAGGACCAGTCTGCCCTGGGCCAGGTCGGGGGCAGCGCGCCCCGTCACACGTCGAGCAGGCGACCCTCCCGCGCGCTGCGGCGCGCGGCGTCGAGAACCTCGGCCGTGCGGACGGCGTCGCGCGGGTCGACCGGCACGGGGCCGTCGTCGAGCAACCACGCGGCGACCGCGCGGTAGAAGTCCGCGTGCCCGCCGGGGGCCTGCGGCACGGGCTCGCGCTCGCGACCGCGCGTGACCCAGCCGAGGGTGCCCGCGGGCGCGGCGTCGTCGAACACCTCGAAGGGCGACGCGTCGTTCTCGAACGTCGTGACGACGTACGCCCCGCCCGTGCCGAGGACGCGCGTGCGCGGGCCGGGCGCGCCGACGACGGACCCCGCCCAGAGGCGGCTCACGACGGCGTTCCCGTCGGCGTCCGGGGCGTGGTGGAGCACGAGGAACACGTCGTCCTCGGTGGGGGTCGTGTGCGAGCGGAGCTCGGCCCACACGCCGGTGACGGGACCGAAGAGCTGCGTGGCGGAGTCGACGAGGTGCGGCCCGAGGTCGAGGAGCAGGCCGCCCCCGACGAGGTCGTTCTCCTTCCAGCGCTGCTGCGGCACGGGACGCCAGCGCTCCCAGCGGCGCTCGAACGTGTGGACCCGGCCGAGGTCGCCGCGGTCGAGCACGGACCGCAGCGTGAGCTGCTCCGGGTCCCACCGGCGGTTCTGGAAGACGGTGAGCGGCGTCCCCGCCTCCTCGGCGGCGTCGACGACGGCGCGCGAGGCCGTGGCGCCCAGGGCGAGCGGCTTGTCCACCACGACGGGGACGCCTGCGCGCACGAGCGCCGTCGCGTGGTCCGCGTGGAGCGCGGACGGGCTGGCCACGACCACGACGTCGTAGGCCGCGCGGTCGGCGAGGAGCGCCTCGACGTCGTCGTGCAGGTGCACGCCGGGCCAGTCCTCGGCGGCGGCGGCGCGTCGCTCCGGCGAGCGCACGACGACGGCCGTGACGGTGTGCCCGGCCTCGCGCACGAGACGGGCGTGGATGCCGCGGCCGGCCCCTCCGTACCCGACGATCCCGACCCTGAGCGTGCGTGCGGCGGTGTCCATGCCGACCAATCTAGCGGCGTCGCGGCCGGGCGCCGGGGGTGCGCGGGGCACGTCGGGCGCGGCCCGGAGCACTCCGGGCGACCTGGCAGAATGTGCGCGTTGGTCCGATATGGAGCGCTGCGTACCGTCTCGCGGGGGTCGGGCCGAGAATCGGTTTCGGGAAGGTCGACCCTTGAGCACCACGAGCCGCCAGGTCCCTCGTCGGAGCGTCCTGCGCTACGTCCTCATCGCCCTGGCGATCGCGATCGTCGTCGCGAACGTCATCAACCAGCGGTCCGTCGCGGCGGACACCGACCCGGAGCCGGTCGCCGGGAGCGCGCTCGAGGCCCTCGCCGGCCTCGAGGTCAAGGGCCCCGGCCCGGACACCGGCTACGAGCGCGCGCTGTTCGGTCCGGCGTGGGCCGACGTCGACGGCAACGGGTGCGACACCCGCAACGACATCCTCGCGCGCGACCTCACGGACCTGACCTTCTCGACCCGCGGCGACGTCTGCGAGGTCCGGACCGGGACCTTCCACGACCCGTACACGGGCGAGACGATCGACTTCCGCCGCGGCAACACCACGAGCGCGGCGGTCCAGATCGACCACGTCGTGCCGCTTCTCGACGCGTGGCGCAAGGGCGCTCGCGCCTGGGACGACGAGACGCGCCGGCAGTTCGCGAACGACCCCCTCAACCTGCTCGCGTCCGACGGCCCGGCGAACCAGTCGAAGGGCGCGCGCGACGCGTCGGCGTGGCTGCCCCCGAACCACGCGTTCCGGTGCCCGTACGTCGCCCGGAAGATCGCCGTGAAGGCGGCCTACGAGCTCTCGGT
Organism: Cellulosimicrobium funkei; assembly: GCF_004519295.1. GTDB lineage: Bacteria > Actinomycetota > Actinomycetes > Actinomycetales > Cellulomonadaceae > Cellulosimicrobium > Cellulosimicrobium funkei. The sequence continues at coordinate 28,744 of NZ_SOZH01000014.1, forward strand.
CACGCCGTCGGAGTCCGAGGCGATGGCGCGCGTGCTGGCGGACTGCCCGGCCGAGCCGCTGCCGGCGGGCTGAGCCGGTTCCGCCGGTCCGCGGTCCAGGCGCCCGAGGGCGCTCGGCCACCAGGCGCGACGTCCGACGTCGTGCACGAGGGCAGGCACGAGGAGCGACCGCACCACGAGGGTGTCGACGAGGACGCCGAACGCGACGATGAACGCGAGCTGGGCGAGGAAGAGCAGCGGGATGATCCCGAGCGCGGCGAACGTGGCCGCGAGCACGACGCCCGCGGACGTGATGACCGACCCCGTGACCGCGAGGCCGCGCAGCACGCCGCGCCGCGTCCCGACGCGCAGGCTCTCCTCGCGCACCCGCGTCATGAGGAAGATCGAGTAGTCCACGCCCAGCGCGACGAGGAAGCAGAACGCGTAGAGCGGGACGGCCGGGTCTGCGCCGGGGAAGTCGAGCACGTGGTTGAAGACGATCGCGGCGACGCCGAGGGCGGCCCCGAACGAGAGCACGTTCGCGAGCATGAGCAGCACGGGCGCGAGCACGGACCGCAGCAGCAGGATGAGGATCAGCAGGATCACGACCAGCACGACGGGCACGATGACCCGCAGGTCGCGCTGCCCCGCGAGCTGGGTGTCCAGGCGCTCGGCCGCGGCACCGCCGACGACGGCCTCGGGCGAGACCTCGTGCACGGCGTCGCGCAGCGCCGAGACCGTCTCCACGGCCTCCTGGCTGTCGGACGGCGCCTCGGTCGTGACGTCGACGCGCACCTGCCCGTCGACGACGAGCGGGTCGCCCTGCGCGGGCGCCCCGGGGGCGACGGCGGGCTGGTCGGTGACGGGCGTCGCGGCGGCGACGCCGTCGGTGCCCTCGGCCGCGGTGACGACGGCGTCGAGGTCCGCCTCGGGCGCGATGACGGTTGCCGGCTGCGCGGACACGCCCTCGAAGTGCGCGGTGAGCGCCTCCTCGCCCGCGACGGAGTCGACGTCCGCGAGGAAGACCTCCGAGTCGCCGGTCCCCTCGGCGTCGAGCGTCGGCACGAACGCCGCGCACGCGGCCAGCACGAGCGCCGTGACGATCCACACACGCCGGTCGTGCCGCCCGACGAAGCTCGCGACGCGCGACCACACGCCGTGCCCGTCGATGCTCACGCTGTTCTCGTTCTCGGGCGACGCCTGGGCGACGGCGGCCTCGTGGGCCGCGTGGTCGGCGTCGTACCGCGGCATGCGCGGCCAGAACAGGGCGCGCGACCGCTGCCCCGCGACGAGCAGGAGTGCCGGCAGGAGCGTGAGCGCGGCGACGAACGCCGCGGCGATGCCGATCGCCGCGACGGGGCCGAGGCTGCGGTTGGACGACAGGTCGGACAGGAGCAGGCAGAGCAGACCCGCGATGACGGTGCCGGCGCTCGCCGCGATCGGCTCGACCGAGGCCCGCACGGCACGACGCAGCGCCGTCGCCGTCGACCGGACGAGGCGCAGCTCTTCGCGGTAGCGGGCCACCACGAGCAACGAGTAGTCGACCGCGGCCCCGACGACGAGGATCGAGAGGATGCCCTGGGACTGCCCGTTGAGCGTCAGGACGTCCGCCGCCGCGAGCTCGTAGACGACGAGACCGGCGAGCGTCAGCGCGAGCACGGCCGTGAGGATGACGATGAACGGCAGGATCGGCGAGCGGTAGACGACCGCGAGGATGACGAGCACCGCACCGAGCGCGACGAGCAGCAGCACGGTGTCGATCCCGCCGAAGGCCGTGACGAGGTCGGCGACGAACCCGGCGGGGCCGGTGACCCACACGTCGAGCGACGTGCCGGCGAGGCCGCCGTCGGCCGCGTCCGCGGCGGCGAGGTCGCGCAGCGCGCCGACGGCGAGCTCGCTCACGCTGCTCTCGTCCGCCCCGATGCGGTCGGACGCGACGGACGCGTCGAGCGAGACGACGACGAGCGCGGCCTCCCCGTCCTCGGACGGCACGAGGACCGGGTCGGCGATCGAGACGTCACCCACGGTCGCGGGCTCGTCGCCTGAGGTCCCCTCGAGCGGTGCGGTGGGGACGGCCTGCGCGTAGGCGTCGAGCGCCGCGAGGTCGTCGGGCGTGAGCGCGCTCCCATCGCCAGTCGTCGCGACGACGAGCGCGGGCAGCGTCTCGGAGTCGGTGAATTCCTGCGCGACCTCGGCGGCGCGCGTCGACTCGGCGCTCGCCGGCAGGAACGCCGCGGCGTCGTTGGTCTGCACGCTGCTCAGACGACCCTGCGCCTGACCACCCAGTGCGCCGATGGCCATCCAGAGACCGATGACTGCGACAATGATCAGTCCGCGGAGGAACCCGCCCGTCCGATTGCTCAGCATGCTGAGGAATGGTGCCATGGTGGAGGGAGGAATGCACGTTGGAGCTTGCACCGAGGGACCGCACCGGGCCGCACGTCGACCCGGACGTCGGCGACCCCACCCCCGGCGACCCCCAGGAGTGGGCCACCGGCCGGCTGCTCTTCGCCGTCGCGCGCCGGATCGAACGGGAGTGGAACGCCCACCTCGGGCAGTGGGACCTCAACCACGCCGGCTTCCCCGTGCTCATGCACCTGCTGTCCGGGCCTCGGTCCCAGCGCGTCCTCGCGGACGAGTCGGGCGTCACCGAGCAGACCATGAGCCGGATCGTGGCGCGGCTCGAGCGGGCCGGCTACGTGACGCGCACCGACGACCCTGCCGACCGCCGCCGTCGGGCCGTGGCCATCACCGACGCCGGCCGCGTGGCCGGGCTCGCCGCGGCGCGCCGCCGCCCCGCGGAGGACCTCGCGACCCGCGGCCTCGACGACGACCAGATCGCCGCCCTGCGCGCGGCGCTCCTCACGCTCCTCGAGACCCTCCCCCGCACACCGGGCGACGAGCGTTAGCCTGGCCCGATGGACCTGCTCGCGCTGCCGGGGATCACGGACTACCACGAGGCCTGGGACCTGCAGCGCGCGGTGCACGACGACGTCGTCGCGGGCGCGCGGCCGGACACCCTCGTCCTCGTCGAGCACCCCGACGTCTACACGGCCGGGCGCCGCACGAACCGCTCCGACCGGCCCGACGACGGCACGCCCGTCGTGGACGTCGACCGCGGCGGGAAGATCACCTGGCACGGTCCCGGCCAGCAGGTCGTCTACCCGATCGTCCGGCTCGCCGAGCCCGTGGACGTCGTCGCGTACGTCCGGGCGCTCGAGGAGGCCGTCATGGCGGTCTGCACCCGCCTCGGGCTCGCGACGATGCGCGTCGAGGGCCGCAGCGGGGTCTGGGTCGCGGCCGACGCGTCCCGCCGCGAGCGCAAGGTCTGCGCGATCGGCGTGCGGGTCGCGCGCGGCGTGACGATGCACGGGCTCGCGCTGAACTGCGTGCCCGACCTGTCGCGGTTCGAGCGGATCGTCCCGTGCGGCATCGAGGACGCGGACGTGACGTCGCTCACGGCCGAGCTCGGTCGCGAGGTCACGCTCGCCGAGGTCGCACCGCTCCTCGTCGACGCGCTCGGGACGGCACTCGGCCCGCTGCTCGCGGCCGACGCTCCGGACGCCCCGCCGGCCGCGCTCGCGGGATAGGCTGGAGGCTCCAGGGAATCCTCGCGCGCCGGAGTACGGGTGGGTCGGCGCGCGGTAGGACGTACCCCGAGGACCTGGACCGCATGACCACCACCCCCGCGCGCGCGGCGTCGCGCCCCCGCACCCCCGCACCTCCCCCGCCCGACGGCGTGCCCGTCCGCACGGGCTACGCCCGGCTCCCTCAGCTCGCGGGCCGTGCGTTCCTCCCTGTCGCGTTCCTCGCGCGCCTGCCGTTCTCCATGCTGACGATCGGGACGCTGCTGCTCGTGTCGTCGACCACCTCGTCGGTCGCGCTCGGGGGCCTCGCGTCCGCCGCGACGGCGCTCGGGACGGCGCTCGGCGGCCCGACCCAGGGCGCGCTCGCCGACCGTGTCGGCCAGCGTCGCGTCCTGCTCGTCTGCGTGCCGGTGGCGACGGTCGCCGTGCTGGCCCTCGTGCTCTCGGCGTCCGCACCGGGCGCCACGGCCGCGGTGCTGCTCGCCGCGGCGGCGACGGGCGCGAGCGCTCCCCAGGTCGGTCCGCTGGCCCGCGTGCGCTGGCTGCGCCTCGCAGCCGACGAGCCGCGCACCGTCGAGGCCGCGATGAGCTACGAGAGCACGGCCGACGAGGTGAGCTTCGTCCTGGGGCCCGCCCTCGTGGGCGTCCTCGCATCGGCAGGCTCGCCGCAGGTCGCGGTGCTCGCTGCGGCCGGCGGCATCGCCGTGTTCGGCGCCGCGTTCGCGCTCCACCCGACAGCGCGCGCGACCGCGCCGCACGGCACCGGCCCGCACGGCACGACGGCCGGTGCCGCGGACGCCGGCGGGACGGCCGCGCTGATGCGGCGCGAGGCGGTCGTGCTCGTCGGGATGCTCGCCATGGGCCTGCTGTTCGGCGGGACCCAGGCCGCGCTCACCGCGCTCACGCGCGACGCGGGCGTGCCGGGCAGCGCAGGGCTCGTGTACGCGGTCATGGGCGTCGGCTCCGCGATCACCGCGCTCTCCGTGGTCGCCCTGCCCCGGCGCTGGGGGCTGCGCAGCCGCTGGATCACGTTCGCGGCAGGGCTCCTGGTGGGCACCGCCGGTCTCGTGCTCGCGGCCGCGGGCGGCTCGTTGACCGCGGTCGTCGTCGCCGTGGCGGCGACCGGCCTGTTCGTCGGGCCGGTCATGGTCACGGTCTTCACGGTCGCCGGCGAGCGCGCGCCGGCCGGGCGCACGGCGTCGGCCATGACCCTCGTGGCCAGCGCGAACGTCGTCGGTGTCGCGATCGGCGCGTCCGGGGGCGGCGCGCTCGCCGACACCGTGTCGACGACGAGCGCGTTCGCGCTCCCCGTCGTCGCGGCGGTCCTGCTCGTCGTGACCGGGGTGTCGCTGACGTCACGTCCACAGGGTGAGCGACGCACGGGAGACGACGAGCGCGAGCGCGTAGTCTGACCGGAGTCCGGCGTCGTACCAGGGCGCGCACCCGAACGGTGCGCCGCCCGCCCGCTTGGTGGGCGCGACGTCGGCGCTCACTCGCCACGACGACCGGGAGACACCCGTGACGATCGCACCTGAAGGACGGCGCATGCTGCGGGTCGAGGCCCGCAACGCCGCGACGCCGATCGAGAAGAAGCCCGAGTGGATCAAGACCCGCGCAACCATGGGCCCGGAGTACTCCGAGCTCAAGGGGCTCGTGAAGCGCGAGGGTCTGCACACGGTCTGCGAGGAGGCGGGCTGTCCCAACATCTTCGAGTGCTGGGAGGACCGCGAGGCGACCTTCCTCATCGGCGGTGACCAGTGCACGCGCCGGTGCGACTTCTGCCAGATCGACACGGGCAAGCCGGCCGACTTCGACGCGGACGAGCCGCGCCGCGTCGCGGAGTCCGTCCAGGCGATGGGCCTGCGCTACTCGACCATCACGGGCGTCGCGCGCGACGACCTGCCCGACGGCGGTGCCTGGCTCTACGCGGAGACCGTCCGCCAGATCCACGCGCTCAACCCCGGCACCGGCGTCGAGCTGCTCATCCCGGACTTCAACGCGATCCCCGAGCTGCTCGACGAGGTGAACGACTCGCGGCCGGAGGTGCTCGCGCACAACCTCGAGACGGTCCCGCGCATCTTCAAGCAGATCCGTCCCGGCTTCCGGTACGAGCGCTCGCTCTCCGTGCTCACGCGGGCGCGCGAGGCGGGGCTCGTCACCAAGTCGAACATCATCCTCGGCATGGGCGAGACGATCGACGAGGCGAAGGAGGCGCTGCAGGACCTGCACGACGCCGGCTGCGACCTCGTGACGATCACGCAGTACCTGCGCCCGTCGCTGCGGCACCACCCCGTGGACCGCTGGGTCAAGCCGGAGGAGTTCGTCGAGCTGTCGGACGCCGCGGAGGAGATCGGCTTCCTCGGCGTCATGTCCGGCCCGCTCGTGCGGTCGTCGTACCGCGCCGGGCGGCTCTGGGGCCAGGCCATGACGCGCCGCGGCATGGAGATCCCCGCCGCGCTCGCGCACCTCGCCGAGCCGACGACGTCCCGCCAGGAGGCCGCGAGCCTGCTGGCCCGCGCACCCCACTAGACTGACCGGCATGGCCCGCAAGAACTCGGACAGCACCGGCGCGCCCGCCGCCGGCGAGCAGGTCGCGAAGCAGAAGAAGCCCAAGAAGCAGCGCTGGTACCACCAGGTGTGGGCCGCCTACCAGATGACCCGCAAGCAGGACCCGGCGGTCACGTGGGTCATGCTCGGCGTGTTCGTCGGCATCCTCGCCGTCGCGCTGGGCATCGGCCTGTGGTGGGGCCAGTGGGTCTACACGCTCATCGTCGGCATCCCGTTCGCGGCGCTGGGCGCGATGTTCGTCCTCACGCGCCGCGCCGAGCGCGCCGCCTACCAGCAGATCGAGGGTCAGCCCGGCGCCGCGCGCGCCGCGCTCGGCACGATCCGCCGCGGGTGGACGTTCGACGAGGAGCCCGTCGCGATCGACCCCCGCACCCAGGACCTCGTGTTCCGCGGCGTCGGGCGCGCGGGTGTGGTGCTCGTGAGCGAGGGCCCGCCGCACCGCGCCAAGCGTCTGCTCGACGCCGAGCGCAAGCGCGTCGCGCGGGTGCTGCCGAACGTGCCGGTCACCACGATCCAGGTCGGCGACGGCGAGGACCAGGTGGCGCTGCCCAAGCTCCCCCGCGCCGTCCAGAAGCTCAAGCCGACCCTCACGAAGCCCGAGACGGCGGAGGTCTCCAAGCGCCTGCGCGCGCTCGGCGTCTCGCGCCTGCCGATCCCCAAGGGGATCGACCCGACCCGGGCCCGCCCGGACCGCAAGGGCCTCAAGGGGCGCTGACGCACCCCCTGCACCACGACCGACGCCCGGTCGGCGAGGATCTTCCCTCTGCCGGCCGGGCGTCGTCGTGCGTGGGGTAGGGATCCGGCCGCCCCGGCCGCCCGGGGTCAGGAGCGGACGAGGACCGTGCCCGCGGCCCGGTCGTGCAGTCCGCGACCGTCGGCGTCCCACACGACCGCCGGGATGACGAGGCAGAGCAGGACCGTGCGCAGCACGCCGCGACCGAGACCCACCATGCGGGCCGGCTCGGCGAGTCGCCGGACCCGGATCCCCATGACGCGGTGGCCGACGGTGAACCCGAGCGTGCTCACGAGCAGCACGTTCTCGATCGCGAAGACCAGCGGCTGCGACCAGACCGGCAGCGCCGAGATGCCCTCGAAGAACCCCGGGGCCGCGGGCCGGAAGAAGAGGAACGCGACGAGGGTCGCGAGGACCCAGTCGATGACCAGCGCGACGACGCGCCGACCGAGCGTCGCGAGGGAGCCGGGGCCGTCCGGCGGGAGTCCGAGCCGCGCACCGCGACCGCTGTTCTGGCCGCCCGGGGCGCCCTCGAGCCACGAACCCATGTCCTCGCGTGAAACCACGGGACCAGCGTACGTGCCACGCGGTGGACGGGACCGCCCGCCGGCGGCCGGACGGCGGTATCGTGCCGAACGGCACACCGACCCCACGTCGGCTGCCGCGCGCCCTCGTGTCGCACGATCGTCACACGGGGACGCGGGACGTAACACGACCGAAACAAGGGGTACACCGCAGGGAAACCGCCCCGGCCTAGGTTCGTGGGCGCCACGTCAGCGGCTCGTCCGCCGCGCAGCCCGACGGCACCACCCGATCAAGGAGCAACGGATGTTCAACAACGCGGAGGAGGCAATCGCCTTCACGCGGAACGAAGGCGTCGAGTTCGTCGACGTCCGGTTCTGCGACCTGCCCGGCATCATGCAGCACTTCAACATCCCCGTCTCGCAGTTCGACGAGTCGGCGTTCGAGGACGGCCTGATGTTCGACGGGTCGTCGATCCGCGGCTTCCAGGCGATCCACGAGTCGGACATGAAGCTCGTGCCGGACGTCAAGACCGCGTTCGTGGACCCGTACCGCAAGCGCAAGACGCTCGTCGTGAACTTCTCCATCGTCGACCCGTTCACGGGCGAGCCGTACTCGCGCGACCCCCGCAACATCGCGGCCAAGGCCGAGGCGTACCTGCGCTCCACCGGCATCGCCGACACGGCGTTCTTCGCGCCCGAGGCCGAGTTCTACCTCTTCGACGAGGCGCGCTTCGCGACGAACCAGCACTCGAGCTTCTACTACCTCGACTCCGTCGAGGCGGCGTGGAACACGGGCCGCGAGGAGGAGGGTGGCAACCTCGCGTACAAGACGCGCTACAAGGGCGGCTACTTCCCCGTCTCCCCGTCCGACCGCTTCGCGGACCTGCGCGACGAGATGTGCGCGACGCTGGAGAAGGTCGGCCTCGAGGTCGAGCGCGCGCACCACGAGGTGGGCACCGCCGGCCAGCAGGAGATCAACTACCGCTTCAACACGCTGCTGCACGCGGCCGACGACCTGATGAAGTTCAAGTACGTCATCCGCAACGAGGCGTTCGAGGCCGGCAAGTCCGTCACGTTCATGCCGAAGCCGATCTTCGGCGACAACGGCTCGGGCATGCACTCGCACCAGTCCCTGTGGAAGGACGGCAAGCCGCTGTTCTTCGACGAGAAGGGCTATGGCGGTCTCTCCGACCTCGCGCGCTGGTACATCGGCGGCCTGCTCAAGCACGCGCCGTCGCTGCTCGCGTTCACCAACCCGTCGGTGAACTCCTACCACCGCCTGGTCCCGGGCTACGAGGCCCCCGTCAACCTGGTCTACTCGGCCCGCAACCGCTCCGCGTGCATCCGCATCCCGGTGACCGGCTCGTCCGCCGCCGCGAAGCGCGTCGAGTTCCGCGTGCCGGACCCGTCGGCCAACCCGTACCTCGCGTTCGCCGCGCAGCTCCTCGCCGGCATCGACGGCATCAAGAACCGCATCGAGCCGCCGGAGCCGATCGACAAGGACCTGTACGAGCTGCCGCCCGAGGAGCACGCGCAGATCCAGCAGGTCCCCGGCTCGCTCTCCGAGGCGCTGGACAACCTCGAGGCCGACCACGAGTTCCTCACGCAGGGCGACGTGTTCACGCCGGACCTCATCCAGACGTGGATCGACTACAAGCGGGCCAACGAGATCGACCCGATCCGCCTGCGCCCGCACCCGCACGAGTTCGAGCTCTACTACGACATCTGATCGGTCCTGCGCGTCTGACCTGCGCAGACGCTAGCCGGACGATGCCGTAGTCCGCAGAGAGTCCGCACGAGCCGCCAACACTGCACCAACGGCGGCCCGTGTGGACTCTTCTGTGTCCGGCCACAGGTGGGCGTAGGTGTCGAGCGTCGTCTTCGCGGACGCGTGCCGCAGCCGCGCCTGGACCACCTTCACGTCTGCACCCGCCGCGATGAGCAGCGACGCGTAGTAGTGCCGCAGGTCGTGGAACCGGAACACGGACGGGAGCCCAGCGGCAACCCGGGCGTCACGCACCGCGCGGGTGATCTGCCACGGCCCGACCTGCTCCTGCAACTCGGTCGTCAGGAACGTCCCGTCCGACGGATACTCCTTGAGGTGAGTCGCCAGCTCGAGAGAGAGCTCGCGCGCGATCGGAAGCGGGTTCTTCGACTCGTCGGTCTTGAGCGGCTCGGCGGGGTACTGAACCGTCGGTGAGATGACGCCGCGCATGAAGTCGACGTCGGCGACCCGCAGCCCGCACACCTCCGCGGTCCGCAGCCCAGCGAACGCGCCCAGCAGGATCGCGGGGCGCAGCTCAAGAGGCATCGCGTCGTGCAGCGCCCACACCTGCTCCGTCGACGCGATGAACGCGCGCTGCTTCCCCGCCGGCGGCGCCGTCCGCCGCGAGCACGGGTTCCTCGGGATCATCCCGTCGTGCACCGCGTCCGTGAGGATCTGCGACAGCCGGGCGTGCAGCGCGTACACATAGGACTGCGCCGCTCCCCCGTCCTTCAACGACGCCACCCACGTCTTCACATGCGACGCCCGCAGCCCCTGCAGCCGGTGCCCGCCGAGCCCCGCCTTGATCTGCGCGATGTGCGTGCGCGCCTGCCTCACCGTCGAGGCCTTCTTCACGCTGTAGCCCTCGAGCCAGGAGTCGCACCACTCCCCCACGGTCACCTTCGCCTTCGATGGATCCGTGTACGTGCCCGTCACGATCGACGCAGTGACCTCGTCCAGCCACCCTTGCGCGTCGACCTTCCGCTCGAAGTGACGGGCATGCTCCTTACCCGCGGCGTCGCGGTAGCGCGCACGCCACTTGCCATTAGGCCTCTTCTTGACGCTGACCATCGTCACCCTTGTCGTCAGCAGGCGTGGGGTTCTGAGTCCATCGGGGACTCTCCCGGCCCTTGAAGAGCTCAATCTCCTCCGTCGGGTCTTCGTCCTCAGCGAACCTCTTCCTCCATCGACGGTTCGCCTCCTCGATGGCGTACTCAAGCGCGTCCTCGGCTAGCCAACTGTCAACGAGAGCTAGATCTCCGACTCTCAGATCGAGATCTTCGTCGCGTGCTCGCGAGTACAGGAAGGCGAGATCAAGCTGGCGGTTTCGGAAGTCAACCATTGCGTCCACGACGGACTCCCATGCCTCCTTCGCTGCTCGCCCGGCCTGACCCAGCTGTGAGTGAGTGCTCGGACGCAGCAGATGCCATTCGATCCCACCGACCGAATCCCCCTTGAGGACATGAAGCACGTCGACCGCCTCAGCGACGCGCAGTGGCCGCTCCCCCTTCTCGATCGCCCAGACCGTCGCCTGTGACCACTTCCACCCGCGGTCGCGCATCTGCTTGGCGAGGGCTGCCTGCGTCATCTCCCCTCGGAGGACGGTGAGGTTCTGTCCCGCAAGGACGTCCCGAGGGTCGGCTTCCTTCTCATCGCTCATGGTGCACCAGGGTACTAGATGGGTTAGTTGCGGTGCACTAGGTGGCGTGGTCTACTAGAAGTGTTAGTTGATCTCGACATGGAATCGAGGTGAACCTGTGGAGGTTCTGCTGTCGCTCGCCGAGGTCTCGGACCGGTACGGGATCCCAGCGGAGACGCTGCGCTGGTACCGAAAGGTCGGTCGCGGGCCGAAGAGCTTCAAGCTCGGGCGCCGGATCCGCTACCGCGAGACGGACTGCGAGGCGTGGGTACAAGCCCAGTACGACGCCGAGAACAACAAGGTGCTGGCGCAGTGAGAGCGACGGCCCCGAACACAAGGAAGGCCCCCGACAACGCCGTTGCACCGGCAGTCGAGGGCCCTTCCCACACGGACCGTTGCACCGGTCCGTCGATCGAAATTCCCACCCACTCGAATGAGGAGAACCCGATGGACACCATCGTCCAGCAGGTCAACGAGGCCGTCAACGTGACGCCCGTCGCCAAGCCCACCACCTCATGCGCCCTCTCGTGGTGCGCCCACAACTGCGAATGGGAGCCCGATGGCAGCGGCTGGTCCCGCTACCACCAGGGTGACGTCGACAACGAGATCCGCATCATCGCGTCCGAGTTCTGCTACGGCGACTCCGAGGATGGCGTAGACCCCGCCGAGATCTCGATCTTGCATCCGGACTTCATCGGCCTTCCCCCGGCCATCGGAAAGCTCGCGACCGCCCTGGCCCGCGCGTCAGCCCTCGTCCACTGCGCAGGCGAGCAGGAGTCGGAGACCACTCGGTACGAGGACGGCACCCCCGACGAGTACTGGGAGACCGTCACCAAGATCGGCGTCGTAAGCACCGGCGAGTGGACCTGCGAGTCCGTCGAGGGAGTCGAGCAGGCCACGGCCGTTCGTGTCCAACGCCAGGGCGCCGTGCACAACGACGGCAGCGACCTCATGAACGACGGCATCCGAGTCGACTTCGAGGTCGACATGTTCGGGTCCCACTTCCTGAGCGCCGAGGCGGCGCGCCAGTTCGCCGGACTGCTCCTGACCGCTGCCGACGCTCTGGAGGCCTCCTGATGAGCGACGACGTGGACGACCTCCTCGACGGGATCGACGAAGCATTGGCGGAGATCGACATGCTCGCCCTGGCGGACGCCGTCGGGGTCCTCCGGGGCGGCCCGATCGAGCTAGGCAGCGATGACCCGTCGATTCCGGACAGCGACGAGCAGCGCCACCACCGTCAGCGACTCGCCGCGCAGCGTGCACGACTCGTCGACCAACGTCGCCGCATCGCTCGGTCGCTCGACCGGCAGATCGCCACCGCCTCCCGTGAGGCCACCTTCGACGCCGTTCGCGACCTCGTCGAGTGGCTCATCTCCACCCCGTCCCTTGCCGAGCTGCGACGCCGACGAACCGAAGCGTACGAGCGGCTCGACCGCCAGACCCCCAGGAGCAACCCGTGACCGACGTCATCGACTTCCCGCCCCGCTACAACCCGTTCAAGCTCCCGCTCCGCCGTGACGATGAGGGCAACGTCGTCGTCTACCTGCCGTATACGACGACTACCGCACCGTTCGACTGCGGCCGGTGCGGGACCGAGTTCAACAACGGCTGCACCGTCATCACCGAGCCGAAGAACCTCTCCATGTACGTCTGCCGCACCTGCGCGAACGACGACCCTCAACTCCGCGTCTGGCAGCAGTTCGCCGACATCGCCAACCAGGTCGACCGACTCTTCGAGCCCGTCGGCGACGTCCAACAGCGCCAGATCCTGCTCAACATCATCGCGTCGCACACGTCGTGGATGGCGAACTGGCGGTGGGAAGAGGACGAGCCGATCTCCATCCAGCAGCCCCGCGGTGAGTTCGACGACGAGGACGAGCTCGACCCGTTCAACGCCTCCTGACATCAGCCACGGCCCCGGCCTCCCGGTCGGGGCCGTGGCACATCCCGACCTACCTCCCAGGAGGCGCCCCCTTGAACGACCTCGAGACCATCGGCAGAGACCTCGGCGCGTACTTCACCGCCGACGAGCTCCTCGCCACCCACTTCCCCGACCCGCGCTGGGCCGTCGAGGGCCTCATCCCCGAAGGTCTCACGCTCCTCGCCGGCGCCCCGAAGCTCGGCAAGTCCTGGCTCGCGCTCGGCCTCAGCCTCGCGATCGCCGCTGAGGGGTATGCGCTCGGCAAGATCCCGACTCAGGGCGGCAACGTCCTGTACTGCGCGCTCGAAGACACCCCGCGGCGCATCAAGTCCCGACTCACCAAGATGCTCGACGGCACCGTCGCTCCGCCGCGCCTGGCTGTCATGACGAACTTGCCCACCATGCCGCGCGCGACCGACCTCATCTCGGGGTGGCTTGAGGACCACCCCGAGGCGCGGCTCGTCGTGGTCGACGTCCTCGGGAAGATCCGCCCGATGTCGGCCGCGAACGCCGACCGCTACGAGGGCGACTACAAGGTCGTCGGAGAGCTCAAACGCCTTGCCGACGCACACCGTGTCGCCGTCGTGCTCGTGACGCACGTGCGCAAGATGGCCGACGGCGACGTGTTCAACATGGTCTCCGGCTCGACCGGCCTGACCGGAGCTGCCGACACCACGATCGTCCTCGCGCGGGCGCGCGGAGACCATGGCGCATCCCTTCACATCACCGGGCGTGATGTCGAAGAGTCGGAGTACGCCCTTACGTTTGACCCCACGCTCGGAGCGTGGACTCTCGACGGCGACGCACTACAGGACGCGGCGCAGCGAGCGAGCGAGAAGAAGACCAGCGTCGGGCTTGGCGACCGGTCCGCAGAGATCGTGCGGATCGTCGGGCAGAACCCTCAGGGCATCGGCCCGACGGCGCTGGCGATCGCGCTCGGGATCGAGCCCAAGGACGCCGGGAACTACCTGCTCCGCCTGGAGAAGGGCGGGCGCATCGCCAAGGCAGGAAGGGGCCTCTACACCCCTGTCGAAACCGTCGAAACCGTCGAAACGAGCCCGCAGTCCGGATCAGGATTCGACACACTCGACGGTTTCGACACCCCCTCAGAGGGGGAGGTCGCCTGATGGCCGGAGCAGCGTTCTTCCGCCCGCGGGTAGTCAGCGCGTGCGCCGACTGCATGGCCGACGTCGAGCTCGTCGAAGACGCCGCCAACGTGCTGGTCCTCTGGGTTCGACACGACGACACCTGCCCAGCACTGCGACGACGAGAGGGGTCCGTATGAGCGCCACCAGCCGTCCCGAGACCGTCGACCAGCACGGCACCCGCCACCGGTACGGCTGCCGCATCCCGGGCTGGACCAGCGAGCCGTCCCCACTGCGCGGGTGGCACATCTGCCGATGCTCCGAGTGCGGGGCTGTGCGCCTCGTACGAGCGCGAGGAAGTGGTCGATGAGCGAACCCAAACCGCCCAGCGCCTACCTCCACGGCGAGGGCCCCGAAGCGGTCGTGATCGTGCCCGTACGGATCGCTGCATGGCTCGCGACCCGGACCAACCTCTCGGCCATCAGGATCAGCGCGCGCGGCACTGACCCCGAGGTCTACGCGGTCCTCGCCGCACTCCATCGAGGTGGGCTGCAGTGGCAGACCCAAGCCACCGGAAGCGCCCAGCGGAAGGAACCGGAAGTCCCGGCACCCTCGAAGTGGGTCAGCACCAGCAAGGCCGCAGACCTCCTCGGCATCACAGACCGAGCCGTCCGCCTCGCGATCGAGGAAGAGCGGCTCCCTGCTGAGAGGCACGGCCGCAACTGGCGCATTGCCCGCACAGACATCGAGCAGTACCGCGCCGCACGACGAGCGGCCTGAGACGGGGACTGCTGCAGGATCCGTTGACACGGGTTTGGTGGTGATCATGCCGCAAGCGCGGCGTTCTGGGCGGTGAAGGCG
>NZ_SOZH01000015.1 GCF_004519295.1 Cellulosimicrobium funkei
CGCGGCGGCCTCGCGCCTGCAGCTCGGCGACTACTACCGCCAGACGTACGCGTCCAAGCCCGACTGGCAGGGCCTCTAGCCCGCCGCCCAGGCGGCTCGACACCGCCCGGACTTCACCCGCTCGAGAACTGGACGCCTGTCCAGTTGGGTGTCTAGGTTGAGGCCCAGCCGATGCCCGCACCACAGCCCCCTGCAGGTGCGGGCATCGGCGACGACGGCGGTGCCGCCTCTCGTGTCCGACACGCCCGTGCCCCTGCCGCTCCGGTCCCGCTGGTCCGCGGGGGTACGGCGGCGCCCGTGGACGACGCCCGCCGAGACCCGACCGACCACGACCCGACGGGAACCACCATGAGCACCTCGACCGGGCGCCGCGCCGCCGGGCGGGCCACCGCCGCCGCCGCTCTCGCCGCCACCGCCGCGCTCCTCGCGGGGCCGGCCCACGCGGCGGAGGGCGACACCTACGTGCCGACCGAGCCGTCGATGCGCCTCACGACCCTCGCGCCCGTGTGCGAGAGCGACGCCGCGTACCTCGACTACGCGATCGAGGTGGAGGGCACCGACCACGACACCGCGACGGTCACGTGGATCAACCCGGACGGCGAGAGCGTCGTGCAGAGCGGGCTCCCGCTCTCGGGCCGCCTCCTGTGGCCCGGCGCGGTCGTCGACGACTCCGGCCGCGGAGTCGACTGGCCCGGCTGGCGCCTCGAGGACGGCCGGTGGGTCGAGGGCGACGAGTACGACTGGGTGCGCCCCTCCGTCGACGTCCGCTTCGAGGTCAACCCCCACGTCGTCGTGACGACCGTCTACCCGCCGGCGTCGCCCGACTGCGCGACGAACCCGCCCGGGCTCGGCGACCCGGCCGGCGTCGTCCCCGTCTCGAGCACGGTCAGCGCCTCCGCGGCGAACCCGGGGCTCGCGGAGACCGGCGTGAGCGCCGCCCTGTACGCCGGGATCGCCGCGGCGCTCGCCGCCGCGGGCACCGCCGTCGTGATCGCGTCCCGCCGGACCCGCCGCGGCTGAGCCGCCGGAGAGCTCCGACCCCCACCGACGCCCGTCGGCCGCGCACCCCGCGCGGCCGGCGGGCGTCGTGCTGTCCGCGCGCCGCCCTTGACCCTGCCGACCCGCCGGGCTACCTTCCTGACGTCAGACATCTGACATCATCTGTTCAAGCGTTCTCGGCAGCGTCGCCGCGTTCCCCCGTGACCGTCCGCCCGCGCCGAGCACCGACCGGAAGGAACGGCATGATCGGACACCTCCGCAGACCCGCGCACCGCGCGGTGACCGTCGCCGCGACGCTCGCGCTCGCGGTGGGCGGCGTCGTCGCCCCCGTCACGACGGCGTCGGCCCACCACACGACCCTCGCCCCCGACTTCGACCTCGCGCCCGCCACCGGCGGACCGGGCTCGTACACCGAGCAGCAGCTCGCGACGAACGGCCAGGGCGGCTTCCCCAACTACCGCATCCCCGCGCTCACCGTGGCGCCGAACGGCGACGTCCTCGCCTCGTACGACGGCCGCCCCACCGCGGCCGACTCCCCCGGGCCGAACTCGATCCTCCAGCGCCGCTCCACCGACGACGGCGTCACGTGGGGGCCGCAGGAGGTCGTCGCCGCCGGGAAGACCACCGCGCCGATCGAGGGCTACTCCGACCCGAGCTACGTCGTCGACCGGGAGACGGGGACGATCTTCAACTTCCACGTGAAGTCCTACGACCAGGGCTTCGGCGGCTCCCGGCCGGGCGTCGACCCGACCGCGCGCGACGTCATCCACGCCAACGTCTCCGCCTCCACCGACGACGGCCGCACGTGGACCCACCGCACCATCACCGCCGACGTCACGGCGGACCTCGGGTGGCGCTCGCGCTTCGCCGCGTCGGGCCAGGGCATCCAGCTCCGGTACGGCCCCCACGCGGGCCGGCTCCTGCAGCAGTACACGATCATCAACGGCTCCGGCCAGTTCCAGGCCGTGTCCGTCTACTCCGACGACCACGGCGCCACCTGGAAGGTCGGCACCCCCGTCGGCACGGGCATGGACGAGAACAAGACCGTCGAGCTCTCGGACGGGCGCGTCATGCTCAACTCGCGCGACTCCGCCGGGTCGAAGTACCGCAAGGTCGCGTACTCGACCGACGGCGGCGTGACGTACGGGCCGGTCACCCTCGACACCGAGCTGCCCGACCCGACCAACAACGCGTCGATCGTGCGCGCGTACCCGAACGCGCCCCAGGGGTCGGCCGAGGCGAAGGTGCTGCTCTTCTCGAACGCCGCGTCGCAGACCGGGCGCGTCAACGGCACCGTCCGCGTCAGCTACGACGACGGCGAGACGTGGCCCGTCGCGCGCGTCTTCCAGCCGGGAGGCATGGCGTACTCGACGCTCGCCACGCTCGCGGACGGGACCGTCGGCCTGCTCTACGAGCCGGGCGGCGGCGGGGGCGGCATCCGGTTCGCCAAGCTCGACCACGACTGGCTCCTCGCGGCCCCCAGCAGCACGCCCGGCGAGGTCGAGGTCACCACGGCGAGCGTCACGAGCGCCACGCCGGCCGACGGCTGGAAGGTCGGCGACATCGTCACCTACTCGTTCACGGTGACCAACCTGTCCGACGCCGTGACGACCGTCTCGCCGACGGGGAACCTCGAGCGGTTCGACCCCGCGCAGGGCGCGCCGAACTGCCGCTACCGCAACCTCGGGGCGCGCGCGGCGTACACGTGCACGTCCGCCCGGCACACGATCACGCAGGCCGACCTCGACGCGGGCTTCTTCGCGCCGCGCACCACGTGGACGTCGACGTCCGGCACGACCGTCACCACCGTGGAGCACGAGGGTCCCGGCGTGTACTTCGGCGCGCCCGGGAACATCAGCGTGCGCGGGACGCACGCGAACCTGCAGCAGTCGTACGCCGTGGGCGACCGGCTGAGCTTCACGTTCGACGTGCGCAACCTCTCGACGGCCGCGACCCAGGTGGTGCCGACGGGGAACCTCGCCGGGCTCGACCCCGCGAACGCCGCGCAGAACTGCCGGTACCGGAACCTCCCGGCCGAGGGGTCGTACACGTGCACGTTCGCGCACCACGTCGTCACGCAGGCCGACCTCGACCGCGGGTCGTTCACGCCCGCCACGACGTGGACCTCGACCTCCGGGTCGAGCGTGACGGTCGTCGAGCTCGACGGTCCGACGGTCGAGCTCACCGCCGCCCCGGCCGCGCTCGCGGTCCAGGCGACGAGCCGCTGCCTCGCCGGCGGCGCCTACGTCGCGGTCACGGCGCGCAACACCGGCGACGAGCCCGCCGACGTCACGCTGCGCACGCCGTACGGCGAGCGCACGGTGGCGGACGTCCAGCCGGGCCGGGCGGCGTACCAGTCGTTCGCCGTCCGCGCGGCGTCGGTCGACGCCGGGAGCGCGAGCGCCGGGACGGCCACCGCGGCCGTGGACGCCGACTACGCGGCGACCGACTGCTCCTGACACCCGGAGCGCCCGGCCGGGTGACGCGGGGGCGTCACCCGGCCGGGACGGCGTCGGCGCGTGCCGGGGCACCGGCCGCCCGGCGCGAGAGCAGCGCGGCGGCGAGGAAGCAGACGGCGCCGAGGAGCGTCCCGGCGTCGTCCCACCACGCGCTCACGTACGTCCCCGTGGACGGGTCGACGTACGCCCCGACGGCGGACGCCGCGAAGGCGACGGAGCCGATCATGTTCAGCCACGTGCCGTGCCACGTGCGCGCGTCGGTGTCCCACAGGTGGCCCCGGTCGCGCGTCGCGAGGACCGCGAGCGCCGACGACACGAGGAACGCGACCGAGCCGTAGGCGTCGGGCCTCCACCCCACCCACAGCGCGGTCGGGGCCTTCACGGCCGCGACGAGGGCCGCCGTCGTGCTCACGTTGAAGCACAGCGTCCCGACGAGCTGCACGGCCGCGGACCACCAGTCCCAGCGGTCGGCGGGCGGCGTGCCCGTGCGGGGCGGGCGGCGCCCGCTCAGGCCCAGCTGGACGAACGCCGCGGCCGTGAAGAACACCGAGCCGACGACGAACGTCACCCCGGTCGCCACGGCGCCCACCGCGCCCGCGAACGGCGGGAGCGCGCCGACGAGGAAGCACAGCGACCCGGCCGCGAACCCCCAGGCCTCGCGCCGCAGACGACGCCCCGGGTCGGCGGTGCGGGTCCGGGTCATGCTCGTCCTTCCGCCGTGCCGGGCCGGCCCGCGCGACGGCGGACCGGCCGTGTCAGGCGAGGATGCGGGCCTTCTGGGCCTCGAACTCTGCCGGGGTGAGCACGCCCTGGTCTCGGAGCGCGGCGAGCTGCGTGAGCTGCTCGATGCGCGCGTCCGTGGCCGCCGGGGCGGGTGCCGGCGCGGCGTACTGCGGCGGCGGGGCCGCGTACTGCGGCTCCTGCGCCGACTCCTGGGCGGCCCAGCGGCCCGCCTGGCGGCGCGAGACACGGTTCGAGACGGCGGTCGCCGTCCCGGCGACGACGGCGGTGCGGGCCACGCCGCGGAGCAGTCCTGGCACGGTGGTCTCCTTCCTGGCGCCGGTCAGCCGACCGGCTCGGTGGCGTCCAGCGACGCGATGAGCGCCTGGACCGGGATGCGCCCGCTCGCGACGAGCTGGGCACCGTTGCGGCGCAGCGCGGTCGCGAACGGCGCCGCCCACACGTTCTCGTACACCAGCACGACGGCCGTCATGCCGGGCTCGACGGCGTCCACCGCCTGCGCGAGGTCGTCGTCGTCGAGCAGCCCCGACCGCGCGCCCTCGAACACGGCGAGCTCCGTCGACCCGTCGTCGAGCTCCTCGAGCCCGACGGCCGTCACGCCGCCGTCGTCCTCGCGGCGCACGACCACGAGGTCGAGCACGCGGATGATGCCGCGGTCCACGAGGTCGACGAGGTAGGGGAACGCGCGGTCACCCGTCGCGCGGTCGGTGGGGAGCTCGACGACGAGGAAGTCGACGGGCCCGCTCTCCCGGAGGTCGTCGAGCCCTGCACCAGGCCCGTCGCTGAGTTCCTGCGTCATCGTCGCGTCCTCCCCGCGTCCGTCCCGCGCGGCGCACGGGCTCGACCCCCAGGCTGGCCCCCGGGCCCCGTCCGCGTCCTCACCCGGGAAGTGTGAAGTCGCGTCACAGGTACGCGACGTGCATGCCGTCGATGCGCCCGTCGAGCGCGAACGGCATCCGGTCCGCGTACGCGCGCGACACCGCGCCGCCGTACGCGCGTCCCACGTCGAGGCAGTCGTTCGCGGAGAACAGCAGGGGCGCGCTCACGGGCACCGTGCCGGAACCGACCTCCTCGCCGTCCACCCGCAGCACGACGTCGAGCGGGCCGCCCGGCCGCGGCTCGGCGTACGTCGTGACGATCTCGACCGTGTGGTCGCCCGCGGTGAGCGGCGCGCCCGACCGCACCACGGTCCGCTGGACGAGGAACAGGTTGTACTCGTAGGTGAGGACGCCGTCGAGCAGGAAGCAGGTCAGCCCGCCGCCCGCGCCCCCGAGCTTGTAGAGCACGCCGTTCGCAGCGTCGGGGACGGAGAGCCGGATCTCGACCCGGTTCGGGCGGTTGCCCAGCGCCGGCGCGCAGAACTCCGGGATGCGCACGGTGTCCCCCGCGAAGTCCCACGCGGTGTACGGGGGACTGATCCGGTCCTCGGGGTGCATGACCGGCACCCACAGCCCGCCGCCCACCGGGAGCGCGTCGTTGCGCGCCGCCTCGATCGCGAAGAGCTCCTTGAGCTCGGCGAGCTTCTCGGGGTGATCCGCGGCGAGGTCGTGCGCCTGGCTCCAGTCCTCGTCGAGGTGGTAGAGCTCCCACCGGTCCTGGTCCGGGGTCCACGTCTGGATCCCGGCCGGCATCCCCTGGACCCACGGCAGGCGTGGGCCGGTCGCCGACGCCATCCAGCCGTCGGAGTAGATCGACCGGCTGCCCATGATCTCGAAGTACTGCGTCCGACGGCGGCCCTCGGCCCCGGCGTCGTCGATCGAGTACGCGAGGCTCGTCCCGTCGATCGGGTCCTGCGGGACGCCGTTCACCGTCTCCGGGTGGGAGATGCCGAGGATCTCGTAGATCGTCGGCACGAGGTCGACGACGTGGTGGAACTGGGTGCGCGGCACGGGGTCGGGCTCGATGTGCCCGGGCCAGCTCACGAACATCGGGTTCCGCGTGCCGCCGAGGTGGGACGCGAGCAGCTTCATGCCCTGGTACGGCGACGACCCGGCCCACGCCCACGCGGCGTGGTACTGGTTGTCCGTCGCGGGGGTGCCGAGCGCGTCGAGGCCCCCGAGCTCCTCCAGGGCGGCGATGTGCTGCTCGACCGTCGAGGGGATGCCGTTCTGCGCGAGCAGCTCGCTGATCGTCCCGTTCTGCCCCTCCCCCGACGAGCCGTTGTCGCCCCAGATGTAGACGACGATCGTGTCGTCCGCGTAGCCGAGCCGCTCCACCTCGTCGAGCAGACGCCCGGCCTGCACGTCCGCGTGCTCGCCGAACCCCGCGGCGACCTCCATGAGCCGCGCCTGGAACGCCTTCTGGTCGTCGGGGATGTCGTCCCACCCCGCGAGGCTCTCGGGGCGGGGCGTCAGCTCGGCGTCCTCGGGCACCCAGCCCGCCGCCTTCGCTCCCGCGAGGGCCCGCTCCCGATAGGCGTCCCACCCGTCGTCGAACGCGCCGGCGTACCTGTCCGCCCACTCCTTCATGACGTGGTGCGGCCCGTGCAGCGCGCCGGTGGCCCAGTAGACGAAGAACGGCTTGTCCGGCGCGTTCGCCTTGTGGTCGCGCAGCCACCGCATGGCGTCGTCGGCGATGTCCTCGCTGAGGTGGTACCCCTCCTCGGGGGTCCTCGGCGGAAGGGTCGGGGTCGTGTTGCGCACGAGGTGCGGCTCGTACTGCGACGCCTCGCCCGCGAGGAAGCCGTAGAAGTACTCGAACCCGTACCCGGTGGGCCAGCGGTCGAACGGGCCGGCCGTCGTCGTCTCCTCCGCCGGGGTGTTGTGCCACTTGCCCCACGCGCCGGTCGCGTACCCGTACTGGCGCAGCACCTCCGCGATCGTCGCGCTGCTCTTCGGGATGTGCCCCGAGTAGCCGTCCCAGTCGTTCGCGAGCTCCGCGATCTGGCCGTTGCCCACCCGGTGGTGGTTGCGCCCGGTGAGCAGGGACGCGCGCGTCGGCGAGCACATCGCGGTCGTGTGGAAGCGGTTGTACCCGATGCCGTTCGCGCGCACCCGGTCGAGCGTCGGGGTGCGGACGGCGCCCCCGAGCGTCGTCGGGAGCGCGGGCCCCGCGTCGTCGATGAGGATCACGACGACGTTCGGCGTGCCCGGGGGCAGGTGGCGTTCCGGCGGGCGAGGGGAGTACGTCGACTCCTGGATCGTCCGGCCCGCGACGCTGCCGGAGCGGCGGGGCGGGAACGGCAACGACCGCTCCGTGGGCAGGGGCGGTCCGACGACCGTCCGGCGGGGCTCGGTGCTCATCCACTCTCTCCCGTCTGTCCTGGGCCGTGCGGACCGACGCCGTGGCCCGCCTCGGGTGCGGACCTGCCGAGGTGCGGTGGGCGGGTGCGACGTCGTCGCCGACCGGCGCGCAGCAGGACGGCGCGGCGGAGGGCATCGGCTCGACCGTACGGACGACGAGCGAGGCGCGGCATCACCCGCGGCGGGCGAACCGGGTGGGGTCCACGCCGCCACACCCGGCTCCGCGAGGAGACGCGGACCTGCGGGGACGGGTGCGCACCGCCTGACCGGGCGGCGGATCGGCCATGATGGTCCTCGATGTCGCGCGCGGCCAGGGTCGTCCTCCGCGACGTGCACGGTACCGGGACCGGTCCCGCGACGAGGGGGGCACTCATGGAGGAGCAGGACGTCGACCGGGCGCACCGGCCGACGAGACCTCGGCGCGTGCGCCTGCCCGTCTGGGCGGGGACGAGCCTCGTGGTCGTCGGGGCGCTGGTCGTCGTGGCGCTCCTCGTCTCGCGGCTCTCCGGCGGCGCCGAGGTCTGCCCCGCGATCGCGTACGCCGATCTCCTCGAGGTGGTGCTGACCGGCGACACCGAGGAGGTGCACCATCTTCAGGTGCGCGATGGCGGAGACGCCGGGTGGCAACCACCGCTGCCGACAGGTCCCGACGCGCAGGAGCCGGCCATCGCGACCTCACGGGAGGGTGACACCTGGTCCTTCACGGTCTTCTCGCGGACCAACCCGGTCGGGCTGCGCGCCCTCGACGAGACCGGAGCAGTCCTCGCCGAGACCGAGAAGTCCGTCGACTGGGTCCGCGTCGGAGGGTCGGAAGCGTGCGGCGGCCCGATGGAAGCCCGGGTGGGCTGGACGCTCTGATCACCTCCGAGCACGGACCGGCCGTCGACGGCCCACCCGTGGGGCCCGAGCGTCGTCCGCGTGCCCTGCCGCCGGCCGATCAGCCAGCCAGGCGACGCAGAGCAGGACGGTCGCGATCGCGAACAGCTCGACGGCCGGGCGCGCAGCGCGAAAGCCCCACGTCCAGGCTCGTCCGTCGTCCATGCCTGAGGAGTCTGGCAGAGGCCGGGTGTCGTCTCGGACGGATCGGCGCGCGGGTGTCGGCCTACGGCGTGGTGGGGGTGTCGAGCGCCTTCTCGGGCAGGACCTCACCGGTGCGCGCGCCGCTCCCCCGAGCGACAGGGGTACGGCACGACGACGCCTCTGCTGCTATCCCCTGGGCCGGTCGAGGCTCGTCGCTCCCGGACTCTGCGGCGCTCGTTGGCGTCATCCCAGAGCCACGACCGCCCTTCCCGGCCTTCGCGCGCGAGCCGTCTCAGCTACAGCTGTTCTTGACGTGCTCGGTGACCGCGCTGAACGAGGCCTGGTAGTCGTCGTCGAGCAGGAGCTCGGTCCCGTCGTCGCCGTCGGCCAGGGCGTCCGCCACGTCCGAGGCCGTCGTCGTCACGCGGTCCCAGTCCGCGCTGAGCGCGTCGGGCGCGGTGACCTCGCGCATCGCCTCGGCGTCCTGCGCGAACGCGTCCGCGGCCTCGTCGCGCGTGAGCGACTCCGTGCTGGCCCTGACGGTCGCTTCGTACGACCGGGCGGCGTCGCAGAAGCTCGGCTCGTCCGCCGAGCAGGCCCCGACCGACACCAGCACCACACCCGCCGCGGCGACCGCCGCGACCCGGGACCGCAGAGCTCTCATGACCGTCCTCGCCTCGCACCCTGCCCGGCCTGGCGGTCGGGCCTCCCCGGGCGGGCCGAGGAGCACTGCCGATGATGCCCCAGGCCCTCCGGCACCGCCCCCGGACGCCGCGCACGAGCCGCGGCGGCGCCGTCTGCGTAGCGTGGTGCCCATGACACGCGTCGAGAGCTCGAAGGTCACGGTGGTGGGCGCCGGGAGCGTGGGGACCAGCCTGGCGTACGCCGCGCTGATCCGTGGCTCCGCACGGACGGTGGCGCTCTACGACATCAACCGCGCGAAGGTCGAGGCCGAGGTGCTCGACCTCGCCCACGGCACGCAGTTCACGGGGGCGAGCCAGGTCGTCGGCGGTGCGGACCCGTCGGTCGCGGAGGGGTCGCACGTCGTCGTCATCACCGCCGGTGCGAAGCAGGACCCGGGCCAGAGCCGCCTGGACCTCGCGGGCACGAACGTCCGCATCCTCGAGACGCTGCTGCCGCAGCTCCTCGAGCACGCGCCGGACGCCGTCTACTGCATCGTCACCAACCCGTGCGACGTGCTGACCGTCGCCGCGCAGCAGATCAGCGGCCTGCCGACGTCGCGCGTCTTCTCGTCCGGCACGGTGCTCGACACCTCCCGGCTGCGGCGCCTCATCGCCGACAAGGCGCAGGTCGCGACGACGAGCGTGCACGCCGACATCGTGGGCGAGCACGGGGACACCGGGTTCGCGCTGTGGTCGCAGGCGCGCATCGGGCCGGTGCCGATCCTCGACTGGGTCTCGCCCGACGGCCACCACTTCACGCACGGCGAGCTCGACGAGATCACCGACCAGGTGCGCCAGGCCGCGTACCGGGTGATCGAGGGCAAGGGCGCGACGAACTACGCGATCGGGCTCGCGGGGGCCCGGATCGTCGAGGCGGTCGTCAGCGACCAGCACGCCGTGCTGCCCGTCGGCACCGTGCACGACGACTACCGCGCCATCGGCGGCGTGGCGTTCTCCGTACCGAGCGTCATCAGCTCCGGCGGCGTCCAGCAGGTCCTCGACCTCACGATGTCGGCGGCCGAGGAGCGCCAGCTCCGCGCGTCCGCCGACGCCCTGCACGCCGCGCAGCAGGACCTCGGGCTCGAGTAGCCGCCGGCCCCAGGCCCCTCCGCTTGCGGGTGGAGCCCGGCGCACGGAGCGTGGTGCTCGTCCGGGACGCGCCGTGAGGCCGTCCACCGACGCGAGCGTCGTGCGCCGAGGCGACGCCCACCGAGGAGGCCGCCATGACCGACAGCAGCGGACGCCACGCGTCCGGCACCGCACGGGACGAGGAGTCGCGGCCCGCCCCCGACGCCGACCACAAGCCCGACTCCCCCACGGACCTGCGCAAGCCGTCGTGGGGCTTCGCCGTCAAGGGCGCGGTGCGCGAGTTCATGGACGACCAGTGCACCGACCTGGCCGCCGCGCTGACGTACTACGCGGTGCTGGCGTCGGCGCCCGCGCTGCTGGCGCTCGTGTCGATCCTCGGGCTCGTAGGCGACGGCGAGAAGGCCGTCGAGTCGGTGCTCCAGAGCGTCGAGGGCGTCGTGCCGCAGACCACCCTCGACATGATCAAGCCGCTCGTCGAGAACGCCGCCAACACGGACAAGGCCGGGTTCGCGCTCGTCATCGGTGTCGTGCTGGCCCTGTGGTCGGCGTCCGGCTACGTGGGCGCGTTCTCGCGGTCGATGAACCGCATCTACGAGATCGAGGAGGGGCGCCCGATCTGGAAGCTGCGCCCCGTGATGCTGGGTGTCACCGTCATCACCGTGCTGCTCGCGGGCCTGGTCGTGGGGAGCCTCGTCCTGTCCGGGCCGATCGCGCGCCAGGTGGGCGAGCTCGTCGGCCTCGGGGACACCGCGATCGCCGTCTGGCAGGTCGCGAAGTGGCCGGTCGCGCTCCTGCTCGTCGTCGTCCTCGTCGCGCTGCTCTATCACCTCACGCCGAACATCAAGCAGCCGAAGTTCCGCTGGGTCAGCCCGGGCGCGATCCTGGCGATCCTCGTCTGGGTCGTCGCCTCGGCGGCGTTCGGCCTCTACCTCGGCAGCGGGCTGAGCAACTACGGCGCGACCTACGGCACCCTGGCGGGCGTCATCATCTTCCTCCTGTGGCTCTGGCTGACGAACCTCGCGCTCCTGCTCGGCGCCGAGCTCGACGCCGAGGTCGAGCGCAGCCGCGAGCTGCAGAGCGGCATGCCCGCGGAGGAGCGCATCCAGCTCCCGCCGCGCGACACGCGCGCGAGCGAGAAGAAGGCCGCCAAGCGGGAGGAGGCCGTCGAGCAGGCGCGCGCCCTCCGCGAGTCGAACGGCCGGTCGACGGACACCGACACCGACTCTCCCGGCACCGGGCGCACGAGCGCGGACGACGACGCCACCGACCCGGGCACGACGCCGCGCCGCGACTGAGCTCACCGGCGACGACGGGCCGCCGCGCCCGGCGGCCCGTCGTCGGCCCGCTCCGCCCGGCTGCCTGCGCGCCCTGTTCGTCTTCCCACACGGCCCGACCCGGGTTGGGCGCGCCCGGCGACGCGCCCGCGGTTACGGTCGTGGCGGGTCGAGACGAGGCCCGCCCTCGACCCTCGGGAGCCGCGACATGCCCGACCTCGCCCGACCCACCACGCCCGACCTCGTCCCGCTACACCTGGGGCCGCTGGCGACCCCGCCCGCCGACCGGTCTGCGCTCGTCGGGCCCGACGAGCTCGCCGCGATCGACGCGGCCGGGACCGACGTCGCCGCCCTCCTCGACCACGCGCGGACGATCGGCGCCCGGGCGCCGTTCCCCGGCGACGGGCGGACCGCCGAGCTCTGGGGCGCGCTCGCGTCGCTCGCCGCGACGGACGTGGGCGCCGCGCGCGTCGTCGAGCCGCACCTCGACGCCCTCGCGATCCTCGGTCAGGTCCCGGTCCACGTGGCGCTCGATGCCGTCGGGGCGGGTCCGGACAGCACGTGGGGCGTGTACGCGGCGGAGGGTCCCGGCGTCCGGCTGGAGGCGCACGAGCGCGACGGCGCGTGGGTGCTGTCGGGCACGAAGCCGTGGTGCTCCCTCGCCGCCGACCTCTCGCACGCGCTCGTCACCGCGTGGACCGACGCCGGTCGGCGGCTGTTCGCGGTCGGGCTGCGGTCGCCGGGTGTCGTCCCCGCCGACGGGCCGTGGGTCGCGCGCGGGCTCGCCCAGGTCGTGAGCGCCGCGGTCCGGTTCGACGACGTCCCGGCCGTGCCGGTCGGGGCGCCCGGCTGGTACCTGGAGCGGCCGGGGTTCGCGTGGGGCGGCATCGGCGTCGCGGCGTGCTGGTGGGGCGGCGCCGTCGGGCTGGCGCGGACGCAGCGCGACGCGCTCGCCGCGCGCGAGCCCGACCAGCTCGCGCTCGCGCACCTCGGCGCGACGGACCGCGCGCTCGCCGCCGGCCGGGCGGTCCTCGCGGAGGCCGCGAGCGCCGTCGACGCGGGCGTGGACGGCCCGGACGCCTCCCTGCTGGCGCGCCGCGTGCGCGGGGTCGTCGCGGAGGTCGTCGAGGAGGTGCAGCGCCGCTGCGCCCACGCGCTCGGCCCGGGCCCGCTGACCACGGACGAGCGGTTCGCGCGGCGCGTCGCGGACCTCGGCCTGTACGTGCGCCAGCACCACGCGGAGCGCGACGACGCGTCGCTCGGCCGCGCCCTCCTCGCGCACGGGACGACGGCGTGGTGACGTTCGACCACCGCGAGCCCGGCACGTCGGAGGACGCGTGGGTGCGCGCCGGGATCCTGGACGTCCCACGCCTCGACGTGGGCGAGGTCGCACACCTCGTGGTGCTCGCCGCGCACCCCGACGACGAGTCGTTCGGCGCGGCGGGGCTCGTGCACGAGCTCGCCGGTCGCGGCACCGCGGTCACCGTGGTGGTCGCGACGGACGGCGAGGCGTCGCACGCGGGCTCGGCGACGATCTCGCCCGAGCGGCTCCGCGCCGTCCGCCGCGCGGAGGTGGCCGAGGCGGTGGGCGTCCTGGCGCCCGCGGCCCGGCTCGTGCTGCCCGGCCTGCCCGACGGCGGTCTGCGAGAGCACCGCGGCGACCTCGCCCGGGTGCTCGGCGACGTGCTGGACGACGTGCTCGCCGGACCCGGCGGCGGGAGCGTGGCGGCGTCGTCGGTCGTGCTGTGCGCGCCGTGGCGCGGCGACGGGCACCGCGACCACCGGATCGCGGGCGAGGTGGCAGCGGAGGTCGCCGACCGCCTCGGCCTGCGCCTCCTGGAGTACCCGGTGTGGCTGTGGCACTGGGCGGACCCGGGCGACGACGCGGTGCCGTGGCCGACCCTGCGCGCCCTCCCCCTCGGCGCCGGGGCTCGCGACGCCAAGCGGCGCGCCCTCGCCGCCCACGTGACGCAGGTCGAGCCGCTGTCCGCGGCGCCGGGCGACGAGGCGACGCTCGGCCCGGAGATGCTCCGGCACGCGGACCGCGGGGTCGAGGTGCTCGTCGACGCGTCGGGCCGCCGGGTCGCGAAGGAGCCCGCGGACCCGGGCGCGAGCCTCGACGCAGGGTTCTTCGAGCGCTTCTACGCGGGCCGACGCGACCCGTGGGGGTTCGAGACGCGCTGGTACGAGCAGCGCAAGCGGGCCGTCCTCCTCGCGAGCCTCCCGCGGCCGCGGTTCCGGGCCGCGCTCGAGCTCGGGTGCTCGACGGGCGTGCTCACGGCCGAGCTCGCCGCGCGCTGCGACCGCGTGGTCGGGGTGGACGTCGCCGAGGCTCCGCTGGCGGAGGCGCGGCGCCGCCTCGGGCCGGAGGTCGAGCTGCTGCGTCTCGACACCCCGGGCGAGTGGCCCGACGGCACGTTCGACCTCGTCGTGCTCTCGGAGGTCCTCTACTACTACGGTCGCGACGACCTACCGCGCGCTGGACCGGGCGACGGCGTCGCTCGCCGCCGACGGCGTGCTCGTCGCGTGCCACTGGCGCCACGACGTCGTCGAGTACCCGCTGGGCGGCGACGAGGTGCACGCGCGTCTCGCCGCCCGCCCGGAGCTCGACCGGCTCGCGCACCACGTCGAGGAGGACTTCGTCCTCGACGTGCTCGTCCGCCGTCCGGCGGTGTCGGTCGCGCGCGCGACGGGGCTGCTGTGAGCGCCCCGGGGAGCCGGCCGGTGGGTGCAGTCGAGCGCGTCGTCGTGGTCGTCCCCGCCCGCGACGAGGAGGAGCTGCTGCCGCGCTGCCTCGCGGCGCTCGGGCGGGCGACGGCCGTCGTCGCGCGGGACCGGCCGGACGTGCGGGTCGCGGTCGTCGTCGTGCTCGACGGCTGCACGGACGGGAGCGCGCGCGTCGCCCGCGCCGCGGGCGTGCGCGTGGTGGAGGTCGCGCACGGCAACGTCGGGCGCGCCCGTCGGGCGGGGGTGCACGCCGGCGTGGCCGACCTTCAGGTGCGCCGGGACGGCGCCGCGTCGCGCACGTGGCTCGCGTGCACCGACGCGGACTCCGCGGTGCCCGACCACTGGCTGACGCGTCAGCTCGACCTGGCCGACGCCGGCGCGGACGTCGTGGTCGGCACGGTCCGCCCCGAGCTGGCCGCGCTCTCGCCGGACCGGGCGCGCGCATGGCTCGCGACGCACCGGCCGGGCACGGCCAACGGGCACGTGCACGGCGCCAACCTGGGCGTACGCCTCACGGCCCACGACGCCGCGGGCGGGTTCGCGCCCGTCGCCGAGCACGAGGACGTGGGCCTGGTGGAGCGCGCCCGGGCCGCGGGGGCGCGCGTCGTCGCCGACGCGTCCGCCGAGGTCCTGACGTCGGCGCGCCTCGTCGGACGCACGCCCGGCGGGTACGCCCGGCACCTGCGCGAGGACCTGCTCGCGCACGACCTCCCCGCCTGAGGCGCCACCCCCTGGCGAGCGGGCGAGCGCAGTCCCGACGGCCGGGTCAGGCGCTCGTGCGCCGCACGACGACGGACGGGAACGTCCGCTCGTCGTCGTGCCGCCGCCCGAGCAGGGCCGTGGTCGCGGCGGCCGCGATGCGCTCCACCGGGTGCGTGGCCGTCGTCAGGCCGGGCCCGGCCTGCTCCGCGAACGGCTGGTCGTCGAACCCGGTGACCGCGACGTCGTCGGGCACGCGGACGCCGTCCTCCGCGAGCGCGCGCATCGCGCCCACGGCGAGGGTGTCGCTCATCGCGACGAGCGCGTCGACGCCGGGCCAGCGCCGCCGCGCCTCGCGCGCGGCCTCGGCGCCCGCGAGCCACGACAGGTCGGCCGCGACGACGCGCGCCGGGACCCCCGCCTCCCGGACCACGTCCTCGTACGCCTCGACGGCGCGCCGCGAGCCGGGCAGCCAGCCCGGACCGGTGAGCATGACGACGTCGCGCCGCCCGGCCGCGAGCACGTGCTCGACGAGCGCGGCGATCCCGGCGGCGGCGTCGACGTCGTACGAGGCGACGCGGCCGTCCGCGGGGCCGATCGCCGCGACGCGCGCCACCAGCTCGAGCGGCACGCTCGCGAGCACGTCGGCCGAGTAGTCGACGAGCAGCACGCCGCCCACGCCGGGGTCGCGCGCGAGGCGTCGCAGCTCCCCGCCGGGGTCGCGGCCGAGCCAGCGCAGCGCCACCCCGACGCCCTGGGTGTCCGCGGTGCGGCTCGCCGCCGCGACGACGCGCGCGACGTAGGGGTCGGCGAGCAGGTCCGCCGACGGCGACCCGACCGCGACCACGACGCGCTCGCCCCGCCCGCTCGCGAGCGCCCGCGCGCCCGGGTGCGGTACGTAGCCCAGCTCGTCGACCGCCGCGAGGACGGCGCGGCGCGCCTCGTCCGACACGCGGCCCGCCCCGCGCACGACGCGCGACGCCGTCGACCGCGAGACGCGCGCGGCGGCCGCGACGTCGTCGAGCGTGGTGGTCGGCATGGCGTTCTCCTGGGCGGGGTCGTGTCGGCGGTGACGGGCGACGCGCCCGGACCACCACGCTAACCCGGTGAGCACGCTCCGTGGAAGCGTTCCCACACCGTGTCCGCGCTGGAGTTCCCGTGTCCGCGCTGGAGTTCCCCGGCCGAGGTCGGGCGCGCGGCCGCGTCGTCAGGAGGCGCGGGTCGCGGCCACGCGGTCGTCGTCCGTCGTGCGCGCCCGCCGGGCGGCGAGGCGCAGCGCGACGACGGCGATCCCCGCGCCGACGAGCGCGCCGATCGAGTTGGAGAGCCAGTCGTTCGTGTCGCACGACCGTCCCAGCGCCGGGACGAGCGCCTGGAACGCCTCGACGAGCGCCGACGCGACGACCCCGCCCAGCAGCGCGACGAGCGGCCGGCGGAGCAGCAGCGCCGCGAGGAGAACAGGCGGCACGAACAGCACGACGTTCGCGAACAGCTCGACCCGGGCCGGCGTCGGCAGCACCCAGCCCACCGTGCAGACGGCGTACAGCTCGCGGTCGACCGGGACGAGCGTCAGCAGGAGCAGCGGCACGAGGGACAGGGCGAGCAGCGCGCCGGTGAGCCGACGGCGCCCGACGAGCCACGAACCCAGGAACGGGCCGACGACGACGAGGGCCGCGAGCGCGAGCGGCGACATCCAGGGGTGCGCGACGAGGAGCGTGGAGATCATGGGGGCGACAGTCTGTCAGGAGACGCGTGTCGGCGGGGCACGGTAGACCTGTGCCATGACGACGACGCCCGCGCCCTCGCCCGCCCCGACCCCGGACGCGGGCTGGTGGATCTGCCGCACGTGCGCCGTCGAGCATGCCGAGCGCCCCGCGGTGTGCGCGATCTGCGCCGACGAGCGCCAGTGGGTGCCCGCCACGGGCCAGGCGTGGACCACGCTCGCCGAGCTCGCCGCGGCGGGCGAGCGCCTCGTGCTGGAGGAGCTCGAGCCCGACCTGTTCGGCCTGACGAGCGAGCCGACCGTCGGCATCGGGCAGCAGGCCAAGGTCGTGCGCACCCCGGCAGGCACCTTGCTGTGGGACCCGCCGGGCTACGTGGACGACGCCGCCGTCGAGCAGGTGCGCGCGCTCGGCCCGGTCGTCGCGATCGCCGCGAGCCACCCCCACATGTTCGGCGTCCAGGTCGAGTGGAGCCGTGCGCTCGGCGACGTCCCCGTGCTCGTCGCCGAGGCGGACGCGCACTGGGTCGCGCGGCCCGACCCGGTCGTCGAGACGTGGACCGGCGAGCGCGAGGTGCTGCCCGGCGTCGTGCTCTCGCAGCCGGGCGGCCACTTCCCCGGGAGCGCCGTCGTGCACTGGGCCGCAGGCGCCGACGGTCGGGGCGTGCTGCTCTCGGGCGACACGATCTTCGCCAACCCCGACCGCACCTCCGTGAGCTTCATGCGGTCCTACCCGAACCGCATCCCGCTCTCGGCGGCCGTCGTGCTGCGCGTCGCCGAGCGCGTGGCGCGGCGCCCGTTCGAGCGGCTCTACAACAACTTCGAGGGCGTGATCCCCGCCGACGCGCGGGCGGTCGTGCTCCGCTCCGCGCAGCGGCACGCCGCCTGGGTCCGCGGCGACTTCGACCACCTCACCTGACCGCACCGCCAGCCAGGGCTGCGACCGCGCGCAGCCCGGCCGAGGATGGGAGCCGGAGGTGACGACGATGCCGAGACGTGTCTCAGGAGCCGCGGTGGCTGCGACGGGGACGTGGGTCGACCCGGACGGCGTCCGCATGCCCGCCGGCGAGGTCCACGCGTGGGAGCGCGGCACCAACGCGACGGTGTGCCGCCTGCAGCTCAGCCGCCAGGGTCTCGTCCGGTTCCCCCACGTGACGTGGGCCGACGTCCAGCCCGCGACCGGGCGGGACGCCGACGCCGTCACGTCCGTCTGCCGCCGCTGCGCCGCCGGGACGGGCGCCCGGCGCGACGAGAAGCCGTGGCGCCGGGTCGACCCGCGGCCGTGACGGCGTCCTCCCCGCCCGGCCGTGGACAGGTCGCCCGCAGGGCGCTCTGCGGGCTGGCCGTCGTCGTGGCCGTGGCGTCCGGCTGCGCTCTCGGGACCGGCGAGCCGACGGCGTACTGCCAGCCCGACGACCCGCTGGTGACGCCGCAGCGCGTCGCTCCGGGCGACGACCTGCACGTCGAGGTGGCGGGAAGCAGCGGCAGCACGGGGTGCGAGCGCGAGCTGCCCGCCCGCGCGCGCTACGAGGTGCTGATCACGGTCGCGGGGCCCGCGGACGATCCCGCCACCGGCCGGTACAGCGTCTCGCTCGGCGTGCTCGAGCCCGACGACGAGGGCGACGCGGTCGGCACGTTCCCGGTCCCCGACGACGCGCCGACCGGCGAGGCCGAGGTCTGGGTGAACCTCCGGCACGCCCCTACCGCGTGCGAGGTCGACCCGACGATCGGGTGCGCTGCGCCGCCGTCCGCGCTCGTCGACGTCGTGCCCTGACGCCGGCGCTCGCCGGGACTCAGGCCGAGACGGCCACCGGGGTGCCGGGGACGTCGCGCCGCACGACCGCCGCCTGCGGACCGGTGCGGAGCGCGACGAGCGCGACGTCGTCCTCCCCGTCGCCGGGGAGGACCTGGGAGAGCGCCGTCCGCACCACGTCGTCCAGGCTCGCGCCCGCCAGGCCGCGCAGCGCGTCGGCGAGCGCGGCGACGTCGTCGCGGATGCTGTGCCCGCGGCGCTCCACGAGGCCGTCCGTGTACAGGACGAGGGTGTCGTCGGTGCCGAGCTCGACCGTGTGGTCGTGCCGGCCCGCACCCGGGCGCAGCCCGAGCGGGAGGTCGTTGCGCACGGTGAGCACCTCGACCGTGCCGTCCGCGCGGACGACGACCGGGGGCAGGTGGCCCGCGCTGGACCAGCGGACGGTCCGCACGCCGCGCGAGCGCTCGTCGTCGCTCTGCTCGATGCGGGCGACGACGGCGGTCGCCACGGCGTTGATCCCCAGGGCGAGGCCGTCGATCGCGGCGTCCACGCGCTCGAGCAGGCAGGCCGGGGTCGCGCCGCTGTCGTAGCCGATGGCGCGCACCAGGCCGCGGAGCTGGCCCATCGTCGCGGCGGCGCCGAGGTCGTGCCCGACGACGTCCCCGATGACGAGGGTCGTCACGCCGTCGGACGCCACGAACGCGTCGTACCAGTCGCCGCCGATGTCACGGTCGTTCGTCGCGGGCTGGTAGTGCACCGCGACCTCGAGGTCCTCGGGCTGCGGGGGCTCGGTGAGCACGGCCTGCTGGAGCACGAGCGCGAGCTCGCGTGCGCGCGCCGTCTCCTCCTCCGACCGCTCGGCCCGACGGCGCAGCTCGTCCAGGGTCGTCCGCATCCGCGCGGCGTCGCGCAGCGCCGCACCGATGGTCGTGGCGAGACCCGTCAGGTAGCGCGCGTAGTCGTCGTCCCACGGACGCCCGGGCGCAGCCTGGAGGACCAGCACGCCCGCGGCGCCCCGCGGGCTCGCGTCCCGCAGGGGCTTCACGACGCGGCCCGCCGCGACCTCGCGCTGCCCGGTGGTGAGCGTGCGCCCGACGGCCTCGGCCTCCGTACCGTCGGGCGCGGCGCCCGCCTCGAGGAGCACGCGCGGGCGCGGGCCGTCGATGGCGTAGAACGCGACGCGCGCGACGTCGGCGCTGCGGGCGAGCACCTCGACGACCGGGCGGGCGAACGCGGCCAGGCTGCCGGCCGTCGTCGGCAGGACGGCGTGCAGCTCCCCGAGCGTGAGCAGACGGCGCTGGTTCACGACCTCGCGCGTCGTCTCCGTCACGATGTCGAGGACGCCGGCGATCCGTCCGTCGTCGTCGACGAGGGGGCTGTAGGAGAAGGTGAAGTAGGTCTCCTCGTCGAAGCCTGAGCGGTTCATGACGAGGGGCATGTCCTCGCTCCAGGTGGACCGGCCCTCGGTGAGCACCACGTCGAACAGCGGCTCGATGTCGTCCCAGATCTCCGGCCACACCGCACGGACCGGCGCGCCGAGCGCGCTCGGGTGCTTGTCGGTGCCGAGGAGGTCCCGGTACCCGTCGTTGTAGAGGAGCGTCAGCTCCGGGCCCCACACGATCATCGCGGGGAACCGGGTGGAGAAGCACAGCCGCACCGCGTGGCGGAGGGCGACCGGCCAGGTCGCGGGCTCTCCCAGCGGGGTGTCCGCCCACACGACCTCGCGAGCGAGGCGACCGACGTCGCTGCCCGACGTCGCCTCGTCAAACCAGCTCGCGTCCGCGTTCACCTCCGCATCGTAGTGGGCGCCGGGGCCTCGCGACCGCACCTGGGGCGTGCTGAGACGGGCCGTTAATCGCTGTTCCACGCTCCGCGCACCGCGCAGGATCGGGGCCATGGACGACACGACGGAGCAGGAGCTCACCGGCAGCACCGTGAACGACGTCGTGCGGCGCGGGGACACGGTGCGGCGCTCGGCGGGTCCGTGGACCCCGACCGTCCAGGCGCTGCTGGCGTGGGTGCGTGCGCAGGGCGTCTCGTTCGTGCCCGCCCCGCTCGGGCTCGACGAGCAGGGCCGCGAGGTGCTCGGCTGGATCCCCGGCGAGACGGGCGGCTGGCCCGTCCCGGACTGGGTGTGGACAGCCGCGGCGCGCGAGCAGGCCGCCCGGATGCTGCGCGCGGTGCACGACGCCTCGGTCGGCTTCGCTCCCCCGGGAGCCGTGTGGCGCTCGCCGGAGCGCGAGCCCGCGGAGGTCGTGTGCCTCAACGACGTCGCGCCGTACAACATGGTGCACGACGGCGAACGGGTCGTCGGGTTCATCGACGTCGACATGGCGGCACCTGGGCCGCGCGCGTGGGACCTCGCCTACCTGGCCTACCGGATGTGCGGGTGGTGCGAGGACATGCCCGCTCCCGCGGACGCCCGGCCCGAAGAACGGCTAGCGCACCTGCTGGAGGCCTACGGGCCGGACGCGGCGCCGGGGGCCGCCGTCGTGCTCCGCACGATGCGCGAGCGCCTGCTCGACCTCGCGGACTGGACCGAGGAGCGTGCCCGGACGACGGGCCGCGACGACCTGCGGGAGCACGCCGCGCTCTACCGCCGGGACGTCGAGCGCCTGCCGTGGGGGTGAGGGGGTGGTTGCCGGTGCCGCACCAGCAGGGGGCAGAGATGCGGCACCGGCTGCCCCTCACGCTAGATGCGAACTGGACAAGCGTCCAGTAGCAGGAGCGGGTGAAGTTGACGAAGGTCCCTTCCGCTGACAGCGCTTTCCGCTGAAGATGTGGCCCATGGGGCTGAACTGGGGGAACACCGGACCGGACGTGTACGAGGCGCACGCGCCCGAGGGCGTCTACCGCATCGTCGCGCGGGGCACGGAGTGGTGCCTCGAGAAGCCGTTCCCGACGCCGGGCCGCATCGGCGGATTCCCGTCGACCGCCGAGGCCATGGCCTGGGGCGACGACCTGCACCTCGCCGCGAGCGGCCCGCGCGTCCGCACGCCGCAGCCCGCGTGGCCCACCGTGGACGAGTTCGCGCGCGTCGTCGACGTCCAGCCGACGGTGCTGCGCTCGTGGATCGCGGTGCACGCCGGCGGCTCGACGAGCCCTCGCCGCCGCATCGACCCGGCGACCCAGCAGCGCATCCGCACGTTCTACCAGCTCGACGCGACGCCCTGACGCCGCGGCCCCACCGCCCCGTACCCCCGCGTGACCGCGCGCGGTGACCTGCCCCCAGCCTCTCAGCCACCCAGCAGCAGGGACACCCCGATCGTTGCCATGACGAGGGCGATCACGCCGTCGAGCACGCGCCACGCCCCGGGCCGGGCGAAGACCGGCGCGAGCAGCCGCGCGCCGAAGCCGAGCGCGGTGAACCAGACGACGCTCGCCACCATCGCCCCGGTGCCGAACAGCCACCGGGCGGTGTCGGCGCCTCCGGCCCCCGCCCCTCCCGCGTGGGCGGCGGCGTAGCCCGCGGCGAGCGACCCCAGCAGCAGGACCGTGTCGAGGTACACGTGCGGGTTGAGCCACGTGAGGGCCAGCGACGTGCCCACGGCCGACCGCGCCGACGTCGCCCCCGCGCCCGACGCCGGGTCGAGCCCTCCGGGGCGCAGCGCCCGCCGGGCGGCGAGCGCCGCGAGCGTCAGGAGGAACGCGGCGCCACCCCAGCGCACGACGGTGAGGAGCACGGGCGCACCCGTGACGAGCGCGCCGAGGCCGGCCGTCCCGGCCGCGATGAGCACGAGGTCCGAGAGCGCGCAGACGAGGACGACGGGCACCACGTGCTCGCGCCGGAGCCCCTGGCGCAGCACGAACGCGTTCTGCGCGCCGATCGCGACGATGAGAGACAGCCCGGCGGCGACGCCGGCGGCAAGGGGCGCGAGGGGGGCGAGCACCCCTCGACGGTAGGGACGCCGCTCGGTGAAGTACAGCGACAGATTCTGCAGAACCGTAAGATCCGCTCATGGTGGACCTGCAGCCCGACCAGCTCCGCGCGCTCGAGGCGATCGCCGCGACCGGCACGTTCGACGCCGCGGCGCGCCGGCTCGGCGTCACGCCGTCGGCCGTGAGCCAGCGCATGCGCGCGCTGGAGTCCGCCGTCGGGCAGGTGCTGGTGCGGCGGGGCAAGCCCGCGGCGCTGACGCCGCCCGGGCGCGTGCTCGTGCGGCACGCACGCCACCTCGCGCTCCAGCAGGCGGACGTGCTCGACGATCTGGGCATCGGGCGGGGCGGGCAGGACGCGGGCGACCCGGCCGCGCTGCCCGAGATCACGCTCGTCGTGTCCGGGGACGCCCTGACGACGTGGGCGCTGCCCGCGCTCGCCGAGGCGGCGGGGTGGGCGCGGCTGGAGGTGCTCCGCGAGGACGAGGAGCACTCGATCGGGCTCCTGCGCGACGGGACGGCGGTCGCGGCCGTGACGTCGGTCGCGGACGCGGTGCCGGGCTGCCGGTCGACCCTCCTGGGCCGGATGCGGTACCGGCCGTGCGCGAGCCCGGCGTTCGTCGAGCGCTGGTTCCCCGACGGCCCGACGGCCGCCGCGCTGTCCCGGGCGCCGGTCCTCGCGTTCGACCGCAAGGACGACCTCCAGGAACGCTACCTGCGGCTGCGGGCGGAGGAGGCGGACACCGCGCTCGACCCGCCGCGCCACTACGTCCCGGCGTCGCACGAGTTCCGCCGGGCCGTCGAGCTCGGCATGGCGTGGGCGATGCTGCCCGACCTGCAGAGCGCCCGGGCCGAGCGGGCCGGGCGCCTCGTCGGCTTCGACGACGAGCGGGCGGTGGAGGTGCCGCAGCACTGGCAGCAGTGGCGGCTGCACTCCGCCTCGCTCGACTGGCTCGCGGCGGCGGTCGCACGCGCGGCGCGCGACGCGCTGGGATAGCACGTCGCGCGCCGCGGGCGTCGGTCAGCCGGCCAGCGCACCGGCCGGTTCGTCGGGCGGGGGCACCTCGGGGCCGACGATCTCGACGAGGTCGAGGGCGTGGCTGAACTCCAGGATCTCGAGCACCTGGGGCGGGACACCGAGGAGCCGCGGTCGCGACTCCTCGGTCACCTTCATGAGGAGCAGGTGCAGCCCCGACGAGTCCATGAACGTCACGGCCGAGAGGTCGACCGTCTTGGGGCGGCCGTCGATCGTGGCGGCGAGCCGGGCCTTGACGGCGTGCGTGACGGCGAAGTCGATCTGACCCCACATCACCCAGCGACGGCCGCCGTCCTCGATGCGGACTCCCCCGTTGCCAGTGCTCCCCACGACGCTCCCGTCCCCGACGTCACCGACGGTGCGCCGTGCGCACGGTCAGCCCCGGTTGTTCCGGGTGACCGCACCGTACACGCCGAGGGTGATGAGCGAACCCAGGATGGCGAGGAGCCAGGTGCGGAAGTCGCCCAGGTCGCCCAGCGAGGTCCCGAAGAACACCGAGCCGAGCCACCCACCGAGCAGCGCGCCCAGGATGCCCAGCAGGATGGTGATGATCACCGAACCGGTCTGCTTGCCCGGCAGGACGGCACGGGCGATGAGACCGGCCACGAGGCCGAGGACGATGTACGCGATCCAACCCATGAGTACTCCTCCGATACGTCGGTTTCCCTGCGGACGTGAACACTCCCAGGCTCCGGCACTCCTCGCACGCGCTGGCGCCGTCTCACCCGCACCCCGTTGCGGACGTCACACCGCCCGACGCGCGGGCGTGGCCCTCGCTGCCCCGGTCAGGGGGCGGTAGGCCGAGGGCCGCGTCGGGGCGACGACGGGGTCGGGGCCCGGGACGCCGCCAGGACCGTGCGCTCGACGTCCCGCACCACGGACGCCGCGGTCGCGTCGTCGAGGCGCGCCGCGTCCGCCGTGAGCACGACGTCGACGCCGCCGTCCGGCGCGTCCACGAGGTGCAACGTGAGCGTGACGCCGCCCTGCTCGTCGGACGCGTCGGCGCACGCCAGCCGCCGCGACCGCGTGGGTCGTGCGCGCAGCGTCCGGTCGGGCCCGGTGCCGCGCCGGTCGTTGTACCAGCACGTCCCGTCGTGCACGGTCGTCGGGTCGGCGGCGGCCTCGCGTCGGAGCAGGTCCTTGTCGTAGTACGCCGAGCGGTACGCGGTCATCGCGGCCCGCCAGACGCGCGGCCCGACCTCCTCGAACGGGGCGTCGAGGCCGTCGACGTGGAGCAGCCCCTCCATCGCCGTCGTCACGACGGCGTCCGCGAGCGCCGGCCGGAACCGGTTGCTCACCATGACCTGGAGGGCGAGGTCGTCGCGGCCCGCGGCGGCGGCCAGCGCCCGGCACGACGCCGCGAGCAGCACGCCGGACGTGCTCGTGCGCCACCGCGCGGCCACGCGCTCCGCGGCGGGCACGAGGCGGAGCGAGCGCAGGACGGTCTGCCGGTAGTGCGGCCGCGCGGCGGCCACCGCCTCGCCCGCGCCCCCGGCCTCCTCGCCTACGCCTCCTGTGCCCTTGCGGACGGTGCTCCCGCGGTCTGCGTCCCCGCCGTCCGGGCCCTCGGCGTCGGCGCTGCCTCGCGGGAAGACGACGACGGGCGCCGCCCGCATCGTGCGCAGGGTGCGGGCTCGGGCGGCGGCGTCGTGCCGGCGGCCGTCGTGCGACGTCTGCCAGGCCGCCTCGTCGAGCGGCGTCCATGCGGCCCGCTCCGGCGGGGCGCTCCCCGCGGCGAGGGCCGTGAGGTCGGCGTCGAGCACGGGCAGGCCCCAGCCGTCGAGGGCCGTGTGCGCGACGACGAGCACGGTGTGGTGCACCGCGCCGTCGACGGTCACGAGACCGGCGCGCACGGGCAGGTCCGTCGCGTAGTCGAACGCCCGGCCCCAGAGCTCGTGACGCATCCGTGCGCTGCGCACGGCGACGGCGGCGAGGTCGTCGACGCGCTCCTCGACCACCTCGACCGTCCCGGCGCCGCAGAGCTCCTGGGCGTAGCCGTCGCCCCGCGCGTGGATCCGCGTCCGCAGGGAGTCGTGGCGCTCGACGAGCGCCCGCACCACCTCGACCGCCGCGGCGGTGGGCAGCGGTCGGTCGAGCGGACCGCCCCACACGAGGTTGAACTGGTGGTCCTGCGGCGCGAGCGCCACGAGGGCCCGCCGGATGGCGGTCTGCCCCCACGTGGCGGGCCCCTCGCCCGCGCTCCCGCGGACCTCGACCCGGTGCACGACCCTCATCGGGCCCCCTCCCCTGCGACGACCGGTCGTGGCACGCGGACCGGGCGGTCGCGCTGCTCCCCCGGCCACGCCCGGACGCGGCACACGTGCGGGCGCGCGCCCGGCGTCGCGCACGCGGCGACGGCTCCGTCCGGGGCCGGCACGTCGGACACCCACCACTCCTGCCCGCGCCACGCGCCGTCGTCGGCCCGCACGACCCCGGGGGTGGTGACGTCGAGCCCGAGCACGTCGAGCAGGCGCCCGCCGACCGCCTTGGCGCACGCCTCCAGGCGCGCGAGGCGACGCCAGTCGTCGGCGGCTCCCGCGGTCCGTGCCGCGGGGGCGAGGTAGCGCGCCGCGACGCGGGCGACGTCCACGCGGGGGTCGCGCACCTGCACGTCGACGCCCACGTCGTCGGCCGCGAGCGCGACGAGCGCGTGCCCCCCGCTCCGGCTGAGGTTCCACCGCTGCCCGACGACGGGCCCCGGCTTCCCGTGCGGCCCCACCTCCCACCGGACGTCCGTGGGCGCCAGGCCCGCGCGTCGCGCGAGGATCACGCGGGCGGCGACGTGGGCGTGCACGTACCGGGAGGCGTCGACCGCGGACACGAACCGCCGGGACCGCGTCCGCTCCGCCGCGCCCAGCAGGGCGTCCCCGCCGAGCACGGGGACCGTCGTGTCGACGTACCAGGCCTCGACGTCGAGGGCTCCGCTCATGCCACGACCTCCAGGCTCGCGACGCGCAGGGGGCGGTCGGCCCGCACGAGGACCTCCAGCCCGCCGCGCAGGGGTCGTGCCGCCACCGGCCGCAGGTCCGGCACGCGGTGGTGCGCCCCCGGCACGGGCTCGGGCCCGACGGCGAGCACGGCCGCCGTCGCCTCGCGCCCCGCCGCGACGCCCGCCGCCGAGTCCTCGAGCACGAGGCACCGCCGCGGGTCGACGCCGAGCAGCCGGGCCCCGGCGCGGAAGCCCTCGGGGTCGGGCTTCCCGCGCGTCACGTCCTCCGAGCACACGAGGCGCCCCGGCACCGGCAGCCCCGCCGCGGTGAGGCGCGCGAGCGCGACCTCGCGCGCCGCCGACGTCACGACGGTCCACGTGCGCGGGTCCAGACCGGCGAGCAGCTCGGCCGCGCCCGGCACGGCGACGACGCCCTCGGTGTCGTCGCACGAGAGGCGGTGCAGCCACGCGACCTCGCGCGC
Organism: Cellulosimicrobium funkei; assembly: GCF_004519295.1. GTDB lineage: Bacteria > Actinomycetota > Actinomycetes > Actinomycetales > Cellulomonadaceae > Cellulosimicrobium > Cellulosimicrobium funkei. The sequence continues at coordinate 26,730 of NZ_SOZH01000015.1, forward strand.
GACGGCGGCGCCCGGCGCGACGAGACGGACGACCTCGACGTCGCGCCGTCCGTGCGACGCGGCGACGACGGCCTCGCCGTCGAGCCCGAGGCGGGCGGCCCACGCGAGCGTGTGGCGCTCGATCGCGGCGGACGAGTCGACGAGCGTGCCGTCGAGGTCGAGCAGCAACGCGTCACCGCGCCACCGCCACGCGCCCGCCGGGCCGCCGCTCACAGCAGCTCCGCCGCACGCGCGGAGAGCACCGCGGCGTACCGGTCGGCGTACTCCTGCGCAGCGCCCGTCGCGTGCTGGAGACCGAGCGGCGCGCGGCTCGGGCGGCCGAGCGGCTCGCCCACCGCGCGGGCCACGACGGGCAGGCCGGCCGCCTCGTCCGCGAGCGCCACGAGGAGGTCGGCGGCGTCGAGCCGCTCCCCGCCCGCGGTCGATGCGCGGCGTGCCGCCCACAGCCCGCGCGAGACGTGCCGTCCGCCCGGCACGAGGCCGAGGAACCCGCGCACCTCCAGCCGCTCGCACGCGAGGACCTCCACCGTCGCGCGGGCGTCCGGGGTCCGTCCGTCGCCGTGCACGGGGTCGGGGCCGCCAGGCGCCGGGCGAGGGCAGCCCGTCCCGTCGACCGCAGGGGACGCGTTGTCGTCCGACCCGACGGCGGTCGCCGCTACGCCGTGCTCGTCCACGACGCCGTGCTCGTCCACGACGTCCTGTTCGTCCGCCACGAGGTGCTCGGCCGCGCCGTCGAGGTCGCCGTGCGCGGCGAGGTCGGCGACGGCGTCCGCGGCCTGCGCGCCGCACGACGCGCAGCCGTGCACGACGACCCGGACTGGCACCGCGGGACCGGCCGCGCGGCAGACGACGACCGCGTCCCGCTCGGCCAGGACCCGCACCGCGTCGAGCGCGGCCGGGTCGAGCCGGTCGTCGCGAGCGGCCGGATCGAGCCGGTCGTCGCCAGCGGTCGGGCCACGACGGTCGTCACGTGCGGCCGGGTCGGGCCGGTCTCCGCGCGCGCCGGGGCCCGGCCGGGCGGGCCCGGCAGGAGACGCGTCGTCCGCCCTGGCGTCCCGCGCCGTGGCCGCCCAGGCCGCGCCCGCGGCGAGCGCGTCGAGACCGAACGCGACGAGCTCGTCGACGCGGTCCTCGGGGCGGTCGGCGGGGAGCAGCCCCGAGAGCACCCACGTCCGCACCGCGGCTGCCCGGTGCGCCGTCGTCCCGGGGCCCTCAGGCGGTGGCCAGGCGGTCCGCGCGACGTCGGACCCGAGCAGCCAGCACGCCGCGCCGAGCTCGACGAGCGCGGCGGGCGCGACGCCCCCCAGCCGCGGGCAGACGCCCGCGGCGAGCGCCGCGACGTCGTGCGCGACGACCGCCGGGTCGACGCCGAGCCACCCCGCCCAGGCGTCCCAGGCCCACCCGAAGGGGTGCTCGAGCGGCTCGCCCGCCGCGGGTCGCAGGACGCGCAGCGTGCAGCGCGACCGCTCGAGCGTGACGGCGACCGGCCGCAGGGTCGCCGGGACGCGCGCCGGCGTGCGCTCCGGCCCGGGCCGGTCCCACGCGTCCGGGTCGACGACGTCGTCCGCCGGGACGGTGGCGTGCCGGGCGCCGTGCGCGTCGTTGCCCGCGAGGCTGGGGCCGTCGCCGTGCTCGAGCAGGTGCGGCAGCGTCGCGACGACCGGGTATCGCTCGCGCGCGCAGAAGGTCACGACGGCCTCGTCGTCGTCGCGCGCGTCGTCGGGCAGGGTCGTGAGGTGCGCGGCGAGCCGTCGGGCGCCGTCGGCGGGGAGCACGAGGCCGAGCGTCGGCACCCACTCGTCGTGGCCGAGCGGCGCCCAGGCCTGGCCCGCCGCCGCGGCGGCGCGCACGAGGTAGGCGTTGCGCGGGCTGTTCCAGTTCGAGTACAGCGCGACGGCGTGCCGCGGCCGGGCCCGCACCGCGCGCCGGACGAGCTCCGCGAAGCCCGCGACGGGCGTGACGTCGTCCTGGAGCACGAGGTGGTGCGTCGCACCGGGCGCGACGGCGGCCCAGGCGCGCTTCGCGGTGCGCAGCGGGCTGGGCGGACCGTCCGGGTCGGGGTCCTCCACGACGCGGACGTCCAGCGGCGCGCACGCGCGCACGAGGGCGGACACGTCGCCCCGCGCCGGGTGATGCATGACGACGACGCTCAGCACCGGGTCGCGGACCTCGCCCCGCGCGGCCACCCGCCCCGGCCCGGGTTCCCCGGTGCGCACGACCACCGGTCCGGCCGTCACGACGTGACCTGCCGCGCCCGGCCGCCGCCCGCGCGTCGTCGCACGAGACGCACCGCGACGGGGAGCAGGACGGCCAGCCCGACGACGTTCGCCACCGCGATCGTCGCGTACAGCGCGGTCGGCCCGCCCCCCGCCCGCGCGAGCGCCCCGCCGACCCCGAGCGACACCGCGTGGTAGAGCACGTTGAGCGTCACGGCGACGCGCCCGTACCCGAGCTGTTCCAGCAGCGTCACGAGGTACAGCACGAGGCCGACCCCCGCGTACGACGGCCCGACGACCCGCAGGTACAGCGCCGCCTGCGCGGCGACCTCCGGGTCGGCGGAGAGCTGCCCTGCGAGCAAGGGCGCCGCCGCGAGGACGAGGGCGCCCACGACGACGTACGTCCCCGCGACCACGACCGTCCCGGCACGGAACGTGCGCGGGAGGAGGCCGAGCGCACCTGCGCCCCACTGCTGGTTCATGACGATGCTCACCGCGGCCGCGAGGCCGATGGCCGGCACGACGACGAGCGTCTGCACCGTCGCGGCGCCGCCGAACCCGGCGACGACGTCGGTCCCCGACGGCCCGAGCACCCACACCATCACGAGGTTCGTCACGGTGAGCAGGAGGTAGGACAGACCCACCGGCAGGCCGACGCCGAGGAGGAGCGCGCGCACGTCGACGCCCCGGCCGTCCCCCGCGCCCGGTCGCGAGGCGCCGCGCGTCGGCCGCCCCGGGCGCGGGAGAAGGCGCGCGCGCACGAGGAGGGCCCACGCGACGCCCGCGCCGACGAGCGTCGACCCGGCGATCGCGACCGGGACGGCGAGGACGCCGAACCCGCCGACCAGCCCGACGAGCCACACGACGAGCACCTGGAGCCCCGCGACGAGCAGCGCCACGGTCGCCGACGCGCCCGTGCGGCCCCAGCCGCGCAGCGCGGCGGCCGCCACCGCCGTCGGCACGGACAGGACGCTCGCGAGCACCGTCCAGCGCGCGAACGCCACGAACTCCGCGACGAGCGGGCCCGGCACGGAGAGCACGGTCGCGAGCGCCGGGGCGGCGAGGACGACGAGGAGCGCCACGGCGCCGAGCACCGCACCGCCCGCGGCGACGAACCGCCCCAGGAGCGCCGTCGTCGCGGACGCCGGTACGTCGTCCCGGCCGCGCGCGCCGCGCAGTCGCGCGAACCCGACCTGCGTCGAGACGTCGAGACCCTCCTGGACGGCGAGGACGAGGAACGTCACGGGGATGAACAGCGAGCGCACGTACAGGGCGTCGTCACCCATGTGCCCGAGGAGCGCCGCGACGACGAGCTGCGCGAGCGCTCCGACGACGAGCGCGGCGCAGATCGGGCCCGCGAGCCGCAGGACGCGTCGGCGCAGCTCCGCGACCGACGGCGCCGACGCGCCCGGCAGCCCCGACCCGCCCGGCGGCGCGGCGTCAGGATCGGGCCCGGGGACGGGCAGGGCCGGTGCCGTTCCTGCCTCCCTAGACGAGCTCGACATGCCGTGCCCTGCCCTGCAGCCAGCCCTGGGCGAGCGTGAGCCGCTGGACGGTCCGCGTGCCCTCCATCATCTCCAGGCCGGGCACGTCGCGGACGAGCTTGTCGAGGTACGGGTGCTCCCACCGCGCGCCGGGGCCGAGCAGCGCGGGCACCGCGCGCGTGACCTCCTCCGCGAGGTCCAGCGCCGTGGCCTTCGCCGCCGCGGGCAGCGTCCCGTCCGCCGCGTCGGCGTCGGCGCCGCGCGCCGCCTGGAGCACGAGGGCCCGGGCCGCGTGGAGACGGTCGTCGAACGTCTCGAGCATCAGGCGCTCGTCGGCCAGGAACGACGACCGCGCGGCCCGCACGTAGTCGAGGGCCGCCTGCGTGACACCCACGGCGAGCGCCGCGACGACGGGCCGCAGCCGGTTGAACGTGCGGACCGCGCCGAGGAGGCCACGGCGCGACGGCGAGAGGTGCCGGCCCAGGGTGTCCTCCGGGCGGAGCGGCACGTCGCGGAGCCGGACCTCGCCGAGCTGCACGGCCCGCATGCCCGTCGTCACGAGCGGCGCGGCGTCGAAGCCCGGGCGCGCGGTGTCGACGAGGTAGACCCCGACCCCGAGCGGGCCGGGTCGGTGCCGCGCGAACACGACGCCGAGGCTCGCCCGGGCGACGTTGCCGACGTACTTCTTGTGGCCGCGCAGAACGGCGCCCGGGCTCCCGTCGTCCGCAGCTGCACCGCCCTCGGTCGCGCCATCCGCCGTCGCGCCGCCCGTGGGCACGCCTCGCGCGACCACCGCGGTCTCGAGCGCGGCGGCGTCCGAGCCGCGGTCGGGCTCGGTGAGCCCGAAGAACGTCCAGGTGCGCGGCTGCGCGACGTGCCGGTAGAAGCGGTCGCGCTGCTCGTCGTCCGCGAGGTCGTCCACGACGACCCCGGACATCGACGGCCCCGGCGCCCCGACGACGACGGACGCGTCGCCCCACGCGAGCGTCTCCGCGACGACGGCGCGCTCGACGCACGTCCGCACGAGCACGGGCACGCCCCGCACGCGCAGCGGGTCGTCGAGATAACCGGGCGGGAAGCCGCCGAGCTGCCGGTACGGCAGCACGCCGGCGTCGAGGAGCGCGTGCAGCGCGCCCGGGTCCGCGTCGACCGCGAGCGCGCGCTCGCGGAGCGCGACGGCCACGGGGCGCAGGTGGTCCCGCAGCGCGACGAGGTCGACGGTGGTCATGCGTCCTGCCCTTCCCCGCCGCGGGTCGCCCCGGTCGGCAGCGTGCCGCTCGCGTGGCCGAGCAGGTCGATCGTGCGGGCCAGCCGGGCCGCGTCGCCGTCGACGAACCCGGAGGCGCCGAACAGGTTGTGGACGGTGCGCGACGTGCGGTCGAGCACCGCGGTGACGCGCGCGAGCGTCGTGGCGGGCACCGGTCGGTCGTCCGCCCGCTCCCCGGGTTCCGCGGTCACGCGCGCCAGCAGCGCTTGCGCCTCCAGGTGCGCGAGCGCGGCGTCCGCGAGGACGAGGCGGACCGGCGGCAGGTTCACCGTCGCCGTGCCGCCGACGCTCCGGCCGCGCAGCCGGTCGACCGCACGGTCGGCCAGCCGTTCGCACAGGCCCGTCCGCGCCCAGGCGACCCCGACGCGCCACGCGGCGTCCGCGGCGCGGCCGCGCCGGTCGTCCACCGGCCCGGACGCCGCCGCGCGCCAGGCGAGCAGCGGGCCCGCGTCGGACACCACCTCGCCCAGCAGCACCGACCCGGGCGGCGGGGCGACGTCGTCGGGCAGCAGGACGCACTCCCCCGGCAGCACGGCGACCGGCAGCACCGCGGCGAGCGCGACGAGCGCCGCGACCGCGCCCTGCTCGCGCGCGACGTCGCGCACCCCGGGGACCCCGGTCGCCACGACGTCGGCACCCACCGCGCCCGCGTCCCGCGAGACGACCCCCGCGCTCATGCGATCACCACCTCGCGGGCGCGGCCGCCGGCCTCCAGGGCCGTCGCGGCCGACCGCGGACCGAGGGCGAGCGAGCAGCGGTAGCCGAGCTCGACGCACCGCTCGTGCAGCACGACGGGCGCGTCCGGGGCGTCGTCGTCCGCGAGCACCTCCCAGACGCCCGTCGCCGCGGCCCCGGGGTCGGCGTGCCGCACGACGTCGCCGTCGAGCAGGGGCACGTCGGCCGGGTCCACGTCGACACCGAGGACGACGCGCCGGACGTCCGGGCCCGCCGCGCGGGGCGCGTAGGACGAACCCGTCGGCGCGCCGCGGCCTGCGTGGCGCGGCCCCCGCGGGGCGCGCGCGACCGTCAGCTCCTCGACGGGCCGCCCCGCGCCGTCGCGCGCGACGACGAGCGCCACCACGCGGTCCCGCGCCGGGACGCGCGTCTCCGTGGGCGGGAGCGTGCACTGCTCGAGGACGAGCACGACGGCCGTCCCTGCTGGCCCGGCCCCGTCCGGCCCGCCGCCCGGCCCGCCTCCCGGTCCGCCTCCCGGTCCGCCGCGCGACCCGACACCCGACCCGCCGTCGGCGAGCAGCTCGCCCGCGAGGCGCAGCGCGGTGAACGGGCCCGCGAGCCCCTGCTCCGTGACGCAGAAGGTGGACGGGCCGCCGTCGAACAGGTCCGCGACGAACCCGCCGAGGAGCCGTTCGTGCTGGAGGTCGGGCGTCGTCACGACGAGCACGACGAGGCGCACGTCGTCGAGCAGGCCGCGCCCGCCGAGCGCCGCGCGCGCCGCCCGGATCATCGTCGGGTAGTCGCGGCCCGGCCCGTCCTCGAGCCAGTCCGTCGGCTGGTCCTCGCCGTAGACGTACCGCAGGTCCTCCGCGACCGACCGCCGCGTCCCGTCCCCGACGGGCGCGAGGTCGTCGACCGGAACGTCCACGACGGCCCGCACCCGCAGCGCGTCCTCGCGCGGACCCGACACCGGCGAGGCTCCGGGCCCCGCCCCGCTGCCCCCGAGCGGCACGTCAGTTCCGGGTCGAGTGCTCGACGACGAAGTCCGTCAGCGAGCCGACCGTCTCGAGGTGGTGCTGCTCGAGCGACTCCGGGTCGACCTCCATGTCGAGGGAGTCCTCGAGGGCCATGAGCAGGCCGAGGACGCTCGTGGAGTCGAGGTCGAGGTCGTCGAACAGGCGCGTCGCCGCGGTCACGTCGGGCAGCGGTCGTCCGAGGACGCTCGACAGTGCCTCGACGACGGCCCCGACGACGCGCTCGCGGCCGAGGGCCTCCTGCGGCTCGGTGCTGGTGCTCACGATGGTTCCTCCGGGTGGTGGGTCGGCGCCCGCGGGGCGGGCGGTGGCTGGACGACGGCGGACGGGCGGTGGGTCAGGGGACGGCGCCGACGGCGACGGGCTCGACCCGCGCGCCGAGGTCGTGGAACACCTGTCGCGCGAGGAGGTCGTCGGGCGTGTCCGCGTGCCGGACGAGGAACGTCTCGTCGCCCAGGGTGAGCACCTCGGCCGGGTACCCGTGGCTGAGGAAGTGCACCGGCGACGCCGTCGCGCCGTACGCGCCGGAGCGGTCGACCGCGACGAGGTCGCCCGGCGCGAGGTCGGCCGGGAGCGGCACCGCCTTGCCGATCGTGTCGTTGGGGGTGCACAGCGGGCCCGTCACGTTCCACGCGACGTCCTCGGCGGTCGACACGGGCCCCACGCGGCGCATCGGGAAGTTGCGCTTGACGAACGACCCGATGCCGACGGCCGCCATGTGGTGGTTCGTGCCGCCGTCGGCCACGGCGAACCGCTCGCCCATGGACTCCTTGACGTAGCGCACGCGCGCGACGTACGTGCCGCACAGCGCCACGAGGTAGCGGCCGAGCTCCATGACGAGGTCGGTCCGGGGGTGGCGCTGCACGAACGCCTCGACGACGGGGTTGAGCGCCGCGGTGAGGACCTCGACGTCGAGGTCCCGCTCGCGCTCGAAGTACGCGACGCCCAGGCCGCCGCCGACGTCGACGAGCTCGAGCGGGAACCGCAGGCGCTCCGCGAGCCGTTCGGCGAGCTCGAAGATCCGCGTCGTGTTCTCGACGATCGTGCCCTCGTCGAGGATCCGCGTCCCCATGTACACCTGGACGCCCACGACGCGGACCGCGGCGAGGCCGTCGCAGAGGTCCGGTGCGTCGAGGAGCTGCTGCTCGTCGATGCCGAACTGGCGCGGCTTGCCGCCCATGGTGAGCCCGGAGCCCTTGACCGAGAACGACGGGTTGACGCGCAGCACGACGCGCGCGGGCCGTCCCACCGCCTGCGCGAGCTCGTCCACGAGCGCGAGCTCGGGGAGCGACTCGACGATGATCGCGCGCACGCCCGTGTTGAGGCACGAGACGAGCTCGTCCCGGCTCTTGCCGGGACCGAGGAACAGGACGTCCTGCGGTGCGACGCCCGCGGCGAGCGCGGTGCGCAGCTCGGCGAGCGACGACACCTCGGCGTTCGCGCCGAGCGCGTGCAGCAGCCCGCAGACGCTGACGTTCGGGTTCGCCTTGAGCGAGTAGAAGATCCCCAGCGCGGGGTGCAGCCGCTCGCGCAGCGCCCGGTAGTTCGCGGCGAGCACGTCGCCGTCGTACACGTACACGGGGGTCCCGTACCGCTCCGCGACCGCGGCGAGGTCCGCGCTCCCGGGCGTCGTCGGCCGGGTCGGGGTCGTGGTCATCGGGCGTCTCCTTCGGTGGGGCGGCCGGTGGGCCGCGAGGCCAGCCGCTCCGTCACGGCGCGGTCGAGGCGGGTCAGGGTGTCGTCGTCGGGCGCGACGAGGAGGCCGTGGAGCCGTCCCGCGAACGTCGCGCCCGACGTCGGCCCGGACGCGCCCGACGCCCCCGCGTTGACCGTGCCGGTCCCCTGGACCACGAGGCCCGCCTCGCCGGGGGCGCCGGGCAGCAGGTCGCCGAGCAGGCCGTGGAGCGCCGCGAACGGGAGCGGCGCGTCGAGCACCAGCGGGTACTGGCGCGCGAGCGCGACCCACCCGTCGGGCTGGAACCGCTCCTGGAGCGGGACCGTGTACGTCGACATGTTGCTGCGCGCGTTGATCTCGAGGACGGGCAGGAGCCGGCCGTCGGTGCGCACGAGCGCGTCGACCCCGACGAGGCCGTGGAAGCCGTCGGCCGCGAGGCGCGCGCCGAGGCGGCCCGACAGCTCGGCCAGCGCGTCGACCTGGTCCGCGGGCAGGCGCGACGGGATGCGGTGGCCCTTGTGGACGCCGCCCTCCGTGATCGCCTCCTTGACGAAGTCGAACGCGACCGAGCCGTCCCGCCCGACGGTGAAGTGGTAGTTCAGGTCCGTCGCCTTGTCGGCCCAGACCTCCACCACGACGGCGAGGCGGTCGTCGCCCGAGCGCGCGGCCCGGCGCGCGACCATGCGCACGAGCTGGTCGAGCCGGCGCGGGTCGTCGACGACGAGGATCCCCTTCCCGGAGACGCCGTACGCGTCCTTGACGCCGACGGTCGCGCCGTCCGCGACGAGCCGCGCGGCCTCGGCGCACGCGCGCTCGAAGTCCTCGACGGTGCGGCACGCCCAGCCACGCGCCTGCTCGACGCCCAGCTCGTCGCACAGACCGCGGCTGTAGACCTTGCTGTTGACGGTCTTGGTCGTCGCCGCGTCGGGGAGCACCGAGCGCAGGCCCGTCGCCGTCGCGAGGTCCTCCTCGGCCGACGACGTCCCGTGCGCGAGGAGCCGCACGCCGTCCGCCGCGAGCTCCCCCAGGCGCGCGAGCAGCGCGGGCGAGTCGAGCGCGTCGAGCGTCACCGTGCGCAGCGGGTCGCTCGACCCGGCGACGTGCACCGTGGGGAGCCCGACGCCGAGCGCGTCCAGGTGCGCGAGGTGGTCGGGGTCCGGCTCGGCCTTGAGCACGACGTGGTCGCGCGGGCCCGCGAGGAGCAGCGCGAGCTCGTCCATGCGGTGGACGAGCGCGGCCGTCGCCGACGCGCCGCCGACGGCGGGCAGGCCGACCTCCCCGGCCGCCCACGCGTCCTCGACCTCGATGTTCGCCAGCAGCACGAGCGGCGCGTCGGGCGCGCCCGCGAGCGCGCGCTTCGTCCGCGCGAGGAACGGCTCGCGGTGGGCCGTGGTGGTCTGCGGGGCTCTCCTCGTCACCTGGTCGACCGTCATACCCGCTCCTTCGTGTCGTGGGCCGTGGCGCCTTCGGAGCCCTCGGAGAGCCCGGAGACCTCCGAGGCGTCGTGGCGCAGGACCATGGCGGAGAACGTCGCGCCCAGCCCGACGGCGACCATGAGGAACGGGTCGCCGGGCCGCAGCCGACCCTCGGCGCGCGCGGCCGCGTAGCCGATGAACGAGTCCGCCCCGAAGCAGTGCCCGGTCACCGGGACGTCGTCGAGCCGGACGCGCGCGAGCGGGAGGTCGAGACGCGTGCACAGCCGCCGCCAGGACACGCGGTTGACGTTGTGCGGCAGGACGAGGGCGAGGTCGTCCAGCGTGAGGCCCGCGCGTCCGACGGCCTCCAGCACGACCTCGGCGAGCACCTCGGTGTACGCGACGCCGAACGGGCCCGCGAGATCCTCGGGGAGCGGCACCTGGTGGTACTCGCCCAGCGTGCGGGTCGCGTAGGCGAGGACGGGGCTGCCCAGCGCGGGCCCGTCGGCGGACGAGCCTGCCGGTCGCGACGCCGCGACGAGGCACGCCGCCGTGCCCTCGCCCATGATCGTCGTGCCCTCGATGAGCCGGGAGCCCGGGCTGAACGCCTTCTCCCCCGTGAGCACGAGGGCGAGCGCGTCCGGGTCGCCGTCCGACGCGAGGAGGCGCCCCGCCAGGTCGACCGCGAGCAGCGCCGACGCGCACGCGTGCTGGGTGAGCGTCCACACGACCGCGTGGTCCAGGCCGAGGCGCGTCGCGGCGTCGTGCAGGGGGTTCACCCCGACCGGGGCGACCGTCGCGATGGTCCGCGCCCCCAGCACGTACCGGACGCGGTGCTCGTTGCCCGCGAGCCCGGGCACCGCGCGCGCCGCGGCGACGAGCAGGTCGGTGAGGGTCTGCCCCGGCGCCGTGCACACCTCGCGCAGCCCGAAGAACCGCTCGAACACGCCGAGCTCGAGGTGGTCGAGGCCGAGCTCGTCGGCGAGGTCCCGGATCGGCACGCGCGTCGCGGGCACGTGCGCGCCGACGTCGACGAGGGTCGTCATGCCGCCGTCCCTGGGACGTCGACGACGCTGCGTAGGTGCGCCGCGAGCGCGCGCGGCGTCGGGTTGTCGACGACGGCCTCCGGGTCGAGGTCGACGCCGAGCGCGTCCTCCAGGTCGCCGAGCAGCGCCAGCACCTGGACCGAGCCGAGGCCGAGCCCGGCGAGGTCGGCCCCCGCGTCCACGTCGGCGGGGGCGACGCCGAGCGCGGTGGCGACGTGGCGCAGCACGAGGTCGTCGAAGGCGTCGGGGCGGGGTGCGGTCATGGTCGGGTCCCTGCGAGCTCGGGGTGCGCGCGGTCCCGGGCAGCGCGCAGGGAGCGGAGCGCAGCCAGGTCGCCCCGGCCGTGCAGGTCGCGCGCCCGGCCGCGCTGGATCTTGCCGCTCGTGGTCCGCGGCACCTGGCCGGGACGCACGAGGACGACGTCGTGCACCGCGGCGCCCGAGACCGTCGCGAGGTGGGCCGCCATCTGCCGGACGACGGCGTCCAGCTCCTCCTCGGCGCTCGCCGCCCCGCCCGCCCGGGCGCCCGGCGTGGGGCGGAACTCCTGGACCGCGCACAGCGCTCCCGGTCGGCCGTCCGCCTCGAACACCGCGCCCGGGCGGCCCTCGGCCCCGGGGTGCAGGCGGCGCAGCTCGCGCTCCAGGTCGTACGGGTAGAGGTTGCGGCCCGCGACGATGAGCAGCTCCTTGATGCGGCCCGTGACGACGAGCTGGCCGCCGTGCAGGGCCCCCAGGTCGCCGGTCCGCAGCCACGGTCCCGTGCCGTCCGCGGCGACGGCGCCGAAGGTCTCCGCCGTCGCGGTCGCCGCCGCCTCGCCCCAGTACCCGGCCGCGACGCTGTCGCCGCGCAGCCAGACCTCGCCGACCGCGCCGTCCGGCACGGTGGCGCCCTCGCCGTCCACGACCCGCAGCTCCACCCCGCTCGGCACGCCGCAGCACACAAGGCGCGTGCCCGGCCCCTCGACCGCCGCGGCGTCGGGGAGGGCGGACAGATAGGAAGCCTCCTCCGTCACGACCAGGCGGCCGTCGGCGAGCGCCGTCTCGTCCGCCGTGACGACGAGCGGGAGCCGCCTGTCGGGGTACGTGGCCGTCAGCGTCGCCTCCGCGAGGCCGTACCCCGGGCCGTGCGCGGACCCCCGGAAGCCCACGGGCTCGAACCGGCGCGTGAACGCGTCGAGGACGGCCGGGTCGACCGGCTCGGCGCCGCCGAGCGCCCACCGCAGGCGGGACAGGTCGAGCTCGGCGAGCTGGTCGTCGCGCACGCGCCGCGCGCACTGGTCGTAGCCGAAGTTCGGCGACGCCGTGACCGTCGCCCCCGTCTCGGTGATGGCGGAGAGCCAGCGGACGGGGCGCTTGAGGAACGACGTCGAGGGCACGACGACCGCCGTCGCCCCGAGGCCGAGCGGCACGAGCAGCATCCCGACGAGGCCGAAGTCGTGGTACCCCGGGAGCCAGCTGCAGAAGACGTCGTCCGGGACGAGGCCGAGCGTCGTGGTGAAGGTGTCGTGGTGGTGCAGCACGTTCGCGTGCGTGACGACGACGCCCTTGGGGCTGCTCGTGGACCCGGAGGTGTACTGGAGGAACGCGACGTCCTGCGGGTCCGGGCGGTCCCGCCGCGCCGGGCCGTCCGTCGCGCCGTCGACCACGGTGACGGCGACCGGTCCGCCGTCGGCGCGCCGCAGCGGCACGGCCCACTCCGTCGTCTCGATCGCGGCGGTCGGGTCGACGAGGACGACGGCGGCGTCGCAGTCCGCGAGCATGCCGCGCACGCGCTCGCGCTGGTACGCCTGCCCGCCCGGGAGGGGGGACGGGACGGGCACCAGCCCGGCGGAGAAGCACGCGAGGAGCCCGACGACGAACGACGCGGTGGCCGAGTAGAGCACCAGCGCGCGGTCGCCGGGCTCGTGGCGGGCGGCGAGGCGGGCTGCGAGCGCCGCCGCCTGCGCGTCGAGCTCGGCGTAGGTGAGCGTCCGCCGCTCCCCCACCTCCGGCACGACGACGACCGCGGGGTGGTCCGGGCGCTCGCGCACGTGGTCGCGGACGAGGTCCACGAGAGTCCGGTCGTCCGGCAGCACGCCCACGTCGCCCCCTGCTCGCCGGCGCCGGGACCGTCCCGACGCACGCGGACGCCAGGAAGCACACGCCCCACCCCGGCGGTCCGGGGGAAGCCTCGCAGCGGTTGCTCGCGGTGTAAACAAATTCACGTGGCCGGAAGAGGACAAATGCCTTCTCTCGACCGCAACCCGTCACATCGGTCCGCACCGCGGGACGGCCCGGGACCGTTGCCGGGGTCGACTACAGTCACACGGCGTGACCTCGACGGAGCGGGACCCGGTCCTCGGGGCCCGCCGTTCCGCGCGGGCCCTCGCGCTGCGCCGCGCGCACGACGTCCTCGTCCTCGACGACGGCAGCGAGGCCTGCCCGGAGCCCCTGTGGCTCCGGGTCCGCGAGCGCGCCCGCCACGCCGCACGCCTCCGCGTCGTGACGCTCGGCGCCGGCGCCGTCGGTGCGGGTCGCGGCGAGGGCACGGACGGCGCACCCGCGCAGGACCGCGGCCCCCACCGTGCGGCGGGTCGGCCCGGTGAGACGAGCGGCGGCACCCCCGCGGTCGAGCGACGGGTCGCGACCTCCCTCCCGGTGTCGCTCGTCGCCCTCGACGACACCGTCGTGCTCGTGGCACGCCCCGGGCGCACGCGCGCGGTGACGGACCGCGACGCCGTCGCCGCGCTCCGCGCCCTCGCCGAGTCCGAGTGGGACCGCGCACGGCCCGACGGCGACGCCCTCGCCCCGAGCGAGGACACGCTGCTGCGGCTGCTCGCCGAGGGCAAGACCGACACCGCCGTCGCCGTCCGGCTCGGCGTCTCGCCCCGCACCGTGCGCCGTCACGCCGCCGGCCTCATGGGACGGCTCGGCGCCACCAGCCGGTTCCAGGCCGGCGTCCGGGCCGCGCAGCGCGGCTGGATCCGGATGACCGACCGCTAGCGCGCCGCGTCCGCCGCGACCTGGGCGTCGCTGCGCAGGATGCAGAACTCGTTGCCCTCCGGGTCGGCGAGCACGACCCAGCCCATCCCGTCGGGCGTGCGGCGGTCGGCGACCTGGGTCGCGCCGAGCGCGAGCAGGCGCTCGACCTCTTCCTCGCGCGACCTGTCGGTGGGCCGCAGGTCGAGGTGGACGCGGTTCTTCAGCTGCTTGTCGTCGGGCACCTCGACGAACAGGACGTGCCCACGGCTCTCGGCGGGCGTCGTCGCGTCGGCCGGCGGGACGATCATGCACTCCTCGTGGCCGGGGAGGTTCGGGTCGCCGGGCACGTCGGTGTACCCGAGGACCTGGGCCCAGAAGACGGACTGCGCGTAGGCGTCCCGCGCGTCGAACGTGGTGTGGGAGATACGAGAGGTCATGGCGCGACCCTGCCACGCGCTCGCCGCGCGGGCACCGGCTTTTCGGCCCACACTGACCGGCGTGAGCCCACGGACGAGGCACGTCGCATGGACCGGCTGGGACGACGACCCCGACCGCCTCGAGGCGGCGACGGTCACCGTCCGCGGCGACCGCCTGGCCGCGCTCGGCACGTCGCGCGCCACCACCTACGCGACGGCGTGGGCGCTGCGCACCGGGCCGGGCTGGGTCACGGAGCACCTCGACGTGTCGGTGCGTGGCCTCGGGTGGTCGCGGCACCTCGACCTCGTCCGGGTGCCCGACGGCGCGTGGCGGGCCGACGTGCGCGAGGCGGGGACGCCGCCGTCGGGCCTGGCCGCGCCCGGCGTGGAGGACCCGGCCACGCTCGACGGGGCGCTGGACTGCGACATCGCGCTCTGCCCGGTGACGAACACGATGCCGATCCTGCGGCTCGGGCTGCTCGGGGACGACCCGCCGGCGCACGAGACGCACCTCGTGATGGCCTGGGTCGAGGTGCCGTCGCTGCGCGTCCTGCGCAGCGACCAGGTCTACGCGGCGCGCGAGCCGCTCGACCCCGCGACCGGGCGGGGCGTCGTCACGTACACGAGCGCGACGCGGGACTTCACGGCCGACCTCACCGTCGACGCCGACGGTCTCGTCGTGGACTACCCGGAGCTCGCGCGCCGCCTCTGACCCCGCCGACCACGAGGTTGCTGTCGCTCTCGCGTCGAGGACGACAGGAGGCTCGTGCTCGACCGCGCGCAGGGTCGTGGTCGGTGAGGCGTGCCCGCCCGGTCAGTCCTGCGGCGGGCGGCGCAGGCGCTTGACGTCGGTCCGCCGCTTCTTGGCGGCGATCCGCCGCTCGACGGACCCGCGCGTGGGCCGCGTCGCCCGCCGCGACGGCCCGGGAGGCGCGACGGCCGCGGCCAGCAGCGCGGCGAGCCGGGTGCGTGCGGCCTCGCGGTTGCGCCGCTGCTCCCGGTGCTCGGACGCCGCGACCGTGACGACGCCCCCGACGACGCGGCGACCCAGCCGGTCGAGCAGGCGCGCGCGCTGGGCCTCGGTGAGGACCGCCGACCGGGCGACGTCCCACGACAGCTCGACGCGCGAGTCCGTCGTGTTGACGCCCTGCCCGCCGGGGCCGGACGAGCGCGAGAACCGCCACGACAGCTCCGCCTCGGGGACGACCAGTGCGGTCGTCACGCGCAGGCCGGGGCGGGCGTCGTCGGGCATCCGTCCATCGTGCCCGACGAGGACCCCCCAGCCCAACGGATTCGGGCCCCGGCCCCCTGGCCGACCACCGTCCGTCGAGCACGGGACGAGCGACCGGAAAGGGGCCCACGCGGTCGCGGACCGCGTGCTCGGCGCAGCCGTTCGACGGGCGGGACGACCCGTCCGACCTGCAAGATCACAGCGCGCCCTCCTTGACCTCAACCGTGGTCGAGGTCCTAGCGTGGCTGCATACCGACGGAAGGAACCTGAGGAACCATGCCTGTCTACACTCTCCCCGAGCTGTCCTACGACTACGGTGCGCTCGAGCCGCACATCTCCGGGCGGATCATGGAGCTGCACCACTCCAAGCA
>NZ_SOZH01000016.1 GCF_004519295.1 Cellulosimicrobium funkei
GGTGTGTGTCGGTTGTTTGAGAACTCAACAGTGTGCTTGTTAGTCAATGCCAAATTTTTTGTCCCTGTGGCATGGCTGGCCTGGTTGCCCGTCCGGGTGGTTGGGTTGGTTGTGTCTGGGATTCCTTTGGTTGATTTCGGAAGATGATGTCATCTTTCGTGTTGATGCCAGTTTTGTGAACCCTGTTGGGGTTCGCTTCGTATGGATTGTTCACTGCCGGGGTTTGTCCTGGTGGTGGGCGTTGTTCATTTACGGAGAGTTTGATCCTGGCTCAGGACGAACGCTGGCGGCGTGCTTAACACATGCAAGTCGAACGATGATGCCCAGCTTGCTGGGTGGATTAGTGGCGAACGGGTGAGTAACACGTGAGTAACCTGCCCTTGACTTCGGGATAACTCCGGGAAACCGGGGCTAATACCGGATATGAGCCGCCTTCGCATGGGGGTGGTTGGAAAGTTTTTCGGTCAGGGATGGGCTCGCGGCCTATCAGCTTGTTGGTGGGGTGATGGCCTACCAAGGCGACGACGGGTAGCCGGCCTGAGAGGGCGACCGGCCACACTGGGACTGAGACACGGCCCAGACTCCTACGGGAGGCAGCAGTGGGGAATATTGCACAATGGGCGAAAGCCTGATGCAGCGACGCCGCGTGAGGGATGAAGGCCTTCGGGTTGTAAACCTCTTTCAGCAGGGAAGAAGCGCAAGTGACGGTACCTGCAGAAGAAGCGCCGGCTAACTACGTGCCAGCAGCCGCGGTAATACGTAGGGCGCAAGCGTTGTCCGGAATTATTGGGCGTAAAGAGCTCGTAGGCGGTTTGTCGCGTCTGGTGTGAAAACTCGAGGCTCAACCTCGAGCTTGCATCGGGTACGGGCAGACTAGAGTGCGGTAGGGGAGACTGGAATTCCTGGTGTAGCGGTGGAATGCGCAGATATCAGGAGGAACACCGATGGCGAAGGCAGGTCTCTGGGCCGCAACTGACGCTGAGGAGCGAAAGCATGGGGAGCGAACAGGATTAGATACCCTGGTAGTCCATGCCGTAAACGTTGGGCACTAGGTGTGGGGCTCATTCCACGAGTTCCGTGCCGCAGCAAACGCATTAAGTGCCCCGCCTGGGGAGTACGGCCGCAAGGCTAAAACTCAAAGGAATTGACGGGGGCCCGCACAAGCGGCGGAGCATGCGGATTAATTCGATGCAACGCGAAGAACCTTACCAAGGCTTGACATGCACGGGAAGCCACCAGAGATGGTGGTCTCTTTGGACACTCGTGCACAGGTGGTGCATGGTTGTCGTCAGCTCGTGTCGTGAGATGTTGGGTTAAGTCCCGCAACGAGCGCAACCCTCGTCCCATGTTGCCAGCGGGTTATGCCGGGGACTCATGGGAGACTGCCGGGGTCAACTCGGAGGAAGGTGGGGATGACGTCAAATCATCATGCCCCTTATGTCTTGGGCTTCACGCATGCTACAATGGCCGGTACAAAGGGCTGCGATACCGTAAGGTGGAGCGAATCCCAAAAAGCCGGTCTCAGTTCGGATTGGGGTCTGCAACTCGACCCCATGAAGTCGGAGTCGCTAGTAATCGCAGATCAGCAACGCTGCGGTGAATACGTTCCCGGGCCTTGTACACACCGCCCGTCAAGTCACGAAAGTCGGTAACACCCGAAGCCCATGGCCCAACCGTTCGCGGGGGGAGTGGTCGAAGGTGGGACTGGCGATTGGGACTAAGTCGTAACAAGGTAGCCGTACCGGAAGGTGCGGCTGGATCACCTCCTTTCTAAGGAGCTACCAACCCTCGTCCGCTGGTGTTTGCTGGTGGGTGGGTGGTTCAGGTGCCACGCCATCGCCGTCCGTGTGGTGGGTGGTTGCTCATGGGTGGAACATTGACGAAAGAGCTTTCTTGGTCTTGCTGGTGTCAGTACCTGCCGGCTCGCTCGTGCCTCTTCGGGGGTTCGTGCGGGTGGTGGTGGAACATCACGGGTGGGGCTGGGGGGCTTGTCGAGCACACTGTTGGGTCCTCAGGTCACCGGCCACCGGTTGGTGGGGTGCCTGGTACGGGCCGGTCCTTGGACCACGAACCGCTTCGTCTGCGCTCTTGTATGAGGGTGTGGGTGGGGTAGGCGGGTCTGGTGGGGTCGGGGTCGTTGGTTGTTTGAGAACTGCACAGTGGACGCGAGCATCTTTGTAAAGATCAAGACGCACCCTTTGGGGTGTGGTTCTTGGTTCTCTGCAGTTTTGTTGTTTTTGTTGAAGTTTTTAAGGGCACAGGGTGGATGCCTTGGCACTAGGAGCCGAAGAAGGACGTGGTAGCCTGCGATAAGCCTCGGGGAGCTGGCAAACGAGCTGTGATCCGAGGGTTTCCGAATGGGGGAACCCCGCACGAGTCATGTCGTGTGACCCGCACCTGAATATATAGGGTGTGTGGAGGGAACGTCGGGAAGTGAAACATCTCAGTACCGACAGGAAGAGATATTCCGTGAGTAGTGGCGAGCGAAAGCGGATGAGGCCAAACCGGGCGCGTGTTCAAGCTGTCAGGCGTTGCGTGTTCGGGGTTGTGGGACCCTTCTGGTGGATCTGACAGTCCACCGGGGAGTGAGAAAGCCGTGTCATAGTCGAACCGCATTGAAAGGCGGACCACAGACGGTGCGAGTCCGGTAGACGAAATGGTGCGGCCTCCCGAAGGGGATCCCAAGTAGCACGGGGCCCGAGAAATCTCGTGTGAATCTGGCAAGACCACTTGCTAAGCCTAAATACTACCTAGTGACCGATAGCGGACCAGTACCGTGAGGGAAAGGTGAAAAGTACCCCGGGAGGGGAGTGAAATAGTACCTGAAACCGTGTGCCTACAATCCGTTGGAGCCTCCTTGGCTGGGGTGACAGCGTGCCTTTTGAAGAATGAGCCTGCGAGTTAGTGCTCAGTGGCGAGGTTAACCCGTGTGGGGAAGCCGTAGCGAAAGCGAGTCCGAACAGGGCGCCCATAGTCGCTGGGTCTAGACCCGAAGCGAAGTGATCTAGCCATGGGCAGGTTGAAGCGCGGGTAAGACCGCGTGGAGGACCGAACCCACCAGGGTTGAAAACCTGGGGGATGACCTGTGGTTAGGGGTGAAAGGCCAATCAAACTTCGTGATAGCTGGTTCTCCCCGAAATGCATTTAGGTGCAGCGTCACGTGTTTCTTGCCGGAGGTAGAGCTACTGGATGGCCGATGGGCCCTACAAGGTTACTGACGTCAGCCAAACTCCGAATGCCGGTAAGTGAAAGCGTGGCAGTGAGACTGCGGGGGATAAGCTCCGTAGTCGAGAGGGAAACAGCCCAGACCACCGGCTAAGGCCCCTAAGCGTGTGCTAAGTGGGAAAGGATGTGGAGTTGCACAGACAACCAGGAGGTTGGCTTAGAAGCAGCCACCCTTGAAAGAGTGCGTAATAGCTCACTGGTCAAGTGATTCCGCGCCGACAATGTAGCGGGGCTCAAGTACACCGCCGAAGCCGTGGCATCTGCGCTCAACTCAGGCCTTCGTGGTCCAGAGGCGCAGGTGGGTAGGGGAGCGTCGTGTGGGCGGTGAAGCCGCGGGGGAACCCAGCGGTGGAGCCCACACGAGTGAGAATGCAGGCATGAGTAGCGAAAGACGGGTGAGAAACCCGTCCGCCGAATGACCAAGGGTTCCAGGGCCAGGTTAATCCGCCCTGGGTAAGTCGGGACCTAAGGCGAGGCCGACAGGCGTAGTCGATGGACAAGGAGTTGATATTCTCCTACCGGCGAAGAACCGCCCATACCGAGCCCGGTGATGCTGACCGCCCAAACCTGCCCATCGACCCTTCGGGGTCACCGGGCAGGGGCGCGCGGGACCCAATCCGGTAGTAGGTAAGCGTATTAACAGGGGTGACGCAGGAAGGTAGCCCGGCGTGGCGATGGTAGACCACGTCCAAGGCTGTAGGCCGTCGGGTAGGCAAATCCGCCCGGCATCAAGGCTGAGAGCTGACGGTGAGCGCACAAGCGCGAACTGGGTGATCCTATGCTGCCAAGAAAAGCCTCGACGCGAGGTTCTAGCCGCCCGTACCCCAAACCGACTCAGGTGGTCAGGTAGAGAATACTAAGGCGATCGAGAGAATCGTGGTTAAGGAACTCGGCAAAATGCCCCCGTAACTTCGGGAGAAGGGGGGCCCGAAGCGTGAACACCCTCGCGGTGGGAGCGTGGACGGCCGCAGAGACCAGGGAGAAGCGACTGTTTACTAAAAACACAGGTCCGTGCGAAGTCGCAAGACGATGTATACGGACTGACGCCTGCCCGGTGCTGGAAGGTTAAGAGGACGGGTCAACCCTTCGGGGTGAAGCTCAGAATTTAAGCCCCAGTAAACGGCGGTGGTAACTATAACCATCCTAAGGTAGCGAAATTCCTTGTCGGGTAAGTTCCGACCTGCACGAATGGCGTAACGACTTCTCCGCTGTCTCAACCGCGAACTCGGCGAAATTGCACTACGAGTAAAGATGCTCGTTACGCGCAGCAGGACGGAAAGACCCCGGGACCTTTACTATAGCTTGGTATTGGTGTTCGGTGCGGCTTGTGTAGGATAGGTGGGAGACTGTGAAGCCCGTACGCCAGTGCGGGTGGAGTCAACGTTGAAATACCACTCTGGCCGCTTCGGATGTCTAACCTCGGTCCGTGATCCGGACCAGGGACAGTGCCTGGTGGGTAGTTTAACTGGGGCGGTTGCCTCCTAAAATGTAACGGAGGCGCTCAAAGGTTCCCTCAGCCTGGTTGGCAATCAGGTGTCGAGTGCAAGTGCACAAGGGAGCTTGACTGTGAGACTGACAGGTCGAGCAGGGACGAAAGTCGGAACTAGTGATCCGGCGGTGGCTTGTGGAAGCGCCGTCGCTCAACGGATAAAAGGTACCCCGGGGATAACAGGCTGATCTTGCCCAAGAGTCCATATCGACGGCATGGTTTGGCACCTCGATGTCGGCTCGTCGCATCCTGGGGCTGGAGTAGGTCCCAAGGGTTGGGCTGTTCGCCCATTAAAGCGGTACGCGAGCTGGGTTTAGAACGTCGTGAGACAGTTCGGTCCCTATCCGCTGCGCGCGCAGGAAACTTGAGAAGGGCTGTCCCTAGTACGAGAGGACCGGGACGGACGAACCTCTGGTGTGCCAGTTGTTCCGCCAGGAGCACCGCTGGTTGGCTACGTTCGGAAGGGATAACCGCTGAAAGCATCTAAGCGGGAAGCCTGCTTCAAGATGAGGTTTCCATACCCTACGGGGTGAGAGGCACCCAGCAGAACACTGGGTCGATAGGCCGGACGTGGAAGCGGGGACGAAAGACCCGTGCAGCTGACCGGTACTAATCAGCCGACAACTTCAACACCAAACACTCTTGTGCTACGCGTCCACTGTGCGGTTCCCGAACCACCAACACCACACCCCCCCACGGGGTGCCCCAGGTGTTGACACGGTTCAACAGAGTTACGGCGGTCACAGCGAAGGGGAAACGCCCGGTCCCATACCGAACCCGGAAGCTAAGCCCTTCAGCGCCGATGGTACTGCCCTGGAGACGGGGTGGGAGAGTAGGACGCCGCCGGACAACCCTTCACCGAAGGCCCACCCCACACGGGGTGGGC
>NZ_SOZH01000017.1 GCF_004519295.1 Cellulosimicrobium funkei
CTGCGCCAGATACGTCTTGCCCGTCCCCGTCGGACCGATCAACAAGATGTTCGACTTCGCCAGCTCCACGTAGTCCGGGTCGTCGGTCGCGAGGGCCTCGCCCGCCTCCTCGGCGGCAGCGGCGGCGCGTACGCGCTTGTAGTGGTTGTGCACCGCGACGGCCAGCGCCCGCTTGGCGCCGTCCTGCCCGACGACGTAGCGGCTGAGGTGCGCGAAGATCTCGTGCGGCGTGGGGAGCGGGCCGCTGCCGGTGACGATGTCCTGCTCGGCCGACTCCGTCTCGCGGTCCTCCTCGACCATCTCGAGGCAGAGCGCGACGCACTCGTCGCAGATGAAGACGCCCGCAGGGCCGGCGATGAGCCTCTTCACCTGCCGCTGCGACTTGCCGCAGAACGAGCACGTGAGCGCGTCCGCCGCGCGGGGCCCGCGCTGACCGCGCGCGCCGCCGTCGTCGGTGCCGTCGGAGCGTGCCACCAGGTGCCTCCAGTCGAGTCGGTTGCGGCCGATCGTAACCGCCGCCCACGACACCCCCGCACGCGAGCCCTGGGACGCGCCGG
Organism: Cellulosimicrobium funkei; assembly: GCF_004519295.1. Lineage (GTDB taxonomy): Bacteria > Actinomycetota > Actinomycetes > Actinomycetales > Cellulomonadaceae > Cellulosimicrobium > Cellulosimicrobium funkei. Next base: position 558 of record NZ_SOZH01000017.1, read on the forward strand.
GTCAGGCGTGCGGGACGTCGTCCGCCGGGTCGGTGCCGCCCGCGTCCTCGGTGAGGAGCTGGAGCCGGCTCGCGGTGCGGAACGCGTCCGGGCGGTCGGGGAGCGCGGTGCGGAAGGTGCCGAGCGCGTGGGGCGACGTGACGACGAGCTCGACGTCCGCGTCGACCAGCACGTCGACGACCGCGACGAACCGCTGCTGGGCCTCGCGGTCGACGGCGGTGAGCAGGGGGACGTCGGTGACGACCCACCGGCGGAAGCGCACGGACCAGTCGAGGTACTCCAGGGTCGACGTCGGCCGGCCCGCGAGGTCGTCGAACGTCACCCACAGCTCGTCCGCGCGCGCCGCCGTCACGGGGAACGTGCGCGACCCGGTGCGGACCGCCGTCGCCTCGTCCGCGCCCGGGCGGCGCAGGCCGCGGGCGTCGAGCTGGGCCGTCGTGCCGGGGCGGAGCCACGCGCCCGCGGCGAACCCGGCGCGACCGCGCCCGCCGAGCGTCCGGTAGTCCGTGGGCCCGGCGAGCTCGACGACGTCGAGGTGCGCGCGCAGGAGCGCGATCCCCGGCTCGGCGACGTGGTGCCACAGCGGGTTCGGCAGCAGCGTGCCGGGCTCGTAGTTGGACGTCGCGAGCACGACGACGCCCGCCGCGAACGCCCGGCGCAGGAGCCGGGTGAGCAGGGTCGCGTCGCCGGTGTCGTGGAGGTGGAGCTCGTCGAGGTAGAGCAGCGTCGTCCCGCGCAGGAGGCCGTCGATCGCGGAGTCGACGGCGCCGGGGCGTGGCTCCGGCGACTCCTCCGACGGCCTGGGCGGCGTCGGCTCCGCGACCGGCGCGGTCGCCCGGGTGCGCCACCCGCGCGTCGGGCCACCCTGCCCGACGGCGGGCCGCGGCCCGGTGAGGGCGGTCACCCGTCGGGCGTGGATCGCCGCGTGCAGCTCGCGGAACAGGTCGTACACGTGGACCCGCTTGGTCGCGCCGGCGGGGAGCCCGTCCGCGACGGCCGCGAAGAACGCCCCCGCCAGCCACGACTTCCCCCGCCCCGCGGGGCCCCACACGTACAGGCCGCGGACGGGGCGCCGTCGGGCCCCGGCGAGCTCCTCCCCGAGCCGGACGAGCCGGTCGAGGAGCGCGGACTGCGCCGCGTCGAGCGCGAACCCCTCGCGCGACGCCGCCGCCTCGACCGCACGCCGGGTGCTTTCGAGGCGGGAGCGGGTCATCGGGTCAGCCTAGGCGCGGCGACCGCGCAGAGCCTTGACCCACACGTCGACGACGTCCCACGCCGCGATGACGAGGGTCACCGCGACGATCGCGTTCGAGAGCCACGCGAGCGAGTCGGCACCGGAGGCCTCGAGGAACGCGGGGTTGACGAGGCGGTCGGTGCTCGCGAGCCACACGATCGCGCCGGCGAACAGGACGCCTGTGACGGTGTTGACGGCGGCGAGGCCGACGGTCCACCGGCCGCGGACGTACGTGACGATCATGAGCACGATCTCGGCCGCGACGATCGCGAGGAGCGCGCCGGTCCACAGCGGCCACAGGTCCGGGTGCAGGACCGGGATCACGTCGCCGTCCGCGCCGCGGAACCAAGCGATCGAGGGCTGGAGCAGGAGTGCCGCGGCGACCAGGACGAGCAGGCCGACCGAGACCACCGTGTCGACGAGCGAGATCTCGCGCGGCGCGCGCTCGGCGGGGAGACGGTCGACCGTCCACGGGCCGGTGAGGTCGTCCTGGCTGCGTGGGCTGCCGTAGCGCTCGAGCACGACGAAGACGAGCGTCGTCCAGAACGCGATCTGCAGGGCGACGGAGGCAGTCGTCCAGATGCCGCTCCAGATGGCCGACCCGACGGTGGCGCCGTCGACGAGGTCGGTGACGAGCACGATCGCCCCGGGGATGAGGCTGACCCAGAGCAGCGTCTTGAGGAGGCGCAGCCAGTCGAGGTAGAGCGTCGGCCCGATGAGGTACAGCGGGCGACCGGCGAGGTCGGCCGCGAGGCGGTCGGGGTCGCCCAGGTCGTTGAGGACGTCGGTCTCGGCTCGGGCCGGGTCGGCGCCGGCCTCGACCTTGGCCTCGACCGCGTCGGCGACGGACGTGCGGAGCTCCTGCTCGAGGTCGGCGTGCTGGTTCGCGGGGACGCGGCGCAGCGTGGCGGCGACGTAGCGGTCGGTGAGCGTCATGACGTGCCTTCCTGGGAGTCGATGGTCTGGAGGCTCCGTGCTATCGCGAGCCACTCGTCGAGCAGGTCGCGGGCGAAGCGCTCGCCCGCGGGGGAGGTGCGGTAGAACTTGCGCGGCCGCGCCTCGTCGGTGTTCCACTCGCTCACGAGGAGGCCCTGCTTCTCGAGCCGGCGCAGGAGCGGGTAGAGCGTGTTGGCGTCGACGGGGACGCCCGCTGTGGCGAGCGCCTCGAGGAGCCCGTAGCCGTAGCCGGGCGTGCGCAGCAGCAGCAGGCTCGCGACGACGACGGAGCCGCGGCGCACCTCCTGGCTGTGCCCGGCGTAGATCTCGGGATCGGTCATGTCACACACCATAGTGTGTGACGCACAGTATAAGCAAGAGACACATCATCGTGTCGATGAGAGAGCGCTAGACTGGAATGGTTCCAGAGAAGAGTGCGTACCTGCCGCGGGAGGCCGAGTGACCGACCTGATCGACACCACCGAGATGTACCTGAAGTCGATCTACGAGCTGCAGGAGGAGGGGATCCCCCCGCTGCGCGCGCGGATCGCCGAGCGCCTCGGGCACTCGGGGCCGACGGTCTCGCAGACCGTGGCGCGCATGGAGCGCGACGGCCTCGTCGTCGTCGGGGGCGACCGCCAGCTCGAGCTCACGGCCCTCGGCCAGCAGACAGCGGTGCGCGTCATGCGCAAGCACCGCCTCGCCGAGCGCCTGCTCACCGACGTCATCAAGCTCGACTGGGAGCACGTCCACACCGAGGCCTGCCGCTGGGAGCACGTGATGAGCGACCTCGTCGAGCGGCGCCTCGTCGGGCTCCTCGACCACCCGGCGCACGACCCGTACGGCAACCCGATCCCCGGCCTGCGCGAGCTCGGCGAGGACCTGCCCGAGGTCGGCTACCTCCAGGGCGTCGTGTCCCTGCGCGCGCACCTCGTCGCGCGCGGCGCGGTGCCGGGCACCGAGGTGCGCGTCGTGCTCCAGCGCATCGCCGAGCCGATCCAGGTGGACGTCGAGCTGCTCGCGCGGTTCGCCGAGGCCGGCGTGCTCCCGCACCGGACCCTCGTGGTCACGGTGGGCGACGGCGTCGTCACCGCCTCGGGCGAGGGCGCCCTGACCGTCCTCGACCTGCCCGACGACGTCACGCGCCACCTCTTCGTGACCGCGGACTGACCGGGGTGGCCCTGGGCGGCCGCCGAGAACGAGGTTGGTCCCGCTATCCGGTGGATAGCGGGACCAACCTCGTTGTGGTGGGGGAGCAGGGTCGTGCTCGCCGACCGGGTGTCGTGCGGCGGGGTCGTCAGGGGACGATGAGCCCGGCGGTCTGGGTCTTGGCGCGCTGGAGGCGGGCCTCGGCGTCGGACCAGTTGACGA
>NZ_SOZH01000018.1 GCF_004519295.1 Cellulosimicrobium funkei
CTGGCACAGATCGCCCAGGACTTCGGGGTCCATGAGATGACGATCACGAAGTGGTTGCGTGCCGCCGATGTCGAGGACGGCGTGAAGCCCGGCGTCGCCTCGGAGCACGCACGGGAGTTGCGTGAGGCTCGACGTCGGATTCGGTTGCTGGAGCAGGAGAACGAGGTCCTGCGGCGGGCGGCGGCGTACCTGTCCCAGGCTCAGCTGCCGGGAAAAGGCTCTACCCGCTCGTGAGAGAGCTCGCCGCGGCCGGTGCCCCGATCAGGGTGCCGGTCGCGGTGGCGTGCCGGGTGCTCAAGCTCCACCGCCAGCACTACTACGCCTGGCTCGCCCAGCCGGTCACCGGCGGCGAGCTCAAGGAGGCGTACCTCGCGAACGCGGTCTTCGATGCCCACCGTGAGGACCCCGAGTTCGGCTACCGGCTGCTGTTCGACGAGGTGAACGCGGCCGGGCACAAGGTCAGTGAGCGCACGGTGTGGAAGATCTGCTCGGCGAACCAGTGGTGGTGCGTGTTCGGCAAGAAGCGCCGCGGGAAGAATGGGCGGCCCGGCGCGCCCGCGCACGATGACCTGGTGCGTCGCGAATTCACCGCTCCTGGCCCGAACCGGTTGTGGTTGACGGACATCACCGAGCATCCCACCGGCGAAGGCAAGGTCTACCTGTGTGCGGTCAAGGACGTGTGGTCGAACCGGATCGTGGGGTACTCCATCGCCGACCGCATGACGTCCCAGCTGGCCGTCGACGCCCTGGAATCGGCGGTCTCGCGCCGCGGGGTGCGCGTGGCCGGCTGCACCCTGCACTCGGACCGCGGCGGCCAGTTTCGAAGCCGAAAGCTGCAGCACTCCCTCTGGCGCCACCAGATGCGCGGATCCATGGGCCAGGTCGGATCAGCCGGTGACAACGCCGCCATGGAGAGCTTCTTCAGCCTGCTTCAGCGCAACGTCCTGGACCGGCAGAGATGGACCACCCGAGAGGAGCTGCGGATCGCGATCGTGACCTGGATCGAACGGACCTACCACCGTCGCCGACGCCAGGCCAGACTCGCACGATTGACCCCGATCGAGTTCGAGATCATCATGAGCCAGGCCGCCGACCAAGCTGCCTAACCAACTGTCACGGAATCATGCAGCAGCCCC
>NZ_SOZH01000019.1 GCF_004519295.1 Cellulosimicrobium funkei
CTGGTCGGTGAGGCCGGGGACCTTGACGAAGGCCTTGGCGGTCAGGCCGTCGATGTCGGTCGCGGTGTAGGTGATGACCTGGCGACCCTCGGTGAGGGTGACGGTGAGCTCGCCGTCGGGGGTGACGCTCGCGGTGCTCGCGTCGGTGGTGACGGTGAGCTCGCTCGCGGCGCCGTCGGGGTCCTCGTCGTTGTCCAGGACGGGGACGGTGACCTCGGTCTTGCCCAGGATGTCCTCCACGGGCACGGTGTCGTCGCGCGCGACCGGGGGCAGCAGGGGCGCGTTGGCCGAGACGTTCACGGTGACCGCGCCGGTCGCGCGGGCGCCGTAGGTGTCCTGGATCTGGTAGTAGAACGTGTACGAGCCGTCCTGGTCGGGCGAGGTCAGCACGATACGGTCGGCCACGACCTCGGCGTCCAGGTCGTGGGTGTCCTCGATCCCGCCCGGGACCAGGCCGACCTGGTCGCCGTCGGGGTCGGTGTCGTTGGCCAGCGCCGCGACCGAGACCGTGCGCCCCGGGCGCACCGTCACCTCGTCGTCCACCGCGACCGGCGACTGGTTGGTGTCCGCGGGACGGGCGATGCCGACGTTGACCGTGCCCGTGGCGGTGGCGCCGCGCGCGTCGAGCACGGAGTAGGTGAACGTGTCCGCCCCGGTCGCGTTCTTCGACGCCGCGTACTCGATCATCCCGTCCACGACCCGGGCGGTGCCCTTGCCCGCGGGGGTGGCGATGCCGGTGACCTGGACGGAGTCGCCGTCGGGGTCGATGCCGTCCAGCGGGACCGCGATGCGCACGCTGGAACCGGACAGCACCCGGGCCTCGATCTCGCGCGGCTGCGGCGGGGCGTTGTCCTCGCCGTCACGGATCCGGATCGTGACCTGGGCCGAGTCCTCCTGCCCGTTGACGTCCCGCACCCGGTAGATCGCGTACGCCGTGCCCGCCTCCGAGCCCGCCTTGAACCGCAGCGTGTCCTCCGAGACGAACGCCTCGCCCAGTGCGGAGTCCACGTCCTGCTCCAGCTCGGGCTGCAGGAACAGCTCCAACCCGTCCGGGTGCGTGTCGTTCCTCAGCACCGGGACCGTCACCACGTCCCCCGC
>NZ_SOZH01000002.1 GCF_004519295.1 Cellulosimicrobium funkei
CCCCCCCCCCCCCCCCCCCCCCCCCCCCCCCCCCGCCCCCCCCCCCGCCGCGGGGGGGGCCCGGCGCCGGGGGGGGGGGGTCCCGGGCGCCCCGCCGGGGGGGGGGGGGGGGGGGGGGGGGGGGGGGGGGGCAGGGGCGTGGTCGGCCGTCAGGCCCGGCGGTTCGTCGGCGCCGTCGCGCCGGCGAGCGCCGTGGCGTCGTGGGGCTCGACGGCGGCCGGGACGGTGGCCTCGGCGGGCGCGTCCGGGAGGTCCGTGGCCGGGGAGGGGACAGCGACGGCGGGGTCGGGAGCGCCGAGGGAGCCCGCGGCGTCGGCCGGGAGCGGCGCGCCGAACGTGTGGCGCAGGCCGAGCAGCACCGCGCCCGCGACCACGACGACGCCGAACATCACCGCGGCCATCGTCACCGGCGGAGACCCGCCGAGCAGGCCCGTCACGGGCGCGACGACCGCCCCGACGCCGAACTGGAACGCGCCGATGAGCGCCGCGGCGCTGCCGGCGCGGTGCGCGTTGCGCTCGAGCGCGATGGCCGGCACGGACGGCATGACGAAGCCTGCGGTGCCGAGCGTGAGCACGATGAGCGGGACGAGCCACGCGAGGCCGCCACCGGCGAGCGCGGCGACGAGCAGCCCGCCCGAGAGGACGAACCCGGCCGCGACCGCGCCCTGGAGGATGCGCTCGGGCGTGACGCGCCCGACGAGCGCGCCGTTGATCTGGCTGCCCGCCGTCACGGAGACCGCGCCCACGCCGAACACGATCGCGTACTGCTGCGCGGACATCCCGTAGAAGTCCTGGAACACGAACGTCGACGCGGAGATGTACGTGAACATCGCGGCCATGTAGAAGCCGGCGATGAGCGCGAGGCCGATGAACGACCAGTCCCCGAGGAGCGAGCCGTACGAGCGCAGCGCGGCGACGGTCCCGCCGCTGCGGCGACGTTCGACGGGCAGCGTCTCGCGCAGCCGCAGGAGCACGAGCACGAAGAGCACGGCCCCCACGACGGCGAGCGCGACGAACATGCCGCGCCACGACCCGAGCCGCAGGAACTGCGCGCCGATGGTCGGCGCGAGGATGGGCGCGACGCCCACGACGAGCATGAGCCGCGCGATGACCTTGCCGATCTGGTAGCCCTCGAACGAGTCGCGCACGATCGCCATGGACAGCACCATCCCGGCGGCCGCGGAGAGGCCCTGCACGAACCGGAGCCCCGTGAGCGCGGCGACCGAACCCGCGAAGACGATCCCGGCCGACGCCGCGACGTACACCGCGAGCGACACCAGGAGCGGAGCGCGGCGCCCGACCGCGTCGGAGACCGACCCGATGAGGAGCTGGCCGAGGGCGAGGCCCGCGAGGGTCGCGGTGAGGGTGAGCTGGACGCGGGACTCGGTCGTGCCGAGCTCGTCGACGATGCGCGGGAACGCGGAGAGGTAGAGGTCGATCGTCAGCGGACCGATCGCGGTGAGCGCGGAGAGCAGCAGGACGAGCCCCGCGCTGATGCGCCCGGGTCGGGAGGGAGCGGCGAGGCTCGCGGAGCCGGTGCCCGACGGGGCGGCGACGGGCGCGGTCGGCGCCGGGGTCGCGGGGGGAGTGGAGGCCATGACAGCGGCAACCCCGCGCGGGGTCCCGCATGTTCCCGGACGCCGTACGCGATCGGATGCTGAGACGGCGGAGCGGTCTCAGCCCCTGCCGCGCGCCCCGCCGTCGCCGTCGCCGTCGCTGTCACCGCCGCCGACCCCGTGCCTCGCGGCTGCGAGACCGCGCCGCGCACGGGCTTCCTCGGCGACGTCGTCGAGCTCGACGGCGAGCACCTGGGCCGCATGGTGCAGGCTCGCCGCGCGGGCGGCGTCGCCCACGGCGAGCACGGCCTCTCCGAGCGCGTTCAGCGCCTCCGTCTCGACGAGACGTGCGCGCACGCGGCGCGCCAGGTCGACGGCGGCCTCGCCCACGGACACCGCCTCGGCGACGGAGCCCGCGGCGAGCAGCGCGGTCGCGAGAGCGCTGCGGGCCTCCGCCTCCGCGTCGGGGTCGCCGAGCCCGACGGCCGCGTCGACCGCGGCACGCAGCTCCAGGAGCCCGGCCCCCGCCGCGTCGCAGCGTGCGAGGAGCCGACCCACGTGCACCCGTGCCCGTGTCGCCAGCCCCGCGTCCCCCAGGGAGACCGCGCTCGCGAGCGCGTCGCGGTGGAGCGCGAGCGCGCGGTCGAGCGCGCCCTCCGCCTCCGAGAGGATCGCCGCGTTGCTCGACACGATCGCGACGTTCAGGGCGTCACCCACCCGCCGCGACAGCGTGAACGCCCGGTCGTAGCCGGCGCGCGCGTCGTCGTGCCGGCCGAGGATGCGGTGCACGTCCGCGAGGTTCCCGACGGCGCGACCCTCGCTCACCGGGTCGCCCGCGGTCCGCGCCCCGGCGGCGGCGTCGCGGTACGCGGTCTCGGCCTCGTCGAACCGCCCGAGGCGCTTGTACACGTTGCCGACGCGGTTGAGCGTCTGGCCGGGGCGGGGGTCGTCGCCGCGCTCGAGCGAGCGGACGAGCTGGGCGAGCGCCTCGTCGTACCGGCCGAGCCTCTCGAGCGCGCGCCCGAGGTCGCGCCCGGCCTGGGACCGCCCGGAGGGCCGCCCGTGCTCGACCGCCGCCGTGTGCACCGCGACCGCGTCGTTCCAGCGCCCCGCCGAGTCGAGGTACGGCGCGAGCAGGGCGGAGAGGTCGGTCACCGGGTCGGCGAGCTCGTGCTCCGCGGCGAGCGCCGGCGTCGCGACGAGCAGGGCGCGGTGCGCGTCGAGCCACGCGACGGCGGCGTCCGCCGTGCGGCCGGGATGCGCGTCGCCCGCCCCTCCGCCCGCCGCTGTGCCCGCCGCTGTGCCGGTCTCTGTGCTCGTCCCGACGCCCGGCCCGGCCGCGTCGTGGTGGGGCGACGTCGCGTGCACGGCCGGCCGGGCGTCGTCGAGCAGGCGCGCGGCGAGCCGCCCGACGGCGGACGCCCGCGCCGAGAACGGGTCGTCCGTCCGGGCGAGGTCGGCGGCGAGGGTGCGCACGGCGTCGGGCACGACGACCTCCCCGCGCGACCCGGCCGCGACGAGGTGCCAGCGGCCCAGGGCGGCGAGCGCGTCGCGGCTCTCGCTCGTCGAGACGCCGAGGAGCACGGGGACCTCGTCCGCGTCGAGCGGTACCGGGACGAGGGCGAGCAGGCGCAGGGCGCGGGCGTGGTCGGCGGGCAGACGGCGGTGCACGGCGGCGAGCGCGGGGTGGAGGGCCGGTCCGGGGAGGTCCTCGACCCGGCGGACGTGGTCGGCGAGCGACCAGCCGGGCCGCGCGCGGACGTCGTCGGCGATCTGCGCCAGCGCCGCGGGGAGCCCTCCGGACGCGCGCACCAGCCGCGCGGCGGCCTCCGGCTCCGCGGCGGTGCGGTCCTGGCCGACGCGCGCCGCGAGCAGCGCACGGGCGTCGTCCTCGCCGAGCGGTGCGAGGGTCGTGGCGGTCTCGCCGGGGAGCCCGACGACCTGGTGCGCCGCGACGACCACGCGCGCGGTGCCGGGCAGGTGCGCGACGGCGTCGGCGGCCTGGGCGCCGTCGGTCACGCCGTCGAGGACGATCGTCGCGCGCCGCCCGTCGAGCGCGGTCGCGAGCGCGGCGGCGAGGGCGGGGAGGTCGCGCGCCCGCGCGTCGGGCGGGGGTGCGCCGAGCGCCTGGAGCAGCGCGTCGAGCACGACGGCGGCCGGGGGCGGGCCGTCCGCCTCCCCGTGCAGGTCGACCAGCGCGACGACGTCCGCCGGGACCTCGCGGGCCGCGGCGAGCGCGACGCTCGTCGTGCCCGACCCGGGCAGGCCCGTGACCGTCACGACGCGCGGCTGTTCCTGCGAGGGTGCGGGAGGCGGGCCGGTGAGCGCCGCCGCGAGCCGCGCGACGTCGTCGGCCCGACCGACGAGCGGCCCGTCGGGCGCGAACGGTCCCAGCCGGACGGTCGGCGGGAGAGCGAGCTCCGGAACGGCCGCGGGGACGGTCGCCGTCCGGTACGCGGCGCGCCACGCCGCAGGCTGCCGGTCGCCGAGGACGTGCGCGACGTCGGCGAGCAGATCGACGTCGAGCCGCGAGCGGCCCGCCCGGAAGACGTCGTAGACGGTGACGCGGCCGGGGCGCGCCTCCGCGGCGGGGACGCCCCGAGCCGTGCGGAGCGCGCCGACGCGGCGCGCGATCTCGGTGTACGAGGGCTCTCCTGCCCACGCCCGCAGCGCCCGCAGCCGGGCGGCGAGCTCGTCCACCGACCCTGCGCCCACGGGGGACGGCGGCGGGTCGGGGGGCACGGCGCCAGGCTAGCGACGGCCGCGCGCCGCTGCGCGGCGTGCCCGGCGAGACGTCCGGACCAGCGAGGCGCATCTCCGGCTCCGCGTCAGCGACTGACAGGGAGCTCGACGAGGCCCCGTCGGGTCCGCGGCTGCCGGTCTCAGACCGAGGGTCGTGGACTGCGATGACGTCGGTGCGTCGATCGAGCCGACAGCCGTCCTCTTCCTGGGATAGTGAGTCGGTGACGGTGCTGCGGAACAGGTCGAACCAGCTTGCCGGCCTCGCGCTCGTGGCGATGAGCATCGCCTTGTTCGCCGGGGCGGACCCGTGGATGCTGTGGCAGTACGAGGACCTGCCGCCCTCTGACCGGATGACGAGCGAGCAGTCCGCCCTGGCCACCGCCTCCCTCTGCCTCGTCGCGAGCGTCGGCGTTACCTTCGCCCGGTTGCGCGTCATCGTCGGCATGGACGGCCGGATCGTCGTCGTCAATCCGCTCTACACCTGGCGCTTCGATCGGTCCCAGGTCGCCTCGATCGAGAGCGGTGCCGTCCCGAGGGCAGGCCTGAAGACCGGCGAGACGATCTGGTTGCTCGCGCTGGAGAATGCGCTCACCGACCGGCTTCGAGGTGCCGACAGGTCGGAGCCCTTGCGCGACCGCGACCGCCGAACCGGACACTCCGGAGCGTGCCCGATGCCTCGAGCGACGGGACGGAAGGCCTCGGGAGTCGTCCCCCTGGTCGCGCCTTGGGTCTGCGGCGCCGCAGGCTCCGTGCTCGGACTCCTGGTTTCCGCCTCGCGATAGCGCCGGCGCTCGGCCTGCCGGTCGTGCGCCGTGACCGGTCTGGCACTGCAACGTTCGGGATCGTTCGGGATGCGTGCCGCGGGCGTGCGACGTCGTCAGGCTCTCCGCAGGCCGCGACGACCGCGGCGCGAGGGTCCGCGCGGGGCGCGGCGGGACGAAGGAGCGACCGGTGGGGCTGTTCGACAAGCTCAAGGAGATGTTCTCGACGACGGCGGACCTCTACGCGAAGGAGGACGCCCCCGCGCTCACGCCGGCGCAGCAGCGCGGGCTCGCGCTCGGTGCGGTCTACGCCGTCGAGGGCGTGCTGCCGATCAATGCGCTCACCGTGGAGGCCGACGCGCGCACGGCCGCGAAGCCGCTCGCGGCGGGGTGGGACGTGCGGGGCGCCGACGACGTCGAGCGCACCTATGAGTTCCTGCTCACCCAGGGTCACCGGGGCTACTACGCGATCGCGATGCCGAAGGTCGAGGAGCTCTACTCGGGCCGCCTGAGCCGTCGCGACGCGAAGGGCGCGGCGGACCAGCACGTCGCCCAGGCGAGGCAGGAGGCGACGGCGCGGGGCCTCGACCCCGAGCGCGCCGTCGCGTTCTACCAGGGGTGGAGCGCGTCGGCCCAGATGGGCGGGCACGGCGAGCTGGCCGACCCGCTGCCGCCGTCGATCGCGGCGTGGGACGCCGCGCGGGTCGTGCACGTGAGCCGGCTCGCGGTCGACGCCGGGTTCGTCACCCCGGAGCGGGCGTGGGCCGCGATCGAGGAGGCCGTCGCGATGTCGCGCCCCGCCTACGCGTCGTGGGAGCAGTTCGGCGACGGGTTCCTCGCGGGGCGGGCGTTCTGGTCCGCGGGCAACCGCACCCCGGTCGACCAGGACCTGCCCGACTTCAAGCGCGCGGTCCGGCGGCTGCTCGACACCGAGTCGTCGCCCTGGCGCACACTGTCGTACTGACGGCGGGGACGAGAGCGACGGGACGAGAGCGACAGGACGGGAGGGCGGACGGTGCACCGATCGGCGTGGTGGTGGCGCGCAGGGCTCCTGCTCGTCGTGGTCGGTGTCGGCGTGGCGGTGGTCGCGGCCGACGACGGCCTGCGCTCGGAGGTCCACGCGGCCCTGTCGAACCTGGCGCGGGCGCTGTTCTGACCAGACCGTCCCGCCGAGCACGGGGTTGCTGTCGTCCTGGGCCTCAGAGCGACAGCAACCTCGTGCTCGGCACCGTGGGCGGCGCCGGCAGCGCCGCGGTCAGCCCTGGGCGTCGCGCCAGGTGACCCACTCGCGCACGAGGGACAGGTCGTAGTCGGGCCCGCTCGTGCCGACGGTGAACAGGGTCGCGCCCGCGGCGACGAGCGCGTCCGCGGACTCCGCCGGCGGCCGGGACACGGCGACCGAGCGCTCGACGAGCGCGGCGGTGTCGCGGCCCACGGCCGCGCCGTGCTCGTCGAGGATCGCGCTCTTGCGCGCGAGCGTCTCCGCGTCGCCGAACGAGTGCCAGACGTCCGCGTGCTCCGCGACGACGCGCAGCGTCTTGCGCTCCCCACCTCCGCCGACGAGCACCGGGATGTCGCGCGTCGGCGTCGGGTTCGACGCCGCCCAGCGGGCCTTGATGCGCGGGAGCGCCGCGGCGAGGTCGGCGATGCGGCCGCCCGCGGTGCCGAACTCGTACCCGAACCGGTCGTAGTCCTTCTCGAACCAGCCCGCCCCGATCCCGAGGATCAGACGACCGCCGCTGATGTGGTCGACCGTCCGCGCCATGTCGGCGAGGAGGTCCGGGTTGCGGTAGCTGTTGCACGTGACGAGTGCGCCGATCTGGACGCGCTCGGTCTGCTCGGCCCACGCCCCGAGCATGGTCCAGCACTCGAAGTGCTTGCCGTCGGGGTCGCCCGTGAGCGGGAAGAAGTGGTCCCAGTTGAAGATGACGTCGACGCCCAGGTCCTCCGCGCGCAGCACGGCGTCGCGGATCTGGGCGTAGTCGGCGTGCTGCGGCTGGAGCTGGACGCCGATGCGGAAGGGGTGCCGAGGAGAGGTCATGCTCGGAATCTACGTCCGGGCCGAGAACGACGACACCCCGCGTCGAGCACGACCTCGTCGGCGCCACGAGCGTCAGAACGACGGCAAGGTCGTGGTCGGCGGACCTAGGGTGGGCGCATGAAGCGACTGGTGGGCCTGCTCGTGACGCTCGTGGTGCTCGTGGCGGTCGCCGTCGTGGCCGACCGGGTGGCGGTGCGCGCCACCGAGCGCGGCGCGGTCACGGCGTTCGAGCAGCAGGCCGACGACGTGTCCGGCGCCCAGATCGACATCACCGGCTTCCCGTTCCTCACGCAGCTCGTGCGCGGCTCGCTGACGCACGTCACGGGCTCCGCGGACTCCGCGTCGTTCGGCGGCTACGCGATCTCCGACCTCCAGGTCGAGGCCGACGGCGTGAGCACGTCGGAGCCGTACCGGATCGCGTCCGGCACGGCGTCGGGCGTCATCGCGGCGGAGTCGCTGCAGCAGGTCGTCGCCGAGCAGAGCGGGCTCGACGTCGACGTCACCGCGACCGGCGGCGTGCTGTCCCTGGGCTTCGAGCTGCTGGGCACCACGATCACCGTCGACGTGACGCCGCGCGTGTCCGGACCGGCCGAGCTCGCCGTCGACGTCGTCGCCGTCCGCACCGGCCTCGGCACGGTCTCTGTCGACGACCTGCCGTCCGGGCTCTCGGGCGCGCTGTCCGACCTGCGCGTCCCGCTCGACCTGCCCGACGGCGTCGCGCTCGACTCCGTGTCCGCCGTCGAGGGCGGGGTGCGCGTCGCGGTGACGGGGACCGACGTCGTCGCCGCGGACCTGGTGGCCTCGTGACCCGGGCGGCGTGGCCGTCGTGACCGGGGCGGGGTCGTGAGCACCGGGGCGGTCGACGGGCGCCGCGTCCTCGCGGCGCGCCTCGCCGCGCAGCGGCTCCGCTCGCCCGACCTGCCTGACGTGCCGACCGCCGTCGGGCACCACGTCGCGGTGCAGGGCCAGGAGTTCCACCCCGCCCTGTGGGGCCTCACGCGGCGGCTGCGCGCGGACGCGCGGCCGGGTGCGGCGGGCGCGGTCGCCGCGTGCGACCGCGGGGAGGTGCTGCGCACGCACGTGCTGCGGCCCACGTGGCACCTCGTCCGGCCCGACGACGCGCGCTGGCTCCTCGAGCTCAGCGCGCCCCGCGTCCACCAGGCCAACGGGACGCTGTACCGGCAGGTGGGGACCGCCGGGCACGGGGCGGAGACCGACCTCGTCGTCGAGGCCGTGCAGGAGCGGCCCCGCACGCGCCGCGAGCTCGCGGGACTGCTCGCCGCGCACGGCCGCCCGCTCGAGGGCATCGCGCTCGGCTACGTGCTCATGCGCGCCGAGCTCGACCGGCTGCTGGTCAGCGGGCCGCTCGACGGCCGGCAGCAGACGTACGCCCCGTTCGACGACCGCGTCCCGCCCGGCTACGGGCCGCTCGGCGAGCGGTTCGACCGGGACGCCGCGCTCGTAGAGCTGCTGCGCCGCTACCTCGCGAGCCGCGCGTACGCGACGGTCAAGGACGTCGCCCAGTGGTCGGGTTTCACGCTGACGGACGTGCGGCGCGCGCTCGACCTGCTCGACGACGAGGTCGTGGCCGTGCCCGGGGCGGGTGCGCTCGACGGGCTGACGCTCTGGCGGCTCGCGGACCCCGGCGACCGGGTGCTCGACCCCGCGCCGTTCGTCGGTGCGCTCGCGCCCGACGGCGACCCCGCCCGGCCGGTCGTCGACCTGCTGCAGAGCTACGACGAGCTCTTCCAGTCCTTCGGCGAGTCGCGCAGGGTCGTCGTGGCCGACGGCGTCGACCTCGGCGACCGGCTCGGGTCCTTCATCCATGCCGTCGCGGTCGACGGCGTCGTCGTCGGGCGGTGGCGCTGGGTCGTCGGGACGCGCGACGTCGTCGTCGAGCCGCAGTGGCGCCGCGCGCCGTCGCTCGCGGAGGAGGAGGCGTTCGCCGCCCAGGTGGACGCGGTCCGCACCCACTGGGGCACGCTCCTCGCGTGACGAGCCGCCGAGCACGGGATCCGCGACCGGATCGGCCCCGAGACGGTCGCCCACCCCGTGCTCGACGGGGGCGGGCGGGCTAGAGGGTGGCAAGGTGGTGGGCGTGACGGACTTTGGCGCTCCGCGTCTCGCTAACTGGGCCGGGAACCTCACCTACGGGTCCTCCGGGGTCGCGCACCCCGTGAACCCGGAGGAGCTGGCCGACGTCGTGCGGCGGTCGGCGCGCGTCAAGGCCCTGGGGTCGCGGCACTCGTTCGGGGACGTGGCGGACACGACGGGCACGCACGTCGTCCTCGACCGGTACGACGACGGCCGCGCCCCCGTCGAGGTCGACCCGGCCTCGGGCGTGGTGTCGGTCGCGGCAGGCCTGCGGTACGGCGACGTGACGCGGCACGTCCAGGCGGCGGGCCGGGCGCTCGCGAACCTCGCGTCGCTCCCGCACATCTCGGTCGCGGGGTCGGTCGCGACGGCGACCCACGGCTCGGGCGACGTGGTGGGCTCGCTGGCGAGCGCCGTCGTCGGGATGGAGCTCGTCACCGGCGACGGCGAGCGCCGGACGCTGCGGCGCGGCGACGCGGACCTCCCCGGCGCGGTCGTGGCGCTCGGGGCGCTGGGCGTCGTGACGCGCGTCGAGCTGGAGACGGTCCCGACGTTCGACGTGCGCCAGGACGTGCACGTCGGGCTGCCGTGGGACGCGGTGACGGCGCACTACGACGAGATCACCGCGTCGGCGTACTCGGTGAGCCTCTTCACGGACTGGGGGCCCGACGGCGTGCAGCAGGTCTGGCGCAAGTCCCGCCTCGCGCCGGGGGAGCCCGGCGTGGCGCGGGCGGACCTCTTCGGTGCGGCGCCCGCCACGACGATGCTGCACCCCCTGCCCGGCATCGACCCCGTGCACTGCACGCCCCAGCTCGGCGCGCCCGGCCCGTGGAACGAGCGGCTGCCGCACTTCCGGCTCGACTTCACGCCGAGCAACGGCGCCGAGCTGCAGTCGGAGTACCTCGTGCCGCGCGCCCGGGCCCAGGAGGCGTTCGCCGCGATGCGCGACCTCGGCCCGCGCGTCACCCCGCTGCTCCAGGTGGGGGAGATCCGCACCGTCGCACCCGACCCCGAGCCGCTGTGGCTCAGCCCGTTCGACGGCCCGACCGTCGGCGTGCACCTCACGTGGAAGCCCCTGCCCGACGACGTCGCGCGCGTCCTGCCCGACGTCGAGGCCGCGCTGCTCCCGCTGGGCGCGCGCCCGCACTGGGGCAAGCTCTCGCACGCGCTCGTCCACGACCCGGGCACCGTCGCGGCGCTCTACCCGCGCGTCGACGACTTCGGCGCGCTCGCGCAGCGCTACGACCCGCAGAGCCGCTTCCTCGGCGGGTACGTCGAGCGTCTGCTCGCGGGCTGAGCACCGCCGTCGGCTCGCACGGTGCCCGACTGGTCGTTACGGTCGTCCGAGCACCGAGAGGCTCGCCGCCGCGCCGACCCGCGCGGCGCCCGCGCGGGCACGGCACGACAGAGGTACCGAGGAGAACTGTGGCAGCGACCGGCACGGCGGGCGGGGAGCCCGCGACGCAGCAGCCGCGCGAGGAGTGGACCGGGCAGGTCGGCTTCATCATCGCGGCGATCGGCTCGGCGGTCGGGCTGGGGAACATCTGGCGGTTCCCCGGCGTGGCGTACGAGAACGGGGGCGGGGCGTTCCTCGTGCCGTACCTCGTCGCCCTGCTCACCGCGGGCATCCCCATCCTGTTCCTCGACTACGCGATCGGGCACCGCTTCCGCGGCTCGGCCCCGACGGCGTTCCGGCGGATCGCGCGGTGGCTCGAGGGTCTGGGCTGGTTCCAGGTGATGATCTGCTTCGTCATCGCGCTCTACTACACCGCGGTCATCGCGTGGGCCGTGAGCTTCTTCGTCTTCTCGTTCGACCTGCGCTGGGGCGACGACCCGGCCGCGTTCTTCACGGGCGACTACCTCCGGCTCGCCGACCCGGGCGTCAGCCTCGAGTTCGTGCCGGCGGTGCTCGTGCCGCTGGTCGCGGTCTGGGTCGTGACGATCGTCGTCCTCGCGCTCGGCGTGGCGAAGGGCGTGCAGCGCGCGAACACGGTCTTCCTGCCGCTGCTCGTCGTGGCGTTCGCGGTGCTCGTGGTGCGCTCGCTGTTCCTCGAGGGCGCGGCGGACGGGCTGAACGCGCTGTTCACCCCGGACTGGTCGGCGCTCGGCGACGCCAACGTGTGGATCGCCGCCTACAGCCAGATCTTCTTCTCGCTGTCGATCGCGTTCGGGATCATGGTCACGTACGCGTCCTACCGCCGACGCCGGTCCAACCTCACGACGCCGGGGCTCGTCGTCGCGTTCTCCAACTCCTCGTTCGAGATCCTCGCCGGCATCGGCGTCTTTGCGACGCTCGGCTTCCTCGCGCACGAGCAGGGGGTCGGCGTGGGGGAGCTCGAGGGCATCAGCGGGCCCATCCTCTCGTTCGTCACGTTCCCCGCGATCGTGTCGCAGATGCCGGGCGGCCCGATCTTCGGTGCGCTGTTCTTCGGGTCCCTCGCCATGGCGGGGTTCACGTCGCTGCTGTCCATCCTCCAGGTCGTGTCCGCGGGGTTCCAGGAGAAGTTCGGCTGGACCCCGCGACAGGCGTCCGTGCGCCTCGGCGTGGTGAGCGCGGTCATCTCCGTCCTGCTCTTCTCCACCACCACCGGCCTCGTCGCCCTCGACACCGCCGACCAGTGGGCCAACAACATCGGCATCGTGGGGTCCGCCGTGCTCATGTCCGTCCTCGTGCTGTGGGTGCTGCGGCGCGGACCGGAGCTGCGCTACCACCTCAACGCCGTCTCGACGTTCCGCCTCGGCCCCTGGTGGCAGGTGCTCGTCGCCGTGCTGGCCCCGCTCGTGCTCGGCTACATGCTCGTGTCCAGGATCGTCACGCTCGTCGTCGACGGCTACGAGGGGTACCCCGCCTGGTACCTCGCGCTCGTCGGGTGGGGCGCGATCGCGTTCATGGTGCTCGCCGCGCTCGTGCTCACGGCGATGCGCTGGCGCCGCAGCCCCGACGACTTCGTCCCCTGGCCGCCGTACCCGCCGGGTGACGCCTCTGCAGGGCCGGGCCGGGCGCCGTCGGGCCGCGGGACGACGGGCCGCGCGACGGCCTCGACCGGTGCCGACGGGGAGGAGACCCGATGACCACCTCGGCCGTGATCCTGCTCGTGCTCGCGATCGTCGTCGTGTGGGGCGGGCTGCTCGTCGCGATCCTGCGGCTGCGCGCCCAGCCCGAGCGGGCGGACTACCCGCCCGGGGACGAGGACGACCACCGCGAGGACGAGGCGCCGGTCGAACGCGACACGTAGCCCGCGCGGGCCCGCGCCGAGCGCGCCACAGGCGGGTGCGGTTCGTCACGGTTCGGCGTCGATGTCCCCGCCGGTTTGGTGAGCGGGGCCGAACGGCCCCACACTCGTGCGCAGGTGCCGCGCACCGCCGGGTCCTCTGTTCCCCGTACGTTCCTCTGCCCTCACGGGCCGGGTGCTGACGTAACACGACGGAGACGATCGGTGTCTACGCTGCCCCTGCCCGGCCCCCACCGATCGGAGACACCATGCGTACGACCCCGCGCAAGCTCCCCCTCACCGGTCTCGTCGCGCTCGCCGCGACGAGCACCCTCCTGCTCGCCGCGTGCACCGACGCGTCCCAGACCGGGACGGACGGCAGCACGTCGGGCTCCGGTGACGAGACGTCGGCGGCGCCGTCGTTCGACCCGTCGACCATCGAGGTCGACGACGCGGCCGCCGCGCTCCTGCCCGAGGACGTCGCCTCCGCGGGGACGCTCGTCGTCGGCTCGAACACCGAGTACGCGCCCGCCGAGTTCATCGACGCGGACGGCAAGACGCCCATCGGGTTCGACATCGACGTCATCAAGGCCGTCGGCGCGACGCTCGGGCTCGACGTCGAGGTCCAGTCGGCCGACTTCCCGGCGATCATCCCCGCGCTCGGCACCAAGTACGACGCCGGGATCTCCTCGTTCACCATCACGGAGGAGCGCATGCAGGAGGCGAACATGATCGCCTTCCTCAACGCGGGCTCCGCCTACGCGGTCGCGTCGGGCAACCCGGACGACATCGACCCCGAGAGCCTGTGCGGCGTGACCGTCGCCGTGCAGACGGGCACGGTCCAGGACGAGGACATCGCCGTGCAGAGCCAGGCGTGCACCGACGCCGGCGAGGAGAAGATCGACATCCTCCAGTACGACTCGCAGTCCGACGCCACGACGAACGTCGCGGGCGGCAAGGCGCAGGTCCTCTACGCCGACTCGCCGGTGATCGGCTACGCCGTCGAGCAGACGGGCGGCCAGCTCGAGCAGCTCGGCGACGTGTTCGACAGCGCGCCGCAGGGCGTCGTCGTCGCGAAGGACGACACGGAGCTCGCCGCCGCGATCCAGGCAGCCCTGCAGTCGCTCATGGACAGCGGCCAGCTCGAGGAGATCCTCGGGGCCTGGGGCAGCGGCGACGCCGCCCTGGAGACGGCCGAGCTCAACCCGTCCGTCGGCTGACGACCCCCTCGCCAGCCCCCGTCCGTCCCGCCGTCCCGCGGGCGCCCACCCGGCGCCCGCGGCCGGCGGCCGGGACGACCGCGCGGACGACGACGACCGCGCGGCCCGGCTCGTCCCCCGAGCCCCGACCCCCCGAGGTGCACCATGACGACCGGTAGCTCCCCCCGCGGCGCCGCCGCCGGACCGGCCGACGACCCGGTCCCCGACCGCATCCACGCCGTCCCCGTCCCGCGGCCCGGGCGGTGGATCTCCGCCGCCCTGCTGCTCGTGCTCGCCGCGATGGCGGCCAACGCCCTGCTGACGAACGAGAAGTTCCGGTGGGACGTCGTCTGGCTGTACTTCCGCGACGTGACGGTCGTGCGCGGCGTGGGCTGGACGCTCGTGCTGACGTTCGGCTCGATGCTCATCGCGATCGTCCTCGCCGTGCTCCTCGCGATCATGCGGCGCTCGGACAACCCCGTCATGCGGTCGGTGAGCTGGGGCTACATCTGGTTCTTCCGCGGCACCCCGATCTACACGCAGCTCGTTTTCTGGGGCCTCATCTCGGTGCTGTACCCGCGCCTGAGCCTCGGCATCCCGTTCGGGCCGGAGTTCTTCGAGTTCCGCACGGCGGACCTGTTCACCGCGTTCGTGTGCGCGCTCATCGGGCTCTCGCTCAACGAGGCGGCGTACCTCGCGGAGATCGTGCGCGCGGGCCTCGGGTCGGTCGACCCGGGCCAGACCGAGGCCGCGAAGGCGCTCGGCATGAAGGACGGCAAGATCCTCACGCGCATCGTGCTGCCCCAGGCCATGCGCGTGATCGTGCCGCCCACGGGCAACGAGACCATCTCCATGCTCAAGACGACGTCGCTCGTCCTCGCGGTGCCGTTCACGCTCGACCTGCAGTACTCGACGAACGCGATCGGCAACCGCCTCTTCCTGCCGATCCCGCTGCTCATGGTCGCCGCCATCTGGTACCTGCTCATCACGAGCGTCCTCATGGTCGGCCAGCACTACGTGGAGCGGTACTACGGCCGCGGGTTCGGCACGCAGGCGCCGACGCGGCGCCGCGGGCGCGGCCCGGGCGGGCGCGGCCGCAAGCCGAACCGGCAGGACCTCATCGCCGCGTCCGGCACGACGAAGGACGACCCCTTCCTGGAGGTGACCCCGTGAGCGGGACGCACGACACGGCATCCGCGGCGCCCCGGACCTCCCCGGAGGCGGGCCGCTCCACCGACGCCACCCCGATGGTGCAGGTCGAGGGCCTGCACAAGATGTTCGGCGACCTGCACGTGCTCAAGGGCGTGGACCTCGAGGTCGCGCGCGGCTCGGTGTGCGTCGTGCTCGGCCCGTCGGGCTCGGGCAAGTCGACGCTGCTGCGCTGCGTCAACGAGCTCGAGGAGATCACGGGCGGCCGCGTCCGGGTCGACGGCGAGCTCATGGGCTACCGCGAGGTCACCAAGGACGGCCGCACTCGCCTGCACCGCCTGCACCCCAAGGTCGTGGCGCGGCAGCGCTCGCGCATCGGCATGGTGTTCCAGCGCTTCAACCTGTTCCCGCACATGACGGCGCTCGAGAACGTCGCGGAGGCGCCCGTCCAGGTGCGCGGGCTGAGCAAGGCGCAGGCGCGGGCGCGCGCGTCCGAGCTCCTGGACCGCGTGGGCCTCGCGGACCGCGCCGACCACTACCCGGCGCAGCTCTCCGGCGGCCAGCAGCAGCGCGTGGCCATCGCGCGGGCGCTCGCCATGGATCCCGAGCTCATGCTGTTCGACGAGCCGACGTCGGCCCTCGACCCCGAGCTCGTGGGCGAGGTGCTGGCCGTCATGCGCGACCTCGCGCGGTCCGGCATGACGATGATGGTCGTGACGCACGAGATCGGGTTCGCGCGCGAGGTCGCCGACACCGTGGTCTTCATGGACGACGGCGTCATCGTCGAGCAGGGGACCCCGGAGCAGGTGCTCGGGGACCCGCAGCACGAGCGCACGCGGTCGTTCCTCGCCCACGTGCTGTAGGCGGCGTCGCCCCGGCGCGGGACGCGAGATCGGCCCGGGCGTCCGAGGTCGGCCCTCCGTGGGTCGACCGGGGGGCGGTCGGGTCGATCCGGCGCTCAGCCGGCGCGGCGGCGGCGCGGGAGCGCGGGAGCGCCGTGCGCCGGCGCGAGGCGGGGCGAGAGCCCCGTGGGCCGGGCGACCGTGACCATCTCCCCGCTGAGCGCCCGGCCGAGGTGGACGAGCGGCAGCATGTTCTCGTGCTCGACCACGAGGGCGTCGTAGATCGGGGTCTCGCTGTCGGGGGTGGGGGAGGAAGATCGCGTCAGCACGCCTCCCACTGTCGGTGAGGGACGTGTGTTCCGCGACCGGAAGCGGTGACGTGTCCGTGAGGCGTTCGTGGAGACCGCCGGGTCACCAGCCCCAGCCGCCCCAGTCCCAGCCGCCCCCGCCGCCGTCCCCGTCGCCGCCGTCGTTCCCGTTCCCGCCGCCGTTCCCGGGGCCGTTCCCCGGACGGTCCTCCTCCTCGCGCTCGTCCTGCTGCTTCTGGCGTTCGTCGAGCTCCTGCGAGCGCTTCGACGCGTCCTCCTCGGCCTTCGCCACGGCCTCCTCGCGCTCCGTGAGCTGGGCCGTCGCGGCGTCGAGCTCGGCGCGCTGCGACTCGAGGTCGGCCCGCTCGGACTCGAGCTGCTCGCGCTCCGCCGCGACCTCGCTCTGCACGCGCTGCGCCTCGGCCTGCTCGCGCTGCGCCTCGCCCTGCGCCGAGAGCGTGAGGCCGATGCCCACGAGCAGCCCGACCGCGACGCCCGCGAGACCGACCGCCGTCGGGACGACCCACCGCCGCCCCCGGTCCGGCGCATGGTCGCCGTCGTCGTCGGCCGCGGGCAGGGCGAGCGGCCCCACCGGGATGACGCCGGCGGTCCCGGCCCGGGCCGGGACCGTCGGGGCTGCACCCGGGGTCGCGGACGGCGTCGGGCGGGCGGTGGGGACATGCGTCGCCGGGCGGGCGGCCGGGACGGGGACGGGCGACGGGCGCGCGGCCGGGTCGTCGAGCATCCCGCCGAGCGCGGGGAGGATCATCGTCGAGCTCGCCACGGGGTGGTCCTCCACGGCGCCCGGGGCCGGAGGGGCGGCCGGGACGGCGGCCGCGACGCGCGTCGCGTCGGCCTCGGGGCCGACCGCCGGCGTCGCGCCCGACGAGCGGGCGCGCAACGACCGACGGGTCGGCGCGCCGGACCCGACGGGCAGCGGCTCGGTGCTGTGCAGGACGGGTGCCTCCGGGGGCGGCACGGGCCCGGGCGCGGGGGCGGCGTCGTCGGCCCAGAACACCCACCCGGGCGGGGGCGGCGGCCAGGACGGGTCCGGGTGCCACTCGGTCGTCGGGGTGAAGCCCGCGGGCACGGGCCACCCCGGCGGCGGTACGAAGCGCACGGCCATGGGTCCTCCTTCGGTGGCGCCCGCCGGGCGAGGGCGGGGGCGCCGGGAGCCGCGGGGCTCCCGGTCCGGCGCGGACGTGCCGCGGCGACGTCCGACGACGACGTCCGGGCGGGACGTCCGACGGGAACAGTAGGGGAGGCCCGCCCGTCGGCACGAATCGCCTCATCCCGGGCACGGGGCGGCCGCGGGCGGCGGGCGGGCGTGGACGCCGGGGGCGGCGGGCGGTCCCGGGTGCTCAGCGGGTGGTCGGTGGGCGCGGCGGGCGGAGGGGCCGGTGCGGGTGGGTGGCGCCGACGCGTGGGTGGCCGCTGGTAGAACGGACGCAGACCGACGGACGGTCGGCGGCGACGGCCGTCGGCGGCCGTCCCGAACCGGAGGTGTGCGTGTTCCTCGTCGACGAGCCGGTGCTGCGGGCCGCGACCGTGGCCGACCGGGCCGGTGCCGGCGCGGCGCCTCCCCGCGAGCAGTCGCTCGTGCTGTCGGCGAGCGACCTCGTCGTCGCCGCGGACTGCGAGTACCGGCTCCTGTGCCGGCTCGACGAGCAGCTCGGGCGGGCGCCCCGCCGCGACGAGGGCGAGGACGCGATGCTCGCCCGCACGGCCGAGCTCGGCGCCCGGCACGAGCGCGCGGTGCTCGCGGGCTACGAGGCCGAGCACGGCCCGTTCGACCCGGCGACCGGCCGCGGCGTCGTGCACGTCGAGCCGCCGCGCGGCACCTCGTGGGACGAGCTCGTCGCCGCACAGGCGCGCACGCTCGCCGCGGTCGAGGCGGGGGCGGACGTCGTGCACCAGGCCGCCTTCTTCGACGGCGCGTTCCACGGCCGGGCCGACTTCCTCGTGCGCACCGGCACGGACGACGCGGGCGCGGCGCGCTACGCCGTCGTGGACGCCAAGCTCGCGCGCCGCGCCAAGGTCCCCGCCCTGCTCCAGCTCGCGGCCTACGGCGACCAGCTCGTCGCCGTGGGCGTCCCCGTGGACCCGGACGTCTCGCTCGTCCTCGGCACGCGTGAGCGCACGTCGCACCGCCTGGCCGACCTGCTGCCCGTCTACCGGGACCGGCGCGAGCGGCTCGTGCGCCTGACGGCCGAGCACGTCGCGCGCGAGGGCCGTGCCCCGTGGGACGACCCGGCGGTCCGTGCGTGCGGGCGCTGCGCCGACTGCCGCGCCCAGGTGGAGGCGCGCCGGGACGTGCTCCTCGTCGGTGGCGTGTACGAGTCGCAGCGCACGGCCCTGCACACGGCGGGGATCCGGACGATCGACGAGCTCGCCGCCGCGACCGACGAGACGCCGGTCCCGGCCGGGATGAGCCGGTCGACCTTCGCGCGCGTGCGGCGCCAGGCCGCGCTCCAGCTCGGCACCGGCCCGTCCGACGGCACGGTCGTGTGGGCCGACGCGTCCGGGCCGCACGAGCTGTCGTGGCGCATCGACGACCCGGCGCCCGTGCTCGCCCTGCCGGAGCCCAGCCCGGGCGACATCTTCTTCGACTTCGAGGGCGACCCGCTGTGGACGGACGCGAGCGGCACGAGCTGGGGGATCGACTACCTGTTCGGGTGGGTCGAGCGTCCGGCGACGCCCGAGGACCGGCCGCCGTTCCACGCCCTGTGGGCGCACGACCTCGCGGCGGAGCGGGACGCGCTCGTCGCGTTCGTCGACCACGTCAACGCGCGCCGCCGTGTCCACCCCGACCTGCACGTCTACCACTACGCCGACTACGAGCGCGCGCACCTGCTCGCGATCGCCGCGCGGCACGGCGTCTACGAGGAGGAGGTCGACGACCTCCTGCGCGACGGCGTCCTCGTCGACCTGTACGCCGTCGTGCGGCAGGCGCTGCACGTGTCCGACCGCTCGCGGTCCATCAAGAAGCTCGAGCCGCTCTACATGGGCGACGAGCTGCGCACCGGCGACGTGACCACGGGCGCCGCGTCCGTCGTCGCGTACGCCGAGTACACCGCCCTGCGCGACGCGGGCCGCAGCGAGGAGGCGGCCGAGCTCCTGCAGGGGATCGCGGACTACAACCGGTACGACTGCGTGTCGACGCTGCGCCTCGCCGCGTGGCTGCGCGAGGCGGCCGCGGGGGTCGCGGACCGTGACGTCACCGGGGATACCGCGGCCACGGCTACGGCCACCGGCACGGCCGCCACGAGCGTCGGCGCCACCACCGTCGCGGCTGCCACGACCGGTGGGGTCGACGAGACCGGGGCCGGGGAGCGCGAGCGGTCCTCCGCGGTGCTGCTGGAGGAGGAGATCCGGCAGGCCGTCGGCGAGGACCGCGCACGGCGCACCGCGGACGAGCAGGCGCTCGCGATGTACGGGGCGGCGGCCGGGTACCACCGGCGCGAGGCCAAGCCGTTCTGGCACGAGCACTACTCCCGCCTCGCGCTCCCGCCCGACGAGTGGCTGGGGCGGCGGAACGCGTTCCTCGTCGAGCAGGCCGAGGTCGTCTCGGGGTGGGAGGTCGAGCCGGGCCGGCGCACGTGGTCCCGGCACCTCGAGCTCGTCGGACGACTGCCCGAGGGCAGCGACCTGCGCGTGGGCGTCGCCCCGTTCGTGCTCTACGACCCGCCCCTGCCACCCTGCGCCCGCACGGCCGTCGACGGCGTGCGGGGGTGGCTCACGGGCGGGGTGATCCTCGACGCCGGACGCCGCGCGACGTCGGCGGGCGAGCGCGACGTGCTCGTCGTGCGCGAGCAGCTCCCGACGAGCGCGGAGCCGTTCGACGCGACCCCGGTCGCGCTCACCCCGTCGCCGGGGCCGGGCACGAAGCCGCTCGAGGCCGCCACCGAGGAGGCCGCGCGCCGCGCTCTCGCCACGTGGCGGGCCACGGGCTCGCTCCCGCGGGACGCCGCGACCGACCTGCTGCTGCGCCGGTCGCCGCGCCTCGTGCCCGCCGGTCCGGCCGCACCCCACGTCGCTCCGGACGGAGCCGCCGCGGCCGACGGCGCGGGCAACGTGACGGGCGGCGTGCTGCCGCCCGTCGCGGACGATGTCGTCGACGCGGTCACGGCGGCCGTCGAGCGGCTCGACGACTCGTACCTCGCCGTGCAGGGCCCTCCCGGGACGGGCAAGACGTACGTCGGCGCGCGGGTCGTGGCGCGGCTCGTCGCGCAGGGGTGGCGCGTCGGCGTCGTCGCGCAGTCCCACGCCGTGGTCGAGAACCTGCTGCGTGCGGTCGTGCTCGGCGCGGGCGTGCCGCGCGAGCTCGTCGCGAAGAAGCTCGCGGCGGACGGGCCGTCGCCGCGCGCCGTGTACGCCGAGCTCGACGGCGCCCACCTCGCCGCGTTCGCGACCGAGCCAGGCCCGCGGGTCGTCGGCGGCACCGCGTGGGACTTCGCCGCCGAACGGCTGCCCGCGGGCACGCTCGACCTGCTCGTCGTCGACGAGGCGGGGCAGTTCTCGCTCGCGAGCACGGTCGCGGTCGCACGGGCGGCCCGCCGCCTGCTCCTGCTCGGCGACCCGCAGCAGCTCCCGCAGATCAGCCAGGGCCGTCACCCGGAGCCCGTCGACCGCTCGGCGCTCGCCTGGCTCGCCGACGGCCACGGGGTGCTGCCCCCCGAGCGCGGGTACTTCCTCGCCACCACGTGGCGCCTGCACCCGGACCTCGCCGCGGCGGTCTCGACGCTCTCGTACGAGGACCGGCTGCGGGCGCACCCGCTCGCCGCGGCCCACCGCCTCGACGGCGTCGCGCCCGGCGTGCGGCAGGTGCTCGTGGAGCACGCGGGCAGCACCGTGCGCTCGACGGAGGAGGCGGCCGAGGTCGTGCGCCAGGTCGCGGACGTCCTCGGCCGGTCCTGGACGACGACGGTCGACGGCGTCGCGCACGAGCGCCCGCTCGGACAGGGCGACGTGCTCGTCGTCGCCCCGTACAACGCGCAGGTGTGGGCGGTGCGTGGTGCCCTGCGCGACGCGGGCTACCCGGACGTCGAGGTCGGGACGGTCGACCGGTTCCAGGGCAAGGAGGCTCCGGTCGTCATACTCACGCTCGCGGCGTCGTCCGGGCACGAGGCGTCGCGCGGGCTCGGGTTCCTGCTCTCCCGGAACCGCCTCAACGTCGCGGTGTCGCGCGCGCAGTGGAGCGCGGTCGTCGTGCGCTCGCCCGGTCTCACCGACACGCTTCCCCGCTCGGCCCGCGGTCTGGAGGAGCTCGGCGCGTTCCTCGCCCTCACGTCCTGATGGGCGACGCCCGGCCGCCTGACGGGCGACGCCCGGCCGCGGGAGCCACCTGAACCGCTCGGCGGAACCTCCGACCGGACGCACCCGCCGGAACCGCGCGCCGGTGCGCGTCGTTGGTCGGGGAGTGAGCCGTACCCGGCCACGACCCCGGCGCGAGCGCACCGCTCGGCGCCCCCACCCCCGGAGGACGACCCATGGGATTCCTGGACCGGCTCCTCGGCCGCGAGCCGCGAGACCACGGCGGCGCGCCGCAGCACACGGGCCCCTACGGCGCCCAGCCCCCGACGCAGCCCGCGAACCCCTACCCGACGCAGTACCCGGCCCAGCAGCCCGCGTACGGCAGCGCCCCGCAGGACGCCCGGCCCGCGGCCGGGCAGCGCACGCCCGACCAGGTGGCGATCGACCGCTACCGCTACCTGCTGCGCACCGCCCCGCCGGACGCCGTCGAGCAGGCGCACGCCGAGGCCTTCGCGCGGCTCACGCCGGAGCAGCGCCGGCAGGTGCTCGCCGAGCTCGGCGAGCAGGTCCCGGCGGGCGAGCGGGCGACGTCGGACGCCCCGCAGGACCTCGCCCGCATGGCGACGCGGGCCGAGATGCGGCAGCCCGGGACGCTGGAGCGCACCTTCGCGGGCCGGGGCCAGGCGGGCCCCGGGTTCGGCGCGATGGTCGGGTCGAGCCTGCTGGGCACGATCGCGGGCGTCGTCATCGGGTCCGCGGTCGCGAACGCCCTGTTCGGGCCCGCGTTCGCCGACCCGAGCCAGCCCGTGGCCGAGGACGCGGCTGCCGAGGACCCGGGCGCGGGCGAGGACCCGGGTGCCGCCGAGGGCGGCGCTGACGGCGGCGCCGTCGAGGCGTCGGGCGGGGACCCCGCGGGCGGTGCCGACGGCGGTTTCGACGGCGGCGGCTTCGACGACTTCGGCGGCTTCGGCGAGTTCTGAGGCTGCCCGCCCTCGGCGTCGCCCGACCTCGCCCCGCGTTGAGTGCATGAAACAGTCGCCCTCGAATCGGTTCGGGCGCGACTGTTTCATGCACTCAACGTCTGGCCCGTCGCGTCGCGTCGCCCGGAACGCACGAGTGCCCCCGACCGGAGGGTCGGGGGCACTCGAGGAACGATCGATCGGTGCGGCGAGACGCTACCGAGGAGATCGGGTCAGACGGGGCGGATGTTCTCCGCCTGCGGGCCCTTCGGGCCCTGCGTCACGTCGAACTCGACGCGCTGGTTCTCCTCCAGCGTGCGGAAGCCCTGCGACTGGATCGCGGAGTAGTGCGCGAACACGTCGGCCGAGCCGTCCTCGGGGGCGATGAAGCCGTAGCCCTTCTCGCTGTTGAACCACTTCACGGTTCCGGTAGCCATTGTTACTCCTTCAAGAGTGTGGAAACACCCCCCGCGGGCGCAGGGGAGTACATCACGGTGTTCGTCGTCAACTCTTGGGTAACAAGGTCCGCCGGGCACCCGCCGGGTGGCGGTCACGTCGACGCGAGGACAAGCGAGGCACTGCAATCTCGGAGACAACCGTACATGGTAGGCCCCCTCTTGGCCATGGGTTGCCGCGAGCTGTTGTGCCGACCCCCGCGGCATCCGCGGTGGCAGGTGCAGGGAGCGCGCGTGGAGGCGCCCGGGAGGTCCCCGGGCACTCCCCGTGAGGTGCCCGGAGAGCGTCGCCGGGGAGCGCGTCGAGGGCTCAGAACGGGACGTTCGTACCGTTCACGGAACGAAACGAGACCCTTGCGTTACGAGTCGGTAACAACTCCCTGCGTCCCACGAAACCCGATCCGCCTACGTTCGCGTCACCCAGGAACGCGGAGGCGCCCCCTCCCGCGGATTCGTGGGTCCGGAGCCCTCCGAGATGCCGCGGAGGGCTCCGGACGGCGCGACCGCGGGGAGGTTTCGTCCCCGGGTGACCTGTGTCACTATTCAGCACGCAATTCAGTGTTGAATTCAGCGATCGACCGCGGAGAGAGGCGGCTTGGCTGCCTCCGCGGGGATCAGGACCACGGAGGTTGGCATGCATCGCACAGCACGACGGGCGAGCGGGGGTGCCGCCCTGCTCCTCGCGGCCACCCTCGTCCTCACCGCCTGCGGTCCCCAGTCCCAGGGCGGCGGCGACGACGAGACGACCGGGACGTCGACCGAGACCGACGACGGCGGCGGCTCGGCCGACCTGAGCATCGTCCCGTCGGTCCAGATCGACATCGACGGCGCCGAGGTCGAGGCGACCGCGGCCGGCAACCCGGTCGACCCCGCCGGTGACGGCAGCGCCGAGTGCGCCGAGGGCACCTCGATCGCGGTGGCCGGAGCTCTCACGGGCCCGAACGCCGCGCTCGGCCTCAACATCCAGTACGGCGCCCAGGTCGCGGTGGACGCGTTCAACGAGGCGAACCCGGGCTGCCAGGTCACGCTCAAGCCGTTCGACACCGAGGGCGACCCGCAGAAGGCGACCCAGGTCGCGCCGCAGATCGTCGGCGACGCGAGCGTGCTCGGTCTGCTCGGCCCCGCGTTCTCGGGCGAGACGGCCGCCACGGGCGACGTGTTCAACCAGGCGGGCCTGCTGTCGCTCACGGCGTCGGCGACCAACCCCGACCTCACGAAGAACGGCTGGACGAACTTCTTCCGCGGTCTCGCGAACGACGCCGTCCAGGGCCCGTCGGTCGCGAAGTACCTCGTCAACACGAAGGACTTCGGCAGCGTCTGCGTCGTCTCCGACAACTCGGACTACGGCATCGGCCTCGCCCAGCAGATCACCGAGGGCCTGGGCGACGCCGCGAACGAGGACTGCGCCGCTGAGGTGAAGACCGGCGACAAGGACTTCTCGGCCGCCGTCCAGATCATCTCCGGTGCCGACGCGGACGCCGTCTTCTACGCCGGCTACTACGCGGAGGCCGCGCCGTTCGTGCAGGGTCTGCGCGACGGCGGCGTCGACATCCCGTTCGTCTCGGCGGACGGCACGAACGACCCGCAGTTCGTCTCGCAGGCGGGTGCCGCGTCGAAGGGCGCGATCCTCTCCTGCCCGTGCGGCCCGGCCCCGGAGGACTTCGCGGCCACCTACGAGGAGACGAACGGCCAGGCGCCGGGCGTGTACTCGGTCGAGGGCTACGACCTCGCGACGATCATGCTCACGGGCATCGCCTCGGGCGTGACCGACCGTGCGGGCCTGATCGACTACGTGGCGAACTACTCCGGTGAGGGCCTGGCCCGCGCCTACGAGTGGGACGACACGGGCGAGCTCGCCTCGGCGCTCATCTGGATCTACGAGGTCCAGTAGTCCGACGACGACGGGCGCCCCGCCCCGACGTCCCCGCCCCGCGCGGGGACCGGTCGGCGGGGCGCCCGTCGTGGACCACGACCTCGTACCCCAGAGAACGAACCAGGGAGCGTCATGCCCGCTCTTGCTGACGCGCTGATGCACAGCGCGACCGCCGGCCCCCTCGTCCACCAGTCCCTCATCGACTTCAACATCGCGGGCCTCGCCCGGAACTTCTGGGGCCTCACCATCGAGGGCCTCACCTACGGCGCGATCTACGCGCTCGTCGCCGTCGGCTACACGCTCGTCTACGGCGTGCTGCGGCTCATCAACTTCGCCCACTCCGAGGTCTTCATGCTCGGCATGTTCGGGCAGTACGCGACGCTCATGCTGCTCGGCTTCTACCCGAGCGGGAACGCGTACGACAAGGGCATCGCCCTGACGGTGCTCTACCTCGGCATCGCGATGCTCGGCGGGATGCTCGTCGCGGGCGGTGCCGCCGTCGGGCTGGAACGCGTGGCGTACCGGCCGCTGCGACGGCGCGGCGCACCGGCGCTCGTCTTCCTCATCACCGCGATCGGGATGTCGTTCATCATCCAGGAGTTCGTGCACTTCGTGCTGCCGAAGCTCACGGGCGGCACGCTCGGCGGCGTCAACGCGCAGCAGCCGATCCGGCTCGTCCAGCCCGAGGTGCAGTTCACGATCGGCGGCGCGCCGGTCACGAACATCACGCTCGTCATCATCCTGTCGGCGCTGGTCCTCGCGCTCGCGACGGACATGTTCATCAACCGGACGAAGTTCGGCCGCGGCATCCGCGCCGTCGCGCAGGACCCGGTGACCGCGACCCTCATGGGCGTCTCGCGCGAGCGCGTCATCATGCTGACGTTCCTCATCGGCGGCATCCTCGCCGGCGCGGCCGCGCTGCTCTACACGCTGCGCGTGCCCAACGGGATCATCTACTCCGGCGGCTTCATCCTCGGCATCAAGGCGTTCTGCGCCGCGGTGCTCGGCGGCATCGGCAACCTGCGCGGCGCGCTGCTCGGTGGCCTGCTGCTCGGCGTCATGGAGAACTACGGCCAGGTCGTGTTCGGCACGGAGTGGCGCGACGTGGTCGCGTTCGCGCTCCTCATCATCGTCCTGATGTTCCGCCCGACGGGCATCCTCGGGGAGTCGCTGGGGAGGGCCCGCGCATGAGCACCTCGACACCTGCACCCGCCCCCGCGCCCGACGGCGGTCGCCCCACCGCGATGCCGCCCGCCGGCCGCGTCGCGACGAAGGACCGGCCGCACAGCGGAGTCGGCGACCGGCTGCGCCTGTGGTGGGACGCCCAGGCCCGGCCCACGCAGTGGGCGATCGGCGTGCCGTTCCTCCTCTTCCTGGCGCTCGTGCCGATCCTCAACATCCCGGTGCTCACCACGGTGGGCACCAACTTCGGCGGGGTGATGGCGCAGTTCGGCATGATCGCGCTCATCGCCATCGGCCTCAACGTCGTGGTGGGCCAGGCGGGCCTCCTCGACCTCGGCTACGTCGGCTTCTACGCCATCGGCGCGTACACGGTCGCGATCCTCACGAGCCCCGACAGCCCGTGGAACCAGACCGACGAGTGGCTGTCGAAGGACTGGGCGTGGCTCGCGGCGCTCCCGATCGCGGTCGCGATCACGTCGTTGTCCGGGCTGATCCTCGGCTCGCCGACGCTGCGCCTGCGCGGCGACTACCTCGCCATCGTCACGCTCGGCTTCGGCGAGATCGTCCGCCTCCTCGCGGACAACCTCGACGAGCTAACGGGCGGCGGCCAGGGCCTGCGCGGCGTCGCCTACCCCCGGGTGGGCGTCACGGAGGAGCTGCCCAACGGCGTCTTCTCCGCGGGGAACGCCGCGGGCACGCTCAACTCGGGCGTGTGGTGGTACTGGCTGAGCCTCGTGTTCATCGTCATCTCGCTGCTGCTCGTGGGGAACCTGGAGCGCTCGCGCGTTGGGCGCGCCTGGGTCGCGATCCGCGAGGACGAGGACGCGGCCGAGATCATGGGCGTCCCCACGTTCCGCTTCAAGCTGTGGGCGTTCGTCATCGGGGCGTCGATCGGTGGTGTCGCGGGCGCGCTCTACGCCGGGCAGGTCCAGTTCGTCATCCCGACGAACTTCAACGTCATCAACTCCGTGCTCTTCCTGTGCGCCGTCGTGCTCGGCGGCCAGGGGAACAAGCTCGGGGTGATCCTCGGCGCGTTCATCATCGTGTACCTGCCGAACTTCTTCCTCGGCCGCACGGAGCTGTTCGGCATCCCGATCAACGGCAACGAGATCGCGAGCTACCGGTACCTGTTCTTCGGGATCGCGCTGGTCGTGCTCATGATCTTCCGTCCGCAAGGGCTCCTCCCCGTCCGGCAGAAGCTCCTCGCCTACGGGCGCGAGCTCTACGTCGCCGCGCGACGCGCGGCGCAGGCCGCGACGCGGAGCGGGTCCGACGACGGCGCCCGCCCGGGCTCCCCGGCGGTCGCCACGGCGTCGGGCGGCTCCCGCGCGACGCGCGCGACGGGCACGACGACCGGGACCGGCGCAGACGGCACCACGACCGGGGAGGAGACCCGATGAGCACCCACGACCCCGGCGGCATCGGCGCGGGCGGCGAGCACGGCGACGAGCACCTCGCGTCGTCGGGCCGCGCCGACTCCTCGCGTGCCGACCTGTACATGCCCGGAGCCGTCCTCGAGGAGCCGGCGGTCGTCGACGTCGCGGACGTGCGCCCCGAGCTCGCGAACCCCGAGCTCGTCGACGCGATGGTCGCACCGGACCGCACGGTCCACGCCCGCGTCGGCGAGCCGCTGCTCCAGATGCAGAACGTCACGGTCCAGTTCGGCGGCCTCGTCGCGCTCGACGACGTGACGTTCGACATCCGGCGCGGTGAGATCCTCGGGCTCATCGGCCCGAACGGCGCGGGCAAGACGACCGCGTTCAACGCGATGACGGGCGTCTACCGGCCCACCCAGGGGCAGGTCGTCTTCGACGGCTCCCCGGTGGGCAAGCTCAAGCGCTACCGGATCACGCAGCGCGGCATCGCCCGCACGTTCCAGAACATCCGCCTGTTCAACGAGATGACGGCGCTGGAGAACGTCGTCGTCGGGTCGGACGCGCGGCACCGCACGTCGGTCCCCGGGGCGCTGCTGCGCACGCCGCGGCACCGGCGCGAGGAGCGGGACGCGATCGACCGGGCGCTCGCGCTGCTCGAGTTCGTGGGCGTCGGCGGGCGGGCGACGGAGAAGGCGCGCAACCTCTCGTACGGCGACCAGCGCCGGCTCGAGATCGCGCGGGCCCTGGCGACCGAGCCGAAGCTGCTGTGCCTCGACGAGCCGGCGGCCGGCTTCAACCCGGCGGAGAAGGAGTCCCTCATGGACCTCATCCGCCACATCCGCGACGACGGCTACACCGTGCTGCTCATCGAGCACGACATGCGCCTCGTGCGCGGGGTGACCGACCGGATCGTCGTGCTCGAGTTCGGGCGCGTCATCGCGGACGGCACGCCCGACGAGGTCACGAACGACCCCAAGGTCGTCGCGGCCTACCTCGGCGTGCCCGACGAGGAGCTGGCCGGCCCGGACGGCGTCGGGCCCGCGGCCCCCACCACCGAAGGAGGCAGCGGCCATGCCCCTGCTTGAGCTGCAGGACATGACGGTCGCCTACGGGCGCATCGAGGCCGTGCGCGGCATCTCGATCACCGTCGAGGAGGGCGAGCTCGTCACCCTCATCGGGGCCAACGGCGCCGGGAAGACCACGACGATGCGCGCCATCTCGGGCATCCGCCCGGTAGCGCGGGGCAAGGTGCTGTTCGACGGCAAGGACATCACGAAGATGAAGGCGCACCTGCGCGTGCTCGAGGGCATCGTGCAGGCGCCCGAGGGCCGCGGCATCTTCCCCGGCATGACGGTCGTCGAGAACCTGGAGATGGGCGCCTACGCGCGCACGTTCGCGTCGAAGGCCGAGCACGACGAGACGGTCGAGCGCGTCTTCGACCTGTTCCCGCGGCTCGCGGAGCGCAAGGAGCAGGTGGGCGGCACCATGTCGGGCGGCGAGCAGCAGATGCTCGCGATCGGGCGCGCGCTCATGGCCCGGCCGCGGCTGCTGCTCCTCGACGAGCCGTCGATGGGGCTCGCGCCCATGGTCATCCAGCAGATCTTCCGCATCGTGTCGGAGATCAACGCGCAGGGGACGACGGTGCTGCTCGTCGAGCAGAACGCGCAGCAGGCGCTGTCGCGCTCGCACCGCGCCTATGTGCTCGAGACGGGCGAGGTCGTGCGCAGCGGCGGCGGGCGCGAGCTGCTCGCGGACTCG
Organism: Cellulosimicrobium funkei; assembly: GCF_004519295.1. Taxonomy (GTDB): domain Bacteria; phylum Actinomycetota; class Actinomycetes; order Actinomycetales; family Cellulomonadaceae; genus Cellulosimicrobium; species Cellulosimicrobium funkei. The sequence continues at coordinate 28,761 of NZ_SOZH01000002.1, forward strand.
AGCATCAAGGAGGCGTACCTCGGCGTCGCGTGACGGGCACGCCGTCCTCGGCCGGACGCGCCGCCGGGCGCGTCCGGCCGGGTCGGGCATGGCCGGGGGCGGTCCGCCGTCGGGCGCGCTGGCCTAGGCTGGCCGCGTGCCGCTCCGACGACGTGACGCCCGGGACCGACTGACCTTCGAGCTGGTCGAGTCCGAGGACGTCGACGCGGACGACGACGCCCTCGGCGGTCCGGGCCCGGTCTCGCCGGGCGGGCCGCGCGGCGTGCCGTCCGGCGCGACGGGGGGCACGACCTGGACGCCGGGCGTGACGGCGGGCGTCCGTGCCGCCCTCGGGGCGACGGACGGTCCCGCGGGACCCGACGGCCCGCCCAGGCGTGCGTCGGTCGACGACGACCCGGCCGAGGACGACCCGGCAGAGAGCGACCCGGCGGAGAGCGACCCGGCCGAAGGCGGACCGCCCCGGCGGGGACGGCCTGCGGCGGTCGTCGCGGGGGTCGCGGCGGGGGTCGCGCTCGTGCTGGGCGGCATGCTCACGGTCGACGCGTGGCAGGGCCGGGCCGACGTGGAGCGGCTGCGGGCCGCGCCCGGCGGCCTGGAGCCGCTGCCCGACGCGCCCGTCGAGCGCTGGACGGCTGACGTCGAGGTCTCGGGCGGGCTCGCGCTCCTGCCCGGGGCGGTCGTGACGGTCGAGGACGGGACCGCCGTCGCCCGCTCGCTCGACGACGGGGCGGAGCGCTGGCGCGTCGACGTCGGCGCCCACGCGTCGTGCGGCGGCCAGCTGCTGTGGTCGCTGCCCTTCGGTGAGCCCGCCTCGACGCTCGTGTGCGTGGCGCCGTCGTCGGACGCCGTCGGACTCGGGGGCGTGACCGACCTGCAGCTCGACCCCGAGACCGGCCGCGTCCTCGCGTCGGACTGGGCGGTCACGGTGCTCGCCGCGGACGGCGAGGTGCTCGGGCGCCGCGACACGACGTCCGCCGGCGGCGCGCCGATCCCCGGGACCGACGGCACGCTCCTCCGGGCCCAGCGCGTCGGCGAGGTCCCCGCGGGCGACGGCGCCGTCGTCGAGCAGGACGTGGCCACCGGGGAGGTCGCCGACCTCCCCCTGGGGCGCCCCGCCGTCGTCCGCGTCGAGGACGCGCTCACGGGCGACACGCGCTGGGAGGCCGACGTGCCGTTCGTCGAAGGGTCAGGACAGTGCGTCGGCTGGACCGAGGCGGACGGGACGGAGACGATCCGGGCGGAGCTCGAGAACCTGTGGGCGGCGACCGAGACGCACCTCGTTCGTGTCGAGGGCTGCGGCGTCACGGCGTGGTTCACGCCGGGCGGCGAGCGCCTCGACGACCAGGAGAACCCGCTGGACGGAGTCGTCGCGCTCGCGGACGGCACGTACTACCGCGACCCGTCGGGGTATGCCTCCACCTGGGGCTCGGCGGCGACCGCACCGCGCGACGCGGCGCGCGCCGTCCTTGCGGCGGACGGCGCCGTGCGCTGGGAGCCGCCCGGCCCGATCCTCGTGCCGCGCTCGAGCGACGGCTCGGACGCGCCGCTCCTCACCCGGTCCGAGGGGGAGCTCGTCGCGTTCGACGGTGACGGCAGCGAGCTGTGGCGCTCGTCGGAGGTGGTGGCGCCCGAGGCGGTGCTCGTCGCCACGCACGACACGGTCGTCGTGTCCGGGGGTTCCAGCACGGGCTGGATGACCGGGCTCGACGCGACCACGGGGACGGTGCGCTGGTCCCTCGACCGCGAGACGGTCGAGGCCGCGGCCGGCGGGAGCGTCAGCTGGATGGACACCGCCTACACGGACGGGCGGCGCGCGATCCTGCTCGCCTACCAGGACGACGGGCGGACGGACCTTCTCGCGATCGACCTCGCCGACGGTCACGTCGCGTGGTCCGGTGGTGTCGGGCCGGAGGAGGGCTCCTGGCCCGTTCCCCTCCAGGGACGGCTCCTGCGGATCGGGCAGTCGGAGATCGCCCGGCTCGGTTGACGACCGGCCTACGCTGAGGGGGTGCCGCTCCGACGGGGAGACGGCGGCGACGGCCGCCGGACGTTCGAGCTCGTCGACACGGCCGGGGTCGACGACGACCTCGACCTCCTCGACGCGCCGAACCCGGTGCTGCTCGGCGGACCGCACGCCGTGCCGCGCGGCACGACCTTTCCACTGCCTCCCGGAGCGCCCGGAGCGCCCGGAGCGCCCGGAGCGCCCGGAGCGCCCGGAGCGCCCGGTGCGCCTGGTGCGCCCGGTCCTGGACCACGGTCGGCCGGGGCACCCCCTGAGGTGCCGAAGACGCCGCCTGGTCCCGGCCGCCGTCGGGCCGTGGCCGCCGCGGTCGCGACCGGGGTGGCCGTGCTCGTCGTCGGCGGGATGCTCGTCGTCGACGCCGCGACGAGCCGGGACGCGCAGGAGCGGCTGGAGACGGCGCGCGGCGCGGTCCGCGCGCTCGACACCGCCCCGACGGAGCAGTGGCGCGCCCCCGCCGCGGCGGACCGCGGGACGGCCTTCCTCCCGGGACTGCTCGTCACCGTGGACGGCGACGAGGCGGTGGCGCTCGACCTCGACACGGGGGCCGAGGCGTGGCGCGTGCCGGCCGGCGGCGACGAGGCCGTGTGCGGGTCGTGGAGCCCGTGGGAGCGGTCGGCCGTGCCGTCGCGCACGGTGGTGTGCGTCGCCGGGTCGGGGGTCGCGCCGTCCTGGGACGACGTCAGCCCGCCGTCCCGGCCGGGGGAGGGCACGGCGACCGTGACGGTGCTCGACGCCCGCGGGCGGGTCGTCGGGCAGCGGCAGGCGGAGACCGCGGGGGCGCTGCTCGTCCCCGGCCCGGACGGCGGCCTCGTGCGGGCCGAGCGCGTGGGCGAGCCGGGCGCGCCGAGCGGTGCCCCCGTCGCCGTCGACCCCGGCGCGGGCGAGTCCGTCGACGGCGTCGCGGGGCGGGACGTCGTCGTGACGCTCGAGGACGCCGCCACGGGCGCGGTGCGCTGGCGGCGCGAGCTGCCGTTCCAGGACGTCCCGTGGTCGTGCACGTCGTGGCACGCCGAGACCGGCGGGGAGGAGGTCGACCCGGAGCGGCTGCTGCTCGTCGCGACGGAGACCCTGGTCGACGTGGGCGGGTGCGGCGTCGCGGCGTCGTTCCTGCCGGACGGCGAGCGCCTCGACGACCCGGACGTCCCGACCGACGGCGCGGTCCCGCTCGCGGGCGGGCGGTTCCTCGTCGACGCGCACCGGCAGGGGTCGGACGGCGCGCTGCGCGCCGACCGCGTGCTCGACCCGGACGGGACGCCGCTCCTCGACGTGCCGGGCGAGGTCCTGGACCCGCAGGCGACCGACGACCCCGCTCCGGGCGTGCTCCTCGTGCGCGACGGCATCGCTCTGCGTGCCTACGACGAGCAGGGCGCGCGCCTGTGGACGTTCGACGGCGCCCGCGTGCCCGAGGCCGTGTACGTCGTCGCGGAGGGCACGGCCGTCGTCGGGACGGCGAGCACGGTCCTGGGGCTGGACGCGCTGTCGGGCGAGCAGACGTGGTCGCGGTTCGTCGACGACCTCGCGGGCGAGCGCGGCCACGGCGCCGTGGTGACGCAGGCGTTCACCGACGGGCGCTGCGCCTTCCTCGTGCTCGTCGACCCCGCGACGGGGGCGAGCTCGCGCGTCGTGGCGCTCGAGCTGTCGTCGGGGTCGGTCGTCTGGTCGGAGGACCTCGACGGCGGCTGGGGCGGGCTCCTCCCGGTGCAGGGCCGGCTCCTGCGCTGGGACGGGCAGACGGTCGCCCTCCTGGGCTGAGGTGCACGGACGCTCACGCGCTGATGTCGTCGGGTCCCGGCACTACCCTGGCGAGATGCCCGACGACCTCACGCAGCCCGCCACGCCGTCTTCTCCCGAGCCCGAGGTGGCCGAGGCGCCCGAGACTCCGCAGGCGCCCGTCGCCCTCCGTCGTCCCGCGCCGCGCACGCACCACGGCGAGACGGTCGACGACGACTACGAGTGGCTGCGGGACAAGGAGTCGCCCGAGGTCGTCGCGCACCTCGAGGCTGAGAACGCGTACACCGAGGCGCGCCTCGCGCACCTCGAGCCGCTGCGCGAGCGGATCTTCGAGGAGATCAAGGCCCGCACGCTCGAGACGGACCTGTCCGTCCCGGTGCGCCAGGGCGCGCACTGGTACTACGCGCGCACGGTCGAGGGGTCGCAGTACCCGATCCGGGCCCGCGCCCCGATCGACGCGAGCCTCGGCAGCGACGCGCCGTCGGCCTGGGTGCCGCCCGTGCTGGAGCCGGGCGTGCCCGTGCCGGGCGAGCAGGTGCTCCTCGACGACAACGTCGAGGCCGAGGGCCACGAGTTCTTCTCGCTCGGGTCGTTCGACGTCTCGGCCGACGGGACGCGGCTCGCATACGCGGTCGACGTCGTGGGCGACGAGCGCTACACGCTGCGGGTCCGCGACCTGGAGTCCGGCACCGACCTCGTGGACGAGGTCCCGGGGACGTTCCCGGGCGCCGTCTTCTCCCCGGACGGGCGGTACGTGTTCTACCCGACGGTCGACGACGCGTGGCGGCCCTGGCGCGTGTGGCGCCACGAGGTGGGCACGCCCGCGACGCAGGACGTCGTCGTCTTCGAGGAGCCCGACGAGCGGTTCTGGGTCGGGGTGGGCGTCTCGCGCTCGCAGCGGTTCGTGCAGATCGACGTGGGCTCGAAGATCACGTCCGAGACGTGGCTGATCGACGCCGACGACCCGACGGGCGAGGCGCGCGTGGTCTGGCCGCGCCGCGAGGGCGTCGAGTACACGGTCGAGCACGCCGTCCTGCCGAGCACGTGGTTCCCGACCGCCGAGCACGCGGTCGGCGACCGTCCTGACGAGAATCCGGTCGCCGACCCCGTGCTCGGCGGGGCGGGGGAGGGGCGGGACGTGCTGCTCGTCCTGCACAACGACGGCGCGGAGAACTTCGAGCTCGTCGTCACCGGTGTCGCCGACGTCTCGGCCGGGCCGGGCGGCGCGACCGTCGTCGTGCCGCACGACCCCGCGACCCGGCTCGAGGCCGTGGACGCGTTCGCCGGGCACCTCGTCGTCTCCTACCGGCGCGACGCGCTCTCGCGGGTCGGCGTGATCGACCTCGCGAGCCCGGAGCCGCCGCGGCCCGCGGGCCTGCCGACCCCGATCCGCACAGGAGACACACCGGCGCCCGCGACCGACCTCTGGCACGTGCACGAGGTCGCGTTCGACGAGCCGCTGTACACCGCGGCGCTCGGTGCGAACCCCGAGTGGGACCAGCCGAACGTCCGGCTGAGCTACACGAGCTTCGTCACGCCGTCGACCGTGTACGACCTGCGGGTCGAGACCGACGAGCTCACGCTCCTCAAGCAGCAGCCCGTGCTCGGCGGCTACGACGCCGCGGACTACGTGCAGCGCCGCGAGTGGGCCACGGCCGAGGACGGCACGCAGGTGCCGGTGTCGCTCGTGTGGCGGCGCGACGCCGTCGGGCTGGACGCGACGGGCACGGGCGCCGAGCCGGCACCGCTCCTGCTGTACGGCTACGGGTCGTACGAGATCAGCATCGACCCGGGGTTCTCGATCTCGCGCCTGTCGCTGCTCGACCGCGGGGTCGTGTTCGCCGTCGCGCACGTGCGCGGCGGGGGCGAGATGGGGCGCCGCTGGTACGACGAGGGCAAGACGCTCGCCAAGCGCACCACGTTCACGGACTTCGTCGCGGTCGCGCGGCACCTCGTCGACGCCGGCTGGACGAGCCCGGAGCGGCTCGTCGCGCAGGGCGGCTCGGCGGGCGGGCTGCTCATGGGCGCGGTGACGAACCTCGCTCCCGAGCTCTTCGCGGGCGTGCTCGCGCAGGTGCCGTTCGTCGACGCCCTCACCTCGATCCTCGACCCGGCCCTCCCGCTCACCGTCGTCGAGTGGGACGAGTGGGGCGACCCGCTGCACGATCCCGACGTCTACCGGTACATGCGCACGTACACCCCGTACGAGAACGTGCCCGACGACGCGTCGCACTACCCGCGGATCCTCGCCGTGACGTCGTTCCACGACACGCGCGTGCTGTACGTCGAGCCCGCGAAGTGGGTCGCGCGCCTGCGCGCCGCGGGGGCGCCCGCGCTGCTGAAGATCGAGATGCACGCCGGGCACGGCGGGGTCTCGGGCCGCTACGAGGGCTGGCGCGAGGTCGCGTACGAGGACGCGTGGGTGCTCGACGTGCTCGGGCTGGCCGACCGGTGACGTGCCCACGGGCGTGAGGCCGCAGACGGAGGGGGAGCGATGACCGACGAGACCGTGACGCCCGACCCGCGGACGGCGCGCGACGCGACGCCGCCCGGGAGGGCCGTGCTGCTGCTGCGCCCGGTCGGGTACCTCGCCGTCGGGCTGGTGGGGACGGCCGTCGGGCTCGCCCTCCTCGGCCTGTACCTCGCGCCCGCGGCGTACGGGCTGCTCGCGCCGCCGGTGGACCAGGAGCCCTGGGCCGGGCTCGTCGCGTCGCCCGGCGCCGAGCTCGGGCGGCTGGCGGTCGTCGCGCCGGTCGCCGTGGCGCTCGCCGGTCCGGTCGCGTGGTACCTGTCGTGCGCCGTGTGGCCGCTCGCCGCGCTGGCGTTCGTGCACGCCGGGCGGGCGCTGCGGCCGTCGTCCCGGGACGACCGGCTGTCGTTCACGAGCCGGGTCGCGCCGGGCACGACGCTCGGGCCGCCCGTGCCCGGGCCGCTCCCCGTGCCCCTCCAGCCGCAGCGGCGCTCGCGGCTCACGGACACCCTCGTGCGCTTCGCCGTCTGCGGCTGGCACCCCGACCGCCGCGAGGCCGGGGCCGCGGTGCCGGCCGGCGTCGCGTGGGTGCTCGCGAGCGCGGGGGCGTCGACGGCGCTGCCGCCCGGCTGGCGGGTCGTGCTCGTCGTGGCCGCGGTCCCGTTCGCGCTGTGGTCCGTGGTCGCGCTGCGGCGCCGGTGGGTCTGGCGGTTCCACCGCGAGCGCGTGCGCGCGGCGCGGCGCGAGCGGTGGCTCGAGCGCCACGCCGACGGGTACGTGATGCGCGACGGCCCGCGCGTCGTCCGGTCGCGCCCGCAGTCGGCCGAGCACCGCGCACGCGTGGAGGCGGAGCGCGCCGCGGCCCGCGCCGAGCAGGACCGCCTCACGAGCCTGACGAGCGACGCCATCGGCGAGCGCCGCGAGGCGGTGCTCCGCGCCCGCCGCGAGCGCGAGCAGCACCAGAACGACGCCCCACGAGGAGACTGACCCCGCGAGGCCGCCGAGCATGGGGTTGTTGCCCGTCCGGCGTCGGGGACGGGCTGCGACCGCATGCTCGACGGCGGGGGGTCAGACGGACTGCGGGCTGCCGCACTCCGCGCAGTAGCGCGCGGCCGCGGCGTTCTGCGTGCCGCACTCGCGGCACGCGGCCACCTGCGCCAGGCGCTCGCCGCACTCGGGGCAGAACTTGCCGCCGTCGACCTTCGCGCCGCACGACGGGCACCGCGTGACGGCGGCCGTCCGCAGGTCCGCGCCGCCGACGAGGTCGGTCGTGCGGAGCTGCTCCTGGACCTGGTACCGGCGGGCCTCGGCCTGGAGCTGGGCGAGCTCCTCCACCTGCTTGGGCGAGCAACGCACGCACTGCCCCACGGCCTCGTTCCAGCAGACCTCGTGGCACATCCAGTCGCCGCACCCGTGGCACTGGCGGAACGCGTCGCGCACCTCGCCGACGGCGGCGTCGAGCGCCTTGTCCTTCGCCGACGAGTTGGTCTGGCGGTCCGCGGCCCACGACCCCGCCGCGTAGGAGAGGTCGGCGACCTTGCCCCCGAAGAACCGTCCCGCCGCCTGGACGAGGCTGCTGCCCTTCGCGACGACGTCCGTCCGGTAGGCGGAGCGGTAGCCGTTGCCGCAGCGCTCGCACCGGAACTCGAACTGGTAGCCCCCGGCGTTCGACAGGTCGCGGACGTTGTCGGTGAAGGCGATGGGCGTGCTCATGGCGGGGACCTCGGTGGGCTCGTGGGGTCGGCGTCCCCGCAGGCCAGGCCCGCGGGAGGGGGGAGTCATGGGGATCCCGTGACCGCTGCGATGCTACCCACCGACCCTCGCCGTCCCGGCGGATCACCCGGGTGAAATCGGGCGGACCGGCGGGCGTGCCGCGGCCGGGGATCAGGGCCGGACGAGGCGGAGCGGGGCGTCGGCGGTGCGGACCGTCACCGTCTGGCCCCACGAGGCGACGAGGCGGTCGTCCTCCACGCCGTCGCCGAACACGACGAGCCGGTCCGAGGCGACGGTGAGCGCGACGTCGGCCCCCTCCTCGACGACGCCCTCGGTGAGCGAGACGCCCGTCGCGGGCGAGGGCCACGCCTCGCGGACGAACCAGCCGAGCCGGTGCTCGGTGCGCCCCGGGGCCCGCCGTCCGCCGCGGTCGTGCGCGAGCGACGCCCACCAGCCGGTCGCGCCCGTGCCCGTCGCGACGAGCACGCCCGACGACGACTGCCGCTCCTCACCTGCGCCGCAGCGCAGCGTGTAGCGCGCGCTCTGGTGGCTGGGGTGACCGACGAAAACCTCGTTGAGCGCGGTGAGGTGCTGGCCGTCGTCGAGGTCGGCGCGGACCATGGTGAGCGCGTCGACGGGCAGGAGCGCCACCCGGTCGGGCGCGCCGCCCGGCGCCTCGGCGTCGGCCCCGAGCCCGCGCAGGAGGGCCGTCGCCGCCGCGACCGGGTGCCGCACGAGCACGCCCGCGTTCACGCCGGGCTCCGGGTCGACGCCGAGGACCGGCTGGCCGTGCAGGTACTTCGCGACGTTCGCGACGAGGCCGTCCTGCCCTACGACCACCACCACGTCCTCGGGCGCGACGAGGAACCGCGACAGGTCCGCGCGCTCGACGTCGGCGCGCGCCCAGCCCGGGGGCAGGGCGGCCACGACGGCGTCGCGCGCGGCCGCGAGGGCGTCGTGCCGCGCCTGCACCTCGGCCAGCGACCGGCCCCGCGACCGGAGGAAGAACTCCGCCTGGCCGCGCGTCCCGTGCCGGTCCAGCAGGTCGTCGAGCTCGGTCCGCCGGTGCACGACGACGGCGCGTCGCCGGAGCATCGTCAGGCCGCCTTCCCGGGCGCCGCGGCGGGCGAGCCGCCGTCGGGGCCGAGCCCGCGCACCAGGGTCGACAGCACCCCGGTGAGCAGGTCGGGCGTGATGGTGAGGTTCTGCACGTCCGGCAGCGACCCGGCGGCCTCGCGCAGCGCGAGCGCGAGGAGCGTGCCCTGCCCGGCGCTCGCGTACACGTCCATGCGGGCCTGCTCGGCGGCGGCCTCGGCCGCGCCGACGACGCGCACCTGCTCCGCCTTCGCGTCGGTCGCGAGCTGGGCGCGCTCGGCGGTCGCGCGGGCGTCGACGAGGGCGGCGGCCGCCTTCTCCTCGGCCTCGCGCCGCGCGTTCGCGCCCTCCTGGGCGACGAGGCGCTCGCGCCGGGTCGCGAGCTCGATCCTGCTCGCGAGCTCGTTCTCCGCGATCGCCCGCTCGCGCTCGACGGCGAGGGCCCGGCGCTCGTAGGTCGCGCGGTCGGCCTCGGCCTGCACGTGCTCGCGCGCGGGCGTCTGGAGCGCGCGCTCGACGTCCTTCTCCGGCCGGACGGCGAGCACCTGGACGCCGATGACGACGATCCCCGTCGTGGTGAGGCGCGGGTCGGTGGTCAGCGCCTCGGTGAGGACGTCGCGCACGCGCGGCACGCCGGTCGTCAGGGCGTCGGCGAGGGGCATCGCGGCGAGCGCGTCGGTGGCCCGGCTCTGCGCGAGGCGCCCGACGATGCTCGTCACCTGGTCGCGCCCCGCGGTGCTCGTCTCGCCGCTGCCCGGGTCGACCGCGAAGTCGAGGCGCTGCGAGACGGTCACCGGGTCGGCGAACCGGTACGTCACGCCGGCCTGCACGGTGACGTCCTGGTGGTCGGCGGTCACGGCGTGGAAGAAGACGGGGAGCTCCTGGTCGTCGACGGGGACCTCGGAGAGGACCGACGTCGTGGGCCGGAACCAGAACGCCTGACCGACGCCCTCGTGGGCGACGCGCCCGCGGCGCAGGTGCACGACGTGCCCGGTGGGGCTCCCGAGGAAGTGCCGCGTCCACGGGTAGGTGCGGATGGTGGCCATGGTCGTCTCCGATCTGTTTTCGTCAACCTGACGATAACGAGCGTAGGCCGGTGCGCGGGTTCTCGTCAACCTGACGCGAATGTGCGACGATGGGCCCATGACCGCACCCGCCGCACCGGCCCCCGACGTCCCGCCCGGCGCGGCCCTGCTGCCCGTCACGGTCGACGTCGTCGCGCTCACCGTGCGCGACGACGCGCTGCACGTGCTCCTCGTCGAGCGCGGCGTCGAGCCGTACCGCGGCGCGCTCGCGCTCCCCGGAGGGTTCGTGCTGCCGGGCGAGCGGCTCGCCCGCGCGGCGCGCCGCGAGCTCGCCGAGGAGACGGGCGTGCGACCGCCCGGGCACCTGGAGCAGCTCCGCACCTACGGCCCGCTCGACCGCGACCCGCGCGGCCCGGTCCTCTCGGTCGCGTACCTCCTGCTCGCGCCCGAGTTCGGCGTCGTGCACGCCGGGTCCGATGCCGGGGGAGCGGCCTGGCACGCCGTCGATCCCCAGCTCGGGGACGGGCCGGGGGCCGGCCTCGCGTTCGACCACGCGCGGATCCTCGCCGACGGCGTCGAGCGGGCCCGTGCGAAGCTCGAGTACTCCGCGCTCGCGACGGCGTTCTGCCCGCCCGAGTTCACCGTCGCCGACCTGCGGCGCGTCTACGAGGCCGTCTGGGGCGTGCGGCTGGACCCGCGGAACTTCTCCCGCAAGGCCACGACGACCGCGGGCTTCCTCGAGGACACGGGCCGCACGACGTCGGGCGGGGCCGGGCGGCCCGCGGCGCTCTACCGGGCCGCGCGCCCGGCGCCGGGCCCGCAGCCGGGCCCCGGTCCCGACGCCGCCGTGGCCGACACTGCCGCGGCCGACACCGCCACGACCGACGCCGCCGCGCCCGACCCCGACGACGCCCCCGCGAGCGTGCCCGCGGTGCTCGACCCGCCCCTCATGCGCCCGCGTCGTTGACGCCTCGGCCGGGCCCGGCATCGGTGCCCCGCACCGACGGCCCACGCCGGGGGAGTTCTCCCCCTCGACAGCGCCGCCCGGCTGAGTACGCTCGCGCGCATGTCGACGTACAGCTCCTGGCGCAGCGACCAGGGCAACATGCGGGCCCTGTCCGACGAGCTCGCCGCCCAGGCCGCGATGGCGCGGTCCCGCGAGGCGTCGCTCCACCGCCGCCTGCGGTCGCTCGAGGGCGACCTGTCGAGCCGCGTCGAGGTGCTGACCCGCCTCGTCAACGCGCTCATCGAGCTCGGCGAGGTCCGCGAGGAGCTCGCGCTCTTCACGCCCGCGCGCCGCGCCCGCGACGCGGCGCGCGCCCTCACGAGCGCCGTCGTCACGGGGGAGGGCGACGTGTCGCACCTGCGGCGCTCCCCGGACCTCGTGGACGTGCCCGGCTACTGGCTCGTGCCCGCCGCGCTCGCGGTCGCCGAGCTCCCCGCCGGGCGGCTCGACCGGGAGGCGGCCGAGGAGGCCTTGCTGCGCGACCGCCGTCGTGCCGCGACGTACCTCGTCGCGGTGTGCGCGCTCGTCGGGCAGCCCGGCCTCGCGCGCGAGTGGGTGCCGGGGGTGCTCGACGCGCCGGTCCTGCCCGCCGCGGGCTGGGGCAGCGCCGACGGCGCCCCCGAGCCGTCGCCGGGCGCGGGCGAGGGGCCGGACGAGGTGGGCGTGACCGGGGCCGAGCGCGCGCTGTGGGTCGCGGCCGCGGCCGGTCACCTCGGCGGCGACGGGGTGGAGGTCGTGCGCCGCGCGCTCGCGGAGCGGGTCGCGCTGCTCGACGACGACGCGCGCGCCCGCTGGCGGGCCCGGCTCCTGGAGGCAGCACCGTCGCTGCCCGCGGCGCCCGCCGACGGCGCGGCCTGGGGCAGCCCCGAGGCCGCGGGGGACGTGGCGGGGGCGCGCCGTCGCGCCGCTGCCCCCGACGCGCTCCCGCTCCTGCGGTCGTGGACGGCGTGGTCGCGCGCGCTCGTGGCGGGGGAGGTCGCGGTGCTCGCGCCGGCCCCCGGACCCCTCCCGACCGGCGCGCCGACGCCCGCCGTCGCACCCGCCGCCGTCGCCCCCGGTGCGTCCGCCGCCGGTGCGGCGGACTCGCAGGCCGCCGGGGGCGCCGACGACCCGGCCGGGACCCCCGAGGCGCCCGGCGCGGCGCTGCTCCGCGTCGTCGCGTCGCTCGTGGACGAGGGGGCGCCCGTGGAGCGCGGGCTCCTGGACCGGGCGGCGCTGCTCGACGAGCGCGTCGGGCGCGCGCCCCGCGAGGACGCGCCCGGGTGGGACGCCCCGGCGGGGACGCTCGTCGACCTGCTCGTCGAGGACGCCCGCGGGACCGATCCCGGGCGTGCGGCGCTCGCGGGCCCGCTCGTCGCCGAGGAGCTGCGGGCCGCGACCCACGCGCGGGCGGCGGAGCTCGCGGGGGCGCCCGCGCCGTCGCGCGAGCTGCGCCTCGGGGGCCGCACCGTGACGGTCACCCCGACCGAGGACGGCGCCGCACCGGCTGCGACGGCCCGCGCGGAGCTCCTCGCGCAGCCTGTGGACGGCGTGTCGTGGGGCGCCGTCGGCGGGACCGCCGCGGTCGCGGCGCTCGGCCTCGTGCTCGGCCTCGCCGCCTCGCCGGCGTGGTTCACGGTGGCCGTCGTCGCGGCCGGCCTCGCCGTGTGGCAGTGGTTCGCGGGGGAGCGACGGGCACGCGACCAGCGCGCCGACGCGCAGGCCCGCGCGGACCGGTTCGACGCCGACCTCGCCGAGGCGCGCACCGTCGTGGCCGCGTCCGCGGAGCGCGCGCGGACGCAGCGCGAGGCCGTCGCGACCGTCGTCGCCGACCTCGACGACACCCTCGCCGAGCTCGCCGCCCGCACCCCGGCCTGACGCGGGCGGGCGGTCGCGCCGGGCACGTCCGACGCGGCCGCGCCAGGGGCCGTCCGCCCCCGCTCCCGGGCCGTCCGCCCCGGACGCCGACGGGCATCTCCGGCGTTCGAACGAGGGCTTCGAACGCCGGATGAACTGTCGGTGAACAGTGGCGGAAGAATCCACAGGATGGTCGAGCGCGCGGCGGTCGTGACCGCACCATGGACGACGTGACCGAGACGCTCCTGCTGGTGCTCGTCGTCGTGACCGCACTGGCCTTCGACTTCACCAACGGCTTCCACGACACGGGCAACGCGATGGCCACGTCCATCGCCACCAAGGCCCTCAAGCCCAAGACCGCCGTCGCCCTCTCCGCCGTCCTCAACATGGTCGGGGCGTTCCTCTCCCTGGCCGTCGCGGCGACCATCGCGAAGGGTCTGGTCGACGCCGACGTCATCACCCTCGAGGTCGTCCTCGCGGGACTCGTGGGCGGCATCACCTGGAACCTCCTGACCTGGTTGCTCGGCATCCCGTCGAGCTCGTCGCACGCCCTCATCGGCGGCGTCGTGGGCTCCGTGCTCGCGGCCGTCGGCACGCAGGGCGTCATCTGGAGCGGCGTCGCCGCCAAGGTGCTCATCCCCGCGCTGCTCGCCCCGCTCATCGCGGTCGGCGTCGCGAGCGTCGGCACGTGGGCCGTGGCCCGCCTCACGCGCGACGTCCCCGAGGACGTCTCCACGCGGGCGTTCCGCTGGGGCCAGGTCGGCTCCGCGTCGCTCGTCTCGCTCGCGCACGGCACCAACGACGCGCAGAAGTCGATGGGCATCATCCTGCTCGCGCTCATCGCGGCGGGCGCCGTCCCGGCCGACTCGAGCGTGCCGTTCTGGGTCATCCTGTCCTGCGCGTTCTTCATGGCCCTCGGCACCTACCTGGGCGGCTGGCGGATCATCCGCACGCTCGGCAAGGGCCTCGTCGAGATCGACACCCGCCAGGGCATGGCGGCCGAGACGTCGTCTGCCGCGGTCATCCTCATGTCGGGCCTGTTCGGCTACTCGCTCTCGACGACGCACGTCGCGACCGGCTCGATCCTGGGCTCCGGCGTCGGGATGCCCGGCGCGAAGGTCCGCTGGGGCGTCGCGGGCCGCATGCTCGCCGCGTGGGGCCTCACGCTCCCGGCCGCCGGCCTCGTCGGCGCGGCCTGCTACGGCATCCAGCACGGCATCGGGGGCGCCGCCGGGACGGTCGTCGTGTTCGCGATCCTCGTCGGGTCCTCGCTGGCCATCTGGATCGCCTCGCGCCGCAAGCCCGTCGACCACACGAACGTCAACGACGCCTGGGAGGAGGGCGCGGTGGACGTCGGGCTCGAGTCCGAGGTCGTCGAGGCGCGCGAGGCCGCGCTCGAGCGTCGCCTCGACGTCGCCGACCCGTTCACCGACGCCGCGCCCGCCCCGGCGCCGACCACCCCGACCACGCCCGCCTCGCGCCAGCGCGCGGGCGTCTGACCGGCAGCCCGGAGGAGAGAACCGTGTTCGTCGAGATCGACTCGCTGCTCAAGGTCGTCGTCGCAGGCCTCGTGGTCGGCGCGGGCCTGCCCGCCCTCTTCGCCCTGGGGGTCCGGCTCGCCGCCGGGCGCGCCGTGCCGGTCGAGGTCGGCACCCCGGACGGCCGCTTCACGTCCGACGGCCGCACCGTGCGCGTCGAGCGCGCGACCCGCCCCCGTCAGGTCGGCGCGATCGTGTGCTTCGCCGTCGTGGTCGTCGCGATCGCGGCCGGCATCGCGTTCGTCGCGGGCGGGGGCCACTGACCGGGACGGCACGCTCCCGCTGAGTGCAGGAAAGAGTCGCGGTCGGACGTCCCGACCGCGACTTTTTCATGCACTCAGCGGGTGGGGGTCAGGCGGAGTCGCGGACCACGAGGTGCGGCTCGAACAGGACCGAGCGCGCGTCGGCGTCCGGGTCGTCGATCGCGGCGAGCAGGAGGCGCGCCATCTCGGCCGCCATCTCCTCGACCGGCTGCCGGACCGTCGTGAGCGGCGGGTGGGCCTGGCGCGCGACCGTCGAGTCGTCGAAGCCGACGACGGCCACGTCCTGCGGGACGTGGCGGCCCGCCTCCTGCAGGACGAGGGACGCGCCGTCGGCCATGAGGTCGCTCGCGCCGAACACGCCGTCGACGTCCGGTCGCGCGGCGAGCAGCTCGCGCGCCGCGGCCTCCCCGCCCGCGCGCGTGAAGTCGCCCTCCACGACGAACGGCTCCGCGAGCCCGGCGGCCCGTACCGCCTCGAGGAAGCCGTCGCGGCGTCCCCGCGCGAACGGCACGTCCGACGGGCCGGCGACGGTCGCGAGGCGCGTGCGGCCGTCCGCGATCAGACGCTCGGCGGCGATCCGGCCGCCGGCGGCCTGGTCGAGGTCCACCCAGCTCACGCCGGCCGCCTCGTCGACCCCGTCGAGGTGCGTCGACAGCACGACCGGCACCGTGAGCGCGGCGAACCGTGCCGGCAGCGGGTCGCTCGCGCTCGACGTGATGAGCAGGACGCCGTCGACGTGCCCCTGCCGCACGTAGCGCACGACCTGGTCGTGCGCGGGCGGGTCCGCGGGCAGGATGGCGAGGTGGATGTCGCGCGGGCGCAGCACCTGCTGCGCGCCCGCCGTCACGCGCCCGATGTACGGGTCGGTGAACAGCCGCTCCAGGAACGGGCTCGGGGAGCGCTGCTCCGACGGCTCGGACACGACGAGCGCGACCGACCCCGTGCGCCGGGTCACGAGCGTCCGGGCGGCGAGGTTGGGGACGTAGCCCGTCTCGTCGATCGCCTTCTCGACGACCGCCACGATCGCCGGGTCCACCGTCGGCACGCCGTTGATCACGCGGGACACCGTGGCGCGGGAGACGCCCGCGACGGCCGCGACGGCCTCGAGCGTCGGGCGGGGAGCGGGGCGACGGGCAGCCATGCGGTCAGTTATACCGCCGGGCCGCGCGCTCAGCGCAGCCGCTCCTTCGCCGCGAGCACGCGCAGCACGGCCGCGTCGACCTGCGCGGCGAACGCGTCGTCGCTCGACGCCCGCTCGACGACGGCCGCCACCATGGGCTCGACCACGCTCGGGTCCGCGGACGCCAGCACCATGTCGCCGCCCGCGGCGATCGTCAGGACGGCACGGTCCGCGGGCGACCAGGCCTGCACCTGCTGCGCGGCGGACACGTCGTCGGTGAGGACGACGCCGTCGAACCCCAGGTCGCCCCGCAGCATCCCGTCCACGACGACGGGCGAGAAGGCCGCGGGGAGCGTCCCGTCGATCTGCGGGTAGACGGCCGTGGAGGTCATGACGAACGCCGCGCCGGCCTCGATGCCCGACGCGAAGACGGCGACCGACGGGTCGTCGCGCGTCGTCACGTCGTCGGTGACGCCGGCGTCGGTGTCCGTGTTCTCGGTGACGCGGCCGAGCCCGGGGAAGTGCTTGATCGCCACGTCCACGCCCGACGCCTCCATCCCGGCGCTGAACGCGTTCGCGTGCGACGTGACCGAGTCCGGGGTGAACCCGTAGCTGCGCTGGAAGGCCCCGATCGGCGGGTTCTGCGCGGCCGTCCCCTCGGGCACGAGGTCCATGACGGGCGCCAGGTTGAGGTTCACGCCCGCCGCGGCGAGCTCGGCGCCCCACGTGGTCGCGTCGGCCTGGAGCGTCGCCGGGTCGAGCCGGGCCTGGTCGGTCGCCGCCGGGATCTGCGAGAACCCGGGCCCGCGCAGCACCTGGACCTTCCCGCCCTCCTGGTCGGTCGCGACGAACAGGGGAGTGCCGTTGGTCGTCTCCGGGGAGACGAGCGCCGTGAAGCCCGCGACGAGGTCCGCCGTCGGGCCGGTCCCGGCCTGCGAGCGGCCCGCGAGGAACACGTTGCCCACGTGCAGGCGCGAGACGGCGTCGTAGCTCACCTGCTGCGGGTCCCGCACGTCGACCCCGACCATGAAGAGCTGCCCCACCTTCTGGTCGAGCGTCCACCCGGCCAGGGGGTCCTCGGGCGGGGTGGACGGCGTCGGCGACGTGCCCGACGGCGCCGGGTCGGCCGGGGCGGACGGCGAGCCCGACGGCGGGGTCTGCGGCGCGGGGGCGGGCCGCGTGACGTACCAGGCGACGGCCGCCACGGCGGCGAGCGCGGTCACGACGGCGACGACGATCCAGGTGGTCCGGGCACGAGCGGTCACAGGCGACACCTCCGACGCCACGGTAGCCCGACGGCCGCGGCGGGGTCCCACCCCGGGCGCTCCCGCCGGCCCCCGGGGGGTATGACCGACGTCACCGCCGGGTTCGCGTCATGAGCGGCGTCCCGGCGCGTCTCCTCGGTGACATGGCGTCCTGGCCTCGCGGTCGCGGGGCGCACCCCCGAACCTGGAGCATGGCATGATCCCTCGCCCACCCTCCCTCCGCGTCGCACCAGGACGCCTGCGCAGAGCGGTCGCGGCGCTCGTCGCCGCCGTGCTCGCCCTGGCCGGCGCCGTCGTCCTCGTCTCGGGGCCGCAGGCACGCCCGGCGTCCGCCGCGGTCGGGTCCTGCCCCGCGCCGGGAGACATGCCGAACGTCGGCCAGACGCCCCCGCTGTTCACGGACACGAACGTCACGGTGTGGACCGGGGGCGACTACCACGCCACGGCGAGCGCCGCGGAGTCGGAGGGGCTGCTCGTCGTCGCGGGGGAGGCGACGATCGACGGGCCCGGGAACTTCAGCATCGGCGCCGTCGGCGCGGGCTCGCAGATCACGCCGCCCGACGGCGCGGTGATGCTCGCCGTCGGGGGTGGCCTGGAGATCGGGCCGGAGACGAGCGTCACCGTCGGCTCGACGCTGCCGACCGGCGGCGCGGTGGACGTCGGCGCCGCGGTCACGGGCGGAGGGTCGCTCTCGACCGCCGGGACGACGCCGGGCGCGGACGCCCCGGTCAGGCAGGGCCTGGGTGCGGCGGCCCTCGGCGAGTGGGCCGGGTACGGCGCCGTCGTCGCCGACGCGTCGGCGACGATCGCCGGGTGGCCGGCGACCGCGGCGGGCGTCGTGTCGGGGACCCGGGTCACCTTCACCGGCTCCGGCACCGCCGACCCGCAGGTGTTCACCGTCGACGCCGCGCAGCTCGCGGGCGTCCGCGAGGTCGTCTTCGCGAACGTGCCGGACGACGTCGCGATCGCGATCAACGTGACCGGGGACGCGCCGGTGAGCATGAGCCCCAACTACTGGGAGGGCAACGGCTCGCCGTTCATCAACGACTTCAACTCCAACCCGGGCTTCGGCAGCTGGGCCGCGCGCATCCTGTGGAACTTCGCGTCCACGCCGGACCTCGCGCTCGGCCGGGCCGACCAGTTCCTCGGCACGATCGTCGCGCCGGTCGCGGACGCGACGATCACGACGAGCACGAACGGCCGCGTCCTCGTGGGCGGGAACCTCACGTTCGGCGACCCGAGCGTGACCGGCGGGCTCGAGATGCACAGCTACCCGTGGATCGGGCCCGGCCCGTTCGACTGCACCGGGGGCGCGAGCTTCGCCGTGCAGAAGACCGTGACGGGCGAGGCGGCCGCGGACGTGCCCGCGGGCACGACGTTCCAGGTCGAGTACACCTACGAGCAGCCGGACGGCGTCACCGGCGGCGACACGCTCACGGTCCCGATCAGCGGGGCCCTGGTGAACGGGCCGACCCTGCCGGAGGGCACGGTCGTCACGGTCCGCGAGACGAACCTGCCGTCGGTGGCGGGCGTCGAGTGGGGCACGCCGGTGATCCGCGTGGACGGCGAGCCGCTCGGCGACCCGGCCCAGTTCACCGTCGTCGAGGGCCGGACGGTCACGGTCACCGTGGTGAACACGGCGAACGCCGGCGGCGGGACCACCGCCGTGGGCGGCTTCACGGTGGCGAAGGTCCTCGCCGGGGACGCCCTCGGCCTCGTCCCGGCGGACACCGCGTTCCTCGTCGACTGGGAGGCCACGCTGCCGCAGGGCGCGACGTACGACGGCGACCTCACCGGCACCCTGAGCGTGCTCGCGGACGGCGCCGTGGTGGACGGGCCGGCCGACCTCCCGGTCGGCACGACGGTGACGTTCACCGAGCGGCTGCCGCTCCCGGTGGTCGACGGCGTCGTGTGGCGCGACCCGGTCGTGAGCCCGACCGGGCCGGTGACGGTCGTCGAGGGTGCGACGGGCGTCGCGGTGACCGTCACCAACGTCGCGGACCCCGTCGTCGGCGGGTTCACGGTCCGCAAGGCCGTCGAGGGCTCGGCCGCGGGCGACGTCCCGGCGAGCACCGCGTTCCTCGTCGACTGGCGCGCGACCGTCCCCGCGGGCGTCGCCTACGACGGCCCGACCACGGGCACGCTCACGGTGCGCGCCGACGGCACGCCCGTCGGCGGACCGGCGGACCTGCCGGTCGGCACGGTCGTGACGCTCGCGGAGCAGCAGCCGCTGCCCGCCATCGACGGCGTCGTGTGGGGCGTCCCGTCGTTCGACCCGGGGCCGTCGGTGACGGTGACCGAGGGCGCGGCCGTCGAGGTCACGCTGACGAACGCCGCGGAGGCGGTGCAGGAGGTCGGCGGGTTCGCCGTCCAGAAGACCGTCGCGGGCGGCGCGGCCGGCGCCGTCCCGGGCGGCACCGAGTTCGTCGTCGAGTGGACGGCGGAGCTCCCCGAGGGCGCCGAGTACGCGGGGGACACGCAGGGCACGCTCACCGTCCGCGCCGACGGCACGGTCGACGCGGGGCCGCAGGACCTCCCGGCGGGCACCGTCGTGCGCTTCGTCGAGCGACAGCCGCTGCCGACGGTCCCCGGGGTCGCGTGGGGCGAGCCGGTGTTCTCGCCCGCGACGGTGACCATCGGCGACGGCGACGCCGTCGCGGGGGTCGCGCTGACCAACCAGGCCGACGCCCTCGTCGGGGGCTTCTCCGTCGCGAAGACCGTCACGGGCGACCTCGCCGCGAGCGTGCCCCCGGGCACGGAGTTCTCGGTCGCGTGGTCCGCGGCGCTGCCCGCCGGGTTCAGCCACGACGGCCCGCTCGCCGGGACGCTCACGGTGCGCGCCGACGGCACGGCCGTCGACGGCCCGCAGGACCTCCCGGTCGGGACGGTCGTGACGTTCCGGGAGGTCGACCTGCCCGAGGTGGGCGACGTCGTCTGGGGCGCGCCGGTGTTCTCGCCCGCGTCCGTCACGGTCGGTGACGGGGAGGACACGCTCGTCACGCTGACCAACACGACGCAGGACGTGGCCGCGGTCGGCGGGTTCTCCGTCGCGAAGGAGGTCGTGGGCGACCACGCGGACCTCGTCCCCGCCGGGACGACGTTCACGGTCACGTACGCGTACGAGCTCGAGGGCACGCCCGTGGGCGGTTCCGTCGAGGTCCCGGCCGACGGCACGGTCGTCGCCGGGCCGCAGAACCTCCCGGCCGGGACGGTCGTGACGTTCGGCGAGACGGACCTGCCCGCGGTCGACGGCGTCGTGTGGGGCACGCCCGTGTTCAGCCCGCCGACGCTCGTCGTCGGCGAGGGGACGGACCCGCTGGTCACGGTGACGAACACGGCCGAGCAGGCCGTGGGCGGGTTCTCCGTCGTGAAGGAGGTCGTGGGGGCCGCGGCGGGCTCCGTGCCGGCGAGCACCGAGTTCACCGTCCGCTACGCGTTCGACCGCGACGGCGAGCCCGTCACCGGCACGCTCACGGTGCGGGCCGACGGGCAGGTCGTCGACGGGCCGCAGGACCTTCCCGTGGGGACCGTCGTGCGCCTCACCGAGACCGACCTGCCGACGGTCCGCGGCGTCGACTGGGGCACGCCGGTGCTCACCGTCGGTGACGAGCGGGTGACCGGGGTGACGGTCGGCGCGGGCGCGCCGGTCGTCGTGACGGTGACGAACACCGCGTCGTCGGCCGGCGGCCTCGCGATCACGGGTGCGGACGCCGTCGTCGTGACGACGCTCGCGCTGCTGCTCGTCGGGACGGGCGCCGCGCTCCTCGTGGTCCGCGCGCGCCGCCGCCGCACCGCCTGACGCGCGGGGCGTCGTCGGGCCGGTACCGGACGGCCGACGGGCCGGTCACCTCCTCGCGGGGGTGACCGGCCCGTCGTCGTGCGGGGCGGGACGCGTCAGTCGTGGCCCGCGAGCGTCGCGAGCGCCTTCGTCCACAGGGCGTGCGCGCGCTCGGCGCGCTCCGCCGTCTCGATGTTGCGCTCGACGACGCGCACGAGCGTCCCGGAGTCGTCGGGCTCGAGCGTGATCGCGATGTCGTGGTAGCTCTCCGGCACGTCGGGCAGGCCCATGGTGGGCGAGAAGTGCGTGAAGTGCAGCAGGCGCGGGCGCTCGACGGCCACGACGGTGCCCCAGTCGGCGAACTCGCGGCCCATGTAGTGGCCCTCGAACGTCACGGGGCTCCCGGGGCGGAAGTCGGTCTCGATGTTCATGCCCAGCATCCAGCGGGCGCTCGGGTGCATGAGCTCGGCCCAGACGACCTGCGGGGGGCGGGCGACATGGGTCTCGACGGTCGTGCTGTGCTCGGTCAGGGTGCGGTCGTTCACGGGGGACTCCGGGGGGGTGGGGGCTGGCTCCTGGGCCCGACGGTAGACCCTCCCGGCGGCACCGGCAGCCGGTAGGTTCGGCGCGTGACCCGACTCGTGCTCGTCCACGGCCGCGACAACCAGGGGCTCGACGCCGAGCAGCTCGACCGCACGTGGACCGAGGTCCTGGACGCGGGTCTCGCTGCGGCCGGCTCCGGCGTCGTCGTGCGCGACGCGGACACGGCGTTCGTCTACTACGGCGACACGCTCGCCGCGCTCGTCGGGGGCGCGACGACGCCGCCTCCGGTCACCGTGCACGCGGTCGGCGCGCCGCGCGACGGGGTCGCCGTGTGGTCCACGGCCGAGGCCGCGGAGGAGGCCGCCTTCGTGGCGGCCGTCGCCGAGGAGGTGCTGCGCGCCGCGGGCGCGCCGGTGCCGGTGCGCCCGGAGGGTGCCGGGCCCGGTGCTGTGGAGGGAGACGTCGGCGCGTGGCTCAACCTGCTGCTGTCCGCGCTCGACCGGTCCGTGCCGGGCCTGAGCGGCGCCGTCGTCGCGCTGCTCGCGCGCGACGTCTGGGCGTACCTGCACGACGACACCGTCCGCACGACGATCGACGACGCGCTCGCCGCCGCGATCCCGGCGGACGGGCCCGCCGTCGTCGTCGCGCACTCGCTCGGGTCGGTCGTCGCCTACGCCGTGCTGCGCGAGCACCCCGACGCCGCGCGCTGGGACGTGCCGCTCCTGCTCACGCTCGGGTCCCCGCTCGCCGTCCGCGCGATCCGGGACGTCCTGGCCGCGCGCGCCCCGCTGCGCGTGCCGGTCCCCGTGCGGCGGTGGGTCGCGGCGCGCGACCCCCGGGACGCGCTCGCGCTGCACGGCCTCGGGCCGGCGGCGTTCCCGCTCGACCCGGCGTCGCCGGGGATCGAGGAGCTCGTCGTCGCGAACGCCGCGCCGGGCCACCACGCGGCGGCCGTCGTGCTCGACGGCGGCCGGCCCGCCGGCTACCTCGCCGTCCCGGAGGTCGCGCGCACCGTCGTGGACGCGCTCGGCGCCTGAGGGCGGCGCTCCGGCGGGAGCGCGGACGGCCCAGGTGCCCGACGCCGGGCAGGCCCCGCCAGGCGACGCCGGTCAGGAGACGCCGTGCAGACGCGCGTGCAGCGCGCGGACCTCCACCTCGAGCTCGTACGCGGGACCGCGCACGGCGACCCCGGGCGCGACGTCGCCGATCGCGAGCGGGCGCACCGGTCCCGGCGCGACGCCCCACTCCTCCAGCCACCCGACGAGCTGCGTCGTGCTCGCGGCGTAGACGACCGGGCCGAGGCCGACCCACGCGTGCGCCGCGCTGCACATCGCGCAGTGCTCGCCGGACGTGTAGACGGTCGCGTCGCGCCGCTCCTCGGGCGTCAGGTGCGCGGCGGCCCAGCGGGCGATCTCGAGCTCGGGGTGCCGGGTCGCGTCGCCGTCCTTGACGCGGTTGCGGTCCTCGAGCCGGACGACCCCGTCGCGGTCGAGGAGGAGGGAGCCGAACGGCTCGTCGCCGTCGTCGAGCGCCTCGCGCGCCAGCTCGACGCAGCGGCGCAGGTGCACGAGGTCGTCGGCGGTCGGCAGGGGCAGGCTCTGGTCGCTCATGGCGTCATCCTCGCCCGCTCACGACGCGACCGCGAGGGCGGCCCGCACGTCCGCGACGAACCCGTCCACGTCCCCCGGGGTCGTGTCCCACGCGCACATCCACCGCACCTCGACGCGGTCGGGCGTCTCGCCCGGTCCCCAGTCGTAGAACCGGTGCCGCTCGCGCAGGCGCGCGACCGCCGTGCGCGGGAGCGTCGCGAAGACCGCGTTGACGAGCGTGGGCTGGGTGAAGGCGAGGCCCGTTGCCGGGCCCGGGGCGGCGTCGTCGGGCCCGACGGCGGCCGGCACGACGACGTCCGCGAGCCCCGCGCGCAGCCGCGCGGCCATCGCGTTCGCGTGGCGGGCGTTGCGGAGCCAGAGCTCGTCGGCGTCGGCGCCCTCGTCCACCTCGGCGACGACGTCGCCGACCGGCTCGAAGAGCGCGAGGAGCTGCGCGGACACGTAGCGCATCTTGGACGCGAGCTGCATCGTCGACTTGCGCACGAACTCGACGCCGTCGACCGCGGACGGGTCGAGCACGACGACCGCCTCGCCGAGCGCGAGCCCGTTCTTGGTGCCGCCGAACGACAGCACGTCCACGCCCGCGTCGGTCGTCAGGTCGCGCAGCGGGACGCCGAGCGCCGCGGCGGCGTTCGCGAGGCGCGACCCGTCGAGGTGCACCCGCATGCCGCGGGCGTGCGCGGCGTCGGCCACCGCCCGGATCTCGTCGGCCGTGTAGAGGGTGCCGAGCTCGGTGGACTGCGTGAGCGACACGACGAGCGGCTGCGCGCGGTGCGGGTCGCCGAGGTCGCCCGCGAAGCGCTCGACGGCGTCGGGCGTGAGCTTCCCGTCGGGCGCCGGGACCGTGAGCACCTTGACGCCGCCCACCCGCTCGGGGGCGCCGTTCTCGTCCGTGTTGAGGTGCGCGTGCTCGGACGCCACGACGGCGCCCCAGCGGGGGAGCGTCGCCATGAGCGCGACGACGTTCGCGCCCGTGCCGGTGAGCACCGGGTACGCGGTGGCGTCGGGCCCGAACCGCGCGCGCACGGCGTCCTGGAGGCGCGCGGTCCACGGGTCCTCGCCGTACGAGATCTCGTGCCCGGCGCTCGCGGCGGCGAGCGCGGCGAGGACGTCGGGGTGGGCGGGGGAGTAGTTGTCCGAGGCGAACGAGGTCACGTGCCCAGCGTAGGTCGGCGGGGCGGCCCGGCCGCGCGCGAGCGGGCCGGGGCGCGCCTAGCGTCGAGGAGGGACGCGGTGCGCGTCCCGTGGACCGCGCGCAGCGCGTGAAGCACGGAGGTGCAGCCATGACCACGAACCCCGACCAGCCCGGTACGGGCCCGGGCTCCCCGGCGGAACCGACGGTGGAGCCGCCGAAGTCGCCGGGACCGCCCCCGGACCCGTCGACGCCGCCGCACGACCCGAGCCACGCCGACCCGGTCCCCGGCGGGCCGGCCGACCCGTCGCCCGACGTCCCCGACCGGCCGTCGTCGCCGGGCCGGCCCGTCGGCCCCGACGAGCCGACGCACGGCTGACGCCCCGGGCTCACGCCCCGGGCTCACGCCCTAGTTGACCGGTCGGCACCCGGCCGACCGACCCGGCGCCCGCCCCGGCCGCGCCGGCTCAGAGGAGCCGGCGCGACCCGGGCGGTGTGACGCGCAGCCAGCGGAACCCGTAGCCGTCGAGCCGCACCTCGGCGGTCCCGTCGGGCGCGGGCTCGACGTCGTCCGCGTCGAGGACGTCGACGAGCCGCGCGTCCTCCGGCAGGTCGCCCAGGGGCACCCGCACGACGACCGGGTCCGGCGACAGGTTGTGCAGCGTCACCATCGAGGCGTCCTGCCAGGTGGTGCGCAGCGCCAGCACGGACGGCTCGGGCGAGTCGAGCACCTGCGCGTCGCCCCAGCCCAGCTCGGGGCACTCGCGGTAGCGGTGCGCGAGCATCCGCACGAACGTGAGCAGCGACTCCGGGTCGCGGCGCTGGTCGGCGACGTTGACGTGCTCGGGCGCGTACCCGTCGCCCGGCAGCGACGCCGCGAGCCGGCGCGCGGGGGCGCGGGAGAACCCGCCGTTCGGCCCCGACGTCCACTGCATGGGCGTCCGCACGGCAAGGCGCCCCGGCACGTCCAGGTTCTCGCCCATGCCGATCTCCTCGCCGTAGAACAGCACGGGCGTGCCCGGCAGCGAGAAGAGCAGCGCGTACACCATCCGCAGCCGGCGCGGGTCGCCGCCCAGCATCGGGGGCAGCCGCCGTCGCAGTCCCCGACCGTAGAGCTGCATGTCCTCCTCGGGCCCGAACGCGGCGAAGACCTCGGCGCGCTCGTCGTCCGTGAGCTTGTCGAGCGTGAGCTCGTCGTGGTTGCGCACGAACGTCGCCCACTGGGTGTCGCGGGGGATGGGCGGACGCGCGGCGAGCGACCCGGCGAGCGGGGTCGCGTCGTGCCTCGCGAGCGCCAGGTACAGCGCCTGCATCGCGTTGAAGTCGAACTGGAGCGTCAGCTCGTTGCTCGTCACCCCGCCCGGGTCGCCGTCGGTGGGGTCGCCGTCCCCGAAGTAGCGCGCCTGCTCCTCGTACGGCAGGTTGACCTCGCCCATGAGGATCGCGTCGCCCGACCGCCGCCCCACGAACGCGCGCAGCACGCGCAGCAGGTCGTGGGGGTCGTCGATCTCGTCGCCCGGGTTCGCGGCCGCGTCGGTCAGCGCGTAGGGGACGGCGTCGACCCGGAAGCCGGAGATGCCGAGCTCCAGCCAGAAGCCGATCGTCTTCGCGATCGCGTCCCGCACCTGCGGGTTCGCGGTGTTGAGGTCGGGCTGGTGCCGGTAGAAACGGTGCCGGTACCACTCGCCCGACGCCTCGTCGAGGGTCCAGATGCCCTCCTCCTGGTCGGGGAACACGACCTGGTCCTTGGTCGACGGCGGCTCGTCGGACCGCCACACGTAGTAGTCCCGGAACGGGGACGACGTCGACCGCCGCGCCGAGCGGAACCACGGGTGGCGGTCGGACGTGTGGTTGACGACGAGGTCGACGATCACGCGGATGCCCCGGTCGCGCGCGGTCCGCACGAGCTCGACGACGTCGCCCAGGTCGCCCAGGCGCGGGTCGACGCCGAGGAAGTCGGTGATGTCGTAGCCGTCGTCGCGGTCGGCCGTCGGGTAGAACGGCATGAGCCACAGGCACGTCACCCCGAGGTCGGCCAGGTGGTCGATCCGCTGGACCAGGCCGGGGAAGTCGCCGATCCCGTCGTCGTCCCAGTCCATGAAGGTCTCGACGTCGAGGCAGTAGACGACCGCGTTCTTCCACCACAGGTCCCCGGTGTCACGGATCCTCACGCCGCACCCCCGTCGGTGGAGGCGGCGCACGCCTCGCGCAGCCGGGGCAGGAGGGCCTCGCCCGCCGCGTCGAGGAACGCGTCCTGCTGCTGCCCCACGTGGTGCAGGTACACCTCGTCGAACCCGCACGCGACCATCTCGGCGACGCGGTCCGCGAGCCGCTGGGGGTCGTGCTCGACGAGCACCGTGCCGCGCACCTCCTCCGGGCGCACGAGCTCCGCCACCGCGTCGTACTGCTCCGGGGTCTCGAGGTGCCAGTTGACGCTCGGCGGCAGGAGGTTCGAGCGCCACTGGTCGTGCGCGACGGCGAACGCGGCCTCGTCGTCCGTGCCCCACGCGACGTGGACCTGGAGCGCGAGCGGCCCGCGGCCCCCCGCGTCGCGGTACTCGCCGACGACCTGGCGCAGCGACTCGACGGGCTGGTTCACGGTGACGAGGCCGTCGGCCCAGTCGGCGTGGCGGCGCGCCGTGGCGGGGGTGACGGCCGGCCCGACGAGCCGCGGCGCGACGTCGGGCAGCGACCACACGCGCGCCCGGTCCACCGTGACGTGCCCGTGGTGCGTGACCTCCTCGCCCGCGAGGAGGGCCCGGATGACGTCGACGCACTCGCGCAGGCGGGCGTCGCGCTCGGCCTTCGTGGGCCAGCGGTCGCCCGTGACGTGCTCGTTCATCGCCTCGCCCGAGCCGAGCGCGGCCCAGAAGCGGCCCGGGAACATCGCGCCGAGCGTCGCGATCGCCTGCGCGACGATCGCCGGGTGGTAGCGCTGGCCGGGGGCGGTGACGACGCCGAACGGCAGCGCGGTCGTCGCGAGCGCGGCGCCGAGCCACGACCACGCGAACCCGGACTCGCCCTGGCGCTCGCTCCAGGGGGCCAGGTGGTCGGAGCACATGGCGGCGTCGAAGCCGACCTGCTCGGCGCGGCGGGCCGCGGCGAGGAGGGGGCCGGGCGGGATCTGCTCGTGGGAGGCGTGGAAGCCGACGGTGACCATGGCGCCCAGTGAACCGACCCTCGCCGTCCCACGCGCGGCGAGGAGGGGGAACGGTGGAGGCTCCGTGGCCGCGCCGCGGGGCCCGGCGCGCCCGGGACGCGCGCCCGTACGCTGACGGGATGCGCCTGCTGACCTGGACGTTCGCCGTCTATCTCGCCGCCGTCCTGGTCGTGACGCTCTGGCCGTCGCCGCAGTCCACCGACGCGCCCGGCTGGGCGACGTCCACGCTCGGCTTCCTCCAGGGCCTCGGGATCCCGATCACGCTGCCGGTGCTCGAGGCTCTCGCCAACGTCGTGATGTTCGGGCCGTTCGGCGTGCTCGGCGTGCCCCTCCTGCGGGGCGCGGCGGCCCGTCGGGGCCGTGCCGTCCCGGGCGTGTGGCGCGCCGTCGGGCTCGTGACGCTCGCGGGCTGCGCCCTCTCGGTCGCGATCGAGCTCACCCAGAACCTCCTGCCCGGCCGTGTCCCGACGGTCCAGGACGTCGTCCTCAACACGGCCGGCGCGCTCCTGGGCGCCGTGCTCGTGACCGCGGCGCTCGCGGTCGCGGCCGCACGACGCCCGGCCGCGCCCCGCCGCTGAGCGCTACCGGCGCCGCGGCGGCGCCCTCAGGCGACCGCGCCGTCGACGTAGGACCAGCGGTCGCCCTCCCTGACGAACCGGCTCACCTCGTGGAGCCGCCCGCGGTCGGCCGGGTCCGTGCGCGAGCGGTGGTGCGCGACGAACTCCACGACCCCGGTCGTGTCGAACGGCCCGCCCGCCTCGGTGCGCACGACGTCGAGGCGGCGCCATTCGACGTCGTCGTCGAGGTCGAGGTCGAGGTCGGCAGGCCGGGTGGAGGGGTGCCACGTCGCGAGCAGGTAGTCGGCGTCGCCGACGGCGAACGCGCTGTAGCGCGAGCGCATGAGCGCCTCGGCCGTCGGTGCGTGCGGGCCCGGGGCGGTGCCGTCCGGGCCGGGCCGCAGCCCCGCGTGGTACCGGCCGCAGCACGACCCGTAGGTGTCGCCGGAGCGGCACGGGCAGCGTGCGTCGTCGTCGAGGGGGTTCCCGGTCATGCGGCCGCATCCTACGGGGGGCGTGCGGGCGCGGGCCGCGCACGACGGCGCCCGCCCACCGACCGGTGAGCGGGCGCCGGCGCACGTGCGTCAGTCCTGCGGGTCCCAGGGGCCCCAGCGGTCGCCGGGCGCCTGGTTCCGCGTCCACCACTTCGCGGTGTACGTCGTGCCCTCGTACGTCACGCTGTCGCCCTTGACGTAGACGCGGCTCGGCTTCCACGCGCCGACCCCGGCGGAGTCGACCCCGGCGATCTCCTCCCACGGGCCCCACGCGTCGGCACCGGGCACCTGGCCCTTCGTCCACCACTGCGCGCGCCACACGGCGCCCCCGTAGGTGACCGTGGTGCCGCCCGCGTAGGCGGTGC
Organism: Cellulosimicrobium funkei; assembly: GCF_004519295.1. Taxonomy (GTDB): domain Bacteria; phylum Actinomycetota; class Actinomycetes; order Actinomycetales; family Cellulomonadaceae; genus Cellulosimicrobium; species Cellulosimicrobium funkei. The sequence goes on from NZ_SOZH01000002.1 coordinate 57,485, forward strand.
CCTTCGACCAGGCCGGCGGCTCGGTGTACGTCGGCTGGGCCTGCGGGTTGAACTCGTCCGTCACGACCGACTTCGCGGCGTTCGTCACCGGGTCGTCGAGCAGCAGGACGTCGAGGCCCTGCTGGATGTCGTTCGAGATGATCGCGCCGTTGTACCAGTAGGCCGACCACGAGCCGCCGAGGATCAGCCGCTCCGCGGACAGCGGGCCGCGGTCGAACCACGCGATCTCGACGGGGTTCGCCGAGTCCGTGAAGTCCCACACCGAGATGCCGCCCTGGTACCAGGCCTGGACCATGATGTCGCGGCCCGGGACGGGGATGAGCGAGCCGTTGTGCGCGACGCAGTTCTCCGTCGCGGCCTGCTCGCGCTCGATCTTGTAGTAGCTCTTGAACACGAGCTCGCCGCCCACGATGTCGTAGATGGCGTCCGCGCCCTTCTCCGGCCCGACGGTCGGGTTGCACGTCGGCGCCCCGCCGCCGCCCAGCTCGTCCGTGAAGACGACCTTGGTGCCGGCGTTGTTGAACGTCGCCGAGTGCCAGAACGCGAAGTTCGTCGTGTCCCGGACGACCTCGGTCACCACCGGGTGCGCGCGGTCGGAGATGTCGAGGAGGATGCCGTCGCCCATGCACGCGCCCGCCGCGAGGTCCTTCGACGGGTAGGTCGTGATGTCGTGGCAGCCCGACGTCGTGCTCGAGCCGTTGCCGCCCGGGTTGCCGCCGTCGGGGAAGAGGACGGGCGTCGAGACGAGCTCCGCCGCGGCGGGGTCGTCGAGCGGGATCTGCACGACCGAGATGAGGTCGTGCGGGGGCTGGCAGTCGGGGAACGCCGCGTTCGGGCTGTACGACGAGACGTAGACGAACAGCTCCTCGCCGTCCTGGGACGGCGCGAGGGAGTGCGTGTGGGAGCCGCACTGCGTCTCGACGGACGCCACGTACTCGGGCGCCGTCGGCTCGGAGATGTCGAAGACCTTGATGCCCTCCCACGAGTCCTTGATCGCGGCGCTCTGGGCGACGTTCTCGCACGAGTCGTTGCTGCGCGAGGAGTCGGTGCTGAGGACGAGCAGGTCGCCGTAGACGGAGATGTCGTTCTGGGACCCGGGGCAGACGACCTGGGCGACCTGCTGCGGGGCGGTCGGGTTCGCGACGTCGTACACGGTGAAGCCGCCGTAGTTCCCGGCGAACGCGTACCGGCCCTGGAACGCGAGGTCGGTGCTGTACTGCCCCTCGGGCGCGAAGCCGCCGTTCTTCGGGATGTTGGCGACGTGCGTGAGGTTGGGGCTGCCTGCCGTCTCCCCGGGCGCCAGGACGTCGGTGGCCTGGGCGAGGGGGGCGAGGCGCTGTGCGGGGAGGTCTGCGAGCGAGGCGGCGGCCTGGTCGGTGAGCGCCGCCACCGCCTCGGGGGAGCCGTCGGACGGCTCCGCGGCGGCGGTCGTGGCGACCGCGAGGGTCGAGACGGCGAGGGTCGCCGCCAGGGACGAGGCGAGCAGGACCCGGCTCCGGTGCCGGTGCGTCTGCCGGTGCGTTCTTCGATGCACGAGGGAAACACCTCCTTGGTAGGGTGCTGCAAATTCTGGCGGGCAAATGTGATCTGGACCACTCAAACCGGGCGGTTCGCGACGATCTTTTACACGGAGGGAACAGCGCGGGTGCAGGTTTTTCCCAGCCGTAACACAGCGCGGCGCACCGCCGCGCGTGCCCTGACCTGCGGCGTCACCGCGACCGGCCTGGCGCTCGGTGCCGCGCTCGGCCTGGCCGCGTGCACGCCCGACCCGCAGCCGACGTCGACGCCGTCGAGCGTCGTCGTGCAGCCCGGGCGGCCGGGGGAGGGCGCCACGACCGTCGGCCCCGACGACTACGCGGGGGCGCCCGACGCCGGCTCGTGGAACCAGGCCGACGCCGCGTTCGTCACCGGCATGATCGAGCACCACCTCCAGGCTCTCGAGATCGCCGCGCTCGCGCCCGACCGCGCCGGGTCCGACGCCGTCCGGTCGTTCGCGGAGCGCGTCACCGCCGCGCAGGGGCCCGAGGTGCACGCGCTCGCGTCGTGGCTCCAGGCGCGCGACCTCGCCGTGCCCGAGGGCGCGCAGGACGCGGGCGGGACGGGCCCGCGCGCGCCCGACGGCGCGGGGCACGACCACGGCGCCGGGGCCGCCGGGATGCTCTCCGACGAGCAGCTCGCGGCGCTCGAGGCCGCGAGCGGTCCGGAGTTCGACCGCCTCTTCCTCGAGGGAATGATCCAGCACCACGAGGGCGCGCTCGCGATGGTCGACGTCGTGCTCGTCGAGGGGGAGGACCTCTTCGCGAACGAGATGGCCGCCGAGACGGCGGCCGGCCAGGGCGGCGAGATCGACCGCATGCGGGACCTCCTCGCGCAGCTCTGACCCGTCCGTCCCGGCACGGGGCACCACGCACGACGGCGGCCCGCCCCGGGGTGGGGCGGGCCGCCGTCGTGCGTGCGGGACGGGTCAGCAGGAGAGGTTGTTGCCCGTCGTCGTGCCGAGGATCTGGGCGAACCGCTGGAACGCGGCGATGCGCGACTGCACCTGCGCAGGGTTCCCGCCGTTGCACTCCATCGTGCCGTTGATCGAGCGGATGGACTCGCCGAAGCCGGCGCCCGACACGATCGCCTGGTGCCCGGACATCGAGCCCGCGCCCGACTGCGTGTTCCAGAACCACAGGCCGGTCTTCCACGCGACCGCGGAGTTCTGCTCGACGAGGTACGGGTTGTTGAGCAGGTCGATGCCGAGCGCGTCGCCCGCGGCCTTGTAGTTGTAGTTCCAGCTCAGCTGGATCGGGCCCTTGCCGTAGTAGGCGGACTGGCCCGCCGGGCAGCCGTACGGCTTCGAGGTGTCGCAGTAGTGCGGGTAGTTCGCGGTGTTGATCTCCTTGACGTACACGAGGCCGCCGGTCTCGTGGTTGACGTTGGCGAGGAACGCCGCGGCCTCGCGCTTGGCGACCTCGGTGCCGCCCGTCGTCGCGAAGCCCGGGTAGGCGGACAGCGCGTCGACGAGGCCCTGGTACGTGTAGAACGGGTTCCGGTTGGGGAACATCTGGTTGAACTGCGCCTCGGAGACGACGAACCCGGTCGGGTTGCCGGGGTTCCCGGGGTTGCCGGGGTTCGTGCCGCCGCCGCAGGCGCCCTGGCTGCGCCAGACGCCCCACTCGCCGGTGGTGCCGGGCGTGTCGCCCTGGGTCCACCAGCCGGCCTTCCAGTTCTGGCCGCCGTGGGAGACGACGGCGCCGCCCGTGTAGACGGCGCTCGCGCTCCAGGGGGCGGCGCACGTCGCGGCGTGCGCCTGCTGCGCCGGGCCTGCGACGGACCACGAGAGCGCTCCCGCGAGCGCGAGGACGAGGCTGAGGAGCAGGGCGAGAGGGCGGGAGGTCGGCCGGGCGGCGGCCGTCGTGGGCGCCGCGGGGGAGGACGACGCCGGGGCTCGCGTGTGCATCGGTGCACCTTTCGTCGGTGGTCGGGTCGCTTCGAGCGTGACCGTCGCGCGGCGTCGTGGACAACCCCCCTACGCGGAACCCCGTACCCGTGGGAGCCCGAGGTAGAGCCCTGGTCTGCCGAGGTAGAGCCGAGGTCGGGACCACGGCTCTACCTCGGCGGACCAGGGCTCTACCTCGCGGGACCAGGGCTCTACCTCGTGGTGGGGGACGAGCGTCGCGGGGGCGGCGGGGTTGACGTCCGGGTGGGGCGGGTGCGAGAGTGTCCGCCAACCCGGAAACGTTTCCAGGACTGTCGAGGTCGTCAGTCTGGAAACGTTTCCAGAACGACGGTCCTTCGACGACGAGGTGGACGACAGTGACGTCATCACGCGCCACGCTGATCCAGGTGGCACAGCGGGCCGGGGTCTCCCTGGCCTCGACCTCCCGTGCGCTGCACGGGACGGGCGCGAGCCCCGCGATGGTCGAGCGCGTGCGCGCCGCGGCCACCGAGCTGGGGTACAGCCCGGACGCCATCGGGCGCTCGCTGCGCCTCAAGAAGACGTTCCAGGTGGCGTTCGCCGTCGCGGACATCGGCAACCCCGTCTACGTCGAGATGATGACGGCGATCCACGAGGTGCTCGCTCCGCACGGCTACCGCGTCGTCGTCATGACGACGGGGGACACCACGCGGTCCACCGTCGAGCTCGTGCGCAGCCTGTCGAGCGGCTTCGTCGACGCCATGATCCTCAGCCCGCTGCGCACCGACGACGAGCTCGTCGAGGAGATCCGCGAGGCGCCGGTGCCCGTCGTCGTCATCGGCCGCACGCTCGCGGACCGCGGCATCGACTCGGTGTCCACGGACTCCGCGGGTGGGATCGGCGAGGCGGTGCGGCACCTGCTCGGTCTCGGCCGTCGCCGGATCGCGTTCCTCAACGGCCCCCTCGACACGACCCCCGGTGAGGCGCGCCAGCGCGGCTTCGACGCCGCGACGCGCGCCGCCGACTTCGACGCCGAGCGGGTCGAGGTCGCGCCCGCCCTCGACTTCACCGTCGCCGCGGGCCTCGCGACGACGCGCGCGCTGCTCGACGCCACGGACGACGACGCCCGCCCGGACGCGATCGTCGCGGCCAACGACCTCCTCGCCATCGGCGCCATCCGGGCCGTGCGCGAGCGCGGGCTCTCGGTCCCCGAGGACGTCGCGGTGACCGGCATGGACGACACGGAGATCGGCCGCGTGTTCCAGCCCTCCCTGACGAGCGTCTCGCTCGGCTCGACGGAGCGTGGGCGCGTCGCCGCGCAGCTCGTCGTGGACCTCGTCGACGGCGACGCGGAGCCCGGGCGGCACACCGCCGTCGGGCCGCGCCTCGTCGTGCGCGAGTCGACCGCCCCCGGGGGTGGTTCCCGGTGAGCGCACCGACCCTCGCGGGCGACCCCCGTCGCTCGGCCCTGCGCCCCGACCGCGGCCCGGTGCGCCGGACCGGCGGCATGGCCCGCGCCAAGCGGCGCGAGGCGATCGCGCTCGTCATGCCGTCGCTCCTGCCGATCCTCGTGCTCAGCGTCGCGCCGCTCGTCATGGGCGTCGCCCTCGCGTTCACCGACGCGCGGCTCGTGCGCCAGCCGGACTACCAGTTCGTCGGCGTCGACAACTTCGTGCGCCTCGCGGACAACTCGTTCTTCTGGGACTCGTTCCGCATCGGCATGATCTGGGCCGTCTCGGTGACGCTGCTCCAGCTCGTCGCGGCGATGGGCCTCGCGCTCCTGCTCAACTCGGGGCTCCGGCTCCAGGGCCTGACGCGCGTGCTCGCACTCATCCCGTGGGCCATGCCGCCGGTCGTCGTGGCGATCATGTGGCAGATGATCTACTCGCCCAACGCGGGGCCGCTCAACGCGTTCCTCGGCGCCCTGGGCCTGCCGGACGACATCAACTGGCTCGCGGACTTCTCGACCGCCCTGCCCGCGGTGATCGTCGTCGGGGTGTGGGTCGGCATGCCGCAGACCACCGTGACGCTGCTCGCCGGGCTCCAGCAGATCCCGGACGAGCTCCACGAGGCCGCGGCCATGGACGGCGCGGGCGCGTGGCGCCGCTTCACCGCGGTGACGCTCCCGAGCCTGCGCCCGATCATCACCTCGATCACGTCGCTGAACTTCATCTGGAACTTCAACTCGTTCTCGCTGGTCTACGTGCTCACCGAGGGCGGGCCGGGCGGCCGGACCATGCTCCCGATGCTCTTCACGTACCTCGAGGCGTTCAAGAACCGCAACATCGGCTACGCCGCCGCGATGGGCGTCGTGCTCGTCGTCGTGGTCGTCCTCCTGCTCGCGATCTACCTGCGGTCGCAGTTCCGCTCCGAGAAGGAGAGCTGACCCGTGCGCGCACTCGTCCGCCCCGCCCAGTACGCGGCCCTGGGGTTCTACATCCTGTTCCTCGGCTTCCCGCTGCTCTGGCTCATCTCGGCCTCGCTCAAGTCCTCGGGCGAGCTCAACTCGCTCACGGTGAGCCTGATCCCGCAGGACTGGCACTGGGAGAACTACTCCCAGGCGCTGGCTCGGCAGGGCCTCGTCCGCTCGGCCTGGAACAGCGCGATCGTCGCGGTCGTGTCCACGCTGCTCGTCATCGTCATCGCGCTGCCGGCGTCGTACGTGCTCGCCCGGCTGCGGGGGAAGATCCGCGCGGCGGGCGTCGGCTGGATCCTCGTGAGCCAGGTCTTCCCGGTGATCCTCATCATCCTGCCGCTGTTCCTCATCCTGCGGACCATCGGGCTCACGGACTCGCTCGTCGGCCTCACGCTCGTCCACACCACGTACACGCTGCCGTTCGCGCTGTGGATGATGCAGGGCTACGTGAGCGCCATCCCCGTGGACCTCGAGGAGGCGGGCTCCATGGACGGCGCGAGCCGGCTCACGGTCCTGCGCACCATCGTCTTCCCGCTGCTCATGCCCGGGATCGTCGCGACCGCGATGTTCAGCTTCGTGTCCTCGTGGAACGAGTTCTTCTTCGCGCTCGTGCTGCTCCAGTCGCCCGAGAACTACACGCTGCCCATCACGCTGAAGATGTTCATCGGCGGCGAGGGCAAGGTGGCGCTCGGCCCCCTCGCCGCGGGCTCCGTGCTCGCGGCCATCCCCAGCATCGTCTTCTTCTCGATCATGCAGAAGAAGCTCACCGGCGGCCTGCTCTCGGGCGCGGTGAAGGGCTGACCGTGACCCCCTCCGCGCCCGGTCCCGCCCCCAGGCTCTCTCGACCCCACCCCCACCCGAAAGGTAGAACCATGAAGACTCGTGGTGCGTCCATCGCCGCATGCCTCACGATCACGACCCTGCTCGTCGCGTCCTGCTCCAGCGGGGGCGGCAGCGGGGACGACGGCACCGACGGCGGCACGGTGACGCTGAAGTTCCAGTCGCTGTCCGACCAGCCCGCCGCGATCGAGGCGACCGAGAAGATCGTCGCCGACTGGAACGAGGCGAACCCCGACGTCCAGGTCGAGATCGTGCCCGCCGGCTGGGACGGCATCTACGACAAGCTCATCACCCAGTTCAACGGCGGCGCCGCGCCGGACATCATCCACTACGAGGCCGCGAGCATCGTGCCGTTCGCGGTCGACGGGTACCTCGCGGACCTCTCGGAGTACATGTCCGACGAGCGCCGGGACGACATCCCCGAGGGCATCCTCGACGCGGTGACGGTCGACGACCAGGTCATCGCGTACCCGACCGAGCTGCAGTCCTACATGGTCTTCGCCAACAAGACGATGCTCGACGCGGCCGGCGTCGAGATCCCCACGGGCGAGACGATCACGTGGGACGAGCTGCGGCAGATCGCGCAGGCCACGACGAAGGACGGCGCGTACGGGCTCGGGTGGGGGCTCGCGAGCCCGACGGCCGCGTTCATGGCGATGGCCCCCGGCTTCGGCGGCGAGTACTTCGAGGGCACCGGCGCGGACGCGAGCATCACCATCGGCGAGGGCGAGATGGCCCTGCCGGAGCTCGTGGACACGATGGCGCACACCGACGGCACGGTGCTGCCGGTGACCCTCACGCAGTCCGGGTCGGAGACGCTCGCGTCGTTCTACGCGGGGCAGGTCGCTATGACGATCCAGGGCTCGTTCCAGGCCGCGAACATCGCGAACGACGCGCCCGAGGGCTTCGACTGGGTCGTGCTGCCCCCGCTCGAGGGCCCCGACGGCGCCGAGCAGGCCGCGAACCCGCAGACGCTCTCGGTGAACATCGACTCCGAGCACGTCGAGGAGTCCGCGGAGTTCATCGAGTTCTTCACGCAGACGGAGAACCTCGCCGCGCTCAACGAGGCGGACGCGCTCATCCCCGCGACGACGTCGGCCCAGGAGGCCATGGCGGAGTCGCTCGGCGACGAGAACGGCTGGTCGACGATCCTCTCCTCCGGCCAGTACCTCACCTCGGCGCCGTACCTGTTCGTCGACGCGTACGCGCAGTGGAAGGACACCGTCGCGACGCCCGCGTACCAGAAGTTCCTCGCCCAGGAGATCGACGCCGACCAGCTCGCGACCGAGCTCGAGTCGGGCTGGGCCGAGATCACCAAGTAGCACTCTCGGTCGCTCGCCGCGGCACCGCGTCACGGGTCGCGGCGAGCACCGAGCAGCAGCGGCCGGGCGGCCGCGCACGCGACCGCCCGGCCGGGAACCGCGACCCGCACGGGTCGCACCGGCGCGAGGCGCCGAGACGGATCGACAGGGAGTGGATCGTGACCTGGCTGGACGACCGAGCGGTGGCAGTGATCACCGGAGCGGCGGTGGGGGACGCGCTGGGAGGCGCCACGGAGGGCTGGACGCCCGAGCAGATCGAGGAGCGCCACGGCGGCCGCGTGACGGGGATCGTGGAGCCCTGGTACCCGAACTGGCAGGACGCGCGTCCGATCGCGCCCTACCACAAGGGTGACGGGCACATCACGGACGACACCCTCATGACGCGCGCGCTCGTGGAGGTGTACGCGAAGCGCCGCGAGCACCTCGACGCGTACGCGATGGCCGAGGACCTCGTGCCCCTCATGATCGGCGAGCCGCGCTGGATCCCCGAGCTCGAGTCCACGGCCCTGCTGCTCCAGCGCGTGTTCCTCGCGGAGAAGTGGATCGTCGCGCGCCTGCACTACGGGCACGTCGACCCGCGCGAGGCCGGGGTGGGGAACGTCGTCAACTGCGGCGCCGCCATGTACGTCGCGCCCGTCGGGCTCGCGAACGCGGGCGACCCGCGCGGCGCGTACGCCGAGGCGATCGACCTGACCGGCGCGCACCAGTCGAGCTACGGCCGCGAGGCGGCGGGCGTGTTCGCGGCCATGGTCGCCGCGTCCGTCGCGCCGGGGGCCACGGTCGACGACGTCGTGCACGCCGCGCTCGACGTCGCGCACGACGGCACGGCCGCCGCGCTCCAGGCCGTCGTCGAGGCGTTCGACGGCTGGACGACGGCGCCCACCACCGACGAGGAGGAGCGCGCCCTCGCGCGGCTGATCCGCGACACGGTCGCGCCGTTCGACTCCGTCGGGCCCGCGTACCGGCAGATGTCGATGGACGCGCGGCGCCCGTCGCGCACCAAGTCCATCGAGGAGCTGCCCGCGGCGCTCGGCTTCGTGCTCGGGCACCGCGGCGACTTCCGCGGCGCGGTCCTCGGCGCCGTGAACTACGGGCGCGACGCCGACTCGATCGCCGTGATGGCCGGCGCGGTGTGCGCGGGCCTCGGCGGGACCGCCGTCGTGCCGGACGAGTGGCTCGACGCGATCGAGGAGGCGAGCCGCATGGACGTCCGGGAGACCGGGCGGCTCATGGCGTCCGCCGCGCAGGACATCCTGCGGGCCGACCGCGAGCGCGCGACCGCCCGCCTGCGCGCGCTCGCCGAGCTCGGCAGCGCGCCCGTCGACGGCGGGGCCCTCGCCGCGCGGGCGGGTGACCCGGCGTGAGGCTGACCTGGGCCCAGCCCGAGGACCTGCTCGCGCACGAGCTCGTCCAGGCCGCGGCGGAGGGCAAGGACCCCGCGGCGCTCGCGGACGTGCGCGAGCGCTGGGCCGCCGCGGGCGGGGACCCCGTCCCCGCGGTGAGCGGGGCCGGTCCCGTCCCCGCGACCCCGGAGCTGCGCGCGCTCGCGCGCGACCTGCTCGTGGAGCTCGACGCGCTGCCCGCGGCGCCCGCGCCGCACGAGCCCGACGACTGGGACGCGATCCTCGCCACGCTCCCGGCGGCGCCCGGCCTGCCCACCCGCCCGGGCGCCGTCGGGTCCTCCGCCGGCACGGGGACCGGCACCGCCGACGCCGCGTACGCGGACCGCGTGCTCGGCGCGTGGACCGGGCGCGCGGCGGGCTGCCTGCTCGGCAAGCCCGTGGAGAAGATCCCGCGCGCCGGGATCGAGGAGATCCTGCGCGCCACGGGCCGGTGGCCGCTGGACCGCTGGTTCACCGCCGTCGGGCTGCCCGACGACGTCGCCGCGCGCTGGCCGTGGAACCGGCGCAGCGCCCCGACGTCGCTCGAGGAGAACATCGACGGGATGCCCGAGGACGACGACCTCAACTACCCGATCCTCGCGCTCGCCCTGCTGGAGCGGCACGGTCGCGGCTTCACGACGGACGACGTCGCGCAGCTCTGGCTCGACGCGCTGCCCGCGGGCCGGGTGTTCACGGCCGAGCGCGCCGCGTACCGCAACATCCTCGACGCGCGGCCGGTGCCGGAGACGGCGACGCACCACAACCCGTTCCGGGAGTGGATCGGCGCACTCATCCGCACGGACGTGCTCGGCTGGGTCTCGCCCGGCGACGTGCGCGAGGCCGCGCGCCTCGCGTGGACGGACGCGCGCCTGAGCCACACGCGCAACGGCGTGTACGGCGCGATGTGGGCGGCCGCGCTCGCGTCGGCGGCGATGGTCTGCGAGACGGTGGACGAGGTGCTCGACGCGGCGGACGCCGTCGTGCCGCCGGGCAGCCGCCTGGCCGCGGCGATCCGGCTCGGGCGGGACGCGGGCCGCGACGGCGACGCGTCCGAGGCGGGCGTGCGCGCCGGGCTCGACACGATCCACGCGGCGTACGGCGACCTGCACTGGGTGCACGTGCTCAACAACGCCGCGGTGATCGCCTACGCGCTCACCGCGGGGCGCGGCGCGGACGGTCGCGGCGACTTCGGCGCGAGCGTCGCGATCGCCGTCACCGCGGGCTGGGACACCGACTCGGCGGGGGCGACGGTCGGCGGCGTGGTGGGTGCGCTGCAGGGCGTCGAGGGCATCGGCCAGCGATGGACGCGCCCGCTCGACGGTCACATCGCGACCTCGCTGCCCGGCGGCGAGCAGAGGATCGTGGACCTCGCGGCGCGGACGGTCGCGCTCGCGACGGTCCCGGTCGTGGTGGCCGGGGGAGCCGTGCAGGGTCCCACGGAGGAGGCACAGGCATGAGCACGACGGCGGACGGGGAGCAGGGCACCACGGTCCCGGGCGGGTCGGGACGGGTCGTGGTGGTCGGGTCGGCGAACGTCGACCTCGTCGTCGACGTGCCGCGGCACCCCGGCGGCGGCGAGACCATCCTCGGCGGCGAGCTGCGGCGCAACCCCGGCGGCAAGGGCGCGAACCAGGCGGTCGGCGCGGCGCGAGCGGGCGGTGCCGGCACGACGTTCGTCGGCGCGCTCGGGCACGACGACGCGGCCGACCTGCTGCTCGCGTCGCTCGACCGCGGCGGGGTGCGGACCGACCTCGTCGAGCGCGTGGACGCCGCGACGGGCACCGCGCTCATCACCGTCTCGCCCGACGGCGAGAACGCGATCGTCGTGGCGCCCGGCGCGAACTCGCACGTGACGGTCGGCGCGGCGCAGGCCGAGCGGATCGCCGCGGCGGACGTCGTGCTCGCGCAGCTCGAGATCCCGCTCGACGTCGTGCGCGCCGCCGCCGCGGCGCGCCGCCCGGGCGCGCTGCTGGTCCTCAACGCGGCGCCGTCGCGCGACCTGCCCGACGACGTCTGGGCCGCGGTCGACGTGCTCGTCGTCAACGAGCACGAGGCGGCGGACCTGGCGGGCGCCTCCGGCGACGCCGACCCGAGCACGCTCGCGGGGCTGCTGCTGGAGCGCGTGCCGGCCGTCGTCGTGACGCTCGGCGGAGAGGGCAGCCTCGTCGCGGAGCGCCGCCCGTCCGGGCCCCTGCTCACGACCGTCCCCGCGATCGCCGTCGAGGCGGTCGACACCACCGGCGCGGGCGACACGTTCTGCGGCGTCCTCGCCGCGGCGCTCGCGCGCGGCGCCGACCTGCCCGACGCCGCGCGGCTCGCCGCCGCCGCGGGCGCGCTCGCCGTGACCCGGCCCGGCGCGCAGGACGCCGTGCCCGACGCGGCGGACGTCGTCGCGCTCGCCGAGCGCGCCGCGAACCCCGACCGACCGACCTGAGCCCGTCCGCAGCACGTCCGAGCGCGGGCCCGGCCCGCCGAGGGAAAGGCACCATGACCTACACGTTCGACCCGCTGGTCCCGCGCCCGATCGACCTGCCGACCGAGGTCGCGCTCGACGGGCCGCTCACGCCCGAGCAGTCCCTCGCGCTCGACGAGGCGAAGATCTTCGTCGGCCCGGCCGACCCCGCCGACCGCCCGGCCTGGCGCGAGCGCCTCGCCGCGTGGCGCGACGACGCGCGCCGCCGCCACGGGTACACGGGCGCGGCGTACGACCGCCCGGCCGCGGCGTGGGCCGCGGGGTGCTCGACGGTCGCGCAGGTGTGGCTCTGGGACGAGCTGCTGTACTCCTTCGAGGAGCACCGGTTCACGCCCGAGCGGTTCCTCGCCGACGCGCGCGAGCGGTTCGGCGGCCTCGACGCCGTGGTGCTGTGGCACGCGTACCCCGTCATCGGGATCGACGACCGCAACCAGTGGGACTTCTACCGCGACGTCCCGGGGATCGTCGACCTCGTACGGACCTTCCACGACGCGGGCCTGCACGTGTTCGTCGACTACAACCCGTGGGACGTCGGCACGCGCCGCGGCGACGACGACCTCACCGAGCTCGCCGCCGTCGTGCGCGACCTCGGCGCCGACGGCGTCTTCCTCGACACGCTGAAGAAGGCCGAGCCGGAGCTCGTCGCGCGGCTCGAGGCCGCGCGCCCGGGCATCGTCCTGGAGGGCGAGTCCAAGCTCCCGGTCGAGCGCATCGAGGACCACTCGTCCTCGTGGGCGCAGTTCTTCGCAGACTCGCCCGTGCCCGGCGTGCTGCGCGCGCACTGGTACGAGCGCCGGCACATGCAGCACCACGTGCGCCGCTGGCACCGCGACCACTCCGAGGAGCTCCAGTCCGCGTGGCTCAACGGCGTGGGCGTCATGGTGTGGGAGGTCGTGTTCGGCGTGTGGGTCGGCTGGTCGCGGCGCGACGCCGCGACCGTGACGCGCCTGGTCACGGTCCAGCGCGCCGCGCGTCCGCTGCTGCTCGACGGCGAGTGGACGCCGCTGGCCGAGCTCGCGCCCGAGGCCGAGGCCGCCGGGGTGTACGCGTCGCGCTGGGAGCTCGACGGCGTGACCCTGTGGACGGTCGTCAACCGCGGCGAGGCGGACCACGACGGCCCGCTGCTCCCGGACGGCACGCCCGGGCGCGTGCCCGGCCGCGGCATCGCCGCGGTGCTGCACGTGGCCGACGGCGCCGCCGAGCCCGCGTGGCTGCCGCACCTGCGCGACGTGGTCGCCTCGCTCGACGAGACCGCGCCGCACGACCCCGACGCGCGGTTCCCGCACCGGCTCGCGCGGCGCCTCGACGCCTCTGTCCCCACGTCCGCTCCGACCGGGGGGACGGACCCGGCCGGGCCGGTGGCCGTCGTCGTGCCTGCGGGGCCGTACGTGCTGACCGTCCGGTACCGCGCGCGCGAGACCGGGATGTACCAGGGCGCGCCGTACGTGGACGAGTGGAAGCCGCTCCCGCCGCGCCTGCACGACGCGCGGACCCTCCAGCGCGACGGCGAGCTCGCCGCCCCGGTGGCGGTGGGCCGCGACGTGACGAACGCGGAGTTCGCGGAGTTCCTCGCGGCCACGGGCTACGTGCCCGCCGTCGCGCACCGCTTCCTCGCGCACTGGGTCGACGGCCGTCCCGTGCCCGGCACGGAGGACGAGCCCGTGACGTTCGTCGATCTCGACGACGCGCGCGCGTTCTGCGCGTGGCGCGGCGGGCGCCTGCCCACCGAGGACGAGTGGCAGGTCGCGGCCGAGCAGCCCGGCTGGACGCGCGGCGAGCCTGCCGTGTGGAGCTGGACGGGTTCCGAGCACTCCGACGGCCGCACGCGGTTCGTCATGCTCAAGGGCGGCAGCGACCACCGCGCCGAGGGCTCCGACTGGTACGTCGAGGGCGGGCGCCACGCGGCGGACTACGCGGTCAAGCTCCTCGTCCCCGGCCTGGGGCTCGCGCGCGGCGCGACCGTCGGGTTCCGCTGCGCGTGGGACCTCGCCGACGACGCGACGGGGGTGACCGCATGACGGACGCACCGCGCGTCTCGCGCGACCCCGCCGCGGGCGCGCTCGCGGGCCTGCGCGTCGTCGACGCGTCGACGCTGTTCGCCGGGCCCATGGCGGCGATGCACCTCGGCGACCTGGGCGCCGACGTCGTCAAGGTCGAGCACCCCACGAAGCCCGACCCGTCGCGCACGCACGGCGCCGCGAAGGACGGCGTGAACCTGTGGTGGAAGACGCTCGGGCGCAACAAGCGCACCGTCACCGCGAACCTCGGGAGCGACGGCGGCCGCGAGGTGTTCCTCGCGCTCGTCGCCGAGGCGGACGTCGTCGTCGAGAACTTCCGGCCCGGCACGCTCGAGCGCTGGGGCCTCGGCTACGACGAGCTGTCCGCGCGCAACCCGCGGCTCGTGCTCGCGCGCGTGAGCGGGTTCGGGCAGGTCGGGCCGTACCGCACCCGCCCCGGGTTCGGCACGCTCGCCGAGGCGATGAGCGGGTTCGCCGCGATGACCGGCGAGCCCGACGGCCCGCCGACCCTCCCGCCGTTCGGGCTCGCCGACGGCGTCGCGTCGCTCGCGACCGCGTTCGCCGTCATGGTCGCGCTGTCCACGCGCGAGCGCACCGGGCACGGGCAGGTCGTCGACACGGCCATCATCGAGCCCATCCTCGCGATGCTCGGGCCGCAGATCACGCGCTGGGACCAGCTCCGCACCGTGCAGCCGCGCACCGGCAACCGGTCCGCGAACAACGCGCCGCGCAACACCTACCGCACGCGCGACGGGCAGTGGGTCGCGGTGTCGACGTCGGCGCAGTCCATCGCCGAGCGCGTCATGCGCCTCGTGGGTCGCCCCGAGATCGTCGACGAGCCGTGGTTCGCGAGCGGCGTCGAGCGCGCGCAGCACGCCGACCTGCTCGACGAAGCCGTCGGCGGCTGGATCGCGCAGCGCACGCGCGACGAGGTCGTCGCCGCGTTCGAGGAGGCGCAGGCCGCCGTCGCGCCGATCTACGACGCCCAGGACATCGTCGACGACCCGCAGTTCCGCGCGCTCGGCACGATCCACGAGATCGAGGACCCCGAGCTCGGCCCGATGCTCATGCAGGGCCCGCTGTTCCGGATGTCCGAGAACGACGGCGTCATCCGCTTCACCGGCCGCGCGCACGGCGCCGACACCGACGCCGTGCTGGGCGAGCTCGGGTTCTCGCCCGAGCGCGTCGCGGAGCTCCGGGCCGAGGGGGCGGTGTGACGGGCCGGGGCGACCGGCCGGGCGCCGCGCCGCCGCTGACGCTGCTGTACGTGCCCGCGGACCGGCCCGACCGGGTGGCCAAGGCGCTCGGGTCCGCGGCCGACGTCGTGCTCGTGGACCTCGAGGACGCCGTCGCGCCGGCGCGCAAGGACGAGGCGCGGGCGCACGCCGTCGCGCTGCTCGACGACGCGGCCGCCGCGCGCGGGGTCCAGGTGCGGGTCAACCACCCCGCGACGCCGTGGCACGCCGCCGACGTCGCGGCCCTCGCGGGCATGCCGCTCGCCGTCGGGGCGCGTGCGCCGAAGGTCGAGTCCGCCGACGAGGTGCGCGCGCTCGCGGCGGCGCTCCCCGGGCGGGCGCTGCACCTGCTGGTCGAGTCGGCCCTCGGCGTCGAGCGCGCGTTCGAGCTCGCGACGGCGTCGCCGCAGGTCGCGTCCCTCGGGCTCGGCGAGGCCGACCTCCGCTCCGACCTGCGGGTCGACAACGAGGCCGGGCTCGCGTGGGCGCGCAGCCGGATCGTCGTCGCGGCCCGGGCGGCGGGGCTGCCCTCGCCCGCGATGTCCGCGTTCACGCACGTGCGCGACCTCGACGGGCTCGCGGCGTCGTGCCGCGCGGGGCGGGCGCTCGGCTTCTGCGGCCGCACCGCGATCCACCCCGCGCAGCTCGACACCATCCGCGCCGCGTTCCTCCCGACCCCGGACGAGGTGGACCGCGCGCGCGAGGTCGTCGAGCGCGTCGGCGACGCGGCGGCGTCGGGCACGGGCGTCGTGGCGCTCGCCGACGGCACGTTCCTCGACGTCGCGATGATCGAGCGCGCGCGCACGGTCCTCGCGCTGGCGGAGCGCCGCCCACGCCACTGACGACCGCCGAGCACGGGATCTGCGACCGGATTCCCCCGAGGACGGTCGCCAACCCCGTGTTCGGCGGGTGGGGGGGTAGGGGGTAGGGGGGAAGTCATCACCGGATCTCGACGAGGAGAGACCATGGACGCAGCACGACGGCCGCACCGGCGGCCCGAGAGGACGGCGGCGCTCGCCGCGCTGGCGGTGAGCGCGACGATCGGCGGGTCAGCGCTCGCGCTGCCCGCGACCGCCGCGGAGCAGGGCACGGTCGAGGCGGGGCGGGTGGCGGACTCCGCGGCCGGGCCGATCGACTACACGGTCTACCTGCCGCCCGGCTACGACGACGCCGTGCAGGAGTACCCGACGCTCTACCTGCTGCACGGCCGCGGCGACACGCAGGCCGCGTGGCAGCAGGTCACGGGCGACCTCGACGAGCTCATCGGGGCGGGCGAGATCCAGCCGATGGTCGTCGTCATGCCCGACGCGCCGTGGAACGACCGCGGCTCCTGGTACACGGACTCGCTCTACACCGGGGACGCGACGGGCGCCGGGGCCGGCACCGCCGTCGAGACGGCGTTCACGCGCGACCTCGTCGCGCACGTCGACGCGACGTACCGCACGGTCGAGGACCGCGAGGCGCGCGCCGTCGGCGGCTACTCCATGGGCGGCGCGGGCGCGCTGCGGTTCACGCTCGCCCACCAGGACACGTTCTCCGCGGGCATCGTGCTGAGCCCCGCCGTGTACGTGCCGCAGCCGCCCGCGGACTCCTCGGCCCGCGACCACGGCGGCTACGGCGTCGGGACCGCGCCGTTCGACGCCGACCGGTACACCGAGCTCTCGTACCCGACGGCGCTCGCGGCGCTCGACCCGGCGCTCCCGGTGCACCTGTTCGTCGCCGTCGGCGACGACGAGTGGGCCAACCCCGACCCCGCCGAGGCCACGCACGACATCGACTTCGAGTCCGCGCGCCTCTACAACCAGGCGCGCCGCGTCCCGGGCGTGACGGCCGAGCTGCGCGTGCTCGACGGCGGCCACGACTGGGACGTCTGGCGGCCCGCGTTCCGCGAGGGGGTCGTCGACGTCTCGGCGCGCCTGCGCACCACGCCCGCCGCGCCGTGGGACGCCGAGCTCCTCGGCTCCGCGGGCGACGACCGCGCGGGCGGGGTCGCGGCCCTGCCCGATGGCGGCACCGCCGTCGCGCTCAACCTCGCCGGCGCGTGGGATGGGTACGAGCCCGCGGGCGGGCTCGACACGGTCGTCGTGCGGCGCGACGCCGACGGCGCCGAGGTCTGGCGGCACGCGGTCGCGACGGCCGCGGACGACCGCGCGTACGGCGTCGTGCCGGGCGCCGACGGCGGCGTGCTCGTCGCCGGGTACGCCAAGGGCGACCTCGACGGCGCCCACGCGGGCACGACGCGCGACGACGGGTTCGTCGCGGCCGTCACCGCCGACGGCGAGCGCGCCTGGACGCTGCAGACCGGCGACCCCGCCGCGGCCGACCGCTTCTACGCCGTCGCGCCCGACGGCGCGGGCGGCGCCTACGTCGCCGGGTACACGAGCGGTGCCGTGGGCGACGCGCCGAGCGCCGGGGACAAGGACGCGCTGGTCGGGCGGGTCTCCGCGGCGGGCGAGCTGCTGTGGCTGCGCCAGGTGGGCGGGCCCGGCGAGGACAAGGCGCTCGCGGTCGCGGCCTCGCCCGACGGCGCGGTGTACGTGGGCGGGGTGTCGGGCGGCGGGATGCCCGGGGCCGAGCGCGCGGGCGCGAACGACGGCTGGGTCGCGCGCTACGGCGCGGACGGCGAGCAGGAGTGGCTGCGCGCCGTCGCGACGAGCGAGAACGACCAGGTCAACGGCCTCGTGGCGCGCTCGGACGGGTCGGTCGTCGCCGTCGGGCACACGCGCGGGGCGCTCGGTGACGGCGGCAACCTCGGGGACAACGACGTCGTCGTGCGTGCCCTCGACACCGCGGGCGAGGTCCTGTGGACGACGCAGGTCGGGACGTCGACCGACGACCGCGGCGTGACGGGCGTGCTCGGCGCCGACGACGCGGTGCTCGTCGTCGGCACGACCTACGGCGCGCTCGGTACGGCCGCCGGCGGGGTCGACGTCGTGACGTTCCCCGTCGCGGCCGACGGCACCCCGGGCGAGGCGACGCAGACCGGGTCGCGCGAGCGCGACGGCGCCGACGAGTGGGACGACGCGAACCTGTTCGCGGCCCCGGCACCCGCCGCCGACGGCCGCGAGGGCGCGGCGCTGCTCACCGGGCTCACGTACGGCGCCCCCGCGGGCACGACGAACGCGGGCGCCGCCGACGTGTTCGTGGCCCGGACGCCGTGGGACGCCGTCGTGCCCGACGCCGGGGCCACTGGCCCGGCGCTCGACGTCACCGCCGAGGCGCGGTGCCTCGCGGGCAAGGCCTACGTCGCCGTGCGCGCGACGAGCACCGGGGACGCGCCCGTCGACGTCGCGCTCGGGACGCCGTACGGCACGCACGTCGTCGCGTACGTCGCCCCGGGCGCGTCGGCCTACCGGTCGTTCGCCGTCCGCGCCACGACCGTCCCCGCGGGCGAGGCGACCGCGACGGTGGACGGCCGCGCCGTCGTCGTCCCGTACGCCGCGCTCACCTGCCCCTGACTGCCCCCCGCCCCCCCGCCCCCCCGCCCCCCCGCCCCCCGCCCCCCGCCCCCGCCCCCGCACGCAGCCGAGCACGGGGTCGGCGACCGTTTCCTCGGGATTTCGGTCGTTGACCCCGTGCTCGGGGGGGGCGGGGAGGGGGGAGGGGTCGGGTCAGCAGGTGAGGTGGTCGCCCGTCGTCGTTCCGACGATCTCGACGTAGTGGCGGAAGAGGCGGACGCGGTTGTTCATCTGGCGGGGGTTGCCGCCCTCGCACTCGAGCGGGCCGTTGATGGCGCGGATGGTCTCGGCGAAGCCGTGCTCGCCGACGATCGCGTCGTGGCACGTCATCGAGGCCGTGCCGGGCTGGGTGTTCCAGTACCAGAGGGCCGTCTGCCACGCGACGGTCGGGTCCTGCTCGACGAGCCACGGGTCGGCGAGGAGGTCGATCCCCAGCGCCTCCCCGGCCGCCCGGTAGTTGAAGTTCCAGCTGAGCTGGAGCGGACCGCGGCCGTAGTAGGCGTCCTGCCCGGCGGGGCACCCGTACGGCTGCGCGGGGTCGCAGTAGTGCGGGTAGTTCGCGGTGTTGACCTCGACGACGTGCTCCAGCCCGTGCGTCTCGTGGCTCACCTGCGCGAGGAACGCCGCGGCCTCGCGCCGGGCCACGCGGTCGCCGCCCGACGTCGCGAACGCGGGGTACGCGACCGTCGCCGCGACGAGCCCGGCGTACGTGTAGAACGGGTTCCGCTCCGGGAACATCGCGTCGAACTGCTGCTCGGTCACCACGAACGTCGTCGGTGCGGTGGTGGTCGTCGGGTCGGTCACGGGGTCCCCCCTCGTCGGCGGCGGGCCGCGACGCCGCGGCCGCGCCCACCCTACGGGATTGGTGAGGAGACCTGCGTAACCGTGGAAGATGCCTCGAATGTGCCCCCGAGCCGCCCACCGAGACGCCCACGACGCAGCCGAGCACGGGGTCGGCGACCGGATCGGTGCGGATCCGGTCGCCGTCCCCGTGCTCGACGGGGTGGTGGGCGAGGCCAGCGGGTCAGGGGGTCAGCAGAGGGTCAGCGGCATGCCGTCTCCGGGTAGGCGGCGGTCGTCTGCGTCTGCACGGCCCGTCCGTCGACGTCCTTCGTCGCGACGAGCGTGATCTCGCCCGCGGCGAGCGTCTTGCCCTTCACGGCGAGCGTCTTCTCGGCCGACTCGCCGGCGGGGACCGCCGAGAACGTGTGCTCGCCCGCGGGGGTCTGCACGTGCACGTCGATCGGCACCGAGTCCTCGTTCGTCACGGACGCCGTCAGCCAGAGCTGCTGGCCCGCGGCCTTGCACGACGGCGTCGCGGTGCCGGAGAAGCGGACCGTCGTCGAGCCCGGCTCGGCGCCGACCGTGGCCGCCGTCGCGGACTGGTCGAACGACGCGTTGCCGAAGGTCGTGAACCAGCCCTGGGCGGTCGCGAAGTCGTCGGTGAAAGCGCGCGACAGGAGCAGCAGGAGCCGTGCCTTGACGGCCGTGAGGTCGCCGCCGGCGATGATGCCGTTGCCGCCCCCGTACGACGACCCCGACCCGGTGCGCGTCGTCGAGACGAACCAGACACCCTTGTCGCGGACAGCGGCGGTGCGGGCCTGGCTCATGGCGGACGAGATGCCCCCCGCACCCGTCCCCGCGGTGACGATGCCGCGGACGCCCGCGTTCGCGAACGCCGTCACGGCCTCGCCGCCGGCCTGCTGGTAGGACATGAGGATCTCGACGCGCGGGAGCGTCTTCGCGTCGACCTTCGCGAGGTCGAACGGCGTGAACCACTCCTCGGTGTCGCACGCGAGCACGCGCGCCGGGGCCCGGCCGAGCGTGACGTTGTCGCCGTCGATCCAGCCGAGCACGCCGTACTCGCGCGTCTGGAACGTGTCGGTGCGGTACGAGTTCGACTTCGTGACCTCGCGGGCCGCCTGGATCTCGTCGTTGAGCATGAGCACCGTGCCGAAGCAGAACGTCTGCTGGGACGCCGCGACCTTGATCGCGTTGTAGAGGTTCGCGGGCGCGTCCGTGCCGAACACGAGGCTCGAGTCCGGCCCGGCGCCCGACCCCCACGGGCGCATCGAGCCGGACGTGACGACGGGCTTGCGCGACCGCACGGTGAGGTCGAGCCAGTAGGCGAACTCCTCCTGCGTGTCGGTGCCCGTGGTGACGACGACGGCGTCGGCGGTCTTCAGCTGCTTCTCCACCTCGAGCGTGAGCGCGTGGAACTGCTCCATCGAGTAGCCGGACGAGCCGGCGTTGCCGAACTGGACGGCGGTGACGTCGGCGACCGCGTCGAGCTCGGGCCGCAGCGTGTCGAGCATGTCCTCCATGAGGTAGGTGCCGGCGCGGTAGCTCGTGAACGTGTCGCGGCCGGTCGCCTTGCCGGCCATCGTGCCGCCGGTCGCGACGACGACGACCTTCGGCTTCTCCGCGGCGGCGGTCGCCGTCGCGGTCGCATACTGCGCGGACGTGATGCCGAGCGGGTTGGCCGGTGCGGTCCCGGCCGCGAGCACCGGTGCCGCGGCACCCTCGGCGCGCGCGGCGGCGGCCGACGCCCGGGAGTCGGCGACGGTGTACGCGACCGTCGCGGCGAGGGCGGCGCACGCGAGCACGAGCGCGACGACGGCCGCGACGGCGCGGCCGGACAGGGTCAGGGTGAACGTTCTCAACAGGGGGCCTTCCGTCGGGGGGAACATCTGGCCCGCCCGACGCTAGGGACCGCGTGTTGCCTGGGGATTGCCTGGGCGTAAGAAGTACGGACGTGCGGGTTACCGCCGGAGCGGTTGACCCGCGCTGCCCGTGGGTCCAGCCTGGCGGGAGGGCCGGCGTCGGTCCGGCCCGGTCAGGAGCGGTCATGGACGATCGCGACGCCGCCCTCCTGCGGGCGCACGAGCACGCCGCCGCGTGGCTCGACTCCCTCGCGACGCGCCCGGTCCCGCCCCGGGCGGGCGTCGCCGACGTCGTCGCCGCGCTCGGCACGGACCTGCCCGACGGCCCGAGCCCGGCCGCCGACGTCGTCGACCTGCTCGCCACGGCGTGCGGGCCGGGCCTCACCGCGATGCCGTCGGGCCGCTTCTACGGCATGGTCATCGGCGGCAGCCACCCGGCGGCGCTCGCGGCCGACTGGCTCACGAGCGCGTGGGACCAGAACTCTGCGCTGCGCACCGTCACCCCGGCCCACACCGCCGTCGAGGACGTGACGAGCGCGTGGCTGCTCGAGCTGCTGGGCCTGCCCGCGTCGGGCGCGGTCGGGTTCGTCACCGGTGCCACGACCGCGAACTTCACGGCGCTCGCCGCCGCGCGCGGCGAGGTGCTGCGCCGCGCGGGGTGGGACGTGCGGCGCGACGGCCTCACGGGTGCGCCGCGCGTGCGCGTGCTCGTCGGTGCCGAGCGGCACGAGTCGGTCGACCTCGCGCTGTCCTACCTCGGGCTCGGGGCGCCCGAGGTCGTCGCCGCGGACGACCAGGGCCGGGTCTCGGTCGTCGCGCTCGAGGAGGCGCTGGCCGACCCGCCCTCTCCCTCGGACGACCGGGGCTCTACCTCGCGGGACCTGGCCTCTACCTCGCGGGACCGGGGCTCTGCCCCGGCGCCCACGATCGTGGTGCTGCAGGCGGGCAACGTGCACTCCGGGGCGTTCGACCCGTTCGGCCCGGCGGTCGAGGTCGCGCACCGGCACGGCGCGTGGGTGCACGTCGACGGCGCGTTCGGGCTCTTCGCCGCCGCGTCGCCGACGTACCGCCACCTCGTCGCGGGGTACGAGGGCGCGGACTCGTGGGCGACCGACGCGCACAAGACGCTCAACGTCCCGTACGACTGCGGGCTCGCGATCGTCGCGGACCCGGCGCCGCTGCGGGCCGCGATGGGCATGCACGGCGACTACCTCATCCAGAGCGAGGCGGGCGACCCGCTCGACAAGGTGCCCGAGCTCTCGCGGCGCGGTCGCGCGTTCCCCGTCTGGGCGGTGCTGCGGGCGCTCGGCCGCTCGGGCGTCGCCGACCTCGTGGACGGGTTCTGCCGCCACGCGGCGACGTTCGCCGACGCGGTGCGCGCGCTCGAGGGCGAGGTGCTGCACGACGTCGTGTTCACCCAGGTGTGCGCGGCGTTCGGCGACGACGCGCGGACGCAGGACGTCGTGCGGCGCGTGCTCGACGACGGGACCGCGTGGATGTCCGGCTCGCGCTGGCACGACCGCGCCGTGCTCCGCGTCTCCGTGAGCTCCTGGGCGACGACGGATGCCGACGTCGCGGTGAGCGTCGGCGCGCTCGGCCGGGCGGTCGCCGCGACCCGCGCCTGACGACCGGCCCCGGGCGTCGGTGCGACGCCCGGGGTCGGTGGTGCGTCAGCGCCCGCCGTGCCGGCCGAGGTCGATGCGCACGAGGTGCCCGTCGGGCGGCGTCGTCTCGTCCGCCGGGAGGGCGTTCGTCGTCGCGAGCAGGCCCTTGCCGTCCCACTCGAGGCCCGCGGGGAGCGGGACCTCGACGAGGGTGCTCGGCCCGCGCTTGCCGACCTGCGAGATCTTCCCGCCGAACAGCTCGGCGACGTAGACCGTGCCGTCGCCGGACACGGCGAGGTTGGTCGCTCCGAGGAACCCGGTGGCGAGCTGGCGCACCGCGCCGCGCCAGGGATCGACCGTGTACACCGCGCCGCGCGCGCCGAGGCTCGCGTCCTCGGGCCCGCCGGGGAGCGTCGTCACGTAGAGCACGCCGCGCGGGCCCACCTCGACGTCCGTCGGGACGGGCTCGAACCAGTACGTCTGCCCGACGGCGCACGCGGGCCACCCGAGGCCCGCCGCCGCCTCGGCGGTGACGACCGCGGGCTGCGCGGGCAGCACGGCCACCGTCCGGACCCGGCCGCGGTCCCTCACCGACAGGATCGCGTTGGCGCCCGCGTCGGCGACGTACGTGGTGCCGCGGGACGACGTCGTCGCGTACGGGTGGGAGTCCGCGATCCCCGTGTACCGGGGCGGGACGGGCGACGCGGGGACCTGGGCGACGCACGCCGGGTCGGTGTCGCGCAGGCCGTAGGTCACGCCGCCGTCGGGGTTGTTCGCCTGCTCGTACGCGAACGTGTCCGCGAGCACGACGGGCGCGCCCGTCGGGTTGCCCTGCCGGTCGGTCTGCAGCGTCGAGACCTCCGACGCGACCGGTCCCTCCTCGCCGAGCTGCGTCTCGGTGAACGTGATCCGGCGGCCGTCGAAGGAGACGCCGCCCACCTCTCCGCCGTCGGGCGACGCGTAGAGGACGGTCGGGGTGCCGTCGCGGCCGACGGCCGTGAGCAGCCCGGGGAAGTTCTGGGTGACGTAGGTGGTGCCGCGCGGCCCGACCGCGAGGCTGAGCGGCGTGACGAGGCCGGTCGCGACGTCGGTCACGGTCGGCGGGCGCGGCGAGGGCTTGCCGCCGTGCGCGACGGCGGGCCCCGCGACGAGCACGAGGGCGGCCGTCGCGGCGGCGACGGCGGCGGGCAGGGCGGTGCGGAGTCTTCTCATGGGTGCTCCTGGTCCGGCGGTCCCGCGGGGGCGAGGGGAGCCGGCGCGCGCTGCTGTCGGCGCGGGCGTCGCCCCGGGGACGAGGGTGAGGTGGTCGTCGGGCCGGACGACGTGGCGCGCCGGGGGCGTGCCGTGCGACCGGCGAGGCGCCGGCCGGGAGTCTGCTGTGCGTCGGCGGTGAGCACAGACCTCCGAGTGTGCACCCGCGGGCGGCGCCGGTCCACCATCGTCGCCCCGGGCGACGAGCACCCGGGGCGACGTCGGGGCCGGTGGGTCAGCCGCGGACGGCCAGGTCCACCCAGACGAGCCGGTGGTCGCTGCTCGGGAACGGGAAGACGCCCGTGAGCCGCGAGAGCGGGTCGGCCTGGACGGGCCAGAACACGCCCGCGTCGCGGACCCGCAGGTCGCGCGACGGGAGCACGTAGTCCGCGCGCAGGTTCCCGGGCGCGGTGTCGGCGAAGTCGGCGGTGTCGAGCGCCGGGTCGCCCCGGTGGGTCGCGTTCGCCCCGCCCTGGAGCGCGGCGGCCTCGACCGCTCCGGCGGACCGGGGCGCCGGGTCCTGGACGCGCCGGTGGTCGAGGAGCTGGTCGATCGCGGCGTCCACGGAGTCGCCGTCCAGCGGGTCGGCGTTCTGGTCGCCCAGGACGACGAAGCTCGCGCCCGGGCGCAGCCCGCCGCGCCGGCCCGCGTCGTCGTACACGTAGCGCGACGCCGTGCCGGGCGTCACGTAGTCCGCCCAGAACCGGATCTCGTCGTGGTTGCGGCGGCCGTTGCGGTCCTCGGGGCCGTCGAACGTGGGCGGGGTCGGGTGCGACGCGAGCACGTGGACGGTCTGCCGCCCCACGCGCACCGGGACGTCCCAGTGCGACTTGCTCGACAGCCGCACCACGTCGAGCTCCTCGGGCGTGAACCAGTCGGCGGGCGCGGGCGTCGCGGGGTCGTCCGGGAGGAGCGCTCCCGGCATGTCCTTCCACAGGAAGTGCTGGAACGTGCGGACGCCGCGCGTGTCGATCGGGTACCGCGACAGCACGACCATGCCGTACTGCCCCTCGAACGCGCCGAAGCCGAACGCGTCGTCCCCGCCGCCGACCACGCCGTCGTCGTTCAGGTCGAACCCGCTGGGCACGCCGGTGTTCGACGGCGCGACGTACGCGTAGCGGTACTCGATCGGCTCGGCGCCGCCCTGCGGGACCTCGAGGTAGTGGTCGCGGAACAGGTCGACGGCGCGCCCGCCGGGCACGAAGTCGAACTCGTTGAGCAGCACGACGTCGGGCCGCGTGCGCTGGAGCACCTCGGCGATCGTCGCGGCCTGCGGGTCGTCGGGGGTCGAGAGGTCGGCCTCGAGCTCGCCCGCGGCGGCGCGGTTGAGGCTCGCGTTGTACGTCGCGACGCGGAGCGTCCCGCGGTCGTGGCCGTGGCGGTCGCCGTGCGCGGCGGCGGGCGCGGCGACGGCGCCCGCGCCCGCGACGGCGAGGGCCGCGGCGGCCGCGAGGGCGGGGACGAGCGCGGTGCGCGGTCGGGTGCGGCGCGCGGTCGGGCTGGACGGTCTCGTGGACACGGTGGCTCCTCGTCGTCGGGGACGGTGGTCGTCGAGAGGTTCCCCGCCACCGTACGCACGGGTGCCCACGCCCGGAAGGTCGGGAAGGTGTCGCGCGGGCGAACACCCGGCGCCGGGCCGGGGTGACGATGTGGGCGCCCGGTGGGACGGTGAGACATGGACACCTCGCCGTCCCGACCCGTCCGCACCTACCCGCACGGCGTGCCCTGCTGGGTGGACACCGAGCAGCCCGACGTCGACGCCGCCCTCGCGTTCTACGGCGCCCTCTTCGGGTGGGAGTTCGAGGACCGGCTCCCGCCCGGCGCGGGGGAGCGGTACGTCGTCGCCTCGCTCGGCGGGCAGGACGTCGCGGCCGTCGCGACGGTCCGCGGCGAGCCCGGCTGGATCACGTACGTCGCGGTCGACGACGTGGACGCGTCCGCGCGCGGCGTCCCGGACCTCGGGGGCGAGGTCCTCGACGGCCCGACGACGGTCGGCCCGCCGGGGCGCATGGCGACCGTGCGCGACCCCCAGGGCGCGACGTTCCGGCTGTGGCAGCCGGGCACGCGGCTCGGTGCGCAGCGCGCCAACGAGCCGGGCACGTGGAACTTCAGCGTGCTGCGCACGCCCGACGTCGCGCGGGCCCTGCACTTCTACGGCCCGCTGCTCGGCTGGGAGGTGAGCCCGGACCTCGGAGCCGGGATGGCGCGCGTCGAGGGCTACGGCGATCACCTCGCGCGGACCGTCAACCCGGAGATCGACGCGAACCAGGCGGGCGCGCCGCCCGGCTTCCGGGACGTCGTGGCGGGCGTCTTGGAGGAGCCCGGACCCGCACGCCACACCGTGACGTTCGCCGTCGCGGACCGGGACGCCGCGGCTTCGGCGGCCGAGCGCGCCGGTGCGGTGGTGCTGTCCTCGGCCGACACGGGGTGGACGCGCGAGGCGGAGGTCCGCGACCCGCAGGGCGCGGTGCTCACGCTCTCGCAGTTCACGCCGCCCGAGGGCTTCTGACCGGACGCTGACCGCCGGGTCGCGGCGGGTGCGGCATCATGACGCCGTGAACGTCGTGACGCGCAGCCCGCACGCCCAGGTCGTCGACCGTCTCCGCGCCGCGGACCTCGAGTACGGGCGCGTCGGCCCGACGGACGAGCGCGGCTGGACCTTCGCCGAGGTCGACACCGAGGACGGCACGTGCGCCGACGAGGCGGACGTCCCCGCGTCGGTCGCCGAGTCCCTCGCGCGGGTCGACGCGCTCGTGCCGGCGCCGTGGGTCGTGCAGCTCGACGCGGGCTCGGACCTGCTGCCCGAGGGCGTGAGCGCGATCCTCGCCGCCCGCACGGACGCCGTCGCGCCGCCGGTCGTCGTCACCTGGGCCCCCGCGCAGCCCGGCCCGACCACCGACCACACGATGCGCCTCGACGGCGACCCGGGCGCCGTGCTCGCGGCCGTCGGCGCGCTCGTCGGGCTGCGGGACGCGACGACCGCCGCGGACCGGCTGCGCGCGCTCGAGCACCCCGACGACCTCCTCGAGGCGTTCGCGGCGGTCGCGGACCTGCCCGCGACGGACTCGGCGGCGCCCGACGCCGTCGTGCAGCTCGTCCGCGCCGACGCCGCGTTCGTCCGCGCCGCCGTGCGCCGGGCGGGCACGGCGTGGGTGCGCGCGACCGACGAGCGCACCGTCGTCTGGAGCGCCGCACGCCCCGAGGTGCCGAGGTTCGGCGCGGCGGACGAGGCGGAGCAGGAGGCGTTCCGGTCGGCCCTCTCGGGCGAGTTCCGCGCCCGGTCCACGATCGAGCGCGGCCTGCGGGCCGGGGAGGTCGTCGTCAGCCTGGAACGGACCGGCGGCGGCGTCGCCTGGACGCTCAGCACGCCGGGGCGCCCGTGGGTCTTCGGGAGCTGGAACGACACCTGGACGGACCTCTCGACGTCCGGCCCCGAGGGCGCGTACGAGGCCCTGGTCGAGGCGTTCGGCGCGCCGCGCGACCCGGGCCGGCTGCGCGCGCTGCTCGCCGCGTCGACCTGGCCCGGCGACCCCGTCGCCGAGCTCGCCTACCTCCTCGGGCTGCCCGCCGCGCTCGTCGAGGCCGTCGAGGACCCGGCGCGGTTCCGGCACGGCGCCGAGCGCGTCCAGCCCCTCGGCCCGACGGCGCCGCTCACCGCGACCGAGAAGGCGGCCCTCGTCGCCCGCGCGCCCCGGCGGGGCGCGGGGAGCGCGGCGTGGGACGTCGTCCTGCTGGTGCTGGGCCTCGCGCTGCTCGGCCTCGGGGCGGCGATCCTCGCGACGGACGGCGCCGTCGTCGGGTCGGACGGACCGCCCGGGTGGGACGTCGTCCCGTGGGTCGCGGGCGGCGCCCTCGTCCTCACCGGCTGGGTGCGGGCCGGGTCCGCCCGCGGGGAGCGGCGACGCTTCCTCGCCGACGCGTGAGCGCCCGTCCCCGGTCGGCTCCGACCGGGGACGGGCGACGTACCGGGCCGCTGCGCGCAGCGGCCCGGTCGATGTCAGGCGCCCCGTCAGGCTGCCCGGTCAGCGGCCGTCGAGGTGGTCGACCTGCTCAAGCAGGCGCTCGCGCGTGGCCGTGTCGCGCACGAACTTCTCCACGACCTTCCGCACCGACGCCCACCGCCCGGCCTCGACCGCGTCGAGCGCCTTCGTCAGCTGGCCGGGCGGGAGGTCGAGCGCCGCGAGGCGCGAGCGCAGGCCCTCCGGCGTGACGGTCACGACGACGGTCGTCTCCGCGGTCGCCTCGCCGCCCGCGCCCCGGGCGGTCGCGGTCACCGTGTGCTCGCCGAGCGCGAGGTCCGCGGCCGGGACGACCGCCCCGTTGTCCACGGGCTCGCCGTCGAGCGTCACGACCACCTCGTCCGCGTCCGTCGTGCTCGCCGCGACGACGAGCGTGCCGCCCCGCTCGACCTCGGTGCCCTCCGCAGGACTGACGATCGTGACCGTCGGCGCGCCGGGCGCGGGCGCCTCCTGCTCGCGCGCCTGCTTCCACCCGACGAACGCTCCCGCGCGGTCGGTGATGATGCCGTCGACCCCGATCTCGGTGAGCCGCGCCCAGTCGGCGGCGGAGTTCACCGTGTACGGCATGACGGCGACGCCCGCCGCGTTGAGGTCGGCGACGACGCCCGGACGCGCGAGCAGCGCGCTCGCCGACGGGTTGTACATGACCGCCCCGAGGTCCTGCGCCACGGCGACGGGATCGGCGTCGAGCGCGCCGCGGAGCAGCCCGCGCGGGATCTGCGGGGCGTGCTCGCGCGCGGCGCGCAGCGCGTCGACGTCGAACGACTGGAGCACCACGCGGTCCTCGAGCCCGGCCTCGACGACCATGTCGACGACGCGCTCGACCTCCGCGGACGTCTCGGGCCCCTTGATCTCCAGGAGCAGGGTCGACGAGCCGGTCTCCAGCAGGTCGAGCAGCTGCGCGAACGACGGCAGCCGCTGCCCGGCGAACGCGGGCGAGAACCAGGACCCGGCGTCGAGCGCGGTGACCTGCTCGCCCGCCAGGACGGCGACGTCGCCCGTGCCGTCGGTCGTGCGGTCGACCGTCTGGTCGTGCAGCACGACGGGGACGCCGTCGGCCGTGGTGTGCACGTCGACCTCGACGTACTCCGCCCCCGTGCGCATCCCGGCCGCGACGGCGGCGAGCGTGTTCTCGGGAGCCACCGACGAGTAGCCGCGGTGCGCGACGGTGACCGGCAGCTCGCCGTCGCCGCCGACGTACGACGCGGGCTCGATCTCCGTGACGGTCACGTCGTCGACGCTCACGGTCGCCCCGGCGGTGACGAAGCCGAGCGCGCCGTCGCGGGACCGGTCGATCCGCCCCTCCAGCACGGTCCGCCCGTCGAGCGCGTACGTGACGGCCGCGCCCTGCACCTCGACGGACAGGTGCACGTCGCGCCCGGTCGCGGCGTCGGTCGGCGCCGAGCCGGTGTACGGGACGTTCCAGGCGTCCGCGGCGGTGCGCTGGGCGATCTCGACGCCGTTGGGCGCCGTCGTCGTGGTGCGCAGGACCGCCTGCCACCACGGGGTCGTGCCGTCGGGCGCGACGTCGAGGATCGCGCCCGCCCAGCGCGACGCGTTGTCCACGCTCTCGAACCGGAGCGTCGCGTCGAGCCGGTAGTTCTCCGCGGCGCGGCCGAACACGATCCGCGCGGGCGACGACCCGTCGGGTGCGTCGCCGACGAGCCGGCCGTCGCGCACCTGCCAGTCGCCGAGCACGGGCGTCCAGCCCTCGGGGAGGGCGTCGCCGTCGAACGACTCGGCGAGCAGCACGTCGCCGGGTGCGGCGGCGGCCGGGGCCGCGAACGGCACGGTCGCGGTCGTGGCCGTGGCGGCGACGAGGGTCGTCGCGAGCAGGGTCCCCGCCAGTGCGGCGGCGGTGCCGCGCACGGCGCGGCGTCGGGTGGTCGTCATCGGGTCCTCCGAGCGTCGGGTCGGTTGCCCCGGCGACCCTAGGAACGCGGCGTTGCGCTCCGGTGGACGCCGGGCGACGCCCCGGGGACGGTCAGGTGTCGGGACGCCGCCGCCCCCTCGGCATCCCCTCGAGCCTCACCCGGGCGGCCCGGTCGCGCCCGTCAGGAGCAGGCGACTTCGGCCCCTGCCGCCCGTCGACCACGGGGTTGATCCCCGTCGAGCACGGGGTTGGCGACGTGTTTCGCCGGGAGAGCGACCCCAACCCCGTGTTCGGCGGAGGTCTCTGCCGGGGGGGGGTCGGGCGGGTGGCGGTCAGGCGGGGAGCGGGGTGCTCGGGCGAGCGGGGGCGGGGCGGGCGGCGACGTGGCCGTGGCCGGCGACGTCGACCCCGACCGCGAGGAGGCGGGGGACGCCGTCGGTCACCTCGACGGTCGAGACGGACGCGTTGGGCAGCGCGACGAGGCCGGTGGGGGCGAGCGTCGCGAGCCACGCGCCGAGCGTGAGGCCGTGCCCGACGACGAGCACGTGCCGGTCGCGCGTCGCGCCCGGGCGGGACGCGTCGTCGTGCGCGGCGACGACGCGCGTGAACACCGCGCGCACGCGAGCCATGAAGTCCCGGCCCGGCTCGCCGCCGCCGACGCCCGGGTGGGTGCCCGCGAGCATGCGGGGCACGAGCTCGGCCCACGGCTCGACGGCGTCGAGCTGCGACTCCGGCCGTCGCTCGTAGGAGCCGAACGACAGCTCGCGCAGGTCGGGGTCGACCGTGAGCGGGAGGTCGGAATGGTGCCGCAGGATCTCCATCGCCGTGAGGACCGCGCGGCCCTGCGGCGAGGAGTAGGCGGCCGCGAAGTCGTGCCGCGCGAGGTGCTGCGCCGTGACGCGCACGCCCGCGCGTCCGGTGCGGGTGAGGGGGGAGTCGCACGCACCCTGCAGGTGGCGTCGTG
Source organism: Cellulosimicrobium funkei (assembly GCF_004519295.1). Classification (GTDB taxonomy): domain Bacteria; phylum Actinomycetota; class Actinomycetes; order Actinomycetales; family Cellulomonadaceae; genus Cellulosimicrobium; species Cellulosimicrobium funkei. Next base: position 88,406 of record NZ_SOZH01000002.1, read on the forward strand.
CGTTGAGGTAGGTCTGCCCGTGGCGTACGAGCGTGATCGTCAGGGTCATCGTCGCTGTGCCCTCTCCGGTTCGTCCCGGTCTGCTGGTCACGGCCGACGCTAGGGGACGGGGGTGTCGGCACGACGACCGCCGGGTGACGCCGGGGTGGCGGGTGCCGGAACGCCGTCCCTCAGGAGCGCGCGGTGACCTCGTCGCGGTGCCGGGCGTCGTCGGGCCCGGGAGCGTCGTCGGCGCCGCGCGGACCCGCCTGCTCGGCGTCGGGTGCCTCCGCCTGCACGGGCACGCGCTCCTCGGGCTGCTCGGGAGCGACGGGCGCGGGCCACGGCTCGTCGGCGACGGCCGACCCGGCGTGCGGTCGCGCGCCCGCGTGCCGGTGCGCGACCACCGCGAGCGGCGCCACGAGCACCCCGCACACCATCCCCCACGAGAGGCCCGCCTCGAGCACGGGGAGGGTGCGGCCGGCGTCGGGCAGCACGCCGCCCGCGGCGAGCGTGGAGGAGACGACGGGCACCGCCGCCGCGAGGGCCGCACCCCCGGCGCACGCGAGCCACACCCCGAGCAGCAGCGCCGCGCGGCCCTCGACCGGCGGCAGGCGTCGCGCGGCGAGCGCCGTGAGCAGCCCGACCGCGAGACCGACGCCGACGGGCAGCAGCAGGTGCACGGGGTCGGCGAGGAGCGCCGCGCGGTCGACGGCGATCCGGGCGGAGGGCAGCAGCACGACGTCGCGCGCCACGCCCCACGGCGACTGCGGGTCCGCCGCCCCCGGGAGCGTCGTGCGCCCGACGCCCGCGGCCGCCCACAGCACGCCCGTCGCCGTGCCCGCGGCGAGCGCGGCGGGCCACGCGCGCACGCGCGGCGGCGTCCGGGTGTGCCGCGTGCCGGCGGGGTCGTCGTGGCGGTCGGTGAGGGCGCGCGCGACGGCGACCGTCACCGCCACGAGCGGGCCGTTGACGAACCCCCACCAGCCGCCGAGCGCGGTCGCGACGAACCGGCTGATCGTGTCCGCGCGCCAGGCGAGCGTGACGCCCGCGAACCAGGCCGCCGTCGCGGCGAGCGCGGACGCGAGCACGGCCGCGCCCCAGACGGCGAGGAACGCGGCCCAGCGGCCCTCGCCCGCGGGCAGGCGCCGCAGCACGAGGTGCGTGCCGAGGGCGACGACCCCGCCCGCGAGGGCGGCCGTGAGCACGGTGCTGCCCGACACCTGCTGACCGCCCGTGACGACGCCGGTCGGGTGGGGCAGGAGCGTCCGGACGAGCCCGGCGGGCAGGGCGTGCGTCGCCCCGGCGAGCCAGTCCGCGACCCGCCCGGTGACGACCCAGAGCACCGCGGTGAGCGTCCCCGCGGCGACGACGGCGGGCACGGTCCTCGATGACGGCATCCTGCGAGGGTAGTGGCAACGCGCGGCCGCGCGGACCGCTCAGTTCCGGCGGCGGTCGCCGTCTCTACGCACGGGACCTGCCGCGACGCGCGGCGGGACGACGACACGGAGGACGTCATGAGCGAGACCACGACCCGCACCACGAGCCGCACCCTGGACGTGCCGGGAGCCGTCCTGGCCTACGACGTCCGGACCCCCGCGGCGCCGGGCGACCTGCCGCCGCTCGTCGTCATGGGCTCGCCCATGGCGGCGTCGGGGTTCGGGCAGCTCGTGGACCTGATCGACGACCGGGTGGTCGTCACGTACGACCCGCGCGGCACGGAGCGCAGCACGCTCGCCGCCGACGGCGAGGTGTCGGTCGAGCGGCACGCGGACGACCTGCACGAGGTCGTGGCCGCCCTCGGGCTGGGGCCGGTGGACGTGTTCGGGTCGAGCGGGGGCGGCGTCGTCGGGCTCTCGTGGATCGAGCGGCACCCGGAGGACGTGCGGACGTTCGTCGCGCACGAGCCGCCCATCACGCCGCTGCTGGAGGACGCCGAGACCGCGACGGCGGTGCAGGCGGACATCGTGGAGACGTACCGCCGCGAGGGCTTCGGGCCTGCGATGGCGAAGTTCGTCGCGCTCGTCAGCCACGTGGGGCCGCTGCCCGCGGACTACCTCGACCGCCCGGCGCCCGACCCGGCGATGTTCGGCTTCCCGACGGAGGACGACGGGTCGCGCGACGACCTGCTCCTCGGCCTCAACCTGGCCACCATGCCGTCGTGGGCGCCCGACGGCGACGCCCTGCGCGCGGCGACGACCCGCATCGTCCCGGCCGTGAGCGCCGCGGGGGAGGGCACGCTCGCGTGGCGGGGCGGCGCGGCCCTCGCCGCACTCCTGGGCGTCGAGCCGGTGACGTTCCCGGGCGACCACGGCGGCTTCATGGTCAACGAGTGGTCGCCCGCGAACGACCCGGCCGCGTTCGCGGCGACCCTGCGCGAGGCGCTCGCGGGCTGACGGCGCGCCCCGGTCTCAGTGGAAGGCGGCGAGGGCGAGGCAGCCCAGGCCGAGGACGACGTCGAAGTACAGGCACGCCTCCGCCATCGGCCGGGGGACGACCTCGCCGCGCCGGTGGTGGACGACGTCCCAGGCGGCGTGGCCGGCCAGGGTCAGCCCTGCCACGACGAGACCGACGCCCGGGTCGACGGCGAGCGCCACCACAGCGAGGGACCCGTAGCCGAGAAGTGCGGCCGCCTGGGGGAGCGTCGGTCGTGCCGCGCCGCGCGCGACACCGATCCCGAGCAGCACGAGCGCGGTGAGCCCGATGCCGGCCCACCAGGGGATGCCCGCCACCTCGCTCGCGACCACGACGAGCGAGGCGCCGAGGATGCTCACCCAGGCGACCCAGGGGCGTCCGAGCGCTGCTGCGGCCACGTAGCAGAGCGCGGCCGCGCTCACGCCGATCGCCAGGGTGGTGCGGTCGGCCACGCCGATCGCGAGCAGCAGGACGGCGACGCCGAGGCCGAGCGCGGCGGGCCAGCGGGCCACGACGGCCCGGGCGGTGCTCGTCCCGGTGCTCGTCCCCCGCGCGGTTCCGGAGCGCGGTCCGGTGGTCTGCCGGGCGGTGCGTGGAGTGCTCATGACGTCCTCGACTCTCGTGGCGGTGCGGTCGGGTGACCGCGCTCTCCTGGGAGGACCAGCCTCACCCTGGGCTGCGGTACTCCCCGGGGGTATCGTGGACGGTGTCCGGATCCGTGGACCGGACGTCGGGAACCCGGGGGTGACGGCTCATGGCGGAGCGGTTGGTGGCGGTCGTCGGCTACGCCGGCGCGGAGCTCCTGGACATCGCGTGCGTGACCTCGACGCTCGTCCTCGCGAACCGTGTGGGCGCCGCGCCGCTCTACCGGGTGGTGCTGCTGACCCCGGGCGGGCGACCCGTCGCGTGCGACTCGGGCCTCACGCTCGCGAGCCACGGCTCCCTCCAGCGGTGGGTCGAGCCGGTCGACACGGTCGTCGTGACCGGAGGGCTCGGCCACGAGGAGGCCGGTGCCGACCCGCTCGTCGTCGCGCACGTGCGCCGGGTGGCCGCCCTGAGTCGCAGGGTCGCGTCGGTCTGCACGGGCGCGACCGTCCTCGCGGCGACGGGTCTCCTCGACGGGCGTCGTGCCACCACGCACTGGCGCTACGCCGACCGGCTCGCGCAGGAGTACCCCGCCGTCCGCGTCGACCCGGCGCCCATCTACGTGCGCGACGACAACGTCTACACGTCGGCGGGCGTGACGAGCGCGCTCGACCTCACGCTCGCGCTGGTCGAGGAGGACAACGGTCCGGAGCTCGCCCGCAGGGTGGCCCGCGCGCTCGTGACGTACCTCCAGCGTCCGGGGAACCAGGCCCAGATGAGCGTCTTCACGGCGGCCCCTCAGGTACGGGACGCATGCGTCCGGGCCGTGGTCGACCTCGTCGCCGCGCGGCTCGACGGAGACCTCTCGCTCCCCGCCCTCGCCGCCCACGCGGGCGTGAGCCAGCGCCAGCTCACGCGCCTGTTCGTCCGGCACCTCGGCCGCACGCCGGCGCGGTACGTCCGGCGAGCCCGGACCGAGGCGGCGGCCCACCTGCTCGCGTCGACCGACCGCCCGGTCACCACCGTCGCCCGCGAGTGCGGGCTGAGGTCCGCGGAGGCGCTGCGGCAGGCGTTCGCCGCGGAGTACGGCCTCGCGCCCTCGCAGTACCGGGCCGCGCACCGGCGTGCCGGGCGCCTCGCCCCGCCTGGCGGGACCGGTCCGGGAGCCGCCGGGCTCCGCGGCGCGCGCGGCGAGCAGGAGCGGCTGCCGACGTAGGGAACCCGCGCACGGCCCACCGGGCCCGTCGCGGGTACGTCCACCTACGAGGTGGCGAAGAGCGGCGCGCGGCCGGGCGGCTGCGCGGGCGGCGGGTCCTGGATCCCGGCGAGCAGGGGCCGCTCGAAGACCGCGTGCTCGGGCGTGAGCTCGAACGGCTCGTCGCCGTGCACGACCCGCAGCCGCTCGCCGGACTCGAGGCGGTACGTGACGCCGTCGGGCCGGACCTCGACGCGCGCCCGGGCGTCGCCGTGGTGGACGGCGAGCGCGAGCCGCGTGAGCCGGGACGGGAGCCGGGGGGCGAGGCGGAGCCCGTCGTCGTCGTGCCGCAGCCCCACGATGCCCGTGACGACGGCGGTCCAGGCGCCCGCGAGCGACGCGACGTGCAGCCCGCCGTCGGTCGAGCCGCGCAGGTCGCACAGGTCGAGGAGCGCGCACTCGCGCGCGTAGTCGTACGCGAGGTCGACGTAGCCGATCTCCGCGGCGACGACCGCCTGCACGGGCGCCGAGAGCGACGAGTCGCGGACGGTCAGCGGCTCGTAGTAGTCGAAGTCGCGGCGGCGCTGCTCGGGCGTGAACTCCTCGGGCGCGGCGTGCAGGGCGAGCACGAGGTCGGCCTGCTTGACGACCTGCCGCCGGTACAGCTCGACGTAGTGCACGTGGTCGTCGAGCGGGAACCGCGCGGTGCCCCGCGACTCGAAGTCCCAGGGGGCGTGCCGCGTGAAGTCCTGCGACTGCTCCGTGACGCCGAGCTCCGCGTCGTACGGGACGACCATCCGGTCCGCCGCACGCCGCCACCCCGCGCGCTCGTCCGGGGTCACGTCCAGCCGCGCCGCCTGCTCCGGGAACCGCTCGCACAGCTCGTCGGCCGCGCGCAGGTTCTTGCGCGCCATGAGGTTCGTGTACGTGTTGTTGTCCACGACGGCGGTGTACTCGTCGGGCCCGGTCACGCCGTCGATGCGGAAGCCGTCGGCCGTGTGGTGGCCGCGCCCGGCCCACAGCCGCGCGGTCTGCACCACGAGGTCGACGACGACGTCCCGGGCGAGCTCGTCGTCGTGCGTGGCGGCGACGTGCCGCACGGCGGCGAGCGCGACGGCCGACGAGACGTGGAACGCGGCGGTGCTCGCGGGCCAGTAGCCCGACGACTCCCGACCGCTGATCGTGCGCCACGGGAACGCCGCGCCGGGCAGGCCCAGCTCGGCGGCCCGCTCGCACGCGTGGGGGAGGGTGGCGTGCCGCCAGCGCAGGTGCGCGGCCGCGGCGTCGGGCAGCACGTGGTCCAGCACGGGGAGCACGAACGTGTCCGAGTCCCAGAAGGCGTGGCCCGCGTAGCCGGTGCCCGTGAGGCCCTTGGCCCGCACGCCCACGGCCTCGACCCGCGCCGACGCCTGGACCACCTGGAACAGGCTGTGCCGCAGGGCCTGCTGCATCTCGTCGTCACCGTCGAGCTCGACGTCGCCCCGGTCCCAGACCGCGGCGAGGGCGTCGGCCTGCTCACGCTCGAGCGCGTCCCAGCCCGCGTCGACGGCCGCGGCGAGCACGGTGTGCGCGTGCGCGGGGAGCGCGTCGGCATCCGCGCCGCCCGCGTACGCGGCGAGGACGACGACCTCCAGCCACTCGTCGGCGCGCAGGTCGACGGTGAGGACCGCGGCGCCGCCGCGGTGGTGCCAGCGCGGGCGGACGCCGTCCGCGGCGTCGACGAGGTGCGCGGTCTCGGCCGCGACGCCGCGCTCCGAGCGCACGGTGCGCTGGCGCACCGACGACCCCTCGGCGTCGTGCCGGCACGAGACGGTGACCAGCCCGGGCGCCTCGCGGCCCGGGTCCTGCCCGCCGTGCGCGCAGCCGGGGACCGGGCGCAGGGTGACGGTGACGTCGTCGTGCGCGAGCACGCGCCAGCGCGACGCGACGACCTCGCGGCGCGAGAGCGGCACGAGCCGCTCGTTGTGCAGCGTGACGGTCCCGCCCGACGGCGCGGTCCAGCGCAGCTCGCGCCGCAGCACGCCCCGGCGCAGGTCGAGCACGCGCTCGTGCGCCTCGACCGTCCCGTCGGGACCCGCGGGGTCGGCGGTCCGGACGTCGACCGGCTCCCCGTCCACGGACCAGCCGAGCCGCCACGCGTCGACGACCGGCACGAGGCGCTCCTCGACCTCGGGGTAGGCGTACGCGCGTTCCGCGTAGGTCTGCTCGAACTCTTCGTGCACGGAGGCGACGAGGGTCGAGGGGTCGTCGTCGGGGTCCGCCTCGTCGAGCGTGCCGCGGACGCCGACGTACCCGTTGGCGAGGGACAGGAGGGACGCGGCCGTGGCCGGGTCGTCGACGTCGAGGGCCGACTCCCGGACGGACCACGCGGGGAGGTCGCGAGTCACGCGGTCACTCCACCACGACGCCGTGTCGCACACCCGTCCGGGGCGTGCTCGAGCCCCATCCAGGGCCGCTCCGGAGACAAGTGTCGATCGGCCGTGGACTTTTGCTTGTTGTCGACACAACTTTCGCCTACCTGTTGACATCCATGCACTGACTGCGGTGTCATGAACCTCGTTGCCCCTGGAACCGACCAGGGGGCCGGACGTCGGCGCAGGGGAGCCCGTCGTCCGGACCGACAGCCGGACGGTACGCACCGACGCGTACCCCGGCGGGGCCACGACGGCCCTGGACCTCGCCCCACGGCCGGTCTCCCACCGGCCCGGGTCGAGCCCCGCACGACCGAGCAACCTCTCGACCCTCTGCGACCGCGGGACACCCCCGCACCACCCAGTCCTGCTGCTCAGAGTCCCCCCGCACCACCTCGGGGAGCCTCCGCGCGCCCGAGCGCGCCGGCACGCGGGGCGGCGACCGCCGTCCCGCCGGTCCGGCGCGCCACGGACCGCCCGGACGACCCCGTACGCCCGGAAGGAGTCCCCCCATGCCCGACCCGACGACCGAGACGGCGCCGAGGCCGCTCTCGAGGCGGGCCCTGCTCGCCGGGGCCGGCGTCGTCGCTGCCAGCCCCGCCGCCGCGCTCCTGCTCGGAGCCGGCGGCAGCGTCGCCGCGGCGCCCCCCGCCGCCGCCGCGACGACCGTCACCGCAGCCACCGGCGTCCGCAAGATCACCATGTACGCCGAGCGCATCTCCGACACCCTCGTCGGCTACGGGCTCGAGCGCGGCAAGGCGACCGTCCCCGGGCCCATCCTCGAGATGTGGGAGGGCGAGACCCTCGAGATCACGCTCGTCAACACGACGGACAAGCGCCTGTCGATCCACCCGCACGGCGTGAACTACGACGTCAACAGCGACGGCAGCACGTTCAACAACTCGTTCAACGAGCCGGGCGAGACGCGGACGTACACGTGGTCGACGGTCAAGATGGCGCGCGACCGCGGCATCTGGATGCCCGGCAGCGCGGGGTACTGGCACTACCACGACCACGCGTGGGGCGAGCACGGGACGCAGGGCCTCGCCGCGGGCCTCTACGGCGCGCTCGTCGTGCGCCGGGTCGGCGACGTGCTGCCGCAGAAGCAGTTCACGATGGTCTTCAACGACATGACCATCAACAACAAGGTCGCGCCGGACACGCCGATGTTCGAGGCGAAGCTCGGCGAGCGCGTCGAGTTCATCTGCATCGGCCACGGCAACCAGCTCCACACCTTCCACCTCCACGCGCACCGCTGGGCGAACAACCGCACCGGCCTGCTCGCGGACCAGTACGACCCGAGCCAGGTCGTCGACAACCGGGACCTCAACCCGGGCGACGCGTTCGGGTTCCAGGTCGTCGCCGGGCTCGGTGTCGGACCCGGTGCGTGGATGTACCACTGCCACGTCCAGTTCCACTCCGACGGCGGCATGGCGGGCATCTTCCTCGTGCGCAACGCCGACGGCTCGATGCCGCCGGGCGCCCAGGAGTCGATCGACCGCTTCCAGGGTCACGGCAGCCACACCATGTCGGCCCCGTCCGGGGCCGCGCCGTCCGGCGCCGCCGCGACGACGAGCGCCCCGGCCACCGCCCCCGGCGGTCCGGCCGGCGGTGGCTCCGGGCCGGCCGTCGTCGACCTCACGGGCCACGCCGGCCACTGACCGTCCGCTGGTGAGGTGGGGCGGGCCGCCGGCCCGTCCCGCACCCGGCAGGACCCGCTCCCGGCCCGTCCGGGAGCGTCGCACCGATGACGAAGGAGTTGGAGAGTGCTTTCCAGACGATCGACACCCCCCACGAGGGGGCGCTCCCGACCGGGGGCACTACGGGCCCTGACCGTCGGCCTGACGGGCGTCGCGCTCGTCGCGAGCGCCGCCGTCCTCCCGGCGGCGGCCCAGACCGGCGCCACCGCACCGACCACCGCGGTCAGCGCGGGCGGGTCCCTCGCGGCGGGGTCCGTCGCCGCCGCGCCGGCCGCCGCAGCCGCGCCCGTGCGCGTGCTCGTGTTCCACGGCGCGCCCGACGAGCAGACCGACCCCGTCGTCGACGCGACGGCGGCGCTCACCGAGATCGGGGCCGCCAACGGCTTCGAGGTCGAGGCGACGTCCGACCCGGAGATGATCAGCGCGGCGACGCTCGGCGAGTACCGCGGCGTCGTCATGCTCTCCGCGGAGGGCATCGAGCTGAGCGGCGAGCAGGAGGCCGCGCTCCAGGCGTACATCAACGGCGGCGGCGGCTTCCTCGGCGTGCGCGACGCCGCGCGCTCGCAGGAGGCCTCGAAGTGGTTCGAGGGCCTCGTCGGCGCCCGGATCAAGGGCGCGACCATGACGGCGGAGAAGGTCGCCGAGGCGACCGGCACCGGCCGCAGCCCGGCCGCCGAGACGCCGGCCAAGGCCGTCGACGGCGACCCCAACACCAAGTGGCTGACGTTCGCCCGCACGGGCCAGCTCACGCTGCGCATGGAGCAGCCCGTCGCGGTGGTGAAGTACGGCATCACGTCGGCGAACGACTCCGCGGGCCGCGACCCGAAGAACTGGAAGCTCCAGGGCTCGACCGACGGGCAGACGTGGGTCGACCTCGACACGCGCGCCGACGAGGACTTCCCGCAGCGCTTCCAGCCGCGCACGTTCGACGTCGCGAACGAGACCGCGTACGGCTGGTACCGGCTGGACGTCACCGCGAACTCCGGCGACGCCGAGGTCCAGCTCGCGGAGCTCTCGATCTACGGCCCCGACTCCGTCGAGCAGCCCGACCCGGAGATCCCGCTCGAGGAGCGCACGGTCGACCTGGTCGACCGCCAGCACCCCGCGACGGCGGACCTCCCGCTCACGTGGGACCGCGAGGACCGGTGGCTCGAATGGGCCGACGACCCGACCGGTGACGTGCACACGGTCGCGACGCTCGAGCCCGGCCCCGACGCCGGCCCGACGACCAACCCGTTCCAGCCCGTCTCGTGGTGCCGCGACTACGACGGCGGCCGGTCGTTCTTCACCGGCATGGGCGGCACGCCCGAGAGCTGGGCGGACGCGACGTTCCGCGAGCACCTGCTCGGTGCGCTCCAGTGGACGACGGGCGTGGTGCGCGGCGACTGCCAGGCGACCATCGCGTCGAACTACAAGGCCGAGCGCCTGTCCCAGGTGAACACGGCCGGCACGCTCGACCAGAACGGCGAGCAGCACGGTCTGACGATCGCGCCCGACGGCACGGTCTTCTACATCGGCCGCGGCGCCTGCCCGACCGGCCCGATCGTCCCGTGGAGCGACCCGAACGTGGGCCTCGGCTGCGGCACGATCCACCAGTGGGACCCGGAGACGGGTGAGGCGAAGCTGCTCACGACGCTCGACGTCATGGGCAACCGCGGCAGCGGCGACGAGCTCGTGAAGAACGAGGAGGGGCTGCTCGGCATCGTGCCCGACCCCGACTTCGCGACCAACCACTGGCTCTACGTGTACTGGATGCCGCACGAGAACATCGACCGCGAGCGTCGCGTCGGCTACCGGACCGTCTCGCGGTTCACCTACGACCCCGAGACGCCGACGATCGACCAGAGCACGCGCGTCGACCTGCTCGAGTGGGAGACGCAGATCCACAGCTGCTGCCACGCGGGCGGCGGCATGGCGTTCGACAGCGAGGGCAACCTCTACATCGGCTCGGGCGACAACAACTCGTCCGGCGGGTCGAACGGGTACTCCGGCAACAACTGGACGCAGGAGTTCGCGGGCATCAGCTTCCAGGACGCGCGCCGCACGTCGGGCAACACGAACGACCTCAACGGCAAGATCCTGCGGATCCACCCCGAGGACGACGGCACGTACACGATCCCGGACGACAACCTGTTCCCGGTGGGCGAGTACCCCGCGGACAAGACGCGCCCGGAGATCTACGTCATGGGCGTGCGCAACATCTCGCGCCTCCAGATCGACCCCGACACCGACTGGCTGACGGCGGCCTGGGTGGGCCCGGACGCCGGCAGCCCGAGCCCCGAGCTCGGCCCGGCGAAGTACGAGACGGCGACGATCATCACGTCCGCGGGCAACCAGGGCTGGCCGTACTGCATGGGCAACAAGCAGCCGTACCGCGACCGGAGCAACGAGGACGCGAGCGTCCTCACCGGCTGGTACGACTGCGACAACCCGAAGAACACGTCGCCCCGCAACACGGGCCTCGTGGACCTCCCGCCGGTACGGAACAACATGATCTGGTACTCGCCCTCGGGCGGCGGGCCGGTCTTCCCGGACCGCGGCAACGGCATCCCGACGTACGAGGACGACGAGGCGACCTACACCATCCCGTGGCTGCGGGGCGGCGGCCAGGCCGTCATGTCCGGTCCGACGTACCGCCAGTCGCAGGTCGACCCCGAGTCCGACGTCGCGTGGCCGTCGTACTGGGAGGGCAAGTGGTTCATCGGCGACCAGTCGAACTCGAACAACCGCGTCGCGGTGACGGTCGACCCGGAGAACCTGGACGCCCCCGTGTTCATGGAGGACCTCCGCCAGATCATCCCGGGCGGCCGCGGTGACGGGCTGCTCCAGAGCTGGATGGACGCGAAGTTCGGTCCGGACGGCGCGCTGTACCTGGTCGACTACGCGGGCGGCTTCTTCAGCCTCGACCCGAACCAGAAGCTCATGCGGATCACGTACCAGGGCGGGGCCCCGACCCCGGCCCCGGCCGCGTCCGCGACGAGCATCCAGGGCGACCCGCTCACGGTGCAGTTCACGGGTGCGCGGTCCGGCGGCGTCTCCTACCTGTGGGAGTTCGGCGACGGCAAGACCTCGCGCCAGGCCAACCCGAAGCACAAGTACCCCCGCATCGGGAACTACGAGGCCAAGCTCACCGTCACGTACGCGGACGGCTCGACGGCCACCGTCACGACCGACGGCTCGCCGTCGTGCACCCTGCCCGACGAGCGCGAGACCGTGTTCTTCGGCGACGTCGACTCCACGGTCGAGAACCTCGACCTGGGCGCCTGCACGATGAACGACCTGTTCCAGGACGAGAAGGAGTGGCGCACCCACGCCCGGTTCCTGGCGCACGTCGAGTCGGTCGCGAAGAGCCTGTACGACGACAGCCGCATCGACGAGCGCGAGCGTGCTCGCCTCGTCGACGCCGCGGCGCGGTCCCAGATCGGCGTGGACCCGGGCGGGTACCGCACGATCTTCGACGGCACGCAGGAGTCGCTGTACGACTGGTTCCAGGCACCGAGCGGCAAGTTCACGCTCGAGCCGGGCGGTTCGCTGAAGTCGAGCGGCGGCCTCGGGATGCTCTGGTACGCGGGCGAGGAGCTCGGGGACTTCTCCGTGAAGCTCCTGTACCGCGACGTCTCCGAGGGCGACCACTACGCCAACACGGGCGTGTTCACCCGGTTCCCGAACCCGAACGACCCGGGCGACGTGCCGTGCGCGGCCAACCAGTCGCCCGCGTGGGTCGCGATCTCGTGCGGTCACGAGATCCAGATCTACGACGGTCCGACGGGCGAGCCGCAGAAGACCGGCTCGGTCTACAACTTCGACCCGCTCGGCCTGAACACCGGCGGCGAGAAGCCGAAGGGCGAGTGGAACGAGTACGAGATCCGGGTGGTCGGCCAGCAGTACACGATCATCCGCAACGGCGTCGTCATCAACGAGTGGGAGAACACCCCGGGACAGCAGTCGTCCCGTGCCGGTGACCCGCCGACCGACCTGCGCCAGTTCGACAGCGGGTTCATCGGGCTCCAGAACCACGGGAACGCGGACCTCATCGAGTTCCGCGACATCCGGGTCGCGGACCTGTAGCACCGCCGGGCGGGGGCGGCCGGCCAGGCCGTCCCCGCCCGTACCCGGCAGAGCCCCCAGAACCACCCCCAGAACCTTCCCGAGACACCCCCCGAGGAGTGCACCCTCATGGAACGACGTACCAGTCCCGGCGGCGTCCGCCGCCGCGGCGCGCGGCGGTTCCTCGCCGCCACGGTCGCCGGGCTCACCGCGACGACGGTCCTCACCGTCGCGCCGGCGTCCGCGTCCCCCGCAGGGACGGCAGCGCCGTCGTCCGTCTTCTCCGTCGCCGACGCCACCGTCGCGGCCGAGCAGGTCCTCACGTGGACCGCGGACAACAGCGTGACCGACTACAAGGCCTTCCCCGCCACGGCCGAGGCGGGTCCCGCCACGATCGTGTTCGAGAACAGCATGGCGACCGGCAGCACGTTCGGCATGAGCCACACGCTCACGTTCGACACGTCGTCGCCCGGCTACAACCACGACGTGAACCTCAACATCCTCGCGAGCCCGTTCGACGCGAACGGCGGGCGGCACGAGGCCCAGGTCACCTTCACCCCGGGCAAGTACCGCTACTTCTGCGCGATCCCCGGGCACGGCGAGATGTGGGGCGAGCTCGTCGTGACCGACGGCGGCACCGGCGGCGAGGACACCACGGCCCCGTCCGTGACCGCGCTCGTCACGGGCGAGCAGGACGGCGACGGCGCCTACGTGGGCGGCGCGACCGTGACGCTCGACGCGACCGACGACGACTCCGGCGTGGCCGGGGTCGAGTACGACCTCGACGGCGCGGGCTGGCAGGCCTACACGGAGCCGTTCGTCGTCGACGCCGTCGGCACGCACACGCTCCAGTTCCGCGCGACCGACGCCGCGGGCAACACGTCCGAGGCGCAGTCCGCGACCTTCACCGTCGTCGAGGGCGACGTCGAGGAGGACACGACCGCCCCGATCGTCGAGCCCATGGTCATGGGGCAGCAGGACGAGGACGGCGCCTACGTCGGCACCGCCGCGTTCATGCTCCACGCCACGGACGAGGGCTCGGGCGTCGCGTCCGTCGAGTACCAGGTCGACGGCGGCGCGTGGCTCCCGTACACGACCACGGTGCCGTTCACCGAGGTCGGCGAGCACACCGTGTCGTTCCGGGCGACCGACGTCGCGGGCAACGTGTCCGAGGTCGGCTCCGTGACGTTCACCGTCGTCGCCGGCGGCGGCGAGGACGACACGACCGCCCCGACCGTCACCGCCGAGGTCACCGGCACGCAGGACGGCAACGGCGCGTTCGTCGGGTCCGCCACGGCGACGCTCACCGCGACGGACGACGCGTCCGGCGTGGAGAGCGTCGAGTACGACCTCGACGGCGCCGGCTGGCAGCCGTACACCGAGCCGGTCGTCGTCGACGAGCCCGGCGAGCACACGCTCGTCTACCGGGCCACCGACGTCGCGGGCAACGTCTCCGAGGAGACCGTCACCGAGTTCGTCGTCGTCGCGGAGGCCGAGGAGGACACCACGGCGCCCGTCGTCGCGACCGAGCTCAGCGGCCAGCAGGACGAGGACGGCGCCTACGTCGGCTCCGCGTCCGTGCTGCTCACCGCCACGGACGACGGCTCGGGCGTCGCGACCGTCGAGTACGACCTCGACGGTGCGGGCTGGACCGAGTACACCGGGGCCGTCGTCGTCGACGAGCCCGGCCGCCACACGCTCGCCTACCGCGCGACCGACGTCGCGGGGAACGTCAGCGAGCCGGCGACCGTCACGTTCGACGTCGTCGCGGGCCAGGGCGGCGACACCGTCGCCCCGACCGTCGACCACCGCGTCATGGGGGGCGACAAAAACGAGGCCGGCGAGTACCTCGACAACGTGTTCGTGCGCCTCCTCGCGAAGGACGCCGACTCCGGCGTCGCGTCGGTCGAGTACCAGCTCGACGGCGGCGAGTGGACCCCGTACGCCAAGCAGATCTCCGTGCGGACCCCCGGGTCGCACACGGTGACCTACCGCGCGACGGACGTCGCGGGCAACGTGTCCGCCCCGAAGACGGTCACGTTCGTCATCGCGGGCGGCGAGGAGCCCGGCGGCGACACCGACGGCCCCGTCGTCACGGCGGGCATCAGCGGCAGCCGCACGCGCGACGGCGACTTCGTCGCGAGCGCGCGCGTCACGCTCACGGCGGTCGACGAGGAGTCGGGCGTGGACCGCATCGAGTTCCAGGCCAACGACGGCGCGTGGCAGCGCTACGCGGCCCCGGTCGCGTTCGCGGCCGACGGCCAGCACGTGGTCCGCTACCGCGCGGTCGACGGCGTCGGGAACGTCACGAGCGGCGAGGTGACCTTCACGGTCCTCAAGCTCGTGCGCGACCGCTGCGTCGGCTCGGACATCCGTCCGACGGTGATCATCGACGGTCACGACAGCACGGTGCAGAACTACGACGACGGCACCGGCTGCACGGTCAACGACCACGTCGCCGAGAACGACGAGTACGCGACGCACCGCGAGTTCGTCGACCACGTGAGCCTCGTGACCGAGGACCTCGTCCTCGACGGCGTCCTCGACGACGCCGAGCGGGACCTCGTCATCACGGCGGCCCAGCTGTCCGACATCGGTCGCCGCTGACAGCACCCGTCCCACCAGCAGTCCGACCGGCGAAGGCCCGGACCCGCTCCCTCCAGGAGCGGGCCCGGGCCGTCGTCGTCCCCGGGCCCCCTGGGCCCGACGGCCACCCCCGGTCCGCCGGACACCCCCGGCCCGCCGGACACCCCCGGTGCGCCGAGCACGACGTTGCTGTCGCCATGGGAGGGATGCCGACGACAAGGTCGTGCTCGACCGCGCGCAGGGTCGTGCTCGGCCTGCCCCGCGGGGAGGGGCGCCCGGGAGGGGCGTGCCGCGCCGTCAGGTTGTGGGCGGGACGGCCAGGCTGCCCGACGCCGCGCGGCCGAGTCAGGCCGGCGGCTCGCCGTACACCGGGCGGACGAAGGCCAGGACGATCCCGAGCCCGCCGCGCTGGGCGAGGCGCGCGCGATCCTCCGGGTGGTCGAGCAGGTGCCGCAGGACGCGCGCGACCGCCTCGGGGTCCGTCACGACGACGGGGTCGGGGTCCGGTCCGTGCGCGGGCCGGCCCTGCAGCAGGTCCTCGCCCTCCGCGTGGCGTGACCGCGCGCCGTCGTGCAGCTCGACCCGGAGCGACGGGCGCCCCTCGCCCGGGACGACGTGGACGCGCGCGACGTCGTCCCACCGCACGACGACCCGGACCACCTCAGCGCCCCCCACCGGCAGCTCGACCCCCTGCGGCCGCAGCACGACCGCGTGCTTCGACGGCCCGCGCACGTACGCCAGCAGCCCGCCGCCGAAGGCGAGGGCGACGATGCCGATCAGGGCGGCCGCGAACCCCTCGTCGTTCCGCAGGAGCCACACCGCGAACGCCACCGCGCCACCGCACAGCGCGAGCAGGATCAGCAGCACCGCGAGGTAGTCGACGACGGGCGTCAGGCGCTCGCGACCGCGCACGCCGCCCCGCACGGCGGTCCACACCATCGTCGGCCGGTACGGCTGCCGGGGTCGGCGGCTGCTGCTCACGGAGGACAGTCTGCCGGGTGCTCGGGTAGGCGCCGAGCACGACGTTGCTGTCGTTCTCGCGGCGATCCCGCCAGCAACCTCGTACTCGGCGGCTCGGGGGCTCGGCGGCTCGGCGGCTCGTCGGTTCAGGAGCCGCCGAGGAGCATCCGCTTGGCGGCGGTGAACTCGTCGTCGGTGAGGGAGCCGGCGGCGTGCAGGCTCGCGAGCTCGGCGAGCGCCGCGGTGACGCCGTGCTGCACGGTCACCTCGGGGGTGCCCGCGCCGCGGGTCATCCGGGTCGTCGTGTACGTCGTGGTGGTCGAGGACGACGAGCGCGTGGGCGAGCCCCACGCGGGGGCGTCCGCGTCGGTCGTCGGGTCGTCGGCGACCGGTGCGTCGGCGACGGTCGCGCTCGCGGCCCGGGCGGCGTCGTGCAGCGCGCGCGTGCGGTCGCGGCGGGCCTGCACCACGACCCGCTCCCCGGGCAGGCGCCAGACGACCACGGGGTCGCCGGGCTGCGGGACCTCCGACGGGAGCAGGTTCGTGACCGGGGCGAGGCGCGTGACCGTCGTCGTCAGCGCCCCGTGCCGCACGCGCACGGCGCAGTGCGCGACGCCGCCCGACTCCGTCCGGTCCGTGACCGACGCCGTCACGACCCCGGCCTCGCGCGTCGCGGCCAGACGGTCGCGGTGGTACTGCGCGTAGAGCGGGGCGTCGTCGCGCGACCGGCGCAACGACCGCGCGTAGCCCGCCCACATCGGGCCGAGGAAGACCCACGGGAAGATCGTCCACACGACGTTCCAGAACCACGGGAAGAAGCCGTCGTGGTCCCACGCGTTGACCGTCACGAGCCAGACGAACCCGCCCGACAGCAGCGCGAGCAGCACCCCGTTGCGGATCTTCGTCCCGACGCCCGACGGCGGCTCCATGAGCCCCTCGGGCGTGCGCGGCAGGTCGTCGACGGACTCGTCGTTGCCCACCAGCCGCAGGATGGCCTTCGGGTCGGCGGCTTTGCGCGCGAGCGCGGCGGACGGCGGCAGGGGCGATTCGTCGTGCGGGGCGGACGGCGCCCCGGTCGTGTGGTCAGACATCACCCCGATCCTACGATCGCCCTGCCTCGACGGAACCACCCGCCCGCCCCGTCCTAGCCACGCCGTGGGGCGAACACGGGGATGGCGACCTCTTGCGGCTGTTTCTGGTCGGCAACCCCGTGGTCGAGGGGCGGTGAGGGCGTGGTGGTCAGCGGTTTGTGGTCACCGTCGTGCCGGCGGCGCGGGTTGCGGCCAGCAGTGGCTGGAGGCCGAACGCCTGGACCGGGCCTAGCGCTCCTGTCCCGTTCGTCTCGCCGGCCGCTGCTCGCGTCGCGCCCCACGCGAGGTAGTGGGCCGTGAGGTCGTACGCGTCGGGGCCGTCGAGCCGGGCCCGACGCAGCACCTTGCCCTCGGCGTCGCGTGCGACTGCGAGCACGTGCGTGCGCGACGCCGCGCGGGCCGCCTCGTCCGGCCCGCCGCTCGACCCGCTGCGCGAGCGGGCGAGCCGCCGCAGGCCGTCGCCCAGCCCGGGGACGCGCAGCGCCGCCGTCGCGACCGCCGTCGCCACGGGCGCGAGCCGCACCGCGGGACCGGACACGCCCAGCGCCACCTCGACGTCGCGCAGCCGCGGCGCGAGGCCGGGCAGCGTGAACGGCTCGGTGCCACCCGCGGTGACACCGCGCACGCGCCGACCGCGGCGGACGTCGAACGTGACGACGCGCGCCGCGACGCGCTCGGTCCGGAGACCGCCGTCGCGCCACGCGTACGACGGCTCGAGCGCGGTCTCCAGCGCGCTCACGCGCGTGCCGCCGCTCACGCCGCCGCCGGTGGGGAAGTAGCCGATCTCCAGGCGCACCGCGTCGGCGCCCTCGTCCTGGAGCGCGAGCGCCCCCGCGAGGTTGCCGGGCACCCAGTCGTGGCCGAACGCCGTGAGCAGTGCCGCACCCGTGCGCCGGGCGCGCGGGCCGAGCTCGTCGAACACTCGCCGGATGAACGCCGGCTCACCCGTCGAGTCGAGGTACACCGCGCCCGCGTCGATCGCGGCCTCGACCGCCGGGCCGCCGTGCCGCCCGAACGGGCCGACCGTCGAGACCAGCACGTCGCCCGGCCCGACCAGCGCACGCACGGTCCGCGCGTCGTCGACGTCCGCGACCGCGGTCTCGAGCGGCGTGCGCGCAGCGGTGCCCGACGGCGGGCTCCCGGCCTCGGGCGAGCCCGCGGGCTCGGCGCGGTGACGGGCCGCGGACGGTGCCGTCGCGGTCCGTGCCGTCGCGGCTGGTGTCTCCGTGGCGAGCTCGGCGGCGAGCGCGTCCAGCCGGTCCGGGGACCGACCCGCGAGCACGGGCCGCGCGCCGCGGGCCACGAGCTCGTGCGCGACGAGCGTGCCCGTGTAGCCCGTCGCGCCGAGGAGCACGATGCGGCCCGTCGCCGGGGGAGGGGTCGGGGCGTCGGTCATGGGGTCGCCTTTCGCCGGAACCAGGGGTCCCGCGAGACTACGGAGCGGTGCCGGGGCTCGCGCGTCAGCGGGGTGCCGGCCGCTCCCTCCCCGCGCTCGCCCGCGGCCCGCGTGGTGTCCTGGCGGTATGGACCGACAGCCCGACGACCCGCGGCGCGAGGACGGGTCGACCGACGACGGCGGACGGCGCGACGGGCCCCGGCCTGGGCTCGTCGGGGTGCTGTGGTGCGTCGTCGTCATCGTGGCGGTGCTGGTGGTCGGCGTCGCGATGGGACTGCTCGACGGTCGCTGACCGTACCGGCCCGCATCCCCTCACGGCGTGCGCTCGGTGGGGCTTGCCGCGTGCTGGGTGGACGGCGGCGCGGGGCGGCTCGCGCCCGGAGGTCACCAGCGCCCCACTCCGCCGACGTCGATATCGACGTCACCCGCCATGACTTCGATACTGACGTCGTCTAGGATGACTTCACTATCGACGTCGTCGGAGGCGGTATGGCGGTCCGCATCGAGATCACGAGTCCCGAGCTGCTCGGCTTCGCCCTGCAGCAGGGCCGGCTGCTGCGCGGGACGAGCCAGCGGCAGCTGGCCGACCAGCTCGGTATCGGGCAGAAGTGGGTCTGGGAGATGGAGAACGGCAAGCCCGGTCTTCTCATGGAGCGCCTCTTCGCCATGCTTGACGCGACGGGCGTCCGGCTGTGGGCGGAGATCGACGAACCGGCCGGCGACGACCTCTCCGGGGCAGGCGGGGACGACGTGGAGAAGCTCGATGGCTGACCTCCTCCTGGCTACCGACGGAAGCCGAGACAGGGTGAAAACTGACCGTGGCATGTAGGCCGGCAACCTCACTGCTAGCCGTCGCAACCAATGGTGTGAAGGCGAGACACGACCAATAGGGCGCAGCCGCAATCGGGTCATGAAAGCGAAGCCCTCTTACGGTGTCGTCGGCGACACTCGGATGGTCCGGTGCGTCGGTACTATGCCCGTGGCTTGGCGACGATGCGGAGCACGATGGAACCAACTGTCCGCGGAGGTGCTTGTGGGAAACGACGGCGACGCGATCGATGGCCTGCGCAAGCACCTTGTGGACGCCAACACCGTCTCATCGCTCTCAGAGTCGTTCTCGATCTTCGCTTTCGAGGCCTTCGAAGACTCGCTCACCGACGCCGACATGAACCTTCTTCTGTGGCGCGGGGCGCTCGACGAGCCCCTGAATGGCGTCGAGTCCGAGCACGTGCTGCGCTCACGCCTCGACCAGCACCATGTCGCGCAGCGCTGTCTGACCTGGGCTCAGCAGCACGTGGAAGTGCGCGAGCTCAAGCGGAGAACGCGCGAGACCTGGGTGCAGGTTGATGGCCCAACCCCGTTCGCGCTCACCGGTGCAGGGTTCGACGCTGAGAGCATGGGCGTCGTCGCCGCCGAGGGCGTGCACCTGTTCCAGGAGCACGTCGGCGACCAGGCGGTCGCACCGATCGCCAAGCAGATGGCCCAACTCTGGGGAGACCGCACCATCGGTGTACCTGTCACCGACGAGTTCCTCGACCGCCTGCGCGAGTTGGTCCGGGACAACGACCCCGAGTCGGTGTACCTGCGGATCATCACGGCCCTGTTCGAGGACTTCCTCAACGACTCAGCGGACGACACCCGCCGGCGCGGCCTGACTGGCTTCTACGACACGCAGGTGTGGAAGAAGCTCTACAAGTTCCAGCGCGACGGTGTCCTGGGCGCGATCCAGAAGCTCGAGCGCCACAACGGCTGCATCATCGCCGACAGCGTCGGCCTCGGTAAGACGTTCGAGGCCCTGGCGGTCATCAAGTACTACGAGCTGCGCAACGACCGCGTCCTCGTCCTCGCCCCGAAGCGGCTGCGGGAGAACTGGACGATCTACCGGAGCAACGACGTGCGCAACCCTCTGGTCGACGACCGGTTCAACTACGACGTCCTGAACCACACCGACCTGAGCCGCGGCAACGGGTTCTCCGGAGACATCGACCTTGCCCACATCAACTGGGGCAACTACGACCTCGTCGTCATCGACGAGTCGCACAACTTCCGCAACAACCCGCAACTGCAGCGCGACACCAAGACGCGCTACCAGAAGCTGATGGAGGACGTCTTCAAGGCCGGCGTGAAGACCAAGGTCCTCATGCTGTCGGCCACCCCGGTGAACACCCGCCTGGCAGACCTGAAGAACCAGGTGCTGTTTGCGACCGAGGGCGACGACGACGCGTTAGCTGGCGACGGGATCAAGAGCATCGAGTCCACGCTGCGCCAGGCCCAGACGCGGTTCCGTGCCTGGCAGGACACTCCGGAGTCTCAGCGTTCCGCGCAGACACTGGTAAGCCACCTCGGCCTCGACTACATCCGTCTGCTCGACCTGGTCACGATCGCCAGGTCGCGCAAGCACATCGAGAAGTACTACGGCACCTCGGACGTTGGGAAGTTCCCCGACCGCCGTCAGCCGGTGAACATCAAGTCGGCGATCGACGCCCGCGACCAGCTCATGCCGCTGGCGGACATCAATCGCAGGATCCTGGCGCTCAACCTCGCCTCCTATAAGCCGATGTCGTACGTCCTTCCCGGCCATCGCGACAGGTACGCCCAGCTCTACGACCACAAGATCGCCGGCTCCGGGGAGCGCATCTTCCGCCAGGAACACCGCGATAACAACGTCGTCCACCTCCTGCGGGTCAACCTGCTCAAGCGCCTCGAGTCCTCGGTGAACTCCATGGCGATGACCGTCGGCAAGATGCTCCACACGGTCCAGACGACCATCGACAAGCTCGACGCCTACGAGGCCGACCATTCCCGCGCCATCTCGCTCGCAGAGATCGAGGGTCGCGACTGGGACGACCTGAACTTCGACGACCCGATGTTCGAGGACGCCGTCGTCGGCTCGAACGTGAAGGTCCTCCTGCCGGACATCGACCGCCCCCGCTGGCGCCAGGAGCTCGAAGAGGACCGCGACGCACTCCGCGAGCTTCTCGACGAGATGTCGGTCGTCACCCCTGCCCGCGACCTCAAGCTCGCCAAGCTCAAGGCCTATCTGCGCGAGAAGATCGAGAACCCTTACAACACCGGCAACCGCAAGGCCCTCGTCTTCACGGCCTTCTCCGACACCGCGGAGTACCTGTACGAGCACATCGCCCCGTGGGCGGCCAAGGAGTTCGGCATCCACGTCGCGCTCGTGACGGGTTCGACGGCCAAGGCCACGCTCAAGATGCCGCGAACGGACATGCTCGGCGTCCTGACAGCGTTCTCGCCATTGTCGAAGTCTGGGGACCCGGCCGCCGACCAGATCGATCTCGTCATCGCCACGGATGCGATCTCCGAGGGCCAGAACCTCCAGGACTGCGACACTGTCGTCAACTACGACATCCACTGGAACCCGGTTCGGATCGTCCAGCGCTTCGGCCGCGTGGACCGGCTCGGCACCCAGAACACCAGCGTGCAGCTCGTGAACTTCTGGCCGGACCTCGACCTGGAGTCGTACATCAACCTCGAGAAGCGTGTCTCGGGTCGCATGGCGCTGCTCGACGTGTCCGCTACTGGCGAGGAGAACCTTCTTACCGAGGCCGAGCAGAAGGCGATGAACGACCTCGAGTACCGGCGCAAACAGCTGGAGCAGATGCAGACCGCCGCCCCGACGATGGAGGATCTCGCCGGCGGGCTGAGCATCACCGATCTCACCCTCTCCGACTTCCGCATGGACGCTGCCGCCCGCGACGCCAACGCTCTCGCCGAACTGGCACAGTGGCCCCAGGCCCTCCATGGAGTCGCGCGGTTCGACGCCACCCTTGACGCCGAGGGCCTCGGCCCAGGGGCCGTGTTCTTGCTCCGCGTCCGGGACGAGGAGATCCCGCTTCCGCCGGCCTATCCGCTCGCCCCCTTCTTGCTGCTCTACGTCACCGACGACGGCACTGTCGCCCACGCGGTCGACGAGCCCAAGCTCGCCCTCGACGTCTTGCGGCGACACGGCATGGACGCGCCCTCAGTCGATGCCGAAGCGGTCGCGAGCTTTGCCAAGCGGACACGAGGTGGCGCGCGGATGGACCACTACCGCGGCCTGCTTGAGGCTGCGATCACCGCGGCGACCGGCAAGGGCACCGAGAACCGCGTCGCGTCGCTCTTCACCGCCGGACCCTCGCTCCTGGGCGACGGCGGCGCCTCTGCCGGGCGGGCGTCGGTCGACCTCATTGCGTGGATGGCGCTCGTCCCGTGACATCGGACCCGGTCGCAGCCCTAGGGCTCCCCGCGCGAGCACTCGTCGGCGAGCGGCTCACCAAGAAGCTCCTGCTCGACATGGCCGCCGAGACCGCCAGTGACCGAAAACTCATCACCAACGCCATCGCCAGCGCGACCGTCGAAGCGGTGCTCACCCCCGCCACCACGGGAATCGCCGAACATCGCGAACCGGGGCGGCGTGTTCAGGACGTCGCGGTGATCTCGCTCGTGCTCGCAGGCCAGGTCAGTGCGAAGGACCAGGCGCGCGTCCTCGACCTCGTGCACCGCTCGATGCCACGCCCCGTAATCGTCCTGCTCAAGGCACCTGATGACGGGGTGGCGATCTCGGCCGCACTGACCCGGGTCAGCCAGACCGACGACTCACGCTCCGTCGTCGAGGCATCCATCGCCGGAGACCTCGCCTCGCTACCCGAAGGCTCAGTCAACGTCGGCCAGCTTGTCCGCACCGATCTCTGGGCGTACTACCAGGATCTCGCGAAGGCGATCGCGACCGACGGCAACGGGTCTCCCGACCTGGATGCCGAGCACGCCATCGCCGAGCGCCGCCGCCTCGACGGCCTCGAAGGTGATCTCGCCACAGTCGCACGTCAGGCCCAGAAGGAGAAGTCCCTTCCGAAGCGCATCGACCTGAACACACGCGCCAAGACGCTGCGCGCCGAGATCGAGGATGTCAGGGGCCTCTTCTACGCTCACCACCGGCAACAACACCGCTAGCAGAACCGAGAGCAGGATCGTGACAGAGCCGTTCGAACCCATCGACACCCTCGCCGGACCCGGCGAAGCCAAGACCAACGCACAGACTCTGGCACGCCTCCTGGGAGAGGTGTTCCCCGAGGCCGTCACCGAGGACGGCATCGACTTCGAGGCGCTGAAGCAGTTGGTCGGCGAGGAGGCACTCCCGTCGACGGCAGAGAAGTTCGGTCTCTCGTGGCCTGGCAAGGCGGCATCGAGGCGTCTCGCCCTGCTCCCTCCGACGGGAACGCTGCTGCCATGTCCAGACGAGTCGGTGCAGTGGGAATCAACGAAGAACATCGTCATCGAGGGTGACAACCTCGAAGTGCTGCGCCTGCTCCGTCGCGGCTACGCCGGCAAGGTCGACGTCATCTACATCGACCCGCCGTACAACACCGGCAGCGATCTCGTCTACCACGACTCTCGAGTGACGCCGAAGGACGAGTTCGAGACCCAGGTCGGCGAGCGCGACGGCGAAGGCCGGCTCGTGAAGAACACTGACGCCTCGGGTCGACGCCACGCCGCGTGGCTCGACATGATGCACCCCCGACTGTGGGCGGCGCGCGACCTGCTCAAGGACACCGGCGTCGTCATCGCAGCTATCGGCGATGACGAGCACGCACACCTCCGCATGCTTCTGGAGCAGGTGTTCGGTGCCGAGAACTTTATCTCTGACGTGGTCTGGCAAGGCGGACGCAAGAACGACTCACGGTACGTCTCGAACGGGGCGGACTACATGCTTATCTACGCCAAGAACGAGGCCAGCCTCGCTGCGAACGGTGTGCGTTGGCGCGAGCGAAAGCCCGGCGTGCAAGAAGCGCTTGAAATGGCACAGCGCATCTGGGATGAGGAGAATGCGGACCATGCGAGCGCGCAGAAGCGTTGGCGCAAGTGGCTCAAGGAGTTCAAGGCAAGTGGTGTTCCGACGGACGCAGTCACGAGGTACACAACGCTGGACGGCACCGGACGCCCCGTCCGCAACGACGGCAACATTTCGTGGCCCGGGGGCGGTGGCCCACGCTACGACGTCCTTCACCCTGTGACGAAGAAGCCTGTAGTAGTTCCCGCGCCTGGGTGGAGATACCCGGACCCGGCGACAATGCAGCGAGAAATCCTGGCTGGCAACGTCGCGTTCGGAGTGGATCACACGACGCAGCCCGGAATGGTGAATCGACTCGAAGAGTTAGATCGCCAGGTTGCGGTCTCCGTATTCGAGCGCGACCGCAATGTCGCGACAGTCGCTCTCAACACACTTTTTGACGGAAATGCCCCCTTCACAGCGCCGAAGGATGTCAACGTCTTGGCGCGATGGATCGACCTTGTGAGCTCCGGCAACCGAGATGCAGTGGTGCTGGACTTCTTTGCCGGCTCGGGTTCGACCGGACATGCGGTCATGGACCTCAACGCGGCCGACGGCGGCAATCGTCAGTACGTGCTTGTCCAACTTGACGAGTCTGTCGACCACCCGGAGTACACCACCATCGCCGACATCACCCGGGAGCGTCTTCGCCGCGCGGGCAAGGCCATCGCGGATGCGCAGGGGCTGAACGCAGGTGACCTCGACCTGGGCTTTCGCTCCTACCGCCTTGCTGAATCCAACACTCGCAAGTGGGACGGGACCGTCGGCGATCAGTCGCTTGAGGATGCCGTGGCGACCGCCGTCGACAACCTGCTGCCAGGGCGCACCACAGACGACCTTCTGGTCGAGATGATGCTGCGTCTTGGCCTGGAGTTGACTACGCCCGTCGAGCAGCAGGACGTCGCGGGGTCTCCGCTGTACAACCTGGGTGCCGGCACGATGTTCGCCTACTTCGGGACCGACATCACCGTCGACGAGTCGAAGCAGATCGCTCAGGCGATCCGCACCTGGCGCGACGAGGAGGGCCCGGTCACCGAGGCGGCCGTCGTCGTCCGCGACACCGGCTTCGCCGACTCCGCAGCCAAGCTCAACCTCGCCGCCGCGCTGAACCAGGCTGGCATCACCAATCTCCGGAGCATCTGAGTGGCAACCACAGCATCGTCGAGCTCGTGGAAGTTCGAGTCCGACCTGGAGTACCAGCGCCAGGCCATCGACGCCGTCACGGGGCTGTTCAAAGGCCAGGAGGCGATGGTCTCGAACTTTACTGTCCTGGCGAATGCCGGTGTTCAGGCCGGCTTTGATGAGCTCTCCGACCTCGGTGTCGGCAACCGGCTCCGTCTCGACGACGAGTCCATCCTGAGCAACCTGCACAAGGTCCAGGACGCTACCGGCCTTGTGCCCGAAGACTCCCTGGAGTCGATGAACTTCACCGTCGAGATGGAGACCGGGACCGGCAAGACGTACGTCTACCTGCGGACGGTCTACGAGCTCAACGAGAAGTACGGGTTCACGAAGTTCGTCATCGTGGTTCCTTCGGTGGCGATCAAGGAGGGCGTCGAGACCTCGATCTCTCAGCTGCGCGAGCACCTGGGGTCGCTGTACGGCAACCCGGCGATGGAGCACTTTCAGTACGACTCGGCGAACCTGTCGCGGGTGCGGTCCTTCGCCGTCGCGGACTCGATCCAGATCATGATCGTGACGGTCGCGGCGATCAACAAGACGACGAACAACATCTACAAGAACGCCGAAGCGCTCGGCGGTGAGGCCGCCATCGACCTCATCCGGGCTACACGGCCGATCATCATCGTCGACGAGCCGCAGTCGGTCTACGGTGACGCGGGCTTCGGGAAGCGCAAGGGAGCGGGCCGCAAGGCTCTGGAGGAGTTCAACGCCCTGGCTACGGTCCGGTACTCGGCCACGCACCCCAAGGGTGACAAGGCGAACCTCGTGTACCGACTCGACGCCATCGCCGCCTACGACCAGCAGCTCGTCAAGCAGATCGAGGTCGACTCACTAGAGACAGAGGCATCTGGCACCTCGGCCTACGTCAAGCTGATCTCGACCTCCCGGGCGGGCGGCAACTTCCGCGCCAAGATCGAGGTCGATCCCCCCTCGGGTACCAAGCGCAGGACGATCACCGTCGAGGTCGGCGACAACCTCGCTGACGAGACAGGCCTGGAGCGCTACCGGCACCTCGACGTCGAGAACATCGGGGCGGGCGACGACCAGTGGATCGAGCTGTCCACGCTTGCCAAGCCCCTACGGGCCGGCGAGACGCTCGGCGACGACCTGACGGCTGAGGAGCGGGCCCGGCAGATGATCGCCCGGACCATCCGGCAGCACCTGGCAAAGGAGGTCGAGTTCGCCGAGCGCGCCAAGGCTGGCGCTCCCAAAATCAAGGTGCTCAGCCTGTTCTTCGTCGACTCCGTCTCCAAGTACCGAGTCTACGAGGAGGGCCAGGCTCAGCTTGGTGAGTATGCGCGGATCTTTGAGGAGGAGTACGCGAAGATCGCGGCCGAGTCGAGGTACCAAATCCTCCGCACCGTGAAGTCTTCCCAGGAGGTTGCTGCCGAGGCGCACCAGGGCTACTTCTCCATCGACAGAAGCAAAAAGGGCGGGGACGTCTTCGTCGACACCGCGGAGACGACCGACAGGGGCCGCCAGCAAGCCTTCCTGGCCTACGAGCAGATCATGAAGAACAAGGAGTGGCTGACTACGCCGGGCACTCCCATCCGCTTCATCTTCAGCCACTCTGCGCTCCAGGAGGGCTGGGACAACCCGAATGTCTTCCAGATCTGTGTGCTGCGGAACATGGGCACTGAGCGGTGGCGTCGTCAGTCGATCGGGCGTGGCCTGCGCTTGGCGATGGAATTGCACCCTGACGGGCACCTCGAACGCGTCCACGGCCAGATGATCAACCGGCTCACGGTTATCGCGAACGAGGACTACGCGACGTTCGCCGACGGCCTGCAGAAGGAGCTCGCCGAGGACCTCGGCATGGTGTTCGGGCTCATCGCAGTCGACGCCCTTGCCGCGCTCAAGTTCAAGGAGAGCGACGCTGAAGGCGCTGCGGTGGTACCCCTCGGCGCGGAGACCGCGAAGGCTCTCGTGAAAACGTTGCGCGACGCCGGCCATGTCGACGCCAAGGGCAACGTCCGGGACTCGCTGCGCGAGATGGTGCGCAGCGAGCCCGACAAGCTCATCGAGACCATTGCGGCGACCGTTCCCGAACCCGCGGTGAAGATGGTCTTCGACGCCATCCGCCGCGTCGCCAGGCCGATCGACATCAAGAAGGCCCGCGAACGCCGCGACGTCCCGCTCGTCAAGGAACGGCTCGAAAGCCCCGAGTTCCGCGCCCTGTGGGACCGGATCAAGCACCGCACCGTCTACTCGGTCGAGGTCGACGAGGACGACCTGCGCGCCGCTCTGGTGCAGGCAGTCGTGGATATGCCTCCGGTCCCGCGCCGCAAGGCATCCTGGGTGAGCACCAGGGTCAAACTCAACCAGATGGGTGTCGGCGAGAGCTCCGCTCAACAGTCCCGCGCCAAGGTCGAGTACGCCGATGCGAACGACCTGCCGGACATCCTGTCGGTGCTCGCGGACCGGACGCAGCTCACACGGGCGACGCTCGCGCATGTCCTGACGGAGTCAGGAAAGCTCGACCAGTTCAGGCACAACCCGCAGAAGTTCATCGACGAGGTGACGGCCGCGCTGACGACCGCTAAGGAGAAGTTCCTAGTCGACGGCGTGAAGTATGAGCCGATCCCCGCCGACCGGCCCGACAATGAGCGGTGGTACTCCCAAGAGATCTTCACCGATGATGACCTCGCCGGGTACGTCGGCGAAGGTGGGAACATCATCGTCGACGAGCTCGGGGAGCCGAAGAGGTTTGCCAAGTCGGTCTTCGAGTCACTCGTTACGGACTCGGACGTCGAGCGGGCGTTTGCGAACCAGCTCGAGAAGCAGAGTGAGGTCAAGCTCTTCGTCAAGCTGCCGTCGCGATTTCAGATCGCCACCCCTCTCGGCAACTACAACCCCGACTGGGCCGCCGTCCTCGAGCGGGAAGGCGAGGAGAGCCTCTACTTCGTCATTGAGACCAAGGGGACGACGGACAAGAGCAAGCTGCGCGCCTCCGAGCGTCAGAAGATCGACTCTGCGATCCGGCACTTCGAGGCCATCAAGGTCGCCAACACGTACGCCGACCTCGTCTACCCCACGCACCCGGTCGTCTCAGTGGCCGACCTCGGGGCGTACATTGACGGGATGGACTAACGGCCGTGACCGAGATCGACTTCTCACCGGAGCGTCCGAATGCGGCAGTTTCGGGCATGACCGGTCGCCGAGAGCGGAAATTCACCGCGGAGGAAGCATCTGCGGCGGCTCACGAAGTCGTTCACCATGACCCGACGCAACATCGCAAAGTCGACTACCTACCTGCCGACGCTCACGCGGCAGCAGCGGGCGTTGAAGGACTCGCCGACGAGCTTCATGGCTTGGCCGCAACATTCCGGTACGCCCTTCAAGGAGCAGGAGACAACGCCGCCCACCTCAGCGACGATCGCTTGCAGGGCATCGCAGAACTGATCCAGAACGCCGAAGACCTTGGAGCGACGACGGCATCGATCACAGTCGACGTGGAGCGAAGTCGCCTGCTCTTCCAACACGACGGCGCCGGACTGACCCTTCACGACGTGTGGGGCCTCACCGTCCCGTGGCTGAGCCTGAAGGCGACGGACGCCGAAAAGCACGGCCGGTTTGGTGTCGGACTTAAGACCCTCCAGGCATTGTCGCCCGTACTAGAGGTTCACCAAGGGCAGTTCCACGTTCGATTTGAGGCGAATGACCTCGCAGTCGCGGCTGATAGAAGACTGTGGCCGACGGCCTCACCAGGTGTGACCACCTTCATTGTGCCGTTCGAGGCGGGAGTGGTGAACCATCGGGATGTGACCGACTGGCTGGAGTCGTGGGGCGACGCCGGACTTGTCTTCCTCAAGAGTATCCACACGGTCGAGTTAAAACACAAGGGCACAACGGAGATCCGCCTCCACGTCGACCGCGGGCCCAAGATCCCTCTCGAGTCATCCCCTGGAACCGTTCGCCAATCCGTCGTGTCAGCGGACGGACGCAAGTGGTCAACGTACTCCCAGAGTGTACTGGTGCCGGCAGATGCACACCGAGCCCGTAAGGCGCAGACCCGAACCACGCCGATTGCGCTGGCGTTCCCGCAGTTCCCCGGAGATCGGGGTCACCTGCACGTTGGGCTTCCAGTCCGGCCCATCGGGCTCCCGTTCCGACTGCTCGCTCAGTTCGACCCCCTCGCTAACCGTCGGGATATCGCAGACACGACCTTCAACCGTTGGTTGTTTGAACCGCTCAGTAAACTCTGGTGCGAAGCCGTTCTCAATCTGTTCGCCGACGACCCCCAACTTGCATGGCAACAGATCCCGCTTCGCGATGAGTTCGACGCCGACAAGCGCACTAACGGGAAGATGCGCACAATCCTGAACGAGCACCTCCTAGATCGAGCACGGCGGAACCTTACAGAGCGCCTGAAGCTGTCCGACGGCGTGCCGCGACCGCTTTCTGACCTGGCCTACGAGGCGCCCGAGCTAACAGGCGTCCTGACCGCCGATGACATCATGCTAGCGGCCGGAACTGTCGGGACACTTCACGCCGACCTCCGCGATGCCGACCAACGGTGGCGTGTCGTCATCTCGGAACTTGGCGATCTGGGCGCGAAGGTACCTGTCGAATTGGGCGTGGCGGAGGCGCTTTCACTCCTCGAGGACACATCACGCCCAGCGAGGTTCGTTGCCGACCTCACCGGAATCGGGGTTTCCGCGAAAGCAACTGAACGTCTATGGGACGTACCTTGCCTCGTTCTCGCCAATCAGGAGCATGTCCAGCCAAATTCGGTGCGAGGGCTCCGCGTCATCCTTGCCGACGGCGCCGACGACCTCTGGGGAACGTTGGGTCTCGGTACCCGGCTCGCCGACGAGTACCTCGCGAGCAGCGGGTGGCCAACGATCCGGACGTGGCTAATCGCCGAGAAGCTTATGCGCACAGACGTGTTTGCCCAAGACGCGCTCGAGGTCCTCGCGGACGCCGGGAACGGGCGGCAGCCGCTGCGACTTAGCGACGAGCAACTAGTCGCTGTCCGCGATGCGTTCGAAGGCCTTCCCCCGGAAACTAGGACGGGCTTCGGTCGTGGCATCGGGCGATCGATCGAACTCGAGGCGTTTACGCACGACGCCGAGGGAAAACGTATAAGGAGACACGCTCGACCTGCTGATGCTTACATTGTCGAGCGTGACGTGAGCGCCTGGTTCGTGGCTGCAGGCGCGACACCGGAGCTTGTTTGGCTGAGCCGGCGTTATTTTGACCTCCTGACGGCTGGCCGCTCTCGCGAAGGCGTCGGGGCTCAGCAGCTCTTTGGGATTCTAGGGGCGGAACGCGCGCCTCGGCTTACTCCGCACCCCCACGGCGACACCAAGTACGCTGGCCAGCCGCCGGGCGTATCCCGCCACCTCACCAGTTCGCCCAAACGCCGCGAAGCGCAGCTGGCGAGCCACTCTGCCGACTACACGGTAGCCGACAAGTTCTCCCGCGATCTCGACGCGGTCCTTCACCACATTGCGTCCGTCGCGGGCAAGGACGCCGAAGGCATCAGGCTCCGTCGATCGGTCGCGTTACTCAATACCCTCAATCGTGCGTGGGAACGACTTGAGCCGAAGCGTGTGATGGCTGCCAGCGCGTATTACACGTGGAATTACCGGGGAACCGTCGATGCGTGGTGGTTGGCGAGTGCGGCGTCGATACCGTGGCTGACCGCCGCCGACGGTTCGCTAGCCGCCCCCGACGACCTCCGAGTACGCACGCCCGGCACTATTGCAATCTTCGGTGACAATCCAAGCCAGTTCGTGACGGACGAGCTCGTTGCGAGCGGACACGCAACGGTACTTGCCGCATTGGGCGTCAGGGGCGACCCGAGGCCCGGAGAGCTTCTAGACGGTCTCCGCGAGATTCGCGAGGATGCTGACGTCGACAGCCGGATGGCAGGTGACCTGGCTGCCCCCATGTACAAGGCACTCGCAGCTCAGATTCCCCCCGATGGGTCCTGGGCCAGGGGTATTGGGGACGTGAGCGCTGGTGCTTTGCGCCGCGCCTTTGCTGAAGGCAAGGGTCTGATTGCCACGACCCTGGGTTGGCGCCGCCCTTCGGTCGTGTTATCAGGTCCTGCCATCTTCGAAGACCTCGCGCCTTTCGTCCCGGCAGTCACCGGGACCGAACGACTTTGGGAGATCCTCGGGATCAAGGCACCGTCCGGTGACGATGCCGTCGACATCCTGCGCAGCCTCTCGAAAACGCAAAGCCTTTCAAAGCAGCACCGACTCGCCATGCTGGAGGCTCTGCGGGTGCTCGCCCGTGAGTCAAGCAACCGTTCCCTTCAACGCAGCTCAGTCTGGGTAGGGGATAGGTGGACTTCGAAGCGGCCGGTCTACGTCGTTGACAACCCACTCCTAGCCGAAAGCCTCTCTGCCTTTATCCCGGTCTGGGCGCCCGGAGGCGCTCTCACCCAGTTTGAGTCACTGATCGATAGGTACAGGCTTACTCGTATCGACGCTTTCCGTGCGCACGTCGTCAGACCCGGGACGGCCACCTACGAGCCTCGACTAACGGCCGTCTTCGCGACAGCCGCTGCGATCCTTCGCGAGGATCTGGTCAAGAGCGACCCGGTGAGCGAGCAGAGCCTCACCGTGCCTTGGGGTGACCTCCAGAGCTTCCGCGTCTGCACCCTACCCGGTCTTACAGTCGAGATCCGCGCCGGCGAGGCCGGCCCTATGCTCCGCTTCAACCCCGACGCTTGGCTCGACTCGGCATCCTCGACGCTCTATCTCTCGCATGACGACAACGCTGGCAAGCCCGGCGCCGGTGCGTACGCAGTTGCTTCGGCGTTCACGGGTGACGTGCGGCGAATCTCGCACGACTGGGTTGTTGCGTGGGCGCGCGCCGAGGAAGGGGTCCGTGCCGAAGAGGTAAGTTCCGCTGCGAGTAGGGAGGCGCAGTCGAAGCGCCTCCGAGACGAAAAGGACGCCCAGCAGCTCGAAGAACTCGCGCATCGACCAAAAGCAAGACCAGATAAGGCAAGGCTTGCAGGCGCCGAGGAGGTGGCGGCCGGGCCGTCAACTAGCACGAGGGTATCGAGGGCAGTTCCTCGAACGCTCGTGGACCTCGGTTCTTTCACGCTTGTTGACGAGCGGGGCGAGCTGCTTTCTTCGAGCGCGTCGCTTGGCCCTTCCGGAGCTGACGCCAAAGGTGGGAGGAGGAGCCGGGGACTTGCTGAGCCAGATCGATCCCGCCCAAAGAAGAAGCGACCGGGCGTCGGGGCGAAAAACTACACGGCCGAGGAACTTGAATCGAAAGGGCTGGAGCTCGCCAAATGGGTCCTTGGCCTCGATGACGGCCGTGTCGTTGACATCCGCAATCAGCACAACGTCGGAGCGGATGCGATCGACGACCTTCAGAACTTCTATGAGTTGAAGGCGTATGCGGGCCCGATCCCAGACGTCGTCCAACTCCAGGACTCACAGGTCGCGCGCGCGTTATCGACGGACAATTTTTTCCTCGTTGTGGTCGGGAACCTCGAGGAGGGCAGTGGCGTGCCGGAAGCCCGAGTCATCGTGAGCCCGCTCCGCGAGCTCCGCGCTCAACCCTCCGGAGCGGTGAAGCTCGGGGGCGTTCTGGCAGCAAAGGGAATCAGGTACACCTTCGAGCAACGATGAGCGATGCGGCCGCAACGACCGGTCGCAATGGTCTCCTTGCGGCCCGGTGTGTGCTCTGCGCCGGGTCGCTACACGCCAAGGTGGCGGTGCGATGGACCTTTCAGTTCTGACGGGAGGAATGAGGGTCGTGCGCTGCTGCGCTATGCAGTTCTGAAGCGCTCGAAGCGCCAGGCGAGTAGCTCTCGGTCGGGGCGCTCCGAATAGCGACGCGGCACGCTGAGCTGTCGCCCGTGCATCTCCTGCAGCCCATGTTTGAGCATGGGACCGTCGATCTCTCGGAGGAGTTTGAGCGCGATCCGGACCTCACCGTCAGGCGTGACGCCCAGCATGTTCTGGTCGTACGCGGCGTGATGGATCTTGCAGAGGGCGAGTCCGTTGTTCACGGTCGGCAGTCCATGTTCTTCGCTGTCCGGGACGATGTGCGCGGCGTCGAGCAGCGCCCCGTGCTTGAGCTCGCAGATTGCGCACCGGGTCTCGTAGGCGACGAGGACGCGGGTGCGGAACGCCGGCTGGTGCAGACGCTGCTTGGCGAGCCGGAGCGCGTACTCGCGCTGCGGGGTCGTGAGGTGGGCCGGGTCCGGGATGAACCGGAAGGCCTCGTCGAGGGCGATGAGGAACTGGTTGTTCTCCGGCTCGTCGTCCACGACGTACACCGGGGCGACCGGGGTGTAGATGTTCGGGACTTCCTTGCGGAACAGGATGAGCGGCATCCCGCTCGTCATCGCCTCGCGCAGCTTGCGGTTGTCGCCGCTCCACGGGTCACCGGCGCGGTACGCGTAGTGGAGGAGACCGTCGTCGGACTCGGTGTCGTCGTACGGTCCGCTCGCCGAGCTGACGATCGACAGCGTCGAGGAGAAGCTCTGCGGGTTGCGGATCCCGCGCGAGTAGTCGATGACCGGGAGCTTGCGGCCGTCGATGTGGAAGTCGAGCAGCTCGTCCCGGTGGAGGAACCCGCCGTTCGCCTCGGCCCGGTCGTGCACCCACTGGATGATGCGTGTGCGCAGCGCGGCTTCGACGGCAGAGTCCATGCCGGCAGCTCACCAGGCGGCCCGCAAACGGGCAAGTGTCCGTCGGGTGAAGTTCGCCGAGAGTGCCCGTTTCGTCTGACGGGCTCGACAGTTCCCGCCAGCGGCTACGCGCTGTTCCCAGCCGACTGCGACACCAGCACCGCGAGCTGTACGCGGTTCGTGACGCCAAGCTTCGCGCTCGCCGCGGAGAGGTGGGTCTTGACCGTCGCTTCGCTCACGTGCAGCCGCTGCGCGATCTCGGGGTTGGACAGGCCCTGCGCGACGAGCCGCGCGACGTCGAGCTCGCGCTCGGTGAGGGTTGCGACCTGCTGGGCGGCCTCCCTGCGCCCCGCCGCGCCGGGCCCGGCGGTGACCTGTGCCATGACGACGCGCGCGGCGCGGGGCGACAGCGCGCCGTCGCCGGCTGCGACGGCGCGGACGGCGGAGACGATCTCGTCGGGTGACGCGTCCTTGGCGAGGAACCCGGACGCCCCGGCGTGGACGGCGTCGAGGATGCTGGACTCGGTGTCGAACGACGTCATGGCGATGACGCCGGGCGGGTCGGGGAGCGCCCGCACGGCGCGTGTCGCCGTCACGCCGTCGACGCGGGGCATGCGCAGGTCCAGGAGCACGACGTCGGGGTGGTGCGCCTGCACGGCCGTCACGACCTCGTCGCCGTCGGCGGCCTCGGCGACGACCTCGATGTCGTCGGGTCGCAGGATGGTCCGCAGCAGCCGTCGCACCATCGGGTCGTCGTCGACCACGAGCACCTTGATCACGACCCGACCCTAGCGGCGCGCGCCCACGGCGCGTCCGCCGCGACCGCCGTCCTCGGCGCCGGGCGCAACGGCCGTGCCACCCGTCGCGACCACCGCCCGTCGCCACCGCAGCCCGCCGCTGATGCGCGGCGCGACCGCCGTCAGGCCGATGCGCCGTCCTGGTGGCGCACCCACGTCTCGCGGACCTCGGTGAGGTGGTCGAGCATCGCGGCGCGGGCGCCATCGGCGCGGTGCGCGTCGAGGTTGTCGACGATCGCGCGGTGCGCGCGCGTGACGACGTCGATGCGGCGCGGGTCGTAGGAGAACGTCGCGACGCGCGTCTCCATGAGCCCTTCGCCGAGCACGTCGTAGAGCATGACGAAGAAGTCGTTGCCGGTCGCGACGGCGAGCCCGCGGTGGAAGGCGTAGTCGTTCTTGGACGCGGCGACGATGTCGTCGGCGTGCCCGGGGAGCTGGTCGACGAGGTCGGCGAGGCCGGTGAGCGCGGCGTCGTCGATGCGCTCGGCGGCGATGCCGGCGACGGCAACCTCGAGCGTCGCGCGGACCTCGTGGAGCTGGAGGTAGGGCACGTTGGGGCCGTGGTGGAGGAACATCTGGAGCATCTGGCCGACGTCGTCGATGCTGGTGCGCCCGACGCTCAGGCCGGAGCCGGGCGTGGCGGTGACGATGCCCTTGGCGGTGAGGGCGCGGACGGCCTCGCGCACGACGGTGCGGGAGACGCCGTAGGACTCGCAGAGCTCGCGCTCG
The DNA here is from genome assembly GCF_004519295.1 of Cellulosimicrobium funkei. Lineage (GTDB taxonomy): Bacteria > Actinomycetota > Actinomycetes > Actinomycetales > Cellulomonadaceae > Cellulosimicrobium > Cellulosimicrobium funkei. Next base: position 123,917 of record NZ_SOZH01000002.1, read on the forward strand.
GAGGGCAGCCGGTCGCCGGGCTGGAGCTCGCGCGCGAGGATGTCGTCGCGGATCGCGTCGGCGACCTGGTCGGACAGTCGGCGCTGTCGCACGATGCCGCTCGTCGGCAGCGTCGCATCGGGCTCGGGCACCGTTCCTCCTCGGGGTGACGACCGCGCCATTCTGCCTCACGGGGGCCGCGACCTGCCCGGACGCGGTCCCTGCTCACGGGCGTGAGACGGGGTTGGCTCAACTGGTATGACAGGATACAGTCACTCAACCTGCTGAGCCGAGCGTCCGACGTCGGGCACCCGTGCCGGCAGGTCTCCCCTCACCCGCACGCAGAGCAACGCGGCTTCCCAGTCGCGGGGAAAGAGCTGTTCCACGATGCGCGCCATCAGATTCGAGACGTCCGGGACCGCCCACGTGGTCGACATCCCGCGCCCGGTCCCCGGCCCCGGCGAGGTCCTGCTCGCCGTCACCTCCACGGGGGTGTGCGGCTCCGACCTGGCCGCCCTCCGCGGCACCCACCCGTTCCGCGTCCCGCCGCTGATCTCCGGCCACGAGGCCGGTGGCCGCGTCGCCGAGGTCGGCCCGGACGTCGCCGACGTGGTCGTCGGCGACCGCGTCGTCGTCGACCCGCAGCGCCCGTGCGGCACGTGCGACCTGTGCACGACGGGCGGCTACCACCTGTGCGCGAGGAAGCAGATGCTCGGCGTCGCCGAGTGGGACGGCTCGTTCGCCGAGCACGTCGTCGTGCCCGCGTACACGCTGGTCCCCGCGCCCGACGGCGTGGCGGACGAGCACCTCGCTCTCGCCGAGCCGGTCGCGGTCGCGGCCCACGCCGTCGCGCAGCTGGGGGAGCGGCGCCGCGAGCGCGCGCTCGTGCTGGGCGGCGGCACGATCGGCGCGCTCGTCGCGCGTGTGCTCGCCGACGGCGGCAGCACCGTGGTCGACGTCGTCGAGCCGCGCGAGCACGTCCACGAGGTGCTGCGCGCGGTCGGTGCGACGGGCGTCCACCGGCCCGACGCCGCGCTCGAGCCCGGCTCGTACGACGCCGTCTTCGTCGCCGCGGGCGTGCCCGCGCTCGTCGAGCGCGCGTTCGAGGCCGTCGCGCCCGGTGGCGCGATCGTCCAGGTCGCGGTGTTCAACCAGCCCGTGCCGGTCCCGGTGGGGCAGCTCCAGGTGCGCGAGATCGCCCTGCTCGGCACGGCCATGTACACGAAGGACGACTTCCGCACCGCGCTTGACGTCCTCGCGCGCCACCCCGGGCTCGCCGACGTGCTCGTGTCCCGCACGACCTCCCTCGAGGAGGGCGCCGCGATCACGACGACCATGGCCGCCGAGGGGCCGGGCGACATCGTCAAGCTGGTGATGGTCCCGTGAGCGCGGCCCGCGCCGTTCGCGGCGTCCTGTCCGGCGCCGAGCGCGCCCTGTTCGTGGTCTCGGGCGTCGCGATCACGCTCGTGAGCGCCGTCCTCGTGCTCCAGGTCTTCATGCGGTACGTGCTCAACAGCCCGACCGTGTGGTCCGAGGAGTTCGCGACGCTCGCGTTCGTCTGGTGCGTCATGACGGCGATCCCCGTCGCGGTGCGCCGCAGCGAGCACATCGCGGTGACGCTGCTCCTCGACCGCCTGCGCGGGAAGGTTCGCCGCGCGTTCGTCGCGCTCGGCTACACGCTCTCCGCGGGCCTGTTCGGCCTCGTCGCCGTCTACGCGGCGATGATGCTCCCGACGGGCGCGCGCCAGCTCATGACCGGCCTGACCATCGCGACGGGCACGGACATCACGCTGCTCGCCATGTACGTCGTCGTGCCGATCGGCATGGGCTTCTCCTGCGTCTACGCGGTCGAGAAGCTCGTCGAGGCGCTGCGCGGCGACTTCGACACCCCCGACGACGCCGTGGAGGCGAACATCGCCGAGGCGGAGCAGCTCGTCGCGCCCACCTCCCAGGACAAGGACGTCTGACCCATGCCCCTCATCCTCGGAGGGCTCCTCCTCCTCATCCTCGTCATCGGCGCCCCGGTGGGCGTCGCCGTCGGCCTCGCGTCGTTCGCGAGCCTCGCCGCCGAGGGCGTGCCGCCCGAGGTCGGCGCCCAGCGGTTCGTCGCCGGGATGCGCTCCTTCCCGCTCCTCGCGATCCCGCTCTTCGTGCTCGCCGGCTCGCTCATGAACGGGGGCGGCGTGACCCAGCGCCTCATCGACTTCGCCTACGCGATCGTCGGCCGGATCCGCGGCGGGCTCTCGGCCGTCAACGTGCTCACGAACATCACGTTCGGCGGCATGTCCGGCTCGGCGGTCGCGGACGCGTCGTCGGTCGGCCGCCTCCTCATCCCCCAGATGCTGCGCCGCGGCTACGCGCCCGGCGACGCGGCGTCGGTCACCGCGACGGCGTCGATCGTCGCGCTCGTGCTCCCGCCGAGCATCACGATGATCATCTACGGCGTCGCCGCCGAGGTCTCGATCAGCGCGCTGTTCTTCCACGGCCTCTACATCGGCCTCGGGTTCGGCCTCGTCTACCTGGTCACGGGCTGGCTCGTCGCCCGCAAGAAGGGCTACCCGGCCGAGCGCGGCGTGGGCGCGCGCGAGCTCGTGCGCACCGCCGCCAAGGCGCTCCCGGCCCTGCTCATCCCGGTCGTCGTGCTGGGCGGCATCCGGCTCGGCGTCTTCACCGCGACAGAGGGTGGCGCGGTCGCGGTCCTCATCGCCGTGATCCTCGGGGTCGTCGTCTACCGCGAGCTGTCCTGGCAGCGGGTCGTCAAGGCGATGCGCGAGACGACGATGCTCGTCGCCGCGATCATGCTCATCATCGCCATGGCACAGGCCTACTCGTGGGCGCTCGTGACCGGCGGCACGCCGCAGATCGTCGCCGACGCCGTGCTCGGGCTCACGGACAACGTGCTGCTCATCCTCTTCGTCGCCAACGTGATCCTGCTGCTCATCGGCACGGTCGTCGAGGGCAACGCAGCGATCATCATCTTCACGCCGATCCTCCTGCCGATCGTCACGGCCGCGGGCGTCGACCCGGTCCACTTCGGGCTCATCGTCGTCATCAACCTCGCGATCGGGCTCATCACGCCGCCCGTCGGGATCAACCTGCTCATCACGAGCCGGATCGCCGGGATCTCGGCGGAACGGGCGCTGCGCGACATGCTCCCGTGGCTCGGCGTCTCGGTCGCCCTGCTGTTCCTCGTCACGTACGTCCCCGTCCTCACCGGCATGTACTAGCCGGCGCGACGGTCCACACCCGCCACCGGCACCAGCACCCCGGCGGGCGAGGGCGTCCCGCGCCCTCGCCCGCCCCGCACACGAAGGAGCTTCCCGTGGGGAAGAGAACCACCGCGCCGCACCGTCGCGTCGCCGCCCTGGTCGTCGCGAGCGCGCTCGCCCTCGGCGGCTGCACGGCCACGACGACCGACCCCGAGCCCGACCTGCTGCTCCGCCTCGGCCACTCGTACGGCGCCGGGAGCCTGCAGGACCGCGCCGCCAACCGGCTGTCCGAGCAGGTCGCCGACGCCTCCGACGGCCGCGTGACGATCGAGGTCTACCCCGCCTCCCAGCTCGGGAGCTGGGAGGACATGCAGGAGGGTCTGGAGTTCGGGGCCGTGGACATCGTCGTCGAGTCCGTCGGCTCGCTCGAGCGCTACACCGACCTCGCCGCGATCGAGGGCGTGCCGTTCCTCTACGAGGACGAGGACCAGTTCCTCGAGGTCTGGGACGGCCCGCTCGGCGACGAGATCATCGAGGCCATCCGGGAGGACTCCGGGTTCCTGCTGCTCGGCCAGATGTACCGCGGCGGCCGCGTGCTCAACACGCAGCGTCCCGTCACCGAGCTCGCCGACGCGCGCGGCCTCAAGCTGCGCGTCCCGACCCAGCAGACCTACCTCGACACCTGGCACGCGCTCGGCGCGAGCCCCATGCCGCTCGCGCTCAGCGAGGTGTTCCCCGCGATCGAGCAGGGCGCGGTCGAGGGCCAGGAGAACCCGATCGACGTCGTGCGCTTCAACTCGTTCTACGAGGTCGCGCCGCACGTCACGCTCACCGAGCACGTGTTCGGCAACTTCCACTTCCAGGTCTGGGCCGACGCCTACGAGGGCTGGCCCGACGACCTCCGCGCGATCGTCGACGCCGAGATCGACGACGTCTCCTCCTGGTACCGCGAGACGTCGATCGCCGAGCGGCAGGAGAACGTCGACTTCCTGGTCGAGCGCGGCGTCGAGCTGCACGAGATCGACCGCGCCGAGTGGGCCGAGGCCTCGTCCGAGGTGCTCGACCACGTCGACCCCCGGGTCGTGGAGTGGGCCGAGCGCATCCGCTCGGGCGACGCGTGACGCCGTACCGGGGCCCCGAGCCGCCCCGGCGCGTCGACCGTGCCGCCCGCGACGACCGACGACCCGACCGACGACCCGACCGACCAGAGGAGACACCGATGCGCGGCGCGATCGCCGACGACTTCACCGGGGCCACCGACCTCGCCGGCAACTGGAGGGCCCGCGGTCTGCGGACCGCCGTCGTGCTGGGCGTCCCGGGCCCGGACCACCTCGCGGACCTCGCCGACCACGACGCCGTCGTGGTCGCGCTGAAGATCCGCTCCGTGCCCGCCCCCGAGGCCGTGGAGCAGGCGCGCGCGGCCTACCGCGCGCTCGCCGCGCTCGGCGTCACGCAGGTCTACGACAAGTACTGCTCGACGTTCGACTCCACGCCCGAGGGCAACATCGGGCCCGTCGCGGACGCGCTGCTGGAGGAGACCGGCGCGCGCAGCGCCGTCGTCGTCCCGGGCTTCCCCGACGCGGGCCGCACCGTCTTCCGCGGCCACCTGTTCGTGGGGGACGACCCGCTCGACCGCAGCCCCATGAAGGACCACCCGCTCAACCCCATGTGGGACTCGCGCGTCGCGAACCTGCTCGCGGCGCAGACCGCGCACCCGGTCGCCGAGGTGCCGGTCGGCGTCGTGCGGGCCGGCGAGCAGGCGCTGCGGGGCGCGATCGTCGCGGCCGAGGCGGGCGGCGCGCGGTACGTCGTCGTCGACAGCATCGACAACGACGACCTCGCGGTCGTCGCCCGCGCGACGTCCGACGCCCCGCTCGTCACGGGCGGCTCCGGGCTGGCCCTCGGCCTCGACCCGACGGGCGCGACGCTCGGCGACATCACCGCCGTCCCGGGCCGACGCGCGGTGCTCGCGGGCAGCGCGTCGCGCGCCACCCAGGCGCAGGTCCGGGCGGCCCTGCCGCACCTGCCGCACCAGAAGGTCGACGTCGCGGCGGCACTCGCGGACCCGGACGCGGAGGTCGAGCGCCTCCTCGCCTGGGCGCGCGAGCGCTGGGCCGAGCAGCCCGACCGACCGGTGCTCGTGTACTCCGTGGGCGAGCCGGACGACGTCGCGCGCGGCCGTGCGGTGACCGCCGACGCGTCGGCCGTGGTCGAGCGGCTGTTCTCCGCGCTCGCGCCACGCCTCGCGGAGGCGGGCGCGACGCAGCTCGTCGTGGCGGGCGGCGAGACGTCGGGCAGCGTCGTCCAGGGGCTCGGGGTGCACGTGCTCGAGGTCGGGCAGCTCCTGAGCCCGGGCGTGTCCTGGCTGCGCGGTCGCCGCCGCGGGGCCGACGACGTCAACCTCGTCCTCAAGTCGGGCAACTTCGGCACCGAGGACCTGTTCGTCACCGCGTGGGAGGAGCTCGCATGAGCGACCTGGTCGAGGAGCTGCTCGCCGCCGGGCGCGGTCTCGCCGCGAGCGGGATGTCGCCCGGGACGTCGGGCAACGTGTCCGTGCGCGTCGGCGACGAGGTGCGCATGAGCGCGAGCGGCACGTCCCTCGCGACCCTCACCGCCGAGCAGATGGCCCGCACGACGCTCGACGGCACCCCCGTCACCGAGGGCGACGGCCCGACGCCGCGGCCCACCAAGGAGTGGCCGCTGCACCTCGCGATGTACGCGCGCGACCCGGAGTACCGCTGCGTCGTGCACCTCCACTCGCCGAGCGCCGTCGCGGCGTCGTGCCTCGCTCCGTGGCGCGAGCACACGGCGTTCGCGCCGGTCACGCCGTACGTCGTCATGCGCGTGGGCAACGTGCCGCTCGTGCGGTACGCCGCGCCGGGCGACCCGGCGCAGGCCGAGCGCGTGCGGGGGAGCGCGCTGCGCTTCCACGGGGCCCTGCTCCAGAACCACGGGTCGATCGCCGCTGGGCGTACGGTCGCGGAGGCCGTCGACCGGGCGATCGAGATCGAGGAGGCGGCGCGCGTCCGGCTGCTGCTGGGGGACCGGCTCGACACGCGGCACCTCACCGACGACGAGGTGCGCGAGCTCGTCGAGGCGTACGGGCAGCCCTGGGGCTGACGTCCGGGCGAGGATGGTCCGGTGCCGACCGACCCGCCGTACGCGCGCCCGACCGCCGACGACCTCGCCGCCGCGCGCGGCCGTGAGATCGAGGACTGGCTGCGGCCTGACCTCGACGTGCTGTTCTGCGGGATCAATCCCGGGCTGTACTCGGCGGCGGTCGGGCTGCCCTTCGCGAACCCGGGGACGCGGTTCTGGAAGGCGATGCACGAGGCGGGCTTCACCGACCGGGTGCTCGGGCCGTGGGAGCGCGACGCGTTCCTCGACGCGGGCCTGGGGATGACGAACGTCGTGCGACGGGCGACCGCGCGGGCGGACGAGCTGACGCCGGACGAGATCGTCGCGGGCGGACGCCGCCTCGTCGAGACGGCGGAGACGTACCGGCCGCGGTGGGTCGCGGTGCTCGGCCTGGGCGCGTACCGCACGGCCTTCGCGGACCGTCGCGCCGCGACCGGCGCGCTGGAGCGGCGCGTCGGCCCCGCGCGGGCGTGGCTGCTCCCGAACCCGAGCGGCCTCAACGCGCACCACACGGTCGCGACGCTCGGCGCGGCGTACGCGGAGCTGCGCGTCGCTGCGGGGCTGCCGGACCGCCGTCGGGCGTGAGCGCCGCGCGGGGCGAGCCGAGCTGTCGCCGTCCGCGCGTGCCTCGGCCGCGACATCTCGCTTGTTGACTCTTGCGAGAAGTTGTTGACTTGTGTGAATCGGCCCGGGAGACTCGAGGTCCCGAGGTCGACGCCGTCCCGGGTTCTTGCCCCCTCACCGTCGAGGAGACACCCCATGAAGCTTTCCCTGTCCCGGGCGCGCACGCGTGCCACCGCTGTCACGGGTGCGCTGGTCGCGCTCGGGCTGGTGGTCTCGGGCGCCGCCGCCGCGACTGCCGCCCCGTCAGCGGCGACCGCCGCACCCACGGCAGCCTCCGCCGCCGTCGCCCCGACGATCTCCCCGGTCGTCGACGCCAACTTCCCCGACCCGGACATCCTGCTCGTCGACGGCGTCTACCACGCCTACGCGACGAACGACCAGGGCCGGAACGTGCAGCACCGCACCTCGACGGACCTGGTCACGTGGAGCGCCCCGAACGACGTCGCGCCCGACCTCGGCGCCTGGGTCAGCGAGGCGTGCACCTTCTCGCCGGGCGGCGCCACCGACCGCTGCGTCTGGGCGCCCGAGGTCGCCGCGGTCGAGGGTGGGTACGCCCTCTACTACACGGCGCGTGACGCGACGTCGCCGCGCCAGTGCATCGGCCTCTCGCTCTCCGACTCGCCCGAGGGGCCGTTCGAGCCCGTCGGCGACGACCCGTTCGTCTGCCCCAACGGCGAGGACGGCACCGAGGACCTCGGGGGCGCGATCGACGCCGGGACGTTCGTCGACGGCGACCAGCTCTACCTGCTTTGGAAGGCCGACGGGAACTGCTGCACCGGCAAGACGGCGATCATCTTCGCCCAGCCGCTGTCGCCCGACGGCACCACCCTCACCGGGCCGGCCACCGAGCTGATCCGCGTCGACACGGCGTACGAGGGCCGCGTCGTCGAGGCGCCGACGGTCGTCGAGCGCGACGGCACCTACTACCTCTTCTACTCCGCGAACGACTTCTACGGCGGTGCCTACCGCACGTCGTACGCGACGGCGCCGAGCCTGGCCGGCCCGTGGACCAAGGCGACGACGGAGCTCATGACGAGCGACCGCTTCCAGGGCGACGTGCGCGGCCCGGGCGGCCAGGACGTCGTCACCGCGCCGGACGGCTCGGACGCGATCGTCTTCCACGGCTGGAACACGGCGTTCACGTACCGCGCCATGTACGTCGCGGACCTCGAGTGGTCGGCCGACGGCGTCCCGTCCGTCCCGCAGGCGTCCGACCGCTACCAGGCCGAGGACGGCGTCGTGACGAACGCGCGCGTCGTGGCCGACGGCGGGGCGTCGGGCGGGGCGAAGGTCGGCGGCCTGGACTTCGCGGACTCCTCCGTGACGGTCGAGGTGCACGCCGACGCGGCGGGGCCGGCGCTGCTCGGCATCCGGTTCGCGAACGGCTCGCAGGACGGCTCGACGCGCGTCCCCTCCACCGGGACGCTCGCCGTGAACGGCGAGGTGACGGAGACCGTCGTCTTCCCGCACACCACGTGGGGCAACTGGCAGACGTCGGAGCACCTCGTCGACCTCGTCGCCGGCACCAACACGATCACGCTGACGCGCGCGACGTTCTTCACCGAGCTCGACGCGTTCGACGTCTACCCCGCGACGCGCGACCCGCGCCCGTCGGCGCCGCCCGTCATCCCGTCCGACGCGACGCGGTACGAGTTCGAGGACGGCGTCATCACGCGCGGCTCCGTCGGGAGCGCGGCCGGGGCGTCGGGCGGGCAGAAGGTCGGCGGGCTCGACTTCCTCGACAGCTCGGTCGCCCTCCAGGTGCACGCCGACGAGGCCGGGTCGTACACGCTCGGCGTGCGGTTCGCGAACGGCTCGGAGCGCGGCGGGTACACGCTGCCGTCGTCGAGCACCGTCACGGTCAACGGCGCCGACGCGGGCGTCGTCACCTTCCCGCACACCACGTGGGGCAACTGGCAGTCCGTCACGCACCAGGTCGAGCTCCAGCAGGGGTGGAACACCGTCGCCCTGACCAAGCTCACCTGGTACACCGAGCTCGACGCGCTCGACGTCTTCCCGGCCGAGGCGCCGCCCGTCGACCCGCAGGTCACCGTCACGGCACAGCCCCGCTGCCTCGGCGGCACCCCGTACCTCGCCGTCCGCGCGACGAACGACGGCGACGAGACCGTCGCCCTCGCCGTCACCACTTCGCACGGCGAGCGGGCGTTCGCCCAGGTGGACCCGGGCAAGAGCGCGTACCAGTCGTTCAAGGTGCGCGGCGGGGCGCTCGCGGCGGGCGAGGCGCTCGTCGCGGTCACCGACGTCGCGGGCACGACGACGGAGGTGACGGCCGCGTACGAGGCGCTCACCTGCGCGTAGTCGCCTCCTGACCCGCAGACCGCGGTGCCGCCCGGCCGATGGGCGGCACCGCGGTCGTGCGTCCGGGTCGGGAGTCGCGCTCGTCCGCCCGGGCCTGCTTCCTGGAGGATCGGGTCGTGCCGCGGTCAGGCCCGGGGCCGGTCCCACGGCAGGTGGGCCCGGATGACGAACCGGCCGTCCTCGATCCCCGCCGAGAACGTCCCGGCGAGCGCCTCGCAGCGCTCGCGCATCCCGACGATCCCGGTGCCGCTGCCCGGGACGCCCAGGGCGTCCGCGGTGAGCGCGTTGCGGACCGTGAGGTCGACGCCGTCGCCGGGCCGGGCGCGCACGTCGATGTCCGCGCGGGCGCCCGGGGCGTGCTTCATCACGTTCGTCAGCGCCTCCTGAACCACCCGGTACACCGCGCGCGTGAGCGCCGGCGGCGCGGAGTCCGCGTCCGTGACGAACACCGTCGCGGCGAGGTCGACGCCCGACGAGCGCGCCTCGTCGAGCAGCGCGGCGAGGTCGCCGAGCGCTGGGGCGGAGCCCGTGTACTGCTCCGCGCCGTCGCGCAACGACGTGATGAGCGCCCGCATCTCCTCGAGCGCGCGGTGGGCGGACGAGCGCATGGTCCGGGCGGCGTCGGCCACCTCCGGGTCCTCGGTCGTCACCTCGAGCGCCGACGCCTGCAACGACATGACCGACAGGTTGTGCGCGACGGTGTCGTGCATCTCGCGCGCGATGAGCTCGCGCTCGTCCTGCCGCGACAGCTCGGTGCGCAGGTGGTCGGTCTGGCTGCGCAGGTCCTCCGCGTGCGTGCGCAACGTCTCGGCGCGACGGGTCTCCACGGCGGCGGTCTGCTGGGCGACGTGCGCCTGCCCGGCGTAGCGCCGCACCAGCCCCGCGCCGAGCGACGCCGCCATCGCCAGGACGCCGATGACCACGTAGCCGACCGCCCCGAGGTACGACCTGCTGCCGTCCTCGAGCGACGTCGCAGCGAAGATCACGGCGTCGCCGTCGCGGGCAGCGTCCCGCCACAGCGACGTCGTGACGGCGAGGACGGTCGCGGCCACGCACCCGGCGACGACCCGACGCCGGTGCTCGCGAGCGAGCACGAACGGCAGCGCGAGCAGAGGCGCGAGAGCACCGACGGGCGTCAGGATTCCGGCCGCCGCCGTGGCGAGGCAGACGACGACCGGGTAGCGCGCACGCCAGACCACCGCTGCGCACACCCCGGAGAGCACGAACAGGCAGAGGAAGTAGAAGGCGAGCTGTGCCCCGGTGATGGCGTCGCCGTGCCGCATCGAGGAGAACGTGGCGCTGATCATCCCGACGCCGAAGGTCGCGGCGACCGCGCCCACGGTCCCGGCGACCGACCAGAACCGCCGGGCCCGCCCGGGGGCGGGGGCCGCCGTCGGGCGCGCGCCGCCGACGGGGTGCGGCGGCACGTGGCCGATGGGAGTGCCAGCGGCGGCCGGGGCGGTCGGCGCAGTCGGCCGGGTGGGCCCGGGATACCCGGGTGGCGGGGCACCCGGGTGGCCGGGCGCCGGGTAGCCCGGTGGAGGCGCGGCGCCCGGCGGCACCGCGGGGCCGCCCGGCTGCTGCGGCGGGGGGTACATGCGGCGAGCATACGCACGGGCGCCGACGCCCGGCCTCCGCCGACCGGCTCGCGCGACCGGCCCGGATCTCCTCCGGTCGGCCGGCCCGGACGAGCCGGTCGGGCGATCCGGCAGAGGGCGCCGCGCGGCGACGATCGACCTCGAACGCAGCGACCACGACGCACCGAGGAGACCACGATGTCCGCTCCGCACGAGGGCCAGCGCCCCGACCAGCCGGGCGCGTACCCGGCCCAGCCCGGCCCGACGCCGACCCCGGGCCAGCCCTACTCGTCGCCCCTGGGGCCGGGCGCCCCCGGAGCAGCCGGCCCGACGCCGCACGCCCCCCGCCCCGGTCAGGCGGGCTGGGCCGGTCAGCCGGGTCAACCGGGCATGCCGGGGCAGCCGGGATTCGCGGGGCAGCCGGGTCAGCCGGGTGCGGCCGCGTTCGCGGGGCAGGCGCCGGGCGTCCCGCCGCGCAAGAGCTGGTTCGCGCGGCACAAGATCCTCACGGGCCTCGGGGTGGTCGTGATCCTCGCCGTGATCGGGGCCGCGCTCGGCGGCGGGGGAGAGGACGAGCCCGAGGCACCGGCACCGGTCGCGGGGTCGAGCGCTCCGCAGGACCCCGCCGAGCCCGCCCCCGAGGCGCCGGACGAGGAGCCCGCTCCGGAACCCGCGGCGGCCGTGGTCGGCACGCCGGTGCGCGACGGCAAGTTCGAGTTCACCGTGACGTCCGTGGAGACGGGGGTCCCCACCGTCGGGGACGAGTTCCTCAACGCGCAGGCGCAGGGCCAGTTCGTGCTCGTGCACGTGACGGTGACGAACATCGGCGACCAGGCGCAGATGTTCGACGGCAGCAGCCAGAAGCTTGTCGACACCGCCGGGCGCGAGCACTCCGCCGACACCAGCGCGGCGATCTACCTCGGCGACGCGAACTCGTTCCTCACCGACATCAACCCGGGCAACAGCGTCGAGGGCACCGTGGTGTTCGACGTCCCCGCCGACGCCGTCCCCGCGAGCGTGACGCTCCACGACTCCTTCTTCTCCGGTGGGGTCGAGGTGTCGCTCGGCTGATCGCCGGGGCGCGCCTTCCCGGGCCGTCGCGACGTGCCGGAGCCACCGACGGACACGGTCCCGCGCTCGCTGCACCGCCGCGCACCCCGCACCCGGACGCCGGGGGCAGGAGTGCGCGGCGGTGCGCATCAACCGCCCGGCAGGTCGTCGGTGACCAGGCGTGACCTGGCCTCGTAGACCTGGAGCGGGTCGGCTGCGCTCGTCGTCGTCGCGGTGCCCGTGACGTCGGTCCAGCTCGGCGTGCCAGTGATCCGGAACTGCCCGGACCACGTCGTGGTCAGCGTGATCGTCACCCGGTCCGCCGGTTGGTCGTAGGTGTGCGCGACGGTGTGGTGCGGGTACGCGGCGCCCGGCTCGGTCGTCGTCACCGGACCGCTCCCGTCGCCATAGTCCCAGGTGAACGACCGGGGGGTCGCTCGGATCTGGACCGGGATACCGAGCAGCGTCGTGTCGAGCACCTGCTCCTCGGGCTCGGTGTACGCGATCGTCGGCACGTTGACCACGGTCCAGCCGTCCGGCGGCTGCACGACGACGGGCGAGGGCGCGAGCGTCAGGGTGGCGAGCGCTCGCGCTGCCTCGTCCGCGAGGTCAGCAGGCGTCACGCACGACTGGTCGGCCACGGGTGCGCCCGCTGTCGACCACTCGCCAGGCGTGCCGTCCGCGCCGATCTCACGGGTCTGGCGGTACAGCGCGCCCAGGTAGTAGGAGTTCGCGTCGCACTCGAGCCCTTCGGTGACGAGTCGTTCCCACTCGGCGCAGCGCCCCGAGAGGTCGGACGTTGGGTCGTCGAGGCCGTTGAACACCGCGCAGGTTGTCTGCGAAGACCGGTAATACCGCTCCGTCGCAACGTCTCCTTCCCTGCCAGCAGTCTCGTATGTCCCGCCACCGCGGGTCGCGGACTCTGCCTCCGCGATGAACTTGTTGCCTGTCGAAGCGCCCCGCACGCTCGCGTAGTCCGGTGTGGGCACGCTGGGGGCCAGAGTGACACCCGCGGAGGGCAGTAGCGCGAGCGCGACATGTCCCGCGACAAGCGCCTTGCGAGGGGGTAGACCCGTCATGACGGAATCTCTCCGATCGTGACGACGATCCACTCGCCGTCAAGGGTCCCCATCTCGACACGCCGGGTGTCCGACTCCATGGGCGTAGAGAAGACCTCCGCCCCGTCCTTGTCCACGATCGATATGGGCTCTTGCTCGAACGTGAGGTCGAGTGGTTGGAGCCCGGTTGCCTCGTCTCGCACGTAGCGTCCAGGTTCGTCAACTGTTGCCGCGACTGTGCCCCCGCTGAATACGTCGTCCCGGAGGGAGATCGTGCGAGCTTGCTCGAGGAAATCTGAGCAGGTGTCGCATTGCGAATGCGACATCGCTTCCCAATCGGCCGTGTCACCGGTCGCCATGACGTACGGGTAGAGCTCGAGGAAGTACTCCGCCGCCGCAGCAGCACCCTCGGCGTCGTCGCGATCCATGGCCGCGGGCCGTTCGGGCTTCGGCGGCCCGGTCGTGGTCGGCTCGGGTTCGGGCGTCCCCGTGACGGACGGCTCGGCCGACGTCTCGACCGGCGGCGAGGGTGCGGGTTCACCCCCGCCCGTGCACCCGGCGACCAGGCACCCGGCCGTCACGACGACGCCGAGGGCGAGCGCTCGCCGTCGGGCGCTGCTCCTCGACCGGAGCGCTCGGGCGCTCCCCACCGTTCCTGCCGGTCGTCCTCCGACCGGCGCATGACGCGTACGACTCACCAGACCCCCTGCCCGCGAACCGGGCGGCGCGGCCCGGACCGGGCGGCACCGCGCGAACGCCACGAACCTAGCGAAACGCCGCGCGTCGCGGAACCGTCCGTCCCGCCCTGTGGACGACGCGTCACGAGGTGTCCACCGCGTGACCGCTCCACAGGCGTGGGTGGCGCGGCGGGCACGGCTCGGTGAACGTTGCCCGACGGGCGTCCCCGCACCTGCACATTCACGCACAAAACCGGCGGCTTCCCTTCCTATGCTCCGAGTGGCCGCCCACCCGCAGGACGGGTGCCGCGCCGGCCGTGACCTGCACCCTCGGACGAGCGGACCTGTGCTGTGACCACCGTTCTCACCCCGGAGTCTCCGGGCTCCTCGGGCGCGCCGGGAGGCGCGACCCCGGGCGCGACCTCCCCGGCCGCCGGCCCGGGCACCACCCGCCCCGGCGAGGCGGGACCGCCTGCCGGCCCGACGTCGTCGGGCACCGACCGCGAGGCCCAGACGCTGCACCGCAGCCGCCTGGGCGCGCGCCGCCGTCGGCGGAACCTGCTGTGGGCGCTCCTGCTCGCGGGCCCGAACGTCCTGCTGCTGCTGGTGTTCGTCTACCGGCCGCTGCTGCAGAGCTTCTACCTCTCGACGCTCCAGTGGAACCTCGGGTCGCCGGTCGCGCGGCCGGTCGGGCTGGGCAACTACGTCGAGTGGTTCACCGCCCCGGCGACGGGCCGCATCGTCACGACGACGCTCGCGTTCACGCTCGCTACGGTCGGCGGCGCGATGGTCCTCGGCCTGGGGCTGGCGCTGCTGCTCAACCGCAGGCTGCGCGGCCGCGGCGTTGCCCGGACCGTCGCGTTCGCGCCGTACGTGCTGTCGGGCTTCGCGGTCGGGATCCTGTGGCTGTTCATGTTCGACCCGCGGTACGGGCTGGTCCAGGAGCTGCTCGGCTGGGTCGGTGTCGCGTCGCCGCAGTGGTACACGCAGCGCCCGTGGCCGCTGGTGATGATCGTCGTCGTCTACCTGTGGAAGAACCTCGGGTACGTCGCCCTCATCTACCTGGCGGGACTCCAGTCGGTGCCGCAGGACCTCAAGGACGCGGCCGCGCTCGACGGCGCGTCGTCGGCGCGGACGCTGCGCTCGATCACCCTGCCGCTCCTCACCCCGACGACGTTCTTCCTCGTCGTGACGATGCTCCTCGCGTCGCTCCAGTCCTTCGACATCATCAAGGCGATGACGCAGGGCGGCCCGCTCGGCTCGACGACGACGCTCATGTACTCGATCTACGAGGAGAGCTTCGTCAACGGGCGCGCCGGGTACGCGTCGGCGGTCGCCACGGTCCTGTTCCTCGTGCTGCTCGCGGTGACCGCGGTGCAGATGCGGTTCGTCCAGCGGAAGGTCCACTACGCATGAGCGCCGTCGCGCCCGCCCGTCCCGAGACGGCGCCCGCCACGCCCGCCGCCCTCGCGTCCCGCCCGCCGCGCGCTCCCCGTGCCCGACGCCGGGCCCTCCAGCCGGGCGGGTACCTCGCCCTGGTGCTCGCGACCGTCGTGCTCGGTGCGCCCCTGGTGTGGATGGTGCTCGCGAGCATGAAGACGCCCGCCGAGCTGTACACCGTCCCGCTGCAGTGGCTCCCGGGCAGCGTGAACCTCGACAACTACGCGCAGGCCGCGGACTCGATCCCGCTCGGGCGCCTGCTGCTCAACAGCGTCGGGATCACGATCGTGGGCGCGGGTCTCAAGGTCGCGCTGGGTCTCACATGCGCGTACGCGCTCGTGTTCCTCGACTTCCCGTTCAAGAAGGTCGTGTTCGGGCTCGTCATCGCGACGCTCATGATCCCGCCGCAGATCACGATCATCCCCAACTACACGCTCGTCGCGAGCCTCGGGTGGCTCAACACCTACCAGGGCATCCTCGTGCCGGGCCTGGCGAGCGCGTTCGGGACGTTCCTGTTCCGCCAGCACTTCCTCACGCTGCCGCGCTCGATCCTCGAGGCCGCCGAGCTCGACGGCGCGGGGCACTGGCGCAAGCTGTGGCGGTTCGTCGTGCCGATGAGCACGCCGACGCTCGCGGCCGTCGCGCTCGTGTCCGTCGTGACGGAGTGGAACGACTACCTGTGGCCGTTCCTCGTCATCGACCGGCCCGACAAGATGACCCTCCCCGTCGGCCTCACGCTGCTGCAGAACACCGACGGCATGACGAACTGGGGCGTCCTGCTCGCCGCGACCGTGGTCGTGACGCTGCCGATCCTCGTCGTCTTCCTCGTCCTGCAGCGCCGCATCGTCGCGGGCCTCACCGCAGGTGCCGTCACCGGCTGACCGGCGCGCACCCGCCCGACACCAGACTCCCCGGCCCGCCCGCAGCGGTCCGGGTTCCCCGAAGCGCACCGAGACCCGGTGCACGACCTGAAGGAGCACCTGTGTCCCACCGCACCGCACCCGGCGCGCGCCGCCGTCGGGCCCGCGCCGCCGCCACCGCCCTCACGGCGGTCACCGCCCTCGCGCTCACCGCGTGCGCCGGCCCGAGCGTCGCCGGGGCCGACGGCGCCGGCACCGCGGGCGACGACGCGACGGCCGAGGCCGTCGACTGGTCGGCCGTCGAGCCCGCGTCCGAGATCACCTGGTGGAGCAACCACCCCGGCACGTCGCAGGAGATCGAGCAGGAGCTCATCGACCGGTTCGAGGAGGAGTCCGGCATCTCGGTCAACCTCGTGACCGCCGGCGCCAACTACGACGAGGTCGCGCAGCGCTTCCAGGCCGCGTCGCAGACCGACGAGCTGCCCGACGTCGTCATCGCGTCCGACGTCTGGTGGTTCCGCTACCACCTCAACGACCAGATCCTGCCGCTCGACGACGTGCTCGAGTTCGTCGAGGCCGACGCGGACGACTTCCAGCCCGCGCTCTACGCGGACTACGAGTACGACGACCAGCACTGGGCTGTGCCCTACGCGCGCTCGACGCCGCTCTTCTACTACAACAAGGACCTGTGGACGGCGGCCGGCCTGCCCGACCGCGGCCCCGAGACGTGGGAGGAGCTCGAGCAGTGGGACGCGTCCCTCAAGCCGCTCGTGCCGTCCGGCGGCTCGACGCTCGGCCTGTCCACCGGCCCGTCGTGGGGCGCGTGGTGGTTCGAGAACATGATCTGGGGCCAGGGCGGCGCGTACTCCGACGGGTTCGACCTCACGCTCGACTCGGAGGAGTCGGTCGCGGGCGGCCAGTTCCTGCACGACCTCTTCCACGAGAAGGGCGTCGCGACGCTCTCCGCGGACGACGCGATGGTCGACTTCTCGTCGGGTCTCATCGCCTCGACCATCGGCTCGACGGGCTCGCTCAAGGGCGCGCTCGACGCGGCGTCGTTCGAGGTGGGCACGGCCTACCTGCCCGACGGCCCCGACGGCGGCGGCACCCCGACCGGCGGCACCGGTCTCGCCATCCCGTCGTCGAAGTCGCCCGAGCAGCAGCTCGCCGCGGCGATGTTCCTCGCGTTCCTCACGGACACCGAGAACACCGCGTACTTCTCGCAGAACACGGGCTACATGCCGGTGCGCACGTCGGCCGTCGAGTCCGACACCATGAAGGCCATCTACGAGGCGACGCCGCAGTTCCGCACGGCCGTCGACCAGCTCGCCGACAAGGCGCGCCCCCAGGACGACGCGCGCGTCTTCATCCCGGGCGCCGACGCGCTGCTCAACGAGGCGATCGAGCAGATCGTCATCGAGGGCGCCGACCCGGCGGCCGCGTTCGAGTCCGTCGCGCCGCGCATCGAGACGGCGTACAGCGAGAACGTGGAGCCGTACCTGTGACGGCGACCGCCCTCGCGCCCACGGGCTCGGTGCCGGACCGGGCCGCGCGCCCGCGCGTGATCGCGCACCGCGGCAACAGCTCCGTCGCGCCGCAGAACACGCTCGCCGCGTTCGAGGCGGCGTGGCGGGCCGGCGCGCACAGCATCGAGATCGATGTGCAGCTCACGGCCGACGGCGAGCCCGTCGTCATCCACGACGACACCGTGGACGCGACGACGTCCGGCAGCGGCACGGTCGCGCGGCTCGACCGCGCGGCGATCCGGGCGCTCGACGCCGGGTCGTGGTTCTCCCCGGCGTTCGGCGGCCAGCGCGTGCCGACGTTCGCCGAGGTCGTCGACCTCCTCGTGCGGCGGCCGGGCACCGACCTGCTGCTCGAGCTCAAGGGGTCGTGGACGGTCGAGCAGGTGCGGCGCGTCACCGGGCCGATCCGCTTCGCGGGCATCGCCGACCGGGTCGTGGCGCAGAGCTTCTGGCCCGAGACGGTCGCCGCGTTGCGCGAGGCCGACCCGGGCCTGCGCCGCGGGCTGCTCGTCGTGGCGCTCGACGACGACGTGCTCGCGCGGTGCGCCGAGCTCGATGTCGTGACGTGCAACCCGATGGGCGCACTCCTCCTGGAGGACCCCGGCCTGGTGCAGCGCCTGCACGACGCCGGTCTCGAGGTCGCGGTCTGGACGCTCAACGAGCCCGCGCACTGGGCCGCCGCGGTCGACCTCGGGGTGGACGCGATCATCACCGACCGTCCCGACCGGCTCGCGGGCTGGCTCGCGGCCCGCGGGGCCTGAGGCCCGGACCGGTCGCACCGGGGTCGCGCGCCGGACGCTCGTCGTCCGGCGCGCGGCCCCGGTCTCGCGCCCCGCCGCGGACGCGTCCCGGGGTCAGCGCACGACGATGGTCGTGACGACGTCGGTCACGCTCGGCCGGGGCGGGGTCGACCCGAAGCCGAACCGGACCGGCGGGACGACGTCGCGCAGGTCGCCCAGCGACGTCCCGTCCCAGCACGTCTGCGCGGCGACGAGCGCGTGGACGTCCGTCGCGCCGTAGTGCTCGGTGCGCCCCGGCCCCGCGCTGCCCCGCGTCCGGACCCCGCGCAGCAGCGCGCGCGCGACGGGGTCGGTGAGCACGGTCGCGTGCCGCGACGTCGCGACGCGGTGCGGCACCGCGCGCAGCACGTGACCCAGGGTCGTGCGCGGCCCGACGGCGAGCCGCGCCTCGAGCGGCCCGGCCACCACGTGCCAGCCCGGCAGGCGGCCGCGGCCCGGTCGCGCACCCGCCGCGTGGTCGCGCGCGGCAGCGGGCACGGCGTGGGCCGGCTCGTCCGTGACGGCGACCGGCACCAGGACGACCCGGTCGAAGCGGTAGGTCGACGCGACGAGCTCCGCGACGGGGCGCGACGGCGCGAGGAGGATGCGCTCGCCGTCGGGCCGCTCGACCATGACGTCGGCGAACGCGCCGAACGGCGACGCGTCCCAGCGCCCGACGACGACCCGCGTCCCGGACGCCGTGCCCCAGCCCGCGATGCGGCCGCGGAACCGCAGGACGCTCGACATCCCGGCAGCGTAGGCCGCGCCCGGTGCGCCCGCCCCCGTTCGGCGCGCGAGCCGTCGCCCGGGGCGGGACGCTCGGGGGAGGCGGCGACCGCCGTCGGGCAGCAGGAGGTGACCCGTGCCGAAGACGACGCGTGACGGCGACGCGAAGCAGTCCGAGATCCCCAGCACGCTGCAGCGCTCGGACGAGAAGGCGCAGCGCACGTTCGCGAAGGCCTACGACGCCGCGATGGAGCAGTACGGCTCCGAGGAGCGCGCGCGGCGCGTGGCGTTCGCGGCGCTCAAGCACACGCACGAGAAGATCGGCGACCACTGGGAGCCGAAGGACGAGCCCGGCCCGTCCGACGACCGCGCCGAATAGGGCGGGCTCGACGCGAGCGCCGAGACCGCGGGCGGCGTCGACGCGAACGCGACCAAGGAGCACCTGCTCGACGTCGCGCGCCGGCTCGACGTCGACGGTCGCTCGACCATGACCAAGGACGAGCTCGTCGAGGCGATCCAGCGCGCCAACGACCGCGCGACCCGCCGCGCCCGCGGCGACTGACCCGCTGACCCCGCGACCCCACCTCTACCTCGCGCGACCGGGCCTCTACCTCGCCGAGGTAGAGCCCTGGTCCCGCGAGGTAGAGCCCTGGTCCCCGGGCGTCGGCGCGTCGGGGTCAAGCGGGCCGACGGCGGTGGGGGACCCGCACGCGGTCGAGGTCCTGTGCGACGGTGAGCTCGCCGTCGAACACCTCGCGGGCCTCGCACCAGAACTCCGTCGGGTCGGGGTAGCGCTGGGAGAAGTGCGTGAGGACGAGCGACCGGACGCCCGCCTCGGCCGCGACCGTCGCGGCCTGCCGGGCCGTGAGGTGGCCCCAGCGCTCGGCCTGCTCGCGGTCGCGGTCGAGGAACGTCGACTCGATGACGAGCAGGTCGACGCCGTCCGCGAGCCGGTGCACCGCGTCGCACAGGCGCGTGTCCATGACGAACGCGAACGACTGGCCGGGCCGGGGGCCGCTCACGTCGTCGAGGGTGACGGTCCGGCCGTCGGGCGTCGTGACGCGGCCCGCGCGCTGCAGCTCGCCCACGACCGGCCCCGCGAGCCCGTGACGGGCGAGGAGCGCGGGGTCGAGCGACCGGCCGTCGGGCTCGTCGAGGCGGTAGCCCACGGCCTCGATCGTGTGGTCGAGACGCTCGGCGCGGAGCGTGAAGCCCGGCTCGGGGCGGCCGGGGACGGGCGGGACCACGCCGTCCGTCGTAACCGGCTGGAGCGCCAGGTGGCCGCGGCGGTAGTGGGCGCTCGCGTCGAGCAGGTGGTTCACCCACCGCTGGCCCGACGCCGGGTAGGTCACCCCGATCGGGTGCCGCACCCCGTCGCCGCTGATGCGCTGGGAGACGCCCGCGAGGCCGAGGCTGTGGTCGCCGTGCAGGTGCGTGATCGCGATGCGCGTGAGGTCGGTCGCCGACACACCGGCGAACGTCATCTGGCGCTGGGTGCCTTCGCCGGGGTCGAAGAGGATCGCCTCGTCGTCCCAGAGCAGGACGTACCCGTTGTGGTTGCGCGTGCGGGTCGGGACCATGCTGGCCGTCCCCAGGACGACGAGCTCGCGGCGGGACATGCGCCCAGCGTGCCACGCTCGGGCGAAGCGGCGGCAGCTTCTCCGCGCTTAGGAGTGACGAATCGACTGGAGCGCCTGTCCGTTGTCAGACAGGGTCCAAAAGGTCCACCCGTTCCTGTTGGGATTGACCGCAGGGCGATAGTGCTGGACCACTGCGATAGCAGCGCCGCTCGGGCTCCGGTACGAACTTCCCTCGAGGGGCCCATCAAGGATCTCCACCTGTTGTGTGGCCGGGTTGTAGCTGGCGTTCGTCCGATGTCCCTCGTAGACCGCGTGGATGGCAATCCGATCCGCTACCTCGAGATCCGCTCCTGGCCCACTAGCGACATGCGTCCCTTCGACGAGGCGGCGGACGACGTCCCCGGGGCTGATGCCGGCGGTCTGCGCCGCCAGCCGAATGGCAATGGCGGTCGAGTCGTCGATCTCAATCGTTGGCACGACTTCTCCTCTGTTAGCACTATTAGTGCTAACAGTACTGGAGAGAAGTGCCGCTAGGCAAGATTCGTAGGGTGGCAGGAGACCACCACGAGAAACCGGAGAACCATGCGTCTGCTGCTCGTCCGTCACGGACAGACCCCGTCCAACGTCGCCGGCCTGCTCGACACCGCCCTGCCCGGCCCGGGCCTCACCGCCCTCGGGGCGCGCCAGGCGGCGGCGATCCCGGACGCGCTCTCGGGCCGCGTGGTCGACGGCGTCGCGGTGTCCACGCTCGTGCGCACGCACCTCACGGCCGCGCCGCTCGTCGAGCGCCACGGTCTGGAGCCGCTCGAGCTCGACGGGCTGCGCGAGGTCGACGCGGGCGACCTGGAGATGTCGGCCGACCACGACGACCACGCCCTCTACCTCGAGACGGTGTTCGCGTGGGGGCGCGGCGAGCCCGCCCGGCGGGTTCCCGGCGGTCCGGACGGCACCGAGTTCCTCGACCGCTACGACGACGCCCTCGCGGCCGTCGCGCGGACCGGGTGGGAGACCGCCGTCGTCGTGTCGCACGGCGCGGCGATCCGCGCGTGGGCGTGCGCGCGCGCCGCGGGCGTCGACGTCGACCGGCTCGCGTGGACCCCGCTCGCGAACACCGGGCTCGTCGAGGTCGAGGGGGACCCGGCGTCGGGCTGGCGGTTCGTCGGGCTGAGCGACGGGCCGCTGGGCGGCGCGTTCCTCGACGACCTCGTCGCGGAGGACCCGACGGGCGAGTCCGTCGACGAGGAGGAGCGCCGCGCCGCGGCGGACGACTGACCCCTACCACTCGGTCGGAATGACGCAATGATTCGATCATTACGACATCCCGCCGCATCGCACGGATCTAGCGGTCGTCACGTTCGTGACATACGCTCGACGGATGGCCGACGCACCGCTGCCCGCGCCGAACGAGCGCGCGCTCGAGTCCGACATCGTCACGGACCTGCGCGAGCAGATGACGTACGGGTCGTACCTGCACCTCGACACGCTGCTGGCCGCGCAGGAGCCCGTGAGCGACCCGGAGCACCACGACGAGATGCTGTTCATCGTGCAGCACCAGACGACGGAGCTCTGGCTCAAGCTCGTGCTGCACGAGCTGCTCTCCGCGCGCGACCTGCTCGCCGCCGATGAGCTGGGCGCCGCGCTCAAGCGCATCGCGCGCGTCAAGCACGTGCAACGGACGCTCACCGAGCAGTGGTCCGTCCTCGCGACGCTCACGCCGAGCGAGTACGCGCAGTTCCGCGGGTTCCTCGGGCACGCGTCCGGCTTCCAGTCGTGGCAGTACCGCGCGGTCGAGTTCCTGCTGGGGAACAAGAACGCGCGGATGCTCGACGTGTTCGACGCCGAGCCCGACGCGCGCGCCGAGCTCGCCCGCCTGCTCGCCGAGCCGAGCGTCTACGACGAGTTCCTGCGCCACCTCGCGCGGCACGGCCACGACGTCCCGCAGCGCGTCCTGGACCGCGACGTCACGGTCGCGCACACGCTCGACGACGACCTCGTCGAGGTCTTCCGGCGCATCTACGACGACCCGGAGACGTACTGGTCGGCGTACGAGACGTGCGAGGAGCTCGTCGACCTGGAGGACAACTTCCAGCTCTGGCGGTTCCGCCACATGAAGACGGTGCTGCGCATCATCGGCACCAAGCGCGGAACGGGCGGGTCGAGCGGCGTCGGCTTCCTCCAGCGCGCCCTCGACCTCACGTTCTTCCCCGAGCTGTTCGCCGTCCGCACCGAGATCGGGCGGTCGTGAGCCTCGGCCGGGCGGGCGACGGCGGCACCTGGCTCCCGCCGCTCGCGGACGCGCACGTGCACCTCGGCCTCGTCGACCCGGTCGCCGTGCGGCGCGGCGGGATCGCCGTCGTCTACGACCTCGGGTGGGTGCCCGACGTCGCGCGCACCTGGCCCGGACGGCCCGGCTTCCCGGCGGTCGCGTTCGCGGGCGCGTTCCTCACCGCCCCCGGCGGCTACCCGTCGGACCGGTCGTGGGCGCCCGCCGGGTCGGTCGAGGAGGTCGGCTCGCCCGAGGCGGCCGTCGCCGCCGTCGACCGCCAGGTCGCCGCGGGGGCCTCGTTCGTCAAGGTCGCCCTGCACTCCGGCGCCGGCCCGGTGCCCGACGACGCCACGCTCGCCGCGCTCGTCGGCCACGCCCACGCGCGGGGCCGGGACGTCGTCGCGCACGTGGAGGGGCGCGGCATGGCGGCCCGCGCGTTCGAGGCGGGCGTCGACCGGCTGGCGCACGCCCCGTTCAGCGAGCGCCTGCCCGACGACCTCCTGGCGGCGATGGCCGGTCCCCGCCCCGCCGACCACGCCCCAACACCCGGTCGAGCACGGGATCACCGACGAAAGACGGTCGAGAACGGCCCTAACCCCGTGTTCGGCGGGGTGGGCCGGGTGGGTCCGGTGGGTCCGGTGGGGCGGGTGAGCTGGGTGAGCACGCTCGACGTGCACGGGTGGGGGAGCCCGACGGCCGAGCAGGACGTCGCGATCGACAACGTGCGGCGGTTCGTCGCGCTGGGCGGGACGGTCGTCTACGGCACCGACCTCGGCAACGGCCCGCTCCCGCCCGGTGTGAACGCCCGTGAGCTGCGGGCGCTCGCGGAGGCCGGCCTCGACGCGCGTGCCCTCCTGGGCGCGATCGCGCACGACGGCGCCGCGCCCGACCCCGACGCCGCCGCGACCTGGGTCCCCGGCGACCCGCCCGACCTCGACGACCCCGACGACGTGGCCGCGTGGTTCGCGCGCGCCGTCGTCGTGGCGCGACCCGAGCCCCACGGTGCGCCGCGCGCACCCCGCACCCCGGAGGACCGGCGATGACCCACACGACCGACGCCACGACCACCGACCACGCCGCGCGGTCGGCCGCGCTCGACGCGGCGGACCCGCTCGCGCGGTTCCGCGACGCGTTCGTCGCGTCCGACGAGGTGACCGCCTACCTCGACGGGAACTCGCTCGGCCGGCCGACGCGCGCGTCGGCGGAACGGCTCGCGCGGTTCGCGACCGACGTCTGGGGAGCGCGGCTCATCCGCGGCTGGGACGAGGAGTGGTACGAGCTCCCGCTGACGCTGGGCGACCGGATCGGCGCGGTGACCCTCGGCGCGGCGGCGGGCCAGACGTTCGTCGGGGACTCGACGACGGTGATCCTCTACAAGCTCGTGCGCGCCGCGCTCTCGGCGCCGCAGGTCGCGGGTCGCGACGAGATCGTGCTCGACGCCGGGAACTTCCCGACGGACCGGTACGTGCTGGAGGGCGTCGCGCGCGAGCACGGCGCGACGCTGCGGTGGATCACGCCCGACCACGACGGCGGCGTGACCCCGGAGCAGGTGGCGGAGGTCCTCTCCGACCGCACCGCGCTCGTGCTGCTCAGCCACGTCGCGTACCGGTCGGGGTACGTGAGCGACGCCGCCGCGATCACGACCCTCGCGCACGACGCCGGGGCGCTCGTCCTGTGGGACCTGTGCCACTCCGCGGGCGCGGTCCCCGTCGAGCTCGACGCGTGGGGCGTCGACCTCGCGGCGGGCTGCACGTACAAGTACCTCAACGGGGGTCCCGGCGCGCCCGCGTTCGGCTACGTGCGCGCCGACCTCCAGGGCGCGCTCACGCAGCCGATCCAGGGCTGGATGGGGAGCGCGGCGCCGTTCGAGATGGGTCCGGCGTACGCGCCGCACGACGGCGTCCGGCGCTTCCTCTCGGGGACGCCCGCGATCGTCGGGATGCTCGCGATGCAGGACATGCTCGACCTCGTGGACGCGGCCGGGATGGCGGCGGTCCGCGCGAAGTCCGTCGCGCTCACCGAGCACGCGACCGCCCTCGTGGACGACCTGGTGCTCCCGCTCGGCGCCCGGTACGCGTCGCCGCGCGACCCCGAGCGCCGGGGGAGCCACGTGACCGTCGACCACGACGCGTTCGAGGCCACGCTCCCGCTGCTCTGGGAGCGCGGCGTGATCCCCGACTTCCGCCGCCCGAACGGCCTGCGCCTCGGCCTGTCCCCGCTCTCGACGAGCTTCGACGAGGTGCGCGTCGGTGTCGAGGCGGTGCGCGACGCCCTGGCCGAGGTCCTCGACCGCACGACCGCGCCGGGCGCGGCCGAGTCCGCGTGATCCTCGACGACCTCGACTCCCGGCCCGGGAGCACGACGTCGTTGCTGCGCACCGTCGTCGGGCTGTACGTCCGGGACCTGGGCGGTGCGGTCGCGGTGGCGGAACTGGTCGACCTGCTCGGCGCGCTCGGCGTGCCGCCCGCGGGGGCGCGCAGCGCGGTCTCGCGCGTCAAGGCCAAGGGTCTGCTCGTGCCCGAGACGCTCGACGACGGCCGCGCCGGGTACCGGCTCGCGCCCGACGCCGGGCCGATGCTCGCGCGCGGCGACCGGCGCATCTTCGGCTACCGGCAGCAGGGCGGCGGCGACCCGTGGTGCCTCGTGTCGTACTCGTTGCCGGAGGAACGGCGTGACGCGCGGCACCAGCTGCGCCGGCACCTCGCGTGGATCGGTGCGGGGAGCGTCGCGGACGGGCTGTGGATCACGCCGGGTCACCTCGTGGACGAGGTCGAGGAGATCCTCGTGGCGCTGGAGGTCCGCGACGCCGCGACGGTGTTCCTCGCGGGGGCGCCGCGCGTCGCGGGGTCGTTCGCGGACGCGGCGTCGCGCTGGTGGGACCTCGACCGGGTCGCGGCGCTGCACCGCGCGTTCCTCGCCCGGCACGACGACGCGGGGGCCGACGGCGCCCCGTCCGCGCGAGCGGACGAGCCGCGCGACGCGTTCGCGCGCTGGGTGCGGGCCGTGGACGACTGGCGGCCGATCCCGTACGCCGACCCCGGGCTGCCGTCGGCCGCGCTGCCCGCAGACTGGCCCGGGACGGCGAGCGTCGCGCTCTTCGGCCGGCTCGGGCGCGGGCTCGCGGACGCCGCGTCTCGCCACGTCCGGGTCGTCGTCGGGCGTCGAGGGGAGCACAGTGAGGGGATGAGCGACGTGACGCAGGACCTCCCGGCTGCGGTGCGGACCCTCGTCGAGGCGACGAACGCAGGCGACACCGCCCGGTTCCTCACCGCGTTCACCGAGGACGCCGTCCTCGACGACGGGAGCCGCCGCTTCCGCGGCCGCACCGAGCTCGCGAGCTGGGACCGGACGGACAACATCGGCAAGCGCTCGCACTTCGACGTCTCCGGGCTGCGGCCGGGGGCCACACCCGACGAGGTGCTGCTCGACCTCACGGTCTCGGGGGACGGGTACAACGGGCCGGGCACGTTCACCGTCCGCCTGCGCGACGGGCTGATCGCGAGCCTCGTCATCTCCTGACGTGGTGCGGCGCGCACGCGCCGCCTCTCGAAGATCCTCGGACGCCCGACATGACCGACAGGTCCGGCCGCCCGTGCGCACGGTGAGGTGGGGTCGATCACACCGGCGCGACTTCACCCGGCACGCGTTCTGGACGCTCGTCCAGTTCGGCCTACGGTGAGAGGGACGGGCCAGTCCCGGTCCGTCGGGACCGACCCCTTCCCCCACCCGATGGAGCTGTCCGCTCGATGCTGCCCTCACGTCTGTTGCCGCAGTCAACCACTCGTTCCGGCCGACGCCGCACCGCTGCCGCAGCCGTCGTCGCGCTGGCCGGCGCCGCGCTCGTGCTGCCCGCGTCGGGCGCCGTCGCCGCCGACGCACCGGTGAACCCGTTCGACCTGGCCGGGGGGTTCAGCGTCTACGCCCGCGAGGACGCCCACCTCGGCAACCACGAGACGGAAGGCTCGGTCGCGGTCGGCGGCGAGCTGTCCGTCCGTGCCGACGGGGGTATGTACGCGATCCTCCACCAGGCGGCCGGGACGGCCGACTACACGATCCCCACCGTCGACGGCGACCCCACCCGTCTCCTCGTGGGCGGCTACGCACCGACGTCGGGGACGGTCCAGATCACGAACGGCGGGGCGCCCGCGGACCGGGGCGCAGCGCTCCAGGGCTACCTCAAGGTCGTGGGTGACGACCCGGCGTTCGGCACGTACCAGCGCGCCGACTGGGTGCGGTACCGCACGGCGCTCGACGACTCGCCCGCCGTCGACGCCACGAACCAGAAGTGGCCGGACGGCGCCGCGACGGTGGCGACGGAGCGCGGCTCCGTGGCGGCGTACGTCGAGACGGGCGCCACGGGGGCCGCCGAGGTCCGCCGGTGCCTCGCCGACCTCGTGCCGAGCGGCGCGGCGCACGTGCTCTCCGTGACGGAGGACGTCGGCGACCGCGTCGTCCTCTCCCCGCTCGACGCCGGGCGGCCGAACGTCGTCGACTACGCGGCGATCGCGGACGCGTACACCGTGCAGTTCGCCGACGGCGTGCTCCCGTCGGCCGACGCCCCGCTCATCGTCTCCGTCCCCGCCGGGACGACCGACCTGAAGGGCTCCGTGTTCGGCGAGGCAGGCAAGGCGGCCTCGTTCGTGATGTGGGACCTGTCGCGGCTCGGCGGCCCGGTCACGCTCGGTGCCGGCGGGGCACGCCTGGACGGGTCGGTGTACGCGCCGACCGCCGACCTCACCGTCGAGGCGTCCCCGATCGACGGGCAGGTCGTGGCGCGCGACCTCACCCTGCTCGGCGGGGAGGCGCACGCCTACCTCTTCGCCGGG
Organism: Cellulosimicrobium funkei; assembly: GCF_004519295.1. GTDB lineage: Bacteria > Actinomycetota > Actinomycetes > Actinomycetales > Cellulomonadaceae > Cellulosimicrobium > Cellulosimicrobium funkei. The sequence continues at coordinate 151,551 of NZ_SOZH01000002.1, forward strand.
TCGATCCCGTGCGGCACCGTGCCCGCCGAGAGCGGCAGCCTCACGGTGACCAAGCGGGTGCTGGGCGACGCCGCCTCGGTCGTCCCCGCGGGCACCGCGTTCACCGTCGCGTACGCCGTCGACGGGTCGGCGGGCGAGCTCACGCTCCCCGTGGACGGTACGGCGACCCTCGACGACCTCCCGCTCGGGGCCGAGGTGGTGCTGGGCGAGCCCGACTTCCCCACGGTCGAGGGCGTGGAGTGGGGCGCGCCGACGTGGCAGGTCGACGGTGGCACGGTCGAGCCGGGCGACGACGGCACGGTGCGCGTGGAGGTCTCAACGAGCGCGGCCGTCGCCGTGGAGCTGACCAACACCGCCGACGAGCCGGGCGCGACCACACCGACGACGCCGACCGATCCCGCGGTCCCGACCGACCCCACGCACCCGACCGTGCCCACGACGCCCGACGTGCCGGGCACGCCCGACGGGCCGGGAGCACCGGCCGACGGTGGCACGGGTGGTCTCGCGACGACCGGCGTGCAGGCCGCCGGTGTCGCGATCGTCGCGCTCCTGCTCGTCGCGCTCGGCACGGGCGTCCTCGTCCTCCGGCGGCGCCAGGGCGCCTGAGCCGCCTTCCCCTCGTCGCAGGCCTCGACGCCGCGTCCCTTCCGGGGCGCGGCGTCGTGCGTCTCCCGGGCCGGGCGGAGGACGGCCATCTGGCCGCCGCCGCGCGTTCACCGCGACGACGCGTGGGAGCCATCCCCGCTCCCTACTGTGACAGCGCTTCCCACCACGGGTCCGACGCCGCCACGGTGGTCCGACGGTCGTCGCCGCGCGGACCCCTGACCTGCGAAGGAACCCATGAACCCGCACGCCTCCCGGCTGCCCGGCGCGCTCGCTCGCGCGGCGGCGTCGGCGCTCGCCGTCTCGCTCGTCGGCACGGCGCTCGTCGCCGCGACCGCGACCTCGACGGCCGCCGCCGACGAGTCCCTGCTCTCGACGTCCGGCACGACCTGGCGCTACCTCGACGACAACACGAACCCGGCGGGATCCGCCGTGGACCAGCGCGTGTGGACGACCACCGCCTTCGACGACTCCGCGTGGAGGTCCGCGACGGGCGCGTTCGGAGCGAAGCGCGGCGCAGCGACGGGTATCGGCGCCGCCTTCCCGATCACGACGCTCCTCACCCAGTACATCGAGGGCACGACGACGGACGTCCCCACGTTCTTCTTCCGCACCGACGTGGAGCTCACCGCGGCGGACCTCGACGGCGTCCCGGCGTTCGAGGGCGAGATCGTCTACGACGACGCCGCGATCGTCTACGTGAACGGCGAGGAGGTCGTGCGCCTGGGTGACGACGACCGGAAGATCACCGAGAACCTCCAGTACCACGGCAACGGTCGCACGGACCCGGTGACGGGCACGTTCGTCGTCCCGGCCGACGCGTTCGAGCCCGGCGAGAACACGATCTCCGTCGCGCTCTACCAGGACGCGCCGACGAGCTCGGACATCTACCTCGACGTGCGGTCGCTCGTCCCGACGCACGGCGAGGTGCGCGACGTCGCGCTGAACGTCGGCGCGGACGAGACGCAGGCCAACGTCGCGTGGTTCTCGACGCTGCCCGGCGCGGGCGAGGTCCAGTGGGCCCGGGTCGACGAGACGGGCGGCGAGGTCGACTGGCGGACGGCGGCGACGTCGTCGTCCCGGAACGGCGCGGCCGCGGACGGCGCGACGTACCACCACGCCACGATCACCGGGCTCGAGGAGGACGCGGCGTACGTGTACCGCGTGGGCAGCGCGGCGACCGGCTGGTCCGAGCCGTCGACGTTCACGACGGGGACGTTCGGGGACGAGTTCTCCGCGCTGTTCGTCGGCGACGCGCAGATCGGTGCGAGCGGCAACGCCGCGAACGACGCGGCACGCTGGGCCGCCAACCTCGACACCATGACCGAGCGGCACCCGGACACCGCGTTCCTCATCTCCGCGGGCGACCAGGTCGAGAACGCGGGCAGCAGCCAGCAGTACGCGGGCTTCCTCGCGCCGCGCCAGATGCGCGAGCTGCGCTTCGCCGTCCAGGACGGCAACCACGACACCGCGTCGGCGCTCTACGACCAGCACTACGCGATGCCGAACCTCTCGACCGAGCAGCGCCGCGACTACTGGTACGCGTACAACAACGTGCTCGTCGTCGCGATCGACTCGAACGACTCGTCCGCGACGCAGATCGCGGGGCACGAGGCGTTCGTGCGCGACGTGGTCGGCACGCACGGCGACGAGTACGACTGGGTCGTCGTGACGTTCCACCACTCGCTCTACAGCCAGGCGTTCCACTCGCGCGACACGGACGTGGTGCGCCTGCGCGAGGCGCTCTCGCCGGTCTTCAGCGACCTCGGCGTCGACCTCGTCCTCGCGGGCCACGACCACATCTACACCCGCTCGTACCTCATGGAGGGCGCGACGCCGGTCGTCCCGGCCGCGGCGCCGGCCGAGGGCGACGTGCTCACCCCGGAGGAGGACCAGGTCCTCTACCTCACGGGCAACTCGTCGTCGGGCTCGAAGTTCTACGACTTCGACGGCGCCAAGCCGTGGACGGCGCGCTGGGAGCAGTCGCGCGAGGCCAGCTACTCCGACCTCGACGTCACGCCCACGTCGCTCACCGTCACCACGTACGCGACCGGGTCGCAGCGCGTGGTCGACCGGGTGACGCTCCAGCGCGAGGACGAGGCGGGCCCCGCGCTCGCCGTCGAGACCAGCGCCCGCTGCCTCGCGGGCACGGCGTACGTCGCGGTCCGCGCGACGAACACCGGTGACATCCCGGCCGACGTCACCCTCGCGACGCCGTTCGGCACGCGCACGGTCGCGGCGGTCGCGCCCGGCAAGGCCGCGTACCAGTCGTTCTCGACGCGGGCGGTCGCGGCCGACGCCGGGTCCGTCACCGTCACGGGCACCCTGCCCGACGGCGGCGCCTCCTCCGCCCAGGACGTCGCCTTCCCGGCGGTCTCCTGCGGCTGAGGCCCCTCGTCCTGCCGGTGGCGCGGACGCGCTGCCGGCTCAGGCGGGGTCGTCGAGCGGCTGCACGACGACCCCGCCGAACCGCGCCTCCTGCGCGCGGAGCGCGACGCCGTCGATCCAGACCCTCCCCGCGAGCACGTCGGCCGACGCGGGCGATCCGTCCGGGCGCTGCGCGGTGTACCCGCCCGTGATGGTCGCGTTCGCCAGCACGACGGGACGACCCTCCTCGTCGGTGACGCCCTGCGCGCACCACCCGCACACGTGGCGCGGGTAGCGGGGGTTCTCGCGGAGCAGCGTCCCGCACAGCGGGCAGTGCTGCACGGGGCGCGCGTCGCCGTCGGGCAGGACGAGCGCCTCGGAGCGCACGAGGCCGCCCTGGGCGGTGCGGCGCGCCAGCGCCGTGAGCACGCGGCGGCCGATCCCGGGCCAGCCGTGGACGGCCGCGGACCACTCCTCGGGCACCGCGCGAGCGCCGTACCGCGCGCCCAGCAGGCTGCCCGCGATCGCCGCGACGGTATCGGTGTCGCCGCCGACGGCGACCGCGGCCTGGAGCGCCGCCACCAGGTGGTCCCGACCCGCGAACCGCGAGCGCTCGGGCGGGGACGTCGTCGCGATCGCGCGCCACGCCGCCTGGAGCGCGGTCACCGTGAAGCCGTTCTGCCGGAGGTCGGCCTCGGGCCGGGCGGACTCCGCGTCCGCGACCCACGCTGACCAGCGCGCGGCGGCCTCCGCGTCGAGCAGGTCGAGGCCGGCCCGCACGTCGAGCCGCTGCGCGGTCACCGCGACGCGCACGGCCTCCGACCACAGCACGCACGACTCGGCGGCGAGCGGGTCGGTGTGCGTGATCTCGGCGACGGCGCGCGCCGCGCGGGCGGTCGCGTCCCGGTCGCCGAGCGCGACGAGCCCGACGACGCCCGTCCGCATGAGCGCGCCGTTCCCCGCCGTGCGACCGGTCGCCGCATGGAGCGCGGCGGACGCCTCGCGCAGGCGCGTCGCGGCAGGTCCCCGGCGGGCGGCGGCGTCGCGCAGCACGGCGGCGGTCTGCGTCCCGACGTCGGTCGCGCCCCCGGTGCGCCACGCCTCGAACGCGGCCGCGACCTCGTCGAGCGGCGTCGCCCCGAACGCGTCCGGCACGGGGGAGAGGACGTCGTGCGCCGCGGTCACGCGCGCGACGCACACCGACATCTGGGTGTCGTCGCTCCACTCGCCGGGCGCGTACGGGCCGAGCCCGCCCCCGCGCATGACCGCGACCTCGTCACGGTGCCCGGGCCCGGGCGGCTGCGCGAACTCGTACGGCACACCGAGCGCGTCGCCCGCCGCCTGCGCGAGCAGCACGCCCGACGCGCGGTCGAGCAGGCCGTGGTCGAGCGGGTCGAGGGGTGCCGGGCGGGGAACGGGCGTCGTCGTCACGTCGCGATCGTGCCACGATGACCGCATGACGACGCCCGACGACCTCGCCGCCCTCGTCGCCTCCGTCGAGGCGGACGAGCGCGACCTCGTGCTCCGCACGTTCACGCACGACGACGCGTGGCGGCTCGGCTGCCTCCTCGTCGAGCTCGCCGACGAGCGCGACCTGCCCGTGACGATCGACGTCCGCAAGGGGCCGCAGCAGGTGTTCCACGCCGCGCGCGCGGGCACGACACCCGACAACGACACCTGGGTCGAGCGCAAGGTGCGGGTCGTCGAGCGGTTCGGGGCGTCGTCGTACCTCGTGGGCCTGCGGGCCCAGGCGACGGGGACGTCGTTCAACGAGAAGCACGACCTCCCGCTCCAGGAGTACGCCGCGCACGGCGGCGCGTTCCCCGTCCGCGTGGAGGGCGTCGGGATCGTCGGCGTCGTCACCGTGTCCGGGCTCGCCCAGGGCGACGACCACGCGCTCGTCACCGAGGCCCTGCGGTCGTTCCTCGGCCGCGCGGGCGCGGCCGAGGGTTGACCACCTACTCGCAGGCCACGCCGTCGCCGTCGCGGTCGAGCTTGGGGGCGTAGCCCGGCTCGCCGCGGAGCAGCGGGGCCGCGCCGGCGGCCCGCACCGCGTCGCAGTTCTGGTAGTACGTGGACGTGCTGCCGCCGGTGTCGGCGACGCCCGCCGGTGCGCTGGGACGGGTCTGCTGGGCCGAGCGGGCCGCCGCGGCGGTCGCCTCCGCCTGGGCGACAGCGGCCTCACGACCCTCGACGTCGGTCACCCGGGTCGCCAGCTCGGCCTCGACGGTCGCGACCGCGCCCTCGCGCGCCGTGACCTCGGCCTCCGACGACTGGAGCGCCGTCGCCCGCTCGTCCAGCTCGGCCTGGGTCGCCTGCGCGGCGACGGTCTGCTCCTCGAGCGCGGTCCGCTCGGCGTCCAGCTCGGCACGCTCGCCCTCGACCTCGTCCTGCTCGTCGGCCGTCTGCGCGACGAGGGTCCTCGCCTCGTCCAGCGCCCGGCCGGAGCTGCCCTGCCCGACCAGGAGCCCGACGACGAACAGGGCGACGCCCGCCGCGGTCAGCAGGGCTGCCCGGCGCCCGCGTCGAGGCCGCGTGGCCCCGGCCGGCGGCGCGGCGGTCTCCTCGACCCAGAACGTCCATCCCTCCGGCGCGGACGGCCAGGCAGGGTCCGGGGCCCAGCCCGGCTCGGGGCGCCAGTCTCCGGGGGCCACGGGCCAGCCGGGAGGGGCGTTGAATCTCTGGGCCATGCGTCGTCCTCGTCTCGCGGTCACCGCGTCGACGTCGACGGGCACGACCGAAGCCCCGGGGGGCGTGACGTGAACGCTAACGTGGTGTCAGCCGCCTCGGGGAGGGCCTGACGGGGTGAAAGGGACGTCAGTCCCAGCGGATCGGGACGTCCTCGAACGTCGGCCACGTCGGGACGACGTTCACGTACAGCGACTCGAGCGACGCGTCGAGCGGGCGCGGCAGGTACACCTCGTAGCCCACCGTGCGTCCGACGCTCGTACGCGCGAACAGCGGCTCGGTCTCGAGCTCGCGTGCCCCGCTGCCGCGGACCGGTGCGTACGAGACCAGCGCGCGGGGGTCGACGGCCGACGGGTGCAGCTCTCCTGCACCCGTCATGGCGTACACGCTGATGCGTTCCTCGTCACCGTCCACAGGGCCGAGCGGCGTGAGCTGGAGGCGCAGGCGCATGAGAGATCCGCGGACCACGATCGGCTCGATGCCGACGCGGACCTCCTCCTGGCGGCCGTCCTCGTTCGGGACGACGACCGTCTTCTCGACGACGGGCTCGGTGTCCGTCACGGGCTCCACGCGCGGGCGGTCGCCCGGCACGAGCTCCGCGGTGACGGGATCGAGCTCGTGCTCCTCGACCTCGAGGCCGCGCTCGCCCGGGGTCGTCCCGGAGTAGCGGAGCTCGACACGGCGGTTCTGGGCACGGTCGTCCGCGACGTCGTCACCGCCCTCCTCGACCTTGAGGCGCGTCTCCCCGTACCCCTGCGCCTCGAACGTGACGTCGGGTCGTACCGTCGCGGCAGCGTCGACGACGGCCTGCGCGCGCCGCTGCGAGAGGTCCATGTTGTCCGCCTCCTCGCCCACCGAGTCGGTGTGCCCGGCGACGCTCGCCGTCACACCGTCGGGCAGCTCGGCGGCGATCTCCTGCACGCGCTCGACGGCGGCCTGGGAGAGCTCGGCCGAGCCGACGTCGAACAGGACGTCGGTCTCGAGCGTGACGACGACCTCGTCCGCCTCGACCTCGACGTACTCGAGCGACGTGACGGCACCGGCGAGCTCGAACGTCGTCGCGACCCCCGGGTCGAACCGGGTCGTCGCACGGTCGAGGTCCTCCCGGGCGGGCGCGCCGCCGAGGTCGTCGAGGGTGAGCGGGTCGACGCCCGGGTCGAAGCCCTGCTCGTCCTCGCTCGCCGCGGCCGGGGTGCCGGACAGCGGACCCAGCACGAGCGCGACCGCCAGGGCACCGGCCGCCGTCGCGTGACGGCGCCTCACTCCTCGCTCTCCCAGGTCACGGGCACGTCCTCGAAGGCGGGCCAGGCGTCGTGGAGACGGACGTCCACGGTGCGGGGCTCTCCCTCCGGGCGGGGGAACCATGCCTGGTAGAGCAGCGGCCTGCCGTTGACGGTGTCCGCGGTGACGGGGTCCGTCGAGAGCTTCTGCCCGGACGCGGAGACGACGTCGTACTGCGTCAGCGCACCGACGTCGACGATCCGCGGGTTGTGGTCCTTGCCGAGCATGTCGTACACCGAGTACGTCTCGGCGGAGTCGTCGCCCGCGAAGTGCGGGGTCATGAGGACGCGGAGCTCCACCGTCGAGCCGTCCGCGACGAGGGACACGAGGCCGAGCGTGACCTCGTCCTCCGCCGACCCCGGGACCGGCAGGCGCGTCTCGAGGATCGGCTCGTACTCGGCGGCACCCACCACGACAGGAGTCGGCCCGTCCTCGGCCTCTCCCGTGCACGCGCCCAGGCTGAGGGCGGCGGTGAGGCCGAGGGCGCCGACGAGGGCGCGGCGTCGCAGCGTCGACCACCGCGTGCGAGGCAGGGTCGAGCGCGGTCTCCGGAGGCTCGTCATGGCACGGAGGTTAGCCGAACACGCGGCTCCCGTCGGCCACCGGACAGGGGGAGAGGTCCCCATCCGGAGGTCGGACGGGGCCGGCACCACGAGGGTGCCGGCCCCGCCGTCCGACCGCGCAGGGGCGTGCGCGGCCGGGTAGGAGGGCCGGCGCGACGCCGGGCGTCGCGCCGGCGGTGCGGCGTCAGGCCGCGCGCGTGACCTCGATGCGCTGGGGAGCGCGGCCGGCGAACACGCCGGCGACGGTCACGGTGAGCACGCCCGCGTCGTAGGACGCGCGGACGGCGTCGGCCTCCGCGGTCTTCGGCAGGGTGACGGTGCGGCGGAACTCGCCGAACCGGACCTCGCGGACGCGGCGCCCGGCCGGGGCGGCCTCGGCCGCCTCGTCGGTGCCCGCCGCGGGCTGCTCGCCCTCGGCCTGCTCGGCGTCGTCGGACGCCTCCTCGGCCGGAGCCTCGACGACGCGCTGGTCACGACGCTCGCCGCGGACGACGAGCCGGCGACCCTCGAGCTCGACGGTGACGTCGCGCTCCGGGTCGACGCCCGGCAGGTCGAAGCGGGCGACGAGGTCGTCGCCCTCGCGGTAGACGTCGGCGGCGGGCACGAAGCCCGTGGGGGCGACGCCCGCGCCGGACGGGCGCGTCCAGAGCTGGCGCACGAGCCGCTCGGTGGGGAGCGGACGGAACGGCGCCACGGTGTAGGTGCTGATCATGGTGGTCCTCCAGGTCGGTCGTGCCACGGGGGCCGTGGCGTCTGACCTGTGCAACCTTGAGCGTGCCCCGCTCAGTCCCGAGTTCGCGCACGACGGACGGCCTCAGCGGCGGCGCGCCGCCCGGCGGGCCTTGCGCGCGGCCGCGGCGCGCTCCTCGGCGGCGTCGAGCCGCTCGTCGACCGCGTCGAGCGCCTCCCGCGCGGCGGACTCCGCGTCCCGGGCGTCGCTCAGGCGGGCGCGCAGCGCCTCGCGCTCGTCGGCGAGCCGCGCGAGCTCGTCCTCGACGCGGGCGAGCTCGTCCTCCACCTGCCCGACGGCGTCCCCCGCCTCGCGCGCGCGGGCGTCGGCGTCGTCGCGCTCGGCCTCCAGCCGGTCGACCTCGGCCGCGCTCTCCTCGACCTCGCGCTCGGCCGCCTCCTGGGCGTCCTCCTCGGCGTCGGCCGGGGGCTCCTCGTCGCCGTCGGTCGTCCCGCCGCCGTCCGTGACTGCGCCCGTGCGCGCGCGCAGCTCGACGACGTCGGCCGGCTCGCCGCCCTCGTCGACGATCCCGAACCCGACGTGCTGGAGCGCCTGCGACAACCGGCCTGCTCGGACGAGCGCGCCCGCGTCGGGGTCCATCACCGCTGCCGTGAGAGTCTCCGCGAGCCGGTCGACCGCCGTCCCGGACACCGCACGGCCCGCGATCTCGCCGGCGTCGCGCACCTCCCCGACGACGCGCTCCACCCGCTCGCGCCGCAGCCGGTCGAGCGTGCGCAGGCGGGTGCGGTCGCGGTCGGCCGTCGCGTCGCGCAGCTCGTCCCCGAGGCTCACGAGCGCGGCGACGTCGTCCGACCGCTCGCGCGCCACCTGGTTCACGACCCACGCCGCCACCGTCGGCTTCGTGAGCCGGCCGACGCGCTCCGCACCGACCGCGTCGCCCGACGCCTTGACCCGCTTCGCGGCGGCCGTGCGCGCCACGACGAACTGCTCGAGCGGGAGTGCGAAGAGGCCGTCGACGAGCGCGTCGACGTCGAGCGCGTCGTCGGTCATGCCGTCTCCCGTGCCGCGCGTGGTCATGACTCCCAGCGTCGCACCCCGGGGGCCGCCGTGCTCTGGCCACGTTCGTGAGGGCCGAGCAGCAATTCACCCGCTCGGCCCTGTCCGCGGCCACGAAGGCTGGGGGACTCTGGAGGTCAGGCTGGCGAGGGGGAATGATGAAACGACGATTCTGGGGTCTTGTCGGGGTGGCGATGGTGTCGCTCACGGCCTGCACGGGAAGCCCTGCGGAACCCGCGACGGTGACGGTGACCGAGACGCAAGAAGCGGAGGCGCAGGGCACGGGACCAGAGCCCACAATGGCCGAGGAGAGCGCTCCGGAGCAGCCCACGACGGCTGACGCGGGCTCAGGTGCCACCGGCGCCACGGAGCAGACGTTCACCATGCCGGCGGTGGTCGGCCAGAACCTCCAGGATGCCCAGGACCTGCTGCAGACCATGGACTCTTACGTGATGGATCAGCAGGACGCGACGGGTCTGGAGCGTCTCGCGATCGACGACTCGAACTGGACAGTCTGCGCGCAGGACCCGGCGCCGGGTGCGGTGGTACCGATCTCGACGGTGGTGACGTTGGCGGCGGTCAAGCTCGACGAGACGTGCCCGTGAGACTGTCCCGCACGGGACCGGTCGCAGTTCACGCTGCCCGTGCACCGGAAACGGCGAGCAGGCGCTCGAACGCCGCCTCGGTGACGACCGGGACGCCGTAGCGGCGGGCGGTGCGGGCCTTCGTCGAGAGGGAGTCGGGGTCGGCGGCGACGAGGAGCCGCGTGCGGCGCGTGACGTAGGGCCAGGGGGAGAGGCCCGCGGCGCGGACGTCGCGCTCCCAGGCCTCCCGCGTCCGCGACATCGAGCCGGTGAGCACGACCTCGTCGCCCGCGGCGAGCACGAACGCGGGTCGGGCCGGGACCGTGGCGCCCAGGGCGGCGGCCCCCGGTGCCGCGGTGCCCGGGGCCCCGACGTCCGCGACCGCGTCGACCAGGCGCGTCCCGAGCGCCGCCTCGACGGCTCCCGCGACGTCGTCGGCGTCGAGGCCGAGCTGCCCCGCGACCTCGTGCAGCGCCGGGTCGTCGCGCAGCGCCGCGCCGTCGTCGCGGTCGCCCGTGGCGGTCGTCCCGTCGAGCGCGTCGAGCTCGGCCCGGGCCAGCGCGGCCAGGTAGTCGCGGTGCAGGGTCTCGACCGTCGCGCGGTCGAGCCCGGCGTGCCGGGCCTCCGCGAGCAGCGCGGCCCGCTCGGCGTGCGAGACGTAGCGGTCGAGGAGCGCCTCGTCGAGCAGGCGCAGGTACGTGCTCACGTCGCGCCGCGCGTCCGCTCCCGGGGCACCGGGCGGGGACGGGTCCGGAACGGCGGGAGGGTCGGCGAGCGCCGCGAGCCAGTGCCCGCGGGCGCGGCTGGCGCCGCGCAGCACCGGCTCGCCACCGGGCAGGACGGCGGGCAGCGACCAGCGGACGCCGTCCGCCGCGGCGCGCGCGACGGCCCAGCACTCGTCGTCGGACGCGACGTCGAGGTAGTACCCGAGCAGCCCCGCGGTGGCGCGCGCGTCGCCCAGGGCCGAGTGGACGCCGTCGTGCACGACGCCGACGGCCGCGCAGCACGCGGCCAGCGCCCGCGAGCCCGTGAGGTAGCGGCTCGCGAGCTGCTGCGTGCACAGGCACGCGACGGGGTCGATGGCCGCGGCGATCCCGGCACGCCCGATCTCGGCGCGCAGGAAGCGCGTGTCGAACGCCGCGTTGTGGGCCACCAGCACGCGCCCGGCGAGCAGGCGCAGGAGCGCGGGCGCGACGCGGTCGAACGTCGGCGCGAGCGCGACGTCCGCCGCGGCGATGCCGTGCACGTGCTGCGGCCCGAGGTCGCGCTCGGGGTTGACCAAGGTGGACCACTCGTCCTCGACGCGACCGGCGTCGTCCACGAGGACGACCGCGACCTCGGCGACGCGGTCGCCGAGGCGGGGCGAGAACCCCGTGGTCTCGAGGTCGACGACGGCGAATCCGGGCACGGGCACAGTCTGCCCGACGTCGCCCACGACCTGCTCCGGCGCCGCGGCCGTTACGGTCGTGTGAACTCCTCACGCTCGTGCCGCCCGGGGGTTCCGCGCGCGGCCCGGGAGGCATACGCTCGCGAGCACACGAGCCTCCGCAGCGTCGCGTCTCGTGTGCGACTCGGCCGCACCCCGACACGACCGGGGGTGGTCCGCGGGGGCCACTGTCGAGGAGGATGCGTGAGACCACGAACGATCGTCCCGTCCGCAGCGGTAGCGGGCCTCGTGCTCGCGGCGCTGACCGCAGTTCCCGTCGGCGCCGAGCCTCTCGGCGCCGCGTCCGGCACGGCCGCCGGCAGCCTGCGGGCCGCCGCGGCACCGCCCCCGCTCGAGGACCTCGTCACCGGCGACGCGGTCATGCAGCGGCTCCAGGACTTCCAGGACATCGCGGACGCCAACGGCGGCAACCGCGCGCTGGAGACGCCCGGCTACGAGGCGAGCGCCGTCTACGTCGAGGACGCCCTGCGGGCCGCGGGCTACGAGCCCGAGCGCCAGTACTTCACGTTCGAGGACCTGGAGACCGACGAGCTGTCCCTCACGGCGGCCGGCGTCGAGGTGACGTCGGACGTCTACCCGGCCGAGTTCGCGCCCGACACCCCGGACGACGGCGTCACCGGCCCGATCGTGCAGCCCGCCGACGCGCTCGTCCAGGGCTGCACCCCGGACACGTGGGACGGGGTCGCCGTGAGCGGCGCGGTCGCGCTGATCAGCCGCGGCTCGTGCCCGTTCGCCGACAAGGCGCTGTACGCAGCGCAGGCCGGTGCGGCGGCCGTGATCCTCTACAACAACACCGACGGCGCGCTGAGCCCGACCCTCGGCGCCGAGAACGACGCGTGGGTCCCGACGGTGGGCATCACGCAGGATGCGGGCCAGCAGATCCTCGCCGCGATCGCGGGCGGCGCGGAGCCGGTCGCGACCTACGACCTGCAGACCCACGTCGAGGAGTTCGAGACGTTCAACGTGCTCGCCCAGACCCCGGGCGGGCGCGACCACAACGTCGTCATGGTCGGCGCGCACCTCGACGGCGTCGAGGACGGCCCGGGCATCAACGACAACGGCTCCGGCTCCGCCGCGATCCTCGAGGTCGCGGTCCAGCTCGCGGCCGCGACCGACGGCGGCCAGGACGTCGAGAACGCGGTCCGGTTCGCGTGGTGGGGCGCCGAGGAGGTCGGCCTGCGCGGCTCGACCCACTACGTGAGCGACCTCGCCGCGAACGACCCGGCGGCGCTCGACGACATCGCGACGTACCTCAACTTCGACATGGTCGGCTCGCCGAACTACATCATCGGCGTGTACGACGCGAACGAGTCGACCTACCCGGCCCCGGTCGAGGTCCCGCCGGGCTCGGCCGAGACGGAGGCGGTGTTCACCGACTACTTCGACAGCATCGACCAGCCGTGGGTCGACACCGAGTTCTCGGGCCGCTCCGACTACCAGGCGTTCATCGAGAACGGGGTCCCGGCGTCGGGCCTGTTCACCGGCGCGGACGGCTCGAAGACGGCCGAGGAGGTCGCGATGTTCGGCGGCACCGAGGGCATCTTCTACGACCCGAACTACCACTCGCCGGCGGACACGATCGACAACGTCGACGCGACCGCGCTCGACATCATGTCGCGGGCGATCGGGCACGCCGTCGCCGCGCTGTCCGAGGACACGTTCGCGATCAACGGCGTGGGCAACCCGCGCATCGACGCCGTCGAGGCGGAGGCGCGGTGCCTCAACGGCACGGCGTACGTCGCCGTGCGCGGCGCCAACGGCGAGGACGCCCCCGCGGACGTCCGGCTCGTCACGCCGTTCGGCGAGAAGAAGTTCAGCGCCCTCGCGCCGGACAAGAACGCGTACCAGTCGTTCAGCACGCGTGCGTCGTCGGTCGCGGCGGGCACCGCGACGGTCGCGGCCTACCAGTGGCGCGGCGGCGACCCGGTGTACCAGCGGTACGACGTGGCGTACGACGCGATCGGCTGCGGCTGACGCCTCCGCGTCGACCCGACGGGCGGGGCCGTCCTCCACGGGAGGGCGGCCCCGCCCGGTCTACGCTGGCTCGCGGTGCGCCGTCGGGAGGCGCGACGGACGGGGGGCACATGGCGAAGGAACCGTTCCTGACGACGACGGACGACGAGCCGGGACAGGGCCCCGACCTGCCGGGCACGACGTCGGGCGACGGGCGCAGCACCCTCGCGCGGCTGCTCGGCGAGAGACGTCTCCTGCGCGTCCCTGCCCTCTGGGCGCTGCCGCGACCCACGCTCCCGCGGTCCTCGTTCTCGCTCCCCGGCGCGCTCCCCGGCCGTCGTGCGCGGCGCGACGACGGCGACCCGGCGCCCGAGGCGGTCCCCGGACCTGATCTCGACACCGCGCTGGAGGACGCGCTCGTCGAGGCGCTCGCGGACGACGCTGCCGTGACCGACGGCGCGGACGGTCGCCTGCCCGACGCCGCTGCGGCCGACGGTGGGTTCGACGACGTCGTCGCGGAGTGGGTGCGCCGCGTGATCGCCGCCTACCCCCGCCCGACGTACCCGCTCGAACGCGAGTGGGATGTGTCGGTCCAGGGGGTCGTGCGGCTCGTCCCGTACGTGCCGCGGTTCGCGACGGCGCCGCTCGCGCTGCTCGACCGGTTCGGCGCCGTGACGATCGGCCCTCGGCGGGTCGGCCTGGACGGCAAGGACGTCGACTGGGACCGCGTGGTCGAGGTCCGCACGGCGCCCGCGTGGACGTGCCTGTCGGCCGAGGCGCTGGAGGTGAACCTCGCGCAGTACGTCGTGGCGCTGCCCCCGCTGCCCGGCCGGGCGTGGGTGCTGGGCAAGATCAGCGAGCTCCTGCTCTCGCTCTACCTCGCCGTGCTGCCGCCGGACGCGGACGGTGACGACGCCCTCGCCGACGCGCACGCGCTCCTCGGCGCGTCCGGCGACGCGGACGTGGCCGACGCGGACGCGCCGCCGGACCGGATGTTCGACCGCGTGGTCACCGAGGTCGTCTACCGGCGGCGGTTCGGGACGGGCGAGGCGCAGGCGAGCACGACGTCGGTCCTGCTCCAGCTCGCGCTGCGCGGCGCGACGGACACGATCGTCCGGACGGCCGCGGAGCGCGGGGTCGACGTCGTGCACGTGAAGGCCGAGGACACGAGCATCGGGACGGTCGTGGCGCGTGCGGCGACGTGGCGCCGCACGGCGCTCGACCTGCGCGAGCGGGTGGGCCGGCGCCTCGGGCGCTGACGGCTATCGGTCGAGCGCCTCGAGGACCGGGGTGTCGCCCGCGGTGAAGCGGATGAAGCGCCCGACGGTCGACGGCGTGCGCAACGCCTGGGCGACCACCATCGCGACGTCCGCCCGCGAGACGCGGGAGGCCGCGCCGTCGGGCACGTCGTCCGCGCCGTCGAGGCCGTCCGGGCCGTCGCCGACGACGCGGATCGCCCCGGTCGGGTCGTCGTCGGTGAGCGTGCCCGGCCCGAGGACGGTCCAGTCGAGGTCGGTGCCGCGCAGGTGGTCGTCGGCGGCGAGCTTCGCGTCGGCGTAGGCGAAGAAGCTCGAGTCGGGGTCGACGCCGTGGTCGGGCACCGACCCGATCCACGACACCATGACGTAGCGCGGCACCCCGGCCGCGACGGCCGCGTCCATGGTGCGACTGGCGGCGTCGCGGTCGACGGCGTAGGTGCGCTCCGGGTTCCCGCCGCCCGCCCCGGCGGACCATACGACGGCGTCGAACCCGTCGAGCGCGGCGGCGATCTCCTCGGTCGAGGCGTGCTCGACGTCGAGCAGGAGCGGCTCGCCGCCCAGCCGGCGGACGAGCGGGAGCTGTTCCTCGGCGCGCACGATCCCTGTGACGGTCGCGTCGTGGTCGACGAGGATCGGGACGAGCAGCCGGCCCACCTTGCCGTGGGCACCGACGAGGGCGATCTTCATGCGGCGGACTCCTGTCTGTGGAGAGTGGGAGTCCACCGTCCTCCGTCGTCGTCCGCGCCGCCACCCGGGGCGGACGGGCCCGGGTGTGACGGGACCCGGTCAGGGGCGCGTCACGGGCACTGCTTCGCGTTCGGTGCGGCGTCGAGCGTCACGGTCTGCGAGGCGCGCACGAGGTCCCCGCCCTCCGGGTCCTGCGCGCACACCGTCCAGCCGTTGGCCGCGCCGGGCAGGGCGCCGGCCCGCGCGTCGCGCGCGTCCACGACGACGACCGTCACCGCCCCGCGCTGCTCCAGGTCGGCGCGCGCCTGCTTGAACCGCGTCTCGACGAGGTTGGGCATGGAGAACGCCGGCTCGATCTCGACCGAGACCTCGACCCCGTCCGAGCTGCCCGGCTCACCGGGGCCGCCGGTCGGGTCCGGCGTCGGCTCGACGGTCGGCTCGGAGGTGGGGGTCGTCGTCGGCTGCGACGTGGGCGACGGCGACGGGCTCCCCGGGCCGCCCGGCAGCCCGTCCACGCGGCACCCGGCGAGCGCAGTCACGGCCACGACGGCGAGCACGACCGCGCGTGCGCGTCGCGGTGCTCCCACGACCCGCGGCCGCGCGGCGTCGCGCGTCCCGTCGTCGTGCTCCCTGGTGCTCGTCCGGTCCGTCATCGCCGACGGGTCCGTCATACGTCCTGCCACTGCACCGCCCCCGGTTGCCCCCTGAAACTGCTTGCGTGATCGAGGGTACGCGACGGGTGCCCGGTCGGCCTGCGCGCGGGCTGCCGTCGGGCGTCAGGGGCGGCCGGTGCCGGTGCGCTTCGGCGGCCGGACGGTCGGCACGTCGCCGACGATCGGGATGGGCCGACGGTGGAACGGGAAGCCGTAGCGCGTGACCAGGCCGGCGAGCGTCGTCAGGCGGTTGCGCGGCCCGATGAGCCCCATGATGTGGACGAACAGCCACGCGAGCCACGCGACGCCGCGCGTGAGCCGCAGCCTCCCGACGACCTCGGCGATCGCCGCGCGCCGGCCGATGACCGCCATGGTGCCCTTGTCGAAGTACCGCAGGGACGTCGTCGGGCGCCCGGCGAGGAGCGCCTCGATGTTCCGCGCGACCTGCTCGCCCGACTGGATCGCGGGCTGCGCGAGCTGCGGCAGTCCGGCGGGCGAGATCGCGATGTCACCCGCCGCGAACACGCCCGGCAGGCCCTCGACCTGGAGGTCGTCGCCGACGACGACGCGCCCGCCCTCGCCGCGCGGCAGGCCCCAGTCGTCGACCTCCTCGTGGGGGTGAACCCCTGCCGACCACACCGTGAGGTCGGAGCGGATGCGCGTGCCGTCGGTGAGGACGACGGCGTCGGGCAGCACCTCCGCGACCCCGGCACCCAGGTGCAGGCCGACGCCGCGACGGCGCAGCTCCTCCGCCGCGTAGCGGCGCAGCCTCGGGTGGAACGACTTGAGCACCTCGCCGCCGCGCTGGACGATCTTCACCTCGAACGCGTCGCCGTGGATCTCCGGGTAGGCGGGGCGCAGGCCCGCGGTGCGCAGCTCGGCGAGCGCCCCCGCGACCTCGACGCCCGTCGCGCCGCCGCCGACGACGACGACCCGCAGCCCCTCGTCCTTGCCGGGGTTCGCCGCGGCCTTCTCGAGGCGGATGAAGAGCGTGTCCCGGATCTTCATGGCCTGGGACCGCGAGTACATGGGGAACGAGTTCTCCTTGGCGCCCGGGGTGCCGAAGAAGTTGGCCGTGACGCCGTTCGCGACGACGAGGTAGTCGTAGTCGACCCACTCGTCGTTGAGGAGGCGGATGCGGCGCGCCTCGTGGTCGATGCCGACGAGGTGCTCGTGCACGACCCGCACGTTCTTCTGCTTGAGCCGCAGCCCGCGCAGGAAGTAGGTGACGTCGCCGGGGTTCAGGCCGCCCGTCGCGACCTGGTAGAGCAGCGGCTGGAACGTGTTGTAGACGCGGCGGTCCACGAGCGTCACGCGCACGGGCGCCTTGGCGAGCCCCTTGACGACGGCGAGCCCGGCGAACCCGGCGCCGACCACCACGACGTGCGGCAGGGGGGCGGCGGCTGCCGGTGCGGGGGCAGCGGTGACGGGCTCGGGCACGTGGCCTCCTCGGGGCGACGGGGTGGGAGAGCGCCGGTGCCCGCCCGACTGCGTCGCGGACGTCGCCGACGACGTGTGCCAGGTTACGGCGAACCCCGCCCCCACGCCGAACAGGCGCCCGGCCCCCGAGGGAGAGCCCCGGTCCCGCGAGGTAGAGCCCCGGTCCCGCGAGGTAGAGCGCTGGTCGCGCGGGGTAGAGGCGTGGTGGTGACCACGGCTCTACCTCGGCGGACCGGGGCTCTACCTCGGCGCGTCGTGGTGCTCGACGTCGTCGCGGCCCAGGAGGTCCTCGCGGACGACACGGCGCAGCACCTTGCCGATCTGGGACCGCGGCAGCTCCGGCACGACGGCGAACGTGCGGGGCAGGGCGTACCGGGCGAGGCGCTTCTCGCCCCACTCGCGCACGGCGGCGAGGTCGACGCGTGGGGGCGAGGCGGCGTCGTCCGCGTCGTCGAGCACGACGACGGCGGCGACGTGCTCGTCGGACCCGGAGCCCGGCACGCCCACGACGGCGACGTCCCGCACGCCGGGCATCCCGCGCAGGTGCTCCTCGACCTGCGACGGGTACACCTTGAACCCGCCGGTGACGATCATCTCCTTGATGCGGTCGACGAGCGTGACGAGGCCCGCGTCGGGGCCGTCGAGGGCCACGCGCACGACGTCGCCCGTGCGCAGCCACCCGTCGTCGAGCAGCTGGTGGGCGGTCTCCTCGGGACGGTTCCAGTAGCCGCGGAACACCTGCGGGCCGCGGACGAGCAGCTCGCCGCGCACGGTGCGGACGCCGTCGTCGGACGGCTCGGACGGCTCGGCGTCGCGCAGGTCGCCGGCGTCGAGCGCGTCGGCGTCGACGACGCGGATCTCGGTGCTGGGGAACGGGAGCCCGAGGGTGCCGGGGCGGCGGTCGTCGGAGCACGGGTTGCCGAGCGAGATCGGTGACGTCTCGGTCATGCCGTAGCCCTCGATGAGCAGGCCGCCCGTCGCGTCCTCCCAGCGCTGCGCCGTCTCCGCCGTGATGGGCATCGCGCCGGCGAAGGCCAGGCGGATCGAGGTGAGGTCGGAGCCCGCGCCCGGGGCGTCGGCCGCGGCGGTGAGGATGCGGTCGAACATGGGCGCGACGCCGGGCAGGAACGTCGCGGGCCGCCGCGCCTGGGCGGCGACGAACGCCTGCGGGTCGAACTTGGGGAACGCGACGAGGGTCGCGCCGACGCGCGCCGGCAGGGTGAGGCAGAACGTCAGGCCGAACGCGTGGAAGAAGGGCAGCACGCCGTAGACGGTCTCGGCGCCCTCCTCGAACGACGCCCACGCCTGGCCCTGGACCACGTTGGCGACGAGGTTGCGGTGCGTGAGGACCGCGCCCTTCGGCGTGCCGGTCGTGCCACCGGTGTACTGCAGGAGGGCGACGTCGTCGGCGGCGGGGTGGGGCAGCGCCGGGGGGAGGGCCCGTGCGCGCCGGACGAGGTCGTGCCAGTCGGGCACGCCGGCCGGGAGCGGCGTGCGCAGGGCCTCGCGCTGCGCGCGGGCCCGGGCGACGGGCAGGCGCAGCGCGAGGCGGCTGCCGCGCGGCAGGTCGCGCGCGATGTCGAGCCCGACGACGCGCCGCAGCCCGGGCACGTGGGCGCGGGCCTCGAGCACGGCCGGGACCGTCTTGCTCCACACGACCGCGACGCTCGCGCCGGAGTCGGCGAGCTGGTGGGCGAGCTCGTCGGCCGTGTACGTCGGGTTGTGCTCGACCACGACGCCGCCCAGCCGCTCGACGGCGTAGAACGCGACGACGTGCGACGTCGCGTTGGGCAGCACGAGCGCGACGCGGTCGCCGTGCCGGACGCCGAGGTCGTGCAGGGCGCTCGCGGCGCGCTCGACCTGCGCCACGAGCTGCGCGTACGTGGTGGTCGCGCCGAAGAAGTCGACCGCGACGCGGTCCGGCCAGCGCTCGGCCGCGCGGTAGAGGGCGGCCGTGACCGGCTCGTCGGGGACCTCGACGTCCGTCGGGACGCCGGGGGCGTAACGGTCGGTCCACGGCCTCGTCGCCAGAGTGTTCACTACGCCACCGTAACCTACGGTTGCGTAGGTTGTGTGCGGCAGCGGTGCCGAGCCGGGGAGGGCAGCGCGCGGCGAGACGTCAGCCCGCGAGGACGCGGTCCAGCGCTATCCGTCCCGCGGGTCCCCAGTGGGCCTTGCCGCCGGGGAGGCTGCGGTCGCCGTTCTGCCCCATGATCAGGAGGAAGAGGGCTTTCAGCGCGGCCAGACCCCGGCCCCGCCGGACCGCCGCGTCGTCGGCCTCCGCATAGGCGTCGAAGAACCGCGCCGCGAGGCCGGCGGGCAGGAGCACCCAGGCGGCGGCGAGATCCCACGCCGGGTCGCCCGCGAACAGGTCGCCGAAGTCGACGACGCCCGCGAGCGTCCCGTCCGCGACGACGACGTTCGCGGGGTGCAGGTCCCCGTGCACCCACACGGGCGGGCCCTCCCACGCGGGGGCGGCGACGGCGTCGGCCCAGACGGACCGGACGGCGGCGGAGTCGTCGGGGGCGACGGCGCGCAGGAACCCCTCGAAGCCGTCCGTGACGTCGCGGGGGTGGGCGCCCCGGTCCGTGGACGACGGCGCGTCGGCGGGTGCCGCGACGTGCAGCGCCCGGAGGAAGCGCGCCAGCGCCTCGGCGGCGTGCTCGCCCCGGGTGATCGTCCCGTGGTCCAGCGGCTCGCCGGGGACCCAGGTCATGACCATCCAGTGCCGCGGGAGACGCGCGGACGGCTCGCCGTGCCGCACCGGCGTCGGCACGGGGAGCGGCAGGCGCGGCGCGAGCACGGGCAGCCACCGCCGTTCCTTGAGCTGGAGCTCCGGCGTCGGGTCCATGCGCTGCACCCGCACGGCCAGGTCGTCGCCGAGCCGCCACATCTGGTTCCCCCAGCCGCCCGCGACCTCGCGGAGCGGCAGCCCGGCGAGGTCGGGGTGCTGCTCCGTCAGAGCCTCGCGGACGAGGTCGGCGGTGATCGCGGTCTCCGGGACGCTCATGCGCGCCCACGGTACCGACACGCCGTCGGGCGCTGCTCAGGCGGGGTGCCAGCGCGCGCCCCAGCGGCGGGTCAGACGTCCGCCCGACGTCGCCGCGTGGGCCCGCACGCCCGCCTCCACGGCGTCCGCGACACCGTGCGCGGACGCGTCCGTGTCGGCGAGGAAGCGCACGGTGACGCGCGCCTCGCCGCGGACGACGCCGACGTCGTACGCCTCGACGGTCGTGAGGGCGCGCGCCGCGTCGGCGGCCGCGGGCAGCACGGCCTCGGGGTCGGCGCCCGGACGCAGGAGGCCGACGGCGAGGGTCACCCGGTAGGACGGCACGGCTCAGGCCACGCCCGGGCGGGGCGCCGCGTCGCCGAGCACGGCGACGAGGAAGTCGGCGTCCGGGGTCCAGGGGCGCAGGTCCCACGTGGCGAGCGCGAGGTCGAGGTGCAGGCCGGCCTCCGTGGCGTCGGCGAGGAACTGCTCGGGCGGGTACCCGCGACCGGTGCCGAAGCCCACGACGGCGCGACCACCGGGCGCGAGGTGGGCGCGGAAGCGGCGCAGCACCTCCACCTCGGTACCCGGCGCGAGGAACGTCACGACGTTGCCCGCGCACACGATCAGGTCGAACGGCTCGGTGACGCCCTCCGCGGGCAGGTCGAGCTCCGCGAGGTCGCCCACGCGCCAGTCGGGTCCCGGGTGGTCGGTGCGCGCGGCGTCGATCAGGACGGGGTCCACGTCGACGCCCACCACGCTGTGCCCGCGCGCGAACAGCTCGGCGCCCACGCGCCCCGGCCCGCAGCCCGCGTCGAGGACCCGGGAGCCGCGCGGCAGCATGGCGTCGACCAGGCGGGCCTCGCCCGCGAGGTCGGCGCCCCGGGCGGCCATGGCCCGGAAGCGTTCGACGTACCAGGTGGAGTGCGAGGGGTCGGCGGCGGTCTTCTGCTCCCAGCGCGAGGGACGGGTGGCGCTCATGCCGCCGACGCTACCCGGGCGTGGGAGAGTCGGTCCCGTGACCTTGGTCCCCACCACCCTCGGCACCACCCTCGGCATCGACCTCGGGACGAGCGGGCTCAAGCTCGTCCTCCTCGGCCGGGACGGGTCGGTCGTCGCGGAGGCCGAGGCGGCGTACGACGTCGAGCACCCGCGCCCCGGCCGCTCCGAGTCGGCTCCGGCGACCTGGACGACGGCGCTCGGCACCGCCCTCGACGACCTCGCCGCCCGCGCGGCCGGGCTCGGCGAGGTCGCGGTGCGCGCGGTCGGCGTCGCGGGCCAGATGCACGCCGCGGTGCTCGTGGACGCGGCGGGGGGCGCCGTCGTGCCTGCCGTCCTGTGGACGGACGCGCGCGCCGCAGACCGGCTCGACCGCTGGCGAGCGCTGCCCGACGCCGTGCGCGCCCCGCTCGCCAACCCCCTCGTGCCCGGGATGACCGGGCCCGTGCTCGACTGGTTCGCCGTGCACGACCCCGCGACGCTCGACCGCGCGGCGCACGTGCTGCTGCCCAAGGACGTCGTGCGCGCGTGGCTCGTCGACGACCTCGCGCTCCCCGTCGCCACGACCGACCGGTCCGACGCCGCGGGCACGCTCCTGTGGGACGTGCCCCGCGACGCCTGGGCGGCCGACGTCGTCGCGCACCTCGACCTGCCGGCCCGGCTCCGGCCGGGCGTCGCGCCGTCGGACGCCGTGGCCGGGACGACCGCCCGGCTCGCGCGGTGGTTCCCGGCGAGCGGGACCGCGGTGCCCGTCGTGGTGGGCGGCGGGGACACCCCGGCCGCCCGGCTCGCCGTCGGGGCGCCCGGGCTGCACGTCAACCTCGGCACGGGGGCGCAGGTCATGGCCGCGCTCGACCGGCCCCAGCCCGCGCTCGACCCCCTCGTGCACACCTTCGCGGACACCGGCGCCGGCCCCGCCGCGCGGTGGTACCGCCTCGCGGCGGTGCAGAACGCGGGCCTGGCGCTCGGCTGGGCGCTGCGCGTCCTCGGGCTGGGCTGGTCCGACGGCCTCGCGCTCGCGGGGACCGTGCCCGACGGCGCGGGCGGCGTGACGTTCCTGCCGTTCCTCACCGGGGAGCGTGGCGGGGTCGCCGGTCCCGGCGCACGCGGGGCGTGGACCGGGCTGCGCGAGGACACGGGGCGGCCCGAGCTCGTGCGCGCCGCCGTCGAGGGCATGGTGTTCGCGGTCGCGGCGGCGGTCGACCTGCTCGACCCGGCGCCGGCGGCCTCGGCCGTGGCGCCCGTAGCGGGACCGCCCGTGAGCCGTCCGGAGGGCGAGCCGGGTGCGGTGGTCGTGACGGGCGGCGGGTCGCGCGACCCGCTCGTGCGCCGGCTCCTCGCCGACGCGCTCGGCCGGCCCGTCCACCGCGTCGGGCTCCGCAGCGCGACCGCGGTCGGCGCGGCGCTGCTCGCCGCGCGCGGCACGGGCGACCCGGTCGAGCCGGTCGTCGCCACGGACGAGCCGGAGCTCCCGGGCCCGGGCCGGGCGGACGTCGTCGAGCACCTCGCGCGCTGGCGGGAGGCCGCCGCGGCCCTCGCGTGACGCACCCGGGGCCGACCCTGCGAGAATCGAGGGATGTCCACCGCAGCCGCCGTGACCACCGGGACCGCACCCGTCACGGACCTCGCCTCCAGCGCCCCCACGGGCGAGATCCTCGCGGTGTGCCGCGTGCACGCCCTCCTGCCGGACGCGGGGCCCGTCGGCGTCACGGCGATCGACAAGCGGCCCGTCGCCGGGCCGGTCAAGGTGCGCCGGCTCGGGCTGTACGCCGACCTGCAGGCCGACCGCGCGAACCACGGCGGCGAGGAGCAGGCGGTGTACGCGTGCGGGCAGGACGACGCGGACTGGTGGGCCGGCGAGCTCGGTCGCGACGTCCCGCCGGGCCTGTTCGGCGAGAACCTGCGCGTGGAGGGCATCCCGGTCACGGAGGCCGTCGTCGGCGAGCGGTGGGCCGTGGGCACCGCGCTCCTCGAGGTCACCCAGCCGCGCACGCCCTGCTCGACGTTCGCGCGCCGCCTCGGCGAGGACCGGTGGGTCAAGCGGTTCACCGTCGCGAACCGCACCGGCGCGTACCTGCGCGTCGTGCAGCACGGCGAGTTGCGCGCGGGCGACGCGGTGACGGTCTGCTACCGGCCCGAGCACGGGGTGACGCTCGCCGACTGGTTCGGCGCCTGGAACGGTCGCGGCGCGGACCCCGAGCGCGCGGCCGGGCTCGCGCGCCGCCTCCTCGCCGCCCACCTCGAGGGCGACGTCGCGCTCACGGACGAGCTGCGCGCCCGCGCCGAGATCGCGGCCGGACGCCGGATCGAGGACTGAGCGTCAGCGCTCCGCGCGCGGGATGCGGGGGCCGCGACGGCCGCGGGGCGGCTCGTTCGGCGGCCACTCGCCGTCGTCGGAGCCGTCGTCGGCGGTGAAGAGCAGGTCGTGCAGGCGCACCTGGACGTTCTCGACGTCCGGCACGTCGTGGAGGTTCAGGCCGGGCTTGTCGGTCGCGTCCGAGATGACGAGGGTGCCGCAGCCGAAGATCCGGTCGATCGGACCCTTCTCGTAGTTGACGTCGTTGATCCGGTAGAGCGGGATGTCGCGGCCGGTGCGCGTGATGATCCCCGAGCGCATGGCGATGCGCTTGTTCGTCACCGTGTACTCCGTGGTGCGCCAGCGCAGCCACGGCACGAACACCCAGACCACCGCCGCGACCAGCGCGAGACCCGCCACGACCCACCGGACGACGTCGTTCGGGACGAGCAGGACCGTGACCACGACGGCGGCGACCAGCACGAGCAGCAGCACGAACGGCCAGAACAGCGCCTTGGCGTGCTCCTTGAGCTCCATGACGACGTGCTCACCCTCGGTGAGGTGCTTCTCGCTCAGTCCCATGGGCAGCATCGTGCCACCCGCGCTACCCCTGCGCGGCCAGGTTCCAGCCCTCGACCGTGCGCAGCCCGTGCCCGTAGCCGAGGAGGCAGATCGCCGCGGTGCCGAGCTCGAACCGCGCGCCCAGGGCCGGGTCGAGCCCCAGCCAGACCGTCGCGAGGACGCGCAGCAGGTGGCCGTGCGCGAACAGGACGACGTCGCCGCCGTCCTGGAGCGTCGGCTCGACGCGCCCGAGCACCCGGGCGGCCCGCGCGGCGACCTGGTCGAGCTCCTCGCCGCGGTGCCCGTCGGGCGCCGCGAGGACGTTCACGCCGTCGCGGAACAGCAGCCACTCGCGCCCGAGGTGCTCGCCGACCGCGCCCGAGGTGCGGCCCTCGACGGGCCCGTAGTCCCACTCGGCGAGGTCGTCGTCGGCCTCGGCCGCCGGGAAGCCTGCCAGGTCGGCGGTCCGGCGCGCCCGCTCCCGCGGGCTCGTGAGCACGACGGCGGGCCGCCGTCCCCGCCGGTCGGCCCACCCCTGGAGCCACACGCCGGCCGCGACGGCCTGCTGCTCGCCGGCGACGGTGAGCGGGACGTCCGAGCGGCCCGTGTGGCGCCCGCTCGCGCTCCACTCCGTCTCGCCGTGGCGGACGAGGACGAGCTGCGGGTCGGGGGAGGGGGCGGTCGGGGTCACGGGGCGGCCTTCCTGCGCGGGGGTTCCTCAGCAGGATCACCCCGGCGCGCGGACGGCGCGCGGCGACGGCCCTGCTGGGCGGTGCCGGGGCCTCGACCGGCGGGGGCGGTCGGGTCAGCCGGGGATGCCGTCGAGACCGTTGACCGCGAGAAAGACGACGAGCGCGCCGAGCAGGACGACGGCGAACCCGGTCGCGACGAGCAGGACGGTACGGGGGCGGACGCGCACGAGGACTCCGGGCCTGGGGGACGGGCGGGCCTCCCCATTCTCGCGCAGCGCCGCGGCGGTGCGGTCCGTGGGTGCGGCACCCGTTGACACGTCTGGCGGGGCCCGGCAGGGTGGCCGGACGCGCGGTCGGGACGACCGCGCGGACGAGGACGTCGGCGACCGCGCCGCGGCGGGACGCCGACGCGCCGGTCCGGGGGAGGAACCGCGATGGTGCACGAGACGGCGGACGGGCAGACCGCGTACGGCAGCCCGGAGTTCGACTGGTCGATCCTCACGGTGCCGACGGCGCTCGCCGTCGTGCGGGGACAGCTCGGCTTCTCGTGGCTCGAGCTGAGCGACCGGCTCGCGACGCTGACGCAGGCGGAGCTCGAGTGGGAGCCGGGCCCGGACGCGCTGCAGGTCGTGCGGCGGGGGTCGGAGCGCACGCCGCGCACGCTCGGTGCGGGCGAGTGGGTGATGGAGTGGCCGGAGGGTCCGGACTCGCCGCAGCCGCGCACGGTGGCGTGGCTCGTCGCGCACCTCACCGAGGCGTTCTTCGAGCGCTGGGAGTGGACGTTCGGGCCGCACGAGCGGCGCCGGGACGCGGTGACCTTCTCGGGGGAGGTCGGGCCCGCCGTCGACGGGCTGCGGCACGAGGTCGAGCGGTGGCGCGCGGGCGTCGACGGCCTGCCCGAGGACGGAGCGTTCACGGTCGGGCTCGGCCAGGCGACGGAGATCGACGCGCAGGCACCGTTCGCCCACCTCGTCGCGCACATGAACCGCGAGCTCGTGCACCACGGGGCCGAGATCATGGTGCTCCAGGACCTGTACCGCGCGACGCACGGCACGGACTGATCGCCCGCCGCGGGAATCGCGCGGCCGCCCAGATGGTTGAAGCGTCACATGACCACGAACAGCCCGGCGCCGACGGACGCCGCCGCCCCCACGGTGAAGATCGACATCTGGTCCGACGTCGCGTGCCCCTGGTGCTACGTCGGCAAGCGACGCCTCGAGACGGCGCTCGGCCGCCTCGCGGAGTCCGGTGACGGGCCGCAGGTCGACATCGAGTACCACTCGTTCGAGCTCGCGCCCGACACGCCCGTCGACTTCGACGGCACCGAGGTGGACTTCCTCGCCGGGCACAAGGGCATGCCGCGCGCCCAGGTCGAGCAGATGCTCGGGCAGATGACGCAGCTCGCCGCGGCCGAGGGGCTGCGCTACGACTTCGACGCGCTCCAGCACACCAAGACGCTCACGGCCCACGAGCTGCTCCACCACGCGAAGGCGCACGGCAAGCAGGTCGAGATGAAGGAGCGGCTGCTCAAGGCGTACTTCGAGGAGGGTCGTCACGTCGGCCGGGTCGAGGAGCTCGCGGACCTCGCGGCCGAGGTCGGGCTCGACCGCGCCGAGGTCGTCGCGGCGCTCGAGGACGGGCGCTGGGCCGACGACGTCCAGGCCGACATCGACCAGGCGCGCGCCTACGGGATCAACGGCGTGCCGTTTTTCGTGGTCGACGGACGGTACGGCGTCTCGGGTGCGCAGGACCCGGCGGTGTTCGTCCAGGTGCTGCAGCAGGCGGTCGCGGAGCGTGACGCGGCCTGAGCCGCGTCGTCTCGGACCACATCGGGATGCGGCGTGGAAGCGACGCATCTCACACCCGGTGCGGTGGAACTGCGACTCGGTATCACCCAGACTTGACGCAGCCCGCACCGACGCCGGCCCACACGTGCACCGGCGCCCGTGAATCCCACGAGGAGGCCTCAGATGACGGACACGACCACGAACCTCTACCACTCCATCGCGAACCCGCGCCGCACGACGCTCATGACCGTGAGCGCCGCGGATGCCGCCGCCCCGCACCGTGAGCCCGCACCCGGCCTCACGCTCGTGGGCGCCGACGACGCCGCGGTGTGCGTCGACGGGTCGTGCGCGCTCCCCGAGTAACCGTGAGTGCGTGAAAGAGTCGCCGGAACGGAACGTTCCGGCGACTTTTTCCTGCACCCAGCGTGGGGCGGGGACCGGTCAGTTGCGGCGGTGGTCCTGGATCGAGAGGCGTGGGCCGCGCCGCGGGGCCTGCGCCCGGCCGGAGACCTCGAGGAGCCGCACGACGCGGTAGCGGTGCGGCGCGTACGGCGCGAGCAGCTCGAGCATGCGCTCGTCGTCGACGCGCTCGCCCACGAGCGCCCACCCCACCGCCTTGGCCAGGTGGTAGTCGCCCACGGACACGGCGTCCGCGTCGCCCAGCGCCCGCTGCGCGACCTCGGCCGCCGTCCACACGCCCACGCCGGGAACGACCTGCAGCCGCGCGTGCGCGGCCGGAGCGCCCTGGACGTCGCGCAGGCGGTCGCACTCCTCGAGGCGTCGGGCGACGCGCGCCGCCGCGACGACCGTCCGGGCTCGGCCCGGGTCGACGTTCGCGCGGTGCCAGTCCCACGTGGGGACGCGCGCCCAGGTGGCCGCGTCCGGCACGACGAGCATCCCGGCGTCGCCCGCGGGCCCCGGCGCGCGCTCGCCGTGCCGACGCAGGAGCCAGCTCCACGAGCGCCACGCCGCGACGGACTGCACGCGCTGCTCGAGGATCGCCGGCACGAGCGCCTCCAGCACGCGCCCGGTGCGCGGGATCCGCAGGCCCGGGCTGCGGCGGTGGGCGTCGCGCAGCACGGCGGGCGGGGCGAAGCCCGTGTCGTCGTCGTCCTCGCCGAGCAGGCGGGGCAGGCCGTCGAGCACCTCCGCGGCGCCCGGCCCCCACGCGTGCCCGACGACGTCGCACGGTCCGGTCTGCACCAGCCGGTACGCCGCGGGCCCGCTCTCCGCGCGGGTCGTGCGCCACACGTCGCCGGACGGCGTGCGGCGGAACGTCGGGTCGTACGGACCGCGCGCGAGCCGGTCGAGCGTGAGGTGCAGGTCGAGCGACCGCCCCGACCGGAAGCGACGCGCGAGCGGCGCGCCGGGCGGCGCCGTCGGCCCGGGCTGCGCGAGGTCGCCGACCGTGCGCTCGGCGGGCGCGCGGCCCGTGCTCGGCAGGACGGTCACCTGTCCATGGTCGCACCCGCCGCCGACGCCCGACCCCGCCGCCCTCACCGCTCCTCACCGCCCGGCCGTCGAGCACGACGTTGCTGGCGGTATCAGCCCGATCGCGACAGCAAGGTCGTGCTCGACCCGGAGCAGGGTCGTGCTCGGCGGGAGGGGTCAGTCGAAGAGGGTGTCCATGTCCCACGCCGGCTCGGGCGCGGCCTGACGGGGCGCGGGTGCCCCCTGGTCGGCCGCAGCCGGTGCGGGCACGCGGCCCGGCGACCGGGTCGGGTCCCCGAGCTCGGGTACGAGCGTGCCGTCGAGGTCACCGCGGCCCGCGGCCCAGTCCTGGGCGGCGAGGCCCGCGAGCTGGTCCGCGCGCTCGTTGAACGGGTCGCCTACGTGGCCGCGCACCCAGCGGAAGCGGACGGGCCCCGCGCGCTCGGCGATGACCCGGTCGATCGCCTGGACGAGCTCGAGGTTCTTCACGGGCTGGCCGCCCGCCGCCCGCCACCCCTTGCGCTTCCAGGCGACCACCCACTCGGACGCGCACTTGATCGCGTACTGCGAGTCGGACTCGATGAGCAGCGGCTCCGCGCCCGGGTGGGCGCGCACCGCCTGGAGCAGCGCGGTGAGCTCGGCGACCTGGTTGGTCCCGCTCACGGCGCCGCCGGAGTCGAACGTGCCGTCGTGGTTGATCCACGCCCACCCGATGGCTCCGCCCGGGTTGCTCAGGCACGAGCCGTCGGTGCTGACAGTGATCACAGCGCTCCTCGATCACGGACGACCCCGCCCGCCGGCTGCGGCGCGGGGAGGCGAATGCGTCGGCGCCATTGTCCCCCGCCCGGGAGGGTCGTGGTGCACGTGTCCGACGCCGCCCCTCCAGGATGCGGGCTCGGGGTCGCCTCAGGGGAGAACCGGGGGGATACCCCATGGTGCGGCGGGGCGGCGCCGTCGAGGCTGGGACGCATGGTCGCGTGGGTCGTGGAGCTGTGGGGACAGGTCGAGTCGTGGCTGCTCGCGCTCGTGGACTCTGCGTGGGCGCTCCCCGTGCTCTTCGCGACGACCGCCGGCGACGGGTTCTTCCCGCCGATCCCGGGCGAGACGGTGATCGTCATGCTCGCCGTCGCGGCCCAGTCGGGCGGCGGGGTCGCATGGGGGATCGTGCTCGCGGTCGCCGCGCTCGGCGCCTGGTGCGGCGACCAGCTCGCCTACGCCCTGGGGCGCGCGCTCGGCACCCGTGCCCTGCCCGCCCTGCGGGGCGCGCGCGGGCGGCGCGCGGTCGAGTGGGCCACGCGGTCGCTCGACCGGCGCGGCGCGTCCGTCGTGCTCGGGGCGCGGTTCGTCCCCGTCGGGCGCACGGCCGTCAACGTGACCGCCGGCGCGGTCGGGTTCTCGCGGCGCCGGTTCATGGCGCTGTCCGCCGTCGCCTCCGTGACGTGGGCGACGTACTCCGTGGTCATCGGGACGCTCGCCGCCGCGTGGGTCGGCGACAGCCCGCTGCTCGCGGTCGTGGTAGGCGTCGTCGGGGGCATCCTGCTGGGCGTCCTCGTCGACACCGTCGTCCGGCTCCGCGCGGCGCGGCGCGAGCGGGCCCTCGCCCCGGCGACCGGACCGGTCCCGGCATCCGTCGCGGCGCTCGCCGTGCCGGGCAGCGCGCCCGAGGAGACGGACCCTGACCTCGTCCCGTGCCCCGGCGCCGCGAGCTAGGACTGCCGGCCCGCAACGCGACGGCTCGGCCAGGAACACAGGAGGGCCCCGGTCGACGACCGGGGCCCTCCGCTGCTCTCGGGACGCGCCGGTCAGGACACGCCGAGCAGGTCGATGACGAAGATCAGCGTCTTGCCGGACAGGCGGTGCCCGCCGCCCGCCGGGCCGTACGCGAGCTCCGGCGGCACGACGAGCTTGCGGCGCCCGCCGACCTTCATGCCCGGGATGCCCTGCTGCCAGCCCGCGATGAGGCTGCGCAGCGGGAAGTTGATCGACTCGCCGCGGTTCCACGACGCGTCGAACTCCTCGCCCGTCTCGTACTCGACGCCGAGGTAGTGCACGTTCACGGTCGCGCCGGGCGTGGCCTCGGGGCCGTCGCCCACGGTGATGTCCTCGACGACGAGCTCGGTGGGCGCGGGACCCTCCGGGGCGTCGACCTCGGGACGGGACAGTCCGTTCTCTCCAGTGGTCATGCTCCGATCCAACCACGGCGCCGGGCGCCCGGTCCGGCGTGCGGAGCCGACGGCGCTCCGGCGCGGGTCGAGGTTGGGGTCGTCCGCAACCCCGGTCGGGGGCGCCCCGCACGGGCCGTTCGGCGACGCGCAACATCGCGAGCCCGAAAATCGCCATCATGGAGGCATGCCCACCACACCTGAGCCGCACTCCGGCGTGCCCGCCGACCCCGCGCGCCCGGGCGCACCCGAGGTGCCGTCGACCCCGGTGCCGCCGACCGCCGTCGGGCACCGGCCCTCCCCGCAGGAGGTGCGGCGGTGGCGCCGCTTCCTCGCCGACGAGCGCGCCGAGGCCGCGGTGTACCGGGACCTCGCGAGCCGCCGGACGGGCGAGGAGCGGGACATCCTGCTGGCGCTCGCGGAGGCGGAGCGCCGCCACGAGCAGCACTGGCTCGACCTGCTCGGCGAGGACGCAGGACGGCCGCTGCGCGGTGACTGGCGCACCCGCACGCTCGGGTGGCTCGCGCGGCGCTTCGGCGGCGTGTTCGTGCTCGCGCTCGCGCAGCGGGCCGAGGCGCGCTCGACGTACGCGACCGATGCCGACGCGACGCCCCGGATGGCCGCCGACGAGCGGATCCACGAGGAGGTCGTGCGCGGCCTCGCGACGCGCGGGCGCAACCGCATGTCCGGGACGTTCCGCGCGGCGGTGTTCGGCGCGAACGACGGCCTCGTGTCGAACCTCGCGCTGATCCTCGGCATCGGGGCGTCCGGCGCGTCGAACAGCACGGTCCTCCTCTCGGGCCTCGCGGGCCTGCTCGCGGGGGCCCTCTCGATGGGCGCGGGGGAGTACGTGTCCGTGCGCTCGCAGCGCGAGCTGCTCGACGCGTCGACGCCGAGCCCGCAGGCGTCGGCGGCGCTGCCCGACCTCGACGTGGACGCGAACGAGCTCGCGCTCGTCTACCGGGCGCGCGGCATGGCGCCCGCCGAGGCCGAGGAGCACGCGGCCGACGTCCTCGCCACGTACACCCAGCAGACGGTGATCGCGCCGCCGCCCGGCATCGACGAGCACGAGACGCACGGGACCGCGATGGGGGCGGCGGTCTCGTCGTTCCTCTTCTTCGCGTCGGGTGCGCTCATCCCGGTCGTGCCGTACCTCCTCGGGATGACGGGGTTCCTCGCGGTCGGGGTCGCGGCGCTCCTCGTCGGGATCGCGCTGCTCGCGACGGGCGCGACCGTGGGCCTCCTCTCGGGGACGTCCCCGCTCACGCGGGCCCTGCGCCAGATCGCCATCGGGTTCGGCGCGGCCGCGGCCACGTACGCGCTCGGCCTGGTGTTCGGGGCAACCGTCGGGTGAAATCCGGCGCGTCGAGTGGTGAGCGTCACACTCCCGTGCCTACCGTGACCTCGGACGGGCCCCACGGCCCGCCCCTTCGCTGCACCGACGACCCACGGGGCACACGATGGACGCGACTCACGACGCGCAGGGCAGGCGCGCACCGGCCGCCCGTCGCTGGATCGTGCGCGCGCTCGTCGCCGGTGGCGGTCTCGGTGCCGGCCTCGCGTTCGCCGTCGCGACCGCAGGCAGCGCGTCCGCCGCGGACGACCCGCTCGGGCTCGGCAAGCCACTCTCGCCCGTCACGTCGACGGTGCAGACCGTCGTCGACCCGGTCGTCCAGGACGTGGTCCAGCCCGTCGTGCGCGACGTCGTCGCCCCCGTGGTCCAGCCCGTCGCCCCGGTCGTGGAGAAGGTCGTCACCCCTGCCGCCCCGGTGGTCGAGGAGGTCGCGCGGCCCGTCGCCCCGGTGGTCGAGCAGGTCGTCCAGCCGGTCGCTCCCGTGGTTGAGCAGGTCGTGGAGCCGGTGGCGCCCGTCGTGCAGCCGGTGACCGACGCCGTCGCGCCCGTGACGACGCCGGTGCTCGACGTCGTCGTGCCGGCCGCGACGCCCGTCGTCGAGGCGGTCGCCCCCGTGGTGAACCCTGTGCTCGAGACGGTCTCGCCCGCGCTCGACCCGGTGACCCCGGTCCTGGAGGCGCTGACGCCGGTCCTCGACGTCCTGGCCCCCGTGACCGACCCGGTGCTCGGGCCGATCACCGGCCCGCTCGCTCCGCTGGAGCCGCTGACGCCGCTGCTCCCCGGGACGCCCGGCACGGGCACCCCGGGCACGGACGACTCGTCGGTCGGCGTCCCGTCGACGCCGGGCGCGGTCGACCTGGGCGGCGTCGTGGCCGCGCCGTCGGTGACCGCCGTCCCCTCGCTCTTGCCCGCCGCACCGGCGGCCGCCGCACCCAGCGCCACCACGACGGGCCGCGACGGCCCCGAGGATGTCGCCGCGAGGGACGCGCGCGCCCGGACGGCGGCGGCCGACGTCGCACCGACCGGCGCGCCGCTGCCCTCTGACGGGCCGACCGGCCCTGGGGGCGTCCCCTCCGACGGCGGCCCCGGCACCACTCCCTCGCCCTCCGGCAGCGCGCAGCGTGCCGGGGCGGGCGGCGAGCTCGCGGCGGTCGGCAGCGGTGCCGACGCCCCCGCGCTCTCCACCTGGACCGCCGTCGTGGACGACGCGCGGTCGAAGCACCCCTCGACCTTCTTCGAGGTCCCCGTCTCTCCTGCCTGACGTGGCTCGCGTCGCGCCCCGAGCGCGGCAGACGCGACCCGGCGCCGTCGTGCGCCAGCCACTTCTGAGCAGGAAAGAGAAACGATCATGCACACCTTCGTCCGGCGCGCGCTGCGCACAGCGCTCGTCACAGGCGGCCTCGTGGTCGTCGGGGCCGGAGCGGCCCACGCAGCCGAGGGCGACCTCCTCGGCGATCTCGGACTGGACGTGTCGGTCGAGGCTCCGCTGAGCCAGGTGACCGAGGTCCTGCCCGACGTCGCGGTCGACGTGCCCGTGCACGTCCCCGTGACCGTGTCCGACGTCGCGGTGGGCGCCCTGGGCGACGCCGCCGTCACGTCCGCGCCGGAGCCCGCTCCGGCTCCCGCACCCGCGCCCGCACCCGAGCCCGCGCCTGCACCGGCGGCTCCCGCGGACGTGGACGTCGACGTGCCGGTGACCATTCCGGTGGACGTGTCCGGGGTCGCTGCCGGTGTCCTGGGTGACGCCGCGGTGACCCAGGCACCGGCCGAGCCGGCGCCCGCGCCTGCTCCTGCGCCGGAGCCTGCTCCCGCCACGGGGGCGGACCCGGTGGACGTCGACCTCGACGTGCCGGTGACGGTCCCGGTGGACGTGTCGGGCGTCGCTGCGGGCGTCCTGGGTGACGCCACGGTGGCCCCGGCCCCGGCGGCGCAGCCGTCGGCCCCGGCGACCGGTGGTGGGGCCGGGGGCTCGACCGGCGAGGAGGCGTCCGGGGTGGACGTCGACGTGCCGGTGACGGTCCCGGTGAACGTGTCGGGAGTCGCTGCCGGTGTCCTGGGCGACGCGGCGGTGACGCCGGCTCCGGCGCAGCCGTCGGCTCCCGCGGCCGGTGGTGGCGCCGACGGCTCGACCGGCGAGGAGGCGTCCGGGGTGGACGTCGACGTGCCGGTGACCGTCCCGGTGGACGTGTCGGGTGTCGCCGTCGGCGTGGGCGGTGACGCCACGGTCGGTGGCGGGACGGCCGGCGAGGGCTCGGGCGACGGGACCGGCTCGACCGGCACCGACGGCTCGGGTCTGCTCGACGGCGTCCTCGGCGAGGACGGCCTCGTCGACGACCTGCTGGGCGACGGCCTCCTCGGGGGCGGTCTGCTCGGTGAGGGCGACGGCCTGCTGGACGGCGTGCTCGGCGAGGACGGCCTCGTGGACGACCTGCTCGGCGGCTCGTCGGGTGACGGTCTGCTCGACGGCGTGCTGGGCGAGGACGGGCTGCTGGGCGACGGCGGCGTGCTGGACGGCGTGCTCGGCGAGGACGGCGTCCTCGGGGCGCTGCCCGACCTGGACGTCGACCTGCCGGTGACCGTGCCCGTCACGGTCTGCGGCGTGGGTGTGGGCCTCCTGGGCGACGCCTCGGCGGGGTGCCCGACGTCCGCCGTCGTGCCGACGGACCCGACCGACCCGACGGACCCGACCGGCCCCACGGACCCGACCGACCCGACGGGCCCGACCGGTCCTGCGGACCCGGGGACGACCGGCGGCTCGGTGACCCGGGTGCTCAACCCGGTGAGCACGGGGACGGGCTCCACGAACGGCGCCGCGACCGGCACCGCGAACGCCGCGTCCGCCGTCACGGCGTCGGGCCCGACCGCCCTCGCCACGACGGGCGCGGGCGGTGACCTCGGTCTGCTCGTGATGGCCGGGCTGCTGACGCTGCTCGGTCTGTCGCTCCAGCGCTTCCGCCGGAAGTCCTGGGTCGCGGACCCGGACGCCTACACCCCGGTCTTCACCGACCGGAGCTGACGTCCAGAGACGCCAGGACCGCCCGGGCAGCTGCCCGGGCGGTCCTGGCCGCGCTCGTCGCGCGCTACGCGACGGCGAAGACGAGGGCCGCGATGGCGAAGCCCATGACGCCGATGGCCGTCTCCATGACCGTCCACGTGCGGAGGGTCGTCTTGACGTCCATGTCGAAGAACCGGCCTACGAGCCAGAACCCGGAGTCGTTCACATGACTGAGCACCACCGAGCCCGCTGCCACGGCGACGACGACCGCGGCGAGCTCGATCGCGTTGAACCCGCCGGCCTCCACGGCCGGGGCGATGAGCCCAGCCGCGGTGGTCAGCGCGACGGTCGCGGAACCCTGCGCCACGCGGAGGATCGCCGCGATGAGGAACCCGGCCACGATGACGGGCAGGCCGAGGTCGCCGAGCACGTCGGCGAGCGCGTCGCCGATCCCCGTCGCGCGCAGGACTCCACCGAACATGCCGCCCGCGCCGGTGATGAGGATGACCGAGCACACCGGGCCGAGCGCCGAGTCGAGGGTCTTCTCCAGCGCCGTCCCGGAGACGCCGCGACGGCGGCCCAGGACCCAGGCGGCGACGAGCACGGTGATGAGCAGCGCGATCGGCGTCGCACCGATGGCGCGCAGCGTCTGCACGGCGGGGTTGTCCCCGTCGACGGTCCCGGCGGCGCGGAGCGCGTCGAGGCCCGTGTTGGCGAAGATGAGCACGAGCGGGAGCAGGAGGATCGCGACGACGGTGCCGAACTTCGGCGGGTTCTCGAGCTGGTCCTCGTCGGCCTCGCCGAGGATCGCGGGGATGGGTAGCTCGATGCGGCGTCCGGCGAAGCGGCCGAACAGGTAGCTCGTGACGTACCACGTCGGGATGGCGACGACGAGGCCGAGCAGGATGACGATGCCGATGTTCGCGCCGAGGAACTCGGTCGCGGCGACGGGGCCGGGGTGCGGCGGCACGTAGATGTGCATGACGGAGAACGCACCCGCCACGGGCAGGCCGTAGAGGAGGAGCGAGCCGCCCAGCCGACGCCCGACGGAGAAGACGATCGGCAGCATGACGACGAGACCGGCGTCGAAGAAGATCGGGAAGCCGAAGATGAGGGAGGCGAGGCCGAGCGCGAACGGCGCCCGCTTCTCCCCGAACTTCTCGATGAGGAAGTCCGCCATGACCTTGGCGCCGCCGCTCGTCTCGACGAGCCTGCCGAGCATGGCGCCCAGCCCCACGAGGAGCGCGACGGTCGCGAGCGTCGAGCCGAACCCGGCGGTGAGCACCTCGACGATCGATCCCGTCGGGATGCCGGCGACCACCGCGGTGAGCAGGCTGACGAGGATGAGCGCCACGAAGGCGTGCAGCTTGAGCTTGATGATGAGGAACAGCAGGATCGCGATCGCGCCGGCGGCGATGGCGAGCAGCGGTCCGGCGGTCAGGGTCTGTGTCCAGTCCTCGGGGGGCATGGTGTCTCCGTCGACGGTCGGGTGCGTGGTGCGTGGTGCGTGGTGCGTGGTGCGTGGTGCAGGGGTGAGGGTCAGGGAGGGCGGCGCGGCTCAGCGCTCGCCCGAGGCGTCGTTCAGCGCTCGCCCGAGGCGTCGCTCAGTGCGTGCCCGAGGTGTCGCTCAGCCGGGTCCGGGCGAGGATCTCGTCCACGACCTGCTCGGGCGTGGCGGAGACGTCGAGCGTGAAGCCGGGCTCGTCGTCGGCCAGGGGCTCGAGCGTGGCGAGCTGCGACGGCAGGAGCGACGTGGGCATGAAGTGCCCGCTGCGGTGCTGCATGCGCTCGGCGAGGAGCTCGGGGGTGCCGTCGAGGTGGACGAAGCACACCTCGCCCCGGGCGGTGCGCAGCAGGTCGCGATAGGTGCGCTTGAGCGCGGAGCACGTGACGACGCCGGACCGGCCGGCCTCCGCCTCGCTGCTCAGCCAGTCGCGGATCGCCTCGAGCCAGGGCCACCGGTCGTCGTCGGTGAGCGGCGTCCCGGCGCTCATCTTGTCGATGTTGGCCTGCGGGTGGAAGCGGTCGGCCTCCGCGTACTCGGTGCCGAGGCGCTCCGCGAGCAGCGTCGCGACGGTGGTCTTGCCCGAGCCGGCGACGCCCATCACGACGAGGTGCTGCGGCAGGGGGTGGTTCCCGGTGTCGTCGGGCCGGTCGGTGGAGCTGACGTCCGTGTCCATGTGTCGACTTCCGTGTCGGGTGGGGGCGTCCGGTCGGGGCGGTGCCTGGGGCCCCGGCCGTCCCGGTGACGACCGTCGTGGTCGTCCTCGGCCTCCACTGTGGGGCATTGGTAGCACCTTTGGCAAGTGATTGATAGCACCATTGGCCGCCACTAGGCTGCGAGACATGGCGACGACGGTCCTGCACACCACCGTGCTCGACTCGCTCGGACGTCGCATCACCAGCGGCGACGTCCCCGCGGGCACGCCGTTGACCCTGGAGTCGATCGGCTCCGAGTTCGGGGTGTCGCGCACCGTCGCGCGCGAGGTCATGCGGCTCCTCGAAGGGCTCGGGCTCGTGCGGTCGAGGCGCCGCGTGGGGATCGTCGTGCTCGGCATCGAGGACTGGAACGTGCTCGACCCGCGCGTCATCCGCTGGCGGCTCGAGGGCCCCGGCCGCGACCCGCAGCTCCGCACGCTCACCGAGCTGCGGCACGCCGTCGAGCCGCTCGCCGCCGCCGGGGCCGCGCTCCACGCCACGCCCGCCGAGCGCGCCGAGCTCGTCGCCGCCGCCGGGCGCATGCGCCTGCTCGGGGAGGCGGGCGACCTCGAGGAGTTCCTCGCGCTCGACGTCCGGTTCCACGAGATCCTGCTCCGCGCGAGCGGCAACGAGATGTTCGGCGCGCTCGCGGGGGTCGTCGCGGCCGTCCTCAGCGGCCGGACGCACCTGGGCCTCATGCCCGCCTCGCCCGTCCCCGAGGCCCTCGACCAGCACGAGGCCGTCGCGCGCGCGGTCGCGGACGGCGACCCGGAGGCCGCCGAGGCCGCGATGGCCGCGATCGTCGGCGAGGTGCGCACCGCGCTCGACGGCGTCCCGCCCGCCCCCGCCTGAGCGGCACGCCCCGGCCCCGCCTGAGCGGCACGCCCCGGTCCCGTCGGGGGCTGGCGGGTCCCGCGGGCTCAGCGCGCGTGCACGCGGACCTCGGCCGCCTTGACGACGAACCAGACGCGCTCGCCCGGCACCAGACCGAGCTCGGCGACCGCGCGCGGCGTGAGGTCCGCGGCGAGGCGCGGCGCGTCGTGCCCGACGGCGGTCGTCGCCGCCGCGGCCCGGTCGCCGGGGCTCTCGCCGACCGCGCGGCCCCACACGCGCAGGAGCGGCCCGTGCGGCTCGACGCTCGTCACGACGACCCGGTACGCGTTGCGCGGGCTGCCCTCGGGCGTCGTGCGGTGCACGGCGACCGCGCGCGGCGCGAACACCGCGACGGCGCCGTCCCCGACCGCGAGCGGCTCGTCCGCCGTCCCGCGCACGCGGACCTCGGTGCCGTCGACGGCGACGGTCAGCTCGCGCCCGAGTGCTTCCCCGTCCGGGCCGACGCCCGCCGCGCCCCCGACCAGGTCCGTCGTCCCGTCCGTCGTCCCGCCCGCTGCCCCCGGCGCACCACCGCTCGCCGTCCGCACCGGCTCCAGGACGGCGACGTGCGCGACGCTCCCCGCGAGCAGGTTGACGCCCGCGAGGCGGGCGGCGAACCGGGACCGCGGCCGCGTGAGCACCGCGTCGACCGGCCCGTCCTCGACGACGCGGCCGCCCTCCAGCACGACGACGCGGTCCGCGAGGAGCAGCACGTCGAGCAGGTCGTGCGTCACGAGCAGGGTCGTGCGCGGGTGCTCGCGCTGCGCGTGGTGCAGCACGGTCCGGACGTGCTGCGCGACGCCGACGTCGAGCGACGCGAGCGGCTCGTCGAGCAGGAGCACGCGCGGGTCGGTCACGAGCGCCCGGGCGATCGCGACGCGCTGCGCCTGCCCGCCCGACAGGTCGGTCGAGCGGCGTCGCGCGAGGTCCGCCGCGCCGATGCGGGCGAGCGCGTCCCGGGCCTCCCCCCGGGCACGAGCGCGGGGCACGCCCCGGGACCGGAGGCCGAACGCGACGTCGTCCTCGACCGACAGGTGCTCGAACAGCAGTGGGCGCTGGCTCAGCCACGCGAGGTGACGACGGCGCGGCGGGAGGCGCGAGACGTCGTCGTGCCCGACGGTGACGCGCGCACCGGGGGCCTCGCCGGGTGTGAGCAGGCCCGCGACGACCTGCACGAGCGTGGACTTGCCCGCCCCGTTCTCGCCGAGCACCGCCACGACCTCGCCCGCCGCGACGGTGAGGTCCACGTCGAGCCCCCGCTCCGGCACGACCGCGCGCACGGTCAGCGCGGCGGGGGGCGTCCCGGTGCGCGAGGTCGGAGCCGCGACGGCTGCCGCGGCTCGGTCGACCGGCGGGTCGGCCTGCCGGCGAGCGGAGACGACGGCGCGGGGGCGCGGGCCGCCGTCGGGCGACGAGCCCCGGGTGCCTCGCCGCGGGCGGGTGCTGGGGCCCCCGAGCACGCCGGGCCCGTGGACGACGGCGGTGATGAGGACCGCGACCACGACGAGCACGAACGACAGCGCGACCGCGCTGTCCGGGTCCGCGCTGCGCTGGAGGTAGATCTCGAGCGGCAGGGTCTGCGTGACACCCTGGAGCGCGCCCGCGAACGTCAGGGTCGCCCCGAACTCGCCGAGGGCGCGCGCGAACGCGAGCACGGCGCCCGACAGCAGCCCCGGCAGGACGCGGGGGAGCGTGACCCGGCGCAGGACGGTCGTGGGCCGCGCGCCGAGCGTCGCGGCGACGTCCTCGAGGCGCGTGTCCTGGCTGCGCAGCGCGCCCTCCAGGCTGAGCACGAGGAATGGCAGCGCGACGAAGGTCTGCGCCAGCACGACGGCCGTCGTCGTGAACGCGACCTCGATCCCCAGCACCTCGAGGTGCCGGCCGATCAGGCCCCGCCGCCCGAACGTGTGCAGCAGCGCGATGCCGCCGACGACGGGCGGCAGCACGAGCGGCAGGAGCACGAGGGCGCGTGCGACGCGCTGCCCCGGGAACGTGGTGCGCGCGAGGACGAGAGCCATGGGCGCGCCGAGCACCACGCAGCACGCCGTCGCGGCGAGCGCCGTGCGCAGCGACAGGCCGAGCGCGTCGAGAGCCGCCGGAGAGGTCACGAGCGCCCAGAAGCCGCCGGTCCCGTCCGGCCCCGGCGTGAGCTCCACGCGCCCGACCATCGCCACCACGGGCACGACGACGAACAGCGCGCCCAGCAGCGCGGGGACGAGGACCCAGCGGGGCAGGCCGCGCATCAGGAGCCGCCGGGAGGCACGGGGGTCACGGTGCGTCGGGCGTGCCGAAGCCCGCGGCGGCGAGCGCGGCCTGCCCGGCGTCGCCGGTCACGAGGTCCACCCACGCCTGCGCGAGCGCGACCTGCTCCGGGCCGGCGTCCTCGGCCGCCGCGACGAGCGCGATCGGGTAGACGTTGAGCGCGGCGCTCGTCTCGGGCACGTCCACGACCTCGACGTCGTCGCCCGCGAGCGTCGCGTCGGTGACGTAGACGAGCCCCGCGTCGGCCTCGCCCGCCGTCACCTTGCCGAGCACGTCGGTGACGCTGGCCTCCTCGCTCACGCGGTGGAGGGTCACGCCCGCGGCCTCGGCGACGGTGTCGGTCGCGCTGCCGCACGGCACCTGCGGCGCGCACACGACGACCTTGACGTCGTCCCGCGCGAGGTCGGCGAAGGTCTCGACGCCCGCGGGGTTGCCGGGCGGCGTGACGATCGTCAGCGTGTTCGTCGCGAACGCGACGGGGTCGGCCGCGTCCCCGGCGTCGACGACCCGCGCCATGGAGCGCTCGTCCGCGGACGCGAAGACGTCGGCCGGCGCGCCGGCGAGGATCTGGTCGCCCAGGTCGGACGACCCGGCGAAGGACAGCGCGACGGTCACGCCGTCGTGGTCGTCCTCGAAGTCCGCCGCGAGGTCGGTGAACACGTCGCGCAGCGAGGCCGCGGCGAGCACGGTGAGGGTGCGGTCCGCGGCCGTCGTGCGTGCGGGGTCGGGGGTAGCGCCGTCGTCGGTCCCCGCGCCCGTGGCGCACGCGGCGAGGCCGGCGACCAGGGCCGCCGCCCCGAGCGCCACGAGAGGGCCCCGGGCGGGGCGGCGGGTCGTCGTGCGGGCGGCCGCGCTCACGCGGCTCCTCCGGGGGTCTCGACGATGACGGTCGTCGCCTTGACCACCGCGACGGCGAGGCTGCCGGGCTCGAGCCGCAGCTCGCGCACGGCCTCCGTGCTCATGAGCGACACGACGCGCTGGCCGCCGCAGAGCATCTCGACCTGGGACATGACGGTGTCGCTCACGACGTCCGTCACGATCCCCACGAACCGGTTGCGCGCCGAGCGGGCGACGCCCGAGGGGTCGGGCGTCGGGTGCGACTGCGCGTCGGCGAAGCGCGCGAGCTCCGCGCCGTCGACCACCTTGCGCCCGGCGTCGTCGGCGCTCGCGGCGAGGTCCCCGGCGTCGACCCAGCGGCGGACGGTGTCGTCGCTGACCCC
Source organism: Cellulosimicrobium funkei (assembly GCF_004519295.1). Taxonomy (GTDB): domain Bacteria; phylum Actinomycetota; class Actinomycetes; order Actinomycetales; family Cellulomonadaceae; genus Cellulosimicrobium; species Cellulosimicrobium funkei. The sequence continues at coordinate 192,643 of NZ_SOZH01000002.1, forward strand.
GAGCAGACTCGCGGCCTCGCGGATCCGAAAGTGCGGCATGAAGGCGACCCTAGACCCGCATCTGCGGAGTGTCACCCGACGAGGTATGGTGCTGGGCTCCGCGGCCCGGCTGGGGAGGTGCAGTCTTCCCGCTTCCCCGAGCACGCCCCTGGAGCGGGTCTAGGCGACGTGCACCTGGCACTCGGGGCACACGGGTACGGCCGATGCCGCTTCGTCGCGAGTGATCGGACAGTGAAGCGGGCACAGGATGCTGACTCGGTGCGGGACGCGGGAGCCGGGGATCGAGCCCCAGGCGATGATGTGCAGGACGCGGGCACGGGCTGGGCCACCGCAGCCCGGACAGTCCACGGCGATCCACTTCTCGATGACGCTCATGGCGGCTCACGTTCTCGGCGCAGTCTTCGCGACCCTGATGGTTGCAGTACGCCGTCGTGGCCCGGGAGGTCCGCCGGCAGCGGGCTGCTTCACGACCGGCATTCCCCGCGACACGTGGACGCGTCTCTCACGATGCGCCCTCCGTGGCCCGCTCGCCACACCTGGTGAGGCGAGTCATCAGGTGCGCCAGGTGGGGTCGAAGTCCGGGTGCTCGGCGTAGGGCGTGGCGAGTGCTCGCAGGATGCGGTCACCGACGAAGGCGATGCCGCTCTGGGCGCGCTCGTCGGTGTCGCGCTCCAGGTCGGCGGTCATGTCGTACCCCGTGGCCTCGTAGGCGAGGGTGATGATGCGTCGTTTCATCGCGCACTCCGTCAGGATGCGTGAGCATGACCACGGCGCTGGAGGTCCTGGCCCGTCCTCGAGGGTCGCGCACGCTGCTTCGTCCTCGTCGATCCGAGCGAGGAGGAACTCCGTCAAGGCCATCTGCTCATCCTCCCACCGACGGCTGGACAGTCTCTCGTGGACACAGCGAGCAACCCGTCCAGGTGTAGTGTCGAAGTGTGGTTGATCGCCGGATCGGCCCACGCGACGCCGATCGAGAAGGCTCTCGGACGCCGGGCGAGATGGATGCCCCGGACGAGGACACCTCGGGCGCGCGGTGGGACGACGACGGGGGTTATGAACCCGACCTGGAGGACGCACCGATCTCCTTGAGTGGGGCGTCTGACGCCTCACCGACTGACGCGACGGCAGCGGATGCGAGCCGGCCCGCCGGTTCCGAGCATCGGACGTCACCATGAGCACCACCACTCCTCCTGCCACGTCCTTCGGCCGGGTGCAGGACACCGCACTGCAGCTGCGGGGCGTCCTGGACACTGCGCTGCCGCGCGAGCTCGGCACCGACGCGGAGCCCCCCCTCTACACCGTGACCGCCGTGTTCTCCCGCCGCGTGTCGGGCCCGGAGCAAGCGTTGCTCGAGCTGCCCGCCGTCACGACGTTGCTCGCCGATCACGGCTATGCGGGGGTCAGGCTGCGGGTGGAGGACCGGCGCCTGCTCATCGAGAACACGAACCTCGCCATGCTCTCCGGCGGGCTCGCCCACGAGATCGCGACGGTGATCCGGGACACCCAGGAGGCGATCGCGACGGAACGGACCAGGCGGGCGGACGAGCTCGAGGCCTGGCGCGAGGCCGAGGCGGTGCGTGCCGCGAGCGTGAAGGCCGAGGCCGACCGTGTCCGCTTCGAGTGAGGCGCCGACGCCCCAGATCCTGACGGTCCGCGCGCTGCCTGCGGCGCGGGCGACGGCTCGCGACTACTCGGTGCTGGCGAAGATCGTGCGCGAGTCCGGGCTGCTGCGTCGGCGGTACGGCTACTACTGGACCCGGCTGGTCCTGACGGTCGCCGCGTTCGGTGCCGTCTGGGCGGGGATCGTCCTGGTGGGTGACTCCTGGTGGCAGCTCCTGCTGGCCGTGGTGCTCGCTCTCGTGCTCGCCCAGCTCGCGTTCCTGGGCCACGACAGCTCCCACCGGCAGGTGTTCCGGTCGCGGGCCTGGAACGACTGGACCGCTCGCATCCTCGCGAACGCGCTCGTCGGGCTCAGCCACGCCTGGTGGACGATGAAGCACGACGCCCACCACGCAGCCCCGAACCAGGAGGGCCACGACCCTGACATCTCACCGGGCGTGATCGCGTTCACGCCCGCCGTCATCGCGAGCCGTCACGGCTGGCGAGGGTGGCTGGCACGTCGCCAGGGCTGGTACTTCTTCCCCCTGCTCGCCCTGGAGGGCCTCAACCTGCACGTCGCGAGCGTGCGCCGGGTGCTCGGCCGTCGGCCCGTGCCGCACCGTGGCGTGGAGGTCCCGGTCCTGCTCGGGCGGCTCGTCCTCTACCTGGTGGTGCTCGGCTTCCTGCTCCCCCCGACCCTCGCGGCGGCGTTCCTCGCCGTGCAGCTCGCGGTCTTCGGCATCCTGCTCGGCGGCGCGTTCGCCCCGAACCACAAGGGCATGCCGATCGTCCCGGCGACCGCGGACGTCGACTTCCTGCGCCGCCAGGTCCTCATGTCCCGCAACATCCGCGGCGGCCCGGTCGTCGACTTCTTCATGGGCGGCCTCAACCGCCAGGTCGAGCACCACCTGTTCCCGAGCATGCCCCGACCGAACCTCAAGCGCGTCCAGCCCCTCGTGCGCGAGTACTGCTCCCAGCTCGGCGTGACCTACACCGAGGTCGGGTTCTTCACCTCCTACCGGATCGTCGTCCAGTACCTCAACGACGTCCCCGGACGCGCCCGCGAACCGTTCTCCTGCCCCCTGGCCGCCAGCCTCGGCCGCTAGGGACACCGGGCCGCGCGTACAGCCGCTCCCAGGTTCGTTCCCAGGTCGAGGGCGTAGGGTCGAGTCATCCGCGGCGAACGTGCCCCGTCTGAGGTGCGCGGGCCCGGAACCGCAAGGAGGCCACCATGGCCACCACCCCGCTCAGCTCCGCCACGAACGGACAGCCCACCGCCGGCGTGTCAGGCAGCCGTCCCGACTCACGCGTGTCCCGCACGTCGGGCAACCCGACAAGAACTCCCCGCACCCGTACGGGGGCCACGTGGGTCGGCCTGTGCGTCGCCGCCCTCGTCCTGGTCGCACTCATCGTGTTCATGCTCCAGAACACGCAGCTCGTGGTCGTCTCGTTCCTCGGCTGGCAAGGCTCCGTCCCGCTCGCCCTGGCACTGCTCATCGCAGGCATCGGCGTCGGGATCGTCGCCCTCGTCGTCGGCACCCTGCGCATCCACCAGCTCCGCCGACGCCTCGCACACCAGGTCTAGCACCGCGGCGCACCGATGACCGACGACCGGGAGATCTCGACCCACCGACCCGCCGACCTCGTCGGCGAGATCGACGCCTCCCAACGCGAGATGGAAGACGTCGTCTCGGTCGTCGACCAGGGGGCGCCCGTCGATCTCGTCCTCTACGTCGCCGCACGCGCGCGCCTCGACACGGCCGTCGCCGCATGGAACCAGCGTGGGGGAGCCACCCGGCCACCACCTCGGTGACCGCGAGCTCGACGCACCGCCTGGTACCTGAACTCCCGATGGAGGACGTCGGTCGTCAGTCGGAGCAGGATCGCGGGACGTGCCGTTGTCACGACTGACCGTTGGTCGGGCGTGGCATGGTCGATCGGCTACGCGGAGGGTCGTGTGGTGCTCCACACGAAGAGGTCCGACGCTCCTGCGAGCTCGAGCACGTCTCGGGCGTAGTCGCTGCAGCCCAGGATGATCGGCCGCAGAGGGGCGCTGGCGGCGAGCAGGAGGAGGCTGACACCGGCGGAGTCCAGGAACGTGACGCGCGAGGCATCGATGTGCAGCGCCCCGTGGGCCGGGCTCGGGCGAGGTTGCGCGGACTCGACGACGGCGTAGTCGATCTCGCCCCACAGCTCCCACGAGTCGGGGCTGGATCGCAGGCCTCCGTGCAACGGGACGGGGGGATAGGTGGCCGGGTCGCTCTCGTGAGCCATGCGGGTGCCTTTTTCCGTTGAGGCCGGCCGACGCGGGAACACTGTCGGCTTCCAACCTCTCACACTCGCCGCTTCGGCGGTGGTCGGTCACCAGGTCCAGCAGCCGTCGTCACTGCGCGCCTCGGTTGCCCGATCGTGTTCCGACTCGAGGCACGGTGGCGGTGCGGGTACGCCCGACCCCATCGACGACGGCGAGCCTTCGAACGCCCGCGCCGCCGCCTCTCCCGCTCCGACGCCGCCCACGGCGCCCCGACCCGGACGCGCAGAACGGGTTCGTGGTGGCTGGCGAGCCGTCTGCGATCAGGGGCCGCGTCGTCTCCTGCGCCGGGTGTGGCACGCTCGGCGCGTGAGCGAGACGACCACCCGGGACGACGTCCGCGTCGTCGTGGAGGACCCGACGACCCCCGACGTGCTGGCGCTGCTGCAGGAGCACCTGGACGACATGCACGCGACGTCGCCGCCCGAGAGCGTGCACGCGCTCGACGTCGAGCGCCTGCGCGCGCCGGACATCACGTTCGTCACCGCGCGGTCCGCGGACGGCGGGCTCCTCGGGTGCGGCGCCCTCAAGCAGCACGACGCGACGCTGGGCGAGCTCAAGTCCATGCGCACGACGGCGGCCGCACGGGGCCGGGGCGTCGCCGCCACGGTCCTCGCGCACCTGCTCGACGTCGCGCGCGACCGCGGTCTGGACCGCGTGAGCCTGGAGACGGGCACCGAGGACTACTTCGCGGCGGCGCGACGGCTCTACGCGCGCCACGGGTTCGTGCCGTGCGCCCCGTTCGCCGACTACACCGACGACCCGAACAGCACGTACCTGACGCTCTCGCTCGCCTGACGGGGCCACCCTGCACCGGGGTAGAACCTCCGGTCGCGAGGTAGAGCCCGCCGCGCTCTACGTCACGACCGGGGGCTCTACCTCGCGACCGTGCGGTGGCGGGGGAGCGCCACGCCTCATGCGTCGAGGCGCAGGCGCGCCCCGAGCGCGACGGCGGCGACGACGGCCGCGCCGGCCACGAGGACGAGGTCCTTGAGCACGTACTGGCCCATGAGGGTCATGCCGTGGCCGAACAGCTCGCCCGCGAACAGCACGATCGGCGAGAGGATCCCGGCCATCGCGACGGCGAGCGCGAGCAGCCCCGCGCGGAGCAGCCGGCCGGTGAGGAGCGTCAGGCCGATGAACGTCTCCAGGACCGCGGTGAGGACCACGGCCGCGGTCCCGCCGACGAGGCCGAGCGTGAGCGTCTCGACGGTGCGTGCCGCGATCGCGGCCGCCGGGCTCGCGCCGGGGACGAGCTTGAGGACGCCGAACCCGAGGAACACGAGACCGAGGGCGACGCGCAGGGCGGGCACGGACCAGCGGGTGAGGACGCGCGCGGTCGCGGCGAGGGCGGCGTCCACCCGGCCCGCGAGGCGTGCGGGCACGAGGGCGGCGCGACGGCGGCGGGCGGGCGTGGCGTCCGCCGCCGACGGCGCGGACGGGCGGGTGGCGCGGGGACGACCGGCGGTCGTCGGGGCGGTGGTGGACATGCGGGAACCTCTTCCGGAGACGGTCGCGGTCGGGGTGACCGCCCCGGGAGGGAGGGCGTCGCAGGGGGTCCTGGGGACGGCGTCGGGCCGAATTCACCCGCCGACGGGCGCCGACCCGGGCCACCCGGACCGGCCGGACGGGACCCCGGAGGTCAGCGCGAGCGCGGGCGCTCCGAGGGGTCCCAGCCCGGCCGCGGGGCGCGCGCGGCGACCGACGCGTCGCGCGAGCGGTACACGACGTACGGGCGGAACAGGTACGGCACCGGGGCGGAGAACGCGTGCACGAGCCGCGTGAACGGCCACAGGATGAACAGCAGGTTCGCCGCGACGACGTGGAGCTGGAACGCCGCGGGCACGCCCGCCATGAGCTCCGGCTGCGGCTGGAGGTACCAGAGCGAGCGGAACCACGGCGAGATGGTCTGGCGGTAGTCGTACCCGAGCCCGTCGGCGAGGAGCTGCGTCTGCACCGTGGCCCACGACCCGAGCAGGATCGACGCCGCGAGGAACACGTACATCGTCTTGTCCATGCGCGTCGTCGCGCGGAAGACGGGCCCGGACGTGCGGCGGCGGTAGATGAGGATGAGCAGGCCCGCGACGAGCACGACGGCCGCGACCGACCCCATGTACGTCGCGACGAAGTGGTACGCGACCTCCTGGATCCCCACCGCCTCCGTCCACGACTCCGGGATCACGAGCCCCATCAGGTGCCCGAGGATCACGAACAGCAGGCCGAAGTGGAAGAGCGGCGAGCCGAGCCGCAGCAGCCGCTTCTCGTAGAGCTCGCTGGACCGCGTCGTCCACCCGAACTTGTCGTACCGGTACCGCCAGACCGAGCCCACGACGAACACCGCGAACGTCACGTACGGGAACACGACCCACAGCAGGACCTCTCCGGTGCTCACCCCGCTCATCGCACCGCACCTCCCGTCCGGTCGGGCGCGCCCGTGCCGTACGGCTCGAGCGCGAAGGGCTCCATGCCCACGAGCTCGGCGGGCGGCCCCGCCGTCACGAGCTCGACGTACCGCTGCTGCGTGCGCTCGTCGAGCGGCGGCAGCGTGAGGCACACGGCCTCGACGACCCCGGTCCAAGGGCTGCGCGCGCTCTCGAGCGCCGTGCGCAGCACCTCGATGCCGTCGCGGTGGGACGCGAGCAGACCGGCCGCGATCGTCGCGTCGTCGCCCGTGGTCCGGGCCGAGAACTCGAGCACCGTCGGCAGGTAGTCGGGGAGCTCCGATCCCGTGACCTCCCACCCGGCCGCGCGGTACGCCTCGACGAACGCGACGAGCGCCGTCCCGCGCCGGCGGGTGTCGCCCGCCGCGTAGTACGAGAGGTACATCGAGCACTTCCGCTTGAGGTCGAACGTCGCGACGTACCGCGCCTGGAGCTCGCGCAGGCCCGGCCCGCCCGGCGTCGTGAGCACCTCGCAGAAGTCCTCCAGGCGCTCGCGGACGGGGCTGGGCAGGCTCGGGGCGGACGCGCGGACGGCGTCGACCGCGGCGAGCACGTCCTCGTCCGGGTAGGCCAGCAGCAGCGACGCGGCCATGTGGGCGGTGCGGCGCTGGGCGGCCGACGTCGCGACCGGGGCCAGGTGGTCGGGCTGCGGACCCCGAGGCCGTGCCCCGGGCCGCAGGGCCGGGGTCGGGAGCAGGGAGCGCGCCCTCATCGGGTGCCTCCGTCGGGCTCGACGCGGGGACCGCTCCCGGGCGCGGGACCGCGCGCCGGACCACCCGCCGGCCCGCCGGGTGCGGGTCCATCGGGCGCGGGTCTACCGGGCGGCGGGGGACCGGGGATCGTGTCGTGCCGCGCGTCCTGGCGCCCGCCCGGCAACGACCCCGGGCCGCCCGGCGTGACGCCGCCGGGTGCGCCCGCCACGTCGCCCGGCTCCGGCCCCTCGCCCGGCGGGAAGAGGCCGGGCGGTCGCCCGTTGCCGTCCCAGTTGAGGAGGTTGACGCGACCGGGGGTCGACGGCCCGTAGGGCGAGTCCGCCGTCTGCCGCGCCTGGAGCACGTGGAAGTTCTCGACCGCGACCGGCACCGGGCTGCCCGACGTCTCGCCGAACGGTCCGCCGCCCGTGAGGCCCATGCCACCCATGCCGGGGCCGCCGTCGTAGTCGAGGGAACATGACATTTCGTCACGGCTGCCGAGCTCGTCGAGCTCGCGCGCGATCTCGGTGTGCGCGGTCGGGATGACGTACCGGTCCTCGTACTTCGCGACGGCGAGCAGGCGGTACATCTCCTCGACCTGGGCACCGGTCATGCCGACCGCGGCCGCGGTCCGCTCGTCGGCCTCGCGGCCGAGGTTGATGTCGCGCATGTACGACCGCATGGCGGCCAGACGGCGCAGCACGCGCTCCACCGGGGCGGTGTCGCCCGCCGTGAACAGTCCGGCGAGGTACTCGAGCGGGATGCGCATCTTCGAGATCGCGGCGAACAGCGTGCGCCCGTCCTCGCCGTCGTTCCCGGAGGCGGCGACGACGTCGACGACGGGGGACAGCGGCGGGATGTACCAGACCATCGGCAGCGTGCGGTACTCGGGGTGCAGGGGCAGCGCGACCTCGTAGCGCGAGATGAGGTCCCAGATCGGCGAGCGCTGGGCGGCCGTGATCCAGTCGTCGGGGATGCCCTCGGCACGCGCGGCGGCCACGACCTCGGGGTCGTTCGGGTCGAGGAAGACGGCGCGCTGCGAGGCGAGGAGCTCGTGCTCGTCCTCGACGCTCGCGGCCTCGGTGACCTTGTCGGCGTCGTAGAGGACGAGGCCGAGGTAGCGCAGGCGTCCGACGCAGGTCTCGGAGCACACGGTCGGCAGGCCGACCTCGATGCGCGGGTAGCAGAGCGTGCACTTCTCGGCCTTGCCGGTCTTGTGGTTGAAGTAGACCTTCTTGTACGGGCACCCGGTGACGCACATGCGCCAGCCCCGGCACTGGTCCTGGTCGACCAGCACGATGCCGTCCTCGGCCCGCTTGTACATGGCGCCCGAGGGGCACGAGGCGACGCACGCCGGGTTGAGGCAGTGCTCGCAGATGCGCGGCAGGTAGAACATGAACGTCTTGTCGAGCTCGGTGGCGACGTGCTCCGACATGTGCTGGAGCACGGGGTCGTCCTGCATGGTCGCGGTCGAGCCGCCGAGGTCGTCGTCCCAGTTCGCGGACCACGAGATGTTGATGTCCCCGCCCGTGAGCAGCGACTTCGGCCGGGCGACGGGCGTGTGCTGCCCCTGCGGCGACGAGAGCAGCATGTCGTACTCGTAGGTCCACGGCTCGTAGTAGTCGTGGATCGAGGGGAGCTTCGGGTTGGAGAAGATCGTCGCGAGCTTCTTCAGGCGGCCCCCGGCGCGGAGCTTGAGCCGGCCCTTCTTCGTCCGCACCCAGCCGCCCTGCCAGCGCTCCTGGTCCTGGTAGGTGCGCGGGTACCCGAGCCCGGGACGCGTCTCGACGTTGTTGAACCACACGTACTCCACGCCCGTGCGGTTCGTCCACGCCTGCTTGCACGTCACCGAGCACGTGTGGCACCCGATGCACTTGTCGAGGTTCATGACCATCGACATCTGCGCCATCACGCGCACGACCCCACCCCCTCCCGGCCGGCCGGCCCGAGGCCGCCTGCTGCGCCCGTCCGCGTCACGAGTACCGCACCTCCTGGCTCCGGCGCCGGACGACCGTCATCTCGTCCCGCTGGTTCCCCGTGGGCCCGAGGTAGTTGAACGCGTACGAGAGCTGGGCGTACCCGCCCGCGAGGTGCGTCGGCTTGAGCAGGATGCGCGTGAGCGAGTTGTGGATGCCGCCGCGCAGGCCCGACGTCTCGGCGAGCGGGACGTCGATCGTGCGGTCGGTCGCGTGGAACATGTAGACCGTGCCCTCGGGCATCCGGTGGCTGACGATCGCGCGCGCCACCACGACGCCGTTGCGGTTGTACGCCTCGATCCACTCGTTGTCCGCGACGCCGATCTTGGCCGCGTCGGCCGGGCTCATCCAGATGCCGGGGCCGCCGCGCGACAGCGACAGCATGAAGAGGTTGTCCTGGTACTCCGAGTGGATCGCCCACTTGTTGTGCGGGGTCAGGTACCGCACCGCGACCTCCGCGTGCCCGGCAGACCCCGGGTAGCCCGACGGCGAGGTGTCGCCCACGACGGGCGAGTCGCCGAACAGCCGGTGCATGTCGAGCGGCGGCCGGAAGACCGGCAGGTGCTCGCCGAGCTCGATCATCCAGTCGTGGTCGAGGTAGAAGTGCTGCCGACCCGTGAGGGTGTGCCACGGCTTGAGCCGCTCCACGTTGACGACGAACGCCGAGTACCGGCGCCCGCCGTGCTCCGAGCCCGACCACTCGGGCGAGGTGATGACCGGGGTCGGGCGGGACTGGACGTCCGGGAACGTCACGCGCTTGCCCTGCTCGTCGCGGGCGAGGTCCGCCAGGGGCGTGCCCGTGCGGCGCTCGACGTGCTCGAACCCCTGCACGGCGAGGCGACCGTTCGTCGTCCCCGAGAGGGCGAGGATCATCTCGCACACGTGCGTGTCGCGGTCGAGGCGCGGACGACCGGCGGCGGGGCCGTCGGGCACGAGCCCGTTGCGCCGGCCGAGGTCCGCGACCTCCGGCCCGGGCGAGAACTGCACGCCCTTGGTCGCCATGCCCGCCTTCTCGGTGAGGGGGCCGAGCGCGGCCATGCGCGCGGCGAACGCCGGGTAGTCGCGCTCGACGACCACGAGCTTCGGCATCGTCACGCCCGGCACGAGCTCGCGCTCGGTCACGGGCTGCCCCGAGTCGGTGAGCGCGCCGTGCGGGACGGCCATCTCGTCCGGGGTGTCGTGCGCGAGCGGGGCGGCGACGAGGTCCTCCCGCACCCCGAGGTGCGTCACCGCGAGCTCGGAGACCTTCGCCGCGACGGTGTGGAAGATGTCGAAGTCCGTGCGCGTCTGCCACGGCGGGTCGATCGCCGGGTTGAACGAGTGCACGAACGGGTGCATGTCCGTCGAGGACAGGTCGTGCTTCTCGTACCAGGTCGCGGCGGGGAGCACGACGTCCGAGAACAGCGTCGTCGACGTCATCCGGAAGTCGAGCGTGACGAGCAGGTCGAGCTTGCCCCGCGGCGCCTCCTCGCGCCACGTCATCGACCGCGGGCGCCGCTCGGGACCGGACTCCGCGGCGTTGACCGCGGCGTCCGTCCCCAGGAGGTGCTGGAGGAAGTACTCGTTGCCCTTGCCCGACGACCCGAGGATGTTCGCGCGCCACACCGTGACGACGCGCGGGAAGTTCGCCGGGTCGTCGGGGTCCTCGCACGCGAACCGGAGGGTCCCGGCCTTGAGCTCGTCGACGACGTGCTGCGCCGGCTCCTTGCCCGCCGCGCGGGCCTCGTCCACCAGGTCGAGCGGGTTGCGGTCGAACGTCGGGTAGCTCGGCATCCAGCCGCGCTGCGCGGACTCGACCAGCGTGTCCGCCGTCGTGCGCCCGGAGAACTGGCCCCGGGCGAGCGGCGACGCGAGCGCGTCCGCGGGCAGGCCGTCGTAGCGCCACTGGTCGGTCGCGAGGTACCAGAACGCGGTGCCGATCATCTGGCGCGGGGGGCGCGACCAGTCGAGGCCGCCCGCGTACTGTGCCCACCCCGTGACGGGACGGCACTTCTCCTGCCCCACGTAGTGCGCCCACCCGCCGCCGTTCACGCCCTGGCAGCCCGTGAGGGTGGTCAGCGCGAGCATCGCGCGGTAGATCGTGTCCGAGTGGAACCAGTGGTTCGTGCCCGCGCCCATGATGATCATCGAGCGCCCGCCCGAGTCGAGCGCGTTCTGCGCGAACTCGCGCCCGATGCGTGCGGCTGCCGCGGCCGGGACGCCCGTGAACCGCTCCTGCCACGCCGGGGTCGCGGGCGTCGCGTCGTCGTCGTAGCCCGCGGGCCACTCGCCCGGCAGGCCGAGCTCCGGCCGGTTCACGCCGTACTGCGCGAGCAGCAGGTCGAGCACCGTCGTGACGAGCCGCCCGCCGACGCGACGCGCCGGCACGCCACGCACGACGACGCCCGCACCGCCCAGGTGCGCGCCCGCGTCGTCGCCCGGGGCCGGGTCGAGGTCGAACCGCGGCAGCCCGACGGCGACCGTCTCGTACGAGTGGTCGGCCGAGGGAGAGCCCGGGTCCGCCGGGGTAGAGCCCTGGTCGGCCGGGGTAGAGCCCTGGTCGGGCGACAGCGGGCGCTCGGGGACGGTGTCGCGGCTGGGAGGCGTCTGGGGGGAGCCCCAGAAGACGCCGTGCGGGTCGGCGACCGAGAGCAGCGGGTCGATGTCGCCGAGGTCGAGGTTCCACCGCCCGGCGTCGGCCTCGCCGTAGCGGTGGCCGAGGCTCCCGTGCGGGACGCGCGGGGTGCCGTCCGCGTCGAGCACGACGGTCTTGAAGCGCGCGTTCGCCGAGCCGGCGCCGTCGTCGCCGGGGCGCCCGACGCCGTCGGGCAGGTCCGCCGCGGTGAGGAACTTCCCGGGCACGTACGTCGTGCCCGAGCCGTCGTCGTGCTCCTCGAGCACGACGAGGTGGGGGAGGTCCGTGAAGCGGGCCGCGTACTCCGCGAACTGCGGGGTGCGGCGCTGCGCGTAGTGCTCCGTGAGGATCACGTGGCCCATGGCCTGGGCGAGCGCGCCGTCCGTGCCCGGGTGCGGGGCGAGCCACTCGTCGGCGAACTTCGTGTTGTCCGCGTAGTCGGGCGACACAACGATCACCTTCTGGCCGCGGTAGCGCGCCTCGGTCATGAAGTGGGCGTCGGGCGTGCGGGTCACGGGGACGTTCGAGCCCCACATGATGCAGTACGTCGAGTTCCACCAGTCCGCGGACTCCGGGACGTCGGTCTGGTCGCCGAAGACCTGCGGGGACGCGACGGGCAGGTCGGCGTACCAGTCGTAGAACGACAGCATGGTGCCGCCGAGCATCTGGACGAACCGCGCGCCCACCCCGTGGGAGACCATCGACATGGCGGGGATCGGGGAGAACCCCGCGATGCGGTCGGGCCCGTACGCCGCGATCGTGTGCACGTGCGCCGCGGCGACGATCTCCGCCGCCTCGTCCCACGTGGCGCGCACGAGGCCGCCCTTGCCGCGCGCCGCCTTGTAGGCGCGGGCGGTGGTGGGGTCCGTCGTGACCTTGCGCCACGCGAGCACCGGGTCGCCCGTGGCGGCGCGGGCCGCGCGGTAGGCGTCGAGCAGCGCGCCGCGCACGTAGGGGTAGCGCACGCGCGTGGGGGAGTAGGTGTACCAGGAGAACGCGGCGCCGCGGGGGCAGCCGCGCGGCTCGTACTCGGGCGAGTCCGGCCCCACGGAGGGGTAGTCGGTCTGCTGGGTCTCCCACGTGATGATGCCGTCCTTGACGTACACCTTCCACGAGCACGACCCGGTGCAGTTCACGCCGTGGGTCGAGCGCACGACCTTGTCGTGGGACCAGCGGTCACGGTAGAACACGTCGCCCTGGCGGCCGCCCGTGAGGAACACCTGCCGCAGGTCGTCGGACACCGTCCCGCGTTTGAGGTGCTTGCCGAGCCGCAGCAGCGCGTCCTCGACCGGGCCCTCCGACGTCGTCGTCATGCGGCGCTCCCGCCCCCCGGGGCGGCGGGGACCACCGGGCACCACCAGGGGCGGCGCGCCGGCGGCGACGACGGCACGGACAGGTACGACATACGAGCCTCCTGGGCGAGCAGGTGCGGCGGTCGGTCCACAGCCACTATGCCCAGGTCGCCCGGATCGCGCGCGGTGAGCGCGCGCCGTGGTCCCGTCCCTGCCGGGCCGGGCCGGGCTCGCTACCGTGGCGTCATGACCGCACCCACCGGACGGCCCGCGGACGCGACCGTCGCCGTCGTCACCGTGTCCGACCGCTGCTCGCGCGGCGAGGCGGAGGACTGCTCGGGACCTCTCCTCGCGGGGCTGCTCGCGGCGTCGGGCTGGGCGGTCGTCACCGACCTCGTGCCCGACGGCGTCGCCCCCGTCCGCGACGCGGTCACCCGGGCGGTGGCCGGGGGAGCGCGCGTCGTGCTCACGACCGGGGGGACGGGCGTCGGGCCGCGTGACCTCACGCCCGAGGGCACCCGCGAGGTGCTGGCGCAGGAGGTCCCGGGCATCGCGGAGGAGCTGCGCCGCCGGGGCGCGGAGCACGTCCCCGCGGCGGTGCTGTCGCGCGGCGTCGCGGGGGTCGCGCCCGGCCCGCACGGGCGCGCGCTCGTGGTCAACCTCCCTGGCTCCACCGGCGGGGTGCGCGACGGCTGGGCCGTCCTGGAGCCGCTCCTGCCGCACGTCCTCGCGCAGCTCGACGGCGGCGACCACTGACGACCAGCCCGTCGGGGCGCGTCGACCAGGCGGTCGCGGCGGGTCCGGGACCGTGACGAGCCAGGACCGCCTGCTCGGCACGGGGCGGGGTCAGCCGGGCGGGGTCAGCCGCCGGCGAACGGGGGGAGGACGTCCACCGTCTCGTCCGCGGCGACCGGGGTGTCGTCGCTCGCCGCGCGGACGCCTCCCACGAGGAGCGAGCAGCGCGGGAGCACGCCGGCGAGCGCCGCGTGCCGGGCGACGACGGCGGCGTGCAGCTCGCCGACCGTCGTCGCGTCGACGGTCTCGGTCTCGGTGCCGGCGGCGTCGCGCGCGCCGGCGAAGTAGCGGACGGTCGCCATCTCTCAGTCCTGCGCCCCGGCCGGGGCCGCCGTGCCGGGCAGCTCGGGCTCGGGCGTCCACGCGAGCGCGAGCTCGGTCGCCCGGTCGAGCACGTCCTGCACGCTGCGGCCCGACCCGTCGTGCACGGCGAGCCCGGCGACGTAGCCCGCGACGAACGTCGTGAGAGGCGCGGCGGGGCGCTCGATGCCGTGCGCGGCGTCGCGCGCGAGGTCGAGGACCGCGCCGATGTCGACGACCTCCGGGTCGAGGTCGAGGTCCTGCGCGAGCGCGTCGACCCAGCGTTCGAGGTTCGTCATCGTGGCCTCCTGCCGTCGTCGGGGGTGCCGGCGGGCGGGGCGCCGGGCACCGCGGGCGCGCCTGCTGCCAGGCGGCGCTCCTGCTCGCGGGCATCCTCCCACGTGTCCACGTCGTCGGTGGCGCCCGTGTCGTCGGGGACGCCGATCGCGGGGAGACCGGCGAGGAGCCGCCGCACCGACGCGCCCTGCACGGTCGGCAGCGCGTCGAGCGCGGCGTCGAGCGCCGCGCGCTCGTACAGCCCGACGAGCCACTGAGCGCGTCCGTCGCGCACCGCGTGGACGGCGACCTCGCCGCTCCGGCGGCGGGCGGCGGCGAGCAGCGCGGGTACCGCCTCGGCGGCGCGGGGGACGTCGCAGGCGAGCACGAGCACCCAGGGCGCGCGGCCGTCGTCGGGCAGGGCGGCGAGCCCGGCCGCGATCCCGGCGACGGGCCCTCCGAACGGCGGGTCCTCGCGCGTGCGGACGTAGCGCCCCGGGGCGGCGAGCTCGTCCGGCCCGACGACGACCGTCCGCGCTGCCCCCACGGCCGCCGCGAGCGCGTGCTCCAGCAGGGGCCGACCCCCGACGACGAGCCCCGGCTTGGGCGTCCCCAGCCGCTGCGCCCGCCCTCCGGCCAGCACGACGGCGTCGAACCGGAGGGACGGTTCGGCACCCCGTGCGCGGATCGGCAGCCCGAGGTGCCGACCCGGCCCGTCGGGTGTCGAGCCGTCGGCGGGGTGGGCGGTCACGGCTCGCGGTACCAGTCGCCGGACTTGCCCCCGGTCTTCGCGACCAGCCGCACGTCCGTGAGCTCGACGGACTTGTCGAGGCCCTTGACCATGTCGACGACCGCGAGGCCCGCGACCGCGACGGCGGTGAGCGCCTCCATCTCGACGCCCGTGCGGTCCGCCGTCCGGACGGTGGCGGTGACGTCGACGCCGTGGTCGCCCACGACGAGGTCGACGACCGCCCCGTGGACGCCGATGACGTGCGCGAGCGGCAGGAGCTCGGACGTCCGCTTGGCGCCCGCGATCCCGGCGATGCGCGCGACGGCGAGCACGTCGCCCTTGGGGACGGTCCCGTCGCGCAGCGCGGCGACGATCTCCGGCGAGCACCGCACGGTCCCGGTCGCTGTCGCGGAGCGGACGGTGGGCTGCTTGGCGGTGACGTCGACCATGCGCGCGTGCCCGCGCTCGTCGAGGTGCGTGAAGCTCATGCCGCCACTCTCGCACGCGGCGCCGCGCGTGGTGCCGTACGCGCGGACGGTCGGGGGATCGGGTGCGCTCGCGGCCCGCAGCCGCGAGGATCGGCCCATGCGCAGCTCACTCCTCGACCACGCCGAGCGCTCCGTCGAGCCCGGCAGCTTCCAGCTCCAGAACGACCGCATGCTCAAGGTCGACCTCCGCGGCACCGGCGGGTTCTTCTTCGCGAAGCAGGGCTCGATGGTCGCCTACCAGGGCGACGTCGACTTCGCGTACGAGGGAAGCGGCGGTCTCGGCAAGATGTTCAAGAAGGCGTTCACGGGCGAGGGCATGTCGCTCATGAAGGTCTCGGGCAGCGGGGACGTCTTCCTCGCGCAGGACGCGGACCAGGTCTTCGTGCTCCACCTGGAGGACGAGGGCGTGACGGTCAACGGCGCGAACGTGCTCGCGTTCGAGAGCTCGCTCGCGTGGGACATCAACCGGGTCGAGGGCGCGTCGATGCTCAGCGGCGGCCTGTTCAACACGACGTTCACGGGGACCGGGTCGCTGGCCGTCACGGCGTTCGGCACGCCCGTCGTGCTCGACGTCGACGTCCCCACCTTCGTCGACATGCAGGCCGCGGTGCTGTGGTCGACGTCGCTGCAGTCCTCGATCCGCAAGACGGCGAAGCTCGGTGCCGCGATCGGGCGCGGGTCCGGCGAGGCGTACCAGCTCGCGCTCTCGGGGCGCGGGATCGTCGTCGTGCAGGCGTCGGAGGGGCACCCGCCGCCCGCGGCGAAGTGATCGAGGCCGACCTCGGGCTCAGAGCAGCAGCACCTGCACGGGGTCGCCCGGTGCCACGGCCGTGACGTCGGCGCCGACGACGGCGAGCGCGTCGGCGTGCGCGAGCGCGCTCACGCGGTGCGAGCCGGAGCCGCGCGCCGTCGTGCGCTCGTCGGGGTGACGGCCCGCGGGGACGACGTGCGCGCCGTCGGGCTCGGTGTGGCGCACGAGGACGAGCTGCTCGCGCCCAGGCGGCGAGGACCACCCCGCGGCGGCGACGCGCCGGACGAGCGGGCGGCCCGTGCCGGGCACGCCGCGCAGCCGGTCCACGACGGGCCGCACGAACAGCTCGAACGACACGTACGCGCTCACGGGGTTGCCCGGCAGCGCGAGCCACGGCACACCCCGCCAGCGTCCGAGACCCTGCGGGCGGCCGGGCTGCATGCCGACCGCGACGAGCCGGGCGTCGGTGACCGCGTCCTGCCACGGCGTGCCCGCGCGGGTCGCGGGGTCGAGCACCTCGCGCACGACGTCGAACGCCCCCGCGCTCACCCCGCCGGTGCTGACGAGCAGGTCGGGCGGGGCGCCGTCGAACGCGTCGAGCAGCCCGTCCAGCGTCGCGACGAGCGCCGCCGCGGAGTCGCCCACGGCCCCGCGCCGGACCACGTGCGCGCCCGCCGTGCGGGCCGCCGCGGCGAGCAGGACGGAGTTGGAGTCCGGGAGGTGCCCCGGTCCCGGCGTGGTCCCCGGCGCCACGAGCTCGCTGCCGGTGGAGAGCACCGCGACGCGCGGCGCGCGGTGCACGCGCACGGTCGCGTGCCCGGCGGACGCCGCGACCGAGACGTGCCGCGCCGTGAGCACGGCGCCTGCCGCGACGACGACGTCCCCCCGGCGCACGTCCTCCCCGCAGGTCCGCACGTGGGTGCGCGAGGCGTCGTGGATCGCGACCGTCGTCGGCCCGCTCCCGGCCGCGCCCGGCGTGAAGCGACCGGTCGACGTGCGCTCGACGGGCACGACGGCGTCCGCCCCGGGCGGCACGGGCGCGCCCGTCATGATCCGGACCGCCTCGCCCGGCCCCAGACCGCCGTCGAGCCCGGGCGGGCCCGCGTCCCCGGCCGCGACGTCGCCCACGACGCGCAGCACCACGGGCGCCGACGGCGTCGCCCCCGCCACGTCCTGCGCGCGCACTGCGTACCCGTCCATCGCGGACGCGTCGAACGCGGGGGCGTCCAGCGCGGACACGACGTCGGCGGCCAGGACGGCCCCCACGGCGTCCTCCAGCGGGGTGTCCGCGGGCGCCGTCGGGCGGACGAGCGCGAGCGCGTCCGCGGTGTGCTGGACGATCGTCCGACTCGGGTCGCGCGTCATGCCCGCACCGTAGCCGAGCCCGGGTGCCGACCTCGGGAGGGTGGGCTACGTTGGGCACCGGAGTCATGAAGCGGCCCGAAGCCCCCCGAACCTTGGGAGGACGACATGGCCTCGATCCCCGTGACCACCCTCAGCCCCGACCAGACGGCGCCCGTGCGCCCCGCAGCGCTCGCGGAGGTGCTTGCCGTGGGCACGCACCTCCTCGTGGGGCAGTACCGCGTCGAGCTCGGCACCGGGACGTGGTGGTGGTCGGACGAGGTGTACACCATGCACGGCTGGGCGCCGGGGGACGTCCAGCCCAGCCTCGACGCGCTGCGCTCGCGCAAGCACCCGGACGACCGCGCCCGCGTGGTGCGCGCCGCCACGGAGGCGATCCGTTCCGGTCGCCCGTTCTCGTGCGCCCACCGGATCGTCGACGGGCACGGCAAGGCCCGGTCCGTCGTCGTGACGGGACAGGGCCGACGGGACGCGCGCGGTCGCGTCGTCGAGATCGCGGGGTACGTCGTCGACGTCACCCCGACGCACAAGGAGGCGCTGGAGCGTGAGTCGCAGCGCGCCGTCACGCGCGCGTTCGTCGCGCAGGCCGCCGTCGAGCAGGTCAAGGGCGTGCTCATGGCCGTGCACGGCGTCGACGACGTCGCAGCGGGCCAGCTCCTCGCGGAGGCGGCCGGCGAGGCCGGCGTCCCCGTCCAGGAGACGGCCGCGCAGGTCATGCGCGCGCTGAGCAAGGCCGGCGGGGTCGGCCCGACGGCCGAGGCGACGGTCGCGGGCGCGTTCGCCGCCGTCCGTCCGGTCGCGCGGCCCCGCGCCCACGAGGCGCAGCTCGCGCGTCGTCGGGAGCCGGCCCGCTCCTGAGCCGGACGGCCCCGCGCACGACGAGAACCCCACACGAGAAGGAGGAACGACATGACCGACGAGACCACCTTCCCGGCCCAGCAGCAGGAACCCCCGGGCCTCGCCGGACGCATGGATCCGGTGCCCGACCACGGCGAGCAGTCCTACCGCGGCACCGGGCGGCTCGAGGGCCGTCGGGCGCTGATCACGGGCGGCGACTCGGGCATCGGCCGCGCCGTCGCCATCGCGTTCGCGCGCGAGGGCGCCGACGTCGCCATCGGCTACCTGCCGGAAGAGCAGGAGGACGCCGAGGAGACGGCCCGCTGGGTCCGCGAGGCGGGCCGCACGTGCGCCCTCCTGCCCGGCGACGTCACCGACGAGGCGACGGCACGGGCCCTGCCCGGACGCGCCGCGGCCGAGCTCGGCGGGCTCGACGTGCTCGTCAACAACGCCGGCTTCCAGATGGCGCGGCGCGAGTCGATCGAGGACGTCACCACCGACGAGATCGACCGGGTGCTCAAGACGAACCTCTACGCGCTGCTGTGGATCACGCAGTCGGCGCTCGAGCACCTGGGCGAGGGCGCGGCGATCGTCAACAACTCGTCGATCCAGGCGTTCCAGCCGTCGACGTCCCTGCTCGACTACGCGTCGACGAAGGCGGCGATCAACAACCTCACGGTGAACCTCGCGGCCGAGCTCGGCCCGCGCGGCATCCGCGTGAACGCCGTCGCGCCGGGTCCGATCTGGACGCCGCTCCAGCCGGCCACCCAGCCCGAGGAGAAGATCGAGCAGTTCGGGAAGGACACCCCGCTGGGGCGCGCGGGCCAGCCCGCGGAGGTCGCTCCGGCGTTCGTCTTCCTCGCCTCCCCGACGGACGCGAGCTACGTGTCCGGCACCGTGCTCGGTGTCACGGGAGGCAAGCCCGTGTTCTGACGGGCACTTCCTCGCCGGAGGAGCCGCGGACGGTTCGGCCGAGGGCCGCGTCTCGCTCGGGAAGGGTCGGAGGGTGGGCGTCCGCGCCCGCCCGGGGGCGGGTCCGTCGCGAGAGCGACGGCGCCCGTGAGAGGGTCACCAGCCGCCACGCCTTGTGCGGGCGAGACGGCCGCCGCCCCCGCCCCGCCCCGGTGACGCCCGGGCGGGGCCTCCGACACGACGTGCCCCGGTTCTCCGCGACGTAGGCTTGCCGCGGAGACAAGGAGAGCACCCATGAGCACCGATCGCGGAACGAGCGCCGAGCCGACCCCGGGAGGATCCGGAGCGCCGCTGACCGACGTCCCCGTCGTCGACCTGATGGCGGAGGAGGCGACGGTGGCAGGCCTCGTGGCGGACGCCGCCCGCGCGCTCGCCGACGAGCCCACCCTCCAGCAGACCCTCGACCGCGTCGTCGAGCTCGCGGTGGCGATGGTCGACGGCTGCGACGAGGCCGGAATCTCGCTCGTGACCCGCCGCCGCATCGAGAGCGCAGCCGTGTCGGACCCGGTCGTGGCGCGCGGGGACGCGCTCCAGTACGAGCTCGACGAGGGCCCGTGCCTCGACGCGATCCGCGAGCACGCGCTCGTGGAGTCCGGGGACGTCGCGACGGACCCGCGCTGGCCGCGGTGGGCGCCGCGCGTCTCGAGCGAGCTCGGCGTCCGCTCCATGCTGTGCGTCCAGCTCTACACCTCGGAGAACGCGCACGGCGCGCTCAACATGTACTCGGGGTCGCGCGCCGCGTTCGGCCCGGACTCCCACCACCTCGCGTCGACGTTCGCCGCCGTCGCGGCCGCGGCGATCTCGGCCGCGCGGACCGAGGAGCAGCTCCAGTCCGCCGTCCAGACCCGCACGCTCATCGGGCAGGCCCAGGGCATCATCATGGAGCGGTACTCCCTGACTCCCGGCCGCGCGTTCGCCGTGATGAGCCGCGTGTCGCAGGACGCGAACATCAAGCTCGTCGACGTCGCCCGGGAGATCGTCGAGACGCGGCGCATCCCCGGCGTCGGCGCGCCCCAGGAGGGCTGAGCGCCCCCGACGGCTCAGCCGCCCGCGCCGGGCTCATCGGCGCACGACGCCTCGAGCAGCGTGTCGACCCGGAGTCGGACCGACTCGTCGAGCAGCGGCCCGGCCGTCCCGGCGCCGTCGACCACGCCCTCCACGAGGCGACGGGCGAGCTCGCGGACGGGGACGTTCACGTCGTTCGAGCGCCGGCGCAGCACCTCGAACGCGTCGTCGGGCCCCGTGCGCAGCGCCGCCATGAGCACGCCCTTGGCCTGCTCGATCACCGATCGCGACGCGTCGGCGGCCCGGATCGACGCGGTCGCCTCCCGCCGCGCGGCCTCGGCGTGCGCCGTCGTCAGGTCGACGAAGTAGCCCACCACGTGCGCCCAGGGCAGCTCCGCGCCCGGGTTCTTCCCCTGCGCCGCGACGGCGAGCGTGCGAGTCGCGCCCGTCGCGTCCACGATGCGGTGCATGGACCCGAACGGCTCCCCGGTCCGCGCGGCCTGCGCGAGCTCGCTCGCGACGCGCTCCCGGTCCTCGGGGTGCTTGTGCGACAGGACGAGGGCGGTCGTCGGCACGACCTCGCCCGGCGCGAAACCGTGCATCTCGTACACCTCGTCCGACCACCACCACGAGTCGGTCGCGATGTCCACGCGGAAGCGGCCGACCGGCTGGGGGTCACCCGGACCGAGGGCGGCGAGGAGGTCGGCGAGAGCGGGCGGGACGACGTCGTCGGGTTCGGTGGCGTCGGCGGGCAGGGCAGCGTCCATCGATGGGGGTCCCCGGAGATCGAGCAGGACGGAGCCGATTCCTGACCCCAGCAGACTGAAGATTATCCCAGCGTCGGCGCGAGGGAGGAAACCGTGACCACCCAGGTCAGCGACGGGCGGGACGAGTCGGCCGAGGAACGGTCCGACCGGAACTGGGCGGAGCTCCTCCAGGAGCTGCGCGTCATGCAGATGGGCGTGCAGATCCTCACGGGGTTCCTCCTCACGCTGCCGTTCCAGCAGCGCTTCGGGGACCTCGACACCTTCCAGACCGGCGTCTACCTCGCGCTCGTCGCGCTGGCCGTGCTGTCCACCGGCCTGTTCGTGACGCCCGTGAGCCTGCACCGCACGCTCTTCCGCCGGCACCGCAAGACGACGCTCGTGACCCTGAGCGACCGGATCGCGCGGTTCGGCGTGCTCGTGCTCGCGTTCGTCGTGACCGGGACCGTGCTGCTCGTCGTCGACGTCGTCGTGGACCGGACGGCGGCCCTGTGGTCGAGCGGCTGCGCGCTCGTGCTGCTCGTCGGCCTCTGGTTCGTCCTCCCGCGCCTCGTCGCCCGCGGCACCGCGGCGTCGGACTGACCTCGCGATCAAGACCTCTCGCCACACGAGGTAGCGAGGTAGAGCCGTGGTCACGCGAGGTAGAGCCGTGGTCGCCCGAGGTAGACCCGTGGTCACGCGAGGTAGAGCCGATGCTCGCCGAGGTAGGGCCGTGGTCACGCGAAGTAGAGCCGTGGTCAACGGCGAAGACCGTGGTGGAACCGGGCACCACCCCCCCCGGCCGCCCCGCGCCGGCCCGGAGGGTCGAGAGACACCCACTGTCCACCATGGGCCGCGGCCTCCGGCGAGCGGGTGATTGTGGCCCGTCAGTCGACCAGGACGAGCCCAGATCACCTGCTCGCCACCGAGTTCCGGCGCGACCGCGGTGACCCGGTGGGCCGTGCGGTGCGAGCGCACCTGACCCCGCGGGCAGTCGCTCGGGCAGGGGAGACCCAGAGGTGAGACGACGCCGGGCGGGGTGGGCGGTGGTGCCGCGTCGTGGCGGGCCTGGCGGGAGCCGCGAGGAACGAGCGGCGGATGGTAGACGCGGCACCACCGCCCACCCCGCCCACCCGGGGCGACCACGCGCCGTCGGGCATGACCACGGCTCTACCTCGCGTGACCCCGGCTCTACCTCGCATGACCACGGCTCTACCTCGCGTGACCACGGCTCTACCTCGCGAGCGCGGGGCTTCTCCCGGGAGGCTCAGGAGGACGCGGCGGCGCGGGCCTGGACACCGCGGCGGACGGGACCGAGGGTGAACAGCAGGGTCAGCAGGGCGGTGAGGGCGAGCAGGCCGAAGCCGAGGCCGTACGTGCCCTCGAGCTGGTAGACGGCGCCCATGAGCAGCGGCGGGATGAACCCGCCGAGGCCGCCCGCCGCGCCGACGAGGCCCGTGACCGCCCCGACCTTCTCGACCGGCGCGACCTTCGAGACGAGGGCGAACGTCGCGCCCGACGACGCACCGAGCGCGGCGGCGAGGCCGAGGAACGCGATCGTCCCGACCGGCACGAGCGACGGCTGGAACGCGACGACCGCGGCGAGCGCCGTGACGACGGCGAAGCACACGACGGACACGGGCACGCCGCCGAACCGGTCGGACAGCGCGCCCCCGACGGGCCGCATGACGACGGCGAGCACGACGAACCCGGCAGTGCGGGCTGCGGCGTCGGACGCGGTGAGGTCGTACGCGTTGACGAGGAACGTCGGCAGGTAGACGGAGAACGCGACGAACCCGCCGAACCCGACGGCGTACAGCCAGGAGAGCTGCAGCGTGGCGGGGAGGCGGAACGTCGCCCAGGTGCGGGACCAGAACCCGCCGGCGGGGGCGGTCGCCCGGCCGGGCGGGACGCGCAGCAGCAGCCACGACACGACGGCGAACACCGCGAGGACGGCGGCGACGAGGAGGAACGGGGCGGCGTCGCCCCACGCGTCGCGGATGCGGACGGTGGTGAACGCGGAGATCGCGGTGCCGCCCATGCCCATGCCGAAGATCCCGACGGCGGTGCCGCGCCGCGCGGGCGGGTACCACGCGTTGACGAACGGCACCCCGACGGCGAACGCGGTGCCGCCGAGACCGAGGAAGAACCCGCCGACGATCAGCCAGGCGAAGCTGTCCGCGACGAGCCCGACGAACAGCACGGGCAGGATCGTCAGCGCGCTGACCAGGGGGAACATGATGCGGGCGCCGTACCGGTCCGTGAGTGCCCCTACCGGGATGCGGCCGAGCGACCCGACGACGACCGGGACGGCCACCAGCACGGACACCTGCACGTCGGAGAGGTCGTACTGCTGCCCGTACGCCGCGCCGAGCGGGCTGATGAGCGCCCAGGCCCAGAAGTTCACCGCGAACCCGACGGTCGCGAGGACGAGCATGAGGGTCGGGGAGGTGGACGTCGTCGTCGCGGCGGGTCCGGTGGCCCTGCCCGCGTCCTGCTGCGCCATGGCGACTCCTGGGGGGAGGTGCCCGTCGTCGGGCACGGGGGGAGATCGTTGCGTCGAGCACCTCCACGCTAACGACGCTCCCCGCGCCGCGCGCGGGGAACCCCCCGTACCGTGGGGTCGTGCTCGACTGGCTCTTCGGGGGCGTGGCCCTGCTCAACGTGTACGCGCTCGCCCTCGTGGTGCTGCGCGCGCCGCTGTACCGCACGCGCGTGTACCGGCCGATGCTCCTCAACATCGGGCTCTCGATCGCGCCGGTGATCGTGCTCGGGCTCGTCGTCCTCGTCGACGCCGTGCTCATCGCGGGCGGCGCCCCGTCGTGGGCGGTCGTGACGTGCGCCGTCGTCGGGTTCGGCGTCTGGCTGCTGCTCCTGCCGAACGCGGGCTACCTCGTCACCGAGCTGAACTACAGCCACCGGCAGGAGGGCGAGGAGGTCCCGCTCTGGTACGACATCGTGGCCGTGCTCACGCTCGCCCTGTCCGGCGTGATGAACACGCTCGTCAACGTGTTCCTCGCGCAGGCGCTGCTCGCGATCGTGCTCTACCCGGACGACGACGCCCCGTTCCGCCGTCCCGTGTCGTGGGTCGTGGTGCTCGTCGTGCTGGCGCTCGTCTCCGTCGGGATCTACCTCGGCCGGTACGTGCGGTTCAACAGCTGGGACCTCGCCCACCCGGTCCAGTTCGTGCGCAAGCTCGTGCGCCACTTCCGGGCGCGCGGCGCCGTGCGGGACGCGCTGCTCTTCGTGCTCCTGCACACGCTGTTCTTCGCGGTCATGTACGCGATCGTCATGGGCCCGGTCACGACGCTCCTCGTGCGCGGGGCCTGACGGCCCGTGGCGGTCCAGCGACGGTCCCGTGGCGGCCCGTAGGATGCGCGCCGTGACGTCGACCGCGCCGAAGGCCGCCCGGGGCGTGCCGCTGCTCCGCGCCGTCGTGGGCACGTGGCCGCGCCGCGTGGCGCTCGCCGTCGTCCTGGGGGCCGTCGTCGGCACGACGGCGGCCGGCGGCCTCGCCCGGCACGACGCCGCCGACGCGGGGCCGGCCCGGGCCGCCGCGGGGGAGCCGGTCGCCACGGGACCCTTCGACCTCACCGTGCGCTCGTGGTCCGTGACGGACGCCGTGCAGGTCTCGGCGCTCGAGGACTCCGGGGCGGACGCGTGGCTCGTCGTGGTCGTCGGCGCGCTCGACACGGACCGCGAGTCGCGCCGGCTCGACCGCACCGCGGTGACGCTCCCCGACGAGCTGCCCGGCGGCCTGGCGCTCGCGGGCGACGCGGAGCCGGACCGCCCGGACCCCACGCTCCTCGTGCGCGACGCGTCGTCGTACCCCGTGCTCTCGCCGGGCCTCGCCGACGACGTCGCGCTCCTGTGGCCCGTGTCGGTGCCGGGGGAGAGCGGCGCGGTGAGCACGCCCGACGCGCCGCTGACCGTGACCGTCCCGACGTTCCGGTACCGCGACATGACGGTCGGCGGCGGCCGGCGGTGGGCCGAGACGGGCGCGGTCACGCTCGTGGACGTCCCGGTCGGGGCCGTCCCGCCCGAGATCGTGGACCCGCCCGAGACGGAGGACGGCTGGTGACCGAGGAAGCGACCGGCGTGGCGCCGGACGGGCCCGAGGCGTCGGACGGGCCGGACGCATCGGACGGGCGCCCGCGGCGGACCGGCCGGACCGTGACCGTGGTCCTGCTCGTCCTCGCCGTGGGGGCGGGGGCCGCGGTGTCGCGCGTCGACACGTGGTGGCCCACGCTCACGCCGACGACGTCGCGCGGCACCGTGGGCGAGGTCGTGACCGCCGGACCGGTGCGCGTGCGGGTCGACGACGTCCGCACCGGCACGACGCTCGACGACGACGGGTCCGGCCCGCTGACGACCGACGGCGTCTGGGTCGTCGTGGACCTCGCGGTGTCCGGGACGACGGGCGAGGCGAGCGTCGAGGTGGTCGAGCTGCGCGACGCCGCCGGGCGGGACCACGAGGCGTCGCGCCGCGTGGGCAACCAGGTCCTCAGCACGTTCGCGGACCCGGACGTCCCGGAGGCGGGGACCGTCGCCGTCGAGGTGCCCGCGCGGGCGCTGGAGGGCGACCTCGTGCTGCGCGTGCTCACGGAGCACCAGGACGCGGACCTCGACCGTCCCCAGGCGATCGCCGAGGTCGACCTCGGCCGTGTCGCGCCGCCCGCCGCGGGGGACTCCGTGGAGACGGTGCGGCCCGCGCTCGTCCCGGGCGGGTGGGACGCGTGAGCGCCGGCTGGTGGCGGACCAACCGCTGGTGGCTGCCCGTGCTGGTCGTGGCGCTCGGCGCCCTGGGCTGGCTGACCTGGCGGTCGGACGACGTGCAGGCCTGGTGGTCGGGCGAACCGCGCGTCGCGCACGCGCCGGACGCCGACGGCTGGGCGCAGGTCGGCGACGTGCGGGCCCGGCTGGTGGGCATCGCGGCGGTCGACGGGCTCGACGACGGGTACGGCGGCCGGATCGAGGTGCCCGACGGCTACACGCTCTGGGCGGCCGACGTGTCGTTCCGCTCCGACATGCCGCCCGCCCCGGAGGGCGCGGACGAGACCTTCTCGTCGTGCGCGGTGCTGCTCCGGGACACGGCCGGACGGGAGTACGCGGCGGGCGCCTCGGCGCTCCCGGGCATGCCGTACCCCGAGGCGCCGGTCTGCACGGGCGCCGTCTCCAGCCGGAGCACGCAGCACTTCCTGATCCCGGATGACGCCGAGCCCGCCGAGGTGCGTCTCGTCGAGCCGAGCCTCCTGCCGGCGTACTGGTCGCTCCCTGTCGCGGACGTCGGCTGACCGCCGCCGTCTGCCTGCCGGTTGACATCTCGTCGTTTAATGAACATAGTTCATGATCAATAAACTTCGACGGAGGTGGTCGCCGTGGGCGTGGTGTCGTGGATGCTGGGGAACCCGTTGCCGTTGCCGGTCGCGCTCGGGGTGGACCTCGCCCTGCTCGCTCTCGTCGTCGCGGTGGGGCTGGTGTGGTCCGACGGCCGTCGGGCGGTGGTCACCGGCTCGGCGGGGCGTCGTGCCGTGCGGCACGCCGCCCTCACGAGCGCCGGCGCGGGTCTGGTCGTCGCCGCGGGGCTCCTGCTGCCCCCGGCCTACCTCGTGCTGGGCGTCGCGACGCTCGGCGCGCGCGGGACGGCGGTGCTGCCCCTCGTCGCGCTCCTCGGCGCCCTGGCCGTCCACGCGGTGGGCGAGCTGACGTGGCCTCGTCCACGGCACCGGCAGCGCGAGGCGCGCCTCGCCGTCCGGTCGGTCGCGGACGTCGCTCCCACCGTCACGCGCCGCCTCGCCTGGGCGTGGACGGCGCTGCTCGTGGTCGCCGCGGTCGCGTTCGGGCTCGTGGCGTCGGGGCCGCGCGCGGTCTCGCGCGTCGTCGGGCCGGCCGAGGCGTACACCGTCACCCCGTTCCCCGGCTGGCTGTGGACGGGGCCCGTGCTCGTCGTGGCCGCGGTGGCCCTGGTCGCCTCCGAAGCGGTGCTGCGCCTCGTCCGCTCGCGTCCCGCGGTGGAGGACGTCGGCGAGGAGTGGGACATGTGGCTGCGGCGGCGGGTCGCCCGCCGTGTCGAGCGTGCGACCCAGCTCGTGCTGGGGCTGACGCTGGGAGGGCTCGTCGCGTTCGCCGGCCTCTCGCTGCGCTGGCTCGGCCTGGGGAACGGGGACGGCGCCGTGCTCGGGCCCGGGCCGAGCGCGGGAGAGATCGTCGCCGGGAACGTCCTCCTCGCCCTCGCGGCAGGACTCGTCCTCGTCGTCCTCGTGGCGGCGGTGTGGCCCGCGCGCGACCCGGCACCCGCCGCGCAGGCGCCGTTCGCTCCCGAGGCGGTCGCCGCGTGAGCCTCGCCGTCCGGATCGACCTCGACTCCACGACCCCGCACTACGAACAGCTCCGCGCGCAGCTCGCCGCGCTCGTCACGGCGGGCGACCTCGTGGACGGGCAGCGGCTCCCGACCGTCCGCGCGCTCGCCAACGACCTCGGCATCGCGCCGGGCACGGTCGCGCGCACCTACCGCGACCTCGAGGCCGCGGGCCTGGTCACCACCCGCCGCCGCGTCGGGACGCTCGTCACGGCGCCGCCTGCGACGCTCGACCGGGCCGCCGTCACGGAGGCGGCCGCGCGCTTCGTCCGGCTGGCGCGGGACCACGCGCTCACGGACGGGGAGATCCGCGACGTCGTCGCGGCAGCGCTGCTGGGGGACCGGCGCGCCGAGAAGGCGGGCGCCGCCACCGCTCGGACCGAGGTCGAGCACCCCGCCACGTCAGGGAGCTGAGGCCGCGCCGACCGCGGTCGGCGTGCTCGGCGTCCCGGTGCCGGCGCCGGTGTCCGGCTCGCCGGCCCGCCGCGCCGCCCGTCGCGTGCGCAGCGCGGACGGCAGGCCCAGGCTCGCGAGGAGCGCGTCGGCCGCGGCGGCGAGCAGGACGGTCGTGAGCACCTGCACGACGACGGTCGCGACCGTCTCCAGCGGGCCGACGAGCGCGCGCCACGCGACGATCCCCGGCTGGCCGACGACCGCCTGCGCGGCGGTGAGCACGACCTGCTCGGCGAGCGTGAGGAGCGCGAACGCGACGCAGAAGAGCAGCACCGCGCCCCAGCGGCTGCGCCACAGCATCCCGAGGGCCCCGACGAGGCCGCCGAACCGCCGGCCCGGGTCGAGCATCAGCGCCCACGCCCGCTGGGCGCCGCTCTCGCCGAGCGTCCGGTTGAACCGGTCGACGGCGCGGGCTGTCCGGCCGGTCGCGCCGCCGTCGCCCGGCACCGCGTGGGCGGGGTCGACGACGTCGATCGCCTCCACGCCGTACACGATCGTCCCGAGCGTGAGCCACGCGAGCGGGACCACGAGCCCGGTGACGACGCCCGCGACGAGGAGGGACGTCGTCGGGCCCACGGCGTCGACGAGCGGCTTGAGCGCGTCCACGCGCGCGACCACGCCGTCCCACCAGGTCGTCACCTCGACGACGACCACGCGGGTCGACCACCACTCGCGGACGCGCCCGACGAGGGCCGTGACGGTGAACGCGCCGACGACGATCCAGACGACCTCGCAGTAGCCCGCGGCGATGCGCACCGCGGCGGAGCGGGCGCTGTGCCGGGCGTCGCCGTCGCGCGCGGGGACGCCGCGGTCGAGGCGCCGCGCGAGCCGTTCCAGCAGGGTGCGGGCGAGCAGCGCGCCCGCGACGACGAGCACGACGGTGAGCCCGAAGCCCTCGGGGACGGGGCTCGCGGTCTCGATCCCCGCGCCCGCGGCGAACGCGTGGTCGAGCGCGGCGGAGTCGATGTACGCCTGCCAGTCGGACGACAGCCCGCCGTAGAACTCGTAGATGACGAGGTAGGGCACGAGGACCGAGGCGATCGAGCCGAGCAGCGCCCGGACCTCGAGCCGGTCGCGCTCGGTGCGCGGCTCCCGGCGCAGGACGTGCAGCATGACGACGATCCCGACGACCGTCGCGAGCGGCGAGAAGCACAGCACGAGCAGGCCGAGCACCCCGGACGACGGCGCGACGGCGAGCGCGGCCCGCAGCGCAAGCTCGTGCAGCACCTGCGCGAGGACGGCGACCGCGACGAGCGCGGGCCAGTGCCGGACCAGGAGCCGGCCGGCGTCGGCGAGGACGCGCAGGCCGGCGCGCAGGATCGAGTCCTGAGAGGGCGTCGTCGGGCTCGCCGGCGGGGCGGTCACGCGCGCCAGGCTACCCGGCGGCCCGTCCTCCCTCGCGCGGACGGAGCGGGCCGAGCGTCAGGCGCGCGACGCGAGGCGGGCGACGACGCGCTTCGCCTCCTTGCCCGCGAAGCGGCGGGCGAGGACTCCGACGCCCGCGGCGACGGCGGCGAAGGTCACGGCCTGGACGACGCCGACCTCCTCGTCGTCGAGGTCCTTCGGGGCGTCGTGCCCGGTGACCTTGGCCCAGACGAACGTGACGAGCTTCTGCGCGGCCCAGCCCGCGGCGAAGGTCAGGGCGACGGTCCCGACCTTGAGGGCCAGGGTCTGCTCGTTCTCGTTCGTGTCGGCCACGAGGGGTTCCTCCGTCGGTCGGGGCGCCGGGCGGCGCCGGGCGTGCTCGCACGACCACCGTAGTGCGAAGTCGCCGCCCGCGCGTCGCCCGGCGCGCGCACCCGGCTCAGTCGTGGCTCACCGCGTCCAGGACGGGCAGGCGCGCGGCGCGCACCGCGGGCCACACCGCGGCGACGACGCCTACGACGCCGGCGAGCACGAGCATGGCGCCGAGCTGGGCCCACGGCACGGCGAGGGTCGTGAAACCCTGGTCCGCGAGCACCGACGGGAGCGCGGCGGCGAGGCCGGTCCCCACGGCGAGCCCGACGGCCGTGCCGAACACCGCGACGAGCACGGACTCGATGACGATCGTCGTCGCGAGCTGGGCCCGCCCGAGCCCGACGGCCCGCAGCAGCCCGATCTCGCGCGTCCGCTCCGCGACGGACAGCGCGAGCGTGTTGACGATCCCCAGCACGGCGACGAGGACGGAGAGCCCCAGCAGGGCGTAGACGATCGCGAGGACCGACTCGACCTGGCCGGCGACGTCCGCGGCGAACTCGTCGGCGTCGAGCACGGACGCCACGACGTACGGCGCGACGGCGTCGGTCACGCCCGCGCGGACGGCCGCGAGGTCCGCGCCGGGCTCGGCGTCGAGGAACAGCATCTCCGTCGTCGTCGCGCCGACCGCGGCGGCCACGTCGGGCGGCAGGAGCAGGTCGACGGAGAACGCGTGCGAGTCGACCACCGCGCCGATGCGCACCTCCCGGGCGGGGAGGTCGGGCCGTGCCGGGTCGGCGAGCGTCAGGACGTCGCCCAGGGCCCAGCCGTGCTCGTCGAGCGCGTCCGCCATGACGGCGGCCTCGCCCCGCGCGTACGCGGCGAGGTCGCCCTCGGTCGCGGTCGTGCGCACGGAGCGCCCGAAGCCCTCGGCGGGGAACCCGACGACGAGCTGCGGCTCGCCGTCGACGACGACCTGCCCGTACGTCGTGACGTCGACGGCCGCGACGCCGGGCACGGCGCGGACGTCGCCCGCGACCCCGTCGGGGAGGTACGGCATCGCCGAGCGGACGACGAGGTCGGCCGCGGTCTCCTGGTCGACGATGTCCTGCACGGAGACGCGGGTGGACAGCGCGAGGACGGACGTCGTCGAGACGAGCGCCATCCCGACGACGAGCGCGCCCGCGGTCGCCGCGGTCCGCCGCGGCTGGCGCGTGACGTTGCCGCGCGCGAGGCCGCCGAGCGGGCGGACCAGCGCGACGAACGGTGCGGCGAGGACGGTCAGCACCGGGCCGACCGCGAGCGGCGCGAGGAGGAGCACGCCCGCGACGACGCCGGCCGCGCCGAGGCCGAGGAGGGGCGCGCCCCCGCTGCCGACCACGGCCGCCGCGACGACGAGCCCTACGCCCGCGAGCAGCGCGACGGTCCCGGCGACGGCACGGGCCCGCCCGGCTCCGGTGGGCCGGACGACGTCGGCGCGCATCGCCTCCACCGGGCGCACGAGCGCGGCGTGCCGCGCGGGCAGGGCGGCGGCGAGCACGGACACGACGACGCCGACCACGAGCGGGACGACGACCCCCGTGGTCGTGACGGGCAGCGTGCCGGAGAGCTCCATGCCGACGGCGCCGAGCCCGCTGCGGGCGAGCTCCGCGAGGCCGAACCCGGCCCCGACGCCGAGCAGCGCGCCGACCGCCCCGACGACCGCCGCCTGCCCCACCACGGAGCCGAACACCTGCGCGGGCGACGCGCCCACCGCGCGCAGGAGCGCGAGCTCGCGCGTGCGGCGTCGGACGTGCATCGAGAACGTGGTGGTGATGATGAACGTGCCGACGAACAGCGCGAGCGCGGCGAACACCAGCAGGAACGTCGAGACGAACCCGAGCTGGTCGGTGATCGCCTCGCTCGTCTCGGCGCGCAGCTCCGCCCCCGTCAGCGCCTCGGCGCCCGCGGGGAGCGCGGTCGCGACGGCGTCCCGCAGCGCCTCCGGGGAGACGCCGTCGGCCGCGTACAGCGCGACCGACGGGACGAGGTCGTCGGGCGCGTACGTCGCGGCGGCGGTCCCGGCGTCGAGCAGGACGATCGTCGCGCCCGCCATCGGCGCGGACAGCGAGACCTCGCCGACCACGCGCACGGGCCGCACGGCGTCGCCCAGCACGACGTCGGTCGTGCCGCCCACCGCGAGGCCCGACGCCGCGAGCGTCGCCGACTCGAGCGCGACCTCGCCGCCGTCGCGGGGTGCGCGGCCGTCGACCACCTGGGGGCCGGGGTCGCGGGGGTCGTAGGCGACGCCGATGCTCGGCGCCTGGCTGCCGAGGACCGCGGTCCCGTCCGCGCCCACGAGCACCGCGGGACCGCTCACCTCGGGGAGCGCGAGCGCGACGTCGTCGCGCGCGCCGAGGTCGTGCGCCAGGTCCGCCGGGACGAGGCTGCGCGCCCCGCCGACCTGGGCCGACGCCGACATCAGCGCGTCCCCGGCCGACGACGCGCCGCGCACGTACGCGTCCGCCTGGACCGACGAGGCGACGATGCCGTCGAACGTGGTCGCGAGCATCGCACGCAGCGCGAACGTGCCGGTCACGAACGCGACGCCGATCGTCACGGCGAGCACCGAGAGGACGAGCTGCGCGCCGTGGGCGCGCACGCCGCGCAGCGCGATCCGGCCCATCATCGGGCGGCCGCCGTCGTCGCTGCCGGGGTGGCGTGCGCCGGGGACGGCCCGGCGGGCGTGAGGGAGCCCAGCGTGTCGAGGACCGCCTGCGGCGTGGGGTCGTGGAGCTCGGTCACGAGGCGGCCGTCCGCGAGGAAGAGCACCCGGTGGGCGTACGACGCGGCGGTCGGGTCGTGCGTGACCATCGCGACGGACTGGCCGAGGTCGTCCACGGACGCGCGCAGGAAGCCCAGGACCTCCGCGGCGGCGCGCGAGTCGAGGTTCCCCGTCGGCTCGTCCGCGAGCACGATCGCGGGTCGCGACACCAGCGCCCTCGCGCACGCGACCCGCTGCTGCTGCCCGCCCGAGAGCTCGGCGGGCCGGTGCCCCAGCCGGGGGCGCAGGCCCACGGCGTCGACCACGCGGTCGAACCACTCCCGGTCGACGGGCCGCCGGGCGATCGCGAGCGGCAGCACGATGTTCTCCTCCGCCGTGAGCGTCGGCACGAGGTTGAACGACTGGAAGACGAACCCCAGGCGCGTGCGCCGCAGGCGCGTCAGGCGCCGCTCGCTCATCGCGGAGACCGTCTCGCCGTCGACGACGACGGTCCCCGCCGTGGGGGAGTCGAGCCCCGCGAGGCAGTGCATGAGTGTCGACTTGCCCGAGCCGGACGGGCCCATGATCGCGGTCAGCCGGCCCTTCTCGACGTCCACGTCCACGCCGTCGAGCGCACGCACCGCGGCCTCGCCGCGACCGTAGGTCCTCACCAGTCCTCGGGCCGTGGCGATCGCGCCCGCCGTCGTGCCACGCTCCGTGCTGCCCGCCCTCTTGCCTCCGGTGGCGACTGCAGCGATCGGTGAGCTGCTCATGGTCCTTCCCCTCTTGCGTCGTGGTGACCGGGCCAGGGCAGCCCGGTCACCACCGACCCTCGCGCGGGCACCGGCGCGCGGGCATCGGGGAACCGCCCGGACCTCCCCCTGGTCCCGTGGGAGGCACTCTCAGGGATCTCTCAGGGTGGCGCTCAGGGAAGGCGGTCGAGGGATGAGCGCCGCCGGAGTGACGGGGTGGACTAGCGGAGCCCGTGCTCGTGACGATCCCGAGGAACGCGGGCTCGCCGTGCCTCGCGACGTCGACGTTCGACGCGCACCGCAGCAGCGACGCGGCGGCTGCGTTCGACAACGCGAGATTCTCGATCAGTCGCCGATGAACCAGAGATAGCGATGGACGCGACGGGCGTCCCGGCAGAGGTCGGCTACGGCCTCGAGCGACGCGCGCTCCGCGACGCCGAGCGGGCCCGAGAGGAGCCGGTCGACCTCGACGAGGAGCTGGTGCATCTGACGAGCGTTGAAGATGGTGTTGGCGTACGGGTCGACTCCGCTCAGGAGCGGATACTCGGCAGGATCTCGAGAAGCATCTGCGGGAAGGTACGTCTGCTCGGCACGCCGGATGTCCTCGCCGCGCTCCCTGCGCAGGACCAGTGATATGGGCATGTCGTGGCCTCCCCGGAACATCGTGACGAGCCCGCCGTCGTACCTGTCTCGAACGATGGTGCAGACGTTCGTCGAGTAACCGGCAGGGTTCCTGGCTGTGCGCCCTCTGACCACGGTCGAGGTGAGCAGCTCGAAGACGTACTCGATGTCCCGTGCTTCGCGAGCCTACAGCCGATGCTGGGGTGGTCCTTCTGCACCGACGGTAAGCACGGCGCGCTCCCTCCGAGAACCACTCGGAGCCGGTCGGTGTAGGCTCGCGGTGAACGACAGGGGAGCTCCTGGAGGAGCTGAGAGTGCGGACCACCGCAGACCCTCGAACCTGATCCGGTTAGCACCGGTGGAGGAAGTCGGGAATCTCGATCACCTGCTCGCGCGGTCCGTCGCGCCCACCCGGCGCGCGGCCCGTCGGGCCGGTGGACCCCTCCTGAACGTCCAGGGAGGACACATGCAGCACACGACCACCGTCGCCCGCCGCGGCCGGGCCCTCGCGACCGGCGTGGGCGCGACGCTCGCGCTCCTCGCCCTCGCGGCCTGCTCGGGGGGCGACGGCGCCGGGGGCGACGACGCGTCGTCGGGCAGCGGGGGCACGGTCACCCTGGTGACCCACGACTCCTTCGCGGTGAGCGACGACGTGCTCGCCGCGTTCGAGGAGGAGAGCGGGCTCACCGTCGAGCAGGTCGCGCCCGGCGACGGCGGCGCGCTGGTCAACCAGCTGATCCTCACGAAGGACTCGCCGCTCGGCGACGTCGTGTTCGGGATCGACAACACCTTCGCGTCGCGCGCGATCGACGAGGGCGTCCTCGAGCCGTACACGCCCGCGGACCTCTCGGAGTCCGCCGCGTCGTACGCGGTCGGCGACGGCGGCGAGCTCACCGCCGTCGACCTCGGTGACGTGTGCGTCAACGTGGACCACGCGTGGTTCGCCGACGCGGGGATGCCCGAGCCCGTGACGCTCGAGGACCTGGCGAAGCCGGAGTACCGGGACCTCCTCGTCGTGACCAACCCCGCGACGTCGTCGCCGGGCCTCGCGTTCCTCCTCGCGACCGTCGGGGCGTTCGGCGAGGACGGCTGGGAGGACTACTGGGCGGACCTGCGCGCCAACGGCGTGAAGGTCGTCGACGGCTGGTCCGACGCGTACTACGTGGACTTCTCCGGCTCGGAGGGCGCGGGCCTGCGCCCGCTCGTGCTCTCGTACTCGACGTCGCCCGCGTTCACGCTCACCGAGGACGGCTCCGCGTCGACCACGGGCGCGCTGCTCGACACGTGCTTCCGCCAGGTCGAGTACGCGGGCGTGCTCGCGAACGCGAAGAACCCCGAGGGCGCGCAGCAGCTCCTCGACTTCCTCGTGAGCGAGACGTTCCAGGCCGACGTCGCCGACCAGATGTACATGTACCCGGCCGACGACTCCGTCGCGCTGCCCGACGGCTGGGCCGAGTTCGCACCGCTCGCCGACGAGCCCTTCGAGGTCGCGCCCGCCGACGTCGCGGCGCACCGCGACGAGTGGATCAAGGCATGGACGGCGACGGTCGTCGACTGACCCCCGGTCCCCCGGCGACCACGGCTCTACCTCGCGGGGTAGAGCCGTGGTCGCGCAGGGGAGAACCGTGGTTTCCCGAGGTAGAGCCGTGGTGACGGGTCGGGCGGTCCGGCGGGGCGGCGTCGGGCGCGGGGTGCTGTGGGGTCTGGCGGCGGCGGTGCCGCTCGCGTTCCTCGGGGTGTTCTTCGCGTGGCCGGTCGTCACGCTCGTGGCGCGCGGGTTCGTCGGGGACGACGGCGGCCTCGACCTCTCGGGGTTCGCGGAGGTCTTCTCCGAGCCCCGCACGTGGCGGATCGTCGGCCTCACGCTCTGGCAGGCCGTGCTCGGCACGGCGCTGTCGCTGCTGCTCGGCGTGCCCGGCGCGTACGTGCTGTACCGGTGCCGGTTCCCCGGTCGGCGGGTCGTGCGCGCGCTCGTCACGGTGCCGTTCGTGCTCCCGACCGTCGTCGTCGGCGTCGCGTTCCGGTCGCTGCTCGTGCAGGGCGGCCCGCTCGGGTTCCTGCGGCTCGACGAGACGTTCGCCGCGATCGTCGTCGCGCTCGTGTTCTTCAACTACTCCGTCGTGGTGCGCACCGTCGGCGGGCTCTGGGAGCACCTCGACCCGCGCGCCGAGCAGGCGGCGCGCGCCCTCGGCGCGACGCCGTGGCGCGCGTTCCGCACCGTGAAGCTCCCGGCGCTCACGCCCGCGATCGCGAGCGCCGCGTCGATCGTCTTCCTCTTCTGCGCGACGGCGTTCGGCGTCGTGCTCGTGCTCGGCGGCATCCGCTACGGGACGATCGAGACGGAGATCTGGATCCAGACCACGCAGTTCCTCGACCTGCGCACCGCCGCGGTGCTGTCGGTCGTGCAGCTCGTGGTCGTCGCGGCGGCGCTCACGGTGGCGAACCGCACGCGGGCCCGGCGCGAGCGCGCCCTCAACCTGTCGTCGTCGGCGTCGTCCGCGCACCCGCTGCGGCTGTGGCGCGACGGCCGCCCGACGGGCGACCTCGCGCCCGCGGCGCTCACCGCGGCCGTGGTCGTCGTGCTCGTCGGGCTGCCGCTCGGCACCCTCGTCGTGCGGTCGTTCCGCGTCCCGGGCGGCGGCTGGGGCCTCGACAACTACGCGAACCTCGGCACCACGGGCGGCCGCAACGCGCTGTCGGTCACCGTGTGGGAGGCGGCGGGCAACTCGCTGCGCACCGCCGCGCTCGCGACCGTGCTCGCCGTCGTGATCGGGGGTCTCGTGGCGCTCGTCGTGTCCCGGCGCCCGCGCTCGCGTGGGGGCCGGCGCGCGATCTCGGTGCTCGACTCGGTGTTCATGCTCCCGCTCGGGGTCTCCGCGGTGACGGTCGGCTTCGGCTTCCTCGTCACGCTCGACCGGCCGATCGGCCTCGACGTCGACCTGCGCACGTCGGGGCTCCTCGTGCCGATCGCGCAGGCGGTCGTGGCGACCCCGCTCGTCGTGCGCTCGGTCCTGCCGACGCTGCGCGCCATCGACCCGCGCCTGCGCGAGGCCGCCGCGACCCTCGGCGCCGCGCCCGGGCGCGTGTTCCGCACGGTCGACGGCCCGATCGCCGCGCGCTCGCTCGGGCTGGCGGTCGGGTTCGCGTTCGCCGTCTCGCTCGGGGAGTTCGGCGCGACGTCGTTCCTCGCCCGCCCGGACAGCGCGACCCTGCCGGTCGTGATCTTCCGGCTCATCGGGCGCCCGGGCGCCGAGAACTACGGCATGGCGCTCGCGGCGAGCGTCGTGCTCGCGCTGCTCACCGCGACCGTGATGCTGCTCGCCGAGCGGTTGCGCGGCGACCGACCCGGAGGAGAGTTCTGATGGTGCAGACCGACCCCGCCCCCGCGCGCGCGGGCGCGCCGGAGCCGTCGCGCCCCGGCCCCGGCACCGGGGAGGCCGCCGGGCTCGCGGTGCGCGACGTCGTCGTGCGGTACGGCGGGCGCGGCGCCGGGGGAGCGCGCACGGACCCCGGCACGACGGCGGTCGCGGGCGTCACGCTCGACGTCGCGCCCGGCGAGGTGCTCGCCCTGCTCGGGCCGAGCGGCTGCGGCAAGTCGAGCCTGCTGCGCGCCGTCGCGGGGCTCGAGCCGGTCGCCGCGGGCTCCGTGGCGTGGGACGGCCGCGACCTCACGGGCGTCCCCGTGCACCGCCGCGGGTTCGGGCTCATGTTCCAGGAGGGCCAGCTCTTCCCGCACCGCGACGTCGCGGGCAACGTCGCCTACGGGATCGCGGGGCTGCCGCGCGCCGAGCGCGACGCGCGCGTGGCCGAGCTGCTCGACGTCGTCGGGCTCGCCGGGTACGAGCGGCGCGCGGTCGCGACGCTCAGCGGGGGCGAGCGCCAGCGCGTCGCGCTCGCGCGGTCGCTCGCGCCGCGCCCCCGCCTGCTCCTGCTCGACGAGCCCCTCTCCGCGCTCGACCGGGGACTGCGCGAGCGCCTCGCGCTCGACCTGCGCGAGGCCCTGCGCGCCACCGGCACGACGGCCGTCTTCGTCACCCACGACCACGACGAGGCGTTCACCGTCGCCGACCGCGTCGCCGTCATGGACGCGGGCCGGCTCCTCCAGGTCGCGCCGCCCGAGGACCTCTGGCGCGCGCCCGGATCGCGCCGCGCCGCGGAGTTCCTCGGCTACCAGGCGTTCGTCCCGCACGGGCCCGGGAACCTGCTCGCGGTCGGTCCGCGCGGCCTGCGGCTCGCGGGCGAGGGCATGCCGGCGTCGGACGACGCGTGGGACGCGACCGTCGTCGGGAGCGTGTTCCGCCGCGGCGCGGTCGAGGTGACCGTCGACGTCGACCTGCCCGGACGCTCCGGCGGTGCGCCCGCGCGGCTGGTGGCGCTCGCGGGCGCCCCGGCGGTCGTCGAGCAGGGCGACCGGGTGCGGGTCGTCGTCGACCCGGCCGGGTGCGCCGTCGTCCCGGACTGACGCCCGGGCGGGTCGCCCGGGCGTGCGACGAGCGAGAGCGCCGCAGCCGACCTAGCGTCGGGGGATGGACGACGTGACGACCGGTGACCACCCCCCGGAGAAGAACGGCAGCAAGTCCGCGAAGATCCTGTACCGCCCCGTCGGCATCGTCAGCTCCGTCGTGGGCGGGCTCGTCGCCGGGCAGGTGTTCAAGCAGATCTACAAGCGGGTCTCGCCCGGCCACCGCAAGGACGCCCCGACACCTTTGCAGTCGGAGTACCCGCTCAAGGAGATCGTGCTCGCGGCGCTCCTGCAGGGGGCGGTCTACGCGGTGGTGAAGGCGCTCATCGACCGCGGCGGGGCGCGCGCGTTCGAGCGCTGGACGGGGGAGTGGCCCGGCGACTGACGGTCAGTCGAGGCCCGCGGCGTGGACGAGCAGCGCGACCTGCGTCCGGTTCTCCAGCCCGAGCTTGAGCAGCACGCTCGACACGTGGGCCTTGACCGTCGGGACGCTGAGGAACAGGCGCGCGGCGATGTCCGCGTTCGTCGCGCCGCGGCCGAGCTCGACCGCGACGTCGCGCTCGCGCCCGGTGAGCGCGTCGAGCGCGGCCCGGGCCCGCTCGCGCTGGCCGCCCGCGTCGGCCACCGACGTCATGAGACGCCGCGCGATCTCCGGCGACAGCACGGGTTCGCCCGTCGCGGCCGCGCGCACGGCGGCGACGATCCGCTCGGGCGGCATGTCCTTGAGCAGGTAGCCGGACGCCCCGGCGTGCAGGGCTCCGACGACCTCCTCGTCCGTGTCGAACGTCGTGAGCACGACGACGGCCGGCGCGTCCGGTCGCGCCCGCACGCGCCGCGTGGCCTCGATCCCGTCGACGCGCGGCATGCGCAGGTCCATGAGCACGACGTCGGTCGGGTGGGCGTCGAGCACGGCCGTCACCTCCGCGCCGTCCGCGGCCTCGCCGACGACCTCGATCCCGTGCGCGCCGTCGAGCATGAGGCGCAGCCCGGCGCGGACGAGCGCGTCGTCGTCCACGATCACCAGGCGGGTGCGCGCGGTGTCCGGGGGGACCGGCCCGTCGTCGCGGTCGTCGCTCCCGCGCGGGGCGTCCCCGCGCCCACCCTGCTCCGTCACGCGTCCCACGGTAGCCGGACGTCGAGGACGAACCCTGCGTCCCGCGCCCCGACGTCGAGGGTCCCGCCGAGCAGGTCGACGCGCTCCCGGAGCCCGACCAGCCCGGTGCCGGTGCCGCTGCCCGCGCGGTCGCCGACGCCTCCCGGGCCGACACCGCCGCCGCCATCGCCCGCGCCGACGGGGACGCGGCGCGGGCCGTCGTCGGA
This sequence comes from Cellulosimicrobium funkei, assembly GCF_004519295.1. GTDB lineage: Bacteria > Actinomycetota > Actinomycetes > Actinomycetales > Cellulomonadaceae > Cellulosimicrobium > Cellulosimicrobium funkei. The sequence continues at coordinate 232,210 of NZ_SOZH01000002.1, forward strand.
CACCGTGACCCGGACCTCGCCCGCCCGGGCGGCGACGCGGAGCGTCACCGGGCCGCCCGGCGCGTGCCGCCGGGCGTTCGTCAGCCCCTCCTGCGCGACGCGGAAGGCCGCGACCGCGACCGTCGGCGGGACGTCGGCGGACCCCGTCCGCTCGTAGGTCACGTCGCCGCCGGCGTCGCGCGCCTCCACGACGAGCCGCTCGACGTCGTCGAGCGTCGGCTGCGGCGACAGCGCGTCGGCCCCGCCGGGCCCGGGCTCGGCGCGCAGCACCCGTACGACGTCGCGCAGGTCGTCGAGCGCCGAGCTCACCCCGGCGCGCACCAGTCCCGCGGCGCGGGCGAGCCGCTCCGGGTCGGCGTCCGGCCGGTACTCGAGCGCGCCCGCCGTGGCGGCGAGGAGCGAGAGCCGGTGCGCGAGGGTGTCGTGCATCTCGCGCGCTATCCGGGTGCGCTCCGCGACGCGCGCCTCGGCCACACGGCGCTCCTGCTCGCGCTCGGCGCGGCGCGCGCGGTCCCGCAGCGACCACAGCAGCTGGTCGCGCGCCCGCGCGTACTGGCCCCAGCCGAGCAGGGCGGCGTGCACGGCGAGGTCGCACAGGAGCCACCAGCCGAGCGGCAGCGCCTGCGGCCGCCACAGCGCCTGCACGGCGTGACCGACGAACCCGGCGACCGCGACCGGGAGCGCGGTGCGCAGCGGGTACCAGCGCGCGACCTGCAGGGTCGTGACGGTCGAGGCCGGGGTCGCGGCACCCGAGTACGCCGCGAGCGAGGCGAGGACCAGCGCGCCGACCACCGGGGCGTCGCGCGGGGTCCGCGACCACAGCAGGGGCAGCGCCGCGAGGGCGAGGACCGCGACGGCGACGTCGAGCCACGGGGCCGCGCCGGCGTCGTCCTGCGCGACGACCCCGGCCGTCGCGAGCGCCGTGAGCACCGCGACGGCGAGCCAGGCGAGCGCGACCACCCACCCGGGGACGAGGACGTGCGTGCCGTCGCGGCGCGCGGCGGCCGTCGCGAGAACGGGGCGCCCGGCGAGGGGAGGGCAGTCGGTGGTGGTCATGCTCCGGACGCTAGGCGGCCGGTGCGCGGCCGACCACCGACCAAGGTCGGGGGTCGCCGTCCGGCAGGAGGGTCGAGGCCCGACGCCGGCCGGCCCGGCCCCCGCCGTCCGGCCGACGCGAGGCGGGCGCTCGGGCCGCGAGCGTGGGAGACGTCGGCACCCGCCGACCGCGGCCCCGGCCGCACGAGACGCGGCTCCGCCGCGCGACGAAGGAGGAACGTCATGTCCACGACACGGAGCACGTCGAGCAGCGCCTCGGACGCCACCTCGCGCGGCGCCTCGCACGTCCCAGGCCACCCCGTGCCGGACGGGCGGACGGCGCGGCGCGTGCCGCGCTGGGCCGTCCCGCCCGTCGCGGCGGTGGTCGCCGCCGTCGTGCTGCTCGTCGGGACGGCGCTCGGCGTCGACCCCGCGGTGCGCACCGCGACCGGGACGCAGACGGTCGGCGTCGTGGCGGCCGTCGTCGTGACGCTCGTCGTCGGGTACGCCGGGTGGGGCGTGCGTGCGCTGCTCGGCCGCCTGCGCTCGGGCGGCCGACGGCCCTGGCTCGTGACGTGCGGCGTCGTCCTGCTCGTCTCCCTGCTCGGCCCGCTCGGAGCGGTGACGCCCGGTGCGGTGGCCCTGCTCGTCGTCGAGCACCTGACGGTGGGCGCGACCCTGACCCTGGCCCTCCGCCGCTGAACCCCGCCCCCACCCCCCACCCCCACCTCCGCCGAACACGGGGTCGGCGACCGTTATCCGCCGGATCTGGTCGCTGACCCCGTGTTCGACGGGGGATTGGTGGCGTGTTCGGCCGGGGACGATGAGATTCCGCTGCGGCTACGGTCTGTTTCTCGTCGATCCTCCCGACCGGAAGGCCCACCATGACCGCGACGCTCGTGTCCACCCTGTTCCTCTCGCTCGACGGCGTCGCCGAGATCGACCCGGCGTGGCACTTCCCCTACTTCGACGACCACATGGCCGCGGCGGTGGACGAGGACTACCGGGACGTCGACGCGCTCCTCCTCGGGCGCGTCACGTACGACAGCTTCGCCGGCGCGTGGCCCGAGCGGGAGACCGCCGGGGAGGAGGACGCGGAGTTCGCCGCGCGCCTCGGGAACCTGCGCAAGATCGTCGCGACGCGCGGCGACCAGGACCTCGGGTGGCGGCACGTCGAGCGGGTCGACGGCGACCTCGTCGACGCGGTCCGCGCCCTCAAGGAGGAGCCGGGACTCGGCAAGGTGCTCGTCGCCGGGTCGATCTCGGTCGTGCGCCAGCTCCTCGCGGCGGGGCTGCTCGACGAGCTGCGCCTGCTCGTCCACCCCGTCGCGGCGCGCACGGGCGAGCGGCTGTTCGACGAGGGCGAGCCCGTCTACCCGCTGACGCTCCTGCGCTCGGAGACGTTCCCCACAGGCGTCGTGCGGCTCGTCTACGCCCCGGGCGAGATCCCCGGGGACGTCGGCTACGACGACGTCAAGGACAAGGTGCCGTCCGGCGACGCGTGACGCGTGACGGCGACCACCGCGACGTCGTCCTCGCGGCCCGGGTCGTCGAACGCGGCGACGACGCGCTCGCACAGGAGCGCCGGGCTCGCGCCGGCGCTCCGCCCGGCGACCTCGGCCAGCCGGTCCAGCGCGTCCACGAGCGACGCCCCGCGGCGCTCGACGAGACCGTCGGTCACGAGCACGAGGAGGTCGCCGGGGGCGAGCACGTCGTGGTGCGCGGGGCGGGACCGCGGGCTGGGTACGCCCAGCAGGCGCGAGCCCGCCTTGGCCCGGTCGACCGTGCCGTCGGCGCGCACGAGGAGCGCGGGCAGGTGGCCGGCGTCCGTCAGCTCGAGGGCACCGGTCCGGGGGTCGAGCACGCACACGCACACGGTCGCGAACTCGGGGTGGTCCTCGCGCAGCGCCGTGTTGAGCAGGTCCAGGGCGGACGCCGCGTCGTGGCCCTCGCGCAGGTAGGCGCGCAGCGTGACCCGCACCTCCGCCATCACGGTCGCCGCGCGCAGCGAGTGCCCCTGGACGTCGCCGATGACGACGGCCACGCGCCCGTCCGGCAGGTCGAACGCGTCGTAGAAGTCGCCGCCGACGTCCAGCCGGTCGTCCGACGCCTCGTAGCGCGCGACGACCTCGACCCCGCCGCTCACCTGCAGCCCCGACGGCAGGAGCGCGCGCTGGAGCGCGAGGGCGATCCGGTGCTCCTCGGTGAACGTGCGCAGGTTCGACAGCGCGACCGTCGCGGCCTCCGTGAAGCGCGCGGCGGCCTCCTGCTCCTCGTCGGACAGCGGCTCGTCGCCGACCTCGATGCCCAGGCCGCCGACGAGCGCCCCCGACGCGTCGACGAGCCAGTGCGTGAACCACGCCGACGGCCCGACGCCCGCCTCGTCGAAGAGCGGCCGCCAGGGGAGGGGGACCTCGTCCGGGCCGAACACGGCGGTCGACGCCCCGGTCGGCGGGAGGACCGCCGTCGGGCCGCGACCGCGCACGAGCGCGGCGCCCTCCGCGACGCAGACGGAGCGCAGCACGACCCCGGCGTCCGCGACGACCATCGAGATCACGGCGCGACCGAGGACGGCGCACGCGCCCCGGGCGGCGTGGTCGGCGACGGCCTCGGGGGAGCGCGCCTCGTGCAGGGGGACGAGCGCGTCGGTGAGCGCCTCCAGGCGGCGGGCGGTGCGCCCGGCACCACGCTGGGCGTCGACGCGCCGGCACAGCGCGCTGATCGTCGCGAGGAACTCGTCGCGGTCGAGCGGCTCGGGCAGGTAGGCGTCCGCGCCGCCCTCCAGCCCGGCAGTGCGCGCGGCGGCGTCGACGTCGGTCGCGGAGACGTGCAGGACGGGGAGGTGCGCGGTCGCGGGGTCGCTCTTGAGGATCCGGCACACCTCGCGGCCCGAGAGGTCCGGCAGGTTCACGTCGAGCACGACGGCGTCGACCGGGGTCGTGGCGTGCGCGAGCGCGTCACGGCCGGTCCCGGCCTCGACGACGCCGAACCCGGCCCGCCGCAGCCAGCTCGCCATGACGTACCGGTGCGCGGGCGTGTCGTCGACGACGAGCACGGTGCGGTCGGCGTTCATCGGCTCCGCACCTCGCGCCCGAGGGCCGCCACCAGGCGGTCGCGGTCGATCTCGGACTTGGCGAGGAACGGCACGTCGCCGATGCCGGGCGGCGGTGGCGCGCTCGACATGAGCACGGCGGCCGTGGCCGGGTGGACGTCGCGGATTCGCGACCGCAGCGCGAGGCCGTCCGTGCCGGGCAGGCACACGTCGAGGAGCGCGACGTCGGCCGGGCCGTCGTGCAGGAGGGCGAGCGCGTGCGTGGCGTCGTGCGCGACGCTGACGCGCGCCGCGGCGTCGCGGAGCATCGAGGCGACGACCGACGCGTAGGCCCGGTCGTCGTCGACGACGAGCACGTGCCCGAGCGGGGTGTCGCGGCCGGGGGCCTCCTCGGGCTCCGGGCGCGCGGCGGGGGCGTCCTCGGGCACCGCGGAGAGGGACGGGAGGCGCAGCGTGAACACGCTCCCGGCGCCCGGGCGCGACGTCGCGACGAGCGTGCCGCCCAGCGCCTCGGAGGTGCGGCGGGCGTACGGCAGGCCGAGGCCCGTGCCGCGGACGGTCGGCTGGAGGCGGTTGGGCACCTGGACGAACTCCTCGAACACGGCCTCGAGCTGGTCGGCCGGGATCCCGAGACCCGTGTCGCGCACGTCGAACCGCACGACGTCGCCGTCGGCCGCCGCCCGCAGCACGACCTCGCCCTCGTCCGTGAACTTCACCGCGTTCGTCAGCAGGTTGCGCAGCACGCGGGACAGCAGCCGGCGGTCGGTGACGAGCGTGAGGCCCGGCTCGGCCGCGACCCGCAGGGAGACGCCGGACCGCACGAGCGGCAGGGTCGTGCCGCGCAGCTCGTCGAGCAGCGCCCCGAGGTCGACGGGCGTGGGCTCGACGTCGTCGTGGCCCGCCTCGGCGCGCGCGAGGTCGAGCAGCTCGTCGACGAGCGTGAGCAGCGTCGTCGCGCTCTCGCGCAGGAACCCGACCTGCTGCGTCTGGTCGGCGTCGAGGTGGGAGTCCGACAGGAGCGAGGTGAGGCCGATGATCGAGTTCACGGGCGAGCGCAGCTCGTGGCTGACGTTCCGCAGGAAGCGGGTCTTCGCCTCGTTCGCGGCGGCGAGCTCGCGGCCGCGCTCGTCGAGCTCGGCGTACAGCGCGACGACGCCGGTGTTGGTCTCCTCGAGCTCCGCCGAGAGCTGGTCGTACATCGCGAGGACGCCGCGGTTCGTCTCCTCCAGCTCCTCGTTGAAGCGCCGGAGCTCGTCCTGCTGGCGCGTCAGCTCGTCGAGCGTCCGCACGAGCTCGGCGTTCTGGACGCGCACCTCGTCGCTCGCGTCGGCGACGTGCGCCGCGGCGGTGGACCGGCGCACGCCCGCGAGCGTCGCCTCGTCCGTGCGCGCGGTCGCGGGCAGGGCCTTGGTGAGGAGCACGCGCGTGCCCGTCGGGTCGACCTGGAGGCCGGGGACGAGCCGTCGGGCGGCCGGGACGCCGCCGTCGCTCGAGTCGCCCTCGACGAGGAACGGCGTCCCCGCCACGATCTCGGCGCGCAGCGTGGCCTGCGGCAGCCCGGGCAGGACGCCCACGACGACGTCGGCCGTGCCGGAACCGACCGCGGACCGCCCGATCTCGGACAGCGCCGTCGCGACGCGCACCTGGTCCTGCGTGTCGAGGCCGAGCAGGCGGCAGATCTCCCGCCCCGCCCGGCGCAGCGCGAGCACGTCGGAGTCCGAGCGCAGCTGGGTGATGAGGAGGGTGGTGCTCACGCGGCCTCCCGGGGGATCGGCAGCACCGCCACGCACGAGTCGTCGCGGCGCACGGCGTGGTCACGGAGCAGGACGCCCGCGACGACGAGGGGGGAGCGGACGGCGAGGCCCGGATAGTCGGCGAGCGACCACCGGGCCGTCAGCCCGTCGCTGTGCAGCACGACGACGTCGCCCGGCTCGACGGGGTACGTCGTCTCGCGCAGCGGCCGGCCGCGCGTCCCGGCGATGCCGGGGTGGCTCACGAGCCCGCGCGAGCGCGCCCCGTGGACGGTCCCGGCGATGTTGCCGAGGCCTGCGTGCCGCAGCACGCCGCCCGACGCCTGGACCACCGAGACGGCTGCGCCGCGCGTGCCGCCGAGGGCGCCGTGCACACGCTCGAGGAGCGCGACCGCGCTCCCGGGCGGCGCGTCGAGGAAGGCCCGCACGGCAGCGCCGGAGGCCACCGCGGCGAGCGGGCCGTGGCCGAGCCCGTCGGCGACGAGGAGGCTGGGCGCGCCGTCGTCGTGGCGCACCGCGAGGGCGTCGCCGCACACGTCCTGCCCGGTCATGGGGCGGGTCACGCCCGTGGGCGCCGCGAGGTCGGCGGTCGCGCCGTGCGCGACGAACGTCGCCGCGATGACCGTCCCCTGGCCGGGCGACGTCCACGCGTCCCACGCCGACGCGAGGCGGGGGAGGGTGCCGAGGCCGATGCCGAGCGTGCCGCGGCTCGAGACGCCGTCGCGCATCGCCGCGGTGATGTCCCGCATACCGGGCCCGGCGTCGACGGCGAGCACGTCGAGCGCGGCCTCGGCGCCGGTGCGCCGGACGCGGACGAGCACCGAGCCACCCCCGGCGTGGCGGCACTGGTTGGTCGCGAGCTCGGAGACGACGAGGCCGACCTCCGCCGCGCGCTCGTCGTCGAGCCCGAGGTTCCGCGCGGCGGTGCTCGCGCCGCGCCGCACGCTGCCGACCGCGGACGGGTGGTCCACGGTGTACCAGGTCCCGTCCTCGACGAGCGTGCGGCGGTCGTCCGGGCGGTCCGGCTCCGCCGAGGTCATCGGGACCAGGTCGCGATCTCGACGCGCGTGCCCACGCCCGGCGCGGTGTCGATCGCGAAGTGCTGGACGAGGCGTCGTGACCCCGAGAGCCCGAGCCCGAGCCCGCCGCCGCTGGTCCAGCCGTCGGTGAGCGCGAGGTCGAGGTCGGGGATGCCCGGCCCCTCGTCCGAGAAGACGGCGCGGACGCCCGTCCGCGCCCCCTCCGTGACGAGCTGCACCTCGGCCTCGCCACCGCCCCCGTACACGAGGGTGTTGCGCGCGAGCTCGCTCGCCGCCGTCACGAGCTTCGTCTGGTCGACGAGCGAGAGGCGTGCCTGCTGCGCGAGCGACCGCACGAGCTGGCGCACCTTGACGACGTCGGAGTCCGTGCGGACCGGCACGCGCTCCGCGGTCGTCGGCGGCGGGGTGGTCGTGCTCACCTCTCCTCGCGCTCGGCGGCGGCGAGGAGCACGTCCTCGGCGGACCGCTCCTCGGGGGCGAGGAGCGCGAGGCCGCGCTCGACGTCCAGCGCGGTGCGGACGTCGCCGAGCGACAGGCCGAGCTCGACCATGGTGATGGCGACGGCCGGGCGCATGCCCACGACCACCGTCGTCGCGTCGAGCACGTGCGAGATCCCGGCGACCGACGCGAGCATGCGGCCGATGAACGAGTCGACGATCTCCAGCCCGGAGATGTCGATGATCACGCCGCGCGCACCGGTGTCGGTGATCCGCTGGGCGAGGTCCTCCTGGAGCTGCAGCGCCGTGTCGTCCTGGAGGTCGATCTGGATCGAGACGAGGAGCGTCGAGCCGATCTTGAGGATGGGGACGCCGTCGGTCATGCGGGGAGCCCGGCCTGCCGGGTGTCGCGGCTCGCGCGCAGCGCGTCGACGAGGGCGTCGGCGAGGGTCGCGCGCGTGCGGATGTCGCCGAACTCGATGCCGAGCGCGACGATCGTCTGCGCGATCTGCGGGCGGATGCCGCTGATCGTGCACTCGGCGCCCATGAGGCGCGCCGCGACGACCGTCTTGAGCAGGTGCTGCGCGACCTGGGTGTCCACCGCGGGCACGCCCGTGATGTCGATGATCGCGTGCTCGCTGCCCGTGTCGACGAGCGTGTTGAGCAGCTTCTCCATGACGACCTGGGTGCGCGCGGAGTCGAGCGTCCCCACGAGCGGCACCGCGACGATGCCCTCCCAGAGCTTGACCACGGGCGTGGAGAGCTCGAGCAGCTGCTCGGCCTGCTCGGCGATGATCGCCTCGCGCGCGGCCGCGAACGTCTCGAACGTGAAGAGCCCGAGCTGGTCGACGAGGCGCAGCAGCGGGGTGACGTCCGTGTCGGCACCGGTCGCGGAGTCGAGCCGGTACAGGCCCTCCTTGAGGGCGAAGACGCCGATCGCGGTCTCGCGCGGCGTGAAGCCGAGGCGCGCGCGTGCGGACGACACGTCCGCGAGGATGCCCCGGAGCTGGTCGAACGCCGGCTCGGCGAGCGACACGCCGCCGGCGCGCAGGCCCTCGAGGAGCGCGTCGAGGATCTCGCCCTGCTCGCGCTCGAGCTCGCCCCGCGAGGTGCGGCCGTGGAGCTCGTTCGCTGCAGCCTCCAGCCACGCGCTGCGCACGGCGTCCGCGTGCTCGATCAGGGTCCGGGCGAGAGTCTCGGGGGTGGCGGCGTCGGCCATCGGGGTTCCTTCCACGGTGAGAGCGACGCCGAACGGGCTCGCGGCGGTCGCGCGCCCGCCAGTGTACGCAGGGCGCGGGCGCTCGCAGCGCGGCTGTGGACGCGCGGTCGCGCGCACAGCGCCGCGACCGCGCGACACGTCCCCGCCGTGAGGCGGAGGACACACCGCGGGACGCGGTCCGCGGAGGCGCTCGGCCCGTCCCCGTGCGCACGACCGCCCCCCGCGAGCCGCCCGAGCACGGTCGTCCCCGTGCCCGGGCGGGGCGCGGGCTAGCTGCGCAGGTCGAGGTAACGGTCGATGAGGGCCGCGGTGCTCGGGTCCTGCGCCGCGAGGGCGTCCTCGTCGCCCGCGACGGCCGGCGCGATCTCGAGCGCGAGCTTCTTGCCGAGCTCGACGCCCCACTGGTCGAAGCTGTCGATGCCCCACACGACGCCCTGCACGAACGTGATGTGCTCGTAGAGCGCGATGAGCTGGCCCAGGACCGACGGCGTGAGCGCGGGAGCGAGGATCGACGTCGTCGGGCGGTTGCCCGGGAACGTGCGGGCGCTCACGAGGTGCTCCGGGGTGCCCTCGGCGCGGACCTCGTCCGCCGTCTTGCCGAACGCGAGCGCCTTGGTCTGGGCGAAGAAGTTCGCGAGGAACAGGCCGTGCACGTCCGCACCGGGCTGGACCGCGCCGCCGTCGCCCACCGCGTCGACGAGCGGGTGCGCGGGGTTCGCGACCGCGATGAAGTCGGCCGGGATGAGGCGGGTGCCCTGGTGGATGAGCTGGTAGAACGCGTGCTGGCCGTTCGTGCCCGGCTCGCCCCAGAAGATCTCGCCGGTCTCCGTCGTCACGGGGGAGCCGTCCCAGCGCACGCGCTTGCCGTTGGACTCCATGGTGAGCTGCTGGAGGTAGGCCGGGAAGCGGTGCAGGTACTGCGCGTACGGGAGCACGGCGTGCGTGTGCGCGTCGAGGAAGTTCACGTACCAGACGTTGAGCAGCCCCATGAGGACCGGGACGTTGCGCTCGAACGGCGTGCGGCGCACGTGCTCGTCGATCGCGTGGAAGCCCGCGAGCAGCTCGGCGAACCGGTCAGGGCCGATCGCGATCGCGAGCGAGGTGCCGATCGCGGAGTCGACCGAGTAGCGCCCGCCGACCCAGTCCCAGAACCCGAACGCGTTCGCCGGGTCGATCCCGAACGCCGCGACCTTGTCGAGCGCGGTCGAGACCGCGACGAAGTGCTGCGCGACGGCGGCCTGCCGGGACTCGTCCGTGTCCTCGATCGCGCCGACCGCCGCGAGCTCCGTCCACAGCCAGTCGCGCGCGAGGCGCGCGTTGGTCAGCGTCTCGAGCGTGCCGAACGTCTTCGACGCGACGATGAACAGCGTGGTGCGCGGGTCGAGGCCCGCCGTCTTCTCCGCGACGTCCGTCGGGTCGATGTTCGAGACGAACCGGACCTCGATGTCCTGGTGCTTGTACGGCAGCAGCGCCTCGTACGCCATGACCGGTCCGAGGTCGGAGCCGCCGATGCCGATGTTCACGACCGTGCGGACGCGCTCGCCCGTGACGCCCGTCCACTCGCCCGAGCGGACCTTGTCCGCGAACGCGTAGACCTTCGCGAGCTCGGCGTGCACGTCCGCGTCGACGTCCTGCCCGTCGACGACGAGGTGCTCGTCGTCGCCCAGCGGGGTCGGCCGGCGCAGGGCGGTGTGCAGGACGGCGCGGTCCTCCGTGACGTTGATGTGCTCGCCCGTGAACATCGCCTCGAGGCGGTCGTCGAGGTGGACCTCCTCGGCGAGGCGCACGAGCAGTTCGAGCGTCTCGTCGGTGACCAGGTTCTTCGACAGGTCGACCGTGAGGTCGGCCGCCTGGTGCGTGAGGCGGCGCGCGCGGTCCGGGTCGGCCGCGAACCAGGTGCGCAGGTCCGGCTCCACGGTGTCGCGGTGCACGGTCAGCGCGGTCCAGGACGGCGTGGAGGTGGGGTCGATCGGGGGCGGCACGGGCTGCGAGGTCATGACCACCAAACTACTGACCGACGTCGGCCCTCGCCCACCCCGACCGTCCCGCGGTCCATGGTCCGGCGGCCTGACGAACGGCCGCCGCAGGTCCCTGGACCCCGGGCGTGCGTGGGCGGGTCGCGCGACGATGGGGGTCGTGCGCCGTCGGGCGCGCACCGGGCGGCGGTGCCGTCGCACGGCCCACGAGCGACGATCGGAGGAGGGACCATGGCGGAGGTCGTGCTGTTCCACCACGTGCAGGGACTGACGGAGGGCGTGCGGACGCTCGCGGAGACCCTGCGCGGCGCGGGGAACGTGGTGCACACGCCGGACCTCTTCGAGGGGCGCACGTTCGCGACCCTCGACGAGGGCATGGCCCACGTGCAGGAGCTCGGTTTCGGGACCGTGCTGGAGCGCGCCCGGGGGGCCGTGGACGGCTACGACCTCGGCGTCGTGTACGCCGGGGTCTCCCTCGGCGTCCTCCCGGCCCAGATGCTCGCCCAGACGCAGCCGGGCGCCAAGGGCGCGGTGCTCCTCGAGGCGTGCGTGCCCGTCTCCGAGTTCGGCGACGCCTGGCCCGACGCCGTGCCCGTCCAGGTGCACGGCATGGACGCGGACCCGTCGTTCGCGGGCGAGGGCGACCTCGACGCGGCGCGCGAGCTCGTGGAGTCCACGCCCGACGCCGAGCTGTTCGTCTACCCCGGCGACCGCCACCTCTTCACGGACCCGAGCCTGCCGTCGTACGAGCCGGAGGCCGCCGCGCTCGTCACCGAGCGGGTGATCCGCTTCCTCGACGGCATCCGCTGAGCGGTCGGGCCGCGGCGGCCCCCGGGGTCAGGGCGCGCTGCCGGGGTCCGGTGCGTCGAGGACGAGCTGCCACTCCGCCTCGACGCCCGTGGGCGCGAAGCCCAGCGCGACGTTGATCGCGAGCATGTGCCGGTTCTCCTCGGCGTTCCACGTGTGCACACGGCGCGACGACGGCCGGGCGCGCGCCAGCTCGTCGAGCACAGCGACCTTGACGAGCAGGCCCAGGCTGCGCCCGCGGTGCTCGCGCAGCACGAGCGTGTCCTCCTGGAACACGACCTCGGGCCGGTCGCGGGGGTACGCGACCATCGAGAACGCGGCGAGCGTGCCCGTCGCCGTGTCCTCCGCCGCGGCGACGACGTAGCCGCGGCCCCGGTCGTGGATCTCCCGGGAGAAGGTCCGGACGCGCTCCGCGTCCCACGGGTCCTCCGCGAGGTCGAGTCCCCCGCTCGGGGCGTCGGTGCTCATGCGCGTCTCGAGCACCGCGAGCTGCGCGAGCCACTCCTCGGGGACGTCGTCCGTCCACACGTGCACGCGGTACCCGGCCGCCCGCGCCGTCGCCGCGTCTCGCAGCGGGTCGAGCACGCCCGACGGCACCGGGAGCTCGAGCACGGAGTGCCGCATCACCTGCGCGAGCGTGAAGCCGCGGTGCAGCGCGAAGGTCGTCGCGTCGTCGTGCGCCGGGACGCGCCCGCTGCCCGTGGGCGCCTCGATCGCACCCGGGCCGGGCGGCGGCTCCGGCGCGAAGGACGAGTCGGACTGGACCACGCGCCGCCCCTCGGCGCGCACGACGTCGAGCGCCGCCTCCCACAGCGCCGTGCCGACGCCGCGGCGCCGGTGCGCCGGGTCCACGCCGACGTAGACGAGCGCCGTGTGCGTGTTGCCCTGCTGCGGGAGCGCCACCATCGACCGGCCGACGACGTCCTCGGGATGCGGCGTCGTGCCGTGCGGGGCGTCGTCGAGCACCGCGACCCACCGCAGCACGCGGCGGTAGCCGGCGCTGGCGACGGTGGACGCGACCGTGGCGGGGTCGAGCGCGAGGTCGGTGTGGCCGTGGATCGCGCGGTCGATCGCGTCGCCGACGCGGACCGTGCCGTGGACGGCCCACGCGTCGGGCGCGTCGAGGCGCCCGGGGACGGGCTCGATGCGCACGCGCCCGTCGCGGGTCGTGGCGGTGGTCGGTCCTGCGCTCACTCGGCGTCCTCCGGGGTCGTCCGGCGCTGCCACGCGGCCCACACGCCCGCGGGGCGGAAGCCGAGCGCGACGTTGATCGCGAGCATGTGGTCGTTCTCCTGCGCGTTCCACGTGTGGACGCGCCGGGCGCCGGGGCGCTGCGCGGCGAGCGCGTCGAGGTTGGCGACCTTGACGAGCATCCCGAGGCGGCGCCCGCGGTGCTCGCGCAGCACGAGCGTGTCCTCCTGGATCGCGAAGTCCTCGCGGCCGCGCGGGTGGACGAGCACGGTGAACGCCGCGAACGTGCCCGACGGCACGTGCTCCGCGGCGCACACGAGGAACGCGTCGTCGTTCTCCGCCCGCTGCTGCACCCACGTCCGCACGCGCCGCGCGTCCCACGGGTCCTCGCCGTAGTCGACGCCGCCCGTCGGCGCGTCGGTGCTCATGCGCGTGAAGAGGACTGCCACCTGGTCGGCCCAGGCCTCCGGGACCTCGTCGGTCCAGGAGTGCAGGCGGTAGTCACCGCCCGCGGCGGCCCGGGCGTCCTCGCGGTGCGCGTCGAGGACCGCGGGCGCGACCGGGAGGTCGAGCACCGAGTGCCGCTCGACCTGCTCGAGCACGTACCCGTGGGCGCGCAGGAAGCGCGGGCCGGGCGCGTCCGCGGGGACCCTGCCGGCGCCCGTCGTGGCCTCGAGCGCGCCGGGCCCGGGCGGCGGCTCCTCGCCGTGGTTCGTGTCCGAGAAGAGCACGGTGCGCCCCGCGTCGAGGTTCAGCCGCTCGCCGAGCGCGAGCAGCGCGCCCCCGATGCCGCGGCCGCGCTCGGCGGGACGCACGACGGCGTAGGACTCGCCCAGGTGCTCGTTGCTCGTGACGGGGCGGGTCACGAAGAGGTGCGCGACGACGTCCGCCACCGCGGGCGGGACGCCCTGCTCGTGCCACGCGGCCGCCGCGGCGGAGCGCACGACGACGAACCGGCGCTTCGTGGAGTACTCCTGGTGGGCCATGCCCGTGAAGATCTCGCGGGGCGGCAGCGCGAGGTCCTCGTAGCCGTGCACCTCGAGCTCGTGCTCGCGGCCGACGTCCGCGACGGCGAGGTAGGCCCACGCCTCGGGCGCGTCGAGCGACGCGGGGTGCGGGGCCTCGACGAGCGTGTACCCGCGCGGGAGGGAGACGTCCGGGACGGGAGGGGCGACGGCGCTCATGGGTCCAGCGTGTCCGGCGCACGGGCGGCGCGTCCACGGCAATACGCCCGGGGACGCACGGACGGCCCGGTCCCTGAGGGGACCGGGCCGTCCGGGGAAGCGGGCCGCCGGTGCGGCCGACGCCGTCAGGCGCGCTTGCGGTTGGTGAACCAGGACCAGATGAACACCACGATGATGGAGCCGATGAGCGCGAAGCCCCACGTGCCGAGGTCGAAGAACTCCTCGTTGACGTCGGTGCCGAACACCGCCGAGGCGATGAACCCGCCGAGCAGGGCGCCCACGATGCCCAGCAGAAGGGTGACGATCCAGCCGCCCTTCTGCTTGCCCGGCACGATCGCGCGGGCGATGGCACCCATGATGAGGCCGATGAGGATCCAGCCGATGATGCCCATGTCACGCTCCGTTTCCCGTAGGGACAGATCCGGCCAAAAGGACTCTTGCCCCGAATGACCTGACACCACCGTGGCACGGGCGCCCGGTCCTCGCACGTCGACGGCGGTCTGCCGGGGCGGGCGGCCCCGCCGGCACCGCGCACTGCGCGGTCTCGTAGGCTCGGAGGGTGGTGACGACCGAGGCGACGAGCGCGCGCGTCGACAGCTGGCTGTGGGCCGTCCGCGTGTTCAAGAGCCGCTCGCAGGCGACCGCCGCCGTGAAGGCGGGGCACGTGCGCGTCAACGGCGAGCGCGCGAAGCCCGCGACGAGCGTGAAGGTGAAGGACCGCGTCGTCGTGCGGGGCGGTCCGGTCGAGCGGATCCTCGTCGTCGAGAAGGTGCTCGTGAAGCGGGTGTCCGCGACCCTCGCCGCGACGGCCGTCGACGACCAGAGCCCGCCCCCGCCGCCGCGCGAGCTCACCGTGCGCGTCGCCGTCCGCGACCGTGGTGCCGGGCGCCCCACGAAGCGCGAGCGCCGCGACCTCGACCGGCTGCGGGGCCGGGGCTGACCTCCCGCAGCCGCCGACCCGCGCGACCGCGCCCCGTGCGGCCCCGCACGCCCGACGCGCAGGACGGCCGACGGTCGCGTGCGAGCACGCGTCCGCCGGCCGTCGGCAGTGCTGTCGGGATCGCTCCCGGGATCAGCAGGTCAGCAGGCTCCGAGGTCCTTCCAGACGCCCCACTGGCCGCTCTGCGACGGGTTCTCGCCCGTCGTCCACCACTTGGCCTGGTAGTTGCGGCCGGAGTAGGAGACGTTCGCCCCGCCGACGTAGGCGGCGCTCGCCGACCAGGCGGGAGCCGTGCACGTGCCGGGGTTGCCCGGGTTCCCGGGGTTGCCGGGGTTCCCGGGGTTGCCCGGGTCGGTCCCGCCGCTGCCGATCTTCAGGTCGACGCAGTTGTAGAACGCGTTGACCGTGTTCGACACGTTCCAGCGCGCGAGGATCGTGTGGTTGCCCTCGGGCAGGCCCGTCAGGGTGTGGGAGATGTTGCTGGGCGGCTGCGCGCCGTTCTGGTTGAACGTCTTGAACAGCACGCCGTCGACGAAGTACTCCCACGTGCTCGTGTTGTGCGCCGCGGTGAGCTTCCACTGGAACGTGACCGACGTGCCGGTCTGCGTGCGCGGCCAGGGCTTGCTCGAGTCGTCGAGGATGCTGAAGCCGCTGCCGCCCGAACACTGCATCGAGCCCTTGGGCGCCTCGACGGACTGGGGCTCGTACTTGATCGAGCCGCAGTCGAAGGACGTCGTGCCCTTCGCGCAGTGGTCCTGCCGGCTCGGCGGCGACGTGATCCAGCCGTGGGCGCTCGCGCTCGGTGCGACGGCCACGGGCGCGATGATCGCGACCGCGCCGACGACGGCTGCCAGGAGTACCGCTCTCAGTCTTCGCATGAGATGTCTCGCTCTCCATCCGGTGGTGCATGGGTCCTGCGGCGCGCTTCCTCGCGGGCCGCCTCTCGGATCGGGCACCTCGACGCTACGAAACGGGCGGAGAGCCGGACAATTGGGCAAAGCCCGTACGTGCTTCCGCGTACGCGCGCCGGGCGCGCCCTCGTCGCCGGGTCGGCGACGCACGACGGCGGGTGGTCTCGCCCGTGGGACGAGACCACCCGCCGTCGCGGGGTTCAGCAGGTCAGCAGGCGCCGATCAGCTTCCACGGCCCCCATGCCTCGGAGCCCGGGACGTTGTTCTGCGTCCACCACTTCGCCTCGTACACGTTGCCCGCGTAGGAGACCTTCGCGCCGCCCGTGTAGGTCGACGTCGCGGCCCACGCCGGGTCCGCGCAGGTGCCCGGCGTGCCGCCGCCGGGGGTGCCGCCCTCACCGGGCGTGCCACCGCCGGGGGTGCCCCCGCCGGGGTTGGTGCCGTCGGCCGTGACGGTCAGGTCGACGCAGTTGTAGAACGCGTTGACCGTGTTCGACACGTTCCAGCGCGCGAGGATCGTGTGGTTGCCGAGCGGCAGGCCCTTGAGGGTGTGCGAGATGTTCTTGGGGGGCTGGACGCCGCCGCCGTCGAACGTCGCGAAGAGCTGGCCGTCGACGAAGTACTCCCACACGCTCGTGGCGTGGTTCGCCGTGAGGTTCCACTGGAACGTCACGTCGCGGCCCGTGGTCGTGCGGGGCCAGGGCTTGCTCGCGTCGTCGAGGATCGCGTAGCCGCTGCCGCCGGAGCACTTCATCGAGCCCTTGGGGGCCTCGACGGACTGGGGCTCGTACTTGATGGAACCGCAGTCGAAGGACGTGGTGCCCTTCGCGCAGTTGTCCTGCCGGCTGGGGGGAGAGGTGATCCAGCCGTGCGCCGAGGCGCTGGGGGCGATCGCGATCGGGGCGATGATCGCGGTCGCGCCCACGACGGCGGCGAGGAGCGCCGCGCGGAGTCGCTTCATCGGGGGACTCGCTTCCTAGGTCGGGGAGGGCCGACGTCGTGCGGAGCCCGCACCGTCGACCGTGACGAGGGGGACCGTAAGCAGGTGGAGGACGAGGCTCCAACGCCTACGCAGGGCCGCTCCGGAGTACGGGATGTCCCGTACGCGACGACCTGCGGAGGGCGTCTTCGTGCGGCTGGACCGGGGTCCGCGACCCCCTCGCGACGTGCCTCGGGCATCCGTCCGGCGGGTGAAAAGTGTGGGGACTACGTAGGGCGCCGGGACGCCGGACGAGACGGCGGCCCGAGCTGGACGAGCGTCTGGGAACGAGGGCGTCGGACGGCCCGGTGCGCCCCTGCGCGGGAACGCGTCCGAGGCGCGTTCGGGTCCGCGGCCCGTCAGGCGGGCGCGTCCTCCTCGCGCAGCCGCGGCTCGGTGCGCAGCGCGGGCCGGAGGCCGGACTTGTCGGCGTAGAACGCGCGCACGACGTCCATGTCGGCGCGGACGTCACCGGTGAGGTCGATCGTCGGGCCGAGGCCCGTCGTCATCGTGGTGCGGTCCACGTAGCCGAGCGTGACCGGCAGGTGCGCCTCGCGCGCGATCCGGTAGAAGCCCGACTTCCAGTACGACCCGGCGCCGCGCGTGCCCTCGGGCGTGACGACGAGCGAGAAGACCTCGCCCGCCTGGAGGCGGCCGACGACGTCCGCCACGACCCGGCTCGGGTCGCGCCGGTCGACGGGGATGCCGCCCAGCGCGCGCATGACCGGGCCCGCGGGACCGGCGAACAGCGTGTGCTTGCCCAGCCAGCGCACGTGGATGCCGGTGCTCCAGGCGATCGCGAGCATGAGCACGAAGTCCCAGTTCGACGTGTGCGGGGCGCCGACGAGGAGCGTGGGCCGGCTCGTGTCGTACGGCTGCGAGCGCAGCCGCCACCGGCTGGTCGCCCAGAAGGCGCGGGCGAGGGCTCGGCGGATCACCACGTCACGGTACAGGGTGGGAGCGCGGGGCCGCCGTCGACAACCACAGGCAGCGCGGTTAGTCTCCGGCGGGTAGGGAACTTCCCGCCCTACCTGCTCGGCCCGGACATGTCTGCTCGACCACCCACTGCTCGACGGAGACCAGATGGACACCACTCCCGCCGGAACCCCCGCCCTCCTGCGCACCCTCAACGCGCGCGCCGTGCTCGACGTCCTCGGCACCGGCGCGCAGGTCGCCCGACCCGACGTCGTCGCGGCGACCGGCCTGTCGAAGACGACCGTCGCGCAGACCCTGCGCGCGCTCGAGGCGACGGGCGTCGTCACGGAGGCAGGGCTCGACCGGGACCGTCGCGGCCCGGCCGCGACGCTGTACCGGGTCGACCCGGACTACGCGTTCGGGCTGGGGATCGACGTCGCGCGCGACCGCGTGCGGGTCGCGCTCGTCGACGTCACGGGAGCGGTCCGTGCCCGCGCCGAGCGTCGCGACGTCAGGCCGACCCCGACGGCGCGCGCCCGCGCCGCCGCCGAGCTGGCCCGCGCGTGCGTGACCGACGTCGAGGCCCGGCTGCCCGAGGGCGCGAGCGTCGAGGTGACGCGCGCCGTCGCGGCGGTGCCGTCGATCGTCAGCCCGGACCACGCGACGATCCGCCGGGTGCCGGGCTTCGAGAAGGGCGGCACGGACCTCCACGACGCGCTCGTCGACGCGCTCGGCTGCCCGGTCACGCTCGAGAACGACCTCAACCTCGCGGCGCTCGCGGAGCAGCGCGACGGCGTCGCGGCGGGGGTCCGGACGTTCGTCGTGCTGGGGCTCGGCGACGGGTTCGGCGCCGGACTCGTCCTCGACGGTCGCCTGCACCGCGGCGCGGCGGGCGGCGCGGGCGAGGTGTCCTTCCTCCCGCACCCCGGCCGGTCGCTCGGCTCGGAGACGCTCGGGGCGTCGTCGATCGCGGCCATCGCGAAGGAGAACGGCCTCCCGGACGACATCGCGGTCAAGGACATCGTGGACCGCGCAGCGCAGGGCGACGGCGCGTCCGGCGACGTGCTGGACGAGGTCGCGGAGCGCATCGGCGTCGTGGCGGCGGCCGTCGCGCTCGTCGTCGAGCCGGAGCTCTTCGTCCTCACCAACCACGCCGCGCGCCCCCCGATCGCCGAGCGCGTGCAGCGGTTCCTCGGCGAGAAGCTGGCCGTGCTGCCCGTGCGGGTCGTCCCGTCGGAGCTCACGAGCGACGCCGTCGTCGTGGGCGCGGCCCGGTCCGCGAGCGACGCCCTGCGCGACGAGGTGTTCCGCGCCGCCGCGGCTCACTCCGCACCGGGCGAGAGCGGCGAGGCCGACGACGAGCACGCGGAGGCCGCGTCGTGACGACGCCCGCGGCGGGCGGGCCGCCGTCGGACCTGGTGTCCCGGCTGGGCCTCGCGGGCGACGCGCGCGCCGTGATCCTCAACGCCGACGACTACGGCATGTGCCGGGCGGCGAACCGCGCGATCTCCGAGCTGCTCCTCGCGGGGCACCTCGACTCCGCGACCGTCATGGTGCCGTGCGGCTGGGCGCCGGACGCGCTCGCGTTCGCTGCGGCGCACCCCGTCGACGTCGGCGTCCACCTCGTGCTCACGAGCGAGTGGACGCGCTACCGGTGGCGGCCCCTCACGGGGGCGGGGACCTCGCTCGTCGACGCCGCGGGGTACTTCCCGCGCGACGTCCGCACCGTCGAGCAGCGGGCGCGCGCCGAGGACGTCGCGGCCGAGCTCGCGGCGCAGCTCGACGCGGCGCTCGCCGCCGGGGTCGACGTCTCGCACCTCGACAACCACATGGGCTCGGTCTACGGGCTCGAGACGGGGCGCTCGTTCCTGCCGCAGGTGTTCGAGCTCGCGGCCCGGCACGGGCTGCCGTTCCGCCTGCCGCGCACGACCGACGGGATGCTCCTGCCGCCCGGCGACTTCCAGCCGCTCCTCGACGAGGCGACCGCGGCGGCCGACGCGCTCGGGGTCGTGCTCGTCGACCGCCTGTGGACGCACCCGTTCGAGCTCGCCGGCGAGGGCACGGACGACGCGGAGGGCTACGAGGACGTCCGCGACGGCTTCCTCGACCTGCTGCGCCGCGTGCCGTCCGGCGTCACCGAGATCTACCTGCACCCCATGCTCGACGACGACGAGCTCGGCGACGTCGCCGACTACGCCGCGCCGAAGCGTGGGTTCGAGCACCGCCTCCTGGCCGACCCGGCCGTCGCCGCCGTGGTCGCCGAGGAGGGCCTCGTCCGCGTCGGCTGGCGCGACCTCCGCGCGGTCCAGCGGGGCGAGCGATGAGCGCGCCGTCCGGGACGCCGTCGGGCACGGTGCCGAGCGGACGGGCGCCGACCGGAGGGCTGCTGGCCCGCGTGCGGGACCGCCGCCTGGTGGGCGCGGCCACGCGCGCGCAGACCGTCGCCTACGGCGCGTCCGCGTTCCCCGCGAACCTGCTGCTCCAGACGTTCTCCGCGTTCGTCGTCTACTTCTACGTCGACCACCTCGGCGTGCCCGCCGGCTGGGTCGCGGGCGCGATGGTCGCGCACGGCGTCCTCAACGCGGTGCTCAACCCGCTCGTCGGCGCGGCCTCCGACCGGCGGCGCACCCGCTGGGGCCGTCGCGTGCCGTGGATCGGGCTCGGCGTCGTGCCGCTCGTCGTTGCGTTCGCGCTCGTGTGGATGCCGCCCGCGCTGAGCCCCACCGGGCTCGTCGTGTGGTTCCTCGTCGTCGTCGCCGTGTACGACGTCGCGTACGTCGTCGTCGTGCTCAACGTCTCCGCGCTGTTCCCCGAGATCTTCCGCACGACGGCGGAGCGCGCCCGCGGGAACGCGCCGCGCCAGATCTTCGGCCTCGTCGGCATGATCCTCGGCACCGCCGGCGCCCCGCTGCTGTACGGGACGCTCGGGTGGACGTGGATGGCGCTGCTCCTCGCCGTCGTGAGCCTCGGGTTCTTCGCGTGGTCCCTCGTCGGCATGGTCGAGCGCCCCGTCGACGTCGCGGCGGTGCGCGAGCGCGAGGCCGCCGTCGGGCTCGGCGCCCAGCTGCGCTACACGTTCGCGAACCGGGCGTTCGTCACCTACGTGCTCGGGTCGCTGCTGCTGCAGAGCACCACCGCGATCGTGCTCGCCGCCGTGCCGTTCTACGTGCGCTACGTGCTCGGCGGGGCGGAGGCCGACGCGACGTTCCTCCTCGCGCCGATCTTCGTCGCCGCCATCCCGGCGATCGTCGGGTGGTCGTGGGTCGTGCGCCGCATCGGCCCGCGCTCCACGATGCTGTGGGTCGTCGCCGTGTACGGGCTCGCGACGTGCCTCTACCTCGTGCCGACCACCGTGCTCGGCGCCGCGCTCGCGGGGCTCGCCGTCGGCGTCGGCGTGGCCGGCCTCATGCAGGTGCTCGAGGTCGCGCTCGCGCAGGTCATCGACGACGACGAGCGCCGCACCGGCCTGCGCCGCGAGGGCATGTACTTCGGGGCCAACGGGTTCGTCGTGCGCGGGTCCGTGATCGTGCAGGCCGTCCTGGTCGCGGCCGTGCTCTCCGCGAGCGGGTACGTCGAGGGCACGGGCGACGTCGTGCAGCCGGAGAGCGTCGCGACGGGCGTGCGCCTCCTGCTCGGCGGCGTCCCCGTCCTCATCGCCGCCCTGGCCTTCGTGTGCTTCTGGCTCTACCCGCTGCGCGGCCGGGACCCCGAGGGCACCGACGCCGCCCTCGCCGACGCCTCACCGACCGCCGCGGACCCCCTCCCGAGGTAGCCCCCGCCCCCGCGAGGTAGAGCCCCGGTCGCCCGAGGTAGAGCCCTGGTCACGCGAGGTAGAGCCGTGGTCGCGCGAGGTAGAGCCGTGGTCGCGCGCGAGGCGCACCACGGCTCTACCTCGGCTGACCCTGGCTCTACCTCGGCGGGCCCCGCCTCTACCTGGGCGGGGTGGTGGTGCCGAGGGTGTGCTCGGCGACGGCGCACGGGTCGGTGCCCGCGTCGATGTCGCGGAGGTCGCACGCGACGCGGCGCATGAGGGTGCGGAAGGTGCTGCGCTCGTCGGGCGAGAGCATGTCGAGGAGCTCCTCCTCGGCGTCGTGCACGGCGGCGGCCCACCCGGCGAGACGACGGCGGCCCTCGGGCGTCGCGACGACGCGGCGCGCGCGCCGGTCGGCGGGGTTCTGCTGCCGCTCGACGAGGCCGGACGCGACGAGGTCGTCGACGAGGTACGTCATGACGGTGCGGTCGATGCCGTGGTGCTCGGCGAGCGCGAGCTGCGTGGGGTGGTCGCCCTGCGCCACGGTCACGAGGACCTGGTAGCCGCGCGTGCCGTGCGGGACGTCGTCGAGCGCCTGCTCGACGGTCGCGCGGTAGGCGCGCAGCAGGACGCCGAGGTGCCAGCCGAGGTCCTCGAGGCGGCCGGGGAGCTCGGTCGGGCCGGTGGGTGCGGCGGTCGTCGCGCTCGTGCTCATCCGCTCAGGGTACCGCGGGAATGCGGTTGCACCACCTATCTGTTCTCGATATGTTCTGCTCAACAACGTATCTTGAGATCGCGAGGAGCCATGCCCGACTACGGCCACGACCTGCGCTTCGGGTCCTTCGTCACGCCCACCGCCGCGGCGCCCCAGCAGGCGGTCGCGCTCGCGCAGCTGTCCGAGGAGGTCGGCCTGGACCTCGTGACCTTCCAGGACCACCCGTACCAGGCGGCGTTCCTCGACACCTGGACCCTGCTGTCGTGGGTCGCGGCGCGCACCGAGCGCATCCGCCTCGCGGGCAACGTGCTCAACCTGCCGCTGCGCCCGGCGGCGGTGCTGGCGCGCGCCGTCGCGAGCCTCGACCGGCTGTCGGGCGGGCGCGTCGAGCTCGGCCTGGGCGCGGGAGGGTTCTGGGACCCGATCGTCGCGATGGGCGGCGAGCGCCTCACGCCGGGGCAGTCCGTCGACGCGCTCTCCGAGGGCATCGACGTCATCCGCGGGCTGTGGGACACGACGACGCGCGAGCGCCTGGAGGTGGGCGGCACGTACCACCACGTCGACGGCGCCAAGCGGGGCCCCGCCCCCGCGCACGACGTCGAGATCTGGGTCGGGGCCCTCAAGCCCCGCATGCTGCGCCTCGTCGGCGCGCAGGCCGACGGCTGGCTCCCGTCGCTCGCGTACCTGCAGAGCTTCGAGGCGCTCGCGCAGGGCAACGCGACGATCGACGCCGCCGCCCAGGAGGCGGGCCGCGACCCGCGCGCGGTGCGTCGCCTGCTCAACGTCGGCGGCCGGTTCACCGCCGACGGCGGCGCCGGGTTCCTCCAGGGGTCGCCCCGGCAGTGGGCCGAGCAGGTCGCCGAGGTGACGCTCGAGCACGGCGTGTCCACGTGGATCGTCGGCGGGGACGACCCGACGACGCTCGCCGTCGTGGGCCAGGAGGTCGCGCCCGCCGCGCGCGAGCTCGTCGCGGCGGCGCGCGGCACGACCGACGGCCCGGCACCGGTCGCACCGGCCGACGGCGGGGCCCGCGCATGACCGACTACGGCCACCCGCTCCGGTTCGGCACGTTCGTCACGCCGTCCGCGCAGGACCCGGAGGCGACCGTCGGGCTCGCGCGCGTCGCGGAGGACGCCGGCTACGACCTCGTGACGTTCCAGGACCACCCGTACCAGCCGCGCTTCCTCGACACGTGGACGCTGCTGTCGTACGTCGCGTCTGCGACGGAGCGCATCCACGTCGCGCCCGACGTCGTCAACGTCCCGATGCGCCCGCCCGCCGTCCTGGCGCGCGCGACGGCGAGCCTCGACCTGCTCTCCGACGGGCGCGTCGAGCTCGCCCTCGGGGCGGGGGCCTTCTGGGACGCGATGGCGGCGATGGGCACGCGCCGGCTCACGCCGGGGGAGTCCGTCGACGCGCTCGCCGAGGCGATCGAGGTGATCCGTGCGATCTGGGGCGAGGACGGCGACGGCGAGCTGTTCGTCCCCGGCCGGCACCACCGGCTCGACGGCGCGACGCCCGGCCCGGGCACCACGCGCCGCATCCCGCTGTGGCTGGGCGCGCTCGGCCCGCGGATGCTGCGCCTGGTGGGGGAGAAGGCCGACAGCTGGCTCCCGTCGCTGGGCCGCGTGGGCCTGGACGGGCTGCGCGCGGGCAACGCGCGCATCGACGAGGCGGCGGCCGCCGTCGGGCGCGACCCGCGCGAGGTGACGCGGCTGCTCAACGTGTCGGGCACGTTCGAGGCGGACGCCGGAGCGTCCGGCCTCGGGGGCGCCCCCGACCTCTCCGGGCCGCCCGAGGCCTGGGTCGAGCGGCTCCTGCCGCTCGTCCTCGACGAGGGCGTCTCCACGCTGATCCTCGCGACCGACGACGAGCGCAGCACCCGCCGGTTCGCGGACGAGGTCGCTCCCGCCCTGCGCGACGCCGTCGACGCCGCGCGCGCGGAGCGGGGCACCGACACGTCGCGCGTCGTGCCGCTCGCCGTGCGGGCCGCGCGTCGTGACGGCATCGCGTACGACGACGTCCCCGCCTCGCTCGCGGAGCGCGCCGTCGAGCCGGGCGACGCCGCGTACGCGGGCGTGCGCTCGAACTACCTGCGCGGCGGCTCGCCGGGCCTCGTGCTGCGCCCGCGCGACACCGCGGAGGTCGTCGAGGCGCTCGCCTTCGCGCGTGCCCAGCCGGTGACGCGCCGGGTGCCGCTGTCCGTCCGCTCGGGCGGGCACGGGATCAGCGGGCGCTCGACGAACGACGGCGGCATCGTCCTCGACCTCGCCGCGCTCGACCAGGTGGAGGTGCTCGACGACGCCACGCGCCTCGTGCGCGTCGGCCCCGGCGCGCGGTGGGGCGGGGTCGCGGCGGCGCTCGCGCCGCGCGGCTGGGCGATCACGTCGGGCGACTCCGGCGGCGTCGGGGTGGGCGGTCTCGCGACCGCGGGCGGCATCGGCTTCCTCGGCCGGGCGCACGGCCTGACGATCGACCACGTGCGCGCGGTCGAGGTCGTCCTCGCGGACGGCTCGGTCGTGCGCGCGAGCGACGACGAGAACACGGACCTGTTCTGGGCCGTGCGCGGCGCCGGGGCGCAGGTCGGGATCGTCACGTCGTTCGAGCTCGTCGCGGACGAGGTGTCCGCGGTGGGGTTCGCGCAGATGGTGCACGACGCGTCGGACCTCGCCGGGTTCCTCGAGCGCTGGGGCGCCACGGTGGAGGCCTCGCCGCGGGACACGACGAGCTTCCTCATCGTGGGGCGGCCGCGGCCCGGGCAGCCCCTCGTCGCGCAGTCCATGACGATGGTCGACTCCGACGACCCGGACACCGTCCTCGCGCGGCTCCAGCCGTTCGCGGCGATCTCCCCGCTGCTCGCCCGGGCGACGGCGCAGATCGTGCCGTACGACGCCGTCGTCTCGGCGCCCCCGCCCGGCCCGCACGGGGGGCAGGGCGAGCCCGTGTCGCGGTCCGGGCTGCTGGAGCACCTCACGCCCGAGGCGTCGGCACGGCTCGCGGGCCTCGTCGCGAGCGGGGACACGTACTTCTTCCAGATCCGCTCGACGGGCGGTGCGGCGTCGGACGTCCCCGCCGACGCGACGGCGTACGCGCACCGGTCCGCGAACTTCTCGGTCGTCGCGATGGGGGCGAGCCGGTCCCGTCTCGACGCGCGGTGGGACGCGCTCGCCGACGTGTTCGACGGGATGTACCTCAGCTTCGACACCGACCTGCGCACCGAGCGCGTGACGGACGCGTTCCCGCCCGCGACCCTGGAGCGGCTGCGGGAGGTCAAGCGCCGCGTGGACCCGACGAACGTCTTCCGCGACAACCTGCCCGTCCTCGGGCCGCACCCGACGGACGAGCCCGCGCCCGCCGTCGTCCCGCCGAGGTAGAGCCCCGGTTCGCCGAGGTAGAGCCCCGGTTCGCCGAGGTAGAGGCGTGGTCACGACCACGCCTCTACCTCGCGCTACCAGGGCTCTACCTCGCGCTACCGGGGCTCTACCTGGGGGCTACCGGGGCTCTGCCCCGGGGTGGGTGCCCGACGGCGCAGCGTGAGGACCGTGTGGACGGCGAGGCCCGCGAGCACGGCCCAGAAGGCGGCGCCGATGCCCGCGACGACCGTCCCGCTCGCGGCGACGAGGAACGTCACGACGGCCGCCTCGCGGCCCCGCGGCTCGGCGACCGCGCCCGCGACGGCGGCGCCGAGCGTCCCGACGAGCGCGAGCCCGGCGGCCGCCTCGACGAGCCCGTCGGGCGCGGCCGCGACCAGCGCGGCCAGGCCGGCCGAGCCGACGGCGAGCACGAGGTAGGCCCAGCCCGCGGTGTGGGCCGCGACCCAGCGCCGTCGGGGGTCGGGGTGCGCCTCGGGGCCTGCGGCGAGCGCGGCGGAGATCGCCGCGAGGTTGATCGCGTGCCCGCCCGCGGTGGCGCCCGCGAGCGTCGCGAGGCCGGTGACGGTCATGGTCTCGCGCCACGGCACGCGGTAGCCGAACGAGGCCATCACCGCGACGCCGGGGACGTTCTGCGACGCCATCGTCACGACGTAGAGCGGCACGGCGAGCCCGACGACCGCCTGCCACGACAGCGTCGGGACGGTGAGGTCGAGGCGGGGGACGGCGTCGGCCCAGGCGAGGGTGCCGCTCCCCACGGCCTCGTACCCGACGATCGCGAGCGTGACCGCGAGCGCCGCCGGCGAGGCCCAGCGCGGCGCGACCCGCAGCAGCACGAGCCACGTGAGCACGACGGGCGCGACGAGCAACGGCGTCGTGACGAACGCGCGGACGGGCGCGAGGCACAGCGTGAGCAGCACGCCCGCGAGCATCGCCTGGGCGATCGGGGTGGGGATCGCGGCGACGAGGTCGCCGAGGCGCGGCCAGAGCGCGGTGAGCAGCACGAGCCCGCCGACGACGCAGAACGCGCCGACCGCGGCGGGCCAGCCGCCCGCGACCGCGCCCGTGCTGACGAGCAGCGCGGCCCCGGGCGTGGACCAGGCGAGCGTGAGCGGGGTGCGGTGGCGCGTCGTCAGCCAGAGGATGCCGACGGCCTGCGTCACGCACAGGGCGAGGAGCCCGGACGCGGCCTGATCGGGCGTCGCGCCGACGGCGCGCAGGCCGGCGAGCACGACGGCGAACGAGCTCGTGAAGCCGACGAGGGCCGTGACGAGCCCGGCGAGGACGGGGCGCAGGCGCTCCGGGTCGGGTTCCATGCTGCTCCAGCGGACGTGCCGAGCCGTTCTGTTTGCGGAACGCTACCAGAGTGGCCTGAGTTACGGCCGGTAGGCTGCCGCGCGTGAGCGACGGGGGAGCGCAGGCGGGCACGGGAGCGGGCGCAGGAGCGAGCGCGGGGGCGAGCGCAGGGTCGGGCGACGACCCGGGCGGTGGTGCTCCTGCGTCGTCGGGCCGCCGCGGGGACGAGACGCTCGCCGCCGTCGCCGCCCAGATCCGGGCGCTGCGGGCCGAGCGGGGGCTGTCGCTGTCGGCGCTCGCGGCGGCGGCGGGCGTCGGGAAGGGCTCGCTCTCCGAGATCGAGCACGGCGCGCGCAACCCCACGCTCGCGACGCTCTACGTGCTCGCCGGGGCGCTCGGCGTCCCGCTCGCGACGCTCCTCGCCGAGCGGCCGGGGTCGGAGGTGTCGTCGGAGGGCGTCCGGGCCCGCCTCCTCGACGCCCACCACCTGCCCGACGGCACGGCCGTCGAGGTCTACCACCTGCACCTCGAGCCCGCCGCGGACCGCACGTCGCCGCCGCACGGGCCGGGCGTCGTCGAGCACCTGCTCGTGACGTCCGGTCGCGTGCGCGCGGGCCGTCGTGGCGCGGAGGCCGTGGTGACCGTGGGCGACGGGCTGCGCTGGGTGTCGGACGCCGAGCACTCCTACCGCGCGCTCGACGGGGCACCCGTCGACGCGGTGCTCGTCATCCGCACGCCCCCGCGACGCGGCGAGCGGCCCGCTACCGCAGGCCCGGTCCCGGCGCCCACGCGCCGGACGTGAACCCCGACGGCGCGCCCGGCGACCACGGGGCCGGCGGCGGCTGCGGGGCCCGGACGAGGAACGCCTGGCGCGCCGTGAGCATGAGGTGCAGCAGCGCGCGCCGCTGTCCCTCGACGCGCCACGCCTCGACGGCGCCGCGCTCGACCCGGTCGTGGAGCAGCGCGAGCTCGGTCGCGGCCTGCTGGTAGTCGCGCATCGCGTGCGCGGCC
The DNA here is from genome assembly GCF_004519295.1 of Cellulosimicrobium funkei. GTDB lineage: Bacteria > Actinomycetota > Actinomycetes > Actinomycetales > Cellulomonadaceae > Cellulosimicrobium > Cellulosimicrobium funkei. Next base: position 259,791 of record NZ_SOZH01000002.1, read on the forward strand.
CCCGCGCCACCGGTGCGACGCGCCCAGTCGCGCGCCTGACGGCGCGCGGCGAGCGTCGACAGCATCGCGAGGTCGGCGGGCGTGACGAGGCCCGTCGGCACGTAGGGCACGAGCTGGCGCTGGATCGTCGCGACCGTGCGGCGTCGGTCCCGGACGAGCAGGACGACCAGCGTGACCAGCACCCCGAGCCCGGCGAGGTACGCGACCCCGAGCGCGAGCGGGCCGAAGCCGGTCGAGGCGTTCCACAGCATGTGCAGGGCGATGGCCGCGGCGAGACCGCCGAGCGGCGCGAGCACGCGGCGCGGCCCGGGCGGGCTCGTGGCCGCGCTCGCGACGCCGAGGCCCGTGAGCGCCGTGCACAGCGGGTGCAGGAGGGGGGTGACGATCGCGCGCAGCACGAACGTCGGGCCGAGCGTGCCGTCCTGCGCGGCCATGATGAAGTACGTGACGTTCTCGACCGCCGCGAACCCGAGGGCGACCATCGCGGCGTAGATCACGCCGTCGGTCCAGCCGTCGATCTCGTGGCGCCGGAACCAGAGCATCCCGAACAGGACCGCGCCCTTGAGGATCTCCTCGACGAACGGCGCCCCGAACGACGCGACGACGTACCAGCCGACCTCCTCGCCGAACAGCGGCGCGGTGAGCAACTCCAGGCCGAGCGTGTTGAGGATCCCCGCGACGAGCGTCGCGATCCCCGCGCCCCACAGGAACGCGACGACGAGCGCGCTCGGCGGCTCGGGCTCGAGGCGGTCGAGCGCGAGCACGACCGGCACCCAGATGCCCAGCGGCACGAGCGCGAGCAGCAGCCCGACCGTGAACGTGCCCACCCCGGACAGCGCCGCGAGCACGAGGCCCACGAGCAGGCACAGGCTCGCGACGGCGATCGTCACGATGACGCCGACGCGCGCGCGGCCCGGCGGCCGGCCCTCGAGCACGGCGCGTGGGTCGAGCGGGACGGCGGCACCCGCCGGGCCCAGCGGGTGCGGCGGCTGCTGGGGCGGGGGGACGGCCGGGCCGTGCGGCGGGAAGGTCACGGGCGGTAAGGCTACGCACCCGGCGGCCGACGCGGGAAGGCGTCCGCCCGGCGCGCCGCACGCGCGCCGCGCGGGGGCGGTCGCGCCGCGCGGCGGCCGGGGGGTGGGGCTACGCCGCGACGTCGTACCCGGAGCGCAGGCCGCCCCGGCGGCGCACGGTCGCGTCGTCGGGCACGATCTCGTCCGGCGGGACGACGGCGCCGGCCTCCACGAGCACCCGGCGCCCGACGCGCGCGCCGCTGCCCACGCGGGCGCGGTCGCCGACGCGCGCCTCGGGTGCGATGCGGACGTTGTCGCCGACGCGGACGTCGCGGCCGAGGACGACGTCCCGGTCGATCCAGGTGCCGTCGCCGAGCCGGCAGCCGTGGCCCACCACGGCGCCCTTCTCGACGTAGGTGCCCCACCCGACGGGCACGGACTCCGGGACGCGGGCGTGGGGCGACACGAAGCCGCCGCCGGTGTGACGGTCGTAGTGCATGATCTCGCCGAAGTCGTTCTCGACCTGGACGCGGCGTGCGAGGCGGGCCACCTGACCTCCTCAAGGTCTGTCGACAGTGGTACTGGTGACATAACGACGACGAGGCGCCCAGGATTCCAACACCGCCACCCCGCCGAGGTAGAGCCCTGGCTTCGCGAGGTAGAGCCGTGGTCCCGCGGGGTACAGCCGTGGTCCCGCGGGGTAGAGCCGTGGTCCCCCGAGGTAGAGCCCTGGTCCCGCGAGGTAGAGCCGTGGTCCCGCGGGGGTAGAGCCGTGGTCGCCGGGCCGACGGCGGAGGTCGCCCCGCCTTTCGTGCCCCGCAGGCGAGAACCGCCCGGGCGACCTCTCGCGGCGGCGCCACGGTCGCCGGGCGCGGACCGACCGCCGTCGTGCCGAGCAGGTGGATCGGGCGCGTCCTGGCCGACGGACGAGCCGGAACCGCCTGCTCGCTCTGCCGGGATGGCCTGGTCGGCCCGCCCCCGTTCCCGACGGGCGACCTGGCCGCCATGGGTGCCCGGCCGACGTCGGGCGCGGTCAGCCTGGACGCCCGCGGTGAGCCTGCGGCGTCGGGCGTGACCTCGGCTCTACCTCGCGGGACCTCGGCTCTACCTCGGCGTGACCTCGGCTCTACCTCGGCGTGACCTCGGCTCTACTTCGGCCGACCAGGGCTCTACCTCGCGGGGCCACGGCTCTGGCCCGCGACGGCGGCACCGTCCGGGCGGCGGGCGGTCAGACGGCGCGGGTGGTGCCGCGGACGACGAGGGTCGTGGGGAGGCGGACGTGGGGCTCGCGCGTGCGGCCCTCGACGAGGTCGACGATGAGACGCAGGGCCTCGGTGCCCATGCGGTGGATGGGCTGGTCGACGGTCGTCAGGGGCGGGGTGGTGAGCGCGGACTCGGGCACGTTGTCGAAGCCGATGACGGAGACGTCGTCGGGCACGCGCAGGCCGAGCTCGGCGGCGACCTCCATGGTGCGGATCGCGGAGAGGTCGTTGGCGGCGAAGATCGCGGTGGGTCGCTCGGGGAGCGAGAGGAGCTCGTGCGCGGGGGAGTCCGCGAGGTCGGGGCGGTAGCCGCCGACGCGCACGAGGTCGGGGTCGAAGGCGATGCCCGCGTCGGCGAGCGCCTCGCGGTACCCCTGCTCGCGCAGGCGCGCGGACTCGAGGTCGGGGCGGCCCGCGAGGAAGCCGATGCGGCGGTGGCCGAGGTCGAGGAGGTGCTGCGTCGCGGTGCGGCCGCCGGCGAGGTTGTCGGAGTCGACGGTCGGGGGGTCGGACGGGCCGCGGTGCGGGTCGACGGCGACGACGGGGATCGAGCTGCCGCGCGCGACGACGGTGGGCGTGACGAGGATGGCGCCGTCGATGAGGGTGCCGCCGAGGCGGGACAGGGAGCGCTGCTCCCAGCCGACGCGGTCGTCGCGGCGCAGGCCGCCGGAGTAGGCGAGGAGCTCGTACCCGGTCCCGTCGACGGCCTCGGAGATGCCCTTGAGCAGCTCGGTCGAGAACGGCTCGAACTCGGCGACGAGGATCCCGATGACGTTGGTCTTGCTGCTCCGCAGGCTCCTCGCGACGATCGACGACTCGTACCCGAGGTCGTCGATGACCTGCTGGACGTGGCGGGAGGTCTCGGGCGCGACGCCGTAGCGACCGTTGATCACCTTGGAGACGGTCGCGACGGAGACGCCGGCGGTGCGCGCGACGTCGCCGATCGTGACTCTTCCCGTGGAGCGCATGGGGATGACAGTAGCCCCTGGCGAGGGCGTCCGGAGGCCCGCGCCACGTCGTGTGTAAAACGTTATCGATATCGATTGACACGACCGGGTCGCGCCTGCCAGAGTCGCTACCGGCGGCCCCACAGCGGTGGCGGCCCGGCGCGCTCGAGGCAGCGTGCGCCCCGGTGCGACTCGACGAAGAGGACGGAACGATGAAGTCTCGGAAGCTCCTGACGGCGACCGCCGTCGCCCTGGCGGGCACGCTCGTGCTCACGGCCTGCGGAGGCGGAGGCGACTCCGGCTCGGACGACGGCTCGGTCTCGATGACCTTCTGGCACAACTCCACGACCGGTGAGGGCAAGGCCTACTGGGAGGAGACGGTCGCGGCGTTCGAGGAGGCGAACCCCGGCGTCACGATCGAGATCCAGGCCATCCAGAACGAGGACATGGACGGCAAGCTCCAGACGGCCCTCAACTCGGGCGACGCGCCCGACATCTTCATGGCGCGCGGCGGCGGCAAGCTGGCCGACGTCGTGGAGGCCGGCCAGGCGATGGACCTCACCGACGCGATCGACGACACCACGCGCGAGGCCGTGGGCGACGCGGCGCTCAGCGCCTTCACGGTCGACGGCAAGGTCTACGGGATGCCGGTCTCGATCCTCCCGGGCGGCGTCTACTACAGCGAGGACCTGTTCTCGCAGGCCGGCGTGACGGCGAACCCGACGACGATCAGCGAGCTCGAGGGCGTCGTCGACCAGCTCAAGACCGCAGGCGTCGCGCCGATCGCGCTCGGCGCGAAGGACGCGTGGCCGGCCGCGCACTGGTACTACTTCTTCGCGCTGCGCGAGTGCTCGCAGGACACCATCAACACGGCGGCGAGCGAGCGCAGCTTCGACGACCCGTGCTGGCTCAAGGCCGGCGAGGACCTCCAGGCGTTCGCCGAGACGGAGCCCTTCAACCAGGGCTACCTCACGACCTCCGCGCAGCAGGGCGCGGGCTCGTCCGCGGGCCTCATCGCCAACCACCAGGCCGCGATGGAGCTCATGGGCGCGTGGAACCCCGGCGTCATCGCGTCGCTCACGCCGGACGAGAAGCCGCTCGCGGACCTGCAGTGGTTCCCGTTCCCGGCCGTCGAGGGCGGTGACGGCGAGCCCGGCGCCATGATGGGCGGCGTCGACGGGTTCTCCTGCTCGGCCCAGGCCCCCGCCGAGTGCGCGGAGTTCCTCAACTTCATCATGTCGAAGGAGTCGCAGGAGGCGTACGCCACCGCGTTCCACACCCTGCCCGCGAGCAAGGAGGCGCAGGGCGTCGTGACGGAGCCCGCGCTCGTCTCGATCCTCGAGGCCTACAACGAGGCGCCGTACGTCACCGTGTGGCTGGACACGCTGTTCGGGCAGAACGTCGGCAACGCGCTCAACACCTCCGTGGTCAACCTGCTCGCCGGCAAGGGCACGCCGCAGGACATCGTCGACACGACGAACGCCGCAGCGGCCAAGGAGTAACCGGAGCCATGACCGTGTCCCAGGGCGAGACCTCGCCGAGCACGACGACGCCCGAGGACCGGGCCGGGGGCGGCGCCGGCGCCGTGGCGGGGCCGCCCCCGGCCGCCGCGGCGCGGGCCCGCCGCCCGCGCCGCGGCCGCTGGGGCCAGCGAGCCGAGATCGCGGTGCTCGCCGGGCCGGCGCTCGTCGTCTTCCTCACGTTCGTCATCGTGCCCGTGCTGATGGCGGCGTACTACGGGTTCTTCAAGTGGAAGGGCTTCGGCCCGCCGACGGACTTCGTGGGGTTCGAGAACTACCTCACGATCTTCCGCGACCCCGAGTTCCTCGCGGCGCTGCGGCACAACGGGTTCATCGTGCTCATGTCGCTCGTGCTCCAGGGCCCGGTCGCGGTGGTCGTCGCGCTCATGCTCAACCGGCGCATGCGCGGCCGCTCGGTGGTCCGCGTGCTGGTGTTCGTGCCGTACGTGGTGTCCGAGGTGATCGTCGGCACGGGGTTCAGCCTCATGCTCTCGACGACCGGCGCCGTGAACGACCTGCTGGAGAAGGTCGGCCTCGGGTTCCTCACGGTCGACTGGCTCGCCGACCCCGACGTCGCGATCTGGACCCTGCTGCTCATCATCACGTGGAAGTACATCGGCTTCGCCGTGATCCTCTTCCTCGCGGGCCTCCAGGGCATCCCCGACGAGCTGGGCGAGGCCGCCGCGATCGACGGCGCGTCCTACTGGAAGGCGCAGCGCTACGTCACGCTCCCGCTGCTGGGCCCGACGGTCCGCATCTGGGCGTTCCTGTCGATCATCGGCTCGCTCCAGCTGTTCGACCTCGTCTACATCATCTGGGGCCAGTACGTGGCCTCGACGGCCGGCACGTCGACCATGGCGACGTACATGGTCGCGAACGGCCGCAACGCGGGGAACTACGGGTACGGCAGCGCGGTCGCGGTCGTGCTGTTCCTCATCTCCCTCGCCGTGGCGCTCGTGTACCAGCGGTACGTCCTGCGCCGTGACACCGAGGGCGCGATCACGGAAGGGAAGAAGTGATGGCCACCGTCACCGCCGTACCCGCGCCCGAGCGTCCCGCCGGCGTCAAGACCCCGAAGGAGCCCCGCGGCTCCGGCATCGGCCGGGGCGGCCCGCTGACCTACGTGGTCGCGTGGCTGCTCGTGGGCGTGTGCCTCGCGCCGATCGCGTACATCGTCGTCGGCGGGTTCCGCACCAACGCGCAGATCACGGCCGACCCGTCGGGCCTGCCCGACCCGTGGCAGGTCGTCAACTACGTCGAGGTCCTGTCGAGCTCGCTGTTCTGGCAGCAGCTCGGGAACTCGCTCGTCGCGGCACTCCTCACGACGCTCGGCGTCGTGGTGCTCGGCCTCATGGCGAGCTACGTCATCGCCCGCTACTCGTTCGTGGGGCGCGGGGCGCTCTACGCGCTGTTCGCGGCGGGCCTGATGTTCCCCATGACGGTCGCGATCACGCCGCTGTACATCATGATCCGCTCGCTCGGGCTGATGAACTCCGTGGGCGGCCTCGTGCTCCCGCAGATCGCGTTCGCCCTCCCGACGACCGTCATCATCCTCGTGCCGTTCCTGCGCGCCATCCCGCGCGAGATCGAGGAGGCCGCGTCGATCGACGGCGCGAGCCGCCTCGGCTTCTTCTTCCGGATGGTCGTGCCGCTGTCCCTGCCGGGCGTCATCACCGTGGGGATCCTCGCGTTCGTCGCGAGTTGGAACAGCTACATGCTCCCGCTCTTCATCCTCAACGACGAGACGTCGTACACGCTTCCGCTGGGCGTGCAGGCGTTCGCGTCGCAGTACTCCGTGGACACCGCCCGCGTGCTCGCCTTCACGTCCCTGTCGATGATCCCCGCGCTCGTCTTCTTCTCGCTGTTCGAGCGGCGCATCGTCGGCGGCCTCACCGGCGCCGTGAAGGGCTGACCCGCGCCCGTCCGCACCCTGCCCCGTCCCGCGCCGCGCGCGGGACGGGGCCACCACCGAAGGAGAACGGTCCCGTGACCGACGTCGTCCCTGCCGTCCCGACGGCACCCCTCAGCAGCCCGACCCCGGGCGCCGACCCCGCGCCGACCCCGCGCCCCGCACCCCCGCAGATGCCCACGGTCTCCGAGCGCGTGCGCGCGCTCCACGCGCGCATGACCCTCGACGAGAAGCTCGCGCAGCTCGTCGGCTACTGGCTCGACCAGAACGGCACCGTCGCCCCGATGCAGTCGGAGATGACGGCCGGCCAGGCCGACGGCGGCCGGCTCGCGGAGATCACGCAGCACGGGATCGGGCACTACACGCGCGTGTACGGCACGCGCCCCGTCGACCCGGCGGAGCGGGCGGCGTGGCTGTGGGCGGAGCAGCGGCGGCTGCGGACCGGGACCAGGCTGGGGATCCCGGCGATCGTGCACGAGGAGTGCCTCACGGGTCTCGCCGCGTGGCAGGCCGCGACGTACCCGACGCCGCTCGCGTGGGGCGCGTCGTTCGACCCGGACCTCGTCGAGGAGATGGCGCGCGAGGTGGGGGAGTCGATGCGCACGCTCGGCGTCCACCAGGGCCTCGCGCCCGTGCTCGACGTCGTGCGCGACCCGCGCTGGGGCCGCGTCGACGAGTGCGTCGGCGAGGACCCGTACCTCGTGGGCACGGTCGGCACGGCGTACGTGCGCGGCCTCCAGGACGCGGGCGTGCACGCGACGCTCAAGCACTTCGTCGGGTACTCGGGCTCCCGCGCGGGGCGCAACCACGCGCCCGTGAGCGCCGGGCCGCGCGAGCTCGCCGACGTCTACCTCCCGCCGTTCGAGATGGCGGTGCGCGACGGCGGCGCCCGGTCCGTCATGGCGTCGTACGTGGACGTCGACGGCGTGCCGCTGCACGCGAGCACCGAGCACCTCACCGAGGTGCTGCGCGAGCGCTGGGGGTTCGACGGCGTCGTCGTCGCCGACTACTTCGGCGTCGCGTTCCTCGAGGTGATGCACCGCGTCGCGGCCGACCGGGGCGAGGCGGCGGCGCAGGCGCTCCGGGCGGGCCTGGACGTCGAGCTGCCGACGGGCGACGCCTACCTCGCGCCGCTCGCCGAGCGCGTGCGGTCGGGAGCGCTCGACGAGGCGTGGGTCGACCGCGCCGTGCTGCGCCTGCTCACCCAGAAGGAGGAGCTCGGCCTGCTCGACCCCGGCGCCTACGCCGACGAGCCGCCGACCGCCGTCGACCTCGACACCCCGCGCCAGCGCGCGACCGCGCGCCGCCTCGCGCAGGAGTCGCTCGTGCTGCTCGCGAACGACGGCGTGCTCCCGCTCGTGCGACCCGGGGCCGACGGCGCGCCGGCCGCCCCGCGGCGCGTCGCCGTCGTCGGGCCGGACGCCGACTCGGCCGAGGCGCTCATGGGCTGCTACTCGTTCGTCAACCACGTGCTCGCGCACCACCCTGGCACCCCGGCGGGCATCGAGCTGCCGACGGTGCTCGAGTCGCTGCGCGACGCGCTCGCCGGGGCGGGCACCGACGTCACGTACGTGCGCGGGTGCGCGGTCGAGGGCGACGACGTCACGGAGATCCCGGCCGCGGTCGACGCCGCGCGGGACGTGGACGTCGCGGTCGTCGTCGTGGGCGACGAGGCCGGGCTGTTCGGGCGCGGCACCGTCGGCGAGGGCAACGACGTCGAGTCGCTCGAGCTGCCGGGCGTGCAGCGACGGCTCGTCGAGGAGGTCGTCGCGACGGGCACGCCGGTCGTGCTCGTGCTGCTCACCGGCCGCCCCTACGCGATCGGCTGGGCCCTCGACGCGGGATCGTCGCGCGGCGGCGTCCCGGCCGCCGTCGTGCAGGGCTTCTTCCCCGGCGAGGAGGGCGGGCGCGCCGTCGCGGACGTGCTCGTCGGCGCGGTGAACCCGTCGGGCCGCCTGCCCGTGTCGCTGCCCCGCGCGGGCGGCGCGCAGCCCTACTCCTACCTCCACCCGGTGCTCGGCGGACCGTCCGACGTCACGTCCACCGACCCGACGCCGGTGCGGCCGTTCGGCTTCGGGCTGTCGTACACGCAGTTCGCGTACGCGGACCTCGAGGTCGACGCGGCCGTGGCGGCGGGCGGGACGTTCCGCGCCGCGGTCACCGTGACCAACACGGGCGCGGTGGCGGGGGCGGACGTCGTGCAGCTGTACGCGCGCGACGTCGTGGGCTCCGTGCCGCGGCCCGTCGCGCAGCTCCTCGGGTACGCGCGCGTCGACCTCGCTCCGGGCGAGTCGCGCCGCGTGACGTTCCGCGTCCCGACGACGCGCCTCGCGTTCTCCGACCGCCGCCTCGTGCGCGTGGTCGAGCCGGGCGACGTCGAGGTGTGGGTCGGCGCGCACGCGGCGGCCGTCGACTCCGCCCCCGGAGCGGGCGACCTCGGGTCCACGACCGGCGGCGCGATCGTCAACGAGTCCGCGCCGGCCGCGCGGCACGTGGTGCCGGGCGCGGCGACCGCGCGCGCGACCCTGGCCGTCACCGGCCCCCTGCACGAGGTCACGGCCGCGGACGAGCGGCTCGTCGCCGTCGAGGTGTCCGCACGCGTCGAGGCGGGGGAGCGCGCATGACGCGCGTCCAGAACCCGGTGCTGCCCGGGTGCAACCCCGACCCGTCGGTGTGCCGCGTCGGTGACGACTTCTACCTCGTCACCTCGACGTTCGAGTACCTGCCCGGCCTGCCGGTGCTGCGCAGCCGCGACCTCGCGACGTGGGAGCACGTGGGGGACGTCGTCGACCGGTCGGGGCAGCTCGACTACGACGGCATCCGGTCGTCGGGCGGCCTGTTCGCCCCGACGCTGCGCCACCACGACGGCACGTTCTGGCTCGTGTGCACGCTCGTGGACCCGGACGACGACACCCGCGGCGGGAACTTCGTCATGACGGCGACCGACCCGGCCGGGCCGTGGTCCGACCCGGTGTGGCTGCGCGACGAGGACGGCGAGCGGGTCGCGGGGATCGACCCGTCGATCTTCTTCGACGACGACGGTCGCGTCTGGCTGCACGGCACGCGTCTCGCGCCCGAGCCGGAGTGGTTCCACCAGACCGAGGTGTGGGTGCGCGAGCTCGATCCCGCGACGTGCACGCTCGTGGGCCCCGAGCACGTCGTGTGGACGGGGGCCGTGCGCGGCGCCGTCTGGGCCGAGGGGCCGCACCTGTACAAGGTCGACGGCACGTACTACCTGCTCGCGGCCGAGGGCGGGACGGACTTCCACCACGCGGTGTCCGTCGCGCGCGCGTCGTCGGTCACGGGCCCGTACGAGGGCAACAAGGCCAACCCCGTGCTCACGCACCGGCACCTCGGACGCGGGGTGGACGTCGTCGGCGTGGGCCACGCCGACCTCGTCGAGGCGCCCGACGGCTCGTGGTGGGCCGTGCTGCTCGCGATGCGCGTCTACGGCGGCTACCACTACCCGCTCGGCCGCGAGACGTTCCTCGTCCCCGTCGTGTGGGAGGACGGCTGGCCCGTCCTCGCGCCCGGCGAGGGCCGCGTGCCCGACGCCGTCGAGGTCCCGTTCGCGAGCCCGGCGCCCCGGACGGCGGTCCAGGGCGGGGCGAGCGGCGTCGTCCGCCCCGACGACCCGCGCTGGACGGCGGTGCGCGTCCTGCCGCGCGACGTCGCCACCCCGGCGGGCGAGGGCTGGGACCTCCCGGTGCGCCCGACGACGCTCGCCGAGCCGGGCGCGCCCGCGTTCCTCGGCGTGCGGCAGCAGCACCGCGAGGTCGACGTGACGGTCACCGTGCAGGTCCCGGCCGCGGCGGGGGAGCGCGCGGGCGTCGTCGTGCGCCAGTCCGAGGACGACCACGTGCGGCTCCTCGTCGACGGCGGCCCGGGGGACGAGCGGCGCGTCGTCGCGGTGCACCGGCGCGGAGGCACGGACGCGGTGGTCGGGGAGACGACGGTGACCGCCGCCCCCGGGGAGCCGGTCGTCGTCGGGCTGCGCGTGCGCGGGCAGGACTACGGGCTCGTCGCCGGGCCCGCCGACGGGCCGGTCACGGACGTCGCGACGGTCGACGGGCGCACGCTCGACAGCGCCGCCGCGGGCGGGTTCCTCGGGCTCTGGCTCGGCGTGCACGCGACGAGCGAGGGCCGCCCGAGCGCGTCCGTCGTGCGCGTCGAGCGGTTCGTGTACGAGCCGGTGGCCTGACGCGTCGCCCGGGCGTGCGGGAGCGTGCGGCCGGGCTACGGTCGGGGCATGTCGAGCGAACGGACACGCACCGAGGTGGACCTGCTGGGACCGAAGGAGGTCCCGGCGGACGCCTACTACGGCGTCCACACGGTCCGCGCCATGGAGAACTTCCGCATCTCGGGGACGACGGTGAGCGACGTCCCCGAGATGGTGCGCGGCATGGTGATGGTCAAGAAGGCGTCGGCGCTCGCGAACCGTGAGCTGCGCACCATCCAGCGCGACGTCGCCGACGCGATCGTCGCCGCGTGCGACGAGATCCTGCGCCACGGGCGGTGCCTCGACCAGTTCCCGGTCGACGTGTTCCAGGGCGGGGCCGGGACGAGCGTCAACATGAACACCAACGAGGTCGTCGCGAACCTCGCGCTCGAGCTCGCCGGGTTCGAGAAGGGCCGCTACGACGTCATCAACCCCAACGACCACGTCAACCGCTCGCAGTCCACGAACGACGCCTACCCCACGGGTTTCCGCCTCGCGGTCCACGAGCTCGTCGCGCGGCTCCAGGACGAGGTGCGGCGGCTCGAGCGCGCGTTCGACGAGAAGGCGTCCGAGTTCGCGGACGTCCTGAAGATGGGGCGCACGCAGCTCCAGGACGCGGTCCCCATGAGCCTCGGCCAGGAGTTCGCCGGGTTCGCCGTGAACGTCGGGGAGGAGATCCGCCGGCTCGAGGTCGCGGGCGAGCTGCTGCTCGAGGTCAACCTCGGCGCGACCGCGATCGGCACCGGGCTGAACACCCCGCCCGGCTACCCGAAGGTCGCGACGCGCCGGCTCGCCGAGGTGAGCGGCCTGCACACCGTCCCGGCCGAGAACCTCGTCGAGGCGACCTACGACAACGGCGCCTACCTCGCCGTCCACTCCGCGCTCAAGCGGCTCGCGGCCAAGCTGTCGAAGATCTGCAACGACCTGCGGCTGCTGTCGTCGGGGCCGCGCGCGGGCCTCGGCGAGATCAACCTGCCCGAGCTCCAGGCCGGGTCGTCGATCATGCCCGCCAAGGTGAACCCCGTCATCCCCGAGGTCGTCAACCAGGTCTGCTTCAAGGTCATGGGCAACGACGTGACGATCACGCACGCCGCCGAGGCCGGGCAGCTCCAGCTCAACGTCATGGAGCCCGGGCTCGCGCAGTCGATGTTCGAGTCGCTGCACCTGCTGACCAACGCGTGCGTCGCGCTGCGCACCAAGTGCGTCACGGGCATCACGGCGAACGTCGAGGTCTGCCGCCGCCACGTGCTCGACTCCATCGGCATCGTCACGTACCTCAACGAGATCATCGGCCACCGCAACGGCGACCTCGTGGGCGCGGAGGCCGCCCGGACCGGGGCCTCCGTGCGCGACGTCGTGGTCGCGCGCGGCCTGCTCACGGCCGACGAGGTCGACGCCGTGCTCACGACCGAGAACTTCCTGCGCCCCCGCTACACCGGCCGCTACTACGCGCCCGACGAGCGCGGCCTGCCGCCCGCGGGCGAGGAGGGCGAGTCGTCACGCGTCGTCGAGTCCGACGACGCCACGGGCGCGCCCCCGGAGCCCGAGCCCGAGTCCTGAGGCCGAGGGCGACCTGCCCGCCGTCGGGTCGGCCCGAGGGCCGATCCCGCCGCTCGGGTCGATCGCGCGGCGGAGCGGCGTCATCCCCGGACGAGGCGAGCGATCTCCGTGCCGTCCGGGCCGACGAGCACCAGCCGACCGCCGTCCAGGCCGGCACGGGCTGCCGAGGCGACGTAGCCGGGGACGCTCTCTCCCTCGCACCACATCAGGGTCTGGAGGCCCGTGGTCGCGAGCAGCCGACCGCCGTCGTCCAGAGCCCACGCACCCCCGCCGCCGTTGCACCCGTCGGAGCCGGACCATGTCCCGTCCTCGCGGAAGACGACGTGCGGGTCGGTGGAGGAGCGCGCGGCCGGCTCCCACCGCCCGACGACGTCCCGCACCTCCGCGGGCGCGAGGCCGCCCGGCAGCGGCGCGGGCGGGTCGAACGCCGCCCGCACGTCGTCGGTCACCTCGGGGGCCCGCGCGAAGTGCTCCGCGGCGTCGGGGATCGGGGCCGGGGCGCCGTCGACCTGCAGCCCGGCGACGACGTCGCCGTCCGCGTCGAGCAGGCGCCAGCCCTCGCCGTCGGGCTCGTAGGCGACCACCGTGCGCAGCCACGGGACCTCGGGGATCCCCGCCGCGCCGCACGCCGCCGCGGCGGCGTACGGGTCGGAGGCGACGAAGGCCCGGCCTGCCGCCTCCCAGCCGCCCTCGACGTACGCGCCGCAGTCGCCCCACAGCATGTACTGCCCGGCGTCGAGCCGCAGCCACGTGTCGGGGCCCTCGCCGTCGGCCCCCGAGACCCGCCACATCCCGACCAGCCCGACGGGGTCCGACCCGGACGCGCCCGGCGCCCCGGGGGTCGCGCCGTCGGGGGCGCCGCAGCCCGCGGCGAGACCGACCGCCAGGAGGGCGGCGATCGTCGCCGCGGACGCACGCACGGTCCGGTGTCCGCTCATACCTCGCTCGTGTCCCGGGGCCGGCGGGTCTTGCAGCCGTGCGCCGGGCGGAGCGGGACGGCGGCTACGACCGGACGCGCACGGCCCGGAGCGCGACGCCGACCGCGAGCACGACGACCCCCGCGACCACGCTCGGGACGGGCAGCGTGACGACGAGCGCGACGCACCCGAGCGCGCCGAGCACGGGGAGGACGCGCGGGTAGAGGCGGTGCGGCGCGGTCTGGCGCAGCGCCGAGAGGTTCGCGACGAGGTAGTAGACGAGCACCCCGAACGACGAGAACCCGATCGCGCCGCGCAGGTCCGTCGTGAGCACGAGCAGCACGACCGCCGCCCCGACCGCGAGCTCTGCGCGGTGCGGCACCCGGTGCACGGGGTGCACCGCGGCGAACCAGCCCGGCAGGTCGCCGGTGCGGGCCATCGCGAGCCCCGTGCGGCTCACCCCGGCCAGGAGGGCGAGGAGCGCGCCGGCGCTCGCGGCGACCGCGCCGACGCTCACGACCGGTGCCGCCCACGCCCACGACCCGGCCGCGACGGCGTCCGCGAGCGGCGCGGCGGACGCGGCGAGCCGCGCGGGCCCGAGCACGGGGAGGAGCGTGACCGCCACGACGGCGTAGAGCACGACGACCGTCCCGAGCGACACGAGGACCGCGCGCGGGATGGTGCGGCGCGGGTCGCGTACCTCCTCGCCGAGCGTCGCGACGCGCGCGTACCCGGCGAACGCGAAGAACAGCAGCCCGGCGGCCTGGAGGACGCCGTACCAGCCGCCGTGCGCGCCGTCGGCGTCGAGGACGACGGACCATCGCGGCGTCGTCCCCGCGAGGCTCGCGACGACCGCCGTCGCGATCGCGAGCAGCGCGACCGCGACGATCCCGCGCGCGAGGCGGGCCGTGCGCGTCACGCCGCGGTAGCCGACCGCGGTGAGCACGACGACCGCCGCGGCGGCGACGGGACGCTCCCACCCGGGCGGTGCGGCGTACGCGGCGAGGACGAGCGCCATGGCGGCGCAGCTCGCCGTCTTCCCGACGACGAAGCCCCACCCCGCGACGTAGCCCCACCACGGGCCCAGGTGCTCGCGCCCGTACACGTACGTGCCGCCGGACGTCGGGTGCTGCGCGGCGAGCTGGGCCGACGACGTCGCGTTCGCGTACGCGACGACGGCGGCCAGGGCGAGGCCGACGAGCAGTCCCGTTCCCGCCGCGGCCGCTGCCGGCGCGAACGCCGAGAACACGCCCGCGCCGACCATGGACGCGAGCCCGACGACGACGGCGTCCGTCGTGCCGAGGCGGCGGGCGAGCGACGGCTGGCCGGGTGCGGTGGTCACCCGCACAGCGTGCCAGCACCAGGTGTCCACAAGATGTCCGACGGCGGCCCCGCCACCGGCCCCGGGCGTGGTCCGGAGCGTCCCCGGGAGCCGGTACAGTTCCCGCCGGTGTCCCGTTCCGGTCGTCGTCGACCGGTCCCGACGAGCGGGGGGCGACGGGCTGTGCGCTTCGGCGAGGACGGCGGTGCAGGGGTGGTCTCAGGAGGGTCCGGCGACGGGCGGCGCGCGGGGCGGACGGCGTCGCGCGCGGTGCTCGTGGGGGTGCTCGCGGGCGCGGTCGTGGTGGGGGCGCCGGGGGTCGCGAGCGCGGACCCGGACGACGGGCTGTCGGAGACGTCGCACGTCCGCTACGAGGTGGACGGCACCGGCCCGGTCCGGGTCCGGGTGACGACGACGCTGCGCAACGAGCAGCCCGACAGCGGCCAGTACTTCTACTACTGGGACGCCTACGCCATCCCCGTGCCGGCGGGCGCGACGGACGTCACCGCGACGAGCGGCGGCGCCACCCTCCCCGTCACGCTGGAGCCGACGGAGGACCCGGCCACGAGCGCCGCGCGGGTCTCGTTCTCGCCCCTCAACTACGGGCGCGAGCGGACCGTGGAGTGGGCCTACACGATCCCGGGCGAGCCGATCCGCTCGGAGGGGTACACGCGCGTCGGGCCCGGGTACGCGACGTTCGCCGTCCGCGCCGCCGGGGATCCGGGCCAGGTGACCGTCGAGATCGTCACCCCGACGTCGATGGACTTCGACAGCACGTGGGACGGGTTCACCCCGGTCCTCGAGGGCACGACCCGGACGCACCGCGCGACGGAGAGCACCGACGACCTCGGCACGTGGTCGTTCGTCTCCCTCCGGGACCCGGCGCAGGTCGACACGACGACGGTCGACGCCGCGGGGACGGAGCTCGTGCTCGAGAGCTTCCCGGGCGACGCCGAGTGGAGCGCCTTCGTCGCGGAGCAGGTCGCCGCCGGGCTGCCCGCGCTCGAGCGCGTCGTCGGGATGCCGTGGCCGGGGAACCTCGAGCGCATCCGCGAGGACGTGTCGCCCGAGGTGCTGGGGTACGCGTGGTTCGACCGCGGGTCCGGCGAGATCGTCATCCCCGAGGACCTCGACGCCGGGCTGCTCTTCCACGAGCTCTCGCACGCGTGGCTCGCCGGGGACCGGTTCGCGGACCGGTGGGTGTCCGAGGGCCTGGCCGAGGTCGTGGGGGAGCGCGTCGCGGCGCAGACGGGCGGCCCGACCGAGACGTTCCCGGCCCCCGCGCGCGACGCGGCCGAGGCGCTCCCGCTCGTCGCCTGGGCGGCCGTCGACGTGCAGGACGGCGCCGACGCCACCGAGGAGTACGCCTACGCCGCGGCGTGGACGGCGGTCTCCGCGCTCGTCGGCGGGCTCGACGACGAGACGCTCGGGACGCTCGTCGCCGCCGCGTACGCGGGGGAGAGCGCCTACGACGCCCCCGGCGAGCCGGGCCGTCCCGGCCTGACCGACGGCCGACGCTTCCTCGACCTCGTCGAGGTGCGCGGCGAGGTCGAGGACGCCCAGGCGGCCTACCGCACGTGGGTCGCCGACGCCGACGAGACCGCCCTGCTCGACGCGCGGGGCCCGGCCAGGGAGGCCTACGTCGCCCTCGACGCGGCCGACGGCCAGTGGCTCCCGCCCGCGGGGCTGCGCACCGCGATGACGGACTGGGCGTTCGCGGACGCCGACGCGGCCCGGGAGGCGATCGGGCCCGACGCCGCCGCGGCCGCCGGCCAGGTCCAGGAGGCCGCCGACGACGCGGGCCTGCCCGACCCGGCCGCCGTGCGCACGCAGTACGAGAGCGCCCGCACCGCCGAGGAGTACGCCGCGCTCGCGACCGTGCTGCCGCGCACGGTCGAGGTCGTCGGGACGGTCGGCGACGCCGTCGCCGCGAGCACCGGCGGCGGGCCGTTCGCCGACCTCGGCCGCCTCCTGCTGGACGTCGACGGCTCGACCGCCGAGGCACGCGCCGCGCTCGACGCCGGCCGCCTCGACGAGGCCGACGCCGCGGCCGACGACGCGTCGTCGCGCGCCGCCGTCGCGCCGTGGGTCGGGATCGGTGCCGTGCTGCTCGTCGTCGCGGCGCTCGCGGGTGCGGTCGTGCTCGTGGTGCGCCGCCGTCGTGCGGCGGCCGCCGCCGCGCCCGCCGCGCCGGACGCGGACCCGGCGGTCGAGCAGGACTCGGCGGTCGAGCAGGACTCGGTGGTCGGGCAGGACTCGGTGGTCGACGGGACGGACGACCCGGCGGACGAGGGGAAGCCCGTCGTCCCCGTCGCGGCGCCGTAGCCCGCGGCCCGGGTGGTGAGCCCGGCGGGGCGACGTACGGTCGAGGGAGTGCGCCCGGTCGACCAGGCGGCCGGGCCGGAGACCAGGAGGGCCCGCTCATGACCGCGTCGCAGCCGCAGGACCGCCGGGGCACCGGCGACGAGCAAGACTGGCGGGACGAGCAGGAACCGGTCCGCGGCGAGCCGGACATCGGCACCGCGGGCGCGTTCCCCGCGCTCGCCAACGACTCGCTGCCGAAGGACCCCGAGGTCCCCACCGACGTCGACCCGGGCGACGAGCGAAGCTGGAGCGGCGACGACGTCGACGACCCGGGCGCGGAGCCGGGCGCCGGCGCGTCGGGCACCGGCCGCTGAGGCCAGCCGAGCGGTCCCGCGGCGCCGGGGCGCGGCGTCGTCGGGGACACTAGGAGCAGCACTGTCTGTCGATGCAAGGAGTCCTAGGTGCCCCAGGGAACAGTCCGATGGTTCGACGCCGACCGAGGGTTCGGCTTCATCGACCTCGGGAACGAGGCCGAGGACCTGTTCGTGCACGCGTCCGAGATCGTCGGTGACGACGGCCCGAAGCAGCTCCGCGAGGGGCAGGTCGTCGAGTTCGAGATGGGCACCGGCGACCGCGGCCCGCAGGCGCGGCGCGTCCGCGTGACGGGCGACCGCGCCGCCGACGCGCCCGTGGGCGTGCTCGGCACGGTGGTCTGGTACGAGCCGGCCAAGGGCTACGGCTTCGTCACGCCCGACGGGCGCAGCGACGAGATCTTCCTGCACAGCTCGGCCATCGTCGGGGGCGGCGTCGTCACGGAGGGGCAGCGCGTGGCGTTCCTCGTCGTCGAGGGCGAGAAGGGCCCGCAGGCGGACCACCTGCTGCCGCTCGGCGCGCAGGCCGCGCAGCCCGCGGC
Organism: Cellulosimicrobium funkei; assembly: GCF_004519295.1. Lineage (GTDB taxonomy): Bacteria > Actinomycetota > Actinomycetes > Actinomycetales > Cellulomonadaceae > Cellulosimicrobium > Cellulosimicrobium funkei. The sequence goes on from NZ_SOZH01000002.1 coordinate 277,676, forward strand.
GGACGGCGCCGACGGCACCGTGTCCTGGTACGACGACGTCAAGGGCTTCGGCTTCGTCGCTCCCGACGGCGGCGGGGACGACGTCTTCGTGCACGTCAGCGCCCTGGGCCGCGGGCTCACCGAGCTCGCCGAGGGTGCGCGCGTGACGTACGACGTCGTCGAGGGCGACAAGGGGCCGAACGCCCGGAACGTGCAGCTCGTGGGCGGCTCCGGGCGCCCGGGTCCGGACCGCGGCCGACCGGGCTCGGACCGAGGCCGTCCGGGCTCGGACCGCGGTCGTCCGGCGTCCGGCGGTCGCGTGCGCGGCGGCGAGGGCACGGTCGCGCGCTACGACGCGGACCGCGGCTTCGGCTTCATCACGCCCGACGCCGGCGGCGAGGACCTGTTCGTGCACGTGTCGGTCGTGCGCGGCGGGGAGGAGCTCGAGGAGGGGGACCGGGTCCGGTTCAAGATCCGGCAGAGCGACCGCGGGCCGCAGGCCGACGGCGTCGAGCTCATCTGAGCGAGGGGCGGCGCGGCTCCCGTCGAGCCGCCCTGCCCCGCACCTGCCCCGCACCCGCCCCGCTGCGTCCCACCGCGGCGGGGCGCGGTCGTCCTCGCCGGGGGCCGCGGGGATTGCCCTGGAAGTCGGTGGTGCCGGTCCCTAGGGTCGTCGGATGGACGCCCAGGAGATCCGCTCGGCCTACCTCGACTTCTTCGCCGCCCGGGGGCACGCCGTGATCGAGCGAGCGCCCCTGGTGCTGCGCGAGGACCCGACGACCCTGTTCACGGGCGCGGGCATGCAGCCGCTGATGCCCTACCTGCTGGGCGTGCGACCGCACGCCGCCGGGCGGCTCCTGGTCGACTCGCAAGCCGTGCCTGCGGTCGCAGGACATCGACGAGGTCGGCGACCGGCGGCACACGACCTTCTTCGAGATGCTGGGCAACTGGAGCCTCGGGTCGGCCGACGATTGCCCGGCTACGGACGTACGTGCCGAGCTTGGCGATCGCCGACTGGTGCTCGCGACGAGCGGTGACCTGTGCAGTGACCTGTGCGGCGACTTCTTCGGGGTGCTCGATGTAGTCCCGAAGCCACCAGGCGACATGCTCTGCGTTGGGGCCGGACATCTCCGCGAGGTCAGCAGCGCGGGACAGGGCTCCAGTTGCGACGTCGGGAACGGCACTCATGATGTAGCGCACGATCTCGGCCCAACTGTGCACTCGCGGTGCAGCTCCGTCGCGAGTTGTTCGACGTCGGCGTCGCTCAGAACACCATCAGGACGGGTCGTGGCGGAATCATCGCGCACCGCGGAAGGTCCTGGCCCGGTAGGCCGACGATTCTGCAGGCTCGGCCTCGCTGGCCGGTCCTCGACCGGTTCGAGGGTGGGTCCGGTGCTCAACGGTCACCGTTGACGCCGTCGCACTGGTGGCTGGTGGTCACGGGAGCCGATTGGACACTCACCAAGTACGTCACTACAGTTATTACAGATGATAGGGCGAGACGGAAGGGAGGTGCTGTCGATGGTCGTCACGGTCGAAGCCAAGACGGCAGGGCAGAAGGACCTCGTCGTGCTGTCCCAGGCCCTCGAGCAGCTGGGTCCGGAGTCGCCTTTGCGCGCCCTGCTCGCGACGCTGCGCGGCAGCCTTACCGCTGGCAAGGGTGCGACGCTCGTCGAGCAGGATGCCCAGCTCAGCCCGAACAAGGCGGCGGACATGATCGGCGTCTCGCGCCCGTTCCTGCTGGGCTTCATGAAGTCCGGCGCGCTGAAGTTCACCACGGTGGGCACCCACCAGCGCATCGCGCTGTCCGACCTGCTCGAGTTCAACGAGCGCCGGCTGGCTGCAGGCAAGCTCGTGGCGGAGGCCTCCGCGAACAAGGCCGCCCGCGAGCAGGCTGCCGTGGACCGCCTCGCGCCGATCAGCGACGAGGCGCTCAGGGAGCTCGACGAGCTCTGAGCACGGCCGGTCCTTAGGACCGCAGGTGCTCCAGGAGTGCGCGGGCGACCGGCTCATGCTCCTCGCAGGTGGGACACACGGGCAGATCGGCGGAGCTGTCCAGGCGGGGCACGAACCACTCACCGCACAGCGAGAGCACGGCCGTGCCGGTGACGAACCCCGCAGTGAGCCGGCCGGTGTTGACGTAGTGGAGCACCGTCGGCGCGGGCAGCTCCTTGACGTGCACGGCGATATCGGTCGTCGCGCTGATGGTCGCGGTCAGCTGTGCCAGGCGTGCGTGCGAGATCGTCGACAGGAACAGCAGGTCGCCACCGGGCAGGTACGACTGGTCCTGTTCGCCGTCGCACACGCACGCCAGGATCTCGACAATCGCCTCGACCAGATCACGGCCCGCGCCGCGGACCAGCAGCGAGGTCTGGAGTATGCCGGAGCTCGTGTGCGCCAGGTCGGCGGTGGGCGCGGGTGCGTCGTGCTCGATCTCCACGCGCAGCGTGCACGCGCCGCCCCCGGCCGGCGCGGTCAGCGCGAACTCGATCGGGCGGGTCTGCGCGACGGCGTCACGCAGCGCGTCCAGGAGCGCGGTCAGCGCGGCGATCTTCCAGCGGCGCCGCTCGAGGTGGACGGCGTCCTGCGCGGCCAGCTGCTTGTCGAGCTCGCTCGGTGCCCAGGTGCCCTTCTTGAAGAAGTCGGCTGACGTCGAGTGGAAGCGGTCGTGACGCTCGGCGAAGACGAGCCACCAGACGCCGTCCTCAAGCACCACGGCGCCGCGCCAGGCCGCCCCGGTGCGTGCGCGCACCTCGTGGACGGTGCGGCGGGCCGTCTTGGTCGACGCCGCCTTGGACGAGGACGCGTGGACGTCCGGCACGCCGCCCTTCTCCAGGATCGTGCGGGCGTCGTCCAGGAGCGGGTGCTTCAGCTCGCCGAGTCGGAGCCCGGCCAGGATTGCTCGTTGGGTGTCGAGGTCGGTGGCCTGCTTGGCCCGCTCGAGCTCGTGCTGCGCGGCGGCGACCAGCGGCTCGTCGTCCGGAAGGATCTTGAGCGCCTTGAGCGTGGGGCGCACCTGCGGCGCCTCGCGGTGTGGTTCGGTCGTGCTCATTTCACCTGTCCTGGATAGCGTGGGGACCTGCACCCCGGAACCGTCACGGCCGGGGTTCTGCTGTGCCTGTTGGTGTTCGTGGCTCGTCATGCGGATGAGGCTGGACCCGCCGGGACGATTGCGTCGCGTGCTGCCCGAGCCGCCTTGCGCAGCGCCTCGCGGTGATCGGTGCTGTACGGGTAGGCCAGGGCCCGGTGCCACTCCTCGCGCCGCCCCAGCGGGTGGCGCGCGTCGGGCACGAGCTTGACCTTCTCCCGCAGCAGCCCGGTCCGGCGCAGTTCGAGGTACCCGCGCTCGGCGGTGCGTTCGCTGAACCCGTAGAACTCCTGGGCGCGCTCGTTGGCCATGACGAACGTGAGCTTGCCCTTGGGGTCCTGCGTGTCGCGCAGGATCACCAGGAGCATCGCCTTGCCCGGCAGCGACAGCGCGTCGATCGCGCCGGCGGTCCAGTAGTCGAACGGCAGCGTGAAGAACCCCCGGCCCCGCGCGGCCGGGTCCTCCTCGGGCTCGGGGTTCCACGGCTCCCCGTCGCCGTTCTCGCGCTTGAGGACGAACTCGGGCATGCCCTTGCGGCCCTGGACATCCAGGAGGCCGCGGTCCTGGAGAAAGCCCATCGCCCCGCGCACCGACCGCTCGGTGACCTCCGGCCCGAGCAGCCGCGCCCACGTCCTGACCGACAGCGGCGACCCCGGAAGGATCGGCTGCAGCGCGTGGACCGACAGCAGCAGGTCCAGAGCGACCTCCTTGCGCCCGGTGACCAGCTCGGCCAGGACCGACGGGCGCGGCTTGGTCTCGCGCTGCACGAAGTCCTTGCGGATCCGTACGAACCCTCGGCGCGCCTGCTCGAGCAGGGTGGCGCGAGTGTGCTCGGTGTCCGAGATCGGCTCGTCCTCGATCCCTGCGAACGGGTCGAACTCTGCGTCTTGGCCGGCGGCCTCAGTGCTGGTGGTCATGACCCAACGGTACGCCATGGGTCCCGACATGTTGTCGATCAGAACCCGGACAGATGACGCTCTCAGGTGCCAGTGTGCGACGTCGTGCGATCCTCGATGCGAGGACGTGCGACACCAATGCGAGACCGTAAGGCTTAAGGGCGCCCGGACGACCGGACCGGCGACCCTGGTCCGGTCGTCCCGCCGGGCCTGGACGGAACTTCCTGCCGGTTCGTGCCCTCCCCGGCAACACGCCCCTCCGAGGCACCCACCACACTCTCGCCGGCCACGCCCGGTGGCGAAGCTCGGTTAACCGATCGCGCCAGGACCGCGGCCACCGGCGTCGTCGACGCCTGCCTCCTCGAGCGGGCCGGCCACGGTCGTCCAGCATCATGGCGTCCAGGTACTCAGTCCAGAGGTCGTTCTCCTTGCCGTCACGATCCGCTGTCGCCACTGCTCGGTCTGCCGCCGGTCCATGTCGTCGATGTCAAGCATCCGGGCGCGCTCGACCTGGGCCCAAAAGCCACGTCCGGGGAGCCTTTGCATCGGTCAGGCCGCGTGGAGGGGTGAGTCCTCGGCTTCGACGGATCATCCGGTCAATCGCGGCGGATCCTTCAGTTGCGAGCCCGAGAGGCCGCCACGCTCCCTCCGGAGTTGGGATGGCGTCGACCTCGTGAGTCGGTCCGCTGTCATGATCCGGCGTAGGGCTGCGGTGTACGAGGTGCTTTCGGCTTGTGCCAGCGCACGCGCCTCGCGCTTCAGCGCCGGACGACGAGTCCGGGCTCTGGGCGGTGGGAATCGTCCTGTAGCTTCTAGGCATGCTGGCCGGAGCGGCGCTGATGGGCGGGATCGCCCACATGGTGAGGCATCGTTACCCGCAGCCGACGGACTGAGCCGCTACTTCTCACAGATCGCGCGACACGCCCCAGGTTGCGCAAAGTACAGCGGCGTGTCCGCGCAATCTGCGCTGCACGTTGACATCAAGATCCGCCGTGAGAGGGGCGATTCAGCGTGCGTGGTCCTGGCCGGCAGGGGGTGCTGCATACACCTCTGGTCTCGTACCGCTGTCGTCGACGAGACTGGCCGGGTGAGGCTGATGCAGATCGAGCCCGGTGCCACCGGTGCGTGGGAGATCGAGACGTTCATGTCTGGTGCCTACCGCCTCTCGATCCCCGCGGACGGGCGGCCGTCGGTGGTCGAGTTGGCAATGCCAGGTGAGGAGCAAGACGCCGAGGCGGTTGGGCTCCTGGCGTGGGGGGGGGCTGCTGCACGGATCTGTGACATCTCAGATCGCTTGCTCGCCGAGCAGGCTGGAAGGATGTTGCTGTGCCCAGGCCCTATCCCCGTGAGTTTCGTGAGGACGTCGTGCGGGTCGCCCGGAACCGTGGTCCCGGTGTGACGCTGGCACAGATCGCCCAGGACTTCGGGGTCCATGAGATGACGATCACGAAGTGGTTGCGTGCCGCCGATGTCGAGGA
>NZ_SOZH01000003.1 GCF_004519295.1 Cellulosimicrobium funkei
TGCTTGGAGTGGTGCAGCTCCATGATCCGCCCGGAGATGTGCGGCTCGAGCGCACCGTAGTCGTAGGACAGCTCGGGCAGGGTGTAAGCGGGCATCCGGATGTACCTCCTGGTACGGACCGCCGGAGGTCGTCCGACGGTCCCTGGGCAGTGAACTGACGGTGTCCCTGCCGCCTTAAGCGGGCGCTGCCGCGCCCCGGGGGCAGGGACGACGATGACCCGCGACCTGCCCGCCGGAAAGCGGGGGCTGGTCGCGGGTCATCGTCCTACTGTGCAGGAACCCGGAGGTCAGCGCTCGTCGGCGCCCTTCTCCGGCTCCACGAGGTCCCGACCGCCGCCGACGGGGGCGGTCCCGGCCTCGATCTGCTCGTGGCTCGTGCTCTCGAGGGCGTCGTGCTCACCGTGCGAGTGCGCGGCGGCGAGCTCGGCCGGCGTCACGGGCTCGATGCGGTCCTCGTAGAAGAACCGCGACAGGCGCTGGAGACGCTTGTCCTTCTTGTAGCCCTTGCGACGCACGCCGCGGGAGTCCGTCGCCGGCTCGATCTCGAGCGGGGCGTGGGCGGAGTAGTTGACCCGCAGCCAGCGCTCCTGCTCGTCGAGCGGGCGGTGGACCTCGATGTACTCGCCGTGCGCGAACCGGACGATCCGGCCGGTCTCGTGGCCGTGCAGCACGAGCTCGCGGTCCTTGCGCTGCAGCCCGAGGCAGATGCGCTTGGTGACCCAGAACGCGAACCAGGGGCCCACGAAGATCAGGATCCGGAAGGCCCAGGTGATCGTGTTGATCGACATGTGGAAGTGCGTCGCGATGAGGTCGTTCGACCCGGCGAGCGCCAGGATGATGAACGCCGTGAGGAACGCGACGCCCAGGCCGGTGCGAACCGGCACGTTGCGCGGGCGGTCGAGGACGTGGTGCTCGCGCTTGTCCTTCGTCACCGCGGACTCGAGGAACGGGTAGACGAACAGGAACGTGAACAGCAGGCCCGGCACGACGACCGCGGGGATGAGGACGTTCAGCGACAGCGTGTACCCGCCGATGACGAACTCCGTCTGCCCCGGCATGAGTCGCAAGGACCCTTCGAGGAACAGCATGTACCAGTCGGGCTGTGCTCCCGCGGAGACCGGTGACGGATCGTAGGGGCCGTAGTTCCAGACGTTGTTGATCGCCATCGTGCCGCCCATGAGGGCGAGGATGCCGAACACGACGAAGAAGAAGCCGCCGGCCTTCGCGACGTACACGGGGAACAGCGGGAAGCCGACCACGTTGGTGTCCGTGCGGCCGCCACCCGGGTACTGCGTGTGCTTGTGAAGCACGACGAAGAACAGGTGGAGCGCGACCAGCGCGAGGATCAGGCCCGGCACCAGGAGGATGTGGACCGTGAACAGTCTCGGGATGATGTGCTCGCCCGGGAACTCGCCGCCGAAGATGAAGTACGACATGTACGAGCCGATGAGCGGGATCGCCTTGACGACGCCGTCGGTGATGCGCAGGCCGTTGCCCGACAGGACGTCGTCGGGCAGCGAGTAGCCGGAGAAGCCGGCGGCGAGGCCCATGATCATGAGCAGCATGCCGACGAGCCAGTTGACCTCGCGGGGCTTGCGGAACGCGCCCGTGAAGAACACGCGCATCATGTGCGTGACGATCGACGCCATGAAGATCAGCGCGGCCCAGTGGTGGATCTGCCGCATGAGCAGACCGCCGCGGACCTCGAACGACATGTGCAGCGTCGACGCGAACGCGTCGGACATGAGCACGCCGTCCATCGAGGCGGGCTCGCCGTGGTAGGTCACCAGGGACATGCTCGGGACGAAGAACATCGTCAGGAAGATGCCGGTGAGGATCAGGACGACGAACGAGTAGAGCGCGATCTCGCCCAGGAGGAACGACCAGTGGTCGGGGAAGACCTTGCGCGCGAACTCCTTGACGGCGACACCGATGCCGGTGCGCTGGTCGAGGTAGTCCGCGGCCTTCCCGGCGGGGGTCGTCGGCGCGGCTGACTTCGGTGCGGCCGCCCGAGGTGCGGCGGTTCCGGTGCTGGTGGTCACTTCAGACGCTCCCAGAAGCTCGGGCCGATGGGCTCGTGGAAGTCGCTCTGCGCAACCAGGTAGCCCTCGTCATCAACGGTGATCGGCAGCTGCGGCAGGGGCCGCTTCGCGGGGCCGAAGACCACCTTGGCGCTGTCGGCCACGTCGAACGTCGACTGGTGGCACGGGCACAGCAGGTGGTGCGTCTGCTGCTCGTAGAGAGCGACGGGGCAGCCGACGTGCGTGCAGATCTTGGAGAACGCGACGATGCCGTCGTACGACCAGCTCTCCCCGGCGGGGGACTGCTCGGACACGATGTCGCGCGGGTCGAGACGGACCAGGAGGACGACGGCCTTGGCCTTCTCCGTGATCCACTCGTGGGACCGCATCTCCTCCTGCGAGGCCTCGGGGATGACGTGGACCACCGAGCCGATGGTGACGTCGGCGGCCTTGATGGGCCGGCCCGAGGGATCGATCGCGAGGCGCGTGCCCCGCTGCCAGAGGGTGTGCTTGAACTTGGAGACGTTCCAGTCGCCACCGACGCTCCCGACGAGCGGGACCGCGATGGTGAGCGGGAAGAGCGCGAGGGCGGAGATGACCGCGCCCTTGAGGACGCCGCGGCGGGCGATGCCCGAGTCCTTGACGCCCGCGTCGAGCTCGGCGAGCGCGGCGGTGCGCGTCTCGGGGTCGCTCGCGATGGGGTGGCGCTCGTCCACCTTCTCGTGGTCGGACATGAGGACCTTGGCCCAGTGCACCGCGCCGAAGCCGATGCCGAGCAGGGCGAACGCGATGGCGACGCCGAGCGCCACCGTCGAGAGGCGGACGCCCGCCGTGGTCCCGTCCGGCGGGATCACGAAGTAGACGACGAGGGCCGCGATGGTGCCGATGACGGAGATCCCGAAGAGGGCGGCGACCTGACGCTCGGCGCGCTTCGACGCCTTCGGGTCGCGGTCGGCCATGCGGCTCTTGTGCTCCGGCAGACCGGGGTCCGGGAACGTGTCGAGGGTGCCGTGCTCCTCGCGGTGCCCGACCTCGCGGTGCGAGGACTCGGACGAGCGGGGGCTCTGGTAGTCGCTCACGAGGACTTCGCTCCGATCCACACTGCGGCCCCGATGAGGAGGCCCATTCCGACGATCCAGGCCCACAGGCCCTCGCTGACCGGACCGAGCGACCCGAGCGACAGGCCGCCGGCGGAGCCGTCGCGCTGCTCGGCGAGGAACGCGATGACGTCCCGCTTCTCCTCGGGCGTCACGGTGGCGTCGTTGAAGACCGGCATCGACTGCGGGCCGGTGAGCATCGCCTGGTAGATGTTGCGCTCCGAGGTGTCCCACAGCGGGGGAGCGAACTTGCCCTCGGAGAGGGCGCCACCCGCACCGATCGCGTTGTGGCACATCGCGCAGTTGGTGCGGAAGACCGCGGCACCGTTGGCCGGGTCGCCCAGCGCTGCGTCGACCTGCTCGTCCGTGGGGATCGCGGGGCCCGCGCCGAGCGACGCGACGTAGGCGGCGAGCTGCGCCGTCTGCTCCTCGTCGAACTGGCGCGGCTTCTGGATGGCCTGCGGACCGTCCATCTGCATGGGCATGCGGCCGGTGGACACCTGGAAGTCGACCGACGCAGCGCCGACACCGACGAGCGAGGGCGCGGTGGCCGTGCCCTCGGCGTTCGGCCCGTGGCACGTGGCGCAGTTGGCCTGGAACAGCTTCTGGCCGGTCTCGATGTCCTCGGTGCTGGCGGTCTCGGCGTTGGCCGAAGTCGGGGCAAAGGCGGCGTAGACGCCACCGGTGACCAGCAGCGCCAGCAGCAGCAGCACGACCGGCGCGAAGCGGTGGTGTCTGCGGGCGGCGAGTGCCTTCACGAAATGATCCTCGTCTCGCAGGTGGGGGAGCAGGGGGCGGGTGGGCGGTCCGGGGCGGAACCCGGGCGGGACGTCAGCGCAAGATGTAGATCACGAAGAAGAGCGCGATCCACACGACGTCGACGAAGTGCCAGTAGTAGGACGTCACGATGGCCGTCGTGGCCTCGTGGTGCCCGAAGTTCTTGGCCGAGAACGAGCGGCCGAGAAGGAACAGGAAGGCGATCAGGCCGCCGACGACGTGGAGGCCGTGGAACCCGGTCGTGATGTAGAAGACGGAGCCGTAGGGCGTGGAGGAGATCGACACGCCGTGCTCGACGAGCTCGGCGTACTCGAAGATCTGACCACCGATGAAGAACGCGCCCATGAGGAACGTCAGCGTCATCCACTCGTTCATCCCCCAGCGGTTCACCTGGAAGATCGAGCCGGTGCGGACGGGCTGGAAGCGCTCGGCGGCCCACACGCCCATCTGGCACGTCACCGACGACAGCACCAGGACGGTCGTGTTGATCGCCGCGAAGGTCAGGTTGAGCTTGTCCGCCTCGAGGGCCCACTCGTCGGCGGGCATCACGGCGCGGACCGTGAAGTACATGGCGAAGAGGCCGGCGAAGAACATGAGCTCGCTGGCCAGCCACACGATCGTCCCGACCGAGACGGGGTTCGGTCGGTTGACGCTCACGTGCTGATGGGCGTGGGGGGCAGCCGTTGCGGTCGACACAGGAGCCATTATGGCCGACGAACCTCAGCTTCGCGGCACGCAGACGGCAGCCCGGAGGCGGTGAATCTCACAATGTCTCCAGAACTTCCCACGGAGACCTGCACTTGGTGACGGAAACCGTCCGAGTGCCATGAAACCCGGGCGTCCGGGGCGCGGGCCAGGGCCCTTGGTCCCCGCTCCGCAGCCGGTCGGCGCGCGACCCGCCGCAGGGGTGCTGCGGAGGGCTCCGACGTGCCAAGATGCCCGTCGGGACGTGCGTCCGCCACCCGCGGCGCCGCGCGCTCCCGGGCCCACCCGAGGGAACGACGAAGGCGACGGTGACGACGATGACGACGACCGTGACGACGACGCACGGGGACACGGACGTGACCCCGCGCGCGCCGCGCATCCTGCTCTACAGCGACGACGTGACCGTGCGCGAGCAGGTGCTGCTCGCCGTCGGGCGGCGGCTGGGCGCGGGGCAGCCGGAGATCGAGTGGCACGAGGTGGCCACCCCGGCGGCGGTCGTGGCGTCGGCGGACGCCGGCGGGTGGGACCTCCTGGTCCTGGACGGCGAGGCCGACAAGGCCGGGGGCATGGGTCTGTGCCGCCAGCTCAAGAACGAGATCTACGCCTGCCCGCCGGTCCTGGTCCTCACCGGCAGGCCGCAGGACGGTTGGCTAGCATCGTGGTCGCTCGCCGACGACGCGGTGCCCCGGCCGTTCGACGCGGTCGCCCTCCAGCGCGCCGTCGCCGACCTGCTGCGCGCCTCCGGCACGCGGTAGCCGACCAGGAGACCGACCAGCCGAAGGGCCACCCGTGACCGCCACCCCGCACCCTGCCGCCTCGACCACGAGCGACTCGACGGGTGCGGGGCTCACCTGGCCCGGTCTGCTCACCGAGCTCGTCGCGGGGAACGACCTCGACGCCGAGCGCACCGCGTGGGCCATGGACCAGGTCATGTCGGGCGAGGTCTCGCCCGTGAGGCTCGCGAGCTTCCTCGTCGCGCTGCGCGCGAAGGGCGAGACGGTCGCCGAGCTCACCGGCCTCGCCGACGCGATGCTCGCGCACGCGAGCCGCTTCTCCGTGGACGGGCCCGCCGTGGACATCGTCGGCACGGGCGGCGACCGCGCCCACACCGTGAACATCTCGACGATGGCGTCGCTCGTCATCGCGGGCGCGGGCGTGCGCGTCGTCAAGCACGGCAACCGCGCCGCGACGTCGTCGTCGGGGGCCGCGGACGTGCTCGAGGAGCTCGGGATCCGGCTCGACCACGGTCCCGACCGCGTGGCGCGCATCGTGCAGGAGGCGGGGATCACCTTCTGCTTCGCCATGGTGTTCCACCCGTCGATGCGGCACGCGGGCGTCGCGCGCAAGGAGCTCGGCATCCCGACGGCGTTCAACGTGCTCGGCCCCCTGACGAACCCCGCGCAGCCGCGCGCGGCCGCGATCGGCGTGGCCGACGCCCGGATGGCGCCGCTCATCGCGGGCGTGCTCGCCGGGCGCGGCACGTCGGCGCTCGTGTTCCGCGGCGACGACGGTCTCGACGAGCTCGCGGCCACCGGCGGCGCCACGGTGTGGGAGGTGCGCGACGGCGCCGTGACGGAGCACCGCCTCGACCCCGTCGCCGACCTCGCGCTGACGCCCGTCACCGTCGAGGACCTGCGGGGCGGGAACGCGGCGCACAACGCCGACGTCGCGCGGCGGTTCCTCGCGGGCGAGCCGGGCGCGGTGCGCGAGACCGTGCTGCTCAACGCGGCCGCGGGCCTCGTCGCCGACGGCACGCTGCCCGGTACCGCGGAGGGCTCGCTCGTCGAGCGGCTGCGCGCGGCCTACGACGTCGCGGCCCGCAGCGTCGACTCCGGTGCCGCGCGCGCGGCGCTCGCCCGCTGGGCGGAGGCCGCGGCGCGCGACTGACAGCCGGTCAGCCGGCGCGCGACTGACCGCCGGTCAGTCGTCGAGGCCGAGGGCGAACGCCTGCTCGAGGTCGACGTTCGAGTAGGCGCGGAACGCGATGAACGTCTCGGTGCGCACGACGCCCTGGACCTTGCTGATGCGGTCCGCGATGACGTCGGCGAGCTGGTCGTGCTCCTGGACCCGCACCATCGCGACGAGGTCCGCCTTGCCCGTCACCGAGTAGACCTCGCTGACCCCGCGCAGGTCCGCGACCTCCGACGCCACCTCGGGGATGCGTGCGGGGTCGGTGTCGATCAGGACGATGGCGGTGAGCATGGTTCCTCCGGGGACGGGTCGTCGTCAGGCGACCACTCTACGGTCGGCCCGGCCGACGCGTGGGCCAGGTCGGCGCCGTCGGCGTCCGCGTGGCGGGCGACGTGGCGGGCCGTGGCCGCGAGGTCCACGTGCGACCCGGCCGAGCGGACCGGGCACGCCCAGGGACCCGTGACGTCGACGATCCGCACCCCGGGTTCCTGAAGCCACGACAGCAGGATCTCGGCCTCGTGCGGATGGCTCGCGGGGGCCGGCGGCACGGGTGGTGCCACCGTCTCGCCCGTCGCGACGAGCGCGTGCACGAGCGGCCACGGGTCGGTGCCCGGGGCGCTGACGCCGGTCGCGGCGAGCCGCGCGTGCCGCACGACGACGACCTCCCACCCACCGGCGTCCGTCGGGCGTGCGGCGACGAGCTCGGCGCACGCGGCGAGCGGGGCGAGCCGCTGCGCACGCGCCGCGCCCGTGAGGAAGGCGCGCAGGCGCTGGGTGAGCTCGCCGGCCTGCTCGAAGCGCTCGTCGCGCGAGAGCGCCACGATGCGGCGCCCGAGCTCGGCGACCACGCGCGACGGGTCGCCCTCGAAGGCCTTGCGTGCGCCCGCCGCGACGTCGCCGTAGCCCGCGTCGCGCTCGGTCGTCGTGCACGGGGCGGAGCAGCGGCCCATCTCGGCGAGCACGCACGCCGTCGCGCCGGGCGAGGCGACGACGGGGAGACGCCGGGTGCACTGGCGCAGCGCGAAGGCGTCGTGCAGGGCGTCCACGGCGGCCTGGGCCTGGTGCCGCGAGGCGAACGGGCCGATGTGTGCCGCCGGTGCACGGACGTCGCGGACCAGCGAGAGGCGCGGGTACGCCTCGTCGGTGAGCCGGACCCACGTCATGCGCTCCGGGTGCCGCGACCGGCGGTTGTACCGCGGCGCGTGCTCGGCGATGAGGCGCAGCTCGCGGACCTGCGCCTCGAGCGGCGTCGCGCACACGACGGGCGTGACGGCGTGCGCGATGCGCACCATCTCGGTGATGCGCCCGCGCTTCTCCGAGCGCGTGAAGTACGACCGCACGCGGCGCCGGATCGACGTCGACGTGCCGACGTACAGCACCTCGTCGCCGGGGCCGCGGAAGAGGTAGACGCCGGGCGCGTCCGGCAGGCCGTCGGCGAGGTGGCGCTTGCGGCGCACGTCCTGCGGCACGGGGTCCGTCGCCCCGGCGAGGTCCTCCAGGTGCGTCACGCCGAGCGGGCCGAGGCGGCCGAGGAGCGCGTGCAGCACGTCGACGGTGGCGCGTGCGTCGGCGAGCGCGCGGTGGTCCGGCGTGACGGTGGCGCGGAAGAGGGCCGCGAGCGTCGCGAGCTTGTGGTTCGGCGCCTCGTCGCGCGTGACGACCCGCCGGGCGAGGGGCACGGTGTCGAGCACCTGGTTCCCGGGCCAGTCGTAGCCCGCGGAGCGGCACGCGGCCTTGAGGAACGAGATGTCGAACGGGGCGTTGTGCGCGACGAGCACGGCGCCGCGCGCGAACTCGAGGAAGCTGGGCAGCACGGCCTCGATGCGGGGCGCGGTGGCGACCATGGACGACGTGATGCCGGTGAGCCGGGCGACGAAGGCGGGGACGGGCACCCCGGGGTCGACGAGCGTCTGGAACTCGCCGAGCACCTCGCCGCCGCGCACCTTCACCGCGCCGATCTCCGTGATCCCGGCGCCCGCGGGGGAGCCGCCGGTCGTCTCGAGGTCGACGACGACGAACGTCACCTCGTGCAGCGGCGTGCCGAGGTCCTCGAGCGTGGGCTGGACGGGGACGCCCTGCGGTGCGGACCCGGCGCGGGGTGCGGCGAGGGCGGGTCCGGACGACATGGCGGCGAGGCTAGCGAGGGCCACCGACACCGCCGCCGCGAGGTCCGTCGGTCGCCCGCCGACACGAAGGCCGGGAGCCGGGGCGCGCGTCCCCGGGCGGCATAGGGTGGGACCGAGAGAATCAGGACGATCACGGACGAAGCGCCCGTGGTGACCCGCGGACGAGGTGCGGAGGAGGCGCGGCGCATGGTGGCCGACGGACCGGAGGACGCCCTGCCCGCGGAGCCGGACGTGCCGCCGTCGGTCCGCAGCCTCCTCGTGGCCGCCGCGGCGGACGCGCTCGGAGCGCTCGACACGGCCCTGGTCCCGGTCGCGCTCCAGCGGGTGCGGGCCTTCGCGCCCCGGCGGCGGGCGACGGCCGGCGCGGCGCCCCTGTGGCGGGCCCTGGTCGACGACGCGGGGTTCCGGCACGCGGTCGCCGCGGCCTGGTCCCGCGAGCACGACAGCGAGCCGGAGCCCGACGACGCGGCCCCGGACGGCCTGTCCCCGGCGCAGGTGCGCGAGCGGGCGGCGGGTGCCTTCCTCCTGCGGCCCGACGGCTGGCAGGCGGAGGTGGAGCGCGCTCGCTCGCTCGACGACACCCTCCGGGCGGACCGGTCGGCCCGGGACGACGCGGCCCGCCTCCGCGTCGAGCGCGACCGGCTCGCCCGCCAGGTCGAGGAGCTCCAGGCGCGTGCCCGCGATGCCGACGCACGCGCGGAGGCCGCGACGGCCGAGCTCGCCGCGGTACGCCGGACCGAGCGGCGGCTGCGCGCGGACGCGGACCGGGCGCGGGCCGAGGCGCGGGCCGCCGAGCGGGCGGCGCGGGGGGAGCGGGACGCCGCCGAGGCCGCGCTGCGGGACGCGCGCGAGGAACGTCGCGCGGCCGCCGTCGAGCTGGCCCGGGCGCGCGCGGAGCGGGACGAGGCGCGCCGGGCGCGGACGTCGTCGGCCGACCTCGCCACGGCCCGGGCGCGGCTCCTGCTGGACTCGGTGGTCGACGCGGCGGCGGGGCTCCGACGCGAGCTCGCGCTCGGCCCGTCGACCACGACCCCCGCCGACGACGTCGCCGCCGGGCTGCCGGACGCGGCGCGTCCCCGGCCGGGGTCGCGCGGCCGCGCGGCGGACGACCCGGCGCTCGTCGACGACCTGCTGTCCGTCCCGCGGACGCACCTGGTCGTCGACGGCTACAACGTGACGAAGACGGGCTACGGCGAGCTGTCGCTCGCGGACCAGCGCGACCGCCTCCTCGCCGGCCTGCTCCGCGTGGCCGCCGCCGGCACGGAGGTCACCGTGTGCTTCGACGGCGCCGACGGCGGCCCCCGGCCGGTGCACGCCCCGCGCGGCGTGCGCGTGCTGTTCTCGTCGGGGGAGATCGCGGACGACCTCATCCGGCGCCTGGTCGCCGCCGAGCCGCCCGGGCGCCCGGTCGTCGTGGTGACGAGCGACCGCGCCGTCGCCGACGACGTGCAGGCGATGGGCGCGGCGTGCGTCCCGGCCCGCGCGCTCCTGGCGCGGCTCGCCCGCCGCTGACGACGCGGCCCTCCCCGGCGTGCCGCCGGGGAGGGCCGTGGTGCGCGGGGACGAGGGCCCCGGGCCGTGTCAGCGGACGGGCGCGGGCCCGTCGACGTAGATCGCCTCGACGTCGGCCGCGAAGTCCTTGAGCACCTCGCTGCGCTTCACCTTGAGCGACGGCGTGAGGTAGCCGTTCTCGACCGTGAAGTCCGTCGTGAGGACCGTGAACTTGCGGATCGACTCGGCGCGGGACACCGCCTGGTTCGCGCGCGTGACCGCGGCGTCGAGGGCGGCGAGGACGTCCGGGTCCTTGGCCGCCTGCTCGACGGTCAGCGGCTCCTTGCCGTGCATGCTCGCCCAGCCGGGCAGGCCCTCCGGGTCGAGCGTCACCAGGGCGCCGATGAACGGCTTCTGGTCGCCCACGACGACGCACTGCGAGACGAGCGCGTGCGCGCGGATCCGGTCCTCGAGGACGGCGGGTGCGACGTTCTTGCCGCCCGCGGTGACGATGATCTCCTTCTTGCGCCCGGTGATGCGCAGGAAGCCGTCCTCGTCGAGCGAGCCGAGGTCGCCGGTGCGGAACCAGCCGTCGACGAACGCGTCCGCGGTCGCCTGCTCGTTGTTGTGGTAGCCGCGGAAGATGTGGTCCCCGCGCAGGAGGATCTCGCCGTCCTCGGCGATCCGGGCGCCGCAGCCGGGGAGCTGCTCGCCGACGGTCCCGATCTTCGTGTTCCCGGGGCGGTTGACGCTCGTCGGTGCCGTCGACTCGGTGAGGCCGTAGCCCTCGAGGATCCGCACGCCGATGCCGCGGTAGAAGTGGCCGAGCCGCTCGCCCAGCGGCGCGCCGCCCGAGACGGCGTACTTCGCGCGACCGCCGAGCGCGTGCCGGAGCTTCTTGAAGACGAGCGCGTCCGCGACCTTGTGCTGCAGGCGCAGCCCGATGCCCGGCCCCGACGGCTCGTCGAGCGCGCGCGAGTACGCGATCGCGGTCGCGGCGGCCCAGTGGAAGATCTTCAGCTTGCCGCCCGCGGCCGCCTTCTGCTCCGAGGAGTTGTAGACCTTCTCGAAGACGCGCGGCACCGAGAGGATGTACGTCGGCTTGAACGTGCCGAGGTCCTCGAGCAGCGTCTTGGTGTCCGGCGTGTGGCCCAGCACCGTGCCGCCGGCCACGACGAGCACGCCGATGAACCGCGCGAACACGTGGGCGAGCGGCATGAACAGCAGCGTGCGGCCGCCCGGCTCCCCGAAGACCTCGGGCACGGCGGCCACGGCGTTGACCGTGAGGGAGTAGAAGTTCTGGTGCGTGAGCTCCGCGCCCTTGGGCCGGCCGGTCGTGCCGGAGGTGTAGATGATCGTCGCGACGTCCGCGAGGTCGGCCAGGCCGCGCCGGCGCACGATCTCGGCGTCGTCCACGCCGGCGCCGTCGGCCGTGAGCGTGGCGATCGCGCCCGCGTCGATCGCCAGCACGTCCTGCAGGGCCGGGGCCTGGTCGCGCACCTCCTCGACCGTCGCCGCGTGCGCCTCGGTCTCCACGACGAGCAGGCGCACGTCCGCGTCCGAGAGGATCCACTGCACCTGCTCCGGGCTCGACGTCTCGTAGAGCGGCACGGGCACGGCGCCCGCCGCCCACGTCGCCCAGTCGAGCAGGGTCCACTCGTAGCGCGTGCGCGACATGATGCCCACGTGGTCGCCCGGCTGGATGCCGCGGGCGACGAGCCCCTTCGCGACGGCGACGACCTCGGCGTCGAACTCGCGCGCGCTGAGCGCCTGCCACGCACCGTCGGCACCCGTGCGGCGCTCGACCATCGGCGCGGCCGGGTCGGCCGCGACGCGGCTCGCGAGGAGGTCGTTGAGGTTCTTCGAGGGATCGACTTCGACGATCCGTGGGGCGCTGATCTCGTCCATTCTGGCTCCAGTGGCAGTAGTCGACGGTGGGAGAACCCTACCCAGTGGCGGCGTGTGCCCGAGACCTGCCGTTGTCGGTAGGCTTCAGGTGCTGTGCGCTGCTTGCGCAACGTTTCGCGCGGGCGCGGAGTTCCGGTGGCCCGACCCGTGGCGCGGGGTCGAGGCCCCGTCGTCGTGCGTGGTCCGTGAGCGGGCGAGCACCCGCAGCGAGACCTTGCAGTCAGCGGAACCGAGCGAGTAGAGGACGGGACATGCACGCCATCGGGGTGGACATCGGCGGGACGAAGATCGCGGCCGGGGTCGTCGACGAGAAGGGCGAGATCCTCGTCCAGACGCGCCGCGACACCGAGCCCGACGACGTCGCGAGCATCGACCGCGCCATCGCCGACGTCTATGCCGAGCTCACCGCCGACCACGAGGTCGGCGCGATGGGCCTCGCGGCGGCCGGCTTCGTCAGCCCGGACCGCACCTCGGTGCTCTTCGCGCCGAACATCGCGTGGCGCGAGTACCCGCTGGCGCGCAACGTGCGCGAGCTCATCGGCGACGTCGACGTCCCGATCGTCGTGGAGAACGACGCGAACGCGGCCGGCTGGGCGGAGTTCCAGTTCGGCGTCGCGCGCGACGCGACCGACATGCTCATGCTCACGGTCGGCACGGGGCTCGGGGGCGCGATCGTCGTCGACCGCGAGCTCGTGCGCGGCAAGTGGGGCGTCGCGGCGGAGGTCGGCCACATGCGCGTCGTCCCCGGCGGGCACTACTGCGGCTGCGGGCACGAGGGCTGCTGGGAGCAGTACGCGTCCGGGCGCGCCCTCGTGCGTGACGGGCAGAACGCCCTCATCGCCCAGCCGGACCGCGCGACGCGCCTGCTCGAGATCTGCGGCGGCGACCCGGACAAGCTCAACGGTCCCCAGATCACCCAGGCCGCGCAGGAGGGCGACGACCTCGCGGTCGAGCTGCTCGCGAACCTCGGCCGCTGGATCGGCGAGGGCGCGGCGTCGGTCACGGCGCTGCTCGACCCGGAGCTCATCGTCATCGGCGGCGGCGTCGGTGCGGCGGGCGACCTCCTGCTCCAGCCGGTGCGGCGCGCGTTCGCCGACCAGCTCTCCGCGCGCGGGCACCGCCCGGAGGCGCGGATCGAGCTCGCCGAGCACGGCAACGAGGCGGGCATCGTCGGCGCCGCGGACCTCGCGCGCCGCTGACGGGCGGCGCGGGCGCGGTGCAGGGGAGGCGCGGGCGTCAGACGACGGCGCCCGGCCCCCGGTCGTCGTCGTCCCGCCGGTGCGGCATGCGCCAGAGCAGGATCGCGAGCCCCACGAGGAAGGCGCCGCCGCCCACCTGCGCGACGAGCACGGGGTACGGGCGCGCCACGACCAGCACGACGAGCAGCAGGATCGGCACGCCGACGACGAGTGCCCACGCCATCGTCAGGAGCGGGTCGCGACCGAGGACGAGCGGCGGGTCCGGGGGCACGAAGTGGCTCTCGGCCTCCTCGAGGTCCTCGACCTCGGGCGTCGTGGGCCAGTCGCGCGGCCCCGTCGGGCGCACCCAGGGCGCCACGGGCACGGACCCGAGCACGTCGCGGCCGCTGCGCGGGGAGCCCTCGGGCGCTCCGGCCGCCGGGTCCTGCGCGGCCCGGGGGTCGTCATCGCCCGGCCGGGCGCCCGGGTCGGACCGGTCGAGCTCGGACAGGTCCGCGAGCTCGGCCACGATGCCGGCCCACCGGGCGTCCACGTCGAGGGCGGGCTCGGGCGCCTCGTCGCGCGGCGCCGTCGCCTCCCCGTCGTCGGCGGCAGGGTGGTCCGCACCCGGCGCCGCGTCGTCGGGCGTGGGGTCGGGGACGTCGTCGGGCTGCGGGGAGTCCGGCTGGGCGTTCGGTGCGGCCATGGGAATCACTCTAGAGTCGGATGCACGTCCCGCGCCGGGACCCCGCGAGGAGGAACGTTGTTCTACTGGTTCATGAAGCAGGTGATGGTCGGCCCGATCCTGCGGCTCCTGTACCGTCCCTGGACGCGGGGCGTCGAGCACGTGCCGGACGAGGGCGGTGCCATCCTCGCGAGCAACCACCTCGCGGTGATCGACTCGTTCATCCTGCCGCTCGTCCTCGACCGCAAGGTCCAGTTCCTCGGCAAGTCCGACTACTTCACGGGCACGGGCGTCAAAGGCCGCCTGACCGCGGGCTTCATGCGCGGCGTCGGCACGATCCCCGTGGACCGCGCGGGCGGCAAGGCGAGCGAGGCCGCGCTCGAGACGGGCCTGCGCGTCCTGCGCGAGGGCGACCTGTTCGGCATCTATCCCGAGGGCACGCGCAGCCCGGACGGGCGGCTGTACCGCGGCAAGACCGGCGTCGCGCGCCTCGCGCTCGAGTCGGGCGCCCCGGTGGTCCCGGTCGCGATGGTCGGGACGAACATCGCGCAGCCGATCGGCAAGGTCATCCCCACGCCCATGCGCATCGGGGTCGTCATCGGCGAGCCGCTCGACTTCTCGCGCTACCGCGGCATGGAGAACGACCGCTTCATCCTGCGCGCCGTCGCCGACGAGATCCAGTACGCGATCATGCGGCTGTCCGGCCAGGAATACGTCGACATCTACGCGGCCACGGCCAAGGCGCGCCTCGCGGCGGGCCACACCGAGTCCGAGGTGGCGGGCGGAGCCCCCGGCGGGCGCCCCGCCCCGGACGTCCAGGTCCCGGAACCGCCGCCGGAGCCCGGCGCGGCGTCAGTAGACTGAGCGACGGCCGGTCGCGCCGGGCCCGTGCAGGGCCCGAGCCCCGTCGCCGCCACCCCGCCGGACCGCGTCCGTCCGGCCAGGATCCGTCCTACGAGAGGTTCTGAGTTCACATGTCGGTTCGTCGCGTCGCCCTCCTCACCGCGGGCGGTTTCGCCCCGTGCCTGTCCTCCGCGGTCGGGGGTCTCATCGAGCGGTACACGGAGCTCGACCCGGAGATCGAGATCATCGCCTACCAGTACGGCTACCACGGCCTGCTGACCGGCACGAAGATCGTCGTGGACTCCGAGGGGCGCAAGCAGGCGGGGATCCTGCACCGCTTCGGCGGCTCGCCGATCGGCAACTCGCGCGTCAAGCTCACCAACGCGGCCGACTGCGTCAAGCGCGGCCTCGTCCAGGAGGGCCAGGACCCGCTGCAGGTCGCCGCGGAGCAGCTCAAGGCGGACGGCGTCGACGTGCTGCACACGATCGGCGGCGACGACACGAACACGACCGCGGCCGACCTCGCCGCGTACCTCCACGAGAACGGCTACGAGCTCACGGTGGTGGGCCTGCCGAAGACGATCGACAACGACGTGATCCCGATCCGTCAGTCGCTCGGTGCGTGGACCGCCGCCGAGGAGGCCGCGGGCTTCGCCGCCAACGTCATCGGCGAGCACCGCTCGGGCCCGCGCATGCTCATCGTGCACGAGGTCATGGGCCGGCACTGCGGCTGGCTCACCGCGGCGTCCGCCGCCGAGTACCGCAAGTGGCTCGACGCCCAGGAGTGGGCCCCGGCCCTCGGCCTGACGCGCGAGCGCTGGGACGTCCACGCGGTCTTCCTGCCGGAGCTCGCGCTCGACATCGACGCCGAGGCCGAGCGCCTCAAGGCGATCATGGACGAGCAGGGCAACGTCAACATCTTCCTGTCCGAGGGCGCCGGCATGCACGAGATCGTGGCGCAGCTCGAGGCGGCGGGCGAGGAGGTCCAGCGCGACCCGTTCGGCCACGTCAAGCTCGACACGGTCAACCCCGGCCAGTGGTTCGCCAAGCAGTTCGCCGACAAGCTGGGCGCCGAGAAGGTCATGGTCCAGAAGTCCGGCTACTTCTCGCGCGCGGCCGCCGCGAACGCCGAGGACCTGCGCCTCATCAAGTCGATGACCGACCTCGCGGTCGAGTGCGCGCTGCGCGGCGAGTCGGGCGTCATCGGCCACGACGAGGAGAACGGCGACCGCCTGCGCGCCATCGAGTTCCCGCGCATCGCCGGGGGCAAGGCGTTCGACGTGTCGCAGCAGTGGTTCGGCGAGCTCCTCGAGGGCATCGGCCAGCCGCTCGTCCCTGCGACGCCCGCGGCCCACTGACCGGCACCACCGCACCAGGAACCTCGTCAGGGGACGCCGTATGACCACCACGAGCGAGCCGGGGACCGACTCCGGGCTCGACCACTTCCGCACGCTCGTCGCGCTCCAGCAGCCGACGTGGCCGGACGAGGCGGCGCTCGACGCCGTCCGTGACCGGCTGGCGGCCTCCGCGCCGCTCGTGGTGCCGGCGGCTGCCGACACGCTGCGCTCCCGCCTGGCCGCGGCCGGGCGGGGCGAGGCGTTCCTCCTGCAGGGGGGCGACTGCGCCGAGACGTTCGCCGAGGCGAACGCCGACCGGATCCGCAACAAGATCCGCACCATCCTCCAGATGGCGGTGATCCTCACGCACGGCGCGAGCATGCCCGTCGTCAAGATGGGCCGCATGGCCGGGCAGTACGCCAAGCCGCGCAGCTCCGACTCGGAGACGCGCGACGGCGTGACCCTGCCCGCGTACCGGGGCGACATGATCAACGGGCACGCCTTCACGCCCGAGGCGCGGATCCCCGACCCGGAGCGCCTCGTCCAGGCGTACCAGATCTCCGCGGCGACGTGGAACGTCGTGCGCGCGTTCACGACCGGCGGCTTCGCCGACCTGCGCCAGGTCCACGAGTGGAACCGCGGCTTCATGCGCAACCCCGCCTACGCGCGGTACGAGCGGACGGCGTCCGAGATCGACCGCGCGATCCGCTTCATGGACGCGTGCGGCGCCGACTTCGACGCGCTGCGCACCGTCGAGTTCTTCGTCAGCCACGAGGCGCTCGTGCTGGACTACGAGCGCGCGCTCACGCGCCGTGACGCGCGCACGGGGGACGCGTACGACACGTCGGCCCACTTCCTGTGGATCGGGGAGCGCACGCGCCAGCTCGACGGCGCGCACGTCGACTTCCTCTCGCGCGTCGCGAACCCGATCGGGGTCAAGCTCGGCCCGACGACGACGCCCGACGTCGCGCTCGAGCTCGCCCGCCGTCTCAACCCCGACGACGTCGAGGGCCGCCTGACCTTCGTCACGCGCATGGGCGCGGGCAACGTGCGCGGCGCGCTCCCGCCGCTCGTCGAGGCCGTGGCGCGCGCGGGCGTGCCCGTCACGTGGGTCACGGACCCCATGCACGGCAACACCATCACGTCCGCGAGCGGCTACAAGACGCGCCGGTTCGACGACGTCCTCGACGAGGTGCGCGGCTTCTTCGAGGTGCACCGCGCCGCGGGGACCGTGCCGGGCGGGCTGCACGTCGAGCTCACGGGCGACGACGTGACCGAGGTGCTGGGCGGGAGCGAGGAGATCGACGACGCGGGGCTCGCCCTGCGCTACGAGACCCTCGTCGACCCGCGCCTCAACCACCAGCAGTCGCTGGAGATGGCGTTCCAGGTCGCGGAGATGCTGCGCGGCTGAGGGCGCGGGGGAGACGGCCGTCTCCCGTCGAGCGCAGGGCTGTGGCCCGTCCCGTGGTCGGGGCGGGCCACAGCCGTCTGCGCGGGTCGCGAGGTCAGAAGACGTTGAGGACGATCGTCGAGCCCTTGGGCGCGGTGCGCCCGTCACCGCCCGGGGGGTCCTGGGCGTAGACGATGTTGAGCGGGTGGATGCCCTGCGGGTAGCGGATCTCCACCTGGAAGCCCGCGTCCTTGAGGGCCTTCTCGGCGTCGGCGACGTTGCGGGTGGTGACGTTCGGGACATCGACGAGCGGGGGCCCGAGCGACACCACGACGTTCACGGTGTCCTTCCGGTGGGCGTCGGAGCCCTGCTCGGGGTCCTGGCGGATCACGAGCCCTGCGCCGACGGTCTCGGAGTACTCCTCGGTGACCGCGGGGACGAGACCCTGCTCCTCGAGCGCGGCGACCGCGGCGTCCTTCGCGGCGCCCGTGACCTGCGGCACGACGACGGGCGCGGGCCCGGACGAGACGGTCAGCACCACCGGCACGTCGTGCCGGATCGTGGCGCCCTCCTCGATGACGTTGCCGTCGGGGTCCTGCACCGCCATGACCTGGCCCGACGGCACATCGTCGTGCGGCGTGGCGACGGGGTCGCCCAGCGTCAGGTCGGCGCCCTCGATCGCGGCGGTCGCCTCCTCCTGCGTCGCGCCCACGAGGCCGGTCGGCACCGTGAGCATCCGCACGCCCTTCGACACGACGAGCTGGACGCTGCCGTCCTTGCGCACGTCCTCGCCGGACGCCGGGTCGGTCGCCACGACGGCGCCCTCGGGCACGGCGTCGTCGTAGCGCTCCTCGACCGTGTGGGAGAGGCCCGCGTCGTCGAGGATCGCGACGGCCTCCGGGCGCGACGCCTCGACGAGGCCGTCCGGGACCTGGGTGTAGGCGCCGGGCCCGGACGAGAACCACCACGCGGCGCCGCCGCCGACGCCCGCGAGGACGAGGAGCACGACGAGCGACCAGACGACCACGCGGCCGTGGCCACGTCGCCGCGCCGGGGCCGGGGCAGCAGGGGGCGGCGGGGCGGGCCGCGTGGTCGGCGCGACGACGTGCCCGACGGCGAGCGGCTCGGTGAGGCCCGCGGCCTCGCGGTCGCGCAGGCTGAGCGCCGCGAGGGACGCGGTCACGGCGGCGGACGGGTCGTCGGGCTCGGTCCGCGGGCCCGGACCCGGCGGGGGCGGCACGACGGCGGACCCCCCGGCGGGCGGGTCGACGCGCCGTTCGAGGTCGGCCGGGTCGAGCGCGGCCCGGGTCGAGCGCACGAGCGCGAGCGCGGCGCCGGCGTCGGCCGGGCGGTCGGCGGGGTCGCGCGCGGCGAGCGCGCACAGCAGGTCGTCGACCTCGGGCGGGATCCACGGGGCGACGTCCGACGGCGGCGGCACGTCGTTGTTCACGTGCTGGAACGCGACCTGGATCGGCGTCGTGCCGGTGTGCGGGACGGTGCCGAGCAGCATCTCGTACGCGAGGATGCCCGCCGCGTAGACGTCGGTGCGGGCGTCGCACGTGCCGGTCGCGATGAGCTCGGGGGAGAGGTAGGCGACGGTCCCGAGGATCGTGCCCGTCGTCGTCGCGGTCACCTCGTTCACGGCGCGCGCGAGACCGAAGTCGGTGACCTTGAGCCGGCCCTCGGTGTCGAGCAGGACGTTCTCGGGCTTGATGTCGCGGTGCACGAGCCCCGCGCGGTGGGCGGCGGCGAGCGCGTCGAGCACGTGGTCGAGCACGTCGAGCGTGCGACCCAGCGTCAGGGTGCGTTCGGTGAGCATGGTGCGGCGCAGGTTCGACCCCGCCACGTACTCCATCGTCAGGTAGCTGGTGTCGCCGTCGAGGCCCTGGTCGTACACGGCGACGAGGCCCGGGTGGGTGAGGCGGGCCGCGGCGCGCGCCTCACGGCGGAAGCGGGAGACGAAGTCGGCGCCGGACGCGCCCTCGGCGAGGTGGGGGTGCATGACCTTGAGCGCGACCTCGCGCTCGAGCCGACGGTCGATCGCGAGGTACACCGTCGCCATGCCGCCTCGCGCGATGCGCGAGACGACCTCGTACCGCCCGTCGACCAGGCGGCCGACGAGGGGATCGGTCGTCACGGTGGCCACGGGGAGAGTCTAGGTGGCCGGGTGTCACGATCCGGTGAGCACGGCGCGCACGGCGTGGGTGTCGTGTGGAGGCACGCCGTAGGCTTGCCCGGTGACCGATCGCGACACCAGCCCCCGCCCCACGCTCGACGACCTCGTCGGCGAGTGGCTGACCCTCCCCGACGTCGCCGAGGCGCTCGGCACCGACGTCGGCAAGGTGCGCCGCCTCGTGCAGGAGCGGCGCGTCGTGGGCGTGAAGCGCGGCGAGCGCACGACGTTCCAGGTCCCGGCGCGCTTCCTCGTGCCGCTGCACCTGGTCGACCCGGCGAACGCCGGCCGCCCGGACGAGAGCGGCCGCGTGGGTGTCCTGTCGAGCCTGCAGGGCACGATCGTCGTGCTCACCGACGCCGGCTTCGACGACGCCGAGATCCTCGAGTGGCTCTTCGCCCCGCACGACGAGCTCGGCGAGGCCCCGTTCGACACGCTCCTCAGCGGGCACAAGGCGCGCGTGCGCCGCGTGGCGCAGTCCGAGCTCTGACGCGCTCCGCCGTCGGCCCGATCGTCCGGGCCGACGGGCGGCGGTGCGGTCAGGCCGTGCGCTCGACGGCGGCGCGCGCGAGCAGCGCGAGCATCGTCGCGCCCGGCTCCGCGAGCCCGGCCCCGTCGAGGGCGGCTGCGGCGCGCTCGGTGAGCTCCGCGATGAGCGACTCGACGGCGTCGCGCGCGCCCGTCTCGACGAGGACGGCGCGCAGGTCCTCCACCGTGGCCGGGTCGAGGTCCGGGTCGCCCAGGTGCGTGAGCAGCAGCTCGCGCTGAGCGGGCGTCGCCGCGGCCAGCGCGCGCACGACGAGCACCGTCCGCTTGCCCTCGCGCAGGTCGTCGCCGGCCGGCTTGCCGGTGACCTGCGCGTCGCCGAAGACGCCGAGCACGTCGTCGCGGAGCTGGAACGCCTCGCCCACGGGCAGGCCGAACGCGCTCGTCGCGGCGACCGCGTCGTCGTCGGCCCCGGCGAGCGCGGCGCCGAGCGCGATGGGGTGCTCGACGCTGTAGCGCGCGGACTTCGAGCGGATGACGGCCCGGGCCCGCTCCTCGTCGGCCGCCGGGTCCTCGCCCCACGGCAGGACCTGCGCGTGCACGTCGAGGTACTGGCCGGCCGTGACCTCCGTCTGCATGCGGCCGAACACGCGTCGCGACCGCGTGGCGACCGCAGGTGCGAGGGCGTCGAGCGCGTCGCCGAGCTCCCGGTGGCTCGCGATGAGCGCGAGGTCGCCGAGCAGGATCGCGGCGTTCTCGCCGTACCGCGCGCCGTCGCCGGACCAGCCGAGGTCGCGGTGGCGCGCCGCGAAGGCGCGGTGCGCCGTCGGGCGCCCGCGGCGGGTGTCCGAGGAGTCCATGACGTCGTCGTGGAAGAGCGCCGCCGCCTGGAAGAGCTCGAGCGCCGCGCCGGCGCGCAGCACCGCGGGTCGGTGCGGGCCCGCTGCGTCACCGCCGTGCGCGCGCCACGACCAGTAGCAGAACGCGGCGCGCAGGCGCTTGCCGCCCGCGAGCAGCTCCTGCGTCGCGTCGGCGAGCACGTCCGTGTCCGGGTGGGTCCCGGCGAGCTCGGCGCGCATCGCCGCGGTCGAGGCGTGCAGGGCGTCGTCGACGCCTGCGCGCACCCCCTCGCGGTCGACGAGCGCGGCGGGGCTCGGGTCGGTGAGGTCCTCGGACGCCTGGGGAGGGACGGAGGGCGAGGTCGGCAGCGACGGGTTCGGCACGGGGGCAGCCTATGCGGAGCGGGCGACACCCTGCCCGCCCGGTCTCGTCGCGGGCGGGCGGCGCGGCGCCTCAGCCGGGGACGACCTGGCCGCTGATCGTCACGAGGCGTTCGGTCTCGTCGTCGAAGACGCCGACGGCGACCGACTCGGTCGGGGCCTCGGGCGCGGTCGTGCGGACGAACGTGGTGAGCGAGGTGAGCGCGCTCGGCACGGTCGACGGCGACACCTCGAACCCGGCCGGGCCCAGCGTGTCGGTGTAGTAGGCGGTGAGCGCCTCGACCGTGTCCGTCGAGCGCAGGTTCAGCGTGACGTCCACGAGCGCGCCGTCCTGCGACGGCCGCGCCGAGCTCGCGAGCACCTCGGCGCCCGGCGCCACCGGGACCAGCGCGGCGGGGAAACCCTCCACCAGGTCCCCGACCGCCGAGGCGGCGTCGTAGTCGGGCAGCGGCGTGCCCGGCGCGCCGGAGTCGGCGTCCGGCGCCGGCTGCTCCTCCCGGGGTGCCGCGGCGCCTTGCACGTCGGCCAGGTCCGCCTGGCACCCCGCCAGCGTCGAGCCCAGCACGGCAGCGACGAGGACGACGGCGGCCCGGCCGGCAGGGGAGAGCGCCGGGTGCGCGGCGGCGCGGGTTCGTGGTGGCACGCGCACACCGTAGTCATCCGCGCGTGCGCGAGCCACCACCGGGGTCGGGGGCCGACCACAGCCCCGGGTGCCCGCCCCGCGTCGTCCACAGCCGGGCGGCGCGCGCCCCGCACGCCGCGCGCAGCGGCTGGGATGGGCGCATGACGACCCTCATCCGGGCCCAGGGCCCGCGCGAGCTCCTCGCCTACGTCCCCTTCCGGCTCGGCTACCGACCGCAGGACAGCGTCGTCCTCGTGGGGCTGCGGCCACCGCGCGGCCGCATCGGTCTCGTCGTGCGCGTCGACGTCGCCGACGCGGCGGACGTCGAGCACGGGCCGCAGCTCGCGCGGTCCGTCGTGGGGCACCTCGCGGCCGACGGCGCACGCCGCGTCGTGCTCGTCGTCTACTCCGACGCGCCGCTGCGCGCGTCGGGCGTTGCCGCCGCGCGGGTGCGGGCCGCCGTCGAGCACTGCCGCGAGGCCGCCGAGCCGCACCACGGGCCCGTCGAGGCGTGGGTCGTGTCGTCGACGGGCTGGTACGCGCTCGACTGCGCCGAGGACGACTGCTGCCCGCCGGAGGGAAGGTCGCTGCGCGAGCTCGAGTCGAGCGAGGTCGGCGCGCACATGGTGCTGTCCGGGGCGGCGCTCGCGGACTCGCGCGAGGAGGCGCTGCGGATCCCGCCCGCGGGCGCGGACGCGCGGCGCCGTGCCGCGCGCGCGGCACGGCGGGTGCGCGACCGCGCCCGGTCCGTGGCGGCCGGCGACGACGTCGCGGCCCGGGTCGCGGCCCGGGTGTCCGCCCTCGCGCTGTGGCGGACCGCGGTCGCGCAGGTCGTCGCGCGCGACCGGGCGCGGGACGGCGGGCGTACCGACGGCGGGCCGGTCGACGGCGGGCCGGTCGGCGACGGCGCCGGTGCCGCGGTGCCCGCCGCGACAGTCCTCGGGCGCCTGGCCGCGGGCCTCGAGTCGGTCCCCGTGCGCGACGCCGTGCTCCTGTCCCTCGTGCCGGGGACCGACGACCTGCCGGACCGCACCGTGCGGGGCGGGGACGTGGACGCCGGGACGGGCCGTGCCATCGCGGCCGTCGTGGACCCTGGTGCGGGCCTCGCGCCCGACCCGGCGGTCACCGGGCCGGCGAGGGCCGTGCTCGAGGCGGTCGTCGCCCACGCGCCTCGCGGGAGCACCGCACCCGCGCTGACGCTCCTGGCGCTCGTGGCCTGGTGGCACGGCGACGGCGGCCGGGCCCGTCGGCGGCTGGCCGAGGCGCTCGCGGAAGACCCGACGTACCGGCTCGCGCTGCTGCTCGCGAGCGCGCTCGACGCCGGGGTCCCGCCGGGCTGGGTCCGCGCCGACGCGTGCGCCGACACGCACGACGTCGGGTAGGTTCGAGGCAACACGACCTGCGGTCGCCCCCGCGGCCGGCCGCACCCACGAGCCGTCTCCGGAGGACACATGAGCGTCGTCGTCGCGCACCTGAGCACGCCCGAGGGTCGCGAGGCTCTCGACAGCGCGGCCACCGAGGCCGTCCGGCGCGGCACCGACCTCGTCGTCGTCGTGACCGAGGCCTCCATGTCGACTCCCGAGCTCGTCGCCGCGCACGAGGACGACCTGCGACGCGTGGAGGCGCGCCTCGAGGGGACGGGCACGACGCTGCGCCGCGAGCAGGGCTCGGCGGACCTCGCGGAGGACCTCGTGGGCGCCGCGGAGCGGTCGTCGGCGGAGCTCATCGTCATCGGGCTGCGTCGGCGCAGCCCCGTGGGCAAGCTCATCCTCGGCTCGAACGCCCAGCGCATCCTGCTCGACGCGCCCTGCCCCGTGCTGGCCGTCAAGCCCGAGCGGCCCGCCGGCGTCTGAGCCGGCCCGCGCGTCGGCGCGGACGGGGATCCCTGCGGTCCGGCGCGCGGAGCGCGCAGGGTGAGGGCAGCGCGGGCGGGGGAATCTTCCGGGGCCCCGGCCCGTTGTACACGTCACGAATCCGGGTGACGAACGTCGTGACGACGTGGTGCGCCGGGCCGTCGGGAGACGGCCAGGTCCGACATCACCCCGTGTCGCGGCGTCCGGCGCACGGATCGCCGGTACAATATAGGTAGTCCGCCAGAGCCCGACGACTCACCGTGAGAGTCCAGAGCAGCCCGCACTTCACGGTTCACGTCCCCGCTCCGGCGGCCCTACCGCCCCCCATGATTGCCGAAAGGTCGGTTTGTGGCGCCCTCAACCCCGATTTCCGCACTCCCGCGAGAGTTCGAGCACCCCGCCCTGCAGGAGCTCCTGCGGCGCGGCAGCGCGAACGGTCGCGTCGACGCCGAGAGCTTCCGCACCGCGTGCGAGCAGGCTGCCGTCAACGACGCCAAGCGGCTGAAGGCGGTCTTCCGCGCGCTCGCGGGCGCCGGCGTCGAGGTCGACATCCCGACCACGACGAAGGTGGCCGCGGCGGCTTCCCCGCGCAGCACGACGACGGCGCGCACCAAGCCCGCCGCGACGAAGTCCGCGTCGGCGACCAAGCGCACGACCACGACGAAGGCCGCCCCGGCTGCCGACGCCGAGGGCGCGGAGACCTCGTCGACCGGCCCCGCCAAGCCCGCCGCCCGCAAGACCGCGGCCAAGGCCCCCGCCAAGTCCAAGGCGACGCCCGCGCGCGCCAAGAAGAAGGACGACGACGAGGACGACGCCGAGGTCGAGATCGAGGAACTCGAGATCGACGTGACCGAGGACGAGGAGGCTGCGGAGCCTGGCGCCAAGAAGGCTGCCGCCGCCGCGCCGAGCGACGAGCCCGAGGAGACCGGCTTCGTCGTCTCCGACGCGGACGAGGACGACGCCCCGGTCCAGCAGGTCGTGACCGCGGGTGCGACGGCCGACCCGGTCAAGGACTACCTCAAGCAGATCGGCAAGGTCGCGCTGCTGAACGCGGAGCAGGAGGTCGAGCTCGCGAAGCGGATCGAGGCCGGTCTGTTCGCGGAGGAGAAGCTCGCGGCCGAGGGCGACGACCTGGACCGCAAGCTCAAGCGTGAGCTGCAGTGGATCGCGCACGACGGCAAGCGGGCGAAGAACCACCTGCTGGAGGCGAACCTGCGTCTGGTGGTGTCGCTGGCCAAGCGGTACACGGGTCGCGGCATGCTGTTCCTGGACCTGATCCAGGAGGGCAACCTCGGTCTGATCCGTGCGGTCGAGAAGTTCGACTACACCAAGGGCTACAAGTTCTCGACGTACGCGACGTGGTGGATCCGGCAGGCGATCACGCGCGCGATGGCGGACCAGGCGCGCACCATCCGTATCCCGGTGCACATGGTCGAGGTCATCAACAAGCTCGCGCGCGTGCAGCGTCAGATGCTGCAGGACCTGGGCCGGGAGCCCACGCCCGAGGAGCTCGCCAAGGAGCTCGACATGACCCCGGAGAAGGTCGTCGAGGTCCAGAAGTACGGCCGCGAGCCCATCTCGCTGCACACGCCGCTCGGCGAGGACGGCGACTCCGAGTTCGGCGACCTCATCGAGGACTCCGAGGCCATCGTCCCGGCGGACGCGGTGAGCTTCACGCTCCTGCAGGAGCAGCTGCACCAGGTGCTCGACACGCTGAGCGAGCGCGAGGCGGGCGTCGTCTCGATGCGGTTCGGACTCTCGGACGGCCAGCCCAAGACGCTCGACGAGATCGGCAAGGTCTACGGCGTGACGCGCGAGCGCATCCGCCAGATCGAGTCGAAGACCATGTCGAAGCTGCGCCACCCGAGCCGCTCGCAGGTCCTGCGCGACTACCTCGACTGACGCGTCTCGGCGGGCGGCCGGTGGCACCACCGGCCGCCCGCCGCCGTCGCACGACGAAGGCCCCGAGGAGATCTCCTCGGGGCCTTCGTCGTGTCTGAGGTCTGTCTCTGAGGTGGTCGTCGCGGGGGACCGGGCGGTGGAGCCGGTCCCGCGGTCGTGCGCTCCTGGCGCGGGACGGTGCTCGGCGGACCGGCGCGTCAGCGCGCGCCGTGCTCCTCGAGCAGCTTGTCGGTCTCGTCCTGGATGGACGTCGCGAGGTCGGTGTAGGCATCCGCGTGCGCCCGCGCGTGGTGGCCGCAGAACAGCAGCTCGCCGCTCGGCAGGACCACACGGACGTACGCCTGGGCCCCGCAGCGGTCGCAGCGGTCGGCCGCGGTCAGCGGTTCGGTGGTGGTCGTCGTAGCAGTCACATGAACATCAAACCATCCCCTCCTGAGGTTTCGTCCCGGGGGAGCGCCGGGTTCGCTACCCGCGAAGCGCGCTCACCCGCGCCGTGGCCTCCCGCCGGCATCCCGCCGCATCCCGCCGGATCGCGCGGCGTCCGCGGCGGCGCGGCGGGGCAGCACCGCGCTGTGGGCGCCCTCGTCTAGGCTTGCCGCCGTGACGACCACCTCCGCTGAGTCCAGCTACACCGCTCGGCACCTGTCCGTGCTCGAGGGCCTCGAGGCCGTGCGCAAGCGACCGGGCATGTACATCGGCACGACCGACTCGCGCGGTCTCATGCACTGCCTCTGGGAGATCATCGACAACTCGGTCGACGAGGCGCTCGCGGGCAACTGCTCGAAGATCCGGGTCGTGCTGCACGCCGACACCTCCGTGACGGTCGAGGACGACGGCCGCGGCATCCCCGTCGACATCGAGCCGAAGACGGGCCTGTCCGGCGTCGAGGTCGTCTTCACCAAGCTGCACGCGGGCGGCAAGTTCGGCGGCGGGTCGTACACCGCGTCGGGCGGCCTGCACGGTGTCGGCGCGTCCGTCGTCAACGCGCTGTCCTCGCGCCTCGACGTCGAGGTCGACCGCGGCGGCAAGACGCACCGCATGACCTTCCACCGCGGCGAGCCGGGCGTGTTCAGCGACCCGAGGACGGGTCCGACGCCGGACGCCCCGTTCGAGCCGTTCGTATCCGGGTCCGAGCTCGCGGTCGTCGGGAAGACGAAGCGCGGCGTCACCGGCACGCGTGTCCGCTACTGGGCGGACCGTCAGATCTTCCTCAAGACGGCCGTCTTCTCCTACGACGAGCTCGTCACGCGCGTGCGCCAGACGACGTTCCTCGTCCCCGGTCTCGAGATCACGGTGCGCGACGAGCGCGGCGTGCCCGGGACGCCGGGGGAGTCCGGGCCGCACGAGGAGACGTTCGTGCACACGGGCGGGTCGGTCGACTTCGTCGACTTCCTCGCGCCGGACACCCCCGTCACCGCGACGTGGCGCCTCACGGGCTCGGGCTCGTTCACGGAGACCGTCCCCGTGCTCGACGACCGCGGTCACATGACCCCGCAGGCGGTGCAGCGCGACTGCGAGGTCGACGTCGCGCTGCGCTGGGGCACCGGCTACGAGACCGAGGTCCGCAGCTTCGTCAACATCATCGCCACGCCCAAGGGCGGCTCCCACCTGGGAGGCTTCGAGCAGGGCCTGCTCAAGGTGCTGCGCAAGGCGGTCGAGACGAACGCACGCCGCCTCAAGGTGTCGACGAAGGACGCGTCCGAGCGCATCGAGAAGGACGACGTGCTCGCCGGCCTGACGGCCGTCGTCACCGTGCGCCTCGCCGAGCCGCAGTTCGAGGGACAGACGAAGGAGGTCCTCGGCACGGCGCCGGTGCGGGGCATCGTGGCGCGCGTCGTCGAGAAGGAGCTGAACGCCCTCCTCACCTCCACCAAGCGCGACGAGAAGACGCAGGCCGCGCTGCTGCTCGACAA
Organism: Cellulosimicrobium funkei; assembly: GCF_004519295.1. Taxonomy (GTDB): domain Bacteria; phylum Actinomycetota; class Actinomycetes; order Actinomycetales; family Cellulomonadaceae; genus Cellulosimicrobium; species Cellulosimicrobium funkei. Next base: position 27,639 of record NZ_SOZH01000003.1, read on the forward strand.
GGTCGTCGCCGAGATGCGCGCGCGCATCACCGCGCGCAAGCAGAAGGAGATCTCGCGGCGCAAGAACGCGCTCGAGACGTCGTCGCTGCCGGCCAAGCTCGTCGACTGCCGCAGCGACGACGTCGAGCGCAGCGAGCTGTTCATCGTCGAGGGCGACAGCGCGCTCGGCACCGCGCGCCTCGCGCGCAGCTCCGACTTCCAGGCGCTGCTACCCATCCGCGGCAAGATCCTCAACGTGCAGAAGGCGTCCGTGAGCGACATGCTGCGCAACGCCGAGTGCACCGCGATCATCCAGGTGCTCGGTGCCGGGTCCGGGCGGTCGTTCGACCTCGAAGCCGCGCGCTACGGCAAGATCGTCCTCATGACGGACGCCGACGTCGACGGCGCCCACATCCGCACCCTGCTGCTCACGCTCTTCTACCGGTACATGAAGCCGCTCGTCGAGGCGGGGCGCGTCTTCGCGGCCGTGCCGCCGCTGCACCGCATCGAGGTCATCGGTGCCGGGCGCCGCAAGAACGAGTACATCTACACGTACTCCGAGGCCGAGCTCGCCGCGACGCTCAAGAAGCTCGACAAGGCCGGCCGCCGCTACAAGGACGACATCCAGCGGTACAAGGGCCTGGGAGAGATGGACGCCGACCAGCTCGCCGAGACGACGATGGACCCGCGTCACCGCACCCTGCGCCGCGTCACGGCCGAGCACGCCGAGGCGGCGGAGCGCGTGTTCGAGCTGCTCATGGGCAGCGACGTCGCGCCGCGCAAGGAGTTCATCGTCGCCGGCGCAGCTGAGCTGGACCACGCCCGCATCGACGTCTGACGATGTCCGCCGGGCAGGACGCGCCACGGGCGGGCGACCCCCAGCTGGCCCGCCTGCTGCGGCGCACCGTCCTCCTGGTCGCGGGGCTCAACCTCGCGTACTTCGTCGTCGAGCTCACCGTCGCGCTCGCGGCGGGTTCGGTCTCGCTGCTCGCCGACAGCGTGGACTTCCTCGAGGACACCGCGATCAACCTGCTCATCGCCGTCGCGCTGGGCTTCCCGCTCGCGCGGCGCGCGGTCCTGGGCAAGGCGCTGGCCCTGCTCATCCTCGTCCCCGCGCTGTTCGCGGCGTGGGAGGTCGTGCGCCGGTTCGGTGACCCGCCTGCTCCCGAGGTGCTGCCGATCGTCCTCGCCTCGCTCGGCGCGGTCGTGGTCAACGGCGTGTGCGCGTGGCTCCTCGTCCGCGTCCGCCACCACGGCGGGTCGCTGAGCCGCGCCGCGTTCCTGTCGGCCCGCAACGACGTGCTCGTCAACGTCGCCGTCATCGCGATGGGGCTCGTGACCGCGTGGACCGGGTCCGGCTGGCCGGACCTTGTCCTGGGCTGGGGGATCATCCTCCTCGCGGGCCACTCCGCGTACGAGGTGTGGGAGGTCAGCGAGGAGGAGCGGCTGGCGGCCAAGGCCGTCGCGGGCGAGGAGATCGGGTGAGGGGCCGTCGTCCGACAGGCGGGCGACCCGGCGCGAGCCGGGCGGCGCTCCGTACGCTGACGACGTGACCCTCCGAACGCTCCGCGCCGCGTCCGCGCGCCCGCTCACCGCCCTGACCGCCGTCCTGCTCACCGCGGGCCTGCTGGCCGGGTGCTCGTCCGCCGACGAGCCCGCCGCCGACACCACGTCGACCTCCACGGCGACCGCGGGCGAGGAGTCGAGCGCCCCGGCCGACGACGCGACGGACGAGGCGCCCGACGACGAGCCCGGCGACGGCGAGGACGCGCCCGAGCTCTCCTACGAGGGGCGCGAGGGCGCGACCGCCCTCGCCCTGCTCCTCGAGGCGGACCCGTCCGCCCAGGTGACCGGCGAGGGTGAGAACGCGTTCGTCACGGCGATCGACGGCGTCGCCGCCGACCCCGACAGCGAGTTCTGGGCCCTGTACGTGAACGGCGAGATGGCTACCGTGGGTGCAGGCTCCCTCGAGACGAAGGACGGGGACGAGATCACGTGGAAGCTCGAGACGTTCACCTCGTGACGCGCTCGGAGAGCACGGCGCTGCGCTGGTGGCGCCCGGCGCTCGTCGTCACGCTCGCGGCGCTCGCCGTCGTGTGGCGGCTCGTGCGCGCCGACCTCGGCGCACCCCCGAACCTCGAGCTCGTCACCGCGGCGACGTTCGCGGCGACGATCCTGCTGCGCTCGCGGTGGGCGTTCGTCGTGCCGCTCGCGGTGGCGGTCGTGTCCGACGTCGTGCTCGGCAACACGGCGATCGCGCTGTTCACGTGGAGCGCGTGGCTCGTCGTCGGGCTGGGCTCGCTGCTCGCGCGGAACACGACCGGGTGGCGCCGCGTCGGCGCGGGCGCGGCGTTCGGCGTCGCGGGCTCGCTCTGGTTCTTCGCGTGGACGAACTTCGGCGTCTGGCTGCAGGGCCGCGGCGTCTGGTACCCGGCGGGAGCGGACGGGCTCGTCGCGAGCTACGTCGCGGGTCTGCCGTTCCTGCGCACCATGCTGCTCGGCAACCTCGTGCTCGTGCCGCTGGTCGCGGCCGGGACGCTGCTCGTGGACCGGCTCGAGGCGTCGCACGGGATGGTCGGCGCCCGCGCCGTCCCCGCCGCGCGGTAGCGTGGTTCGTGCCGGACGGCCGCACGCGCCGAGCCGATGACGGGCGCAGCCGGGGCAGGAGGAAGCCATCCATGGCGGGACACCGGATCTTCGGGACGAGCTTCGCGAGCATCTACCCGCTCTACGTCACCAAGGTGGAGCGCAAGGGACGCACGAAGGACGAGCTCGACCAGGTCGTCGGCTGGCTCACCGGCTACGACGACGCCGGCCTCACGCAGGCGATCGCCGACGAGATCACGCTCGAGGAGTTCTTCGACCGGGCGCCTGCGTGGAACCCGAACGCCTCGCTCATCACCGGGGTGATCTGCGGCGTCCGCGTCGAGGACATCGAGGACCCGCTGATGCAGAAGGTCCGCTACCTCGACAAGCTCGTCGACGAGGTCGCGCGCGGCAAGAAGATGTCGTCGATCCTGCGCGGCGAGGCGGCTACCGCCTCCTAGCGGCGCGCCTCACCCGAGCTCTTCCGCGAGCCCGACGATGATGCCGCCGGGCCCTCGCAGGTAGCAGAGCCGGTACACGTCGTCGAAGCGCACGATCTCCCGCAGCACCGCCCCGCCGTGGCGGGCGAGGCGCTCGACCGTGTCGTCGAGGTCGTCCACGGCGAACATCACGCGGTGCAGACCGAGCACGTTCGGCGGGGCGGTGTCGAGCCCCAGGTCGAGCGGCGCCGGAGCGTGGTACCGCGTGAGCTCCAGCCGCCCGGGCCCGCCGGGGACGCGCATCATCGCGATCTCCGAGCGGAGGTCGTCGAGGCCGACGACGCGCTCCGCCCACCGCCCCTCGATCGTCATCCGGTTCTCGAGCTCCATCCCGAGCTCGGCGAAGAACGCGACGGCCGCGTCGAGGTCGTCGACGACGACGGCCACGTTGTCGAGGCGCTGGATTGTCATGGGCGGGTCTCCTGAGTTCGGGATCGTGGGTGCGGACTCGTGGGAGGGAGGTGCACGGTTCCGAACCGCCGGCGCCGACGCCTCTCGTGCCTGGTCACGCTCTCGTGGATCAGGCGTCCTGCCCGACGCCGCGTGCCGGCTCGCTCATGTCGCCCGTCCCGGGTGTGCCGTCCGCGAGGCCGTAGCGCAGCAGGACCGTGCCCGTCGGGCTCGGTGCGGGAGGCTCGAGGAGGGTGAGGTTGGTGGGGACGGCGCCGCCGTCGAACACGGTCTTGCCCGTGCCGAGCACGATGGGGTGCACCCACAGGTCGAGCCGGTCGAACAGCCTCTCGCGCAGCAGCGTCTGCACCAGGTCGAGGCTGCCCACGACCTTGACGTGCTCGTGCCGGTCGCGCACCTCGCGCACCGCGGCGGGCAGGTCCGAGCCGAGCAGCGTCGACCCGGCCCACGGCAGGTCCGGCGTCCCGCGCGACGCGACGTACTTCGGGATGCGGTTGAACAGGGTGGCGAAGTCGTCGTCCTGCCCGCCCTCCTGGAACGGCCAGTACGACGCGAAGATGTCGTACGTGCGGCGCCCGAGCAGCAGCGCGTCCGTGCCCTCGTACGCCGCGGCGATCTGCGCGCCCGCGACGTCGTCGAGCAGCGGCGCCTGCCACCCGCCGAACGCGAACCCGCCCTCCGGGTCCTCCTCCGGCCCGCCGGGCGCCTGCCCGACGAGGTCGAGGGTCGTGAACAGCTCGATCTCGATGCTTCCCATGGCTCGGCTCCCGCGGCGTCGTGGTCTCGGTCACGGGTAAGACGTCGTCCGGTCGCCGAACTCATCGACGCGGCGACCGGGCGGGTCAGGTGGCGGGCGGTCCCGCGTCGTCGGGCTCGTCCGGGACCCACCGCAGGACGTCTCCGGGCTGGCACCCGAGGACGCGGCAGACGGCGTCCAGCGTCGAGAAGCGCACGGCCTTCGCACGCCCGTTCTTCAGGACGGCGACGTTCGCCGGCGTGATGCCGACCGCGGCGGCGAAGTCGCCGACGGACATCTGCCTCCGCGCCAGGAGGACGTCGAGGTCGATGACGATCGGCACCTAGATCACCGCGGCCAGCTCGCGGCGGTCGGCGGTCGCGGCGCGGAGCAGCGCGCGCAGCACCACGACGAGCAGGGCCAGCGCGCCCCCGCCCACGAGCGAGCCGAGGAGGCCGAGGAGCACGAGCGGCCCGCCGAGCTGCGCCCCGAAGGTCAGGTGACCGAACACCGTCGCGGCGAGGGTCGCGACCGTGGCCACGCACCCGATCACCACGGTGACCGAGCGCAGCGCGCGCGGGTCGAACACCTCGTCGCGGGCGGCGAGGCCGAGCAGACGCCACACCGCCACGAGGGCGACCTCGACCGCGAGCAACGCCAGCACGGCCAGCACGGAGTACGGGACCACGAGGCCGCGGACCTCCGGGTGCTGCCCCCCGACCTCGGCCGCGAGGAGGGGGGCGAGGAACATCGACAGCGCGGTGCCGAGGGCCACGAGGACGAGGAGTGCTCGTGTGCACGCGACGAGGGGAGGTCTCATCTATCGATTGTCGATAGATGAGACGACTCTGTCAACGACCGAGGCGCGGCCCGTGGCGCGAAGGGGGACGCGCGCGGCCCGGCGGTATCCGCTGTACCCGTCCGCCGGCGGCGTCGGCCGCGGGTGCGCTCTCGTCCGCGAACCGGTCGATGAGCCGAGCCACAGCGTGGCGTCCCGAGATCTTGCGGATCCTGGCCTGTGGATAACCGGGGCCCTCGCCGACGTGGCGTCTAGCGTCCGGTCCAGGAACCCACGACCAGGAGGATCGTCATGCGCGACCAGCACGAGCGCACGAGCCAGCACGAGCGAACGACAGCTGTCCCTCGCACGGGGCGCCTTCCCCGTGCTCGCCTCGCCACCCGTCGGAGAGCCGCCGTCGGTCGCGTGCTCTCGGGACTCGGGGTCGCCGTCGTCCTCACGGTCGCCCCCGGCTGCGCGCTGCCCTTCGCCGAGACCGACGACGGCGCGACCCCTCCGGCGGCGGTGACGCCCCAGAGCGAGGGCGAGCCGGCGACCCCCTCCGGGGCCGAGTACGCGATCGTGTCGGGCCAGCCGGTGCGGACGCCCTGCTGGTCCTACGAGGGCCCGGAGGCGTTCGTGAACAACGTCTCCTCGGACCAGGAGGAACACTGCCACGGTGCCCTCGAGCTCTGGGGCGAGCTCGTCGAGGGGGCGGTGGTGCCCACGGGTGTCGGGGCGATCTACGGCCAGGTGTCGGTCCAACCGGTGCGGGTCGCGACGTCCGAGGCGTGGGGGGTCGGGACCGATCTCGGGGGAGCGGTCGACCTCCTCGCGGACTCGTACTTCGCGGAGAACGGCAGCATCCTCAGCCTGCACGAGGCGACCACCCTCGACGGCGTTCCGGCGAACATCACCCGGGTCGAGGGGAGCTTCGAGGAGACGCGGACGAAGGCCTTCATCACCGCCTTCGCACCCGAGCGGTTCGCGTCGGGCACGGACGAGGTCCAGTTCTTCGTGATCGCGATCGTCACCCCCTACGACAACGGCGACGAGCTCATCGAGCAGGTCACGGGCACGTGGACGTGGTCTTGACGCTGCTCCCCGCTCGCCCCGGAAGGACGTCCCGCGGCTGGGGATGGTCAGACGCTGAAGTACTTGGCCTCGGGGTGATGGAACACGAAGCAATCGGTCGACTGCTCGGGGTGGAGCTGGAGCTCCGCGGAGAGCTCGACACCCACGCGCTCGGGCCGCAGGAGCTCGACGACCTTCGTCCGGTCCTCCATGTCCGGGCAGGCCGGGTAGCCCAGCGAGAAGCGGGCGCCGCGGTACTCGAGCTTGAACATGCCCTCGACCTCGGTCGGGTCCTCGTCGGCGAACCCGAGCTCGGCGCGCACGCGCGAGTGCCACATCTCGGCCAGCGCCTCGGTGAGCTGCACCGACAGTCCGTGGAGCTCCATGTACTCGCGGTAGTGGTTCCCGGCGAACAGCTTCGCGGTGTGCTGGTCGACGCTCGCGCCCATGGTGACGAGCTGGACGGGCAGCACGTCGTACCGGCCGGTCTCCTCGACCCACGACCGCGGCTTGACGAAGTCGGCGAGGCACAGGTGCCGGTCGCGGCGCTGGCGCGGGAACGTGAAGCGCAGCCGCTCGGTCCCGGGCCCGCCGCCCGACCCGCCGTCGGGCGCGCCGATCCCCGCGAGCCCGGCGCCGTGGTGTGCGACGACGACGTCGTCGCCCTCCGACCACACCGGGAAGTACCCGTACACGACCGACGGGTCGACGACGCCCTCGGTGCGGATCCGCTCGTACCAGGCGTTGAGGCGCGGGCGGCCCTCGGTCTCGACAAGCTCTTCGTACGACGCTCCGTCGTCACCCCGGCCGGGCTTGAGCCCCCACTGGCCCATGAACGTCGCGCGCTCGTCGAGGAACGCCGCGTACTCGGCGAGCTGGACACCCTTGACGAGGCGCGTGCCCCAGAACGGGGGAGCGGGTACCGGGTTGTCGGCCGCGACGTCGGACCGCGCGGGCAGGTCCTCGACGGGCGTCTCGGTCACGGTGACCACGGCGTGCCGACGCTTCTTCAGCGCGGGCAGCCCGACGGCGTCGGGCGACTCGCCGCGCGCGACCCGCACGAGCGGCTCCATGAGGCGCAGGCCCTCGAACGCGTCGCGCGCGTACCGGACGACGCCGGGGAACTGGCCCGCCAGGTCGTCCTCGACGTACGTGCGGGTGAGCGCCGCGCCACCCAGCAGGATCGGCCAGCGGCCGGCGAGCCCGCGCGACGTGAGCTCCGCGAGGTTCTCCTTCATCACGACGGTCGACTTCACGAGCAGCCCGGACATGCCGATGACGTCGGCGTCGTGCTCCTCGGCGGCCTCGATCATCGCGGAGATCGGCTGCTTGATGCCGATGTTGACGACCGTGTAGCCGTTGTTGGTGAGGATGATGTCGACGAGGTTCTTGCCGATGTCGTGCACGTCGCCGCGCACGGTCGCGAGCACGATCGTGCCCTTGGACCCGCTCGAGCCCTCGATCTTCTCCATGTGCGGCTCGAGGTAGGCGACCGCCGTCTTCATGACCTCGGCGGACTGCAGCACGAACGGGAGCTGCATCTCGCCGCGGCCGAACAGGTCGCCCACGACCTTCATGCCCTCGAGCAGGTGGTCGTTGACGATCTCGAGCGCCTTGATCCCGGACGCCATCGCCGCGTCGAGGTCCTCCTCGAGACCCTTGCGCGCGCCGTCGACGATCCGCCGCTCGAGCCGCTCGCCGACGGGCAGCGCCGCGAGCTCCGCCGCGCGCTGGTCCTTGAGCGCCGCCGAGTCCACGCCGTCGAACAGCTCGAGCAGCCGGGCGAGCGGGTCGTGCACGAGGTTCCCCTCGTCGTCGTACCGCCGCCGGTCCCACACGAGGTCGAGCGCGGCCTCGCGCTGCTCGGCGGGGATCTGCGCGAGCGGCAGGATCTTCGCGGCGTGCACGATCGCGGAGTCCAGCCCCGCTTCGACCGCCTCGTGGAGGAAGACCGAGTTGAGCACGGTGCGCGCGGCGGGGTTGAGGCCGAAGGACACGTTCGACACCCCGAGCGTCGTGTGGATGCCGGGGTAGCGGCGCGTGATCTCGCGGATCGCCTCGATGGTCTCGATCGCGTCGCGACGCGTCTCCTCCTGGCCGGTGGCGATGGGGAAGGTCAGGGCGTCGACGATGATGTCGTCGACCCGCAGGCCCCAGTCGCGCGTGAGCGTCTCGACGAGCCGCGTGGCGATCCCCACCTTGCCCGACGCGGTGCGCGCCTGGCCCTCTTCGTCGATCGTCAGCGCGACCACGGCCGCCCCGTGCTCGACGACGTGCGGCATGATCCGCGCGAACCGCGACGTCGGCCCGTCGCCGTCCTCGAAGTTCACCGAGTTCACGACGGCGCGCCCGCCCACGAGCTCGAGGCCCGCCGCGATGACCTCGGGCTCCGTCGAGTCGATGACGAGCGGGAGCGTCGACGCGCTCGCGAGGCGCGAGACGACCTGCTGCACGTCCGCGACGCCGTCGCGCCCCACATAGTCGATGCACACGTCGAGCAGGTGCGCGCCGTCGCGCGTCTGCGCCCGCGCGATCTCGACGCACTCGTCCCAGTTCTCCGCGAGCATCGCCTCGCGGAACGCCTTCGACCCGTTCGCGTTCGTGCGCTCGCCGATGGCGAGGAACGACGCGTCCTGGTGCAGGTCCGTGTGCGAGTACAGGCTCGCGACGCCGTTCTCGCGCTCCGGGTGGCGCTCGACGACGGGCCGCGCGCGCACCGCCTCGACGACGCGGCGCAGGTGCTCGGGCGTCGTGCCGCAGCAGCCGCCCACGAGGCCCAGGCCGAACTCGGTGACGAACTGGGTGTGCGCCGCCGCGAGCTCGTCCGGCGTCAGCGGGTACGTCGCCCCGTTCGGGCCGAGCACCGGCAGGCCCGCGTTGGGCATGCACGTCACGGGGATCTCCGCGTGCCGCGACAGGTGCCGCAGGTGCTCGCTCATCTCGGCCGGGCCGGTCGCGCAGTTGAGACCGATCGCGTCGACGCCGAGCGCTTGGAGCGTGGTCAGCGCGGCCCCGATCTCGGAGCCCATGAGCATCGTGCCCGTGGTCTCGACCGTCACCTGGACGATCACGGGCACCTCGCGCCCGACGTCGCGCATCGCGTTCCGCGACCCCGTCACCGCGGCCTTCGCCTGGAGCAGGTCCTGGCTCGTCTCGACGAGGATCGCGTCGACCCCGCCCTCCAGCAGACCCGCGGCCTGCTCGGCGAACGTGTCGCGCAGGTGCGCGTACGTCGTGTGCCCGAGGCTCGGCAGCTTGGTCCCGGGACCCATCGAACCGAGCACCCAGCGCGGGTGGTCGGCGGTCGCGTGGGCGTCCGCGCGCTCGCGCGCGATCCGCGCCCCGGCGGCGGCGAGCTCGCGGATCCGGTCGTCGATGTCGTAGTCCGACAGGTTGGACCAGTTGGCGCCGAACGTGTTCGTCTCGATCGCGTCCACCCCGACCTCGAGGTACGCGTCGTGCACCGCGGCGATGATGTCAGGTCGCGAGACGTTGAGGATCTCGTTGCAGCCCTCGAGCCCCTGGTAGTCCTCGAGCGTCGGGTCCTGCTCCTGGATCATCGTGCCCATCGCGCCGTCCGCGACGACGACGCGCGTGCGCAGCGCCTCCGCGAGGGCCCGGGAGCGGGCGTCGGCGAGGTCCTGAGGAACGACGGTCGGCATGCTCGCAGCGTAGATCGCGTGCGGCACGGCACGGGGAGTCGTCTCAGCGGGCCGACGCGTCGCGCGGACGTCCTGGGAAAAGCACGTGCCCGACGGCGCGGGCCCCCCTACCGTGGTCGCCATGTCCTCTCCCTCGACGACCGACCGCGCCGAGGCGGCGCCCTCGACGCTCGCCCCGATCGCCGAGCGCGCCGCCGCCCCCTCGACCCTGCCGCCGGTGACCGCGGGCGGGCTCACGTGGCGCCCCGCCACGCCCGCCGACGCGCCGGCCCTGCTCACCCTGCGCAACGACATCGCGGAGGTGGACGACGAGCCGTACCGCGAGACGCTCGCGGAGATCGAGGAGATCTTCACCGCGCCGTGGCGCGACGTCGCGGCCGACTCGATCGTCGGCGTCGACACCGACGGGACGCTGCGCGCCTACGGGATGGTCGACACCAACCCGGGGGACGCGCGCACCGTGCGGGCGTTCCTCGGCGGCGGCGTCCACCCGACCCACCGGGGGCGCGGGATCGGACGCGAGGTGCTCGCCTGGCAGGTGGCACGCGCCCGGCAGGTGCTCGCCGCGAGCGGCAAGGAGCTGCCCGCGCGGCTCGCCGTCTTCGGGGAGGACACCGACCCCCCCGAGAAGGCGCGGCTCTACGCGCGGTTCGGGTTCGTCGCCCGCCGCTTCTACTCCGACCTGCGTCGCGACCTCGCGGCCCCGGTGCCCGACGTCCCGCTCGACGGTTCCCTGCGCGTCGTCCCGTGGTCCGCCGAGCTCGACGAGGCGACGCGCCTCGCGCACAACGACGCCTTCCGCGACCACTGGGGGAGCGAGCCCCGCACCGCCGAGGCGTGGACGCACGGGCGCAGCGAGTTCGCGCCCCAGTGGTCGTTCCTCGTGGTCGACGACGCGCCCGACGTCGACGCGCTCCTCGCCGACCCGGCCACCGACCCCGAGACCGCTGCCGCGCTGCGCGCCGGCGAGCCGCTCGTCGTCGGCTACGAGATGGCGGGCCGGTACGACGAGGACTTCCCCGTGCGGGGGTACACCTTCGGGTACACCGAGCTCCTCGGCGTCCGGCGCGCGTACCGCGGCCGCCGCGTCGCCGTCGCGGCGCTCGCGGCCGCGATGCGCGCGTTCGCGGCGGACGGCATGCAGTACGCCGCGCTCGACGTCGACACGGAGAACCCGTCCGGCGCGCACGGCCTCTACGCGAGCCTCGGCTACGAGAAGGTCACCGGCTCGCGCATGTACTCGATCGAGCTCTGAGCGACCTCGGCGGGAGCGGTCACAGCGACGAGGCGGAGAGCGCGTCGCAGTCCTGGAGGGTGCCGCCCTCGTAGCCGGTCGTGAACCAGCGCTGGCGCTGCTCGCTCGACCCGTGGGTCCAGCCCTCGGGGTTCACCTGGCCGGTCGCGGCCTCCTGGATGCGGTCGTCGCCGACGGCGGACGCCGCCGACAGCGCGTCGTTCAGTTCCTGCTCGGTGATCGGTGCCAGAAAGGTCACACCGGTGTCCGGGTCGACGGTGGTCGCGGCGTGGCCCGCCCACATGCCGGCGAGGCAGTCGGCCATGAGCTCGATGCGTACGGAGTCGGACTCCGGGCCCGTGCCCTGCCGGTCCGCCGAGTCCATGGCGCCGGTCAGCTGCTCGATGTGGTGCCCGAACTCGTGCGCGACGACGTACATCTCCGCGAGCCCGCCGTCGTTCGCGCCGAAGCGGTTCGTCAGGTCGTCGTAGAAGCCGAGGTCGATGTACACCGTCTGGTCGGGCGGGCAGTAGAACGGCCCGACGGCGCTCGTCGCGGCGCCGCATCCCGTCGAGACCTGCCCGGTGAAGCTCACGACCTCGGGCAGCGCGTACTCGACGCCGGCCTGCTGAGGGAGGGCCTCGGTCCAGTAGGCGTCGAGCGACTGGACGGTGCCGTTGAGCCGGCACTCGCGCGTCGTGTTCGCCTGCTCGGCGGTGCACGTGTCGATGTACTCCTGCTGGCCGTCGCCGTACGCGCCGGAGTCCGACCCGTCGCCGCCGGTCAGCGCGCTGAGGTCGACGCCCGTCTGGTTGCCGACGAACGCGATGAGCAGCGCGACGAGCACCGCGCCGATCCCGCCGCCCGCGATCATCGGGCCGCGCCCGCGGCCGCCACCCTTGCGGACGCGTCCGCCCTCGAACGATCCGCCCTCCTGGAATGTCACAGGGGAACGCTACCCCCGGGCGCGGTCGCAGGCCTCAGAAGCGGACCAGCGCGCGCAGCACGCGCGCGAGCAGGTCGTGGTCGCCGCGGTGCTCGTGCCGCTCGGCGGGCCCGACGACGGGCGCCGGCGGCTCGCGACGCGGCAGCGTGCCGGGGTCGTCGCCGGGTGCCTCGGCGACGGTCTCGGCCAGGTAGGTGTCGACGAAGTCGACGAGGAACCGCTCGACGCGACGGCCCGTGAGGGCGATGTTCCACTCCGTCGGGCCCACGAGGATGACCGACAGGTCCTGCCCGAGCAGGTAGACGAAGACGCACGCTTCGGCGGTGTTGAGGATGCAGCGCGCCGAGCTGCCCGGGACGGCCGGGCCCTGGGTGAGGGCTGCGGCGACGGCCCGCGCCACCTCGACGACAGGGCCGGGGGAGGGGCCCGCGCTGCCGAGGACCCGGCCACCGGGACCGAGGGCGAGCACGTGCGCCTCGTGGTCGAGGGCGTCGTCGATGCCCCGCAGCACGTCCACCACGCTGCGGGGGGCGACCCGCCCGCGCTGGTCGAGGGCGTCCGCGACCACGGGCGTCAGAGCGACAGCGACTCGTCGAGCTGGGCGAGGCCGCGGCGCGCGAGCGCGAGGTTCGCCCGTCCGCGCTCGAGCACGAGGTAGGAGAAGGTGCCCCGCAGGCTCTCGCGCTGCGACAGGCGGATGAGGTGGTACTGGCGGCCGAGCGTGATGAGGATGTCCTCGATGCCGTCCTCGAGCCCGAGCTGCTCGATCGCCCGGAGCTTCGCGCGGATGACCTCGGTGTTCGCCGCCGCGGCGAGCTCGAGGTCGAACGGGGCGGCCTGCTTCTGGACCAGGGCCAGGCCGCTGCTGTAGTCGACGACCGCGATCGCGATCGCCCCGTCCAGCTCGAGGACCTTGCTCAGTGCTGCTTCGGCGTTGCTCAACGTGCTCTCCTTGCTCCGGTCCCCCCGCCATCTCCTCGACGGTCCGGGACGTCCGGAGGCTAGCACGATGGGCTGATTGTCCCGTTCTGTTCCCTGTGCGTGGGACGACCGTGGGACGGTCCGGGAGGACGTCGAGAGAAAGACCGCGCGGGCGCGGGCCCGCGGCCCGTAGAATCGTCGGGCCCCGTCGATCGGATCGCCCCACCAGGCTGGATCCACCGGGGTCACCCTTCGGAGAGGACCTGCACGTGATCACCGCCCACGGCGTCGAGCTGCGCGTCGGCGCCCGCGTCCTGCTGCACGAGGCGACGTTCCAGATCGCCGCGGGCGACCGGATCGGCCTCGTCGGCCGCAACGGCGCCGGCAAGACGACCCTGACCAAGACCCTCGCGGGCGAGACCCAGCCCACGGCGGGCAAGATCACGCGCGGCAACGACATCGGCTACCTGCCTCAGGACCCGCGCACCGGCGACCTCGACATCATCGCGCTCGACCGGGTCCTCTCGGCACGCAACCTCGACAGGATCGTGCGCCAGATGCGCGAGACCGAGGGCGCGATGGCGAGCGCGGACGCGGAGACCCACGAGGCCGCGATGGAGCGCTACCCCAAGCTCGAGGCGCGGTTCCTCGCGGCCGGCGGGTACGCGGCCGAGAGCGAGGCGCACCGCATCACGAGCAACCTCGGTCTCGACGACCGCGTGCTCGGCCAGCCGCTGAGCACGCTGTCCGGCGGGCAGCGCCGCCGCATCGAGCTCGCGCGCATCCTCTTCTCCGGCGTCGAGACGCTGCTCCTCGACGAGCCGACGAACCACCTCGACGCCGACTCGATCGTCTGGCTGCGCGACTACCTCAAGTCGTACAGCGGCGGCTTCGTCGTGATCTCGCACGACGTCGAGCTGCTGCGCGCGACGGTGAACAAGGTGTTCCACCTGGACGCCAACCGCGGCGAGCTCGACCAGTACAACCTCGGCTGGGACGCCTACCTCGGCCAGCGCGAGTCCGACGAGCGCCGTCGTCGTCGCGAGCGGCAGAACGCCGAGAAGAAGGCGGGTGCGCTCCTCGTCCAGGGCGAGAAGATGCGCGCCAAGGCCACCAAGGCCGTGGCCGCGCAGCAGATGATGCGCCGCGCCGAGAAGATGCTCGCGGGGATCGAGGGCGAGCGCCAGAGCGACAAGGTCGCGAAGCTGCGCTTCCCGAAGCCCGCGCCGTGCGGCCGCACGCCGCTCACCGCGAGCGGGCTGTCCAAGGCCTACGGCTCGCAGGAGGTCTTCGCGGGCGTCGACCTCGCGATCGACCGCGGCAGCCGCGTCGTCGTGCTCGGCCTCAACGGCGCCGGCAAGACGACGCTCCTGCGCATCCTCGGCGGCGTCGAGCAGCCGGACACGGGCGAGGTGCACCCGGGCCACGGCCTGAAGATCGGCTACTACGCCCAGGAGCACGACACGCTCGACATGGACGCGACCGTCGTCGAGAACCTGCGCCACGCGGCGCCCGACCTCACGGACACGCAGGTGCGCTCGGTGCTCGGGTCGTTCCTGTTCTCCGGCGACGACGCGGACAAGCCGACGAACGTGCTGTCCGGCGGGGAGAAGACGCGTCTGGCGCTCGCGACGCTCGTCGTCTCGGCGGCGAACGTGCTGCTCCTCGACGAGCCGACGAACAACCTCGACCCCGCGTCGCGCGCCGAGATCCTCGGGGCGCTCAAGACGTACGAGGGCGCGGTCGTCATGGTCACGCACGACGACGGCGCGGTCGAGGCGCTCGAGCCTGAGCGCGTCCTGCTGCTGCCGGACGGCGACGAGGACCTGTGGAGCGACGAGTACGCGGAGCTCGTCTCGCTGGCCTGACCGGGCCGCTCGTCGCCGGGACCGGGGCTACCGCGGTGCGGGACCCTGCCGGGCGTCGAGCTGCGCGTCGATGAGCGCGTCCTCCTCGTCCTCGGCGCTCGGACGGCGCGAGCGCGGCTCCCGCCGGGCCCGGGCGGCGTCCGGGTCCTGGACCGCGAGGAGGTCGCCGGCGGTGAGGGTGGTCTGCTCCCCGCGCGCGTCGCGCCGGTCGCGGCGCACGAGGAGCCAGAAGCCGGCGACCGCGCCGAGGGCGAACACCGCCCACTGGAACGCGTACGACAGGTGCGAGCCGGGGTCGGTGTCCGGCTTCGGCAGCGCCTCCAGGGTCTGAGCCGCGGGCGGCACCTCGGTGCGCAGCTGCCCGTAGGCGCCGACCGTGCGGCCCTCGGCCCAGCCGCCGCCGTCCGGGCCGGCGGCGAGGACCTGGTCCGTCGCGATGGCCTGCACCTGGCCCGCGGGCGCGTCCCGGCCCGACGGCGGCTCGTCGCCGCGCAGCGTCACGGTCGCCTCGACGTCGCCCGCGGGGGGCGGGGGCACGTCCCCGGGGGTGACGGCGTCGGTCCCCAGCGGCACGAACCCGCGGTCCACGACGACGACGAGCCCGTCCGGCGCGGACGGCGTGGGGTTCGTCACGAACGGGACGAGCACGTGGAAGCCGGCGCTGCCGCCTACCGGGCGGTTGCGCAGCAGGACCGTGGCGTCCGTCTCGTAGCGGCCCTCGAGGGTCACCGGCCGCCAGAGGTCGGCCTCGTCGAGCTCGGCGCCCGGGGCGGGCAGCACGTCGTCCACCGGGACCGGGTCCGACGTGTAGTTCGCCTCGATGCGCTCGATCTCGGCGTCGCGCGAGACGTAGCGGTTCCACTGCCAGCGGCCCGCGACGAGGCACAGCGCGACGAGGACGAGGACCCCGACCGCGAGCGTCGCCCACTGGCGCGGGGTGCGCGGCTGGTGGGCGTCCGCGGTGGCGCGCTGCGGCGTCGGGCCCGCGGGGACCTGCGGTGGTGCGGCCTGCGTCACGGGGCCGCCCGGCGCTCGAGCTCGTCGACCGGCACCGTCGAGCGCCAGAACGAGCGGGCGCCGAGGAACGTCTCCAGGTGCTCGCGGTGCGCGTCGCACGCGAGCCACACCTTGCGCCGCTCGGGCGTGTGGATCTTGGGGTTGTTCCACAGCAGGCCCCACGCGGCGGCCTCCTGGCAGCCCTTGGCGCTGCACACCAGCTCGTCCTCGCCGACAGGGTCGGCGAGGCCCATGACGTCGGTCACCGGCGGTCCTCCTCGTCGTCGTGCGGCTCGCGGGGCTCGGCGCCCGCGATGCCGTGGCTCCCGGGCGCACCCGCCGTGGGCAGCGCGCGGTGCTCCATGGGGGAGGTGTCGTAGTGCGCCTGGTCGCGGCCCGCGTTGGCGACGAGCACCGCGCTGTACGGCAGCACGACCGCGCCGACGGCGAGGACCCAGGTCACCCAGCTGCCCTGCGCCAGGATGGCGCCGAAGATGCACACGAGGCGGATGCCCATCTGGATCAGGTACTTGCGCTCCCGGCGCGCCTGGTCCGCGGCGAGCGGTTCCGGTGCGGCGGTGATGCTCGGGACCGCCTCGGCCGACCTCCGGGCGGCGCGTCGTGTGGTCACCCGTCCAGTCTACGTTTGTGGGGACCCCACAAAGTGTGGGGCAGCGGTGTGACCTGGGCGCACCGCGCACCGCGGGCCCCGCGCACGGTACGGTCGGTGCGGCGCCGTCGCGCCGGGCCCGGCAGGGCCCACCCGGCACCGGCCGTGCGGGACCCGTCCCCGGCCGCCGACCCACCCGACCGTCCCGAGGAGCCGCACGTGTCCGAAGCCACCGCCCCCGCCCCGCGCACCGTCGTCGTCACCGGCGCGAACCGGGGCATCGGCCGTGCCATCGCCGAGCGCTTCGTCGCGAACGGCGACCGCGTCGCGACCGTCTACCGGGGCGGTGACCTGCCCGAGGGCGTCTTCGGCGCCGTGGCGGACATCACCGACACCGCCGCCGTCGACGCCGCGTTCTCCGAGATCGAGAAGGAGCTCGGCCCGGTCGAGGTGCTCGTCGCGAACGCGGGCGTCACGCACGACCAGCTCCTGCTGCGGATGACCGACGAGGACTTCGAGTCCGTGATCGACGTCAACCTGACCGGCACGTTCCGCTGCGTGCGCCGGGTGACGAAGGGCATGATCCGGCAGCGTCGCGGGCGCATCGTGCTCGTGTCGTCCGTGATCGGACTCTACGGCGGCGCGGGCCAGGTCAACTACGCCGCCTCGAAGGCCGCGCTCGTCGGCATGGCGCGCTCGATCACGCGCGAGCTCGGGTCGCGCAACATCACGGCGAACGTCGTGGCGCCCGGGTTCATCGACACCGCGATGACCGCCGAGCTCCCCGAGGAGCGCCAGGCTGCCTACAAGTCCGCCATCCCCGCGGGCCGCTTCGCCCAGGCGGACGAGGTCGCGGGCGTCGTGCAGTTCCTCGCGTCCGACGACGCCGCGTACGTCTCGGGGGCCGTGATCCCCGTCGACGGCGGCCTCGGCATGGGCCACTGACCGCAGCCCGCGGCGCCTCGCGCGCCCGTCCCGCGGCCCCGTCACCGACGCGCCCGCCCCACCTCTCTTTCAGTACGCTCGCCTCAGCGCGCCCACAGCGGGCGCACGACGGAAGGAAACCGATGGGTCTGCTCGACGGCAAGAAGCTCCTCGTCACGGGAGTGCTCACCGACTCCTCGATCGCGTTCCACGCGGCGCGGCTCGCGCAGGAGGAAGGGGCCGAGGTCGTGCTCTCCTCGTTCGGCCGCCAGATGAAGCTCACGCAGGCCTTCGCGAAGCGCCTGCCGGTCGAGGCGCCCGTCGTGCAGCTCGACGTCACGAACGACGACGACCTCGCCGGCCTCGCGGACGCGGTGCGCGAGCACACGGACCGCCTCGACGGCGTCGTGCACTCCATCGGCTTCGCGCCGCAGAGCGTCATGGGCGGCAACTTCCTCTCCGGCACCTGGGAGGACGTGGCGACCGCGCTCCAGGTCTCGACGTTCTCCTACAAGTCGCTCGCGGTCGCGGCGAAGCCGCTCATGACCGACGGCGGCGCCGTCGTCGGCCTCACGTTCGACGCGCAGTTCGCGTGGCCGGTCTACGACTGGATGGGTGTCGCGAAGGCGGGCCTCGAGTCCGCGAACCGCTACCTCGCGCGCGACCTCGGCCCCGACGGCATCCGGGCGAACCTCGTCTCCGCGGGCCCGATCCGCACCACGGCGGCGAAGTCCATCCCGGGCTTCGCGCAGATGGAGGACGCCTGGCCGACCCGGGCGCCCCTCGGCTGGGACCAGACGACGGCGGAGCCCGCCGCGCGCGCGGTCGTCGCGCTCCTGTCCGACTGGTTCCCGGCGACGACCGGTGAGATCGTGCACGTCGACGGCGGCGTGCACGCCATGGGGCAGTGACCGCGGAGGAGCGCAAGGGCGCGCAGACCCCCGACGGCGGCACGCGCCGCCTCGTCCTGCTGCGGCACGCGAAGGCGGAGCCCGGCGGCGGGAGCGTCGACGACGTGCTGCGTCCCCTCGCGCTCAACGGCCGCCGGCAGGCGGTGCGCGTCGGTGCGGCGCTGCGCGAGACAGGGCTCGTCCCTGAGCGCGTGCTGTGCTCCTCCGCGCTGCGCACGCGTCAGACGTGGGAGCTCCTCGCGGCGCACCTGGGCGACGTCGAGCCCGACGTGCTGGTGAGCGACGGGCTGTACGCGGCCGACGTGGCCGACGTGCTGGACCTCCTGCGCACCACGGACCCGCGCGTCCGCACGCTGCTCGTCGTCGGGCACGAGCCCACGATGGCGGCCACCGCGTCGTACCTGGCCGACCCGGCGTCCGACGGCGGCGCGCTCGCCCAGGTGCGCGTCGGCGTGCCGACCGCGACGTACTCGGTGCTGGAGTCCGGGGCGTCGTGGGACGCGTGGGAGCCGCAGGCCGCCCTGCTGACCTACGTGGGCCGCCCGTCCTGACCCGGTCCCGGCGCACCCGCACGACAGAGCCCTGGCACCCCACGGTGCCAGGGCTCTCGTGCGTCCGGCGTCAGCGCGCGGCGTCGACCTGGTCGACGACCGCGAGCACCGCGTCGAGACGCGGTCCGTCGACGCCGTAGGGCGCCTGCTCGCGCACGACGGGCTTGGCCGCGAAGGCGATGCCGACGCCCGCGGCGCCGATCATGTCGAGGTCGTTCGCGCCGTCTCCCACGGCGATCGTCGCGCTCATCGGCAGGTCGAGCTCGGCCGCGAACTCGCGCAGCGCGGCCTCCTTCGCCGCGCGGTCGACCATCGGCCCGGTCGTGCGGCCCGTGAGCCTCCCGCCGGACACCTCGAGCCGGTTCGCGCGGAAGCGCGTGATGCCGAGCTCGGCCGCGAGCCCGGCCACGACCTCCTCGAAGCCGCCCGAGACGAGCGCGACCTCCCAGCCGCGGCGCCGGGCCTCGGCGAGGAGCTCCCGCACGCCGGGGGTGAAGGTCGCCCGCGCGCGGACGTCGGCGAACGCCGTGACGGGCACGCCCGCGAGGGTCGCGACCCGTTCGCGCAGCGAGGCGCCGAAGTCGATCTCGCCGCGCATCGCGCGCTCGGTCACCGCGGCGACCTCGGCCCGCGTGCCCGCGTGGTCGGCGAGGAGCTCGATGACCTCCTGCTCGATGAGCGTCGAGTCGACGTCCATGACGAGGAGCCGCACGGGGGCGCTCGACGGGTCGGGGGTCACGCGAGGGCTCCTCGGGCTGGCGGTCGCGGGCGGGGCAGGGCTCGGCGCGGCGTCGGGCACGTGCACGACGCCGATAGGGGAAGGCGTCACTCGACGACCGTCCCCTTGGGGACGACCGTGATCCCGGACTCGGTGACCGTGAAGCCGCGCGCGCGGTCCTGCTCGGGGTCGAGACCGATGCGGGCCTGCTCTCCGACGACGACGTTCTTGTCGATGATCGCGCGGTGCACCTGCGCGTGGCGGTGCACCTGCACGCCGTCCATGAG
This sequence comes from Cellulosimicrobium funkei, assembly GCF_004519295.1. Lineage (GTDB taxonomy): Bacteria > Actinomycetota > Actinomycetes > Actinomycetales > Cellulomonadaceae > Cellulosimicrobium > Cellulosimicrobium funkei. Next base: position 47,331 of record NZ_SOZH01000003.1, read on the forward strand.
CACGGAGTCCGAGACGGACGACCACGAGTGGAGGTAGGTGCCGGGCGACAGGACGGAGCCGACCGCCGTCGCGCCCGAGATGATGACGCCCGGGGAGACGAGCGAGTCTGCCGCGTGACCGAGGCGCCCGCGCCCGGCGTGCACGAACTTCGCGGGCGGCAGGCCGGTGTAGCCGGTGTGCAGCGGCCACTCCTCGTTGTAGAGGTTGAAGACCGGCGTGACGGCGATGAGGTCCTTGTTCGCGTCGTAGTACGAGTCGATCGTCCCGACGTCGCGCCAGTAGTCGCGGTCGCGGTCGGTCGAGCCCGGCACGTCGTTGCGGATGAAGTCGTAGACCGCGGCCGTGCCCTTCTCGACGAAGGCGGGCACGATGTCACCGCCCATGTCGTGGCGCGAGTCCGCGTTCGCGGCGTCGGACGTGACGGCCTCGACGAGCGCGTCGGTGTCGATGACGTAGTTGCCCATCGAGGCGAGCACCTCGTGGGGGGAGTCGGCCAGGCCCACCGGGTCCGAGGGCTTCTCGCGGAACGCCGCGATCTTCGTCGGGTCCTTCGGGTCGGTCTCGATGACGCCGAACTGGTCCGCCATCGAGATCGGCTGGCGGATGCCCGCGACGGTGAGCTGCGCGCCGGACTCGACGTGCGCGTCGACCATCTGGGAGAAGTCCATGCGGTACACGTGGTCCGCGCCCACGACCACGACGATGTCCGGACGCTCGTCGTCGATGATGTTGAGGCACTGGTAGATCGCGTCCGCGCTGCCGAGGTACCAGTGCTTGCCGACGCGCTGCTGCGCGGGCACCGGCGCGACGTAGTTGCCGAGCAGCGACGACATGCGCCACGTCTTCGTGATGTGCCGGTCGAGGCTGTGCGACTTGTACTGCGTGAGCACGATGATGTGCAGGTAGTGCGAGTTCACGAGGTTGGACAGCGCGAAGTCCACGAGGCGGTAGATGCCCCCGAACGGCACCGCGGGCTTGGCCCGCGAGGCGGTGAGCGGCATGAGGCGCTTGCCCTCGCCCCCGGCGAGGACGATGGCGAGGACTCGGGGTGCGGCGGCCATGCCCAGACGGTAGCCCCTCGGGGCGGGACCACGCAGCAGGACCCGCATCCTGGGCGCGGGCCGCGTCGGCCCCGCCCACCGGGGGTCCGCGGCGGGCGACTCGGCTACGGTGTGGCGCGTGAGAGTCGACCTCCTGACCCGTGAGTACCCGCCGCACGTCTACGGCGGGGCCGGCGTCCACGTCGCCGAGCTGTCCGCGGTGCTGCGGCGCCACGTCGACGTGCGCGTGCGCTGCTTCGACGGCCCGCGCGGCGAGGACGGCGTGACCGGCTACTCCGTGCCCGGCGTCCTGTCCGGGGCGAACGCCGCGCTCGGCACGTTCGGCGTGGACCTGCAGATGGCTGACGACGTCGCGGGCGCCGACCTCGTGCACTCGCACACCTGGTACGCGAACCTCGGGGGCCACCTCGCGGGGCTGCTGCACGGCGTCCCGCACGTGCTGTCCGCGCACTCGCTCGAGCCCCTGCGGCCGTGGAAGGCGGAGCAGCTCGGCGGCGGGTACGCGCTGTCGTCGTGGGCGGAGCGCACCGCGTACGAGGGCGCGGCGGGGATCGTCGCGGTCTCCGGCGGGATGCGCGACGACATCCTGCGCGTCTACCCGCAGGTCGACCCGGCGAAGGTGCACGTCGTGCACAACGGGATCGACCTCGACGGCTGGCGCCGTCCCGAGCCGGGCGTGCAGCAGGACGTCGCCGACCGCGTCGTGCGCGACCTGGGGATCGACCCCGGGCGGCCCGCCGTGGTGTTCGTCGGGCGGATCACGCGCCAGAAGGGGCTGCCGTACCTGTTGCGGGCCGCGCGCTCGCTGCCCGACGACGTCCAGCTCGTCCTGTGCGCGGGCGCCCCCGACACCCCGGAGATCGCCGCGGAGGTCAGCGGCGCCGTCGCCGAGCTCCAGACCGAGCGCAGCGGGGTCGTCTGGATCGAGCAGATGCTGCCGCGCGCCGAGCTCGTCGCGGTGCTCGCCGCGTCGACCGTCTTCGTCTGCCCGTCCGTGTACGAGCCGCTCGGCATCGTCAACCTCGAGGCGATGGCCGTCGGGCTGCCCGTCGTCGGGACCGCCACGGGCGGCATCCCCGAGGTCGTGGACGACGGCGTCACCGGCCTCCTCGTGCCGATCGACCAGGCGGACGACGGCACGGGCACGCCGCTCGACCCCGACCGCTTCGTCGCCGACCTCGCCGCCGCCCTCACGCAGGTCGTGAGCGACCCCGAGCGGGCCGCCGCCATGGGCCGCGCGGCGCGGCAGCGCGTCGAGGACCACTTCGCGTGGGACGCGATCGGCGAGCGCACGCTCGAGGTCTACCGGACGGTGCTGGGGCAGTCGTGAGCACCGCGGGGAGCGACCGGGTCGACGAGGCGTCGCGCCTCGTCGCCGCCGCGCCCCGCGCCGTGTACCGCGCGCTCGTCGACCAGGACGCGCTCGCGACCTGGCTCCCGCCCGACGGCATGACGGGCCGCTTCGAGCGCTTCGACCTGCGCCCCGGCGGCGGCTACCGCATGGTCCTCGCCTACGACGACCCGCAGGCCGACCCCGGGAAGACGGGCGAGGGGACCGATGTCGTCGACGTCGCGATCCTCGACCTCGTCCCGGGCCGGAGCGTCGTGCAGCGGGTCGTCTTCGCCGCGGACGACCCGGCGTTCGCCGGGACCATGACGATGACGTGGACCGTCGAGCCGGTCGGGGACGGCGCGCGCGTCACGGTCCGCGCGACGGGCGTGCCGTCGGGGATCTCCCCGGCGGACCACGCCGCCGGGATGGCGTCCTCGCTCGCCCACCTCGACGCGTACGTGACGTCGCACGCCTGACGGCCGACCCCGCGCAGAGCGGGCCAGGCGGTGGTGGTCCGCGGTCCGGGTCAGGCCGTGGCGGTCCAGAACGTGGCGGCGCCCACGGCGTGGCGGGACGCGCGGTCGACCTCGCGCAGCGCGGTCGAGCGCTGGTCGGCCTGCCAGAGGTTGACGGCCCCGCCGTCGTCGGCGGTCGCGAGGTCGACGATCGCGCGCAGGCGCACGGCCTGCACGAGGACCTGGACGGCGCGCGGCGGGACGCCGGGCGGGAGCTGCCAGGTCGGGGCGCCGCCCGCGCGCAGGTCGGCGATGGCGCCCGCGGCGTCGTCGCGCCAGCGGGCGACGTCGAGCTCGTCGAGGGCGCGCGTGGCCAGCAGCAGCGCCGTGCGCAGGTCGCGCTCCGCCTCGGGGAGCGACCCGACGGCGCCGAGCACGCGCGCGCTCCACGGCCCGACCTGCGTGACGTGCCACGTGACGAGGTGGCCCGGCTCCAGGTCGCTGCCGAACTCCGTGACCTCAGGCACGAGCGCCCACGACCCGGACGACGTCGTGATCACGACGCACTCGCCCGCGTCCGTCGCGCGTGCGGCGGCCTCGGGCGGGACGCCCGACACGTCGCCGGGGACGGGTGCGAGCGCGACGACCTCGCGCGCGTCGCCGGCCCACGCGCCCGCGAGGTCCGCGAGCCGGACGTCACCGAGCGCCCCGGACACCACGTGCGGCTCGTCGTCGCGCTCCACGGCGCGCACGAGGCGGGCCGTCCCGTCGTCGTCGCCGAGGCGCGCGGCGCGCAGCCAGAGCGCGAGCAGGGCGCTGCGAGGGAGGGCGCCCGTGCTCGACGCGGAGCCGGGGCCCGGGGCGGGCTGCGGGGCGTCGTGCGGACCCCCGGACGAGTGTGAGACCACGACGGCCAACCTATATGGTCGGTGACCATGAGCGCGGTTCTCGACCTGAAGGGCGTCACCGTCCGACGCCACCCCAAGACCATCCTCGACGCGGTGGACTGGCAGGTGAACGAGGGCGAGCGGTGGGTCGTGCTGGGCCGCAACGGCGCCGGCAAGACGACGCTCCTGCAGATCGCGTCCGCACGCATGCACCCCACGGCCGGCACGGCCGACGTCCTCGGCGAGCGGCTCGGCCGCGTCGACGTGTTCGAGCTGCGCCCGCGCGTCGGGCTCGCGTCCGCGGCCCTGGCCGACCGCATCCCCGGCGACGAGACCGTGCGCGACGTCGTGCTCACCGCCGCCTACGGCGTCACCGGCCGGTGGCGCGAGGAGTACGAGGAGTTCGACGCGCAGCGCGCGGACGACCTGCTCGCCGCGTTCGGCGTCGACCACCTCGCGGACCGCACCTTCGGCACGTTGTCCGAGGGGGAGCGCAAGCGCACGCAGATCGCGCGCGCCCTCATGACGGACCCGGAGCTCCTGCTGCTCGACGAGCCCGCCGCGGGCCTCGACCTCGGGGGCCGCGAGGAGCTCGTGGGCGCGCTGGCGGAGCTCGCCGGAGACCCGGCGTCGCCGGTCCTCGTGCTCGTCACGCACCACGTCGAGGAGATCCCGCCGGGCTTCACGCACGTCCTGCTGCTCAAGGACGGCGTCGTGCACACCGCCGGCCCGATCCGCGAGGTGCTCACCGCGGAGAACCTCAGCGACGCGTTCGGCGTGCCGCTGCTCGTCGCGCACGGCGGCGGCCGGTGGATGGCGCGCGCCGCGCGGGCGTGACCTCCGCGCGCGGCAAGCGCCCGGGGCGTGCACCGCGGGCGGAAATTCGGTAAAGTACACGTAAAGCGCGCACGTGGGAACGGGGGTCGAGATGGACTGGCTGTGGTGGGTCGGAGCGGCACTGCTCCTCGGTCTCGTGGAGATCATCTCGCTCGACCTCGTGCTCATCATGCTCGCCGGGGGATCGCTCGCCGCGGCCGGCGTCAACGCCGCCGGCGGGCCGCTCTGGCTCCAGATCGTCGCGTTCGCGGTCGTGAGCGTCATCCTGCTCCTCACGCTGCGCCCGTGGCTCCTGCGGCACCTGCGCTCGCGCGTCCCGCTCACGGAGACGAACGTCGCGGCGCACGTCGGCCGCACGGCGCTCGCCGTGGACCGCGTGAGCGAGTTCGGTGGCCGCGTGAAGCTCGTCGGCGAGGTCTGGACCGCGCGGACCGAGCCCGACGCGCCGCAGATCCCCGTGGGCACGGAGGTGCGCGTCGTCCGTATCGACGGCGCGACGGCCGTCGTCGCGCCGCTGCCCGCCCAGCACCCCACAGGGTCGTGACCAGCCGGCACACCCGCACCGCGCCGCCGGGCGACCGGTCGCGCGACCGACGACCAGGAGGCAGTCGATGAACGACCCCAGTCCCGGAACGATCCTCGCGTACGTCGTCCTCGCGCTGATCCTGATCTTCGTGATCGTCGCGCTCGTCAAGGCGGTGCGCATCGTGCCGCAGGCGGTCGCGATCATCGTCGAGCGCCTGGGCCGGTACTCGCGCACGCTCGAGCCGGGCCTGCACCTCCTGGTGCCGTTCATCGACCGCGTCCGCGCCTCGGTGGACCTGCGCGAGCAGGTCGTGTCGTTCCCGCCGCAGCCGGTCATCACGTCCGACAACCTCGTGGTGAGCATCGACACGGTGATCTACTTCCAGGTCACCGAGCCGAAGTCCGCGGTCTACGAGATCGCGAACTACATCACGGCGATCGAGCAGCTCACCGTCACGACCCTGCGCAACGTCATCGGCTCGATGGACCTCGAGCAGACGCTCACGAGCCGCGACCAGATCAACGGCCAGCTCCGCGGCGTGCTCGACGAGGCGACCGGTCGCTGGGGCATCCGCGTGAACCGCGTCGAGCTCAAGTCGATCGACCCGCCGCCCAGCGTGCAGGGCTCGATGGAGCAGCAGATGCGCGCCGAGCGTGACCGCCGCGCCGCGATCCTCACCGCGGAGGGTGTCAAGCAGTCGCAGATCCTCACGGCCGAGGGTGAGAAGCAGGCGGCGATCCTCCGGGCCGAGGGTGACGCGCAGTCCCAGATCCTCCGGGCCGAGGGCGAGGCGCGCGCGATCCTCCAGGTCTTCGACGCCATCCACGAGGGCGACGCGGACCCGAAGCTGCTCGCCTACCAGTACCTCCAGATGCTCCCGCAGATCGCGAACGGCACGGCGAGCAAGCTGTGGGTCGTGCCGACGGAGTTCACGGCGGCGCTCGGCTCGATCGCCAAGGGATTCGGCGGCGTGCCGGGGATCGACGGCGGAGGAGTGCCGAGCGGGGGCCCCGCCGAGGACGCGGAGGCGGCCGAGGCGAGCGCCGAGGCGCGTCGCGAGCGCGACCGCGACCGCGTGAGGTTCGGCGTCCCGTCGCTGACCGACCCCGCCGAGGCCCTGGCCGAGGCGCGGCGTCAGGCGGAGGCCGCGACCGCGGACGCGACGAGCTCGGGCACCCGGTCCGGCCTGCCGTTCGACCCGCAGACCGAGCGGGGCCAGCACCCGGGCGGCCCCGGCGAGCATCACGCGGCCGCGCCGGAGCCCGGGACCGCCACGCCGCGTCCGCTGGGCGGGCCGTCGCAGTACGCGCCGCCGCCCCCGCAGCCGATCGTCGAGGACGCGCCGACCACGGACGAGCCCCCGCGCGACGAGCCGCCCGCCGGCGGGCCGCCGCCGTCCTTCTCGCCGCGGCACTGACGGGGCGGCACCGCGCAGCCCGCGGCCGTGGTGGCCCCGGCCCCGCACGACGACGCCCCTGCACCCACCCGGGTGCGGGGGCGTCGTCGTGCCGCGCGCGGACGACCTTGAGAGTGAGTGCTCACTCAGTTACCGTCGAGGTGTGGCCCCCGTCTCCGTGCCCTCCGACGCCCCGCCCGACGCTCCTCTCGACGCGCCCTCGGGCGCGCGGTCCGAGGCGTCCACCCCGGAGCGCACCCGCGCACGGCCGCTCTCGCGCGAGGAGCGCCGCGACGCGATCGCCGCCGCGACGATCCCGCTGCTCGTCCAGCACGGCGCCGCCGTGACGACGCGCCAGATCGCCGACGCCGCGGGCGTCGCGGAGGGCACGCTGTTCCGCGCGTTCGCGGACAAGGACGAGATCCTGCACGCCGCGGTCGTCCGCTCGCTCGATCCGGCGCCCGCCGTCGCCGCGATCGGCACGCTCCCGGACGACGACGGCCTGCGCCCGCTCGTCGTGAGCATCGTCGAGTTCCTGCTCGAGGCGCAGCGCGTCGGTATGCGCATCTTCGCCGCGGCGCACCAGGTGCTCGACCCGCACCGCGCGACGGCGGACCGCGCCGAGGCCGTGCGCCGGATGCGGGCCGGGGACGGCCGGGACGCCCGTCGGGCCGGGTTCGACGCCCGGGAGCGGTCGGCGCGCGAGATCGTCGCGGCGATCGAGAGCAAGCTCGCGGCGCACCGGGCGCAGCTCCGCGTGGACCCGGCGCTGGCCGCGCGGGCGCTGTTCTCGCTCGTCTTCGGAAACGCCTTGCCGCACCTCTCGGGCGGTGACAGGCTCGACGCCGTGCAGCTCGCCGACCTCATCCTCGGCGGCATCGGGGCGGACGTCACGACCGACCCGTCGCCCTGACCGGCGGCCCGTCCACGACGCGCGCGCACCCTCGCCCGGTGCCGCCCGCCCCGCGCACCCGCGACCCGCGGCTCGCGCCCTCGTCCCGCAGCCCCCTCCCGGACAGGAAGCCCATGCTCGTCAGCCTCTTGCGGACACGACTGCGTCCCTACCGGACGCCGATCGTCGTCCTCCTCGTGCTCCAGCTCCTCGCGACGCTCGCGTCGCTCTACCTGCCGAGCCTCAACGCCGACATCATCGACCAGGGCGTCACGCAGGGCGACACCGCCTACATCATGCGGACCGGCGGCCTCATGCTCCTCGTGAGCCTGGGCCAGGTCGTGTGCGCGGTCGCGGCCGTCTACTTCGGCGCGCGGGTCGCCATGTCGTTCGGCCGCGACGTGCGAGCCGGGCTGTTCACCAACGTGCAGCGCTTCTCGGCCCAGGAGATGGGCCAGTTCGGGGCGCCGTCCCTCATCACCCGCACGACGAACGACGTGCAGCAGGTGCAGATGCTCGTGCTGCTCTCGCTGACCATCATGGTCATGGCGCCGATCATGCTGGTCGGCGGCGTCGTCATGGCGCTGCAGGAGAACGTCGAGCTCTCCGGCCTGCTGCTCGTCATCGTGCCCGTCCTCGGGGTGAGCGTCGGGCTCATCATCTGGCGGATGGTGCCCTACTTCCGGCAGATGCAGAAGAAGATCGACGGCATCAACGCCGTGCTGCGCGAGCAGATCACCGGTATCCGCGTGATCCGCGCGTTCGTGCGCGAGCGCCGCGAGGCCGAGCGGTTCGACGTCGCGAACGACGCCCTGTTCGACGTCTCGCTCAAGGCGGGCAAGCTCATGGCGCTCATGTTCCCGACCGTCATGCTCGTCATGAACGCGTCGAGCATCGCGGTGCTGTGGTTCGGTGGGCGCCAGATCGACGCCGGCGACATGGAGGTCGGTGCGCTCACCGCGTTCCTGTCGTACCTCATGTACATCCTCATGGCCGTGATGATGTCGACGATGATGTTCATGATGGTGCCGCGCGCGGCCGTCTCCGCGGAGCGCATCACCGACGTCATGCAGACCCGCGCGACGGTCGTCGAGCCCGAGCGGCCGGTCGCCCTCACCACGCGGACGGGCCGTGTCGAGCTCGACGGCGTCGAGTTCCGCTACCCGGGGGCCGAGGAGCCCGTGCTCCACGACGTCTCGTTCGTCGCCGAGCCCGGGCGGACGACGGCGATCATCGGCTCGACCGGCTCCGGCAAGACGACGCTCCTCAACCTCGTCCCGCGGCTGTTCGACGTGACGGGCGGCGCCGTGCGGATCGACGGGACCGACGTGCGCGACCTCACCGGCGCGGACCTCGGCTCCCTCCTCGGCCTCGTACCGCAGAAGGCCTACCTGTTCTCCGGGACGGTCGCCGACAACCTCCGCTACGGCCGGCCCGACGCCACCGAGGAGCAGATGTGGGAGGCCCTCGAGGTGGCGCAGGCGCGCGACTTCGTCGAGGCGCTCGACGGCGGCCTCGACGCACCGGTCGCGCAGGGCGGCACGAACTTCTCGGGCGGGCAGCGTCAGCGGCTCGCCATCGCCCGCGCGATCGTGCGCGACCCGGCGGTCTACCTGTTCGACGACTCGTTCTCCGCGCTCGACTACGCGACGGACGCCCGCCTGCGCGCGGCGCTCGCGCCCCGCACCCGGCGCTCGACCGTGATCGTCGTGGCGCAGCGCGTCGCGACGATCCGGGGCGCCGACCAGATCCTCGTGCTCGACCACGGCCGCATCGTCGGTCGCGGCACGCACGCCGAGCTCCTCGAGTCCAACGAGACGTACCAGGAGATCGTCTACTCCCAGCTCTCGATCGAGGAGGCAGCATGAGCGGCGAGCAGGACGCCTCGCGCACGCCCGCGACGTCGCGCGACGGCGCTCCCGAGAACGGCGCACCCGCGGCGGCCGGCGGGCGCGACGTCGCCGCGACCCGGCTCGCGGGCCGACCCCGCGGTGGCGGCGGGCACGGCCCCATGGGCGGCATGGGCGTCCCCGGGGAGAAGGCGCTCGACTTCAAGGGCTCCTTGCGCCGGTTCGTGGGATCGCTGCGCCCCGAGCGCGTGCCGATCGTCGCCGTCGTGATCCTCGGCGTGGTGTCCGTGGCGCTCGCGGTCGCCGGGCCGAAGCTCCTCGGCAACGCGACGAACATCATCTTCGCGGGCGTGGTCGGCTCGCAGCTCCCGGCCGGCGTCACCCAGCAGCAGGCCGTCGAGGCGCTGCGGGCGCAGGGCCAGGACCAGGTCGCCGACCTCGTCTCGGGCGTGCCGGGGCTCGTGCCGGGAGAGGGCATCGACTTCACCGCGCTCGCGACCGTGCTCGCGTGGGTGCTCGCCGTGTACGTCGGCTCGTTCCTCTTCGGCTGGCTCCAGGGGCGCATCACGGCGATCGTCGTGCAGCGCACGGTCTACCGGCTGCGGGGCGAGGTGCAGGCCAAGCTGGCGCGCCTGCCGCTGTCGTACTTCGACCGCAACGCGCGCGGCGAGATCCTCTCGCGCGTGACGAACGACATCGACAACATCTCCCAGACGCTCACCCAGACGCTGTCGCAGCTCGTGACGTCGGTGCTCACGGTGGTGGGCGTGCTGGGCGTGATGTTCTGGATCTCGCCGCTGCTCGCGGTCGTCGCGCTCGTGACCGTGCCGCTGTCCGTCCTGGTCACGGCGCAGATCGCGAAGCGCTCCCAGCCGCAGTTCATCCGGCAGTGGGCCGCGACGGGCCGCCTCAACGCGCACATTGAGGAGATGTACACCGGCCACACGCTCGTCAAGGTGTACGGCCACCAGCAGGCCGCGATCGACGACTTCGAGCGCGAGAACGCGGCGCTCTACGACGCGAGCTTCCGCGCGCAGTTCATCTCGGGCACCATCCAGCCCGCGATGGGCTTCCTCGCGAACCTCAACTACGTGATCGTCGCGGTCGTGGGCGGCCTGCGGGTCGCGTCGGGCACGATGACCCTCGGCGACGTGCAGGCGTTCATCCAGTACTCGCGGCAGTTCACGCAGCCCATCACCCAGATCGCGTCGATGATGAACCTGCTCCAGTCGGGCGTCGCGTCGGCGGAGCGCGTGTACGACCTGCTCGACGCACAGGAGCAGACGCCGGACCCGTCGCCCGCGAAGACGGTCGACCCGGTGCGTGGCCGCGTCGCGTTCGAGGACGTCTCGTTCTCCTACGACCCGGACGTCCCGCTCATCGAGCACCTCGACCTCGTGGTGGAGCCGGGCCAGACGATCGCGATCGTCGGGCCGACGGGCGCGGGCAAGACGACGCTCGTCAACCTGCTCATGCGGTTCTACGACGTGGACGGGGGCCGGATCACGCTCGACGGCGTGGACACGCGGGACATGACGCGCGACGACCTGCGCTCCGACATCGGGATGGTCCTGCAGGACACGTGGCTCTTCCAGGGCACGATCGAGGAGAACCTGCGCTACGGCGTGCGCGACGGCCGCACCGTGGACGACGAGGCGTTCCTCGCCGCGACGCGTGCGACGCACGTCGACCCGTTCGTGCGCACGCTGCCCGACGGGTACGCCACGGTGATCGACGACGAGGGGTCGAGCGTGAGCGCGGGGGAGAAGCAGCTCCTCACCATCGCGCGCGCGTTCCTCGCCGACCCGGCGATCCTCGTGCTCGACGAGGCGACGAGCTCCGTCGACACGCGCACGGAGGTGCTCGTGCAGCAGGCGATGAACGCGCTGCGCGAGGGCCGCACGTCGTTCGTCATCGCGCACCGCCTGTCGACGATCCGCGACGCAGACACGATCCTCGTCATGGAGCACGGCTCGATCGTCGAGCAGGGCTCGCACGACGAGCTGCTCGCAGCGGGCGGCGCCTACGCCCGGCTGTACGAGAGCCAGTTCGCAGCGCCGCTCGACGCCGAGGCGGAGGACCCGGAGGGCGTGGGCGCTCCCGCGGGACGCTGACACGCCGCGGCCCGCACCGCGCCCACCCCGAGGGGTGCGGCGAGGTGCGGGCCGCGTGCGTTCCGGCCGTCGCGCTCAGGCGAGCGAGAGGAAGAGCTTCTCGAGCTTCGCCACGTCGAGCGTCGGGTCCTCGCCGTCCTCGGTCGGATCGGTGAGGCACTGGCGCATGCCGGACGCGATGATCGCGAACCCGGCCCGGTCCAGGGCGCGCGAGACGGCGGAGAGCTGCGTGACGACGTCCTCGCAGTCCCGTCCTTCTTCGAGCATGCGCACGACGGCCGCGAGCTGGCCCTGGGCGCGCTTGAGCCGGTTGGCGACCTTGCTCATGTCGGTGGGGTCGAGCTCCACGGTCGTCCTCCTGCGTTCGTCGGTGTTCTTGTCGGTGGTCGTCGCGGCGCGCCTGGTCAGGCGCAGGTGCAGCGCTGCTCGGGCGGCACCTCGGCCATGACCTCGTCGGCGTGCATGCCGCAGCCGGTCCAGGTGGTCTTGCCGCAGGTGCGGCACAGGGCGGGACTGCACATGGTGGGTCTCCTCGGATGTGGGGGTCGATCGGGGGTGCGAGGGTCGGGGCTCGGCGGGGCCGGGGCGGCCCGTGCGTGGTGGCGCAGGATCAGCGTCGCACGGCTCCGCCCGCGGCCTGCCACGCGCCGAGCCCCCCGGACAGGCTCGTCGCGGCGTAGCCGAGCGAGCGGAGCTGGCGTGCCGCGGTGCGCGAGCGCATCCCCGACGCGCACACGACGACGACGGTCGCGCCGTCCTGCAGGCGCCGCGGCGCGGCCGACGGGACGTCGGCGAGCGGCACGTGCACGGCCTGGGGCGCGTGCCCGGCGCGCCACTCGTCGCGCTCGCGCACGTCGAGGAGCGTCGCGCCGTCGCGGACGAGCTGCACCGCGGTGGCGGCGTCGACGGTCGGGCGCACGCCGCCGTCGTCGGACGAGCGGGAGAACAGGCGGCGGAGGCGGTCGATCATGCGGGGACTCCTTCGAGGGTGCGCGCGGCGCGCGGCGTGGTGGTCAGGGTGAGCCAGCCGCCGGAGAGGTTGCGCGCGTCGAGCCCGGCGGCGAGCAGGACACGGGTCGCGAGGTAGGAGCGCACACCGCTCGCGCAGTGCACGGCGACCGGGCGCCCCGCCGCGGCGGCGCGCACCTCGTCGAGCCGCTCGCGCAGCTCGGTGTGCGGCACGTTGAGGGCGCCGTCGAGGTGGCCGCCGGCGTGCTCGGCGCGCGACCGGACGTCGAGCACGAGCGAGGTCGCGACGACCTCGTCGAGGTCGGCCGCGTGCCACTGCGGCATGGTGCCGTCGAGCACGTTCTGGGCGACGAAGCCCAGCATGTTGACGACGTCCTTGGCGGCGCCGAAGGGCGGGGCGTACGCGAGCTCGAGCTCCGCGAGGTCGTCGGCCGTGAGCCCGGCGCGCAGCGCGGTCGCGAGCACGTCGATGCGCTTGTCCACCCCCGCGCGGCCCACGGCCTGCGCGCCGAGCAGGCGGCCGTCGGGCGCGAAGCTCGCCGTCACGTGGACCGGCTCGGCGCCGGGGAACCAGCCCGCGTGGTGGGCCGCGTGGACGCGCACCTGCTCGTGCGCGACGTCGGCCGCCGCCAGGGTCGCGTGGCTCGGCCCGGTCACGGCGGCGGTGAGGCCGAACACGCGCACGATCGCCGTCCCGAGCACGGGCGCCTGCGGTGTGGTGCGGTGCCCGGTCATCGCGTCCGCGGCGCGCCGCCCTTGGCGGTTGGCCGGGCCGGCGAGCGGGACGGGGCCCGTCGCGCCGGTGACCGCGTGCACGACCTCGACGGCGTCGCCGACGGCCCACACGTGCGGGTCGGACGTGCGCTGGTCGGCGTCGACGCGGATCGCTCCGCGCTCGCCGAGCGCGAGCCCGGCCGCCGCCGCGAGGTCGCTCGCGGGCCGCACCCCGACGCTCACGAGCACCACGTCGGCGTCGAGGACGGTGCCGTCCGCGAGCTCGAGCGCGACGGCGTGGTCCGCGCCCTCGGGCTGCGGCACGACGGCGCTCGCGGAGGTCCCGAGGTGGAGACCGACGCCGTGGTCGCGGAGCTCGTCCGCGAGCAGCGGCGCGAGGTCGGGCTCCAGCGGCGGGAGCACCTGGTCGGCGCGCTCGACGACGTCGACCGTGAGACCGCGGCCGACGAGCGCCTCCACGGCCTCGAGCCCGATGAAGCCCGCGCCGACGACGACGGCCCGCAGCGGGGCCGTGCGGCCCGCGGCGACCTCCGCCTCGAGCTGCGCGAGCCGGGCCGACAGGGCGTCGAGGTCCGCCATGGTCCGCAGCGTGTGCACGGCCGGGTGGTCGAGGCCCGCGACGGGCGGGAGGACGGTGGTCGCGCCGGGCGCGAGGAGGAGCGCGTCGTAACCGAGCTCGTACGTGCCGTTCTCGGCGGCGACGGTGACCGTGCGCGCCGCGCGGTCGACCGCGGTGACGCGGTGACGCGTGCGCACGTCGAGGTCGAGGCTCGCGCGGAGCGAGGCGGGCGTGTGCAGCAGGAGGGCGTCGCGCTCCGCGATCTCGCCCGCCACCTGGTACGGCAGGCCGCAGCCCGCGAACGAGACGTGGTCGGACTGCTCGAGCACGATGATCGACGCGCGCTCGTCGAGACGGCGGGCGCGCGCGGCGGCGCTCATGCCGCCCGCGACGCCGCCGACGACGACGATGCGGCGGGCGCCGTCGGGGTCGGACGGGTGGGTCGTCGAGCCGGGGGTCGAGGGGATCATGCTCTGACGATACCCCGGGGGGTATCTGCGTTGGCAAGCCGCGAGCGTGAGAGGTCGCTCACTGGTCTCTCACGTCGGAGGTCCCGGGCCGGTGTCCTCGGTACGGCAGAATCGTGGCCGTGATCAGGGTTGGCTTCACGCGCAGCATCCAGGACGACTACGAGGCGATCGTGCTGCTGGACGTGGAGTCGGGAGACACGATCGAGTTTCAACGCTCGCTGACCCACGACCCGCAGGACGTGCGGCTCGGTATGGATACCTACGCGATCGTCCGTGGTGGCGCAGTCGTGCACTACGGCGGGCTCGTCCGGTTCGATGTGCGGGGCGACGTCCTCGCGCTCGAGCTGGACCCTGAGGCAGCCGAAGTGCTCGAGCTGCCCGACCTGCTCGAGCTCACCGTGGACGGAGCAGCAGCCGAGATCATCGAGCAGCACCTGCCACGGATCGTGGCGCCGACTCGTTGATCGTTGTGCTCGACGACCGGGCCTTCGCCACCAGGTGAGCCTGCACCCGCGTCTGGTCCTCGAACACCGCGCGCGCCGCCGCCTTGCCTCGTTGCTCGAGCACGACACCATGAACCGACACACCTCGGCATCGACGGGGCTCGCCCTGTCGACCGCGCCGGCAACGCAGCGGGTCAGGACCTCTACTGCGGGTCTCCCTGGTGACTGGCCGCGCCGCGCGCCTGTGCTTGCGCGCGGAGGTCAGCGATTCGCGCTGCACGGTCGCCCACGCTGAGTGATGCGAGGACTGAGCGCTGCCAGCGGAGCTCGTCCTGGACGACTTCGTGCGTGGTGTCATCGGCAAGCGGTGGGAAGAAGGGGTCGCTGCCGTCTCTCGGGATGCGTTCGTAGGCGTCGTCGGAAAGGCGGCGAGCGCCCCACGTCGCGGCGACGTGGGATCCGCGGAGGGCTTCGACCGCATGGAGAAGCGCGGCCAACTCATCGTGGTCGTCGATGTCTGGGCGCTGGGCGAGGGCCTCGGCGATCGTCGAGAGCTCTGAACGGTCTGCGCCGATCGCGTCCCAGATGGCGTGGAGAAACTCCTGGCCTGCGGCGTCTCGTGCCGGGTGCATCGAGAGGATGCTCTCGACGCAGATGAGGATGAAGACTGCCTGGTCCTCGAGCGGTAGGGCTTCGCGCTGCGCTTCCAGCTCTCTCCAGGGCGCGAGCGGATCATCGATCGAGTCCATGAGGAGAACGTACTCGTGTCAGTTCTCGAGCCCGGGGAGCAGGGCGGCGAGCAACGCCGCGCCACGGGAGGTCGCGGCGTGCTGGTCGTAGCAGGTCGCGGGTGCTCGCCCTTGCTTGACACGGTTGAAGAACCGCTCGACCGCGCAGCGTCCCCGTAGGCCACAGCGCACTGTCGCCCAGCACGGCGTCCGGGGTGGTGAGCGGTCGTCCCGCCCCCGCCCGAGGGACCCGGAGCCGTCCAGCAGCGGCACGCACATCGGCGAGGGACACGCCCTAGGGGGCGTCGTGCCGCTCGACGAGGGCGGGCACGTGGTCGCGCGCCGTCCAGCGCCGGCCGACCCACTTGATGACCTCGACGAGCAGGAAGACGACGAGCGCGAGCCCGAGCGTCTTGCCCCACTCCGCGAGCGCGATGGGTGCCGAGTCGAACCACGAGTGCATGAACGGCGCGTAGACGAAGACGGCCTGCAGCGCGAGCAGCGTCGCCGCCGAGACCCAGACCACCCGGTTGCCGCGCAGCACGTCGAGCGTGAGGCTCGACCGGTCGAGGAACCGGCAGTTGAACAGGTAGGCGAGCTGGCCGAGCGCGAGCATCGTGACCGCCGTCGTCTGCGCCTCGGCGAGCGGGACGCCCTGCGCCCGCTCGACGTAGAACAGCAGGATGGTCGCGCCGCCGATGAGGAGCGACACGAGCAGGATGCGGCGCACGTACGCGCCGTCGAGGATCGACGCCTTCGGGTCGCGCGGGGCGCGGCGCATGACGTCGGGCTCCGCCTTCTCGTACGCGAGCGCGAGCGACAGCGTGACCGCGGTGATCATGTTGATCCACAGCACCTGGACCGGCTGGAGCGGCAGGGTGAGGCCGAACAGGACCGCGACGAGGATGACGAGCGACTGCGCGCCGTTGGTCGGGAGCAGGAACAGGACGGACTTGCGGATGTTGTCGTAGATCCGCCGCCCCTCCTTCACGGCCCGCTCGATGGTCGCGAAGTTGTCGTCGGCGAGCACGACCTCGGCGGCCTCCTTGGTCGCCTCGGTGCCCTTGATGCCCATCGCGACGCCGACGTCCGCCTGGGTGAGCGCGGGGGCGTCGTTGACGCCGTCGCCCGTCATCGCGACGACCTCGCCGTGCGACTGGAGCGCGGACACGATCCGGATCTTGTGCTCGGGGCTCGTGCGCGCGTACACGTCGACGTCGCGCACCACCTGGCGCAGCTTCTCCGTGCTCATCTCCTCGAGCTCGGGGCCGGTGAGCACGGCCGGCGCGGACGAGCCGTCGTGGGCGTCGACGATGCCCATCTCGCGGCCGATCGCGAGCGCGGTCCCCGCGTGGTCGCCGGTGATCATCTTCACGCGGATGCCCGCGTCGCGGCACTCGGCGATGGCCTCGATCGCCTCGGGGCGCGGCGGGTCCACGATGCCGACGAGCCCGCACAGCTCCAGGCCGTCCGCGACGTCGGCGACGTCGAGGTCCGCCGTACCGTCGGCGGCCGGGCGTCGCGCGGCCGCGAGCACGCGCAGCCCCTGCCCGCCGAGCGCGTCGATCTGCGCGTCCCAGAACGCGCGGTCGAGCGGCTCGTTGCCGCCGTCCGGGGCGACCTGGGTCGCGCAGCGGTCCAGGACGCGGTCGGGCGCGCCCTTGACGTGCACGTGCAGGTCGCCGTCGGGGTCTGCGTCGAGCGTGGCCATGAACTTGTTCTCGGACTCGAACGGCACGACGGCGACGCGCCGCCACCCCGTCGGGTCGACGCCGGCCTTCATGCCGAGCGTGCGCAGCGCGCCCTCCGTCGGCTCGCCGACGAGCCGCCAGCCGTCGGTGTCCTCGCCGTCGGGCACGATCCGCGCGTCGTTGCACAGCATCATGACCGTCGCGAGGGCCGCGAGGTCGCGGTCGTCGGCGAGGTCCGCGTGCCGGGTGCCCGACGCCGGTCCCTCGCCCGCGCCGTCCACCTCGCCGGGTGCGCCGGTCGCCCCGGGGCGGGGTGCGTCGTCGGGCACGGTCACGTCTCCCACGGGCGCGTACCCCGCGCCTGCGACCGCGAACGTGCGCCCGCTCGTGCGGACCGTGCGCGCCGTCATCTCGTTCTTGGTGAGCGTGCCGGTCTTGTCCGAGCAGATCGTGGTCACCGAGCCGAGCGTCTCGACCGCGGGGAGCTTGCGCGTGATCGCGCGGCGTCGGGCCATCTGCTGCACCCCGAGCGCGAGGGTGATCGTCACGAGCGCGGGCAGGCCCTCCGGCACCGCGGCGACCGCGAAGCCGATGGACGCCGAGATGAGGTCGGGCACCGAGAAGTCGTGCACGACCCGGCCGATGATGACCATGACGACGGCCATCGCGAGGATGAGCACCGCGAGCAGCTTGCCGAACCGGTCGAGCTGGCGCGTCAGCGGCGTCGCGAGGCTGCGGACCTCCGAGATCATCGTCTGGATCCGGCCGATCTCGGTCGCTGTCCCGGTCGCGGTGACGACGCCCACGCCCTGTCCGGCGGCCACGAGCGTGCTCGAGAACAGCATGCTCGACCGGTCGCCCACGCCCGCGTCCGCCCCGACGGCGTCGACCTTCTTCGCCGCGGCCACCGACTCCCCGGTGAGCGCCGACTCCTCGACGCGCAGGTTCGTCGCCTGGATCAGCCGCACGTCCGCGGGCACGCGGTCGCCCGAGCGCACGCGCACGACGTCGCCGGGCACCACGTCGTCGGCGTCCACGCGGGCCCACGCGCCGTCGCGCCGCACCTCGGCGTTGACGGACAGCATGTTCCGGATGCCCTCGAGCGCGCTCTCCGCGCGCCCCTCCTGGATGAACCCGATCGCCGCGTTGATCACCGCGACCGCGAGGATCACCGTGAAGTCGACCCAGTCGCCGAGGATCGCCTTGAGCACCGCCGAGACGAGCAGGATGTAGATGAGGATGTCGTCGAAGTGGACGAGGATCCGCTTCCACAGCGGGTCGCGCTGCGGCGGCGGCAGCCGGTTGGGCCCCACCTCCGCGAGCCGCGTCGCGGCGTCGGCGCTGGAGAGGCCGCCCGCGTCCGTGCCGAGCTCGGCGAGGACGGCGTCGGGCGGGCGCGACCACGGCGCGTCGAGCGACCGTTCGGTCGTGCTCGCCGAGGTCGAGGAGGCCGCCGTGGCGGGGGTCGGTGCAGCGTCCGGCGCGGATCCCATGCCCCTATTCGACCCCCGATGCCCGGATCGCGCGAGGGGCGAAGGACCGTGACCCGCGACACGCCGGCGGCCGGCGGTCAGCGGTCAGGGTGAGGAGAACGGGTTGACGACGGGGACGCCGCTGTCGACGAAGTCCCGGGTGTTCCGGGTCGCCACCGTGAGCCCGTGGGCGAGCGCGGTCGCCGCGAGCAGGGAGTCGACGACGGGCAGCGGGCGCGCCGCGTGCACGGCCGGCCATCGCTGCGCGATCTCGAGCGTGACGGGGAGGATGCGGTCCCCGTACGTCTCCTCGAGACCGTGGACCCACGTCTCGAGCGCGGTCGCCCGCGCGGCGTCGCGAGACATGAGGCGCTGGACCCCGGTGCGGATCTCGCCGACGGTCAGCACTGATATGTAGATCTGAGGCGTCCGCAGCCCGCGGAGCCACGCGACGACCTGCTCGTCCGGTCGGGTTCGCACGAGCTCGGACACGACGTTCGTGTCGAGCAGGTACCTCACGCGTCGGCCCCGAGATCGATCTCGCGCAACGGAGTCCGGTCACGGGTGAGGTCGAGGTCGTCCGCCGTGGGTGCCTCGAGGAGATAGTCGGCGAGCTCCACCCGGACCCCGGCGAGCTCGTGGTAGAGGTCGATCCCGACGACGACGGCGATCTCCTTGCCGTGCCGGGTGATGACCTGTGGACCGTTCTCGGCCTCTCGCAAGACCTCGCTCAGGCGTTGCTTCGCGTCCTGCACCTGCCAGCTCATGGGACCCCCGCTCCTCGTCCTGTCTGGACAGACTAGACAGGACGGAGCCGGGGATCAAGGCGCGTGGCATGCCTGGGAGAATCGACGACGTGAGCGAGACCAGCACCCGAGCCGGCCTGCGGGTCGTGCACGTCACCGACCCCGCCGACGGCCGCCTCGCGGACTACAACCGCCTGACCGACGTCGCGCTGCGGTCCAAGCACGAGCCGGAGAAGGGGCTGTACATCGCCGAGAGCTCGACGGTGATCCGGCGGGCGCTCGCCGCCGGGCACCGGCCCCGGTCGTTCCTCATGGCCGAGCGCTGGCTCGACGACCTCGCCGACGACATCGCCGCGCTGCCGGTCGACGACGCCCCGGGCGGCACGGGCGAGCAGGTCCCGGTGTACGTCGGTGCGCCCGACGTGCTCGAGGCGATCACCGGGTTCCACCTGCACCGCGGGGCGCTCGCGGCGATGCACCGCCCGCCGCTGGTCCCCGTGCGCGACCTGCTCTCCGCGGCGCGCGGCGGGACGGGTGCGCGGCGGGTCGCGGTGCTGGAGGACGTCGTGGACCACACCAACGTCGGTGCGATCTTCCGGTCGGCCGCCGCGCTCGGGGTCGACGCCGTCCTCGTCTCGCCGCGCTGCTCCGACCCGCTCTACCGCCGCTCGGTGCGCGTGAGCATGGGCACGGTGTTCCAGGTGCCGTGGACGCGGTTCGAGACGTGGCCGGGCGGCCTCGACCTGCTGCGTGACGAGGGCTTCGTCGTCGCCGCGCTCGCCCTCGCCGACGACGCGGTGAGCCTCGACGACATCGTGGCCGACCCGCCCGAGCGGCTCGCGCTCGTGCTCGGCACGGAGGGCGACGGCCTGTCGCACGGTGCGATCGAGGCGGCGGACCGGGTCGTCACGATCCCCATGGCGGGGGGAGTGGACTCGCTCAACGTCGCCGCGGCGTCGGCTGTCGCGTTCTGGGCGACGCGCGTCCCCTGACTCGTCGGTCGCGGCGGGAGCGACGGGAACAACGGTGCTCCCCGACGCGTTGGGCCCGTGTCCGTACGTCGTACGAGAAGAGGTCCCGTGCCGGTCCAGCCCTCCCCGTCCCTGCGTGCCACCACCCGTCCTGACCGCCTGCGCGACGCCGCGGCGCATGCCGTCGCCGAGGAGCAGCAGCACCTCGACGCCGCGCTCGCCCGCCGCGCGGAGCTCCTCGCGGAGCTCGACGCGCAGCTCGCCGCCCCTGCCGACGACGTCGCCGACCGGGTCCCGGCCGCGGGCCCGCCCGGGGCCGAGGCCGTCGTCGAGCGCGCGCGGCGCGCTGGGCTGCGCCGCCGTCGCACGGAGCTCGAGCGCGCGGAGAGCGGGCTCGTCTTCGGCCGCGTCGACACCGTCGACGGGGTCACGCGCCACGTCGGGCGCGTCGGGATCACTGCGCCCGAGGACGACGCGGACCCGCTCGTGCTCGACTGGCGTGCTGACGGTGCACGCGCCTTCTACACCGCGACAGCGCGTGAACCGCAGGGTCTCGCGCGGCGTCGGCACGTGCGGACCGCGGGGGACCGGGTCACCGGCGTGGACGACGAGCCGCTCGACGGCTCGGCGACCGGGGCGGAGCAGGAGGACGGGCTCGTCGGCGAGGGCGCGCTGCTCGCGGCGCTGTCGGAGCGCCGTACCGGGCGCATGGGCACCGCCGTCGCGACCCTCCAGACGGAGCAGGACGCGATCGTGCGCGCTCCGGCGGACCAGGTGCTCGTCGTGCAGGGCGGCCCGGGGACGGGCAAGACCGTCGTCGCGCTGCACCGCGTCGCGTACCTGCTGTTCACCCACCCGCACCTCGCGGAGCGGGGCGTCCTCCTGCTCGGGCCGTCGTCGCGCTTCCTCGAGTACGTGGCGCAGGTGCTGCCCGCGCTCGGGGAGACGGCGGTCGTCTCGGCGACGTGCGACACGCTCGTGCCCGGCGTCGCGCCCGAGCGGGAGGAGGGGCGCGACGTCGCGGAGATCAAGGGGCGCGCGCTGTGGCAGGACGTCGTCGCCCGGTACGCGGACTCCCTCGTCCCGGACGCGCGAGCCCTGACGGTCCGCCTCGACGGCGAGCCGCTCACGCTCGACCCGGCCCGCGTCGCCCAGGTCCTGCGTGCCTCTCGCGCGGGAGGCCGCAGCGTGCTGGCCGCGCGGGGCCGGGCCGTGGACCTGCTGCTCGACGCTCTCGTGGACGAGGCCGCGGAACGCCACACCGAGATGCTCGAACGGGTCGAGGAGGGGTTCGAGGACGTGCTCGGGAAGCTCGACGCCGGGCTCGCCGCGCGCGACGACCGCGCCCCCACGACCGGCGCGCGCGGCGGCGACGTCGACGGCGAGCTCACCGAGGAGGACCTCCACCGGCTCCGGGAGGACCTCGCGCGCGACGCCGGGTTCGCGGCCGCCGTCGACGCCTGGTGGCCCGTCACGGACGTCCGCACCGCGCTCGCGGACCTGCTGGGCGACGCCGCGCTCCTCGCGCGCCACGCGCCCGACCTGACGGCGGCCGAGGTGCGTCGCGTCACGAGCGGGCCGCCCGCGCTCGCACCGAGCGACGTGCCGCTGCTCGACGCGCTCGCCGACGCGCTGGGGGCTCCCGACGCGCCCGGCGAGCAGGGCGAGTTCCTCGCGCAGCGCGCGGCCGCGCGTCGCGACTGGGTCTACGGGCACGTCGTGGTCGACGAGGCGCAGGAGCTCTCGCCCATGCAGTGGCACATGGTCCTGCGACGCTGCCCGACGCGGTCCGTGACGGCCGTCGGGGACGTCGACCAGACCGAGGCGCCGCACCGCCACACGGACTGGGCGGACGCCGTCGGGCCGGTCCTCGGGGACCGCTGGCGGCGCGCGGACCTCACCATCTGCTACCGCACGCCGCGCGAGGTCATGGCGCTCGTCGGGCCGGTGCTGCGCGCCGCGGGCAGCCGGAACGACCCGCCGTGCGCGGTGCGGGACGCGGGGGTCGAGCCGCGGGACGTCGTCGTGCCGGGCGGTACGCCGGGACGACTGGATGAGGCGGTCGCCGCCGAGGTCGCACGCCTCGCGGCCCGGTACGACGGCGGGACCGTGGGCGTCGTGGCGCCGCTCGCGCGCCTCGCGACGCTGCGCGCGGCGGTCCAGGGCGTGCCCGTCCTCGGGACGTCCGAGGCGAAGGGCCTCGAGTGGGACGCGGTCGTCGTCGTGGACCCCGACGGCGTCGCCGCCGAGCCGCGCGGGTGGAACGGGCTGTACGTGGCGATGACCCGGTGCACGCAGGAGCTCGTCCGCGTCGCGGTGGGCGAGCCCACCCGCTCGGCCTGAGGGCCGCGCTCAGTCCGAGGGCGCCGACCGGGCGAACCGGTCGACCTCCCGCACCACGACCTCGACGAGCGCCGGGTCGCCGAGCGGGAGGAAGTGCCCGGCGAGCGGCAGCTCGACGTTCCGTCCGCCCTCGAGGCGGCCGGTCTCGGGGATGTGGGGGTCGAAGCGCGGGTAGACGGCCGTGATGCGCGCGTCGACCCCGCGCTCGGCGGCGAGCGCGACCAGCGCGGCGTCGCGCGGCGAGAACGCGCGCAGCGTGCGGCCGAGGAGGTACTGCGCGTAGCGCGAGCCGCGGAACGGCGTCGCCACGGCGACCATGCCGGCTACGCGCGGCCCGGCGGCCGACAGCATGACGCGCTTGCCGACGAGGCCGCCCTTGCTGTGGGCGACGAGGACGACGTCGCGCAGGTCGGACCGCTCGAGGAACGCCGCCGTGCGGTCGGCAGCCTCGGCGAACGGGCGCCGGTTGTAGCCGAGGCCGGGCACGGCGTGCACGGGGTGCCCGGCTCGGGCGAGGGCCGTCGCGATCGGCCCGAGGAGCTGCCACGTCTCGTAGACGCCGGGAAGGAGCACGACGGGGCTCGCACCGCCGGGGCCGGTCGGGACGGGTCGGCGCGCGCGCAGGGCGCCCTGGACCTGGCGCGCGGCGACGTACGCGTAGTCCACCGCGCGGTCGCGCAGCCGCAGCGAGCGGGGCCAGCGGGGCGCCCTCACGGCAGGTCCCGGGGCAGTCCGCGCGGCAGTCCACCGGCAGCACGCACGGCCGCGACGATCCCCTCCGGGTCGGCGTCCATCGCGTGGTGGCGTCCCCGGACCTCGCGGAACATGCCGCGCGGCGCGGCGAGCGCGAGCTCGCGGCACCACCGGCGCGGCGCGATCGGGTCGTGCGCGCCCCGCACCACGACGAGACGCCCCGGCACGTGCGGCACGACGTCCTCGAGCCGGTGCGCGAGCATGTGCCGGACCTGGCGCGCGTAGTGCGGCAGCGAGCAGCGCAGCACGTAGTCGACGGCGAGCGTCGCGAGCGCGCGCGGCCGCTCGCCCACCGCGTCGCGCGCGAGCCGAAGCGCCTGGCGCGGCGCGCTGCGGGCGTGGCGGTCCGCCGTCGGCCCGACGAGCACGCCCGCGGGCGCCTCGCGGGGGTGGTCGGCCATGGCCTGGGCGACGACCTGCGCGCCCATCGAGTGGCCGACGAGCACGACGACGGGGCGCGGGGCGCCGTCGGGCAGGTCGAGCACATGGCGGCGCACGTGCTCCGCGACGACGGCCGCGTGCTCCTCGATCGACACGTCGCGCGGCGCGCGGGGCGCCGCGCCGAAGCCGGGCAGGTCGATCGCGTGCACCGCGACCCGGGGGAGCGCGCCCGGCCGCAGGAGCGCGCGCCGCACCGGGTCGAACGCGCGCGCCGACGACCCGACGCCGTGCACGAGCACGACCACGACGTCGGGCGCGTCCGCCCCGGACACGTGCACGACGGCGGTGAGATCGCCGACCGCGCAGCGCACCTCCGCGGTGCCCGCCGACGCTGCCGCCGCCGACGCCGCCGCCGCCGCCGCCGACGCCGCCGACGCCGCCGACACCGTCGACGGCGCGGACGACGCGCCGGAGCGGGCCCGGGCGAACCGGACCCGCTCCGTGACGTGCTGGGTGTCGTCGCCGGCCGTGGCCGACGACGTGCTCCGGGTCGTCAGCTGACGTCTCCTCGCCACGCGCCCGTCTCGGCCCCGCGGGACTCGATGAACTCCTTGAACCGGGCGAGGTCGCCCTTGACGCGGCGCTCGTCGAGCTGGAGGACGTCGCCCACCTTCTCCACGACCCCCTCCGGCGTCCAGTCGAGCTGGACCGTGACGCGGGTCTGCGTGTCGTTCAGCCGGTGGAAGGTCACGACGCCCGCGTGGTCGGGGCCCGACGTGCTGTTCCACGCCACCCGCTCGTCGGGGTGCTGCTCGGTGATCTCCGCGTCGAACTCGCGCTCGACGCCGCCGATCTTCGTCTTCCAGTGCGTGTGCGTCGCGTCGAGCTGGCGGATCTCCTCGACGCCCTCCATGAAGCGGGGGAACTCCTCGAACTGGGTCCACTGGTCGTAGGCCGTGCGGACGGGGACGTCGACGTCGATCGACTGGGTGACCGTGCTCATCGGTGATACCTCCTGTGGTTGGCGGGCGGTACGACCACACCCTTCCCGGGGTCCGTCCCGCTCGCGCGGCGAACGGGGGTCGGGCTCACTCCAGCGCGCTCGACGGGTCCCCGGACGCCGGCTCGGCCGCGTCGGTGCGCGAGCCGAGGGAGTCGTCGCCCATGTCCTGCGCGTCCACGACGGCGAGCTCGTCGAGGAGGAACAGGAACGCGCGGGCGTACGGGTTGTCGTCCACGCGCTCCCGGACGTCGGACCAGTCGATCTGCTCGCGCATCGCCCGCGCGACCGGCAGGAGCCGCGAGAAGTCGCAGTAGTGCTCGCCGAGGACGCGCAGCTTCGACGCCATGATCTCGGTCGCGGACAGCACGGGCATGCGGACCGCGAGGACCTCGAGCTCGTCGGTGCGCGCGAGCAGGTCGTCGTCGATCGGCTCGCCGACCATCCGGTACAGGACGTCGATGAGCTCGCCCCCGTGGTACGCCTTGAAGAGCCAGTTCTCCGTCGGCTCCGTGATCTCGAGCCCCGCCTCGCGCAGCACCTCGCGCGCCCGGTCCACGTCGACCTCGCGGATTGCGAAGTCGGCGTCGTGGCTCGGCTCCGGCGCCCCGCGCGCCCACGCCGCGTAGCCGCCGACGAGCGCGTGCGGGATCTCGGCCTCGGCCAGCGCCGCGGCGGTCATCCGGAGGCCGTCGTGCAGTGCGTCCCTGTCGTCCACCATGCCCAGGGTCTACACCACCCCGGGGGTGCTGGCACGTCGCCACGGGGGAGCTGTCGCCCCGCGGAGCGCGTGCGGCGTCGGGCCGTGGTCCCCACAATCGGGAGGGTGCGCCTCGCGACGTTCAACATCCTGCACGGGCGGTCGCTCGTCGACGACCGCGTCGACGTCGACCGCTTCGCCGGTGCCGTCCGGGCCCTCGACGCGGACGTCCTCGCGCTCCAGGAGGTGGACCGGGACCAGCCCCGCTCGCACCGCGCCGACCTCACCGCGGTCGCGGCCGAGGCGGCGGGCGCCGTCGACCACCGGTTCGTCGCGACGCTCGTCGGCGAGCCGGGCGTGTGGACCGCGCCGACGGGGGAGCACCAGCCGGGGCGCGCCGCCTACGGGATCGCCGTCGTGAGCCGGTACCCGGTCACCGCGTGGCGCACCGTCCTGCTGCCCGCGCCGCGCACGCGCGTGCCCGTGCGCTTCCCCGGGCGCCGGCTGCCGACGCTCGTGCGCGACGAGCCGCGCGCGGCCCTCGTCGCGCGCGTCGAGGCGCCGGGCGGGCCGGTGACGGTCGTGTGTACGCACCTGACCTTCGTGCCGGGGCGCAACCTCACGCAGCTCGTGCGGCTCACCCGGGAGCTCGCCGCCGACGTGCCCGACGGCGAGCCCGTCGTCCTGCTCGGCGACCTCAACATCGAGGCGCCCCAGGCGGCGCGCACGAGCGGGTGGCGTCCGCTCGCCTCCGCGCCGACGTTCCCCGTCGGCGAGCCCGCGCGCCAGCTCGACCACGTGCTCGCCCACGGCCCGGTCCGGGCGACGGCGCCCGCCGTCGCGGTCGACACGGGGCTGTCGGACCACCGGGCGCTCGTCGTGCCCGTCGCGCTCGGCGGGGAGCGGCACGCGTCCCCGACCCGCGCGCACGCGGCGGACGAGGACCACGCGCCGCCCACCGCGGGCGCGGGAGAGCCGCGACGGCGGGCCGGCCGGGCCGCCGAGGGCTGACCGCGAGGCCGTTCGTGAGCCCCGTCACACGGACGTGAGGGGCTGGTTCCGGGCGGGCGACATAGATTAGCCTCACCTTTGTGAGTGGAACCTCAGCTGCCTCGGTCGCGCCGGGCCTGCCCGGCGCCCCGGCGCTCGCGGGTCACGACCTGCGGCTGTCCTACGACGACCGCACCGTGGTCCACGGCGCCGCGCTCGAGCTCGCCCCGGGGGCCGTCACGGCCCTCATCGGGCCCAACGGCTCGGGCAAGTCGACCCTCCTGCGCTCGCTCGCGCGCCTGCACCGGCCTGACGCCGGGACCGTCGCCCTGGACGACGAGCCCGACGCGCTCGCGCTCCACGCCAAGGACTTCGCGCGGCGCGTGACGCTCCTGTCGCAGAGCCGGCCCACGCCGTCGGGCGTGAGCGTGCGCGACGTCGTCGCCTACGGACGTCACCCCTACCGTGGCCGGTTCCGCTCGAACGACCCCGACGGCCCGCGCGCGATCGCGCACGCCATGGACGTCACCGGCATCACCGCGATGGCCGACCGCGGCGTCGACGAGCTCTCCGGCGGCGAGCTGCAGCGCGTGTGGCTCGCGACGTGCCTCGCGCAGGACACGAAGGTGCTCCTGCTCGACGAGCCGACGACGTACCTCGACCTGCGCTACCAGGTCGAGCTGCTCGACCTGGTCCGCGACCTGGCGAGCGAGCACGGCGTGGCCGTGGGCGTCGTCCTGCACGACCTCAACCAGGCCGCCGCGGTGGCCGACCACGTCGTCCTGCTCCACGGCGGCGTCGTGCGCGCCACGGGCCGGGCCGAGGACGTGCTCACGACCGAGCTCCTCACCGAGGTCTACGGCATCCACGTCGACGTCTACACGCATCCCCTCACGGGGCGCACGTGCTGCGAGCCGCTCGGTCGGCACGCCGCCCGGCTGGACGCGGCCGTCCTCGTCTGACCGCGGCGTCCGCCGCCGGGCCGCGACTCTCCGCACCTCTTCGTACTCCTCCGCACCGTCTCCGCACCGAACCCGAAGGACACCCATGCGCTCGACCACCCGTTCCCTCGCCGTGGGCGCCGTCGCGCTCGCGACCGCGCTCGCGCTCACCGCGTGCGGCACGACCGAGGAGCCCGCGACCGGCGGCTCGTCCGACGGCGCGACGACCGACGCCGCGTCCGGCCCGGTCACCGTCACCGACGAGCGCGGCGAGGTCACCCTCGACGCCCCGGCCACCGACATCGTCTCGCTCGAGTGGGGCCTCACGGAGAACCTCGTGGCGCTGGGCGTCGAGCCCGTCGGCCAGGCGGACGTCGAGGGCTACAACACGTGGGACACCGTCGCGCCGATCGACGCGAGCACGCCCGACGTCGGCACGCGCGGCGAGCCGAGCCTCGACGCGATCTCCGCGCTCGAGCCGGACCTCGTGGTGACGACCACGGACCTGCCGGAGAACGTCATCGCGCAGATCGAGGAGGTCGCGCCGGTGCTCGCGCTGCGCGGCTCCGACGGCGAGGACCCCATCGGCTACATGCGCTCCACGGTCGAGACGCTCGGCACCGTGACGGGCCGCGAGGACGAGGCGGCCGCCGCGCTCGAGGAGTACGACGCGAAGATCGCCGAGGCCACCACCGCGCTCGACGAGGCGGGCCTCGCCGGGGCCGAGTTCACGATGGCCGACGGCTGGGTGACGAACGGCGCGGTCTCGATCCGCATGTACACGCCGGGCTCGTTCTTCGGCGCCATCGGCGAGGAGATCGGCCTCGTCAACGCCTGGACCGAGGGCGGCGACCCCGACTACGGCCTCGCGCAGACCGACGTCGAGGGCCTCACCCAGCTCGGCGACGTGCAGTTCCTCTACGTCGCGAGCGACTCCGAGGCGAACCCGTTCGAGGAGGGCCTCGCCGGCAACGCCGTGTGGGAGCAGCTCCCGTTCGTCACGGCCGGCGACGTGCACCGTCTGCCCGACGGCATCTGGATGTTCGGCGGCCCGCTGTCCGCCGCGGCCTACGCCGACGCGGTCGTCGAGGCCCTGACGGCCTGACGCGGCACCCGGGCGCGCACCCCGCCAGGACGACGAGAAGGCTGACGAGACCCACTGTGAGCAGGCGAGAGCAGCGCACCGCGCCGGAGCCGGACACCCTCCTCCTGGAGGACCCGGCTCCGGCCGTCGTCCCCGGCGCGGACGGCCCGGAGGGCGGCGTCCCTCCGGGCACCGGCACCGCCCCGGGCCCGACGGCGGCCGCCCCCCGCGCGCGGACGTCGCGCCTCGGGGTCGCGGGCGCGTTCCTCGCGGCGGCCGTCGTCGCGCTCGTGCTCGCCGCCGTGCACCTCACGCAGGGCACGGCCGACGTCGGCCCGCTCGACCTGCTGCGCCTCGCGACCGGGGGAGACGGGGTCGACCAGACGGTCGCCGTCCTCGTCGCGTCGCGCGTGCCGCGGCTCCTCGCCGGCCTGCTGCTGGGCGTCGCGCTCGGCGTCGCCGGGGCGGTGCTGCAGTCGGTCGCGCGCAACCCGCTCGCGTCGCCCGACACGCTCGCGGTCAACGCGGGCGCCTACCTCACGGTCGTCGTGGTCGCCGCGTTCGGCCTCTCCGTCCCGTTCTACCTCCAGGGCGGCCTCGCGTTCCTCGGCGGGCTCGCCGCGGCCGGGCTCGTGCTCGTCCTGGCGCGCGGCGGCGCCGACGGGCCGACCCGGCTCGTGCTCGCCGGCTCGGCCATCATGCTCGCGCTCCACTCGCTGACGACGGTCCTCCTCGTGCTGTTCGAGCAGGAGACGATGGGCCTGTTCGCGTGGGGGAGCGGCTCGATCGTCCAGTCGGGCACGCGCACGGTCACGCTGGCCACGCCCGTCGTCGTGGTCGGCGTCCTCGCCGCGCTCGTCCTCGCGCGCCGGCTCGACCTCCTCGGGCTCGGGGACGACGCCGCGACCGTCCTCGGCGTCGACGTGCGCCGCACGCGCGTCGCCTCGGTGCTCGTCGCCGTCCTGCTCGCCTCGATCGCCGTGACCGTCGCCGGGCCGGTCGGGTTCGTCGGTCTCGCGGCGCCCGTCGTGGCCCGCCTCGTCGCGCGTCGCGTGCCCGGGCTCGGGCGGCACGTGCTCCTCCTGCCCTTCGCGGCCCTCGTCGGCGTGGTCGTCGTGCTCGGCGCCGACGTCCTGCTCCGCCTCCTGCTGCCCGGGACGCTCTCGATCGCGGTGCCGACCGGCATCGTCACGACCGTCCTCGGCGCGATCCTGCTCGTGTGGCTCGCGCGCCGCCTGCGCGACTCGGGGCCCGCGTCGTCGCGCGGCGGGCACGGTGCGCTGAGCCGGCCGCGCTCGCGGCGCGCGGTCGTCGTGGTCGTGGTCGTCCTGTCGCTCGCCGTCGCCGCGGCCGCCGTCGCGGGCCTCCTGCTCGGCGACCGGGTCGTGCTGCTGGGCGACGTCGCGAACTGGTGGGCCGGCGTCGCCGGCCGGCACGTGACGTTCGTGCTCGACCAGCGCGTCCCGCGCGTGCTCGCGGCCCTCCTCGCGGGCGCCGCGCTCGCGCTCGCCGGCACGATCGTGCAGGCCGTGTGCCGCAACCCGCTCGCGGAGCCGAGCCTGCTCGGCGTGACGTCGGGCGCCGGCCTCGGTGCCGTGACGATGATCCTGCTCGTCCCCGGCGTCGGGATCTGGCCGATGTCCGCCGCCGCCGCGGTCGGGGCCTTCGCCGTGTTCGGGCTCGTCTACGGGCTCTCCTACCGGGGCGGGCTGAGCTCCGACCGGCTCGTGCTCATCGGCATCGGCGCCCAGGCCGGGGTGATGGCGATCATCACGCTGCTCGTCGTCGTCGTCGCGCCGTGGGACGTGAACCTCGCGCTCACGTGGCTGTCGGGCTCCACGTACGGGCGCACGCTCGAGCAGCTGATCCCCGTCGCGCTCGCTCTGCTCGTGCTCACCCCGCTCACCGCGGTGTTCCGGCGCGACCTGGACGTCGTGGCGCTCGACGACGACACGCCGCGCGTCCTCGGCGTCGCGCTCGACCGCACGCGGCTGCTCCTGCTCGGCGTCGCCGCGCTGCTCACCGCCGCGGCCGTGTGCGCCATCGGGGCGCTCGCGTTCGTCGGCCTCGTCGCGCCGCACGCCGCCCGCGCGCTCGTCGGCTCCCGGCACTCCCGGGTCGTGCCTGTCGCGATGCTGCTCGGGGCCCTCCTCGTGTCTGTCGCGGACACGCTGGGCCGCGTCGTCATCGCGCCCGGGCAGATCCCCGCGGGTCTCGGCACCGCGCTGCTGGGCGCGCCGTACTTCGTCTACCTGCTCTGGCGCAGCCGCGGCCGCGGAGCGTGACGTGTCTCACCCCGCCGGGCGCAGGTCCGCGTCCCGGACGGGTTGACCCCGCCGTGGGCGCGTAGGTTAGCCTCACCTGTGTGAGCCAGACCGTCGTCGCACCCCGCACCCGCGCTCGTCGTCCCGTCGCCCGTGCGACCGCCCCCTGGCGCTTCTTCGACGTCGAGGTGGCGCGGGTCGAGCAGCTCTCGCCGAGCTTCCGCCGCTTCACCTTCACCGGCCCGGAGCTCGACCTCTTCGGCGACCCGGGTCTCGACGTCCGGATCAAGTTCGTGCTCCCCGCGCCCGACGGCGGCTACGAGCACCTCGTGCGCGACGCCGAGTCCTGGTACGCCGCGTGGCGCGACCAGCCCGAGGAGCGCCGCAACCCGCTGCGCACCTACACGACCGTCGCGGTGCGCCCCGAGGCGCGCGAGGTCGACGTCGACGTCGTGCTGCACGGCGACGCCGGCCCCGCGTCGCGCTGGGCGCTCGCCGCCGAGGTCGGCACGCCGCTCGTCCTGCTCGGCCCCGACGCCACGTTCGGCGGCCCGGCCGGCGGCATCGAGTTCCGCCCGCCCACCCGCCCGCACGCGCTCCTGCTCGCGGGCGACGAGACCGCGCTGCCCGCCCTCGCGGCGATCTGCGAGGACCTGCCCGCCGACGCGTGGGGCGAGGTCTACGTCGAGGTCCCGCACGTGGGCGACGCGCGCGACCTCGTGACCCCGCCCGGGGTGCGCGTGACGTTCCTCGCGCGCGACGACGTCCCCGGCGGGCCCCACGACGCTCACGGCGCGCGCCTCGTGCCGGCCGTCAAGGAGGCCGCCGCGCGCATGCTCGGTGCGGGCGTCCTCGGGACGGACCCGCCCGTCCAGTGCCGCACCGCGGAGGACCTCGAGGACGTCGACGTCGACGCGTCGATCCTCTGGGAGGTCCCGGGGCTCCTCGACGAGGAGACCGTCCTCTACGCGTGGCTCGCGGGCGAGGCGAGCGCCATCAAGACGCTGCGCCGCCACCTCGTGGCCGACCTCGGCGTCGACCGCCGCGCCGTCGCGTTCATGGGCTACTGGCGCGAGGGCCGCGCCGAGAGCTGAGGCGTTCCCGGGATCCTGTCGAGGGTCCCGTCGAGACACGAGAAGTGGCCCCCACCGAGCACGGTAGGGGGCCACTTCTCGCATCTCGGCTGTGCGGCGCCGCACAGACGCTGCGCGGTCGACGTCGGTACCCAGAGCGTCGGCACCGAGCGCACCGGCACGACGTCCGGCAACGAGAAAGGGAGGCTCGACCGGCCTCCCTTTCCAAGGTATAGCGCACCGGGGGTCTTGCGGCAAGGCCCCCTCGGGGGCGCAGAATCTCCGCTCGTGCGCGGGTCGTCGTGGCCCGTGCGTCCCTCCGCAGGACCCGGACCGGAGCTGATGACGTTGCCCGACGCCCCCGTGACCGCCACCACCGACCCGTCCCGCCGCCCGTCGGCCCGCCCGACCGCGGACCAGGACCCACGGCCCGCGCCGTTCTTCGACCTGCCCGCGCGGCTGGCCGCGAAGGCCGACCCGTCGCTCGTCGACCCCGACGAGCGCCACTTCGCGGCGATCGCCGCGAGCCTCGAGCACTCCGTGACGGACCTCGCGCAGCGTCTCGACGCGGCCCGGCGCGCGCCGGGCGGGAGCGGCACCGAGGCGCTCGAGCGCGACCAGGAGATCCACCGCCTCAGCAGCCGGTTGCGGCTGCTCCAGCGCTACGGCGTCGACCTGTGCCTGGGTCGCATGACCTTCGCCGACGGCTCCGCCCCGGTGTACGTGGGCCGCGTGGGCCTCACCGACCCGGCGGGGGAGCGCCTGCTCGTCGACTGGCGCTCGCCCGCCGCCGAGCCGTACTTCGCGGCCACGCCCGCGCGGCCGCTCGGCCTCGCGGCGCGGCGCCGGTACCGGTGGGCGCGCGGGCGCGTCACCGACTACTGGGACGAGGAGCTCGTGCCCGACGGCGCCGGGTCGAGCGCGGCGCTCGACGACCAGTCGGCGTTCGTCGCGAGCCTCGGCGCGAGCAGGTCCCCGCGGATGCGCGACGTCCTCGGCACGATCCAGGCCGACCAGGACGCGATCGTGCGCGCGGGCTCGCGCGGCGCGCTCGTCGTCGACGGCGGCCCCGGCACGGGCAAGACGGTCGTGGCGCTGCACCGCGCGGCCTACCTGCTGTACGCCGACCCGCACGTGGGCGGCGGGCACGGTGGTGGGCATGGTGGCGGGAGCGGTGGTGGGCGCGGCGGCGTGCTCGTCGTCGGGCCCGGCCGTCCGTACCTCGCGTACGTGGCCGACGTGCTGCCCGGCCTCGGCGAGGAGGGCGTGCAGACCTGCACGCTGCGCGACCTCGTCCCCGAGGGCGCGACGGCGCGCGCCGAGACCGACCCCGAGGTGGCGCGACTCAAGGCGTCCGCCGCGCTCGTCGCCGCGATCGAGCCCGCCGTACGGTTCTCCGAACGCCCGCTCGCCGAGGGCAGGGAGGTCGAGACGCCGTGGGCCGACGTCTGGCTCTCCCCGGCCGACTGGGCCGAGGCGTTCGAGTCCGTCGATCCGGGCACCCCGCACAACGAGGCGCGCGACGACGTCTGGGCCGCGCTCGTCGAGATCCTCGTGGACAAGGCCTGCGGGGGAGCCGCGGAGGACGGTGTGGACGTCGAGGCCGACGACGTGCGCCGTGCCCTGCGCGGCCACCGCGCGCTCGGTGCCGCGTTCGACCGCGCGTGGCCGCTCGTCGAGCCGACGGACCTCGTGGCCGACCTGTGGTCCGTGCCCGCCTACCTGCGGCTGTGCGCGCCGTCGCTCACGCCCGAGCAGGTGCGCGCGCTCCAGCGCCCGGACGCGCACGCGTGGACGACGGCGGACCTCCCGCTGCTCGACGCCGCGCGCCGTCGGCTCGGCGACCCGGAGGCGTCGCGCCGCCGCCGCCGCAACGAGGCCGCCGTGGCGGCGGAGCGCGCGCGCATGGACGACGTCGTCGACCACCTCGTGGCGACCGACGACAGCGAGCTCGGGGTCATGCAGATGCTCCGCGGCCAGGACCTGCGCGACGCGCTCGTGGACGACGGCGCGCTCGTCGTCGCGACGCCGGACCGCCTCGCGGGGCCCTTCGCGCACGTCGTCGTCGACGAGGCGCAGGAGCTCACCGACGCCGAGTGGCAGATGGTCCTCAGCCGCTGCCCGTCGCGCAGCGTCACGGTCGTCGGGGACCGCGCCCAGGCCCGCTACGGCTTCCCCGAGGGCTGGCGTGAGCGGCTCGCGCGCGTGGGCTTCGCCCGCGTCGAGGAGGCGTCGCTGAGCGTCAACTACCGCACGCCGCGGGAGATCATGGCCGAGGCGGAGCCCGTCGTCCGGGCCGCGATCCCGGACGCGAACGTCCCGACGTCGGTGCGCAGCACGGGCGTGCCCGTCGCCCACGGGGCGGTCGCGGACCTCGACGCGGTCCTCGGCGCGTGGCTCGCCGAGCACGCGGACGGCACGGTGTGCGTCATCGCCGCCACCGAGTCGTCCGGGCCGTCCGGGCCGTCCGGCGAGGAGTCGGACGGCAGGGTCGGTGGCGTCGGTGGCGAGGGCGAGGGGGCCGCGCGGGTGCGGTGGCTCACGCCCGAGACGGCGAAGGGCCTCGAGTTCGACCTCGTGGTGCTCGTCGAGCCGCAGGCGTTCGGCGACGGCGTCGAGGGCGCGGTCGACCGCTACGTCGCGATGACGCGCGCGACGCAGCGGCTCGTCGTCCTGGATCGCTGAGCACCGGGCGTCGAGCACGACCTGGCGGTCGTCAGGCCGCCCGTGGCGACCGCCAGGTCGTGCTCGGCAGGGGGACGGGTCAGGCGACCGGGACGGCCAGGTCCTCGACGACCTCGACACCGGGCAGGCGGCCCAGCAGGTCGCCGGGGAGCAGCAGCTTCGAGCGCCGCACGCCGCTGCCGATCAGCGCGAGCGCGCCGTCGGTCACGACGCGGGAGTCGACGAGCACGCGCCACCCCTCGGGCAGCCCGACGGGCGTGATGCCGCCGTACTCCATCCCGGACTCGGCCGTCGCGCGGTCGGTCGGCAGGAACGACGCCTTGCGCACGTCGAGCAGCTTGCGGACGCGCGTGTTGACGTCGGCGCGCGTGTGCGCCCGCACGACGGCGGCGGCGACGCGCTCGTCGCCCGCCCGCGTGCCGCCCACGACGACGCAGTTCGCCGAGGCCTCGACGGGCAGGTCGAACGCGGTGTTGAGCGTCGCGGTGTCGGCGAGGTCGGGGTCGATCTCCGTCACGGCGACGAGCGTCGCGACGTCCGGGTCGGCGTCGGCCCACCGGCGCAGCGCGTCGGCGGTCACGGGGGCGACGAGGTCGAGGTGGTCGAGCGCCGGCTCCCAGGTGAGCGAGCCGAGCGTGGGCAGGGTCGTGCGGGCGTCCATGCCGCCAGCCTGCCACCCCGGCGGGCCGCCGCGCGGGAGAGGCCGGATGCCGAACACGCCCCCGGAGCCCCTCGAGCCCGCCGAGCATGCGGTCGCAGCCCGTGCCGCCCGCCGGACGGGCGACAGCCGCATGGCCGGCGGGGGAGGAGGGTCAGGTAGAGGTCGAGGGTTTCGGGCAAGTCTCCAGTGGGGGTCGAAGGTTGGGGTGGGCATCTCGGACGAAGCAGGCGCCTCCGACCTGCGGAGTTGACACCTCGGAGCGGCGGTCGTTCACTGGAAGCGTTCGAACGTTTGTTCGAACGCCCAGCGGGTGCAGCACACCGCCCGCAGCAGTCGACGCGCGGTGCGCGTCCCGTCCGAGCAGCATCCCGGGAGGCGAGATGACCCTTCTCGCCGACCCCGCCGAGCGGGCGGGGGCACCAGGCCCGACGGGTGCGGCCGTCGACAAGGCCGAGCGCGCCCGCGCCGCCCTGCGTCGTGCGGAGGAGCGTACGGGCGTCCGCCGACACCGTCCCGTCGTCGCCCCCGCGGCCCCGGAACCGGTCACCGCCCCGGCGGCACCGACCGTCGTCCCGCGCACCGGGACCGCCCCGCGCGCCGGTCGCGCCGAGACCGTCCCGCGCGCCGGCACCGCCCTCCTCGCCGAGGTCGCCCCGCTCGCGGACGCCGCCGCCTCCCCGGTCGTGCGGCCCGCCCCCGCCCCGCCCGACCCTCCGGCGCGCGCCCGCACCCGTCACGTCCGGACCTCGGGCGCGAGCCGGGACGCGGGCACGGACGAGCGGGTGTGGCCGGTGCACGACGCGCTCGCGCCGCTCCTCCCGCTCGGCGCCCTCCAGCGCGGCACCGTGCTGGCGGTGCGCGGCTCGACGAGCCTCCTGCTCGCGCTCGTCGCGCGGCCGTCGCGGGCCGGGGCGTGGACCGCCGCCGTCGGGTTCCCCGCCGTCGGGCTGCTCGCGGCCGCCGACGCCGGCGCGGACCTCGACCGCGTCGTGCTCGTCCCGCGGCCTGGCCCGGACGCGGCGCTCGCGATCTCGGCGCTCGTCGACGGCCTGGACGTCGTGGTCGTCGGGCCCGACGCCGCCCTCACCGACCCCGACCGACGACGCCTGGCCGCGCGGGCACGCGAGCGCGGGGCGCTGCTCGTCGCCGCGGGGACGTGGCCGGGCGCGCACGTCGCGCTCACCGTGACGGGCGGCGGCTGGTCCGGGGCGGACCGCGGCGCGGGCTGGCTGCGCCGTCGCACCCTCGTCGTCGAGCGCGCGGGCCGCGGGGGAGCCGCGCGCCCCGCGCGGCTCGAGGTCGAGCTCCCGCTCGTCCACGAGGACTGGCCCGCGTTCCTCGCCGAGGACGCCCGCGGCCCCCGGCCCGCGGCCGGGACCGGCGCCGTCGCGGCCGGGACCGCCGAGACCGCCCACGAGACCGCCCGGGCCGACGACCCCGACCGGCCCTCCCGGCTCCGGCTCGTCGGATGACCACGAGCCCGACCCGCACGGCGGCCCTGTGGGTGCCGGACTGGCCGGTGCTCGCGGCGATGGCGGTGCGCGACGTCCCCGCGCACGTCCCCGCCGCGACGCACGACGGCCGCCGCGTCGTCGCCGTCTCCGCGACCGCGCGCGCCCACGGCGTGCGCCGGGGCATGCGCCGCCGTCGGGCCCGCGAGTGCTGCCCCGAGCTCGAGCTGCTCGACGTCGACGACGCGCGCGACGCCCGCGAGTTCGAGCCCGTCGCGCTCGCGGCCGAGACCGTCGTCGCGGGGCTGGAGATCACCCGGCCCGGCCTGCTGCTCCTGCCCGCCGCCGGGGCGAGCCGGTACCACGGGTCCGACGCCGCGCTCGCGGAGGCGCTCGTCGCGCGCGTCGCCGAGCGCACCGGCCACGAGAGCCAGGTGGGCGTCGCCGACGGCATCCTCGCCGCCGTGCTCGCCGCGCGGGACGCCGCCGTCGTCCCGCCCGGCCGCTCCGCCGCGTTCCTCGCGCCGCGGCCCGCGCGCGACCTCGTGCACGTCACCGCCCGGCCGGACGCCGCCGTCGCGGTCGACGAGCTCGTGGACCTCCTGGGCCGGCTCGGCGTGCGCACCCTCGGGGCGCTCGCGGCCCTGCCGCCCGCGACCGTCGAGGGGCGTTTCGGCGACCTCGGCGCGTGGGCGCACCGGCTCGCGCGCGGCGAGGACCTGCGCCCGCCCGCGCGGCGCCGCGTCGAGCCCGACGTCGCGGTGAGCGCCGAGCTCGACCCGCCCGCCGAGCGCGTCGACGTCGCGACCTTCGCCGCGCGTCGGCTCTCCGAGGACCTGCACGACCAGCTCGTCGCGCGCTCGCTCGTCGCCGGGCGCCTGCGCATCACGGCGCGGACCGTCGAGGGCGACGACCTCGAGCGCACCTGGCGGCTCGACGGGCCGGGCGCGATGAGCCCGGCACGCCTCACGGACAAGGTCCGGTGGCAGCTCGAGGGCTGGCTCACCACCACGTCCGTCCGCGCCGGGCGCGCGGCCCGGGCCGCGCGCCGTGGCGGCGAGCACGGTTCGCCCGGCGGGGCCGACGTCGTCCCGGGCGTCGCGCCGCTGGCCCGCCTGTCCCTCACGGCCGAGGAGGTCGTCCCCGCGGGGGCGGAGCAGCCGCGCCTGTGGGGCGCGTCGAGCGGCGAGGACGCGCGGGCCCACCGCGCGCTCGGGCGCGTGCAGGGCATCCTCGGCGGCGACGCCGTCCTGCGCGTCCAGGTCCAGGGCGGCCGCGACGCGACCGACCGCGTGCACCTCGTGCCGTTCGGGGAGGACGTCGTGCGCCCGCGCGACCCGGCCCTGCCGTGGCCCGGCGCGCTGCCGAGCCCCGCCCCCGCGCTCGTGCCCGTCGAGCCGCAGGACGTCGTCGTGCTCGACGACGCCGGGCGGCCGGTCGTCGTCGACGCGCGCCTCGCGATGAGCGGCGAGCCCGCGACCGTGCGGTGGCCGGCCCCCGCGCCGGAGGAGGGCCCGCGCCGTGCGGTGCCGCCCCGGGACGAGACGGCGCTCCCCGGGCCCGGGTCCGCGCGCGCCGTCGTGGACTGGGCCGGGCCGTGGCCGCTCGCCGAGCGCTGGTGGACGCCCGCGCCCCGGCGCCGCGTGCACGTCCAGGTCCTGCTCGACGACGGCCGCGGCCTGCTCCTCGCGAGCGCGCGCGGGCGGTGGACCGTGGAGGGCCTGTATGACTGACCGGACCACCGGCCCGCGCTACGCCGAGCTCCACGCGCACTCCGCGTTCAGCTTCCTCGACGGCGCGTCCCACCCCGAGGAGCTCGCCGCCGAGGGCGCGCGGCTCGGGCTGTCGGCGCTCGCCGTCACCGACCACGACGGCCTGTACGGCGTCGTGCGCTTCGCCGAGGCCGCGCGCAAGGTCGGTCTCCCCACCGTCTTCGGGTCCGAGCTGCACCTGCCCGCGCCGACCGCGACCGGCGCGCCCGTGCTCGACCCGCCCACCGGCCTCCCCGACCCGCGCTCGACCCACCTGCTCGTGCTCGCGCGCGGCACGCAGGGCTACCGCAACCTGTCGCGCGCGATCGCGACCGCGCACCTCGCGACGGGCACCAAGGGCGCCGCCGACTACCGCCTCGAGCAGCTCGCGGCGGAGGCCGCCGGGCAGTGGCTCGTGCTCACCGGGTGCCGCAAGGGCGCGGTGCGGCGCGCGCTCGTCACGTCCGGGCGCGCCGCGGCCCGCCGCGAGCTCGACCGTCTCGTCGCCCTCTTCGGCGCCGACAACGTGGCCGTCGAGATCACCACGACCGACGACCCGCGCGACGCCGACCTGCACGCGGCGCTCGCCGACCTCGCCGCCGACGCCCGCCTGCCGCTCGTCGCGACGACCGCCGCGCACTACGCCCACCCGCGCGACGCCGACCTCGCGGGGGCGCTCGCGGCCGTGCGCGCACGCTCGTCGCTCGACGACCTCGACGGCTGGCTGCCCGGTGCCCCGACGACCCACCTGCGCTCCGCGGCGGAGATGCTCGCGCGCCACCCCCGGCACCCGCAGGCCGTCGCGACCGCGGCCGCGCTGGGGGACGAGTGCGCGTTCGACCTGCACCTCGTCGCACCCGACCTGCCGCCCTACCCGGTGCCGGACGGGCACACCGAGGCGACCTGGCTGCGCGAGCTCGTGCGGCGCGGCGGCGAAGACCGGTACGGGCCGCGCGGCCAGGAGAAGATCACGGGCGCGTGGGCGCAGATCGACCACGAGCTGCGCGTCATCGAGGACCTGCACTTCCCGGGGTACTTCCTCGTGGTCTACGACCTCGTCGAGTTCTGCCGCAGGAACGGGATCCTCGCCCAGGGCCGCGGGTCGGCCGCGAACTCCGCGGTCTGCTACGCGCTCGGCATCACGGCCGTCGACGCGGTGAAGCACGGCCTGCTGTTCGAGCGCTTCCTCGCGCCCGAGCGCGACGGCCCGCCGGACATCGACATCGACATCGAGTCGGCGCGGCGCGAGGAGGTCATCCAGCACGTCTACGAGACGTTCGGGCGCACGCACGCCGCGCAGGTCGCGAACGTCATCTCCTACCGGCCGAAGTCGGCGGTGCGCGACGCGGCCCGGGCGCTGGGGTACGACGTCGGGCAGGCCGACGCGTGGAGCAAGTCGATCGAGCGGTGGGGGTCGCTGCGCGGTCCCGACCCGTCGTCGCCCGCGGCCGACCGGGCGGCGAAGGAGCGGGCGATCGCGGCGAAGACCCCGGGTTCCACCGGCCCGGCCGCGCCGCGGGTCACGACGCGCACCGCCCGGAAGGACGCCGCGACGTCGCGCCTGTGGGGGAGCCGGGACTGGTCGCCCGACCTCACCGGCCGGGGCGCGCGCGTCGTCGACCCGCTCGCGGTGGACGAGGGCGACGTCCTGCGCGCGGACGACACGCACGACGTCGTGCCCGCGCACCGGCCGCCGTCGGCCGCGCAGGAGGGCGAGATCCCGGACGCGGTGCTCGACCTCGCCGACCGGATGCTGCGCCTCCCGCGGCATCTGGGCATCCACTCGGGCGGGATGGTCATGTGCGACCGCCCCGTCATCGAGGTGTGCCCCGTCGAGTGGGCGCGCATGGAGGGCCGCACCGTCCTGCAGTGGGACAAGGAGGACTGCGCGGACGCGGGGCTCGTGAAGTTCGACCTCCTCGGCCTCGGGATGCTCACGGCGCTGCGCATCGGGTTCGACCTCGTGGAACGGCACGAGGGCGGCCCGCGCCTCGCGCTGCACACGCTGCCCGAGGACGACCCGGCGGTGTACGACCTGCTGTGCGCTGCCGACACCGTCGGCGTGTTCCAGGTCGAGTCGCGCGCGCAGATGGCGACGCTCCCGCGCCTGCGGCCCCGGACGTTCTACGACATCGTCATCGAGGTCGCGCTCATCCGCCCGGGTCCCATCCAGGGCGGCTCCGTGCACCCGTACATCAACCGGGCGCGGGGCCGGGAGGAGGTGACGTTCCTGCACCCGCTGCTGGAGAAGTCGCTCGGCAAGACGAAGGGCGTGCCGCTGTTCCAGGAGCAGCTCATGCAGATGGCGATCGACGTCGCGGGCTTCTCCCCGAAGGAGTCCGACCAGCTCCGGCGCGCGATGGGGTCCAAGCGGTCGGTCGAGCGCATGGAGGAGCTGCGGGGGCGGCTCATGGACGGGATGCGGGAGAAGGGCGTCACCGACCCGGCCGTGCGCGAGGAGATCTACGACAAGCTCAAGGCGTTCGCCGACTTCGGGTTCCCCGAGTCGCACGCGTACTCGTTCGCTTTCCTCGTCTACGCGAGCTCGTGGCTCAAGGTGCACCACCCCGCCGCGTTCTACGCGGGGCTGCTCGCGGCGCAGCCCATGGGGTTCTACTCGCCACAGTCTCTCGTGGCGGACGCGCGCCGCCACGGCGTCACCGTGCTGCGCCCCGACGTCAACGCGTCCGACGTCGAGGCGACGGTCGAGCGGCTGCCCGCCGACCATACGGGTGCGCCCGCCGACCATACGGGTGCCGACCATCAGGACGCCCGGACGGGCGACAGCCGCATGCTCGGCGGAGCGGTGGGGGTCGACACCCGCTACGGGCCGGCGCCCGATCTCGGGCTCGCGGTGCGGCTCGGGCTCGCGAGCGTGCGCGGGCTCGGGAAGGACGCGGCCGAGCGCGTCGTCGCGGCGCGCGGGGCACCGGGGGAGGGGCGGGCCTTCAGCGACCTGCGCGACCTCGTGCGGCGCGTCGACCTCACGACCGCCCAGCTCGAGGGGCTCGCGACCGCCGGCGCGACCGACGGCCTCGGCGTGACGCGACGCGAGGCGCTGTGGGCGGCCGGCGCGCTCGCGCAGGAGGGTCCGGGGACGCTGCCGGGCGTGAGCGTCGGCGTCGAGGCGCCGGCGCTGCCCGGCATGACCGACGTCGAGACCGCCGTCGCCGACGTCTGGGCCACGGGCGTGTCGACCGACTCCTACCCGACGCAGTACGTCCGCGACGGCCTCACCGCGGCCGGGGTGCTCACCGTCGTCGGCGCCGTGGCGGTGTCGCGCGAGATCGAGCAGGTCGACGAGGCGGAGCGCGCGGCGGGCGAGGTGCCGGGCACGCGCCCGCACCCGTCGTCGCGCGTCGCCGTGGGCGGCGTCGTCACGCACCGGCAACGGCCCGGGACCGCCGGGGGCGTGACGTTCCTGTCGCTCGAGGACGAGACGGGCATCCTCAACGTCGTGTGCTCGCCCGGGCTGTGGCAGCGGTTCCGGAAGGTCGCGCGGGGGTCTGCGGCGCTCGTCGTGCGCGGGCGGCTCGAGCGGGCCGACGGCGCCACGAACCTCGTCGCGGAGCACCTCGCGCCGCTCTCGCTCCAGGTCGGCACGACCTCGCGCGACTTCCGCTGACGCGGGAGGCGGGACCGCCGCGCCCCGCACGGCGTGGTAGGAACGGACCGGGTGCCGCGCGTCCGCCGACGTCCGGGCCCGGACCGTCTCGCCGACGAGAGGAACCCGTGATGCCGCCCCGTCTCACCGCCCGCACGATGCTCTGGACCGGCCTCGGCCTGACCGTCGGGAGCGCGCTCGTCCAGAACATCGGGCTCATGAACGTCACCTACGCGTTCGTCGGCACCTGGTTCGTGGGCGTGCTGCTCACCGTGCTGCAGGTCGCGTTCACCGGGGGCGTCGTGCTCGCCGCGGGGTCGTTCGTCGTGCGGGCGCTCCAGCCCGACGACGTCGCCTCCCCCGGGCGGTCGCCCGCCGCGTCGCCGTGGGAGGACCGGGACAACCGGCTGTCCTGACCCGGGCGCTCGCGGCCGGTGGACGGGCACGGTCGTGCGGGGGCTGGTCGTGCGGGCGCGGTCGGCGCGGCCTACGGGCCGACCGGCACCGCGACGCACACCTCGAACGTGTCCCGTGCGCGGCGCAGCAGGTACCGCACCTCCTGCGCCTCCTGCTCGTTCGCGTACTCGTCGCGGTAGCTCCAGCGCGCGTGCGCCCAGACGAGCGCGTCGCCGACCTCCTCGACCCCGACGAGGTGCGCGACCACGCCGACGAGCCCGCGCTCGCGGAACCCCCGAGCGATCTCGGCCGTCGACGCGCGGACGTCCTCGGGGTCGCCGAGGAGCACCGAGCCCGTCGTGCCGACGACGAGCGCCGGGAAGGCGTAGCTCTCGCCGATCGTGTCGAGGTCGCCCGTCGAGAGCGCGACGCCGTAGGTCGTGAGGAACGTGCGGACGTCGTCGGCATCGAAGGACTCGGTGGAGGGCTCCATGGTCCCGTTCTACCCCGTCCGCCGCGCCCCGGCGCGGGCGGCGAGGCCCGCGGTCCCCGGGGTCAGGGCCGCAGCGCCGCCCCGACCTGCTCGAGGAGCGCGAGGTCGGCGAGGATCGTCGCGTGCTCGTCGGCGATCCGGCCCGCGTCGTCGGCGATCCGGCCCGCGTCGTCGGCGGGGTACGCCGTCGTGCGCGCCGCGGTAGGCGTCGTCGTGGTGGTCCCGGGCGCGAGGACCGCGAGCCCGTGCTCGACCACCGGGGCGAGGTAGTCGGCGTCGAGCGCGACCTCGGTGCGCTCGACGCCGCGGGGCGTGCGCACCGCGACCGCGAACCCCGCGGTGGGGTGGGCGCCCGGGTCCAGGAGGAGCAGCCGGACGTCGACACCGCCCAGCCGCGTCGTGGCGACGATCCCGTCCGCCGAGCGCGTCACGACGGGCGGCGACCACGCCGACCCGGGCGGCGCACCCACGACGGCGCGCGCGGCCTCGACGGCGTGGATGCCGAGGAAGAACAGCCCGTCGCGCTCGTCGTGCGGGTCCGCCGGGCCGGACACCTCGACGGCGAGCCCGGGCGGCGACGCCGCTGGCCCGGGTGGCGCCGTGGGTGCCCCGGCGACGAGCGGCGTGACGGAACCTCCGGCGGCGGACGCGAGGGCGGCGTGCGCCGCCGCGACCTCGGGGGCGAACCGCAGCGCGGACGCCGTCGTCACGGCCGTGCCGTGCGCGCGCGCCACGTCGAGCGTCGCCCGCGCGTCGGCCACGGACGCGGCGAACGGCTTGTCCACGAGCACCGGGACGCCCGCCGCGAGGAGCGCACGCGTCGCGGCGCCGTGCCGCCGCCCCGCGCGGTGGGCGACGATCGCGGCGTCGACCTTCCCGACGACGTCGGGCACGGTGGTGTCGCCCGCGTCCAGGAGCAGCCCGCCGGCCGCGGCCAGCTCCGCCCGGCGGTCCGGCTCCCCGTCGACGAGCGCCACGAGCCGCACGCCCGGCCAGCGCCGCTCGGCGGCCACGAGCCGTACGTAGTGGTCGGCGTGGGACGAGTCGAGACCGACGAGGCCGAGGCGCAGCACGCGGTCGATCGTCGCACGCTGGTCCGGGCCCGGTCGTCACCACGCCTGGGCGAGCAGCACCGCGAAGAGCTCGTCGGCGTCCGTCTCGAGCCCGCGCCCGGCGAACCACGCGGCCATCGTGCGGCAGTCGCGCAGCAGGAGCTCGGTGCCGAACGGGTTCGCCACGAGGTCCACGACCTGCGGCAGGTCGATGACGACGATCCGCTCACCGTCCGCCAGGACGTTGTACGGCGACAGGTCGCCGTGCGCGTAGCCGAGCCGGGCGAGCACGGCCATGGCGTCGCGGACCTGGTCCCACCACGACGCGAGGAGGTCGCGGTCGGGCCGCGTGCGCGCGAGCCGAGGTGCGGCCTCGTGCGACACGCCGTCGGACGTGCCGACGAACTCCATGAGGATCTCGTCGCCGTCGATCTGGACGGGGTACGGGACGGGCGCACCGGCCGACCACAGCTCGCACAGCGCGGCGAACTCCGCCGCGGCCCACTGCCCGGCCGCGACCTGGCGGCCGTAGCGCGACTTGCGGTCGAGGGCGCGACGGTCGCGCGTCCGGCGCACGCGGCGGTCCTCGGTGTAGACGGTGTCGCGCCGGAACGAGCGGTGGTCGAGGTCGCGGTAGCGCTTCGCGGCGAGCAGGCTGCGGCGCGCGGGGTCGCCGGGGACGGCCCGCTCCAGGAGGAAGACGTCCGCCTCCTTGCCGGTCTTGAGCAGGCCGAGCTCGGTGTCGAGGGCCGCGTCGGCCGTCACCACCCAGTCGGGGCGCGGCTCCGGCCCGCGCTGTCCCTTCTCGACAGCGGACCACGTGGACCAGCGCTGGTCGTCGCCGAGCGCCGCGTCGAGGACGCCGGCCTCGGCCTCGGCGTCGGCCAGGTCGGCGAGGCGCCGCAGGCGGCGCGGCGGGGGAGTGCGGGGGTCGCGCGCCAGGGCGGGCGGGAGGGAGAGGTCGGGGTACGGCAGGTCGTGCTCGGGCACGGGGGGCTCCTCGGGGGAGGGGAGCGCGCGTCGCCGCGGCCGCCGGGCGGCGGTCGGGGACGGTCGTCGCGAGCGGTCGTGGACCGGTCAGCGGCGGTGGGTGCTCCCGGGGGTGGTGGACACGCGAGCGGGGGTCGTCCAGCTCATGGCGTTCCTCCTCTCCTCCGGTGCCCGACGACGCGGGCGACGTGCTGGACCGTCTCATCGCCGCGCGGCCCGGCGCAACGGAATTACGGC
Organism: Cellulosimicrobium funkei; assembly: GCF_004519295.1. GTDB lineage: Bacteria > Actinomycetota > Actinomycetes > Actinomycetales > Cellulomonadaceae > Cellulosimicrobium > Cellulosimicrobium funkei. Next base: position 92,316 of record NZ_SOZH01000003.1, read on the forward strand.
GGATACGATCGCGCCCATGACGGCGCCGTCGACGAGGGCTGCGGGACTGACGTCACGAGACGTCGAAGAACGCGTCGCCGACGGCAGGGTCAACCGGTTGCCGCCCCGTTCGGGGCGGACGACCTGGGACATCGTCCGCGCCAACACCGCGACGCGGATCAACGCCCTGCTCGGGGTGCTCCTCGTCCTGGCGCTGAGCACGGGCTCGCTCATCAACAGCCTCTTCGGTCTCGCGATCCTCGCCAACGCCGGCATCGGGATCGTCCAGGAGCTGCGCGCGAAGCGCACCCTGGACGCGCTGGCGATCGTGGCGCGGGCGCCGGTGCGCGTGCGCCGCGACGGGGCGGTGACGGAGGTCGACCAGGCGGACGTCGTCGTCGACGACGTCGTCGAGCTCGGCGCCGGGGACCAGGTCGTGGTCGACGGCCCGGTGGTCGAGTCCGCGTCGCTCGAGGTCGACGAGTCCCTCCTCACGGGCGAGGCCGACCCCGTCGTGAAGAGGCCCGGGGACCGGCTCCTGTCCGGGAGCTTCGTGGCGGCCGGGTCGGGCGCCTACCGGGCGACGGACGTCGGCCCGGCCGCGTACGCCGCGCGGCTCGCGCACGAGGCGAGCGCTTTCACGCTCGTGCGCTCGGAGCTACGGTCCGGCATCGACTCGATCCTGCGGGTCATCACGTGGCTGCTGGTGCCCGCGGGCGTCCTCACGGTGGTGAACCAGCTCGTCATCTCGCGGCAGGGGTTCCGGCAGTCCGTGCTCGGCATGGTCGCCGCCCTCGTGCCCATGGTCCCCGAGGGCCTCGTGCTCCTGACCTCCGTCGCCTTCGCGATCGGGGTGGTCCGGCTCGGCCGGCGTCGGTGCCTCGTCCAGGAGCTGCCGGCCATCGAGGGGCTGGCGCGCGTCGACGTGGTGTGCGCGGACAAGACGGGCACGCTCACGGAGAACGGGATGCGCCTCGCCCGGGTGGACGTGCTCGACGGCCCCCGGGACGAGGTGGAGCGCGCCCTGGCGGCGCTCGCCGCCCTCGATCCGCGGCCCAACGCGTCCGTCGCCGCGGTCGCGGAGGCGTTCCCGGATGCACCGGGCTGGCGGGCGACCGCCGTCGTCCCGTTCTCGTCGGCCACGAAGTGGTCCGGCATGTCCTTCGTGGACGCCGACGGCCCGCAGGGGAGCTGGGTGCTCGGCGCGGCCGACGTGCTGCTGGACCCCCGGTCCGCCGTGGCGCACCAGGCGACGGCCCTCGGCGCCGACGGCCTGCGGGTGCTGCTCCTCGCGTCGACCGACGCCCCGGTCGACGCCGCCGCCCCGGACGGACGCGCTCCGGGGCGCCTCGTCCCGCGGGCGCTCGTCGCGCTCGAGCAGCGGGTGCGCGCGGACGCTCGGCAGACGCTGGACTACTTCGACGCCCAGGGCGTCACGGTGAAGGTCGTCTCGGGCGACAACCCGGTGTCCGTCGCCGCGGTCGCGCGGTCCCTCGGCCTCGGCGGTCCCGAGACGTCGGTCGACGCCCGGAGCCTGCCCGTCGACCGTGCGGAGCTCGCGACGGTCGTGGAGGGTGCCACGACGTTCGGCCGGGTGCGGCCGGACCAGAAGCGGGCCGTCGTCGGGGCGCTGCAGGCGCGCGGGCACACCGTCGCCATGACGGGGGACGGCGTGAACGACGTGCTGGCTCTCAAGGACGCGGACATCGGCGTGGCGATGGGGTCCGGGAGCCCGGCCGCGCGGTCCGTGGCGCAGATCGTCCTGCTGGACGACCGCTTCGCGACGCTGCCGTCCGTCGTCGGGGAAGGGCGCCGGGTGATCGGGAACATCGAACGGGTCGCGCACCTCTTCCTCACCAAGACCGTGTACGCGGTGGTGCTGGCCGTCCTCGTCGGCCTCGCGGGGGTCGGCGCCCGGCTCCTCGGGGCCGCGCCCGTCTCCTACCCGTTCCTGCCGATCCACGTGACCGTCGCGGCGTGGTTCACCATCGGGGTCCCCGCGTTCGTCATGTCCCTGGCGCCCAACGACGAGCGGGCGCGCCCGGGCTTCGTGCCGAGGGTGCTCCGGCTCGCGGTGCCCGCGGGCGTCTCGATCGGCGTCATGACCTTCTTGTGCTATCTCGTGGTGGACCCGGGCGCGGGCGGGGCGTCGCTGGGCGGCGCGACGGACACGCTCGCCCCGGCGGAGGTCCGCGCGTCCACCGCTGCGCTCGTCACCCTGCTCGTGGGTGCCCTGTGGGTGCTCGCCGTCGTGGCGCGCCCGTACACGGCGTGGAAGGTCCTCCTGGTCGGCTTCTGCGCGGTGTTCTACGTGGCGCTCTTCAGCATCCCCGCGGCGAGGGAGCTCCTGTCGCTCGACGTCTCCGACCCCGGGACGCTCGGCGTCGGCCTGGCGTGCGGCGCGCTCGCGATCCTCCTCACCGAGGCGCTGCGGTGGTCGACGGCGCGCGTCCCCCGCGCCCGCGCCGTCGGCTGAGGACGGGCTCAGGCCGCCCCGGACGCGAGGACCTGGATCGCCGCCACCACGCGCTCGTACGTGCCCAGGGTGTCGAAGCCCATCTGGTCGAGCGCCGACCACACGAACCCGACCGTCGCGTACATCCCGACGGCCGTCGCGAGGATCCACTCGCGCACCGACCCCGTGGAGCCGAGCAGGGGGAGGGCGAAGCTCCCGCTCGGGCGCCACACGTCGTCGACGACGAGCGAGCGCCGCACCCAGCGCGGCGAGCGGATCTTCACCGGCCACAGCAGAGGGGCGCCGTTGGTCGTGAGCACGTCGCCGAGGATGTGGATCGCGACGCCGAGCCCGACCGCGACGGGGAGCCAGTTCCACTCCTCCGGGGAGAACAGGGCGACGAGCACGGCGACGGTGAGCGACGTCACCCACGGCACGAGCTTGCCGCGCCGCGTGAGCTTGAGCGCCTTGAGCGCGAGCGCGACGAGCAGCACCGCGAGCAGCCCGCCGCCGACGTAGACCGTGCCGAAGCTCGCCGTCTCGACCGTGACGAGCCCCGCGAGCCAGGCGAGCGCGGTGAACACCGCGATGCCGAGGAACGAGTGCGTGCCCTGGCGGTGCCCGCCCGCGACCGTCTCCACGGCGTCGGACACCCACTCGCTCACGGGCGGCAGCGAGTGCGCGAACGTGCCGTTGTGATGGTCGGCGTCGGGGAGGAGCGCGGCCCCGGCGCACACGACCGCACCCGTCATGACCCCGACCGACGACACGGGGTGCCAGCCGAGGGCGAACGGGGCCGTGGACGTCACGGCGATCCACGCCGCCGCACCGGTCGCGGCGTGGTTGGCACCCATCATGGCGGCGCATCTCCTGTCGTCAGGCCCGCGCGCGGTTCGTCGGCGTCAGGAGGTCTGTCCGGAACGTCCGGAACCCTACCCGGTGCCGCCGACAGCGTCGGTCGGTCGCCCGGAACGCCGAGGACCTTCGCGCCCGCGAGGAGAAAAGTGTGCCAAGCGGCCGAGCATCAGCCCGGGCCGGTCGCTGGAGCCCGGCCGACCGAGCCCTGACGGCGGAGGCGGAGGCCGTGTCCTGCGCGGAGGGTGCGCGGGGAGCCGGGGGTGGCACGGGGGCGCAGGGCGGGCGAGCTCGTCTGCGGTGAGGAAAGGCCGACAGACGGGATAACCGGGTGGTGCGCGGGCCGCGGTCGAAGATTCTCCGACGAATTCGAGAAATGGGGTTGTGCGGTTCGGGAAAGGCGCGTACGGTCTACCTCGGTCGACGACATTCCGGTGCGTGGACCACCCGACACGACCGAGAGGAGCAGTGCCGTGCGCGAACCCGTCCAGCAGGACCGGCGACGTCCCGTCCTGCCCTGCGAGCAGGCGCGCGTCGTGCTGCCTGTGGCGTATCTCCGCGTGTCCCCGTTCCTCGCCGGCGACCCCGGCGGTCCTGTCGTCTGACCACAGCGTCGTCACGACAGGCCGCCCCGGACATCGCCGGAGCGGCCTTTTTCTTGTGCGGGAATGCACCCGGCCGGGGTGCATTGATCGTGCTGCCCTTCTGTTTTCTCCGCCGTCGGCGCGCATTTGTCGTGCGCCTGCGGGGAAAAGCACTGCCTTCGTGGTCCAACGGACACGACGCCGCTCTACGGAAGCGGAGACGGGGGTTCGACTCCCTCCGAGGGCACCTGGACGCCTCGCGTCCCGTCTGCTCGACGTTAAGGAGCACCAGCGCGCGTAGCTCAGCGGACAGAGCGCCGGCTTCCGGAGCCGGGCGTCGGGGGTTCGAGTCCTCCCGCGCGCACCGAGTCCCCAGGCTTCGAGGGGAGGTTCACCCGGCGTTTCCTGCGGAGTGCTGCGTGGAGAGCCGCCAACGCCGCACGGAGACGCTTCGGACGCTTCGTCCGAGGGTTGCGGCGGCTTCCTCGAGCGGGAGCTCGAGCGCGATCGCGTCCTGATCGGGGGTCCAGCCCTTGCGGACGATCGCGTACCTGCTCTCGCGGCCGGGTTCCGGACGCCACGCGGCGACAGCTTCGGCGAGTCGGCGCTTGCGGCCGATGCACAGAGCGTCTGGCGAGTACCACGCCCAACGGGCGAGAGTGGCGGCGGCGACGTTCGCGACCATGATGTTCATGACGCCGTCACGTGCGTTGGGCTTGGCGCTCCTCCGCACGCCGCACACCTCCGCGATGACGGAGCAGAAGTACGCGGCGAGGGACGGGCTCGCGGTGGCGAGGCTGATGAAGGGCATCCCGGTCTTCGTGAACCCCACTGAGCCGTCGCCGTCAAGGATTCCGCGCGTGTAGTCGGCCTCGGCGAACGGTGCAGGCGGCGGACCGATGGTCGAACTCTTGCGCCCCGGCGTGACACCGAGCGCGGCGAGCTCTCGCCGCGCGGTCTGGTCGAAGAACCCGAGCGTTGCGGACACGTGGTCCGAACTGAAGTTCGTCGTCCGGTGCCTGAGGCGGACAGACGAGTAGCAAGGGAGCAGTGAGGAGATCCCGTCGAGCACGTCGCGGTCGCGCACAGCGAGCTCGAGAGCGATGCGGCCTTTGCGATCCGGGTCGCCGTCGTGACATCCGTCCGTCTGGAGCAGGCCGACGAGGTAGGCGATCTCAGGCCGGCGCGCATCCCAGAACATGCACAGAGCATTCCGGCAGCCACCGACAGCGACCGCCGCATGGAGCCCTCTCGAGCGGGCTGTGACGTGTCAGGTCGAGCGCGATCCAAGGCCTTCAGTTTTCTGCCATGGTGCGGGCGCGGCCTCCGGCGCAGTGTGGTGGCGCGGTGACATCAAGAGCGGTCGCGGGGGAGGCGGACCGCGACGGTGGTGCCGGTGGGGCCGGGCTCGTCCGCCGTCGTGGAGGTCACCGTGATCGTGCCGCCGTGGGCGGTGACGATCGCGTCCACGATCGCGAGCCCGAGGCCCGTGGAGCCGCCGGTGCGGTTGCGGGCGTCGTCGCCGCGCGAGAATCGACGCAGGAGCGTCGGCCGCAGGGGCGCGGGGATGCCGGGCCCGTCGTCGGCGACGGCGAGCACGACGGCGTCGGCGTCCGCGGAGAGCCGGACGTCCACGTGCGTCCCGGGCGGGGTGTGCGTGCGGGCGTTGGCGAGGAGGTTGGCCAGCACCTGGCGCAGGCTGGCCTCGTCGCCGGTCACCTCGAGGTCGACGGCGTCGTCCGGCAGGTCGTCCGGGTCCGGGGCGCCGGACGCCGGGTCGACGTCGAGGTCGTCCGCGCCGGGCAGGTCGAGCGCCCAGTCGTGGTCGGGTCCCGCGGCGTGCGCGTCCGTGACGGCGTCCACGGCGAGCACGGCGAGGTCGACGGGCGCGCGGTCGAGCGGGCGTCCGGCGTCGAGCCGGGCGAGGAGCAGCAGGTCCTCGACGAGGCCGGTCATGCGCACGGCCTCGGCCTCGATGCGGTCGAGCGAGCGCGCGGTCGCGGGCGGCACGTCGTCGGGGGAGCGGCGCACGAGCTCGGCGTACCCGCGGATGGAGGCGAGCGGCGTGCGCAGCTCGTGGCTCGCGTCGGCGACGAACCGCCGCACCTGGGTCTCGGAGTCGTGGCGCGCCTGGAGCGAGGTCTCGACGTTCTCGAGCATCCGGTTGAGCGCGGCGCCCACCTGGCCGACCTCCGTGCGCTCGTCGGTGAGGTCGTCCGGGACGCGCGGGATGGCGTCGATCTCGCCCTGCGCGAGCTCGAGCTCGGAGACGCGGCCCGCGGCGGCGGCGACGTCGTCGAGCGGGCGCAGCGAGCGCCGCACGAGCCAGGTGCCGAGGAGCACGGCCGCGAGGAGCCCGGCCGCGCCGAGCGCGGCCTCGACGAGCACGTAGCTCTCGACCGTCGCGTCGACCTGGGCGGTGCTCGACGCGACGACGACGGGCTGCCCGTCCGCGGTGGTGCGGTGCACGGCGCGGAACGACCCGAGGTCGGGGAGGTCGACGTCGTGCGCGGCGCCGTCGACGGGGACGGCCTCGAGCGCCGCGACCTGGGCGTCGTCGAGCGCCACGCGCCGGAGGTCCGGGGTGACGTACTCCGCGAGGACGAGCTCGCCGCCGTCGTACCGCAGCACGGCGCTGCCGGGGCCGGTGCCCGCGGGGAAGCGTGACGGGTCGTCGGGCCCGCCGGGCTCCGGCCCGGACGCGTCGCCGGTGCCGTCCGGGGGCTGCGCGGGGCCGTCGCCGCGGGCGAGCCGGTCGCTCGCCTGGCGCAGCTCGTGGTCGACCTGGGCGACAAGCTGGGTGCGCAGCACGACGGCGGACGCGACGGCGAGCCCGACGGTGACGAGCAGCACGACGGCCGCGAGCACGAGCACGAGGCGCCGGCGCAGCGCGGTGGGCCGCCGCTCCCTGCCGGTGGCCGTCGGGCGGGTCGTGCCGAGGTCAGGCACGGGCGCTCTCCGCGTCGGCGGCGGGCTTGAGCACGTACCCGACCCCGCGCAGCGTGTGGATCATGGGCGCGCGGCCCTTGTCGATCTTGCGGCGCAGGTAGGAGACGTAGAGCTCGACGATGTTGGCCTGGCCGCCGAAGTCGTAGTTCCAGACGCGGTCGAGGATCTGCGCCTTGGACAGCACGCGGCGCGGGTTGCGCATGAGGTACCGCAGGAGCTCGAACTCGGTCGCGGTGAGCCGGATCTCCTCGCCGGCGCGCCGCACCTCGTGCGCGTCCTCGTCGAGCTCGAGGTCGCCGACGACGAGCACCGAGTCCTCGCGCTGGGCGGTCGCACCGCCGCGGCGCAGCAGCCCGCGCAGCCGGGCGACGACCTCTTCCAGGCTGAACGGCTTGGTCACGTAGTCGTCGCCGCCCGCGGTGAGCCCGGCGACGCGGTCCTCGACGGCGTCGCGCGCGGTGAGGAACAGCACGGGCACGTCGGCGTCGCGCTCGCGCAGGCGGCGCAGGACGGTGAGCCCGTCCATGTCGGGGAGCATGACGTCGAGCACGACGACGTCCGGCCCGGTCTCCCGCGCGGTGCGGATCGCGGTGTGACCGTCGAGCGCGGTGGAGACGTCCCAGCCCTCGTACCGCAGCGCCGAGGTGAGCAGCTCGGCGAGGTTCGGCTCGTCGTCGACCACGAGCACGCGGACGGGGGAGCCGTCCGGGCGCGTGAGGCGCGGCTGGTCCGGGCGGCCGACGGGGGCGGGGGCTGTGGTCATGCTCCCAGGGTCGCGCGCGACGCGGAGGCGTGCCTGTGGTGACCCTGTGCGCTCGCTGTGCCCCGAGGCCGGCCCGGCCGCCGCCCGACGCGCGCCGCGGGCCGGGGTGAGAAACCGCAGTCGCGAGTCGTTGAAACCTTGACTTTTGTGCGCCTGCCGTCAAAACTCGCTGCATCGGCAGCAGCCGACGTCCACGCACGCAGGAGTGCGCGCGTCGCCCCGTGGGGTCGCCGTCGGCGACCCTCCGGCTCGCGCTCTCGACGACGAGGGAGAAGCACGCATGGATTTGTTCAGCGGCATGACGTTCCGGCGGGCGGTGGCTGCGGCCGCCGCGCTGCCGCTCGTGGGCGGTGCCACGCTCATGACCGCGGGCCCGGCGGCCGCCGACGAGGAGGACTACAAGATCCTCGTCGTGGGGGAGACGCTCGGCTTCCGCCACTCGCACATCGACGACACCACGCGCGCGCTCATCGAGCTCGGCGCCGACAACGGCTTCACGGTCGACGTGTGGGACCCGCCGAACAGCTCGGCGGGGTGGTGGGGCAGCGGTTCGCCCGGCCAGCCCGACCTGACGATGGACTCCTCGCCGTTCACGAGCGCCGAGGACCTCGCGCAGTACGCGACCATCGTCTTCGCGTCGCCGGTCGACAACACCAACTCCCTCAACCCGGCCACGCCGCGCCTCCTGGACGACGCCGAGCTCGCCGCGTTCCAGGGCTACATCCGGGGCGGCGGCGGGTTCGTGGGCCTGCACGCGGCGACCGACACGATGCACACCGTGCCCTGGTACAGCCAGCTCACGGGCGGCGGCGCGCGGTTCGTCAGCCACCCGCAGCAGCAGACGGCGACGATGCGCGTCGAGAGCCCGGGTCACCCCTCGACGGCGCACCTGCCGGCCGTCTGGGAGCGGTTCGACGAGTGGTACAACTACACGACCAACCCGCGCGAGGACGTCCACGTCCTCATCACGCTCGACGAGTCGACGTACAACCCGGGCAACAACGCGATGGGCGAGGACCACCCGATCGCGTGGTGCCAGAACTTCGAGGGCGGTCGCTCCTGGTACGAGGGCGCCGGGCACACCGACGCCTCGTGGACCGACCCGCTGTTCCTCGAGCACGTCCTCAAGGGCGTCGAGTGGACCGCGGGCGTCGTCGAGGGCGGCGGCAACTGCGTCACCTTCGGCGAGGTCGACGAGCTCGTGGCGGGCCTGAACACCTCCGCGGTGGGCGACGGCGTCATCGCGGGCGCGATCTCGTCCCTGCTCGGCAGCGCGCGCAGCGCGGCCGACGCGGACGACCCCGCGACGGCCGTCCAGGTGCTCGGCGGCGCGCGGTCGCTCGTCGACCACCTGTCGGCGGCGGCGGGCGACCGCGCGCTGCTCGGCACGAAGATCGACGACCTCGTCGACTGGCAGTCGGCGCTCGTCGACGACGGCCCCGCGCTCGAACTCTCGGCCGAGGCCGAGCTGCGCACCATGGGCGGCAAGCAGTACCTGGCGGTCCGGGTGGTCAACCAGGACGACGCGGCCGTGGACCTCACGGTCACCACGCCGTACGGGACCAAGGAGTTCGCGGCCGTCGCGCCGACCAAGAACGCCTACCAGGCCTTCGCGACGCGCCTCGTCGAGGTGCCCGCGGGGCAGGTGACGGTCACCGCCACCGCCGAGCGTGACGGCGAGACGGTCACCGAGGAGCTCGTGGTCGACTTCAGCGGCACCGCCTGACGCCTCCCCGGCCCAGCAGGCACGACGCCCGTCGCACCCCGGTGCGGCGGGCGTCGTCGTGCGCGGAGCGGGACGCCGCCGGGCGCGCCCGCTGCGCGTCAGGCGAGCTGGAGGGTCGTGAGGCAGGTGGGGTCGTCGTCGCGCGTCGAGACGGCCGTGGTACCGACCCGGCCGTCGTGCTCGACGCGCAGCTCTGCGTCGACGTCGCGCGGGAGCCAGTAGCCCACGAAGCCGTTGGCGCCGAGCGTCGTGTTCTCCTCGACGAGCACGTCGCCGGTGGCCGTGTCGACCACCGTCACCGAGACCGGCTCCCCGGCGAGCTCGCCCTGGCACGTGGTGAGCGAGTGGTAGAAGCACTCGTGCGTCTCGTCCACGAAGGGCGCGACGGAGAGGTAGAACGTGTCCTCGGGCAGCGGGACCGTGGTCTCGTACGACTCGTCGGCGAGCACGAGCTCCGCCGCGCGGACGGAGGCCACGAGGTCGGTCGGCCGGTCGGCGGTCTCGAGCCCTTCCAGGCGGTTGACGACCTCCTGGCCACTGAGCCCGGTGAGGTCGTGGCGGTCGAGCAGGGCGTCCAGCGCGGAGGGCTCCGGGGACCCGCCGGAGCAGCCGGCGAGCACGAGGGCGGTGGCGGCCACGGCGGCCACGAGGGTCGGGAGGGCACGTCGTCTCATGCGCCGATCCTCTCAGAGCGCGACGCCGTGCCCAGGGTCGGAGGTCCCGGGCGCGCCGACGGCCGGGACCCTGGCGGGCCCCGGCCGTGCGGGTGGCGGACGGCGTCGCGTCACGCGGTGAGCATCGCCACCGGGTTGTCGTGGGTGAGGCGCGCGAGCACGTCGCGCGGCACCCCGCGCGCGGCGAGCATCTCGGTGAACACCGTCGGGACGTAGGCGAACCCGTTGCCGCCGTGCTGCACCCACATCTGCTTGAGGAACACGTCGTGGCTGAGCAGCACCTGGCCCGCGTGACCGGCCTCGACGAGGCGCTGCACCGCGGTCGCGGTCGTGTGCGGGTCGGGGGACACGCCCTCCTTCGGGAAGGTGATGTCCATGCCGACCATGTCGAACTCGAGCCAGACGCCGCGCTCGGCCACGGACCGCTGGTAGCCCGGGTCGTCGGCGGACGGGTCCATGTGGCACAGCACGACCTTCTCCGGGCGCACGCCCACCTCGTCGAGCACGAGGTCGAGCACCTCGTGCGCGCGGCGCTGCCAGCCGGGCAGGTGCACCTGGAGCGCGACGTGCGGGTGCTCGCGCTGCGCGAGAGCCGCGGCGCGCAGCGACGCCGCCTCGCCCGGCGTGAACGACGGCGAGACGCCGATCTCGCCGATGATGCCGGGCCGCACGCCGGTCCCGCCGATCCCGTCGGCGAGCTCCGCGACGATCGCGGACGCCTGGGCGTCCACGGCCGCGGCGGCGATGCGGTCGCCCTCGAACTTCTCGAGGTACGCGCCGCAGCCCGCGACCACGTGCAGGCCCGTGCGGCGCGCGACCTCCGCGAGGCGCTCGGGGTTGCGCCCGATCGCGGCGCTCGACGTCGCGTCGACGATCGTGCGCCCGCCCAGCGCGGCGAAGCTCTCGAGCTCCGCCGCGACCGCGGCGACCGGCTTGTCGGCGATGTTGTCCGCGCAGCAGTACGGGTCCTTGCGCAGCGCCCACGCGACCGACGCAGAGACCGGGACCTCGACGACCGCCTCGGAGAAGCGGTAGCTCGGCGGGTCGAGCACCCCGGACAGGTCGTTGAAGAGGTGCTCGTGGGGGAGCGTGAGGCCGAGGTCCGCAGCCGCGGCGCGGCCGGTGACCGTCTGGACGTGGCCGGCGGGCGTGACGCTCATCGCGCGCTCGTCTCGCCGGCCTCGCCGCCCGCGACGGCCGCCGCGACGCCCGCGTCGGGTCCGCCAGGGCCGCCGGGGGCGTCCGGGTCGTCGGCGTGCGCGGCCTTGCCGGACGGGATCATGCCGATCCCGGCGGCGACGAGCGCGATGACCGTGCCGATCACGGTCGCGACGTGCACGGTGTGGCCGAGCGCGGGGATCGCGGCGTCGAGGACGAGCGAGCCGACGAGCTGGCCCGCGACCGAGGCGAGGCCGAGCAGGAGCAGGCCGAGGCCGCGCACGAGGAGCGCCATGAGCGCGATGGACAGCAGGCCGAGCGGGCCGCCCAGGTACATCCACCACTCGCTCGGGAGCTGGAAGTCGACGCCGCCCACGGCCGCGCGCACGAGGTAGGCGATCAGCAGGGCGGTGAAGCCCACGAGGAAGTTCCAGCCGATCGAGACGAGCATCGACCCGGTGACGTCGGCGACGGCCGCGTTGCCGGCGGGCTGCCAGCCCGCGAGCAGACCGCCCACGAACGGCATGATCGCGAGGACGATCGTGTGCGGCACGGAGAAGCTCGGCGAGATGACGACGACGGTCGCCGCGATGGCGAGCGCCGCGCCGAGCAGGCGCGTGGTGGTGAGCGGCTGCTTGACCGACGCCGTGACGCCGAGGCGGTCGCAGATGACGCCCGAGATGACGAGGCCGGAGATGAGCGAGATCTGGAACGTCGCGACGCCCAGGACGCCCACGGTGACGCCCTCGGACAGGACGATGACGGCCCCGCACAGGCCCGCGAGGTAGTTCCACCACGGGATGGTGCGCGAGCGGATCAGGCCGGGGATCGCGAGCGCCTCGCGCCGGGTCGTGGGGCGCGCGAACACGACGACGAACATGAGGACCAGGCCGGTCCCGAACGAGATGAGGGCGGCGGCGTGCCCGTCGCCGATCGTCTTGCCCAGCTGGCCGTTGACGGCCGCCTGCATGGGGCCGAGGGCCCCCGCGAGGACGGTCGCGACGACGAGCAGGGCGGTCGCGGTGTCCTTGACCCTGCTGCGGCGGGCTGACGAGCTCACAGCACCTCCCTGAGTGCCGGACGGGGAACCGGTGGTCGCCGGCGTGGTGTGCTTCATTGCGTGACCGTGCCTTCCTCCGACGGTACGTCGGACTTAGCTGTGGAGCGGAATCCTGGTGCCCTCGGGGGCCAGGTCGGTGGCGCGCGGCAGGGAGTCGACGGCGCCGTGGCGGGTGGTGGTGGAGGCGGCGACGTGCGCCGCCCAGCGGGCGGACTCGACGAGGTCGCCGCCGTGGAGGAGGCCGTCCGCGAGCGCCGCGCAGAACGAGTCGCCGGCGGCGGTCGTGTCGACGGCGTCGACGCGCTCCGCCGGGACGGTGACGGGTGCTCCTCCTGCGGGGACGACGAGCGCGCCGTCGGCCCCGAGGGTGACGACGACGTCCCCGGGGTGGTCGAGCGCGCGGACCATGGCGAGCACGGCGTCGGTGCCGACGGGCTCGTCGCTCGCGCCGACGAGGGTCGCGAGCTCGAACCGGTTGGGCACGAGCACGCGGAACGCGGCGCGCACGGGGGCGGGCAGCGGGACGGCGGGCGCCGGGTTGAGCACCGTGGTGCCCGTCGCGGTGGCGGCGACGGCGCGCAGGGCGCCGAGCGGCGTCTCGCACTGGCACAGGACGGCGGCCGCGTCGCGGACGAGGTCGGCGCGCTCGGTGACGAACGCCTCGTCGACGACGGCGTTCGCGCCGGGCTCGATGACGATCGTTGACTCGGGCTGCTCCCACAGCACGACGGCGACGCCGGTGGGGCGGTCCGCCGTCGCGAGCCCGTCGAGGACGAGGCCCTCGACGGCGAGGCGGCGGCGGATCGCGCGGCCGTCGTCGTCGTCGCCGACGGCGCCGACCATGGCGACGCGGCGGCCGAGCCGGGCGGCGGCGACCGCCTGGTTGGCGCCCTTGCCGCCGGGGGAGCGGACGAGGCCCGTCGCGGAGACGGTCTCGCCCGAGCGGGGCAGGCGGTCGACGGTCAGCCTGAGGTCCATGTTCAGGCTGCCGACGACCACCACCTCGGGCGTCATCAGCCCGCGAGCCAGGTGACGGCCTGGCCGAACAGCGGGCCGTAGCCGGCCCAGTCCATGAACTCGCGCGGGGCCCAGTGCGGGGAGATGTCGGAGGCGAACGCGAGCGTGCGACCCTCGCCCTCGCTGCGGACGGCGACGAGCGGGCGGCCCTCGATGGTGGCGAGGACGGTCGCGTCGGCCTTGGCGGTGAGGCGCTGGTAGCCGAGGAGGATCGGCCACTCGCGGTCGAGGCCGGCGGTGACGGGGTGCTCGACGTCGGTCAGGGTGCCGCCGATGCCCTCGGGGGTCTCCTCGCGGTCGTCGTACGGGAGGATGTCGACGGGCAGGACGGCCTCGACCGCGGTGCCGTGGTAGTTCGCCTTGGCCTGGAAGCCCTGGAAGCTGAGGTAGCCGCCGGCCATCATGAGGCCGCCGCCGCGGCGGACCCACTCGGCGAGGAGCTTGAGCCGGTTCGGGAACGGGCGCCCCTGGGAGAACACGACCGGCGGGAGCAGGAGCGAGTTGGCGCCGATGTCGGACAGGATCACGACGTCGTAGGCGTCGAGCGCGTCGAGCGTGGAGGGGAAGTCCTCGGCGACGAGGTGCGAGGGCAGGTGCGTGACCTCGTGGCCCTCGGCGGCCAGCGCCTCGAGCAGGCGCGCGCACCCGATCTCGAGCTGGGCGTGGGGGAACGCGTCGTACCCCTTGTAGTCGGTGGTCGCGTTGATCCACGACTCCCCGGCGAGCAGAACCCGGCTCATCCCGGCCTCCTTGCGATCAGGTCGCGCGGCGACGTCCTCGACGACGTTGCGCAACGTTGTGTAGCTTTGCGCAAGACCGTAGGGGGCGAGCGGCGCGGCTGTCAACACCGTGCGCGGCCCGACGCTCCCGGTAGAGTGCAGGGGATCTGGGGGACCGCCCCGAGGAAGGGGAGCCATGACGCTCACGCGTGTTGCGCAACGTGCCGGCGTGTCGGCCTCGACGGCGTCGCGCTACCTGCGCGGGCAGCTCAACGTCCAGCCGGAGACGGCGGCGCGGATCGACGCCGCGGTCCGCGAGGTGGGGTACGTCGTCCCCGCGCCCGGTCCCGCCGCGCGCGACGACGAGCGTCGCACCGGGGTGGTCGCGCTCGTCGTGCCCGACTTCGTCAACCCGTTCTTCACCGCTCTCGCCGAGGAGGTCGCGCGCCTCGCGGGCGACCGCCGCGTCCCGCTCGTCGTCGCGCTGTCGACGCGGCACGGCGACGCCGAGTCCGGCCTGGGCCAGCTCCTCGCGAGCGACGGCTCGCTCGGCGGCGTCGTCTACGTGGGGATGTCCCGCACCGACGACCGGCTCGCGCGCGCCGTCGCGGACGGGCTGCCCGTCGTCGTCATCGACGAGGAGGTCGACCTCGACCTGCCCGTCGAGACGATCACCGTCGACAACTACGGCGGCGCCTACCAGGCCACGAGCTACCTCGTGCAGCAGGGGCACCGGCGCATCGCCCACGTCGCCGGGCCCGCGGAGCTGTCCACGACCCAGGACCGCCTGCGCGGCTACGTCGACGCGATGCACGACGCCGGCCTCGACGTCGACCCGGACCTCGTGCGCCACGGCCCGTACACCGAGCAGTTCGGCGCCTCGACGTTCCCCTACCTCACGCGGCCCGGGAACGCGCCGACGGCCGTGTTCGTCGGCAGCGACATCGTGGCCGTCGGGATGCTGGGCGCCGCCGAGCTGCACGGGATCTCCATCCCCGAGGACCTCTCGGTCGTCGGGTGCGACGGCATCCGTGTCGGCCAGTGGCTGCGCCCCAAGCTCACGACGCTCGAGCAGCCCGTCGTGGCGCTCGCGCTCGCCGCGATGGACGCGATCGAGCGATCGATGACCGGCACCCCGCCCGCGGTCCCGCCCGCGCGCACCGTGCTGCCGCTGCACCTCGTCGTGCGCGGCTCGGTCGCCCGGCCCGCGGACGGCTGAGGGGTGTTCGCCGGGAGCGGGCGGTGCGTGCCGTGACCGGGCTGCACCACGTCGAGATCTGGGTCGCGGACCTCGCGACGGCCCGAGCCGAGTGGGGCTGGCTGCTGGGCGCGCTCGGGTTCTCGCGCCGCAGCGAGTGGCCGGACGGTGAGTCGTGGGCCGGTGGCGGGGCCTACCTCACGTTCACGACGTCCCCGAACCTCACCGGGGCGACGCACGACCGCCGGGCCCCGGGGGTCAACCACCTCGCGTTCCGGGCCGGTGCTCCCGCGACGGTCGACGCGCTCATGGTCGCCGCGCCCGACCACGGGTGGCGCCCGCTCTACCACGACCGTTACCCGCACGCCGGCGGTCCCGACCACTACGCCGGATGGCTCGAGAACTCTGCGGGGTTCAAGGCCGAGCTCGTCGCGTCGAAGGCGGTCGGCGGGGCGACGCCTCTCTGACGGCGGCACGTCGGGCCACCCAGGGGTACGGAGGTCTGCTGTCGCGGGAACAGCGCGGCTCGTCCGTTCTGCGCTGTTGGTACCTTTCCGCCATGACGTCACGCGCAGGGTCGGAGCACGGGCCGGGCCGAGGTCGGCGGGGTGCCGCGCTCGTCGTGGGAGGTGCCGCGCTCGCCGCCGCCGTGCCCGCCGTCCTGCTGGGCCGGGCGGCCAGCGAGTACTTGTGGGAGCTGTGGTGGCTGGACGCCGGGTCGAGCGGGCTGCTCGACGGGGTGCCCGACCGGCCGGTCGCCGTCCGCGCGCTGGTCGGTGCCGTCCTGTTGCTGGTCGTCGCGCTCTCCGCCGTCGGCCTGGCGGTCCGCGCCGGGGCTCGCGGCGGGCTGACGGCCGCGGTCGCGGCTCGGTGCGCACTCCTCGGTGTGGCGATCCCGGTCGCGGTGCTCACCGTGGCGCTCGTGCTCCAGTCGACGCTGTCAGGACCGGAGCAACCCCCGTTCGTCCCGTTCTCCTAGCGGTCCTGCTCGCGGTCCTCCGCCGGGACGCGCAGTGCCCGGACGGCCACCGTCAGGCCGGCGACGAGGCACACGAGGCCGGCGACGGCCAGGAGGGCGGCGGCCACCAGGTGCTCCCGGTTGGACTCGATCGCCGCCGCGCTCCACGGCTCGGCCCGGCTCTCCGCCTGGTTGACGTAGTGCCAGACCGAGCCGAGGTGGTAGTTCCCCTCCCAGGTGGTGAGCCACCAGGCGAGGAGCGGCAGCACGACGCCGGCGGCCAGGAGCCGGGCGGCGCGGACCAGGCGACGCTCTCGGCCGATCGGGTCCACGGTCCTCCTCCGAGCCGAGCCGAGCGCCGCGCCGTCACGCCGCGCGTGCGTCCGCGGCCCGGCGGGTCCAGCGCATCACGACGTACAGCACCGCGCCGACGGCGAGCAGGATACCCGCGCGCAGCCACGTCATGGCGTCCTGCTGCGTCAGGAGCAGGACGCACGACGCCACGCCCAGCACCGGCACGACCGTCGCGACGCGGAAGTGCGGCGCGTCGACGGGGTCGCGGCGCAGCACGAGGACCGCGACGTTCGTCGAGGCGAACACGAGCAGCAGGAGCAGCACGACGGTCTCGGCGAGGCCCGCGACGTCGCCCGTGAACACGAGCCCCATCGCGACCACGGTCGTCACGACGATCGCGACCCACGGCGTGCGACGGCGGGGGAGCACGCGCCCGAGCGTGGCGGGGAGCAGGCCCTGCTCGGCCATGCCGTACGCGAGCCGGCTCGCCATGATCATCGTGAGCAGCGCCCCGTTCGCGACGGCGATCAGCGCGACGAGGGAGAACACCCACGCGGGCACCGACCCCTCCGCGTCGACGACCTCGAGCAGGGGCCCGGTCGAGCCGGCGAGCGTCTCGGGGTCGACGACCGCGACCGCGGCGACGCCCACCGCGACGTACACGACGCCCGCGGTGACGAGCGCGCCGAACAGCGCGCGCGGGTAGGTGCGGCGCACGTCGCGCACCTCCTCGGCGAGGTTCGCCGACGTCTCGAACCCGACGAACGAGTAGTACGCGAGGATGGCGGCCGCGAGGACGGCGAGCGCCGGCGTCGTGCCCTCCGCGAACTGCGTGACGCGGCCCGGCGACCCTTCGCCGCGCCCCAGCACGACGGCGGCGAGCACGACGACGAGCACGAGCCCGGACAGCTCGATCGCGGTCATCGCGACGTTGGCGCGCAGCGACTCCTTGATGCCGCGCGCGTTGAGCGCGGCCACGACGGCGAGGAACAGCACGGCCACGAGGCGGTCGGGGGCGTCGACGAACGTCGCGAAGTAGTCGCCGGCGAAGGCCAGGGAGAGGCCCGCGGCGCTCGTCACGCCTGCGGCGAGCATGGAGAACCCGACGAGGAACGACACGAGCGGGCTGCGGAACGCGCGGTCCGCGAACACGGCCGCGCCGCCGGCCTGCGGGTACTTGGTCACGAGCTCGGCGTACGACCCGGCGGTCAGCAGGGCGAGGCCGAGGGCGACGAGGAGCGGCAGCCAGACGGCGCCGCCCACCTCGCCGGCCATCTCGCCGACGAGCGCGTAGACGCCCGCGCCGAGCACGTCGCCGAGGATGAAGAGGTACAGGAGCCGTCCCCCGACCGAACGGGACAGCTTGGTGTCCGGGTCGGCGGCCTGCTGCTGGGGTGCGGTCGGTGCGCTCATCGCGTCACCGTGCCACGGCCCCGGATCGCTCGCGCCCGGTGCCGGACCGTGCGCCCGCCACGTGCGCCCGTCCCGTGCGCCCGGACGAACCCGCGCGGGCACGGCGTGCGAGCCGCCGTGCGAGCCGACAGGAGGCGTGTGAGCGTGGGAGCCCCGGGTCCAGCCACGAGCCCGTCCGCACGAGCGCGACCGGCGGGACGGAACGTCCCCGCGTGCCTGCGTCGCGCTCCGTCGCGAGGAGACGAGCATGAGCGACACCCCGGAGACCTCGAGCGCGGCCCGCACCGTGCGCCGCGCCGTCGTGCTGGGCGGTGCCGGGTTCGTGGGCAGCCACGTGTGCGAGGCGCTGGTGGGACAGGGCGTCGAGGTCGTGTGCGTCGACGACCTGTCGACCGGGCGGGTCCGCAACCTCGACGCGCTGCGCGACGAGCCGCGGTTCCGCTTCGTCGAGGGAGACGTCAGCGCCGGGATCGACGTGCCCGACCCCGAGCGGGTCGACCTTGTGCTGCACCTCGCGTCGCCCGCCTCGCCCGTGGACTACCTCCGGCTCCCGCTCGAGACCCTGCTCGTGGGCTCGGCGGGGACGCGCCACGGCCTCGAGCTGGCCGAGCGTGCCGGGGCGCGGTTCGTGCTCGCCTCGACGTCCGAGGTGTACGGCGACCCGGAGGTGCACCCGCAGCGCGAGGATTACTGGGGCCACGTGAACCCCGTCGGGCCGCGCAGCGTCTACGACGAGTCCAAGCGGTTCGCGGAGGCGACCACCGCCGCGTACCGCCGCAGCCGCGGCGTGGACACGGGGATCGTGCGGATCTTCAACACGTACGGGCCCCGGATGCGGGGGCACGACGGCCGCATGGTCCCGACGTTCGTGCGGCAGGCGCTCGCGGGCGAGCCGCTGACCGTCGCGGGTGACGGGTCGCAGACCCGGTCGGTGTGCTTCGTGGACGACCTCGTCGAGGGCATCCTCGCGTTCGCGCGCACCGACCACCCGGGCCCGGTGAACCTTGGCGACCCGACGGAGCTCACGGTGGAGCGCGTCGCGCGGGACGTGCTCGCGGCGACGGGGAGCGACGCCGGGATCGTGCACGTCGACCTGCCCGAGGACGACCCGCGCCGCCGTCGACCGGACACGAGCCTCGCCGAGCGCACGCTCGGCTGGCGGGCCCGCACGCCGTGGGCCGAGGGCCTCGCCCGGACGGTCGAGTGGTTCCGCTCCGATGGCGGCGGCGAGACGCCCGTCGCGGTCGGTGCGGCGCGCGGCGGCGCCACCGACGAGGCGGGTGAGCCGGCATGAGGGTCTCGGTGCACGGCTGCGGCTATCTCGGGGCGGTCCACGCGGCGGCCCTCGCGCGCCTGGGGCACGAGGTCGTCGGCATCGACGTCGACCCGGCGCGCGTCGCGGCGCTCGCCGAGGGCAGGGCCCCGTTCTTCGAGCCAGGTCTCGCCGCGCTCCTGGCCGACCCGGGCGGGGCGGGGTCGCTCACGTTCTCGACCGACGTCGCGCACGCTGGCGTCGCCGACGTGCACTTCCTGTGCGTCGGCACGCCGCAGTCGGCGGGCAGCGGCGTCGCGGACCTGCAGCAGCTCGAGGCGGCGCTCGCGGCGCTGCGCCCCCACCTGCGCCCGGGGTCGGTGGTGGTCGGCAAGTCGACCGTCCCCGTCGGCACGGCGGCCCGGCTCGCGACGGACCTGCCCGACGGCGTCCGGCTCGCCTGGAACCCCGAGTTCCTGCGCGAGGGGCACGCGGTCGCGGACACGCTGCACCCGGACCGGCTCGTCTACGGCGTGCCCGACGACGGCGACGCGCTGGTCGAGCGCCTCGACGCCGTCTACGCGCGGCTGCTCGACGACGGCGTGCCCCGCCTCGTGACCGACCTCGCGACCGCGGAGCTCGCGAAGGTGGCCGCCAACGCGTTCCTCGCGACGAAGATCTCGTTCGCCAACGCGGTCGCGGAGGTGTGCGAGGCCGCGGGCGGCGACGCGGTCGCGCTCGTCGGCACCATGGCGCTCGACCGCCGCATCGGCGGCGAGTACCTGGGCGTGGGCCTGGGGTTCGGCGGCGGGTGCCTGCCCAAGGACATCCGCGCGTTCGCGGCCCGGGCGCGCGAGCTCGGCGTCGGCCCGGCGGTGTCGTTCCTCGACGAGGTCGACGCCATCAACGACCGCTGCCGGGAGCGCGCCGTCGTGCTCGCGCGCACCGCGTGCGGCGGCTCCCTCGCGGGGCGACGCGTGGCGGTGCTCGGCGCCGCGTTCAAGCCGGACAGCGACGACGTGCGCAGCTCGCCCGCCCTCGCGCTGGCCCGGGCGCTCGCCGCGGAGGGGGCCGACGTCGTCGTCACCGACCCGCAGGCCCTCGCGCTCGCGCAGGCGGCCGCTCCCGAGCTCGGGTATGCCACGGACGCGCGCGAGGCGGCGACCGGCGCCGACGTCGTGGTCCTCGCGACCGAGTGGGACGAGTACCGCGACCTCGACCCCGGTGCTCTGGCCGACGTGGTGCGGTCGCCGCGCCTCGTGGACGCGCGCAACGCCGTCGACGGCGCGCGGTGGCGTGCTGCCGGGTGGGACGTGCGCTCGCTCGGGGTCGCCGCGCCGCGCGCGGCCCGGCCTCAGCCGAGCAGCCCCACGGCGTAGCCCACGAAGAACAGGGCCGTCACGACGGCGACCACGCCGACGACCCCGATCCAGACCCACGGCACGGCCCGGTGCGGGCCGTGCTCCTCGTGGCCCTGCGGCGCGCTCACCTGGTCCTCCGCGGGCGGGGTCTCGCCGGGCTGCACGTCGCCGCTCGCCGAGAAGTCGGCCGCGGACGAGCGGTGCGAGGCGTCCAGCGGGTCGGGATCGGGGGAGGCGGGTCCGGTCATGGTGCGGTCCTTCCGTCGGTGCGGGGGTCGAGATCGGGGGAGGTCATGCCTCGACGCTCAGGGCCTCGTCGCCCGCACGCATCTCGGCGGGGTCCTGCGGCCCCGCGAGGAGCGACCGCGCGGCCGCGACGACCTCGGCGACGGTGATGCGGCCGAGCGCCGGGTCGAGGTCGGCGGCGTGCGGGTCACCCCGGTAGCCGCGCGCCGCGTCGTCGGGCGCGTGCGCCGGCCTCTGCTCCGTGTCGCCGTGCCAGAGCACCGCGTGCCGCTCCGGGTCCACGGCGGGGCCCCACGTGGCGGGCGGCGTCGGGCCGAACAGCACCACCGACGGGGTGCCGTACGCGGTCGCCAGGTGGGCCACGCCCGTGTCCCCGCAGACGACGAGCCGGGCCGTCGCGACGACGTCGGCGAGCGCGGGCAGGTCGAGCGTCCCGGCCGTGTCGGTCACGCTGCCGGTCCCGTCCGGCGCCCCCGCGGGGCCGCCGAGGGCGGCGTCCGCGTCGGCCACGACCCGCGCGCACAGGTCGCGCTCGTCGGGGCCGCCCGTGACGACGACGTCGTGACCGGCGGCCGCGAGGTCGCGCGCGACCGCGGCGAAGCGGTCCGCGGGCCAGCGGCGCGCGCCGGACGCCGCGCCGGGGTGCACGACGACGTGGCGCCCGCGCGACCCCGGCGGGTCGAGCCGCAGGTCCTCGCGCGAGCACGCGCCGCCCGCCGCGGTGACGAGCCGGCACCAGCGGTCGACCTCGTGCTCGTCCGGGTCCCAGTGCGGCCCGTCGACCCCCGCGTCGCCCGACGCGAACGCGACGACCCGCTGCGGGGCGGTGTGGAGCAGCACCCGGTGGCTCTCGGGACCGCTGCCGTGCAGGTTCACCGCCACGTGCCCGACGGCGTCCGCGCCGGTGAGCGTCCGCGCCTCCTGCGCCCAGACGAGCGGCTGGAGGCCGCGGGTCGGCACGACGCCGTCGACGAGGCCGAGGTCGCGCAGCCAGCCGCCGACCTCCGCTGGCGCGGCGAGGAGCACGCGCCGACCGGGCCACGCGCGCCGCACTCCCCGCAGCGCGGGCACGGCCGTCAGCGCGTCCCCGAGCCCGAGCGCGCGCAGCACGAGGACGGTCCCCTCGTCCTGCCCCGCGCGCCCCGGCAGGTCGGGTGCCAGCTCCGTCGCGCCCGCCGTCACGGCCACGACGTCTCGCCGGACGCCATGACGAGCATCTCGCGGATCTCGCAGCCCACCGGCTGGCGCAGCGCCGTCACGACGGCCGCCGCGGTCGCGCGCGGGTCGTTGAGGTCGGCGTCCGGCCCGGGCTTGTACTGCTCGGTGCGGCCGTCGAAGAACGCGGTGCGCATCCCTCCGGGCACGAGGCACGTGACGCCGACGCGTCCCGCGAGCTCCGCGGCGAGCGCCTGGGAGAACCCGCGCACCGCGAACTTCGACGCGCAGTAGGCGGTCGCGTCCGAGACCCCCTTGAGGCCGAGCGTCGACGCCACCGTGACGACCGTGCCGCGGCGCTCCTCGAGGAACGGCAGCGCGGCGCGCACGACGGCGACCGTGCCGAACAGGTTGACGCGCACGACGCGCTCCCACGTCTCGACGTCGATCTCGTCGAGGCGCCCGCACGCGTCGGTGCCGGCGGCCGTGACGACGGCGTCGGGCGGCCCGACCTCGAGCGCGAGCCGCTCGACCGCGGCGGCCGCGGCGGCGGAGTCGGACAGGTCGACGACCGCGTGCGGCACGCCGTCGGCGGGCGCGACCCGGTCCAGGACGACCGGCTTGCCGCCCGCCGCCGTCACCGCCTCGACGAGCGCGGCCCCCAGGCCGCTCGCGCCCCCGGTGACGTAGACGGTGCCGAGCTCGCGGGGTACGGGGACGTCGGTCCGCTGGGCGGACGTGGTGGTGGTCATGCGGTGGTCTCCTCCGTCAGGGTGGGGACCCCGGGCGCGAACCGCCCGGAGCGTTCGAGGATCGAGGTCGTGGAGCGGCCGTCGACGTAGGGCAGGACGACGACCCGGCCGCCGTGGCGCCGGACCGTCTCCGCCTCGGGGAGCGTCTCCTCCGTGTAGTCGCCGCCCTTCGCCCAGACGTCGGGGCGCAGGCGGTCGAGCGCGGCGCGCGGGTCGTCCTCGTCGAACACGACGACGGCGGCCACGCAGTCGAGCGCGGCGAGGACCCGGGCCCGGTCGGCCTGCCCGACGACGGGGCGCTGCGGCCCCTTGAGCCGCTGCACCGACGCGTCGCCGTTGAGCAGGACGACGAGGTGGTCGCCCAGGCGCGCGGCCGCCTCGAGCGTCGCGACGTGCCCGGCGTGCAGGATGTCGAAGCAGCCGCCCGTGGCGACGACGGTGCCGCCCGCGGCGCGCAGCCGGGCGGCCACGGCCTCGGGCGCGTCGGGGTCCGACGGCGGGGCGTCCTGCGTGGCGCCGGAGGGGGTCGGGGCCCCTGACGCGGGACCCGTCGCGTGCTCCCGGGCCGCGCCCGGCGTGCGGTCGGCGGGGGAGTCGGCCCGGCGCCGGTAACCCTCCGCGCCGCCCGCCGCGACCCAGGCCGAGGCCGAGGCGACGGCGGCGACGACCGCCGGGACGAGGCCCTCGCCCCGGGCGAGCGCGAGCGCGGCCGTCGAGGCGAAGCGGTCGCCCGCGCCGCACGGGTCGCCGTGCGCCACGGTCGCGGGCACGTACGCCGGCTCGCCGTCCGCGCGCGCGACGAACGCCCCGCGGTCGCCCGCCGTGACGCACACCGCCCCCACGTCCCACGCGGCCGCGAGCGACCGCGCGAGGCCCCCGGGGTCGTCGGGCGTCGCGTCCAGGCCGAGCGCCTCCGCGGCGTCGAGCGCCTCCGCGAGGTTGGGCGTGACGAGCGCCGTCCCGGGCACCGGGGCGCCGCCGCGCGGGTGCGGGTCCCACACGAGCGTCCCGGTGCGGGCCGCGTGCGCGAGCGCGTCGCGGACCGGCCCGGCGTGGGTCGTCCCCGCGCCGTAGTCGGACACGAGCACGACGTCCGCGCCCGCGAGCGCCGCCCGCGCCGCGCGCTCCGACAGGTCGCCGGGTCGGGCGGGGCCGCCGTCGTCGACGCGCACGACGGTCTGGCCGCCGGAGCGCACGCGGGTCTTGCGTCGCGTCGTGCCGACCTGCGGCAGCGCGACGACGTCGAGGTGCGGGCGCAGCAGGGCCCGCAGCTCGGAGCCCGCGTCGTCGTCGCCGAACGGCGCGACGAGGCGCACGCTCGCGCCGTCGGTCGCGAGGAGCGCGGTGAGCCCCGCGCCGCCCGGGCTGCGCCGGACGCCGAGCGTGTCGACGACGGGCACGGGACCGTCGGGGGAGAAGCGGGTCACCTGGCCGTCGACGTCGCGGTCGAGGAGCACGTCCCCGACGACGACGACCTGCGGTCCGGTCCCCGCCGCGGAGGCCGGTGCGGGTGCCGGGGCCGGCCGGTCGTCGGCCGACCCGGCGCCCGGGAGGTCTGCCGCGGCGCGCGCCTCGCGGTGGCGCACGTGCGCGTCGAGCGCGGCGCACAGCGCGTGCACGACGACGAGGTGCAGCTCCTGGACGGACGAGGTCGACGCGCCGCGCAGGGCGAGCACGTCGTCGCACGCGGCCGCGAGCGCGCAGTCCCGCGGGCCCGTGAGCGCCCACGTGGTGAGGCCGAGCTCGCGGGCCCGGCGGGCCGCCGCGACGACGTTCTCGCTCTCGCCGGAGGTCGACAGGAGCACGAGCACGTCGCCGGGGCGACCGTGCGCCGCGACCTGGCGCGCGTACATCTCGGCGATGCCGTAGTCGTTGACGATCGCCGTGAGGCTCGACGTCTCCGCGTGCAGGCTGATCGCGGACAGCGGGGTGCGCTCGCCGTCGAAGCGGCCCACGAGCTCGGCGGTGAGGTGCTGCGCCTCGGCGGCGCTGCCCCCGTTGCCCGCGACGAGCAGCCGCCCGCCCGCGAGCACGGTGTCGGCGAGCCGCGCGCCCCACGCGTCGATCCGGCCCGCCTCGGCGGTGAGCAGGTCGAGGCCGTCGTGCAGGTCGTCGGCGTGCGCGCGCAGCCAGCGGCGCGCGGCGTCGTGCGGGCCGTCGCCGGACCCGGCACCGGGCGTGTCGCCGGAGGGCGTCCGGGGCGCGGTCACGGTGCGCTCACCGCCCGCAGGGCGGTGCGCCCGGCCGCCACCGGCCGGGCTCGGCCGCGCTCGGCCTGGCGGGTCGTGGTGACGCGCTCGTACGACTCGGCGGTGCGCTCGGCGACCGTGACCCAGCCGTACAGGTGCTCGGCGCGCAGCCGCGCGGCCGAGCCGAGGCGTTCCGCGAACGCCGGGTCGTCGGCGAGCCGGCGCAGCGCGGCGGCGAGCGCCCCGGGGTCGCGCGGCGGGACGAGCAGGCCCGTGCGCCCGTCGACGACCGAGTCGAGCAGCCCGCCCACGGCCGCGCCCACGACGGGACGGCCGCACGCGGCGGCCTCGAGCGGGACGATCCCGAAGGGCTCGTACCAGGGGTCGCACACGACGGCGTCGGCGGCGTGCATGAGGTCGCGCACGTCGTCCTGCGTCACGCTGCCCACGAACCGCACGCGGTCCGCGACGCCGGAGGCCACCGCGACCGCGCGCAGCCGCAGGACCTCCGGGTCGTCGTCGAGCGCGCCCGGCGCGGGGCCGCCCGCGACGACGAGCTCCGCGCCCGGCAGCGCGGCGAGCGCCTCGATGACGGTGTCGACGCCCTTGCGCTCGACGAGGCGGCCCACCGAGAGCAGGCGCAGGCGGCCGGGCTCGCGGTGCAGGTGCTCGGTGCGGTCCGGGTCGGGCAGGAAGCGGCCGAGGTCCACGCCGCACGGCACGACGTCGATGCGGTCGGGGTCGGCGCCGAGCGCGACGAGCTCGGCGACCTCGTCGGCGCACGTCGCGACGATCCGGTCGACCGCGCGGCACAGCAGGCGCTCGCGGGCCACCCGCTCGGCGGGGCTCGTGTCGTGCGCGCCCTGGTGGCGGCGCTTGACGGAGCCGAGCGCGTGGAAGGTCTGCACGAGCGGGACCCCGAGCGGGGGCGCGGACAGCAGGCCCGCGATCCCGGACATCCAGAAGTGGGCGTGGACGACGTCGGGCCGGGGCCCGGGCTCGATCCACCGCCGCAGGAGGTCGGCGCCGAACGCGTCCATGTGGGGCAGGAGGTCGTCCTTGGGGACGGGCACGGGCGGACCGGCGTCCACGTGCACGACCTCGACACCGCGGGAGAGCGGGACGCGCTCCGGGAGGGACGCGTCGTCGCGGCGCGTGAACACCTCCACGCGGTGGCCCTGCGCGCCGAGCCGCGTGGCGAGCGACGCGACGTGCACGTTCTGCCCGCCGGCGTCGACGCCGCCCAGGGCGGCGAGGGGGCTGGCGTGCTCCGAGATCATCGCGATCTTCATGAGGTCACCTCCGTCAGGACCGTGTCCCAGCGCCGCAGGAACGCGGCGTGGGAGTAGTGCTCGAGCACGTGGGCGCGGGCCGCCCGGCCGTGCTCGCGGGCGTCGTCGGGGTCGGCGAGCCAGCGCCGCGCGGTCGCGGCGAGCTCGTCGGGACGGGCGCTGAGGAGCCCCGCGGCCGGGGGCACCGCGACGGGCGCCTCGGTGGTCGGCAGCGCGAGGACGGGCATCCCGAGCGCCATCGCCTCGAGCAGGGAGAGCCCGAGGCTCGTCCAGCGGTAGGGGTGCAGGTAGGCGCGCGACGTCGCGAGCCGCGCGTGCATCGCGGCCTGAGGGACGTCGTCGTGCAGGCCGTGCGGGAGGTCGTGCGGCAGGTCGTGCGGCGGGTCGTGCGGCGCGGCGCCGGGCGCCGCGAGGTGCTCGGCGAGCTTGCCGACGCCCATGCCGTAGACGTCGAGCGGCACGTGCCGCCCCAGCCCGACGAGCACGTCGGTCCCGGCGACGCGCCAGCGCCGCACGGGCTCGTTGACGACGACCCCGACGCTCGCCCGCTCCCCGGTGTACAGCGGGCCGGGGTCGGGGATGCCGTGGTCGACGACGAGCGTGCGCGCGTCGCCGGTGTCCCACATGAGCGCGTTGA
This sequence comes from Cellulosimicrobium funkei, assembly GCF_004519295.1. Taxonomy (GTDB): domain Bacteria; phylum Actinomycetota; class Actinomycetes; order Actinomycetales; family Cellulomonadaceae; genus Cellulosimicrobium; species Cellulosimicrobium funkei. The sequence goes on from NZ_SOZH01000003.1 coordinate 119,002, forward strand.
ACGCCGTGACGTGCACGATCGGCACGAGGCCCTCCTCGACGACGTCCAGGTCGGCGAGCGGGTGCCGGGTCGCGGCCGCGTGGCCGGTCGGGGCGTTGTGCTCGACGTAGACGGCCGGGACGTCGCGGCCGGGCACGAGCCCGGTCCAGCGCCGCAGCAGCTCGACCTCCTCGGGGCGCTGGAGCACCACGACGTCGATCGCGCGGTCCGCCGCGAGGTCGGCGAGCTCGTCCGGCGCGACCTCGCGCGCCCCGGGCGGCCAGTCCCAGGTGCGCGCGCGGCCGCGGCCGTCGGGCCCGCGGTCGGGGACGACCGGGACCAGGTACTCGTGGCCGCCGGCGACGAACGACGTCGCCCACGACCCGTGCACGTGCCACACGAGGATCCTCATCGGGTCACCCCCACGGTCCGGAGCGGTGTCGCGCGGGGCGCGGGCGTCCCCACGACGTGCGGGACGACGAGCCGGTCGACGGCCGCGACGACGTCGTCCGGGTCGACGCCGAGGCACGGGTGGCCGGGCACCGGGCACACCCGGGCGCGCGTGCCGCGGCACGCGGCCTCCTGGTCGCCGAGCAGGACGGTCGGCACGCCCCACGGCGCCCAGCGCTCCGCGGGGACCACGGGGGCGAAGAGGGACACGACGGGCCTGCCCACCGCGGCGGCCAGGTGCGCGGGCCCCGTGTTGCCGACGACGACGCACCGGGCGCCGGCGAGCACCGCGGCCAAGCCCGCGAGGTCCGTGCGCCCCGACAGGTCCCGCGCGCGCCCGGCGGCGACGTGCGCCGCGAGGTCCGTCTCGCCGGGCCCGCCCGTGACGACCACCTCGTGGCCCGCGCGGACCAGCGCCGCGACGAGGTCGCGCGCGTGGTCGGGCGCGGGCGCCCGGGCGGGGACGGACGCGCCGGGGTGCACGACGACGTAGGGCCCCGCGGGCACGAGCGACGACACGTCGGGCAGCGGCCCGCGCACGCGCAGCCGGTCGCCGTCGGGCGGCGCGCCGAACCCCGCAGCGCGGACGAGGTCGAGCGCTGCTTCGACCTCGTGCAGGCCGTCCGCGCGGGTGTGCCGCACGTCCAGGAGCGAGCCCGGGTAGTCCTCGCTCACGGCGGCGACGCGCCCGACGCCCGCGAGCTTGAGCAGCATCGCCGCGGGCAGCGGGCTCTGGTGGAACGAGGTGAAGACGACCGCGGCGGCGTAGCGCCTCTCGGCGAGGGTCGCCACGAGGTCGAGCACGCTCGCGCGGTCGACGGGCGGGGGCCGGTAGCCGGACCAGGGGGCGTCGAAGACGAGCACGTCGCGCACGTCCGGGAGCAGCTCTGCCGCCGCGCGCCCGGCGGGGGCCGCCAGGACGTCCACGCGGCCGCCGTCGCGCGCGGTCGCGTGCGCCATCGCCCGGACCGCGGGGCCCGTGAGCAGGACGTCGCCGTCGCTGTCGAGGCGCACGGCGAGCACGTCGGCGCTCATGCCGCACGCTCCTCGCCCGGCGCCGCCGCGGACGCGCCGGGAACCGACGCGTCGGGGGAGTGCTCCCGGCGCGAGCCGGGCAGGCGGTCGTCGAGCGCGCGGACCGCCGCAGCGAGGTCCGGCACGACGCACGGGGCGGCGGCGACCTCCTCGGCGCGCGTCACGGGCGTCGGCACGAGGACCGGGGTCGCGCCCGCGGCGAGCGCGGCGGCCACGTCGGCGCCGATGTCGCCCACGACGGCGCACCGCCACGGCTCGACGCCGAGGTCGGCCGCCGCGGCGAGCACGAGGCCGGGACCGGGCTTGCGGCACGCGCACGCGTCGTCCGGCGCGTGCGGGCAGACCTGCCACGTGTCGAACGGGCCCAGCAGCTCCTCGACGCGCGCGTTCACGGCGTCGACCTGCGCGCGTGTGAGGAGCCCGCGCCCGACGCCGGACTGGTTGGACACCACGCCGAGCCGGACCCCGCGGGCGCGCAGGTCGTCGAGCACGGCGCGGGCGCCCTCGACGGGACGCACCGCCGCCGGGTCGCCGTTGTACGGGACGTCGTGCACGAGCGTGCCGTCGCGGTCGAGGAGCACGGCCGCGAGCGGCGGCGGCCACGGCTCGAGCCCGCGCCGGGCGGCGAGCGCGCCCGCGACGCGGTGCCGCACCGCGGCGAACGGGATGGCGGCGCTCGTCCACGCCATGCGCCGCAGCTCGGGCCCGAACGCGTCGTCGCCCGGTCGCGGCCCCGGCGCGAGGCGGCGCCCGAGGAACTGCGCGGTGAGGGCCGCCCACCCGAGCACGCCGAGCGCCGCGACGCGCGGGCGCCGCGCGACGAGCCCGCCGACGCCGACCGCGGCGGCCGCGACGGTCGCGACGTGCCACGCGAGGCGGCCGCGGCCGGTCTCGGCACGCTCGCGCCACCCCGGCCCGTGCAGGGCGCGGAACGTCGCGTCGTCGCGGGTCCCGGCCTGCACGCGCAGGCTCACCGCGTCGTCCGCGGGGCGCACGGGGTGCGTCGTCGTACGCGTGCCGCGCACGAGCTCCCAGCCCGCCTCGCGCACGCGCAGCGCGAGGTCGGCGTCCTCGCGGTAGGCGCGGGGGAAGCGCTCGTCGAACCCACCGACCTGCTCGAGCGCGGCGCGCCGGTACGCCATGTCGGCGGTCGCCCAGGCCGCGCGCTCGAGCCCGGCGGTCCCGCGCTCCCAGTCCGTCGGACGGCGGTGCGCGGGCAGCGGCACGTGCAGGCGGCCCTGCACGCCGCCGGTGCGGGGCGTCGCCGCCGCGAGGTCGTGCGCGAGGAGGCGCGCCCACCCGGCGGGGAGCTCGACGTCGTCGTCGAGGAGCACGACCCACGGCGCGGTCGTCGAGCGCCACCCGGCGTTGCGCGCGGCGGCCGGGCCCCGGCCCCCGGTGCGCACGACGCGTGCGCCGAGCGCACGGCCGGCGTCCCCGAGGTCGAGCGGGTCGGGCACCGGGTCGGTCGAGCCGGGCGGCGGCAGGCGGCGGTCGTCCGCGACGACGACCTCGGCCGGCCCGGGGGAGCCCGGGCCGTCGGCCTGGGCGACGAGGGTCTCCAGGAGCCGGTCGAGCGACGGGCGGCCGATGGAGGGCACGACGACGGCGTACGGCACCGGGGAAGCGGGACGGCCCGCGGGCGCGCTCACGCCGTCGCCCCGGACGGAGCGGCGAACACGTCGGGCCGGCGCACGAGGTGCGGGCCGAGCACGAGCGCGTCCACGGGGGCGGACCCGAAGAGCTCGAGCGCGTCGCGCGGGTCGTCGACCATGGGGCGCCCCGCGGTGTTGAGGCTCGTGTTGACGACGACCGGCAGCCCGGTCAGCTCCTTGAACGCCCGGATCGTCGCCTGCAGGCGCGGGGTCGAGTCGTCGACGGTCTGGATGCGCGCGGTGCCGTCCACGTGCACGACGGCAGCGATCCGGTCGCGCCACGCGGGCGCCACCTCGTGCACGAAGAGCATGTACGGGCTCGGGACGGGGCCGCCGGAGAAGATCTCCGCGGCGTCCTCGAGCAGGACCATGGGCGCGACGGGCCGGAACTGCTCGCGGCCCTTGACGTCGTTGAGCCGCTCCAGGTTCTCCACCGGTCCCGGGTGCGCGAGCAGGGAGCGGTGCCCCAGCGCGCGCGGTCCGAGCTCGGCGCGGCCGTCGAACCACGCCACGACGCCGTTGTCGGCGAGGATGCGTCCGACCTCGGCGGGCAGGTCGTCGGGCGTCGTGAACGGCACCTGCGCGGTGCGCAGCCACCGGGCGAGCGCCTCGTCGCCCCACGCCCGGCCGAGCGCCGCCGAGCCCATCGGCTCGACGGTGTCGCCCGCCTCCGCGGCGAGCTGGAGGGCGGCGCCCAGCGCCGTGCCGGAGTCGCCCGCCGCGGGCTGGACCCAGACCTCCTCGAACGGCGACTCGCGCCAGACCCGCGAGTTCGCGACGCAGTTCAGCGCCGTGCCGCCCGCCATGGTCAGCACGCGGTCGCCCGTCTGCCCGTGGAGCCACGTCGCGAGGTCGACGAGCACCTCCTCGAGCCGCGCCTGCACCGACGCCGCGAGGTCGGCGTGCTCGGCCCGGCCGCCGTGCGCGGTGCCCCACGTGCCGTCGTCCGTGCGGCGCGGCGCCCAGCGCTCCCAGTCGGGAACCTCGGCGACGAAGCCGCCGTCGCCGGTCGCGTAGAGCACCTCGCGCAGGTCGTCGAGGAAGCGCGGCTCGCCGTACGACGCGAGCGCCATGACCTTGTACTCGTCGCTCGACCGCAGGAAGCCCAGGTGCTCGGTGAGCGACTCGTAGACCAGCCCCAGCGAGTGCGGCAGCTCCTGGCTCGCGAGCACCTCGAGGCGGCCGTGGTCGTACCGGCCCGCGAGGTGCGACGAGCGCTCCCCGCGGCCGTCGAGCGACAGGACGCTCGCGACCGGGAACGGCGACGCCAGCGCGGCCGACGCCGCGTGCGCGACCTCGTGCGGCACGAACCGCACCGTCGAGGGGGACAGGCCCGGCAGGGCGGTGGCGAGGAACTGCGGCGCGCGCTCGGCGTACTGCACGCGGAGCCAGTCCCACGGGTCCGGCAGGCCCATCTCCTCGGCGGGCTTGGCCAGCGCCGGGTCGAACGAGTACGCGACGGCGTCCAGGTCCTGGGGGCGCAGCCCGCCCTCCTCGAGGCACCAGGCCATCGCCTTCTCGGGCAGCTCCCACGCCGCGAACGGCAGCGGTCGCTTGCCGTGCTTGCGCCGCGAGAAGCGCTCCTCCTCCGCGGCGGCGACCACCCGGCCGTCGACGACGAGGGCGGCGGACGGGTCGTGGAACAGGGCGTTGACTCCGAGGACGCGCATAGGCTGCGAGCCTTCCTCGTTCGGGTCAGGCTCGTGGTGCGCCTCGAGAAACCGGGGGCACTCCACCTGACGCGTGCGGGTCGGCTCTGCTGCAACCCGACTTCACCCTGACCCGGAGAAGCGGTTCTCGCACGCCGACGTCGCACCCATGGGTAGTTCTCTTCGTGTGATTCCCGGGAGGCCTGCATGACCACGACCACCGCACCCACCACCCAGCCCGAGCCGGCCGCGCCGGCCGCGGGCGAGCGCCACCTCGACCGGACCGACCCGGCCACGGGTAGGCCCGCCACACCGGTCCGCTGCGCGGGCGCCGACGAGGTCGACGCCGCCGTGCGCGCCGCCGCGGCCGCCTGGCCCGCGTGGCGCGCGACCCCGCCGGGGGAGCGGGCCGGTGCCCTGCGCGCCGCCGCCCGCGCGGTGCGCGCCGCCGTCGACGAGCTCGGCGACCTCCTGTGCACGACGACCGGACGGCTGCGGGCCGAGGCGCGCGCGTCGGCCGAGGTCGCCGCCGACCTGCTCGACGAGGCCGCCGTGGCAGGCCTCGGCCGAGCGGGCAGGGTGCTCGCGGGCGACCCCGCCGCGCTGGACGTCGTGCGCCGCGAGCCACGCGGCGTCGTCGCGGTGATCACGCCGTGGAACGACCCCTACCCCGCGGCCGCCGGGCTGCTCGCCGCGGCGCTCGTCACCGGCAACACCGTGGTGCACAAGCCGTCCGAGCGCAGCGACGCCCCCGGGGTGCGCCTCGCCGAGATCGTGGCGGGCTCGCTCCCGCCGGACGTCCTGCGCGTCGTCAGCGGCGACGGCGGGACGGGCGCGGCCGTCGTCGCGCACGACGACGTCGCCCTGGTCGCGCACGTCGGCTCCACGGCCGCGGGCCGGCGCATCGCCGCCGCCGCGGGCGCGCGCGGGGCGAAGGTGCTGCTCGAGAACGGCGGCAAGGACCCGCTCGTCGTGGACGCGGGCGTCGACCCGGTGCTCGCCGCGCGGCAGATCGCGACCGGCGCGTTCACCAACGGCGGCCAGCTGTGTACCGCCGTCGAGCGGGCGTACGTCGTCGAGGAGGTCGCGGACGCGGTCGTCGCCGAGCTCGCGCGCCTCGCCGACGAGGTGGTGGTGGGCGACCCGGCCGACGGCGCGACGACCATGGGACCGCTCGTCGACGACGCGCAGCTCGCCGTCGTCGAGGAGCACGTGCAGGGGGCGCTCGCGGCGGGGGCCGAGGTCGTGACGGGCGGCCGGCGGCTCGACCGGGCCGGGTCGTACTACGCGCCCACCGTTCTCGACCGGTGCCCGGACGACGTGGACCTGCTCACGACGGAGACGTTCGGCCCCGTGGCGCCGGTCGTGCGCGTCGCCGACTTCGACGAGTGCCTGCGCCGCGCGTCCGCGTCGGCGTACGGGCTCGCGGCGACCGTGCTCACGCCGTCGCTCGCCCACGCGCTGCGCGCGGCGGACGTGCTCGACGTCGGCACGGTCAAGGTGAACGCGGTGTTCGGGGGCGCGCCGGGCGGGTCGGCCGACCCGCGGCGCGGCAGCGGCGGCGGGGCCGGGTACGGGCCGGACCTGCTCGACGAGATGACCGTGCGCAAGGCCGTCCACCTCGAAGCGCTGGGGGAGCCGTGAGCCGCCGTGCGAGCGCGACGCTCACGTTCGGCGGGACGGCGACGGCGCTCCTGCGGTTCGGGCGCTTCACCGTGCTCACCGACCCGAACTTCCTGCACCGCGGCCAGTGGGCCTACCTCGGCAAGGGCCTCGCGTCGCGGCGCCGCACCCAGCCCGCGCTCGGGCCGACGGGCCTCCCGCCGCTCGACGCGATCGTCCTGTCCCACCTGCACGGGGACCACTTCGACCGGGTCGCGCGGCGCGGCCTGACGCGGCAGGTGCCGCTCCTCACCACGCCGTCCGCGGCGCGGCGCCTGGCGCGGTACCACTTCGCGACGGTCGGCATGCCGACCGGCACGATCGAGACGTTCCGCTCGGGCAAGGAGACGCTCGACGTGGAGTCGGTCCCGGCGATCCACGCGCGCGGCGTCATGCGCTCGTTGCTGCCGGAGGTCATGGGCACCGTCTACACCCACCGCGTGGACGGCGACCGCCAGACCCAGGTCTACGTCACGGGCGACACGCTCACGGGCGACCACGTGGACGTCGTCGCGGACGCGTTCCCGCACCTGGACTCGGTGGTCGCGCACCTGGGCGGGACGCGCATCCTCGGCCGGACCGTGACCATGGACGACGTGCAGGGGGCGGACCTCGTGCGGCGCGTCGGCGTGCCGCTCGTCGTCCCGATCCACCACGACGACTACGGCGTGTTCCGCAGCCCGCTGCGCGACTTCCTCGCGCGGTCGCCAGAGCTGCCCGGGGTCGAGATCCGGCCCGTGGCGCGGGGCGCGACGGTCGACCTCCGGGTCGACTGACGGGCGGGTGCCCACCGTGGGGGCCCGCCCGGCGACCCACCACGAACAGCGACCTTGTGGTCGGTTTTCGTGAGGGGTCCGGCCCAACTTTTCGTCTGGATATTTCAACTTCTGACTTGGCATCAGCGAAAGTCGCGCTTAGGGTCGAACGCAGCGCGGGGCCAGGACGGCGCCGCGCAGGCCCCGGTCCCTGGGGCCGTCCACCCATCCGGGTCGACCGATCAGCGGCGATCGTCGAGCAGCGGCACCGAGCACAGGTGCCGCGCTGCTGGTCGGGGACCACGGGCTCCTCGATCCACGTCAAGGAGGACGTTGTGCACAGACCATCCACGAGCCGACGCAGGCTCGCCCGAGGTGCCGCGGCGGCGCTGTCCGCCGCGTTGCTCGTCCCGCTCGCGATGAGCGGGGCGAGCGCGCACCCCGGCCACGGCGGAGACGAGAGCGAGACCGCCGCCGAGGCCGCGCAGGACGACGCGGCACTCGACTGGAACAACTACGAGAAGGTCCTGCTGAGCAAGGACACCGGTGAGCCGATCGACCTCGCCGTGCTGCCGGACTCGCGGGTCCTGCACACCGCGCGCGACGGCGTCGTCCGTCTCACCGACACCGCGACCGGGCGGACGACGCAGATCGCGAAGCTCGACGTCTACGCGAACTCCGAGGACGGGCTGCAAGGCATCTCCCTGGACCCGGACTTCGAGGAGAACGGGTTCGTCTACCTCGTGTACGCGCCCCGCGTCATGGAGGGCACCTCGCCCACCGGGGTCGAGTACCCCGAGACGACGCCGCAGGGCAGCGCGCCGAACTCGCTCCCCGCGGGTGAGGACGAGAGCTACTGGGACCGGTGGCTGGGCTACAACCAGCTCTCGCGGTTCACGTGGGACGCGGAGAGCAGCACGCTCGACCTGGACAGCGAGCGCGCGATCCTCAAGGTCGACGCGCAGCGCGGCCAGTGCTGCCACGTCGGCGCCGACATGGCATGGGACGCGGAGGGCAACCTCTTCCTGTCCACGGGTGACAACACCCCGGCCGGTGCCCCCGGCGCCGACGGGTACGCCCCGAACAACAACGCGCCCGGCATGAACCCCGGGTTCGACGACCGCCGCAGCGCGGGCAACACGAACGACCTGCGCGGCGCGATCCTGCGGATCAACCCGATCGAGGACATCGCCCCCGGCACCGAGGTCGGGCCCGGCACCACGTACACGATCCCCGAGGGCAACCTCTTCGACGACCCGCAGTACGAGGGCTCCGAGGACCTGGTGCGCGAGGAGATCTACGTGATGGGGGTGCGCAACCCCTTCCGGATCGACTACGACCTCGAGTCCGGCGCGCTCGTCTGGGGCGACTACGGCCCCGACGCGGCGAACGCCAACCCCGACCGCGGCCCCATGGGCTACGTCGAGTGGCAGCTCACGACCGAGCCGATGAACGGTGGCTGGCCCTACTGCCACGGCCCCAACGCGAACTACAACGAGTGGGACTTCGCGACGGGCACGCCCGGCGAGTGGTTCGACTGCGAGGCCGGCGCGAAGAACAACTCCACGTGGAACACCGGTCTGGACGTCGTCCCTCCGGCCACGGCGCCGCAGGTCTACTACGGCGACCGCCCCGGCGACCAGCCGGAGCTGCTCGACCCGCTGGTCGAGCTGGGCGGCGGCGGCCAGGCGCCCATGGGCGGCCCGATCTTCCGCTCCGCCGACTACCCCGACGCGCCGGGCAAGTTCCCCGCGTACTGGGACGGCAAGCCGTTCATGGCGGAGTTCTCCCAGGACTACGTCGTCGCGTTCACGCTCGACGAGCTCTCGTCGGCCGGTGAGGTCACCGCCGTCGAGGACTTCCTGCCCAACGCGCACCTGGAGACGGTGAACCAGCCGATCTGGGACAACGTCATGGACATGGAGTTCGGTCCGGACGGGTCCATGTACGTCCTGGAGTACGGTGACGGCTTCTTCCGCCAGAACCCGGACGCCGGGCTGTACCGCATCACCTACGGGTCGGAGAACAAGACCCCGCGCGCGGCGATCTCCGCCACCCCGGTGTCGGGCAGCGACGCACCGCTCGAGGTGACGTTCGACGCCTCGGCGACCACGGACGCGGAGACCCCGAACGAGGGCCTGACCTTCGACTGGGACTTCGACGCCGACGGCGAGTACGACGCCCAGGGCGAGACGGTGACGCACACGTTCACCGAGCGCGGCCGGTTCGCCGTGCAGCTGCGCGTCACGGACCCGGAGGGCAACTTCGGCCTCGCGATCCAGCAGGTCACCGTCGGCAACACCGCCCCGGAGATCACGCTGAGCCAGCCGGACGGCGCGGTCTTCGACTGGGGCGACGCCGTCCCGTACACCGTCGCCGTGCACGACGCCGAGGACGGCGACGAGCCGGTGTGCACCAACATCCAGTACACGTTCGGCCTCGGCCACAACGAGCACGCCCACCCCGAGGTGAGCGGGCGCGCCGCGGTCACCGAGGACGGCTGCGGCTTCACGATCCAGACGAGCCCCGACGCCGTCGAGCACGGCGAGGGCGAGAAGATCTTCGGCACGCTCGTCGTGACCTACACGGACAAGGCCCAGGGTGACGTCCCCGCCATCACCGGCGAGGCCACGCACATCCTCAAGCCGCAGGCGCAGCAGGCCGAGTGGTACGACGCGGCCGAGGGCGTCGAGGTCGTCGAGGACGCGGCGGCGAACGCCGGCCGCTACGTCACCTCGTTCGACGAGGGCGACTCGTTCACCTACCGGCCGCTCGCGCTCGTCCACGCCCCGACGGGCGAGGCCGTCGACGAGGTGACCGTCCGCGGCAGCGGCGAGGGCACCGTCACGCTGAGCTGGCAGGGTGCGGGGGCCGAGTCCTCCGAGCCGCTGGCCGACTTCGCCTTCACGGGCGAGGGCTGGCAGGACGTCACGCAGACGCTGAGCAGCGTGCCCGAGGGCACCGGCTCGGTCGTCGTGACGACCACCGGCGGCGTGGACGTCGACGCGGTGACGTTCGCCGTGGGCGAGGGCAGCACCGAGCCGGTCGTCGTGCCGGCCGAGCAGGTGTCCATCCAGATGTTCTCGCTCATCCCGTGGGTCAACGAGGCGGGCCTCCCGGCCGTCCTCGAGCGCCTGTCGGAGATCGGCTTCAAGAACATCGAGCCCTTCGGCGGCAACTTCTCCGGCTACACCGCCGAGGAGTTCCGTGCGCTGGCCGACTCCTACGGCCTGAGCGTGAAGTCGTCGCACTACAACGTCGACGAGGCCACGTTCGACGCGACCCTGGACTACGTGGGGACGCTCGGCCAGGAGTACGTCGGCTCGGGCGGCTGGCCCGCACCGGGGATCGGCACCTACGAGAACACGCTCGCGACGGCCGAGGCCATGAACCGGCTCGGGGAGCGGGCGGTCGACGCCGGCTTCACGAAGTTCTTCGGCCACAACCACGACGGCGAGTTCCGCACGACGTACGAGCACGAGGGGGAGACGCTCTCGGCCTGGGAGATCCTGGTCCGCGAGACGAACCCCGAGTACGTGACGTTCCAGCTCGACGTCGCGTGGGCCGCCCACGCGGGCGTCGACGTCCCGGCGCTCATCGAGCAGTACGGCGACCGGATCGAGCTGCTCCACGTCAAGGACGCCACGGGCCTGAACGCGGGCGGCCGCCCGTCGTTCACCAACCTGGGCGAGGGCGAGGTGCCGCTCCAGGAGATCCTCACGGCGGCGCAGGAGGCCGGCGTCGCGTACTACGTCCTCGAGTGGGACCAGGCGCCCGACGGCGAGGACTTCGCGGCCCACGGCTTCGAGTACCTCACCGGCGTCCCCGCCGGCGAGACCGGGCCCGACGTCACGGCGACCGCGCAGGCGCGCTGCCTCGCGGGCAAGACCTACGTCGCGGTCCGTGCCCTCAACGAGGACGACGTGCCGCTCACCGTGACGCTCGAGACGCCGTACGGCACGAAGACGGTCGAGAACGTCGCCCCGGGCGCGAACGCCTACCAGTCGTTCGCGGTCCGCTCCGGCGAGGTCGAGGCCGGCTCCGCCACGGTCACCGCCACCGACGCCGAGGGGAGGACGGCCACGGTCACGGCCGAGCACGACGCGCTGTCGTGCGGCTGACACCGGCCTGACGCGCAGGAGCGCCGGGTGAGGCGGACGTCCGACGCCGCCTCACCCGGCGCTCGCGCGTCCGGGCACCGACCCGCTCCGGACGCACGGCGGCCCGGGTGACGCACGCGTCACCCGGGCCGCCGTCGTGCGGGCCTGTCAGCCCTCCTTCACCTGGTCGCGGACTTCCGCCGCGGCCTCCTTGCCGTGCTGCCCCACGGACTGCGCGGCGTCCTTCGCGGCGTCGCGGACGGCCTCGGCGCCCTCCTTCGCGGGCTCCTTGAGGTCCTGCACGACCTCCTGCGCCGTGGACTTCACGTCCTCGACGAGCGGGGCCGCCTTCTCCTTGACCCCGACGGCGGCGCGCTGCTCGGCGCGGCTCGACGGGAGGAGGGAGGCGACGACGAGGCCCACGCCGAAGGCCACGAGGCCGACGGCGAGCGGGTTGCCCTGCGTCTGCGCGCGCACCGCCCGCGGGGCGGAGCCCACGGTGTCGGCGACCGAGGACGCCGTGCTGCGCGCCGAGTCGGCGACCGAGGAGGCCGCCTCGCGCCCGCGCTCGGCGACGCCGTGCGACGTGTCCCGGGCCGAGTCGACCGTGTCGTGCGCGCTGCCCATGACGCGGTCCTTGACGCTCGTCACGCCCGACCGCACGCGGTCCACCTGGCGGCGCGCCACGTTGCCGGGCTTGACCTTCTCCCCGAGGGCGTCGACGTCGCGGCTCAGCTCGGTCCGCGTGCGCTCGATGTCCGCCCGGATCTCCTCCGGATCGCTGGTGCTCATGAGTTCTTCTCCTCGTGTCCTCGGACGGCGTTCGGGATCTTCTTGAGGGTGTCCGTGGTCTCGGGCATGCCCTCGACCGTGCGCAGCTCCTTGCGTCCGCGCGCCGCGAGCACCGCGGCGACGATCGCCCAGAGCACCGCGACGACGACGGCCGACCAGCCCCGGCCCATGACGGCGCCGAGCGCCCACCACAGCGCCACGGAGAGGAACAGCAGGACCATGTGGCCCGCCACCCCGGCGCCGGCGAGCATCCCGGCGCCCTTCCCGGCGCGCTGCGCGGACTGCTTGGCCTCCGCCTTGGCGAGCTCGACCTCCTGGCGCACGAGGGTCGACAGGTCGCGGCTCACCTCGGCGACGAGCTCGCCGAGGCTCTGCTGCTCGGCCTGCTGGTCCGCCGACGTCGGCACGGGCTGCGGCGTGGCCGCGAGGCCCGGGTCGGGGCCGCTGCCCGTCGTGTGCCGACCGGTGCCCGCCGCAGCGAACGGGTCAGGGGTGTACGACATCGGGGCCACCTCCCGGCCGGGCGCCCGAGCCGGGCGTCGTGGGCGGGTACGACGGCGCCGGGGGAGCGCCCTCGGCCGACGTCGCGACGTCGGGGTCGTGCGCCAGGCGGTCGTTCGCGAGGCCCGGGTACGCGCCCGCCGTGCCGATGTCCGGCGCGCCGGTCGTGCCCGTGCCGCCGGTCGTGCCCGGCACGCCGGTGGTCCCGGTCGTGCCGGTCCCGGTGGTCCCGGTCGTCGCGCCGGTGGTCGTGCCCGTGCCCGTGGTCGTGCCGAGCGGTGCGGCGTGCGCGCCGCGCGTCGCGGACGGCGTCGACCCGGTGCCGCCGCTCTGCGCGCGGTCGGAGCCGGTGTCCGGTGCGTCCTTCATCCCGCGCACAAGGCGCCCGACCAGCAGGCCGGCGCCGGCGGCGAGGAGGAGGAACGTGCCCGGACGGCGCCGCGCGAAGTCCTCGACCTCGTGCAGCACCGACGCGGGCTCGCGGTCCTCGAACCACTGCGCCACCTGCCCGGTGGCGTCCCCGGCGCGCCGCACGAGGTCGGTCGCGTAGCCCGGGTCCTCGGTGCCGTCCGCCATCTGGCGGAGCTCGTCACCGAGGGACCGCAGCCCGCTCGCGAGGCGCTCCTGCTGCGTGCGCGCCTGGTCGCTGAGCTCCGTCCTCGTCTGGTCGACCAGGCCGCGGGCGCGGTCCGTGGCCTCGTGCGCGACGTCGCGCGCCTTCTCCTTCGCGTCCTGCGCGACCTCGCGTCCGGCGTCGCCCGCGTGGGACGCGGCCTCGCTCGCGCGCTGCTTCACCCCGGACGCGGCGCCGCCGCCGTCCCCGGTGCCCTGCGCCGTCCCGACACCCGGCGAACCGGGCCCCGAGCCGTACGGCACGTTCGTCTCGCTCATGGTCGGACTCCCGTCGTCGTCGCCGCTCGTGCGGCGTGACTGATGACGGAGCGGTAGCCGTGCCGGGCTCTCGCTCCGCCGGTACGGCCACCTCCTGGACCACCTCCCACGCTAGGCGCGGGCCGCGCGCACACAACTGGAACGGGGGTCGCCCCGCGGGTTGCGAGCGGACGGGGCCTTGCGACCGTGGGAGGCGGTCCAGCAGCCGGCCGCCCCCGCCGGGCCCGGCCCGGCAGCACGACGGCGCCCCCGGGCGCAGGAGGTTTCGACCATGGCCACAGGAGAGACCGGGTTCGACGACGTCACGTTCGACCTCATCTCGGTGCAGTACCACTCGCTCAAGGCCGGGCACGACTACGGCCAGTACGTGCGCGACGCCCGGAACGCGGGCAAGGAGGAGATCGCCGCGTTCTTCGAGAAGGTGATGGCGGAGGACTCCGAGCGGGCCCAGCAGTGCCACCGCTTCCTCGCCGACCTGACCCAGGACGGCACGTCCGCGACGTCCCCGCAGGGCTCCCAGCAGGGCTGATGCACCGCCGGCCGCCCGCTCGGGAGCCGGTTCGGCTCGCGAGTCGGGCGGTCCGTGGGGAGCATGGCGGTGGCGTCGAGCAGGGGCGCCGTCCGCGCGAGCGTCAGGAACACGTGATGACCTCCACCGCCCTCCCCGCCCACGTCCCCACCGCCGGGTCGGCGACCACCACCGGCCCGGCGGACGAGCCCGCGCCCGGAGCCTCGCCGGCACCGGGGTCGGGCCGCCTGCCGCGGCCCCGTCCGCGGGGCCCGTTGAGCGCCGCGCTCCTCGCCGCGCTCGTCGAGCCCCCGGGTGCGGCCGACCTGCGGCCGGTCGAGGACGCCGTCGGGCCGGCGCTCGACGCCGCGGCCGGGACGATCCTGCGCGACGAGGACGTGCAGCTCACCCTCACCCTCCTCTACGAGCTCCACTACCGCGGGGTCGAGGGCGTCGACGACGACTGGGAGTGGGACCCGGCGCTGCTCGCGGTGCGGGCTCGTCTCGAGGCCCCGTTCGAGGCCGCGGTGCGCGGGCGCGCCGGCCGGCCGGCGTGCGACGCGACCGACGCGGCGGGCGTCGCGCGACGGCTGTTCGAGCTCGCGGCGGCCGACGACGGCCCGAGCCTGTCGCGGTACGTCGCCAAGCGCGCCGACGCGGGGCAGGCGCGCGAGCTCCTCGCGCTGAAGTCCCTCTACCAGCTCAAGGAGGCCGACCCGCACACGTGGGCGGTCCCGCGGCTCGCGGGCGTGCCAAAGGCGGCGCTCGTGGAGATCCAGGCGGACGAGTACGGCGGCGGTCGGCCCGGCCGCATGCACGCCGAGCTGTTCGCGCAGGCGATGCGCGGCGTCGGGCTCGACGACACGTACGGACGCTACGTCGACGCCGTGCCCGCGGTCGTGCTCGCGGCCCTGAACACGATGTCGCTCTTCGGCCTGCACCGGCGCCTGCGGGGCGCGATCGTCGGCCACCTCGCCGCGTTCGAGATGACGTCGTCGGTGCCGAGCCGCCTGTACGGCAACGGCTTCCGCCGCCTCGGGCACGACGCGGACACCACCTGGTACTTCGACGAGCACGTCGAGGCGGACGCGGTGCACGAGCAGATCGCGGCGCGCGACCTCGCGGGGCGCCTCGTCGAGCAGGAGCCCGCGCTGCGCGACGACGTCCTGCTCGGCGCGGCCGCGTGCCTGGCCGTGGAGGGCGACGTGGCTGCCCACGCGCTCGAGCGCTGGCAGCAGGGCGCGTCGGCGCTGCGCGTGCCGCTCGCCCCCGCCGTCGAGCCGCAGCAGGGCACCGGCCCCGCCGCGGCGCAGGAGGGCGACGCGCCGCGTGGCTGACGTGACCTACGTGCTGCCGCTGCGCCGCGAGCAGCC
This sequence comes from Cellulosimicrobium funkei, assembly GCF_004519295.1. Taxonomy (GTDB): domain Bacteria; phylum Actinomycetota; class Actinomycetes; order Actinomycetales; family Cellulomonadaceae; genus Cellulosimicrobium; species Cellulosimicrobium funkei. The sequence goes on from NZ_SOZH01000003.1 coordinate 134,352, forward strand.
CGACGAGCCGGCGACGGCCGAGCTGTCCGCGTACCTGCACGACCTCGCGCGCCACGTCGAGGTCGTCGTGGCGGACGGGTCGCCCGGTCCCGTCCGCGACCGCCACGCCGCCGCGTGGGGCGGCGCGGCGCGCACCGTCGCCGTCGGCCCGCCGCCCCCGGGCTGCAACGGGAAGGTGGTCGGCGTCCTCGCCGCCCTGGCCGCGACGACCGCGCCGCGCGTCGTCGTGGCGGACGACGACGTGCGCTGGGACGCCGCGACGCTCGACCGGGCGCTCGCGGCGCTCGACGACGCCGACGCCGTCGTGCCGCAGAACGTGTTCGACCCGCTGCCGTGGCACGCGCGCTGGGACACCGCGCGCTCGCTCGTGAACCGCGCGCTCGGTCACGACTGGGCGGGCACGGTGGTGCTGCGACGCGACGCGCTCGGCCCCGACGGGTACGACGCCCGCGTGCTGTTCGAGAACCTCGAGCTGGAGCGCACCGTGCGCGCCCGCGGCGGGACGGTCGTGCACCGTCCCGACCTCCTCGTGGCCCGGCGCCCGCCGCCGACGCGGAAGTTCGTCGAGCAGCGCGTGCGCCAGGCGTACGACTCGTTCGCGCACCCCGTGCGGCTCGCCGCGGAGCTCGCGCTCGCCCCGCTCCTCGGCGCGTGCGTCGCCGGTGTGGTGCGGCGCCGCGGGCCGGCGCGCGCCGCGTGGCTGGGGACCCTGGTGGGGCTGCTCGCGGGCGCCGTCGCGCTCGCCGAGGCGGGGCGACGGCGCGCCGGGGGCACCGCGGCGTGGCCCGCGTCGTCGGCGCTCTGGGCCCCCGCGTGGCTGGTCGAGCGGGCCGTGTGCGTGTGGGTCGCGGTCGCCTGGCGCGTCCGCGGCGGCGTGCCGTACGCCGGCACGCGGATCCGCCGGGCCGCGCACCCGACGGCCGCGCTGCGCGGCGCGTCGACGCGGGCGGTGGCCGCGTGACGGGCGCCGGGCGCGCGTCGCGCGAGGAGTCCCGGGCGGGGTCGCGGGCGGAGGAGGTCACCGTCACGGCGTGCCCGGACGGGCCGCTCCTCGTCCGTGGACCCGCGCGGCTCGTCGACCAGCAGGGCCGCGAGATCGAGCGGCACCGCGCGACCGTCGCCCTGTGCCGCTGCGGCGGCACGGCCATCCCGCCGTGGTGCGACGGGACGCACAAGGTGAACGGCTACCGCAGCGGCGAGCCCGACGACGGGGCGCGCGGGACCGCCAGCGACGGCGGGACGGGCGCGTAGAACCAGCCGTGGAACGCGGCCCGCGCCGGCTGGGGCAGGACGCGGGCGACCGCCAGCATGGCCTTGCCCTGGACGCCGTGGACCACCTCGGGCCGGCCGTGGACGAGCGCGTCCACGGCCTGCCGCGCCACCGCGGCGGCGCTGGGCTTCGGCAGGCGCCCCACGTGCGTGCGCTCCATCCCGGCCTCCCGGAAGAACGGCGTCCGGGTGGGCCCGGGCAGGAGCGCGGTGACCGTCACGCCCGTGCCGGCGAGCTCGCCGCGCAACGACCACGCGAACGACCGCAGGAACGCCTTCGACGCCGCGTAGGTCGCGAAGTGCGGCGCCGGCATCTCGCCGGCGACGGACGCCGTGACGAGCAGCCGCCCGTGCCCCTCGGCGAGGAGGTCGGGCAGCAGCAGGTGCGTCAGGTGCGCGACCGAGCGCACGTTGAGGTCCACGAGCCGCAGCTGCGCCTCGAGCGGGGTGCGCGCGTACGCGCCGTGCACCCCGACGCCCGCGTTGAGGACGACGGTCGAGACGCCGAGCTCGCGCGCCCGCCGGGCGGTGGCCTCGACGCCGCGCGGCGTCGTGAGGTCGACCGTGAGGCCCTCGTGCGTCCCGCCGTGCGCGGCCAGATCGCCCACGGTCGCGTCGACGTCGCGGTCGGCGACGACCAGGACGTCGTGCCCCCGCCGGGCGAGCTCGTGCGCGAGCGCGCGGCCGATGCCGCTCGTCGCGCCCGTCACGAGCGCGTTCGCGCGGTCCCGCACGACCGCCGGGGGACGCGGCGTCACGGGAGGTCCGGGACGTCGTCGTCGCCGAGCGCGACCTCGGCGGGCGGCTCGCGCAGCGCCTGGGCCAGGTGGCCGCCGAGGAACGCGCTCGCCCCGGCGAGCCCGTAGGCGGCGAGCGACACGGCGACGCCCGACCGGCGCCGGCCGCCGCGGCGCAGCAGCCACGACGCGCCGTAGAGCAGCGCGACGCCGGAGTTGAGCGCGGCATGGACCGCGCCGACACGGCGCGCGCGGCGGTCGACGTCGAGGTAGTCGGCGAGGCCCGTGAGCGCGGTCGGCGCGACCGCGAGCACGCCGAGCCCGACGAGGCGCTGCGCCGCGGGCGCGCTGCGCTCGCCCCCGACGAGGTCGAGCACGGCGGCGCTCGTCCACAGACCGACGGGCACGTCGGTGAGGGTCGCGTGCAGGGCGTGGCCGAGCGAGCGGCCGTGCAGCTCCTCGCGCAGCCGTCCGTGCGAGGGGACGAGGGCGAGCGCGACGCCGCGCACGGTGCCGGAGAGCCCGTCGAGCGCGGGGGAGTCCTCGAGCCGCCGGGCGAGGCGCAGGAGGACGGGGGAGTCGTCGTCGCGGGCGGCGGTGCCGGGGGCGTCGGGCATGGTGGCTCCTCAGGTCTCGTCGAGCTCCCGTTCTCGAAGCTGCGTCGACCGTAGGCACGTTCGCGCGCGCTCGCGCGCGTGGGCCCGGACGCACGTCGCCCTCGTCCCGGCGGGCCCGGACGAGGGCGGTTCGCCGCGGGGCAGGCGTGCGGCGGTCTTCTTCACCGGCTGCCCCGCGACGGGCACCACGCTAGGGGCTCGGCTCCCTCGGCGGCCTTCCCCGCCGGGGGTGAAATCCGGCGTGTCGTGGTCCGGCCGCCCCAGATGCGACCGGCGGCGGACGGCCACAGGGTGGGAGGACGCTCGACGCGTCGAGAACGGGGCGCGTGCCGTGGTCCTCCCGTGCACGCTCGTGCCCGGGAGGCGACCTCCCGAGGGAGAGACCATGTTCTTCCACCGTCAAGGGCTCCAGCACCAGGCCACGCCGGACCGCCCGGACGCCGTCTACGCCCGCAAGCTCCAGGAGGTGCTGGGCGGGCAGTACGGCGAGATCACCGTGGCCATGCAGTACGGCTTCCAGTCCTGGAACGCCCACATCCCCGGCAAGTACCGCGACCTGCTCTACGGCATCGGTGCCGAGGAGTTCGGGCACGTCGAGATGCTCGCGACGATGATCGCGCAGCTCCTCGAGAAGGCGCCCGTCGGCGCCGTCGAGGGAGCGGTCCAGAACGACCCGACCGTGGCGGCGATCATCGGCGGCACGGACCCGCAGCACGCGATCGTCGCGGGGGCCGGCGCACGGCCCGTCGACTCGAACGGCAACCCCTGGTCGGCCGGGTACGTGACCGCAAGCGGGAACCTGCTCGCCGACTTCACGGCCAATGCCAACGCCGAGATGCAGGGCCGCGTGCAGGTGGCGCGGCTCTACCACATGACCGACGACGCCGGGGTGAAGGACCTCCTGGCGTTCCTGCTCGCGCGCGACACGATGCACCAGAACCAGTGGCTCGCGGCGGCGCAGGAGCTGTGCGACGAGGGCGTCGAGGAGCTCCCGGTGCCCAGCACGTTCCCGCTGTCGAAGGAGGACCGCGACGTGTCCTACCAGTACATCAACTTCTCCGACGGCGAGCACGCGTCCGAGGGGCGCTGGGCGAGCGGCCCGACCCCCGACGGCAAGGGCGAGTTCACCTACGTCGCCGAGCCGCCCGCGGGCGTCCCGATGCCGCCGCCCACGACGCCGGACGAGCGCTTCCACGGCACGACCGGGAAGCCCTCGACGCTCGAGAAGGCGAAGGGCGCCGTCAAGGACGCCCTGCACAAGGACTGAGGGGAGACCGCGTGACCGACACCCCGGTCGACCTGACGGCGAGCGAGACCGGGCGCGTCCTGCGGGACGTGCTCGGTCCGCTCGTCGCCCAGGGCGCGATCGTGCGGCGTCCCCGCGCGACCGCCTGGGCGGAGCGACGCCAGGTCGACCGCACGTCGCGCCGGGTGCTCGAGCGGCTGCGCGCCCGGTACGACGGCGCGCCGCTCGTCGTGCGCCTCGGGGGCCGGCGGCTCGTGCTCGCCACGCGGCCCGAGCACGTCGAGCGCGTCCTCGCGGGCTCCCCCGATCCCTTCACGCCGGCGTCCTGGGAGAAGCGGGGCGCGCTCGCCCACTTCCAGCCGGACGGCGTGCTGATCTCGCCGCTCCCGGAGCGGCTGGTGCGCCGCCCGTACAACGAGGCGGTGCTCGACATGTCCGAGCCAGTGCACCGCGACGGGGACGCGTTCGTCGCCGCGGTCGAGCACGAGACCCGCGCGCTCGTCGCGATCGTCGAGGCGTCGGGCCGGCTGGACTGGGACACGTTCGCCGCGTCGTGGTGGCGCACCGTGCGGACGGTCGTCCTCGGCCGGGCGGCGCGCGACGACGAGCGCCTCGTCGCGATCCTCGACGCGCTGCGGCGCGACGGGAACTGGTCGTGGTTCCGACCGCGCCGGCCCTGGCTCCGCGCCGCCCTGGAACGACGGATCGCCGAGCACGTCGCGGTCGCCGAGCCGGGGACCCTCGCGGCGCGCGGCCGCGACACCGGCGGGGCGGACGCCGTGCGCCGGCAGATCCCGCACTGGCTCTTCGCGTTCGACGCGGCGGGCGCCGCGACGTTCCGCGCGCTCGCGGTCGCCGCGGCGCGGCCCACCGTGCGCGACCGGCTGCTCGCGGAGCCGACGACCGCCGGGGAGGGTCCGGCCGTCCTCCCGTACGCCCGCGGGTGCGTGCTCGAGTCCGTCCGGCTGTGGCCGACGACGCTCGCGATCCTGCGCGACGCGACGGCTCCCGTGCGCTGGGGCGCGCGCACCTTCCCGGCGGGCACCGGGTTCGTCGTGCTCAGCGCGTTCTTCCACCGGGACGCGGACCGCCTGTCGTTCGCCGACGCGTTCACGCCCGAGGCGTGGCTCGACGGCCGGGCCGACGCCGACTGGGGCCTCGTCCCGTTCAGCGGCGGTCCCGTGTCGTGCCCCGGCCGCAACGTCGTGCTGCTCCTGGCGTCGCACACGCTCGCGCGCGTCGCGCGCCTCGACCTGGCCGTCGCGCGCGGCCGCTACCTCGCCCGGGACCCGCTCCCGCCGACGATGGACCACCTCGGCCTGCGGTTCGGGCTGCGCGGCGAGACGGCCCGCCGGGAGGGCGAGCTCGCCCCGAGCGCGCCCGCCTAGACACCGCCTAGACACTGCCCAGACAGCACGAGGGCCCGGGTGCGCCGCACCCGGGCCCTCGTGCTGCCGCGCGTCAGGCGTCGCCCGACGCCTCCCCACCCGTGCGCGGGTTGACGTTCCCCGGCTCGGCGTCCGGGTCCGCGTCCTCCGACCCCGACCCGCTCGCCTGGCGCCCCTCGCGGGGGTTGAGCGACCGCGGGTCGGCGTCCGGGTCCTCGGCGGGGTCGTAGCCGCGCTCGTCGTTCTCGCTCATGTCGGCCTCCTCGGTCGGGCTCTCGTGCGGGTCTCGCGCCCCGGACGGGCGGCGCGTCCTGTCACCGTCGCACGACCTCCCGGCGCTCGCAGGGCTGGGGATGCCTGGCCGTCGACCCGCTCGTAGCCTGGGGACGGCGGGCGTGACCGGCAGGTCCCGTCCGTCACGGAGAGTCGAGAAGGGGCCCCGCCGGCACGCAGCGACGCCAGCCCAGGAGGTCCCGATGCCCGACGCGCCCAGCATGCTCGACACGCTGCCCCGCCTGCGGAGCCTCGCGGAGGTCGCCGGGCTCGTGGAGGTGGTGCGCCCCCTCTACGTGCGGTTCAGCGGCGGTCCGGAGCAGGACGCCGAGAGCGTGAGCCGCGACCACGAGAGCGGGTGCCTGCTGCCCGGTCTCAGCGTCAACCCGCTGACGCCCGAACCGTGGTGGGACCGCCCGGTGGAGCACTGGGTGGCGCGCCAGCTCTGCCAGTACGCGCACCTCATGACGCCGGAGCGCTTCCCGTGGCTCCTCACGGGCGAGGTCGCCGGGCGCGGCCCGGACAGCGAGCCGCTCCTCGTGGACGTCGTGCCGGCCGCGTCGCTCGACCCGCGGGTCGTCGAGGAGGCGGGCCGGCTCTACCGGAAGGCGTTCGACGCGGGCGACGACGGCACGTGAGGAGCGGAGCCGTCACGCGAGCCCGGGTCGCGTGCGCACGCACGCGGCCGGGATCTCCCGGGGCCGCATCGCCGCGTACCACCCGGCCACGAGGAGCACCATGAGCGTGACGTCCACGACGTCGCCCGCGTAGTACATGAGCTGCGCGCCCGTGCGCGCGTCGGCGGGGGAGACGCCCGCCGGCGGGTGCGCGTAGAGCCACTTCGCGAGCACGGAGTGCGCGGCGACGAAGGCGACGAGCACGCCCGCGCGCACCCGGAAGGACGCGCGGGACGGGTGCGGGTCCGGTCCGACGAGCGACGCGGTGAACAACCAGCCCGCGAGCAGGACGTGCGCGTGCACGACCACGCCCACGACGGCGGAGGAGTGGGCGAGGTGGAAGAGCCCTGTCGTGTACAGGAGCCAGAGCCCGCCCGCGTCGAGGAGGCCCGCGACCACGGGGTGGCCGACGACGCGCGGCACGGGGGAGCGCAGCACCGCGCTGACGCGACGCGCCCGGGCGGGCGGCAGCGCGCGCAGGAGCAGCGACACGGGCGCGGCGAGGACGAGGAGCAGCGGCGCCAGCATGCCCAGCAGGACGTGCCCGACCATGTGGGCCGTGAAGCTCGACCGCGACGCCTCCGCGAGCGGCCCGACGGTCGCGACGCCCGCGCACGCGAGCCCCGCGTACCAGGACAGCGTGCGCCGCACGGGCCACCGGCTGCGCGACCGCGTCGCCCGCAGCCCGGCGGCGTAGGCGGCGGCGCCCAGGGCGAGCGCGACGACCGCGACGACCGTCAGCAGGGCGGGCCCGCCGGTCGCGACGTGATGGTGCGGGGGCATCACGCGCTCCCGGCGGCGTCCGCACGAGCGGGCCGCGCGCGGCGCAGGACGACCAGCCCGACGACGAGCGCGACGACCGCCGTCCCGATCCACACGACGTCGTACACCAGGAGGTCGACGCCGTACCGGATCTGGTGGATCCCGAGGATCTTGTGGTTGAGGACGCCGTCCAGGAGCTCGAAGCCCCCGACGCCGACGACCACGGCCCCGACCCAGCGCGACCACGACACCTCCGTGCGGCGGCGCACGTCGGCGAGCAGGAACAGCCCCCAGACGGTGACGAACCAGCCCACCGCGTGGAAGACGCCGTCGGCGGCGAGCGCCACCTGGGTCGTCGACAGGTCGTAGAAGTGGTGCCACTGCAGGCCCAGGTGGAACACGAACAGGTCGATGATCGACGCCGCGATCCCGGCGCCGAACAGGACGCCCGACAGGACGGTCCGGCGGTCGTGCGCGCGCGCCGCGTCGGCCGGGCCGTTCACGAGCGTCCCGGGTCGTCGTCGGCGGGGTCCGGCGCGTCCTCGACGACGAGCGCGCGCAGGAGGGACTCGGCGACCTCGCGCGGGCTCACGTTCCGGTGCCGGGCCGCCGAGTCGACGATGCGGCGGGCCTCGTCGGCGGAGCACTGGTTGGTCTGCATGATCGCGCCGACGGCGCGCTCCGTGGCGACGGCGTCGGACATGTCCCGGTAGAAGCCCGCGGTCGAGTCCTCGAGCACCGCCAGCTCGAGCCGCAGCCCGACCGCGGACGCCACGAGCTGGGCGTACGCGTCGGCGGCGGTCAGGAGCTCCGGCGTCCACGGATCGGGTGCGCGCGAGTACAGGTTGAGCGCGACGGCGACGTCCGCGGTGACGATCGCGGGGACGGCGACCGAGGAGACGAAGCCCTCCTCGGCGCACTGTCGTGCCCAGCGCTCCCAGCCGACGGACTCCTCGACGGACGGCACGAGCCGGGAGCCGCCGTCCTCCATCGCGTCGATGCAGGGGCCGGCGTCGTCGAGCGCCTCGGCCTGGTCGCAGCGCGCCGCGGCGTCGGTGCTGCTGCCCGCGCGCACGCTCACGCCGGCCTGGCGCATCGTGATGCTGACCTCGAGGCCGTGGCCGAGGATCGTCGCGGCCCGGTCCGCGAGCTCCTGCGGGAAGCTGGCGATGCCCATCGTGCCCTCCTGGCGGTCGGCGCCCGCGCCCACGCGGGCAGGTCCTCACGCTACGGTGGGCGCCTCCCGCTCGCGCGCACTCGCGCCGGGGTGCGCGAGCGGTTGCCAGTGCGGGGCGCGCGACTAGCGTCGCCTCATGGTGACCGTCACTCGGGCCGTGCGATGCCCCTCCGACGCGGTGCTCGGCGTCCTCGCGGACGGCTGGTCGTACTCGACGTGGGTCGTCGGGACGGCGCGTATCCGTGCCGTCGACGACACGTGGCCCGCGCCCGGGTCGCGGATCCTGCACTCGGTCGGGCTGTGGCCCGCGCTGCTCGACGACGAGACGGTCGTGCGCGCCTGGGACCCGGACCGGGGGATCGACCTCCAGGCGCGCGGCTGGCCCGCGGGCGAGGCGCGCGTGCGGATCGAGGTGCGCCCGACGGAGCAGGGCTGCACCGTGCGGATCACGGAGGACGCCGAGAAGGGTCCGGGCACGCTCGTGCCCCGACCGGTGCGCAGCGCCGTGATCGGCCCCCGGAACGTCGAGGCCCTGCGCCGGCTCGCGCACCTCGCGGAGCGCCGGACCCCGTAGCGCGGCAGCACCATCGCCCCCATCGCCCCCATCGCCCCCATCGCCCCCATCGCCCCCGCGTCAGGGGTCGCGCAGCAGCCGTGCCCACGCGGTGCGCACGAGCGCGCGGCGCAGCGACCCGCGCGGTCCGGCGGCGGCAAGAGCGGCGCGCGCCGCGTTCCACCCGCACGCCCCGTGGACCCCGCCGCCGGGATGGGCGGAGGCGCTCGCGAGGTAGAGCGACGCGACGGGCGTCTCGGGGCGGCCGAGGCCGGGGGTCGGGCGCAGGAAGAGCTCCTGGTGGACGGCCGACGTGCCGCCGTTGATCGCCCCGCCCGCGAGGTTCGCGTCGACCGCCTCCAGGTCGGCCGGGGTCTGCACGAAGCGACCCACGACCGTGTCGGCGAAGCCGGGCGCGACCCGCTCGACCGCGTCCTCCACGCGGCGCACCTCGTCCGTGACGCGCTCGCGCGTCCACGGCACGCCGTGCGGCACGTGCGTGTAGGCCCACGCCGACTCGGTGCCCGCGGGCGACCGCGTGGGGTCCGACGTCGTCATCTGCCCGAGGACGAGGAACGGCCGCTCGGGGACGTGGCCGCGCGAGAGCGAGGCCGCGACGTCGACGAACCCCGCGCGGTCGACGCCGAGGTGCACCGTGCCCGCACCGCGCGCCCCGGGCGCGGTCCACGGGACGGGCCGGTCGAGCGCCCAGCTCACCTTCACGGTCGGGTGGTCCCACTGGAACCGGCCGAGGTCGCGCACGAGCCGCGCCGGGAGCCGGTCGGCGCCGACGAGGTCGAGGTAGAGCGCGGGCGCGCTGACGTCGGCGAGCACGGCGTGGCGGGCGCGCACGTGCCGCCCGTCGGCCGTGCTCACGCCGACCGCGCGACCGCGCACCACGTGCACGCGCTCGACCCGCGCGCCCGTGACGACGTCGCCCCCGCGGGCGCGCAGCCGCGAGACGAGCGCGTCGGGGAGCCGTCCGGCACCCCCGGTCGGGACGGGGAAGCCCACGTCCTGGCCGAGCATGGCGAGCAGCCAGCCGAACACGCCGCTGCCCGCGGCGTCGGGCGGGACGTCGGCGTGCATGGCGTTGCCGGTGAGCAGCAGGCCGCCCCCCTCGCCTCGGAACGTCTCGTCGGCCAGGCGGCGCACGGGCAGGACGGCGAGCCGGGCGAGGTCGAGCGTGCCCGCCGCGCCGAGCCGGCGCAGCACGCGCAGCACCGGCCCGGCCGCCGGGAGCGGGCTGAACAGCGCGTCGAGGAGCGGGTCGCGCACGCGGTCCCAGCCCGCCACGAGCTCGAGCCACGCGTCGCCGTCGCCGGGTGCGACCTCGTCGAGCCCGGCGGCGGTGTCCTCGGCGCGGGCGCGCAGGACGGCGGCACCGCCGTCGTCGAGGGCGTGCGCGAGGACGTCCGGGGCGCGGGACCACGTGAGGCCGTGCTCCTCGAGGTGCAGGCCCCGGATCACGGGCGACCCCGCCGCGAGCGGGTAGAACGCGCTGAAGAGGTCCGTCTCGTACCCCGGCGCCGCGACCTCGGCGGAGCGGACCGCGCCGCCGTACGTCTCCTGCGCCTCGAGGACGAGCACGTCCCACCCGGCGTCGGCGAGCGCGTTCGCGGCGACGAGGCCGTTGGGCCCCGCCCCGACCACGACGGCGTCGACGGTGGTCAGGCCCACGGGTCGAGCACGACCTTGATGCAGCCGTCCTCCTTGCGCTGGAACGTGCGGTACGCGTCGGGCGCCGACTCGAGCGGCAGCCGGTGCGTGCGCAGGTCCAGCACGCCGAGCGGGTCGGAGACGTCGGCGGCGAGGGGGAGGACGTCGTCGGTCCAGCGGCGCACGTTCGCCTGGCCCATGCGCAGCGTCACCTGCTTGTCGAAGAGCTGCATCATGGGCAGCGGGTCCTTCGCCCCGCCGTAGACGCCGGAGATCGAGATCGTGCCGCCGCGGCGGACGAGGTCGATCGCGGTGTAGAGGGCCGCGAGGCGGTCGGTCGCGGCGCGCTCGGTGAGGGGCGCGGCGAGCGCGTCGGGCAGGACGCCGACGACCTTCTGGGTGGCCTCGGCGACGGGGGAGCCGTGCGCCTCCATCCCGACGGCGTCGATGACGGAGTCCGCGCCGCGGCCCGACGTGAGGTCGCGCACCGCGCCGACGAGGTCGTCGACCGCCGACGGGTCGAGGGTCTCGACGCCGTGACGCTCGGCCATCGCGCGCCGCTCCGGCACGCGCTCGATCCCGACGACGCGGGACGCGCCGCGGTGCCGCGCGATCCGCGCGGACATCTGCCCGATCGGGCCGAGCCCCAGCACCACGACCGTGCCGCCGGGCGGCACGTCGGCGTACTCGACGGCCTGCCACGCGGTGGGCACGACGTCGGAGAGGTAGAGGTAGCGCTCGTCCGGGGAGCCGTCGTCGGGCACGACGACCGGCCCGTACTGGGCCTGCGGCACGCGCAGGTACTGGGCCTGCCCGCCGGGCACCTGGCCGTAGAGCTTGGTGTACCCGAAGAGCGCGGCGCCCTTGTCCTGCGACCGGACCTGCGTCGTCTCGCACTGGGTCTGCAGCCCGCGCTCGCACATCCAGCAGTGCCCGCACGCGATGTTGAACGGGACGACGACGCGGTCGCCGACCCGGAGGTTCCCCGCCTCGGGCCCGACCTCCTCGACGACGCCCATGGCCTCGTGGCCCAGGACGTCGCCGGAGTCGAGGAACATCCCGAGCACCCCGTACAGGTGCAGGTCGGAGCCGCAGATCGCGGTCGACGTGACGCGCACGATCGCGTCCGTGGGCTGCTCGATCCGGGGGTCGGGCACGTCCTCGACGCTCACCTTCTCGCGTCCCTGCCAGGTCAGTGCTCGCATGGTGCTGCCGTCCTTCCGTGGGTGGTGCGTGTGCGTGGTGCGTGGTGCGCGTGCGTGGTGGGGACGGCGGGCTCAGCCCTTGCTCCCCGTCGTCGCCACCCCCTCGACGAAGTGCCGCTGGCCGAGGAAGAAGAGGAGGATCATCGGGAGGGTCGTGATGACGGAGGCCGTGACGACGACCTCCCACTGCGACTCGCCGCCGGGGCCGAACTGGTCGATGAGCGCCTTGAGGCCGCGCGGGATGGTGAACGTCGACGAGTCCTGCAGGTAGACGAGCGGGCGCATGAGGTCCGTCCACGCCGCCTGGGCCTCGAAGAGGAGCGTCAGGACGAGGGCGGGCCGGCACAGCGGCACCGCGATGCGCCAGAACATCTGCCAGTTGTTCGCGCCGTCGAGGCGCGCGGCCTCGAACGGCTCGCGCGGCAGGCCGAGGAAGAACTGCCGCAGCAGGAACACGTAGAACGCGCTCGCGAACAGGTTCCCCGCCCACAGCGGCACGTTCGTCCCCACGAGCCCGAGCTGGTTCCAGATGAGGAACGTGGGGATCATCGTCACGGCGCCCGGCAGCATCATGGTCGCGAGCACGAGCGCGAACAGGGCGCCGCGGCCGCGGAAGCGGAAGAACGCGAAGCCCCACGCGACGAGCGCGCTCGACACCGTGACGAGGCCTGCGGCGAGCACGGTGACGACGACGGTGTTCCCGAGCCACAGCGCGAGCGGTGCCTCCTGCCAGACGGTCACGTAGTTGTCGAGCGTGAACGTGCGCGGCACGAGCCGGTTGTCGAACACCTCGGCGCGCGGCTTGAACGACGCGGAGAGCAGCCACAGCAGCGGGTACACGAACGCGACCGTGGCGAGCACGAGCGCGGCGAGCACGACGGCGCGCAGCCACCGGCGGCGCGGCCCGCGCCCGGCGCCGCGCGTCCGGGCGGGGGGCGGCGGCCCCTGCGCCTCGGGCGCACCCGTGGCCGGGTCCGGCGCGGCGCCCGGGCCGCTCACGGCGGGGCGGGGGAACGAGGGTGCGGTGGTCATCGCTGCTCCCCCTCGTAGTAGACGAGCCGTCGGGACACGACGAGCTGGACGAGCGTGACGAGCATGATGACGACGAACAACAGCCACGCGAGCGCCGACGCGTACCCCATGTGGAGCTCCTGGAACCCCTCCTGGAAGAGGTAGATCACGTAGAACAGCGCGGCGTCGTTGCGGTAGGTGGAGTTGCCGGCGCCGAAGTAGGCCGAGTACGCCTCGGTGAACATCTGGAACCCGGCGATCGTGTTGATGACGACGACGAAGAACAGCGCGCCGCTGATCATCGGCACCGTGACGGCGCGCGTCCGGCGCCAGAACCCCGCCCCGTCGACGCGCGCGGCGTCGTACAGGTCGTTCGGCACGTTGCGCAGGGCGGCGAGCAGGATGATCACGGCCGACCCGACGGTCCAGAGGCTGATGAGCACGAGCCCGGGCTTGATCCAGGCCTGGTCGGTCGTCCACGACGGTCCCTGGACGCCGAACCAGGACAGCACCTGGTTGACGACCCCGTACTGGCCGTTGAACAGCAGCAGGAGCAGCACGCCGACGGCGACCGGCGGCGTCATCTTGGGGATGAAGAACGCGGTGCGGAAGAAGCCTGCCGACCGGCCCGCCTGGTTGAGGAGCAGAGCGAGCGCGAGCGCCACGACCGTGTAGAGGGGCACCTGGACCACCGTGTAGACGAGCGTGTTCCACAGCGACAGCGCGACCTTCGGGTCCTGCGCCATCTCCCGGTAGTTGTCGAGACCGACGAACGTCGGGTCGTTGATGACGTCGTAGTCCGTGAGCGACAGGTAGGCGCTGTAGAGGATCGGCCACGCCGTGAACACGAGGAACCCGACGATCCACGGGCTGATGAAGCGCAGCGCCGCGTTGCGCTCCCGCCGCGCGGACGCGCTCAGGCGCGGGCGGCGACCGCCCGGCGCCGTGCGGTGGCCGTCCGACGCCGGGGGAGGGGTCGGCAGGGTCGGCGCGACGTCGGCTGCCGCCACCTCAGTCCTCCTCGTCCCACTGCGCCCAGGCGTCGTCGAGCGCCTTCTGCGCCTCGTCCTGGGCCTGCGCGAGCGCCTCGGCCGGCTCCTGCTGGCCGTTGAGGACGCGGTTCACCGCGTCCTGCCAGGCGGTCTCGAACTCGTTGTCCGCGGGGTTCGCCGGGAGCGCGAAGGTCGCGTCGTTCGCCTCGTACATCGCGTCGATCGCGTCCTGCCACGGCTGGGGCGCGTCGTCGGGCACGAGGTCGTCGCGGATCTGCTGGTCCGCCTCCTCGTTGCCGGTGAGGACGCCCGTGAAGACCAGGCCGTCCTGCGCACGCGCGTCGGCGCGCGCCTGCGCCGCCTCGACCCAGGCGTCCGTCTCCGTCATGAGGCGCGCGAACCGGCACGCCGCCGCGGGGTTCTCGCTCCCGCGCGGGACGGCCCAGGCGGAGCCGGACGCGAACGCGATCGCGTCGCCGTCGGGCGTGCGCACGGCGTCGAACGCCATGGGGGCGTCCGGGGACGACTCGTTGAGCACGTTGATGTACCACTGCTCCATCGGCATCGCGCCGAGCGCGTCGGTCGCGAACTGGTTCCCGGCGCCGAAGAAGTCGGCGGAGTCGCGGAACGTCTTGACCGCCGGGAAGCCGCCCTGGGCGTCGTAGATCCCCACCGCCCACTCGAGCGACTCGACGACCTCGGGGGCGTCGAGCTGCGCGGTGCGGCCGTCCTCGGAGAGCAGGTCGGCGCCCACCGCCTTCGACCACAGCGGGAGGAACTCGGGCAGCTTCGAGTCGAACCCGATGACGCTCAGCGCCCCGCCGTCGGTGCGCAGGAGCGCCTCGTTCGCCGCCGTGACGGCCTCGCGGTCCGAGCCGTTGACGTCCTCGACGGTGAGCCCGGCCGCGGAGAGCAGGTCGGCGTTCGCCATCGTCACCTGGACCTGGTTGAACTCGGGGATCCCGTACACGCTGCCGTCGAACGTCACCTGGTCGACGGCGGTGTCCACGAACGCGTCCAGGTCGATCTCCTCGGCCGCGACGCACTCGTCGAGCGGGAGGATCGCGTCGCGCGACGCGAACGTGCCGATCTGGTCGCGGTTCGCGTACACCACGTCCGGCGGGTTGCCCGACGCGACCGCCGAGAGGAAGGCCTGGATGTCGAGCTCGCCCTCCGAGAGGCGCACGTCGACGCCGTCGAGGCCCTCGACGGCGCGGTCGTAGCGGACCTCGCCGATCTCGTCGCCGGTCCCGAAACCCATGACCGAGAGCTCGCCCGAGGGCGACCCGTCGGCCGTGAAGTCGACGTCCGAGCCGTCGTCACCGGTGCCCTGCGCACAGCCCGTCAGGGCCAGTGCGGCGACCACCATGCTCGTTCCTGCGGCTGCCGCGCCGCGTCGGCGGACCATCATCTGCCTCCTCGTGGGAGCAACGGGGCGGACGGCAGGGGTGCGCGACGCCACCGTGGTGCTCGACGGCGTCGGCGTCTGGCTGCACCGACGCCGCCAGTGAAGCACCGGCTCTGCCCGCTCACACGTCGAGCCGCTGCTCGTGCCCGCTGCCCGGCGCGGGGTCGGCCGGGCGCGCGTGCGGGCTCCCGTCGGGCGGGGGACCCTCGTGCCGTGGCACGAGACGAGAGCAGGACGGGACCGACCCGGCCCGCGCCCCGGGCACCCCGGGTGGTGGAGGCGGGGACACGGGCGCGCCGCGCGGTCACGGCCGCGCAGCGGCAGTGGGTGCGCCACCCCCGGTGGTCGCTGGCGGTCAAGGGCGCGCTCGCGGCGGCCGTCGCGTGGTACGTCGGGGTGCTCGCCCCGGCCCCGTTCTCCGAGTACCCCTACTACGCCCCGCTCGGCGCGGTCGTCGCGACGACGAGCACGCTCGCGCGCTCCGTCCGCGAGTCGGCCCAGGCGATCCTCGCGATCCTCGTCGGCGCGGCGATCGCCCGGGGCGTCGACCTCGTCCTCGCCCCGAGCGCGCTGTCCGTGGCGGTCGTCGTGGGCCTCGCGCTCCTGTGCGCGGGGTGGCGGCGGTTCGGCGAGATGGGGACGTGGGCGGTGACGTCCGCCCTGTTCGTGCTCATCATCGGCAACGCCGCGAAGGTCGAGTTCGTCGGCGCGTACGCCGGTCTCGTCGTCGTGGGTGCGGGCATCGGCGTCGTCATCAACCTGCTCGTCCCCCCGCTGCCCCTCACCCCGACCGAGGAGGCCCTCGACGGGCTGCGCGACACGCTCGTCGACCAGGTCGAGGCGCTCGGCGACGGTCTCGCGGGCGAGCGCCCGCCGTCGGCGGAGGAGTGGGAGGAGCGGCGGCGCGAGGTGGAGCCCACGCTCACCCGCGCGCGCGACGCCGTCGCGCGGACCCGGGAGGCCGCGCGCGCCAACATCCGGCTGCGTCGCCACCGCGACTGGGCCGCGTCGCAGGTGCGGCGCGCGCAGGAGCTCGAGGGGTCGGCCGACGTCGTCGGGTCGCTCGTGCGGCTGCTCGTCGAGTGGGAGCGCGAGGACCGCGACGACCTCGCGCTCGGCGCGCGCCTGCGGCCGCTCGCGGCCCGCGCCCTGGACGCCTACGCCGGCGCGCTGCGGTCCGTCGGCACGGAGCCCGCCGACACGGACGCGCTCCGCGAGCTCTCCGCGCGGACGCAGGCGCTGCACGACGGCGTCCGGGCGGCGCGCCGCGAGGACGACCGCGACTACTTCGTCGCGGGCGCGGTCGTGCTCGCCCTGCGGCGCGGCGTGGCGGTGCTGACGGCCGGCTGACGCCGGGGAGGCCGCCGGGACGACGACGGCGGGCGACCGGACGTGCCGGTCGCCCGCCGTCGGGGGCGTCGCGCGGACGGGTCAGGAGGCCTGCGCGAAGGTCTGGATGCGGTCGATCTGGAGCGGCGGCTTCTTCTCGCCCGCGGTCACCGCGACCGGCAGCCGGTTCTGCGCCGGGGCGAGCGGGCACGTGACGAAGTTCGTGAACGCGCACGGGAAGGAGAAGGCGCGGTTGAGGTCGACCACGGTGTCGCCGTCCCGCTCGGTGTCGGGGACGCGCACGAGCCGGCCGTTGCCGTAGGTCTCCTTGCCGCTCGTGGTGTCGGTGAAGTGCGCGTTGCCGCGCTCGATGCCCGTGTCGTCGTCCGGGCGCCCGGCGACGAGGAGCGTGTGCTCCGTCCCGTCCAGGGTGAACGTCACGGTGCCGATCACGCGCTGCTCCTCGAACACCCCCCGCTCCACCGTCGGGTAGTCCGACGCCTGCTCGGCCGTCCGCGTGAACCGCGCCGGGAGGACCCACCGCTCGTCGAGCGGGAACGTCTCGATGTCGTCGAGGCGCTTGCGGGCCGCCTCGCGCGGGTCGCGGACGCGCACGCCGAAGATCTGGCGGCCGGTCGCGTCGGTGCGGCGGATGGTCTCGACGCGCAGGTCGCCGTAGAACGCGGGCACGAGGGAGTACTTGTGGCCGGTCGACACGGGCGTCGGCGAGGTCACGGGGGCGCCGTCGAGCGTGACCGTCTCCCCGCTGCCGTCGGGCGTGTACACGACCTCGTCGTCCTGGACCGACCAGGTGCCGGGCACGCCCTCGACCTGCAGCGGCTCGTCGCCCGTCAGCCAGTCCTGGCTGACCATGGACATCCACCCGTACGGGCTCGTCAGCTCGTCGATCCGGGCGCGGTGCCACCGCTCCCACTCCTGGCGGTACTCGGCGCTCACTGCGGACATGTCGGTCCTCTCGTCGATGGTTCGGGTCACAGGTCGGGTCACAGGGTCCGGGGTGCAGGTCAGGGCACGCGCGTCGCGCGCTCCACGAACGCGCGCACCTGCGCGAACGAGTCGGCGTCGGCGAACGCGTTGCCGGCGGGGGTCCCGCCGGCCGACAGCTCGATGCCGGAGACGGGGTGGCGCGTCGGGCCCTGCGCGACGGGGAGGTGCGGCAGGGCGATCGAGTGCCCCGCGTCGGGGTAGTCGAGCAGCAGCGTCTCGTGGGCGTGGCCCGCGGCGCGCAGCGTCTCGACGACCTGGCGCGCGTACATGCTCGAGGGCCACAGGCCGTCGGCCATGCCGGAGACGCACGCGACGGGGCCCGCGACGCGCTCGACGGGGATGCGCGACGCGGCGGCGAACTCGCGGTCGCGCAGGCCGTCGACGTAGACGTCGCGGTACCGGTCCGGGGGCGGCCCGCCGGTCCACGGCTGCCACGTCACGCCGGGGTTGTCCTGCCACAGGTGCGGGAGCGGCTCGCCGTCGAGCGTCCACGTGGGGGAGTCCCACCCCTGCGCGGGGTCCGCGGCGCCCTGGGAGCCGTGCACGTGGGCCCCGGGCACGTAGGCGACGACGGCGCCCACCAGGCCGGGGTAGGTGGCGCCCAGCAGGAGCGCGAGCTCACCGCCCCGCGACTGGCCGCTCACCACGACGACGCCGGCGCGCGGCGCGAGCTCGCGGTGCACGTGGTGCAGCGCGGTCTCGAAGTACTCCAGCGGCGTTCGGGTGATGTGGTCGGGGAGGCCGGGAACGCCGAAGTAGCCGAGCGCGAGCGCCTGCACGCCGCGCGACGCGTAGAGCGCGCCGCGCTGCTCGTTGATCCCCCCGCCGGAGCCGTTGAGCACGACGATCGTCGGGTGCGGACCGTCGCCCGCCGGCACGAAGAGCGTGCCGACGAGCCCGTCCTCGCGGACCTCGCGCCGCCGCACCCCGGGCCCGGTCCAGCGCTGCACGAGGTCGGCCGTCGCGCGCTGCGTGGCGTCGGACTCGTCCCACGCCTCGAGGCGCGTGCGCAGCGGGCGCGAGACGTCGGTCGCGGCCGGCCGGCCGGGCGTCGTGCCGGGCGTCGGGTCGGGCCGCTGCGACGTGAGGAGCGCCATCCCGTCGACGCGCCCGTAGTCGCCGGTCATCGGCGGGTCGCGGTCGAGCCGGACGGTGCCTGACCGGTCCGCGCGGTAGGTCGCGCGGGCGGACCACGCGGTCCCGGCGCGGTCCGTCGTCGCGCGGACCGTGACGAGCGCGCCGGGCGCGGCGCCGCTCACCTCGATGCGGCGGGCGACGTCGAGCAGGTCGTCGGCGGGGCTGACGGTGAGCCGGAGCGTCACGGCGTGCCTCCCGTCGCCGGGGCCAGCGCGTCCCAGACGTCGCGGTCGACGACGAACGTCTCCGCGTCCGGACGGGCGCCCGGGACGCGGCCTCCGGCGCGCGTCCAGTCGTCGCCGAGGCGGTCGGCCCGGTCGGCGAGGTCCTCGGCGCCGAACGCGCGGGGGTCCAGCGCGAGCACCCAGAGACCGCGGCCCACGGCGTCGCCGCGCGCCCCGGTCAGCAGTCCGGCGAGCGCCTCCACCGTGAGACCGAGGAGGGACCCGAGCAGCCCCGCCGGGAGCAGCGCGCCGACGGCGCCCGCGTCCCGGGTGGCCTCGCCGTCGGGACCGAGCGCCGCGCCGTCGGGCAGGGGCGTGCCCTCCCGGGCGCGGCGCCGCGCGTCGGCGAGCGTGACGGCGCTCGTCGCGGCGTCCACGACGAGCGCACGACCCTGCCCGGCCCGCGGCACCGCCACGGCGAGCGGGTTCGTGCCGACCACGGGGACGGTCCCGCCGTACGGGGCGACGGTCGCGGGGGACTGGGCGAGCGCGACCCCGACCAGCCCGTCCTCGGCGAGCGCGCGGACGTACGCGCCGACGCGCCCCGTCCCGCCCGCGTGGCGCACGGTGACCACGCCGACGCCGAGCGCGCGGGCGAGCCCCGCGGCCCGGCGGACCGCCGCGGCGAGCGCGACCGGCCCGGGGAGGTCGTACGCGTCCAGCGTCGCGGTCGCCCCGGTCACGACGGCGGACGGCGCCCCGGTCCCGGCGCGCCCCGTCGTCGTCCGCTCGCGCGCGTCCCGCAGCTCGCGGACGAGGAGCGCGAGGCCGAACTCCGGCCAACCCGACGCGTCCCCCGCGACGACGGCGCGGGCCGCCAGGTCGGCGTCGGCGGGGTCGTGGGCGGCGAGCGCCGCGCGCGCCCGGGCACGGGCGTCCGCAGCGTCGACGCGCACGGTGGGGGTGGCGGGCACGGCGGTCCTCTCGGGTGGTGGCGGCGGGTCGGGTCGTGCGGGCGGGGCGGGACGCGCGGGCCGTCACGCGGGAGAGACGCTCAGTCGTCGCCGAAGAACGCCCCGGAGTCGATCGCGAGGCCCATGACGACGCTGCGACCCCGGCGGATGTGCTCGAGCTCGAGCCGGGCGGCACGCTCGCCGTCGCCCGCGCGGAGCGCCTCGATGAGGAGCCGGTGGTCGTCGAGCGGCGGCCCGGGCTCCAGGGGCTGGCGCCCGCAGAGCCGGAAGGCCCGCTCCAGGTCCTCGAGCGCGAGCTCGGTGATCGCGTGCAGCCGGGGGTTGCGCGAGTACTTCGCGACCCGGCAGTGGAACAGGTGCGACGCCGACAGGATCGACTGCACGTCCTGCGCCTGCGGGTACGTGCCCTCGGCGATCGCCGCGAGCTCGTCGACCTCGGCCGGGCTCGCGTGAGCGGCCGCGAGCCGCGTCGCCATCGGTCCCGTCGCCTCGCGCACGTCGAGCACGTCGACGAGCGTCTTGAGGGTGACCGGGGCGACGCGGCACAGCGCGCGCGGGCGCACGTCCACGAGGCCGTCGTGGTCGAGGCGGTGCAGCGCGTCGCGCACCGGCGTGCGCGACGTCCCGAACTCGGACGCCGTCTCGGTGACGTCGATCTCCTCGCCGGGGCGCAGCTCGGTGAAGATGATCCGGCGCCGCAGCTCGTGGTAGATCCGGTCCGCGGCCGGGACGACGCTCATGCGCCGGCCCCGGGCACGCGGGACGGGTCGTGGTGGGGTGGGTTCATGCTGCCTCCTACTGACGGGACCAGGGCACGAGACGTCGTTCGAGCACCGTGACCAGGGTCGTGGAGAGGTAGCCCAGCACGGAGATGGTGACGATGCCCACGTACATCTTCGCGACGGCGAACGTCGTCCACGAGCTCCAGATGAGGTAGCCCAGGCCGTTGCGCGACCCGACGAACTCCGAGGCCGCGATGATGACGAACGCGCCGCCCACCGCGAGCTTGAGCCCGGTGAAGATGCTCGGCAGCGCGGCGGGCAGCGCGACCGTCCGCCAGCGCTGGAGCCGGCCCGCGCCGTTGGCGGTCGCCACGTCGAAGTAGATCTGCGGCGTCTGGAGCACGCCGCCCATCGCGTTGTAGAAGACGTAGAAGAACACGCCGATCGCGACGATCACGTACTTGCTCGCCTCGCCGAGGCCGAACACGAGGAGCAGCAGCGGGAAGATCGCGACCTTCGGCACGGGCAGCAGGCTCGCGAAGATCGGCCCGAGGAGCGTGCGCAGGGTCGTGACCGACCCGAGCGCGATCCCGAGGACCAGCCCGGGCACGGCGCCGAGCACGAACCCGATCGCGATGCGCGTGAGCGTGATGCCCGCGTGCTCGAAGAGCTCGCCGCTCCCGACGAGCTGCGCGAACGTCTCGGCGATCGACGACGGCGGCGGGAAGAACCGCGCGTCGAGCACGTTCGTCCGGCTCGCGAGCTCCCACACCGCGAGGAGCAGGAGCGGCGTGAAGGGCCCGACGACCCGCACGAGGCGACCCGTGCGCCGGCGGCGCAGCTCCTCGGTCAGCTCGCGCGTGATCTCGGCCGTGCGGTCGTCGGCGTCGTGGGGCGCGTCCGGGGCGCCGCCCGGCGCGGCGTGGCCGCCCGGGCGGACAGGGGCGCGCTCGTCCGTGGGGGTCGTCATGCGACCGCCTCCCGGACGCCCGCGGCGGAGCGCTCGTCCGCCCCCGCCGCGTCCTGCACCGCGGCGTCCTGTGCCTCCGCGTCCCGCAGGAGCCGCCACAGCTCGTACGTGATCTCGCCGTGGCGCGGGTCGCGGCGCAGCTCGAGGATGTCGCGCGGGCGGTCGAAGGGGACCCGCACGTCGGCGAGGATGCGCCCGGGCCGCGCGGACATGACGACGACGCGGTCCGCGAGCACGAGCGCCTCGTCGACGCTGTGCGTGATGAAGAGCACCGACCGCGAGGTCTGCGACCAGATCTTCAGCAGCTCCTGCTGCAGCACGACGCGCGTCTGCTCGTCGAGCGCGCCGAACGGCTCGTCCATGAGGAGGGTCGCGCCGTCGTCGGCCAGCGCCCGCGCGACCGACGTGCGCTGCCGCATGCCGCCCGAGAGCTGGTGCGGGTAGAAGCCGCGGAACTCCGTGAGGCCCACCATGTCCAGGAGCGGGGCGACGCGCTCGCGCCGGGCCGAGCGCCGCACACCGCGCAGGCGCAGGGGGTACTCGACGTTCTGCTCGACCGTGAGCCACGGCAGCACGCCGTGGTCCTGGAAGACGACGGACGGGCGCTCGGTCATCGTCACGGTGCCGCGGTCGGCCTCCTCCAGGCCCGCGAGGATGCGCAGGAGGGTGCTCTTGCCGCACCCGGAGGGTCCGAGCACGCAGACGAACTCGTTGTCCTCGATGGTGAGCGACACGTCCTGGAGCGCGACGAGCACGTCGTCCCGGCGACGGTCGTGGAACCCCTTCCAGAGGCCCTCGACGGAGACGGCCGTCACGAGCCGAGCTCCGCGGCCCGCTCGCGCGCCTGCTCGAGGAGGTCGGCGCGGAAGATGCTCTCGACGTCCGCCTCGCCCTCGTACTCGAGCGTGCCGCGGTCGCGGAAGAACTGCTCCTGGGCGTGCACGTCCTCCCAGTCGATCTCGCCCGTCGGGTCCTGCTCCGTGAGCGCGAGCGACGTGAGCGTCTCGACCGGCAGCTCGGTGTACCGCGCGATGATCTCCTGGTTCGCCGGGTCGTCCCAGCCGCCCGCCTCGAGCTCCGCCGCGGCGCGCAGGTACGCGGCCGTGAACGCGACGACCGCGTCGGGGTGCTCGTCGACGTACTCGGTGCTGAACACCAGGGCGCCGAGCTCGGTGCCCGCGTGGTAGTCGATCGGGAGGATCTCGGACGCGATGCCCTCGCTCTCGAGCGACGACGAGATGGGCTCGATCGACCAGGCGGCGTCGACCGAGCCGCCCACGAGCGCGGGGCCCGTCTCCGGCGGGCCGACGTTGACGAGCTCGACGTCGTCGAGCGTGAGGCCGCCGGCCTCCAGCGCCTTGGCCACCGAGTAGATGCCGAAGCCGCCGTCGCCGGGGATGCCGACGCGGCTGCCGGCGACCTGCTCGATCGACGTGATGCCGGAGTCGGCCGCGACGACGAACGGGGCCGGGTTCGGCCCGCTCTCCGGCACGCGCGAGACGCTCGCGATGACCGAGAGCGACGCGCCGGCCTCGGTCGCGTTGAACAGGCCCGCGCCCCACGTCGCGCCACCGGCCGTGACGTTGTTCGTGCTGACGAGCTGGTAGGTCTCGCCCGACGTCCCGCCCTTGGCGAGGAGCTCGACGTCGACGCCCGCCTCCTCGAAGTACCCCTTGTCCTCCGCGAGGAAGAACGGCGCGTAGTCCGCGTAGGGGGAGTAGAGGAACGAGATCTGCGGCGCGGCGTCGTCCCCGCCGCCGGACGGGTCGCTCCCGCCCGCACAGCCCGCCAGGATCCCTGCCGCCGCGACGAGCGAGATGGTGACCGACGAGCGGCGTGAGATGGCCATGAGTCCTCCTGGGGTCTGACACACGAGCAAGCGCGCCGTGATGTGCTTGCCACTATGCGCTAGTGCATCAGTTGGCCCCAGCGTGGTCCCCATCGTCTCGCTGAGTGGGACGACGTAACGCGAAAGAACCCCGAACGGGGCATCGGCCGGCCGTGCGCGGCCCGCCCGCCCGGTCTGCCGTCGTCACGGCCCGAGGACGCGCGCCTTCTGCTCCGCGAGCTCGGCGTCGGTGAGGACGCCCCGGTCCCGCAGCGCGGCGAGGTCGCGCAGCTGCGCGATGCGCACGTCCATCGCGGACGCGCCGCCGGAGGCCGTCCCGCCGTGCCCGGGGTCGTGCGCCCCGCCGTGCGGCCCGACGTGCGCGCCGGACCGGTCGTCGTCGGGCAGCCCGGTCACGGCGCCGAGCACGCCGACGAGGTCGGAGTCCTGCACGCGGTACGTCGTGCTCGACGCCGGGTGGGCGCGCCCGACGTCGTCCAGCATCTGCTGCACGAGCGCCCCCACGGGGCCGCGGACGACGAGCTCGACGTCGGGCCGGTCGTCGGGTGCCGCGGTGCGCAGCTCGACGAGGTCGAGCCCCAGCGCCGCGAGCCGCTGGAGGAGGCCGTACAGCGCGGCCTGGTCGCGGACCCGCGCTTCCAGCCGCGTGCACTCCACGGACCGGCGCACGCCGAGCTCGGCGAGGTCGGGCTCGGGCAGCACCACCGGCCCCAGCACCGTCACCTCGACCAGCGTCGTGCGGTCCATGCGTCCTTCTCCCGGCTCGCCCACGTCGGTCCAGGATGCGCGGGCACGGACCCGGGCGGGATCACCCGGCGGGGGTGGCCCGCGGCGCCGGGCGGTCGACTACCCCCGACGGGTGAGCACGCGGATGCCGGGGCCGCTCCACAGTGGGAGCGTCACGGGACCGCCGTGACCCGACACGAGGGGTGCCCGATGGACGGATTCTGGGACTGGTTCTGGCTCATGGTGTGGTGGTTCTTCTTCATCGCCTACCTCGTCGTGCTGTTCCAGATCGTCGCGGACCTGTTCCGCGACAAGACGCTCAGCGGCTGGTGGAAGGCGCTGTGGATCGTCGCGCTGATCTTCGTCCCCTACCTGTCCGCGCTGATCTACGTCATCGCGCGCGGGCGGGGCATGGCGGAGCGGCACGCGGAGGAGCAGCAGGCGCGCCGGCAGGTCATGGACGACTACGTGCGGGCCACCGCCGGCACCGGCAGGTCTCCCGCGAGCGAGATCGCGGACGCCAAGGCGCTGTACGACGCCGGCACGATCGACGCCGACGAGTTCGCCCGGCTCAAGGCCCGAGCGCTCGCCTGAGGACGCGCGATGGCTGACGAGACCGCGCCGGGCCGCGAGGCGTCCGACGTCGCCGCGCGCCTCGCCGCGCTCGAGCGCGAGAACGCGGAGCTGCGGCACCGGCTCGAGGAGCGGCCGGCCGCCGCGGCGCCCGCGGGCCCGGACGGCGACGCGACCGCGCCGGAGGCGGCGCGGCGGCCCCGGCGCGGGCTGCGCGCCGCCGCGTGCGCGGTCCTCATCACGCTCGGGGCGCTCCTCGCGCCGCTCGGCGCGGTGTCGGCGTGGGCGCAGCGCGAGCTCACGGACACCGACCGCTACGTCGCGACGGTCGGACCGCTCGCGGGCGACCCGGTCGTGCAGTCCGCGGTCGCCGGGCGGCTCACCGAGGTCGTCATGTCGCGCATCGACGTGGCCGCGCTCGTCGACGACCTCGTCGGCGGGCTCGAGGAGCGCGACGTCCCGCCGCGCGCGACCCGCGCGCTCGCCGCGCTGGAGGCGCCGCTCACGAGCGGCGTCGAGTCGCTCGTGCACGAGACGGCGACGCGGCTCGTGGAGAGCGACGCGTTCGAGGGCGCCTGGCTCCAGGCGAACCGCGTGGCGCACGAGCAGCTCGTCGCCGTGATGCGCGGCGAGGACGGCGACGTCCTGCAGGTGAGCGACGACGGCCGCCTGTCCATCCAGCTCTCCGGCCTGATCGACCTGCTCAAGGAACGCCTCGTGGACCGCGGCCTGGACGTCGCGGCCCGCATCCCGTCGGTCGACGCGACGTTCACCGTCGCGCAGTCCGCCGAGCTCGTCATGCTCCAGAACCGGTACGCCCAGGTCGTGACGCTCACGACGTGGCTGCCGTGGGTCGTGCTCGGTCTGCTGGCCGCGGGCGTCCTCGTCGCGAACCACCGCTCGCGCGCGCTCGTCGTGGCGGGGCTCGCCCTCACGGGGGCGATGGTCGCGCTGGGCGTCGGGCTCGCCGTCGCGCGGGGCCTGTACCTCGGCGCGCTCTCGGGCCAGGTGGTGCGGCTCGACGCCGCGGAGGTCGTGTTCGACCAGACCGTCGGCTACCTGCGCCTCACGCTGCGCACCGTCGGCGTGCTGGGCCTCGTGGTCGCGCTCGCGGCGTACGTGGGCGGGCCGAGCGCGTCGGCCCGCAGCCTGCGCGCGGGGCTCGGGCGCGCGGGCGCCGCCGTGCGCGGCTGGGGCGAGGGCCGGGGCGTCTCGACGGGTCCCGTCGGCGACTGGCTCGGCCGGCACAAGGCGTTCGTGCGCGTCCTCGTCGTGGCGGCGGCTGCGCTCGTCCTGCTGCTCGCGGGCACGCTGACGCCGGGCCTCGTCGTCGGGGTCGCTCTCGTCGCGGGACTCGTGCTCGTCGTCGTGGAGATCCTCGCCCGGCCGCCCGCCGTCGTCGCCTCGCCGCCCGGCCCCGGGCCGGCCTGAGGCGCGTGGCGAGGGCGCGCTCCGCTCGCCCTGCGGTCCGGGGGCCCCGGGAATACCCTGCCCCCATGGCCTCGGTCGAGCCCCGTGCCGAGCCGGAGGACGTCACGCGCGTCACGGACGCCTCCGGGACCTCGCGCGCCCGCACCACCGTCCCGGACCTGCCGCCCTCCACGGTGGGCCGCCCGGAGGTCGAGGCTCTCGTCGCGGCGGCGGCCACGCGCCGCCTCACCCTCGTGTCGGCGGGCCCGGGCTGGGGGAAGACGACCGTCGCGGCGCGGTGGGCGCGCGGCGGCACCGGCCCGCGGGTCGCGTGGCTGACGCTCGAGCCGTTCGACGACAAGCCGGCGGCCTTCTGGGCCGACGTGCTCGCGGCGCTGCGTGCGGCCGGGGCGGTGCCCGTGGGGCACCCGCTCGAGACCCTCGTCGTGCCGCCGCGCCTCACGCCCGCCCTCCTGCGCCGCGTGCTGGCGGCGATCGAGGCGCTGCCCGAGCCCGTGGTCCTCGTGCTCGACGACTTCCACCACGCCGCGTGCGCCGAGGTCGCGGCGACGGTGGACGACCTCCTGCGCTACCGGCTGCCCCTGCACCTCGTGGTCCTCACCCGCGTCGACCCGCTCCTGCGCCTGCAGCGCCTGCGCGCGCAGGGCGAGATGACGGAGGTCGGTGCCGCCGAGCTCGCGTTCGACGCCCCCGCGGTCGCGGCGCTGGCGACGGCGCAGGGACGCGACCTGGCCGCGGACGACGCCGGGCGCGTCGTCGGCGAGACCGGCGGCTGGGCCGTCGGGGTGCGGCTGCGCGTCGAGGAGCACGACGCGACGAGCCGGGCGCGCGCCGCCCGCTCGGCGGCGGAGTTCCTCCTCGCCGAGGTCCTCGACAGCCAGGGGCCCGAGGCCCGGCGCTTCCTCCTGCGCACGAGCGTGGCGTCGGCGGTGTGCCCCGACCTCGCGGCCGTCCTCGACCCGGGGGCGCCGACGGACCGGCTGCTCCCGGGTCTCGCCGCGGCGGACGGTTTCGTCATGACGTCGGGCGGCCGACGCACCTGGTACCGCTACCACCCGCTCCTGCGCGAGATGCTCCTGCACCAGCTGCGGATCGAGGACCCGCCGGGGTTGCGCGAGGCCCACCAGGCCGCGGCGCGCTGGTTCGCGCAGGACGGGCAGGCGCTGCGCGCCCTGGAGCACGCGGCGGCCGCGGAGGACTGGCCGCTGCTCGGCGAGGTGTTCGTCGAGGGCGCGGCCGCGGAGCTCGCGGGGCCGCACCGCGAGACCGTCGCCCAGGTCCTGCGGCGCGTGCCGTACGCGACCCTGCGGCCCGACGCCCGCCTGCACCTGTGCGCGGGCGCGCTCGCTTCCGTCGACGAGCGGTTCGACGCCGTGCGGCTCCACGTCGCGCGGGCGCGCGACCTGCTCGCCCCCGCCACGGACCTGGTGGCCGACCCGGCGGCGGCTGTGCTCCTCGAGCTGCTCGCCGCGTCCGTCGCGCGCTCGACGGGCGACGTGCGGGGCCTCGCGACGGCCGCGGGCGCCGCGCTCGCCGCGGCGGACGCGGTGCCGTACCCGTTCCCCGCCCTCGAGACGTACCGGGGCCTCGCGCGGGCGCACCGTGCGGCAGGGCTCGCGTGGTGCGCCGTCGGCCCCGAGCCGCCGGGGGAGACGACGTCGGGGACGCTCGCCGCCCGCGCCCCGCAGCTCTACGTCCTCGGGGCGCGCGCCGCCGCGGCGCTCCTCGCCGTCGCGGCCGGTCGGCTCGACGCGGGGGACGGCGCCGCGCGCGAGGTGCTCGTCGAGGCGGAGCGCCGCGGCTGGGACGGGTACGCGCACGTGCGGCCCGCGCACGCTGCGCGCGCGTGGGTGCGGTATCTCCGGGCGTCGGACGACGGGCTCGACCGGCACCTCGCGCACGCCCTCGCGGCGGACGCCGGCGGGCGCGAGCCCGCGTCCGAGGCGGCCGTGCGGCTGCTGCAGGCGCTCGTCGCCGCGGACCGCGGGCACGCGCGCGCCGCGCGGCAGGCGCTCGTCGCCGCCGACCGCGCCCTGGGGCGGTCCGCGACGCCCCCCGTGCTCGCGGACCTGTGGGTGCGCGCCACGGCGGCCGCGCGTCTGGTCGACGACGGCACGGGCCCGGCGCTCGGGGCGCGCCTCGCGCGCGAACGCCTCGGGAGCGCCGCGGTCGTCGCGGCCTGCGGTGCGCGCGAGCTGCTGGCGGCGGGCCGCTCCGGGGCGGCGGAGCGTGCCGTGGCGGGCCTCGGGGACGCGCCGGGGGAGGAGGCGGACGTCGTCGTGCGGGTGGAGGCGGCGCTCGTCGAGGCGTCCGCGCTCGCCCGGGCGGGCACGCACCGCGTCGACGCCGCGCTCGGACGGGCCCTCGACCTGGCCGCCGCCGAGCGGGTCGTCCGACCGTTCCTCGCCGTCCGGGGCACCGAGCTCGACGAGCCGCTCGCGCGCGCCGTCGCGCGCCGCGACGACGCGCTCGCCGCGCTGCTGCGCACCCACCTGGACGCACCGGGCCGGGCACCGGAGCCGGTCCCGCTCGTCGAGCCGCTCACCGAGCGCGAGCTCGCGGTCCTCGCCGTCCTGCCGTCGATGGCGAGCAACGCCGAGGTGGCCGCCGACCTCTTCGTGTCGGTCAACACCGTCAAGGCGCACCTGAAGTCGGTCTACCGCAAGCTCGGCGTCGGCTCGCGGCGCGAGGCGGTGCGGCGCGGCCGGGAGCTCGGCGTCGTGCCCTGACGGGTCTGCCGAGGAGACGCGCTCAGGCGCGGCGCCGGTCCACCGTGCGCAGCACGAGCTTCCCGAGCTCGACGAGGACGAGGAAGGCGAGCGCGACGAGCGCGCACACGCCCCACTGGCCGCCGTCGAGGTCGACGGTGCCGAAGATCCGTTGCAGCCCGTCGAGCGTCGTGACGAGGAACGTGAGCCCGAGGGATGCGAGCAGGAGCACGACGAAGCGGCCGTTCGCGAGCGTCTCGGACGACAGGATGCTCGCCCGCGGGTCGCGCCACTCGAGCGCGGCGACGACGTGCAGGAGCGACATCGCGGTGAGTCCCATCGTCGTCGCGACCGCGAGGTCGGCGTCGGCCTCTCCCCACGCGACGGCGACGAGCGTGCCGACGGCGATGAGCACGCCCCCGACGGCGAGCCGCACGCCGAGCGCGCGCCCGATGACCGGCTCGGTGGGCGGGCGGGGCCGACGCCGCATGAGGCCGGGCGTCGCGGCGTCGAAGCCGAGGCCGACGGCGAGCAGCACGTCGATCGCGAAGTTGACCCAGAGGATCTGCAGCGGCGTGAGCGGGGTGCCCCCGGCCACGGTGAAGATGCCCGCGCCGACGAACGTGAGGATGAACCCGACGAGGACGACCATCTGGAAGCGGATGTACTTCATGAGGTTGTCGTAGAGGCCGCGGCCGCCCTCGACCGCCGCCACGATCGTGGCGAAGTTGTCGTCGGTGAGGATCATCTCGGCGGCGTCCTTCGTCACCTCGGTGCCCGTGATCCCCATCGCGACGCCGATGTCCGCGCGCGTCAGGGCGGGGGCGTCGTTCACTCCGTCGCCCGTCATCGCGACCACGTCGCCCTTGCGCTTGAGCACGTCGACGAGCCGCACCTTGTCCTCCGGCGCCACGCGCGCGACCACGCCGATCTCGCCGACCTCCGCCTCGAGCTGCGCGTCGGACATCGCGGCGAACTCGGCGCCCGTGAGCGCGCGCCCCTCGATCCCGAGCTGCCCGGCGATCGCGGCGGCCGTGGTGACGTGGTCGCCCGTGATCATCCGTACCCGGATGCCGGCGTCGCGGCACTCGGCGATGGCGTCGCGCGCCTCGCGGCGCGGAGGGTCCACGATCCCGACGAGCGCGAGGAGCTCGAGGTCGCGCACCGCGTCGAGCAGGTCGCCCCCGAGCTCGTCGCGCGCGACGGTGCGCCGCGCGACGGCCAGCACGCGCATGCCCTCGCCCGCGAGCGCGTCGTTCTCCGCGAGGACGCGCGCGCGGCCCTCGTCGTCGAGGGGCGCCGACCCTCGGTCGGCCGTGAGGTACCGGGCCGAGCGGGCGAGCAGCACGTCCGGGGCGCCCTTGACGAAGCACACGAGCTCGCCGTCGATCTCGTGGAACGTCGCCATGAGCTTGTACGCGGCGTCGAACGGGACCTCCGCGACGCGCGGGTGCTCGGCGCGCGTCTCCTCGACGTCGAGCCCGGCCTTGGCCGCGAGCACGACGACCGCGCCCTCCGTGGGGTCGCCGATGCACTCGCCGTCGCGCACGACGGCATCGCTCGCGAGCGCCAGCGGGAGCGCGACCGGTTCGAGCGGGACGTCGGTCGACCCGGCCGCCGCGAGGATGCGGCCGGTCGTGGAGTAGCCCTCGCCGTCGACGGAGAACCGGCGCCCGGCGAGCACGAGCCGGCGCGCGGTCATCTGGTTGAGCGTGAGCGTCCCGGTCTTGTCGGAGCAGATCGCCGACGTCGACCCGAGCGTCTCGACGGACTTGAGCCGCTTGACGATCGCGCCCTCCTCGGCGAGGCGGCGCGTGCCGAGCGACAGGAGCATCGTCACGACGGCGGGCAGCCCCGTCGGGATCGCGGCGATCGCCAGGCTGATCCCGACCACGAAGAGGCTGTCGAAGTCCTCGCCGCGCACGAGCCCCAGCACGACGACCACGACGAGGGCGACCGCCGCCATGACCGTGATGATCACCGTGATGCGGTCGAGCTGGCGCGTGAGCGGCGACCTGTCCTGCTCGACCCCGCTGAGCATCCCGGAGATGCGGCCCACCTCGGTCGTCATGCCCGTGGCGGTCACGACCATCTCGCCGCGCCCGCGCGTGACCTGGGAGTTCATGTACGCCATGTCGGTGCGGTCGCCGAGCGGGGCGTCGTCCGCCGTGACCGCCGCGACGCCCTTCGCGACGGGCGTGCTCTCGCCCGTGAGCCCGGCCTCCTCGATCTCGAGCGAGGCGGCGACGAGCAGCCGCCCGTCCGCGGGGATCTTGCCGCCCGCCTCGAACCCGACGACGTCGCCCGGCACGAGCTCCTCGGCGGGCACCTGCTCCTGGCGCCCGTCGCGGCGCACGGTGGCCGTCATGACGAGCATCTGCTGGAGCGCGGCGACGCTCTGGGCCGCCTTGCCCTCCTGGTGCAGGCCCATGAGCGCGTTGAGGACGGTGAGGGCGAGCACGACGACGCCGGTCGTCACGTCCCCGAGCGCGATGATGCTCACGACGGCCGCGCCGACGAGGACGAGCTGCATGAGGTCGCGGTACTGGCGCAGGAACGCCTGCCACGGCCGTTCCTTGCGCTCCTGCGCGAGCGCGTTCGGCCCGTAGCGCGCGCGCCGCTCGGCGACCTGCGCGGACGTCAGCCCGACGGCCGGGTCGACGTCGAGCGCCGCGCACACCGCCTCGGGCGGTGCCGTGTGCCAGGGGCCCGTGGGGGCCGGTGCCTGCTGTCGGGGGATCGGTGCAGCCGTCATCCTCGGCTCCTCTCGGGCGCTCGTCCCACCGTCGCAGCGGGCTCGGGCGGGGTCCTCACCCGGCGGGGGTGAACGCCCCGCGGCGGCGCGGCACCGGTGCGCGACGTGCCGCCGACGCCCGCGCTCGACGCGCGTGCCGCCCGGGCCTCAGCCGCGCGACCCCACGAGCCCGCTCTCGTACGCGACGATCACGGCCTGCACCCGGTCGCGCACGCCCAGCTTGGCCAGCAGGTTGCCGACGTGCGTCTTCACGGTCGTCGCGGACAGCACGAGGCGGTCGGCGATCTCGGCGTTCGACATCCCCTCGGCCACGCACCGCAGGACGTCGAGCTCGCGCGGCGTGAGGGAGCGCAGCCGGGGGTCGAGGCCGTCGTCGACGGCCGGCTGCTCGCCCGCGGGCAGGTGCGGTGCGAAGAGGTCGAGCATGCGGCGCAGCACGCGGGGCGCGACGACCGAGCTGCCTGCCGCGACGGTGCGGATCGCCTCGACGAGCTCGTGCGGGCGCGCGTTCTTCAGCAGGAACCCGCTCGCCCCGGCGCGCAGCGCCGCGAACGCGTACTCGTCCACGTCGAACGTCGTGAGCACGAGCACGCGCGTCCCGGGGTGCTCGGCGACGACGCGCCGGGTCGCCTCGATGCCGTCCATGCCGGGCATCCGGACGTCCATGACGACGACGTCGGGGGCGAGGGCCGCGACCTGGTCGAGCGCGACGCGTCCGTCGGAGGCCTCGCCCACCACCTCGAGGTCGGGCTCGGACTCGATGACGAGCCGGAAGCCCATCCGCAGCAGCGCCTGGTCGTCGACGAGCAGCACGGTCGTCACGGTCGTCCTCCCTCGTCGTCGTGCACGTCGCGGTGCGGGTGCTCCTGCTCGGGGGCGCTCCGCGCCCCGACCTCGCCCGGATCGCAGGGCAGGACCACGTGCACCGCCCAACCGCCGCCCGGTCGCGGCCCCGCCTCGACGACGCCGCCGAGCAGCGCGGCGCGCTCGCGCATGCCCACGATCCCGCGCCCGGTCCCGCCGCCGGTCGCCGGACGCGTGCCGCCCTCGTCGCGGACGTCGATCTCGACCGCGCGCGCGGTGCGCCGCACCACGACCTCGGCCGCGGGCGTCCCGGGCGCGTGCCGCAGCACGTTGGTCAGGGCCTCCTGCACGATGCGCACGGCCCCGAGCCGCAGCGACGTGTCCGCAGGCAGCGCGACGTCGAGGCCGCTCGCGGCGACGGGCACGCCCGCCGCGCGGAACCGTGCGACGACGGCCGCAAGGTCCGTCCCGGTCGGCTCGACCGGGGTGCCCGCCCCGTCGCCGCCCTCCTCGGGGTCGAGCGCGCCGAGGACGCGCTGCATGTCGGCCAGCGCGTCCCGTCCCGTGCGGGACAGCTCGTGCAGGGCCTCGCGCGAGCGGTCCGGCGCCCGGTCGAGCGCCGCGCCCGCGCCGTCGGACAGCGCGACCATCACGGACACGCTGTGCGCGACGACGTCGTGCATCTCGCGCGCGATCCGCGCCCGCTCGGCGGCCCGGGCGAGCGCCGCGCTCTGGTCGCGGTCGCGCGCCATGGCGCGGTAGCGCGCGACGAGGTCCTCGTCGTGCAGCCGCCGTGCGCGTGCCCCCGACCCCGTGGCCATCCCCAGCAGCAGGAGCGCGAGCAGGAGGAGGACCGACACCGAGCGCCGGCCGGGGGAGAAGGGGGGCTGCGCGAGGTCGCGCACCGGGTCGCCGTCCGGCAGGACGATCGGGTCGCTCCACAGCAGCATCTCGGCGAGGCCGATGTCCTGCCACCACCAGAGCGCGGCGACGACGACGGCGAGCACCGCCCCGCACACGACCCACGCCGTGCGGGGCGCGCGCTCGGCGGCCACGGTGTGCACCGCGCACGCGAGGCACACGCCGAGCACGCCGAGCACGCCCGCCGTCGCGAGCGAGGTGACGGCCAGCACGGTGAGGGCCGCCGTGACGGTCAGCGGGCGCGACCGCCGGAGCAGGAGCAGGGCCGCCCCGAGGGCGGCGCCGACGAGCCAGGCCGTGACGACCACCTGGGCCACGGGCTCGTCGGGGCGGAACAGCCCCAGCCCGGTGGACCCCTCGACCGTCGTGAGCGCGACCGCCGCGGTGACGAGCCCGAGCAGCGCGACCGCGCCTGCGAGCGCGAGGTCGGTCGCCCACGGGTGCCGCGCGAGCACGCGGCCGACGGCGCCGCGCCGCCGCACGTCGGGCTCGGCGCGCGGTCCGCCGTCGTGCGCCCCGGGCGCGGACGGGAGGGCGAGGGGCGACGAGGGCACGGGCCTACTCTCCCATCGGCCGTCGCGCGGCGCGTCAGACGACGTCATGGCGCCGCAGCCGGTACGCCGCCGCGGCGAGCAGCGCGGCGGCCCACGCCGCGAGGACGAGGGCTCCGCCCCACGTGCCGAGGTGCGGTCCCAGGGTCGTCGCGTCGAGCGCGGCGAGGCGCGCGTCGTCCTGCAGCAGGCGCGCCCCCGCGCCGGGCAGCAGCGCGCGCGCCGTGTCCGCGACGCGTCCCGGGTTCGTCGCGAGCACGTGGTCGAGCACGACGAGCAGCACGACCCCGCCGACGAGCGCGCCGTCCGGCCGCCGCACGAGCGCCCCCAGGCCCAGGCCCACGAGGGCGACCCCGGTCTGGTAGAGCACGAAGCCCGCCAGCACCCGCAGCGTCTCGCGGTCCGCGAGGTCGAGCACGAGCGCGGCGTCGGCGCGCTGCCCGGCGGTCGCGGCGAGCGCAGCGCCCAGCGCGAGCACGGCGACGGCGAGCGCGGCCGCCGTCGTCACGAGCGCCTGCGCCGCGAGCACGGGCAGGCGGCGGGGCACCGCGGCGAACGTCACGCGCGCGGTCCCGGTCCGGAACTCGCCGGCGCCGACGCCCGCGCCGAGCACGAGGAAGCCGAGCTGGGCGAGCACGGACCCCGCGACGGCGAGCGGCGCCCCGGAGGACCCGGCGTCGGGCCGGGCGAACGCGCCCAGCGCCCACGCCGTCCCCGCCGCCGCGGCGACGGTCGCGAGCGCGAGCCAGGCGGTCGAGCGGAGGCTCGTCAGCTTGTCGCACTCCGCCGCGAGCACCCGGGGCAGGGTCACCTGCGGCCGGTCGGGCGCGGGCGCGGTGCGGGTCGGAGCAGAGGCCGTCGGGGGGATCGTGGCGGCCACGTCAGACCACGTCCCGCGTGCGCAGGCGGACGGCGGCCAGGGCGAGCGGGACGAGGACCCACGCCGCGAGGACGAGGCCTCCGCCGACGGCGCCCAGGTCGGGCGCGCCCTCGACCGCGCCCTCGCCCGTGAGGAGGGACGCCGCCCCGGTGGGCAGGAACGTGACGACCGTGTTCACCGCCGCCTGCGCGGACGAGACGCCCGCGGGTGCGGCGAGGGGGTCGCCCGACAGGTCGGCCGCGAGCACGAGCGCGACCGGCAGCACGAGCACGACGAGCACCGCCGCGGCGAGCGCGGGGACGGGCCTCCGCACGAGCGCGCCGAGCGCGAGGCCGAGCAGGGCCATGCCGACGAGCAGGAGCGCCATCCCGACGAGGACCTGCGGCGTACCGTCCCGGCCGAGGTCGAGCGCGAGGCCGCGCGCACGGGCCGACGGCAGGAGCGCGAGCACCGCCGCCCCGACCGCGAGCACCGCGGTGAGCAGCGCGAACGCGGCGGTCGCCGCCGTCTGCCCGACGAGCACGGGCCAGCGCCGCGGCTCGGCGACGAACGTCGTGCGGAACGTGCCCGTGCTGTACTCGCCCGTCCCGACCAGGACGCCCAGGACGAGGAGCGGCACCTGGGCCAGCAGCAGGCCCGACGTGAGGGAGCCGAGCGGGTCGAACCCCGGGTCCACGGACGACGCCTGGGCCGAGAGGTACGTCAGCACAGCCGAGACGACGACGGTGAGGGCGGCCGCCCACCACGACGAGCGCAGGCTCGTCAGCCTCGTCCACTCCGCGGCGACGGCGCGGGGGAGCGTGGGGCCACCGGCGCTCGCGGGCCGGGGCACCGCCGGGTGCGCACGCCCTGACGACGCGGTCGGTGCGGTGGGGGCGGTCATCGGGCACCTCCGGCCGACGCCAGACCGGTCTCGCCCGCGGCACGGCCGCGGTACTGGACGGCGTCGGCGGTGAGCCGCAGGTACGCCTCCTCGAGCGAGCCCGCCGCGCCCGCGAGCTCCTGCACCGGCGCGTCGGCGAGCAGCCGGCCCTGGCCGATGACGACGACGCGGTCGGCGCACAGCGCGAGCTCGTGCATGAGGTGCGACGACAGCAGCACCGCGCGGCCCTCCGCCGCGAGACCGCGCACGAGCCCGCGCACCCACAGCACGCCGTCGGGGTCGAGGCCGTTGACGGGCTCGTCGAGGACGAGCGTCCCGGGGTCGCCGAGGAGCGCGCCCGCGATGCCGAGGCGCTGGCCCATCCCGAGCGAGAACGTGCCCGCACGCCGCCCCGCGACGCTCTCGAGGCCGGTCATCCCGATCACCTCGTCCACGCGCGCCCGCCCGATCCCGTGGGTGCGGGCGAGCGCCGTCAGGTGGCGGAACGCCGTGCGGCCCGGGTGCACGGAGCGCGCGTCGAGCATGACCCCGACCGCGCGCAGGGGCGCCGGCAGGTCCGCGTACCGGCGGCCGTCCACGGTCGCCGTGCCGGAGGTCGGGCGCTCCAGCCCGACGACGACGCGCATCGTCGTGGACTTCCCGGCACCGTTCGGGCCGAGGAAGCCCGTCACGGTCCCGGGCCGCGCCGTGAACGTCAGCCCGTCCACCGCCGTCGTGGGTCCGTAGCGCTTCGTCAGCGCCTCCACCTGGATCATCGGTCCTCCCGTCGTCCGCGGGCCCGGTCGTCGGGCACCGCCGCCGTCGACGCTACGGACGCCTGCGGGGCCCCGGCTCGGGCGGTCGGCGGAGATCCGCGACCCTCCCGCCTCCTCCTCGGGGAGGAGGAGGTCGTGCCGGGGTGGGACGAGCGTGCCCAGGAGGGACGGTCCTGCCCGGGCGGACGGGGCGCGGCGCGGGCGGGCACGACGACGGTCAGGCGGTGGCGGTCCTTGCGGCCATCCGGACGCCCGCGTCCCATCCCGGTGCGCGCCCGCCGCCCGGGGGGACGTGGTCGGTCGCGAGTCGTGCCCGGGCGAGGGACCACGCGACGAGCGAGTTCGAGTTCCACATCTCGCCCCCGCCGGGCGGCCGCCGACCCCACGTGAGCGGCGGGACGCCACGCACGGCCCGCAGGATCCGCACGACCGCGGCGGCGTCGCGCGTGACGACGACGGGTGGCCCGACGGCGTGCTCCCGGTCGGGGAGGGCGCCGTGCGCCCAGCAGCGCACCTCGTACCGGAACCAGCGGGAGCGGCCCAGCGGCCGCAGACCCACGGGGCCGGTCACGACGACGCCCCGGTCGCACGGCGGGCCGCCCCACGCGGGGGTCATCTCGACGACGTACGGCACCCCGTCGCAGCGCAGTCCCAGCGCCGCGTGGAACAGCGGGCGGGGACGCCGCCGCGCGAGCAGCGCGGCGGCGCGCTCCCACGCGGCGCTCGTGCGGCGGACGACGTGGCCCCCCGCCCCGACGGGCAGCCAGAGGAGCTCCGCCCTGTCGTCGCCGGGCGTGGTCGCGGTCACGCCCCGACGCTACGGCACCCGGGTCCGCGCGGGAGCGGTAGGCTCGGGGGCATGCTTCCGGCGTGAGAGCGCCGGCGGGATCCGAATGAGACAGCGGATCGAGAGGCCCCGTCGCTCCACACGACGGGGCCTCTCGCTGTCCCGGCGCGTCCTGCCGCCCGGCCGGGCGCCGTGCCTCAGCGGATGGGGGAGGGTCCGGCGTCCGCGAGCGGCAGGAACGGGTCGAAGATCGCGGCGACCGCTGCCGCGGCCCCGGCGGCGTCCTGCCGTGCGACGGCCTCGACCAGCTCGTGGTGGTGACGGTGCGCCGCCTCGTCGTCCGCGTTCTCCTCGTCGCGCATGTGCACGGTGAAGACGTCGAGCATGCTCGAGTAGAGCGTGACGTAGAGCGGGTTGTGCGTCGCGGCCACGATCGCGCGGTGCAGGTCGAGGTCGGCGCGCGCGCGGGCGTCGCGGTCGTCGGCCTCCCAGGCCGCCTCCCGCCGGTCGCGCAGCTCGCGCAGGTGCTCGACGTCGTCGTCCGAGCGGCTCGCCGCGGCGAGCGAGGCGGCGGTGCTGTCGAGGGCGAGGCGGAGCTCGAGGTAGTGGCGGCGGCTGCCGCCCGCGAGCTGGCGCTCCAGGGTGCCGGTCAGCTCGGAGCTCGAGATGACGAACGTGCCGCGGCCCTGCTCGCGGCGCAGCAGCCCCGCGTGGACGAGCGACTGCAGCGCCTCGCGCACGGTGTTGCGCCCGACGCCGAACTCCGCCACGAGCGCGGCCTCCGTGGGGATCCGTTCGCCGACCGCCCAGCGACCCGAGACGATCTCGTCCCGGAAGCGCGCCGCGGCCTGGTCGATGAGGCCTACTCGACGCATCGGTCCGCCTGTGCCAGACTGCTCCAGATTCATCCCATGATCCCATCATCCGCCGACCTCAGTGTGGAGTGTAGCGTGACCACCCTCTCTCCCTCCCGACCCCGCGTGCGCCCCGGACGCCTCACGCTCTGGGCGGGCTTCGCCGTCGCGCTGACGGCCCTCAACCTCCGGACGGCGGTCACCGGGTTCACCCCGCTGCTGGAGATGGTGGGCGCCGACCTCGGGTTCGGGGTCGCCGTCGCGGGGCTGCTCGGCACGGTCCCCGCGGCGTCGTTCGCCGTGTTCGGCTTCCTCGCGCCCGCGGTCACGCGGCGGTTCGGGCTCGAGCGCACGGCGACCGTGGCCCTCGCTCTCACCGCGCTGTCTCTCGTGCTGCGCGCGTCCTCCCCGACGACGACCGTGCTCGTCCTGTCGACGGTGCTCGCGCTCGCGGGCATCGGGGCGGCCAACGTCGTCATCGTGCCGCTGGTGAAGGCGTGGTTCTCCGACCGGCTCGCGCTGTGGACCTCGCTCTACCTCCTCCTCATGCAGACGGGGCAGTTCGTCGCCCCGCTGCTCGCGGTCCCGGTCGCCGAGGCGAGCAGCTGGCGCGTGTCCGTGGGGCTCTGGGCCGGGCCCGCCGCCGTGGCCGCCGTCGTCTGGCTCCTGCTCGCGCTCCGGCTGCCCGCCGCCCATCACGCGCCCGCACCCGTCGCGGCGGCCGGTGCGCGCCTCCGGGTGGGCCGGTCGTCCACCGCGTGGGGCCTCGTCGGCCTCTTCGCCATGATGTCGCTGTCCAACTACGCGATCATCACGTGGGTGCCGGCCGTCCTCACCGACGCCGGGGGCAGCGCCGCGCTCGGCGGTTCCATGGTCGCGCTGTACTCGGCGTGGGGCGTGCTCGCGGCGCTGGTAGTGCCCCAGGTCGCCACCCGGATGACGAACCCGTTCGTCGTCGTGGTCGCGTGCTCGGTGGTGCTGGTCGCCGGGTACCTGGGACTCCTGCTCTCCCCGCTCGACGGCACGGTGGTGTGGGTGTGCGCCCTCGGCATCGGGGTGAGCACCTTCCCCCTGTGCATGACGCTCATCAACCGGCGCACGCGGACGGCCCAGGGGGCGTCGGCCGTGTCCGGCTTCGTCCAGGGCATCGGGTACGGGATCGCCTGCTTCGGGCCCCTCGGGCTCGGCCTGCTGCGCGA
Source organism: Cellulosimicrobium funkei (assembly GCF_004519295.1). Lineage (GTDB taxonomy): Bacteria > Actinomycetota > Actinomycetes > Actinomycetales > Cellulomonadaceae > Cellulosimicrobium > Cellulosimicrobium funkei. Next base: position 173,306 of record NZ_SOZH01000003.1, read on the forward strand.
GGCGACCGGCTCGTGGTCCGTCCCGCTCGTCGTGCTCGCCGCGACCGCCGTCCCCGGGGTCGTGGCGGGCTGGTTCGCCTGCCGACCTCGCTACGTCGACGACGCCGTCGTCATCGCCGACCGTCCGACGGACGACGTGGAGGACCGCGCGGCCGGCGGGTGACGCCGCGCGCGGGCTCGGGGCGGCGCCCGGCCGCCGCGCCGCGTACGGACCCGGCCCGTACGGTCGGACGATGACCGACCCGCGCGACCGGCCGTACGTGGCCGGCCTGCTCGTCCTGACCGTGGCGACGGGCGTCGTCGACGCGGTGAGCTACCTCGCGCTCGACCAGGTGTTCACCGGCAACATGACGGGCAACGTGCTCTTCGTCGGGTTCGCCGCCGCCGGTGCGGGCGGGATCCCGCTGCTCAACAACGTCGTCGCGCTCGTCGCCTTCGTCCTCGGCGCCGCCCTGTGCGGGGCGCTGCTCCGCGGGCGCGCCGACGACGCGCGAATGCCGCGGCGCGCGCTCGGCGTGCTCGCCGGGGGAGCGGTGCTCGTGGTCGCGGGCGGCGCGCTGTGGCTCGCCGTCGGGCGCCTGCCCACGCCCGGGGTGCTGGCCCTCACCGCCGCCCTCGCGCTCGTGATGGGCGCCCAGGCGGTCGCCGCGCGGGGCGCCCACGTCCAGGACGTCTCGACCGTCGTCGTCACCACGACGCTCGTGAACCTCGCTCTCAGCAGCCCGCTCGCGGGCGGGTCCGGAGAGGGCGCGGCCCGACGCGCGGGCGCCGTGCTCGCGATGGGCACGGGCGCGGCCGTCGGCGCCGTCGTCGTGCGGTCGTGGTCCGGTGCGGCCGGCCTGCTGCTGGCGGGCGTCCTCGTCGCGGTCGGCACGACGACGCTCGCCCTGGCCCGCCGCCACGACGCCGTGGCGCCGCGCTGACGCGCACGACGGGCTCGCCGGGCGGTCGGCGGCTCCGGCTGCCAGCCCGCGGTCCCGCGGCTAGCCTCGCGGGACGGCACCCTCGGAGGGAGAGCGGGATGAGCCAGGGACGAGTGGTCGTGGTCACCGGCGCGGCGCGCGGGATCGGGCGCGCGACGGCGGTCGCGTTCGCGCGGGCGGGCTACCGGGTCGCCGGCCTCGACATCGCGGCCGTCGCGAGCCGCGCGCTCGAGTACGAGCCCGCGAGCCCGGCCGACCTCGCGCGGACCGGCGAGCTTGTGGCGGAGGCCGGGGCGTCGTGGCTGCCGCTGGTCGCCGACCAGCGTGACCTTGCTGCCGTGCGCGCGGCGCTCGGGGAGGTCGTCGAGCGGTTCGGCGGCCTCGACGTCGTGTTCGCCAACGCCGGGATTCAGGGCTTCGCCTCGGTCCTCGACATGAGCGACGAGCTCTGGCACGACACGATCGACGTCAACCTCACCGGCACCGCGAACGTGCTGCGCGCCGCGGCGCCGCTCCTCGTCGAGCGCGGCGGCGGGCGGATCGTCCTCACCTCGTCGACCCAGGGGCAGCACGGCACCCTCGAGGGCAGCGCGTACTCGGCGTCCAAGTGGGCGCTCATCGGCCTGATGAAGTCCGCGGCGCTCGACCTCGGCCCCCACGGGATCACCGTCAACGCCGTGATCCCCGGCCTGATCGACACCGCCCTGACGCGCCACGAGGAGCGGTACGCCCAGGCCCTGGAGTCGTCGGGGAAGGCGCCCACCGGCGACGTCGCCCACGACGAGCAGGCGGCCGCCGCCGGGCTGGCGAGCAAGCTCCCCCTCGGGGTGCCGTGGCTCGCGCCGGACGACGTCGCCCCGGCCGTCGTCTTCCTCGCCTCGCCGGAGGCGTCCATGATCAGCGGCACGAGCCTCGCGGTCACCGGCGGCGACAGCGCCAACGTCACGGCGTGAGCCGACGAGCGGGGCGCGGCGCCTCCGGTGCTCGGGCACCTCACGCTCGGAGCGGCCGGTCCTGAGGAGGTGCGGCACGCGCTGAGGCCCCGGGGCGGTCGGGACGGCGCGTTCGGCCGATCCGGGACGGGGTGCCTCAGGACGAGCGTGAGCACCATGCCCGCCATCGACCCGCAGCTGCCCGTCCTCGTCCGCACGGCCCGTCTCGTCGGCATCTCGGTGCTGAGCATCGGTGCGACGGTCGTCCTCGTCGCGTGCGCGGCGGCCACCGACCCCATCGACCCGTCCGTCGCGGACCACACGTATCTCGGGCTGCCCGCCGAGGGCGGCGAGGTGCACCCGTGGTCCGACGCCGAGACCCCGGCCGTCGGCTACGCGCGCGGCGGCGAGCCGCAGACCGTGAACGTCGTGACGTTCGGGTCGAGCTCGTGCCCGCTCGTCCCGGTCGACTACACGTGGGACGCCGAGGAGCGCGCGCTGAGCTTCCGCCTCGGTCGCCGGGCGGGCACCGACGAGCGCCCCTGCACGCTCGACACCGCGCCGTCGACGAGCGTCGTCGTCGTGCCAGGCCTCCCCGCGGACGAGTCCGTGACGATCCTCACCTCGGGCGACGACGTCGTCCTCCCGCCGGAGCGCTGACACGACGTGCGCACCGGGGACTGGTGCGTGGCCCGGGGACGACAAAGGCCCCTGGTCTGCGTCTCCGCAGGCCAGGGGCCTCGATCATGGTGTCCGGAGGGGGACTTGAACCCCCACGCCCGATAAAGGGCACTAGCACCTCAAGCTAGCGCGTCTGCCATTCCGCCACCCGGACGAGTGGACCTTCCCGGCGTTTCCGCCGTTCCGGTGCGGGGAAAAACATAGCACGGTTCGGGGCTGGTTCTCACATCGCCGTCACGCCCCGGACCAGGGCCGCGACCTCGACCGCGACCTCGTCCACGACCCCGGCCAGGGCCGTGCGCGGCGCCCGGCGTGCGGGGAGGACCTGGGGCAGACTGGGCGGATGGTGGCCACGACGCGACGGAGGCACGCGTGACGGACGAGCAGCGACCCGCAGCAGGCCCGGCACCGACGCCACGGCCGGGCACCGGTGCTGACCGCTCGGCGGCGTCGGTCAAACACCTCGCCGGGGCGTCGAGCGCGGCGCGCAAGGTCGCCGGGGCGCGCCGCAACCCGTCGGTGGTGGGGTACGACGAGACGGTCCCCGCCTGGCTGCGCACGACGGCCGGCTGGTCGTGGCGCCTGCTCATGATCGTCGCGGCGGTCGCGCTCGTCTTCTTCGCGACCGCGCAGGTGCAGCTCGTGTTCGTGGCGGTCTTCCTCGCGCTCGTCATCACGTCCGTCCTGCGGCCGGTGACCGACTTCTACAGCAGGATCATGCCGCGCGGCCTCGCCACAGGGCTCGCGATCCTCACGGCCCTGCTCTTCTTCGCCGGCCTGCTGACGTACGTCATCACGTCGGTCGCGGGCCAGTGGCAGAGCCTCGCGGAGCAGTTCGACCAGGGCATCGAGCAGATCTTCGACTTCCTCGAGAACGGCCCGCTGCCGGTCACGATCACCGCGGACGACGTCAACGGCTGGATCGACAACGGGCGTCAGTGGCTCACGGAGCACGGCGGTGACATCGCGAGCCAGGCCGCGGCGAGCGCGGGCTCGGTCTTCGAGGCGTTCGCGGCGATCGCGCTCGCGATCTTCTGCACGGTGTTCTTCCTCGCCCGCGGCAAGGACATGTGGACGTGGTTCCTCAACCAGCTCCCGTCGCGCTCGCGCGACAGCTGGAAGATCGCGGGCGGCGCCGGCTGGTACACGTTCTCCGGCTACGCGCGCGGCACGGTGATCATCGCGCTCGTCGACGGCATCCTCGCGGGGATCTTCCTCGCGATCCTCGGTGTCCCGCTCGCGGCCCCGCTCGCCGTCCTCGTGTTCATCGGGGCGTTCATCCCGATCATCGGCGCCCCGCTCGCGATGATCATCGCCGCGATCGTCGCGCTCGCGGCCAAGGGCTTCCTCATCGCGCTGATCGTGACGATCGGCATCGCGCTCATCGGGCAGTTCGAGGGCCACGTGCTGCAGCCGCTCGTCATGGGCAAGCAGGTGTCCCTCCACCCGGTGGTGGTCGCGATCGCCGTGACGGCGGGCACGCTGCTCGCCGGGATCCTCGGCGCGGTCGTGTCGGTGCCGCTCGTCGCGGTCGCGTGGTCGGTGTTCTCGCACCTGCGGCACAAGGACCCACCGATGGAGGACGAGCTGCCGACGGCGAAGGAGATCGCCCTCGGGGACGTCGGTCCGGGCGTCACGCCGCCCCCGGAGGGCGCGACGAGCTGACCGCCGCCGGGATCACCGCGGGACGGCGGAGACCCCCGCGTCGAGCCGGACCGAGACGTGCACGGTGTCCCCGACGTCCTTGCCGGTCGCGGCTCGCACGGACCGGAGCACCGCGAGCAGGTGCGGGCCACCGTAGGCGACGAGGGACGCGTGGTACGCGACGTCGTCGACCGCTGCGAGCACGGGGACCCGGCCGCGGGTCCCGAACAGGTCCACGACGTCGACGGGGAGCGCGACGAACGCTCCCGACCGCGTCCCGGCGGCGACCACCACGGCGTCGAACTCCACCGGGCCGGGGTCCGTCCACGTGGGCATGGCGTCGACCGTAGCGGAGAGCGCGGACGCGGGGAACGGGCCGTCCGGGCGATTTCCGCGCGGCCCGGTCAGCCGGCCTCGGGCCCGGCCGACCGGCCGTCGGCCCGTCCGCGCCCGCCGCCGCGGCGGACGAGCGTCACCACGATCGCGGCCGCGGCGAGCAGCGCCGGTGCGACGAGCGACGCCCCCGCGAGGAGCAGCAGCACCGCCGTCAGAGCCGTCGCGACCGCGGCGAGCCACCAGCCGGGAGAGCGTCGGGGGAGCAGGCGCAGCGCCGCCACCATGCCCAGCGCGTAGACGGCCACCATGCTGCTCGTGTGGACGCGGACGAACGGCTCGAGGTCGAGCCCCGTGGCGACGAGCACCGCGAGGTAGCCCGCAGCGAGAGCGAGCGTGACGGCCAGCGCGCGGCGCCGCACCCCGCCACGGCCCGAGAGCGCGGCGAGGGGGCGCGGGAGGTCGCCGTCCCGGGCGAGCGCCTGCCCGAGGTTCGCGAACGCGGCGAGGTAGGCGGTGAGCACCCCGGACGTGACGACCGCGGCGACGACGCCCACGAGCACCGGACCCGCGCCGGGCGCGCCCACGCGCGCGAGGTCGAGGAGCGCGACCGTCCCCGTCCCCGCGTCCGTCCCGAGCACCCCGACCGTCGTGACCTGGAGCGCCAGGTACGCGACGCCGACCACGACGAGCGCCACGCCCGTCGCGGCGGGGATCGTGCGCCGCGGGTCGCGGAAGTCGGCCGAGACGTGCGTGCCGACCTCCCACCCCGCGAACGCCCACACGAACAGGCTCACGGCGGAGCCCACGCCGGACCACCCCTCGCTGAGGAACGGCGTGAAGCGCTCGGCGCTCGCCGCCGGCGCCGCCGCGGCGACGACCACGACGACGGCCGCGAGCAGGAGCGTCGTCAGGCCGAGCTGGACGGCGCCCGCCACGCGCACGCCGAGCGCGACGGCGAGCGCCGGCACGACGACGAGCGCGACCGCCACGACCGGGACAACGGCGCGGTCCGCCCCGACGACGGCGACGACGTACTCGGCCCCGAGCACCGCGACGACGGGGACGCCCGCGCACACGCCGAAGGAGAACCAGTACCCGGTGGCGCGGGCCGCCGTCGGGCCGAGCGCCGCACGCACCGCGCTCGCGACCCCGCCCCGGTCGGGGTGCCGTGCGGCGAGCGCGGCGAACGTCCCCGCGAGCGGCACGCTCGCCACGAGGACGAGCGCGACGGCGAGCACGGACGCGGGCCCGGCGACGCGCGTCGCGAGGCCCGGCAGCGCGAGGACGCCGGTCCCGAGGACGCTCGCGACATAGAGCGCGCTGCCGCGCGCGAGGCCCAGCGTGCCCGTCGGGGACCGGTCGAGCGGGCTGGCGGGCAGATCCCGTCCGGAGGGGGAGGCCGGGCCGCCCGTCGGGGCGGGCCGGGCTGTGCGGGAGGTCGTCGGGGCCACCCGCCCACCCTGGCAACGACGGCGGGGCCGGACGAGTGGCAGGCAGGACACGCAGGCACAAGATCCTGCCACCCTGCGCACGACGGCAGCCTGCGGCCACACTGGACCATGAGGATCGGGATACCCACCGAGGTCAAGAACCACGAGGACCGCGTCGCGCTCACCCCCGCCGGCGCGCACCACCTCGTACGGGCCGGGCACGACGTGCTCGTCCAGTCCGGGGCCGGGACCGGCTCCCACCTGCCCGACGCGGAGTTCGAGAGCGCGGGAGCGCGCATCGTGCCGACCGCCGAGGAGGTCTGGGGCGAGGCGGAGCTCGTCTGCAAGGTCAAGGAGCCGGTCGCGAGCGAGCACCGCTTCCTGCGCGACGACCTCCTGCTCTTCGCCTACCTCCACCTCGCGGCCGACGCGGCGTGCACGCGCGCCCTGCTCGACGCCGGCACCACCGCGGTCGCCTACGAGACCGCCCGGGCCCCGGACGGCACCCTCCCGCTCCTGGCGCCCATGAGCGAGGTCGCCGGACGCATGGCGACCCAGGTCGGCGCGTGGCTCCTCCAGCGCCCGGCAGGCGGCCGCGGCGTCCTGCTCGGCGGCGTGCCCGGGACGCGACCCGGCCGGGTCGTCGTGCTCGGGGGCGGCACCGCGGGGCGCCACGCCGCCGAGATCGCCGTCGGCATGCGCGCCGAGGTCACGGTCGTCGACCTCGCGCTGCCCGTGCTGCGCGCCGTCGACCGGGAGTTCTCCGGGCACGTGCGCACCGTCGTGTCGAGCGCGTACGCGATCGAGCGCGAGGTGCTGGAGGCCGACCTCGTCGTCGGCGCCGTGCTCGTCGCGGGGGCGCGCGCCCCGCGCCTCGTCACCGACGACCTCGTCGCGCGGATGCGGCCCGGCGCCGTGCTCGTGGACGTCGCCGTGGACCAGGGTGGGTGCTTCGAGGGGTCGCGGCCCACGACCCACGACGACCCGACCTTCGCCGTCCACGGCACCACGTTCTACTGCGTCGCGAACATGCCCGGCGCGGTTCCCGTGACGAGCACGCTCGCGCTGACCAGCGCGACGCTCCCGTACCTCGCGGCGCTCGCGGACGGCGGGGTCGACGCGCTGCGGGAGGACCCGCTCCTGCGGTCGGGGGCGTCCACCCACCGCGGCACGCTCCTCAACGCGGCGGTGGCCGCCGCGCACGACCTGCCGTGGACGCCCGTGGAGGACGCCCTGCGCCGGTGACGCACCCGGGTCCGGGACGGTCGAGAGCGGACGTCGCTGCGCGTCCCCGGGCCGGGAATCCGGGTGACGCCGTGCGGCGCGGCGTGCCAGGCTCGGGCGGGTGCACCCCTTCGCCCTCGACGACGGCCACGTCCACCTGTCGACCCCGACCCTCGACGACGTCGACGCGATCACGGCCGCGTGCCAGGACCCGGACGTCGCCGCATGGACGGTGGTGCCGTCGCCGTACACGCGCGCGGACGCGGTGCAGTTCGTCGAGGAGTACGTCGGTCCCGGGTGGGAGCGCGGGGACGTCCTCACGTGGGGCGTGCGCGAGAGCGCGGGCCGCTCGGGCATCCCCGGTCCCGACGGCGTGGGCCCGGTCCTCGGCATGATCGGCCTGAGCCTCGACGACGCGCCCGAGGGCCGGCGGTCGGCCGAGATCGGCTACTGGACCGCCCCCGGTGCCCGGGGCCGGGGCCTCATGACGGCTGCGGGCCGCCTCGTCGTCGACTGGGCTTTCGACCCCGAGGGGGCGGGTCTCGCGCGGCTCTTCTGGCAGGCGTACGTCGGCAACTGGCCCTCGCGCCGGACCGCGTGGCGCCTCGGCTTCCGGGTCGAGGGCACGGTGCGCGGCTTCGCGCTGCAGCGTGGCGAGCGACGTGACGCGTGGCTCGGCACGCTCCTGCCCGACGACCCGCGCGAGCCGGCGGAGCCGTGGCCGGCGGACGCGCCGCCGTCGGGCCGCGCGGCCTGACGCCGTACCGCCACGGAGCTCCCGGGCGGCGAGGTATCCGTTTCCGTCGTGCCCGCCCGCGGGCCAAGATGGGCACCATGACCTCCGAGCCCACGACGCGCGCCGACGCGCCCGCGCCCACCACCGCGCCGGCCCTTCTCGACCTCGACCCCGCCAACCCGTTCGCGGCGCCGTCGGTGCTGCCGTACGAGCTGCCCGACTACGACGCGATCCGTGAGGAGCACTACCTCCCGGCGCTGCGGGCCGCGACGGCCGCGCAGCGCGCGGCGATCGAGGCGGTCGCGACCGACGACGCGCCGCCCACCGCCGCGAGCGTGCTCGAGGCGCTCGAGCGGTCGGGCCGCGACCTCGCGCGCGTGCTCAACGCGTTCTACAACCAGCTCTCGGCCGACGCGACGCCGGGCCTGGAGCAGATCGAGGAGGAGTTCGCGCCGGAGCTCGCCGCGCACCACGACGCGATCTACATGGACGCGCGCCTCTACGCCCGCGCCCGCGCGCTCCAGGACGCGGCGGACGCCGGCGAGCAGACCCTCGAGCCCGACGCCGCGTGGCTGCTCCGCACGCTGCTCGTCCGGTTCCGCCGCTCGGGCGTGGAGCTCGACACGGAGCAGCAGGAGCGCCTGCGCGCGCTCAACGGCCGCCTGACCACGCTCGAGGCCGCGTTCGGCCGCAAGCTGCTCGCGGGCGCGAACGCCGCGAGCGTGCTCGTCACCGACAGTGCGGAGCTCGACGGCCTCGCCGAGGACGCCGTCGCGGGCGCGGCGGCGGCCGCCGCCGCGCGGGGGCACGAGGGCGCGTGGCTGCTGGAGATGCAGCTCCCCACCCAGCAGGGCGTCCTCGCCTCGCTCGCGCGTCGCGACGTGCGCGAGCGCGTGCAGCAGGCGTCGGAGTCGCGCGGTGCGACCGGCGACGACCACGACACGCGCGAGATCGTGCTCGAGACCGTGCGCCTGCGCGCCGAGCGCGCACGCCTGCTCGGTTACGAGCACCACGCCGCGTACGTCGCGGAGGACGCGACCGCCAAGACGACCGAGGCCGTGAACGCGATGCTCGGGCGGCTCGCTCCCGCCGCCGTCGCGAACGCGCGCCGCGAGGCGGCCGACCTCGAGACGGCGCTGCGGGCCGACGAGCCGGGCGCGACGCTGCGCGCGTCCGACTGGTCGTTCTACGCCGAGCGCGTGCGCAAGGACCGCTACGCGCTCGACGACGCGCTGCTGCGCCCGTACCTCGAGCTCGAGCGCGTCGTGCACGACGGCGTGTTCCTGGCCGCGAACCGCCTGTTCGGCATCTCTTTCGCCGAGCGCCACGACCTCGTCGGGTACCACCCGGACGTGCGCGTCTTCGAGGTGTTCGACGCCGAGACGCCGGGGGAGCCGGGCCAGGGCCTGGGTCTCTTCCTCGCCGACTGGTACACGCGCGAGTCCAAGCGCGGTGGCGCCTGGATGAACAACCTCGTCGACCAGAACCACCTGCTCGGGCAGAAGCCGGTCGTCGTCAACAACCTCAACATCGTCAAGCCGCCGGCCGGCCAGCCCACGCTGCTCGTCTGGGACGAGGTCATCACGCTCTTCCACGAGTTCGGGCACGCGCTGCACGGCCTGTTCTCCGACGTGCGCTACCCGTCGCAGTCCGGCACCGAGGTGCCGCGCGACTTCGTCGAGTACCCCTCGCAGGTCAACGAGATGTGGGCGTGGGAGCCGACGGTCCTGCGCTCCTACGCGGTGCACCACGTCACGGGCGAGCCGATGCCCGCCGAGTGGGTCGACACGATGCTCGCCTCGCGCCAGTTCAACGAGGGCTTCGGCACGACCGAGTACCTCGCCGCTGCGCTGCTCGACCAGGCCTGGCACCAGGTCGGGCCCGACGGCGTCCCCGCGTCGGAGGCCGACGTCGTACCGTTCGAGGCCGCCGCGCTCGAGGCGGCGGGCGTCGCGTTCGCGCCCGTCCCGCCGCGCTACCGCACGACGTACTACAACCACGTGTTCGGGGGCGGGTACGCGGCCGGGTACTACTCCTACATCTGGTCCGAGGTCCTCGACGCCGACACGGTCGAGTGGTACCGCGAGAACGGCGGCCTGTCGCGCGAGAACGGCGAGCGCTTCCGCCGCGTGCTGCTCGCGCGCGGCGGCTCGCAGGACCCGCTGCAGTCGTTCCGGGAGCTCCGCGGCCGCGACGCCGACATCGCGCCGCTCCTCGCGCGTCGCGGTCTCGACGCCTGAGGTGGGGCCACTCCCGTCGCGAGGTAGAGCCGTGGCAGCGCGAGGTAGAGGTGTGGTGGTGACCACGCCTCTACCTCGCGGACCTCGGCTCTACCTGGGCGGGGTGCCCGGGCGGACCAGGCCGGTCTCGTAGGCGACGACGACGAGACCGGCCCGGTCCCGCACCCCCAGCTTGGCGAGGATGCGGCCCACGTGCGTGCGCGCCGTCGCCGGGCTCATGAACAGGGCCGCGCCGATCTCGTCGTTCGTCAGTCCGCGGCCGACGTGCGCGAGCACCTCGCGCTCGCGGTCCGTGAGCCGGTCGGCGACCGCGGCGGCGAGCGCGTCGTCACGCCGCCCGGCGTCGACCGCCTGCGCGACCACGCGCGCCGTCACCGCGGGGGAGAGCAGCGCGTCGCCCGCGGCGGCCGTGCGCACCGCGCCGCGCAGCTCGTCCGGGCTCGCGTCCTTGAGCAGGAAGCCCGACGCCCCGGCCCGCAGCGCCGCGAAGAGGTTCGCGTCGTCGTCGAACGTCGTGAGGACCACGACGCGCGGTCCGGGCACCGCACCGTCCGCCCCCGTCGCGACGCCCGGCAGCCCCGAGCCGGGGGCCGCATCGTCGACGATCTGACGCGTGGCCGCGATCCCGTCGAGCACGGGCATCTGGAGGTCCATGAGGACGACGTCGGGGCGCACGCGGCGCACGAGCGCGACGCCCTCGCGGCCGTCGGGCGCCTCGCCGACGACCTCGACGTCGTCCGCCCGCTCGAGCAGCGCGCGGATGCCCGTCCGGACGAGGGGCTGGTCGTCGACCAGCACGACGCGGATCACGGGGCACCCCCGCCCGAGGACTGCGGTCGCCGCGCGGAATCCGTCCCGCTCACCGCGGCGCCGGGCGTGAGCGGCACGCGTGCCCGCAGCCGGAACCCACCGCTGTCGGGCGTGGTGGCCTCGACGGTGCCGCCCAGGACCGCGACGCGCTCGCGCAGGCCGCGCAGCCCGAACCCGCCACGGTCCGTGGCGTCCCCCTCGCCCCGAGCCCCGGGGCCGTCGTCGCGCACCTCGACCGCGAGCACGTCGCCCGGTGCACCGGGCGAGCGCTCCAGCGCCACGCGGACGACGGCGGCGCGCGCCCCCGCGTGCCGCAGCACGTTGGTCAGGCCCTCCTGGACGACCCGGTACGCCGCCGCGCCCGCGGCGGTGCCCTCCGCGGTCCCCGAGGGCAGGTCGACGTCGAGGGTGACGTCGAGCCCGGCCGCCCGGGCCGTGCGCGCGAGGTCGTCGAGCCGGTCGATGCGCGCCTGGTCCGCGAGCCCCGCGGGCGCGGCCGTCCCGCGCAGCGCGCGCACCGTGGCGCGCAGGTCCGCCAGGGCCGTCGTCGTGGCCGTCCGGACGAGCTCGAGCTCGGCCCGCGCGGCCGCGAGCGCGTCCGACTGTGCGGCACCGACGGCCTCCACGTCGTCGAGTGCCTCGCGGGCGACGTTCGTGTGCAGGGAGACGACGGCGAGGTGGTGCCCGACGACGTCGTGCAGGTCGCGGGCGACGGCCTCCCGGTCGTGCGCGAGCCGGTCGGCGGACTCGAGCTCGAGCGTCTGCTCGCGCAGCGCGTCCGCGTGGCGCCGCTGCTCGTCGCGCTGCCGGCGGGTGAACGACCCATGCCCGAGGGCGATCGCCGCGGCCATGAGCGCCACGGTCGTCGCCAGCTCGTAGCCGACGACGTACCGGACGTCGTCGCCCTCGGCGAGCCGGAAGTACGTCGAGGCGACGACGAGCGCCGCCGCGACCCCGACGGCCCAGCCGAGCCGGCCCGCGACGGCCGCCGAGTACAGGGCGACCGAGACGGGCAGGGCGAGGCCGATCGCGGGCAGGTCGAGCGTGTAGTAGGCGCAGATGACCAGCGCGGTCGCGACGAGGACCCCGACGGGGAAGCGGCGCCGGCCGAGCACGAGGAGACCCAGCACGAGGGCGATCGGGTACGCGACCCACGGGTCGGCCCGCGTGCCCCCGACGTCGGCGGCGATGGCGAACGCGACGACGTCGAACACCGCGAACCCCAGCAGGGCGTCGATGAGCCACGGCGGGGGCGACGGGCGCGACGGCCGGGTCGCGGAAGGCGACCCGGCGGGCCGGTCGTGCGGGAGATCGCGGGACGTCACGACCACCGAGTCTAGGAAGACGCACCCCGACGCGCGTCCGTCGCGGGGCGGGTCCACGTCAGGGTCGACTACGTCGAGACGCGTACGCGCGGGGCGCGGGACGACGCATCGCGTCGCGCGCCGGGGCGGACGCGGCGCCGCACCGCGGCTCCCTAGCGTCGACGCCATGAACCCGACTCCCCGCTCCACGCTCGGCGAGATCGTCTCCTCGCTGAGCTGGCCGCTCGTCCTCGGGCTCGGCGCGCTCGCGCTCGTCCGACCGCTCCTGAGCGTCACAGGCCTCGACGACACGATCGGCAGGCCCGCCGCGCCCCTGCTCACGACCCTCGTGCTCACGGTCGTGTGGGTCGGCGCGATCGTCGTCGCCCACCCGGCGCACCCGCTCGCGACCGGCGTGGCCGTCGGGCTCGCCTACGGCGTCCTCGCGCTGCTCCTCAGCGCCGTGCTGTCGCCGATCCTCACCGGCGAGCTCCAGGGCCCCGTCGCGCACCCCGTCGCGATCGTCCCGATGCTGCTCACCAACTCGGCCTGGGGCGCGCTCGCGGGGGCCGTGGCGCTCGGTCTCCTCGCGACCCGACGTCGTTGAGGCCCGACCAGCCGACGTCTCGCGGCGCCACCCCGCCTCCCCGACTCCGCGACCGCCCCGTCCCTGGCACCACCCCGAGCCGCGACCGCGCGCGCTCGGGGTCGGTTCCGGGCGCGCGTACGCTTCCGAGCGGACGCGCCCGGCACCGCCCGGTCCCTAGCGTCGACAGCGTCGCCCGCACCGCCGGGCCGCCGTCGAACCGCACCCGCCGCCCGCCGTCGTCCACCCTGGAGAAGACCCGATGACGACCACGTACACCACCCCGCCGCCCGCCGTCCCCCCGACCCCCGGGGCACCCGTCGGACCGCCCGGGCGTCGCCCGCGACGGCGGCGTGGCCCGCTCGCCCGCGTCCTCCTCGTGCTCGGGCTCGTCGTCGTCCTGTTCGTCGGAGCCGTCGCCGCGGTCGTGGGCGTCGCGTGGGCGCGCGCCGCGACGAGCACGGCGGGAGCCGTGGAGTTCACGCGGCCGCTCGCCGTCCCGCCGCGCGCGGAGTCACGCGTGGAGGACGGCGTGCGCGTCTTCGAGCTCGAGGCGCGCGAGGGCGTCGCCGACCTCGGCGCGTCCGCCCCGACCCCGACGATCGGGCTGAACGGCGACTACCTGGGCCCCACCCTGCGGGCCGCGCGCGGGGAGCGCGTGCGCGTCGACGTGACGAACGCCCTCGACGAGACGACGACGCTCCACTGGCACGGCATGCACCTGCCGTCCGCGATGGACGGCGGCCCCCACCAGATGGTCGAGCCGGGCGAGACGTGGTCGCCCACGTGGACGATCGACCAGCCCGCCGCGACCCTCTGGTATCACCCGCACCTGCACGGGCAGACCGCGAGCCAGGTGTACCGCGGGCTCGCGGGGATGTTCCTCATCGACGACCCTGCCGCCGCCGACGGCCCGGCCGCCGACCTGCCGCACGAGTACGGCGTCGACGACGTCCCCGTCATCCTCCAGGACAAGAGCTTTCACGCCGACGGGCGGCTCGACGACGCCGTCTCCTTCCTCTCGCCGGTCGGCCCGCTCGGCGACAGGGTGCTCGTCAACGGCACACCGGGGCCCTACCTCGACGTCACGACCGAGCGCGTCCGCCTGCGCCTGCTCAACGGCTCCGACTCGCGCGTCTACGACGTGGGCCTCGCCGACGGCGGCACGGTCCAGCTCGTCGGGACCGACGGTGGGCTGCTACCCGTCCCGCAGTCTGTCGAGCGCGTGCGCCTCTCCCCGGGCGACCGGGCGGAAGTCGTCGTGACCATGGCTCCGGGGCAGCGCGCGGTCCTGCGCAGCTTCCCGCCCGAGCTGGGCGTCAACCCGTTGTTCGAGCGCTTCTCGGGCGGTGACGACACCCTCGACCTCCTCGAGCTTCGCGCGGCCGGCACGCTCGAGCCGAGCCCCGACGTCCCGGGCACGCTCGGCGCCGCCGACCCCGCGGGTGCACTCGACGAGTCCGACGCCGTGCGCACCCGCCGCTTCCAGCTCGCCGGGGCCGCGATCAACGGACGCTCCATGGACATGGCGCGGATCGACGAGGTCGTCACGGTCGGCGAGACCGAGGTGTGGGAGGTCACCGGGCTCGACGACACCCCGCACAACTTCCACGTGCACGACGTCCAGTTCCGCGTCCTCGACGTCGCCGGGCAGCCGCCCGGGCCGGACCTCGCCGGGTGGCAGGACACGGTCTACGTCCGGCCGGGGCACGTGACGCGCCTGCTCGTCCGGTTCGACGCCGCCGAGGGCACGACCGACCCGACCACCCCGTACATGTTCCACTGCCACCTCCTCACGCACGAGGACCGCGGCATGATGGGCCAGCTCGCCGTCGTCGCCCCGGGCGAGCAGGCGCCGTCCCGTATCGACGTCCCCGACGGCGGCACCCATCCCGACCACGACGCCGACGCGCTCCCGGGCGACGGCACTGGGCCACGCCGCCTCGCCCACGACTCCCACGGCGGCCACTGACCCGGGGGCCGAGCGTGCGGCTACCGCCCGATCCGAGCGCCGGACGAGCGGCGACCCGTGCTCGGCCGGCGACGGACGTCCGGGATGTGAGCGGGCGGCGGGGTCGGTCGGCCGGGCCGACGGCGGCGGGTAGCGTGTCGCCATGACCGCTCCGCACCCGGACTCCCTGGCCAGCGCCCGCACCCCGGCGACCGTCGACGTCCCCTCCGGCACGGTGCCGCGGGCGGAGGACGAGGTGGTGCGGATCTGCCGCGAGCTGCTGCGGATCGACACGTCGAACTTCGGCGACGGGTCGGGCCCGGGGGAGCGGGCCGCCGCGGAGTACGTCATGGGGCTGCTGCACGAGGTCGGGCTCGAGCCGGAGCTGTTCGAGTCGGAGCCCGGCCGGGCGAGCGTCGTCGTGCGGCTCGAGGGCGCGGACCCGACGCGACCGGCGCTCGTGCTCCACGGGCACCTCGACGTCGTCCCCGCGCAGGCGGAGGACTGGTCGGTGGACCCGTTCGCGGGAGAGGAGATCGACGGCCTGCTGTGGGGGCGCGGCGCCGTCGACATGAAGGACATGGACGCGATGATCCTCGCGGTCGTGCGCCAGATGGTGCGCGAGGGCCGCAAGCCCGCGCGCGACGTCGTCGTCGCGTTCTTCGCGGACGAGGAGGCGGGCGGTGCCTACGGGGCGCGCTACGCCGTCGACCACCGGCCCGAGCTGTTCGAGGGCGCGACCGAGGCGATCAGCGAGGTCGGCGGGTTCTCGGTCGAGGTCGGGGGGCGGCGGGCCTACCTGCTCCAGACGGCGGAGAAGGGCATCGCCTGGCTGCGCCTCGTGGCGGAGGGCCGCGCCGGGCACGGGTCGCAGGTGAACGACGACAACGCGGTGACGCGGCTCGCCGAGGCCGTCGCGCGCATCGGGGCGCACCACTGGCCGAACACGCTCACGCCGACGGTCGACAAGCTGCTGCGCGGCGTCGCGGACCTCACGGGCCTGCGCTACGACCCCGAGGACTCCCGGACGATCGAGGCCCTCGTGGCCGCGCTCGGCCCGGCGTCGCGGTTCGTCGGGGCCACCGTGCGGCACACGTCGAACCCGACGCAGCTCTCCGCGGGCTACAAGGCGAACGTCATCCCCGGCCGCGCCGAGGCCGCGATCGACGCGCGCCTCCTCCCGGGCCACGAGGAGGACGGGTTCGCGACGCTCCGCGCGCTCGCGGGCGAGCACGTGCGGGTCGAGGAGATCCACCGCGACATCGCGCTCGAGGTGCCGTTCGAGGGCGACCTCGTGGACGCGATGGTCGACTCGCTGCTCGCGGAGGACCCGGAGGCGACGGTGCTGCCGTACACGCTGTCCGGCGGCACGGACAACAAGTCGCTGGCCCGGCTCGGGATCACGGGCTACGGCTTCGCCCCGCTGCGCCTGCCCGCGGACCTCGACTTCGCCGGCATGTTCCACGGCGTCGACGAGCGCGTGCCCGTCGACTCGCTGCGGTTCGGCGTGCGTGTCCTGGACCGGCTCCTGCGCACCTGCTGACCGGCGGGCGTACCGCGGTCAGGTCTCGCCGAGCAGCGCCCGGACGGAGGAGCGCAGCTGCGCGCGGTACCCGCCGCCGAACAGCACCGCGTGCACCGCGACCGGGTACACCTGGTGCAGCGCGACGCGGTGGCGCCACCCGCGCGCGAGCGGGTGGGCGGCGTCGTACGCGGCGAGGATCTCGTCGAGGAACGGCGCGCCGAACAGCGCGAGCATCGCGAGGTCGGCCTCGCGATGCCCGCCGTGCGCGGCCGGGTCGATGAGCACCGCCTCCACGGCGCCGGACGTGCCGCGGTCGGGCCCACCCCCGGGACCGGGACGGCGAGGCGCCCACAGCACGTTGCCCGACCACAGGTCGCCGTGCACGCGCGCGGGCGCGTCGTCGAGCGCGGGGCGGGCGAGGTCGGGCAGGCGTTCGGCGAGGCGGTCGAGCAGCCGCGCGTCCTCGGCGTCGAGCGCGCCCCGGTCGCGTCCCTGCCGCGCGACCGGCAGGAGGCGCGCCTCGGCGTAGAACGTCGGCCAGTCCGGCCACGCACCCGTGGGCAGCGGCAGCGGGTCGTCGAGCGGGCCGAAGAACGCCTCGCCCGACCACCCGGGCGGAGCCGCGCCCCAGGCCGGCGCCCCGGCGTCGTGCACGACGGCGAGCGCCCGCCCGAACGCCCGAGCCGCCTCGCGGGTCGGTGCGGTCGTCGGCACGCGCTCCAGGTCGAGGTGGTCGGGGGCGACGTCGAGGACCCGGGCGACGCGCGGCCCGCTCGGGACGTCGAGCCACGCCAGCCCGGCGGCCTCGCAGCGGAAGAACCCCGCCGGAGCCGCGGCGCGCGACTTCGTGAAGACGTCCGACGCCTCCGCGTGCTCGCCGCTCACCGCGCCGCTCTCACCGGGTCGTGACTCACAGGGTCGAGCTGACCCGGATGATCTTGCGCCGCAGCCAGACCCGGCGCTCGCCCCCGACGTACAGCCGGGTGCGGGCCAGCTCCCAGCGCCCGTACTCCGCCTCGTCGGTGAGGAGCCTGCTCGCGTCCGACCGGCTCGTGGAGCGGTCGATCGTCAGGACGCGGTACTCGTACTGCCCGCCGTGCGCGGCCCATCCGGACCTCCGGCGTGACGTCGGCCTCTCCTCCACGTGCCACCGTCCTCTCTCGCCTGTCTCGGTCGCGGGCCGGGTGGTGGGACCGACCCGGCCAACGAGTGCCATTGTGCCCCTCTCGGCGCTACCGTCAGGGTATGACCGCTGACCCGCGTGCCGCGCTCGACCGGTTCATCGCCGCGCTCGAAGCCCACTACAACGCCGTCGCCGCACGTCGCGGGGAGGACGACCCCGCGGTCGACGACGCCTACTACGTCCTCGGGGACGCCTTCGAGGTGTACGACGAGGCGCTGGGACAGGTGCACGGGGAGGCGACGCCGTTCTACCTCGCGGAGGAGGACGACGACGAGGACGACGAGGACGACGACGCGGAGGAGGACGACGACCTCGACGACACGCTCGACGACGACGTCCTCTCCGGCGAGCTCGAGACCGACGGCGCGCGCTGAGCCGACCGAGGCCGGCGAGGGAGGGGCGGGGTCACCACCGCTCGGGATAGCCGACGTCGAGCGCGCTCACGTCGTCGAGCGCGGCGCGCACGGCGTCGGGCAGCACGAGGTCGGTCGCGGCGAGCGACGTGCGCAGCTGCGCAGGGGTGCGCGCACCGACGACCGCGCTCGCGACCGCGGGGCGCCCCAGCAGCCAGGAGAGCGCGACGTCGAGCGGCGCGCGGCCCAGGCCCTCCGCGGCGGTGACGACGGCCTCGACGATCCCCGACGACGCGTGGTCGAGGTACGGCTCGACGAACCCGGCGAGGTGCGGGGACGCGCCCCGCGAGTCGGCGGGGAGCGAGCGCCGGTACTTGCCGGTGAGGACGCCGCGCCCGAGCGGGGACCACGCGAGCAGGCCCAGGCCCAGCGACTCGGCGGCCGGGACGACCTCGCGCTCGGCACCGCGTTGGAGCAGCGAGTACTCGAGCTGCACGGCGGCGAGGCCGACGTCGTCGGTCCCGCCGAGCAGGGTCGCGGCGCGCGCGGTCGCCCACCCCGGGTGGTTGGACAGCCCGACGTAGCGTGCGCGCCCGGACGTCACCGCGTGACGCAGGGCCGACAGCGTCTCGGTGAACGGCGTGCGCGGGTCGGGCGCGTGGACGAGGAACAGATCGACGTGGTCGGTGCCCAGGCGCGCGAGCGAGTCGTCGAGCGAGTCGAGGAGCGCGCCGCGGGACGCGTCGACCACGGGGCCCGACGGCGTGTGGCGCACCCCCGCCTTGGTGCACAGCAGGACGTCGCGCCGGTCGACCTTCGCCCCGAGCAGCGACCCGAGGAGCGACTCGGCGTCGCCGTCGGCGTAGGAGGCGGCCGTGTCCACGAGGGTGCCGCCGGCGTCCACGAAGTCCCGCAGCTGCTCGGCCGCGTCGAGCTCGTCCGTGTCCCGGGCCCACGTCATGGTGCCGAGCCCGAGCTCGGACACGCGCAGGCCGGTGCTGCCGAGGTGGCGGTTCTCCATGGTTGCCGAGGGTACCGGCGGGGGCCCGCGGGCGACCGTCGGGGCGCGCGGTCGGGGACCTGGTCGGCCCAGGTTCACCCGCTCGGCCTCGGGCCCGCACGTGCGCGGCTGCCGCGCCCCGAGCGGGTATCGTGACCGCTCGTGAACGCGTGGGAAGCCGTCCTCCTCGGCCTCGTCCAAGGCCTGACCGAGTTCCTCCCGATCTCGTCGAGCGCCCACCTGCGCATCGTCGGCGAGCTGATCGGGTCGCAGGACCCGGGTGCCGCCTTCACGGCGATCACGCAGATCGGGACCGAGACGGCGGTGCTGCTGTACTTCCGGCGGGACATCGCGCGCATCTGCTCCGCGTGGTGGCGCTCGGTGCGCGGCGACCACGGCACGGACTGGCGGGCGCGGCTCGGCCGGCACGACCACGACGCCGCGATGGCCTGGTACATCGCGCTCGGCTCGGTGCCCATCGTGCTGCTCGGCCTGCTGTTCCAGGACGCGATCGAGAACACGTTCCGGAACCTCTACCTGACGGCGCTCATGCTCGCGGTGTTCGCGCTCCTGCTCGGCTGGGCCGACCGCATCGGCGCCAAGCGGCGCACGCTGCGCGAGCTCTCGGCCGGGCAGGCGGTCGCGTTCGGCTTCGCGCAGGCGCTCGCGCTCGTCCCCGGCGTCTCGCGCTCGGGCGGCACGATCACCGCCGGCCTGCTCATGGGCTTCACGCGCGAGGCGGCGGCGCGCTACTCGTTCCTCCTCGCGATCCCGGCCGTCATGGGCTCGGGCTTCTACCAGCTCTTCAAGTCCGCGGACGAGCCGGCCCCCGGGGCCCCCGGCGCCGGGGCGACCCTCATCGCGACGCTCGTCGCGTTCGTCGTCGGGTACTTCGTCATCATCGCGTTCCTCAAGATCGTCTCGACCTTCAGCTACACGCCGTTCGTGGTCTACCGCCTCGTGCTCGCGGCGCTCGTCGTGCTGCTCCTGCTCGTGGGCGTGCTGGAGCCGGGCGGGACGGCCGTCTCGACGCCGTGACCCTCTCGGGCCGCGGTCAGAGCCAGCCGACGCGCTTGAAGACGCGGTAGAGCACGACGCAGCCGCCCGCCATGAGGGCGAGCGCGAAGGGGTAGCCGAACGCCCAGTGCAGCTCCGGCATGTTGCGGAAGTTCATCCCGTACACGCCCGCGACGATCGTCGGGTACACGAGGATCGCCGCCCACGCCGAGATCTTGCGCATGTCCTCGTTCTGCCGCACCGAGACCTGGGTCATGTGGACCTGGAGCATGTCCGAGAGCAGGTCGTCGTGCGCGTCGAGGTGCCGGTCGATCCGTTCGACCGTCGTCACGACGCGCTCGAGCATGCGCCGGTTCACCCCGAGGTGGTCGGGGACGTCCGGGTCGAGCAGCTCGGGCAGCTCCGCCGTGACGGGCATCAGGGCGCGCCGCGCCTCGGTGATCTCGCGCTTGAGGTCGTAGATGCGCTCGACCGGGTCCTCGCGCTGCTGGTCGAACACCACGCGCTCGGTGTCGGCGACGGCGTCGCCCAGGCCCAGCTCGACCTGCGAGGCGCCGCCGACGATGGCGAGGACCGCGGCGGAGACGATCCGCTGGACGGGCGAGCCGTGGGGGTCGCCGGGCGCGGCGACCTTGTCGAGCATGATCGCGTGCACGTCCGCGTCGCCCTCCTCGGCGGTGAGGACGAGGCCCGGGCCGAGCAGCGCGGCGAACTGGCCCGTGTGCACCTGGCGGTCCGACTCGGTGAACCATGCCGTCGGGGTCACCAGGAGGAGCCAGTCCGCCGCGACGCGGCGCACGTGCGCCAAGGGGTGGCGGTTGTGCCGCGCGAGGTCCTGCCGCGTCGGGCCCACCCCGGTCGTGACCTGGGCCGCGGCGTCGAGCACGGCGTCGAGGTCCTCCAGACGCGCCCAGGTCACCGTGGCGCGGGCGGCGTGCCGGTCGCCAGGCGTGTCCAGGGTGCCGGGATCGGCCGGGTGCACGCCGTCGGCGCCGGGCTCGACCGTCCACGCCGCGACGGCGCGCACGGTCGGTCGTCGGGGCGCGGGGGCGGGCGCGCCGTCGGGCGGGGTGCCCGTCCGCGGCTCGGTGGGGTTCGTCACGTCCGCATTGTCCCGCGCCCCGCACGGACCTGCCCGGTCGCCGTCGGGCGCGGCGCCGCGCCTCGCCCGCGTGCCGGACGGCGGTCCGACGGCGGCGCCCCGGCGGCTAAGGTTGACGCGTGCACAGCTGGCCCGCCCCGCAGATCCCCGAGCTCCCCGGACGAGGCCTCCCGGTCCGGGTGCACGACTCGTCGACCCGTGAGCTCGTCGTCGCCGCCGCGGGCGAGGACGCCACCCTGTACGTGTGCGGCATCACGCCCTACGACGCGACGCACATCGGCCACGCGGCCACCTACGTCGCGTTCGACCTGCTCGTGCGCGCGTGGACGGACGCCGGGCACCGCGTGCGCTACGCGTCGAACGTCACCGACGTCGACGACCCGCTGCTGGAGCGTGCCGCCGCGACCGGCGTCGACTGGCGCGCGCTCGCCGTCGAGCAGACCGCGCTGTTCGCCGAGGACATGACGGCGCTCGGCGTCGTCCCGCCCGACGTCTACGAGGGCGCGGTGGAGACGATCCCCGCCGTCGTGGACGCGGTGACCCAGCTCCTCGACGCGGGCCTCGCGTACCGCGTCCCGGTCGAGCCCGGCGCCGGTGGCACGGACCCCGGGCTGGGCGACGTCTACGCCGACCTCTCGGCCGACCGCGCGTTCGGCTCGGTCTCACGGCTCGCGCGCGACGTCATGGAGCACCTCTTCGCCGAGCGCGGCGGCGACCCCGACCGCGAGGGCAAGAAGGACGTGCTCGACCCGCTGCTGTGGCGCCGCGAGCGCCCGGGCGAGCCCGCGTGGGACGGCGGCGCGCTCGGCACCGGCCGCCCCGGCTGGCACGTGGAGTGCGCGGTCATCTCGCGCGACGGGCTCGGCCTGCCGTTCGACGTGCAGGGCGGGGGAGCGGACCTGCTGTTCCCGCACCACGAGATGTCGTCGTCGCACGACCGCATGCTCGCGGGCGGCGGTGCGCCCCGCGCGCACGTGCACGCCGGACTCGTCGCGTACGAGGGCGAGAAGATGAGCAAGTCGCGCGGCAACCTCGTGCTCGTGTCGAACCTGCGGGCCACGGGCGTCGACCCGATGGCGATCCGCCTCGCGCTGCTCGCGCACCACTACCGCGGCGAGTGGGAGTGGACCGACGACGACCTGCCCGCGGGCGTGCGACGTCTCGAGACGTGGCGCGACGCCGTGTCCGGCAACGGTGGCCCGGACGCGACCGCGACGCTCGCGGCCGTGCGCGCCGCGCTCGCCGACGACCTCGACGCCCCGACGGCGCTCGCCGTCGTGGACGCCTGGGCCGCGGAGTCGCTGCGCCCCGGTCGTGACACCTCTCGCGACGAGGAGGGCGCCCCGGGCGTCGTCGCGCGCGCGGTGAACGCCCTGCTGGGCGTCCGGCTCTGACGAGCCGCCCCGCGCTGACACCGCCGCCCGCGAGGCGGGCCGTGCGTCAGACGGTCGGGCCCTTGCCCGGGTTGCCGCGGTCGCGGCGGCGCAGGTAGCGCTCGAACTCGCGCGCGATGGCCTCGCCGCTCGCCTCGGGGAGCTCGGCCGTGTCCTTCGCCTCCTCGAGCTGCTGGACGTACTCCGCGATCTCCGCGTCCTCCGCGGCGAGCTCGTCGACGCCGTGCTGCCACGCCTCGGCGTCCTCCGGCAGGTCGCCCAGCGGGATCGGCTCGGACAGCAGCTCCTCGATGCGCGCGAGGATCGCGAGCGTCGCCTTGGGCGACGGCGGGTGCGCCACGTAGTGCGGCACGGCCGCCCAGAGCGACACGGACTGCATCCCGCGCTCCGCCGCGGCGTGCTGGAGGACGCCGACGATGCCCGTCGGGCCCTCGTACGTGCTCGGCTCGACGTCGAGCACGGCCTGCAGGCCCACGCTCTCCGACGTCGCCGTCATGGGGATCGGCCGCGTGTGCGGCACGTCCGCGAGCAGCGCGCCGAGCGTGACGACCGTGCGCACGCCGTGCTCCTCCGCGACGTCGAGCAGCTCGCGGCAGTACCGGCGCCAGCGCATGGACGGCTCGATGCCGTGCACGAGCACCACGCGGCGACCCGTCGGCGACAGGACCGCCGACGCGATCGTCGTCGTGGGCCACGTGATCTCGCGGCGGCCGTCGTCGTCGGTCGTGACGACCGGGCGGTTCACCTGGAAGTCGTGGTACTCCTCCGGGTCCAGCTCGTCGACGTCCTCGGCGCCCCACACCTCGTGCAGGTGCTGGAGGGCGGCCGTGGCGGCGCTCCCGGCGTCGTTCCAGCCCTCGAACGCCGCGATCATCACGGTCTGGCGGGTGCCCTCGGTCGCGTTCTCGGTCATCACCCCAGCCTATGCGGCCGGGCCCGACGGCGTCGGGGCGGGTTCGCGCCCGGCGTAGCCGCCTCAGCCGCAGTCGAGCGCCGGGTAGGCGACGTCGTCCGACGACGACCGCCCGTCTCCCGTGGCCGTCACCAGCGCGCTGCCCGCGTCGAGCGTGGCCGAGCGCGCCGAGAACGACTGGTACGCGGACGCGCCGGGCGCGACGCCCGCCACGGTGCGCTCACCGAACGGCGTGCTCAGCGTGACGTCCGCGGGCACCGCGCCGTCGTTCGTCGCGCGGACCGCGACGTACGCCCGCCCGGCCAGGCACCGCGGGGCGGCGGTCGCGGAGACGTCGGGGCCGTCGAGGGCGGCGGACAGCGCGAGGACGCCGAGCACGGCCGTGGTCGACCGCACGACGCTCGCCGACGCGCCGGCGTCCTCGATCGCCGTGGAGCCGAGAGCGAGCGCGTCCTGGACCAGGGTCTGCGCCGCGTCCCAGTCACGCCGGTCCGCGGCCTCGAGCGCGCGCCGCATCCGGACCTGGACCTGCGCCCCGGCCTCCGGCTCGACCGTGCCCGCGGCGACGCGCTCGTCGACGAGGTCGACGACGTCGGTGTACCAGGAGGGGTCGGCCGCGACGTCGGCACCCACGAAGCCCGCCTCCACCGCGGCACGGGTCGACGCGACGACGGCGTCGCGGTAGTCCTCGACGTCCGGGTACCAGGCCGCGAGCGTGGCGTCGTCGACCGGGCGCGAGCCGCCGTCGAGGAAGCAGAACCCGGGCCCGGCGTTGGCGCCGGAGTTGATCCGCGTCGGGACGTCCTGCTGAGCGAGCCGGACGCCGCCCAGGCCCAGGCCGCGCTCGTCGCGCACCACCTGGCGCGGCGCCTGGTCGGACAGCGTGATGGGGGCCGCCGACGGCGGGGTCGTCCCGTCCGCGACCCACGCGGCCACGTGGTCGTACACCGACGCCTGGACGAGGTGCTGAGGTACCCGGGAGCCGGACGGCTCCTCGCACGTCTGCGGCGTCCCGGGGTAGCCGCCGGGCGCGGAGCCGACGTCGCGGATCCGCAGCCGCCCGTAGTCGGTGATGAGCTTCCAGTCGCCGTGCGACGCGCCCGCGACCTCCCACGTGCGCCGCAGGTCGGTGTCGGGCTGGCGCTGCGCCGCCCCGAGGAGGTCGATCGCGACGTCGGTCTCGCTGTTGATCTTGAACACCGGCGTCTCGAGGTCGTCGCGCAGCAGGCCGCCCCCGCCGTGCAGCACGACGGCGTCGACGACCCCCGCGAGCGGGTCGACCGAGTTCACGTACGACCACAGCCGCCCCGCCGACTGCGAGTGCCCGGTCGCGACGACGCGCTCCGCCTCGAGCGGACCGAGCGGCGCCGTGCCCGCGGGGTCGCGCACCGCGGCCACGGCCTGGCTGAAGACGTCCCACGAGAGGGTGTCGTCGGTCACGGTGCCGCCGTCGGTGAGGTCGAGCGTGCCGTAGCGCTCGGGGTTCCAGGCCCGTAGGCCGGTGGGCGAGTGCACGCCCGCCCGCTGCGCCGACACCCCGACCCACGCGTAGCCCTCGCGCACCAGGTGCTCGTGCGTCTGGAACCAGTCGACCTCCTGGTCCCACTGGTTCGAGACGTTGTACCACTCGGCGATCACCGTGCCGTTGAACGTCGCGGGGTCGACGGGCCGGCGCACCACGACGCGGGTCCGGAACGCGTGCCCGGTGCTGAGGACCGTCGCGTCCGTCACGCCGTCCGCCTGGTAGCGGGTCGCCTCGCCCTCGACGAAGAACTCCTCCTCGACGTAGCCGCGCGCGGCCAGGTCGTAGTCGGTCGCGAGGAAGGGATATCCATGGGCGGGATCGCCGGGCGCCGTCGTCGCGGGCACCGGGCCGGTCACCACGGGGTCGGGGACGGCGGCGCTCGCGGGGAGCGCGGTCCCGGCGAGCACGAGCACCCCGGCGAGGGCGAGCGCGAGCGGGCGGCGGACGGGGGGTGCGGACATGGCGACTCCTTCGTCGGGCCCGACGGCGGTGGCGGGCGCTCAGCAGCCTAGGGAAGCCGGACGCTTCTGTCGACCGGCGCGCGAGTTCGGGAGCGGCGTCGCCAGAAGCCGTCGCGCGCGACCGCACGCCCAGGAACGGCGGCGCGCCCGCGGCGGAGCCGCCCGGTTAGGGTCGAGGGTGCAGGGGTTCGTCGTACGACCGTTGATGGAGACCGCTTTGCCTTTTCGCCCTGACAGCACGTCCGCAGGTCAGCGCTCTGCCGAGCGTCCCGACGCCCCGGCGTTGCCCGAGGCAGTCCTGTGGGACATGGACGGGACGCTCGTCGACACCGAGCCCTACTGGATCGCGGCGGAGCACGAGCTCGTCGCCGCGCACGGCGGCACGTGGACGCACGAGGACGCGATGTCGCTCGTCGGGAACCCGCTGCGCGAGTCGGCGCGCATCCTGCGCGAGCGCGGCGGCGTCGACCTGCCGGTGGACGAGATCGTGGCGTTCCTCATCGGGCGCGTGATCGAGCAGGTGCGGGTCGAGGTGCCGTGGCAGCCCGGCGCGCGCGAGCTCCTCACGGCGCTGGGCGAGGCGGGCGTGCCCTGCGCGCTCGTCACGATGTCCTACCGCGAGCTCGCCCAGCCCGTCGCCGAGATGGCGCCGCCGGACGCGTTCCAGGTGCTGGTCTGCGGCGACGAGGTCGAGCGCGGCAAGCCCGACCCGGAGCCCTACCTCCTCGCCGCGCAGCGCCTGGGCGTAGACGTCACGCGTTGCGTCGCGATCGAGGACTCGCCGGCGGGGATCGCCTCGGCCCGCGCCGCAGGGGCCGCGACGCTGGGCGTCGAGGCCGTGGTCCCGGTGCTCCCGGCGCCGGGCCTGAGCCGGACGCCGTCGCTCGAGCTCGTCGACGTCGCGCTCCTGGCGCGTCTCGTCGCGGGCGACGTCGTCGACCTCATGGAGGACGACGCCGCCTGAGGCGCCCGGACGGCCTGCCCGACGGTGCGCGGGCCGTCGGGGACGGACCTGCCGAGCGCATAGGCTCTCAGGGTGGACGGACCCGAACCTCGAGCACCCCGCACGCCCGCACCGGCAGGCCCGCGCACGAAGGGCTGGGTGATCGGCCGCGTCGTCGGCGCACCGGTGATCCTCACGCCGTCGTGGTTCCTCGCCGCGGCGATCCTCACGGTCCTCTTCGCGCCGACGGTGCAGCGGCTCGCCCCGCACCTCGGCCCCGAGATCTACCTCGTGTCCTTCGCGTTCGTGCTGCTGCTCTTCGCGTCCGTCTTCCTGCACGAGGTCGCCCACGCGCTCGTCGCGCGCGCCCGGGGTCAGCACGTGACCGAGCTCGCGGTGACGCTCTGGGGCGGCCACACGGCGTACTCCGGGACGTCGGCGCGCCCGCTCGACGGCTTCCTCGTCTCGGTCGTCGGACCGCTGACCAACCTGGCGCTCGCGGTCGTGTTCTGGGTGACGTTCCAGGCGCAGCCGACCTTCTCCGTGCCCGCCCTCCTGCTGTACGCGGCCGCGTTCTCCAACGCGTTCGTCGGCTTCTTCAACCTCCTGCCCGGCCTCCCGCTCGACGGCGGCCAGATCCTCGAGTCCGCCGTGTGGGCCGCGACCGGGTCGCGGACGAAGGGCACGGTCGCAGCGGGATGGGTCGGGCGCGCGGTCGCCGTCGGGGTCGTCGCGTGGGCGCTCGTGTGGCCGCTGACCTACGGCGGACGGCCGGACCTGTGGACCGTCGCCTGGGCGGCGCTCATCGGGGCGTTCCTGTGGAGCGGCGCGGGGCAGGCCATCACCTTCGGGCGCACCCGCGAGGCGGTGTCCGGGCTCACCGTCCGCAGCCTCGCGCGCCCCGCGGTCGCCGTGCCGTCCACGGCGACGGTCGGCGCGGTCGGGCGCTCGGTGGCGCTCGCGGGCGGTCCGCACGTGGTGGCCGTCCTGGTGGACGGCGCAGGCCGGCCCCTCGGGTACGTGGATCCCGCCGCGGCTGCGGCCGTGCCGCCCGACGCCGCGGAGACGACCCCGGTCGGCGCCGTCGCCGTGCCCCTGCCCGGGGCCGCGACGATCGACGCCCACGGTGCGGGGCAGGACATGCTCGCCGAGCTCTCGCGCGTCGGGCGGGACGCGGCGGTCGTCGTCGTGACCGACGGCGGCCGCGTCGTCGGCGCGCTCGAGGTCGCCCGGGTCGTCGCGGCACTGCGGGACGCCCGACGCGGACGGTGACCGGCGCGTCGTCCGCGCGCGCGACCGACCGGCGTCGGGCGCGGGGCGGGCGGCCCGTAGGATGGTCGCCCGTGACCTCCGAGCCCGCCACCACGCCCGGCCACCCGACCCCGCAGCCCGGTGGGGACGGCGCAGCCGCCCCCGCGCACGGCGCGTCCGACCGCCCCGGCGCGACGGGCGCGGACGAGCGCCGCGGCCCGCTCCGCGTGGGGGACAAGGTCCAGCTCACGGACCCGCGCGGTCGCCTGCACACCATCACGCTCGCGCCGGGCGCGACGTTCCACACGCACAAGGGCTACCTGCGGCACGACGACCTCATCGGCCGCCCCGAGGGCAGCGTCGTGCGCAACACCGCCGAGATCGAGTACCTCGCGATGCGCCCGCTCCTCGCGGACTACGTGCTCTCGATGCCCCGCGGCGCGGCGGTCGTCTACCCGAAGGACGCCGGCCAGATCGTCGCGATGGCGGACATCTTCCCGGGCGCGCGCGTCGTCGAGGCGGGCGTCGGGTCGGGCGCGCTGACGATGTCGCTGCTGCGCGCCGTCGGCGACGCGGGCGAGCTGCACTCGATCGAGCGGCGCGAGGACTTCGCCGCGATCGCGCGCGGCAACGTCGAGACGTTCTTCGGCGGCGAGCACCCGGCCTGGACGCTGTCCGTGGGCGACCTCGCCGACGTGCTCCCGACCGTCGCCGAGGACGGCACGGTCGACCGCGTCGTGCTCGACATGCTCGCGCCCTGGGAGAACCTCGACGTCGTCGCGCGCGCGCTCGTGCCCGGCGGCGTCCTCGTGTGCTACGTCGCCACGACGACCCAGCTCTCGCGCCTCGCGGAGGACCTGCGGGCCGACGGCCGCTACGCGGAGCCCGTCGCGTGGGAGTCGATGGTGCGCGGCTGGCACCTCGAGGGTCTTGCGGTGCGGCCGCAGCACCGCATGATCGGGCACACCGGGTTCCTGCTCACCGCACGGCGCCTCGCGGACGGCGTCGCGCCGCCCGAGCGCAAGCGCCGCCCGGCCAAGGGCGCGTACCCGACCGACGCGGAGCAGTGGTCGCCCGAGGAGCTGGGCGAGCGCCCGGTCTCCGAGAAGAAGATCCGGCGCGTGCGGCGCGACGTCGGCCAGGGCCCCGAGCAGACGACCGGTCCGGGCGCCGAGCAGAGCACGGACCGTGGCGCGGAGCACGGCGTGCAGCAGGGCGCGGACGAGGCCGGCGGGGCGCCCGACGTGTCGGGCGCGTGACGGTCCGGTAACGATCGGGGCGCCGCCGTCTCACCCTGGGTGTCGTCCGTGTGCACGGGCGAGACTTGTGCCTAAGGTCTACACCCGACCGCCGGACGATGGTCGGCACGGGCGCCTCGCGAGGCCCGTCGTCCGCCGTCCACCCGTGGTCGGGCGAGCCGGCGGCGAGAGGGACACCCGATGAGCGAGACATTCGGCCGTAGCGACCAGGCCCCGCAGGACGGCGCGCGCGAGCTCGCGCTGCTGTCCGCGAAGAACGAGAGGCTCGCCGAGGCGCTGCGCGCGGCCCGGGACCAGATCCTCGACCTCAAGCGGCAGATCGACGACCTCGCCAAGCCGCCGGGCACGTACGCGGTGTTCCTCGCCGCGCACCCGGACGGGTCGGTCGACGTGTCCGCCGCCGGGCGCAAGATGCACGTCGGCGCGAGCCCCAGCCTCGACGTCCAGCGCCTGCGCCCGGGCCAGGAGGTCAAGCTCAACGAGGCGATGACCGTCGTCGCCGCGGGCGGTTACGAGCGCACGGGCGAGATCGTCACGGTCAAGGAGATCCTCGACGCCGACCGCGTGCTCGTCGTCGGCCGGGCCGACGAGGAGCGGGTCGTGCGGCTCGCCGGGTCGGTCGCGCGCACGACGCTCCGCGTCGGCGACTCGCTCACCATCGACACGCGCAGCGGCTTCGTGTTCGAGGTCATCCCGAAGTCCGAGGTCGAGGAGCTCGTCCTCGAAGAGGTCCCGGACATCGAGTACGAGGACATCGGCGGTCTCGGCCCGCAGATCGAGCAGATCCGCGACGCCGTCGAGCTGCCGTTCACGCACCCCGACCTGTTCCGCGAGCACGGCCTGCACCCGCCCAAGGGCGTCCTGCTGTACGGGCCGCCCGGGTGCGGCAAGACGCTCATCGCCAAGGCCGTCGCCAACTCGCTCGCGCACACCGTGGCGCGGGCGCGCGGCGAGCAGGTGGAGGACGGCTCGGGCGCGGCGCGCAGCTACTTCCTCAACGTCAAGGGCCCCGAGCTGCTCAACAAGTACGTGGGCGAGACCGAGCGGCACATCCGGCTGATCTTCGCCCGCGCTCGGGAGAAGGCGTCGCAGGGGACGCCCGTCGTCGTGTTCTTCGACGAGATGGAATCGCTGTTCCGCACCCGCGGGACGGGCCTGTCGTCCGACGTCGAGACGACGATCGTGCCCCAGCTCCTCGCCGAGATCGACGGCGTCGAGCGGCTGGACAACGTCATCGTCATCGGGGCGTCGAACCGCGAGGACATGATCGACCCTGCCATCCTGCGGCCCGGGCGCCTCGACGTGAAGATCAAGATCGAGCGGCCCGACGCCGAGGGCGCCAAGGAGATCTTCGCCAAGTACCTCACGGAGGACCTGCCGATCCACGCGGCCGACCTCGCCGAGCACGGCGGCAACCAGCGCGAGGCCCTCGACGCGATGATCCGCTCGGTCGTGGAGCGCATGTACTCCGAGGAGGAGGAGAACCAGTTCCTCGAGGTCACCTACGCCAGCGGCGACAAGGAGATCCTGTACTTCAAGGACTTCAACTCGGGCGCGATGATCCAGAACGTCGTGGACCGCGCGAAGAAGTCGGCGATCAAGGACCTCCTGGCCACGGGCCAGCGCGGCATCCGCGTCGACCACCTGCTCGCCGCGTGCGTCGACGAGTTCAAGGAGAACGAGGACCTGCCGAACACCACCAACCCCGACGACTGGGCGCGCATCAGCGGGAAGAAGGGCGAGCGCATCGTCTTCATCCGCACGATCGTCCAGAAGAAGGGGGAGGGCGGCTCGCCGCGCACCATCGACACGGTCACCAACACCGGCCAGTACCTGTAAGCAGGGGTGGTCGCGCCGCCCCGTGGACGGCGCGGCGCGGCGTCGGAGGGCGGACATAGGGTGAGCGTGTGAGCGTACGACGGGTCATGGGGATCGAGACGGAGTACGGCGTCCTGCAGCCGGGGAAGCCGATGGCGAACCCGATGCTCATGTCGAGCCAGGTCGTCACCACGTACCGGGCGCTCGCCGCGCGCAGCGACGGCGCCCGGGGCCGGGCGCGCTGGGACTACGACGACGAGGACCCGCTGCAGGACGCGCGGGGGTTCCACGTGCCGCGCGCGTCGGCGCACCCCTCCCTCCTCACGGACGACCCGTCGCGCCCCGCGCCGTCGGGGCCGGTCGACCGGGCCGCGGAGGGCGGCGCCGCCGGGGCCTCCCTCCAAGAGGTCGCGCGACCGACGACGGAGGAGTACGACGACCCGAGCGCGGCGAACGTCATCCTCACCAACGGAGCCCGGCTCTACGTCGACCACGCGCACCCCGAGTACTCCTCGCCCGAGGTCACGGTGCCGCACGACGTCGTGTGCTGGGACGTCGCGGGGGAGCGGGTCATGCTCGCCGCGGCGCGCGAGCTGGCCCAGGTGCCGGGCGGCGGCGTCGTGCTCTACAAGAACAACGTCGACGGCAAGGGCGCGAGCTACGGGACCCACGAGAACTTCCTCGTCGACCGCGAGGTGCCGTTCGGCGTCCTCGTGGAGATGCTCACGCCGTTCCTCGTGACCCGGCAGGTGTTCGGCGGCTCGGGGCGCGTGGGGCTCGGCCCGGCGGGGGAGGAGCACGGGTTCCAGATCTCTCAGCGCGCTGACTACGTCGAGGCGGAGGTCGGGCTGGAGACGACGCTGCGCCGCCCCATCGTCAACACGCGCGACGAGCCGCACGCGGACCGGCAGCGCTGGCGCCGGCTGCACCTCATCATCGGCGACGCGAACATGTTCGAGACCGCGACCTACCTCAAGACGGGCACGACGTCGCTCGTGCTCTTCGTCGTCGAGCACCTGGAAGAGCTCGGCCCGGAGGTGCGCGCCCGCCTGGCCGGGCTGCGCCTCGCGGACCCGGTCGCGGACGTCCAGCGTGTGAGCCGCGACCTCGACCTGACGCGTCGCCTCACCCTCGCCGACGGGCGCGAGCTGACGGCGCGCGAGATCCAGCGCGAGTACCTGGAGGTCGCCGCCGACGCGGCGGAGCGCCTCGCGGGACCGGACGGGGTCGACGCCCCGACGCGCGACGTGCTCGCGCGGTGGCGCTCGGTGCTCGACCGTCTGGCGACCGACCGCGACGCGTGCGGGCGCGACGTCGAGTGGGTCGCGAAGCTGCGGCTCCTCGACCGCCTGCGCGAGCGCGACGGTCTCGACTGGGGCCACTCGCGCCTCGCGGCGATGGACCTCCAGTGGTCCGACGTGCGGCCCGAGCGCGGCATCTACCACCGCCTCCTCGCCGCCGACGCCGTGGACCGCGTGGTCACCGAGCGCGAGGTCGGCGCGGCGGTGCACCACGCGCCCGAGGACACGCGCGCGTTCTTCCGCGGCGAGGTCATGGCGCGCTACGGCGACGAGGTCTCCGCGGCGAGCTGGGACTCGGTGATCTTCGACGTGCCGGGCGCGCCGTCGCTCCAGCGCGTCCCGATGATGGACCCGCTGCGCGGGACGCGCGCCCACATCGGGGCGCTGCTCGACGCGAGCCCGGACGCCGCCGCGCTGCTGGCGGGTCTGGCAGGCCCGTCGTGACCGGCGGCGACTAGGCTGGACGCACGACGGCGCCCGCCCTCCGTGGGAGGGGCGCCGCGTGCGAGCAGAGCCGGGAAGGGCGCGAGCCCGGACGGGGTTGGAACGGACAGAGCGTCGGCGCGAGGCCGGCCGACGGACGAGGAGGCAGCCATGGCGGGTACCGAACGCACGCACGCGTCGCACGAGGACCGGCGTCCCGACGACGAGCCCGAGGCCCCGGCGACCCCGGTCGCGCCGCAGGCGCAGTCGCGCGACGCCGAGGTGGACGCGCTCCTCGAGGAGATCGACGAGGTCCTGGAGACGAACGCGGAGTCCTTCGTCCGGGGCTTCGTGCAGAAGGGCGGCGAGTAGGAAGGGTGACGGCAACCCGATGAGCACGGACCAGCCCGGGCGCCTGCCCGACGCGTTCACGACCCCCGGGTCGTCGTCCTTCCTGGAGTTCCTGTCCGGGCACGCCCCCGACCTGCTGCCGTCGCACCGCGTGGCCGGGCACGCGGCGTCCGGCACGCTTCCGGACGCGCCGCACGCCACCACGATCGTGGCGCTGACGTTCGGCGCCGAGGGCGTGGGCGCGGGCGTCGTGATGGCGGGGGACCGCCGCGCGACGATGGGCTCGATGATCGCGAACCGGGAGATCGAGAAGGTCTTCCCGGCCGACGAGTACTCGGCCGTGGGTATCGCCGGGACGGCGGGGATCGCCGTCGAGCTCGTGCGCCTGTTCCAGCTCGAGCTCGAGCACTACGAGAAGATCGAGGGCGCGCTGCTCTCGCTCGACGGCAAGGCGAACCGCCTGTCGACGATGATCCGCCAGAACCTCGGCCTCGCCATGCAGGGCCTCGCGGTCGTGCCGCTCTTCGCCGGGTTCGACCTCGACCGCGGCGCCGGCCGGATCTTCTCGTACGACGTCACGGGCGGGCGGTACGAGGAGCGGGCGTACCACTCGGTGGGATCGGGCTCGGTCTTCGCGCGCGGCTCACTGAAGAAGCTGTGGCGCACCGGTCTCGACCGGGCGGCCTCCGTG
Organism: Cellulosimicrobium funkei; assembly: GCF_004519295.1. GTDB lineage: Bacteria > Actinomycetota > Actinomycetes > Actinomycetales > Cellulomonadaceae > Cellulosimicrobium > Cellulosimicrobium funkei. The sequence continues at coordinate 206,613 of NZ_SOZH01000003.1, forward strand.
CGCGTCGCGGTCGAGGCGCTCTACGACGCGGCGGACGACGACTCGGCCACCGGCGGCCCGGACCCGGTCCGCCGGATCTGGCCGGTGGTCGCGGTCGTCACGGCCGACGGCTACGAGCGCGTGCCGGACGACGAGCTCGCGGCGGTCGTCGAGCAGATCGTGGCGGAGCGCTCCGGGGCGGGCGTGGAGCGCGGCCGTCCCCCGGTGACGAACGCCGAGGCCGTCCCGCACGACCGCCCGCAGGACGGCCCGACCGGAGGTGACGACGCGTGAACATGCCTTTCTACGTCTCGCCCGAGCAGCTGATGAAGGACCGGGCGGACTTCGCGCGCAAGGGCATCGCGCGCGGCCGGTCGGTCGTGGTCCTCGCCTACGAGGACGGCATCGCGTTCGCGACGGAGAACCCGTCGCGCGCGCTGCACAAGATCTCGGAGATCTACGACCGCATCGCGTTCGCCGCGGTGGGCAAGTACAACGAGTTCGAGAACCTGCGCGTCGCCGGGGTGCGGTACGCGGACCTGCGCGGCTACTCCTACGACCGCACGGACGTCAACGCGCGCGGTCTCGCGAACGCGTACGCGCAGACGCTCGGCACGGTGTTCACCACGGAGTCGAAGCCGCTCGAGGTCGAGCTCGTCGTCGCGGAGGTCGGTCGCACGGCGGAGCAGGACCAGCTCTACCGCATCTCCTACGACGGCTCCGTCGCCGACGAGCAGGGCGTGGTCGTCATGGGCGGCCAGGCCGACCAGCTCGGTCGAGTGCTCCAGGACGCGTGGCGGCCCGGTCTCGGGCTCGCCGAGGTGCTGCGCCTGGCGGTGCACGCGCTCGCGTCCGGCGGCGAGGCGGACGACGCCCGCACCATCCCGGCCGCGCAGCTCGAGGTGGCCGTCCTGGACCGCACCCGGCCCCGACGCGCGTTCCGCCGTCTCACGGGCTCCGTCCTCGAGGGCCTCCTCGCGGACGACGACGCGGCGACCACCACCGACGGGACCGCCGAGGGCGCGCCCGACGACACGACGGGCACCGGCCCGACGGACGAGGGGTAGCGCCGCATGGACCGCAGGATCTTCGGGCTGGAGACCGAGTACGGCGTGACGTGCGCGTCCGACGACGGGCGCGGGCTCTCGGCGGACGAGGTCGCGCGGTACCTCTTCCGCAAGGTGGTCGCCTGGGGCCGCTCGTCGAACGTGTTCCTGCGCAACGGCTCCCGGCTGTACCTGGACGTCGGCTCGCACCCCGAGTACGCGACGGCGGAGTGCGACGACGTCCGTCAGCTCGTCGCGTACGACCGTGGCGGCGAGCGGATCCTCGAGGGCCTCGTCGCGGACGCGCAGCAGCGGCTCGAGCACGAGGGACTGCCCGGCCGGATCCACCTGTTCAAGAACAACACCGACTCGGCGGGCAACTCGTACGGCTGCCACGAGAACTACCTCGTGCGACGCCAGGGCGACTTCGCTCGCCTGTCGGACGTCCTCGTGCCGTTCCTCATCACGCGCCAGGTCCTCACTGGCGCCGGCAAGGTCCTCGCGACGCCGCGCGGCGCCGTGTACTGCCTGTCCCAGCGCGCCGATCACATCTGGGAGGCGGTGTCGAGCGCGACGACCAGGTCGCGCCCGATCATCAACACGCGCGACGAGCCGCACGCCGACGCCGAGAGCTATCGGCGCCTGCACGTCATCGTCGGGGACTCCTCGATGGCGGAGACGACGACCATGCTCAAGGTCGGCTCGACCGACCTCATCCTGCGCATGGTCGAGGCGGGGGTCCCCATGCGGGACCTGGCGCTCGAGAACCCCATCCGGTCGATCCGCGAGATCAGCCACGACATGACGGGCAAGCAGCCCGTCCAGCTCGCGAGCGGCCGGACGGTCACCGCGATCGACCTCCAGGGCGAGTACCTGCAGCGCGTGCGCGAGTTCGTCGAGCAGGACGTCGCGCCGACGCCCGTCGTCAAGCAGGTGCTCGACCTGTGGGAGCGCGGGCTGCGCGCCCTCGAGACGGGCGACCTCTCGCTCGTCGACCGCGAGCTGGACTGGGTCATCAAGTACCGCCTGATCCAGCGCTACCAGGCCAAGCACGGTCTCGAGCTCGACGACCCGCGGATCGCGCGCCTCGACCTCGCCTACCACGACATCTCGCGCACCGAGGGGCTGTACAACCTGCTCGCGGCGCGCGGCATGGTCGAGCGGGTGACCACGGACCTCGAGGTGTTCGAGTCGACGGCCGTCCCGCCGCAGACCACGCGCGCGAAGCTGCGCGGCGACTTCGTGCGCGCCGCCCAGGAGGCCCGCCGGGACTACACGGTGGACTGGGTGCACCTCAAGCTCAACGACCAGGCGCAGCGCACCGTACTGTGCAAGGACCCGTTCCGGAACGTCGACGAGCGCGTGGAGCGCCTCATCGAGTCGATGTGATGCAGGACGTGATGTGACGAACCTGGCCCTCGCGGCCGGGCGCCCTCGGGGCGTCCGGCGCGCTCGTCGTGCGCCCGCGTCCCGGGCCGCGCTCGTGCTGCTCGTGGCGCTCCTCGCGGCGCTCGTGCTCGGTGCGTGCACGGAGCCGGAGGACGCGACGGAGACGCCGCTCAACACCGACCTCACGGTCGCCGGGTCGTCCGGCGCCCCGCCGGCGCTGGAGTACCGCGCGCCGCTCGACGTGCCGGACGCGCGGTCGGAGGTGGTGTGGCCGGGCGCCGGGGCGGAGCTCGTCGACGGCGGCCCGCTGCTGCTCAACCTCTACGCGGAGGACCTGCGCGACGGCACCGTCCTGCAGAACACGTACACGGACGCGCCGCGCTGGCGCACGCTGACCGACGAGTCCGTCGGCCGCGAGCTGCGTGACCTTCTGCGGGGCCAGCGCGTGGGGGCGCGCCTGCTGCGCCTCGAGGTGGACGACGGCGTCCCCGTCGCCCTGGTCGTCGACGTCCTGCCGACGCGTGCGTCCGGGGAGCCGGTCGAGCCGGTCGACGGCCTGCCCACGGTGACGCTCGACGAGCAGGGCGCACCGAGCGTCACCGTCCCGTCGGAGGCCGCGGCGCCCGCGGGCCTCGTGGTGCAGCCGCTCGTCCGGGGCGACGGGCGCCAGGTCGAGGTCGGTCAGGTGGTCACCGTCCGGTACTCGGGCGTGCGCTGGTCCGACGGCGAGGTCTTCGACTCGACGTGGACCGACGGCGCGGCGCCCCTGTCGGTGATGATCGGCATCGGCGAGGTCATCGAGGGGTGGGAGCAGGGGCTCCTCGAGCAGTCGGTGGGGAGCCAGGTGCTCCTCGTCGTGCCGCCCGACCTCGCCTACGGCGCGACCGCCAACCCGCTGGCCGGCGAGACGCTCGTCTACGTCGTCGACATCCTCGACGCCCAGTTCCCCGTGACCGAGGAGAGCGCGGGCGACACCGGAACGGCCGACGACACAGCCGGCACCGACACCGGCACCGACACGACCGGCACGGCCGGCACCGACACGACCGGCGGAGCGCCGGCCGACCGAGGAGACTCCCCATGACCGTCGCGATCCGCGTGATCCCGTGCCTCGACGTCGACGCGGGACGCGTCGTCAAGGGCGTGAACTTCGAGAACCTGCGCGACGCGGGCGACCCCGTCGAGCTCGCCGCCCGCTACGACACCGAGGGCGCCGACGAGCTGACGTTCCTCGACGTCTCGGCGTCGTCCGGCAACCGGGAGACGACGTACGACGTCGTGCGGCGGACCGCCGAGCAGGTCTTCGTCCCGCTCACCGTCGGTGGCGGGGTCCGCTCGGCGGACGACGTGGACCGTCTCCTGCGCGCGGGCGCGGACAAGGTCGGCGTGAACACGGCGGCGATCGCCCGCCCGGAGCTCATCGCGGAGATCGCGGACCGCTTCGGCAGCCAGGTGCTCGTGCTCTCGGTGGACGCGCGCCGCACGACCGGCGACGTGCGGACGGAGTCCGGCTACGAGGTGACGACCCACGGCGGGCGTCGCGGCACGGGGATCGACGCCGTGGAGTGGGCGTCGCGCGCAGCGGGGCTGGGCGCGGGCGAGATCCTGCTCAACTCGATGGACGCGGACGGCACGACCGCCGGGTTCGACCTCGAGATGCTCGCCGCGGTGCGCTCCGAGGTGCGTGTGCCGCTGATCGCGAGCGGCGGGGCGGGCGCGCCCGAGCACTTCGTGGCGGCGGCGCGCGCCGGGGCGGACGCGGTGCTCGCCGCGAGCGTCTTCCACTTCGGCGCCCTCACCGTCGGCCAGGTGAAGGACGCGATGCGGGCCGAGGGCGTGCGGGTGCGCTGACCGGCGCGGACGCCCGGCGGCGGTGTCGGGAGCCCGTGAGAGGATCGGGCCACCCCCTGAACGAAAGACGAGGACCGTCCCGTGCCCGGCAGCAGGACGCGCCCCACCGGCGCCGACGCCCCGCCCGCCCCGACCGACCCGCCGGCCACCGCCGCCCGGCACGACCGCTCCCGCGACCGGCTCCCCGCCGAGCCGTCGGTCCGCCGACCGCACGCGCTCACCGGCTCCCGGGTCCGCCGCTCGCTCGCGCTCATGGGGCGCGGCATCCGCGACGAGCCGCGCACCTACGTGCTGGCGATCGGGTCCTCCGCGCTGTTCGGCGCGCTGACCGTCGCCGTGAGCAGCGCGGTCGGCCGGGTCACCGACGACGTCGTGGTGCCCGCGCTCGCGGGCGACGAGGCTGCGCGCGGCCGCATCTGGGTCGCGGGCCTCGTGCTCGCCGGGATCGCGCTCTCGCTCGCGGTGAGCGTCGCCGCGCGGCGCATCTTCGCGGGCAACGGGTACGCCGCGCTGCAGGCACGCCACCGCACCGCGGTGACCCGCCAGTACCTGCGCCTGCCGATGTCGTGGCACCGCTCGCACCCGGCCGGGCAGCTCCTGTCGAACGCGAACTCCGACGTCGAGGCCGCGACGGGCGTCTTCAACCCGCTGCCGTTCGCGCTGGGCGTCGTCGTCATGATCGGCGTCGCCGCCGTGATGCTCTTCCGGGTGGACGTCTGGCTCGCGTGCGCGGCGCTCGTCGTGATCCCTGTCGCCGTCGCCGTGAACATCGTGTTCCAGCGCTACATGTCGCCCGCCATCACGCGGGCGCAGCAGCTGCGCGCCGAGGTGTCCGACGTCGCGCACGAGAGCTTCGAGGCCGCGCTCCTCGTCACGTCGCTCGGCACCGCGGACCGCGAGGAGCGCCGCTTCGCCGAGCGCACCGACGAGCTGCGCGCCGCGAACGTGCGGGTCGGCGTCGTGCGCGCGTTCTTCGACCCCGTCATCGAGCTCCTGCCGTCGCTCGGCACGCTCCTCGTGCTGGGCGTCGGGACCGTGCGCCTCACCGCGGGCGACGTCGCGCCCGGCGACATCATCACCGCCGCGTACCTCCTGACCGTCATGGCCGTGCCGGTCCGCGCGTTCGGCTGGGTCCTCGGCGAGCTCCCGCGCGCGCTCGTCGGGTACGAGCGCATCAGCCGCGTCGTCGACGCCGGGGGCGTGCTGCGTCCCGGGACGTCGGCCCTGAGCGGGACGGGTGCCGGGCTGGGCGTGCGGCTCGAGGGCGTCGGTGTCGACGTCCGGGCGGGCGGCCGCGAGCTCACGCTGCTCGACGGCGTGGACCTCACCGTGGCGCCGGGGACGACGGTCGCCGTCGTCGGCCCGACGGGCGCCGGCAAGACGACGCTCGTCTCGCTCCTCGCGCGGCTCTCGGACCCGACGCGCGGGCGCGTGCTCCTCGACGGCACCGACGTGCGCGACGTGCGCGAGGCGGACCTCACGACGCAGGTCGCCCTCGTCGCGCAGCAGGCGTTCGTGTTCGAGGACACCGTGCGCGCGAACGTCACGCTCGTCGACGACGGCGACCCCGGCCCGGACGACGCGGAGGTCTGGGCGGCCCTGCGGCTCGCGCGCGTGGACGACGTCGTCGAGCGGCTCCCGGAGGGCCTCGACGCCCCGCTCGGGGAGCGGGGGGCCAACCTGTCCGGTGGCCAGCGCCAGCGTCTCGCGATCGCGCGCGCGCTCGTCCGGCGTCCTCGCCTCCTCGTCCTCGACGACGCGACCTCGGCCGTCGACCCGCGGGTCGAGCAGGAGATCCTCGCGGGCGTCGCGCGGGGCGGCGACGACCGCCCGACGGTCGTGATGGTCGCCTACCGCATGTCGAGCGTCGCGCTCGCGGACGTCGTCGTGCACGTGGAGTCCGGGCAGGTGGTGGACGTCGGGACGCACGACGAGCTGCTCGCCCGCGACCCGGGGTACCGCGAGCTCGCGACCGCGTACGCGCGCGAGGCGGAGCGCCGGGAGAACGAGCGCGCCGACGCGACGGACGACTCCGTGCGCGAGGCGGGCGAGGACGAGCAGGTCCGCGACGGTCACCGTGACGACGACCTCGTGCGCCAGGAGGAGACGGAGGAGGACGACGTCGTGCGGCACGTCGAGACGGGGGCGCTGGAGGAATGACCCGGACCACGACCGAACGACCCGGACGGTCGCCCCGCCGGGGCGCGGGTCCCGCTGTCGACGGCGGCGCGGACGTCCGCACCGGCGACGCGCGCATCGCCTCGGCGAGCGCCCTGGGCGTCCTCGCGACGCTGCGTCGCGGCGTGCAGGTGTCGCCGCAGATCCTCGCCGGCATCTGGGTGACCCTCGGCCTCGCCGTCGCCGCGGCGCTGGGCCGGGTCGTCGTGCCCGTGACCGTGCAGCAGACCATCGACACGGGCGTGCTCGCCGACGGCGGTCCGGACACGACGCGCGTCGCGGTGCTCGTGGGCGTCGCCGCCGGGATCCTCGTCCTCGCCGGGCTGTGCTCGGCCCTCGTCAACGTGCGCCTGTTCCGGTCGACCGAGGCGGGCCTCGCCGCGCTGCGCGTGCGCGCGTTCCGGCACGTGCACGACCTGTCGGTGCTCACCCAGAACTCCGAGCGGCGCGGGTCGCTCGTCTCCCGCGTCACGAGCGACGTCGACACGATCTCGCTGTTCGTGCAGTGGGGCGGGATCATGCTGCTCGTCTCGGTGCTGCAGATCGGCGTCGCGACGGTGCTCATGGCGGTCTACTCGTGGCAGCTCACGCTCGTGGTGTGGGCGTGCTTCGTGCCGCTGTTCCTCGTCCTGCGCCCCGCGCAGGCGCGGGTCAACGACGCGTACACCCAGGTCCGCGCGCGGGTCGGCGCGATGCTCGGCGCGATCTCGGAGTCCGTCGTCGGCGCGGAGACCATCCGCGCGTACGGCGCCGGGGCCCGGACGGCCCGCCGCATCGACGCCGCGGTCGACGCGACGCGGCGCGCGATGGTCCGGGCGCAGAAGCTCGTCGCCGTCGTGTTCTCGAGCGGCGTGCTCGTGGCGAACCTCGTGCTCGCGGTCGTCGTGGTCGTCGGGTCGCTGCTCGGCGTGGCGGGCGACATCTCGGTGGGGCAGCTCCTCGCCTTCCTGTTCCTCGTCCAGCTCTTCACCGGCCCCGTCCAGATGGCGACGGAGATCCTCAACGAGCTGCAGAACGCCGTGGCGGGCTGGCGCCGCGTCCTCGCGGTCCTGGAGACGCCGGTCGAGGTCGTCGACAAGGGCCCCGACGGCGTGCGCAGCCCGCGCGGCCCGGCCCACGTACGCCTCGAGGGCGTCCGGTTCGCCTACCCCGACGGGCCCGAGGTGCTGCACGGCGTCGACCTCGACCTGCCGGCGCGTGCCTCGGTCGCCGTCGTCGGCGCGACCGGCTCGGGCAAGACGACGATCGCGAAGCTCGTCACGCGGCTCATGCACCCGACGGGCGGGCGCGTGCTCCTGGACGGCACGGACCTGCGCGACCTGTCCGTGGCATCCCTGCGCGAGCGGGTCGTGCTCGTGCCCCAGGAGGGCTTCCTGTTCGACGGGACGCTCGCCGACAACGTCGCCTACGGGCTCCGGGGCGCCGCCGAGGAGGAGCCGGCCGCCGCGCGTCGCGCCCGGATCGAGGCGGCCGTCGAGCGGCTCGGCCTCACCGACTGGGTCGCGGACCTGCCGGACGGGCTCGACTCCTCGGTCGGCCAGCGGGGCGAGTCCCTCTCCGCGGGCGAGCGGCAGCTCGTCGCGCTCGTCCGGGCCTACCTGGCCGAGGCGGACCTGCTCGTCCTCGACGAGGCGACGTCCGCCGTCGACCCGGCGACCGAGGTCCGGATCGCGCGGGCGCTCGCGTCGCTCACCGCGGGCCGGTCGACGCTGACGATCGCGCACCGCCTCTCCACGGCCGAGGCGGCCGACCTCGTCGTCGTCGTCGACGCCGGGCACGTCGTGGAGGTGGGCCACCACGACGACCTCGCCCGCGCGGGCGGGGTCTACGCCCGCATGCACGACGCCTGGGTCTCCCAGACCCGCTGACCCGCGCGGCCGGGCGACCGACGTCACGCCGGGTCGGGCGAGACGGGGGACCGGCGGCGGCCCGGCGTCTGGCAGGATTCTCGGGTGCCCGACTCCACGACCGGCCCGCAGACCACGACCCCGTCCGCGCTCGACCCCGAGGTCGCCGCGCGGCTCAAGCGCGACGACGCCGGCCTGGTCGCCGCGATCGTCCAGCAGCACGACACGGGCGAGGTGCTCATGCTCGGCTGGATGGACGACGAGGCGCTCCACCGCACCCTGACCACCGGGCGGGTGACGTTCTGGAGCCGGTCGCGCCAGGAGTACTGGCGCAAGGGCGACACGTCGGGCCACGTCCAGGTGGTGCGCTCGGTCGCGCTCGACTGCGACGGCGACGCGCTCCTCGTGCGCGTGCACCAGGTCGGCGCCGCGTGCCACACGGGCACCCGCACGTGCTTCGAGGCCGGCGGAGACCTGGGCGCCGTCGTCGGCGAGCTGCCGTCCGCGCCGGGTGCCCCGGACGCCGGGGCCGCGCCCGTCGTCGGACCGGACCCCGAGGAGGAGAACCAGTGAGCACGACCGTCGACCCGGCCGGAACCACCACCGTCCCCGCGGGCGGGCCCGCGTGGGGCACGACGTGGCCCGTGCTCGACGGCTTCCGCGCGCTCGCCCGCTCCCGCCGGGTCGTCCCGGTCGTGCGGCGCCTCCTGGCCGACGACGTCACGCCCGTCGGGCTCTACCGCACCCTCGCGCAGGGGCGGCCGGGCACCTTCGTGCTGGAGTCCGCGGAGTCGGACGGGCGCTGGGCCCGCTACTCGTTCGTCGGCGTCGCGTCCCGCGCGACCCTCACGGCGCGCGACGGCCGGGCGGTGTGGTCGGGCGACGTGCCCGCGGGCGTCCCGCGCGAGGGCGACGTGGTCGAGGTGCTGGAGGCGACGCTCGACGTGCTGCGCACGCCCGCGGTCGACGGCCTCCCGCCGCTCACGGGCGGGCTCGCCGGGGCGATCGGGTGGGACGTCATCCGGCACTGGGAGCCGACGCTGCCCGCGCACGCGCCCGACGAGCTGGGCGTCCCGGAGCTCACGCTGTGCCTCGCGACGGACCTCGCGGTCGTCGACCACGCGGAGGGCAGCGTGTGGCTCGTGGCGAACGCGATCAACTTCGACGACACGGACGAGCGGGTCGACGAGGCGTACGCCGACGCGGTGCGGCGCCTGGACGCGATGCAGGCGCGCCTCGTCGCGGGCGGTGCGCACGTCGCGTCGGTCGTGGCCGCCGACGCCGTCGAGCCGGAGCTCGAGTTCCGCTCGACGCGCGACGAGTTCGAGGCGTCCGTCGTGGCGGGCAAGGACGCGATCCGCGAGGGCGAGGTCTTCCAGGTCGTCCTCTCGCAGCGCCTGGACCTCGACTGCCCGGCGGACCCGCTGGACGTCTACCGGGCGTTGCGCACGATCAACCCGAGCCCGTACATGTACTACTTCCAGCTCACGGACGCGGACGGGCGCGACTTCGCGGTCGTCGGGTCGAGCCCGGAGACGCTGGTCAAGGTCGAGGACGGGCGGGTCACGACGTTCCCCATCGCGGGCTCGCGGCCGCGCGGCGCGACGCCCGAGGAGGACGTCGCGCTCGGGGAGGAGCTGCGCGAGGACCCCAAGGAGCTCGCGGAGCACATCATGCTCGTCGACCTCTCGCGCAACGACCTCGTCAAGGTCTGCGAGCCGACGTCGGTCGAGGTCGTGGAGTTCATGGCGACCAAGCGGTTCAGCCACATCATGCACCTGTGCTCGACGGTCGTCGGCACGCTGCGCGACGGCGCGACCGCGCTCGACGCCTTCCGGGCCACGTTCCCCGCGGGGACGCTCTCGGGCGCGCCCAAGCCGCGCGCGATCGCCCTCATCGACGAGCTCGAGCCCGCCTCGCGCGGGATCTACGGTGGGACGGCCGGGTACTTCGACTTCGACGGGAACATGGACATGGCGATCGCCATCCGCACGGCGCTGATCCGCGACGGGCGCGCGAGCGTCCAGGCCGGGGGCGGGATCGTCGCCGACTCCGTGCCGGCGCTCGAGTACGCGGAGTCGCGCAACAAGGCGGCCGCGGCGGTCCGCGCCGTGCAGGTCGCGGCGCGGCTGCGGGGGCTCGCGTGAGCCGCCCCGGCGGCCCGGCCCGCCGCACGGCCATCTGGGTCCTGCTGCTCCTCGGGGGCGCGACCCTCGCGGCGGCCGTGCCCACGTGGCTGCGCACGACGGGGGCCACCGCGCTCGACCCGCAGGTCGACGTCGCGGTGGCCGGCACGTCGGCCGCACCCGGCGTCAGCGCGGCCGCGCTCGTGCTCGTCGCGGCCGCGCTCGCGCTCGGCCTCGTGGGACGGGTCGGCCGGTGGATCGTCCTGGCGGTCGCGGCGGCCAGCGGCGTCGTCGCGACGGTGTCGGCGCTGAGCGTCGCGATCGACCCGGAACCGACCGCCCGGTCGGCGGTGGCCGAGGCGACGGGCGTGACGGAGCCGACCGCACCGGTCGAGCTCACCGCGGCGCCCTGGGTGGCGGCCGTGCTCGGCGTGCTCACCGTGCTCGTGGTGGTGTGGGTGGCGCTCGGCGCGCGGTCGTGGGCGAGCGCCTCGACGCGGCACGAGCGGGCCGGGGCGACGCCCGCGACGGCAGCCGGCACGCCCGCGGACGGCACGCCCGAGGCCAAGGGCGCGGCCGGCCCCGCCGACGCCGAGGACGTCTCCGACCACGACGCGTGGGACGCGCTCTCCCGCGGCGAGGACCCCACGGACCGCTGAGCAGCGCGGACGTGTCCCACGCGACGTCCGCCGACGTCCCGCGACGGGACGGGCCCCGGCCCGGTCCGATAGGCTCTGACCACATCTTGACGAAAGGCACGACCCTCATGGCCGAGAACCAGCAGACCACCGAGATCGCCTACCTGCCGCCCGCGGCACCGCCCACGAACCACGGCCACACCGTCGCCGCGTGGTTCACCATGATCGGCATCATGGTCGGCGCCCTCGTGGCCGCGATCGGTGTCGTGGTCGCCGCCGTCTGGCTGTTCTGGGTCGGCATGGGCGTCGTGGCCGTGGCGCTCGTAGGCGGCCTCGTGCTCCGCAACATGGGCTACGGGCAGAAGAAGCAGGACGCGCGGTGACGCAGCCGCCGGCACCGGGCCCGCACGACGGCACGCCCCCGCAGGACGGGTCGCGGGCGCCGTACGGCGCGTCGGTGCCCGGCGGCCCGCAGCACCCCGGCCCGCAGGGTCCTGACCAGGGCTACCCCGGGCAACAGCAGCCCGGTCAGCCGTACCCGGGCCAGCAGTACCCCGGGCAGCCGTATCCCGGCCAGCAGTACCCGGGCCAGCCGTACCCGGCAGGCGCCTACGCGCCGCCGCCGTACTACCCGAAGAACAACCTCGCGATCTGGTCCCTCGTCCTGGGCATCGCCGCGTTCGTGCTCAGCTGCGGCTTCTTCACGGGCATCCCCGCGGTGATCGTGGGCAACGCGGCGAAGCGTGCCGTCGCGGAGGGCCAGGCGGACAACGACGGCATGGCGACGGCGGGGATCATCCTCGGCTGGGTCGCGATCGGCCTGTCCGCGATCGGTCTGCTGCTCCTGCTGGTGTTCTTTCCCGCCGTCCTCGCCTGGGTCGGCACGATCCCCGACCAGTACTGACGGGGCGGTCACGTGACGTCCGAGGCGGTGCGCCGACGGCTGGTGCCGCGCGAGGCCGTGGCGCCGCTCGCCGTCGGTACGCTCGTCGCCGCCGCGACGGCGTACGTGGGCGCCGTCGACCCGAACCGCCCGGGCCACTACGTCACGTGCCCGCTGCTCGCCCTGACGGGCCTCGCGTGCCCCGGGTGCGGCGGCCTACGGGCCACGCACGACCTCGTGCACCTCGACCTCGCCGCGGCCTGGTCCATGAACCCGCTGTGGGTCGTCGTCGCGCCTCTGCTCGTCGTGCTGTGGGGCGTGTGGCTCGTCCGTGCCTGGCGCGGCCGCCCCGCGCCGCGCGTGCCCGCGGGGGTGGCGTGGACGTCGCTCGCCGTGCTCGTGCTCTTCGGGGTGCTGCGCAACGTGCCCGCCCTGGTCCCGTGGCTGGGCCCGGTGGCCGCCTGAGCCGACGGCCGTGACCGCGACCTGCCGCGCCGCCCGTGTCTCGGGGGCTGGGCCGTGGTCATCGTCACTCGGGGGCGGCTCTACGATGGCAGGTACCTCCCTGTCAACGGGTCGGCCCGAACCTGTGGGTGCACGCCGGCCGACCGGCCCGGCAGGGGGCGGGACGACACGGGGAGTGGTGGGACGATGACGGTGCTGGACGACATCGTCGCGGGTGTGCGCGAGGACCTCGCGGCACGCCAGGCGACGACCTCGCTCGACGAGCTCAAGGAACGAGCCGCCCGCGTCCCCGGTGCGCTCGAGTGCGTGAGCCGCCTCAAGGCGGAGGACGCCGTGGCCGTCATCGCCGAGGTGAAGCGGTCGAGCCCCAGCAAGGGCGCGCTCGCGTCCATCTCCGACCCGGCCGAGCTCGCGGGGGAGTACGAGAAGGGCGGCGCGGCCGCGATCTCGGTGCTCACCGAGCAGCGGCGGTTCAACGGGAGCCTCGCCGACCTCGACGCCGTCCGGGCGCGGGTCGACGTCCCGGTGCTCCGCAAGGACTTCGTCGTGACGCCGTACCAGGTGTGGGAGGCGCGCGCGCACGGCGCGGACATCGTGCTCCTCATCGTCGCCGCGCTCGAGCAGACGGTGCTCACGTCGCTCGTCGAGCGCGTGCACTCGCTCGGCATGACCGCGCTCGTCGAGGTCCACACGCTCGACGAGGTGACGCGCGCGCTCGACGCCGGGGCGCGGGTCGTCGGCGTCAACTCGCGCGACCTCAAGACGCTCGACGTCGACCGCACGACCTTCGCGCGCCTCGCGCCCGCGATCCCCGACGAGGTCGTCCGCGTGGCCGAGTCCGGCGTGCGCGGGCCGCACGACGTCATGGACTACGCCCGCTCCGGCGCGCACGCCGTGCTGGTCGGCGAGGCGCTCGTGACCGACGACGCGCCGCGCTCGTCCGTCGCCGACCTCGTCGCGGCCGGGTCGCACCCGTCGCTGTGGTCCGTGCGGCCCTGAGGCACGACGGCACCGTCCGTCACGTCGCAGGCGCCGCGCCCCGGCCCAGCACACCCCACCACGCAGGAGGACCGGCCCCGTGCCCGACTCGACACCATCGACCACCCCTCCGAGCGGCGCGCACTCCGTCCGCGCCGACCTGACGCGCTCCCTCGCGACCCAGGAGGGCCCCTACTTCGGCGAGTTCGGCGGGCGCTACGTGCCCGAGGCGCTCGTCGCCGCGCTCGACGAGCTCGAGACCGAGTACCGCAAGGCGCTCGACGACCCGGCGTTCGTGGCCGAGCTCGCGCGCCTTCAGCGCGAGTACACCGGCCGCCCGAGCCCGCTCACGGAGGTGCCCCGCTTCGCGGAGCACGCCGGCGCCTCGCGCGTGTTCCTCAAGCGCGAGGACCTCAACCACACCGGCTCGCACAAGATCAACAACGTCCTCGGCCAGGCGCTGCTCGTCAAGCGCATGGGCAAGAAGCGCGTGATCGCCGAGACGGGCGCCGGCCAGCACGGCGTCGCGACGGCGACCGCCGCGGCCCTGCTCGACCTCGAGTGCGTCGTCTACATGGGCGAGGAGGACACGCGGCGCCAGGCGTTGAACGTCGCGCGCATGCGCCTCCTCGGCGCCGAGGTCGTCCCCGTGACGATCGGCCAGCGCACCCTCAAGGACGCGATCAACGAGGCGCTGCGCGACTGGGTCGCCAACGTCGACACGACGCACTACCTGCTCGGCACCGTGACCGGGCCCCACCCGTTCCCCGAGATGGTGCGCGAGTTCCACCGCGTCATCGGCGAGGAGGCGCGCACGCAGATCCTCGACCGCATCGGGCGCCTGCCCGACGCGCTCGCCGCGTGCGTGGGCGGCGGCTCGAACGCGCTCGGGCTCTTCAACGCCTTCCTCGACGACGAGGGCGTCGAGCTCTTCGGCTTCGAGGCGGGGGGCGAGGGCATCGAGACGGGCCGCCACGCGGCCCGCTTCAGCGGCGGCGCGCCGGGCGTCCTGCACGGCGCGCGCTCGTACCTCCTCCAGGACGAGGACGGCCAGACCCTGCCGAGCCACTCGGTGTCCGCAGGTCTCGACTACCCGAGCGTCGGGCCGGCCCACTCGTGGCTCCACGACCTCGGCCGGGCGACGTACCTGCCCGTGACCGACGCCGAGGCGATGGACGCGTTCCGGCTGCTGTGCCGCACCGAGGGGATCATCCCGGCGATCGAGTCGGCCCACGCCCTCGCGGGCGCGCTGCGGGTCGGGCGCGAGGCCGCGGCCGCGGGCCGCACCGACCACGTGATCCTCGTGAACCTCTCGGGGCGCGGGGACAAGGACGTGGCGACCGCCGCCCGGTGGTTCGACCTCGTGGACGACGACGCGATCGCCGAGACGGCGACGGGCACGGAGGGACAGCTGTGAGCGCCGCCCAGACCCAGGACGCACCCGGGGCGTCGACGCCGGGGACGGCGTCGGCCACCGCCCGCCGTCTGCTCGAGCTGCGCGCGGAGGGTCGCGCGGGGCTCGTCGGCTACCTGCCGGTCGGCTTCCCGACGGTCGACCGCTCCGTCGAGGCGGCGCTCGCGCTCGTGGACTCGGGCGTGGACGTGCTCGAGCTCGGCATCCCGTACACGGACCCCGTCATGGACGGACCGGTCATCCAGGCCGCTGCCCAGGCGGCGCTCGACGGCGGTGCGCGCGTCGCGGACGTCTTCCGCGTCGTCGCGGCCGTCACGGAGCGCACGGGCGGACGCGTGCCGGTGCTCGTCATGACGTACTGGAACCCCGTGCTGCGCTACGGCGTCGACGCGTTCGCGCGCGACCTCGCGGCGGCCGGGGGAGCCGGGCTCATCACGGCCGACCTCGTCCCCGACGAGGGCCGCGCGTGGCTGGACGCCGCCGAGGCGCACGGTCTCGACCGCGTGTTCCTCGTCGCGCCGAGCTCGACGCCGGAGCGCCTCCGGCTCACCGCGCGCGCGTCGCGCGGCTTCGTCTACGCGGCCTCGACGATGGGCGTCACGGGCGTGCGCGCCGCCGTCGGGCCCCAGGCCGCGCGGCTCGTCGCCGACACGCGCGCGGCGGGCGCCGAGCTCGTGTGCGTCGGCCTCGGCGTCTCCACGGCCGAGCAGGCCGCGGAGGTCGCGCGCTACGCCGACGGCGTCATCGTCGGCTCGGCGTTCGTCCGGCCCCTGCTGGGTGACGCCCCGTGGGACGAGCGGCTCGCCGCGCTCCGCACGGTCGCCGCCTCGCTGGCGGCCGGGGTGCGGTCCGCCCGCCGGGAGCAGCCCGGCACGACGACGCCCGGCGGGGTGGTCGCATGAGCGCCGCGCTCGCCGTCGGGCAGCTCGTGGAGGCCGCGGGCGCCCTGCCCTCGGCGATCCCGAGCCCGCCCCAGCACACCTGGTACCTCGGGCCGTTCCCCATCCGCGCCTACGCGCTCGCGATCCTCGCCGGGATCGGCGTCGCCCTGTGGCTCACGCGCCGCCGCTGGGTCGAGCGCGGGGGAGAGGCCGACGACGTCCTGGAGATCGCGTTCTGGGCGGTCCCGTTCGGGATCGTCGGCGGGCGGCTCTACCACGTCTTCTCGACGCCCGACCCGTACTGGGGCCCGAACGGGGACCCCGTCCGCGCGCTGTACGTGTGGGAGGGCGGCCTCGGCATCTGGGGCGCGGTCGCGCTCGGCGCGGTCGGCGCGTACATCGGGTGCCGGCGCCAGCGTGTGAGCTTCCCGGCGTTCGCGGACGCGCTCGCCCCGGGGCTGCTCCTCGCGCAGGCCGTCGGCCGCCTCGGCAACTGGTTCAACCAGGAGCTGTTCGGCTCGCCCACGACGCTGCCGTGGGGCCTGCGGGTCGACGACTCGGTCGCCGCCGCGGCCGGCTACCCGCCGGGCACGCTGTTCCACCCGACGTTCCTCTACGAGATGGTCTGGAACATCGCGGCTGCCCTGCTCCTGATCTACCTGGACCGTCGGTTCCGGCTCGGTCATGGTCGGGTATTCTGGCTCTACGTCTTCGTCTACACGCTCGGTCGGGTGTGGATCGAGATGCTGCGCATCGACGAGGCCGAGCTCGTCCTCGGTCTCCGGCTGAACGTCTGGACCTCGATCCTGGTCGGTGTCGGTGCGTTGGTAGCGTTTATCGTTGTCGGGCGTCGCCACCCCGGGCGCGAGGAGACGGTGTCCCTCGACGCGCCGGGTGAGGCGCCCGCCACGGAGCCCACGGAGCCGGTCGAGGAGTCGACCGACGCCGCGGACCCCGAGAAGACCGCGGACTCCGACGACTCGGAGGAGTCCGAGCAGGCAGATGCCGCGCGACCAGACCCCGGTCGCTGAGCCTCCGTCACTCAACGGCGAATCCGCCGGGCGACCGCCCGGTGGTTCCGTCATGTCCACCAGGGCCGACGACGTCCCGAACCCCCCCAGCTGGAACCAGCCCGGCCGTCTCGGTCGGGCGCCTGTGAGGACGGTGTTGATGACCACGCCGCAGTATCGGGACGCGCACCGGGCACCCGCCCTGTCCGCCCCTCCCACGGCATCCGGTCTGTACGACCCCGCCGCCGAGCACGACGCGTGCGGCGTCGCCTTCGTGGCGACGCTCCGCGGCACGCCCGGACGCGACATCGTGGACGCGGGGCTCACGGCCCTGCTCAACCTGGACCACCGCGGCGCGGTGGGCGCCGAGGAGAACAGCGGCGACGGCGCGGGGATCCTCACGCAGATCCCCGACGCCTTCGTGCGCGACGTGGTCGACGCCGAGCTCCCGCCCGCCGGGCACTACGCCATCGGCATGGCGTTCCTCCCGCAGGACCCCGAGGCGGCCGCCACCACGGCCCGCGCGGTCGAGGCGATCGCCGCCGAGGAGAAGCTCGAGGTCCTCGCCTGGCGCGACGTCCCCGTGACGGCCGACCTCGTAGGCCCGAGCGCGCGCGCCTCGATGCCGTTGTTCCGTCAGGTCGTCGTGGCCGACCCGTCGCGCGAGCTGGCCGGCGTCGACCTCGACCGCCGGACCTACCGCCTGCGCAAGCGCGCGGAGAACGAGCTCGGTCTCTTCTTCGCGTCGCTGTCGGCGCGCACGCTCACCTACAAGGGCATGCTCACGACGGCGCAGCTCGAGCCGTTCTTCCCCGACCTGTCCGACCCGCGGTACGCGAGCGAGATCGCGCTCGTGCACTCGCGGTTCTCGACGAACACGTTCCCGTCCTGGCCGCTCGCGCAGCCGTTCCGGATGATCGCGCACAACGGCGAGATCAACACGGTGCGCGGCAACCGGAACTGGATGGCCGCGCGCGAGGGCACGCTCGCGAGCGACGCCCTCGGCGACCTCGCGCCGCTGCTCCCGGTCTGCTCCGACGGCTCGAGCGACTCGGCGAGCTTCGACGAGGTGCTGGAGCTGCTGCACCTGTCGGGCCGCTCGCTGCCGCACGCCGTGCTCATGATGGTCCCGGAGGCGTGGGAGAACCACGCCGAGATGGACCCGGACCTGCGCGCGTTCTACGAGTACCACTCGACGCTCATGGAGCCGTGGGACGGCCCCGCGTGCCTCAACTTCACCGACGGCACCCTCATCGGCGCGGTCCTCGACCGCAACGGTCTGCGCCCCGGGCGCTACTGGGTCACCGAGGACGGCCTCGTCGTGCTCGCGAGCGAGGCGGGCGTGCTCGACCTCGACCCCGCGACGATCGTCCGCAAGGGCCGTCTCGAGCCGGGCCGCATGTTCCTCGTCGACACCGGCCAGGGCCGGATCATCGAGGACGAGGAGATCAAGTCCCAGCTCGCGGCGCAGCGCCCGTACGCGCGGTGGGTCGCGGAGAACGCGGTCTACCTCGACCAGCTCCCCGAGCGCGAGCACGTCGCGCACAGCCCCGCGTCGGTCGAGCGCCGCCAGCGTGCCTTCGGGTACACGCAGGAGGAGCTCAAGGTCATCCTCACGCCGATGGCCAACACGGGCGCCGAGCCTCTCGGCGCCATGGGCACGGACACGCCCATCGCCGTCCTCGCGAAGCGCCCGCGCCTGCTGTTCGACTACTTCACGCAGATGTTCGCGCAGGTCACGAACCCGCCGCTGGACGCGATCCGCGAGGAGCTCGTCACGTCGATCGGCGGGGCGATCGGCCCCGAGCCGAACCTGCTCGTCGACACCCCGGAGCACGCGCGCAAGCTCATGCTGCCGTTCCCGGTGCTCGACAACGACCAGCTCGCGAAGATCATCCGCGTCGACAAGGACCCGAACCTCGCGGGCGTCTTCCGCGCCGTGACGATCAAGGGCCTGTACCGCGTGGCGGGCGGCGGCGAGTCGCTGCTCGCGCGGCTCGAGGAGATCTTCGCCGAGGTCGACGCGCACGTCGCCGCCGGCGCGAGCTTCATCGTGCTGTCGGACCGCGACTCGGACGCCGAGCACGCGCCGATCCCGTCGCTCCTGCTGTCGAGCGCGGTGCACCACCACCTCCTGCGGCGTCACACGCGCACGCAGGTGTCGCTCGTCGTCGAGGCGGGGGACGTGCGCGAGGTGCACCACGTCGCGCTCCTCATCGGCTACGGCGCCGCCGCGGTGAACCCCTACCTCGCCATGGAGACCGTCGAGGACCTCGCGCGCCGCGGCTACCTCGCGGTCGACCCGGCCAAGGCTGTCGCGAACCTCATCAAGGGCCTCGGCAAGGGCGTCCTCAAGGTCATGAGCAAGATGGGCATCTCGACCATCTCCTCCTACCGCGGCGCCCAGGTCTTCGAGGCCGTGGGTCTCTCGCACGACCTCGTGCAGGCGTTCTTCACGGGCACGACGTCGCGCCTCAGCGGGATCGGGCTCGACGTCGTCGCGGCCGAGGTCGCGGCGCGCCACGTGGACGCGTACCCCCGCTCCGGCAACCACCGCCCGCACGTCCGCCTGACCACGGGCGGCGAGTACCAGTGGCGCCGCGACAGCGAGGAGCACCTGTTCGACCCGGAGACGGTGTTCCGCCTCCAGCACTCGACGCGCGAGCGCCGGTTCGACATCTTCCGCGAGTACACGCACCGCGTGGACGAGCAGTCCTCGCGGCTCATGACGCTGCGCGGCCTCCTCGAGCTGCGCGAGGGCGAGCGCCCGGCGGTGCCGCTCGACGAGGTCGAGCCCGTGAGCGAGATCGTCAAGCGCTTCAACACCGGCGCGATGTCGTACGGCTCCATCTCGGCCGAGGCCCACGAGACCCTCGCGATCGCGATGAACCGCCTCGGCGGTCGGTCGAACACGGGCGAGGGCGGCGAGGACCCGGAGCGCCTGTACGACCCGGAGCGTCGCTCGAAGGTCAAGCAGATCGCGTCGGGCCGCTTCGGCGTCACGAGCGAGTACCTGACGAACGCCGACGACATCCAGATCAAGCTCGCCCAGGGCGCCAAGCCCGGCGAGGGCGGTCAGCTCCCGGGCCACAAGGTGTACCCGTGGGTCGCGAAGACCCGGCACTCCACGCCGGGCGTCGGCCTCATCTCGCCGCCGCCCCACCACGACATCTACTCGATCGAGGACCTCGCGCAGCTCATCCACGACGCGAAGAACGCGAACCCGGCGGCGCGCGTCCACGTCAAGCTCGTCTCCGAGTTCGGCGTCGGCACGGTCGCGACGGGCGTGTCCAAGGCGCACGCGGACGTCGTCCTCATCTCGGGCCACGACGGCGGCACGGGCGCGAGCCCGCTCACGTCGCTCAAGCACGCGGGCACGCCGTGGGAGATCGGCCTCGCCGAGACGCAGCAGACCCTCGTGCTCAACAACCTGCGCGACCGCATCGTCGTGCAGGTCGACGGGCAGATGAAGACCGGGCGCGACGTCGTCGTGGCCGCGCTGCTCGGGGCCGAGGAGTTCGGCTTCGCGACCGCGCCGATGGTCGTCTCGGGCTGCGTCATGATGCGCGTGTGCCACCTGGACACGTGCCCGGTGGGCGTCGCGACGCAGAACCCGGAGCTGCGGGCCCGGTTCACCGGCAAGCCGGAGTTCGTCGTGAACTTCTTCGAGTTCATCGCGGAGGAGGTGCGCGAGTACCTGGCACGCCTCGGGTTCCGGAGCATCGAGGAGGCGATCGGCCACGTCGAGTACCTGGACACGCGCCAGGCGATCGACCACTGGAAGGCGCAGGGTCTCGACCTCGCGCCCATCCTCGAGAAGCCCGTCCCCGTCGAGGGCGCGTCGCTGCGGAACACGACGACGCAGGACCACGGCCTGGAGAAGGCGCTCGACAACCAGCTCGTCGCGCTGGCCGAGGACGCGCTCGAGCGGCGCGAGCCGGTGCGGATCTCGCTGCCGGTCCGCAACGTCAACCGCACGGTCGGCACGATGCTCGGCCACGAGGTGACCAAGCGCTTCCGCGGCGAGGGCCTGCCGGACGACACGATCGACGTGACCCTCACGGGGTCCGCCGGCCAGTCGCTCGGCGCCTTCCTCCCGCGCGGCGTCACGCTGCGCCTGTTCGGGGACGCGAACGACTACGTCGGCAAGGGCCTGTCGGGCGGGCGGATCGTCGTGCGGCCGGACCGCAACGCGGTCCTCACCGGGTCGAGCAACGTCGTCGCCGGGAACGTCATCGGCTACGGCGCGACGTCGGGCGAGATCTTCCTGCGCGGTCGCGTCGGGGAGCGCTTCGGCGTCCGCAACTCGGGCGCGACGCTCGTCGTCGAGGGCGTGGGCGACCACGGGTGCGAGTACATGACGGGCGGCACGGTCGTCGTGCTGGGCCCGACCGGGCGCAACTTCGGCGCCGGCATGTCCGGCGGCACCGCGTACGTGCTCGACCTGCGCGAGAGCGCCGTGAACACGAGCGCGCTCGCGACCGGCGAGCTCGGGCTGAGCCCGCTCGAGGACGCCGAGGTCGCGCTCGTCGAGCGGCTCGTCCGCCGTCACCACGAGGAGACCGGGTCGCCGCTCGCGGCCGAGCTGCTCGAGGACTTCGCCACGGCGGTGCAGCGCTTCACGCGCGTCCTGCCGACCGACTTCGCCCGCATGCGCTCGGCGCTCGAGAAGGCCGAGTCGGCCGGTCTCGACCCGGCCGCGCCCGGCGTGTGGGACCAGATCTTGGAGGTGGCCCGTGGCTGACCCCCGCGGATTCCTGAAGGTGCGGGAGCGCGAGCTCCCGCCGAACCGCCCGGTGGCCGTGCGCCTGCGGGACTGGAAGGACGTGCACGCACACCTCGAGGAGGGCCAGCCGTTCCTCAAGGAGCAGGCGGGCCGCTGCATGGACTGCGGCATCCCGTTCTGCCACCAGGGCTGCCCGCTCGGGAACCTCATCCCCGAGTGGAACGACCTCGTCTACCGCGAGCAGTGGGCCGACGCGATCGACCGCCTCCACGAGACGAACAACTTCCCGGAGTTCACCGGTCGCGTGTGCCCGGCGCCGTGCGAGTCGAGCTGCGTGCTCGGCATCAACCAGCCGCCCGTGACGATCAAGAACGTCGAGGTCTCGATCATCGACGAGGCCTTCGAGCGCGGGTACGTCACGCCCCAGGTGCCCCAGCGGCTCACGGGCTTCACGGTCGCGGTCGTCGGGTCCGGCCCCGCCGGGCTCGCCGCCGCGCAGCAGCTCACGCGCGCCGGGCACACCGTCGCGGTGTACGAGCGCGACGACGCCGTCGGAGGCCTGCTGCGCTACGGCATCCCCGACTTCAAGCTCGAGAAGCACCACATCGACCGCCGCGTCGCGCAGATGGAGGCCGAGGGCACGCGGTTCCGCCCCGGCGTCGAGATCGGCGTCGACATCACGTGGGACGACCTGCGGGCGCGCTACGACGCCGTCGTGGTCGCGACCGGCGCGACGGTGCCGCGCGACCTGTCGGTGCCCGGGCGCGAGCTCGACGGCATCCACTTCGCGATGGACTTCCTGCACCAGGCGAACGCGGTCGTGGCGGGGCACGAGGTGCCCGACCAGATCACGGCCACGGGCAAGCACGTCATCGTCATCGGTGGCGGCGACACGGGCTCGGACTGCCTCGGCACCTCGCTGCGCCAGGGCGCGGCGAGCGTCACGACGCTCGCGATCGGCAAGCAGCCGCCGCTCGAGCGGTCCGCGACCCAGCCGTGGCCGACCGACCCGATCGTGTTCGAGGTGTCCTCGTCCCACGAGGAGGGCGGCGAGCGCGAGTTCCTCGCGTCGACCGTCGCGTTCCTCGGTGACGAGAACCGGGCCGTGCGCGCGCTGCGCGTCGCGGAGACCGAGTACCTGCCCGATGGCCGTCGCGTGCCCAAGGAGGGCACCGAGCGCGAGATCCCCGCGGACCTCGTGCTCGTCGCGATGGGCTTCACCGGACCGGAGACGGCTGCCCTCACGACCCAGACCGGCGCGGACCTCACGGGGCGCGGCCTCGTGGCGCGCGGCGACGACTTCGCGTCGTCGCTGCCAGGGGTCTTCGTGGCCGGCGACGCCGGTCGTGGGCAGTCGTTGATCGTGTGGGCGATCGCCGAGGGGCGGGCGGCGGCGGCATCCGTCGACGCCTACCTTCAGGGAGGGACCGAGCTGCCCGCGCCCGTGCGCGCGAACACCGTGTCCTTGCGCGCTTGACGTGCACCCCGACGTCGGATGTCCGGCGCCGGGACGATGAGCGGGGCATCCTAGGGAGGGGCACCCCGCGACGACCGGCTCCTGGCCGGTCGGAAGACTAGAGGCTGGAGATATGCGCAGAGCAAAGATCGTCTGCACCATCGGACCCGCGACCGAGTCGAAGGAGCAGCTCCGCGCGCTCGTCGACGCGGGCATGGACGTGGCGCGGATCAACCGCAGCCACGGCAGCGCCGAGGAGCACGCGGCCGTCTACCACGGCGTGCGCGAGGCCGCCGCCGAGTCGGGCCGCTCCGTGGCGGTCCTCGTCGACCTCCAGGGGCCGAAGATCCGTCTGGGCCGCTTCGCGGGCGACGAGAAGCACTGGCTCGAGGAGGGCGACACCTTCACGATCACGACCGAGGACGTCGTCGGCACCAAGGAGCTCGTCTCCACGACGCACAAGGGCCTGCCGGGCGACGCCCGCGTCGGCGACCCGATCCTCATCGACGACGGCAAGGTGCTCGTCCGCGTCACCGCCGTCGAGGGCCCGCGCGTCGTCACGCGCGTCGAGGTCGCCGGCCCGGTGTCGAACAACAAGGGCCTGAACCTC
This sequence comes from Cellulosimicrobium funkei, assembly GCF_004519295.1. Taxonomy (GTDB): domain Bacteria; phylum Actinomycetota; class Actinomycetes; order Actinomycetales; family Cellulomonadaceae; genus Cellulosimicrobium; species Cellulosimicrobium funkei. Next base: position 230,090 of record NZ_SOZH01000003.1, read on the forward strand.
CCGGGTGTCGCGGTCTCCGTGCCGGCGCTCTCCGAGAAGGACCAGGACGACCTGCGCTGGGCCCTCAAGCTCGGCGCGGACATCATCGCGCTGTCGTTCGTGCGGTCCGCGAAGGACTTCGAGGACGTCAAGCGGATCATGGACGAGGAGGGCCGCACGGTCCCCGTCGTCGCCAAGATCGAGAAGCCGCAGGCCGTCGACAACCTCGCCGAGATCGTCGACGCGTTCGACGGCGTCATGGTCGCCCGCGGCGACCTCGCGGTCGAGCTCCCGCTGGAGCAGGTGCCGCTCGTCCAGAAGCGCATCGTCGAGCTCGCGCGTCGCAACGCGAAGCCCGTCATCGTCGCCACGCAGGTGCTCGAGTCCATGACGAACTCGCCGCGCCCGACGCGCGCCGAGGCGTCCGACTGCGCCAACGCCGTCCTCGACGGCGCCGACGCGGTCATGCTCTCGGGCGAGACGAGCGTGGGCGAGTACCCGATCCTCACGGTCCAGACGATGGCCCGGATCATCGAGGCGACGGAGGAGGCGGGCCGCGAGCGCATCGCGCCGCTCGGCTCGACGCCGCACACCCGCGGTGGCGCCATCACGCGCGCGGCGGCCGAGATCGGCGAGATCCTCGGTGCGAAGTACCTCGCGACGTTCACGCAGTCGGGCGACTCGGCGCGCCGCATGTCGCGCCTGCGCTCGTCCATCCCGCTGCTCGCGTTCACGCCGCGCGAGCACGTGCGCAACGTCCTGTCGCTCACGTGGGGCACGCAGACGTACCAGGTGCCCGAGGTGGAGAACACCGACGCGATGGTCGGCCAGGTCGACACGACCCTGCAGGCCAACGGCCTCGCCGAGGTCGGCGACCTCGTGGTCGTCGTCTCCGGCGCCCCCGTTGGCCAGCCGGGCACGACGAACTCGATCCTCGTGCACAAGATCGGCGACCACTCCGACACCCGGAACTGACGTCCGGAGCTCGCACCGGAGCTGACGCCGCGCGCCCGCCACGGGCGCTCGTGCTGCCCGACGGCGGCGCCCCCTGCGCGGGGGCGCCGCCGTCGGTCGTCCTGCGCGCTCGGGAAAGCCCGCGACACGGCCCCCGGCGCGCCCCTACCCTCGCGGGATGCGAGCCGTGCCTGCGTCCCTGGACCCCACGGTCGTGCGTCGGGTCGACGCGCGGCTGGACGCCGTCGTGCGCGACGAGGGCGTCGCGGTCCCGCTCGCGGTGGAGAGCGGCAGCCGGGCGTGGGGGTTCCCGTCGCCGGACTCGGACTACGACTGCCGCTTCGTGTACGTGCGCCCGGAGGCCGACTACCTCGACCCCTGGCCGCGGCGCGACGTCGTCGAGACGCCGCTCGACGCGGTGCTGGACGTCAACGGGTGGGACCTCGTCAAGGCCGTGCGGCTGCTCGTGCGCGGGAACGCGACGCTGCTGGAGTGGCTGCGCTCGCCGATCGTCTACCGCGGCGACCCCGCGTTCCGCGCGGACCTGCTCGCGCTCGCCGAGCGGGTCGTCGGCCGCGCCGCCGTGCGGCGCCACTACCTGCACGTCGCGCTGGGCCAGCGGGAGCGCTGGTGGACCGCGGACGACGTGCCGCTCAAGAAGCTCTTCTACGTCCTGCGCCCGGCCGCGACGCTGCGCTGGCTGCGCGTGCGGCCGGACGCCGTCCCGCCCATGCGCCTCGCGACGCTGCTCGACGAGGGCGAGGCACCGAGCGCGGTGGTGCAGGAGGCGTCCGGGCTCGTCGCGCTCAAGGCGGTCTCGCGCGAGATGGGCGCGGGCCCGGTCCCGGCCGTGCTCCGCCGGTTCGTCGACGACGAGCTCGCCGCCGCCTCGGCGGCCGCGACGGTGGCGGGAGCCGGGTCCCTGACGGCGCGTTCGGTGGCGGGGGATTTCTTCCGGTCGGCGGTCGCGCGGTACGGCCCGGCGGGGTCGCGTTCGACGGCGGCTGCGGGCGCGCCGGGCGTCGCGTCGGGGGAGTGGCGGTGACCGACGGGCGCGCGCCTCGCTCGAGCGAGCACGGCGGGTCGGCCCTACCCTCGCGTGGGTGACCAGCGACCAGATCGAGGACGTCGACCAGGACCTCTACGCGGCGGCGAGCGACCCCGACGCCGACGGCGCGGCGGCCGCCGCGCGCGAGGCGACCTTTCGTGCGCTCGTCGCGCGCCGCGACGCGCGCGAGACCGCGGAGGCGGCCGCCGGCGTCTGCGAGCAGGTCCATCAGGTGGCGGAGGCCGCCGAGCGCAGCGCGCAGGACGCGCTGAGGTCCGCGACCGTCGCGCACGCCGCCGCTCTCCTCGGCGACGAGGCGATCGCCCGGCAGGCGGCGCGCGACGCGAGCGCCGCCGCCCGGGAGGCCGCGCGCGAGGCGGTCGTGCTGGACGGGGCGCGGCCCGAGCTCTAGACGGCGTCGGTCCGTGCGCGGGGCCCGTCGCCCGTCCGCCCCGTCCCGAGTCCCGCGGCGCCGCTCGTCCTCGCCCTCTACCCTGGGCCCAGCGCTCGGCGACCGCTCGGTGCTGACCATCCAGCCACCGGTCGACGGTGGGAGAGCGAGGTCCGTCGTGCCCCGAGCGCACCGGCGCGGGCGCTCCTCGGGGGGCACGGTCCTTCCGGCCCTCCAGGAGCGCTACGACCTGATCGACGGGGTGCGGGTGTACTCCGTCGTCGCGGAGCCGCACCGGGCAGACCGCCCGGAGGGTCGGGCCGTACCCGCCGACGTGGTCCTCGTGCACGGGCTCGCGCTGTCGACGCGGTACCTGGAGCCGGGCGTCCGCCGGCTCGGGACGGACCGCCGCACCGCCGCCCTGGACCTGCCGGGCGTCGGGCGCAGCGGCCGACCGCCGCACCTGCCGTCGATGGCCGAGATGGCGGACGTCGTGGCCCGCTGGATGGACGGGCTCGGCATGACGGGCGCGGACGTCGTCGGGCACTCGTTGGGCTGCCAGATCGTCAGCCATCTCGCCGCGGAGCGGCCCGACCTGGTCCGGCGGGTCGTGCTCGTCGGCCCCTCCCGGGACCCGGAGCACCCCCGGTGGTGGCAGAGCGCGTGGCGCCTGCTCCTCGACGGCCCGCGCGAGAGGTGGTCGCTGCTGCCGATCGCCGTCGTGGACTACCTGCGTGCCGGTCCGGTCGCGGCGGTGCGGGCCCTGAAGCAGGCGCGCCGCGCCGAGGTCAGCCACCTGGTGCAGAGCATCACGCAGCCCGTCCTCGTGGTCGTCGGGGACCGCGACCCGCTCGTCTCGGGGACGTGGGCCCGCCGCCTCGTCGACGCGCTGCCCGACGGGCGGCTCGTCACGGTCCCGGGGGCTCCGCACGGGCTGCCGTACTCGAGCGTCGAGTCCTTCGTCGCGACGACGCGGGAGTTCCTCGACCGCGACGAGCCGTGACGTCGAGCACCGTACGCCTGCCGAGATGAGGGGTGCCCCGGGTGGGATTCGAACCCACACTGGATCGGGTTTGAGCCGAACGCCTCTGCCGGTTGGGCTACCGGGGCCGCGCGCGGAGGTGTCCAGCCGGGTTCCGCCGCGCGGGCACCATCGAACCACACGCGCGCGCCTTCACGAGAATCACACTCCTCGGAGGGTGAAACGCGGGGACGGCACCCGGTGCGGCGCACTACGATGAGTCCCGTGAGTGACCAGACAGCGCAGCCCGAGGACAAGCAGCCGCTCGACCTGCCCCCGATGATCGAGCCCGAGCCCGCCGCCACCCCCGCCCCGTCGGGTCGCGCCGCGCGCCGCGCCGTCGTCGCGGAGGACGAGGCCCTGATCCGTCTCGACGTCGTCGAGACGCTGCGGGACGCCGGGTTCGACGTCGTCGGCGAGGCCGGCGACGGTGCGACGGCGGTGAAGCTGGCGCTCGAGCTCAAGCCCGACGTCGTGGTCATGGACGTGAAGATGCCCGAGCTCGACGGCATCTCCGCGGCGGAGCAGATCGGCAAGGCGCACGCCGCCCCGGTCGTCCTGCTGACGGCGTTCTCGCAGGCGGAGCTCGTCGAGCGGGCGCGCGACGCCGGCGCCATGGCGTACGTCGTCAAGCCGTTCACCCCGGCTGACCTGCTGCCTGCGGTCGAGATCGCGATCTCGCGCTACTCGCAGATCTCGGCCCTCGAGTCCGAGGTGGCCGACCTCGCGGAGCGCTTCGAGACGCGCAAGCGCGTCGACCGTGCGAAGGGCCTGCTCATGACGAAGATGGGCCTGTCGGAGCCGGAGTCGTTCCGCTGGATCCAGAAGACGTCGATGGACCGCCGCCTCACGATGCGCGAGGTCGCGGACGCCGTCATCGAGCAGGTCGGCGGCGCCTGAGCCGCCCGCCACGCCCGGCGCGCCGCGCGGAGGTCCTGATCAGGACCTTTGTCACGGGGCTCCGGGCGGGCTATCGTCTTGGACTGGCGTCCAGCAGTTCCGGGGCGGTGAACACGGTCGCCACGTAGTGCTCATGTCGACGGCCGACGGTGCTGTCCGAGCGACGTGGACCTTCTCACGCCCCACGTCCCTCGGTGCCGCCGCCGGTCCCACGGTGCGAACGAGGAGGAGCGCAGTGCGCCCAGCAGTGGAGGTCAGGCCCGCGGTCGGTGACGACCTGCCGGGGATCGCTGTGCTGTGCTCGGAGGCACGCCGCGAGTCGGCGTCCGGGGCGCAGATCTGCGCGCCCGACGAAGACCGCCTGGTCCGGCACCTGTCGGTGCTGCTCACCCTGCCCGGCGGCAACGTGCTCGTCGCCCTGCACGACGGCCGCCCCGTCGGGTTCGTCCTGGCCCGCGTGCTCGACCCGCACCTGTTCGCGGACGAGCCGAGCCTGTACGTCGAGGCGGTGTACGTGGGGGAGGACGCCCGGCGCCGCGGCGTGGGTCACGCGCTCCTCAGCGCGACGGCCGAGCTCGCCGCGTCGTCCGGCGCGACGCACGTCTACTCCGTGCCCATCCCCGGTTCCCGAGGCGTGCAGCGCTTCCTCGCGCGACTGGGCTTCGGCCCGGTGGCCGGGCACCGCGTCGTCTCGACGGCGGTCCTGCAGCGCCGGCTCGCGGCCGACCTCACCCCGGCCCGCCGGGGCACGCGCTCCCTCGAGGACCTCATCGCGCGCCGTCGGCGCGCCCGCACCGAGACGATGTCGGGGCCGGTCGACCTGCGCGAGTTCCAGGCCGAGTACAACAGCCGCGCGGGCGTGGTGACGCCGGCCGACACGCGCGAGACCCTGCCCGGCTGAGCCGGGCTCTCGCGCCCTGCGGCCGGCGTCGCCCCGGTCAGCCCTGCGCGAGGATCATGCACGTGAGGCGCGCCGTGCACACGCGGCGCCCCTCGTCGTCGGACACGACGATCTCGTAGCTCGCCGTCGTGCGCCCGCGGTGCACCGCGACCGCCTCGCCGTGCACCCAGCCGTCGCGCACCCCCCGGTGGTGCGTCGCGTTCACCTCGATGCCCACGGCCGCGCGGCCGGGCCCGCCGTGCAGCTGCGCGGCGATGGACCCCAGCGTCTCGGCGAGGACGACGGACGCGCCCCCGTGCAGCAGCCCCGCGGGCTGCGTGTTGCCCGCCACGGGCATGCGTGCGGTGACACGGTCGGCTCCCACCTCGCCCAGCTCGATGCCCATGCGCTCGATGAGCGTCCCCTCGGTGCGCAGGCCCATCGCCTCGTAGGCGTGGCGCGGGGCGTCGGGTGTCGACGGCGTGGCGGGGGACGGCGTCCCGGTCCGGGCGGCGTTCTGGTCGGAACCGTGCGTGTGGGTCATGGGCGATAGGTTGGCACCCGTGACGACCTCCGCGCGACCTCGCCTCCTGCTCATCGACGGACACTCCATGGCCTACCGCGCGTTCTTCGCGCTCCCGGCGGAGAACTTCTCGACGACCACGGGGCAGCACACGAACGCGGTCTACGGGTTCACCTCGATGCTCATCAACCTCCTGCGGGACGAGGAGCCCACGCACGTCGCCGTCGCGTTCGACGCCGGGCGCCAGTCCTTCCGCACCGAGATCCTGCCCAGCTACAAGGGCACGCGGGAGTCCACCCCCAAGCCGTTCCGGGGCCAGGTGCCGCTCATCAAGGAGATCCTGGAGACGCTGCACATCCCGACGCTCGAGCGCGAGGGCTACGAGGCCGACGACATCTTCGCGACCCTCGCGACGCAGGGCGCCGCCGCCGGGATGGAGGTGCTCGTCTGCTCGGGGGACCGAGACTCGTTCCAGCTCGTCGGCCCGGACGTCACGGTGCTCTACCCGAAGAAGGGCGTCTCGGAGCTCGCGCGCATGGACAGCGCCGCCGTCGTCGAGAAGTACGGCGTGCCGCCCGAGCGCTACCCGGACCTCGCCGCCCTCGTCGGCGAGACGTCCGACAACCTGCCGGGCATCCCCGGCGTCGGCCCCAAGACGGCCGCCAAGTGGATCACGGCGTACGGCGACCTCGACGGCCTGCTGGACCACGCGGACGAGATCAAGGGCAAGGCGGGGGAGAACCTGCGGGCGCACCTCGACCAGGTCCGCCTCAACCGGCAGCTCAACGCGCTCCTGCGCGACCTCGAGCTGCCGGTCGGCCCCGACGACCTCGCGACGCGTCCCTGGGACCGCGAGGCCGCCCACCGCGTGCTCGACGCCCTGGAGTTCCGCGCCCTGCGCGACCGGCTCTTCGCGATCGCCCCCGAGGGCGAGGTCGAGGCCGAGGCGGGGTTCGACGTCGCGCTCGCCGACGTCCTGCCGGGGGGGCTGGGCGCCTGGCTGGCCGAGCACGGCACGCGCCCGCTGGGCGTCGAGGTGGCCGGCAAGGCCGTGCCCGGCGGCGGGGACGCGTGGGGCCTCGCGGTGTCCGACGACGCCGGGGCGGCCGTCGCGCTCGAGCTCGCCGACGTCGCGGGCGCCGACGACGAGGCGCTCGCCGCGTGGCTCGCCGACCCGGAACGGCCCAAGGTCCTGCACGGCGCGAAGTCGGCCTGGCACGAGCTCGCGGCGCGCGGCTACGACCTCGCGGGCGTCACGTTCGACACCGAGCTCGCCGCGTACCTGTGCCACCCCGACCAGCGGGGCTACGACCTGGGCGACCTCGTCGTGCGGCACCTGCACCGCGAGCTCCGCCCGGACACGGAGGCGGGCAACGACGCGCAGGGCGCGCTCGACCTCTCGCTCGACGGCAGCGGCGAGCAGGAGCGCGACGCGGTGCGCGCGCTCGCCGTCGCCCAGCTCGGCGAGGTCCTCGCGGGCGAGCTCGAGGACCGGGGGGCCACGACGCTCCTCGCCGGCCTCGAGCTGCCGCTGTCCCAGGTGCTCGCGCGCATGGAGCAGCGCGGCATCGCGGCGGACGTCACGTACCTGCGCGAGCTCGAGCAGCACTTCGGCGACCTCGTCGCGACCGCCGCGTCGGAGGCCTACGCCGTCATCGGACGCGAGGTGAACCTGGGCTCCCCGAAGCAGCTCCAGGAGGTGCTGTTCGACCAGCTCGGGATGCCCAAGACGAAGAAGATCAAGACGGGCTACACGACCGACGCGTCGGCGCTCGCGGACCTCTTCGTCAAGACGCAGCACCCGTTCCTCGAGCACCTGCTCGCCCACCGCGACGCGTCGCGGCTGCGCCAGACGGTCGAGGGGCTGCTGAAGTCCGTCGCCGACGACGGCCGCATCCACACGACGTTCCAGCAGACGATCGCGGCGACGGGCCGGCTCAGCTCGACCGACCCGAACCTCCAGAACATCCCGATCCGCACCGAGGCGGGCCGGCGCATCCGGCGCGCGTTCGTCGTCGGCGAGGGCTACGAGACGCTCATGACGGCCGACTACAGCCAGATCGAGATGCGCATCATGGCGCACCTCTCGGGCGACGAGGGTCTCATCGAGGCGTTCCGGTCCGGGGAGGACCTGCACTCCTACGTCGGGTCGCGCGTGTTCGAGGTCCCGGCGGCCGAGGTCACGCCCGCGATGCGCTCGAAGATCAAGGCGATGTCGTACGGCCTCGCGTACGGGTTGTCGGCGTTCGGGCTCTCGCAGCAGCTCACCATCGAGGTGGGCGAGGCCCAGAAGCTCATGGACGACTACTTCGAGCGCTTCGGCGGCGTGCGCGACTACCTCACGGGCGTCGTCGACGAGGCGCGGGCCACGGGCTACACGGCGACCATCCTCGGGCGCCGCCGTTACCTGCCCGACCTCACGAGCGACAACCGGCAGCGCCGCCAGATGGCGGAGCGCATGGCCCTCAACGCGCCGATCCAGGGCAGCGCGGCCGACATCATCAAGGTCGCGATGCTCAACGTGCAGCGGGCGCTCGACGAGCGCGGGCTGCGCTCACGGCTGCTCCTCCAGGTGCACGACGAGCTCGTGGTCGAGGTCGCCCACGGCGAGCGCGACGCCGTCGAGGAGGTGCTGCGCACGCAGATGGGCGCGGCGGCGGACCTCGACGTGCCGCTCGACGTCTCGGTCGGCGTCGGTGCCACGTGGCACGAGGCGGGTCACTGACCCGGGCGCGTCAGCCCGGGAGGCGCGTGCGGAAGATCGCCGTCCCGGGCAGGTAGGCGCCACGCACCGGTCCCCAGCCGCCCCACACCTCGGTGTTGTCGGCGGGCCACTCGGGCTCGACGACGTCGCGCAGCTCCAGCCCGGCGGCGACCACCTCGCGCACGTGGTCGCCCAGGGTGCGGTGGTACTCGGCGTAGACGACACGGCCGGCGGCGTCGGTCTCGACGTAGGGCCGGCGGTCGAAGTAGGACCGGTTCGCGGTCAGCCCGCGCTCGCTCGGGTCGTCGGGGAACGCCCACCGCATCGGGTGCGTCACCGAGAACGTCCACGTGCCGCCGGGCCGCAGCACGCGTGCGACCTCGCGGTGGACGGCCGCCGCGTCGGGCACGAACGGGATCGCGCCGAACGAGGTGAACGCGACGTCGAACGTGGCGTCGGCGAACGGGAGCCGGCGCGCGTCGGCCTGGACGGCCGGGACGCGCACGCCCGTCGCCCGGTCCAGCGCCGCCCCCGCGGCGAGCATGCCGCCGGACACGTCCGTCGCGACGACCTCCGCTCCCTGCGTCTCGAGCCAGCGCGAGCACTGTGCCGCGCCCGCGCCGACCTCGAGCACCCGGCGTCCCGCGACGTCGCCGAGCAGACGCGCGTCCCGCTCGCGCAGGCCCTCCGGGCACCAGCAGAAGTCCGCCGCGCCGAGGAAGGTCCCGTGCTCGTGGAGGTACTCCTGCGCGTTGGCGTCCCACCACCCGCGGCCGGCGCGGCCGCCCTCGGTCGCGGGCACGTCGCGGTAGCCGGCGTCGGCGGTCGGACCGGGGGCCGCGCCGGAGGGCGCGACGACGGGCGGCTCGGGCGAGGAGGGCGCACTCATGCCTCCCATTCTCCCGGTCCCCGCCGCACGGCCCGTCCGGTCGGGACCTTGGTCGTCGGCGTGCCCGCGGACCGGGACGGGCGATGACCCGTCGCGCGGGGGTGGCTAGGGTTGAGGGCGACGCGGTGCCGCGGAGGTCGGCACCTCCGTCGACGCCCGGCATGCGCGCGAGGCCGCGCGACGCGACGACGAGACGGAGGAACAGGTGCGCATCGGACTTCTCACCGGCGGGGGCGACTGCCCCGGGCTGAACGCGGCGATCCGGGCCGTGGTCAAGCAGGGGACGGGGGAGTACGGGCACACCATCATCGGCTTCCGCAACGGCTGGCGCGGCGTCGTCGACGGCGACGTCCACCCGCTCGGCCGCCAGGACATCCGGAACGTCCTGCCCGTGGGCGGCACGCTGCTCGGCACGGCGCGGTTCCACCCGCGCGAGGAGGACGGCAGCATGGACGCCGTGCTCGCGACGGTCGAGGCCGAGCACCTCGACGCGCTGATCTGCATCGGCGGCGACGGCACGCTGCACGCGGCAAGCCGTGTCGCGGAGGCGGGCGTGAAGATCGTCGCCATCCCCAAGACGATCGACAACGACGTCGAGGGCACGGACCTGTCGATCGGGTTCCACACCGCCGTGAACATCGCGACGGAGGCGCTCGACCGCGTGCACACGACTGCGGAGAGCCACAACCGCGTCATGGTGGTCGAGGTCATGGGCCGCCACGCCGGCTGGATCGCGGTCAACGCGGGCATCGCCGGCGGCGCCGAGGTCGTGCTCGCGCCGGAGCAGCCGTTCGACATCGACCAGGTCGTGAAGTTCCTCCGCCACCGGCACCGCGCGCACGCGAACTTCTCGATCGTCGTCGTGGCCGAGGGCGCCGTGCCGCGCGAGGGGTCGTCGATGGAGTTCACGCAGCAGCTCGGCCGGTTCGGGGAGATCGTCGCCGGCTCGATCGGGGAGCGGGTGAGCGCCGAGATCGCGGAGCGCACCGGGTTCGACACCCGGCTCACGGTCCTCGGCCACGTGCAGCGCGGGGGCGAGCCCACGCCGACCGACCGGATCCTCGGCAGCCGCTTCGGCGTCGCGGCCGTGGACGCCGTGAGCGCGGGGACGTCGGGCGTCATGACGGCGCTGCGGGGCGAGCGGGTCGAGCTCGTGCCGCTCGCGGAGGTCGCGGGCCGGCCCAAGCGGGTCCCGGACGAGCTGCTGCGGGTCGCCCGCGTGCTCGCGTGACGCGGAACGGGTAGCCGGGACGCCCCGGCGGGCCGCGCGAGACGCGTTGACCGCCGGGGTGACACCCGGATAAGGTGGACGGCGGTGCGCTGCGCCTGCCTGCATCCCGAGCCACGACGTCGACCACGACGCCGGAGCGTCCAGGGGCGTCGGCTGGAGACGCGCCGAAAACCCTACCCGCTCGACTACACCTGTCCGCATCGGAGCATCGAACTCAATGACCATCTCTACCCCCGCGAAGTCCGCACCCCAGGTTGCCGTCAACGACATCGGCACCGAGGAGGACTTCCTCGCCGCCGTTGACGCGACCATCAAGTACTTCAACGACGGCGACATCGTCGAAGGCACGATCGTCAAGGTGGACCGCGACGAGGTCCTCCTCGACATCGGCTACAAGACCGAGGGCGTCATCCCCTCCCGCGAGCTGTCCATCAAGCACGACGTGGACCCCGGTGAGGTCGTCAACGTCGGCGACGCGGTCGAGGCCCTCGTCCTCCAGAAGGAGGACAAGGAAGGCCGTCTGATCCTGTCCAAGAAGCGCGCCCAGTACGAGCGCGCCTGGGGCACGATCGAGAAGATCAAGGAGGAGGACGGCGTCGTCACCGGCACCGTCATCGAGGTCGTCAAGGGTGGTCTCATCCTCGACATCGGCCTGCGTGGCTTCCTCCCGGCCTCCCTGGTGGAGATGCGTCGCGTCCGCGACCTCCAGCCGTACGTCGGCAAGGAGATCGAGGCGAAGATCATCGAGCTCGACAAGAACCGCAACAACGTCGTCCTCTCGCGCCGTGCCTGGCTCGAGCAGACGCAGTCCGAGGTCCGCTCCACCTTCCTGCAGACCCTGCAGAAGGGCCAGGTGCGCCCCGGTGTCGTCTCCTCGATCGTCAACTTCGGTGCGTTCGTGGACCTCGGCGGCGTCGACGGCCTCGTGCACGTCTCCGAGCTGTCCTGGAAGCACATCGACCACCCGTCCGAGGTCGTCGAGGTCGGCCAGGAGGTCACGGTCGAGGTCCTGGACGTCGACTTCGACCGCGAGCGCGTCTCGCTGTCGCTGAAGGCGACGCAGGAGGACCCGTGGCAGACGTTCGCCCGGACCCACGCGATCGGTCAGGTCGTCCCGGGCAAGGTCACCAAGCTCGTCCCGTTCGGTGCGTTCGTGCGCGTCGAGGACGGCATCGAGGGCCTCGTGCACATCTCGGAGCTGGCCGTGCGCCACGTCGAGCTGCCGGAGCAGGTCGTCAACGTCGGTGACGAGGTCTTCGTCAAGGTCATCGACATCGACCTCGAGCGCCGCCGCATCTCGCTGTCGCTCAAGCAGGCCAACGAGGGCGTGGACCCGGAGTCGGACGACTTCGACCCCGCGCTCTACGGCATGGCCGCCGAGTACGACGAGCAGGGGAACTACAAGTACCCCGAGGGCTTCGACCCGGAGACCAACGAGTGGCTCGAGGGCTTCGAGGCGCAGCGCGAGGCGTGGGAGGCGGAGTACGCCAAGGCGCACGAGCGCTGGGAGGCACACCGCAAGCAGGTCGCGGAGGCCGTCAAGGCCGACTACGACGCCGCGTCGGGCGAGACGACGAGCTCCTCGAGCTCGTCGTCCTCCAGCACGTCCTACTCGTCGGCCCCGGCCGCCGAGGCGACGGGCACGCTCGCGTCGGACGAGGCGCTCGCCGCGCTCCGCGAGAAGCTCACGGGCAACTGACCCGGCCGGCGGCCCCGCGCGGGACGCCACGCTGAGCAGACGAAGGCCCGCCACCCCTCGGGGTGGCGGGCCTTCGCCATGCCCGGAACGTGCCCGGGCACTCACGGCGCCGACCAGGTGGTCCTGGTCCGTCAGCGTCCGCGGACGAGCCGGGACCGCCTGGTCGACGGCCCGGGGCGGCCTGCTCGGCGGTCGGGCCGTCAGGCCGTCGCCGGCTCGGGGGCCGGGAGGGTGGCCGGGTCGGTGCCCGACGACGCGGGCGAGTCGGCGAACTGCGTCCGGTAGAGCGTGGCGTAGCGCCCGCCACGAGCCAGGAGCTCGGTGTGCGTGCCCGTCTCGACGACGTGGCCGGCGTCGAGCACGACGATGAGGTCGGCCTCGCGGACGGTGGAGAGGCGGTGCGCGATGACGAGCGAGGTCCGGCCGCGCAGCGCCTCGGCGAGCGCGGCCTGGACCGCCGCCTCGGAGTCCGAGTCGAGGTGCGCCGTCGCCTCGTCGAGGACGACGAGCTGAGGGGCCTTGAGGAACACCCGGGCGATCGCGAGGCGCTGCCGCTCGCCGCCGGACATCCGGTAGCCGCGGTCGCCCACGACGGTGCCCATGCCGGACGGCAGGGCGGCGACGACGTCCCACACGTGCGCGCGCCGCAGCGCGGACTCGAGCTCGGCGTCGGTCGCGTCGGGCTTGGCGTACCGCAGGTTCTCCGCGATCGAGTCGTGGAACAGGTGCGCCTCCTGCGTGACCACGCCGACGGCGTCGTGCAGGCTCTCCTGCGTGACGTCGCGCAGGTCGCGACCGGCGATCCGGACGTGGCCGGCGCTCGGGTCGTACATGCGCGTCACGAGCTGCGACACGGTGGTCTTGCCCGCGCCGGACGACCCGACGAGCGCGACCATCGCGCCCGCGGGCACGGAGAACGAGACGTCGTGGAGCGTGTCGGTGGTCGGGTCGGTGCCCTCGACGGCCACGGACTCGAGCGACGCGAGGGAGACCTCGGCCGCGCTCGGGTAGCGGAAGGTCACGCCGTCGAGCTCGAGGCTCGCGCCCTCGCGCGCGACGTCTGCGGCGAGGTCGTCGGCGTCGGGGGCGTCCGTGACGGTGGGCTCGAGGTCGAGCACCTCGAGCACGCGCTCGAAGCTGACGAGCGCCGTCATGACGTCGACCTGGACGTTCGACATGGCCGTGAGGGGGCCGTAGAGGCGGCCCAGGTAGGCGGTCAGCGCGACGACGGTGCCGACGGTGAGCGAGCCCGAGATGGCCATGACGCCACCGAGGCCGTAGACGATCGCGACGGCGACGGACGCGACGACGGTCAGCCCGACGCGGAACACGGTCCCGTACATGGCCTGGCGGACCCCGATGTCGCGGACCCGTCGTGCCTGGGCGGCGAACCGGGACGACTCGCGGTCGGGGTCGCCGAACACCTTGACGAGGTGGGCGCCCGCCACGTTGAAGCGCTCGTTCATCGTCTGCGCCGCCTCGGCGTTGAGCTCGTAGCTCTCCCGCGTGATCGCGGCGAGGCGCTTGCCGACCCAGCGGGCGGGCAGGACGAACGCGGGCAGGAGGGTGAGCGCGAGGAGCGTCAGCTGCCACGACATCGAGAGCATCGCGGCGAGCACGAACACGACGGTGAGCAGGTTGGAGAACACGTTCGACAGGGTCGACGTGAACGCCTGCTGGGCGCCGAGGACGTCGCCGTTGAGCCGCTGGACGAGCGCACCGGTGCGCGTCCGGCTGAAGAAGGCGAGCGGCATGCGTTGGACGTGGTCGAAGACGGCGGTGCGCAGGTCGACGATGAGCCCCTCGCCGATGCGGGAGGAGAACCAGCGCTGCGCGACGCCGAGCGCGCCGGAGAGCACGGCGAGGCCGGCGGCGACCGCCGAGAGCGCGACGACGAGGCCGACGTCGCCGGCGGTGATGCCGTCGTCGATGATGCGCTGGAAGAGGAGCGGGGTGACCGCACCGGCGGCGGCGTCGACGGAGATGAGCACGAGGAACGCGGCGAGCTGGCGCCGGTAGGGCCGGGCGAACGTGAGCACCCGGCGGATCGTGCCGCGGTGCAGCCGTCGGGAGGTGACGGAGGCGTCCTGGCGGAAGGAGCGCATGCCGCGCCCGCCGCCGGCGCCGGGAAGGGATGAGGGGAAGGACATGGGGCCTCCTGGGTGGGGGAGGGGCGCGTCGTCCGCGGCGGCGGTGGCCGTCCGGCGGGCGCGGTCCGAGGATCGCTCGCGCGACAACGATAGTGAGTCTAACTCACAATGAGCCGATACCACAAGTGGGCCCGGTCCCGGTACGCTCGGCCTCGTGACGACCGACGCGAGCCAGCCTGCCACGCCGGGCGCAGCCCCGGGCGGCCGAGCCACCTCCACCGACGAGGCGGGGGAGTTCCTCGCGCTCCTGCACGCCGCGCTGCGCAGCGTGCGCCGCGAGGCGAGCGAGCGGCTCGAGCCCGCGGGCACGACGCCCGGCCAGTTCCGGATGCTGCGCTTCCTCTCCCGCTGCGACGGCCCGTGCCGGCTCGGCGCGGTGGCGTCGGCGCTCGACGTCGCGCCGCGCTCGGTCACCTCGAAGGTGGACGACGCCGAGCAGGCCGGTCTCGTGCGCCGCACACCCGACCCGCAGGACCGTCGGGCCACGCTCGTCGAGCTGACGCCGCGCGGGCGCGAGGTCGTCGAGCAGGTCGGGGCGGAGAGGTCGTCGAGCGCGGGCACCCTGCTGGCCCGCCTGGACGCGCACGAGCGCGCCGAGCTGCTCCGGCTGCTGCGCGCGGTCGCGGGCGAGCGGCCCGACGACGGCGAAGCGGCCGAAGGCTCCCCGCGGGCGGGTTCCTCCCGCTGAGCGGTGGCCGCACGTGGGGCCACCTCACCTCCCGACGCGGGGCGGTGCGCCGGCTGGCAGGATGGGACGCATGTTTCGCATCGGCCTGACCGGAGGAATGGCGGCGGGGAAGTCCGTCGCGCTCGCCCGCTTCGCCGAGCTGGGCGCGGTGGTCGTCGACTACGACGCCCTCGCGCGCGACGCCGTCGCGCCCGGCACCGTCGGCCTCGACGAGGTGGTCGAGGCCTTCGGGCCCGAGGTTCTCGGTGAGGACGGCGCGCTCGACCGGCCCGCGCTCGGACGCGTGGTGTTCGGGGACGACGCCGCGCGTGAGCGGCTCAAT
Organism: Cellulosimicrobium funkei; assembly: GCF_004519295.1. Lineage (GTDB taxonomy): Bacteria > Actinomycetota > Actinomycetes > Actinomycetales > Cellulomonadaceae > Cellulosimicrobium > Cellulosimicrobium funkei. The sequence continues at coordinate 245,469 of NZ_SOZH01000003.1, forward strand.
GCGATCGTGCACCCCGAGGTGCGCCGGCTCGCCGCCGAGCGCGAGGCCGCGGCCGGTGCGGCCGACCCGCGGGCCGTCGTCGTGCACGACATCCCGCTCCTCGTCGAGACGGGCGACCCGGCGCGGTTCCACTGCGTCGTGGTCGTGCACACGCCCGAGGACGTCCGGGTGGACCGCCTCGTGACCTCGCGCGGGCTGAGCGAGGACGAGGCGCGCGCGCGGCTCGCCGCCCAGGCCGACGACGCGGCGCGCCTCGCGGCCGCGGACGTCACTCTCGACGGCTCGGGCGAGCCCGACGCGCTGCGTGCGCAGGTCGACGCGCTCTGGGCGCGCGTGCGCGCGGAGGTCGACGCGGAGGTGCTCGCGGAGCTCGAGGAGCGCGAGGCGTGACGGTCGTGGTGAGCGGCTTCGAGCCCTTCGGCGGCGACGCGACGAACCCGTCGTGGGAGACCGCCCAGCTCCTCGCCGAGCGCGGTGAGGAGCTCGTGGGGGACCGCGTGGTCGCCGTCCGGCTCCCCGTGACGTTCGCCGGGGCGTGGCCCGCGCTCGACGCCGTCGTCCGGGAGCACGACCCGGAGGTCGTCGTGGCGCTGGGGCTCGCGGGCGGCGACGGGCGCGTGCGCCTCGAGCGCGTGGCCGTCAACGTGCGCGACGCCCGGATCCCCGACAACGCCGGGGCGCAGCCGGTCGACGTGCCCGTCGTGCCGGGGGCGCCCGTCGGGCACTGGTCCACGCTCCCGCTCAAGGCGTCGCTCGTCGCCGTCCGGGAGGCCGGCGTCCCCGTGGAGGTCTCCGGGACGGCCGGCACCTACGTGTGCAACGACGTGTTCTACGCCCTCATGCACCACTGGGGCTCCGTGCCGGGCCGCCGTGCGGGCTTCGTGCACGTGCCCGACGCCGGCGCGGTGCCCGTCGAGGACCAGGTGACCGCCGTCGCGGCCGTCGTGCGGCAGGCGCTCCTCGGCGCCCCCGAGCCGCGGGTCGCCGCGGGCACCGAGAGCTGAGCGGGCGCCCGGGGGCAGGCAGGTCGCCCTGCCGGCCCCCGGGCGTCGCGGACCGTCAGCCCGCCGCGCGGCGCCGGGTGACGACCACGAGCAGGGCCGCGCCCCCGGCGAGCAGGAGCGCCGCCAGCACGGCGAGCACGACGACCGAGGAACCGGTCGAGGCCAGCCCGCCCCCCGGCGTCGGCTCGCTGCTGGGGGGCGCCGACGGCATCGGGTCCGTGCTCGCCACGGGCGTCGCCTCCGGAGCGGGCGTGCTCTCCGCGGCGGGCTCGCCCGACACCTCGGCGCCGGGCGTCTGGGTGGTCGTCGAAGGCGTCGTCGTCTCGGTGCCACCTGGGGTCGGAGTCTCGGGAGTCTGCTCCGGCTTCGGCTCCGGCTCCGCGGCGACCGGGACCGGCTCGCACGGGCCCGCGAACGGGTAGTTGTGGTGCTCGATGCCGGCCCCTCCGGTGTACGCGACCGCGCCGTTCGCGAGGACGCGCCCGTTCGTCGACGTGGACACCGTGAGCGTCGCGTCGGCGCGCGGGACGACGATCGTGCCGGGGAACTGGTCGTTCGTGCCGAGCGCGACCTGCGTCGCGTCCGGGAACGCCCAGAGGAAGTGGGACGACAGGTACTGCGTCGCCTGGTAGAGGCGCACGCCGTCGTACGCGACGTACGCGAGGGACGGGATGCGCACCGTGGACCCGCTGACGCTGAGCAGCACCGGCCCGGTGCCCGTGACGTGCAGCTCGCGGAGCGATGCGGCACCCTCTGCCGTGAGCGCGTACCGCGCGCCCGCCTCGACGGTCAGGACGCCGTTCTCGGGGGCGACCTGCTCGGCGCCGTCGGTGGCGTCGGCGGCGATGCCGGCGACGAGCGCGGGGAGCTCGTCGTAGGGCGCGAGCGCCGCGTCCCGGCCGACGCCCTGGCGCACGGACCCGTGCGTGCCGAGCGCGTTCGCGCTCTCGGTGCTCGGCGCCGAGCCGGTGATCGCGCCGCCCACCACGACGTTGCCGCCGCGCGACGCGTGGAACCCGACCTGCGTGTTCCGCGCGGTGGCGAGGTCACCGCCGACGACGAGCATGTCGGTCCCGCCCGCGGGGGTGATCGCGGACCCGCCGCCGCCCGCGGTCCCGACGTTGAGGGAGCCGGCCCCCGTGAGGTCGGCGTCCTTGCCGACCACGACGCGGCCCTCGAGCTCGGTCGCGGTCGCGACGGTGAGCCCGCCGCCCGCCCAGATGCCGACGCCCGCGTCCTCCACCGCGGTGAGCTCGTACACGCCGACGGGGCGGGTCGTGGCGTCCGCGGAGCAGACGTCGTCGGCGTCGACGACGGGCGTCGCGCTCGCGGGCGCGACGAAGCCGGCGGACAGGACCAGGGTGGTGAGGGCGATCAGGGGGATTCCGCGGGGGCGCGCGGGGTGCAGGTGCATGAGGGCTCCAGGTCGAGGGGTCGTTGACGGTGCTGACGAGAGCTGCGTGCAGGCCTCCACGCCCGTGGCCGGCCGGTCACCGGAGCTCCACGGGCGTCGGGGAGCGGGCAGGTCGAGGGAACCCTAGGGGTTCGGCACCACGCCTTCCAAATTGCGCGCGGGTGAACTCGGGTGTATACGGTGCGCAGCCCGTCGAGCGCTCCCGCGAACGATGTGGGTGGCTGGACGTACCGTGGTCACATGCGTCCCGTGACCGATCTCCAGCGCGCCACCGCTCCGTTCGAGGTCATCTCCGAGTACCAGCCGTCGGGCGACCAGCCCACGGCCATCGCGGACCTCTCGCAGCGCGTCCGCGCGGGCGAGAAGGACGTCGTGCTGCTCGGCGCCACCGGTACGGGAAAGTCCGCCACGACGGCCTGGCTGATCGAGGAGCTGCAGCGCCCGACGCTCGTCATGGCTCCCAACAAGACGCTCGCCGCGCAGCTCGCCACGGAGTTCCGCGAGCTGCTGCCGAACAACGCGGTCGAGTACTTCGTCTCGTACTACGACTACTACCAGCCCGAGGCGTACATCGCGCAGACGGACACCTACATCGAGAAGGACTCGTCCATCAACGACGAGGTGGAGCGGCTGCGCCACTCCGCGACGAGCTCGCTCCTGACGCGCCGGGACGTCGTCGTCGTGGCGTCCGTGTCGTGCATCTACGGCCTGGGCACTCCGCAGGAGTACGTCGACCGGATGGTGCGCCTCGACGTCGGGATGCAGGTGGAGCGTGACGACCTGCTGCGGCAGTTCGTCACGATGCAGTACACGCGCAACGACATGGCGTTCACGCGCGGCACGTTCCGCGTGCGCGGCGACACGGTCGAGATCATCCCGGTCTACGAGGAGCTCGCGGTCCGTATCGAGTTCTTCGGCGACGAGATCGAGAGCATCCAGACGCTGCACCCCCTCACGGGGGAGGTCATCCGCTCCGAGCCGAGCATCCACGTGTTCCCCGCGACGCACTACGTCGCCGGCCCGGAGCGCATGGAGCGCGCGATCTCCTCGATCGAGGCCGAGCTCACGGAGCGGCTCGACGAGCTCGAGCGGCAGAACAAGCTGCTCGAGGCGCAGCGGCTGCGCATGCGCACCACCTACGACATCGAGATGATGCGCCAGATCGGCACGTGCTCCGGGATCGAGAACTACTCCCGGCACATCGACGGCCGCGAGGCGGGGTCGCCCCCGAACACCCTGCTCGACTACTTCCCGGAGGACTTCCTCCTCGTCATCGACGAGTCGCACGTGACCGTGCCGCAGATCGGCGCGATGTTCGAGGGGGACATGTCGCGCAAGCGCAGCCTGGTGGACCACGGGTTCCGCCTGCCGAGCGCGATGGACAACCGCCCGCTGCGGTGGGAGGAGTTCGTCGAGCGCATCGGCCAGACCGTGTACCTGTCGGCCACGCCGGGCGACTACGAGCTCTCGATGGCGGACGGCGTGGTCGAGCAGATCATCCGCCCCACAGGCCTCGTCGACCCCGAGGTGATCGTCAAGCCGACCACCGGCCAGATCGACGACCTCCTGCACGAGATCCGCGAGCGGGTCGACCGTGACGAGCGCGTGCTGGTCACGACGCTCACCAAGAAGATGGCCGAGGACCTCACGGACTACCTGCTCGAGAAGGACGTCCGGGTCCGCTACCTCCACTCCGAGGTCGACACGCTGCGCCGCGTCGAGCTGCTGCGCGAGCTGCGCCTCGGCGAGTACGACGTCCTCGTCGGCATCAACCTGCTGCGCGAGGGCCTCGACCTGCCCGAGGTCTCGCTCGTCGCGATCCTCGACGCCGACAAGGAGGGCTTCCTGCGCTCGCCCAAGTCGCTCATCCAGACGATCGGCCGCGCGGCCCGCAACGTGTCCGGCCAGGTGCACATGTACGCGGACCGGATCACGCCGGCGATGGCCGCGGCGATCGAGGAGACCGAGCGTCGCCGCGAGAAGCAGATCGCGTACAACACCGAGCACGGCGTCGACCCGACGCCGCTGCGCAAGCGCATCTCCGACGTGACCGACATGCTCGCGCGCGAGGACGTGGACACCGCCGAGCTCCTGGCCGGCGGCTACCGCCAGCCGGGCAAGGGTGCCAAGGGCAAGGCCCCGGTACCGGGCGGGCCGAAGGAGGGCGCGTCGTCGGGCAACCGGCTCGCGGGCGCCGCGGCGAGCGACCTCGCGGAGCTCATCCAGGAGCTGAGCGACCAGATGCACGCGGCCGCGGGCGAGCTCCAGTTCGAGCTCGCGGCCCGGCTGCGCGACGAGATCTCGGGGCTCAAGAAGGAGCTGCGCCAGATGCACGCCGCGACGGCCTGACCGGTCCTGGGGGGGGCCGGCCGGGCGTCGCCGCGGGCGCGCCCGCGGAACAGTCCACGGTGGCGTGGTGTTGTCACGCGTGCAGGAGCGATGGCCTATGCTGGCTCCTCAGCGAGGGGGAGTATTCCCACACGGTGATGTCGTCATCACGGTCGGCGCAGTCGTCGGCCCGGTGTCACCGGTCCCGCAACCACCAGCCCGCGTCTCGGACGCGCGCGCATGGCGGTGCGTGGCGGAAGAGACCTTCGGTACTCAGTGCTACGTACCGGAGGTTTCTGCATGGACGTCCCCGTCTGGGCCTGGCTCGTCACCATCGGCGTGATCCTCGCGATGCTCGCCGTCGACTACGTCGGCCACGTGCGCACGCCGCACGCCCCGAGCCTGCGCGAGGCCAGCTGGTGGTCCGCGGGCTACGTCGCCGTCGCGGTGCTGTTCGGCGGCATCGTCTGGGCCGTCTGGGGCTCGACGTACGGCGGCGAGTACTTCGCCGGCTACATCACCGAGAAGAGCCTGTCGGTCGACAACCTCTTCGTCTTCGTGCTCATCATGACGAGCTTCCGCGTCCCGCGGCTGTACCAGCAGAAGGTGCTGCTGATCGGCATCACGATCGCGCTCGTCCTGCGGACGGTCTTCATCCTCCTGGGCGCCGCCCTCATCGAGAACTTCAGCTGGATCTTCTACGTCTTCGGCGCGTTCCTGCTGTACACCGCGTGGACGCAGGTGAAGGCGGGCTCCGGTCACGACGAGGAGTTTCACGAGAACGGCGCGCTCAAGCTGACCCGCCGCCTGTTCCCGACGACGGAGACGTACGTCGAGGACAAGATGACGACCAAGATCGACGGGAAGCGCTTCATCACCCCGATGCTCATCGTCATGATCGCGATCGGCAGCGCCGACCTGCTGTTCGCCGTCGACTCGATCCCCGCGATCTTCGGCCTCACGCAGGAGACGTACCTCGTGTTCGCGGCCAACGCGTTCTCGCTGCTCGGCCTGCGCCAGCTCTACTTCCTCATCGACGGCCTGCTGGACCGCCTCGTCTACCTCGCCTACGGCCTCGCCGCGATCCTCGGCTTCATCGGCGTGAAGCTGCTCATCCACGCGCTGCACAAGAACGAGGTGCCGTTCATCAACGGCGGTGAGCACATCACCGTCATCCCGGAGATCCCGACCGCCCTGTCCCTCGGGTTCATCGTCGTCGTGCTCACGATCACCACGGTCGCGAGCCTTGCCAAGGACCGCGCCGACCGTCGACGCGAGGCCGAGATCTCGGAGGGCTAACCACCGATGGTTCACGAACTTCCCGTCTGGTTCGAGTGGGCGTCGCTGTCGGCGCTCGCCGTCCTGCTCCTCGTCGACCTGTTCGTCGTCGGGCGCCGGCCGCACGTCCCGTCCATGCGCGAGAGCGCGCTGTGGGTCGGGTTCTACGTCGCGCTCGCGCTCGTCTTCGGGGCGGTCGTCGGAGCGGTGGGGGGCGCGGCACCGGCCGGGGAGTTCTACGCCGGGTGGCTCACCGAGTACAGCCTTTCGGTGGACAACCTGTTCGTGTTCGTCATCATCATGGCGCGCTTCGCGGTCCCGCGGGAGCAGCAGCAGCGCGTCCTCATGGTCGGGATCATCGTCGCGCTCGTCCTGCGGGGAGGGTTCATCCTGGCGGGCGCGGCGATCATCTCGCAGTTCGTCTGGGTGTTCTACCTGTTCGGCGCGTTCCTCGTGTACACGGCGATCAAGCTCGTGGCGGGCGGCGACGAGCCCGAGGAGTACCACGAGAACCGCGCCGTCCGGGCGCTGCGCCGGGTCCTGCCGCTCGGCACCCGGTACGACGGCGGCCGGCTGCGCACGGTCGAGGACGGCAAGCGGGTGTTCACGCCGCTCGTCGTCGTGTTCCTCGCGATCGGCAGCACCGACCTGCTGTTCGCGTTCGACTCCATCCCGGCCATCTTCGGGCTCACGCAGGACCCGTTCATCGTCTTCACGACGAACGTCTTCGCCCTCATGGGGCTGCGCCAGCTCTACTTCCTGCTGGGCGGTCTGCTCGAGCGGCTGGTCTACCTGCCGATCGGCCTGGCCGTCATCCTCGGGTTCATCGGCGTCAAGCTCATCCTCGAGGCGCTGCACGAGAACACGCTGCCGTTCATCAACGGCGGCGAGCACCTCGAGGCGGTGCCGACGGTCCCCATCTGGCTCTCGCTCGTGGTGATCGTCGGGGCGCTCGCGGTCACGACCGTCGCGAGCCTGCTGCGCACCCGTGCGCTGCACGCACGGAGCGAGCCGGCGGACGGCGAGGAGCCCGGGACCGCGGCGTCGTCCACGGAGGACGTCACGGAGGACGCCACGGAGACCGTGACCGACGAGGCGCCCGCCGCGGGGGAGACCCCGCCGCAGAGCGGCGGGGTCCCTCGTGGGGGCGCCGCGCGCTAGCGCCCGGCCAGGAGGGCGGTGCCGGCGAGCGCGCGGCCCGGCTCAGACGCGGTCCGCCCAGTCGCCGATCACCGGCGACCACGGGCGGACCGCGCGCTGTGCGACCAGCCCGGCGCGCGCGAAGGGGTCCTCGTCGAGGACCGCGGCGACGGCATCGGGCGTCTCCCCGTCGAGGACGAGCAGCGCTCCGGCGGGCGCGTCCTCGTGGGCGGGAAGCGGACCGGAGGCGAGCAGCGTGCCCCGGGTGTGGAGGTCGGCGAGGAACGCGCGGTGCTCGGGTCGCAGGGCGTCGAGCTCGGCGCTGCGGTCGGCGTAGACGTAGGTGACGGCGTGGATCGGCATGGAACCAGTGAACCAGGCCGGCCCGACGGCGCGGGGCGGGGTCCGCGCCTCGGCTGCGCCCCGTGCTGCCTGCCGCCCGCTACCGGTCCCGCGCCACCGGCCACGCGCTACCAGCCCCGCTCACGCCACTCGGCGAGGTGCGGCCGCTCGGCACCGAGCGTCGTGTCGGCGCCGTGACCGGGATAGGCCCACGTGGCGTCGTCGAACCGGTCGAAGACCCGCTCGACGACGTCGGACAGCAGGCTCGCGAACCGCGCCGGGTCGCGGTCGGTGTTCCCGACCCCGCCGGGGAAGAGCGAGTCCCCGGTGAACAGGTGCACCCGGCCGGGCGCGGCCTCGGGCTCGGCGACGTCGTCCGGCTCGCGGTAGGCGAGGGCGACGGATCCCGGCGTGTGCCCGCGCAGCGCCACGACCTCGAGGTCGATCGCGCCCACCCGCAGTACGTCCCCGTGGCGTAGGCGGCGCTCGACGGGTACGCCGGACGCCGCGGCGACCGCGTCCGCGTCGGGCTCGCCGGCAGCCGACCACGCGCCCGTCGCACCGACGACCGGCGCGAGCGCCCGGAGATGGTCGGCGTGCCGGTGCGTCGTGACGACGCCGTCGAGCCGTCCCGACGGCGAGCCCGCCCGCACGAGGCCGAGCACGTCGTCGGGCGCGTCGGCGGCGTCGACGAGGAGCTGGGCGCCGGTGCGCCGGCACGTGAGGAGATAGACGTCGTTGGCGAGCGGCCCGACGGCGAGCTTGCGGATCTCGACCTCGTCGAGGCGTCGCAGGTCGTGCGGGCCGCCGACGGCGACCTGTCCGGTGTACGTCATGCGCCCAGTGTGCCGTCCGCTCGCGGCGGGCAGCGCGCCGCGACCCCGGCCGCGGTGACCCGGGTCACGGCGGAGAGCCCGGACGTGGGGCGCTCGTGTGCGTTCGCCGGGTGCCGTGCGGAGGTGACGTCGAACACCTGTGCGAGTGTGGGTGGTCCGCCGTACGATGCTGCGGTGAGCAATCGCCTCGTCATCTCCGGTGCCCGCGAGCACAACCTGCGCAACGTCGACCTCGACCTCCCGCGCGACAAGCTCATCGTCTTCACGGGGCTCTCCGGCTCGGGCAAGTCGTCGCTCGCCTTCGACACCATCTTCGCGGAGGGGCAGCGCCGGTACGTCGAGTCGCTGTCCGCGTACGCGCGCCAGTTCCTCGGCCAGATGGACAAGCCGGACGTCGACTTCATCGAGGGCCTGTCGCCCGCGGTCTCGATCGACCAGAAGTCCACGAACCGCAACCCTCGCTCGACCGTCGGCACCATCACCGAGGTCTACGACTACCTGCGCCTGCTGTTCTCGCGCGCCGGGACGCAGCACTGCCCGGTGTGCGGCGAGCGCGTCACCGCGCAGACCCCGCAGCAGATCGTCGACCGCCTCCTCGAGCTGCCCGAGGGCACGCGCTACCAGGTCCTCGCCCCGGTCGTGCGCGGCCGCAAGGGCGAGTACTCCGAGCTCTTCAAGGAGCTGCAGACCAAGGGCTTCGCCCGCGCCCGCGTCGACGGCGAGGTGCGCACCCTCACGGACGTCCCGGCGCTCGAGAAGAAGCTCAAGCACGACATCGAGGTGGTCGTCGACCGCCTCGTCGCGCGCGAGGGCGTCCAGCGCCGGCTCACCGACTCGGTCGAGACGGCCCTCGGGCTCGCGGGCGGGCTCGTCGTCGTCGAGCTCGTCGACGCGGACGCGGACGACCCGGCCCGGGAGCGCCGTTTCTCGGAGAAGCGCGCGTGCCCGAACGACCACGAGCTCGCGCTCGACGAGATCGAGCCGCGCACGTTCTCCTTCAACGCCCCGTACGGCGCGTGCCCGGAGTGCACGGGCATCGGGTTCCGCCTCGAGGTGGACCCGGACCTCGTGGTGCCGGACGACGAGAAGTCGCTGCGCGAGGGCGCGGTCGCGCCGTGGGCGCAGATCTCGTCGGAGTACTTCGAGCGCGTCCTCACGGCGCTCGCGGACGACCTGGGCTTCTCCATGGACACGCCGTGGCGCGCACTGCCCGAGCGCGCGAAGAAGGCCGTGCTCCACGGCCAGAACCACCAGGTGCACGTGCGGTACAAGAACCGCTGGGGCCGTGAGCGGCAGTACTCGACCGGCTTCGAGGGCGTCATCACCTTCCTCGAGCGCCGGCACACCGAGACCGAGTCGGACTGGTCGAAGGAGAAGTACGAGGCCTTCATGCGCGAGGTCCCGTGCCCCGTGTGCCAGGGGGCCCGGCTCAAGCCGGAGGTGCTCGCGGTCAAGGTCGGCGGCAGGTCCATCTGGGACGTGTGCCGCCTGCCCCTGCGCGAGGCCGCGGCGTTCCTCGGGTCGCTCGAGCTGGGAGCGCGCGAGCGCGCCATCGCGACCGAGGTCCTCAAGGAGATCGACGCGCGCCTCGGGTTCCTGCTCGACGTCGGCCTCGACTACCTCTCGCTCGAGCGACCGGCCGCGACGCTCTCGGGCGGGGAGGCGCAGCGCATCCGGCTCGCGACGCAGATCGGCTCGGGCCTGGTCGGCGTGCTCTACGTGCTGGACGAGCCGAGCATCGGCCTGCACCAGCGCGACAACCGTCGGCTCATCGAGACGCTCACGCGCCTGCGCGACCTCGGGAACACGCTCATCGTCGTCGAGCACGACGAGGACACCATCCGCACCGCGGACTGGGTCGTCGACATCGGCCCGGGCGCGGGGGAGCACGGGGGGCGCGTCGTGCACTCGGGCGACTACGCGGGCCTGCTCGAGGCGCCGGAGTCCGTCACGGGCGCGTACCTGTCGGGGCGTCGCAGCATCCCGCTGCCGGCGCAGCGGCGCCCGACGGACCCGGGCCGTCAGATCAAGGTGGTCGGCGCGCGCGAGCACAACCTCACGGGCATCGACGTGAGCTTCCCGCTCGGCACGTTCACCGCGGTCACGGGCGTCTCCGGCTCCGGCAAGTCCACGCTCGTGAACTCGATCCTCTACACCGTGCTCGCCAACGAGCTCAACGGGGCCCGGCAGGTCGCGGGCCGCCACACGCGCGTCACCGGCCTCGAGCACCTCGACAAGGTCGTGCACGTGGACCAGGGCCCGATCGGGCGCACGCCGCGGTCGAACCCCGCGACGTACACCGGCGTGTGGGACCACGTGCGCAAGCTGTTCGCGGAGACGACCGAGGCCAAGGTGCGCGGGTACACGCCGGGCCGGTTCTCGTTCAACGTCAAGGGCGGCCGCTGCGAGGCGTGCTCGGGCGACGGCACGCTGAAGATCGAGATGAACTTCCTCCCGGACGTCTACGTGCCGTGCGAGGTGTGCCACGGCGCGCGCTACAACCGCGAGACGCTCGAGGTGCACTTCAAGGGCAAGACCGTCGCGGACGTGCTCGACATGCCGATCGAGGAGGCGTCCGAGTTCTTCGCGGCCGTGCCCGCGATCTCGCGGCACCTCAAGACGCTCGTCGAGGTCGGGCTGGGCTACGTCCGGCTCGGGCAGCCGGCCCCGACGCTCTCGGGCGGCGAGGCGCAGCGCGTCAAGCTCGCGAGCGAGCTGCAGAAGCGCTCGACGGGCCGCACGATCTACGTGCTCGACGAGCCGACGACGGGCCTGCACTTCGAGGACATCCGCAAGCTGCTCGGCGTGCTCCAGTCGCTGGTCGACAAGGGCAACAGCGTCCTCGTCATCGAGCACAACCTCGACGTCATCAAGAGCGCGGACTGGGTCGTCGACATGGGACCCGAGGGAGGCTCCGGCGGCGGCAAGGTCGTCGCGCAGGGGACGCCCGAGCAGGTCGCGCGCGTGGAGGCGAGCCACACCGGGCGCTTCCTCGCGGAGATCCTCGAGGGGCACGACCCCGTGCCCGTCGGGCCCGCGCCGTCGGCGTCCTCCGGTGTGTCGGCGCCTGCGGCGAAGGCCGCCAAATCGACGAAGGGCCGGTCCGCGGCGGCGCGCCGGGCGACCGACGAGAAGCCGAAGACGGGGCGCCGCAAGGCGTCTGCGGCCTAGCCACGGAGTGGCACGGGTGCGGGTCGACCAGGCCCGCACCCGCGCGGCGTGCTCGGCGCTCGCCGCGTGCTCGCCGCGCCCGGCGTCAGGCGGCGGCGCGCCGGGCGGGCGGCGGCTCGACGAGCACGCGGAAGTTCACCGAGCGCGCGATGAAGCAGTGGTCGTGCGCGCGCTGGTGGAGGGCCGCCAGCGCCGCCTCGTCCGTGCCGGGTCCGTCGTCGACCACCACGCGCGGGTGCAGCGTGACGTCCGTGAACTGGCCCTCGCCCCCGGACTCGACCCGCATGGTGCCGGTCGCGTCGTCGACGTACTCGCGCACGACGACGCCCGCCGCCGCCGCGAGGTGGAGGAACCACAGCATGTGGCACTGCGACAGGCTCGCGAGGAACAGCTCCTCGGGGCTGTACCGGGTCGGGTCGCCGCGGAACGCCGGGTCCGCGGAGCCAGGCAGCGGCGGCCTCCCGTCGAGGAGCACCTCGTGGTCGCGGCTGTAGGCGGTGTAGGACGCGGTGCCGCGGTCGCCCGCGCCGGTCCAGCGGGTCGTCGCGGCGTAGCCGTGCTGTGCGCTCATGGCCGCCACCCTAACGGCCGGTGACGCGCGTCACACGGCGCCGTCCCCGCGCCACCGCGTCCGTCGTCCCGCGTCCCCGCGTCGCCCCACACCCGAGCCACCGGCGTCGGTGGCCTGACCTAGGCTGGAGAACATGGCAGATCCCGCGACGTACCGCCCTGCGCCGGGGGAGATCCCCACCTCGCCGGGCGTCTACCGGTTCCGCGACGAGCACGGCCGTGTGATCTACGTCGGCAAGGCCAAGAACCTGCGCGCGCGCCTGTCGAACTACTTCCAGGACGTCGCGAACCTGCACCACCGCACCCAGACGATGGTCACGACGGCCGCGTCGGTCGAGTGGACGGTCGTCGGCACCGAGGTCGAGGCGCTCGCGCTCGAGTACACGTGGATCAAGGAGTTCGACCCGCGGTTCAACGTCAAGTACCGCGACGACAAGTCGTACCCGTACCTCGCGGTGACCATGGGCGAGGAGTTCCCGCGCGCCCAGGTGATGCGCGGCGCGAAGCGGCCCGGCACGCGGTACTTCGGGCCCTACGGCCACGCGTGGGCGATCCGCGAGACGCTCGACCTCCTGCTGCGGGTGTTCCCCGTGCGCACGTGCTCGGCGGGGGTCTTCAAGCGCGCCCACCAGACGGGCCGGCCGTGCCTGCTCGGCTACATCGACAAGTGCTCGGCGCCGTGCGTCGGGCGCATCACGCCCGAGGACCACAAGGCGCTCGCCGAGGACTTCTGCGACTTCATGGCGGGCGACACGCAGCGGTTCGTGCGCCGGCTCGAGCGCAAGATGAACGAGGCCGCAGCCGCGATGGAGTACGAGGCCGCGGCACGCCTGCGCGACGACATCGCCGCGCTCCAGCGCGCGACGGAGAAGAACGCGGTCGTCCTCGGCGACGGCACCGACGCGGACGTGTTCGCGCTCGTGGGCGACGAGCTCGAGGCGGCCGTCCAGGTGTTCCACGTGCGCGGCGGTCGCATCCGGGGTCAGCGCGGCTGGATCGTCGAGAAGGTCGAGGACGTCACGGACGCCGAGCTCGTCGAGCACCTGCTCCAGCAGGTGTACGGCGCGGCGGAGGAGGCCGTGGCGGCGGACGCCGGGACGCGCGCCGGGCGCGACCTCGCGCGCGACGCCGTGCCGCGCGAGGTCCTCGTCCCCGTCCTGCCGCCGGACACCGACCAGGTCACCACGTGGCTCTCCGGACTGCGGGGCGCGCGGGTCGACGTCCGGGTGCCGCAGCGCGGCGACAAGAAGGAGCTCGCCGCGACGGTCCGCGCCAACGCGGAGCACGCGCTCGCGCTGCACCGCACGCGGCGCGCGGGCGACCTCACGACCCGCAGCCAGGCGCTGCGCGAGATCCAGGAGGCGCTCGAGCTCGAGACGGCGCCGCTGCGCATCGAGTGCTACGACGTCTCGCACAACCAGGGCACGTACCAGGTCGCCTCGATGGTGGTCTTCGAGGACGGGCTCGCGCGCAAGAGCGAGTACCGGCACTTCACGGTCCGCGGCCCGGACGGTGACGGCGCGGCCGACGACACGGCGGCGATGTACGAGGTGATCTCGCGCCGCTTCAAGCGCTACCTGTCCGACCGCTCGCGCTCGGGCGAGGTCGAGCTGGACCTCGAGGCCGACGACGTCGCCGACGGGTCCGACGCCGCGGCGCGCCGGGCGGAGCGTGCCGCGGAGGCGGCGGGCTACGTGCCGCGCAGCGGCGAGGTCGACCCCGACGCCCCCGTGGACCGGCGCGCGCGCTTCGCGTACCCGCCGAACCTCGTCGTCGTCGACGGCGGGCCGCCGCAGGTCGCCGCCGCAGCGCGCGCCCTGGCCGACCTCGGCATCGACGACGTCGCGCTGTGCGGCCTCGCCAAGCGGCTCGAGGAGGTCTGGCTGCCGGGGGAGGAGTACCCCGTCATCCTCCAGCGTTCCTCCGAGGGCCTGTACCTGCTCCAGCGCGTCCGCGACGAGGCGCACCGCTTCGCGATCGCCCAGCACCGCAGGCAGCGCAGCAAGGGCATGACGGCCTCGGCGCTCGACGACGTCCCCGGCCTCGGCCCGGCGCGACGCACCGCGCTGCTCAAGCACTTCGGCTCCCTCAAGCGGCTGCGCGCCGCGAGCGTCGAGGAGATCGCGAGCGTCCGCGGCATGGGCGAGCGGACGGCGCAGGCCGTCGTCGCGGCGCTCGGCGGCGGGACCACGGACGACCGGCCCTCGCAGGACACTCCGGCGCAGGACGAGGCCGCGGCCCGCGCGTGACGGCTGGCATGCTGGGGGCATGACCTCGGAGCCGACCCCGGACCTCAGCCCGCAGGGCCAGCCCGCCCGCGTGCCGGAGCCCTCCCCGACCACCGTCCCCAGCGGCATCCCCGCGATCGAGGCCGCGACCCACGCCCCCGAGCCGAGCGAGGCCGAGGTGCTCATCATCACGGGCATGTCGGGTGCCGGCCGCACCCGGGCCGCCGCCGTGCTGGAGGACCTCGACTGGTACGTCGTCGACAACCTGCCGCCGCGCATGATCGTCCCGCTCGTGGACCTCATGACTCGGTCCGGCTCGACGCTCGAGCGCATCGCGGCCGTCGTCGACGTGCGCGGGCGCGAGTTCTTCACCGACCTCGTCGAGGTGCTCGACCACCTGCGCCAGAGCGGCGTGTTCTACCGCATCCTGTTCCTCGACGCGTCCGACGAGGTGCTCGTGCGGCGCTACGAGCAGGTCCGGCGCCCGCACCCGCTGCAAGGGGAGGGGCGCATCCTCGACGGTCTCGGCGAGGAGCGCCGTCTGCTCGCGAGCCTGGAGGAGCGGTCCGACGTCGTCATCGACACGTCCGAGCTCACCGTGCACGACCTCGCGCGCGAGGTGCGCGCCGCCGTCGCCGACGGAACGCCGGAGACGCTGCGCATCAACGTCGTCTCGTTCGGGTTCAAGTACGGGCTGCCGCTCGACGCGGACCACGTGGTCGACGTGCGGTTCCTCGCCAACCCCTACTGGATCACCGAGCTGCGCCACCTCACCGGCCGGGACGCGCCCGTTCGCGACTACGTGCTCGGGCGCCCCGGCGCGC
Source organism: Cellulosimicrobium funkei (assembly GCF_004519295.1). Taxonomy (GTDB): domain Bacteria; phylum Actinomycetota; class Actinomycetes; order Actinomycetales; family Cellulomonadaceae; genus Cellulosimicrobium; species Cellulosimicrobium funkei. The sequence goes on from NZ_SOZH01000003.1 coordinate 260,604, forward strand.
TCGAGTTCGTCGACCGGTACGTGAACGCGCTCGAGCCCGTGCTGGCCGGCTACCTGGGGGAGGAGAAGCGGTACGTGACCATCGCCGTCGGCTGCACGGGCGGCAAGCACCGGTCCGTCGCGATCAGCGAGGCGATAGCCGCACGCCTGCGCGCCCAGGGGCAGCGCGTCATCGTCACGGCCCGCGACCTCGGCAAGGAGTGACCGGCGCCGTGGTCAACCTGCGCAACCCCGCCGTCGTCGCCCTGGGCGGCGGCCACGGGCTCTCCGCGAGCCTGTCGGCACTGCGGCTCATGTCCGACCGCCTCACGGCGGTCGTCACCGTCGCCGACGACGGCGGCTCCTCGGGACGCCTGCGCGAGGAGCTCGGCGTCCTGCCGCCGGGAGACCTGCGCATGGCGCTCGCGGCCCTGTGCGACGACTCCGAGTGGGGCCGCACGTGGAGCGCGCTCCTGCAGCACCGGTTCACGTCGCAGGGCGACCTCGACAACCACGCGGTGGGCAACCTGCTCATCGTCGCGCTGTGGGAGCTGCTCGACGACCCGGTGGCCGGTCTCGACTGGGTCGGCAAGCTCCTCGGGGCGCGGGGGCGCGTGCTCCCCATGGCGGCGGTGCCGCTCCGGATCGAGGCGGACGTCTGGGCGGATGGCCGGCTCGAGACGGTCGTCGGGCAGAGCCGCGTCGCGGTCACCCACGACCGCATCGAGCAGCTCCGGCTCGTGCCCGCCGACCCGCCCGCGTGCCTGGAGGCGGTGCGGGCCGTCGAGGAGGCGGACTGGGTCGTGCTCGGCCCCGGGTCGTGGTTCTCGTCGGTGATGCCGCACCTGCTCGTGCCCGAGCTCGCGCGAGCCCTGCACGAGACCTCGGCACGCCGGTGCGTCACGCTCAACCTGTCGAGCGAGACGGGGGAGACGTTCGGTCTCACCGCGACGGAACACCTGGAGGTGCTGCACAAGCACGCGCCGGAGCTGCGGATCGACGCCGTCGTGGCCGACCCGTCCGCCGTCGAGGACACCGAGCAGCTCGCGGAGGCCGCGGCGCGCATGGGCGCCCGGCTCCTGCTGCGCCAGGTCCGCCGGGGGGACGGCACGCCGCGGCACGACGCGCTGCGCCTCGCGGCCGCCTACCGGGACGTGTTCGACGACGTCCTCGGCGACGTCGGCTCGCCCGCCCGCTGAGACCTCGACGCCTCCTGCGCCCCTCGCGGGCGCGTGCGTGAGGGGCCTGGCCCGGGTGCTCGCCGGACACCGCGGGGACCGCCCCCGCGCTCCGGGACGCCGCCGCGACACGCTCCCATCGGTGGCAGGATGTCCCGCATGGCGCTCACGGCACAGGTGAAGGACGAGCTGGCACGACTGCGGGTGGACAAGACCTCGTGCCGCAAGGCGGAGGTGTCCGCGATGCTCCGATTCTCCGGCGGCCTGCACCTCATCTCGGGTCGTGTGGTCATCGAGGCCGAGCTCGACACCGCCATCGCCGCGCGCCGCCTCCGGGAGACCATCGCGGACGTCTACGGGCACACGAGCGAGCTGATCGTGGTGTCCGCCGGGGGCCTGCGCAAGAGCAGCCGGTACGTCGTGCGGGTCGTGCGCGACGGCGAGTCCCTGGCCCGTCAGACCGGCCTCCTCGACCAGCGCGGCCGGCCCGTGCGCGGGCTGCCGCCGCAGGTCGTCTCCGGCGGCGTGGAGGAGGCCGAGGCCGCGTGGCGCGGCGCCTTCCTCGCCCACGGGTCGCTCACGGAGCCCGGGCGCTCGTCGGCCCTCGAGATCACGTGCCCCGGTCCGGAGGCCGCCCTCGCGCTCGTCGGCGCGGCGCGGCGCCTCGGGGTGTCCGCCAAGTCGCGCGAGGTCCGCGGCATCGACCGCGTGGTGATCCGGGACGGCGACGCGATCAGCGCGCTCCTGACGCGCCTCGGCGCGCACGAGGCGGTCCTCGTGTGGGAGGAGCGTCGTGCGCGGCGTGAGGTGCGCGGCACGGCGAACCGGCTCGCCAACTTCGACGACGCCAACCTGCGTCGATCGGCGCGCGCCGCCGTCGCCGCGGGCGCCCGGGTCGAGCGGGCTTTCGAGATCCTGGGCCCGGACCTGCCGGAGCACCTCCGCGAGGCGGGCGAGCTGCGTCTCGCGCACAAGCAGGCGTCGCTCGAGGAGCTCGGCCAGCTCGCCGACCCGCCGCTCACCAAGGACGCGGTCGCGGGGCGCATCCGCCGCCTGCTGTCCACGGCCGACAAGCGCGCGGCCGAGCTCGGCATCCCGGACACGGAGGCAGGGCTGAGCCCCGAGCTGCTCGACCTCTGAGGAGCGCGGGCGGCCGTCCGAACCCCGTGTGCCGGCGAGCCGGGCGCGGCGGCGCCCGCCCCCTGGACGTCACGCACCAGCGGGACGATGGTCCCGAAGCATGGGATTCAGGTCACATGACGGAGTGGTGTTGGTATAGGCTCGTCAGTGTCAGGTGACAACGACGTGCTCCTTCGCTGACACCCCTCGTGGGCGTGGGTGGTCCCGGCTGTCGCCGTGACGGTCCACGAGCACGGAGGGTGCTGTGCCGGGATCCGGGCAGCGGGGCACGGGCGCGATCACCACCTGCGTACGACGGCGTACGTGATCGTTCGGCATCAACCGTGTGCGTCGGGACAACCGGCGCGCCCTGAGGAGGGCATTGTGACCATCCGCGTCGGTATCAACGGCTTCGGTCGTATCGGACGGAACTTCTACCGCGCCATCGTCGAGTCGGGCGCCGACATCGAGATCGTGGGCGTCAACGACCTCACGGACAACAAGACGCTCGCGCACCTGCTCAAGTACGACACGGTCCTCGGCCGTTTCCCGCTGAGCGTGGACTTCGACGACGACAACATCATCGTCGACGGCAAGAAGATCCGTGCGCTCGCGGAGCGCGACCCCGCGAACCTCCCCTGGGGCGAGCTGGGCGCCGACATCGTCATCGAGTCGACCGGCTTCTTCACCGACGCGACCAAGGCGAAGGCGCACATCGACGCCGGCGCCAAGAAGGTCATCATCTCGGCCCCGGCCAAGAACGAGGACGCCACGTTCGTCATGGGCGTCAACTCGGACCAGTACGACCCGGCCGCGCACCACATCATCTCGAACGCGTCGTGCACCACGAACTGCCTCGCCCCGCTGGCCAAGGCGCTCAACGACTCGATCGGCATCGAGCGTGGTCTCATGACCACGATCCACGCCTACACGGGTGACCAGAACCTCCAGGACGGCCCGCACCGCGACCTGCGTCGTGCCCGCGCCGCCGCGCAGAACATCGTCCCGACCTCGACGGGTGCGGCCAAGGCCGTGTCGCTCGTCCTGCCCGAGCTCAAGGGCAAGCTGGACGGCTACGCGCTGCGCGTCCCGGTCATCACCGGCTCGGCGACGGACCTCACCTTCACCGCCTCGCGCGAGGTCACGGTGGACGAGGTCAACGCCGCGCTCAAGGCGGCGGCCGACGGCCCGCTCAAGGGCATCCTCGAGTACGTCGACGACGAGATCGTGTCGAGCGACATCGTCACCAACCCGCACCAGAGCATCTTCGACTCGAAGCTCACGAAGGTGATCGGCGACCAGGTCAAGGTCGTCTCCTGGTACGACAACGAGTGGGGCTACTCGAACAGCCTCGTTGCGCTGACCGCCCTGGTCGGCGAGAAGCTCTGAGCCACCTGCTGACGCAGCACAGCCCTGCGTAGCACCATGCGTCCGCGTGCGCGTCCCGGCACCGCCCGGTGACGCGCACGCGGACGTCCTCATGTGCGGGCCGGGCCGGCTGCCGGCCGGCGTCCCGCACGACGGCGACAGAACCGTAGGAGACCGCATGAAGACCATCGACTCCCTGGGCGACCTGCGCGGCAAGCGCGTCCTCGTCCGCTCCGACTTCAACGTCCCGCTCGACGGGACGACCATCACGGACGACGGGCGCATCCGCGCCGCGCTCCCGACGCTGAAGAAGCTGACGGACGCGGGCGCGAAGGTGATCGTCACCGCGCACCTCGGCCGCCCCAAGGGCGAGCCGGACCCGAAGTACTCCCTCGCGCCCGTCGCGGCCCGCCTGGGCGAGCTGCTCGGCGTGCCGGTGCACCTGGCGCAGGACGTCGTCGGCGACTCGGCGCGCGAGACGGTCGCCGCACTCGGCGACGGCGAGGTCGCGCTGCTCGAGAACATCCGGTTCGACCCGCGCGAGACGTCGAAGGACGACGCGGAGCGCCAGGCGCTCGCCCGCGACCTCGCGCAGCTCGCGGACGTCTTCGTCTCCGACGGCTTCGGCGTCGTGCACCGCAAGCAGGCGTCGGTCTACGACGTCGCGCAGGTGCTCCCGTCCGCGGTGGGCGAGCTCGTCCTCAAGGAGGTCGACTCGCTGCGCAAGGCGACGGAGGACCCGCAGCGCCCCTACGCGGTCGTGCTCGGCGGCTCGAAGGTCTCCGACAAGCTGGGCGTCATCGCGAACCTGCTCACCAAGGCGGACCGCCTGCTCATCGGCGGCGGCATGGTGTTCACGTTCCTCGCGGCGAAGGGCTACGGAGTCGGGAAGTCCCTCCTCGAGGAGGACCAGATCGACACGGTCAAGGGCTACCTCGCGGACGCGGAGAAGAACGGCGTCGAGATCGTCCTGCCGACGGACATCGTGGTGGCCGACGCGTTCGCCGCGGACTCGCCGCACGAGGTCGTCGCCGCGGACGCGATCCCGGCCGACAAGATCGGCCTCGACATCGGCCCCGAGTCGGCCAAGCTCTTCGCGAGCAAGATCGTCGACGCGAAGACCGTCGTCTGGAACGGCCCCGCCGGCGTGTTCGAGTTCGAGGCGTTCTCGGGCGGGACGCGCGCCGTGGCCCAGGCCCTGGTCGACGCGACGGCGAACGGCGCGTTCACCATCGTCGGCGGCGGCGACTCGGCCGCCGCGGTCCGCATCCTCGGCTTCGACGAGGCGGGCTTCAGCCACATCTCGACCGGTGGCGGCGCGAGCCTCGAGTTCCTCGAGGGCAAGGACCTGCCGGGGATCTCCGTCCTCGAGGGCTGACCGCCCCCCGTACCCCTCCGCGCCGCCCGCTCCCGCGGGCGGCGCGGGCCCCACAGAGAGAAGAAGGACCCGTGGCGAACACCCGCACCCCGCTCATGGCGGGCAACTGGAAGATGAACCTGGACCACCACCAGGCGACCCACACCGTGCAGAAGCTCGCGTGGACCCTGAAGGACGCGAAGCACGACTACGCGGCCGTCGAGGTCGCCGTGCTGCCGCCGTTCACCGACCTCCGGTCGGTGCAGACGCTCGTGGACGCGGACAAGCTCGAGCTCAAGTACGGCGCGCAGGACGTCTCGGCGCACGCCGAGGGCGCGTACACGGGCGAGATCTCGGCGTCGATGCTGGCCAAGCTCGGCGTGAGCTACGTCGCCGTCGGGCACTCGGAGCGCCGACAGTACCACGGCGAGACCGACGCCCTGGTGAACGAGAAGATCGTCGCCGCCGTGGGTCAGGGCATCGCCCCGATCCTGTGCGTGGGCGAGGGCCTGGACGTGCGCAGGGCCGGCGAGCAGATCGCCTACACGCTCGCCCAGGTCGAGGGCGCCCTCGCGGGCATCCCCGCCCCCCAGCTCGCGACGCTCGTCATCGCGTACGAGCCCGTGTGGGCCATCGGCACGGGCGAGGTCGCGACGCCCGAGGACGCCCAGGAGGTCTGCGGTGCGATCCGCGGCGCCCTCGGCGACCTCTACGACGCGGACCTCGCGAACGCGACGCGCGTCCTGTACGGCGGCTCGGTGAAGTCGTCGAACGTGGCCGCGATCATGGCGCAGCCGGACGTCGACGGCGCGCTCGTCGGCGGCGCGAGCCTCGACCCCGAGGAGTTCGCGAAGATCGCGCGCTACCAGTCGCACGCGACCGGCGCCTGACCTCCGCCTCGCACCCCGCACCGACGGCCCCGGGACCGCATCCTGGGGCCGTCGGCCGCCGTCCGGGGACGACGGCGGACGGGGTTGGCCGCGGCGGCCTCGCGTCGCCTACTCTTGTCCCCTGTGCCGCGGGTCACGCCCGTGCACGACAACCGTGCGGTCGGTCCCGACATCGGTCGGGCCGGCCCTGAGCCTCAAGGACGTACTCGTGGACGTGCTGCGCATCATCCTCCAGATCCTGCTGGTGCTGACCAGCGCCTTCCTCACCCTGCTCGTGCTCATGCACAAGGGGAAGGGCGGCGGCCTCTCCGACATGTTCGGCGGCGGGATCTCGAGCTCCGTGGGCAGCTCCGGCGTCGCCGAGCGCAACCTCAACCGCATCACCGTGGCGTTCGCCCTCGTCTGGGCCGTCGTCATCGTGCTCCTGGGTCTCCTCCAGAAGGTCGTCTGACCGCACGCGCCCACCGGGGCGTCGTCGGGACGGCAGGAGAGTCCGCAGTCGGCAGGGGGCAAGCCGCGCACGGTCGCGCGGTCCGGGCAGGAACGAGTGCCGACGGCGGCACGGACGGGGGAGAGAGCACGTGGCAGGTGGTAACGCGATCCGAGGGTCGCGCGTCGGGGCGGGACCGCTCGGGGAGTCCGAGCGCGGCGAGATCGCGCCGCGCTTCTGGGTGTCGTACTGGTGCGCCAACGGCCACGAGACGCGACCCAGCTTCTCGTCGGAGGCGGGCATCGAGGCGCCGGAGACCTGGGACTGCCCGCGGTGCGGGTTCCCGGCCGGTCAGGACCAGGAGCACCCGCCGACGCCGTCGCGCAACGAGCCCTACAAGACGCACCTCGCGTACGTGAAGGAGCGGCGCAGCGACGAGGACGGCGTCGCGATCCTCGACGAGGCGCTCGCCGCGCTGCGCGCCCGCCGCGGCCGCTGAACCCCGCCCGGGCGGTACGGGTAGCGGCTCAGCCGCGCACGCGCGCGAGCACGAAGCCGTCGTAGCCCTTGGACCCGACGGTCTGCACGGCCGTGGCGTCGAGGCGCGGGTCCGCGACGACGCGGTCCGCCATCTCCCGCACGCCGAGCACGTTCGGGTCGGTGCTCGCCGCGTCCGCGACGGCCCCGCCGCGGACGGTGTTGTCCACGACGAGGAGCGTCCCGGGGCGCGAGAGCCGCAGCGCGAGGTCGAGGTAGACCGGGTTCGAGGGCTTGTCCGCGTCGACGAACACGAGATCGAACGGCGCGGCGCCGTCCGCGACGAGCCCCCGCAGCGTGTCGGCGGCCGGGCCGACGACGACGTCGACCGTCCCGGAGAGGCCGGCCGCGGCCAGCGACTCGCGCGCGACGGCGGCGTGCGCCGGGTCGATCTCGCACGTGACGAGCGTGCCGTCGGCGGGCAGGGCCCGGGCGAGCCAGATCGTCGAGTAGCCGCCCAGGGTGCCGACCTCGAGGATCCGCCGCGCGCCCGACCCGAGCGCGAGGAGCTGCAGCAGCCGGCCCTGGGCGGGGGAGACCTGGATCTCCGGGAGCCCGGCGTCCCGGGCGCGCGCCGACGCGGCGGCGAGCACGTCGTCCTCGGCCACCAGGGGCGCGAAGTACGCGTCGACGGCGTCCCACGTGGCCGCGGGGTCCGCCGGGTGCTCGCCGCCGGTCGTCACGCGCGCCCCTCGTCCGTCTCGGTCGGGGTCCCGGTGCCGGCCGCGGCGACGTCGACGAGCCACAGCGTGGCCTCCGTCCCCGCGACCGCGGCGGCCGGGGTCTCGCGCACCGGCGCGCCGGCGAGGGCCGACGCCACCGCGGGGGCCTTCTCGGCGCCCGCCGCGACCACCCACACCTGACGGGCCCGCGCGATCGCCTCGAACGTCAGCGTGACGCGCTCGGGCGGCGGCTTGGGGGAGCCGTGGACGCCCGCCGTCGGGGTGCCCGTCACGTCGAGCCCGGGGTGGTCGGGGAAGAGCGACGCGACGTGGCCGTCGGGGCCCATGCCGAGCAGCAGGACGTCGAAGGCCGGGACCTGCTCGCCGTCCGGCGCGTGCTCCGCGAGCGTCGCCGCATACGCGGTCGCCGACTCCTCGGGGGTCGCCGCCGCGCCCGCGGCCGGCATCGGGTGCACGTTCTCGGGCGGGAGGTGCGGCAGGTGGTCGAGCAGCGCCGCGCGCGCCTGCGTCTCGTTGCGCTCGCCGTCGCCGGACGCGAGGAAGCGCTCGTCGCCCCACCACACGTGCACGCCCGACCAGTCGACGGCGTCGCGCGCGGGGTGGCGCGCGAGCGCGGTCAGGCTCGCGATCCCGACGGTCCCACCCGTCAGCACGACGTGCACGGGCCGGCGGACCGACTGCACGTCGAGCAGGCGGGTCACGAGGCGCGACGCCACCGCCTCGGCGAGCACGCCGGCGTCGGGGTGCACGACGACGAGGCGCGCCGGGGTGCCCGGCCCCGCGGCGGTCATGCGCCCACCTTCTGCAGGCCCTTGGTGAGCACCTCGCCGTAGATCTCGTCAGGGTCCAGGCGGCGGAGCTCCTCGATGAGGGCCTCGCTGAGCGTCCGGATGGGCAGCGCGACGCGGCGGTCGGGCTTGCCCGGCTGGCTGATCGTCACCGTGCGGCCGTCGGGGCGGTCGAGGACGATCGGGCCGCTCTTGCGCTCGAGGGTCACGCGCGTGATCGCCTCGGCGCCGCGCCGTCGCACCACCTGGGCCGGGCAGCGCAGGCGCGAGCCCAGCCACGCGGCGAGCAGGTCGAGCGACGTGTGCTTCGCCTGGCCCTCGACGACGACGCTCGTCACCGGCTCGTAGGGCGGCTGGTCGAGCGCCGCGGCGATGAGGCCGCGCCACAGCGTCACGCGGGCCCACGCGAGGTCGGAGTCGCCCGGTCCGTACGTCTGCGCGAGCTGCGCGAGCGTCGCCTCGGGGTCCTTCGCGGTGATCGAGTCGGTGATGCGCCGTTGCGCCATGGCGCCGACCGGGTCGTCGTCGGGGGACGCGGGCGGCTGGCCCGGCCACCACACGACGATGGGCGCGTCGGGCAGCAGGAGCGGCATGACGAGCGTGTCCGCGTGCTCGAGCAGCGGCCCGGCGGTGCGGAGCACGACCACCTCGGACGCGCCCGCGTCGCCGCCGACGCGGATCTGCGCGTCGAGGTGCGGCGTCGCGCTGCGCCCCGACGGCGCGACGACGATGACGCGGCACGGGTGCTCGCGGCTCGCGTCGTTCGCGGCCTCGATCGACGTCTCGACGTCGGACTCGCGCGCGATGACGACGAGCGTGAGGACGCGGCCCAGCGCGATCGCGCCGCCCTCGTCGCGCAGGCGCACGAGGCGCTTGTTCACCGCGTTCGTCGTCGTGTCGGGCAGGTCGATGATCATCGCGGGGTCCTCGCCGGTCGGAGGGTCGTGCCGCGTACCGGCGCACGACGGGGTCGGGGGGTCTCTCGGGTGCGCGCGGCCCGCTCGGCGGGCGCCGGCGCGGTCACGGGCGCCGCCAGGCGCGGCCGTCGCGCGCGAGCATCGCGTCGGCGGACTCCGGCCCCCACGTGCCCGACCGGTACGGCTCGGGCTTGCCCTTCACGGCCCAGTGCGCGGTGATCGGGTCGAGGATCTTCCAGGAGAGCTCGACCTCCTCGCGCGTGGGGAACAGCGGCGGGTCGCCGAGCAGGACGTCGAGGATGAGACGCTCGTACGCCTCCGGCGAGGACTCCGTGAACGCGTGCCCGTAGCCGAAGTCCATCGTCACGTCGCGGACCTCCATCGCGGTGCCCGGGACCTTGGCGCCGAAGCGCATCGTCACGCCCTCGTCCGGCTGGACGCGGATCACGAGCGCGTTGTTCCCGAGGTCCGACGCCTGCGAGCTCTCGAACGGCAGGTGCGGGGCCTTCTTGAACACCACGGCGACCTCGGTCACGCGGCGCCCGAGGCGCTTGCCCGTGCGCAGGTAGAAGGGGACGCCCGCCCAGCGGCGGTTGTCGATGTCGACGCGGATCGCCGCGTACGTCTCCGTGGTGGAGGTGTCGGGGATGCCGTCCTCCTCGAGGAAGCCGATGACCTCCTCGCCGCCCTGCCAGCCGGCGGCGTACTGCCCGCGGGCGGTGTGCCGGGACAGCTCGCGCGGCAGCCGCACGGCGGAGAGAGCCTTGATCTTCTCGGCCCGCAGGGAGGGCGCGTCGAACGACACCGGCTCCTCCATCGCGACGAGCGCGAGCAGCTGGAGCAGGTGGTTCTGGATGACGTCGCGCGCGGCGCCGATGCCGTCGTAGTAGCCGGCGCGGCCCCCGATGCCGATGTCCTCGGCCATCGTGATCTGCACGTGGTCGACGTAGTTCGCGTTCCAGATGGGCTCGAACATCTGGTTGGCGAAGCGCAGGGCGAGGAGGTTCTGGACCGTCTCCTTGCCGAGGTAGTGGTCGATGCGGAAGACCGAGTCGGGCGGGAAGACCTCCGACACGACGGCGTCGAGCTCGCGCGCGCTCGCGAGGTCGTGGCCGAACGGCTTCTCGATGACCACGCGGCGCCAGGCGTCCTCCGCCGAGCGGGACAGCCCCGACTCGGCGAGCTGGCGGCACACGACGGGGAACGCGCTCGGCGGGACCGACAGGTAGAACGCGTGGTTGCCGCCCGTGCCGCGCTCGGCGTCGAGCGTCTCGACCGTCTCGCGCAGGCGCTCGAACGCCTCGTCGTCGTCGAACGAGCCCTGGACGAACCGGATGCCCTCGGAGAGCTGGCGCCACGTCGCCTCGCGGAACGGCGTGCGCGCGTGCTCCTTGACGGCGTCGTGCACGACCTGCGCGAAGTCCTGGTCCTCCCAGTCGCGGCGCGCGAAGCCCGTGAGCGCGAAGCCCGGGGGGAGCAGGCCGCGGTTGGCGAGGTCGTAGACCGCGGGCATGAGCTTCTTGCGGGCGAGGTCGCCCGTGACGCCGAAGATGACAAGCCCGCACGGGCCCGCGATCCGGGGCAGGCGCAGGTCGAGGGGGTCGCGCAGAGGGTTGTGCTCTGGCGTGATCTTGGCCGGTCTCACCTGGTGGCACCGTTCCGTTCGGGGAGGGGTCGGAGGACTGCAGAAGGACTGGGGCGTCTGCGGATCATAGGGGCGTCGCGACGGGGTGCGCCGCCGTTCCCGCAGGTCGGACGCGCGGCCGGGACGCCGGCCGCGCGCCGGAGGTCAGGAGGAGGCGAGGCGGCGGAGGTTGGCGCGCGTCGTGGCGAGGAGCTCGGTCCAGCTGTCCTCGAACTTGCGCACGCCCTCGGCCTCGAGGCGGTCGGTGACCTCGACGAGGGAGACGCCGAACGACTCGACGGTCTCGATCGTGCGCCGCGACGCGGTCGCCGTGCCGGTGATCGTGTCGCCCGTCACGACGCCGTGGTCCGCGAACGCCTGGAGCGTCGCCTCGGGCATGGTGTTCACGACGCCGTCCGTGACGAGCTCGTCGACGTACATGGTGTCGCGGTACTCGGGGTTCTTCACGCCCGTCGAGGCCCACAGGGGGCGCTGGGGCTGCGCGCCGGACGCGACGAGCGAGCGCCAGCGGTCCGTCTGGCGGAACTCCTCGTACGCCTCGAACGCGAGGCGCGCGTTCGCCACGGCGGTCTGCCCGCGCAGGTCGAGCGCCTCGGGCGTCCCGACCTTCTCGAGCGCGGCGTCCACCGCGGTGTCGACGCGCGAGACGAAGAACGAGGCGACGGAGCCCACGGGCGCGAGGTCCACGCCGTCGGCGCGCGCCTGCTCCAGCCCGATCGCGAACGCCTCCATGACCGCGCGGTAGCGCGCGAGGGAGAAGATGAGGGTCACGTTGACGCTGATGCCCTGCGCGAGCGTGCGCGTGATCGCGTCGAGGCCCGCGACGGTCGCCGGGATCTTGATGTAGACGTTCGGGCGGTCGATCGTGCGCCACAGGCGCTCCGCCGTGACGACCGTCGCGTCGGCGTCGTGGGCGAGGCGCGGGTCGACCTCGATCGAGACGCGCCCGTCGACGCCGTCGGTGGCGTCGTAGACGGGGCGCAGGAGGTCGGCGGCGGCGCGCACGTCGTCCGTCGTGATGCGCTCGACGGCGGCCTCCACGGCAGCGTCGTCGGTGCCCGCGGCCGCGAGGTCGGCGAGCTGGGCGTCGTAGGCGTCGCCCTTCGCGAGCGCCGACGCGAAGATCGTGGGGTTCGTGGTCACGCCGACGACGCCGCGCGTCGCCACCAGCTCGGCGAGGTTGCCCGTGCGCAGCCGTTCTCGGGAGAGGTCGTCGAGCCAGATCGACACGCCCGCTCCCGTGAGCTGCTCGATGGGGCCGGGGACGGTGGTGGGCTGCGTCATCGGACTTCCTCTCGTGGTGCTCTCGCTGCGGACGTGCGCCCGGGTCGCCGCTCGTGACGGTCGTCCGGGGTGCCCCGAGGTGGGGCCGCGTGCACGGCCCCACCTCGGAATCTACGAAGGGTCAGCGCAGGTCGCCAGTGCCGCCCTCCGAGGGGGTGGGCTCGGCGCCCGGGGCGTCGCCGCCGCGCGCCGCGGCGATCGACTCGCGCGCCGCCGTCGCGACGGCTTCGGACGTGATGCCGAACTCGCGGTACAGCACCTGGTAGTCCGCGGACGCGCCGTAGTGCTCGAGGCTCACGGAGCGGCCGGCGTCGCCGACGAGCTCGCGCCAGCCCTGCGCGACGCCCGCCTCGACCGAGACGCGCGCGCGGACGGCGGACGGCAGGACCGACTCGCGGTAGGCGTCGTCCTGGCCGTCGAACCACTCGCGGCTCGGCAGCGACACGACGCGCGCCTGCACGCCCTCGGCCGCGAGGATCTCGCGCGCCTCGACGGCGAGCTGCACCTCGGAGCCGGTGCCGATGAGGATGACGTCCGGCGTGCCCTCGGTGTCGAGCAGCACGTAGCCGCCGCGCGCCGTGCCGGACGCGTCGGCGTAGCCGTCCGTCCCGCGCGGGAACGTCGGCACGTTCTGGCGCGTGAGGATGAGGCCCGCCGGGCGCTCGGTGTTCTCGAGCACGGTGCGCCAGGCCCACGCGGTCTCGTTCGCGTCGGCCGGGCGCACGACGTCGAGGCCCGGGATCGCGCGCAGCGCCGCGAGGTGCTCGACGGGCTGGTGCGTCGGGCCGTCCTCGCCGAGGCCGATCGAGTCGTGCGTCCACACGAACGTCGTCGGGATCTCCATGAGGGCGGCGAGCCGGACGGCGGGACGCATGTAGTCGCTGAACTGGAGGAACGTGCCGCCGTAGGCCCGCGTCCCGCCGTGCAGGACGATGCCGTTGAGGATCGCGCCCATGGCGTGCTCGCGGATGCCGAAGTGCAGCGTGCGGCCGTACTCGTGGCCCGGGAACTTCTTCGTCGCGTGCTCGGCCGGCACGAACGACGGCTCGCCGTCCATCGTCGTGTTGTTCGAGCCCGCGAGGTCGGCGGAGCCGCCCCAGAGCTCGGGCAGCACGTCCTTGAGCGCGGTGAGGACCTTGCCGGACGCGGAACGCGTCGCGACGGCCTTGCCCGCCTCGAACGTGGGGAGCGCGTCCTCCCAGCCGGCCGGGAGCTCGCGGCGCGAGAGGCGGTCGAGCAGCTCCGCGCCGGACGGGTTCGCCGTCTTCCACGCCTCGAACGCCCGGTCCCAGGCGGCGCGGGCGTCGGCCTGGCGCTCGCCGACGGCGCGCGTGTACGCGAGCACCTCGTCGTCGATCGCGAAGCTCGCCTCGGGGTCGAGGCCGAGCTCGACCTTGAGGCCCTTGATCTCGTCGGCGCCCATGGCGGAGCCGTGGATGCCGCCGGTGTTCTGCTTCGTGGGCGACGGGTACCCGATGATCGTGCGCAGCGCGATGATCGACGGCTTGCCCGTCTCGGCCTTGGCGGCCTCGATCGCGGCGTGCAGCGCGTCGACGTCCTCCGCGTAGCCCGTGCCGCCGTTGGTCCAGTCGACGCGCTGGGTGTGCCAGCCGTACGCGGCGTAGCGCGCGAGGACGTCCTCCGTGAACGCGATGTCCGTGTCGTCCTCGATCGAGATCTTGTTGTCGTCCCAGATCACGACGAGGTTGCCGAGCTGCTGGTGGCCCGCGAGCGAGGAGGCCTCGCTCGTCACGCCCTCCTGCAGGTCGCCGTCGGAGGCGATGACGTAGACGTGGTGGTCGAACGGCGACTCGCCCGCCGTGGTCGACGGGTCGAGCAGGCCGCGCTCGCGGCGCGCCGCGAACGCCATGCCGACCGACGACGCGAGGCCCTGGCCGAGCGGGCCGGTCGTGATCTCCACGCCGCGGGTGTGCTTGTACTCGGGGTGGCCGGGGGTCTTGGAGCCCCACGTGCGCAGCGCCTCGATGTCCTCCATCTCCAGGCCGTACCCGGCGAGGAAGAGCTGGAGGTAGATCGTCAGCGACGAGTGGCCCGCGGAGAGCACGAACCGGTCACGACCCACCCAGTGGTCGTCGGACGGGTCGTGGCGCATGACCTTCTGGAACAGCAGGTACGCGGCGGGGGCCAGCGAGATCGCGGTGCCCGGGTGGCCGTTGCCCACCTTCTCCACGGCGTCGGCGGCGAGCGCCTTGATCGTCTTGACGGCCCGGTCGTCCAGGTCCGTCCAGTCCAGGGGCGTGTGAGCAGGGGACAACGCGTTCACCGAACCTCATTCCCGTCCGGAGCGCGCGCCCCGGATCCTCGCGACAACTCGAAGCAACCGTTGAACATTTCCCGGCCTCACGCCTCTGGGGGCGGGGCGGCCCGGTGCCCGTCGCGGCCCGGAGGCCACGTCCGTGGCGGGCGGTCCGACGCGGGACGGTCGCGGGCACCAGCCTATACGCGCGCGCCGTTCCCGGCCGGGCGGTGCCCACGTGCTGGATTTCGGTCGGATGTCACACAATCGCCCGGCCCGTCCGGTCGGCCCCCACGCAGGCGGGGACGTACGATGAGCGAGGACGACCGGCGGTCCGTCCCAGCTCGCCCCCCACCTCAGAACGGAACACCGAAGCGCGTGCACACCACGAGCCAGGCACCGATCGACGGGACCGGAAGCCCGTCGAGCGCCGCGTCGACCCAGCAGCCGTCCTCCCCGACGGCCCCCGCGACCCCCGTCGCCCCGACGGCCGAGGCCGCCCGCGCGACGCGCGCCCTGCGTGAGCGGGTCGGCGCCTACGTCGCCCTCACCAAGCCGCGCATCATCGAGCTCCTCCTCGTCACGACGGTCCCGACGATGTTCCTGGCGCAGGGCGGGCTGCCCGGGCTGGGCCTCATCCTCGCGACGCTCGTCGGCGGCACGCTCGCCGCGGCCTCCGCGAACGTCTACAACTGCTACCTCGACCGCGACATCGACGAGGTCATGAACCGCACCAAGCGGCGCCCGCTCGTCACGGGCGAGATCACCCCGCGCGCGGCGCTCGTGTTCGCCACCGTCCTCGGCGTGGTGTCGCTGGTCTGGTTCGCGCTGCTGGTCAACGTCGTCTCCGCGTGGCTGACCTTCGGGGCGATCGCGATCTACGTCGTCGGCTACACGATGATCCTCAAGCGTCGCACCCCGCAGAACATCGTGTGGGGCGGCATCGCGGGCTGCATGCCGGTGCTCATCGGCTGGTCGGCGGTCACGGGCTCGCTGAGCTGGGCGGCGCTCGCGCTGTTCCTCGTCATCTTCTTCTGGACCCCGCCGCACTACTGGCCGCTCTCGATGAAGTTCAAGCGCGACTACGCGAACGCGGGCGTCCCGATGCTCCCCGTCGTCGCGGACGACAGCCGGGTCGCGCGCGAGATGATCCTCTACGGCGTCGCGATGGTGGCCTCGTCCCTCGCGCTGTGGCCGCTCGCCGGCATGACCTGGGTCTACGGCGTCGTCGCCACGGCCCTGGGCGCGTGGTTCCTGTCGTCGTGCGTGACGATGCTGCGCCGGGCGCGCGACAAGGCCGACGGCAAGGGCGGCAAGGTGGGGGAGATGAAGGTCTTCCACGCGTCCATCACGTACCTGACCCTGCTCTTCGTCGCGGTGGCGGTCGACGTCTTCCTGCCGCTGTGAGCCCGGTCGTCCCGGGCGGGCAGTGACGCCATGAGCCCCGGCGAGGCCCACGTGCCCGAGGCGCTGGACCGCGCCGCGCGCGAGTACCTGGCGCACCTCGCCGTCGAGCGCGGGCTGTCCGCCAACACGGTCGCGGCCTACCGCCGCGACCTCGCGCGCTACGTCGCGTTCCTCGCGTCGCGCGGGAACCACGCCGTGCGCGACGTCGAGGCGGACGACGTCGCCGACTACGTCACCGCGCTGCGGACCGGGGCCGACGGCGGCGCGGCCCTGTCGCCGTCCTCGACCGCCCGGTCGGTGGCGGCCGTGCGCGGCTGGCACCGCTTCTGCGCGGCGGAGGGCCTGGCCGACGCCGACGCGTCGGCCGACGTCCGCCCGCCCGCCCAGGGCAGACGGCTGCCGAAGGCCATCTCGACCGACGAGGTCGCACGCATCCTCGAGGCGTCCGGCGCCGGGGACGGGCCCGGCCCCCTGCGCGACCGCGCGCTCCTGGAGCTCGTGTACTCGACCGGCGCGCGCATCACCGAGGCGGTGAGCCTCGACGTCGACGACCTGGACCTCGACAGCGGCGCGGTGCGTCTCCTGGGCAAGGGCGGCAAGGAGCGCGTGGTGCCCGTCGGGTCGTTCGCGCGCCGCGCCCTCGACGCCTACCTCGTGCGCGGGCGCGCCGCGCTCGGCGCGAACGGCCGGGGGACGCCCGCGGTGTTCCTCAACACGCGCGGCGCGCGCCTGTCCCGGCAGAGCGCGTGGGCCGTGCTGCGCACCGCGGCCGAGCGCGCCGGGATCGAGCACCCCGAACGCATCTCGCCGCACACGCTGCGGCACTCGTTCGCGACCCATCTGCTCGCCGGCGGCGCGGACGTGCGCGTCGTGCAGGAGCTGCTGGGCCACGCGTCGGTCACCACGACCCAGATCTACACGCTCGTGACGCCCGACACGCTGCGCGAGGTCTACGCGGCCGCGCACCCCCGCGCGCTGGGCTGATCCCGCGCCGCGACGGGGCCATGGCGCCCCCCAGCACCGTCGCAGCACCGCCGCGAGTACCGCCGCGAGTACTGCCGCCCCACGTCCTCCCGGAACGCGGCGCGCGGGCGCGTACGCACCGGCCCCGGCGAGGTCCTGCGATACCGTGGCGGACGTGAGCAGCCAGGCCGAGACCCAGCCCGAGACGCGCGGCGCACACGGCTCGCACGGCGACGCCGTCCGTCCGGTCGTCCCGCAGACCTCCGCCGAGGGGGACGCGGCGCCTCCCGCCGACCGCCCCGTCGAGCAGCCCGAGGACCGTGCCGCCGCCGAGCCGCGCGTCGACGTCGTCGGCCGCACCCTTCCGGAGTTCCCCGTCCCGGCCTCGCTCGCCGCGCACGGCCCGGGCCGCATCATCGCCATGTGCAACCAGAAGGGCGGCGTCGGCAAGACGACGACCACCATCAACCTGGGCGCCGCGCTCGCCGAGTACGGGCGCAAGGTCCTGCTCGTCGACTTCGACCCGCAGGGCGCCGCGTCCGTCGGCCTCGGCGTCAACCCGCACGAGCTCGACCGCACGGTCTACAACCTGCTCATGGAGCGCGGCGCGGACATCCACGACGTGCTCGTGAGCACCGACGTCGAGAACCTCGACCTGCTGCCCGCGAACATCGACCTCTCGGCCGCCGAGGTGCAGCTCGTGGGCGAGGTCGCGCGCGAGTCCGTCCTGTCGCGCGTGCTGCGCCCGGTCGTGGACGACTACGACGTGATCCTCGTCGACTGCCAGCCCTCGCTCGGCCTGCTCACCGTCAACGCGCTCACCGCCGCGCACGGCGTGCTCATCCCGCTCGAGTGCGAGTTCTTCGCGCTGCGCGGCGTCGCGCTGCTCGTCGAGACGATCGAGAAGGTGCGCGACCGGCTCAACCCGCGCCTCGACGTCGACGGCATCCTCGCCACGATGTTCGACTCGCGGACGCTGCACTCGCGCGAGGTCGTCGCGCGCGTGCACGAGGCGTTCGGCGACAAGCTGCTCCACACCGTGATCGGCCGCACCGTGAAGTTCCCGGACGCGTCCGTCGCGGCCGAGCCCATCACCGTGTACGCGCCGAACCACCCGGGCGCCGTCGCGTACCGGCAGCTCGCCCGGGAGCTGGTCGCCCGTGGCGACGCCGCCTGAGCCGCCACCACCGACGGAGCCGCCCGCGCGGGCCGGGTTCGAGGTCCGGCTCGACAACTTCAGCGGGCCCTTCGACCTGCTGCTGTCGCTCATCACGAAGCACAAGCTCGACATCACCGAGGTCGCGCTCGCGCGCGTGACGGACGACTTCATCGCGTACATCCGCGCGGCCGAGCGCGCCGCCGCCGTCGCGCGGGCCGCGGGGGAGGACCACCCCGGCTGGGACCTCGGCACCGCGAGCGAGTTCCTCGTCGTCGCCGCGACGCTGCTCGACCTCAAGGCCGCCCGGCTGCTGCCGACGGGCAGCGTCGAGGACGACGAGGACCTGGCGCTGCTGGAGGCCCGCGACCTGCTCTTCGCCCGGCTGCTGCAGTACCGCGCGTACAAGGACGTGTCGGGCCTGCTCGCCGAGCGGTTCGAGAGCGCCGGGCGCCGGTTCCCGCGCGTCGTGCAGCTCGAGCCGCACCTGGCCGCGCTCCTGCCCGAGCTCGTGTGGACCATGGGTCCCGACCAGCTCGCCGTGCTCGCGGCCCGCGCGCTCGCTCCCAAGGCGCCGCCGCCCGGCGTCTCGCTCGACCACCTGCACGCCCCCGCCGTGAGCGTGCGCGAGCAGGCGGGGATCGTCGTCGACCGCGTGCGCACCCACGGCACGACGACGTTCCGCGCCCTCGTCGCCGACGCGGGGGAGACCGCCGTGGTCGTCGCGCGGTTCCTCGCGCTGCTCGAGCTGTTCCGCCAGGCGCTCGTCGCGTTCGACCAGGTGACGCCGCTCGGCGAGCTCACCGTGCGGTGGTCGGGCGACGACGACGCGGCCGAGCCGCCGCTCGCCGACGTCGGCAGCGAGTTCGACGAGGGCGACGAGCCCGACCCGGCGGCCGCCCTCGCCGCCACCGACCAGGAGGTCCCCGCGTGACGCAGCCCGACGACGGCCCGGCCCCCGACGACACCCGCCCGCCCGCCGTGCACGACCTCCCGGGCGGTCTGCCGTCCGCGCTCGAGGCCGTGCTCATGGTCGCGGACGAGCCGATCCCGCCGGTCGAGCTCGCGGCGGCGCTCGCGGTCCCGGTCGACGAGGTGCTGGACGCGCTGCACGACCTCGCGGCCGAGTACCGCGGCGACGACGGCGGTCGGCCCCGCGGGTTCGAGCTGCGCGCGGCGGGCGGCGGGTGGCGCGTGTACTCCGCGCCCGCGCACGCCGAGGTCGTGGGCCGGTTCGTCCAGGGCGGCCAGACGGCTCGGCTCACGCAGGCGGCGTTGGAGACTCTGGCCGTGATCGCGTACCGTCAACCGGTCAGCCGCGGCCAGGTGTCGGCGGTGCGAGGGGTCAACGTGGACGGCGTGGTGCGCACGCTCGTGGCGCGCGGGCTCGTGGCCGAGGTCGGCCAGGACCCGCACACCGGCGCCGGCCTCTTCGGCACCACGGGGTACTTCCTCGAGCGCATGGGTTTCACGTCGCTCGACGAGCTCCCCCCGCTCGCGCCGCACCTGCCGGACATGGACGACCTCGAGGGCCTCGACGGTCTCGCCGACCTGCGCGCTCCCGCGCGGCCGACGGGCGTCGCGGCGCCGACGGACGCTCCCGACGTCGCGGCTGACGACGCGGACGGCGCACCGGCGCCGACCGCCACGACACCCCGCGTGACGCACGACGTCACGCAGGAACCGACGGACGAAGGACACGCATGAGCTCGAAGGACGGACGCCGCTCCGGCGACGGAGGGCGCGGGCGCACGCCCCGCGACGGGGCGGGCGACGCACGCCGCGGCGGGAACGGCGACGCGCGTCGTGGCGGCCCGCGGGGCGGCGACGGCGCACGCGCGGGCGGCGCGCCCCGGCGCGGCGGCTCGTCCGCGCAGGGCTCGTCCGCGGGCCGCGGCGCGGGCGACGGGCGGGAGCAGGGCGCCGGTCGTGGCCAGGGCGCCGGTCGGGGTCGCCCTGCCGCGGGTCGCGGCACGTCGGCACCCCGCGCCGGTCAGGCGGCGGCCCGGCCGCGCCGTCCCGTGCGCGGGAAGCCCAGCGAGCCCCAGCGCGACGTCCACGTCGAGGACGGCGTGCGCCTCCAGAAGGTGCTCGCGTCGGCCGGGCTCGGGTCGCGCCGCGCGTGCGAGGACCTCATCGCGCAGGGCCGCGTCGAGGTGGACGGCGTGCGGGTCACCGAGCTGGGCGTGCGGGTCGACCCGGCGCGCGCCGTCGTGCACGTGGACGGGATGCGCCTGCAGCTCGACTCCTCGCGCGTGACGCTCGCCCTCAACAAGCCGCGCGGCGTCGTGTCGACGATGCACGACCCGGACGGCCGCCCGTCCATCGCCGAGCTCGTCGCCGACCGGCCCGAGCGCCTGTTCCACGTGGGCCGCCTCGACGCGGACAGCGAGGGCCTGCTGCTGCTCACGAACGACGGCGAGCTCGCGAACCACCTCGCGCACCCCTCGCACGAGGTCGCCAAGACCTACCTCGTCACGGTGCGCGGCAAGGTCGCGGGCAACGTCGCGAACAAGTTCCTGCACGGGATCGAGCTCGAGGACGGGGTCGTGCAGGCGGACGCGTACCGGGTCGTCGACCAGGTCGCGGACCAGACGATGATCGAGGTCGTGCTCCACTCGGGCCGCAACCGGGTCGTGCGGCGCATGTTCGAGGAGGTCGGCTACCCCGTGACGCGCCTCGTGCGCACGCGCATCGGGCCGATCGCGCTCGGCAACCTGCGCCCCGGCACGACGCGTGTCCTCGGGCGCACCGAGCTCGGCACGCTCATGGCGGGCGTCGGGCTCTAGGCCCGGCCCGCGCGTCCCGCACCACCACCCCGACGGACCGCCGCGAGGCGGGCCGTCCCGCACGAAGGAGCACCATCCATGCCGGTCCGGGCGATCCGGGGCGCGACCCAGCTCGACGCCGACGAGCGCGAGCACCTGTTCGCGCGCACGCGCGAGCTCGTCCAGGAGGTGCTCGACGCGAACGCCGTCGACACCGGCGCGCTCATCTCGATCCTCTTCACGTGCACCCCCGACCTGGTGGCCGACTTCCCGGCCGCCGCGGCGCGCGAGATGGGCCTCGGCGACGTGCCGCTCATGTGCGCGACGGAGATCGCGGTGCCCGGCGCGCTGCCGCGCGTGGTGCGCCTCATGGCGCACGCGGAGCTCGACGTCGACCGCGCGGCGGTCCAGCACGTCTACCTGCACGGGGCGACGGCGCTGCGCAAGGACCTCGCCCAGTGAGCGCGGGGACGTCGGGCGCGGGGGAGGGTCGCGCCGACGGCGCGCTGACGGTCGCGATCGACGGGCCGTCGGGTTCGGGCAAGTCGAGCGTGTCGAAGGGCGTCGCGCGCCGCCTCGGCCTCGCCTACCTCGACACGGGCGCGATGTACCGCGCCGCCACCTGGTGGTGCCTGCACCGCGGCGAGGACCTCGCCGACCAGGACGCCGTCGCGCACGCGGTGCGCGTCATGCCGCTCGTCATGGGCCTCGACCCGTCCGGTCCGACCGTCCACGTGGACGGGACGGACGTCGGCGAGGCGATCCGCTCGACCGAGATCTCGACGGCCGTGAGCGCCGTCGCGACCAACCTCGCGGTGCGTGCGGAGCTGCGGCGTCTCCAGCGCGGGGTCATCGAGGCCGAGCGCACGCCCGCGGGCTTCGCCGGCGGTCGCGGTGTCGTGGCGGAGGGCCGGGACATCACGACGGTCGTCGCCCCCGACGCCGACGTACGCGTGCTCCTCACCGCGAGCGAGGAGGCCCGCCTCGCGCGCCGCTCGCTCGACGTGCACGGGACGGCCGACGCGGCCGCCGTCGAGGCGACGAAGGACCAGGTGCTGCGGCGCGACCGCGACGACGCGACGGTCTCGCAGTTCCACGTCGCGGCCGACGGCGTCGTGACCGTCGACTCGTCGGAGCTCGACCTGGAGCAGACGATCGACGCGGTGCTCTCCGTGGTCGAGCAGGTCACCGGGCGGGTGGTCGGCCCGCGCCAGGGCTCGTGAGCCGCGGCACGGGAGACGGCGTCCCGTCGCCCGCCGGACCGGCGTGGTCGCGCTGGGTGGGCCGGTTCCTTGCGCGCGTCGCGTGGGCGACCGACGTCATCGGCGCGGAGCACGTCCCGGCCGACGGCCCCGTCGTGCTCGCCGCGAACCACACCGGCGTCGTCGACGGGCCGCTCGTCCTCGGAGTCGCGCCGCGCCCGCTGCACGTCCTCGTCAAGGAGGAGATGTTCACCGGGCCGGTCGGCTGGGTGCTGCGCGCGGCCGGGCAGATCCCCGTGGACCGCACCGGCGGGCGCCCCGCGCTCGCGGCCGGGCTCGGCGTGCTGCGGCGCGGCGGCGCGGTCGGCGTCTTCCCCGAGGGCGCCCGCGGGCGCGGCGACGCCACCTCCGCGCGTGCCGGGGCCGCGTGGCTCGCGCTCAACGGCCACGCCCGCGTGGTGCCGGTCGCCGTCCTCGGCACGCGCCGCGCGGGCGAGGGCGTCAACCGGATCCCCGGGCTGCGCCGTCGGCTCGTCGTCCGCTTCGGGGAGCCGCTCACCGTCGAGCGCGCGCCCGGGGTGAGCGGCAAGCAGGCGCTCGAGGACGCGAACGAGCGCATCCGCACCGCGCTCGCCGAGCTGGTCGCCGACACCGTCGCGCTGACCGGCGTGGCGCTGCCGCTGGACGACCCGCGCCGGGACCGGCCGACGCCGTGAGGGCGGACCGCCCGGTGGCGCACGTCGTGGGCGACCGCCCGGGCACGGGTCTGCTCGTCGGGCTCGCGTCCGCCCTCGCGTTCGGCGCGAGCGGCCCGTTCGTCAAGCCGCTCCTCGAGGCGGGCTGGACGCCCGGCGCCGCCGTCCTCGCGCGCGCCCTGTGCTCGGCGCTCGTCCTCGCCCCGGTCGCGGCCGTCGCCCTGCGGGGCAGCCACCGCCTCCTGCGCGAGGAGTGGCGGCTCGTCCTCGGGTTCGGCCTCGTCGCCGTCGCGGCGACCCAGCTGTGCTACTTCGCGGCCGTCGCGCGCATGCCCGTCGGCATCGCGCTGCTCGTCGAGTACCTCGCGCCCGTGCTGCTCGTCGGCCTCGCCTGGGCCCGCACGCGCCACGTGCCGCCCCGGCTCACGCTCGCGGGCTGCGCCGTCGCGGTCCTCGGGCTCGTGCTCGTCGTCGACCCGGGCGGCGCCCGCCCCGACCTCCTCGGCGTCCTCCTCGCGCTCGGTGCTGCAGTAGGGCTGGGCGCCTACTTCGTGCTGTCCGCGCGCCCGACGCGCCTGCCGCCCGTCGCGCTCGCCGCGAGCGGGCTCGGCGTCGGGGCGCTCGCGCTCGGCGCGGCGGCGCTCGCGGGCGTGCTGCCCTTCGCCGCCCCGCTCGTCGACGTCACGCTCCTCGGCTCGCCCGCGCCCTGGTACGTCCCGCTCGCGGTCGTCGTGCTCGTCGCGACGGCGTTCGCCTACGTCTCGGGCGTCGCCGCGACCGTGCGCATGGGCGAGCGCCTCGCGTCGTTCGTCGGGCTGTCCGAGGTGCTGTTCGCCGTCGCCATCGCGTGGCTCCTGCTCGGCGAGGTGCCGAGCCTCGTGCAGGCCGCGGGCGGCGTGCTCGTCGTCGCCGGGGTCGTGCTCGTGCGCCTCGCGGGCACGCCCGCCGCGCGGTAGGTTCGCGCTCAGGCGCCGACGCCCCGTCGCAGGGCCGGGCAGGCGCCGCCCGCGGGGGAGGGAGCACGCATGGCCGAGCCGCCCGGCAAGCCCACGACCGTCGACGAGTACCTCGCGACGCTCGCCCCGGACGCGCGCGAGGTCGTCGCGCACCTGCGCGCCGTGGTGCACGACACGGTGCCCGGCCTGGGCGAGCGCATCAGCTACGGCATCCCGACCTTCACCCGCGACGGCCGGTACGTCGTCTACCTCGCGGGCTGGGCCCACCACGTCTCGCTCTACCCCGTGCCCGAGGTCGACGACGCGCTCGCGCGCCGCATCGCGCGCTACCAGGACGGCAAGGGCACGCTGCGGTTCCCGCTGGCGGAGCCCGTGCCCGACGACGTCGTGCGGGCCGTCGTCGCGCGGCTCGCCGCACGCCGGGACGGTGCCGCGGGCTGACGCCGGGCGCGCCGGACGGGCACCCGCACGACGCGCCCGCGGCCCGGTTCGGAGCCTGGCCCGCGGCCTGGGAGAATGGACCCCATGACCACACCCGACCCCGCCCAGCCCGGCACGCCCGGACGGACCGACGCCGTCGGTCAGGCCGAGGAGCCCCTGGCGCCCGCGGACGCCGCGGACGACGAGGCGCGCGAGCGCGCGCTGCGCGCCGGACTCGACGACTACGAGCTCGAGGACGCCGACCTCGCGCTGCTCGACGCCGACGAGGACGCGCTCGACGGCGCGGCGCCCGAGGCGCCCCTGCCCGTGCTCGCCGTGGTCGGGCGCCCGAACGTCGGCAAGTCGACGCTCGTCAACCGCATCCTCGGCCGCCGCGAGGCCGTCGTCGAGGACAAGCCGGGCGTCACGCGCGACCGCGTGAGCTACCCCGCCGACTGGGCCGGGCGCCGCTTCACGCTCGTCGACACCGGCGGCTGGGAGGTCGACGTCGCGGGCATCGAGTCCAAGGTCGCCGAGCAGGCCGAGGTCGCGATCTCCCTCGCCGACGCGGTGCTCTTCGTCGTCGACGCGACCGTCGGCGCGACCGCGACGGACGAGCGCGTCGTGCGCCTCCTGCGCGAGTCGGGCAAGCCCGTCGTGCTGTGCGCCAACAAGGTCGACGGGCAGTCGGGCGAGGCGGACGCCGCGTACCTGTGGAGCCTCGGCCTCGGCGAGCCGCACCCCGTGTCCGCGCTGCACGGCCGCGGGACGGGCGACCTGCTCGACGCCGCGATGGCGGCGCTGCCCACGGAGTCCGAGCACGGCGAGGTGCGGCCGACCGGGCCGCGTCGCGTCGCGCTCGTCGGGCGCCCGAACGTCGGCAAGTCCTCCCTGCTGAACAAGCTCGCGGGCGCCGACCGCGTCGTCGTCGACGAGATCGCGGGCACGACGCGCGACCCCGTCGACGAGCTCGTGACGATCAAGGACGTGCCCTACGTCCTCGTCGACACCGCCGGCATCCGTCGCCGCGTGCACCAGACGAAGGGCGCCGACTTCTACGCGTCCCTGCGCACGCAGGCCGCGATCGAGAAAGCGGAGCTCGCCGTCGTGCTCGTGGACGCGTCCGTGCCGCTCACCGAGCAGGACACGCGCGTCATCTCCCAGGTCGTGGACGCGGGCCGCGCGCTCGTCATCGCGTACAACAAGTGGGACCTCATGGACGACGACCGTCGCCCGTACCTCGAGCGCGAGATCGAGAAGGACCTCGTCCAGGTGCAGTGGGCGCCGCGCGTCAACGTGTCGGCCCGCACCGGCTGGCACACCGACCGCCTCGCCCCGGCGATGGAGCGCGCGCTCGACTCCTGGGACACGCGCATCCCGACGGGCCGCCTCAACGCGTTCCTCGGCGAGCTCGTCGCCGCCCACCCGCACCCGCTGCGCGGCGGCAAGCAGCCCCGCATCCTCTTCGCGACGCAGGCCTCGACGCGCCCGCCGCGGTTCGTGGTGTTCGCGACCGGGTTCCTCGAGGCGGGCTACCGCCGGTTCATCGAGCGACGTCTGCGCGAGACGTTCGGGTTCGAGGGCTCGCCCATCGAGATCAGCGTCCGCGTGCGGGAGAAGCGCAAGCGGTGAGCACGGGCACGGGGCGCGCCTCCGCCGGGACCTCCCGGCGGAGCCGCGCCCTGCGCCTCGGCGCGGCCCGGGACACCGCGGCCGTGCGGCACGTCGTGACGTTCCTCGTCGTCGCCGTCGCGACGGTGCTCGTGACGCGGTTCTTCCTCGCGGCGTCGGGGTATCCGCAGGTCGGCGGGGGAGACCTGCACGTCGCGCACGTGCTGTGGGGCGGGCTCGGCATGGCGCTCGCCCTCGTGCTGCTGCTGTCCTTCGTGGGCCCGGCGCTGCGCTCGCTCGGCGCGTTCGTGGGCGGGATCGGGTTCGGGCTGTTCGTCGACGAGGTCGGCAAGTTCGTCACCGCGGACAACGACTACTTCTACGAGCCGACGGCGGCGCTCATCTACGCGACGGTCGTCGTGCTCGTCCTCGTCGTCGAGGCGCTGCACGGGTGGCGGCGCCACCACCCGGCCGAGTACCTCGCGGTCGCGACCGACCGCGCCGTCGCGGGCGTCGCCGGCGGGTTCACCGACGACGCGCGCGACGAGGCCCGCGCGCTCGTCACGCTGGGTCGCGGCGAGCCGGCGGCCGACGAGGTCGCGGCGCTCGTCGAGGCCGTGCCGCGCGACGACGTCGACGTGCCCGACCCGGTGCGCGCCCTCGTGCGGCGCTCGTCGGCCTGGTTCGCGCAGACGCTCCAGCGCCGCTGGGCCGCCGTCGTCGTGGTCGTGCTCGTGCTCGGGACGGCGCTGGGCTCGCTGCTCGCGGGGCTGCGCGTGCTGGTCGGCGACGTCGACGTGCCCCCCTGGGTCGGGGCCGGCATCGCTGCGGGCGTCGCCGCGACGGTCGCGTGCGTCGTCGTGGGCGTGGTGGTGTCCCGCCGCGGGCGGCCCGAGGACCGCCGGGCCGGCGCCGTGTGGGTCCGGCGCGGCGTGCTCGTCTCGCTCCTGCTCACCCAGCTCCTCGTGTTCCGCGCGCTGCAGTGGGTCGGCGTCGCGGGTCTCGTGGTGGACCTGCTCGTGCTCGCGGCGCTCGGTGCCGCGCTCGGCGGCGACGACGAGCGCCGTCGGACACCGCGCCGCTGACGCGTCGTCGCCGCGATGGGCGACCTCTCCTGACCGACGACGGCGGCCGCCCCCGGGAGGGGACGGCCGCCGTCGGCGCTGGTGGTGGGCCGCTCAGCCGAGCGGGCCGTAGAGCGCGGGGGAGGTGCGGGCCTGCGTGGCCTGCTCGAGCGCGTACGCGAGGCCGAGCAGCGGGCCCTCGTCGAAGTCGCGGCCGAGCAGCTCGAGGTTGACGCCGCCGCCGGTGACGGTGCCGTCCGTCGCGACCGCCTGGCCGACCGGGACCGTCACGGCGGGCAGCCCGGTGTTCGGGCTGAGCCGCAGGTTGGTGCCGATCGTCCCGTACGGGTTGGCGCTCGGGTAGACCAGCGCGTCGAGGTCGGCGTCGTCGAGCATCGCGGTGACGAGCACCTTGCCCTCGGCGAGCACCTTGGTGTGCGACCCCTCGGGACCGGCCCACGCCTGGTACGTCTCCTCCGTGACCGCGTCGCGCGAGACGTACGTGCTGCGGCGGGACGGCACGTAGCGGCCCGAGTCGACGATCCCCTGGAGCGTGCGGGCCTCGACCTGCGGCGCGAGGTGGGTCGCGACGTACGCGTCGAGGTCGTGCTTGAACTCGTTCGTCGAGCCCGACCCCTCGGAGAGGACGCTCGCGAAGCCGTTGGGCAGGACCGGCGACCACGTGGTGGGCGGCGTGACCTCGACGACGGTCGCGCCGAGCGACTCGAGCGTCGCGCGGGTCTGCGCCCACAGGCGGAGCGTCGCCGCGTTGCTGCCGAGCATCGACGGCACGTAGCCGATGCGGGCGCCGTCGAGCGCGCCCTCGTCCAGGTACTGCGTGTACGACGCCGGGACCTCGCCCTCCTGGCGCGACGTCACCGGGTCGGCGGCGTCGACCCCCGTGACGGCGTCGAGCGCGACGGCCGCGTCGAGGACGGTGCGCGCCATCGGCCCGCCCGTGTCCTGGCTCAGCGCGAGCGGGATGATGCCGTCGCGGCTCGCGAGACCGACCGTCGGGCGCACGCCGACGAGCTGGTTGTACGACGACGGGACGCGGATCGACCCGCCCGTGTCCGTGCCGAGGCCGAGCCCGGCGAGGTTGGCTGCGACGGCCGCCCCCGTGCCGCCGCTGGACCCGCCGGCCGTGCGGCTCGTCACGTACGGGCTCGCGACGAGCGTGCTCGTGCCGGCGTCCTGGAAGGACGAGAACTCCGACGCGAACCCGAACGCGAACTCGTCCAGGCTGGCCTTCGCGAGGATCACCGCGCCGTCGGCGCGCAGACCCTCGACCATCGTCGCGTCGGTCGTCGTCCGGTTGTCGTCCCAGCAGCCGCAGCCGCCCGTGGTGGGCATGTCCGTCGTGTCGTAGTTGTCCTTCACCGCTACGGGCACGCCGAGCAGCAGGCTCGTCATGCCGTCCGTCGCGCGGACCGCGTCGGCGCGCGCGGCGGCCTCCAGCGCGACGTCGCTCGTGCTGATGATCGAGTGCAGCGGCCGCCCGCCCGCGCCCGTGTCGACGAGCGTCGTGTCGTACGCCTCGATCCGGTCGAGGTACTCCTGGGTGATCGCGACCGACGTCGTCGTGCCCGCGTTCATCGCGGCCTGCATGTCGAGCACGGACGCCTCGACGAGCTCGAACGGGCCGTCGTCGTAGACCATGCGCTGCGAGACGGCGGCGAGGTCGGTCACCGTGATCGTGCCGTCGCCGTCCGTGTCGGCGGGCGCGACGTCGTCCCAGACCGCGTCCGCCGACGTCGCGCCGAGCGCCGCGGCGACGACCGCGAGGTCGTCGGTCGTGACCTGCCGGTCGCCCGTGAGGTCGAGCTCGGTCCAGTAGGGGGCGAGGAGCGGCGCGGTCTCCGCGGCGGGCGCGCCGGTCGCGGCGGGCGCCGTCGTGACGCCGAGGACGAGGCCGCCGATCGTCAGGGCGGCGAGCCCGCCGGTGGCGGCGCGCCGGTGGGTCGTGGTCACGGACGGCTCCTTCGAGGGGACGGGCGCGCGGTGCGCGGGCGACAGGTCGGGGCGGGTCAGCGGGCCGGTCATCGCGTGGCCGCCCGACGCCGCGCGAGCAGGATGCCCGTGCCGACGGCGACCGCGAGGAGCGCGGCCCCGACGAACCAGGCGACGCTCGCCCCGGTCGACGCGAGCGCGCCGCCCGAGGTGGACCCGGACGGGGACGACGACGAGTCGGACGCGCCGTCGTCCCCGGGGGGTGTGGTGCCGCCGTCGTCGACCGGCGGCGTGGTGGCCCCGCCCGTCGGCTCCTGCGTGGGCGGGACGTCGACCGCGGTGACGGTCGTCGTGGCGCTCGCGGCGTCGGCGAGCGTGGCCGTCTCGGCGTCGGCGCCCACGAGCGTGGCGGTCGGGACGGCGAAGGCCGCCGCGCCGTCGGACACGGCGGTGAACGTCAGGGTCGCGAGGGTGACGTCGCCCCCGAGGCCGGGCGAGGTGCCGAGCCGCGTGTGCGTGACGACGACCGTCCCGGCCGCGTCGTCGGTCGCGTCGGCGAACCCGCCGTCCGGGGTCACGACGGAGTCGTCCACGAGCTCGACGAGGTCGGGGTCGTAGGTGACGGCGAGGTCGTAGGCGTAGAGGTCGACGGCGCCGGTCGCGGCGACCGTGACGGTGATCTCCGCGCCGACCTCGACCGACGCGGGCGCCGTGAGGGAGACCTGGGCGACGGACGGTGCGGCGTGCGCGGGGGCGGCGAGGGCCGCCGCGGCGACCGCGAGACCGCCGACGAGGGCGGCGCGGACGCGGAGCCGTCTGCGGGGGACGGGACGGGTCATGGGCGAGCGGTCCTTCCTCCGGGCGCGCGGAGGTACGGCGCGACCGGCGGTCGTGTGGTGGGGCCCCCTGCCGTCAGCGATGCTCACAAGTCGCTGTTTCCCGGGCGTTTCGCGACGGTTAGCACGAGCAACGAACAGGGTCTCGGTCCGGTCACGATCCCGACGACGCGGGTCAGCCGAGGACCGGCGGCTCGCCCTCGCGCACCTCGGGGTCCGGCAGGCGGCGCATGCGCAGCGCGGCGACGACGCCGAGAAGCCCCGCGACGAGCGGCACGAGGAGCGCGACCTGCAGCGCCCGCGCCCGCACGTCGTCGTTGATGGCCACGACCTCGGCCCGCACCGCGGGCGGCTCGTCGGCGAGGAGCTCGACGAGCTGGGCGTCGCTCATGATCTCGGCGTCGTCCTCGAGCACCCGGGCGACCTGCTCCTTGTCGTCCGGGGGCAGCACGTCGCTCGCCTCCGCCCGCGCCGTGAACCCCGCCGCGAGCGACGCCAGCATGACCGCGCCCGCGACGGCGAGGCCGAGCGAGAGGCCGAACGACCCCGCGGCCGAGCTCACGCCCGCGGCCTCGCTCGCGCGCTCCTCCGGCACGGGGGAGAGCGTGTACGCGTTGAGCTGGGAGACCAGGAGCCCCAGCCCGGCGCCCGCCACGACGAGCGGCAGCGCGAGCCACCAGCCCGACGACGCCCTCGGCACCACCACGACGAGCGCCACCACGCCCACGACGAGCAGGAGGAAGCCCGCGAGCACGCGGGAGGCCGGCCGCCGTCGGCCCGGGCGCTTGCCCGCGACGAGCGCGGCGGCGAACATCGTCAGCGACAGCGGGGCGAGCGAGAGACCCGCGAGCAGCGCGTCGTACCCGAGCGCCATCTGCAGGAAGATCGGCAGCGCGATCATCGCCCCGCCCAGCGCGACCTGCTGCAGGAGCTGCTGCGACACCCCGATCCGGAACGCGGGCGAGCGGAACAGCCCCGGGTCGACGAGCGTCGTCCGCCCGGCCCGCGCGCGCCGCACGAGCCACCACGCGAGGCCCACCAGGCCCAGCGCACCGACGAGGACGAGCGCCCCGACCGCCTCGCCGCCCTCCTGCCACACGAGCACGCCCAGCACGACGCCGCCCATCCCGACGACGGACAGGACCGTCCCGACCACGTCCACCGCGCGGTCGCCCGTGTACGGGACGTCGCGCACGAGCCGCACGCCCACGAGGACGACGACGATCACCACGGCCTCGAGCCCGAACGCCACGCGCCACGACAGCGTCGTCGTGATGACGCCGCCGAGCAGCGGCCCGACCGCCGCCGCGATCGACGCCGCCGCGCCCACGAGCGCGTACGCCGCCTTGCGCGCGGTGCCCTCGAAGTTGCCGTGCACGAGCGACTGCATCGCCGGCAGCAGCAGCGCGGCCCCGAGCCCGCCGATGACCGACCAGAAGACCACGACCGCCACGAGGCTCTGGGCGAGCGTCATCGCCACGGCGCCCGCCCCGTACGCGAGCAGCCCGACGACGTACGCGCGCCGCCGGCCCACGAGGTCGCCGACCTTGCTGCCCACGAGGATGAACGACGCCGACACGAGCGCCTCGAGCGCGATCGCCGTCTGGACGCCGCTCACGGTCGTGCCGAGGTCGCGCACGACGGCCGAGATCGACACGTTCATGAACGACGTGTCCACCACGAGCACGAACATCGCGGCGGCCAGGAGCAGCGCGAGGCGCCGGTCGGCCGCCGTCGGCCGACCCGCGGTGCGACCCGTGCTCTGCTCCACGTCGACCCCCGTCCGGCGTCCATGCTCGCCGCCCGGGTCGTCCCGGCGCCTCACCCGTCGCGGGTGCTCCGCCGCCCGCGCCGCCGAGGTCGGCGCGGGGGACTGGGAGGATCGCGGTATGGCCGCAGAGGGGTGGACGTCGCGCCACGTCACCGTCGAGGGCCGCGAGGTCTTCGTGCGCTCCGGACCCGAGGTCGCGGGCGCCGTGCCGATCGTGCACGTGCACGGCTTCGCCATCTCCGGCACCTACCTCCTCCCGACGGCCGAGCGTCTCGCCCACCGCGCGACCGCCGTCGTGCCGGACCTGCCCGGGTACGGGCGCAGCGAGGAGTGGGGCCACCCGCTCGGCATCCCCGCCCTCGCGTGGGCGCTCCTGTCGACGCTCGACGCCCTCGGGCTCGACCGGGTCGTCCTGCTCGGCAACTCCATGGGCGGGCCCGTCAGCCTCGAGGTCGCGCACGCCGCCCCCGACCGGGTCGCCGGCGTGGTGCTCGCCTCGCCGGCCGGGGGCGTGCACAACCAGCCGTTCGGGCGCGCCCTCACCCAGCTCGCGCGCGACGCCGTGCGCGAGAGCCCGCGCATGGCGCGCGTTGCCGTGCCCGACTACGTGCGGTTCGGGCCGGTCAACGCGCTCCAGCTCTTCGCCGAGCTCGCGCGGTTCCCCTCGCTCGAACGCGTGCTGCGCGTCCCCGTGCCGACGCTCGCCGTCCTCGGCACGCGCGACCCGCTCATGCCGCCGCCGTGGCGCGTGCGGGAGGTGGGGGCGCTCGCGCCCCCGCACGTGACCGTCGCGGCGATCGAGGGCGCGCCGCACGCCATGAACTTCAGCCACCCCGGCGAGCTGGCGCACGTCGTCGGGTGCTGGCTCGACGGGCGCGACATCACCGACGACCCCGACGAGCCCGGTGTGGCCCGGGTGCTCCAGGTCGCGCGGGGGGCCGGGCCGGTCGTGTGAGCCGTCGTGTGCACCGCGGGCCGGGTCGTGGGTCGGGACGTGAGGGTGCCCGGCTCGGTACGGTGCTCGCAGGGCGTTCCGCGTCCTGGCACGGACGGGAGCGCGCGAGAGCGAGGAACGAGCGGTGACGACGACGGCGGCTGCGGTCGAGCTGAGCATCGAGGACCTGCGGGCGGTCACGGGGTACGCGGCCCGGTGCGCGGAGCCGGCGCTGGAGCTCGTCGAGGCGGTCCGGCCCGACGACGCACGCCCCCGCGAGGCGGTCGACGCGGCCCGCGCGTTCGCCGACGGCGGCGCGCGCGGCAAGGCGCTGCGCGACACCGCCTGGGCGGCCCTGCGCGCGGCGAAGGAGGCCGGCGACCCCGCAGCCGCCGAAGCCGCCCGGGCCGCGATGGCGGCGGCCGGCGCCGCGTACCTGCACCCGATCGCCGACGCCCACCAGGTCAAGCACGTCCTCGGCTCCGCCGCCCACGCGGCGCACGCCGCCGCGCTCGCCGCGGGCGGGGACGGGTCGGGCGAGAACGTCGCGAGCAGGTGGCTCGACACCGCGCGGGCGCTCGCGACGCCCGAGGTCGTCGCGGTGCTGCGTCGCTACCCGCCCGCGCCGGGCGGCGGCGGTCGTGTCGGCGAGCTGGTCCGACGGCTCGACGCGGCGCTGCGGGACGACACGGGGCCGTCGGAGGGCGTCGTACCGGACGAGCGGACGTAGTCGGCACCCGCCGGGACCTCCAGGCGTCGTCAGCTGCGCCGGATCCGTTGGGCGAACAGGTCCAAGACGGCGAGGATCCCCTCGTGCTGCCAGACCCGGTTGCGCCGGAGGCCGCTGCGCTCGCGGAGGACACCCGCGTCGGCGAGCTGGCTCAGCGCTCGCTGGGCGGTGACGTCACTGAAGCCGAGGTGGTCGCGGAGGAACGCCGCGTTGATCACCGGATGGGCCACGAGGTGCGGCACGACGCTCCAGGCGGAGGCCTGGGGCCGCAGCCCGGAAAGCTGTTCCCGCGCTGTGGCGACCTGGCCCGCGAGGTCGTCGACGAGCCGCGCTCCGGCCGTCGCGGCGAACCGGCTCGCGCGGGAGAGCTGCTCGACGATCGGCCAGGCGTCACCGGCGCGGAACGCGGTGAGCGCGTCGAAGTAGGCCTCGGTGTCGATGAGGAGGCCCGCGGAGACCGGGGCGATGGTGTTCCGCGTGAGGCCCTTCGAGCGCAGCATGGCGTGCACGAGGGCCCGGCCGGTGCGGCCGTTGCCGTCCGTGAAAGGGTGGATCGTCTCGAGCTGCGCGTGCGCGACGGCGGTCTGGACGAGGACGGGAAGGTCCTCCCGGCGGACAAAGGCCATGAGGTCCGCCATCGCTCCAGGGACGAGCTCTGGCTGGGGCCCGACGTGGGTCGCGCCTCTCGGGCTGATGCTCGACGAGCCGACCCAGACCAGAGTGCCTCGGTAACGCCCCGCGTGCCCCTCCCATCCGGGCTGCCCGGCGAGGAGCTCGCGGTGCATCGTGAGGATCGAGGCCTCGTCGAGCCGGTCGGCGAGGTCGATGGCGGCTTGCATGGCCCGGACGTTCGCGACGACGGTGCGTGCGTTGGTGCTCGTCGTCTGGTCGATCTCGGCGAGCGCGAGCTGCTTGGCGCCGACCGTGAGGTTCTCGATCTGCGACGAGGAGGCGGACTCGGTGCGCAGCAGGATCGAGGACATCGGACCCAGGGTGGGGTTGTCCGGCCCGAGCGTTGCGCTGGCGTACGAGTCGAAGCGTGCGAGAGCGGCGGCTGCTTCCTCGGCGTCGGCGGACTGCTGCGGCGTCAGTACGGGGGAGTAGTCCGCGATGGCGGTCGGGATGGTGGACTCGTAGGGCCCCGAGCCAGCCGCCACCTGCGCGCGCGTCGAGAGGCCGTCGTTCTCTGCTGTCCAGTAGTGGCTCACGTGAGCTACCGCTGGGACGGCGAGCGCCTGAACTGC
This sequence comes from Cellulosimicrobium funkei, assembly GCF_004519295.1. Classification (GTDB taxonomy): domain Bacteria; phylum Actinomycetota; class Actinomycetes; order Actinomycetales; family Cellulomonadaceae; genus Cellulosimicrobium; species Cellulosimicrobium funkei. Next base: position 294,742 of record NZ_SOZH01000003.1, read on the forward strand.
TTCCATGACGTCACCTTACTTACAGTTTCGGCGAAACTGTAAGTAACGGGCGGCGTCAACTATCACTTGAGGGTTCCGCGCTCGGTGTGTCGAACCGCACGGCCCCGGAGAGCGGTTGCGGTCGATGTCGTGCACACGATAGATGCATCATGTATCTATGCCCCGCACCACCAGCGCTTCTGCCACGGAACAGGCGTACCGGCACGTGAAGTCCCTCGTCCTCGACGGGAGCCTGCCCGGCGGGTCCATGACGAGCGAGGGCGAGATCGCCGAACAGCTCGGCGTGAGCCGCACGCCGGTCCGGGAGGCGTTCCTGCGCCTGGAGGCCGAGGGACTGCTCCGGCTCTACCCGAAGCGCGGCGCGCTCGTCGTGCCGGTCGCGCCCGGCGAGGCCGACGACGTCCTCGACGCGCGCCTGCTCGTCGAGACGCACGCCGCCCAGTCCGTCGTCCGCCTGCCCGACACCGAGCTCGGCACCCTCGTCGCGCTCCTGCGCGACCTCGTCACCGCCCAGGAGGCCGCCGTCGCCGACGGGGACGTCGCGGAGTACGCGACGCTCGACGCGCGGTTCCACCAGGAGATCGTCGCGGCCGGGGGCAACGCGCTGCTCACCACGTTCTTCGTGAGCCTGCGCGAGCGCCAGCAGCGGATGGTCGCGCACAGCGTCCGGTGGGACCCGGGCCGTGCGACGACGTTCGTCGCCGGGCACCGCGCGCTCGTCGACGCGCTCGAGGTGCGCGACACCCGCACCTACAAGCGCCGCGTCCAGCGCCACCTCGAGGACGCGAGGGCCGGCCTGTGAGCGCGGCTGCCTCGAGCCCCACGAACGAGGCCTCCGCGCCGGGGGCGAGTGCCGCCGTCGGACCGCGGGCGTGGCTTGCCGTCGCGGCGGTGATGTTCGCCGTCGCGTGGGGCGGCAACGAGTTCACGCCCCTGCTCGTCATGTACCGGGAGGTCGGGCACTTCTCCGCGGTGACCGTCGACGCGCTGCTCGCCGCCTACGTGCTCGGGATCGTCCCCGCGCTCCTGCTCGGCGGACCGCTCTCCGACCGGTACGGGCGCCGCCCGCTGCTCCTGCCCGCCGCGCCGATCGCGCTGGCGGGGTCGCTCGTGCTCGCGGCGGGGGAGTCGTCCGCCGCGCTGCTCGCGACGGGCCGCGTCCTGTGCGGCGTCGCGCTGGGCCTCGTCATGGCCGTCGGCACCACCTGGGTCAAGGAGCTCAGCGACGCGGCCGCCCGTGCGTCCGGCGTGCCCGACGGCGGCTCCGGCGCCCGCCGCGCCGGCCTCGCCCTCACGCTGGGCTTCCTCGTCGGGGCCGGCGTCGCGGCGGTGCTCGCGCAGTGGGCGCCGTGGCCCACGCACACCGCCTACCTGCTGCACGCGGCGCTCGCCGTCGCGACCGGCGTCTGGCTGCTGGGCGTCCCGGAGACGCGCGTCGTGCCCGACGGCGGGACCCGGGGCCGGCTGCGCGACGACCTGCGCGTGCCGGCGGTCGCGCACCGGCGGTTCCTGCGCGTCGTCGTACCCGTGGCGCCGTGGGTGTTCGGGTGCGCCGGCAGCGCCTACGCCGTGCTGCCCGGCCTCGTGTCCGCCAGCGCGGGCAGCGCGCCCATCGCGTTCTCCGGGCTCATGACCGTGCTCGGCCTGGGCTGCGGGGTCGGCATCCAGGTGCTCGGCCGCCTCATCGACACCCGCCACAGCGCGCGGGCGTCCGTCGTCGCCATGTCCATCGTCGTCGTCGGCATGGGCTTCGGCGCCTACGCCTCGGCGCGGCTCGACCTCCCGACGGCGCTCGTCGCCGCGATGGTGCTCGGGGCCGGCTACGGGCTCGCGCTCGTCGCGGGGCTCAGCGAGGTCCAGCGCATCGCGACGCCCGACGATCTCGCCGGTCTGACGGCCGTCTACTACTCGCTCACCTACATCGGGTTCTGCGTGCCCGTGGCGCTCGCGGCGCTGTCCGTGCGGTGGACGTACGCGCAGATGTTCCTCGGCGGCCTGGTCATCGCCGCGGTCTGCCTGGTGATCGTGGCGAGCGCGTGGCGCGCGCACCTGCCGACGGGGGAGCAGGACGCCGCGGCGACCTCCGGCGAGACCGACCGCACAGCCCCGACCGGGGCAAACGGTGCGCTGGAGGCGTCGCGGATGGGGTAGAGTATCCGAGGCTTCACGGGGTCCGATCCGCTCGGATCTGGCTCGGTGATCCAGCCACGGGCTGTGGCGCAGCTTGGTAGCGCACTTGACTGGGGGTCAAGGGGTCGCAGGTTCAAATCCTGTCAGCCCGACAAGAGAAACAGGCCAGAGGAATACTCCTCTGGCCTGTTTTTGTCCTCGGCGACTGCATCTGCTTCGCGGTCTGGCGCCCAGACCCGCACCCTTCTTGATCTGCGCGATCGAGCCGCTCTGACCGGCCGCGACGACCACGCCTAAGCGGAAGTCAGCGGTATGGGGCGGGCACGAGGGAATACTCCCGGTGAAGAAAAGACAGTCCCCGCCGATCAAGAGTCAGCCGCTGCTGGGGTGTTCACCGGCCTGTGGCCGGGTGGTCGTAGGTTGCCTGCGTGGGCGAGCGCGGACGTACACGGACGACCAGCTGGCCGAAGCCGTCGCCATCTCGACGTCGTGGCGGGGTGTCCTCCGGACACTTGGCCTCGTCGGCACATCGTCTGGCGCACTCCGGTCCGTCCGGACACGTGCCGACCTGAGGGGATACGACTACGGGCACTTCACCGGACAACGCCGTTGGACCGAGTCCGAACTGCGTGCGGCGGTCGCCTCGGCGTCGACGTGGTCGGAGGTGACCGATGCGCTAGGGCTCGGCAGCACGTCAGCGATCGCGACCGTCAGGGGCCATGCGGTCCGACTCGGTCTTGGCGTCCAGCATCTGCGACGGTCCTCCGCGCGGGAACCGGAGAGTGCGCCGACTCCGGACGTCGCCCATCTTGACCGTGCCGGGTCAGTGCTCGCGGCCGGATGGTTCCTGCTGTGCGGTATGAGCATCTCGTGGCCCCTCGAGCCCGCGCGCTACGACTTGGTCGTCGATGCGCCTACCGGTTTGCGTCGTGTCCAGGTCAAGACGACGACCGTGAGGACGAGCGAGTCGTGGAAGGTCTACCTGTCGACGTCGCGACGGGGCCGGACGGTGTACGACGTCGATGAGATCGACGACTTCTTCGTGATCGACGGTGCGCTCAGCTACTACGTCATCCCTCTCACCGCGGTGGGAGGGCTGCATGCCATCCACCTGAGCGCCTACGAGCGCTTCAGGGTGGCGGCGATACCCACTGGATCCGCGTAGTTCGGCCTTCGACCCAGGAGCGCGAAGCGGCTCTCGGGGCCGGGGGCTCGACGCCGCAGGTTCGGGATGTGGCTTGAACACGAGACGAGAGTCAGGAGGGCGCAGGGCAGTCGACACACGAAGAGGGTCCGGCGAGCGCCGGTCTCTCTTCTGACTGCGCCGTGGACCGGACCCGGTGGGCGCTTGCTAGGGTGGCGGCGACATGCACCTCATGGCCGCACTCCGTTCGCTGCTCGCCGGGCGCCGGCGAGGGCTTTCGGGTGCCCTGCTGATCGCTGCGCTGCTCCTGGGCGTCGTGACGATGCACGCGATGAGCGGGTCGTCGACGGCCCACGTCGGGCCTGCGGCGGTCATCGCGGAGACGGGCCACCCTGCGGGTGCACCGGTGGCCGACGACGGCCCCGGGCACCACGAGCAGGGCGGCTGCCTCGACTGCGGCGGGCACGAGATGGCGTCGGCCATGTGCCTCATGGTGCTGGTCGTGCTGCTCGCTCTCGTGCGCCCCGGGCGCGGCCTCCTGGCACGCCTCACCCCCGTCTGGTCCCGCCTCGTCGAACCGGGGCGCGCTCAGCCCTTCGTCGGCCTCGCGCCGTCGCTGCACCTCCTCGGCATCTCTCGGACGTAGGAGCCGCACGCCGTCGACGCGCCCTGCGTCGACCGATACGCCCCGCACCGGGGCGCGTGTGGTTCCTGAGTACCGAGACGAGAGGTCCTTCCCATGAAGTTCAAGAGTGTGCTGGTGCCGGCGATCGCGCTGGTGACCGTCGCGAGCCTGGCGGCGTGCTCGACCGACGACGAGCCCGGGAGCGGGGCGGCGCCGTCGTCCGCCACGACCGGGGCCGAGGAGCAGGACGGCACGGCGGAGGGCGGCGCGTTCAACGACCAGGACGTGATGTTCGCCCAGATGATGATCCCGCACCACGAGCAGGCGATCGAGATGTCCGACGTCATCCTGGCCAAGGACGGCGTCGACCCTGAGGTCACGGACCTGGCGAACCAGATCAAGGACGCCCAGGGCCCGGAGATCGAGCAGCTGACCACGTGGCTGGAGGAGTGGGGCTCCCCGATGGAGGAGTCCGGCGGCATGGACCACGAGGCCATGGGCCACGGGTCCATGGACGGGATGATGAGCGAGGAGGACATGCAGGCCCTGGACGCCGCGCAGGGCGCGGAGGCGGGGCAGCTGTTCCTCGAGCAGATGATCGTCCACCACGAGGGTGCCGTCGAGATGGCGCAGACCCAGGTCGACGAGGGCGAGAACGCGGACGCGGTCGCGATGGCGCAGGAGATCGTCGAGACCCAGCAGGCCGAGATCTCCACCATGGAAGACCTGCTCGCCTCGAGCTGATCCCGCCCCGCGGGGCGTGCGCGCTGTCGCACGCGTCTGACGTGCGCGCGCCCCGCGGGCCCAGGCCGAAGGACCCCACACCGTGCTCTACCCTGCCCTCACGAGGCGGGTGACCGGGTGGGCCGCAGCGGGATCCGTGCTGCTGCTGGCCGCCTGCACCCCGACTCCACCGCCGACACCGGACGCGACGACGCTCGCGTCCCAGGACCTGCCCGACTTCGGGCACGTGCACGACGTCCAGGTCGTGCGCGACGACCACTCCGTCCTCATCGCCACCCACACCGGGGTCTGGACCCTCGGCGACCCGTTCCAGGATGACCCCGGGCCGGTCGAGCGGGTCGGCACCGGCCGCCAGGACACGATGGGCATGACCCTCGCCGTCGACGGCACCGTGTACGCCTCGGGCCACCCTGCGCCCGGGGAGCAGCCGGAGCTCGAGAAGCCCAACCTCGGGTTGATCCGCAGCACCGACGGCGCTGCGACGTGGGATCCCGTCTCCCTCACCGGGGAGGTCGACTTCCACGCCCTGAGCACCGCGAGCACCGGCGACGGCACCGTCCGCGTCGTCGGGCTGGACTCGGGGACCTCGACCGTGCTCGTCAGCGACGACTCGGGCGAGACGTGGTCGCGGGGCGCGACCGTGGAGGCCCGGGACCTGCACCTCCTGGACGCGGACCCGGACACGGTCGTCGCGACCACGCCCACCGGCCTGCAGCTCAGCCGCGACGGCGGCCGGAGCTTCGCTCCCGACCGGGGGGCGCCCGCCCTCGTGCTCGTCGACGACGAGCGGGGCGGAGCGCTGATCGGGATCGACGCCCGGGGCGTCGTCTGGACCGGCACTCCCGGCACCGAGAGCTGGGACAACCACGGCACCGCGCCCGAGGGCGTGCAGGCCATGACCTACGTGCCCGACGACAGCCCCGGCAACCAGCCGTGGATCCTCGTCGCCACGGAGACCGGCCTGTTCACCAGCCGCGACCTCGGTGCGAGCTGGGACGCGGCGCTCGGCGCCGACCGCGGGTGAGACGTCGCCCGCAGCCTCATGCTCCTCGCGGAACGGTCCGCGAGGGATCCCGGAGGGTGCCGAGCCCTGTCAGCTCCGGGAGCACACCATCGACCACCACGACAGGGGCGGGGGAACCACTCAGGCGAGCACCGCGGTGCTCTCGGGGTGAAGCCGGGCCGCAACCACCGGTCCGGCCGGGTCACTCTCCGACCCGAACCCGACAGCTCACCCCGTAGGCACGAAGGAGACCACCATGAACGCAAGAAACCCGGGACGCCACCGTGCGTCCCACCGACCGATCGCGCCGCTGACCTCGATAGCCCGCACGGCGCAGGAGGGGACGGCGAACGCCGCCCGCAAGGGTGTCCTCCTGGCCGCCGGGTCGGGGCTGCTGGTCTCGGGGTTCGCGGCGCCTGCCAGCGCCGCGCCGAGCACGGAGCCCCAGGCCGTGTCCGGGGTCGATCTCAGCGCGCTGACCGAGCAGGCCCGCCAGGCGCTCAGCGCCGCACCGGCGGTGACCGTCTCCGCCGACGCGTCGTTCGCGATCGAGCAGGCACCGGTGACCGTCACCCCCGCCCCGGAACCGGAGCCGGAACCCGAGCCGGAGCCGGAGCGTCAGGAGCGTCCGTCCCGGAGCGAGGAACGGACGAGCACCTCGGCGGAGCAGGGCGCCACGGAGGAAGCCTCGGCTCCCGTCGCGGTGCCGTCGTCGGCGGCGGGCTCGGCCGTGGTCAGCATCGCGGCGCGCTACCTCGGCGTGCCGTACCTCTGGGGCGGGACGACCCCGGACGGGTTCGACTGCTCCGGCTTCACGTCCTACGTCTACGCCCAGGTCGGCATCGACCTGCCCCGGACCTCGTCGCAGCAGCGGTACGCGGGGACGGTGATCTCCCGAGACCAGGCGCAACCCGGTGACCTGATCTGGAGCCCGGGGCACATCGGCATCTACGTCGGGGACAACCAGCAGATCGAGGCTCCGTCGCCGGGCAAGACCGTCCGGTACGGGGAGATCTGGCAGTCCAACCCCACCTTCATCCGGGTGGGCTGACCGCAGGAGGGCCCCGCCCGGCGGGTGGGGCCCTCCCTCGACCGATATACCCTTGTGGGGTATGGCTCGCGGGCGTCGGTCCCGTCGGCACGACAGGAAGAAGGACAGGCATGGCGTCCCGGGGACATCGCGGCGAGCACGGACCGACGGCGGTCCGCCACCAGGCCCGCCACCAGGTGCCGCACCAGGGCATCGACGCGTGACGGCGATGACCTCGACCGACGAGACGACCCCCACCGACGAGCGGGGACGTCGTCCCCGCCCAGGGCGCACGGTGCCCGGCATCACGGCGTGCGGGCTGTGCGCGGGGGAGACGCTGGCCGCGACCGACACCCGTCCGGGCGGGCAGCTCGAGCGTCTGCGCCGGATCGCCGAGAGCGGGGACGCGCGCCTGACGGTCGTGGACTGCCTCGACGCGTGCGAGCGCGGGGACGTCGTCGTGGTGCGGCCGGTCCCCCTCGCACGCGCCGCCGGCCCCGCCTGGTTCGAGCAGCTGGCGGGCGACGAGCTCACCGCCGCCCTGCACTCCTGGATCCGCGCGGGCGGGCCGGGCCTGGCGCCCCTGCCCGACCAGCTGGCCCCGCGGGTGATCTCGACCCAGACCGAGGCGCCACCGCCCCCAGACGTCTCCGCCACAGGGTGAGGGTCCGTCACCTACGCTCGGGGCATGCCGACCGTCCTGCTCGTCCGTCATGGCCGCACCACCGCGAACGCGAGCGGCATCCTCGCCGGGCGGGCCGACGGCGTCGCGCTGGACGCCGTCGGGCGTGACCAGGTGGCCCGGGCGGCCGAGCGCGTCGCGGGCGTGCCGCTCGCGCGGGTCGTCACCAGCCCGCTGGAGCGGTGCCGGCAGACCGCGAGCGCCCTGCTCGACCACCAGGCTGATGCGCCGGACTCCGTGACCGAGCACGGGATCACCGAGTGCGACTACGGGCGGTGGCAGGGTCGTGCGCTCAAGGACCTCGCCCAGGAGCCGCTGTGGTCGGTCGTGCAGGCGCAGCCGTCGGCGGCCGTCTTCCCGGGCGGCGAGTCGCTGGCCGCGATGCAGGCCCGGGGCGTCGAAGCGGTCCGGCGGCACGACGCGGAGGTCGCCGCCCGTCACGGTGCGGACGCGGTGTGGGCGGCGGTCTCGCACGGCGACGTCATCAAGTCCGTGCTCGCCGACGCGCTGGGGGTGCACCTGGACCTCTTCCAGCGCATCGTCGTCGGCCCGGCGTCGATCTCCGTCGTCCGGTACGGGCCGCACCGCCCGGAGGTCGTCGCCATGAACACCGACGCGGGCGACCTCTCCTGGCTGCGCGGCGCCGCGCCTGCCGGTGACGCGCCGGTGGGCGGGGGCGCCGGGCCGGGCCAGGCCGACGCCGCGCGGTAGCCGGGCCGACGTCCGACCCGTGGCCGTCCCGTGCGGACGGGCCGTGCGCTCGTAGAGTGAGGTCATGCCCACTCTCGTCCACGAGTACGACTGGCCGGACCGCGTCGTCGTGGGGACCGTCGGGGCGCCCGGCTCCCGCACGTTCTACCTGCAGGCGCGCGAAGGCACGCGGACGACGAGCGTGGCGCTCGAGAAGGAGCAGTCCGCGGTCCTGGCGGACACGATCCAGCGCCTGCTGGACGAGCTCATGGAGGAGCCCGACAACCGGTACAGCGTCCCCGCCGACGTCCCGGCCGAGCTCGTCGACGACGACCCCCTGGACCTCCCCGTCGAGGAGGAGTTCCGCACGGGCGCGATGCGCCTGACCTGGGACCCGCGCACGGCGCAGGTCATCGTCGAGGCGTTCCCGCTCGTGGACGACGACGACCTCGATCCCGAGGCGGACGAGCCGGAGCCCGCCGAGTCGCTCCTCGTCAAGATGCCCGTGGGGACGGCCCGCGCGTTCGCGCAGCGCACGCGCGCCGTCGTGAGCGCGGGCCGCCCCCCGTGCCCGCTGTGCGGCCGGCCGGTCGACCCCGACGGGCACGAGTGCGCGCTGCCCGGCGAGGCGTGACGACCCCGCGCGACGACGCCTTCACCGAGGCGCCGCTCGATGTCGTCGGGCGGATCCGCGTTGCGTCGAACGCGACGTTCCTCGCCCGGCTGGGCGACGTCTCGGTCGTGTACAAGCCGGTCGCGGGCGAGAAGCCGCTGTGGGACTTCCCGGACGGCACGCTCGCGGGTCGCGAGGTCGCCGCGTACCTCGTCTCGGAGGTGTTCGGCGGGGGAGTCGTGCCGCGCACGTGGCTCCGCGACGGGCCGCTCGGCCCGGGCATGGTGCAGCTCTGGCAGGACGTCGACGCGGCGCAGTCGCCGGTCGACGTTGTGCCCACCGACGAGGTGCCGCGTGACGGCGTGCGGACGGTGCTGGAGGGCGTCGACGAGGACGACCGCCCGGTGAGCGTCGTGCACGAGGACTCGCCGGCGCTGCGGCGCATGGCGGTGCTCGACGCCGTCGTCAACAACGCCGACCGCAAGGGCGGGCACGTGCTGCCGCTGGCGGACGGGCGGCGCCTCGGCGTCGACCACGGCGTCACCTTCCACGTCGAGCCCAAGCTCCGCACCGTGCTCTGGGGCTGGCTCGGCGAACCCCTCGCCGACGACGAGCTCGCGGGCGTCGAGCGCGTGCGCGCGGGCCTCGACGGCGACCTCGCCCACCGCCTGCGCGGTCTCCTCGCGCCCGACGAGGTGGCCGCCCTCGCGGAGCGCTGCGACCGGCTGCTGCGCACGGCACGGTTCCCCGCACCGGAGGGCGACATGCCCGCCGTCCCGTGGCCGCTGTTCTGACGCGTCGCCGCGGCTGACCCGTCGACGGCGCCGCGCCCGACGTCCGCCGGTCCCGACCCCGTGCGTAGACTCGCGCGATGAGCCTTCTTGCCGCCGAGCACGCTCTCCAGGCAGCCCAGCGCGCGGGCGACGTCGCCGCGCTCGACGCGCTGCTGCACCCGCGGTGCGTCGGCGCCGGTCCGGACGGGTCGGTCTTCTCCAAGGAGGACGACCTCGCGAGCCACCGCTCGGGCGCGCTGCGGATCACGCGGCTCGAGGAGGAGTCGCTCGTCGTCCAGGAGGACGGCCCGAGCGGGACGACCCGGCTCGTCGCCGCCGTGGACGCGGTCCAGGACGGGACCGCGCTGTCCGCGCGCCTGGTCTACACGCGCCTGTGGGTGCGCGCGGACGGCGCGTGGCAGGTCCTGGCCGCGACCCTCGCCCCGGCCCCCGAGCCTGCCTGACCGAGCCCCCTGCGCCGACCCCGCCCGACCGAAGCCCCCTGTGCCGAGCCCGCCCGACCGCGGCGGCCGCACCGGCCCGGCCGGCTCAGCGACCGTGCGGGTCGGACGCGTTGAGGGTGCGCACGACGTCGTCGTAGTCGCCGCGCGCCTCGCCGTACCGGAGGAACTTCACGCGCTCCACGAGGATCTCGTGCGCGTCGGGCTGCGCGCGCAGCAGGTCGACGACCTCGGTGACGAACTCGTCCAGCGGCATGGCGATCGCGCTCTCGCGCTGACCCGGCATGAGATCCGTCGCCACCGACGGCGGGACGAGCTCGACGACGTCGACGCTCGTGTCGGCGAGCTGGAGCCGCAGCGCCTCGCTGAGCATGTGGATCGCGGCCTTCGACGCGTCGTACGTCGGCGTGGCCGCGAGCGGCGCGAACGCCAGCCCGGACGACACGGTGACGATCGTCGCGCGCGGCCGGGTCTGCAGGTGCTCGACGAACGCGCCGACGAGCCGGATCGGGCCGAGCACGTTGGTCGTGACGATCTGCTCCGCGGTGTCGAGGAAGCCCTCGGGGTGGTGCCAGTCCTCGGTGCGCATGATCCCGGCCATGGTGACGAGCGTGTCGAGGTCCGGGTGACGGTCGAGGACCTCCTTCGCAGCCGCGGCGATGCTCCCGGGGTCGGTGGTGTCGATCCGCACGGTGTCGAGGCCGGGGTGCTCGACGGCGATCCGCTCCAGGAGGTCGGCGCGGCGCCCGCCGACGACGACGGTGCTGCCCTGCTCGTGCAGCGCGACGGCGAGCGCCAGCCCGATGCCGCTCGTCGCGCCGGGGATGAAGACGGTGCTGCGCGTGATGTCCATGCCTCGATCCTGAACGTCGTGCGCGCGGCGCGGCAGAGTCCGGTGGACGGGGGACCGGCGATCCCTGGCACGGGCGTCGCGCACCCCGGACGATGGGCGCATGGACCGCGCCGCGCTCGCCGACTTCCTCCGCCGTCGCCGGGAGTCGCTGCAGCCGGGCGACGTGGGGCTCCCGGCCGGGCTGCGCCGTCGGGCACCGGGCCTGCGCCGCGAGGAGGTGGCGCAGCTCGCGCTCATGTCGACGGACTACTACACGCGCCTCGAGCAGCAGCGCGGGCCGCAGCCGAGCACGCAGATGCTCGCGTCGATCGCGCGGGCCCTGCGCCTGTCCGACGACGAGCGCGACTACCTCTACCGGGTCGCCGGGCACGGGGTGCCCGACCGGGCGACCGATCCCGGGCACGTGGCTCCCGCGCTGCAGCGCGTGCTCGACCGCCTGGACGACACCCCGGCGCTGATCCTCGACCCGCTCGCGCAGACGCTCGCGCAGAACGACCTGGCGCGCGCGCTCTACGGCGACGTGTCGGCGTACGCGGGGTGGGACCGCAGCGAGATCTACCGGTGGTTCGCCCACCCGGCGACGGCGCGGGCGATCTACCCGGCGCACGACCGGGACCGGCAGGGCCGCGCGCTCGTCGCGAGCCTGCGCTCGGCCGTGGCGGTGCTGGGCGCGTCGTCCCGCGCGGGGGAGCTCGTGCAGGTGCTGTCGCGCACGAGCCCGGAGTTCGTCGCGCTGTGGGACCGGCAGGAGGTCGCGCGCCGGTTCGTGGACCACAAGACGCTCGTGCACCCGGTGGTGGGGGAGATCGAGGTGGACTGCCAGGCGCTCACCACGGAGGACCAGCTCCAGGTGCTCCTCGTGCTCACGGCGGCGCCGGGCACGGAGGCGGCGGACAGGATCCGGCTGCTCGGGGTCGTGGGCACGCAGGACCTCGCGGTCCGGTCGTCCGGCCCGCAGCCCACCTGACGGCTCAGGGGTCGAGGCGCCGGCGCAGCAGGCAGAACACGTGCCCCGCCGATCTCGATCGAGCCGTCCTCCTCGCGGTCGAGCTCGACGTAGCCGAGCACGTCGCACCAGAACCGAGCGAGCAGCTCGGGGTCGGCGCAGTCGAGGACCAGCTCGCTGATGCGGGACGCCATACCTCGCAGCCTACGGGGCGCCCGGTCCCGGCACCCGGCGGGTGACGCCCGATCGTGGCACCCTGGCCGTCACACGTGCGGCGAGAGAGGGAGCGGGATGGGTCTGGGCAGACGGCGGTCGGGCAAGCGGGCGGACGAGCGCACCGAGGAGGCTCCCGCCGCGGAGCGGGTCGCCGTCGCGGAACGTGGCCCTGGCGGGGAGACGGATGCCGCCGCGGACCGGGCCGACGCCGTCGAGCCCGCGCGCCCGGCGGGAGCGTCCGCGCTCTGGTCGGACGGCCTCGGTCGCGCAGGCACGCGCTCGGTGCAGGTGCTCGCCCTGGTCGCGCTCGTCGCCGTCGCGGTGTTTTCGGTGACGCGGCTGACGCTCATCGTCATCCCGGTCCTCATCGCGCTCGTGCTCGCCGCGGCGATCTCGCCGCTCGTCGGGCTGCTCCGGCGCAAGGGCGTGCCGTCGTTCCTCGCGACGGTCGTCGCGCTGCTCGCGCTCGTCGTCGTGCTCGGCGTGGTGGTGTGGCTCGTCGCGGCGGCGGTCGTCAAGCAGTGGCCGGAGCTGCGCGACCAGGCCGTCGAGGGCTTCGACGAGCTCCAGACCTACGTGCAGAACCTGCCGTTCGACATCACCGAGGAGCAGATCGCGTCGGTGCGCGACTCGCTCGTCGGCCTGCTCCAGTCCGACGCGGTCGGCGCCGGGGCGCTCGCGGGCGCCTCCCAGACGGTCGACTTCGTCGCCGGGTTCTTCGTGATGATCGTCGTGCTGTTCTTCTTCCTCAAGGACGGCCCGGCGATCTGGGAGTTCCTGCTGCGGCCGTTCGAGGGCGCCCGGTACGCGCGCGGGCAGCGCATCGGCGAGACGACGGTCCGCACGCTCGGCGGCTACGTGCGCGGGACGGCGATCGTCGCCGCGGTCGACGCCGTCGCGATCGGCATCGGCCTCGCGATCGTCGGGGTGCCGCTCGTCCTCCCGCTGTCCGTGCTCGTGTTCCTGCTGGCGTTCATCCCGCTCGTGGGGGCCACGCTCGCGGGCGTCCTGTGCGCGCTCGTCGCGCTCGTCGCCGTCGGGCCGGTCGAGGCGCTCATCGTGGTCGCGATCGTCATCGCGGTGAACCAGCTCGAGGGCGACCTGCTCCAGCCCGTCGTCATGGGCCGCACGCTGCGCCTGCACCCGCTCGTGATCCTCATCGCCCTCACCGCGGGCACCGTGCTGGCGGGCCTCACGGGCGCCGTGCTCGCCGTGCCCATCGCGGCGTCGATCTGGCGCGCGATCCAGGTCTGGGACGGCCCCGACCTCCCCGCGCGGTTCGCGCGCCAGAAGCGGCACGAGACCGTCGACGGCGCGCCGTCGTCGTCGTCCTGACGGCGGGCGCTGGGCGGGCTCACGCCCTGGCAGTCCCCGCGCGCGCCCAGAGGGCGGCGAACTCCGTCGGGTCGATCGGGTGGACGTCGCCGGTCCCGGCGAGGTCGTCGTCACCGAACGGCTGGTCCGTGAGGAACCCCGCGTCGTCCTCGACGACCTCGTCGTACGCGTACCGGCGCCAGGACCCGTCCTCCAGCCCCACGACCTGTCGCACGGCGACCACCTCGCCCGCGAGCGGCACGCACGCCCACGCGTAGGCCCGCCCGTCGAGCTCGCGCCCGCTCGCGAGGTACCACCAGCGGTCCGCGTGGTCGGCCGCGCGGCGGAGCGTCGCGACGCTCCGGGCGAGCGCCTGTGCTGCGGGGTCGTTGAAGGCCTCGGGAACGCCGTGCTGCATGAGCACCAGTGTCTCAGCGCCGGGGCCGACGGGGCACGTGCTCGACGGCGCGCTCGAGGCGCTGGGCTGGGCGGGCAAGCGGTTCGAGCCCGGCGGCGACGCGCACCCCCTCCTGTTCGACGGCGCGGGCGGCGGCCTCGTGGACGTCAACCCCGCGCTCGTCCCGCTCTCGCTCGTGCTGCGGGCGGCGCCGGCGCTGCGCCGCCCGCCGGTCGCCCGGCTGCTCCGGGCGCTCCTGCCGCTCACCCGGACGCGTGCGCCCCGGGCGCGGGTGCGCGCCGTCGTGCACCGGGGCGTGGTGACCGCGGCGATGACCTACGACGCGCTCCCGGTCGAGGACGCGCTGCGCACCGTCGACGACGACACGCTCGTCGGGTGCATGGAGGCGCGCGGCATGGGCCGCCCGTTCTTCTTCGTGCTGCGGCGTGCCGCAGGTCAGGACACCTTGCCCTGGAGCAGCCGCCGCCAGTAGATCGTGGGCTGCAGGTAGCGGTCGAACAGCAGCAGGCTGCGGCGCGGGCGCGCGAGGTCGACGACACCGAACCCCGGGTCGGGCCGACGGTTCCGGTCGAACTCCGCGAGGAGGAGGCGGTCGCGCGACGTCGTGACGGGCGCGACCGAGTAGCCGTCGTAGCGCTGCATCGGGGTGCCGCGCCGTCGGGCCTGGATGTTGCGCGCCACGACGGGCACCTGCCGGCGCAGGGCGCCGCCCGACGGCATCGCGTCGACCGCCGCGGCGTCTCCGAGCCCCCAGACGCGCGGGTGCGCGACGTGCTGGAGGGTCTCGGGGTTGACCGCGACGAACCCGTCGCTCTCGGGGGTCGCGAGCCCGCTCGCGGCGACCCATGCCGGGGCGCGGTGCGGCGGCGCGACGTAGAGCGCGTCGTAGGAGACCTCGTCGGTCCCGTGCGGCCCGCGGAGCCCGACGGTGCGGTGGGTCGCGTCGACGGACACGAGCGTCGTCGCGGTACGCACCCGCACGCCGTAGCGCCGCGCGGCGGCACGCAGCGCGGGCTCCGCGCGCGGGTCGTCGACGAGGCGCGGCGACTCGACCGCGAGCTCGACCTGGATCGCGTCGAGGACGCCGGCGCGACGCCAGTGGTCGGCGGCGACGAACAGCGGCTTGAGGCCCACGGGGAAGCACGGCACGTGCCGCGCCGAGATCGCGAACACCACCGTGCCGGAGGTGAGCGACGACAGCATCTCCCACGTCTTCGGCGCGAGGTCGGGCAGGTAGCTCGTCGCGGCGAACGGCGTGCCCATCGCCTGCTCGGCGCCGGGCACGGCGTCCCAGTCGACCTCCGACCCCGGGCAGACCGCGAGGTCCCCGTAGCCGAGGGTGCGCCCGCCCGCGAGGTGCACGAGCGAGCGCTCGGGGTCGACGCCGACGACGCGGTCGGGGTAGACGCGCACGCCGTCGGGCACGACGTCCTCCTGCGGCCGGGTGAGGTCGTCGAGGGTCGCCATGCCCGACGCGACGTAGGAGAGCAGCGGCCGGTACTGGTGCGTGGTCCGCGGGTCGACGACGGCGACGTCGGGGCAGCCGTCGCGGCGCAGGCGCCCGGCGAGCGAGAGCCCGGCGTTGCCGCCGCCGAGGACGAGCACGTCGTGGCGTGCCGGTGCGTTCATGGCGGGTCCGATCTGCCGGGGGCGGGTCGCTCCACGCTACGGCCGGGTCCGTGGGCTCGCCTCGCCGACGGCGCAGCGTCTCGGGTGCGCCGGGGTCACCGCCCGGCGACTGCGCCGAGGCGCCGGGCGACGGCGTCGCACGCGGCGACGAGGTCGGCCGGGCCCGCGGCGAGCACGTCGGCGTCGAAGGCCGCGACCCGGGCCGCGAGCGCCACCCACGACCACGACCCGAGCGTGACCCGGCAGTGCTCCGCGCCCACGGCCTCGACCGTGCCGTCCTCGACGAACGGCGCGACCGCGCGTGCCGGGGCGGCGAGCTCGGCCCAGCCCTGGCACGGCCACCGCGCGGCCGGTGTCTCCCGGGCTTCCGGGTTCCTGGACGTCACCGCCGCGCCCGAGGCCTGCCGCGCCGCGCTGCCCGTCGCCGTGCTGCCTGTCGCCGTGCTGCCGGCGGACGGCACAGGGCCCGCGACGGCGCCCGTGAAGCGCGCCGCGACGAACGCGCCGACGTCGCCGCCGGGCACCTCGCGCGCGACGAAGCGTGGTTCCGTCGGCGTGCGCGGCGTCATCCGGTCGAGCCGGAAGGTGCGCCAGTCGTCGCGGTCGAGGTCCCACGCCACGGCGTACCAGCGCCCGTCCTGCACGACGACGTGGTGCACCTCGGCGCGGCGGGGCGGCCGGGGGCCGGTGCGCGGGTCGTCGGGCTGCACCGTCCCGGATGCCGCGCCGGGGCTCGCGTCCGGGTTCGCGTCGGGGGTCGCCTCCGGTGGCGCGTCGAGCGCCACGGTCGCGTAGTCGAAGCGCAGCACCTCCCGGCGGCGCGCCGCCGCGCTCACGGCGAGCAGGACGTCGAGGTCGACCCGGACAGCCGGGCGCCCAGGTGTCGGAGCGACGGTCGTGACGTCGACCGCGTCGACGCGGTGCCGCAGCCGGGCAGGCAGCACCTGCCGGACCGTCGTGAGCGCCCGGACGGACGCCTCCGCGAGGTCGTCGCCGACGCCGCTCGCGGTGACCGTCCGCAGCGCGACGGCCAGGGCCACGACCTGCTCGTCGTCGAACAGGAGCGGCGGGAGCTCGGCGCCCGCGTCGAGGCGGTACCCGCCCACGCGTCCGCGCGTCGCCACGACCTGGTAGCCGAGCTCGCGCAGGCGGTCGACGTCGCGCCGGACCGTGCGGGCGTCGACGCCGAGACGCGCGGCCAGCTCGGGTCCGGTCCGGTCCGGGCGCGACTGGAGCAGCGCGAGCAGCAGGAGGGTGCGGCGCGACGTCTCGGTCATGGCTCCATGCTCCCGCACAATGCGGACACGATACGTCCTGATGGAGCGTGAGAGTCGTGGGATGCGCCCGGGTCGTCGGCCCGGCGCACGGCCCGCGGCGACCGCCGCGGGTCCCGAGCCTCCCGAGGAGTCCTCATGTCCGTCCAGACCACCCCGCACCTCAACTTCCGCGGTGACGCCCGCGCCGCGCTCGAGCTCTACCGGTCCGTGTTCGGGGGAGAGCTCGTCGTCACGACGTACGGCGACCTCGGCCAGGCCGCCGACCGGGCGACCGCCGACCTCGTCGTCTGGGGCCAGGTCAGCGCCCCGAGCGGGTTCCGCGTCATGGCCTACGACGTCCCCGCCGACCGACCCTGGAGCCCGGGTGAGGCGCCGTTCTTCGTGTCCGTGCGCGGCGACGACGTCGAGGAGGTCCGCGGCTACTGGGACGCGCTCGTCGACGGCTCGACCGTCGTCGCGCCGCTCGCGTCGTCCGACTGGGCGCCGGCGTACGGCATGCTCACCGACCGTTTCGGCGTGACCTGGGTGCTGGACGTCGCGGCGCCCCGCTGACCGGGACGTCGACCGGCGAGCACGGGACCGGCGACCGGATCGCCTCCGATCCGGTCGCCGGTCCCGTGCTCGCACCGCTGACGCGGGTGTACGTGCCGGGACCCCGCGGCCTCCCTCCAGGTGCAGGGGGACCGAACCGAGGGGGAACCCATGCCCGGAAGCAAGAAGTCGGCACCACGGAAGCCGAGCCGGCGCGAGGTGCCGCAGACGCCCGACACCGTCGACGCGCTGTACCCGCCGCTGCCCGAACGCATCCCGTTGACGCTCGAGTCCATCGCGGGCGACGAGCCCACGTATGCGGAGATGCTCGAGTCCATCTGCGGCGCGACCGACGACTCCCAGCCCGTCGAGCAGTACGACGGCACGCTCGGCGTCACGCGCGCGTACGTGGACGCCCACCAGAAGCAGGCCGTGCAGGTCCAGTGGAACGCGGGGCTGGGCGGCGTCTTCACCAACCCCGGCAACGTCGACGGCGTGCGCTGGGGGAGCGGGACCCTGATCGCTCCCGACCTCGTCCTCACGTGCGGCCACCTGTTCGACCAGAGCGCCGACGGCTGGGCCCTGCCCCGGCAGAACGGGTCGATGCAGGTCCTCACGCCGCAGCAGATCGCGACGAGCATGCACATCAACGTGCTCTTCCAGGTCGACCCGTCCGGTGTCCTGCGCACCGAGCAGAGCTTCCCGATCGTCGCGCTCGTCGAGTACCGGCTGGGCGGCCTCGACATGGCCGTCGTGCGCGTGGGCGGCAACCCGGGCAGCACCTACGGGTTCACGGCCGTGGCCACGGCCAACCCGGCCGTGGGCGACATGCTCGCGATCATCGGCCACCCCGCCGGGATGCCCAAGCGCGTCGAGGCCGGCCCGGCGACGGTCGTCACGACGAACCAGATCCGCTACGACGACATCGACACGCTCGGCGGGAACTCCGGGTCCGGGATCCTCGGGCCCGCGGGCGAGCTCGTCGGCGTCCACACGAACGGCGGCTGCAACGCGGCCGGGACCGGGTCGAACTTCGGCACGGCGATCGCGGGCATCCGTGCCGTGTCGCCGACGCTCCAGGCCCTGCCGCACGGGGCGCGCACCGCGACCGCCGACGACGGCTTCACGTCCCTCGCGCAGGACGTCATCGCGACCGTCAAGGCCGCCGACCAGGTCGGCACGCTCCTGGGCGCCGACACCGCGCGCGCCGTCGACGTGCTGACGATCCGGCAGGCCGACTCGCACACGGTCGCCGACCAGATCGGGACGTCGTTCCTCCGGGACCAGGGTGGCACGCCGCGCGCCCTCGACTCCGTCTTCCAGGGCGACACCCGCTTCGCCGCGGACAACCCCGTCGGCACCGGGTCCGCGGGCGACGTCGGCTCCGGACCCGGCGACACGCTCCAGGAGGGGATCTTCGACCCCGGCGACGTCTTCGACCCCGTGGTCAACCCCGCGATCGGGCGGCTCGTGCAGGCCGGCGTGCTCGCCGGGGCGCGGCCGTTCGTCCAGGGCGCGGAGTCGCTCGTGGACGAGGACGGTCCGGGCGAGGCGGTCGACGTCGTCGGCGCCCTCGTCGAGGCCGTCGCCGAGGCGCGCGCGACCCTCGAGGCCGTCGAGGCGACGCTCGCCGCCCTCCAGGCCGGGCAGTGACCCGGGCGACCTCGCCCACGGACCGGACCGGGAGCCCGCGATGATCGGCATCGTGTCGCACGCGGACGACCTCCACACCACGGAGGTCGTCCGCCACCTGGACGCGCTCGGCGCGCCCCACGCGCTCCTCGACACGGGGCACGCGCCCCGCGACGTGGCGCTGACCTCGACCCAGGACGCCGCCGGGTGGCGCGCCGACTGGGTCGACACGAGCGCCGAGGGCGTGAGCGCGGTGGACACCACCACGCTGCGCGCCGTGTGGTGGCGCCGACCGCAGCCGTTCGCGCTGCACGACGACCTGCGCTCCGCCCAGGACCGCGGCTTCGCCCACGGGGAGGTCGCCGCGGCGGTCTCCGGGCTGTGGTCGTGCCTGCCCGCCACCTGGGTCAACGACCCGGACCGCGACGAGGCCGGCTCCCGCAAGATGTGGCAGCTCCAGGTCGCCGCGCGGCTCGGGCTGCGCGTGCCGCGCACGTGCATGACGAACGACCCGGCCCGCGCCCGGGAGTTCCTGCACCGGGAACCGGGTCGCGTGATCTTCAAGCCGTTCAGCGGCACGCCCGCGACGTGGCGCGAGACCCGCCCCGTGCGGGACTCGGACCTCGCGCTCATCGAGAGCGTGCGGTACGCGCCGGTCATCTTCCAGGAGGCCGTCGCGGGGTCGGACGTGCGCGTGACGATCGTCGGCACGCAGCTGTTCGCGGCCGAGCTGCGCACCGAGGAGTCGGCGTACGCGTACGACTTCCGCGTCGACACCCACCACTGCCCGACGTCCGTGCACGACCTCCCCGAGCACGTCGCCACCGCGCTCCTGCGGCTCATGGAGGTGCTCGGTCTCTGGTACGGCGCGGTCGACCTGCGCCGCACACCCGAGGGCGACTACGTGTTCCTCGAGATCAACCCGGCCGGGCAGTGGCTGTTCGTCGAGTACGCGACCGGGCAGCCGATCGCCGCGGCGCTCGCGGCGCTGCTGGCCCGTCTCGACCGCGAGGAGGCACCGGGCGCGACGCGGCGGCGCACCTGGCGCGGCAGCGCGGACTGAGCGCTCGGCCTGTCGCCGGCCCGTAGTCGGCCCGTCGCCGGGCCGTCGCCGACTGGCACAGGCGGGGCGGTGTCCGTGCGCGTCAGCGCCAGCGGTCGCGCCACCGCTCCCACGGTGGCGCGACCGTCCAGTTGAGGCGCAGCGTGCGCCACGCGCGGTCCATGCGGCGACGGCGCTGGCGCCGCCCACGCAGCGAGCGCGCCGACACCCCGACGCGCCACGACCGGTCGAGCACCGTGCGCCGGCCCGGGCCGAGGCGGAACGACAGGTCGAGGTCGTCGTGCACCTCCGGGTCGTCGCGCACGACGGCGTCGCGCACGGCGGTCCACGCCGAGCGGCGCAGGGCCATGCACGAGCCCCAGAGCGCGGTGTGGCCGAGCGCGAGGTGGCACAGCACGTAGTACGCGCCGAGGTAGGCGATCGCCACGGCGGCGCGCGCCCCGCCCGGCAGGTCGTCGAACGTCCCCGTGCCGGTCATCGCGTCGAGCGTCGGGTCGGCGGCCATGCGGTCCGCGACGCGCTGCACCCACCCCGGGTCGGGGAGCGAGTCGGCGTCGAGCCGCGCGATGACGTCGCCGCGCGCGGTGTCGTACCCGGTCGCGGCGGCGGCCGGGATGCCGACGCGGTCCTCGCGCACGACGACGGCGCCCCAGCGGCGCGCGACGAGCGCGGAGTCGTCGCGCGACGCGTTGTCGACGACCACGACCTCGAGCGGCGCGACGGTCTGCCGCGCGATGCGCGCCAGGCAGCGGTCGAGCGCGGCGGCGTCGTCGCGGACCGGGACGACGACCGACACGGTCGGGGCGGTGCGGGGCGTCACGGCCGGTGCTCCCAGACCGCGGTGCCGCGCGCGAGAAGGACCCCGGCGACGACCGAGCCGAGGAGCCCCGTCGCGAGGTCGGTGACGGTGTCGCCGTAGCCGACGCCGATCCGGTCGTCGAGGAACGTGTGCCCGGCCCACTCGCCCAGCTCCCACAGGATCGCGAGGACCGCCCCGAGACCTGTGGTCACCACGGCGACGCCCGTGCGCCACGGTCGGTCGTCGGCGTGCGGGGCGGGCAGCGCCCCGACGCGGACGAGCGTCACCGTCGCGAGCGCCGCGATCAGACCGGTGCACACGGCGTGCACGGGCAGGTCGAGCCAGGGCACCGCGCGGTACCACTCGAGCTGGGCGGCCCAGGCGGAGGCGAGCAGCGCGGCCCCGTAGCCGACGTCGAGCACGCCGGTCACCCCGAGGGCGCGCGGCACCATCGTCCCGCCGAGCACGAGCAGGAACAGCGCGACGCCGACGCCGTCGAGCGTCGCGCCGGCCACGACGACGCTGAGCGCGGCCCCGGCCCGGACCGCGTCGCCCGCGAGGATCGCGCCGCGTGCCGGGGCGGCGAGGGAGGGGCCCGCCGTGGGGGCGGGGGTGGCGGGCATGCGGGGCTCCTGGGAGGGTGGTGCGGCGGCGGGGATCTCAGCCTCACACCCCGGCGCCGCGTTCGCACGCCCGTCCGCCGGGAGCGCTCGTCGCGCCTCCCGAGGCGCCCGTCGCGCGCCCGTCCGCGGTTCCCCGTCCGCCGTGTCCCGTGCGGCACGGCGCAGGGGGTCAGTCCCAGGTGGCGGTCGCCGGGTCCACGCCGTGCGAGCGCGCGTTCGCCTCGACCGCGGCGCGCAGCCACGCGGCCAGGCCCGGGGCGAGGTCGTCGTAGTGGGCACGGAACCCGGCGTCGTCGACGAACCGCCGCGCGAGGCACACGTGCCGCGCCGGCGGGCAGTCGAAGTGCGCGCCCATCGAGGCACGGTGCCGCTCGGCGAGGGCGGCCGCCCGCGGCGACGCGGGGTAGACGCCCGCGCGGCACGCCGCCGCGAGGTCGGCCTCCAGGGCCGCGACGTCGTCGGCCAGGCGCTGCCAGTCCTCGGGCGTGCGCTCCGCCGACCGCTCGGCGTACTGCGCCCACTGCGCGGTGTCGCCCCAGAGCGCGCGCGCCTGCCCGGGCCACGCCGGGTCCCAGCCCTCGCCGAACAGCGCCACCTGCTCGGTGCGCGTGAGCAGGAGCCCGCGCTCGCGCGCCGTGACGAGGCGGTCCAGCGCGCGGGCGGTGCGCTCCATCCGGGCGATCCGCTCCCCGAGCAGCGCCCGGTGCCTGCGCAGCGCGTCCACCGCCTCGTCGCCGGTCGCGTCGAGGAGCGCCGCGACGTCCTCGATCGCCACGCCCAGCTCCCGGTACGCCACCACCCGCCGCAGCCGTGCGACGTCGGCCGCCGCGTAGAGCCGGTAGCCCGCCGGCGTCCGTGCCGAGGGGCGCACGAGCCCGACCGCGTCCCAGTGGTGCAGCGTCCGGACGGTGACGCCCGCCGCCGCGGCTGCGTCGCCGACCGTCAGCGGGTCGGCGCCGCGGCCGGGCATCGGGTCGGTGGTCACGTGACCCAGTGTCCATCGCGGAGCCGCGGTGCTCACGGGGCGGGCGCCTCGATCCCGATGCCCTCCAGGAACCGGGCGGGGTCGCTCCCGGCGACGAACGGGCGTGCCGCCGTCATGACGACGCGCGCGTTCTCCGGCGTGCGCACCTCGACCTCCACCGACCCCCACGGCATCTCGCGCGGGCCCGTCGTGCAGCCGGGCGTCACCGCCTCGCACGCGGCGACGATCGCGTCGACCTGCGACAGCACGCACGAGAAGCTCACCGTCAGGGCCGGCAGGTCGGGCGCGGGGGTGCCCGGGACGAGGAGCACGTCCTGGAACGCCCAACGGCGCAGGTGCACCATGCCGCCCGGCACGGAGAACAGGTCGAAGAACCCGAGCCCGTGCGTCCAGAGCTCGACGGACGCCGCGAGGTCGTCCGTCGGGACGGTCACGAACTGCGGCATCCCGTAGATGCCGCGGAACGGCTCCGGGGCGACGGCGTCGGGCCCCGGGACGGGGACGGGGGAGAGGTCGAAGGCGGGGAACGTGTCGGTCATGCGGGCAGCCTGCGCCCTGACGTCGCGTCAGGGTCAAGCGCCCGCGCGCGTCTCGTCGGCCAGCAGCGCGTACACGACGCCGTCGACCCAGCCCAGGTCCCGGTGCAGGGAGTCGCGCACCCCCACGCCCTCGCGCCGCATCCCCACGCGCTCCATGAGCCGCCACGACGGCTCGTTCGCGAGGAACGCGCTCGCCACGACGCGCCGCAGGCCGAGGTCCTCGAAGCAGACCCGCAGCAGCGCCCGCACGGCCTCGGTCGCGTAGCCCTGCCCCTGGTGCGCCGGGTCGAGCACCCAGCCGATCTCGGCCTCGTCGTCGTGCGGACGGTCGACGACGTCGCGCTGCGCCCAGCCGTCGCGGACCGCGAGGTAGAGGTCGCCGACCACGGCACCCTCGCGCTCCACGACGAGGGTCGTCGCGAGCCGGCCCGGCTCGGCGTGGTGCTCGCGCCACTCCTCGACCGCGGTGAACCGCTGCGTGAGCCACCGGTCCACCTCGGGCAGGCCGCGGTAGGCGAACAACGCGTCGGCGTCGTCCGGCCGGGCGCGGCGCAGCGTCAGGCGAGCAGTCCGCACGGGCCACGCGACCCGCTCCAGGGCGTCGGGGCGCACGTCGGTGGCGTCGGTCATGCGCCCACCCTGGCACGTGCGTGGCCTGCGCATCGAGGGGATTCCCGCGGCGCCGGACCGTCGGCCCGCGCCGCGGTCCCGACGACGGGCGCGTACGACGGCACGCCCCGCGCCGGTCTAGGGTCGCCCCCATGACGCTGTTCCTCGACGACCTCGACGAGGGTCTGTCGCCCGCGACGAGCCACCCCGCCTTCGTGTCCCTCGCGCCGGAGCCGTTCTACGACGAGGGCGAGGACCTCGCGCCGTTCGGCAACGACTCCGGGCACGACGCGCTGCGCGACCTCGAGGAGTGGTACGCCGCCGACGGGCGCGACGACGCGCTTCCCGCCTTCGTCGACGGCCTCCTGGCGGCGTGGGACCTCGGCGTCCCCGAGGACGTCTGGGCGTCCGGGCGGCAGGGTGTCGCGGACCGGCTCCGCGGCGGCGACGTCGACGAGGCGGCGCTCGCGGCCGAGGCCCGCGCGCAGATCGCGATCGTGCTCGGACAGCTGAAGATCCGCGGCGGCCTCACACCTCATGCGCGGGCCCTGGGCGTCGCGGTGCTCGACGTGCTCGCCGCCCTCAACGACCACGCGCGGGTCGTGAGCCCGGGCTGGCGGCACGCCGACGCCGACGCCGCGGCGACCGCCGCGATGGCCGCCGTCGTGCGGGCCGCGCCGGACCTGCCCTGACGACCCCGGCCTACGCCGGCGGCGGGTCGTCGTCGGCGCGGCCGCCGACGAGGTTCCGCACGCGCTCCCTGCGCGCTCGGTAGCGCGCCCCGAAGCGCTCCTGCGCGCGGGCGAGCCGGTGCGGCCGGCGACCGTACCGACGTCGGGCCCAGAACGACGACGGCTTTGCCAGCCGCACCGCGCCCACGAGCGCGACGACCGGGACCACCACGCCGACCAGGCCCGTCGCGAGCTTGCCCTTGAGGACGCACACGAACGCGAGCGCGAGGTGCACGACGACCGTCACGGTGTAGGCGAGCCAGCCGCCGGACGCGTCGTCCGACGTGACACCGATGGGTGACGCGGACAGGAGCAGCGCTCCGCCGAGGGCCCCGCCGACGAGGATCGCGTCGATCGAGCGCTGGCCCTCCTCTGCCCAGTAGACGTCGTCGACGTAGAGCCACAGCGCGAACTCGTCGAGCGCGAGCGCGGCGCCCGCGCCGAACAGCAGCGCGAGCACCTCCGACCACGGGTGCCCGGGGGAGTAGCGGAACTCGAGCATGCCGGTCAGGAGCACGAGCAGGATGCCCCACACCTGGTGGTGCACGTGGACGCCCCCGATCGACACGTCCCCGAGGAGGGACCGCCGCGAGCGCGGCGGGCCGTCGTCCGCGGGCTCGTGCCCGGGCGCCCCCGTGGTCGTCGCCGCGGCGGCCTCGGCGCGGGCGCGGATGCGGCGCGTGATCGACCGCACGACGACGAACGTCACGACGAACCCGACGAGCGCGAACAGCGCCGGGGCGCGGCCCGTGTCGACGACGTGCTCGGTGTACCAGCCCACGGTCCCCTCCCGGCCGGTGGTCCTGGGTCCATCGTCCGAGGTCCGGGGCGACCCGTCGAGCGGGCCGCCCCGGACCGGCGCTCAGCGGGCGGGTTGCTCCGCGCCCGGCGCCACCTCGTGGAGCCGGCCGTCCCGGTCGAGCTCGAGCAGCACGTCGACCCCGAGGCGGGCGAGGAACCCGTCGTCGTGGCTCACCACGAGCAGCGCGCCCGCGTAGCCCGACAGCGCCTCGACGAGCCGCTCGACGCTGCGCACGTCGAGGTCGTTCGTCGGCTCGTCGAGCACGAGGAGCTGGGCGGGCGGGTCGGCGAGCAGGAGCCGTGCGAGCGCGACGCGGAACCGCTCGCCGCCCGACAGCGTGCCCACCGGGCGGTCGACGGCCGACCCGCGCAGGAGCAGGCGCGCGAGGTGGTTGCGGACCGTGCCCGGCGCCACGCCCGGGGCGCCGTCGCGGACGGTGTCGAGCGCGCTGCGCGCGTCGTCGAGGCCGTCGCGCCGCTGCGGGAGGTAACCGACCCGGTCCGTGAGGAGCGTCCCGCCGGCGCGTCCCGGCTCGGGCGCGCGCCCGGCGAGCAGGTTCTCCAGGAGCGTCGTCTTGCCGGTGCCGTTCGCCCCCACGAGCGCGACCCGCTCGGGCCCCTGGACGACGACCGTGCGGTTCGTCCCGTGCAGCTCGGCGAGCCGACGGCCGCGCGGGACGTCCGGGTCCGGCAGCACGAGGTGCACGTGCTCGTCGTCGCGCACTCGGGCCGCCGCCGCGTCGAGCGCCTGCTGCGCGGCCTGGACCTTGGCGTCCAGGCCCTGGCGCATCGAGCCCGCCGAGACCTGGGCCGCGGACGCGCGCAGCCCCATGGAGATGCGTGACCCGGTGCGGTTCGCCTGGGCGGTCCGCGCCGTCCGCTCGCGGCGCGCGAGCTTCGTCTCGGCCTCGACGCGCCGGCGCTTCTCGGCGCGCAGGGCCTGCTCGGCGCTCCGCGCGGCCTGCGCCGCCGCGGCCTGGTCGACCTCCAGCTGCGCGCGCCACGCGCTGTACGGGCCGCCGAACGTGGTCAGCGCGCCCGCGTGCAGCTCGGCGGTCTCGTCGACGTGCTCGAGCAGCTCCAGGTCGTGGCTCACGACGACGAGAGCCCCGGGCCAGTCGTCGACGAGCACGGCGAGCCGGGCCCGGGTGGCACGGTCGAGGTTGTTCGTCGGCTCGTCGAGCAGCGTGATCGCGCTGCGCCGCACGCGCAGGCCGCTGATCGCGACGAGCATCGCCTCGCCGCCGGACAGCTCGCCGACGCGCCGGTCGAGGCCGACGCCGTCGAGCCCGATCTCGGCGAGCGCCTGGGCGGCGCGCGCCTCGACGTCCCAGTCGTCGCCGACGGCGTCGAAGTGCCGCTCGTCGACGTCGCCGGACTCGATCGCGCGCAGGGCGTCGAGCGTCGCGTCGATGCCGAGCAGGCGCGCGACGCTCGCGTCGCGGCCGAGCGTGAGCGTCTGGGGGAGGTAGGCGACGTCGCCGGTGGTCGTCACGCGCCCGGAGGTGGGCGTGAGCAGGCCGGCGACGAGGCGCAGGAGCGTCGACTTGCCGGCGCCGTTGTCGCCGACGAGGCCCGTGCGGCCGGTGCCGAACGTGCCGGAAAGGTGGGAGAGCGCGACGGTGCCGTCGGGCCACTCGAACGTGAGGTCGGTCAGCGTCACCGCGGACCGGTGCAGGGTGGACATGGGTGTGCTCCTCGGCCCGCGGTGCCGCGGGCGTGGTCGTGCCGGGAAGGTCGGGCGGGCCGTCGTCGCGCGGGCGCGCGGACGGGCCGCCGGTGGCGGGAGCGGTGGGGCGTCGTCCCGGCACGCCGAGGCCGCGGCACGAGCCGGGCAGGGGTCGCCGACGAGGGCTCCGACGGGGCGGAGCGGGCGAGGGGTGCGCTGGGACGGGCCGCCGACGGCTCGGCGGCTAGAGTCTGTCGACCTCGATGAGCACGTGCCGATGCTAGCAGCGCGGCCCGGCGGGGTCTGCGGGCGCGGGGGCCCGTCACCCCGCCGGAGCCTGCTCCCGACCCGTGGCGAGCGAGGCGACGAGCGAGGCGACGAGCGCCGCGGCGGCCGCGCCCGGGTGCGGCCGCGTCACGAGCCCGAGGGACCACGCCTCCGGCGCGTCGAGCGGCACCGCGACCGCGCCCGGCGCGGGCTCGTACATGTCCGCGGGGACCACCGCGACGCCGAACCCGGCGGCGACGAACGCGGGCAGGTCGCCGACGTCGGCCACCTCCGTGTCCGCGCGCGGCGCGACGCCCGCGTGCACGAACGCGCGCTCGGCGACCACCCGGTTGCCGAACCCGCGCGGCGTCGTCACGACGTGCTCGTCGGCCAGGTCGCCGGGCGCCACCGACCGCGCCCCGGCGAGCGGGTGGCCCGCGGGCAGCACCGCGACGAACGTCGACGACGTGAGGCGCGTGTACCGCAGACCGGGGTGGTCCTCGGGCCCGAGCCCGGTGAACGCGACGTCCACGACACCGCGCCGCACGTCCTCCCCGAGGCCCGTCGACCCGGCGGGCGACGGGGTGAGGCGCAGCACCACGCCGGGGTGCCGGTCCCGGAACGCGGCGAGGGTGCGCGGCAGGCCGAGGTACCCGAGGTTCGTGAACACCCCGAGCCGCACCGTGCCGCGCACGTGGTGCGGCCCGGGGGCGACGGCGGCGCGGGCCTGGTCGACGGCGTCGAGCACCGCCCGGGCCCGGGGGAGCAGCGCCTCGCCCTGCGACGTGAGCGCGACCGAGCGCCGCGTGCGCTCGAACAGACGAGCGCCGAGCTCGGCCTCCAGGGCACGCACGCCCGCCGAGACGCTCGACTGCACGGCGAAGACGCGCGCGGCGGCGCGCGTGAAGCTCAGCTCCTCGGCCACGGCGACGAAGTACTCGAGCTGGCGCGTCTCCATGCCGCTCACCCTACGACGTCTCATCGCTGACATCGATCAGACGGATCGGTACAAGTCGTTGGACACGATCAATCGCGCAGGCGCACGGTGGACGCATGACGACGACCTCGGCACCTCCGACCCGCCCCGCACCCGCGCGACCGGACGACGCGCAGCGGCCCTCCCGGCCGCCGCGTGCGCTGCGCGCGCGGCCGCTCGTCTCGCACGGGTCCGGGTTCCTCGTGGTGGCGCTCGCGTTCGCGACGGCCATGGCGTTCTCGACGGTCCCGACGCCGCTCTACCCGCTGTACCAGGCGCGCGACGGCCTGCCGACCGTGGCCGTGACCGTCGTCTTCGCCGCGTACGCCGTCGGGGTCGCCGCGAGCCTCTACCTCGTCGGGCACCTCAGCGACCGGTTCGGGCGTCGCCGCGTCCTGGTCCTCGGCCTCGTGGCCGAGCTCGTCGCGGCCGTGCTGTTCCTGCTGCTGGACGGTCTGGGCGGCCTCGTCGTCGCGCGGCTCGTCTCGGGCGTGGGGATCGGGGCCGTCACCGCGACGGCGACCGCCCACCTCGCCGAGCTCCGCGCGGCCGCCCGGCCCGGCGGCCCGGCAGACACGAGCGCCGTCGCAGGCCTGGCGAACATCGGCGGCCTCGCGCTCGGACCGCTCGTCGGCGGGCTGCTCGCCCAGGCCGCGCCTGCGCCGCTCACGACGCCGTACGTCGGCTTCGCCGTCCTGCTCGCCGCGGCGGTCCTCGCCGCCGCGCTCGTGCCCGAGACCGTGCCGCCCGCCGCCGCCCCGTACCGCTACCGCCCGCAGCGCGTCGCCGTGCCGCGCGCCGGGCGCGGCACCTTCGCCGCCGCGGCGGCCGCCGCGTTCGCGGGCTTCGCCGTCTTCGGCCTCTTCACGTCCCTCACCCCGAGCGTGCTCGCGACCGTGATGCACGAGGAGTCGCGCCTCGTCGCCGGGCTCGTCTCGGCCGCGGTCTTCGCCGCGGCCGCCGTCGCGCAGCTCGCCACGGGCCGGCTCGCCCGTCGGCGCCAGGCCGCGCTCGCCGTCACGCTGACGCTCGCCGGGCTCGCCGTGCTCGCCGTCTCCGTCGGCACCGCGAGCCTGCCCGGGTTCGTTGCGAGCGCCGTCGTCGCGGGCGCGGGCGTGGGCATCCTCTTCCGGGGCGCGCTCGCGACGGCGGGGGCCCTGGCGGAGCCCGGCCGCCGGGGCGAGGTCCTGGCGGGAGTCTTCCTCGTTGCATACCTGGGGCTCGCCGTCCCTGTGCTGCTCCTGGGGGTCTCGCTCACGGTCGAGCCGCTGCGCCTCATGGTCGTCGTGTTCGCGGCGGCCACCGCGCTGCTCGTCGCGGCGGCCGCGCCGGGCCTGGCACGCCGGTCCTGAGCGGGCGGGGCGGACCGCGGTCCGCCCCGCCGTGCCGTGGGTCAGCGGGCGAGCTCGACCCGCGCGACGCCCCAGCCGAGGGCGTCGTGCCCGACGACGCGCCACCCGGCGCGCGCCGCGAGCCGCGCCACGTCGTCGGGCGTTCGCGGTCCGGACCCCGTCGTCGCGAGGGACAGCAGCGCGTGCTCGTGCGCGTGCGGGCTCAGGCCGTCGGGCGTGAGGTCCTCGACGAGCACGGCCCGACGCGCGGCCGCCCCCATCGCGGCGAGGAGCGCGACCACCTCGTCGTCGGTGCGGTGCCCGGTCCCGAGCGCGCACACGGCCAGGTCGGCGCCGGGCCAGGAGCCGGACGTGGCGTGGGGCGAGCCCGTGCCGGCCTGCTCGCGCAGGACGGCGAGCGGCACGGGGTCCTCGACGAGCGTCGTCGTGCGGTCACCGGGCACGTCCGCGAGCAGGTCGGCCACGACGAGGGCCCCCGGCCCTCCGACGGCCACCGACCGCACGCCCGACCACACGGGCCACGTCGGGAGGCCGGTGAGCACGTAGGGCAGGACGTCGGCGCCCTCGACGACCTCCGCGGCGAGGTCGGCGTCGGCCTCGACCTCTGCGCGCAGGGTCCGGCCGCGCGAGCGCGCCCACGCCGGGGCGTCCTCGCGCAGCGCCGGGGCGAGCGCGGCGAGCGCGAGGACCGCGTCGGCCTCGAGACCCTCGTACTCCTCGCGCGCGTGCTCGTCGTCGAGGAGGTCCTCGCCGGCGTCGGCCAGGGCCACCTTGTCACCGTCGGCGGTCACGACCCCCGACGCCGCGAGGACGTCCACGAGGACCCGGACCGCCGCGGGCGCGACGCGGGCCGCCTCGGCGAGCACCGCGACGTCGCGCGGGCCGTCGCCGAGCGCGTCGAGCAGCCCGAGCTGCAGCGCGGCGCGCGTCGCGAACCACGGCACGGGGGACGGCACGCCCGCGGGCTGCGTCGCGGGGACGGTGCCGGTCGCGGTGCTGCTGGGCACGTCGCTCGCGGTGCTGCCCGGGACGCCGCCCGCGGTGTCGCCGACGGTGCTGCCCGCGGTGTCGCCCGGCCTCGCGCCCGAGGGCGCCGGCTGTGCGTGCCAGTACCCGGTGACATCGACGTGCGTGCGGGGCACGCCGCGCTCGCGCGTGAGGTGGCGGCGCACCGGCAGCAGGGCCCGGCTCTCGCTCGCGGCCCACGCGTAGACGCGCCCGGGCCACCACGTGATCGCGCGCACCGCCTCGCCGAGCGCGACGCGGTCGCCCTCGGGCGCGACGACCCAGCGGACGGTGTCGCCGTCGCGCAGCGCGAGGTCCTGGTGCGCGGACGCGTCGCCGACCGTCACGACGACCTGCACGGGCACGTCGACGGGGCGCTCGTCGAGGAAGCGGCCGATCGCGGGCAGCGCGGTCTCGTCGCCCGCGAGCAGGGCCCAGTCGACGTCGTCGGGCCACACGGTGGAGGCCTTGGGGCCGACGAACCACAGCGCGTCGCCGGGGCGCGCCGCCCCGGCCCACGCGGCGGCGGGCCCGTCGCCGTGCAGCACGAGGTCGAGGTCGAGCTCGCCCGCCACCGGGTCCCAGCGGCGCGGCGTGTAGTCCCGACCCTGCCGGTTCGGCGCGGGCGGCCAGTCGATGCCGTGCGCGCGCTGCACGGGCAGCGCGGACGCGACGTCGCCGTCGGACGCGAGGACGAGCTTCACGTGATCGTCGAACCCCGGGGCGTCGAACGCCGGCATCGGCAGGCCGTCGCGCTCGAACGCGCCGAGCTCCGGCCCGACGAGCGTCACGCGGCGCATGCGGGGCGTGACGTCGACGACGCGCGCGACCTCGACGCGCCGCAGGACGAGGGGGTGGGTGCGCAGGCGGTGCTGGGCCATCAGGAGAACTGCTCCTCGACGACGTCGAGCAGGGCCATCGCCTCGTGGTAGTCACTGCGGATCGTCCACGTGGGCAGCTCGTGCGCGGTCCCGGCGGCGAACGACGGCAGCGCGGCGAACACCGGGTCGGCGGCGAGCGCGTCGAGGTCGACCTCCGCGCCGTTGAAGCCGATGACGAACACGTTCGGCGCCGTGACCACCGACGTCACCTGCTCGGCCGACACCTCGAACATGTCACCGCCCGGCGTGTACGGCTCGGCGCCGGTCTGCTCCTGGATCGGCTGGACCGCGAACCCGAGCCGCTCGAAGATCGCGGGCAGCCCCTCGCCCTCCTGGAGGGCGTACGTGGTGCCCTCCGCCGTGCGGGCGAGGAACGCCGTCTCGCCCGCGGGCACGGTGATCGCGTCGCGCACCTCCGCGAGCCGGTCCTCGTACCCGGCGGCGAGCTCCTCGGACGTCGTCGCGTCGTCGAACACGTCCTCCGCGAGGAACGCGAGCTGCTCCTGCCAGGTCGTGTACGTGCCGCTCACGAGGACGGTCGGGGCGATCTGGCTCAGGCCGTCGTAGACGTCCGTCGCCTGCTTGAGCGGGAAGCCCCACCCGCCACCGACGATGAGGTCGGGCTCGAGCGCGAGGATCGCCTCGAGGTTGAAGCCGTCGGCGCTCCACTCCAGGAGCTCCGTGCCGTCGGCCTCGGCCTCCTGCGCCCAGAGCGGGGAGAAGGCCGGCTCGGGGTCGTCGGTCACCTCGGGCACGGTGGCGAGGACCGGGACGTCGAGCGCGTAGAGGTAGCCGGCGAGCGCGTGGTTGAGCACGACGACGCGCTGCGGCTCCGTCGGGACGGTGACGTCGCCCTGGTCCGTGGCGACGACGCGCTCCGCTGCGGACGAGCCGGTGGGCTCTCCGGAGCCCTCCGCCCCGGCGTCGGACGTGGTGGTGCCGCCCGAGCACGCGGAGAGCGCGAGCGTCGCGGCGGCGACGAGCGCGGCCAGCGCGGTGAGGGGGCGGCGGGTGGGACGGCGGGACGGCAGCATGGGACCTCGCACTCGGGAGCAGGGACGCGGGGGCCGCACGGCGTGACCGGGGCGCACCTCGCGAGGTTAGGCTAACCACACCTACGCGCCGTGCCCTGTCCGGACATGACACGGACGCTCCCGGACGCGACACGACCGGGCACGATACGTCTGCACGTGCGCCGCGGGACGCGTCCGAGGTCGTCCCGCAGGACGGCCGGACCGGAGGGGTCCGGCCGAGGAGAGGAGCGCCGCATGACCCCGACCGCGCTGGGCGCCGTCGTCCCCGAGAACGCCGTCCGCTTCCTCGGCCACGACACCCACGCGCACGACGAGCCGCACCTGGTCCACGTCGTCGCGGGCACCGCGGAGCTCGTGGCCGACGGCGCGCCCCTGACCCTGCGCACGCACGAGAGCGTGTGGCTCGCCCCCGGCGTGCCGCACTCCGTGCGCCTGCCGGGCGGGGCGATGGCCCTGGGGCCGGTGCTCTCGCCGGGCGTCGAGCCCCCCGTCCGGGTGCACCGGCTCGGCGTCGTGCCGGCCGTCACGGACGTCCTGACCGCCGTGCTCTGCGCGGGCCCGGTGACCCCGGAGCAGGTCGCGCCGTTCCGCGCGGCCCTCGAGGAGGTGCTCCGCGGGGTCACGGGCGACCACTTCGTGCTGACGCTCCCGTCGCACCCGGTCGCGCGCGCCGTGGCCGAGGACGCCCGGCGCGGGGGTGCGACGCTCGAGGAGCTCGCCGACCGACGGCACGCGAGCGCGCGCCACGTCCAGCGGCTCTTCGTCGAGGAGACGGGGCTCCCGTTCGGGCGCTGGCGAACGCGCGCCCACCTCAACGTCGCGATCGCGCGGCTGCGGGGCGGCTCGCAGCTGGACGCGGCGGCGCGCGCCGCCGGCTACGCCACGCGGGCCGGCCTGCTGCGCGCCCTCAGCCGGGAGACCGGGCAGCCGGTCGCCGACCTCGCGCGGGATCCCCTGGCGGTCCTCGACCGCGCGCCGCGGGACGCGGGAAGCGGGACCCGGGCGGCTCGCCCCGCCGAGCGGCTGAGCGCCTGAGCCGGATCAGCGGTCGCGCACGACCCGGTAGCGCAGCGCGGTGCGGACGCCCACCTCGTCGACGCTCACCTTCTCCAGGGTGGCGGGGACGCCGCCGTCGAACAGCCGGACGCCGCCGCCGAGCAGCACCGGCATGACGTCGACGGCGAGCTCGTCGACGAGGTCCGCCGCCAGGAGCTGGCGGAAGAGGTCCGCGCCGCCCACGAACGTCACGTCACGGTCGCCAGCGGCCTCGACGGCGCGGCGCACCGCCTCCTCGACACCGTCGGTGACGAACTCGATCCAGAGCCGCTCGTTGCGGCGCGGCGCGACGGGCAGCGGGTGGTGCGTCACGACGAAGATCGGTGCCTGGAACTCGTAGTCCTCCGCGTAGCTGTCGGGGTCCTCGGCGCCGTCGAACGTGCGTCGCCCCATGAGCACGGCGCCGGTCTCGTCCTGGAGCCGGCGCATGTAGTCGCTGCCCACGAGCGTGTCGAAGTCCGCGTAGAGCGCGGCGCTGCTCCCGGCGGCGTCCTGCACGAACCCGTCGAGCGACACCGTCGCCCCGGCGATCACCTTGGCCATGGATCCTCCTCGTCCCTGTTGCGCGGTCGAAGGGGAGACCCGGGGCGGTGCGCGGACTCATCGGTCGGCGGGCGGCCTCCGGGTCGGCCCGCTCCCGGGCGGCGCCCGCCGTCGGGCCGTTCGGCAGTTCTCATTATCGTGTTGACCCTGGTCACGGGCCGTCGTGAGAGTGGCTGCCGTCCCACCCGCTCTCTCACCGTGGAGGCAGCATGCCGGACGACCCTCGCCCACCCGTCCCTCGTCCCTTGACCCGTCGCGCGCTCCTGCGCGGTGCCGTCGTGCTCGGCGCGGCGACCGCGACCGGCACGCTCGCCGGCACCGTGGGCGGCATCGCCGCCCCGGCGCCCGCGCACGCGGCGGTGCCCGGCTTCCCGACCTTCCGCTACCTCGGGCAGCCGCTCGACCGGAGCACGTTGCGGTACAACCCGACGAACGAGCTGATCTTTCCCTCGGTCCGGTACGTCGCCGGGCGCGTCGAGAACCCGCTCGGCCGCTGGTACATGTACTACGCCCCGCACGACGCCCCGGGCGGCATCTGCCTGGCCTACGCGGACTCCGTCACCGGCCCGTGGCGCGAGCACCCCGCCAACCCGATCATCCCGCGCACGTGGGCGGGCTTCGACGTGAGCCACGTGTCGAGCCCCGACGCGTTCTGGAACCCGGCGGACCGCCGGATCTACTTGTTCTTCCACGGCGAGAACCACACGACCCGGGTCGCGAGCTCCGCCGACGGCCGCAGCTTCGCGTACCACAACCGGGTCGTGGGCACGTACATGCTCCCGGGCGTGAGCGAGACGTCGTACGCGCGCGTCTTCCCGCACCCGACGCAGTCGGGGGTCTACGTCATGCTGCTGATGGGCAACCACGGCGGGACGCGGAAGATCTACGTCGGCTGGTCGCAGTCGCTGACGTCCGGCTGGCAGGTCAAGCCGGAGCCGCTCATCACGCCTGCGGCCGGGGAGGGCGGCCAGGTCTCCGGGGCGCACTACTGGTCGCGCAACGGCGGGGGCCACGTCGTCTACCACGCGGGCTCGGGCAACATCCACGTCGCGCGCGTGGGGACGGGCTTCGACCGCGAGGACCACCTCGGGGTCCTGTACGACTCGGGGTCCGCCGCGCCGGACCGCGGGCGCGCCGCGGCGCCGTCGTTCGTGGAGGTCGACGGCCGCCTGCACATGTTCTACGAGGCCGGCCAGCGCGGCTCCACGACGATCGCCCTCGCCCGCGCGGACTGACGCCCCGGCCGGGCGCCCACCGCCCCGGGCGCCCGGTCGGGCCCGTCACGCGAGGTCGACGTCGGCCCACAGGGCGGCGTGGTCGGACGCCGCGTGCACGGGCGACGTCATCGTGTCGTAGTGCGGGAACAGGGTCCCGTCCTTCCCGCCCCACACGCCCCGGCGGAAGACCGACCCGCCGACGGTGCGCTCGAACAGCGCGGGGGAGAGCAGGACGTAGTCGATCTTCTGGCTCGCGGTCCCGTTGCCGTACGTCCCGGGACGCCCGTCGCCCCGGAAGTCCGGGTGCACGCTCACGTCGCGCAGGTCGGTCCCCTCGAGGAGCGGGCGCAGCGGCACCGACCCCGGTGTGTCGTTGAGGTCGCCGACGACCACGACGTGCTCCTCGCCGCGGGCGCGCAGACCCGCGTAGATCGCCGCGGTGCGGGTCGCCTGGCGGCGCCGGGTCGCGTCCGACTCGGCCTGCGTCCCGTACCCCTTGGACTTGAAGTGGTTGACGAGCACGGTGAGCGTGCCGCCGCCCGGCAGCGCGACGACGTACTCGGGGCAGTCCCGACCGAAGACGAGGCGTCCGCGCGAGTCCCGGTCGTCGACGTGGGAGCGCACCGTCCCGATCTCGTAGGGCCGCCGCGTGAGCAGCCCGACGTCGATCCCGCGGTCGTCGTTGCCGTCGATGACCATGACGTGCGGGTAGAGCGTGCGCCCGGAGCGGGTGACGCCCGCGTCGGTGAACCGCTTGAGCGCGACGCGGCTCTCCGCCTCGACGACGGCGAGGACGTCGGCGCCGACGTCGGCCACGACGCGCGCCGTGTGCACCATCGCGAGCTCGTCGACCCGGTCCTTGATGAGGTCGACCCAGCCGACCCAGTCGCCCCGCCCGGTCGCGACCACCTCGGTGCGGGCCGTCCCGGCGGCCTGCGACCCGGTGCGGCGCACGAGCCGCCCGCGCACCTGGCGCAGCACCGCGAGCGCGGCGGCGTCGGCGCGCAGCAGGCCGAGCGTCTCCAGGTGCTCCAGGATCTCGGCCCGGACGTCGGGGTCGTACCGCTCCTCGGCGATCAGGGCGTTGACCCGCGCGTGCGCCGCCAGGACCGCGTTGCCCGCGGTCAGCGGGCCCGCCATCGCGCGCGGCCGCTCGAACAGGTTCTCGACGTTGAACGTCCCGATCCGGACCGTCGCCATCGTGGGCTCCCTCGCGCGGCCCGGGACCCGAGATGGGTGCGCGGCGCGGACCGGCTCCACCTGGAGGGAGGGGCGCGGCCGGTGTCCCGGACGCCGCCGCGGTCGCAGGACCGCACCACGCGGCCGGCCCGGCCGGTGTCACCGCCACCGGCCGGGCCGCCCGTGACCGGCCGGGCGCGCCGGCCGGTGACCCGTCAGCGTCTGCGCGGGGCGGGCGCCGACGGGTAGATGTCGCGGAACGCGGGCTCGAACGGT
The DNA here is from genome assembly GCF_004519295.1 of Cellulosimicrobium funkei. Lineage (GTDB taxonomy): Bacteria > Actinomycetota > Actinomycetes > Actinomycetales > Cellulomonadaceae > Cellulosimicrobium > Cellulosimicrobium funkei. Next base: position 331,058 of record NZ_SOZH01000003.1, read on the forward strand.
CTGGACAGGAGCGACAGGCCTGCCTGCTCGGGCGTGCGCCCGCCCTTGGCCGCGTTGCACGGCTCGCACGCGGCGACGGCGTTGAGCCACGTCGTCGTGCCGCCCTGGCACCGCGGGACGACGTGGTCCATCGTCGTCGCGGTGCCGCCGCAGTACGCGCAGCGGTAGCGGTCGCGGCGCAGGAGCGCGGCGCGCGAGTACGGCACGCGGCCCTGGCGCTCGTACACCCAGCGCGCGTGCACGTACCGCACGAGCGCGACCGACCGGGGCCGCTGGTAGGGCCCGAACGTCTCGCCCTCGACGGCCTCCAGCACCTCGGCGACCTGCCGGTGCAGCATGCGGATCGCGTGGCGCAACGACACGCGGCCGAGCACCTGGCTGCCGCCGAGGTTGTAGATGACCACCTCGCTCATCGTCGCTCCTCCTGTCGTGCGTTCGCGTGCCGTGCCCCGGGACGACGAGAGCCGCCCCAGGACGGTGCCCCAGGACGGCTCTGCAGGTGGACGACGCACGTCGTCTACCTGAGGAGCGCCCTTCGGGACGGGTCGACGGACCACTCGTGCGTCACGCGGGTCCACCTGCCCTTCACCGGTCGTCATGGTCGAGCGTCCGGGCGGGTCTCGACCGGACGCCACGAGGCTATGCCCGCGAGCGCGCGACGTCCACGGTTTTGCGCCCGGGCGGCGTCAGGCGTCGTCCCCCGCGTCCGTCCCCGCCGCCGTCGCACCGGGCTCGGCGCCCGGCCCCGGGTCGCGCTCCGTGCCCGACGCCGCGTCGCCCGACGCCGGCCGGTGCGCGCGCCCGGCACCGGAGAGCTGGACGAGCAGCGCGCCCGACAGGACCCAGACGAGCCCGGCGGCCGAGACCGACCCGCCCGCGAGCGCGGCGACCGCCCCCGCCGCCACGACGGGCACGGCGAGGACCAGCGCGGTGCGGACGTCGCGCAGCACGGCGTGCACGCCCGCGGACACCAGGCCGTGGACGGCGAACGCCCCGACGAGCAGCGCGAGCTCGGCCGGCTCGAGGGCGCGCGCCGGGCGGTCCAGCACGCCGCCGAGCGCGCCCGCGAGCGTGGCGAGGGCCCCCGTCGTCACGAGGTGCAGGAACCACGCGACCCGGGGCGGCACGCCGGCCGGGCGCAGGAGCGCCACGCCCGCGTACCCGGAGCGCACCGTGAGCGCCCACAGCCCGACCAGCAGGGTGAACGCCCCCGCGCCCGCCACGAGCAGGGTGCGGTCCCACTCGGCCTCGCTCGCGGCGTCGATCGCCTGGATGAGGCCCTCGCCGAGCACGATGATGACGAACAGCCCGAGCCGCTCGCCGAGGTGGGGCACGTCGCTCGCGGCGGCGTCGACCGTCGTCGGGACCTCCAGGTCGCGCCGCCGCCCGCGGTCCGGCGCGCCGGGTCGTGCACGACGGCCGCCGAGCGCACGACCCCGGCCCCGGCGCTCGCGGACCTCGTCGAGGCGTTCCTGCGCGCGCCGCACGAGCCGCTCGCCCGAGAGCGTGAGGAGCAGCACCAGGTCGATCGCGAGGCCGACGCCCCACAGCACGTAGCGGGTCTGGCCGTCGGCCCACCACGACACGACCCACGGCACGACGCCGGCGAGCGCCTGCACGACGGGCAGGTCGACGACGACGGTCGTGCGCCGCCACGGGCGTGCGGCCACGAGGCGGCCCACGACGTAGGCGACGGCGAACGCCCGGGCGTGCTCGTCGTGGATGCCGGGGACGGCGGCGATCATCACGGCGAGCGCGGCCATCCCGGCGAGGATCGGCAGGGACCGCGCGCCCTCTCCCGCGACGTTGCCGTACGTCGTGAAGCACGCCCACACGAGCCAGAAGGCTGTGTACGCCACGACGTACAGCGCGAGCCCGCCGCCGTCGTGGTCCTCCTGGAGGAGGTGGGCGAGCATGCCGATGCCCGCGACGACGACGAGGTCGAAGAACAGCTCGAGCCAGGAGGCGTGGCGCTCCTCGCCGACGGGCGAGGTCCCCGCCGCGGGGGCGGCCGTCACGGGCGGCCGTCGGGCGCGTCGGGCGCGTCGGTCGAGGTGGGTGAGGTGGGCGAGGTGGGGACGGGCGCGGGTTCGAGCGGGAGCCGCACGACGAACCGCGTGTCGCCCGGCACGGACGTCACGGCGAGGTCGCCGTGGTGCTTGTTGACGACGATGCGCCACGAGATGTCGAGGCCGAGCCCGGTGCCCTGCCCGACGGGCTTCGTCGTGAAGAACGGCTCGAAGATGCGCGGGCGCACGGCGTCGGGGATCCCGGGGCCGGTGTCGGCGACCTCGACCTCGGCGTGGTCGTCGACGCGCCGGGTGGTCACGGTGAGGGTCCCGGTGCCGGCCATGGCCTGGGCGGCGTTCTCGACGAGGTTGGTCCACACCTGGTTGAGCTCGGCGGCGTACACGGGCACGGGGGGCAGGTCGGGGTCGTAGCGGCGCACGACGTCGATGCCGTCGAGGGTGTGGTCGAGCATCGTCAGGGTGGAGTCGAGCAGCTCCCGCAGGTCCACGGGCCGGAAGGGCGCCCGGTCGAGCTGGGAGTACTGGCGGGCGGCGCCGACGAGGGAGGAGATGCGCACGGTGGCGTCCTCGATCTCGGCCATGAGCTGCTCGGTCTCGATGGTGTACGCGAGCCAGCTCACCGCGCCGGTGAGCGCGCCGGCGTCGACCCGTCCGGCGACGCGGTCGAGCCACGGCTCGTCGATGCCTGCCTGGACGAGCGCGGGGGAGACCCGCCACCCCTCGGGCAGGCCGTGGTCGTCGAGCCAGTCGGTGAGGCGGTCCTCGAGGTCGGAGGTCTCCAGGGCGCCCACGGCGTCCGCGGTGCGCGTGTCCGCGTACCGCTCGAGCGCCTCCTCCTGGAGCCGGATCAGCTCGGCGAGCGTGGCGCGGTCGTAGGGGCCGTCGGCGATGAGCGCGAGCTTGTGCCGCATGGCCGCGACGCGCTCGCGCAGTGTCCCGGTGGCGCGCACGGCGGCCGCGGCGGGGTTGTTGAGCTCGTGGGTGAGGCCCGCGGACAGGGAACCGAGCGCGAGCAGCCGCTCGCGCTGCCCGACGAGCTGCTGCGCGTCGCGCGTGCCCCAGAACACGCCCTCGAGCAGGTGCACCGCCATGGGGAACCACTCGGTCATGAGCTTGGCGAAGTCGGGCGCCGCGAGCACGAAGAAGCGCGAGGGCTCGAGCGCGCGCGCCGAGTGGAGGTAGGTCTGGGGCAGCCGGTCGCCGAGGTAGGCGTTCCAGGCGCCGAGGTAGACCCCGACCTGACGGGTGCGCGAGACCTCGACCTCGTCCTCGCCGACGCGCCGGTAGAGCGCCACGCCGCCGTCGAGCAGGACGTAGAACGCCTCGGCGGGCGCGCCCTCGTGCAGCAGCCAGCCCGCGTCGTGCCGCTCGACGTGGCCGGTCGCGCACAGCCAGGCGAGCTGGTCGTCGGTGAGGTGCTCGAACAGGAACGTGGCGCGCAGCTCGTCGACGTCGCACGGCAGCCAGCCGCGCGCGGCGGCGGCCGCGGCGGTGCCGGGCGCGGTGCTGGCGCCCGCGGGGGGCGGGGTCGTGGTGGGGTCCTCGGTGCTGGTCACGGTGTCGCCTCCGGGTCGGTCGGGGCTGTGTCGTCGGTGCTGTGTCGGTGGTGCTGTGTCGGTGGTGTCGGCGGGAGCGTGGCGGGACGGGGTCAGAGCTGTTCGAGGTAGCGGTGGACGAGCATGACGGCCATGGCCCCCTCCCCGACGGCGGACGCGACGCGCTTGGCCGACTCCGCGCGCACGTCGCCGGCGGCGAACACGCCGGGCACGGACGTCTCCAGGTGGTAGGGCGGGCGGTCGAGCGTCCACCCGGCGGGCGGGGCGCCGTCGTGCAGGAGGTCGGGTCCCGCGAGCACGAACCCGCGCGGGTCGCGCGCGACGACGCCGTCGAGCCAGTCGGTGCGGGGCGCGGCGCCGATGAACACGAACGCCCACCCGCACTCGACGCGCGACGTCGTGGCGGCGTCGAGGTCGCGCAGCTCGAGGTGCTCCAGGTGGTCGTCGCCCGACGCCGCGACGACCTCCGTCCGGGTGAGGACCCGCACGCGCGGGTGGGCCTCGACCTGCTCGACGAGGTAGGACGACATGGACCGGGCGAGCGAGTCGCCGCGCACGACGAGCGTGACCTGCTTGGCCTCGCGCGCGAGGTAGAGCGCCGCCTGCCCGGCGGAGTTCGCGCCCCCGACGACGTACACCTCCTGGTCCTGGCACGCGGACGCCTCGGTGAGCGCCGAGCCGTAGAAGACGCCGCGGCCCACGAGGTCGGTGAGGCCCGGGCCGTCGAGCAGCCGGTAGGAGACGCCGGACGCGAGGATGACGGTGTGCGCGTCGATCGACGTGCCGTCGGGGAACCGCACCGAGCGGGCCGGGCCGTCGACGTCGAGCTCGACGGCGTCGCGCGTCGTGACGATCTCGGCGCCGAACCGCACGGCCTGGCGGCGCGCGCGCTCGGCGAGCTGGGCGCCCGAGATCCCGTCGGGGAAGCCGAGGTAGTTGTCGATGCGCGAGCTCTGGCCGGCCTGGCCGCCGGTCGCGGTGCGCTCGACGAGCACCGTGCGCAGCCCTTCCGACGCCCCGTACAGCGCCGCGCTGAGCCCCGCGGGCCCGCCGCCCACGACGACGAGGTCGTAGAAGTCGGCCGCGGGGCGCGTGGCGAGCCCGACGCGCTCGGCGAGCGTCGCGTCGTCGGGCGCGACGAGGGGCTCGCCCTCGGGCGTGACGACGAGGGGGAGGGTCTCGCCGTCGGCCTGCGCGGCGGTGAGCAGGCGCGCCCCCTCGGCGGACTCGGACGGGTACCACCGGTAGGGGACGCGGTTGCGCGCGAGGAACTCGCGCACCTGCGACGAGCGTGCCGACCACCGGTGCCCGACGACGACGGTCTCGGCGGGCCGGCGGCGGTCGGTCGCGGACCACGCCTCGAGCTGGGCGTCCACGACGGGGTAGAGCTTCTCCTCGGGCGGGTCCCACGGCTTGAGCAGGTAGTAGTCGAGGTCGACGACGTTGATCGCCTCGATCGCCGCCTCGGTGTCCGCGTAGGCGGTGAGCAGGACGCGGCGCGCCGCGGGGAAGAGGTCCATCGCCTGCTCGAGCAGCTCGACGCCCGTCATGCCGGGCATGCGGTGGTCGGCGAGGACGACGGCCACGTCCTCACCGCGCAGCGCGAGCTCGCGCAGCGCGGCGAGCGTCTCGGCACCGGACTCGGCGCGCACGATCCGGTACCGGTCGCCGTAGCGGCGGCGCAGGTCGCGCGCGACCGCGCGCGAGACCCCGGGGTCGTCGTCCACGGTGACGATGGCGGGGCGGGTCGTCGCGACGGTGGGTTCCACACGGCCTCCTCGGGCACCAGGACGGGCGACTGCCATCCTCTCCCCGCCGTGGCCGCGCGTCCACGGCGACGTGGCGCAGGTCACTCTCGACGCGGGACCGCGCTGCGCTAGTTTAGGCAAGGCAAACCTCAGGTTGCCCCGCCGCGATCCGCGGCGGCCCTCTCCCGTCCTGGAGCCTCGCATGCTCTCCGCACGATCCGGCGCGCCCGCGCACGGTACCCCGACCGCCCCGGCGCTGCTCACCGGCGCGACCGCGGGCGCCTACGCGAGCACCCTGCACGCCGTGGTGGACGACGTCGCCGCGCGCGTGGCCGCCGTCGACCAGCCCTGGTCCGGCGCGAGCCGCACGTGTCTGGCCGCGCTCGTCGACGCCGCCGACCTCGACGGCCCCGGCGTCGGGACCGACGCCGCGCTGCGCGAGGCCGCCGACCTCTACGCGACCCACGCCGTGTGGTTCCACCACCCCGCCTACGCCGCGCACCTCAACTGCCCGGTCGCGCTGCCCGCCGTCGGCGCCGAAGCGCTGCTCGCCGCGATCAACACGTCCGTCGACACCTACGACCAGTCGACCGTCGCGACCCTCATGGAGCGCCGCCTCGTCGCCTGGACCGCCGGCCGCGTCGGGTACGTCGCCGGCGACGGCGTCCTCACGTCGGGTGGCACCCAGTCCAACCTCCACGCGCTCTTCCTCGCCCGCGAGCGCGCCGTCGAGCGCGCCGCCCGCGACGGGCTCGGGCGCTCGGCCGTCCTGCCGCGCCTGCGCGTCCTGGCCGCGGGGTCCAGCCACTTCAGCGTCGCGCGCTCGGCCCTGCTGCTCGGCCTCGCCGACGACGCGGTCGTGCGGGTCGAGGCCGACGCCGACGGGCGCGTCGTGCCCGCGGCGCTCGCGGCCGCCGTCGCCGCGGTGCACGCCGCGGGCGAGGTCGTCATGGCGGTCGTCGCGACCGCCGGCACGACCGACCGCGGCTGCGTCGACCCGCTCGCCGCGGTCGCGGACGTGTGCGACGCGGCCGACGTGTGGCTGCACGTCGACGCCGCCTACGGGTGCGGCCTCCTCGTGTCCGCGACGCGCCGGCACCTGCTCGACGGCATCGAGCGCTCGCGGTCGGTGACCGTCGACTACCACAAGGCGTTCTTCCAGCCGGTGTCCGCGAGCGCGCTGCTCGTGCGCGAGCGCGCCGACCTGGAGCGCGTCGCGCACCACGCGGACTACCTCAACCCGCGCGAGGACGCCGAGCCGAACCAGGTCGACGTGTCGCTCCAGACGACGCGCCGCTTCGACGCGCTCAAGCTCTGGACGACGCTGCGCGCGCTCGGGCCCGGCGGGGTCGGCGCGATGGTCGACGCCGTGTGCGACCTCGCCGCGCAGGTGCACGCCGACCTCGCGGACGACCCCGAGCTGCGCGTGCTCGGCCGCACGGACCTGTCCACGGTCCTGTTCCGCTACGAGCCGCCGGGGCTGTCCGCGGCGCACGCGGACCGCCTCGTGCCGCTCGTGCGGCGCGTGCTGTTCGAGTCCGGTCGCGCGGTGGTCGCCAAGACCGTGCTCGACGGCGTCCCGTGCCTCAAGCTCACGCTGCTCAACCCGACCGTGACGCTCGCGGACGTGCGCCACGTGCTCGACCTCGTGCGCACGACCGCCCAGGCGCTCGTCGAGCGCGACGAGCTGCTGCACGACGACGACGTCGCGGCGCACGCCGCGGACCTCGTGGCGTCCCTCGCGACCGCCGGGGCGGTGACCCGATGAGCACGACTGCCCCCACGACGAGCGGCCCCGGCCCGGCGCCCCACGGCCCGGCGCGCGTGCGCGACGTCGTCGGCGTGGGGATCGGGCCGTTCAACCTCGGCCTCGCGGCGCTGTCTGCGCCCCTCGACGACGTCGACGCCGTGTTCCTCGACGCCGCCCCCGAGTTCCGCTGGCACCCCGGCATGATGATCGAGGGCGCGACGATCCAGGTCCCGTTCCTCGCCGACCTCGTCACGATGGCTGACCCGACGTCGCCGTACTCGTTCCTCGCGTTCCTCAAGGCCACGGGCCGGCTCTACCCGTTCTACATCCGCGAGTCGTTCTACCCGCTGCGCGCCGAGTACGACGCGTACTGCCGCTGGGTCGCGGCCCGCCTGGGCTCGCTGCGCTGGTCGCGGCGCGTCGTCGCCGTCGAGCACGACCCGGCCGGCGGCGCGTTCGTCGTGCGCGCCGAGACGCTCGCGCCCGACGGGAGCGTCACCGGCACCGAGGAGCACCGGGGTCGCCACCTCGTGCTCGGCGTCGGCACCTCGCCGGTGCTGCCGCCCGCGCTGCGGGCGCTCGCGGACGAGGTCGCGCGCGGCGAGCACCCGGGTGCCGGGCCGCTCGTGCACAGCGCGCAGTACCTGCCGCACCGCGACGCGCTCGCGGACGCGGGCTCGGTCACGGTCGTGGGCAGCGGCCAGTCGGCCGCCGAGGTCTACCGCGACCTGCTCGACGGCGTGCACGGCGACGCGCGGCGCCCCGGCTACCGGCTCGACTGGGTGACGCGCTCGCCGCGCTTCTTCCCCATGGAGTACACGAAGCTCACGCTCGAGATGACGTCGCCGGAGTACACCGACCACTTCCACGCGCTGCCGCTCGAGCTGCGCCAGCTCCTCGGCCGCGAGCAGCGGGGCTTGTACAAGGGGATCAGCGGCGACCTCGTGGACGAGATCTACGACGCGCTGTACCGCCTGAGCCTCGACCGTCCGGTGCCGACGACGCTGCTCACCGACACCGAGGTCGTCGCCGCGCGGTACGAGCCGGCCGCCCGCGGGGGTGACGGGGCGAACGTTGCCGGGCAGCCCGACGCGGCAGGGTCGGCCGGGGAGTACGTGCTGCGGCTGCGGCACGCGCAGCTCGGGCGGGAGGTCGAGCGCCGCACGCGCGCGCTCGTCGTCGCGACGGGCTACGCCGCCTCGGTCCCGGCGTTCCTCGACCCGGTGCGCCACCTGCTCCGGTTCGACGAGCTCGGGCGGTTCGACGTCGCGCGCGACTACACGGTCGACGACGCGCGCCGCGTCCACGTGCTCAACGGCGAGGAGCACACGCACGGCATCACCGCGCCGGACCTCGGGTTCGCCGCGTGGCGCAACGCCGTCGTGCTGCGCACCGTCACGGGCCGCGAGGTGTACCCGGTGGAGGAGCGCATCGCGTTCCAGACGTTCGGCCTGCCCGACGACGAGGCTCCTTCGGGTTCCCCGTCCCCGGCCACCACTCCCGCGACGACCCCCGCCATGCCGGACGCCGCGGCGCGCGTCGCGGCGGGCGAGCGCACGGGAGGTGAGGCTCGATGAGCGCCACCACCACGTCGACGGCGGCGTCGGCCGTGCCGTCGCCGGTCCCGACGGCGTCAGGTGCTGCGGCGTCGGACGACGCGGCGCCGAGCGCGAGCCCGGGCGCCGCCTTCGCGGTGCGGGTCCGGCTCGGCAGCAGCCGCGCGGACGTCTCGTTCGAGCATGTGGACCCGGTGCGCGACGCCGCGCTCGTGCAGGGCTGGCTCGCGCACCCCCGCTCGGCGTTCTGGCAGCTGGGCCACCTCGACGTCGACGGCGTGCGGGACTACCTCGCGGGGGTCCGCGCCGACCCGCACCAGGACGCGTGGCTCGGCCGGGTCGACGGCGTGCCGGCGTTCCTCGTGGAGACGTACGACCCGGCGCGCGTCACGCTCGCCGACGTCCCCGCGGCCGTCGCCCTGCTGGAGCCGGGCGACGTCGGGATGCACCTGCTCGTCGCGCCCCCGGCCGGGCCCGCGCGCGGCGGGTTCACCTCGGCGGTGATGGGCGCCGTCGTGCGGTTCTGTCTCGACCCTGCGGGGCGTGGCGCCCGCCGTGTCGTCGTCGAGCCGGACGTGCGCAACGCCGCGATCGCGGCGAAGAACGCCGCGGCCGGGTTCCGGGTGCTGCGCGAGGTGGAGCTCCCCGGCAAGACGGCTTACCTCGCCGTCGCGACGCGCGCCGACCTCGACGCGAGCCCGCTGGGCGACGGCGTCGACCACGCGCCGCACCTGCGCCCCGACCTCGCCGAGCGCGCGCACCGACACCTCGTCGCGAAGACGATCGCCGAGCTCACCCACGAGCGGCTGCTCGCGCCGCGCGCGGAGGTCTGGCCGGTCGAGGCCGACGGGGCGGGGCAGTACGTGCTGCCCGTCGCGGACGGCTCGGTGGAGTACCGGTTCGTCGCGCGGCGGTACGCGCTCGAGCACTGGGTGCTCGACGAGGCGTCGATCCGGCGCACCGCGACGGCCGGGCACGGCACGGCGGGCCGGCCGGGCGACGCGGGCGACCCCGCGGGTGCGGACGGCACGGACGCGCGGCGTGAGCTGCCGGTCGACGCGCTCGACCTCGTCGTCGAGCTCCAGCCCGACCTGCGCATCCCCGACGACCTGCTCGCCACCTACCTCGAGGAGGTGTCGTCCACGCTCGCGAGCGCGACGGCGAAGCTCGAGCGGTACGAGCGCACCGGCGGGCCGAGCGCCACCGACCTCCTCGGCGCGTCGTTCCAGCAGGTCGAGGCGGCGATGACGGAGGGGCACCCGGGGTTCGTCGCGAACAACGGGCGCATCGGCTTCGGCCTCGCCGAGTACCGCGCGTACGCGCCCGAGAGCGGGGGCCGCGTGCGGCTGCTGTGGCTCGCCGCGCGGCGCGAGCACACCCACCTCGCGCTCGGTGCCGGGCTCGACGAGGAGACGCACTACGGGGCCGAGCTCACGCCCGACGAGCGCGCCGCGTTCGCCGAGCGGCTCGCCGCCCGCGGCCTCGACCCGGCCGACTACCTCTACCTGCCCGTGCACCCGTGGCAGTGGGAGCACCGCGTGCCCATCACGTTCGCGGCCGACGTCGCGCGCGGCGACCTCGTCCCGCTCGGGCCGGGCGCCGACGAGTACCAGCCGCAGCAGTCGATCCGCACCCTGTTCAACCTCACGCGGCCCGCCCGCCACTACGTCAAGGTCGCGCTCGCGATCCAGAACATGGGGTTCCTGCGCGGGCTGTCGCCCGCGTACATGCGCGACACCCCCGCGATCAACGACTGGGTCGCGCACCTCGTCGCCGCCGACCCGGAGCTCGGCGGCCGCGGGTTCACCGTGCTGCGCGAGCTCGCCTCGATCGGGTACACCGGCGACGTCTACCACCGCACCGCCACGCCGTCCCCGCACCGCAAGATGCTCGCCGCCCTGTGGCGCGAGAGCCCCGTGCCGCGCACCGCGCCCGGGGAGCGCCTCGCCACCATGGCCGCGCTCCTGCACCGCGACCGCGACGGCGCCGCGCACGCGACCGCGCTCGTGCGCGCCTCCGGGCTCGACCCCGCCGACTGGGTGCGCGCCTACCTCGACGCCTACCTGCGCCCGCTCGCCCACGCGCTCCTCGCGCACGACCTCGCGTTCATGCCGCACGGCGAGAACCTCATCCTCGTGCTCCGCGACCACGTCGTGGTCCGTGCGGTCATGAAGGACGTCGGCGAGGAGATCGCCGTCCTCGGTGACGCGCCGCTCCCGCCCGGCGTCGAGCGCGTGCGCGCCGTCGTCGACGACGAGGAGAAGGCGCTCGCGATCTTCACCGACGTGTTCGACGGCGTCCTGCGCCACCTCGCCGCGATCCTCCACGGCGACGGCGTGCTGCCCGAGGACCGGTTCTGGCGCCTCGTCGCGGAGTGCCTCGACGCCCATCGCGCCGACCACCCCGACCTGCGCGGCGGCGTCGACCTGCGCGCCCCGCGGTTCGCGCACTCGTGCCTCAACCGCCTCCAGCTGCGCAACACGCTCCAGATGGTCGACCTCGCCGACCAGTCCGCGTCCCTGCTGTACGCGGGCACCCTCGCCAACCCCGTCGCGCGGGAGGGCTGACGTGACGGCGAGCCCCGGCGGGTTCTCCGTGCACCGCGACGCGTGGGGCGTCCCGCACGTGCGCGCCGCTGACGAGCTCGCGCTCGCGCGCGGCCAGGGCTACGTCACCGCGCTCGACCGCGGCTGGCAGATCGAGGTCGACCGGTGGCGCGCCGAGGGGCGGCTCGCCGAGCGCCTGGGCGAGCCGGGCCTCGCGTGGGACCGGTTCGCCCACCGCGTCCGCCTCGCCGACACCGCGCGCCGCGCCTACGCGGCGCTCGCGGACGACGACCGCGCCTGGGTCGACGCGTACACCGCGGGCGTGAACGACGGTCTCGAGCGCGGGCGCGACGTGCCCGAGATGCACGCCCTCGCCGACCCGGCCTGGCCCGGCGGGGGCGACCTGCCGCCGCACGAGCCGTGGCCCGCGTGGGCGCCGCTCGGCGTGTTCCTCGTCGCCCACGTCCTGTTCTCCGGCTTCCCGCACGTGCTGTGGCGCGACCACGTCGCGCGCACGCTCGGGGCCGCCGTCGCGCGGTCCCGGCCCGACGTTCCCCCCACCGCGGTGCTCGACCTGCTCGCCGTCGACGGCGGCCCCGGCTCGGGGTCGAACGCGTGGGCGCTCGCGGGCGCCCGCACGCGCGGCGGGGCGCCGCTGCTCGCGGGCGACCCGCACCGCCTCCTGGAGCTGCCGGGCGTCTACCAGCAGGTGCGCCTGGCGTGCGACGCGTACGACGTCGTCGGCCTCGCCTTCCCCGGTGTCCCGGGGGTCCCGCACTTCGGGCACGCGGGCGCGGCGGCGTGGGGCGTGACGAACGCGATGGCGCACCACGTGGACGTCGTGGCGGAGCGGCTGCACCGCACCGCGGACGGCGGTGTCGTCGCGGAAGGGCCGGACGGTCCGGAGCCGGCGGACGTCGTCCACGCCACGGTTCGCGTGCGCGCGGTCGGCGGCCCGGTCGAGCACCGCGTGGAGACGATCGAGACGGCGCGTGGGGTGGTCGTCACGGGCGGCCCCGACGACCCGGGCCGGACGTTCGCGGTGCGCCTGCCCGCTCGCGTGGACGCCGACCTCGGGGTGGCCGCGTGGCGACGGCTCCTGCGGGCCGGGTCGGCGCGCGACGTGACGGACGCGTTCGCGACCTGGGTCGACCCGGTCGACCGCGTGCTGGCGGCGGACCGCGCGACCGTGCTGTCGGTGACGGCGGGGCGCGTGCCCCGCCGCGACCCGGCCGAGCGCGCGCTGCCCCTGCCGGGGTGGGCCGACGCCGGGCGCGCCCGCCCGTGGGTCGTGCCGCCCCCGCCCGTGGTCGTCGACGACGTCGCGGTCGACGCGAACGAGCGGCCCGCGCGGCCCGACCTCGACCTGGGCCGCACGTACGCCCCGCCGCACCGCGCTCGCCGGATCCGGGCGCTCCTCGCGGCCGCGGGCGACGACGCGACCGCGGCGGACCAGTCGCGCGTCCACGCGGACACGCTGCTCGGCGGCGCGGACGACCTGCTCGGGTGGCTCGACCGCGACGGTCGCGCCCCGGGCGCGGCCGGGGCCGATGACAGCACGACCGCGCGCCCCGACCCCGCGACATTCCGCGCGGCGGCACGGCTGCGCGCGTGGGACCGCCGCATGGACGCGGACAGCGCCGACGCGGCGCTCTTCGCGGCCTGGCGCGGCGCGCTCGTCGGCCGGGTCGCAGCGCACCCCGCGCTCGCGCCGCTGCACGCGCCCCACGGCCTCGACCCGGTCTTCGCGCCGTGGCTGTCGGTCACCGCGCGCGTCGCCGACGCGCTGCCCGCGCTCCTCGGCGCCGTGTGGCTCGGGATCGACGGCGCCGCGCTCGCGTGGGCCGCGCTCGCCGACGTCGTGCGGGCGCGGGACGACGAGCCGGGCCCGGCGCCGGTGTGGGGCGACACCCACCGCGTGCTCGGGCTGCACGTCCTCCTCGACGTGCCGGGCGCTGCGGTCCCGCGCGTGCCGGACGTGCCGCTCGGGGGCGACACGGACACCGTGCGCTGCACCGCGAGCGTGCCGGGGGTCAGCGACGTGTGCGTGCGCGGGTCGGTCGCGCGCTGGGTGTGGGACCTCGCCGACCGGGACGCGAGCCGCTGGGGCGTGCCGTTCGGCGCGAGCGGCGACCTGCGCTCGCCCCACTTCGCCGACCGGCTCGCCGCCTGGGCCGATGCCGAGACCGTGCCCGTCGTGACCGACTGGGCCCTGCTGCGCCACGAGGAGACCCGATGACCACGACCGACCCGCCCGCCCCCGGCCGCCTGCGCACCGGCGCGCCCGGGGAGCTGCTCCTCACGCACCGCGCGCCGGGCGGAGGGCGCCTGACGCTCCGCACCCTCGACCCGGACGCGGACCTCGACGTGCTGCACGCCTGGGTGACCCGGCCGTGGGCACGGTTCTGGGGACTCGGGGACCTGTCCCGGACGGAGCTGCGCGACCTGTACGCCTACGTCGGCTCGTTGCCGACGCACCACGCGTTCCTCGTGCGGTGGGACGACGCCCCGGTCGCGCTCCTGCAGACGTACGAGCCGGAGCACGACCCCGTCGGGGAGGCGTACGCGGTGGCGCCGGGCGACGTCGGGCTGCACTTCCTGCTCGGCGGGCGCGGTCCGCGCGGGGCGGACCTGTGGGCCGCCGTCGGTCCGCTGGTCGTCGCGTTCTGCCTCGCCGACCCGCGGGTGGACCGGATCGTCGTCGAGCCGGACGCGGCGAACGAGCGGGCGCACGCCCGGATGCGGGCCCTCGGCTTCGAGGTGGCGGAGCGGGTGCGCGTGGGGGAGAAGGACGCGCTCCTCGCGTTCCTGCCGCGCGACCGCGCGCGCGACCTGCTCGACCGGGCGGAGAAGGCGGCGGCGCGGGGGTGACCGGCTGCGCCGCCGAGCGCGGTGGCGCGGTCCCCGCGCGCGGTGGCGCGGCGGCCGGGCGTCGGGTCAGCCGCCGGTGAAGGGGGCGATCGTCAGCGGAGTCGCGAGCGCCTCGCACGCGTCGCCGAGGTCTGCCTGGGCCTGCGACCACTCCGGGGAGCCCACGCCGGTCGACTCGGCGAACGTCCCGACCGCGACGGCCGGCGCGGCCGCCTGGAGGTCGCCGACCGCCGTCTGCACGGCGCTGTCCCCGCCGGACGGCAGGCGGCCGAGCACGCGGGTGGCGAGCCTGTACCAGCCGTCCCGCTCCTGCTCCGCCATGCGGCCGTCGGCGAGGCCGAGGTCGGCGTTCTCCACGATCGTCATGACGTCGCTGTAGGCGACGCAGGTCGCGGCGTCGTCCGGGGCACCGTCCTGCGCCGGGGCATCCGTGGCGGGCGACGGCGCAGCGCTGCTCGCCGCCTCCGGTTCCTCGGTTCCGTCCGCCGGGCCCGCACCGCCGGACCCGCACCCGACCAGGACCGCCGTGCTCAGCACCACGGCCGCTGCCGCCACCCACCCTCGCGCTCGCATCCGCGCATGCTACCGGTGCGGGGACCGCGCACGACGACGGGCGGCGACCCGGGGTCACCGAGGAGCGGCGACCGCGTGACCGGCGTCGCGCAGCACCCGGGTGGCCTGCTCGAGCCGCACCTCCGGGACCAGCACGAGGTCCGCGTGGAACGTGGACGCGACGAACACCGGCACGCCCGCCTCGCCCAGCGGCCCGACGACGGACGCGAGCACGCCCGTCGTCTCCAGCCCGTGCGCCGAGCCGTAGAAGCCCGCCCACCGCTCGGCGTCGTCGAACGGCGAGGCGTGCCGTACGACCGTGAGCCCTTCGGGGGCGCGCACGAGCGCGACCCACTCGTCGTCCTCGGGGAACGTGGCGCCCGGGACGTGGCCGAGCAGGAAGCGGTCGGGGACGACGTGCAGGTCGAGCGAGGTCATGGCCGCACGGTAGCGGTGGGCGCCCACACCGGGGCGTGGCGAGACGACGGGCTGCTCGCCGGACGAGGGCGGCGGGCGGGTACCGCGACCGGCACGGAGCCGCCCGTCAGCGGGCCAGGCGCTCCACGACCGCCCCGTACAGCCACGGCGCGGCGCTCGCGGCGGGCACGATCGCGCGGCGGGCGGGGCTGCCCGCCCAGGCGAGCAGGCCGGAGGTGAGGACGCGGTAGTCGCGCGTGGCGCGGGACCAGGCGCGCTCGTACCCGGCCGGGTCGTCGAGGTGGCGCACGGCGGCCTCGGCCTGGGCGAGCCCGACGCGCACGCCCTCGCCGGTGAGCGCGTCGACGTACCCGGACGCGTCGCCCACGAGGCGCACGTGCCCGGCGGTGCGGCGTCGGGCGCGCTGGCGCAGCGGCCCCGCGCCGCGGACGCGCCCGAGCACGGGGGCGTCGCGCACGCGGTCCGCGAGCTCGCCGAACGCGTCGAGCCCGTGGTGCGCGTCCTGCGGTGTGCCGCGGGTGCCGTCGCGGTGGGTGAGGACGGCGACGCCGACGACGTCGGGCGCGACCGGGGTGACGTACGCCTCGGCGTCCGGTGCCCAGTGCACCTCGACGAGGTCGCTCCACGGGGCGAGCCGGTAGTGGGTGCGCAGGCCGAACCGGGCGCGCCCGTGCGGCGGGGCGTCGAGGCCGGTCAGACGGCGCACGGTGGAGTGCAGCCCGTCGCAGCCGAGCACGCGGGCGGCCCGCACGACCTCGTCCGCGCCGCCGTCCGGCCCGGGTGCCTCTCCGGCGGGTGCTCGCGCCGCGCCGAGCACGACGTCGACCCCGCGGGCGTCCTGGCGCAGGGTCCGGAGCGTGGCGTGCTCGATCGTGACGCCCTCGGCGAGCGCTCGCTCGCGCAGGGCGGCGTGCAGCGCCGTGCGCCGGACGCCGCGGCCCGGGCCGGCGGCGAACGGGTGGTCGGCGTGGCGGGTGGCGTCGCGGTAGCTGATGCCGGCGAGCGGGTGGCCCGGCGGGTCGACGCCGAGGGCGAGGACCGCGGCGAGCGCGCCGGGGAGCAGCCCCTCGCCGCACGCCTTGTCGATGACGCCCGCGCGGCGGTCGACCACGAGGACGTCGTGCCCGGCGCGGCGGGCGTGCAGGGCGGCGGCGAGCCCGACGGGCCCGCCGCCGACGACCAGCACGTCGACGTCGCGGTCGGTCGTGCGGCGGTCGGTCGACCGGGGAGGGGTCACGGCACCGCCGGGTGCGCGGCGGCGCCGCCCGCGGTCGCGCGGGCGAGGGCGCGCTCCTCGGCAGGGATGCGGAAGCGGGCGAGCAGCACGGCGTTGAGCAGCGTGAACGCGACGGCCGTGATCCAGCACGAGTGCACGAGCGGCAGCGCGACGCCCTCGACCACGACGGCGACGTAGTTGGGGTGGCGCAGCCACCGGTAGGGGCCGCGTGCGACGAGCGGCAGGCCCGGCACGACGATGACGCGCGTGTTCCACCGCGGCCCGAGGGTCGCGATGCACCACCAGCGCAGGCCCTGGCTCGCGAGCACGAGGACGAGCATGGGCCAGCCGAGCCACGGCAGGAACGGGCGGTCGGCGAGCCACGCCTCGGCCACGCACGCGAGCAGCAGACCCGTGTGCAGGGCGACCATCGCGGGGAAGTGGCCGCGGCCCGACTCGACGCCGCCCCGGGCGAACGACCAGCGGGCGTTGCGGGCCGAGACGACGAGCTCGGCGAGCCGTTCGACGGCGGTGGCGCCGACGAGCACCACGTACCAGGCGAGGCTCATCCGTGGACCTCCTCGTCCGGGGCGGGCGCGTGCCCGGCAGCGTGACCGGCCTGTCGCGCGGGCGCCCGGCGCGGGCCGCGGCCGTCGAGCCGCAGCAGGACGAGCTCGGTGCTCACCCCGGGGCCGAACGCCATGAGGACGGCCGGCGTGCCGGGTGGCACGTCCGTGCGGGCCAGGGTCGCGCCGAGCACGTGCAGCACGGACGCCGACGACAGGTTCCCCACGTCGCGCAGGGACGCCCGGCTGAGCGCGAGGTCCTCCTCGGCGAGTCCCAGGGTGTCGCGGACGGCGTCCAGGACGCGAGGGCCGCCCGCGTGCACGACCCACGCCCCGACGTCGGCCGGTTCGAGGTCGTGCTCGGCGAGCAGCGCCTTGACGTCGCCCAGCAGGTGCGCACCGATGAGCTCGGGCAGGCGTGCCGACAGCACGATCTCGAACCCCGTGTCGCCGACGCGCCACCCCAGGTCGCCCGTCGTGCCCGCGTGCAGGTGCGAGCGCGAGTCGACGACGCGCACGCCCCGGGCGTGCACGCCCGCGCCCGCCCGCCCGTACGGGCCCGGGCGGCGGGCGAGGCGGTGCTCGTCCCCGACGAGGACGGCCGCCCCCGCGCCGTCGCCGAACAGTCCCGACGCCACGAGGTTCGCCGTCGACGGGTCGGTGCGCTGCAGCGTCAGGGAGCACAGCTCGACGGCGACGAGGAGCGCGACGTCCCGCGGGCGCCCTCGCAGCAGGTCGTCCGCCCGCGCCAGGCCCGCCGCGCCGCCGGCGCAGCCCCACCCGAACGACGGCGTGCGGCGCACGTCCGGTCGCAGGCCCAGCCGGGCCGCGACGAGCACGTCGAGCGTCGGCGCGCCCACGCCCGTGACCGTGGTGAGGACCACGTGGTCGACCTCGTCCGGGCGCAGGCCCGCGTCGTCGAGCGCCGCGCGGCACGCCTGCTCCGCGAGGTCGGTCCCGAGCGCGAGGAAGGCGTCGTTGGCGGAGCCGAACGACAGCCCGCCGTAGTCCTCCAGGGGCAGCGCGAGATGACGGGTCTCGACGCCCGCGTGGGCGTGCAGCCGGCGCGTGAGCGCACGGCGGACCGGGTCGTCGGTGAGCAGCTCGCTCGTGACCCGGGAGATCTCGTCCTGGCGGTACGCATGCGCGGGAAGCGAGGTCCCGACGGCGACGACGCGCGACATGCCCGCATCGTCCCACCGGCCCGGTCCGCCCGCGCGGGGGGAGGCGTGCGCCGCGACGACCGGCCCGGGCGCCGGGCGCGCGGGCCGGGGGCGGGCTAGGTTGCCGCCATGGTGACCGGTCGCTCGCGAGGGCTCGTGCGCGGCCTCGTGGTCGCGAGCCACTTCCCGCCCACCGTGATGGTCACCGCGTTCGCCCTCGCGCTCTCCGCGGGCATCGGTGCGGGCGCCCGCACGACGACGCTCGTCGCGCTCGCCGTCCTCACCGGCCAGCTCTCCGTCGGCTGGTCCAACGACTGGCTCGACGCGCGCCGCGACGTCGCCGTCGGTCGCGCCGACAAGCCCGTGGTCACTGGCCTCGTCACGGCGGCCACCCTGCGTGCCGCGGCGCTCGTGGCGCTCGGCGCGTGCGTCGTGCTGTCCCTCGCGACCGGGCTGCTGCCCGGGGTGGTGCACGTCGTCACCGTCGGGGTCGCGTGGTCGTACAACGCGCTGCTCAAGGCCACGTGGTGGTCCTGGGCCCCGTACGCCGTCTCCTTCGGGCTGCTCGCCGTGTTCGTCGTGCTCGCCGCCCCCGGGGAGGGTCGCCCCGCCCCGTGGGCCGTCGCGGCCGCCGCGCTGCTCGGCGTCGGCGCGCACGTCGCGAACACGCTGCCCGACCTCGAGGACGACGCCGCCACGGGCGTGCGCGGCCTGCCGCACCGGCTCGGGCGCCGCGCGAGCTCCATTCTCGCGCCCGTGCTGCTCGCCGCGGCGTCCGCGCTCGTCGTGCTCGCACCGCCCACGCCCCCCGGCCCCGTGACGTGGGCCCTGGGCGCCGTCGCCGTCGCGCTCGCCCTCGCCGCCGGCGTCGTCGGGGTCGTGCGCCCGCGCAGCCGCGCCCCGTTCGCGCTCTCCATGGCCGTCGCGGGCGTGTGCGTCGTGCTGCTCGTCCTCGCGGCGCTCGCCGTCGTCGTGCCCGGCTGACGGTCAGCCCGCATGACGGTCAGCCGGCCGCGCGCACCAGACCCTCGACCACGGCCGCCGCACCCGGGGACCGACGCTCCCCGTACGTGACCACGAGCACGCGCCGCGCCGCCCCCGGCAGCGCCCGCACCGTCACCCGCGGGTCCCGGTGCGCCCGCAGCGCCAGCGCGGGCAGCAGCGACACCCCCACGCCCGACGCCACGAGCGCCTGCACCGCGACGTAGTCGTCCGTCTCGAACGCGACGCGCGGCGTGAACCCCGCCCGCTCGCACCGGCCCACCAGGTCCGCCCGGCACCGCTCGCAGCCCGCGATCCACGCCGCGTCCGCGAGCGGCGCGAGGTCCACCTCCCCTGACGACGCCGCGGCCTCGTCCGTGGCGGAGTCCCTCCCGGGGTCCGTCCCCGGCTGCGGACCGGACCCCGCCCGCACGAGGAACAGCTCCTCCGCGAGCACCGGCACCGCGCGCAGCCCCTCCACGTCCAGCGGCGACCGGTCGTGCTCGAACACCAGCGCCACGTCCACCGCACCGCGCCGCAGCGCGTCCAGAGCCTCCGGCGGCTCCGCCTCCACGAGCCCCACGCCCAGCCCCGGGTGCTCGCGCGCCAGGCGACCCACGACGTCGGGCACCAGCGTCGCCAGCGCCGACGGGAACGCCGCCAGGCGCACCCGACCCGCCGACAACGACACCAGGGCGTCCAGCTCCTCGCGCGCCGCGCCCACGCGCCCCAGGATCTCGTCCGCCCGCGCCGCGAGCAGCCGACCCGCCGCCGTCAGCCGCACGCCCCGGCCGTGCCGCTCCGTCAGCGGCACCCCCACCTCCGCCTCCAGGCGCGCCAGATGATGGCTCACCGACGGCTGCGCATAGTGCAGCGCACGCGCCGCTCCCGTCACCGAGCCCTCGCGCGCCACCGCCGCCAGCACCCGCAACCGCGTCAGGTCCACGTCCACACCCTCCTGCGCGAAGCATAGATCCCGTCGATCAGTCGCCACAGAACAGGCATTGGACCGATGAGACGCCTCGCGGCACCGTGGACCCGTGCCCCCCGCAGACCTCGCCCCGCCCACGATGCGCGACGTCCTCGACGCCCGCCGCCTCCTCGCCACCCACCTCCAGCCCACCCCCACCCGCAGCTACCCCGCGCTCGACCGCGCCACCGGCACCCACGTCGTCGTCAAGCACGAGAACCACCAGCCCACCGGAGCCTTCAAGGTCCGCGGCGCCCTCAACCTCCTCCTGCGCCTCACCCCCGACGAGCGCACCCACGGCGTCACCGCCTTCTCCACCGGCAACCACGCCCAGGCCGTCGCCCACGCAGCCCGCACCACCGCCACCCCCTGCATCATCGTCATGCCCACCCACCCCAACCCCACCAAGGCCGACGCCGTCCGCGACCTCGGCGCCCGCCTCGTCCTCACCGGCACCACCTTCGACGACGCCCGCGAGCACGCCACGGCGCTCGCGGGCGAGGACGGGTCCCGGCTCGTCAGCGCGGCGAACGAGCCGCTCCTCGTCGCCGGGGTCGCGACGGCGTACCTCGAGCTCCTCGCCGACGCGCCGGACCTCGATGTGCTCGTGGTCCCCGTGGGCGGGGGGAGCGGCGCTGCCGCGGCGTGCCTCGTCGCCCAGGCGCTCGCCCCCGGGCTCGAGGTGGTCGCCGTCCAGTCGGCCGCCTCGCCCGCCGCGCACGACTCGTGGCGCGCGCGCGACCTCGTCGCCCGGCCCAACACCTCGCGCGCCGAGGGCCTCGCCACCGGCACCGGCTTCGCGCTCACCCAGGCCGTCCTGCGCGAGCACCTCGACGACTTCGTCCTCGTCGACGACGACACGATCGACCGTGCGGCCGCGCTCTACCTGACCGCGGCCCGGACCGTCGCCGAGGGGGCCGGCGCCGCCGCTCTCGCCGCCGTCCTCGCCGACCCCGACCGGTTCGCCGGGCGCCGCGTCGGCGTCGTCTGCTCGGGCGGGAACGCGAGCCCGGCGGAGCTGCGCCGCGTCTCCGCGCACCTGCCCCGGTAGCCGCCTCGGAGCCGGAGCGCGCGACGACGGCGGTCCCGGCGGCCGGACCGCGGCCCCGGGCCTAGGCTCGCCCCATGGCCCGCTACCTCGACGTGCACCCCGACAACCCGCAGCCGCGCGCGATCGCGCAGGTCGTCGCCCTCCTTGAGGACGGCGGCCTCGTGGCCTACCCGACCGACTCCGGCTACGCGCTCGGCTGCCGCATGGACGACCGCGAGGGCGCCGACCGCATCCGCCGCATCCGCCACCTCGACGACCGGCACCACTTCACGCTCGTGTGCGCCGACTTCGCCCAGCTCGGCCACTTCGTCATGGTCGACAACGCGGCGTTCCGGTCGATCAAGGCGGCCACCCCGGGCCCGTACACCTTCATCCTGCGCGCGACGTCGGAGGTCCCGCGCCGCCTCGCGCACCCGAAGAAGAAGACCGTGGGCGTCCGCATCCCCGAGGACACCGTCGCCCAGGCCATCGTCGCCGCGCTCGGGGAGCCGATCCTGTCGAGCTCGCTCATCCTCCCCGGCTCGACCGAGGCGCTCACCGACGGCTGGGCGATCAAGGAGGAGCTCGACCACGTCGTCGACGCGGTCGTCGACGGCGGCGAGCGGGGCAGCGCGCCGACGACCGTCGTCGACTTCTCCGACGGCGCCCCCGAGGTCGTGCGCGTCGGCGCGGGCGACCCGTCCCGCTTCGAGTAGGACACTGCCGGGCCGTCGTCGCGGCCACCCCGGACGGGATCGGCCGCGCCCGCCGGCCGCTCAGGCCCGCGGGCCCAGGAGCAGCCGCAGCCGCTCGCGGTCCACCGGGTCGACGAGCGCCCCGCGCTCCTCGCGCACCCACCAGTCGCCGGTGCGTCGTCGCTCGGCGCGCGTCGTGTACCGGTAGCGGAAGACGCGTGCCCGCACCCACCGCGGGGCGGGGCCGTCGGGGTCGTCGGCGAACGGGTCCGTCGCGAGCAGGCGCAGGGTCGGGCGGTCGGCTTCCAGGAGCCGGAGCAGCAGCACCTCGAACCACCGCGTGCCGGGCGACCCGAGCGCGAGGAACCACATCTGCCAGTCCAGCCGCAGGTGGTAGGGCGCGACCTGCGGCGGGCGGCGGCCCACGTCGCCCGGCTTGCCCCGGAAGGCGTACTCGACCCAGTCGTCGGGACCGGGGGAGCGAGCCGTCGTCCCCTCCACGACGACCTCGTCGCGGCGCCGCGAGACCGAGCCGAACGCGCCGTACGCGTTGACGAGCCGGAGCGGCTCGAAGCTCGCGTTCATGAGCTGCCGACGCGCGACGAGGTTGCGCGCCGGGCGCACGCCGAGGACGAGCAGGAGCGCCGACACCGCGAGCACGGCCACGACGAGGGTGACCGGGCCGCCCAGGGCGGCGCCGCCGTCGGGCACCGGATCCTCGCCGCGGCCGAGCGCGGGCACGAGCCACGACCCGACGGCGGCCCACGCGCCGTCGCTCACGACGCCGAGCCCGAGCACGATCGTCAGCCAGTTCAGCCACGCGAAGTTCCCGGTCACGAGCAGCCACGCCTGCGTGAGCACCACGACCCCGCCCGCGACGCTCGCGACCGGCTGCGGCGCGAAGAGCGCGAACGGCACGACGAGCTGCGTCACGTGGTTGCCCGCCACCTCGACGCGGTGCCACCACCGCGGCAGGTGGTGCGCGTGCCACGAGAACGGGCCGGGGAGGGGCTGCGTCTCGTGGTGGTATTCCAGGGCCGTGAGGTCGCGCCACGCGCGGTCCCCGCGGAGCTTGATGAGTCCCGCGCCGAGCTCGACCCGGAACAGGCACCAGCGGGCGAGGAGCAGGACGAGCAGCGGGGGAGGGGCGCCCTCGCCGGACGAGCCCAGCCACCCCACGAGGAACGTCACCTCGCACAGGAGCGACTCCCAGCCGAACCCGTAGAACCGCTGCCCGACGTTCACCACCGACAGGTAGACGGCCCACAGCACGAGGTACGCGAGCGTCGTCAGCCACCACGGCCCGCGCTGCGGGACCCCCATGACGAGGAGCGCCGCCAGCCCCGCCCCGCCCCACGCGAGCGCGCCGACGAACCGGTCCGAGCACCGCCACCGGAGCAGGCTCGGGGCGTCGCGCCACGTCGTGCGCGCCACGAACGTCGCGGCGGGCAGCAGCCCGCGCTCGCCCAGCAGCGGGCGCCACTGCCGCACGACGACGAGGAACGCGACGACGAGGACCGCTGCCGTGCCGCGCTGCAGCACCTCGCGCGCGACGTCGTAGCCGGGCGCCCAGAACCACGACCCGAGCCAGGTCGCCACGTCGTCGGGCAGGACGTCCGCCATCTGCCCACGGTAGGGCTGTGAGCCCTGTCTCACCCGCGGTCCGGCCGTCCCCGCGCCGGGCCACGACCGCGTCGCGCCCCTACCATCGGGGCATGAGCAGCCAGGGCCTGAGCCAGTCCACCGACCGCATGCGCGACGCGGGCGTCGCGCCCCCCGCTATCGACGTCTTCGCCCGGTTCTACCGGCTCCTCGAGTCCGGCGCGACCGGCATGATCCCCGAGGCCGACGTCGAGCCGCTCACCGACGTCACGCACCGCGACGAGCTCGAGGTGCCCGAGGGCGCCGCCCGCGAGGCGCTGCGCCGCACGGCGGTCATCAAGCTCAACGGCGGCCTCGGGACCTCGATGGGCATGGACCGCGCCAAGTCGCTCCTCACGGTGCGCGACGCCGACCCGCAGCGCCCCGACGGCGGACCGCTGACCTTCCTCGACGTCATCGTCGCGCAGGTCCGCGCCGCCCGGCGCGCGACCGGGGCGCCCCTGCCGCTGCTGCTCATGAACTCGTTCCGCACGCAGGCCGACACGCTCGCTGCGCTCGCCCCGCACGACGACCTCGCCGTCGGCGACCTCCCGCTCGACTTCCTGCAGAACCGCGAGCCCAAGCTCCTCGCGAGCGACCTCACGCCCGTCGACTGGCCCGCCGACCCGGAGCTGGAGTGGTGCCCGCCCGGCCACGGCGACCTGTACACCGCCCTCTACGCGTCCGGCGCGCTGCGCGCGCTGCTCGACGCCGGGTACCGGTACGCGAGCGTCTCGAACTCCGACAACCTCGGCGCCGCGCCCGACGCCGCGATGGCCGGCTGGTTCGCCGCGAGCGGGGCGCCGTTCGCCGCCGAGGTCGCACGCCGCACGCCCGCGGACCGCAAGGGCGGCCACCTCGTCGTGCGCCGCAGCGACGGGCGCCTCGTCCTGCGTGAGACGGCGCAGACCCCGGCCGAGGACCAGGACGCCGCCGCCGACATCGGCCGGCACCGGTACTTCAACACCAACAACCTGTGGTTCGACCTCGAGGCGCTGTCGGCCGAGCTCGACCGCACCGGCGGGGTGCTCGAGCTCCCGCTCATCAAGAACACCAAGACCGTCGACCCGACCGACCCGTCGTCGCCCGAGGTCGTGCAGATCGAGTCCGCCATGGGAGCCGCGGTCGAGGTGTTCGACGGCGCCGTCGCGATCGAGGTCGGCCGCGACCGGTTCCTGCCGGTGAAGACGACGAACGACCTCCTCGTGCTCCGCTCCGACGTCTACGACCTCGACGACGCGTACCGGTTCGTCGCGCGCACCGACGCGCCGTTCGTGGACCTCGACCCGGCTCACTACAAGACCATCGCCGCGTTCGACGCCCGGTTCGACGACGGCACCCCGTCCCTGCGCGCAGCCCGCTCGCTCACGGTGCGCGGGGACTGGACCTTCGGCTCCGGCGTGACCGTCACCGGCGAGGCCGAGCTCGCCGACCCGGGCGGCTCCGCCCGCGTCCCCGACGGCGCCGTCGTCGGCCCGGACGGCCTCAGCGCCTGACGCGGAGGCAGAGCCCGGGTCGGCCGAGGTAGAGCCCGGTCGGCCGAGGTAGAGCCCCGGTCGGCCGAGGTAGAGCCCCGGTCCGCCGGGGCAGAGGCGTAGTCGGCCGAGGTAGAGGCCTGGTCCGCCGGGGTAGAGGCGTGGTCGGCCGGGCACTGCAGGCGCCGGGCGGGTGCGCTGCCCTCGCCTCGCCTCGCCTCGCCTCTCGGCCCGACGGCGGTGGCGGCCCGGCTTGTCGTGGTCGCCTGCACCGACGGGTCGAGCGAGCAAGCATCGACCTGCGAGCAGCTCTGCGTCACGCGACGACGGCTCTACTTCGCGTGACCGGGCCTCTACCTCGCGCGACCACGGCTCTACCTCGCGCGACCACGGCTCTACCTCGCGGTGCGCGGGGTTCTTGTGCGGGCGCGGTCAGGCGGGGACGTCGACGACGCGGCTTTCGCCCCGGCGCGCGACGAGGGCGCCGGACGACGCGGCGGCGAGGTCGGCGTCGAACCGGTCGAGTCCGGCCGGGGGGACGAGGACGGTGAACGCGGCCGTCGTGCCGTAGTCGACGCCCTCGAGCGTGCCGTGGTGGTGGTCGCACCAGTCGCGCAGGAGGCCGTGGAGCCGCCCGGCGTCGGCGTGCGGGACGTCGACATGCACCGCGGTGAGCACGGCGCGTCGCACGGGTCGCGCGAGGTCGAGCGCCTCGCTCACCGCGCTCGAGTAGGCGCGCACGAGGCCGCCCGCGCCGAGCAGGACGCCGCCGAAGTACCGCGTGACGACGGCGACGACGTCGGTCACGTGCCGGTGCCGCAGCACCTCGAGCATGGGGATGCCCGCGGTGCCGGAGGGCTCGCCGTCGTCGGTGGAGCGCTGCTGGTCGGCGTGCGGGCCGACGACGAGCGCGACGCAGTGGTGGCGCGCGTCCCAGTGCTCCTTGCGCACGCGTGCGACGACGGCGTCGGCCGCGGCGACGGACGGGACGGGGGAGAGGTGCGCGAGGAAGCGGGACTTCTTGACGACCAGCTCGTGGTCGACGGGGCCGGCGATCGTCCCCCACAGCTCCCCGGTGCCCGCGCTCACCCTGCGAGCCTAGCCGCGACGGCGCCCGGGTCGGTCGTCGACCCGGGCGCCGCCGACGGGCGTCGTGGCGGTCAGTCCGTGCCGGACTCCATCGCGGCGCGGTCGAGGAGCGCGTCGTCGCCCTCGGCCATGCCGCGCGACGCGATGACCTCGGCGCCGCCCTCGGGCATCGCGCCGATGAGCTCGGTGGAGGCCTGCACGGCGCCGATGAGCGCCGCGTGCGTGGTGCCGACGATCCCGATGCCGGCGTACTGCTCGAGCTTGGCCCGCGAGTCGGCGATGTCGAGGTTGCGCATGGTGAGCTGGCCGATCCGGTCCATCGGGCCGAACGCGGAGTCCTCGGTGCGCTCCATCGACAGCTTGTCCGGGTGGTAGCTGAACGCAGGCCCGGTGGTGTCGAGGATCGAGTAGTCCTCGCCGCGGCGCAGGCGCAGCGTGACCTCACCGGTGACGGCCGTGCTGACCCAGCGCTGGAGCGACTCGCGGATCATGAGCGCCTGCGGGTCGAGCCACCGGCCCTCGTACATGAGGCGGCCGAGGCGGCGGCCCTCCGCGTGGTACTGCGCGAGGGTGTCCTCGTTGTGGATCGCGTTGACGAGGCGCTCGTACGCGGCGTGCAGGAGCGCCATGCCGGGGGCCTCGTAGATGCCGCGGCTCTTGGCCTCGATGATGCGGTTCTCGATCTGGTCGGACATGCCGAGCCCGTGGCGGCCGCCGATCGCGTTGGCCTCCTGGACCAGCGCGACGGCCGACTCGAACTCCTCCCCGTTGATCGTCACCGGACGGCCCTGGACGAAGCCGATCGTCACGTCCTCGGTCTCGATCTCGACCGCGGGGTCCCAGAACCGTACGCCCATGATCGGGTCGACGGTCTCGATGCCCGTGTCGAGGTGCTCGAGCGTCTTCGCCTCGTGCGTCGCGCCCCAGATGTTCGCGTCCGTGGAGTACGCCTTCTCGGTGCTGTCCCGGTACGGCAGGTCGTGCGCGAGCAGCCACTCGGACATCTCCTTGCGGCCGCCGAGCTCTGCGACGAAGTCCGCGTCGAGCCAGGGCTTGTAGATGCGCAGGTGCGGGTTGGCGAGCAGCCCGTAGCGGTAGAACCGCTCGATGTCGTTGCCCTTGAAGGTCGACCCGTCGCCCCAGATCTGGACGTCGTCCTCCTGCATCGCGCGGACGAGGAGCGTGCCCGTGACCGCGCGGCCCAGGGGAGTGGTGTTGAAGTACGCGCGGCCGCCGGAGCGGATGTGGAACGCGCCGCACGCGAGCGCGGCCAAGCCCTCCTCGACGAGCGCGGCGCGGCAGTCCACGAGGCGCGCGATCTCGGCGCCGTAGGCGGTCGCGCGACCGGGCACGGAGCCGATGTCCGGCTCGTCGTACTGGCCGATGTCGGCGGTGTAGGTGCACGGCACCGCGCCCTTGTCGCGCATCCACGCGACGGCGACGGACGTGTCGAGGCCCCCGGAGAACGCGATCCCGACGCGCTCTCCCACGGGCAGGGAGGTGAGAACCTTGGACATGGGCACGAGTATGCAGCATTCTGCATACGTATTCAATTCGGCGGTCAGGGGTCGCGACGCTCCTGGCGGCGACACGCCCGCCAGTCACTTCGGCACAAAAAGTGTGCCAAGCGGTAGGGTCCACCCATGCCCGACGACGCGACGTCACCCACCAGCCCGGACACGGCCGGCCGCGCGACCACCAGCACCAGCACCAGCACCAGTGCCGCGTCCCGCTACCCGCGCCCCACCGTCACGCTCGACGAGGCCGAGTGGGTGTGGCGCCTGCTGGCGACGGAGGCGATGGTCGAGGCCGCGAAGCCGGAGACCGTGCGCCTCGCGGTGATCGCCGGCCTCACGCGCGCGACGGGCGCGCGCTATGGCGACCTGCTGCGCTGCACGGTCGACGCGATCGACCTCGGCCCGGCGACGGAGCGCGCGGGGGAGGGGAGGGTCGTGCTCACGCACGGCAAGCACCGCACGGTGCGCGAGCACGTGCTGAGCGCGAGCGTCGTCGTCGTGCTGCGTCGCTGGATGGCGGTGCGGGAGGTGCTCGCGGCGGACCTCGAGGGTTCGGTGCCGCGCGCGCTGCTGCTCACGGTCCACCACACGCACGACAACGGCGTCACGGTGTCCAGCGGCCTGCCCATCACGAAGCAGGGCCTCGTGCTGTCGTGGCGGCGGTTCGTGCACCGCACGAACGCGCGCTACGGGGCCGTGCGGGCGCCGCTCCCGACGCGCTTCGAGCAGGTCCGGCGGGCCTGGGTCGAGGCGTCAGCCCCGGCGGGGAGCGGGATCGTCGCCGGGCCCGGTCTCGGCGACGACGCCGGGCGGGATGCCCTCCTCGCCGCCGAGCTCCTGGAACAGCGTGAGGTGGAGGCTGGCGGGGGCGTCGAGGCGTGAGTTGAGCGACCCCCAGGGCGTGCGCGTCGGCGGGGCGACGAGCGACGCCCCGGCGGCGACGGCCCGGTCGGTCGCACCCTCAGCGTCGTCCACCTCGAGCGCGACCCGGAGATGCCCCGCGACGCGACGCCCGACCTCCAGGTCGTCGATCGCCCGCACGTGCCCGGGGGAGGCGATCTCGAGCGTCGCCCGCCCGACGTCGAGGATCGCCACCCGGTCGTCCTCGCCGTCCGCGTAGGCGATCTGCTGGGGGAGGCCCAGGACGTCGCGGTAGAACGCGAGGGCGGCGTCGTAGTCCTCCGCCTCGACGACGAGCCGGAGCTGGCGGACGGGCGGCGGTGCGGCGTGCGGATCGGTCATGCCGAGACCCTACGCTCCTCTCGGAATAAATAGTGTGCCAAGCGCACGCATACCATCCACACCCCGAGCGGAAAGCTCACCAACCAGCCCCGAAAAGCGAGGGCCCCGCCACGACTCGCGTGGCGGGGCCCGGTCGCCGTCGGGACGACGGCGGTGGAGGGGAGCGGGGTCAGGGCTGACCGGCCGCCGCCTCCTCGGCCTTGCGCGCGGCACCGGCCTCGGTGCGCGCACCCTCGGTGGACAGGTCGCCGCCCGTCGACTCGAGGTGCGCGCGGACGAACCAGTGGAAGAGCTCGAGGTCGTGCAGGTGTCCGATGAGCAGGTCGTTCGTGACGTCGTCGAGCTCCTCGGTCGCGGCCGCTGCCTCGCGGTGGGCCGTGATGACGCCGACGTACACCTCGTCGAGGGCGCCGAGGTGCGCGATCGTCGAGGCGCGGCCCAGGGAGTAGTCCTCCCAGGTGCGGGCGGCGACGAGCGCGCCGGGCGTGCCCTGCGGGGAGACGCCGAGGGTCGCGATGCGCTCGGCGGTCGCGTCGACCATCGCGCGGACGGCGTCGACCTGGGGGTCGATCATCTCGTGGACCGCGATGAAGTGCGGGCCGACGACGTTCCAGTGGATGTGCTTGAGCGTGAGCTGCAGGTCGTTGAGCGCGTGCAGCCGCTCCTGGAGGATCCCGGCGACCTGGGCCCCTTCCTCAGGGGTGAGCGACGGGACCGTGTACTTCGGCAGGTCGGAACGAGCAGCCATGGGTTGCCTCCTCGGGGTCGGTGACGCGCGCCGGGACGGCGGCGGGACGACGGCGCGGGTGCCGTCTGCGTCCATCGTGGTGCCGAGGCGCGGTCCTCGCAGGACGAGTGCTCAGTCCCGCGGCCGCACGAGCAGGACGACGCCGAGCACGGCGAGGCCGCCGAGCGCCGCCGCGACCGCGGACGAGACGTCGGCCAGCGCGACCGACCGCACGGCGAGCGCGACGACGAGCATCGCGGATTGGAGCACGACGACGCGGCGCAGGTCGGGTGCGAGGGCGCGCAGCTCGGCACGCGCTCCGGGCGGTACGTGATCGCTCCACCACGCGGCGCGGAGCACGAGGTGCCCGAGCGGGAGGAGGGCGAAGACGGCGGGGTCGAAGGGCGCGGTGCCGTCCACGAGGAGCACGACGCCGCCGACGAGGAAGAGGAGGTGGGGCACGGGCGGGGCGGGGAGGTACGCGGTGACGATGCCGAGGCCGAGGGCGACGCCCCACACGAAGGACGGGGCGAGCCCGGTCGTCTGGAGGGCGGCGGCCCCGAACCCGGTCGCGAGGAGGAGCAGGGCGGCGCGCGCCGTCCACGCGGGGAATGTGGGGCCCGTCTCGACGACGAGCCGGGGCGGCGGCCCGGGGGTGACGGTCTCGCGGCGTGCGGGCATCCTCATGGCCGACCGCCCGGGGTCGCGCCCGCGGGGTGCCGGTCGAGGCGTCGTGCCGCGAGCTCGAGCGCGCCGCGGGCGCCGTCGGCGTCGGGGGTGCCGTCGTACCAGCGGACGACGGTGACGCCCCGGCGGCGCAGCTCGTGGATGCGGGCCTCGCGCTCGTGGTGGGTGATGCGCCAGGCGACGGCGACGTGCTCGTCGACGTCGGCGACGCTGACGGGCGGGAGGACGTCGACGACGACGACCACGTGGCCCGTGTCGTGCCACTGGTGGGCGAGGCGGGGCGCCTCGTCGTCGAGGAGGGTGGAGAAGAGGTAGACGGCGGCGCCGGCCGGGACCTGGGGCGGTCGGTGGCGCGCGGTGGGGTCGCCGACGGGCCGGGCCAGGGCGAGCCCGTGGAGGATGCGGCGCAGGTGGCGCCGTCCGCCGCCGGGGCGGACGGGCCGGGCGAGGCGACCGAGGTCGTCCAGGGCGACGCGGTCGCCGTCGGCGAGGACGGCGTGCGCGACGGACGCGGCGGCGTGCCGCGCCAGGTCGAGGGACGTGGGCTCGTCGGGGCGCTGCTCGCCGACACCGTTCCAGGTGGCGAGGTCGGGGGCGACGTCGTCCCGGGAGTCGACGACGAGGACGACGGTGGCCTCGGCGGTGCCGTAGGTGCGGCGGACGTGCAGGGTGTCGAGGTCGGGTGCGCGACGGGCCGTGGCGTGCCAGTCGATGCGGCGCAGACGGTCACCGGGGCGGTACGCGTCGACGTCGCGGAGCTCGGTGCCGTCTCCGGGCCGGCGGGAGGTGCGGGGACCGGAGAGCCCGCGCAGGCGGGAGGACAGGGGCGTGCGGCCGAGCGGCGTGGCGCGGGGCAGCACGAGGCGCCGCGGCCCGGCGGCGACGTGCGGAGGCTGCTCCTCGACGCCGTCGGGCCCGTAGGCGGCGAGGTCGACGCGCAGGGTGTCGGTCGGGCCGGTGCGGACCGACGGGGCGTGCCAGGCGAGGTCGCGCGAGCCGCGGGTGACGTCGACGAGGCGTTCGGTGACGAGGCCGCCGGGGGCGACGCCGCGCAGGCGCAGCAGCTCGACGCCCGGAGGGACGTGGGCGTGCGTGCGCGCGGTGACGGTCCCGGGAGCCGCGGCGGGGTCGAGGGCGACGCGGAGCGTGACGGGCCCTCGCGGCCGGTGGGTCCAGCCCCAGACCGCGGCGAGGAGGGGCGCGACGCCGAGGAGCGCCACGTCGGGTCGGCGCACGAGGACGCCGAGCGCGAGGAGCGTGGTGCCCAGGAGGAGGCCGGCACCGAGGTGGACGGTGGTGCGCCAGGGCGGCGGCGCGTCGGGGTCCGGCGTCCCGGGGGCGGTCATGCGGCCCGGCCGACGGTGGCGGGTCCGGGGACGGTGCGCAGGAGGTCGTCGACGAGCGCCTCGGGGCGCAGGTCGGCGGCCCAGGCGCCGGGCGTGAGGGTGAGGCGGTGCGCGAGGACGGGGACGGCGACGCGCTTGACGTCCTCGGGGAGCACGACCTCGCGCCCGTCGAGCACGGCGACGCCGCGCGCGAGGAGCGCGAGGTTCTGGGAACCGCGGGGCGACGCGCCGACCTCGAGGTCGCGGTGGGTGCGGGTCGCGGCGGCGAGGTCGACGCAGTAGGCGAGGACGTCGGGGTGGACGTCGACCTGCTCGACGGCGGCCTGCATGGCGAGGACGGTGTCGCGGTCGACGACCTGGCGCACGACGGGGTCGTCGTGCCGGCGCGCGATGCGGCGGGCGAGGACCTCGCGCTCCTCGTCGCGGCCCGGGTACCCGACGGACAGCCGGACCATGAAGCGGTCGAGCTGGGCCTCCGGGAGCGGGTAGGTGCCCTCGTGCTCGACGGGGTTCGACGTCGCGACGACGTGGAAGGGCCGGGGCAGGGGGTACGTGGCGCCCTCGACGGTGACCTGGCGCTCGGCCATGGACTCGAGCAGCGCGGACTGGGTCTTGGGGGCGGTGCGGTTGATCTCGTCGGCGAGCAGGAGCCCGGTGAACACCGGCCCGGGCCGGAACTCGAAGGTCCGGGTCGCGGGGTCGTACACGGAGGAGCCGGTGACGTCCGAGGGCAGCAGGTCGGGCGTGCACTGCAGGCGCGTGAAGTCGAGACCGAGGGCGCGCGCGAGGCTGCGTGCGGCGAGGGTCTTGCCGAGCCCCGGCACGTCCTCGAACAGGACGTGGCCCCCGGCGAGGACGGCCGCGAGCGCCAGGGTGAGGGGTTCGCGGGCTCCGACGACGGCGGTGGCGACCTCGTCGAGGACGGCGTGGCCGTGCGCGGCGACGGTGGGGACGTCGAGGGTCGCGGGCGGCGTGGTGCCGGGGTGGGGGGTCATCGGGGTGTCCCTTCGTCGGGGCGGTCCGGGGTGGTGGGGAGGCGGTCGAGGGCGGTGAGCCAGGCGCGCAGCTCGGCGGGGGTGGGGAGGCGTCCGGTGGTGGTGAGGTCATGGGTGGTGCGGGCGACGCGGGGGCCGAGGAGGCGGGCGATGTCGGGTGCTGCCGTGGGGTCGTGGAGGGGTCCGGTGCCGTGGCGGTGGAGGGTCTGGTCGGTGAGGTGGCGCATGCGGCGTGCTGCGGAGGGGGTGACGCGTCCGTCGCGTCCGAGGACGGACCAGCCGAGGTCGGAGACGTCGCGTCGGTTGCCGTCGCGTCGGAGGGTGGGGAGGTGGGGCCAGACGGTGTCGCCGGCGTAGCCGGTGCGGTGTCGGAGCAGGGTGGCGGCGATGCCGAGGGCGGTGAGGAGGATGCCGAGCCCGGCGACGATGGCGGCGGTGCGCAGGGTGGTCCGGTCGGTGGGTCGGAGGCGGGCCCAGCGTGCGCGGGGGGTCACGGTCGTGCTCGGTGGTCGGTGGGGGCGGCGGTGTCGGGTGGGGCGCCGAGGTCCGTCGCGATGCGGGTGAGGGCGTGGCGGGCGGCGTCGAGGTCGGTGGTGCCGAGGGGGTTCTCGCCGAAGCGTGCGCGGTGGTAGAGGCGGCGCAGGGTGGCGACGGCGTGGGGGTCGGCCGGTGTGCTGGTGAGGACGGCGGTGGTGAACTCGGTGGGGGTCTGGGCGGGGTCGCGTCGGGTGCCGGCGCGGGCGGCGGCGTGCTCAAGGGCGACCCAGGCGGCGACGACGGCGTCGTGGGGGTCGGCGTCGGGGGTTCGCAGGTGGGCGCGGACGCGGTGGACGGCGTCGCGGAGCTCGGGGACGACCTGGTCCTGCGCAAGGAGCGCGGTGTCGCCGGGTGGGGCGAGGAGGAGGTCGCGGTGGCGTCGTCGGGCGAGGAGCCGTGGGAGGTGGCGGCGGGCGAGGACGACGAGGACCACGAGGACGACGGCGCCGAGGAACCACAGGAGGTAGGCGTCGAAGGACATGCCGGTCGCGTCGAGGGCGGTCTCGAGCTCTTGCGGTGCGGTGGGTGCTTCCTGGGGCACGTTCTCGGGCGGCGGGCCGGTGGGGTCGCGGGCGAGGTCGCTGAGCCAGGTGGGTGCCTCCCAGCTCCAGGGGGCGCTGGTCGCGGCGGCGAGGACGGCCGCGAGCGCCAGTGCGGTGACGGCGGTGAAGCGGGCCGGGCCGGGCCGGCGGTGGTCGTGGTCCCCCTGCGTCGTGGTCATGCGGGTCTGAGGGACTCGGCGTGGGCGCCGGCGACGGCGGCGGTGAGGAAGGCGGCGGGGTCGGTGTCGAGTCCGCGGCCCATGGTGGACAGGCGGACGGGGGTGTCGTGCAGGGCGTGGAGGAGGTCGGGTCCGGCGGGGACGTGGACGGGGTGGTGGCGGCCGGTGGGGGCGGCGAGGGTGTGGGTCTGGTGGGTGATGCGGGCGGTGAGGTCGGGGCCCCAGCCGGGGAGGTTCTCGATGTCGGGGGTGGGGACGGGCAGGGGGAGGTCGCTGGGGGCGAGGGCGACGCGGCCGTAGGCGGTGAGGGAGTGGTGGGAGATGCCGAGGTGGCGGTCGCGGGGGTCGGCGCCGGAGACGCGCAGGGAGGCGACGGGTCGGCCGCGGAGGGTGGCGACGGCGTTGAGGGCTTCGCCGGCGGCGACGCCGGAGAAGCCCCAGCGGGTGCCGGTGCCGAGGTTGCCGGGTCCTTGGGCGACGACGACGAGGTCGGCGCCGGTGACGTGGTGGGCGGCGAGGAGGCCGGTGTGGACGGTGACGGCTTCGAGGTCGCCGCCGAAGGCTTGGCCGACGGTGATGCAGGTGTCGATCCAGCCGGTGTCGCGCAGGGTGGCGATGGTGCGGGAGAACGCGGCGGGCAGGGCGCCGCCGTCGGTCATGACGTAGGCGATGCGGGGGGTGGGGCGGCCTGCGAGCGCCGCGGCGTGGCGGGCGCCGGCGACGATGGCGGGCAGGGCGGAGTGGAGGTCGGCGACGACGACGGGGGTGTGGGCGAGGTCGTCGGCGTCGCGCAGGGTGTCGTGGTGGGGGGACTCCTGCTCGTCGACGCCGAGGACGAGGGCTTGCAGGGGGGTGTAGCGGGCCTTGACGAGGTGGCCGGGGCCGGGTGTGGGGTCGGGCGGGAGGGGGGTGGCGGGCTGGGCGGGGCCGACGACGAGGGCGTAGCCGCCGGTGCCGAGGCCGCGGGCGAGGGCGGAGACGTTGAGGAGGACGTGGTCGCCGGGGTGGGGGGTGCCGACGAGCTGGGTGTAGGCGAGGGCGCGCACGGTGGCGTGGGGGTCGTCGGGCCGTCCGGGCAGGGGTGTGTGGAGCTTGACGTTGAGCTCTTGGGCTCCGGTCCAGGCCTTCGCGTGCGACACCACGGTCGCGGTCCGCCACGTGATCACGCGGCACACCCTATCGACCGACTAGCGTGGTGCCGATGTCCGAGCCCACTGCTGCCTCCGCGCCCTCCGTCGCGTCGTCGTCGGGGGGTTCGTCGACGAACCCTGCGGCGCGTCTGCTGAACCTGGTGATCGCTTTGGTGAACACGAACGCGTCGATGACGAAGCAGCAGATCCGGTCGAGCGTGGCGGGGTACGGGGACGCCCCCTCGCCCGACGCGTTCGAACGGATGTTCGAGCGGGACAAGGACACGTTGCGCGACCTCGGTATCCCGATCGTCACGGTGGACGCGGGCGGGCACGCGGACGATGTCGGGTACCGGATCGACCAGGACGCGTACGCGCTACCTGCGGTGGACCTGACGCCGGCGGAGCTGGGTGTGCTGGCGCTGGCGGCGCAGTTCTGGCAGGACAAGACGCTGCGGACGGACATCTCCCGGGCGCTGACGAAGCTGCGGGCGGCCGGGGCGGGGGAGACCGCGATGGACGTCGTGGCGGGTCTGGCGCCGCGGGTGCGGGCGGTGGGGGACGCGTACGCGACGCTCATGGACGCGATCTCGGCGCGGCGCGTGGTGTCGTTCACGTACCGGGCGGCGAGCACGGGCGAGGTGCGGCCACGCCGGGTGCAGCCGTGGCGCATCGCGGCACGCCGCGGCGGCTGGTACCTGGTGGGCCTGGACCTGGACCGGGGCGCGCCGCGGTCCTACCGGCTGAGCCGGGTGGAGGGCCGGGTGCGGGCGTCGGGGCCGCGCGACGCGTTCGAGGTGCCGGCGCACGTGGACGTGGACGCGGCGCTGGGCACGCGCGACGCGGGCGGGCTGGCGCGCCTCGCGGTGGTGCCCGAGCGTGCGGGGGCGCTGCGGGCGCGCGGCACGGTCGTGGGCTCGGTGCCCGACGCGCGCGCGGGCGACGGCGCGGGCCGCGACGTGCTCGAGGTGGCGTACGACGTGCGGTACGCCATGGCGGACGAGGTCGTGGGGTACGGGGACGCGGTGCTGGTGCTGGGCCCGCCGGACCTGCGCGAGGCGGTCGTGCGGCGGCTGCGCGACGCGGCGGGACTGGCGACGGGCCCGGCCGACGGCGCCGGACAGGCGGAGGTGGAGCGTGGCTGAGCGCGCGGACGACCGGCTGGTGCGCCTGCTGGGCATCGTGGCGTACCTCGACGGGGCGGGCCCGGTGCCGGTGGGCGAGCTCGCCCGGCACTTCGGCGTCAGCGAGCGCCAGGTCCTGGACGACGTCGACGCCCTGTGGGTGTCGGGCACGCCCGGGTACTGGCCCGACGACCTCATCGACTTCGACGCGGACTCGATCGAGCGCGGCGTGGTGCGCCTCACCGAGGCCCGCGGCATGACCCGTCCGCTGCGGCTCGGCACACGCGAGGCGGTCGCGCTCATCGCGGCGCTGCGCGCGATGCGCGAGACGGCGGCGGTGCAGGCCGATCCGGAGCGGGCGGGCGTCGTGGAGTCGGTGCTGCGCAAGCTGACCGACGCGACCGGGGAGGCCGCGGCGGCGCTCGACGTGCAGCTCGCACCCGAGGGCGACCCGCGCGTGGTCGCGGCGATCACGAGCGCGCTCGTCGCGGGCCACCGGCTGCGCATCCGGTACGTCACCGCGGCGGACGAGGAGTCCGAGCGCGAGGTCGACCCCGTGTCCCTGCACACGCAGGACGAGCACGCGTACCTGCTCGCGTGGTGCCACCGCGCCCAGGGGCGGCGCACGTTCCGCGTCGACCGCATCCTCGCCGCGACCGAGCTCGACCAGGCCGTCGAGGGGCACGACGTCGATCCCGACGTGGACTTCACGCCCACCGGCGACGCGCCCCTCGCGACCATCACGTTCGCCAGCCCCGCGCGCGCCGTGGCCGAGCAGGTCCCCGTGGAGGCGGTGCGCAACCTGCCGGACGGCGCGTTCGAGGTGCGGCTGCGCGTCACCAACCCGGTGTGGCTGCGCCAGCTCCTCACCGAGCGCGCCCGCCACGTCCTGGCCGTCGAGCCGGCCGCCGTCGCGCAGGACGTGCGCGAGGCCGCGAGCGCCGCCCTGGCCGCGTACGCGCACCTGCCCGCCGACGTCCCGGGTGGCGACCCGTCGGGCGACGACCGCGCCGCTGGTTAGGGTGGGCGGCATGTGGTTCTGGGTCTGGACGCTGCTCGTCGTGGGCACGCTCGTGGGCGCGTTCTTCCTCGCGCGGCGCCTGTGGCGCTCCGTCAAGGGCCTGGGGCGTGAGCTGTCGCGCGCGTCGCAGGTCGCGGCGGACCTCGGTGCGCGGGCGGACGAGCTGGCGCGCGCCCAGCAGGAGGCGCAGCCCTCGACCGCGCCCACGCTGTTCGACGACCCGGTCGAGCTGCGCGCCCGGGTGGACGTGCTGCACGCGGACCGCGAGGAGCGGCGCGTGCAGCGGCGCCGCCGCGACGAGCAGGTGTGGTCCCGCTGGCGGCGGTTCAACGCCTGACGGGCACCCGTCGCGACCGTGCACGGCGCGCGGGCGACGCCTCGGGGCGCAAGGACCGTGACCTATGATGGCGCGAAGAGCAACGTCGCCCCTGGCCGCCCACGAGTAGGTAGTAGGTTCCCGCCGTGAACATCCTTCGTCACCCCGCGACGATCGTCGTCCTCATCCTCCTGGTCCTGCTGCTCTTCGGGTCGAAGCGGCTCCCCGACATGGCGCGCTCCGTCGGCCAGTCGCTGAAGATCTTCAAGAAGGAGGTCAAGGACCTGCGCGAGGACGACGACACGACGACGACCACCACGCCGTCGGGCACCACCGCGACGACGAGCACCGGCACCACCACCGGCGCGACGGGCACGGGTGCGACGAGCGTGACGGGGGGCACGGCGTCGTCCACGCAGGACGACACCCCCAAGGCGTAGTCGGTGTCCCGCACTCCCCGTGACCCCGAGGGGCGCATGCCCCTGCGCGAGCATCTCGTCGAGATCCGCAAGCGCCTCTTCCTCGCCGCGATCGGCATCGTCCTGGGTGCCGTCGTCGGGTGGATCGTGTACGAGCCGGTGCTGCAGGCCCTGCAGCAGCCGCTCGTCGACGCAGCCGAGCGCCGCAACGTCCTGACGGGACTGAACTTCGAGGGCGTCGCCACGGCCATCGACATGAAGGTCAAGGTCTCCCTGTTCCTCGGCGTCCTGCTGTCGAGCCCGTGGTGGCTGTACCAGCTCTTCGCGTTCATCACGCCCGGCCTGACGTCCAAGGAGAAGCGGTACGCGTTCGGGTTCATCGGCGCCGCCGTCCCGCTGTTCCTCGCCGGCGTCGCGCTCGCGTGGGTCATGCTGCCGCGCGCGGTCGCGCTCCTCAACGAGTTCGTGCCCGACGGCAGCGCGAACCTCATCAACGCCCAGATGTACCTCGGGTTCGTCATGCGCCTCATGCTCGCGTTCGGCATCGCGTTCCTCGTGCCCGTGATCATGGTCGCGCTCAACACGATGGGCGTGGTGCGCGCCGCGACGTGGCTCGCCGGATGGCGCTGGGCCGTGCTCATCTCGTTCCTGTTCGCCGCGATCATGACGCCCACGCCCGACGTGCTCACCATGTTCTGCGTCGCGCTGCCCATCTGCGCCCTGTACTTCCTCGCCTACGGGATCTCCGTCCTGCACGACCGGCGCGTCGACCAGCGCGACGCCGCACGGCTCGCCCTGTGAGCACCCCGCCCCGACCGCGCCCCACCGGGCGCGGGGGCAGCGCGTGAGCACGGTCGCGCTCGTCGTCAACCCGACGGCCGGGCGCGGGCGTGGCCGCACCGCAGGCGCACGCACGGCCGAGGCGCTCACCGCGGCCGGGCACGACGTCCTCGACCTCAGCGCCCCCAGCCTGCCCCTCGCGCAGGAGTCCGCCGACGCCGCCGTCCGCGGCACCGGCGCGGCCGCGGGGGTGGACGCGCTCGTCGTCGTCGGCGGCGACGGCATGGTGCACCTCGGCGTCAACGCCACCGCGGGCACCGGCGTGCCGCTCGGCATCGTCGCCGTGGGGACCGGCAACGACTTCGCGCACGCCCTCGACCTGCCCACCGGCCGCCCCGACCGCTGCGTCGACGCGCTCCTGGGCGCGCTCGGGCCCGCCGCGAGCGCCGGGGCGCGCGTGCGCGTGGTCGACGCCGCCCGGGTCGCGGGCGAGCACGTGCCCGTCGCGCGCTGGTACGCGGGCGTGCTGTCCGCCGGGATCGACGCCGCGGTGAACGCGCACGCCAACGCGGCGACCTGGCCGCGCGGACGGTCCCGGTACGCGCGCTCCGCCCTGACCGAGATCACCCGCTACCGGCCCTACGGGTACCGCGTCACGGTGCGCGGCGTGCCCGCGGGAGACGACGTGCCGGACGTCCTCGCCGGGGCGCCCCTGCTGCCCGTGCCCGACGCCGCGCAGCACCCCGACGCGGCCGACGGCCCGGACGGGCGGGCGTTCGTGTGGGAGTCGCCGGGCGCGCTCGTCGCCGTCGCGAACAGCCCCCGCTTCGGCGGCGGGGTCCGCGTCGCGCCCGACGCCGCGCCCGACGACGGCCTGCTGGACGTCGTTGTCGCGGGCCCGCTCGGGCGGTGGGGCGCCGCGCGCGTCTTCCCCGGCATGTACGCGGGGCGCCACCTCACCCACCGCGCGGTCGGGACCGTGCGCGCGACGTCGGTCACGGTCGAGCCGACCACAGCAGGCGCCGCGCCGCCGCACGCGTTCGCCGACGGGGAGCACCTCGGGCCGCTGCCGCTGCGCGTCGACGTCGTCCCCGGCGCGCTGCGCGTGCTCGACGCCGCCGTCCCTGCCCGCTGAGCAGGGGGCTCTCGACCGGCGAGGTGGGCGGCGGACCGTAGGCTGACGGCATGACGGCCGACGAATCGCCCGCCGCCCGCTACGCCGCGTCCCGGGCCCGCCAGGCGGCGTCCCGCACGCGGCTCGCGGACTTCCGGCAGGTGCTCGACTTTCCCCTCGACGACTTCCAGGTGCGCGCGTGCGAGGCGCTCGAGGAGGGCCGCGGCGTGCTCGTCGCCGCGCCCACCGGAGCGGGGAAGACGGTCGTGGGCGAGTTCGCGGTCCACCTCGCCCTCGCGAGCGGGCGCAAGGCGTTCTACACCACCCCCATCAAGGCGCTGTCCAACCAGAAGTACGCCGACCTCGTGCGCCGCCACGGCGCCGACGCCGTGGGCCTGCTCACCGGTGACACGACGATCAACGGGGAGGCGCCCGTCGTCGTCATGACGACCGAGGTGCTGCGCAACATGCTGTACGCGGGGTCGCGCACCCTGGACGGGCTCGCGTACGTCGTCATGGACGAGGTGCACTACCTCGCCGACCGGTTCCGCGGGCCCGTGTGGGAAGAAGTGATCATCCACCTGCCCGACGACGTCCAGCTCGTGTCCCTGTCCGCGACCGTGTCCAACGCGGAGGAGTTCGGCGACTGGCTGGAGATGGTGCGCGGCGACACGACCGTCGTCGTCAGCGAGCGCCGGCCCGTGCCGCTGTGGCAGCACGTCCTCGTCGCGTCCGCGAACCCCGCGGCCGCGGTCGCGCACGCAGGCGGTGGGCGCGCGCCCGGCGCGGACCTGCTCGACCTGTACGCCGGGACGGTGGACCCCACCGACCCGGGCGTGAACCCGCCCATCAACCCCGACCTGCTCGCCGCGTTCCGCACCGCGCCCCGCACCGGCGGGCCCGGGCCGGGCGGACGGCGGGGGTCCGGCGACCGCGGGTACCGGGGCCGCGGCGGGCGTCGCCCGGGGCCGGACCGGTCCGTTGTCGGGCGGCGCACCCCTGCCCGGTTCGCCGTCGTGGACGCGCTCGACGCGGACGGGCTGCTGCCCGCGATCTACTTCATCTTCTCCCGCGCCGGGTGCGAGGGCGCCGTGCAGCAGTGCCTCACCGCGGGCCTGCGCCTGACGTCGCCTGCGGAGGAGGCCGAGATCCGGCGCGTCGCGGAGGAACGCACCGCGACCATCCCCACCGAGGACCTGGAGGTCCTCGGGTACTGGACGTGGACGGAGTCCCTCGCGCGCGGCATCGCGGCCCACCACGCGGGCCTGCTGCCCGTGTTCAAGGAGACGGTCGAGGAGCTGTTCAGCCGCGGCCTCATCAAGGTCGTGTTCGCCACCGAGACGCTCGCGCTGGGCATCAACATGCCCGCCCGGTCCGTCGCGCTGGAGAAGCTCGTCAAGTGGGACGGCACCGCGCACGTCGACGTCACCCCGGGGGAGTACACCCAGCTCACCGGGCGCGCCGGGCGGCGCGGCATCGACGTCGAGGGGCACGCCGTCGTCGTCGACCACGCGGGCCTGGACCCGGTGCACCTCGCGGGCCTGGCGTCCAAGCGTCTGTACCCGCTGCGCTCGAGCTTCCGGCCCACGTACAACATGGCGGTCAACCTCGTCGCGCAGGTCGGGCGCGACCGGGCGCGCGAGGTCCTGGAGACGTCGTTCGCGCAGTTCCAGGCCGACCGGGGCGTCGTCGGCCTGGCCAAGCAGGCGCAGGCGCACGCCGAGGCCCTCGACGGGTACGCGCAGGCGATGACGTGCGACCGCGGCGACTTCGCCGAGTACGCGGCGCTGCGGCGGCGCATCACCGCGCGCGAGGGCGACCTGTCGCGCGCCGCGAGCCGGTCGCGCCGCGCCGAGGTCGTCGCCGCGTTCGAGCGCCTGCGGCCCGGGGACGTCGTCGAGGTGCCGTCCGGGCGGCGCGCGGGCTACGTCGTCGTGCTCGACCCGGGGGAGGGCGCCGGGTTCGACGGACCGCGCCCCACCGTCCTGACGCAGGACCGCCAGGTGAAGAAGCTCACCGTCGCCGACGCACCCGGCGGGATCCGCACCGTCGCGCGCGTGCGCATCCCCAAGACGTTCAACGCGCGCGTGCCCGCCCAGCGGCGCGACCTCGCCTCCACCCTGCGCAACGCGCTCGGCGCGCTCGACGAGCCGGGCACGCGCCCCGGCCGCACCACCCGCGCCCGGTCCGGCGCGTCCGACGACGCCCAGCTCGCGCGCCTGCGCGCCCAGCTGCGTGCCCACCCGTGCCACGACTGCCCCGACCGGGAGGACCACGCCCGCTGGGCGGAGCGGTGGGCGCGGCTGAAGAAGGAGCACGACCAGCTCGTGCGGCGCGTCGAGGGCCGCACCGGCTCCATCGCGCGCGTCTTCGACCGCATCTGCGACGTCCTCGTCACGCTCGGCTACCTCGCGCCCGCCGAGCCCGCGCAGGACCCGGCCGCACCGCTCGAGGACGCTCTCGACGAGGAGGAGACCGACACCCCTGGCGCCCCGACCACCGGTCGCGCCGCCCGCGAGGCCGCGCGCACCGGGCTGCAGGTCACTCCCGACGGGCAGTGGCTGCGCCGCCTCTACGCCGAGAACGACCTGCTCCTGGCCGAGTGCCTGCGCCGCGGCGTGTGGGAGGACCTCGACGCCCCCGCCCTGGCCGCCGTCGTGTCCACGTGCGTCTACGCCGGGCGCCGCGAGGACCACGGCGAGCCCGACGTCCCCGGCGGCCCCCAGGGCAGGCTGGCGCGCGCGCTCGAGGCCACCACGCGCGTGTGGTCCGAGGTCGACGACCTCGAGGACGAGCACGACATCGACGCGACCGGCCCGCTCGACGAGGGCCTCGTCACCGCCGTGCACCGCTGGGCCGTGGGGCGCAGCCTCGACGCCGTGCTGCGCGGCTCCGAGATCGCGGCCGGCGACTTCGTGCGCTGGTGCAAGCAGGTCATCGACGTCCTCGACCAGGTCGCGGGCGCCGCACCCACCCCCGAGGTCCGCCGCACCGCGCGCCAGGCGATCGACCGCCTGCGCCGCGGCGTCGTCGCCTACTCCAGCGTCTGAGCGCACCCCGCACCGGCGGCGCCCCCGTCGGCCCGGGCGTGGGACCGGCTCGCGAGGCCGGCTCGGAAGGTCGGCTCGGAAGGTCGGCGCTGCGGCCGTACGGCGTGACGTGCACGACACGCGCCCGGACCTGCGCCGACGCCGCCACCGGGCGGTGAAGCACGGCGGGTTGTGGCGGTATCGTGAAGGACTGTGGCCTCAACCCTG
Organism: Cellulosimicrobium funkei; assembly: GCF_004519295.1. GTDB lineage: Bacteria > Actinomycetota > Actinomycetes > Actinomycetales > Cellulomonadaceae > Cellulosimicrobium > Cellulosimicrobium funkei. The sequence goes on from NZ_SOZH01000003.1 coordinate 373,864, forward strand.
TACCGCGGCGGCGTGATCCACTCCCCGGCCGATCCGTTCGCGGAAGCGCTCCTCGTCGACGACGGCGTCATCGCCTGGATCGGTGCCGACGACACGGCCGACGGGCTCGCCGCCCGCGCCGACCGCGTCATCGACCTCGACGGGGCGCTCGTCGCCCCCGGGTTCGTCGACGCCCACGTCCACCTGTTCGAGGTCGGGCTCGCCCTGGCGGGCGTCGACCTGTCCGCGAGCGCCGGCGTGACGTCGCTCGCGGCCGCGCTCGACGCCGTCGCGAAGGCGGCGGCCGGTGCGCACGAGGACGACGTCGTGCTCGCCTTCGGGTGGGACGAGCGGTCCTGGCCCGAGGGGCGGCCCCCGACGCGCGAGGAGCTCGACGCCGCGGCGGGCGGCCGCGCGGTGTACGCGGCTCGGGTCGACGTGCACTCGGCGGTGGTGTCCACGACGCTCGCGCGCCGCTGCGCGCTCGAGACGCGGCCCGGGTGGGACGAGTCGGGCTGGGTCGCGGGGGAGGCGCACCACGTCGCGCGCGACGTCGCCCGGGCGGTGTCCCCGGCGCGGCGCACGGACCTGTACCGCACGGCGCTGCAGGCCGCGGCCGAGCAGGGCGTGGTGTCGGTGCACGAGATGAGCGCCCCGCACATCGACACGCGCGCCGGGCTGCGGGAGATCCTCGCCCTCACGGCGGACGCGTCGTCGGGCCTGCCGCACGTCGTGGGGTACCGGGGCGAGCTGTGCGCCACGGCCGACGACGCCCGTGCGCTCCTCGCGGACGTGCCCGGGCTCGCTGGCATCGCGGGCGACCTCAACGTGGACGGGTCGATCGGGTCGCGCACGGCGGCGATGCGGCTGCCGTACCAGGACGGGCCGGACCGCGGCGACCGCGGGAACCTGTACCTCACGGCGGAGCAGATCGCGGACCACCTGTCCGCGGTCGCGGCGGCCGGCACGCAGGGCGGGTTCCACGTCATCGGGGACCGTGCGATGGACGAGCTCGTGCTCGGGCTCGGCCTCGCGGCCGAGGCGCACGGGCAGGGCGCGGTGCGCGCGGCGCGGCACCGGGTCGAGCACGCGCTGTTCGTCGACGCGACCGCGCTCGCCACGCTCCTGCTGTACGGGGTGAGCCTGAGCATCCAGCCCGCGTTCGACGCCGCGTGGGGCGGCCCGGACGGCATGTACGCGGCGCGCGTGGGGGCGATGCGGGCGCAGGGCCTGAGCCCCTTCGCGGACCTCGCGGGTGCGGGCGTGCCGCTCGCGTTCGGGTCGGACGCGCCGGTGACGCGGATCGACCCGTGGGCGGGCGTGCTCGCCGCGATGTCGCACGTCGACCCGGACCAGCAGATCTCGGCCCGTGCCGCGTTCCGTGCGCACACGCGCGGCGGGTGGCGCATCGCCGGGCTCGACCACACCGGCGCCGGGCAGCTGCGCGTGGGGGCGCCCGCGCACCTCGCGGTGTGGCGCGGCGAGCACCTCGTGGTGCAGGGCGCGCTGGGCCGCACGACGTCGTCGTGGAGCACGGACGCGCGCGCAGGGCAGCCGCTGCTGCCCGAGCTCGGGCCGGACGTGCCGCGACCGCGGTGCCTGCAGACCGTGCGGGCCGGAGTGCCCCTGTTCGACACCTTCGTCTGATCGCTCCCGCTTGACAGGGCGGTGAGCCGGAGTAGTTTCGACAGGGTGTTCCGGCCCCCGTGGCCGCAGGGGGATCAGCCACCGACGACGACCCCTCGGCGTGCCGCGCCGGGTACCTGGCCGGGCTCGCGCGCTCAGTAGAAAACGTGCTCCGCCGGTGGCGGCGTCGTACGGGCCGAAGGGCGCGCGAGCCCGCACACCCTCCTTTCCCGCCCCCGCCGACCCTCCGCGGACGGCGGCGGCCCGCCAGGTCTTCGTGCAGGTCCGTGGCGTAGGGTGCACCCGTGCACGCCCCCGAGCCCCCGGCCGCTCCCGCCGGGCGATCCCGCCCCGCAGGCACGGCCGCCCGTGCGCCCGAGACGGGCACGCCCCACGACCGGCAGCCCGACGCCGTGCCGGACGCTGGGCCAAACGCACGGCCCGACGGCCGACCCGAGCGCGAGGTCCCCGCGGGTCCGTCGACCGCCGTCCCGTCGCGGCCCCTGACGCTCCTGCTCGCCCTGGCGGGCGGCCTGCTCACCGACACCGCGTTCCCCGACCGCGGGTGGTGGCCGCTCGCGTTCGTCGGCGTGGCCGCCCTGTTCTGGGCGCTGCGCCGCGACGGCGCGCGCTGGGGCTTCCTCGTTGGCCTGGTGTGGGGCCTGGCGTTCTTCCTGCCGCACCTGTGGTGGGCGAACTACGCGACCGAGACCGTGCCGTGGCTCGCGCTGTCCGTCATGGAGGCGTGCTTCGTCGGGCTGCTCGGTGCCGCGTGGGTCTGGGCGCGCCGCTGGTCGTGGCTCACGGGGCACCCCGGGCGGCAGGCCGTCGCGTTCGCGGTGCTGTTCGTCGGGGCCGAGCAGGCGCGCACCGAGGTGCCGTTCGGCGGGTTCCCCTGGGGCCGGCTCGCGTTCTCCCAGGCGGACTCCCCGCTGGGTCGCGCGGCGTGGCTCGGGGGAGAGGTCCTCGTGTCGCTGCTCGTCGCGCTCGTCGGGGCGCTGCTCGCGGTCGCGGTGCTCGCCGTGCTGCGCCGCCGTGACGTCGTGACCGGCGCCGTCGTCCCCGTGGCCGTCGCGGCCGCGCTCGTGGTCGCACCGATGCTCGTGCCGCTCGACACGCGCGCCGAGGCGGGCACGCTCGCCGTCGGGGCCGTGCAGGGCAACGTGGGCGAGCCCGGCCTCGGGTCGTTCGCGAACCGGGCCGAGGTGCTGAACAACCACCTGCAGGGCACGCTCGCGCTCCTCGACGACGTCGAGCCGGGCGACCTCGACGTCGTGCTGTGGCCCGAGAACGGGTCCGACCTCGACCCGCAGACCACGCCCGAGGTGGCGCGCGCCATCGACGACGTCGCGCAGGAGGTCGGCGCGCCGATCCTCGTCGGCGCGCAGGAGTACCCCGAGACCGGCGGCCGGTACAACGTGTCGCTCCTGTGGGAGCCGGGCACCGGCGTCGTCGACCGCTACGCCAAGCAGCACCCGGCACCGTTCGGCGAGTACATCCCGCTGCGCTCCCTGCTGCGCGTGTTCTCCGACCAGGTCGACCGCGTGAGCATCGACATGATCGCGGGCAGCGAGACCGGCGTCGTCGACCTCGACGCGCCCCGCCTGGGGCGCACGGTGCCGCTCGGCGTCGTCATCTGCTTCGAGGTCGCCTACGACGGCCTCGTGAACGACGCGGTCGACGCGGGCGCCGAGCTGCTCGTCGTGCCGACCAACAACGCCTCGTTCGGGTACACCGTCGAGTCGACGCAGCAGCTCGCGATGTCGCGGCTGCGCGCCGTGTCGACGGGCCGCGCGACCGTGCAGGTCTCGACCGTCGGCGTGAGCGGCGTCATCGCCCCCGACGGCACGCTCCTGCAGAGCACGGGCCTGTTCACCGCCGACCAGATGGTCGCCGACCTGCCGCTGCGCACGAGCCTCACGCCTGCCGTGCGGGCCGGGGACTGGCCGGGCCGCGTCGTCGAGCTCCTCGCCCTCGGCCTCCTCGCCGCGGGCGTCGTCACCGCCGTCCGCGAGCGGCGCACCCGGACCGCCGCGGCGCCGGCCGGGGACGAGGCACCGTGAGTCCGCGCGCGGGGGAGGGCGGCGTCCCGGGCGGGCGCGTGCTCGTCGTCGTGCCGACGTACGACGAGGCGCTGACCCTGCCGAGCACGCTCGCGCGCCTGCGCGCCGCCGTCCCGGACGCGGACGTGCTCGTCGTGGACGACGCGAGCCCGGACGGGACGGGCGACCTCGCCGACGCCGCGGCCGCCGTCGACCCGGGCGTGCACGTGCTGCACCGGGCCGGGAAGGAGGGCCTGGGCGCCGCGTACGTCGCGGGGTTCGGGTGGGGGCTGGACGCCGGGTACGACGTGCTCGTGGAGATGGACGCCGACGGCTCCCACCAGCCGGAGCAGCTGCCGTCCCTGCTCGCCGCCCTCGGCCCCGCCACGGTGGACGGCGCGTACGACGGCGCGGACCTCGTCATCGGGTCGCGGTGGGTCCCGGGCGGGCGCGTGGAGAACTGGCCGCGGCACCGCGAGGTGCTCTCGCGCGCGGGCAACGCGTACGTGCGCCTCGCGCTGGGGCTGCACCTGGGCGACGCGACGGCGGGCTACCGCGCCTACCGCGCGTCCGCGCTGCGCGCCGTCGACCTCGCGAGCGTGGAGTCGCACGGGTACTGCTTCCAGGTCGACATGGCGTGGCGGGTCGTGCGGACGGGTGGCCGCGCGACGGAGGTGCCGATCACGTTCGTCGAGCGCACGGCGGGGCGGTCGAAGATGAGCCGCGCGATCGTCACCGAGGCGCTGTGGAAGGTCACGGTCTGGGGTGCCCGACGGCGCGCGGCCCAGCTCGCGAGCCTCGCGCGGTCGGTCGCGGGGCGGAGCGGCACGCGCTGAGGTGTCGCCGCGGTGATGGCCGCGACGTGGAGAGGCCCGGACCCCCTCGCGGGGGTCCGGGCCTCTCGTGACGGGTGCGGCGAGGCGTCAGGCGCTGCGGCGCAGCTTGCCGGCGCGCAGCAGGCCGAGGCGCTCGTCGAGGAGCTCCTCGAGCTCGGAGATGGTGCGGCGCTCGAGCAGCATGTCCCAGTGGGTGCGGGCGGGCTTGCCGGCCTTGGGCTCGGGGCGCTCCGCGTCGCGCAGCAGCGCCTCGGCGCCGCAGCGGCACTCCCACACCGGGGGGACCTCGGCGTCGGTCGAGAACGGCAGGATGATGGTGTGCCCGTTGGGGCAGTCGTAGTGCGCCTGGAAGCGGGGGGCGAAGTCGACGCCCTCGTCCGACTCCATGCTCTTCGCACCGATGCTCATCCCGCGCAGCGAACGGTCGGCCATGGTGTCCTCCTGAGGGGTCTTCGGGGGTGGGTGGGCGCGCCCGGTGGGGGTGCGGGCAGCGGCCCGGTCTACGAGAGGCAACGCCTCACGTGCGGTCGGTGTTCCGACGCGCCGTGAAGGTCCGGTGAACGTCGCGGGGCCTCACGACCTGGTGGCCCCCGCGGTGCGTCGTGCCGGCCCGCCTCGGCGCGCCGTCCCAGGCTCCCGGGTTTCGATGCCCCGCGCAACTCCGCGGCCCCCGCCCGGCCCCGGACGTGTGCACGCTCACACCCCCGGGCCGGGAGTGTGGGAACAAACCCGGGGGGAGCCGGGTTGAGCGGCATGTACATGCAAACGCATCGACCTAGGACTCTCGGGAGCACACCATGCAGTTCGGCATCTTCACCGTCGGCGACGTCACGACGGACCCCACGACGGGCCGGACCCCCGACGACACCGAGCGCGTGCGGTCCATGCTGACGATCGCGAAGCACGCGGACGAGGCGGGGCTGGACGTCTTCGCCACGGGGGAGCACCACAACCCGCCGTTCGTCCCGTCCTCGCCGACGACGATGCTCGGCTACCTGACGGGCGTGACGAAGAACATCGTCCTGTCGACCTCGACCACGCTCATCACGACGAACGACCCGGTGCGCCTCGCGGAGGAGTACGCGATGCTCCAGGTCATCTCCGACGGCCGCATGGACCTCATGATGGGCCGCGGCAACACCGGCCCGGTGTACCCGTGGTTCGGGCAGGACATCCGGCAGGGCATCCCGCTCGCGATCGAGAACTACGCGCTGCTGCGCCGGCTGTGGACCGAGGACGTCGTGGACTGGGAGGGCAAGTTCCGCACCCCGCTCCAGGGCTTCACCTCGACGCCGCGGCCGCTGGACGGCGTCCCGCCGTTCGTGTGGCACGGGTCGATCCGCAGCCCCGAGATCGCCGAGCAGGCCGCGTACTACGGTGACGGGTTCTTCCACAACAACATCTTCTGGCCCATGAGCCACACGAAGCAGATGGTGCAGTTCTACCGTCAGCGCTGGGAGCACCACGGCCACGGCCCCGCGGACACCGCGATCGTCGGGCTCGGCGGCCAGGTGTTCATGCGCAAGGACTCCCAGAAGGCGTGGGACGAGTTCCGTCCCTACTTCGACAACGCGCCCGTCTACGGGCACGGGCCCTCGATGGAGGACTTCACGCGCGAGACGCCGCTCACCGTCGGCTCGCCGCAGCAGGTCATCGACCGGTACGCCGCGATGCGCGACCACGTGGGCGACTACCAGCGTCAGCTGTTCCTCGTCGACCACGCGGGCCTGCCGCTCAAGACCGTGCTCGAGCAGATCGACCTCCTCGCGGGCGAGGTCGTGCCCGTGCTGCGCAAGGAGATGGAGGCCGTGCGCCCGGCGCACGTGCCGGCGAACCCGCCGAGCCACGCCGAGCGCGTCGCGGCCGCCCGCGCCGCCGGGACCGAGGGCGCCGCGCACGTCGGCGGCACCGAGGACCTGTGGACCGGGCGCACCGCCGAGGACGACACCCGCACCGCCACCGCCGGTGCCGCGTTCGGCCTGTGACGCCGGCGACACCCGCGCCGTGACCACCCGCCCGACGGCGTACGGTCGAGGAGTGCCCCGCACCCGCGACCGGCCGCCGTCGGGCATGGCAGCACCCGGCCCACGACGGGCCGCACCCCGCACCGCACGTCAGCACCTCAGGAGCACCGCATGACCGCCAGCACCCCCGCCCCGGACCGCCGCCTCGTCGTGGTGTCCGCCGGGCTGTCCAAGCCGTCCTCCACGCGCCTGCTCGCCGACCGGCTCGGCGAGGCCACGGTGCGCGAGCTGCAGGGCCTCGGCGTGAGCGCCGAGATCGAGACCGTCGAGCTGCGCGACCACGCGCACGCCGTCGTCGACGCCATGCTCACCGGCTTCCCGACCGGCGACCTCGCGGGCGTGCTCGAGCGCCTCACCGCCGCCGACGGGATCGTCGTGACCACCCCGCTGTTCACCACCACCTACTCCGGGCTGCTCAAGTCGTTCGTCGACGTCCTCGACAAGGACTCGCTCACCGGCACGCCCGTCCTGCTCGGCGCGACCGGCGGCACCGCCCGCCACTCGCTCGCGCTCGAGTACTCGCTGCGCCCCCTGTTCACCTACCTGCGGGCCGACGTCGCTACGACGTCCGTGTTCGCCGCGACCGACGACTGGGCGGCCGCCGAGGGCGACTCCGGGGGTGGCCTGCCCGCTCGCATCGCCCGCGCGGGCAGCGAGCTCGCGGAGAAGGTCGCGCTGCGCAAGAACACCGGCCCCGCGGACCCGTTCGCCGGGACGCCCGACTTCACGGCCCTGCTCGGCGGCCTGTGACCTCCTGACCGCGCGCCCCGGCCACCGGTGCTCCGGCCGGGGCGCGCACCCCCGCCCGACCTGCGACGACACCCCGCCCGCACCGCGACCGGCCTTGCCCCCGGCAGGCCCGTCGCGGCAGGATCGGGGGACCGACGACGACGGGGGAGCACCATGCGCCGCAGCACCACCGAGGACCAGGCCGCGCGACCCGGCGACCCGGAACCGGCCACGCGCCCCGCCGCCCCGCAGACCCTCGCCGTCCCCGTCGTCGAAGCCCTCGCCGACCACGCGCCCCGCCCCGACCAGGACGTCGCGGCCCCACCCCGGCGCCGGCCCGTCGGCATCGTCCGGGCACCGCAGCCCACCCCCGACGCCGCCCGGTTCACCGCCGCACCCCGGTACCCCGCCATGTTCCACGTCGCCGGGGGCCGCCTCGTGTGGGACGGCACGCGCCTGCGCCTCGTGCGCGGCGACGACACCGTCGTGCAGCCCGCCGGGCGGCCTGTCGTCACCGTCACCGGCGACGGCCCCACCGTCGCCGTCACCTGGCGCGACGACCAGCACCCCACCGCCCGCGCCACGCGCGCCGTCCTGCTCGAGGGCTCCTCCGCACGGTTCGCGCGCTTCGCCCGCTCGCTCGCCGCCACCCGCCCCGGCGCCATCGAGCTCGACGACCGCACTGTGCCCTCCACCCGGCTCCCGCACCTGCGCCCCGACCATGCCGGGACCGACCGCCGACCGGGAGTGTTCACGCGTGCCCTGTGGCGCGTCGTCGGGCGCGCCACCACCGACCCGGCACCCACCGGCAGGGGAGCGGACCTCGTCACCCGGCTCGAACGCCTCGCCGCGCTCCACCGCGCCGGAGACCTCACCGACACCGAGTACGCCCGCGCCAAGCAGGCCCTGCTCGGCTGACGGGCCCGACCCGACGGGGGACTACGTCAGTCCCCGGCCGTGCCCCACCCGGTCACGTCGACCTCGATCATCACGGACCGGCCGTCGCGGAAGTCCCCGTACCGCGCCCACGCCAGGGTCACCCGCAGCAGCACGATGCCGTCGTCCAGCAGCGACCCCGCGAACTGCGGGAACGCCGCCGCGTACGCCGCGGCGCAGCGCCGCCGGTCCGCACCGGCCGGGACGTCCGCGACGCCCTCGCACTGCACGGTCGTCCCGTCCGTCCCGCCGACCGTCACGGCGACGCGCGGGTCCCGGGCCACGTTCGCCACCTTGCGCGACGACGCGCGCGCGTCGAACACCAGCTCACCCGCGTCCGTCGCCGCCACCGCGAGGAACGCCGCCTGCGGGCCACCGTCGTCGCCGAGGGACGCCACGACGCCCCACCCCTGAGAACGGACGAAGCCGACGAACTCCCCACGATCCATGCTGCCACCGTAGCCTCCGCCGTGATATCCATCCACGATGGACCTGTCCCGCCACCCGGCCCGACCCGCCCTCCTCGTCGGTGCCGCGCTCGTCGCCCTCACCGCCTGCTCCGGGCCCGTGACACCGCAGGACCTCGTCACCCGCCTCGCCGACGCACCCACCCCCGACGACGCCCTCGTCGACACGATGACGCCCGACGAGATGGACCCCACCTCCGCGCGACGCCTCGGCGAGCTCGACGGGGCCATCTTCTACGCCGGGTCGGGCACCCGCGACGGGCAGGACGTCGTCTGCCTCGTCACCGTCGTCGAAGGCGACACCCCGGACGACGACGCCGGAGCCTCCACCTGCGGCCTCGTCACCGACCTCGACGACGGCCACCTCCGCGTGGAGTACGGTGACGCCCAGACTCTCGTCACCGCCACCCTCGTCCCCGACGGGCTCCCCACCGACCCCGACCTCACCCGGCTCACCCCCAACCTCGCCGCCCAGGTGTCACGCACCACCTGACCCCACGCACCGCAACCGGGCCACCCGTGCTCACCCCGCCAGCGACGCCTCGACCACAGCCAGGTCCCGCACCGCGAACCGATGGTGCTCCCACTCCTCCTCCAGGATCACGTGCACGCACGACAACGTCGTCTCCGGATACTCCGGCGACCACGGGTTGCGACGCACCACCCCCAACGACTCCGGCGTCACCCCCACCAGGAAGTCCCGCACCATCGCCACCCGGCCCGCCCGCGCCTCCAGCACCTCCGCGAACGACGGCGTCCCCACAGCGAACAGCGACAGGTCCAACCCGTCCTCCGCCGCCTGCGGACCCGGCTGCCCCAGAGGATGGAACGGCCGCTCCACCCCCAGCACCGCACGCCCCAGCCACACGTCCGTCGCCAGCACCAGGTGCCGCACCGTCTGCGCGAACGACCACTCACCGTCCACCGACACGTCCACGGCGATCGCGGGCAACGCCGCCACCCGCTCCAGCGTCGCCGCCCACGTGGACTCCAGCGCCGCCCACGCCACCCGCAGACCGTCCGGGTCCGCCGCCCGCCGCAGCTCCCTGCCAGGGAACCGCCGGTCCAGCTCCGCCTCCACGAACCCCCGCACGTCCACACCGTTCACCAGCACCGGAGCATCGCCGTCCGACAACCACGGCGCGTCGACGTCCAGACCCTCCACCTGCGCACCCCGCACCACGACGCCCGACAGGTCCGGCTCCACGAACCGCGCACCCCGCAGGTCCACACCCTCGAACGTCGCACCCCGCAGATCGTCGGAGCGGGTGAACCGGACCATGAGCGCCTCCTCGAGAACGACCCGCCCGACAGGACACGCCAGACCCGGGGGAGAGGACCCATCGCGCCGACGACACGGCACGAGGGTCCCGGCCCGGGGGAGAGGCCTCAGCACCTCCCGGACGGACGACGAACGGGGACGTTCGCACCGTACGCCGCCCGACCCTCGCCCCACCAGAGCCCCCGGCCATCGGCCCCACGACCTGGCCCACGCGCCCCCAGGGCTGGTGCCCCGACACCGGACCGGGGGAGCATCGCACCATGCCGATCCTGCCCACCGACCGAGACCCCCGCCTCGTCACCATCCGACGCGGAGGCACCCTCACCGACGAGCACCACCACCAGATCGCACGATGGGCCGTCGACTGCGCCGAGCACGTCCTGCCGATCTTCGAACGCGCACGACCAGACGACACCCGACCCCGGGACGCCCTCGACGTCGCCCGCGCCTGGGTACGCGGAGACGTCCCCATGAAGACCGCCCACACCACCGCCTTCGTCGCCAACGCCGCCGGCCGCGACCAGACCGCACCCGTCAAGTACGCGGCGCTCGCGGCCGGTCAGGCCGTCGCCGTGGCGCACGTCGCCGCCCACGGGCTGGGCGCTGCGGCGTACGCGATCCGCGCGGCTGCCGCGGACGCCGCAGCACGCGGGGAGGACGCCGAGGCGGCGCGCCTCGCGGAACGGGACCGGCAGCGCGGGCGTATCCCGGCCGAGCTGCGCGAGCTCGTGCTCGACGACCAGAGGCGTCGCAGCGCGATCTGCTGGCACGTGTTCGACGACTGACCCCGAGCCCGGCTCGGACGGGTTCGACCGTGGTGTCACGAGCGCTGACGAACGTGGTCGCTCAGCGCAGGAGGTCCTCGTACGCGACGAGCGGGATCCGGCCGTCCGCCGCGGCGGCGACCTGCTCGTCACCGGCCACGAGAACGTCGGCCTGGAGCGTCGCGACCGCGACGTACTCGGTGGCCGACGTGTCGTCGGCGTCGAGCTCGCGCGCGATGCGGAACGCCGTCGCGCGCGAGACCCGGTCACCGAGCAGACGGATCCGCAGCGACGCGACACCTTCAAGACGCTCGCGCGCCGTCTTGTCGTCGAGGGCGCCGCGGCGCACGTCCTGGTACAGCATCGACAGCGCGTGGCTGCGCAGGACGGACGGCCCGACGAGCGGGCGGCGCGCACCGAGGGTCACGTCGTCGTGCACGAGACGCAGCGCGGTGACCGCGTCGATCGCGCAGCGGGTGGACGGTTCCAGGCCGGCGGATCCCATAGGGCCAGTACACACCCGCGGACCCGCAGGGTGCCGTCGAAGGCCGCGGTGCTCGGCGGCTCTCGGCCGCACCTCTGCTCGACGAGGGCGCCGGGGGAGTAGTTGGTACCTCGCATCTCACGTGCCTGTCGCGTCCGTGGAACAGCGTTCGGCGATCTGCGCGTCCAGGTCAGCAGCATGCCAAGACCAGGGAAAGTCGTTCGTGAGGTCCTGGAACCGCCCGGTGGCGCGAACACCACGCGGATGTCCTGGCGCGCGTGAGGCAACGGGTCTTCATTCGTGCGTCGCAGCGGCGCGCAGGGCATCGTCGACGACCGTCCACCCGTCGGGGGGTGTGGTCCTGCGGTCGGCATCGTTGCGGTAGTACGCGTCTGAGTTCTCGAGCCATCGCGCGAGCGCCTCGAGGTACTCGTGGAGGGAACGGTTGCTCCAAGGGTCGTCGGCAGCTGCGGCGGTCGCCAAGGCTCGGGCCGTCGCGATGACCGTCCGCCTGCCGGAGCCGTTCGCCTCGGAGGGGCAGCCGGCCAGTCCACAGCTCTCGTCGACGTCGAAGTCCTGGTGCTCGAACTCGTAGGGGAAGCAGACGTAGTGCATCCGCTCGAAGGTCTCGTACTCGGCCGCGCCCACGCGCACGCTTCGATGGCACCGGCGGCACACGAGCTCCATGCGGCGATGATGTCAGAGCGAGCCGTCGAACAGGCTCCGGACCCGTGCTGGCAGGAGCTTGGCGACCCATGGCAACACTCATCATCAGCCGCCGATAATGTACATTATGTCATTAAGCCGGAGATGAAGCGCCCTCCGGCGCATCACCAGGCGCCCTGATGGGCTCCCCTTCGTCATGAGCACGACGACGTACGCACCGCAGCTTCTCGCCCTGGCCGCCCGCAACGCCGACCGCCGAGCGGCTCGCCGCGCCGTGCGATCCCTGCAGCGTGCGTCGCGGACCGGCATCGGCGCGTCCGTCGCACCGGCGCCCTCGAACTCCGTCTCGGCATCGCCGGGCGCGTCGACCTCGGTGTTCACGGCCGCCGCACCGGATGCTCGTCGGTCTGGACGCGTCCTGACGACGTGCGCGACGCTCGTCTGGTTGCCGGTGCTCGTCCTGACCGTCCTGGCGTTCCTCGTCATCGGCGCCGTCGGCGGCCTCGCGGCGGCCGGCGTGTGGACCTGGCGCACGGTGTCCCCCGTGCAGGCCCGGCCCACGAACGGTGCCGACCAGCGTGGCGACCGGCCGTCGTCCGCGAGCTCGCCGCGACCCGTCGCAGCGCCGAGCAGCCGACGGGTGGTTCGGGACCGCACCATCGGCTACGATGCCTAGAATCGGACATAGACCCCAAACCATTGTGTTTAGGTCAACACCATGGTGACGCGCGCGTGCGAGCGGTGACCGCACGACGGGTCGCCGGCGTTTTTTCGGATCACCATCCTGCCGCCGGGTCCGCCGGAGCTATCGATCCCCCGCTCCAGGCGAGGCTGCCCCTGCGTCACGGTGCACGCCCGCCACGACGCTCCCCTCGCCACCACCGTCCTGTCCGCCATATGTGCCACCCTGTCCCGGTGCCCGACGCTCCCCGACCGCTCCTCCCTCCCCCGCTGCCCGACCTCGTCGGTGTGCGCGAGCGCACCGTGCACGTCGTCACCCACCCGGAGGCGACGCACCACGTCGACGGACTCGTCGGCGGCCAGCACGACTCCGACCTCACGCCCGCCGGGCTGCGGCAGGCGCACCTCGTCGCGGCGGCGCTGCGCGCGCGTGTCCCGGCCGGTGCGAGCACGGACGTCGTCACGTCCGACCTCCTGCGCACGCGCCGCACCGCGACCGCGGTCGCCGACGCGCTCGGCACGGCGGTGCGCCTCGACCCCCGGCTGCGCGAGGCGTCCTACGGCGAGGCCGGCGGGCGGCCCCAGGCGTGGCTCGACGCACGGTTCGTCCCGCCGCCCGCGACGGGCGACCGCCTGCGGCACGACGTCGGTGTCGCCGGCGCCGAGACCCGCCTCGACGTCGCGCTGCGCGTGTACGCGGCGACGACGGACCTCCTGCGCCGGGACGTGGACCACCAGGTCGTCGTGACGCACGGGTTCGCCGCCACGTTCGTCGTCGCGGCCTGGATCGGCATGCCCGTCGACGCCGCGGGGCACGTCGCCTTCCCGGTGCCCTCGGGCAGCATCACGACGCTGCGTGAGGACGGCTACTTCCACAACCGCGCCGTCGTCGCCCTGGGCGACGTCGCGCACCTCGCCGCGGGCACCGAGGCGCGCGGCTGACGACCACAAGAGCGTCGGTGCAGGTCAGCGCGCCGCGGGCGGGCAGCGCTGTGGGTGGCGCGTCCTAGGCTGACGGCGACCCGTCCCCCAGGAGGCCCGCACCATGGTCGCCCCGCCCCGCCTCGAGCGGATCACCGTCGCCGAGGCAGCCGACCGCTATCTCGCGTCCGTCGCCGCGCAGACCCTGCGCGGCATCCTGTCCCCCACGACGCGCCGCAGCTACGAGCGGGACGTCGCGGAGTTCGCGCGCCTCGCGGGACCCGCGCGCATCCTGGACGACGTCACGGGCGAGGACGTCGACGACGTGCTCCTGCGCTACCAGACCACGCCCGACGGCCGGTACGCCGATGCGTCCCGCAAGCCCGGCAGCACGGGCCGCTCGGCAGCGACGGTGAACCGGTTCCGCCAGTCGGTGACGCGCTTCTTCGCGCACGCCGCGCGCGAGGGCTGGGTGCAGGCCGACCCGATGCAGTGGGCCGCTCCCCCGGCCCGCCTGCGCGACGGGCTGCGCGTCGCCCGCACCGCGCTGTCCGCGGGCTCGGCTGCCTCGCTGCTCGAGGTGTCCGCCGCCCGCGCACCCGGGGAGCCCGCCGTCTCGCGCCGCGACCAGGACCTCCAGCTCCGTGACCGCCTCGTCGTCGCGCTCCTCCTCGTCCTCGGCCCGCGCGTGTCCGAGCTCGAGCGGGCGAACCTCGACGACTTCTCCCGCGAACCGGACCAGACGCGATGGCGCATCCAGGGCAAGGGTGGCCACGTCCGCACCGTCACGCTGTCTCCCCCGCTCGCGGACGCGCTCGAGGAGTACCTCGCGCACCTGCGCCCGACGCTCCTCGCCCGCCGGCCCGACGACCCGGACGCGCAGCGCGCGCTCCTGCTGTCGTGGCGGGGTCGCCGGATCGACGCCCAGGCCGTGCGCGGGCTGCTGCGCCGCTGCGTCGAGCGTATGCCCGCGCAGTACCGTCGCGAGGCGACCCCGCACGCGTTGCGCCACACGACCGCGACGCTGCTCGCCGCGGAGGGCTGGGACGTCAAGGTCGTCGCGGAGCTGCTCGGGCACGCGTCCATCGCGACCACCGGCGTCTACCTCGACCGCATCGAAGGCGAGCTCGCGGCCGCGATCCGGGCCCACCCGCTCTCCGCGGCGCTCGAACCCAGCGAGGCCTGACCGGCCCGAGCACCCGGGCGGTGACCTCGGGGGCGCTGACACCCGGCCGCGCGGGGCGTAGCGTCGCAGGCATGGCCCCGCTCCACCGGGTGGAGCTCGTCCCCGACGACGAGCCCGCGCCGGGCGGGCGCGGCACACCCGCGGAGGGGGCACCCGGGCGCGCGGCCCCTGCCCGACGACGCACCCTCCTCGCGCGCGTCGTGGCGCCTCTGCTCGCGCTCGCGGTCGCGCTCGGCGCGGTCGCCTCGTGGCGCTCGTCGACGGCGGAGCAGGCCCGCCTCGCCCACACCGGCGCCGTCCGTTCGCTCGCGGTGCCCCCGACCCCCGCCTGGTCCGCGGACGCCGCCGCCCCGCGCGTCGCCGTCGTCGACGACGTGGTCGTCACGGTCACCGCCGCCGGGGTCGAGGGGCGCGACGCCGCCTCGGGCGCCCGGCGCTGGCTCGCTCTCGACGCCACCGCCACGTGCGGACCGACCCCCGACGAGTCGGCGGGACCGGTGACCGAGGCGCTCGTGTGCGTGACGGGACCCGCGCTCGCCCCGGTCGCGCACGTCGTCGGCCCGGACGGCCCAGTGACCGGCCCGGTGCCGCTGGGCGACACGCTCGGCCGCGCGGTCCCCGCGCCCGACGGGACCGTGCTGCGGTGGGCCCGCACCGGAGGGGTCGTGCACCTCGCGCTCCAGGACGCCCGCACGGCGCGCGTGCGCTGGCGGCACGACGTGCCGCCCGACGACGCGGAACGCACCCCGATGTGCCGGCCCCAGGTCGCCGGGCAGGCCGCCGCCACCGTCGAGGACGGCCTGCTCGTCGTGCGGGGATGTCGCGTCAGCGCCGTCCTCACCCTCGCCGGCGCCCGCATCGACGCCCCCGGCCCGGCCGTCACGACCGACGTCGTCCCGCTGCCCGACGGGACGTTCCTGCGCACCCGCGTGCTGCCGCCCGGGCGCGGGGCGACGACCGAGCTCGTCGCCCCGGACGCGGCGGTGCTCGCCGCCGTCGACGGTCGGCTCCTGCGGCCGCTCGTCGGCCCCGAGGACGACGCTGCCCCCTGGCTGGTCGCCACCGCCGACGGTGTGCGCGCCCTCGCGGCCGCGGACGGCTCCGGCGACGGGCTGCGCGAGCGGTGGCGGCTCGCGCAGCCCGTCGCCCAGGTCGTCGCGCTCGCGGCTGAGCGCGCCGTCGTCGTCACCGGCGAACGGGTCGTCGCCCTGGACGCGCGCTCGGGCGAGCCCGTGTGGTCGTGGCCGCGCAGCTCGCCCGCCGGTCGCGCTGCCGTGCCGGGCGTCGGCACGGCGCCCGGGAGCACCACCACGACGGCGGACGACGGCCCGGGCACCACGGGCCCCCGGGTCGATCTCACCCGTGGTGTCGCGGCCGCGTTCACCGACGGCGTCACGCTCGCCCTGGTCGTCCCCGACGGCTCGTCGCGGCGCTCGCGGACGGTCGCCCTCTCGCTCGAGGACGGGGACGTGCGCTGGGACGTCGTCGGTGACGGCGACCCGTCCGGGTTCACGGCCCTGGCGGGGTACGTGGGGCACGTGGACGCGGGGACGTCGCGCGTCGTCGTGCTGGAGCGTCGTCCGTGCGGGAGGAGTCGTCCGCGTGCGAGAGGGCGACGAGGGCGAGAGCCTGTCGGGAGACCGGCGCTGCCGTCCGGGCCGCCGGACCGAGGTGAAGGAGGCCGTCGTGCCGAAGCGTGATCCGGGTCCGAGCGTGAAGGACCCCGACCTGTACGAGAAGCTGCGGGACGAGGGCGACTCGAAGGAGAAGGCGGCGCGCATCGCGAACGCCGCGGCGGGCTCGTCGCGCTCGAGCGTGGGCCGCAAGGGCGGCAAGGCCGGCGACTACGAGGACTGGACCGTCGAGAGGCTGCGCAAGCGCGCCGCCGAGATCGGCATCGAGGGCCGGTCCTCCATGCGCAAGGCGGAGCTGGTCCGCGCGCTGCGCTCGCACTGAGGACGCACCGAGGACGGGCCGAGGACGGGCCCGTGCGGGATCTCACCCGCGGCGCGACCGTCTTCCGGTCGCGCCCGGGGTGCCGCCCGCTACGGTGAGTGCGTGCACCTGTCCGCCGACTCCGCCCTGCGCACCGCCCGCCGTCTGCTCTCCCGTGCGCTCGTGGTCGCCGTCGCGGCACCCGTGACGGTCGCGGGCGTGCTCGTCACCGCGGACGCGATCCGCAAGCGCCGCAACGCCACCGAGGCCTCGTTCCCGCGCTCGGCCCCCGCCGACGTCGAGGTCGCGGGCACCACGACGACCGTCTTCACGTACGGCGAGGACGTGTACCGGGAGATGCTCGGCGCGATCCGCGGCGCACGGCGCCGCATCCTGCTCGAGACGTACATCTGGAAGGCCGACGCGCTCGGCGAGGAGTTCAAGCAGGCGCTCGTCGAGGCGAGCGAGCGCGGCGTCGAGGTGTTCGTCGTGTACGACGGCTTCGCGAACCTCGTCGTCCCCCAGGCGTTCTTCGACCTGCCCGAGCCGATCCACGTCATCCGGTACCCGGTGTTCCGCCCGGGCGTGCTCATGCTCAACGTGCGCAAGTCCGGTCGTGACCACCGCAAGATCCTCGTCGTCGACGACGAGATCGCGTTCGTGGGCGGGTACAACATCGGCGCCCTGTACGCGACGCAGTGGCGCGACACGCACGTGCGCCTCGTCGGGCCGAGCGCGTGGGAGCTGCGCAACGCGTTCGTCGACTTCTGGAACGCGAACCGCGCCTCGGACCAGCCGCTGCTCGCCGACCCGGGGTCGGTGCACTGGGAGCCGCGGCTGCGCGCGGCCCGCAACGCGCCGGCGCACCTGGTGTTCCCGATCCGCGGGATCTATCTCGACGCGATCGACCGCGCGAGCTCGCACGTCTACATCACGCAGGCGTACTTCATCCCCGACCGGGAGATCCTGGCCGCGCTGCTCGCGGCCGCGGCGCGCGGCGTCGACGTGCGGGTCCTCGTTCCCGAGCGCTCGAACCACGTGCTCGCGGACTGGCTGTCGCGCGGCCTGTACACGGCGCTGCTCAAGGGCGGGGTCCGCATCCACCTGTACCGCAACGCCATGGTGCACGCGAAGACCGCGACCATCGACGGCGCGTGGACGACGATCGGCACGGCGAACATCGACCGGCTGTCCCTCACGGGGAACTACGAGGTGAACCTCGAGATCACGGACCCGGGGGTGGCCGAGCAGATGGAGAAGGTCTTCGAGGTCGACCTGTCGAACTCGCGCGAGCTGACGCTCGACGAGTGGGACTCGCGCTCGGTGGCGGCGAAGCTCAGCGAGGTCGTCCTCACTCCCCTGCGCCCGCTGCTGTAGCAGCGCCGCCGTCGTCGCCGTCCTTCGGGCGACGACGACGGCGGGCGGCTCCACGGCTCAGCGGGCCGGGTCGGAGCGCAGCACGTCGGCCGCCTCCTCCTCCGGCCGCGGCGGCACGGTCTCGTCGGTCTCGAGCAGCGCGACCTCCCCGAACTCGGGGTGCTCGTCGCGCAGCTCGCGCGCGACGGCGTCCGCCGCGCCGTCCAGGGTGCCCGCGGCGACGTCGATCGACTCCCCGGTCGTCAACGGCCGGTACTCGTACGTGCCGCCGGTGCGCTGCTCGCCCAGGAGCCGGTTCACGAGGCCGTGCCCGACGTCCGACAGCAGCGCGTCGTGCACCGGCACCACGACCCGCGGGTCGAGCGCGCGCACGAAGTCGATCGTCTCGGCGAGCTTGAGCCACGGCGCCGAGACGGGCGCGAGCAGCACGTCGAGCCGCCGCCCGCCCAGCACGCCCGGGTCCGGCGCGTCGAACGAGTCGCCCGGGTGCAGGAGCGTCGCTCCGTCCCCGCGCACGAGGTACGTGACGTTCGCGATCCGCGGGACGTCCGGGTGGATCACCGCGTGCCGGCCGCCGCCCACCACGACCTCCAGACCGCCCAGGTCCAGGCCGTCCCCCGGCGCGACGACGTGCACGCGCGACGCCGCGCCGTCGGGCAGCGCCGGACGCACCGCGGCGGCCACCTCCTCGGGCGCCCACACCGTGAGCTCCGGCCGGGCCGCGAGGGCGTCACCGAGGGCGCCGGTGTCCACGTGGTCGGGGTGCTGGTGGGTGAGGAGCACCGTGCCGGCGTCCGCCAGCGCGGCCGCGGCGTCGCTGAACGTGCCGGGGTCGATGGCGACGACCTGACCGCCGTGGCGCACCGTGACGCACGCGTGCCCGTGGAACGTGACCTGCATGGAACCTCCTCGAGTCGTCCTTGGCCGCCCCGCCCGTGCGGGAGCCGGCCCCTCAGCCCACCACGAGGACGAGGTCGCCGCCCTCCAGCTGCTGCACCGCGCCGATCGCGACCCGCTGGACCGTGCCCCCGACGGGCGTCGTGATCGCCGCCTCCATCTTCATCGCCTCGACGGTCGCGACCGTCTGCCCCGCCTCGACGACGTCGCCCACGACGACGACCGGCGTCACCGCGCCCGCGAACGGTGCCGCGACCTGGCCGGGCTGGGTCGGGTCCGCCTTCTCGGCGGTGCGCGCGTCCACGTCCACCGCGCGGTCGCGCACCTGGATCGGGCGCAGCTGGCCGTTGAGGGTGAACATCACCGTGCGCATCCCGCGCTCGTCGGGCGTGCCGATCGCCTCGAGGCCCACGAGCAGGCGCACGCCCTTGCCGAGCGCGACCGCGACCTCCTGCCCCGGCTCCAGCCCGTACAGGTACGTGGGGGTGTCGAGCACCGACACGTCCCCGTACGCCTGGCGCACCTGCTCGAACTCCTTCGTCGGCCCCGCGAAGAGCAGGTGGTTGAGCCGACGACGGCGCACCTCGCCCTCCTGCGCGAGCTCCGCCTCGTCCTCGGCCGAGAGCGGCGTGACCCCGGCCCGCGCCGCACGGCCGGCGAGCGCGCGCGACCGGAACGGCTCCGGCCAGCCGCCGGGCGGGTCGCCCAGCTCGCCGCCCAGGAACCCGACCACGGAGTCCGGGATGTCGAACGACTGCGGGTCCGCCGCGAACTCCGCCGGGTCCGCGCCCGCCGCCACGAGGTGCAGCGCGAGGTCGCCCACGACCTTCGACGACGGCGTCACCTTCACCAGCCGCCCGAGGATCCGGTCCGCGGCCGCGTACATCGCCTCGATCTGCTCGAACCGGTCCCCCAGGCCCAGCGCGATCGCCTGCTGGCGCAGGTTCGACAGCTGACCGCCCGGGATCTCGTGCTCGTACACGCGACCCGTCGGCCCGGGCAGACCCGACTCGAACGGCGCGTAGACGCGGCGCACCGCTTCCCAGTACGGCTCGAGGTCTGCGACCGCCGCCAGCGACAGCCCGGTGTCGCGCTCGGTGTGCTCCAGCGCGGCGACCAGCGCCGACAGCGGCGGCTGGCTCGTCGTCCCCGCCATCGCGGCGCTCGCGGCGTCGACCGCGTCGACGCCCGCCGCGGCGGCGGCGAGCAGCGTGGCCATCTGCCCGCCGGACGTGTCGTGGGTGTGCAGGTGCACGGGCAGGTCGAACCGCTCGCGCAGCGCGGTCACGAGCCGGCTCGCGGCGGCGGGCCGCAGCAGCCCGGCCATGTCCTTGATCGCGAGGACGTGCGCACCGGCGTCGACGATGCGGTCCGCGAGGCGCAGGTAGTAGTCGAGCGTGTACAGGTCCTCGGCCGGGTCGAGCAGGTTGCCCGTGTAGCACAGCGCGACCTCCGCGACCGTCGTGCCGGTCGCGCGCACGGCCTCGATCGCGGGACGCATCTGGTCGACGTCGTTGAGCGCGTCGAAGATGCGGAACACGTCGATGCCCGTCGCCGCGGCCTCCTCGACGAACGCCTCCGTGACGCGCGTCGGGTACGGCGTGTACCCGACCGTGTTGCGACCGCGCAGCAGCATCTGGATCGCGAGGTTCGGCATCGCGGCACGCAGGGTCGCGAGCCGCTCCCACGGGTCTTCCCCGAGGAAGCGCAGCGCGACGTCGTACGTCGCCCCGCCCCACGCCTCGACCGACCACAGCTGCGGCGTCGCCCGCGCCACGTACGGCGCGACGGCCGCCAGGTCGTGCGTGCGCACCCGCGTCGCGAGCAGCGACTGGTGCGCGTCGCGGAACGTCGTGTCCGTGACGCGCAGCCGCTGCTCGCCCCGCAGCGCCCGCGCGAACCCCTCCGGGCCGAGCTCGAGGAGCTGCTGGCGCGACCCGGGCGGGGGCGCGACCGTCAGGTCGAACGGCGGCAGCTTCGCCGCCGGGTCGGTCGTGACCCGCGGCTCCCCGTGCGGCCGGTTGACGGTGGTGTCCCCCACGTACGCGAGCAGGCGCGTGCCCCGGTCCGCGCTCTCGCGCGCGGCGAGCAGCTCGGGCCGCTCGTCGATGAACGACGTCGCCACGTTGCCCGCCACGAATTCCGGGTCGGCGAGGACCGCCTGCAGGAACGGGATGTTCGTCCGGATGCCGCGGATGCGGAACTCCGCCAGCGCACGACGCGCGCGCCGCACCGCCGTCGGGAAGTCCCGCCCCCGGCACGTGAGCTTCACCAGCATCGAGTCGAAGTGGCCCGACACGACCGACCCCGCCGTCGCCGTCGCCCCGTCGAGCCGGACACCCGCCCCGCCCGGCGACCGGTAGGCGATGATCCGGCCCGTGTCGGGACGGAACCCGTTCGCCGGGTCCTCCGTGGTGATCCGGGTCTGCAGGGCCGCGCCGTTGACGCGCACGTCCTCCTGCCGGATGCCCAGGTCCGCCAGCGTCTCGCCCGCCGCGATCCGCATCTGCGCGGACACGAGGTCGACGTCCGTGACCTCCTCGGTCACCGTGTGCTCCACCTGGATGCGCGGGTTCATCTCGATGAACACGTGCTGCCCCGCACGCTCGCCCACCGTGTCGACGAGGAACTCGACCGTGCCCGCGTTCTGGTACCCGATGTGCCGCGCGAACCGCACCGCGTCCGCGCACAGCGCGTCCCGGACCGCCGGGTCGAGGTTCGGCGCCGGCGCGATCTCGATGACCTTCTGGTGACGACGCTGCAACGAGCAGTCCCGCTCGTACAGGTGCACGACGTTCCCCGCGCCGTCCGCCAGGATCTGCACCTCGATGTGCCGCGGCCGCAGCACCGCCTGCTCCAGGAACACCGTCGGGTCACCGAACGCGCCGTCCGCCTCGCGCATCGCCGCAGCCAGCGCCTCCGGCAGGTCCTCGCGCACGTCGACGCGCCGCATCCCGCGACCGCCACCGCCCGCGACGGCCTTGACGAACACCGGGAACCCGATCTCGTCCGCGGCCGCGACGAGCTCGTCGACGTCCGCCGACGGCTCGCTCGACGCGAGCACCGGCAGGCCCGCCTCACGCGCCGCCTTGAGCGCCCGCACCTTGTTGCCCGCGAGCTCGAGCACCTCCGGCGGCGGCCCGACGAACGTCAGCCCCGCCTCCGCGCACGCCCGCGCCAGGTCGGGGTTCTCCGAGAGGAACCCGTACCCCGGGTAGACGGCGTCCGCGCCCGCCTCCCGGGCGACGCGCACGATCTCCTCGATGTCCAGGTACGCCCGGACCGGGTGGCCGGGCTCCCCGATGAGGTACGCCTCGTCGGCCTTGAGCCGGTGCTCGGAGTTGCGGTCCTCCTGCGGGAACACCGCGACCGTGCGGGCCCCCAGCTCGTAGGCGGCGCGGAACGCCCTGACGGCGATCTCCGCGCGGTTGGCGACCAGGACCTTCGAGAACACCGGCACTCCATCCGTCGAGCGTGGCGGCGTCGTCGGGCCGGGGAGGGCGCCACGCACCGCGTACCGGGCGATCCTCCCACGGCGTCGCCGGACGGGTCACCGCACCCGCTGTGACGAGGTCCACACGCCTCGCGGGGGTGCCACGGCGCTCGCGGTCGGTCCGCCCATGGTCCGGCCGGGCGAGGGGTCAGCCCGCGGTGCGGGCCTGACGGCGCTGGGCGAGCTCGTCCTGCGGGCTCGTCGCGGTGCCGTCCTCGTCCTCGAGGGACTCGGTCGGCAGCTCGGCGAGCGTGCCCTCGACCTCGCGCCACACGCGCCCGACGGCGATCCCGAACACGCCCTGGCCGCCCTGGACGAGGTCCACGACCTCGTCGGGCGAGGTGCACTCGTAGACGCTCGCGCCGTCGCTCATGAGGGTGATCTGCGCCAGGTCGTCCACGCCGCGCTCGCGCAGGTGCTCGACGGCCGTGCGGATCTGCTGGAGCGACACCCCGGTGTCGAGCAGGCGCTTGACGACCTTGAGCACGAGGATGTCGCGGAAGCTGTACAGGCGGTGCGAGCCCGACCCGGACGCCGGGCGGACGGTGGGCTCGACGAGGCCGGTGCGGGCCCAGTAGTCGAGCTGGCGGTACGTGATGCCTGCCGCGCGGCATGCCGTCGGGCCGCGGTAGCCGGTCGTGGTGTCCTGCTCGGTGATGTCCTCCCCGAAGAGGAGGCCCTGCGCGCCCTGCGGAACTGCCGCGCCGACACCGACGCTCGCCTCACCGCTGCTGTTCACTGTCGCCTCCTGGGGTGATGTCACGACCAAACTATGGGCGCGGTCCGGGGCCGTCAACGACCGACGCCCCGGGCGTGCGGGCGTGTCGCGCCCGCCACGTCGTCGCGTCGACCGCTGAACCCTCGACCCGAGGTCGAAGGTCTGTCTTGTCCGGTGTGTCCCGAAGCCTCGACCACGACCCGAGGGTCGGGCCGCCACGCACCGGGACCGCTCTACTCGTCCACCGAGAAGTCCTCGGGCTGGACGTGGTCGAGGAAGTCGCGGAACTTCTCGACCTCCTCCTGCTGCGCGACGTCGACGACCTCGACGCCCGCCGTCGCCACGACCTCCGCCGAGCACAGCACCGGGCTCCCGGTGCGCACCGCGACGGCGATCGCGTCCGACGCGCGCGAGTCGAGCCGCACGCCGTTGCTGAGCACGAGCTCGGCGAAGAAGATGCCGCCGTCGAGGGCGACGATCTCCGCCCGCTCGAGCCGCACGCCCACCGCGTCGAGCAGGTCCCGCAGCAGGTCGTGCGTCATGGGCCGCGGCGTGGGCAGCCCTGCCTGCGCCATGGCGATCGCGCTCGCCTCCCGCGGGCCGATGACGATCGGCACTACGAGCTCGGACGCGTCGTCGAGCAGCAGCACCACGATCTCCTGGTCGCGCTGCTGCTGACGGACCCCCAGCACCTCCACCGGGACCATCGGGACGTCGTCGCTCACTCCACCACCGTACGACTCCGCCCGGCATCCGGCAGGGGGTGCGCACCGGGCGTGCGCGCGACACGCGGAGGGCGCCGCGGGAGGTGCGGCGGGGCGGGTGCGGGCGTCAGCGGGTGAGGTCGTCGACGCCCTGGCGCACGAAGACGGTGTGCAGCTGCGCGCACAGCTCGCCGACCTCGGACGCGACGGTGCCGGCGTGGGCGCGCGCGGACGGGCTCTGCTGCCCGCGCCACGGCGAGACGACCTGCTGCACGAGGCTCACGTGGCGGTCGGCGGCGGTGCGCAGGGAGCGGAGGTGGCGGGGCTCGATGCCGTAGTCCGCGAGGCCGGCGGCGAGCACGACGACGTCGAGCGAGCGCGCGTCGAGCTGCCCGCCCGGTGCCTGGCGGAGCACGCCGGCCTCGATGAGGCCCTCGACGAGCTCGCGCTCGACCCCGGCGGCCGAGACGAGCGCGTCGACGGTGTAGCGCTGGCGGACGGCGGCCGACCCGGGCTCGCCGTCGGTGGTCGCGAGGCGGGGGGCGAGCGTCTCGGCGTCGGTCCCGGCGTCGAGCGCGGCGAGGCGGTCCTTGATGACCTTCAGCGGCAGGTAGCGGTCACGCTGCTCGACGAGCACGAACCGGAGCCGCTCGACGTCGGCGGGGCTGTACTGGCGATAGCCCGACGCGGTCCGCACCGGCTCGATGAGGCCCTGCTCCTCGAGGAAGCGCAGCTTGGAGTGGCTGACGTGGGGGAACTCGGCCCGCAGCGCGCGCAGCACGTCGGAGATGCGCATGGTCGCGCGGCGCGATATTCCCTGGGGCCACGGTTCGGGCCCGTCCGCGGGCTCCGGGGCCGTGGCGTGCGCGGCGCCCGTCGACATGTTCACGACGGGGAGGCCGCGCCGCCCGCCGACGCCGCCGCCGCGTGCGGGCTGGCGTGGAACGTGAGCCGGTACTTGCCGATCTGGACCTCGTCGCCCGTGCCGAGCGCGACGGCGTCGATCCGGCTGCGGTTCACGTACGTGCCGTTGAGGGACCCGACGTCGCGCACGACGAAGTGCTCGCCCTCGCGCACGAACTCGGCGTGCTTGCGGGACACGGTGACGTCGTCGAGGAAGATGTCGGCGTGCTCGGAGCGCCCGGCGACGGTGCGCTCGGCGTCGAGGAGGAAGCGCGAGCCCTGTCCGGGGCCGCGCTGCATGATGAGCAGGGCCGAGTGGCGGGGCAGGGCGGCGACGGCGGCGTGCTCCTCGGGGCTCAGGCCCCCGGGCTGCACGCCCTCCTCGATCGGGGCCTCGATCCGGCCGAAGCTGACCGTCGTGTCGCTGGTCGCCCGGTTCGGCACCTCAGGACCGCCTGGGACACTCATCACGCCTCCTCGGGGCTCACGCACGTCGTGCTCGAGCTCGGAAACCGCACCGGGGGGCGAGCCCCGGGTGCGGGAAACTGGTGCTCGAAAACTACTACACCTGCAGGTCACGCGGTGCGTGCGACCCTCGGTCGTCCCAACCTACCCCGGCCCGTGGGCCCGCGGGAAGCCGGGTCACTCGTCGGCGGGGACGGGGGTCGCGTACCGGGGTGCGCGGGGCTCGACGGTCGCGGTGACCTCGGCCTGGTCCTGCTGGGTGACGGTGGTGCGCGCGCCGTCGGCCCGCAGGGAGGCCATGGCGCCGCCGGGGATCTCGAGCGCGGTCTCGAGCGTCGAGGGGTCGCCGATCGCGGTCCACCGGTACGGGGACGAGATCACCTGCCCGTCGACGACCACGCCGTCGGAGGTGTCCTCGAAGTAGCTGCTGGCGACGAGGCGGACGCCGTTGACCTCCATGGCCTCGGCGCCCGCGTTGCGCAGCTCCTCCAGCACGTTGAACAGGCCGAACGCCTTGAGCGGCTCGGCACCCTCGACGACCTCGATCTGGACGCCCGGGCCCTCGGCGGGGAGCCGGCCCGAGAGGATGCCGAGCGTCTCGGCCTGCTGCTCGGCGAGCTCGAGCGCGGCGCGCTCGCGGCCGGAGCCGGACTGCAGCTCGTCGCGCGTGGCCTCGAGCGAGGACACCTGGTCCTCGAGCTCGCCGGAGCGCTGGGTGACGTCGTCGAGCAGGCGTACGAGGTCGCTCTGGCGCAGGGAGGACAGCTGGTCCTCCTGCGTCTGGCTCACCTGGACGACGAGCGCGAAGCCGAGCAGCGCGCACAGGACGCCGACCATGACCTGGGAGCGCGACGCGCGCGGGCGCATCGCCCGGCCGAGGCCGCGCAGCCCGCGCGGCTCGGGCTGGGTGGGGGTGCCGTGGCGCCCGACGGCGGCCGTCGCCCCGGTGACCGGGTCCGGCTCGGCGGTGGGCGAGGTCTCGGCGTCCTGCTCGGGCGCCGCGGCTGCCGGGGTGGTCGTCGCGCCCGGCGTCGGGCGGTCCGGCGCGGTGGTGGCGGTGCGCGGGTCGTCGGGCTGGTCGGTGCGGTCGTCGGGTGCGGGGCGCTCCCCCGCTGCTGCGGCGCAGCCCGGGACGGTGGGGTCGCTCGGCTCGGTCGTGCTCGGGGCGCTGGTGTCCGGGTCGCTCGGCGCGGGCATGTCGGTCGGTGCGGCACCTGTCGGGGTCGTGCGGGCCGTGGTGGTGCCGTCGTCCTCGGGGTGGTCGGTGGTGACCGTGGTCTGGTCGCGGGCTGCCGGTGCGTCGCTCGGCGTCGTGGGGTCGCCGGGGACCGCTGCGGGGTCGTCCGGGTCGTCGTGGGGCGCGCCGGACGGCGCACCCGGGCCCGGGTCGCCCTCGGCGGGGGTTGCGGCGTCCTCGTCGGAGGCGTCGGTGCGGGGCGGGACGGGCTCCGTGTCGCGCGCGTCGTCGTCGGTCCCGGGTTCGGTGCCGGGGACGGCGGGGGTGCCGACGGCGGCGTCGGCACCGTCCGCGGGCGTGGTGGGGTGCTCGGGCCGGTCGCCCGGAGCCTGGTCGCGGGGGTCGCGGCTCATGCTCACGCCTTGAAGATGTGGCGCCGGATCGCGGCGGCGTTGGAGAAGATGCGGATGCCGAGGACGACGACGACGGCGGTCGAGAGCTGGCTGCCGACCCCGAGCTGGTCGCCGAGGAACACGATGAGGGCGGCGACGACGACGTTCGACAGGAACGACACGAGGAAGACCTTGTCGTCGAACAGGCCGTCGAGCCGGGCGCGCAGGCCGCCGAACAGGGCGTCGAGGGCGGCGACGACGGCGATGGGGAGGTAGGGCTGCAGCGACACGGGCACGGTGGGTTGCAGGACGAGGCCCGCGACGATGCCCACCACCAGTCCGACGACTGCGATCATTCGACGATCTCCTGCCCTGTCTCGTGCGGTGCGGATGGGGTCCCGGACCCGTCGGTCGTGCCCGGCGCGGGGCCGCTCTCCTCGGCGGGTGCGTCGGAGTCTACGGTCGTCTCGGGGGCGTGCGCGAAGAACAGCGTGGGCGCGGACCGGCCGGGCAGGTCGAGGCGGCTCTGCGTCGTGACGCCGGAGCGGATGCCGTACTGGGTGCCGAGGAGCTGGAGGAAGTCGGACGTGCCGGACCGCAGGAGCGAGGTGCGCATCGCGTCGGGGTCGCCGATCGCCTCGACGCGGTAGGGGCCGACGAGGGGCTGCAGGTCGACGAGCACGGCGTCGCCGGCGCTGCGGATCGCGGACAGGCCGGTCAGGCGCTGGTCGTTGATCGCGACGGCCTCGGCGCCGCCGGCCCACAGGGCGTTGACGACGCGCTGCAGGTCGGAGTCGTGCACGAGCGAGCTCGCGTCGGTGGCCCCGGAGGACAGGCCACCGCCGGTGTCGTCGAGGGTGACGACGACACCCTGGCCCTCGACGGGCTGCGTCCCGGTGAGCGCGCCCTCCTCCTGGAGGCTGTCGAGCACGTCGGCGCTCGCACCGCTCAGCGCCGCGCCCTGGAGCTGCTCGATCTCGCCGGACAGCTCTGCGCCGCGCGCGGAGAGCTCCTCGGCGGTGGCTTGGCGTTCGAGGATCTCCTGCTCGAGGGTCTCGCGTGCGGCGATGACGCCGGGCTGCGGGGCGCGCAGCTGCACGGCGGCGGCGGTGGTGACGATGCCGAGGACGACGGCGAGGGCGACGAGCGCGACGGTGCCGGCGCGCCCCCGGTGCGGGGTCTGCCCGGCGGCGCGGCGCGCGGCCGCGGCGGCGTACCCGGGGTCGAGGGGGCGGTGCATGACCTCGTTGAGGAGGGTCATGGACGCATCCACGGGTGCGCGGCGCGCGGCGGCGGGCTGGTCCGGTCGCGTGTCGGTCACGGCGTCTCCTCCGTCGCGGTCCCGGGCCGGTCGGTGCGGGCGGCGCGGTCGCGCAGGACGAGCGCCCGGGTCTGCAGCACGTACTGCGCGCCCGCGAGCCAGTACAGGCCCACGCCCCACCACGTGAACGCCCACCCGGTGACGGCGGCGACGTCGCCGAGCCAGCCGGGCATCTCCGCGAGGAGCAGCAGCGGGAACGCGTACAGCAGGGCGAACGTGCCGGCCTTGCCCGCGAAGCTCACGGGCAGCGGCCCGTAGCCGTGGCGGGCGAGCAGCGGCAGCAGTCCCGCGAGCAGGACGTCGCGCGCGACGATCGCGACGACGAGCCACACGGGCACGACGTCGCGCCACGCGAGCCCGAGGAGGGTGACGAGGATGAAGAGGCGGTCGGCGGCGGGGTCGAGCATCTGCCCGACGCGGCTCACCTGGTCCAGGCGGCGCGCCAGCACGCCGTCGAGCCAGTCCGACGCCCCGGACACCGCGAGGACGACCAGGGCCCACACGTCGTCGCCGCGCACGATGAGCACCGCGAACACGGGCACGAGGAGCAGCCGCAGGAGGCTGATGACGTTCGGGACGGTCAGGACGCGCGAGCTGACCTGCTGCCCTGCCGTCACACCCACCGCCCCGTGCTCGCGTCGCGCCGTCGCGGCGACCTGCCGCGCGCGACCATCCTACGTACCGGCCCCGGTGACCTGGGCCCTCATTTCGCGGCGCGGCGCCCCGCAGGGCCCGAAATCACCCGCTTCGCCCGGTGTCCGAGGCGGGCCGGGCACCGGCGGGGCGGGTGCGGGTGAGGGACGTCACCGGGCCCGGCCCCGCGGCCCGCCCGCGCGCTCCGGTACGATGGGTGGACCTTTGGAGTTCGTCGCTCGTCCCGCGTGTGTCCGTGAGAGTGGCCGACCCCCCTGATCTCCCCGATCGTGGCGGTGGCCGGCCTGGTGTGTTCGGGAGTGCGACCTGCGAGAACCGACCCGGTGACCGCACGCCACTCCACACCCCGAAACGAACGGTCCTCACCCTTTCATGACTGCTGACGTCGTCGCGCCCTCGCACGCCCTCGACCACTCCACCGACACCTCCCCCGCCGTCGCGGAGCAGACCGCTCCCACCGGCCCCGTGTTCTCCGACCTCGGCCTGCCCGCGCCCCTCGAGCGCGCCGTCGCCGACCTCGGGTTCGTCACCCCGTCCGCGATCCAGGCCGAGGCCATTCCCGCGCTCCTCGCGGGCCGCGACATCACCGGCGTCGCGCAGACCGGCACCGGCAAGACCGCCGCGTTCGGCCTCCCGCTGCTCGCCGCGATCGACCCCACGCTGCGGCGCGTGCAGGCCGTCGTCCTCACCCCGACGCGCGAGCTCGCGATGCAGGTCGCCGACGCCGTCGAGTCGTTCGCGACCCACCTGCCCAAGGTCGACGTCGTCGCCGTGTACGGCGGCTCGCCCTACCAGCCGCAGCAGCGGGCGCTCGCGGCCGGGGCGCAGGTCGTCGTCGGCACGCCCGGGCGCGTCATCGACCACATCGAGCGCGGCACCCTCGTGCTCGACGACGTGCGCTTCCTCGTGCTCGACGAGGCAGACGAGATGCTGCGCATGGGCTTCGCGGAGGACGTCGACACAATCTTCTCCCGCGCGCCGCGCGAGCGTCAGGTCGCGCTGTTCTCCGCGACGATGCCCGCCCCGATCCGCCGCGTCGCCAACGAGCACCTCACCGACCCGGTCGAGATCGCCGTCGCACGCCAGTCCTCCACGGTGACGAGCGTGCGCCAGACGTACGCCGTCGTGCCGTTCCGCCACAAGACCGGCTCCCTCGTGCGCGTGCTCGCCACGTCCGACGCCGAGGCCGCGATCGTGTTCACCCGCACGCGCGGCGCCGCGGAGGAGGTCGGGTCCGCGCTCGTCGAGCGCGGCATCTCGGCCGCGACCATCTCGGGCGACGTCGCGCAGAAGGAGCGCGAGCGGATCGTGGAGCGCCTGCGCTCCGGGGCGCTCGACGTCCTCGTCGCGACCGACGTCGCCGCGCGCGGCCTCGACGTGGACCGCATCGGTCTCGTCGTGAACTTCGACCTGCCGGGCGAGCCCGAGGCGTACGTGCACCGCATCGGCCGCACCGGCCGCGCGGGCCGCACCGGCGAGGCCCTGAGCTTCGTCACCCCGCACGAGCGCGGGCGCCTGCGCGCGATCGAGCGCACGACCCGCACCCCGCTGCAGGAGATCGAGATCCCCTCCCCCGCGGACGTGTCCGCGCACAAGGTGCGGGCCCTGCTCGGGCAGGTCCCCGCCCGCCAGGAGGCGGGCCGCCTGTCGATGTACGCCGACATGGTGCGCACCTTCCTCGCCGAGCACGACGTCGACCCGGTCGACCTCGCCGCGGCCATGGCGGCGCTCGCGGTCGGTGACGACGGTCCGCGTGCCCGTGAGGAGCAGGAGCGGTTCGAGGCGGAGCGGGCCGCGGCGCGCGAGCAGTCGAAGGCGCGTCGTACGGAGCGCGCGGGCGAGCGTCCGTCGCGCGGCGACCGTGCGTCGGGCCGGCGCGAGGGTGACGGGACGCGCGGTATCCGCCGCGACGCCGTCGGGACGCGCTACCGCCTGTCGGTGGGGCACAAGGACGGCGTGATGCCGGGCGGGATCGTGGGCGCGCTGACGAACGAGGCGGGTCTGGCCGGGTCGGACGTCGGCAAGATCGACATCTTCCCGTCGTTCTCGCTCGTGGACATCACCGCGCCGCTCGACGCGGACACGATGGACCGCATCTCGCGGGCGCGGGTCGCGGGCAAGGCGCTGCGCATCCGTCTCGACGAGGGCGCGCCCGCGTCACGGGGCCCGCGTGCCGGGCACGGCCCGTCGGGTCGTCGTGACGAGCGTCGTGACCGGTTCGACCGTGCCGACGACCGGGGCGAGCGCAAGCCGCGCCACCGCGCCGCGTTCTGACCGCTCCGCCGACGGCAGCCCCGCCGGCGCACGACGACGGCCCCCGGATCTCCTCGATCCGGGGGCCGTCGTCGTCGGTGCGGGGTGACCGTGGCGCGGGAACGGTAGCCGCGCGCCTGCGGTGCTTACTCGTGGGCCTCGCCGTGCGCCTTCACCAGGGCGGCGAGGCGACGCGCCTCCGCCTCGCCCCGGGCGCCGTCGGCCCGTTGGATGCCCATGACGGCGAGGGTGGACCCATCCGCGAGGTCGAGGCGAACCCATGCGTCGCCGGAGCCGAAGCGGACCGACACGATCTGGGGCCAGGCGAGGCGGCGCGTGTAGATGACGTTGCGCACCCGCAGGCCCTCGCGCGTCGGGACGGCGTGCACGCCGCCCAGGCGCCACAGCAGCCACGCCGCGAACAGCGCGAACGCCGCGATGGACAGCCGGTTCACCCACGACGTGCCGAGCGGCCCCGTCGCGGACAGCCCCACCACGACGCACCCGCCGACGACGACCACGCCCGTCGCCCAGGCCGACACCAGGCCGAACCGGGGCCGGAACGTGCGGTACGGGTCGTCGTCGCGGTCGCCCGGCAGGCCGGGGTCGGGGAACGGGTCGGTGCTCATGGCGCCACCGTCTCACACCCGCCGACCACCCACCGGCGGCACGAGGTCAGAGGCGCGAGGCGTGGATCCGGGTCACGAGGATCGCGCGCGCACCCACGTCGTACAGGGCGTCCATGACCTGGTTCGTGCGGTCGCGGCGCACCATCGCCCGCACCGCCGCCCAGTCCCGGTCGTGCAGCGGAGACACCGTGGGCGACTCCAGGCCCGGCGTGATCGCGACCGCACGGTCCACGAGCGACACCGGCACGTCGTAGTCCATGAGGACGTACTCGTGCGCCGTCAGCACCCCCTGCAGACGACGGGACAGCACCTCCACCCCCGCCGGGACGTCCGCCTCCGCAACCTTGCGCGGCCGGATCAGCACCGCCTCCGACACCAGGATCGGGTCGCCGAACACCTCCAGGCCGGCGCCCCGCAGCGTCGTGCCCGTCGAGACCACGTCCGCGACGACGTCCGCCACCCCGAGCTGCACCGCCGACTCGACCGCACCGTCCAGGTGCACCACCGTCGCGTCCACCCCGTGCGCCCGCAGGTGCCCCTCCACGAGGACCTCGTACGACGTCGCGACCCGCAGCCCCTGCACCTGCTCCAACGACGTGATCGTCCCCGCCGGCGCCGCGTACCGGAACGTCGACCCCCCGAACCCGAGCTGCATGTGCTCCACCGCGTCCGCGCCCGAGTCCAGCAGCAGGTCCCGACCCGTGACCCCGACGTCGACTGTGCCCGACCCCACGTACACCGCGATGTCGCGCGGGCGCAGGAAGAAGAACTCGGCGTCGTTGTCCGGGTCCGCCAGCACCAGCTCGCGCGGGTCACGGCGCTGGCGGTACCCCGCCTCGCGCAGCATCTCGACGGCGGGCTCGGACAGGGACCCCTTGTTGGGGACGGCGATACGCAGCATGACAGGACCTTCGTTCAGGGGATCGGGCAGGAAGAGGGGAACAGCAGGGACGAGCGAGGGGCGAGCGGCGCTCGCGGCCGGGAGCGGGGACGCTCACCGGCGCGGCCGCTCACAGATGCTCGTACACGTCCTGCAGGCTCAGACCCTTCGCCAGCATGAGGACCTGCAGGTGGTAGAGGAGCTGGGAGATCTCCTCCGCCGTCTTCACGTCGCCCTCGTACTCGGCGGCCATCCACACCTCGGCGGCCTCCTCGACCACCTTCTTCCCGATCGCGTGCACGCCGGCGTCCAGCTCCGCGACCGTGCCGGAACCGGCAGGTCGCGTCGTGGCCTTCTCGGACAGCTCCGCGAACAGGGACTCGAACGTCTTCACGGGCTCCAGGGTATCCGCCACCCGGACCCGGCCGGGGCGTGTCCGCCCAGCGGGCACGCCCCGACCGCCCCCGTCACAGGTCGCGCAGCGCCACGACCGTCGCGACCGCCGCCTCCGCGGCCTCCGCACCCTTGTCCTCCCGCGACCCCTCCAGGCCCGCCCGGTCCAGGGCCTGCTGCTCGTCGTCGCACGTCAGCACACCGAACCCCACCGGCACCCCCGTGCGCACGCTCACGTCCGTCAGACCCGACGTCGCCGCCTGGCACACGTACTCGAAGTGCGGCGTCCCCCCACGGATCACCACGCCCAGCGCCACCACCGCGTCCGCGCCGTGCTCCACCGCGCGTGCCGCCGCCACCGGCAGCTCGAACGACCCCGGCACCCGCACCACGCTCACGTGCGACACGTTCGCCGCCGCCAACGCCCGCCGCGCGCCCGCCAGCAACCCGTCCATCACCTCCGTGTGCCAGCTCGCCGCGACCACCGTCACCCGCAGCCCCGACCCGTCCACGCTCACCGTCGGCGCACCTGCCCCGCTCATCCCTCGTCCTCCTTCGTCTCCGTACCCGGCTCGTCGCCCGGCTCCACCAGGACAGCCCCGTCCGGGACCGCCACCGTGTCCAGCAGATGACCCATCGCCACCTTCTTCGTCACCAGGTACGCCCGGTTGTGCTCACCGTGACCCACCTCGATCCGCTCCGCCCCCACCACGTCGATGCCCGACGCCACCAGACCCGTCACCTTCGCCGGGTTGTTCGTCAGCAACCGCACCCGCGACAACCCGAGGTCCGCCAGGATCGCCGCCGCCGCCCCGTACTCCCGACGGTCCACCGGCCACCCCAGCTCCAGGTTCGCCTGCACCGTGTCCAGACCAGCGTCCTGCAGCTCGTACGCCCCGATCTTCGCCAGCAGCCCGATGCCGCGACCCTCGTGCCCCCGCAGGTACACCACCGCACCCCCCTCCGCCGCGACCCGCCCCAACGCCGCCCCCAGCTGCGGACCGCAGTCGCACCGCAACGACCCGAACGCGTCCCCCGTCAAGCACTCCGAGTGCACCCGCACCACCGGCACCACCTCCGTCCCGACGGCGCTCGCGGCCTCCGCACCGGCCTCACCCCGGCCCGAGGCACCAGCAGGGGGGACCGCAGGGACCAGCGCCACGTGCTCCGCCCCCGTACGCAGGTCCCGGTACCCCACCACCCGGAACCGGCCGTGCGCCGTCGGGAGCTCCGCCGACGACGTGCGGTGCACCCGCCGCGCCACCGCCTCCCGACCCGGCACCTCCGTGGCCACCGCAGGCGCCGGGTCGTGCACCCGCCGCCACGCCACCAGGTCCGCGATCGTGATCAGCACCAACCCGTCATGCTCCGCCAACGCCGCCGCGTCCCCCAGACGCATCATCGTCCCGTCGTCGTGCACCAGCTCCGCGATACCGCCGACCTCACCCCTCCCCGCCAGACGCACCAGGTCCACCGCGGCCTCCGTGTGCCCCGCACGATGCAGCACACCCCCCGGCACCGCCCGCAACGGCAGCACATGACCCGGCCGGATCAGGTCCACCGGACCCGACCCCGGGTCCGCCAGCACCCGCAACGTCCGCGCCCGGTCCTCCGCCGAGATCCCCGTCGACACCCCCGTCGCCGCGTCCACCGTCACCGTGTACGCCGTCCGCCGCGGATCCTGGCTGTGCGGCACCATCAACGGCAGCTCCAACGCGTCCGCCCGCGCCGCCGGCATCGGCGCGCACAGGTACCCCGACGAGTGCCGGATCGTCCACGCCACCCACTCCGCCGACACCCCCTGCGCCGCGAACACCACGTCCGCCTCGTTCTCCCGGTCCGGCGAGTCCGCCACCAGCACCGGACGCCCCGCCCGGATCGCCGCCAACGCCTCCTCCACCGACCCCAGCCGCACGCCCCCCGACCCCTCCGGCACCGCGGCGCTCGCGGACCCCGCGCCCGTCACGACGCGCTCCCGGGGACCACGCCGGACACCAGCAGGCGTTCGACGTACTTCGCGAGCACGTCCACCTCGAGGTTCACCCGGTCGCCCGGCATCAGTCGCCCGAGGATCGTCGCCTCGAGCGTCGTCGGGATCAGCGAGACGCCGAACGTCTCGTCGTCCACGTGCGTCACCGTCAACGACACCCCGCTCACCGCGATCGAGCCCTTCTCCGCCACGTAGCGCGTCAGACCCCCAGGCGCGGAGAGCACCAGGTCGTTCCACCGCTCCCCCGGCGCGCGGCTCACGAGCGTGCCGACGCCGTCCACGTGGCCCTGCACGACATGACCGCCCAGCCGCGCGTCCGCCCGGACGGCCCGCTCCAGGTTCACCGGCGACCCCGCCACGAGGTCACCCAGCGCAGTCCGACGCAGCGACTCCGGCATCACGTCCGCCGTGAACGACCCGTCGCCCCCGAGGCTCGTGACCGTCAGGCACACCCCGTTCACCGCGATCGAGTCACCGAGCGCCGCGTCCGACGCCGCGAGCGGCCCCTCGACCGTGAGCACCGCGTCCTCCCCCGCGCCGCCCGGGAACGCGATCCCCCGGACCCTGCCGATCTCCTCCACGATCCCCGTGAACATCAACCCACCCGCCCTTCCGTGCTCTTCCTGGACACCACCAGCGCGTCGTCCCCGACACGCCTCACCTCCACCGTGCGAAACCGGTGCGCGTCGGCGATCGTCGCCACACCGAACCCGTCCACCGCGCGTCGTCCGCTCCCCAGCAGCACCGGGGCCACGTACGCGTGCAGCTCGTCCACCGCGCCCGCGGCCAGGAACGCCGTCGCCAGCGTCGGACCGCCCTCCACCAGCACGTGCCGCACCTCGCGCTCCGCGAGCCGCTCCAGCACCTCACCGACGTCCCGCGTCAGCACGTGCACCAGCTCGCCACCCTCCCCGCGGACCCGCGCCGCCGGCGGGACACCCCGCAAACCCACGACCACGCGCAACGGCTGGTGCTCCGCCAGACGCACGGCGCTCGCGGCCTCGTGCGCGGCGACGTGGGAAGGGCCGTGGCCGCGCACCCGCGCGGTGAGCTCGGGGTCGTCGGCCAGGAGCGTGCCCGTGCCGACGACGATCGCGTCCACCTCCGCCCGCACGCGGTGCGCGTGCTCGCGCGCCGCGGGCCCGGTGATCCACCGGCTCGTCCCGTCCGCGGCGGCGACGTAGCCGTCGAGCGTCGTGGCCGTCTTGAGCGTCACGTACGGCGTGCCGCGCCGGACGGCCGCGAGCCACACCCGCAGGAGCTCCTCGCCCTCGGCGGCGCGCAGGCCGCGCACGACGCGGACCCCCGCGGCCCGCAGCCGGTGCGCGCCGCCCGTGGCGACGGGGTTCGGATCGTCGACGCCGAGCACGACCTCCGCCACGCCCGCGGCGACGAGGGCGTCGGCGCACGGGCCGGTGCGACCGGTGTGGGCGCACGGCTCGAGCGTCACGACCGCCGTCGCGCCGGCGACGTCGACGCCGCGCGCCCGGGCGTCCGCGAGGGCCGCCGCCTCGGCGTGCGGCGTGCCCGCGCCACGGTGCCACCCCTCGGCGAGCACGGGCCGCGGGTGCGGGTCGATCGAACCGGGCGCGGCGCCGTCGGGCAGGGTCGCGCCGGGCGGAGGGCCCAGCAGGACGCAACCGACGCGGGGGTTCGGCCCGTGCGCCGGCCCTCGGGCCGCCAGCTCGAGCGCGCGCGTCATCGCGTCGTCGACCGTCAGGGTGCGGGGGTGCTCGCCCATCGTCCTCCTCCCGGGCACGGGCGCTCCGGGGTGAGGGCGGGCGGCGGGTCGAGCCACGAGGGCTCGACGGCGTCGCTCACCACGGCGAGGCCGTCACCGTCCCGGACGGGTGCACCGGCGGGTCGCCGGAGCACCACGCGCCGAGGCGTGGCCACGCCGCACGTGCTTCCTCCCATCCGGACTTTCACCGTCGGTCCTGGAGTTCCACCAGGTCAACCGCGCGTGGGCGCGGGTCGCGGACTGTCACCGCCGGCTCGGAATTGCACCGACCCCGGAGCACGTTCGTGCGTACTGCGTTCTGCAACCGCCGATGTTACTCCGGGTGCGCGCCGCGCGGGCGCGACCGACGGTCCGACGCGTTCTCGCCCGCTCCCGTCGAGGTCCGCGCTCGCGAGAACCGCCTCACCCCGAGCGGCCGCCCTTCGCCGTCCGACGACCGCCAGCCCGTTCCTCCGTGCTTGGTGGTGAGTTTTCCGCGGTCTGTCAGGAGTGAGATAGACGCTTGGCACACTATTTTATGGGGAACGAAGAAGGGGCCCGTAGTGAGCCCCCTCTCGTCCTGACGTCAGTGGGCGTGCGCCGATGCCTCCGCCAGCTCGCGCAGCGCCTGGATCTCCTCGGGCACGTTCTCCGCCCCGTAGACCGCCGACCCGGCGACGAAGACGTTCGCCCCCGCGTCCGCGGCCCGCTCGATCGTCGACCGCGACACTCCCCCGTCGACCTGGATCCACACGTCGAGTCCCGACTCGCTCACGGCCTCGCGCGCCCGCCGGATCTTCGGCAGCGTCCCCTCGATGAAGGACTGCCCGCCGAAGCCCGGCTCGACCGTCATGACGAGGATCATGTCCACCTCGGTCAGCAGGTCCAGGAAGGGCTCCACCGGCGTCGCAGGGCGCAGCGCGACGCCTGCGCGGGCTCCCAGGCGGCGGAGCTCGCGAGCGAGCCGCACAGGGGCAGCAGCGGCCTCGGCGTGGAACGTGACCGACGCCGCGCCCGCCTCCGCGTAGGCCGGCGCCCAGCGGTCAGGGTCCTCGATCATGAGGTGGGCGTCGATCGGGACGGGCGACACCTGCGCCAGGCGCTCGAACACCGGCAGCCCGAGCGTGAGGTTCGGCACGAAGTGGTTGTCCATGACGTCGACGTGCGCGTAGTCCGCCGTGGCGATCGCGTTCAGGTCGCGCTCGAGGTTCGCGAAGTCGGCGGACAGGATGCTCGGTGCGATGAGGGCTGCCATGGGCCCCAGCCTAGGGGCGCGTGCCGGAGCCCGGTGCTCGTACCCTCGTCGCGTGAGCGACCTCTCCTCCCCCTCCCCCGGCCCGGCCCCTGCCTCCGTCCGCGGCACGCCGCACCGCCCCGGGGACCCGCACGCCTCCGCACCCGTCGTGACGGTGCGCCCGGCCACGGTGCACGACCTGCCGCGGGTCGCGGAGATCGCCGCCCCGTTCGTGCGCGACACGTGCGTGACGTTCGAGGAGGAGGTCTGGGACGTCCCGGCGTGGCACCGCAAGCTCGACGACGTCACCGCGCGCGGCCTGCCGTTCCTCGTCGCCGAGGTCGACGCCCCGGGCGGGCCGAGCTCCCCGACCGGCGCCGTCGTCGCGGGCTACGCGTACGCGTCGGCCTGGCGCCCCAAGCCCGCCTACCGGCACACCGCCGAGGACACGATCTACCTCGACCCGGCGCACGCCGGGCGCGGGGTGGGGACCGCGCTGCTCGCCGCGCTCCTGGAGGCGGTCGCCGCCGCGGGGGTCCGCCAGGTCGTCTCCGTCGTGGCCGACGTCCCCGAGGCCGCCGGGTCGCTCCCGCTGCACCGCCGTTTCGGCTTCGTCGAGACCGGCCGCCTCACCGCCGTCGGGTTCAAGCACGGCCGCTGGGTCGACACGATCCTGCTCCAGCGCACCCTCTGAGCACCCTGGGGCGCCCCGACCCGGCGGGGCGAGCAGGCGGTCCTGGTGGGTGAGGGCGCGCGGACCCGCCGCGACCACCTGCTCGGCGTGAGAAGGAGACCGTTAGACGACCAGGGTTCGGCGGAGGTCGGTGGTACGGCGCTCGACCGTGCGCCAGGCGTGACGGCTCACGCCGGGGTGGGCGTCGCGGTCGATGTCCGCGAGCGCCGCGAGGAGTCCGTCGAGGGTCTGGGCGACGGCGCGCTGGGCGCGTCGGCGGGGCAGTCCCCAGGTGGTGCCCTCGGTGACGAGGTGGTCGGCGGTGAGGCGGTCCATGTCGCGTTCGCCGGCGACGTCCATGGCGAAGACGCGGGAGGCGTGGTCGTGGTGGAGGTGCATGGCGATGTCGTAGGCGGGGGCGAGGCGGACGGTGCCGTCGGCGTGGCGCAGGACGGAGATGTTCTTGGCGTGGGCGTCGGTGTTGCCGAGGGCGAGGTTGAGGGTGGTGAGGGCGAGGAGGGGGTCGGGGCGGGTGCCGTCGTCGCGCAGGGTGCGGGCGATGGCGGCGAGGGAGGGGAAGCGGCGGCCGTGCTGGAACTTGCGTTCGGGGTCGCGGGTGTTGATGCCGAGGGCCTGGGCGGCGTCCTCCTGGTGGAGGCGTGCGGTGCCGGTGGGGTCGGTGGGGTCGGGGACGCGGTCGTAGCGGGTGACGACGATGGCGCGTTCGCCGTCGAGCTCGGTGACGTGGGCGTGGACGGTGGTGAGGCCGACGCGGCGGGCGAGGTCGAGGGCGGCGGCCTCCGTGTTGACGAGGTCGGCGGTGGGTGAGTCGGCGGGGCGGGCGACCTTGAGGATGTGGGTGGTCGGTGCGGAGCCGTGGGGTCGGGCCCAGCCGTGCTCGTCGTGGAGGAGGGTGATCTTGGGTTCCATGCCGGGCAGGGAGCTGGTGAGGTGGTCGGTGCGGCCTTCTCCCCCGCTGCGTGCGACGGCGGCGCGCAGGAGTCGTGCGACGGCGGCGTCGTCGAGGCGTTCGGGGGTGCCGGGGGTGGGGAGGGGTTGTCCTTCGGGTGCGAGGAGGACGGCGCCGGCGGTGTCGTGGCCGTAGTGGACGAGGAAGGCGAGGGCGTCGTCGGGGTCGATGCCGGCGTCGATGGCCATGGCGTCGCGGGTGCGGCCCTCGGGGAGGAGTCCGTCGAGCCAGGCGGCGACGCGCGCGGGGTGGGGCGGGGGGTCGTCGGGTGGGGTGATGGGCAGCAGGTGGGACAGGACACGGGCGTCGTGCCCCCAGCGGTCGAGGGCGTCGGTGGTCCAGGTGAGGGTGACGCGGGGTGTGCCGTCGGTGGTGCGCAGGCCGGTGGGTGCGAGGGTCGCGACGGGGGTGCCGTAGAGCCAGGCGGTGAGGGTGGTCATCGGCGTTCCTGGAGTCGCAGGTCGACGTCGAGGGTGTCGAGGAGCTCGAAGAGTCGTTGGACCCAGAGGTTCTCGACGCCGTTCTCTAGCTCGGAGAGGTACTGGCGGGTGATGCCGAGCTCGTCGGCGACCTGGGCCTGGGTGAGTCCGCGGGTTCGGCGGACGCGGCTGAGGTAGGCGCCGAGGTCGCGGGGGCTGCGGGGGGTGGTCCAGGTGTCGGCCATGCTCGCTCTCCTGCCGTGGGGTGCCCTGACGTGCGGCCGTGTCGGGATTCCCTGACACGACACGGTGTCAGGTTACTCTGACACCCCCGCGTTGTCGAGATATGACGACATCGCGACGCGGGGCGCGGCGCTCACACCGTGCGGCGCAGGAGCGTGAGGTGCATGGCGTCGGTGCCGTGGATGTGCGGCCACAGCTGGACGTCCTGACGGTCCCCGAGCTCGACGGTGTCGCGCACCTCCGGACGCACGACGTCGCGCACGACGTCCGGGGCGTCGAGGACCTCGACGTCGTCGCGGCGGCGCAGCACGTCGGCGACGACGACCTGGGTCTCGGCGAGGTGGGGCGAGCACGTGACGTACCCGACCACTCCCCCGGGCCGGACGGCGTCGAGCGCGGAGTCGAGGAGCTCGCGCTGGAGCCCGGTGAGGGTCGCGAGGTCCGCCGGGGTGCGGCGCCACCGCGACTCGGGCCGGCGGCGCAGGGCCCCGAGGCCCGTGCAGGGGGCGTCGAGGAGCACGCGGTCGTACGCGCCCGGCTCGTCCTGCCCGACGGCGCGCCCGTCACCCGTGCGCACGGCCTCCACGGCGTCCGCAGGGACGGCGGCGAGCGCCTTCTCCACGAGGCGTGCGCGGTGCGGCTGGACCTCGTTGGCGACGAGGCGCGCCCCGCGCTCGGCCGCGAGCGCCGCGAGGAGCGCGGCCTTGCCGCCGGGACCGGCGCACAGGTCGAGCCAGCGCGCGTCGTCGCCGGTGGAGCCGGGCTGCGGTCCGGTGAGCGGTGCGGCGGCGAGCGCGAGGGCGACGAGCTGGCTGCCCTCGTCCTGGACGCCGGCGCGGCCGTCGCGCACGGCGCCGAACGCGGCGGGGTCGCCGCCGTCGAGGGTGAGCGCGGTGGGTGCCCAGCGAGCGGGGGTGACGCGGCCGTCGCCGTCGGCGAGCTCGTGGGGGTCGGCGAGGCCGGGGCGCGCGACGAGCGTGACGCGGGGGGCGTCGTTGTCGGCGGCGAGGAGGGCGTCGAGCTCGTCCACGGGGCGTCCGTTGCCGGCGAGGGCGTCGCGCAGGGCGCGGGCGATCCACACGGGGTGGCTCTGGGTGGCCGCGAGCGCCGCGAGGGGGTCGGGGGCGTCGTCGGCGAGGGTCGTGAGCCAGTCGTCGAGGGGGGTGCGGGCGACGCGGCGCAGGACGGCGTTGACGAGCTGGGCGCTGCCGGCGCCGGTGCGTTCGCGGGCGAGGCCGACGGTCTCGGAGACGGCGGCGTGCTGCGGGACGCGCATGGCGAGGAGCTGGTGGGTGCCGAGGCGCAGGACGTCGAGCACGGGCGGGTCGAGGCGGTCGAGGGGGCGGTCGAGGCAGTGCGCGAGGATCGCGTCGTAGCGGCCGCACAGGCGCAGCGTGCCGTAGGCGAGCTCGGTCGCGAAGCCCGCGTCGCGCCCGCGGATGCCGCGCTCACGCAGCAGGGGCGGCAGGACGAGGTTGGCGTAGGCGTCGGAGCCGTCGACCTGGCGCAGGACGTCGTACGCGACGGCCCGTGCGGGGTCGGTGCCCTTGCGACGCTGGGAGGGTGCCGCGGAGCCGCGGTGCACCTCCCCGCGGGAGCGGGCGGCGCCGCGCTGGCGCCCCCGGGCGTCGCGGCGCGCGCCTCCCCCGCCGGCCGGCGCCGCTCCAGAACTCGAACGCGCGTTCGAGTTGTCGCCCCCACCCTGGCCGCCATCGATCGAACGCTTGTTCGACGCGGCGCCCTCCCGGCGCTGCGGTCGCCCGTTTCCGTTCGAACGTGCGTTCGAACCGTCGCGGTCGCGGCGCTCGGCGCTCATCGGGCGGTCTCCGCACCGAGGACCGTGGCGTCGTCGAGCCGGGCACCGCGCGCCCAGTCCGCGGCGGCCATGTGCTTCTTGCCCACGGGCGCCACCTCCCCCAGCTGGACGGCGTGGGTCGCGGTCCCGACGAGCACCTCCTTCTTCCCGGCGCGCACGCGCCCGGGGGCGAGGTCGACGACGTCGGGCCGCGGGGTGACGGGGCCGAGCCCCAGGCGCGCGGGCGATCCGTCGGCGCCGGGCAGGGTCGTCCACGCCCCGGGTGCCGGGGTGCAGCCGCGCACCAGGCGGTCGACCGCGAGCGCCGGGTGGTCCCAGCGGACCTCGGCGTCCGCGGTCGTGAGCTTGGCGGCGTGCGAGACGCCGTCGGCGGGCTGGGGCTGCGGGCGCAGGGTGCCGTCCTCGAGGGCGTCGAGGGTGGCGACGAGGAGGCCCGCACCGGAGACGGCGAGACGGCCGAGGAGGTCGCCCGCGGTGTCCCGGGGCCGGATCGTCTCCGTCGTGGTGCCGAGCGTGGGCCCCGAGTCCAGCCCTTCCTCGATGAGGAACGTCGTCGCCCCGGTCACCTCGTCGCCCGCGATGATCGCGCGCTGCACGGGCGCCGCGCCGCGCCAGGCGGGCAGGACGGAGAAGTGCAGGTTGACCCACCCGTGCCGCGGCACGGCGAGCACGTCGGGGCGCAGGATCTCCCCGTACGCGACGACGGGTGCCGCGTCGACGTCGAGCGCGGCGAGGCGCGCGAGGAACTCCTCGCCGCGGGGCCGGTCCGTGAGGACCGGGATCCCGGCCTCCTCGGCACGCACGCGGACGGGGCTGGGGGTCAGGCGCCGTCCGCGGCCCGACGGCGCGTCGGCGCGCGTGAGCACGGCGACCACCTCGTGGCGGGAGTCGAGGAGGGCGTCGAGGGACGGGACCGCGGTATCCGGGGTCCCCGCGAACAGCAGGCGCATGGGCCCGATTCTAGGTGGCCGGGCAGGGCGGCAGACCCGGGAGCGGCCCCGTGCACGGGTCGGGCGCCCGGTATGCGCAGGCGCCCGGTACGGGCCCGGAGGTCAGGTCGCCAGCGTGGCGAGCGGCGGGAAGGCGGGGAACGCCTCGTCGTCCACGGGAGCGAGCTCGAGGCAGCTCAGCCGGTCGTCGTCGACGAACAGCAGCAGGAGGAAGCGGTCCGTGCCCGCCTCCAGCACGACGCGCGGGCCCTGCGCGGGGACGGGACCGTCGTCGTCCCCCAGGTCGATCGTCGGGCAGGCCCCGCACGCGCAC
The DNA here is from genome assembly GCF_004519295.1 of Cellulosimicrobium funkei. Classification (GTDB taxonomy): domain Bacteria; phylum Actinomycetota; class Actinomycetes; order Actinomycetales; family Cellulomonadaceae; genus Cellulosimicrobium; species Cellulosimicrobium funkei. Next base: position 417,006 of record NZ_SOZH01000003.1, read on the forward strand.
GTGCCGTGCACGCGCACCGCGTCGACCTGGGCGAACCAGCGCCCACGGTCGGCCGCGTCCCGGTCCGGCGCGACCGCCTCGCCGCGGCACCCGTGGCCGAGCATCCAGACGAGCACGTCGCGCTCACGGGCCGTGAGCGCGCGCGGCACCCCGGCACCCGTCACGACGCGGCGCCCATCACGACCCGGCGCCCATCACGACCCAGCGCCCATCACGACCCAGCGCCCTCGGGGCCGACCGGCACGCCCAGGTCGCGCAGCGCCGCGCGCAGGCCCGCCGTGCCCACGAACAGGTGGGTGCGCAGCCCGAGGCGCGCCGCGGCGTCGACGTTGGCCGCGCTGTCGTCGGTGAACAGCGTCCGGGCCGGGTCGAGACCGAACCGCTCGACCGCGAGCGCGAAGATCGCCGGGTCGGGCTTGGCCAGGCCCTCGCGCCCGGAGACCAGCACGTCCTCCATGAGGGCCGTGGCCGGAGCGGCCGGAGCGGCGTGCCCGAAGAGCTCCGCGGACCAGTTCGTCAGCCCGTACAGCCGCAGGCCCAGGTCCCGCAGCTCGCGCACGAGCTCCTCGGAGCCCTCGACCGGGCCGGTGAGCGTCGCGGGGAACCGCTCGACGTACCGGTCCAGCAGCGCGACGTGGTGCGGGTGGCTCGCCGCCACGCGGTCGCGCGCGTCCTGCCACGTCGCACCCGCGTCCCGCTCGTGGTTGAGCACGCGGAAGTCCACGTCGGCGAAGAACGCGTCCACGTCCCGCCGGTCGACGCCGTCGTACGCGCCGTACGGGTCCCAGCCCACCAGGACGTTGCCGAAGTCGTACAGCACGGCGTCGATCTCGCGGGCGGCGGGTGCCGGGCCCCGGTCGGGGGTCTCGTCGGCGGACGCCCCGGTGACGGAGGCGACGGTCGGGGCGTCGGGCACGGGGCGGTGCGTCACAGGGCGGTGCGTCACAGGATCTCCTTCGGGTCGAGCTCCACCCGCACGCTACCCGGCTCGCGCCGCGCGGACCGGACCGCGACGGACGCGCCGAGCTCGCGCGCCAGCCGGCGACCGTCGCGCACCGGGACCCGCACCACCGCTCGTACGGGCGGGGCGTCGACCAGCCCGGGCGCCGCGCCGTCCGCCCCGTCAGCACCCCGCCCGCGGGGCGACGCCGCCACCTCCACCGGACCCAGCACCGTCTCCGGGCCCGCGAGCGCCACCCGGCCCAGCACCGCCGCGACCGCGGGACGGTCGCCCGTCACCGCCGCCACCCGGACCGCCGGCGGCAGCGACAGCTCGACCCGCTCGTCCAGCTCGCGGTCCGCGAGGAGCGCCGGGTCCCAGCGCACGAGCGCGTTCGTCGGCGCGGGCGCGGCGTCGCCCACGAGCAGCACCTGCCCGCCCGCCGTCGCGGGCCGCACGAGCGCCGCCGCGGCGAGCCAGCGCGCGAGCGCGTCCTGCGCGACGTCGAGCCCGACGTGCGCCGTGCTCACCGCCGCGTCCAGCAGCAGCGCCGCCGCGTACCCGCCCTCGGCGACCGGCTCGGCACCCGGCGTCGCGACCACGAGCGCAGGCCGCGCGGACACCGCCCCCAGCACCCCGCCCGCCGCCGCGGCACCCGACACCTGCACCGGGACCCCCGCGAACGCGCGCCCCAGCTCCTCCGCGGTGCGCTGGGACCCCACGCGCACCGACCGCAGCCCCGTCCAGTGGCACTCCGCGCACGACCACCCGCCCGCGAGCGCCCCGCACCACGCGCACTGGGGCGTCGCCTGCGGGCCGGACAGCGCGAGCGGCCCGTGGCACACCGTGCAGCGCGCGGGCGTGCGGCACCGGCCGCACGCCACGACCGGCACGTACCCCGACCGCGGCACCTGCACCAGCACCGGCCCCTGCTCCAGCGCCGCACGCGCCGTGCGCCACGCGGCCGTCGGGATGCGCGCCGCGGCGCCCGGTCCCTCCGCCGCCAGCTCGACCGAGGTCAGCGCCCGCACGCGCGGCGCCCGGGCCCGCACGACGTCGCGCGGCGCCGCGAGCTCGTGCGCCCAGCCCCGTACGACGAGCGCGTGCGCCGCGACCGTGCGCCCGTGCGACCCCAGCAGGAACGCCGCGCCCTCCTGGTCGCTGCGCAGCGCGAGCACCTCGCGCGCGTGCGGGTACGGGGCGCGCGGCTCCGCGAGCGTGTCCTCGCCGTCGTTCCAGCAGACCACCAGCCCGAGGTCGACCACGGGTGCGAACGCCGCCGCACGGGTCCCCACGACGACGCGCGCGTCACCGTGCAGGACGGCGAGGAACGCGCGGTAGCGCGGCGCGGGCCCCTCGTCGGCCGTCAGCCGCACCACCTCGCCCCCGGTCGCCGCGTCCCACGCGGGCAGCCCGGCGGCCGCGAGCGCCGCGCAGACCTGGTCGACGTCGCGCGCGTCCGGCACGACGACGAGCGCGCCCCGCCCGCCCGACCGGGCCGCGCGCACCGCCTCGGCGACCGCCGCCGCCCAGTGCGTGACGGGCAGCGCGTCGGGCTCCTTGCGCGAGCGGCCCGCGCCGCGCCGACCCTCGGACGCCGCCTCGGGTGCCGGGGGCGCGAGCCCGGGGAGCGCGGTCCACACGGCGCGGGGCGCCCCGCCGCCCGCGACGTGCGCGAGGAACGCGGCGCCGGCCCGGTACGGGGCCCACACGGACTCCTGGTGCGGCGCCCGCGCCGCAGCGGCGGGCGCCGACGCGGGAACGGGCTCGGCAGGCGCGAGGACGGGCTCGTCGACGGGAGGACCCGCAGGAGCCGCCTCGGCGGCGACGGCGCCCTCGCTCGTGGCGACCGGGGCGTCCCCGGTCGGGGGCGTTCCCGGCGCGGGCACCGGGCCGGGGGCGGTCCGTGCCGCGAAGGACTGCTCGGCGCGCGCGTGCCGCGGCGGCACGGCGAGGCGCAGCACGTCCGAGAGCGTGCCGGCGTAGTGGTCGGCGACCGCCCGCGCGAGCCGGGCGACGGCCGGTGCCAGCACGGGCTCGGCCGACACAACGCGCCGCAGCGGCAGCAGGCGCCCGTCGTGGTCCGAGCGGTCGACGCGCTCCAGCACGTACCCGTCGACGTCCCGGCCCGCGAACCGCACCTTGACCCGCACCCCCGGGCGCGCGTCGTCGGACATCGTGGCGGGCACGAGGTAGTCGAAGGGGCGGTCCAGGTGCGGGGGCGCGAGGTCGAGCGCGAGGCGCGCCACCGGCAGGTGCGCGGCGATCTGGTGCGACGCCGGCGGCGCGGGCCCCCGGCGGGGCGCAGCGGGCGCGACGGTGAGCAGGGTGTCCTGCACCGCCCGCGACGTGTCCTCCGGCTCGCTCACGACGCCATCGAACCACGCGCCGCCGTCACGACCGGCGCACCCGTCGACGCCGCGACGACGCTCCTCACACCTGGGACTGCAGGTCCGCGACGCGGTCCGTGCGCTCCCACGTGAACTGCTCGAGCTCGCGCCCGAAGTGCCCGTAGGCCGCCGTCGGGGCGTAGATGGGACGCAGCAGGTCCAGGTCGCGGATGATCGCCGCCGGGCGCAGGTCGAACACTTCCCGGATCGCGGCCGTGATGCGCTCGACCGGGACCTTCTCCGTGCCGAACGTCTCCACGTACAGGCCGACGGGGTGCGCCTTGCCGATCGCGTACGCGACCTGCACCTCGCAGCGCCGTGCCAGACCCGCCGCGACGACGTTCTTCGCGACCCAGCGCGTCGCGTACGCGGCCGAGCGGTCCACCTTCGACGGGTCCTTGCCGGAGAACGCGCCTCCGCCGTGGCGGGCCATGCCGCCGTACGTGTCGACGATGATCTTGCGGCCCGTCAGGCCCGCGTCGCCCTGCGGGCCGCCCACGACGAACGTGCCGGTGGGGTTGACGAACAGGCGCGTCGCGCGCACGTCGAGGTCGAGGCCCGCGGCGTCGAGCACGGGGGCCACGACCTGCGCCGCGACCTGTCGGTGCAGCTCGTCCTGACGGACGTCCGGGTCGTGCTGCGTCGAGAGCACCACCGTGTCGAGGCTGACCGCGCGGTCGCCGTCGTACCCGACGGTGACCTGCGTCTTGCCGTCCGGGCGCAGGCCCGGCACCGTGCCGTCCCGGCGCACCGCCGCCAGGCGCTCCGCGAGACGGTGCGCGAGCCACACCGGCAGGGGCATGAGGCTCGGCGTGTCGTCGCTCGCGTACCCGAACATCAGGCCCTGGTCGCCCGCGCCCTGCGCGTCGAGGGGGTCGTGGTCGCCCTGGTCGTCGCGCTCCTCGAGGCTCTTGTCGACGCCCTGCGCGATGTCCGGCGACTGCTGGCCGATCGACACCGAGATGCCGCACGAGTCCGCGTCGAAGCCGATCACCGACGACGTGTACCCGATCCGGCGCACGACGTCGCGCACGATCTGCGGGATCTCGACGTACGCGTCGGTCGTCACCTCGCCGGCGACGTGCACCAGGCCCGTGGTGACCATCGTCTCCACGGCCACGCGGGACGTCGGGTCCTGCGCGAGGAGCGCGTCGAGGATCGCGTCGGAGATCTGGTCGCAGACCTTGTCCGGGTGCCCCTCGGTGACGGACTCGGACGTGAACAGACGCAGCTCAGCCATGGCGCACAGCCTACTGTCCCGAAAGGTGAGCGAGCGTATCCGGCAGGCGAGACGAGACGCGGGTCACTCGCCCACCCCGGCCCGCTCGTCCGACGGCGCCACGCGCGGCACGACGACGTCCCACACCGCGTCCGCGACCTCGCCCTTCAACCCGCTCGCCGTCGCGACGACGTCCCCCGCGCCGTCGACCACGGTCACGTCGTTCGCGTCGACCGCGAACCCGCGCCCCTCGCCCACGGCGTTGACCACGAGCAGGTCCGCGCCCTTGCGCCGCGCCTTGGCCCGGCCGTGGTCGAGCACGGACCCGTGCGCGTCACCGGTCTCCGCCGCGAAGCCGACCACCACCTGGCCCGGGCGCAGCCGGTCGCGGGCGAGCTCGGCGAGCACGTCCGGGTTCTCCACGAGCGCGATCGGCTCGGGCCCCTGGCCCGGCACCTTCTTGATCTTCGCGTCGGGCGCGTGGGCCGGGCGGAAGTCCGCGACGGCCGCCGCCATGACCACGACGTCCGCCCCGGCCGCCGCCGACCGCACCGCGTCGCGCAGCTGCGCCGTCGTCTCGACCTCCACCACGGCGTCGGGCACGCCCCCGGGCGCGCGCACGAGCGCGGCCACGTCGGGGGACAGGTTCGCGGCCACGAGCGTGACGTGCGCGCCGCGCGCCGCCGCGGCCCGCGCGAGCTCGACGCCCTGGCGCCCGCTCGACCGGTTGCCGATGAACCGCACCGGGTCGATGGGCTCGCGCGTCCCGCCCGCCGACACCACGACGCGCCGGCCCGCGAGATCCTGCGCGGGCCCGCTGCGCGGCCCGTGGCCGGGCTCCGCGCCCGCGTCGGCGGCGGCGGCGGTCGCGCGGGACGCGTCCTCCACGACGGCGAGCGCGACGCGCGCGATCTCGTCCGGCTCGGGCAGGCGCCCCGGCCCGGTGTCCGCCCCCGTGAGGCGGCCGGACGCCGGCTCGATCACGTGCACGCCCCGCGCCCGCAGCGTCGCCACGTTCGCGACCGTCGCCGGGTGCTCCCACATCTCCGTGTGCATCGCGGGCGCCATGACCACCGGGCAGCGCGCGGTGAGCAGCGTCGAGGTCAGCAGGTCGTCCGCGCGCCCGGCCGCCGCGCGCGCCAGCAGGTCCGCCGTGGCGGGCGCCACGACCACGAGGTCGGCGCCCTGCCCCAGGGCGACGTGCGGCACGTGCTCGACGTCCTCGAACACCTGGTCCGTGGCCGGCTCGCCCGACAGCGCCTCCCACGTGGGCGCGCCCACGAAACGCAGGGCGGACGCCGTCGGCACCACCCGCACCCGATGACCCTGCTCCCGCAGCAGCCGCAGCAGCAGCACGGCCTTGTACGCCGCGACCCCGCCGCTCACACCGAGCACGATCCGCATGTCGTTCCTCCTGGAGGTCCGGCTCAGACCCGCCGCCGACCGCGGCGGGACAGGGAGCCCGCGCACCCGGGCGCGGACGCACGAACGCCGCGCCCTCCGGTGGAGGTGCGCGGCGTGCGGGCTCAGGCCTCGGGGGCCTCGTCGGGCTCGGCCTCGATCGTCAGCAGGCCCGCGTTGATCTCGCGCATCGCGATCGAGAGCGGCTTCTCCTGGTTGCGCGTCTCGAGCAGCGGCCCGACGTTCTCCAGCAGGCCCTCGCTGAGCTGCGAGTAGTACGCGTTGATCTGGCGCGCGCGCTTGGCCGAGTAGATGACCAGCGCGTACTTCGAGTCGACGTGCTCGAGCAGGTCGTCGATGGGCGGGTCGGTGATGCCCTCGGGGGCGGCGACGGTTCCGGACACAGTTCGCTCCGTGGGTTCAAGGGTCTGCAGCGGGCGCTGCAGCTGGTCGATGGCGGCGGCGCGCACGGCGCCCCCGTCCGGGACCGGGCGGCCGCGGCACCACGTCGCAGGACGGGCCGCCGACCGGGCCTCGGGCCCACGGGGGAACGCCCGCGCACGGGCACCGCAGGACAGTCTACTCGCTGTGCCCCTCGCCGTGCCCGGACGGCACGGGGGACGACGCCGGGGACGAGCCCTCCGCCGGGACGGGACGGGGCTCGAGCCCCATGACGCGCACCAGCTCGTCCGTCGCGCGGTGCACCTCGTCGTTGACGATGACGTGGTCGAACTCCGACTCCGCCGCGAGCTCGACCCGGGCCGTCGTCAGACGGCGTTCCCGCTCCTCCGCGTCCTCCGTGCCGCGGCCGACCAGGCGACGCACGAGCTCGTCCCAGCTCGGCGGCGCCAGGAACACGAACCGGGCCTCAGGCATCGACGCCCGGACCTGGCGCGCACCCTGGAGGTCGATCTCCAGGAGCGCCGGCACGCCCGCGGCGAGCTTCTCCTCGACCGCGCGCCGGGGCGTGCCGTAGCTGTTGCGCCCGTGCACGACGGCCCACTCCAGCAGCTCACGGTCCGCGACCATGCGCGCGAACTCGTCCGGGCCGACGAACAGGTAGTGCACGCCGTCCACCTCGCCCGGCCGCGGGTCGCGCGTCGTCGCCGACACGGACAACCACACCTCCGGGTAACGGGCCCGGATGTCGGCCGACACCGTGCCCTTCCCGACGGCGGTCGGGCCGGCCAGGACGGTCAGGCGGGCGGGGCCGGGGACGACGGGCGGCGACGCCGGCTCCGTGGTCTCCCCGGCGGGGACGGACGGCGTCGGCTCGGACGGGTGCGCGGAAATGTCAGCCAAACCTCTCGATGAGGGCCGCGGACTGGTGGGGGCCGAGGCCGCGGACACGACGTGTCTCGGCGATCCCGATCTCCTCCATGATCGCCCGAGCCTTCACCTTACCCACGCCGGGCAGGGACTCCAGCAACGAGACGACCTTGAGCTTGCCGATCATGTCGTCCGTCTGGCCGCGCTCGATGACCTCCTTCAGGGAGCCCTGGGAGTACTTGAGCCGGTTCTTCACCTCGGCGCGCACGCGTCGTGCCTCCGCGGCCTTCTCGAGCGCCGCCGCGCGCTGTTCTGGGGTCAGGGGTGGAAGTGCCACGCAAGTCACCTACTCCTCGTCAGGCGGATGGGCCCACTCAGTCGTCCCGGCGTGCCCGCAGGTGGAGCCCCGACCGGGTGGATCACCCGGGCGACCTGCGCCGACGCACGGAGCCGACCCCTCGAAAGTAGCGAGCCTCGGGCGATCGGGCAACGACTGGGCATGGCGCGTCGTCCGCGGCCGTACCCGGGACGTTCTCCGTCACGGCCCCGGCAGCGGACCGGGAACGACGGCGGAACGAGGGCGGGACGCGGATCGGGGGCGGCTCAGGACGCCACGAGGCGCGCCACGAGCGCGTCGCGCACCGCCGTCGTCACGCCGCACGCCCCGAGGTAGTCGTCGATGCTCCCGTGCTCGCGCACCGCGAGCTCCCACGCGCCCTCCAGGTACGCGGGCTCGACGGTGAGGACCGGCGCCAGCGCCTCGGGCGACAGCCCCGGCAGCGGGGGCACGAGCGCGGCGAGCCCCTCGGCCGCGGCCGCGCTCGCGAGGTACTCGGCCATGCGCTCCTCCTCGGGGACCCCCGCGACGTACTGCACGAGCGCCACGACCCAGCCCGTGCGGTCCTTGCCCGCCGAGCAGTGCACGACGCTCGCGCCGTCGGCCGCGGCGACGTCCGCCAGGACACGGCCGACCGTCTCCCGGATGCCCGGGTCCGTGACGAACGTCGCGTACACGCCGTGCATGAGGCGCCGCGCGACCGCGGCCGGGTCGTCGGCCGCGAGCAGGCCCGCGACGAGCGCCGCCGGGTCCGCCGAGGCGCCCGCGCCCGCTCCCCCGTCGACCAGGCCCGGCGTCGGGTCCATGCCCCGGCGCAGCACGCGCACGCCGCCCGGGACGGCGTCCGCGCCGTCGCGCGCGAGCTCGTCCCCGCCGCGCAGGTCGACGACCGTCCGCACGTCCAGGTCGACGAGCGCGGCCTGGCCCGCGGGGGTGAGCCGGGACAGGCTCGCCGTGCGCAGCAGCACGCCCGTCCGCAGCGGCGCGTCGTGACCGGCCGGTACCGCCCGACCACCCACGTCGCGCGCGTTCCACGTGCCCGGCACGTCCAGGGCGCCCGGCACGGTGCCCGGCGGGGGCAGCTCCGGAGGCGTACCGGCAGCGGTCGGGGCGGGGTCGGTCGTCTCGTCGCGGGAGGTCATGGGCGCAGTCTGGCACGGGACCGCCGGGCACGACGGCGACCGGGCCGGCACCCACGAGGGTGCCGGCCCGGTCCCGCGCGGTGCGGAGCTCAGCCGCGCAGGGCCTGCGCCGCCTCGTCCGTGGCGGCGCGGGCAGCCGCCCGCAGCGCGTCCGCGTCCGGCCCGGCGCGCAGCACCCCGCGCGACGACGACGCGAGCACCTGGCGCCGCGCGTCGCCGAACACGGCGGCGAGCTCGGCCGCGCCCGCGCCCTGGGCGCCCACGCCGGGCGCGAGGAGCGGCCCGCGCACGGCCGCGAGGTCGGTCCCCGTACGTGCCGCGGCGTCCGCGATCGTCGCGCCCACCACGAGCCCGACCGGCCCGAGCGCGTCGCCCGCGGCGACGACCGGGGCGTTCACCTGCGCCGCCTCGCGCGCGACGTGCGCCGCGACGGACTCCACGCCCGCCCCGGCGCCCCGGCGCGCGTGCTGCACCTCGGCGCCCTCGGGGTTCGACGTCAGGCACAGCACGAACAGGCCGCGCCCCGTCTCCAGCGCCGCGTCGACCGCCGGCTGCAGCGACCCGAACCCCAGGTACGGGGACACGGTCAGCGCGTCCGCCGCGAGCGGCGAGCCGTCGCGCAGGTACGCGTCGGCGTACGCGGCCATGGTCGAGCCGATGTCGCCGCGCTTGGCGTCCACGATCGTCAGCGTCCCCGCCGCGCGGGCCGCCGCGAGGACCTCCTCGAGCGCCGCGACGCCGCGCGACCCGTGGCGCTCGAAGAACGCCGACTGCGGCTTGACCGCGGCCACGCGGCCCCCGACCGCCTCGACGACCCGCAGGCCGAACTCTCGCAGCCCGGAGGCGTCGTCGGGCAGGCCCCAGTCCGCGAGCAGGCCCGGGTGCGGGTCGATGCCCACGCACAGCGGCCCGTGGTCCGCCGTCGCGGCCGCGAGGCGCGCGCCGAAGCCCGCGCTCACGCGCCCACCCGCTCCGCGGCGGGAGCGGGCAGCTCGACGCCGTCGGTCAGGCCCTCGCCCGCCATGTGCTCCTGGAGGCTCGCGACCGCGAACGGCCCCGCGAGGACCGCCTCGATGCCCTGCACCGCGGCGGCGAGCTGGTCGACCGTCGTCGCGATCGGCTTGTCGGCCGCCGTCGTGGCCGCGCGGATCTCGTAGCCGTCGGCGCGCGCGCCCTGCCCGGACGGCGTGTTGATGACCATGTCCACCTCGCCGGCCGTGATGAGGTCGACGATCGTCGGCTCGCCGTCCGCCCCGCGGCCCGCGGAGAACTTGCGCACCACGCGCGACGCGATGCCGTTGCGGCGCAGCACGCTCGACGTGCCGTCCGTCGCGAGGATCTCGAACCCGAGCTCCGCGAGGCGCTTGACCGGGAAGACGATCGAGCGCTTGTCGCGGTCCGCGACCGAGACGAACACGCGGCCCGACGTCGGCAGCCCGCCGAACGCGGCGGCCTGCGACTTGGCGAACGCGTGCGGGAAGTCGCGGTCGAAGCCCATGACCTCGCCCGTCGAGCGCATCTCGGGGCCGAGCACCGTGTCGACCACGACGCCGTCCGCGGTGCGGAAGCGCTTGAACGGCAGGACCGCCTCCTTGACCGCGATCGGCGCGTCGAGCGGGAGCGTGCCGCCGTCGCCGTCGGCGGGCAGCACGCCCGCGGCGCGCAGCTCCGCGATCGACTCGCCCGCCATGACGCGCGCCGCGGCCTTCGCGAGCGACGTGCCCGTCGCCTTCGAGACGAACGGCACCGTGCGCGACGCGCGGGGGTTGGCCTCCAGGACGTAGAGCACGTCGGAGACGAGCGCGTACTGCACGTTGAGCAGGCCGCGCACGCCGACGCCCTTCGCGATGGCCTCGGTCGAGCGGCGGATGCGCTCGATCTCCTGCTCCGACAGCGACACCGGCGGCAGGACGCACGCCGAGTCGCCCGAGTGGATGCCCGCCTCCTCGATGTGCTCCATCACGCCGCCGAGGAAGAGCTCGGTGCCGTCGTAGAGCGCGTCGACGTCGATCTCCATGGCGTCGTCCAGGAACCGGTCGATGAGCAGCGGCGCGGGCAGCGTCCCGGCCGTGCGGTCCTCCGCCGCGGCCGCCACGAGGGCGCGCTCGACGTAGCCCGTGAGCTGCTCGGCCGAGTACACGATCTCCATGCCGCGCCCGCCGAGCACGTAGGACGGGCGCACGAGCACCGGGTACCCGATGCCGGCCGCGACGTCCTTCGCCTCGTCCAGCGAGCGCGCCGTGCCGAACGCCGGGGCGGGCAGGCCCGCCTCGACGAGCACGCGTCCGAACTCGCCGCGGTCCTCGGCGGCGTCGATCGCCTCGGGGCTCGTGCCGAGGATCGGCAGGCCCGCGTCGGCGAGGCGCTGCGCGAGCGCGAGCGGGGTCTGGCCGCCGAGCTGGACGATGATGCCCTTGACCGGTCCCGCGGCGAGCTCCGCCTGGTAGACCTCGAGCACGTCCTCGAACGTCAGCGGCTCGAAGTAGAGGCGGTCGGACGTGTCGTAGTCGGTCGAGACCGTCTCCGGGTTGCAGTTGACCATGACCGTCTCGTAGCGCTCGCGCAGCGTGAGGGCCGCGTGCACGCACGAGTAGTCGAACTCGATGCCCTGGCCGATGCGGTTCGGGCCCGAGCCGAGGATGATCACGGCCTCGCGCTCGCGCGGGGCGACCTCGGTCTCCAGGTCGTACGACGAGTAGTGGTACGGCGTGCGGGCGGCGAACTCGGCCGCGCACGTGTCGACCGTCTTGTAGACGGGCCGGACGCCGAGCGCGTAGCGGACCTCGCGCACGGTCGCCTCGCCCGCCGGGCCCATGCCGCGCAGGCGCGCGACCTGCGCGTCGGACAGGCCGTGCTTCTTCGCCTCGCGCAGCACGTCCTCCGTGAGCGCGGGCGCGTCGGCGACGGCCGCCGCGACCTCGTTGACCAGCTGGATCTGGTCGAGGTACCACGGGTCGATCTTCGTGGCCTCGAACACCTGCTCCACGCTCGCCCCGGCGCGCAGCGCCTGCTGGACGCCGATGATCCGGTTCTCCGTGGGGCGCGCGATGCGCACGAGCAGCTCGTCGAGCTCCGCGCCGGAGACGGGCTCGCCGTCCCAGTGGAAGACCGAGCCGCCCTTGTCGATCGAGCGCAGCGCCTTGCCGAGCGCCTCGGTGAAGTTGCGCCCGAGCGCCATCGCCTCGCCGACCGACTTCATGGTCGTCGTGAGCGTGGGGTCCGCGGCCGGGAACTTCTCGAACGCGAACCGCGGCACCTTGACGACCACGTAGTCGAGCGTCGGCTCGAACGAGGCCGGCGTGACCTGCGTGATGTCGTTGGGGATCTCGTCGAGCGTGTAGCCGACGGCGAGCTTCGCCGCGATCTTCGCGATGGGGAACCCGGTCGCCTTGGACGCGAGCGCGGACGACCGCGAGACCCGCGGGTTCATCTCGATGACGATGACGCGGCCCGTGTCCGGGTCGACGGCGAACTGGATGTTGCAGCCGCCCGTGTCGACGCCGACCTCGCGGATGACGGCGATGCCGATGTCGCGCAGCTTCTGGTACTCGCGGTCGGTGAGCGTGAGCGCGGGCGCGACCGTGATCGAGTCGCCCGTGTGCACGCCGACGGGGTCGACGTTCTCGATCGAGCACACGACGACGACGTTGTCGTTCTTGTCGCGCATGAGCTCGAGCTCGTACTCCTTCCAGCCGAGGATCGACTCCTCGAGGAGCACCTCCGTCACCGGGGAGTAGTGCAGGCCCTGCCCGACGATGCGGCGCAGCTCGTCCTCGTCGTACGCGAAGCCCGAGCCGAGGCCGCCCATCGTGAACGACGGGCGCACGACCATCGGGTAGCCGAGGTCGTCCGCGGCCGCGATCGCCTCGTCGACCGTGTGCACGATGACCGAGCGGGCGGACTCGCCGCCGCAGACCTCGACGACGTCCTTGAACTGCTGGCGGTCCTCGCCCTTCTGGATCGCCGCGATGTTCGCGCCGATGAGCTCGACGCCGTACTCGGCGAGGACGCCGGCCTCGTCGAGCGCGATCGCCGCGTTGAGGGCCGTCTGGCCGCCGAGCGTCGGCAGCAGCGCGTCGGGGCGCTCCTTGGCGATGATCGACGTGAGGACCTCGGTGGTGATCGGCTCGACGTAGGTCGCGTCGGCGAACTCGGGGTCGGTCATGATCGTGGCGGGGTTCGAGTTCACGAGGACGACCCGCAGGCCCTCCTCCTTGAGCACGCGGCACGCCTGGGTGCCGGAGTAGTCGAACTCGCACGCCTGGCCGATGACGATCGGGCCGGACCCGATGACCAGGACGCTGGAGATGTCGGTTCTGCGAGGCACGGTCAGCTCTCCTTGGTGGTCTGCTCGACGGCGTCGGAGCCTGCGCCCGCCGCGCCGGCGGCGCGACGCGACGTCATGAGCTCGACGAAGCGGTCGAAGAGGTACGCGGCGTCGTGGGGGCCGGCCGCGGCCTCGGGGTGGTACTGGACGGAGAAGGCGGGCAGGTCGAGGCACTCGAGCCCCTCGACCACCTGGTCGTTGAGCCCGACGTGGGACACGACGACGCGCCCGTAGCGGCCGCCGTCGTGCGGGGCGACGGACTCGCCGTCGAGCGGCGCGTCGACCGCGAACCCGTGGTTGTGCGCCGTGACCTCGACCTTGCCGGTGCGGCGGTCCATGACGGGCTGGTTGATGCCGCGGTGGCCGTACGCGAGCTTGTACGTGCCGTAGCCGAGCGCACGCCCGAGGATCTGGTTGCCGAAGCAGATGCCGAAGAACGGCGTGCCGCGGTCCAGGACGCCGCGCAGCAGCTCGACCTCGTGCGTCGCGGCGCTCGGGTCGCCCGGGCCGTTGGAGAAGAACACGCCGTCGGGCGCGTACGCCTCGATGTCCGCGACCGTCGACGCGGCGGGCACCACGTGCACGCGCACGCCGCGCTGCGCGAGGCGCTGGGGCGTCATCGACTTGATGCCGAGGTCCACGGCGACGACCGTCGCGACGGGCTCGCCGTCCGGCGTCGTGCCCTCGAAGGGCTCGACGACGTACGCCGTCTCCGTGCTCACCTCGCGGGCGAGGTCGGCGCCGGCCATCGCGGGCGCCGCCTTCACCTCGGCGACGAGGTCCTCCACGGTGCGCGGGTAGCCGTCGCGCACGAGCGCGTCGCCGGAGAAGATGCCCGCGCGCATCACGCCGAGCTCGCGCAGGTGGCGCGTGAGGGCGCGCGTGTCGACGTCGCTGATGCCGACGACGCCCTGGGCCGCGAGCTCCTCGTCGAGGGTGCGCTGCGCGCGCCAGCTCGACGCGCGGCGGGCCGCGTCGCGCACGACGTACCCGGCGACCCAGATCTTGCCGGACTCCGGGTCCTCGTCGTTGACGCCCGTGTTCCCGATGTGGGGGGCCGTCATGACGACGATCTGCCGGTGGTAGGAGGGGTCGGTGAGGGTCTCCTGGTAGCCGGTCATGCCGGTGTTGAAGACGATCTCGCCGACGGTCGTGCCGCGCGCGCCGTACGCGCGACCGGCCTGCACCGTGCCGTCCTCGAGGACGATCAGGGCCCGGTCGGGGGCGGGTGCGCCGGTCACCGAGGTGACTGCGGTCGGTGAGCTCACTGCGTTCGCTGAGGCGGTCAAGGTGCTTCCTCGTCGTTCTCGTCGGTGCCGGGTGCCGCGCTCTCGCGCGTCGGCGCCGGGCCGTCCTGGTCGGTGGGTGCGTCGTCGGTGGCGCTGCTCGGCGCCCCGGTTCGTCGTTCGCGGGTACCGTCGGCGCCCGGGCTCCGGGGTCGGCCGGCGAGGTCGCGCACGGCCTCCAGGAGACGCGGGACGTCGTGGTCGTGGCGCGGCATCAGCCCGGTGTCCAACCGGACCTCAGGGTGCGCCGGCGCCTCGGGCGCGTCGGCCGGGACCGGCTCTGCCGGGACGGACCACGTCACCACGACGATGGCCTCCTTCCCGACGAACTTCCCCGCCATGCCCGGGGTGAGCGCCACGTCCTCGACGGCCGCCGCGGGGACCCACACGTCGTCGGCGCCGCGGCGCGCGACGTGCAGGCCGCCGTCGTGCACGGTGACCTGGGCCTGCGCCCGGTCGCCGAGCCCGTGGGCGCCGACGCGCGCGAGCCAGTCGCCCGCGAGCGTGCTCGACACGTACAGCGCGTCGAGCGGGCCGAGCACGACGCCGCCGCGCGCGGCCTCCGCCGGCACGGCGGGCGGCGTCGGGACGAAGCCGGCGGAGCGGCGCACGAGCCGGCGGCGGCCGACGAGCACGAGCGTCAGCAGGACGACACCGAGCACGATCCAGATCCCGGCCGCGACGGGCTGCGGCAGGTTCACGCCCCCACCCCCCGACCGGCCGCGACCGCCTCGACGGGCGCGCCGTCGAGCACGGTGGCCCGGCCCCGCAGGAACGTCGCGACGACCGCACCGGGCAGCTCGCGGCCCTGGAAGGGCGTGTTGGTGCTCGCGGTGGCCTGCCCGGCCCCGTCGACCACGCGCCGCGCGGCCGGGTCGACGAGCGTGACGTTGGCAGGCTCGCCGACCTCGAGCGGGCGGCCCTGGGCGCGCTCCCCCGTGTCGATGCGGCCGATGCGCGCGGGCGCGCTCGACAGCACGCGCGCGACGTCGGCCCACGTCATGCGGCCCGTGTCGACCATGGTCTGCTGCACGACGCTCAGCGCCGTCTCGAGGCCCGTCATGCCGAACGCGGCCGCGGCCCACTCGCAGTCCTTGTCCTCGCGCGCGTGCGGCGCGTGGTCGGTCGCGACGATGTCGATCGTGCCGTCCGCGAGACCCTCGCGCACCGCCTCGACGTCCGCGGCCGTGCGCAGCGGCGGGTTGACCTTGAAGGTCGGGTCGTAGCCGCGCGCCAGGTCGTCGGTGAGGACGAGGTGGTGCGGCGTGACCTCGGCCGTGACGTCGATCCCGCGGCCCTTGGCCCAGCGGACGATCTCGACCGAGCCGGCGGTCGACAGGTGGCACACGTGCAGGCGCGAGCCCACGTGCTCCGCGAGGAGCACGTCGCGCGCGATGATCGCCTCCTCCGCGACCGCGGGCCAGCCCGCGAGGCCGAGCTCGGCCGACACGACGCCCTCGTTCATCTGGGCGCCCTCGGTGAGGCGCGGCTCCTGCGCGTGCTGGGCGACGACGCCGTCGAACGCCTTGACGTACTCGAGGGCGCGGCGCATGAGGATCGGGTCGTCGACGCACTTCCCGTCGTCCGAGAACACCCGCACGCGGGCCGCGGAGTCGGCCATCGCGCCGAGCTCGGCGAGCTGCTCGCCCGCGAGCCCGACGGAGACGGCGCCCACCGGGTGCACGTCGACCCAGCCCGCGTCGCGCCCGAGGCGCCACACCTGCTCGACGACGCCCGCCGTGTCCGCGACCGGGGTCGTGTTGGCCATCGCGTGCACGGCCGTGAAGCCGCCCGCCGCCGCGGCGCGGGTGCCGGACGCGATCGTCTCGGCATCCTCGCGCCCCGGCTCGCGCAGGTGGGTGTGCAGGTCGACCAGCCCGGGCAGGGCGACGAGGCCCGTCGCGTCGACGACGACCGTGCCGTCGTCGTCCGCCGCGCGCGCTGCGCCGACGGGAGCGAGCTCGGCGACCACACCGTCCGCGAGGACGAGGTCGACGGGGTCGCCGCCGAGCGGGCGCGCGCCGCGCAGGACGTACGTGGTGGTTGCGGCGCTGCTCACGAGGCGGAGACCCTTTCGACGGCGGGGACGGGCTGGGCGGAGGGCAGGGGCGCGGCCGACGCCGCGGCGTCGGCCTCGTCGCTGCCCGCGAGGAGGAGGTAGAGCACGGCCATGCGCACGGCGACGCCGTTCGCGACCTGCTCCACGATCACCGCGCGCGGCGAGTCCGCCGCCTGCGCGGAGATCTCGAGGCCGCGGTTCATGGGGCCGGGGTGCAGGACGACGGCGTGCTCGGCGAGGAGCCCGAGGCGCCGAGCGTCGAGCCCGTACTTGCGGCTGTACTCGAGCGGGTTCGGGAAGAAGGCCCCGCCCCCCGCGCCGGCGCCGCTCATGCGCTCGCGCTGGACGCGCAGCATCATCACGGCGTCGGGGCCGCCGTGCGCCGTGTCTCCAGCGAGGGCCGCGTCCAGGTCGTAGGAGACCTCGCACGGCCACGTCTGGACGCCGACCGGCAGGAGCGTGGGCGGCGCGACGAGCGTCACGCGGGCCCCGAGCGTGTGCAGCAGGTGGACGTTCGAGCGCGCGACCCGCGAGTGCAGCACGTCGCCGACGATCGCGACGTGGCGCCCGTCGAGGCCCGCGCCGCGCGCCGCGGCGTCGTCGGGACCGCTCGCCCCCGGCGACGTCAGTCCCGTCCCGGTGAGGTGGCGGCGCAGCGTGTACGCGTCGAGGAGCGCCTGCGTCGGGTGCTGGTGCATGCCGTCGCCCGCGTTGACCACGGCCGCGTCGAGCCAGCCCGCATGCGCGAGCAGGTGCGGGGCGCCCGACGCCTGGTGCCGCACGACGACCGCGTCCGCGCCCATCGCCTGGAGCGTCAGCGCGGTGTCCTTGAGCGACTCGCCCTTGGACACGCTCGACCCCTTGGCCGAGAAGTTGATGACGTCCGCGGACAGCCGCTTCGCGGCGGTCTCGAAGGAGATGCGCGTGCGGGTGGAGTCCTCGTAGAAGAGGTTGACGACCGTGCGACCGCGCAGCGTCGGGAGCTTCTTGATCTCGCGGGACTGCGTCGCGGCCATCTGGGCGGACGTGTCGAGGATGCGGATCGCGTCGGCACGCCCGAGGTCCTGGGTCGAGAGCAGGTGCCTCATGCGCGGGCCTCCCCGTCCTCGGAGGAGCCCGGCTGCGCAGCAGCGGGCCGGATGACCACCGCGTCGGCGGACGCGTCGCCCGCCGCGGGAGCGCCGTCGATCTCGGCGAGGCGCACGCTCACGCGCTCGGACGTCGACGTGGGCAGGTTCTTGCCCACGAAGTCGGGGCGGATCGGCAGCTCCCGGTGGCCGCGGTCGACGAGCGCCGCGAGCTGCACCGCGCGCGGGCGGCCGAGGTCGCTGATCGCGTCGAGCGCGGCCCGGATCGTGCGGCCGGAGTACAGGACGTCGTCGACGAGGACCACGACCTTGCCGTCGATCCCCGACGCGGGAAGGCGCGTCGCGCCGATCGTGCGCGTCGGGTGGCGGTGCAGGTCGTCGCGGTACATCGTCACGTCGAGCTCGCCGACGATCGCGTGCGGGTCGGGCGCGCCGTCTGCCTCGATCGCGGCGAGGCGCTCGGCGAGCCGGGCCGCGAGCGGGACGCCGCGCGTCGGGATGCCGAGGAGGACGAGGTCGTGGGCTCCCTTGTTGCGCTCCACGATCTCGTGGGCGATGCGCGTCAGCGCGCGGGAGATGTCCGCCGCCGTGAGGACGACGGTCCCGGCGGTCGGCCCCGTCTCGGGGTCGGACCCCGGCCGAGGTACGGATGGTGTGGGCACAGCAGCGCCAGAGCTCATGTCCGGCGACCTCCTTCCCCGCCTCACAGGACGGGCCTTAAAGGATGTCTGACGGTCACCCACCCTACCGCCGGTGGTCCGGCGGCCGGGTGCGCGTCCCGCCCGGTGGGACGCGGCGTCGGTCACACCCGTGACCGACGCCGCGCGAGGCGTCGTCCCGGCCGGGGCCGGGCGCCGCGGTCAGGCCGTGATCGTCGGCTTCATCTCGACGATGCGCGCGAGCAGCCCGTTGACGAACGACGGCGAGTCGTCGGTCGACAGGGAGCGCGCGAGGTCGACGGCCTCGTCGATCGCGACGACGTCGGGGACGTCGTCGTTGAAGAGGATCTCCCAGCCGCCGATGCGCAGCAGCGCCCGGTCGACGGCGGGCATGCGCTCGAGCGTCCACCCGTGGGAGTACGTCTCGAGCAGCTCGTCGATGCGCTCGCGGTGGGCGAGCACACCCTCGACGATGTCGACCGCGTACTGCGGCAGCGCGGTCTGCGCCGTCCCGGGGTCGGCGACGCGCTCCGCGAGGAGGGTCGTCGGGTCCACGTGACGCTGCTCCGCCTCGAAGAGGACGTCGAGCGCGCGCTTGCGCGCCTTGGTGCGTGCGGCCATGTCAGTCCGTCGTCTGTCCGTCGGTGCCGGCGGTCAGTCGTTCACGCGGCCGAGGTACGACCCGTCACGCGTGTCGACCTTGACCTTGGTGCCCTGCTCGAGGAAGAGCGGGACCTGGATCTGCGCGCCCGTCTCGAGCGTCGCGGGCTTGGTGCCGCCCGTCGAGCGGTCGCCCTGCAGGCCCGGCTCGGTGTACGTGATCTCGAGGACGACCGAGGCGGGCAGCTCGATGTAGAGCGGCTGGCCGTCGTTCGACGCGATGAGCACGTTCTGGTTCTCGAGCATGTAGTCCTTGGCGTCGCCCACGATCTCGGCACCCACCGTGATCTGGTCGTACGTCGAGGTGTCCATGAACACGTAGTCCGCGCCGTCCTGGTACAGGTACTGGAAGTCACGGCGGTCGACGTTGGCGGTCTCGATCTTGAGGCCGGCGTTGAACGTCTTGTCGATCGTCTTGCCCGTCATGACGTTCTTGATCTTGGTGCGGACGAACGCGCCACCCTTGCCGGGCTTGACGTGCTGGAACTCGATCACGGTCCACAGCTGGCCGTCGAGTCGCAGCACGGTGCCGTTCTTGATGTCGTTGGTGGTCGCCACGTTCGTCTTCCTGTCGGAGGGTCAGCGGTCCCGTCGACGCGCTGCCGCGTGCCGGGACGGCACGACGGGGCCACGAGAGCGGGATGCGGAAATGGGCCTTGACGATCTTACCGGAGCGCGGCGAGGACCGCGTTCGCCACGACGCCCAGGGTCGCCGCCCAGCACATCGAGGCGAGCGTCCCGATGACGAAGCGCTCCGACGCGACGGGGTGCTCGCGCAGCTCGGGGTAGCGGCCGAGGCCCTTGATCGCGACGACGAAGGCGATGCCGCCCGGCTCGCCCGCGAGGAGGCAGCCCGTGATCGCGAACCGCTCGAGGATCCCGATCCACGTCCCGCCGCGCAGGGCCTTGACGGCCTCCGTCCCGATCGGCCCCGTCGTCGGAGGGGGCGGCGGGGGCACCGGGACGGCCGCCGGGTCCGCCGGGGCACCGCGCCGCGGCCGGCCGGCGCGACCCGGGGCGGCGGAGCCGCCCGCGCGCGCCGCCGCGCGCAGGACCCCCTGGGTCACGGGGCCGCCGCCGAGGACGCTCGCGGCGAGCGCGACCACCCAGACGAGCACCACGAGCACGACCGTCACCGGGTCCGTCACGCCTTCTCCTCCTGCCGGTCCACCGGCGGCCCCTCGTGGAGCTCGCCCAGCAGCCTCGCGACCACGGGCCGCGCCGCCGCCTCCTCGGGCCACAGCGCGGTGCGCAGCCGCTGGCTGACCGCCTGCTCGGACACGCCGAGCGCGCGAGCCACATCCTTCTGGGTACCACCCACACGCGCCAGCGCGTCGACGGCCTCCCACCCGGGCGCGGTGCGCCGGTCCACGACCGCCGCGAGGAGGCGCAGGAGCGCCTCGACCTCCGCGGCGCGCGCCGCGGGCTCCCCACGGACGGCCACGGGCGCGGTCGCCGCGCGCGACTTCGCCTGCTCGACCGCCTCGCGGGCGCGCACGAACGCCGTGCCCGACGCCTCGCGCGAGACCGCGGGCAGCGGCTCGTCGACCGGCCCGACGCCGAGGCCGACGCTCCAGCCGCCGTCGCGCAGGAGGTCGAGCACGACCTCGACGACGGCCTCCGGGTCGTCGAGGACGCCCTGGACCTCGTCGCCGACCGTTCGGGCGAACGGGACGACGACGCCGCCGCGGCCCGCCAGCATCTCGTCGAGCCGCGCGAGCACCTCGGGGACGCGGTCGGGACGACCGGTGCTCCCCCGCTGGTCGACGGTCAGCACGTACATGACATCAAGGCTAGACCCTTGTTCGTCGACCATCAAGCCCCCAGGCTTGATCAGGGCAGATCAAGCCCGGGTCCCGCGCAGGCGCGCGGCGACGGCCTCGAGCGCGAGCCGGTAGGAGTCGAAGCCGAAGCCCGCGACCGTGCCGGTCGCGACCGCCCCCACGACGGAGTGGCTGCGGAACGCCTCGCGCGCCGCCGGGTTGCTGAGGTGGACCTCGACCAGCAGCAGGCCGGACGTCGTGACCTGCGCGGCGGCGTCGCGCACCGCGTACGAGTAGTGCGTGAACGCGGCCGGGTTGAGCACCACGTGGGCCCGCGCGTCGACGGCCTCGTGCAGCCAGCCGACGAGCTCGGACTCGTCGTCGGTCTGCCGCACGTCGACGGCGAGGTCGAGCGCGCTCCCCCACGTCGTCGCCGACTCGCGGAGGTCCGCCATCGAGGCCGAGCCGTAGATCTCCGGCTCGCGCACGCCGAGCCGGCCGAGGTTGGGTCCGTTGAGGACGAGCACGCGTTCCATGGCGCCCGAGCCTAGCCGTGCCGGAGCGAGCGACGGCGACACGTCCGGGGCCGCTCCCGACGGGCGACGGACCACGGCCTCGGGCAGGCTGGCGGGGTGACCTTCAGCGCTGCCCGTCCCCGACCTCCGGCACGGCACCCGCACCTGCGCTCCGCGCCCGTCCCCGCATCGTCCGGCGCGCGTCCGCGGACAGCAGCATGAGCGCGACGCGCTACCTCGACGCCCCGTTCGCGGCGCTCGCGCACCGCGGCTTCTCGCGCGACGGTCTCGAGAACTCGATGGCGGCGTTCGCGGCGGCCCGCGAGCTGGGGCTCCGGTACGTCGAGACGGACGCGCACGCGACGTCGGACGGCGTCGCGGTGGCGCTCCACGACGCCTCGCTGGACCGGACGACCGACGCGCGCGGCCTGGTCGCCGACCTCCCGTGGCGCACGGTGCGCACCGCCCGGATCGGCGGCCGGGAGCCGGTGCCGTCGCTGGAGGACGTCCTCGGGACGTGGCCGGACCTCCGCGTGAACGTCGACGTCAAGTCGGCCGCGGCGGCCGAGCCCGTCGCGCGCGCGATCGAGCGCACGCGCGCGCACGACCGCGTGTGCGTCGCGTCGTTCGCCGCGTCGCGGCGGGAGGCGACCGTGGCGCGGCTCTCGCGCCCCGTGACCGTGTCCGGCGCGCGAGGCGCGGTGGTGGGCATGCTGCTCGCAGGGCGGGCGCGCGCGGACGCGCTCGCCCGCCTCGCGGCCCGCTCGGTCGACTGCCTCCAGGTCCCAGTGCGCGAGGGCTGGGTCCGGGTCGTGGACTCGGCGTTCGTGCGGGCCGCGCACCGGGCCGGCGTCGCGGTGCACGCCTGGACGGTCAACGACGCGCCGACGATGCACCGGCTGCTCGACCTCGGGGTCGACGGCATCGTCACCGACCGCTCGGACGTGCTGCGCGACGTGCTCCGCGGACGAGGGCTCTGGGCCTGACCCTGCCGGGGATCCGTCAGAGGGCGATCGGCCCGCGGCCCACCGGGGCGTCCGCCGCGATCTCGGCGTAGGCCGCGGCGAGGAGCGTCGGGTCCGGGCCCTCGAGGCGCGTCGGGCGGGCGACGTCGTCGAGCACCACGAAGCGCAGGAGGTCGCCGCGCGACTTCTTGTCGCGGCGCATGGCGGACAGCAGCTGCTCCCACCGGTCGCCCCGGTAGGTGAGGGGCAGCCCGAGCGAGCCAAGGATCGCGCGGTGGCGGTCGACGACGGCGTCGTCCAGCTTCCCGGCGAGGCGCGAGAGCTCGGCGGCGAACACCATGCCGACGGAGACGGCCGCTCCGTGGCGCCACTGGTAGCGCTCGGTGAGCTCGACGGCGTGGCCCAGCGTGTGGCCGTAGTTGAGGATCTCGCGCAGCCCGGCCTCCTTGAGGTCCTCCCCCACGACGCGCGCCTTGACCGCGACCGAGCGCTCGACGAGCTCGGCGACGACGGCCCAGGTCTCGTCCGTCGTCGGCCGGGTGCCCCACGCGGCGAGCGCGTCGGCGTGCGCCTCGACGAGCTCGAGGATGCGCTCGTCCGCGATGAACCCCGTCTTGACGACCTCCGCGAGCCCCGCGACGAAGTCCCAGCGCCCGAGCGACTCCAGGGCCGCGAGGTCGCACAGGACGCCGGCCGGCGGGTGGAACGCGCCGACGAGGTTCTTGCCCTCGGCGGTGTTGATGCCGGTCTTGCCCCCGACCGCGGCGTCGACCATCGCGAGGAGCGTCGTCGGCACGTGCACCACGCGGATGCCGCGCAGCCAGGTCGCGGCGACGAAGCCGCCGAGGTCCGTCGTCGCGCCGCCGCCGACCGTGACGACCGCGTCCGTGCGCGTGAAGTCCAGCTGCCCGAGCACGCCCCACAGGAATGCGGCGACCTGAGCGGTCTTGGCCTCCTCGGCGTCCGGCACCTCCGCGACGTACGCCTCGTAGCCCGACGCCTTGAGGTCCTCGTGGACGACCTCGGCCGTCGCGGCGAGGGCCGCGGGGTGCACGACGAGCACCCGGCGCACCGAGCCGCCGAGCATCGCGGGCAGCTCGCCGAGCAGGTGGCGCCCCACGACGACGTCGTACGGCTGCTCGCCCGCGACCCGCACGCGCGTCGGCGCGGCGGCGGCCGGGTCCTGGGCGGGGGTGGTGGCGTCGGGGGTCACGCGTTCTCCTGTTCGACCGGGGTGCCGGCGGGGTCGGCCGGCGCGGGTGCGGGCGTCGTGCGCCCCGGGGTGCCGGGCGCGACGTCGCCCGCGAGGTGCCCGCGGATCTCGCGCGCGACCTGGGCGGGCGTGCGCGCGTCGGTGACGACGTGCAGCGTCGAGACCCGCTCGTAGACGGGGCGACGCGCCTCCATGAGGGCGGCCCAGCGCGCCCGCGGGTTGCCGAGCAGGAGCGGGCGCGCCTGGTTGAGGCCGACGCGCGGCGCGGCGTGCGCGAGGCTCACGTCGAGGAACACGACCGTCCCGCCCGCGGCGACGTACGCCGCGAGCGCGGTCTGCGTGTGCTCGTCGAGCACCGCGCCGCCGCCCAGGGCGAGGACGCCGTCGTGCGTGGCGAGCGCGGTCGTCACCGCCTCGCGCTCGAGCTCGCGGAAGTGCGGCTCGCCGTGGTCGACGAAGATGTCCGCGACCGGCTTCCCGGCCGTGGTCTCGACGTCGACGTCCGTGTCGCGCTGCGCGAGGCCGAGCAGCTCGGCCAGGTGGCGCGCGACGGTCGACTTCCCGCTGCCGGGCGGGCCGACCAGCACGACGACCGGGCGGGTCCCCGGGGCGACGGGCGTCATCAGCGCTGCAGCTCGGGGATCGCGGCGAGGTACGCCTCGGCGTTCCGGCGGACCTCCGCGACGGAGTCGCCGCCGAACTTCTCGAGCGCCTGCTCGGCGAGCACGAGCGCGACCATCGCCTCGGCGACGACCGCCGCGGGCGGGACCGCGCACACGTCGGAGCGCTGGTGCTGGGCCTTGGCGACGTCGCCGGTGACGACGTCGACCGTCGCGAGCGCGCGCGGCACCGTCGAGATCGGCTTCATGGCGGCGCGCACGCGCACCACCTCGCCGTTCGACATGCCGCCCTCGACGCCGCCGGCACGGTTGCTGCGACGGTGGATGCGGCCGTCGGCGCCGCGCTCGATCTCGTCGTGCGCGGCGGACCCGCGGCGGTGCGCGGTGCGGAAGCCGTCGCCGACCTCGACGCCCTTGATCGCCTGGATACCCATCAGGACGGCGGCGAGGCGCGCGTCGAGGCGACGGTCGCTCTGCGCGTAGGTGCCCAGGCCGGAGGGGACCCCGTACGCGAGCACCTCGACGACGCCGCCGAGGGTGTCGCCCGCCTTCTGGCACTCGTCGATCTCCGCGACCATGGCCGCGGAGGCGTCCGGGTCGAAGCAGCGCACCGGGTCCGCGTCGAGCGCCGTGACGTCGTCGGGGCCGGGCACCGGCGCGTCCTCGGGGACCTCGACCGGCCCGATGGCGACGACGTGCGACACGAGCCGGACGCCGAGCGCCTGCTCGAGGAACTTCGCCGCGGCCGTGCCGAGCGCGACGCGCGTCGCCGTCTCGCGTGCCGAGGCGCGCTCGAGCACGGGGCGTGCGTCCTCGAAGCCGTACTTGCGCATGCCGACGAGGTCGGCGTGCCCCGGGCGGGGCCGGGTGAGCGGGCGGTTGCGCGCGATCTCCCGGACGTCGCCCGTCCCGGCGTCGACGAGCAGGGCCTCGGGCGGCACCGGGTCCGACGACATGACGTCGACCCACTTGGGCCACTCGGAGTTCGCGATCTCGATGGCCAGCGGCCCGCCCTGGGTCACGCCGTGGCGCAGGCCGCCGAGGACGCGCAGCTCGTCCTGCTCGAACTTCTGCCGCGAACCGCGGCCGTACCCGAGGCGGCGGCGCGCGAGCGCGGCGCGCACGTCGTCCGTCGTGAGCTCGACGCCCGCGGGCAGCCCGTCGAGGATCCCGACCAGCGCCTCGCCGTGCGACTCACCCGATGTCAACCAACGCAGCATGATCGCCATCCTCCCACGTCGGCGCGCCCGTCCCGGCGGGCGCCCGCAGTACGGACCGACGGCGGTCGAGGGCTGCTGAGGTGACGCCGCGGCCCGCGCCGTGCCCGCCGACGCGGCGGTCTGTGGACGACGACGTCCCACGCCACCGCGGGCGCGCTACGGTGCCGCGCATGGTCCAGCAGGGGGACGGGACGAGGCACGCCGCGGCATCGCTCCGCGGGTCGGGTGACGACGAACCGGACGAGGCACGGGAGGCCGTGGTCACCGCGGGTGCGCCGAGGACGTGGGGACGACGCCGTCGCGCCGACCTCGCCCGGGAGCTCCGGGTCGCGGGCCGGGCGGGTGGAGTGCTCGCGCTGCTCGCGGCGCTGGCCGCAGTGTGGTGGTCGGGCGCGTCGTGGGCGACGCCCGCCGTCGTGGTCGTCGCCGCGGCCGGTGCGCTGCTCGCCGTGGTCGACGTGCGCACCCACCGCCTGCCGGACGTGATCGTGGTCCCGACGGGGGCTGCCGTCGTCGCGCTGCTCGCGGTCGCGTCGCTCGCGGCGGGCGACGGTGCGCCGCTCGTCCGCGCGCTCGCCGGCGGCGCCCTGGGCTTCTGCGCCTACGCCGCGCCGCCGCGCTGCGGCTCGCGCACCCACCCGGGCTGGGGTTCGGCGACGTGAAGCTCGCCGGGACGCTCGGCACCCCGCTCGCGTGGCTCGGGTGGGCCGAGCTCGTCGCCGGGCTCCTCCTGCCGTTCCTGCTCGGCGGTGCGTGGGCGCTCGGCCTGGTGGTCTCGCGGCGCGCTCGCCGCGACACCGCGGTGGCCTTCGGCCCCTTCATGGTGCTCGGCGCGGGCGTCGCCGCCGGCTGGGGGCAGACGACGACCGGCGCGGTCCTCGGCGGCTGAGCGCGCCGTCGGGCTCAGACCGGGGCGCCGAGCGCGGAGCCGAGGGCGCGGTCCATCGTCGCCAGCGGCGCGGCCCTGCCCGTCATGAGCCGCACCTGCTCGGCCGCCTGGTGCAGGAGCATGCGCTCGCCGCCGACGACGGTGCCGCCGCCCGCGGTCCAGGCGACGGACAGCGCGGTGGGCCGGGGGTCGTAGACGACGTCGAGGAGGACCCCGCCGGGCGTCGCCCCGGCCCGGGACAGCGCGTCCGCCACCGGGTCGGCGGCACGCGACGGCAGGGTGGCCACGACGGCGTCCGAGCGCGCGAGGCGGTCGACGAGCGCGGGCGACGCCGGGTCCAGCACCTCGAACCGCGGCTCGACGCCCATCCGGTGCGCGGCGCGCTGGAGGCTGCCCGTGCGCCCGAGCGAGCGCACGAGGACGGTCGGCGCGGCGCAGCCCAGCTGCGCGAGCGCGGCGAGCGTCGAGGCGGCGGTCGCGCCGGCGCCCAGCACGACGGCGGAACGGACCTCCCGCTCCCCCAGCCCTTCGCGCAGCGCCGCGACGAGGCCGTGCACGTCGGTGTTCGTCCCGACGAACGTCGGTCGCGTCCCGCCCGTGGGCTGCACCACGAGCGTGTTGACCGCCCCGACGACGTTCGCGAGCGGGTCGACGTGGTCCAGCAGCGGGATCACCGCGTGCTTGAGCGGCATGGTGAGGCTCAGGCCCGCCCACGAGGCGTCGAGGCCGTTGACGAAGGCCGGGAGCTGCTCCTCGGTCGTGTCGATCGCCTCGTACGACCACCCGTCGAGCCCGAGCGCGTCGTACGCGGCACGGTGCAGCACCGGGGACAGCGAGTGCGCGACGGGGTGGCCGAGGACGGCCGCACGTCGTGGTGGGCGCGTCGTGCTCACCCCTCGTTCTCCGCGAGCCACTGCTTCAACGCGTCGACGTTCCGGTTGTGCTCCGCGAGGGTGACCGCGAAACGGGTCTCCTTCGTGTCGTAGTTGACCGTCGTCCAGAACAACCACTCACCGGGCTCAGGGTTGAGCACCGCCTGCATCGACGCCGCGCCCGGGGAGGCGATGGGCCCCGGGGGCAGACCGTTGTGCGCGTAGGTGTTGTACGGGTTGGTGGCGTCGCGCGTGTCCTCCGGCTTGACCTGGTACCCGGGCGGGTTACCGGTCCCGTAGGCCACCGCCGCGTCGATCTGCAGCGGCATCCCCGTCGCCAGACGGTTCTCGATGGCCCGAGACATCTTGGGACGGTCCTCGTCCCGACCGGCCTCGCGCTCGATGAGCGACGCCTTGATGAGCACCGCTTCGCGGTTCTCGGGGGCGACGCCGAGCTCGTCCAGCTTCATCACCGTCTGGCTGACCATCCCCTGGATGATCGCCAGCGCGTTCTTGTCCTGCGGCTCGAGGACGTACGTGGTCGGGAAGAGCCAGCCCTCGTAGTTGCCGTTCGCCTCGGCCGGGAGACCGGTCGCGGCGGTGTCCGCCATCGCCGCCTGGAAGTCGGCGACCGGGATGTCGGTCACGGAGGACGCCTTCTCGAGGATCTGCGAGACCGTGCTCCCCTCGGGGATCGTGATCTTCGTCTCGACGCGCGAGTCGTTCGCCACGAGACGCGCGACGGCGTCCTTCGCCGACATGCCGAGGAGCAGCGTGTGCGTGCCCGGCTGGATCTTGCCGGCGTTCGGGTTGTCCTCGAACGCGTTCGCGAACGCCGCGGAGCTCGCGACGACGCCCGCCTCGGTGAGCACGGCCCCCATGTCGCGGCCCGTCGACCCGGGCTCGATCACGACGTCGACGGGCTCGGTCCCCGGGCCCTCGAAGTCCTTCGCCTCGAGCGGGTTGGCGAACCCGAAGAGGTCCGAGGCGTTGTTGAGCAGGAGATAGCCCGCTCCGCCCACCACGAGGAGGGAGACGAGCAGGACCACGAGGGCCCGGCGACGCCGGCGCTGGCGTCGCTTCTTCGCGGCCCGGCGCGCGCGCTGCTCGGCGCGCGAGGAGCGCGCGGGCTGCTGCTCGCCCTGGACTGCGGGCCGTTCGAACAGGTCGGTCACGGTCGGTGGTCTCCTGTCGGGTCTACAGGTTCTCCGGCGCGCACCCCCGCGCCCCGCTCGGCCTCGAGAGCGGATTGCAGAATGATAACGGCGGCGGCCTGGTCGACGACGCTCCGGTGCTTGCGACCGGCGCGTCCCGACGCGTGCAGCGCCTGGTGGGCGCTGACGGTCGTCATCCGCTCGTCGACGAGGTGCACCGGCACCGGTGCGACGACGCGAGCCACCGCACCAGCGTACGCCCGCGCGCCCTGGGCGGCGGCCCCCTCCCCGCCCGAGAGGTGACGCGGCAGGCCCACGTACACGACCTGGGCGTTGCGCTCCTCGACCTCGGCCGCGATGCGGGCGACGTCGGCGGGGACCGCCGCGCCGCCGCGCGTGTCGCGCGCGAGGGTCTCGACGGGGGTCGCGACGAGCCCGTCGGGGTCGCTCGCGGCCAGGCCGACGCGGACGCTGCCCACGTCGACGCCGAGGCGCGCCCCCCGCGGGAGGGGGGCGCGCCCGTCGTCGGCGGGCTGCACGGGCAGGCCGGTCACGCGCCCGCCGCGGCGCCGTCGCGCACGCCCCGGAGGGCGGCGGGCAGCGCGGACACGTCCGTGCCGCCGCCCTGGGCCATGTCGTCCTTGCCGCCGCCCCCACCGCCGAGCGTCTGGGCCGCGGCCTTGGCGAGCACGCCGGCACGCAGCCCGGCCGCGCGCGCGGAGGCGTTCGTCACGACGACGACCTGCGGGCGGCCCTTGGAGACGCCGCCGACGGCGACGACCGCAGGCTCCGCCTCGCCGATCCGGCCGCGCACGTCGAGCGCCAGCGCGCGCAGGTCGTCCGCCGACGCGACCTCGCCGGCGTCGTGCACGACGACGCGCGTGCCGCCCACGAGCTCCGCCCCGGCGGCGAGCGTGCCGGCCGCGGCCAGGAGCTGCGCCTGCCGGAGCTGGGCGAGCTCCTTCTCGGCGTCGCGCAGGCGCGACACGAGCGTGCTCACGCGGTCGGGCAGCTCCTCGGTCCGCACGTTGAGCAGACCCGTGAGCTGGCCCACGAGCGCGTGCTCCTTCGCCTGGAACCCGTACGCGCCGTCCCCGACGAGCGCGTCGACGCGCCGCACGCCCGAGCCGATCGACGACTCGCCGAGCAGCGTGACGAGACCGAGCTGGCCCGTGCGCTGCACGTGCGTCCCGGCGCAGAGCTCGCGCGACCAGTCGCCGCCGATGGAGACGACGCGCACGGTGTCGCCGTACTTCTCGCCGAACAGCGCCATCGCCCCCAGGGCGCGCGCCTCGGTGATCGGCATGAGCTGGTCCGTGACCTCGAGGTTCTCCTGGAGCTGCGTGTTGACCCGCTCCTCGATCTCCGAGAGCGCGCCCGAGGGCACGGCGGACGAGCGGCGGAAGTCGAAGCGGATGCGGCTGGGCGCGTTCTCCGACCCGGCCTGCGTCGCGTCCTTGCCGAGCGACTCCTGGAGCGCCTTGTGGATCATGTGCGTCGCCGAGTGGGCACGGCTGATCGCCTTGCGGCGGTCGCGGTCGATCGTCGCCGTGCCCGGGTCGCCGAGCGCCGCGGTGCCCTCGACCAGGCGGCCGCGGTGCACCGACAGGCCCTTGATCGGGCGCTGCACGTCGTCGACCTCGATGGTCGCGCCGCCGTCGAGCACGATCGTGCCGTGGTCGGCGAGCTGGCCGCCGGCCTCCGCGTAGAACGGGGTGCGGTCGAGCACGACCTCGACGTCCGCCGGGGCCGTCGCGGCCGGCGCGGGGACGCCGTCGACCAGCAGGCCGGCGACGCGCACCGCCGCGGACGACTCGGTGTACCCGAGGAACTCCACGGGTGCCGCGAGCTCGGACGCGAGCGACTCGTACGCGGCCGTGTCGACGCCGCCGGAGCGCTTCGCGAGCGCGTCGGCGCGCGCGCGCTGGCGCTGCTCGGTCATGAGCGCGCGGAACGCCTTCTCGTCGACCTGGACGCCCTGCTCGGCGGCCATCTCGAGCGTGAGGTCGATCGGGAAGCCGTACGTGTCGTGCAGCGCGAACGCCTGGTCGCCGCCGAGCAGCGGCGTCCCGCCCGAGCCGGCCGCGGCCTTCGCCCGCGACACGGCGGTGTCGAGGATCGTCGTGCCGGCCGTGAGCGTGCGACGGAACGCGTCCTCCTCGGTGTAGGCGACGTCGGAGATGCGTGCGAAGTCCGTCGCGACCTCCGGGTACGACGGCGCCATCGCGTCGCGGCTCACCGGGAGCAGCGCGGGCATGGCGCGGTCCTCGACGCCGAGCAGGCGCATCGCGCGCACCGAGCGGCGCAGCAGACGGCGCAGCACGTAGCCGCGGCCCTCGTTGGACGGGCGCACGCCGTCGCTCATGATCATGAGGGCCGAACGGACGTGGTCGGCCACGACGCGCATGCGGACGTCGTCCTCGTGGTTCGCGCCGTAGCGCTTGCCCGAGAGCGCCTCGGCCGCGGTGATGACGGGGAACACCTCGTCGATCTCGTATAGGTTGTCCTTGCCCTGAAGCAGGTAGGCGACGCGCTCCAGGCCCATGCCCGTGTCGATGTTCTTGCGCGCGAGCTCCGAGACGATCCGGAACTCCTCCTTGGACTTCACGTCGTCGATCGCGTACTGCATGAAGACGAGGTTCCAGATCTCCAGGTAGCGGTCCTCGTCGACGACGGGGCCACCCTCCTGGCCGAACTCCGGACCGCGGTCGATGTAGATCTCCGAGCACGGGCCCGCGGGGCCGGGCTGGCCCGTGGACCAGTAGTTGTCCTTCTTGCCGCGGGCCTGGATGCGCTCGTCCGGCAGGCCGGCGATGCGCTTCCAGAGCTGCCGCGCCTCGTCGTCGTCGTGGTAGACGGTGACCCAGACGGTCTCCGGGTCGAACCCGTACTTGCCCTCGTCGCGCGAGCCCGTGACCAGGTCCCAGGCGTAGGTGATCGCGCCTTCCTTGAAGTAGTCCCCGAACGAGAAGTTGCCGTTCATCTGGAAGAACGTGCCGTGGCGCGTCGTCTTGCCGACCTCGTCGATGTCGAGGGTGCGCACGCACTTCTGGACGCTCGTCGCGCGGTCCCACGGCGGGGTCTGCTCGCCCGTCATGTACGGGATGAACGGGACCATGCCCGCGATGGTGAACAGCGTGGACGGGTCCGGGGAGACGAGCGACGCCGACGGCACGACGGTGTGGTCGCGGTCGGCGAAGTAGTCGAGCCAGCGCTTGCGGATCTCGGCGGTGCGCATGATGTCCTTCGGAAAGAGGTCGGTGGTCGTGCGGGGTGGTGCGGTGGGCGCCGCGGGCTCGGCGTCCTAGAAGGAGTAGCCGAGCAGGTCCTCGACGTCGTCCGTGTCGTCGAAGGCGTCACGGTCGGCGCCGGCGGGGCGCGCGTGGCGTCCGGCCGCGCGACGCGCGCGGACGGCGTCCGGGTCCTCCTGGCCCTCGGCGAGCAGCGCCGCCATGAGCTCCTGCTCGCGCGCGTCGCGCGCGAGCGCGAACTCCGTGCGGAAGTCGCGGGCGATCTCGACGACCTTCTCGCCGAGGCCGTTCACCTGCTCCGTCGCCTGGTCCACGAGCGACGCCGGCGCGTAGCGCGCGAGGACCTTCTTGCCGCGCACGACGACCACGACCGTGATCGCGACCCCGACGCCGATCCAGAAGACCCGGCGCATCAGCGCGACCCCTCGGCGCGGCTCGCGGAGCTGCCCGACGGCCGCCGGCGGCCGAACGAGCGCGCGGCAGCCTGGCGCACGCCGTACGTGAACGCGGCGACCTTGACCAGCGGCGCACCGAACGTGGCGGCATACAGGCCCGTGAGCGCGGAGACGTTCTCGCTCACCTGGGCGGCCGACGTGGTGATGGTGTCGACCTTGACGAGCTGGCTGTTCGTCGTGGCGACGGTCGTCGCGGCCTCGTCGAGGATCGGCACCGAGTGGTCGGTGACCTCCTTGATGCTCGCGCGCGCCTCGTCGAGCACGCGGCCGAGCTTGAGGAGCGGCACCGCGAGCAGGCCGACGAGCAGCACGAACGCGACGGCTGCGATGAGGCCGGCCACATCTCCCAGGGACATTCTTCCTCCAGTGCCAGTCACGGTGCCGCGGGCGCGGCACCCGTGCGCCGTACGCGCGGGACGGTCGTCGCCGCGGGCTCCTCGCGGACGTACCCACGGCTCCGCGAAACACTACCCGCACCAGGGCGGGGACCGTCGTCGGGCACGGCGCGACGGCGCCCACGCGGGGACGTGCCGACGCACCGGCCCGGACGCACGAACGCCCCGCTCGCCGACGAAGCGGTGAGCGAGGCGTCCGGGGCAGAAATCAGCGAGCGTAGTACTCGACGACGAGCTGGACCTCGCACTGCACGGGGACCTCGGCGCGCTTCGGGCGACGCGTGAGCACCGCGCTGAGCTTCTCGAGCTGGACGTCCAGGTAGCCCGGGACGGCCGGCAGCACGTCGCGGTGCGCACCCGCGGCCGCGACCTGGAACGGCGTCGTCGCCTGGCTCTTCGGCTTGACCTGGAGGGTCTGGCCGGGCTTCACGCGGAACGACGGGCGGTCCACGATCTTGCCGTCGACGAGGATGTGGCGGTGCGTGACCGCCTGGCGCGCCTGCAGGATGGTGCGGGCGAAGCCGGCGCGGAGCACGAGGGCGTCGAGACGCATCTCGAGGTTCTCGACGAGCGCCTCACCGGTCAGGCCCTTGTCCTTGCGGGCGTCCTCGTACGCACGCGCGAGCTGCTTCTCGCGGAGCATGTACTGGGCGCGCAGACGCTGCTTCTCGCGGAGACGGACCGCGTAGTCCGACTCGGTGCGGCGGCGGGCGCGGCCGTGCTCACCCGGGGGGTACGGGCGCTTCTCGAAGTGCTTGACGGCCTTCGGGGTGAGGGCGATGCCCAGGGCGCGGCTCAGGCGGACCTGGCGGCGCGAGCGCTTGACAGACGTCACAGCGGTATCTCATTCCTGTCGTTCGGGTTCTGACGTCACACCTGGTCCCGAGAACCGGGTCCGGGTGCGGGACCAGCCGATGGACCGCACGCTCCACCGCGAGGAGGAGCGAGGGGTCGGGGCCGAGGTCCCAGGTGGTCGCCGCGAAGGCAACCTGAGCAGTCTACCGCACGCGGGGCGCCGTGGTCCCCGCCCCGTCAGCGCGCGGGGCCGTCCTGGTCGAGGATGTCGCGGATGCGCCCGAGGCGCTCCGTGACCTGCCGCTCGTACCCGCGGTCCGTCGGCGTGTAGTACCGCGACCCCACGAGAGAGTCCGGCAGGTACTGCTGCGCCGCGACACCGTGCGGCGCATCGTGCGCGTACCGGTAGCCCGCGCCGTGCCCCAGCTGCTTGGCGCCCGGGTAGTGCGCGTCACGCAGGTGCGGCGGGACGGACCCCGCCCGACCGGCCCGCACGTCCGCGAGCGCCGCGTCGATCCCGAGGTAGGCGGCGTTCGACTTGGGCGCGGTCGCGAGGTGCACGACGGCCTCGGCGAGGACGATGCGTCCCTCGGGCATGCCGATGAGCTGGACGGCCTGGGCGGCGGCGACGGCGGTCTGGAGCGCCGAGGGGTCGGCCATGCCGACGTCCTCCGCGGCGGCGATGACGATGCGGCGGGCGATGAAGCGTGGGTCCTCCCCCGCCGCGATCATGCGGGCGAGGTAGTGCAGCGAGGCGTCGACGTCGGAGCCGCGCATCGACTTGATGAACGCGGACACGACGTCGTAGTGCTGGTCGCCGTCGCGGTCGTACCGCACGGCGGCGACGTCGACGGCGCGCTCGACCGCGTCGAGGTCGACGGGCACCGGCGGGGGGCCCGCGTCGGGCGTGCCGCTCCCCGCACCCTCGGGGAGCGCGGCGTCGTCGTCGGCCGGTACGGCCGTCGCGGGCACGGGCACCGGGGCGTCGGACAGCGCGGCGCCCGCGGCGGCCTCGAGCACGGTGAGCGCCTTGCGCGCGTCGCCGCCCGCGAGGCGCACGAGGTGGTCCTCGGCCTCGTCGGTGAGCGCGACGAGGCCGCCCAGCCCTCGCTCGTCGGCGACGGCGCGCCGCACGAGGGCGCGGACGTCGTCGTCCCCGAGGGGCTGGAGCGTGAGCAGGAGCGAGCGGGAGAGCAGGGGCGAGTTGACGGAGAAGCTCGGGTTCTCCGTGGTCGCCGCGACGAGCGTGACCCAACGGTTCTCGACGCTGGGCAGGAGCGCGTCCTGCTGGGACTTGGAGAAGCGGTGCACCTCGTCGATGAAGAGGACGGTCTCCTCGCCGCCGGTGGCGAGGCGGCGCCGGGCGTCCTCGACGACGGTGCGCACGTCCTTGACGCCCGCGGTCACGGCGGAGAGCTCGACGAAGCGGCGGCCGGAGGCGGTCGCGATGAGGTAGGCGAGCGTCGTCTTCCCGGTGCCGGGCGGGCCCCAGAGGATGACGGAGCCGGGCGCGGCGCGGCCGCCGGACGCGTCGCTCTCGCTGCCGGACCGGATGAGCCGCCGCAGGGGCGAGCCGGGCACGAGGAGGTGGGACTGGCCCGCGACCTCGTCGAGGGTGGCGGGGCGCATGCGCACGGCGAGCGGGGCCCCCGGTCCGGGTCGCGGCGTGCCCTGCGCGCCGGACGTGGCGGCACCGAAGAGGTCGCCGCCGAAGAGATCACCGGTGGACATGGCTCGAGCCTACGCACCGCCGCCCACGCGGCGGTGCCGGGTCGAGGAGGTCGGGTGAACGTCCGGCCCCGGGGCGCGGGGGATCTGACACGCGGCGCGGGCGGGTGGGATGCTGGCGCTCGTGTTCTCGAGCCTCGGTCGTCGTGTCGCCCGCCACCCGCGTCTCACCGTCGTCGTGTGGGTCCTGCTGACAGCGCTCGGCTTCGCGCTGGCGCTGTTCGGCGTCCACGGGGAGAGCGTGTTCGACCGTGTGACGACGGGCGCGCCGACGATCCCGGGCTCGGACAGCGAGCGGGCGTCGCAGGTCCTCGCGGAGAACGACGAGGGCGGGACGGAGATCACGCTCCTGGTGTCCGGCGTCGACCCGGCGGACCCGCAGGTCGTGGAGGCGATGACGGGGGTCGACGCCGACCTCGTCGCCGTCGAGGGCGTGGACACGGTCATCGACCCGTACGTGATCCCGGGCGGCGTGGAGGACCCGGCGGCGCAGTCGCTCGTCGCGCAGGACGGGCGCGGCTTCCTCTCGGTCGTGACGCTGCGCACCGACCTCGACGCCGAACGCACCGACGCGGTCGCGGACCGCGTCGTCGAGCAGCTCGAGGCCGTGCCGGGCGTGCTCGCGGACGCCGCCCCGGAGGCGGCGGGCGACGCGACAGGCCTCGTGGGGTCGAACGGGCTCATCGTCGAGGCGATCACGAGCCAGGTGAAGGAGGACCTCACGACGGGAGAGGCCGTCGCCCTCCCCGTGGCGCTGCTCATCATGGTGCTCGTCTTCGGCGGCTTCCTCGCCGCGGCCATGCCGATGGCCGGGGCCGTCGCGTCGATCGGTGCCGGTCTCGGGGTGCTGCTGGGCCTGACGTACGTGCTCGACGTCGACGCCTCCATCGTCAACGTCGTCACCCTGCTCGGCCTGGGCCTGTCCATCGACTACGGGCTGCTCGTGGTGTCGCGGTTCCGGGAGGAGCTGCACCGGCTGATCGAGGCGGGCGACGACCCGTCGCTGCGCCGGCGGCGCGGCGACGGCGTGGTGCACGCGGCGCTCGTGCGCACCATGGAGACCGCCGGCCGCACGGTCGCGTTCTCGGCGCTGACGGTCGCGATCTCCATCGCGGGGCTCATGGTGTTCCGCCCGGACATCCTGCGCGCGGTCGGGGCGGCCGGGCTCGGCGTCGTGCTCGTGGCCGTCGCGACGGCGCTCACCCTCGTCCCGGCGCTGCTCGCGTACTCGGGCCGTCGCCTCGCCCGCCCGGGGCTGCTCGGCCGGGTCCCGGGCCTGCGCCGCGTCCTCGCCCGGACCGCGGACGTGCAGTCGGACGAGGGCGCGTTCTCCCGTCTCGCCGGGCGCGTCCAGCGGCACCCGCTGTGGGTGCTGCTCACCACCGCGGCGCTCCTCGTGGTCCTCGCGCTGCCGGTGCTCGGGCTGCAGCTGCGGAACTCCGGGATCGAGCTGCTCCCCCAGGGCTCTCCCCAGCGCGAGTTCGTGGACGAGCTCGCCGCGCAGTACCCGTCCAGTGCGGGTGCCCAGGTCGTCGCCGTCGTGGACGCGAGCGTCGAGGACGCCCAGGCGTGGGCCGACGACGTGGCGACGCTCGACGGGGTCGAGAGCGTCGACCCGGCGGCGCCGCTGGGGTCGTACGCCGTCGTGGGCGTGCACGTCGACGCGGACGACGCCGGCGGGCCGGAGGCCGTGTCGGTCGTGCGGGAGGTCCGTGCGACGGACCCGGGCTTCGACGTGTGGGTCACCGGTCAGGCGGCGGGGCAGGTCGACTTCCTCGAGGCGCTCGGCGAGCGCGTGTGGTGGGCCGTGGGGATCGTCGTCGGCGCGACGCTCGTGCTGCTGTTTCTCATGACCGGCTCCGTCGTGGTGCCGGTGAAGGCGCTCCTGACGAACGCGCTGTCGCTCGCCGCCTCGCTCGGGGTCCTTGTGTGGGCCTTCCAGGACGGCCACCTCGAAGGGCTCCTGAACTTCTCGTCCGTGGGCGGGATCGAGACGTACGTCGTCGCGCTCGTCGTCGCGTTCGCGTTCGGTCTCGCCATGGACTACGAGGTGTTCCTGCTCGCACGCATCAAGGAGCTGTACGACGCCGGGCTCTCCAACGACGAGGCGGTCCGCCTGGGCCTGCAGCGCTCCGGGCGGATCATCACGTCGGCGGCGGCGATCATCGTCGTCGTGTTCGCGGGCTTCGTCTTCGGCGACCTGCTCGTCATCAAGGAGGTCGGGTTCGCGCTCGCCGTCGCCGTCCTCATCGACGCGACGATCGTGCGCCTCCTGCTGGTCCCCGCGACGATGACGCTGCTCGGGCGGTACAACTGGTGGGCACCCGGGCCGCTGCGCCGGGTGCACCGCCGGCTCGCGATCACCCACTGAGACGCTCCGACCGGCGGGGACGGTTCGTGCGCGGGCACTCCCGCGGGCGGCTACGGTAGGCGGCAGACTCAGTCGCACGGGGGGAGACGGATGGCGGACAACACACGCACCGCAGTCATCGTCGAGGACGACGCGGAGATCCGTGATCTCCTGCAGACGGTGCTCGGTCAGGCAGGCTTCGTCACCGAGGCGGCCGCGACCGGCGTCGAGGGCGTGGAGCTCGTCCGGCGGACCGACCCGGTCGTGACGACCCTCGACGTGAGCCTGCCCGACATCGACGGGTTCGAGGTGTGCCGGCGCATCCGTCAGATCTCCGACACCTACATCGTGATGCTCACCGCGCGCACCGACGAGATCGACACCCTCATGGGCCTGGACGCCGGTGCCGACGACTACCAGACGAAGCCGTTCCGCCCGCGCGAGCTGCGCGCCCGCATCGAGGCCCTCCTGCGGCGCCCGCGACGCGGCCTGCCGTCGGACGGCGCCGACGCCGCCCGGCCCGCCCCGGCGGACCACGAGCCGACCCTCGTGGGGTCGGACGGGCTCCTGCTGGACGTCCCGCGCCGCACCGCCACGGTCGACGGCGAGGCCGTCCACCTCACGCGCAGCGAGTACGACCTCCTGGGAGCGCTCGTCGAGGCGGCGGGTCGCGTCGTCAGCCGCAACGAGCTCGTCCGCGTCCTGTGGGGCGAGGAGTACGACGCCGGCACGTACGTCACGGACGCGGACCGGCGCAGCGTGGAGGTGCACATCGCGAACCTGCGCCGCAAGCTCGGCGACGGTCCGTCGTCGCCCCGGTGGATCCGCACCGTGCGCGGCGTCGGCTACCGGTTCGACCCCACGGGCTGACCGGCGGCGGGCGGCGGGTCGCCGAGCAGCAGCGCCACCTCGTCGCACGCGCTGCGCGCGACGGCCCGCAGCGTCCCGAGCGCGCGCGCCTCGTCCGCGGTCGTACGGTGCGAGGCGAAATGCCGGTCGAGCAGCGCGGAGGCGGCGTCCCCGACCTCCGCGGCCCCGACCATGAGCGACGTCGACCGCACGGTGAGCAGCGTGCTGCGCGCCTCCTCGTCGTCGCCCCGGGCGAGCGCGACCGCCGCCGCGTCGACGCGTGGGACGACGAGGTCCCGGTACGCGACGAAGAAGCGCCGGACGGCCTGCACGTCACCGTCCAGGTCGTCCTCGAGCGCCGTCCACGCCCGGCGCAGGTCCTCTCTCACGCGCGGAGACCGTGGTGGCGGCGCACGAGCCGGCGCAGCATGAAGAACGTCTGGAGGATCGTCACCACGCCGAGCACCGGCCACCCGAGGGACAGGACGGCGGACTGGACGCCTGGCGTCAACGTGGTCCACGCCCACACCACGGCGGCGAGGGCGACCAGAGCGACGAGGAGCGGGCTGAGGTAGGCCCAGCCGCTGCCCCGCTCGGCCTTGGCCTGCGCCGCCCAGTTGTCGGTGCGCGAGCGCGAGAGGAACTTGGACCACGCGCGCACGAAGTGCCCGATGCGGATCCACATGTAGAGCTCGGCCGGGACGAGGGTCGCGGCGAAGAGCACGTCGCGCCAGGTACGGCCGTTGATGGAGAGCGCGGTCCGGAGGTTGAGCGCGACCGCGACGGCAGGCGGCACGAGCCAGACGGGCGAGAAGCGGAACGCGTGAAGGCTCAGCGCGCCGGCGACGAGCAGTCCGAACAGGATGCGCGTGGCGGCGTTGACGAGCATGCTCACGTTCTCCATCCATCGCAGCCGCAGGTTGGGGTGGAACGGCTGGCCCCGCGTGTCACCACGCTGGCCGGGCCACATGAGGTCGATGGCGCCGTAGTTCCACTTGACCTGCTGGCCGTCGAGCGCACGCAGCGTCGTCATGCCGCCGACGGTCGCGCGAGCGGTCGCGGAGATCTTGGTCGAGTAGCCGAGCGACTTGATCTGCAGGCTGAGGAGGGAGTCCTCGACCTCGGAGTCGGAGACCCACGGGTCGCGCTGGTGGTGCGCGAGCATGACGGCCTCGAGGGCCGACATGCGGAACAGCGAGGCCTGACCGCCGAGGACGGCCATGTTCCGCCCGCGCAGGAGGTTCTGCATGTTGAAAGCGGCGAACTGGGCGCGCTGGCCGGTGAGGAGGAACCTGCCGAGGGGTCCGCGTGGAGAGACGTTGTCGACCGTGTAGATCGCGGAGATCCCGCCGATGCGCGGGTCGGACGACATCTCGGCCTCGAGCCGCTCCACGGCGTCCTTGGCGAGCACGGTGTCGCCGTCCACGCCGAGGAGGTAGTCGGCGCCGCGCACGAGGCGGTACCCGTAGTTGAGCGCGCCGACCTTCTTGTCCGCGAGGGCGCCCAGGTCGTGGACGTACACGCGCGTGGTCTGCTCGACGCCGCGGCGGCGCGTCGTGTGCTCCCCGGCGAGCTTGGACGCCTTGGCGAACGTGCGGTCGCTGGTGTTGTTGACCACGACGTGCACGACGTCCGGCAGGCGGGTCTGCCGCAGGATGCCCTTGAGCACGGACTTGATCGTCGAGCCCTCGTTGTACGCGGGGATGATCGCGCCGATCGTCGCGCGGCGGGCGGGCTCCTGGACCACGACCTCGTCGGGGGTGAACTGGTAGCGGTCGAGCTCCGTACCGAAGGGCACGGGCTCGTCGACGTCGACCGGGGCGCGGTCGGTGAGCAGGGCGGTCATGAGTGCCTCGTTCGTCGTGGGGTTCAACGAGCACGATCCTGCGCGCCCCGGCGCGAGGCACCCGCCGGGTCGGCGCAGCGAAACCTCAGGATCTGCTCAAGATCCGGGCGCGGGACGTGCTCAGGCCTTCGTCCTCGCCCGGTCCGGGCCTCGTGCCGCACCGCGGCAGCGGTCCCCGTGGCCCGGACGCGCGGAGGGCGCGCCACCCGGCGGGGTGGCGCGCCCTCGGCGTCGAGCGTGCTGGGGTCAGGCGTCCGTGCGCCCGCTCTCGCCGGCCGTGTCGCCGTCCGCGCCACCCTCGGTGCCGCCGTCGCGCGACGGGGCGGCGGGCTTCGCGTCGACGCCCGCCTCCTTGCGCTGCTCGGGCGTGATCGGGGCCGGTGCCTGCGTCAGCGGGTCGTACCCGCCGCCCGACTTGGGGAACGCGATGACGTCGCGGATGGAGTCCGACTTCGTCAGCAGCGCGACGATGCGGTCCCA
Source organism: Cellulosimicrobium funkei (assembly GCF_004519295.1). Lineage (GTDB taxonomy): Bacteria > Actinomycetota > Actinomycetes > Actinomycetales > Cellulomonadaceae > Cellulosimicrobium > Cellulosimicrobium funkei. The sequence continues at coordinate 457,143 of NZ_SOZH01000003.1, forward strand.
GCCGAACGCGATCCCGCCGTGCGGGGGCGCGCCGAACTTGAAGGCGTCGAGCAGGAAGCCGAACTTTTCCTGTGCCTCCTCGGGCCCGATCCCCATGACGTCGAAGACGCGCTCCTGCACGTCGCGACGGTGGATACGGATGGACCCGCCGCCGATCTCGTTGCCGTTGCACACGATGTCGTAGGCGTAGGCGAGCGCCTCGCCCGGGTTCTGCTCGAACGTGTCGACCCAGTCCGGCGTGGGCGACGTGAACGCGTGGTGCACGGCGGTCCAGGCGGAGTGGCCCAGGTCGACGTCGTCGTCCTCGCCGGTCGGCTTGAACAGCGGCGCGTCGACGATCCAGACGAACGCCCATGCGTCGTCGTCGATCTGACCCGTCCGCTTCGCGATCTCCTGGCGCGCGGCACCGAGCAGGGCACGCGAGTCCGACGTCTTGCCCGCGGCGAAGAACACGGCGTCCCCCGGCTGCGCGCCGGTCGCCTCGCGCAGGCCCTCGCGCTCGGCGTCGGACAGGTTCTTGGCCACGGGGCCGCCGAGCGTGCCGTCCTCGCCGAACGTCACGTACGCGAGGCCGCGAGCGCCGCGCTGCTTGGCCCACTCCTGCCACGCGTCGAACTGGCGGCGCGGCTGCGAGGCCCCGCCCGCCATGACGACGGCGCCGACGTACTCGGCCTGGAACACCCGGAACGGGGTGTTCCGGAAGTAGTCCGTGAGCTCGACGAGGGGGTTGCCGAACCGCAGGTCGGGCTTGTCGGACCCGTAGAGCCGCATGGCGTCGTGGAAGGTCATGCGCGGGATGGGCGTCGGGATCGTGTACCCGATGAGCTCCCACAGCGCGACGAGGATCTTCTCGGCGAGCGCGATGACGTCGTCCTGCTCGACGAAGCTCATCTCGACGTCGAGCTGCGTGAACTCCGGCTGGCGGTCCGCACGGAAGTCCTCGTCGCGGTAGCAGCGCGCGATCTGGTAGTAGCGCTCCATGCCCGCGACCATGAGGAGCTGCTTGAACAGCTGGGGCGACTGCGGCAGCGCGTACCAGGAGCCGGGCGCGAGGCGCGCGGGCACGAGGAAGTCGCGCGCACCCTCGGGCGTCGAGCGGGTGAGCGTCGGCGTCTCGATCTCGACGAACTCCTCGGCGTCGAGCACGCGGCGTGCGGCCTGGTTCGCCTTGGCGCGCAGGCGCAGGGCGTGCGCGGGGGCGGGCCGGCGCAGGTCGAGGTAGCGGTGCTTGAGGCGCGCCTCCTCACCGATCGTCTCGGTGTCCGCGAGCGCCGTCGACACCTGGAACGGCAGGGCCTCGGAGGTGTTGAGCACGACGACGTCGGTCGCGACGACCTCGATCTCGCCCGTGGGCAGCGACGGGTTCTCGTTCCCGTCGGGGCGGCGCGAGACCTCGCCCGTGACCTGGAGGACGAACTCGTTGCGCAGCGGGTGCGCGACGGCCTCGTCGCGGATGACGACCTGGGCGATGCCGGAGGCGTCGCGCAGGTCGATGAAGGCGACGCCGCCGTGATCGCGCCGACGGTCGACCCAGCCCGTGAGGGTGACGGTCTGACCGGTGTGCTCGGCCCGCAGTGAGCCGGCCGTTCGGGTGCGCAGCACGGAGGGTTCCTTCCAGGTGGGCGGTGGGGGGTCGCGCTCCCGGAGCGGGGGCGCGTCCGCTGAAGTCTAGTGCGGGCGGGCGGGCGGCTCGACCGGATACCTCCGACCGGAGGCGGTCGACGGTCCGCTCTCGACCGGCGGGCCGACCGGATACCGTGGCGGTGCCGCCGCGACGTCCCGTGGCGGCACCGCCGGGACCGGCGCCGCGCCCGCGGGCGCACGGGCCGACCGGCCGCGGCAGGGCCGTCCGGCCCGCCGCCCGCACGAAGGAGGGTCACCCGTGGCACGCACCATCGCGACGAACCGGCGCGTCGAGCGCGACGAGCTCGAGGAGTTCCTGCGCTCCCGGCACGACGGCGTCCTCGTCACCACCCGCGCCGACGGCCGTCCCCAGCTCAGCCCGGTCACGTACGGGGTCGACGACGCGGGTCGGGTCGTCGTGTCGACGTACCCGGAGCGCGCCAAGGCGGTCAACGTGCGCCGCGACCCGCGCGCGTCGCTGCTGTCCCTGGGCGAGCGGTTCTCCGACCCGTGGGTGCAGGTCGACGGCGAGGCGGAGGTGATCGACCTGCCCGAGTCGGTCGAGCCGCTCGTCGACTACTACCGCGCCGTCGGCGGCGAGCACCCGGACTGGGACGAGTACCGCGCGGCGATGGTCACCCAGGGCAAGTCGCTCGTGCGGCTGACGATCACGCGCTGGGGACCGGTGGCGACGGGCGGCTTCCCGGCGCGCCTCGCCGACGCCTGAGACAGGTCAGAACAGGACCTGCTCCACTCCCCCGCCGACGACGTCGAGCCCGCCGCCGTCCACCGGCATGCCCGCGAGCGCACCACCGTGGCCGTCGCGCGCGTCCTGCGGCGCCGGGTCGACGGCGAGGCTGCCGGCCGGGTAGGCGCCGTCCGTCGGCGGCCCTGGCCGGCGGTGCCGGTCGCCGGGCTCGCCGCGGCGGAACCGGCCCTCGACGCCCGCGGGGCCGCGGTGGCCCGCGACCCCGAACCCGCGTGCCTCGAGCATCGGCCGCACCCGGTCCCACAGCCAGGACCGGTACGCCGTCGAGGCGTACGTGCCGCGGGCGTACACGCGCTCGTACCCGGGGACGAGGCGCGGGTGCTCGCGCGCGAGCCAGCCCATGTACCACTCGCGCGTGCCGGGCTTGAGGTGCAGCGGCAGCACCGTGACGCCCGTCGCGCCCGCATCCTTGACGGCGTCGAGCAGCTCGGTGAGCGCGCGGGTCGAGTCGGTGAGCCACGGCAGCACGGGAGCGACCATGACGCCGCACGGCAGACCGGCCTCCCGGACCGTGCGGACGAGGTCGAGCCGCGCGCGCGGCGAGGGCGTGCCGGGCTCGACGCTCGCCTGGAGCTCGGGGTCCAGGAGCGCGAGGGACACGCCGATCCCGACCTCGACGCGCGAGGCTGCGTCGACGAGCAGCGGCAGGTCGCGGCGCAGGAGCGTGCCCTTGGTCAGCACGGACAGCGGCGTGCCCGACCCGGCGAGCGCGTCGATGATGCCGGGCATGAGGCGGTAGCGACCCTCGGCGCGCTGGTACGGGTCGGTGTTGGTGCCGAGCGCGACGGCCTCGCGCGCCCAGGACGGGCGGGCGAGCTCGGCGCGCAGCACGTCGTCGACGTTGACCTTGACCACGACCTCCCGGTCGAAGTCCTCGCCCGCGTCGAGGTCGAGGTACTCGTGCGTGGGGCGGGCGAAACAGTTGTGGCTCACGACCCCCGCGGCGACGAAGTCACGCGTGCCGGTCGTGATGTCGACCAGCTCCGTCGTCTCCCCCGGCCCGTCGAGTGCTTCCAGGGAGTCGACGCGTAGCGCCTCGCCGCCGGTGACGTCCTGGCCGTCGAGGACGGGCCGCCCGTCCGCGAGCGCCGCGGCGCCCGGCCCGACGAGCACGTCGCCGAGCGCCAGGCGGGCGCGGTGCCCGGAGCCGCCGACGACGTGCCGCCACCCGCGCTCGGTGAGGAACCGGTGGTCGCCGCTCGCGACGAGGCGCGTGCCGTCGGCGAGGGTCACGCGGTAGGCGCGCTTGCGGGTGGTCCAGCGGTCGAGCACCCGGGTGCGCACGTAGCGCCGGTACGCGCCGTGCGGAGCGGTGCCGACGATCTCGTCGCCGACACGCAGCTCGCCGATCGGCCGTTGCGTGCCGTCGGCCAGCAGCACGGGCGTGGCGGGCGCGAGGCAGTAGGAGCACGCGTGGCTGCACCCGCGGTACGGGTTGACGGTCCAGCGGAACGGCATGCGCGACATCGCCGGCACCTGGGACAGCGCGCTCTTGGCCGTGACCTCGTGGAACGTGATGCCCGCGAACTCGGGCGTGCGCACGCTGCGGACGAGGCCGACCCGCTCCAGCCCGGGGAGCGCGCCGTCGTCCGCGCCGAGCGCCTGTCCGTCCCACCGCATCGCGCTATTCGAACAAACGTTCGAACGCGCTGTCAAGGGCGGGTCAGCCGTCGGCGGACCACGCCTTGAGCAGCGCCAGGTTCCCGAGGGGGATGTGGTGGCCGACGCGCGGGTGGTCCAGCGCGACACCGACGACCCCGGCCGCGCCGAAGGACGCGACGTAGTCGATCGCCGCCGGCACGGGTACCCCGAGCAGCGGCACGGAGCCTGTCTCGTCGTCCGCCAGACCGAGCGCCCGGGCCGCCTCGTCCGCGCGCGCGGCGCTGCTGTAGAGGCAGATCATGGGCCCCTGGTCCGCAGCGACGGCGTACGGACGCGGCTGGTCCTCGGACCCCCGCGCGATGAAGAACCACGTGCCGAGGCGCACCGTCTGCCGCCACAGCGCGATCTGGGCCGACGTGTCGCCCGCGGGCGCGCTCCGCACGGCCTCGTCGAGGCGGTCCAGCTCTGCGACCGCGGCGGGGTCGTTGTCTCGGGTCATGCGCACTGCCTCGTTCCTCGTGGTCGGAGCCCGTCCCCGGTCCGCGCGGGCGCCTCGTCGCCGCCACCCTCTCACGGCGGCCGGGCGTCCCGGTGGGTGAGACGCCGGGATTGTCCGGCGGGCGTCCAGGCCCTAGGGTCGGGCCGAACGCCCCCGGGGAGCGCACGAGCGCTGAGAGTGCAGGCCGGACACCCGTCCCTCCTGCAGACCCGTGGAACCTGATCTGGTTCGTACCAGCGAAGGGAGCAGGGCCGACGTCACCGTCCCCTGCGCGCTCGTGCCCGCGCCCCGCGCGTGCCGTCCGCGCGGGGGCCGCGGTGGCGCGCCGTCGTGCACCCCTCGCCCCGGGGGCCCGACGGAGGGAACCGCATGACCGAGCCCCGCACCACGCCGCCCCGGGCGACCCCGCCCACCCCCACGCCCGGCGCCACGCCCGACGGCGTGCCCGACGGCCCGCGGCCCGCCCCTGGTCTCCACGAGGCCGTCGCCGCTCCCCCGAGCCGTGCCCGTCGCCGCGGCCTCACCCTCCACGAGACGGTCCTCGTCGCCGTGCTGGGGGTCGTGTTCGGGTTCGTCTACTGGGCGTTCGTGCAGCTCTGGGCCCCGCTCCAGCTCGCCATGGGACCGCTCGCGGACCTCGCCGCCAACGTGCTCGCGGGCGCGTGGATCGTCGTCGGCCCCCTCGCGACGTACATCGTGCGCAAGCCGGGCGTCGGCATCCTCACCGAGACGCTCGCGGCGCTCGTCGAGGTGGTCTTCCTCGCGTCGCCCGCCGGCCCGCTGCTCGTCCTCGTCGGGCTCGTCCAGGGCGCTGGGGCCGAGATCCCCTTCGCCCTCACCCGGTACCGCCGCTACGGCTGGTGGGTCTTCGTCGCGTCGGGCGTCAGCGCGGCGCTCGTCACGTACGCGTTCAACGCGGTCCGGTTCGGCTGGCTCGGGCAGGACCACGCGATGCTCCGGCTCGGCGTGCAGGTCGTCTCGTGCGTCGTGCTGTGCGGGATCGCGGCGCGCCTCCTCGGCGACGCCCTCGCCCGCACCGGCGCGCTCGACGCCTTCGCAATCGGGGCCGACCGCCGTGGCTGAGGCACCGACCGCCGCACCGGACGTCACGCCGGACGCCGTGCCCGGCGACATGCCCTGCGACGTGCCCTGCGACGTGCCCGACGCCGTCGCCGCCGCCGGTCTGACCGTCGCCGTGGGCCACGACGGCACGCGCGTGCTCGACGACCTCACGCTCACCGTCCCCGCGGGCACCGGGCTGCTCGTGCTCGGCCCCTCGGGCTGCGGGAAGTCCACGCTGCTGCGTGCGCTCGTCGGCGTCGTGCCCCACACGCTCCCGGGGTCGGTCACGGGCGACCTGCGCGTGACGGGCGTCGACCCGCGCGACACGACCCCGGCGGCGCTCGCCGCGCGCGTCGGCCTCGTCCAGCAGCGGCCGGGCGACCAGCTCTGTCTCGCCCGCGTCGACGACGAGCTGCGGTTCGCGCTCGAGAACCGGGCGGCGGACCCGCGCACGATGGACGCCCGCGCGACCGCCGCGCTCGCCGCCGTCGGCGCGGACCATCTGCACGACCGGCCGACCCACGCGCTGTCGGGGGGCGAGGCGCAGCGCGTCGCCCTCGCGGCGGCGCTCGTCGCCGACCCCGAGCTCGTGGTCCTCGACGAGCCGACGGCGTTCCTCGACCCGGCCGCGGCGCACGAGGTCGGGACGCTCGTGGGCGGGCTCGTCCGGGCGCCCGGACGGGACGCGCCCGACACCCCCGGCCGGTCGGTCGTGCTCGTCGAGCACCGCCTCGACGACGTCGGGACCCTCCCGGCCGCGACGCTCGTGCTCGACGGCACCGGTCGCGTCGTCGCGCACGGCCCCACGACCGCCGTCCTGCGCGCGCACGCCGCCACGCTCGCCGCGCTCGGGTGCTGGCTGCCGCTCGACGTCCGGCTCCGGCAGGCAGGAGCCCCGGGCACGCTCGGCGCGCCCGCGACCGACGCCTGGCTCGTCGACCTCGCGCGCGCCGCCGCCCGCACCGTCGACCCCCGCGCCGCGGACGCCGGCCCGGTCGCCCTGCGTGCCCGACGCCTCGCGGTGCACCGTGCCGCGGCAGGCCACCGGCGGCGCGGGCGGGACGAGACGCCGGTGGTGCGCGACGTCGACCTCGACGTGCACGCGGGTGAGGTGCTCGCGGTGGTGGGGCCGAACGGCGGCGGCAAGTCGACCCTCCTGCGCGGGCTGGCGGGACTCGAACGGACCACGGGCGAGGTCGCGACGGCGCCCGGTGCGCCCGTCGCGATGGTGTTCCAGGACCCGGAGCACCAGCTCCTCGCGCGCACGGTCCGCGACGAGGTCGCCTGGTCGGCCCGGCTCGCGCGGCTCGACGGCGTCGACGGACGCGTCGCGCGCACCCTGGACGCGTTCGCCCTCACGCACCTCGCCGACGCGAACCCGTACCGGCTCTCCGGCGGCGAGCAGCGGCGCCTTTCCCTCGCGACGGCGACGGTGCTCGACCCGCCCGTCCTCCTCGCCGACGAGCCCACGTCGGGGCTCGACCGCGCCCAGGCGGACGCCGTCGCCCACGCGCTGCGCGAGCGCGCCGACGCGGGCGGCGCGGTGGTCGTCGTCACGCACGACCTCGCGCTCGTCGCGGCCCTCGCCGACCGCGTCGCCGTCGTCGTCGGCGGCCGGCTCGTGGCGCTGGGGCCGCCCGCCACCGTGCTGGCCGACGACGCGCTGTGCCGGCGCGCCAGCCTGCGCCGTCCTCCCCTGCTCGCGTGGTGGGCCCGCACGGGCCGCCGCCACGGCGTGGACCCGGGCGCGCTCGTCCGGGCGCTCGACGCCACCGTCGGCGCCGTCGCAGCCGACCCCGCAGAGACCGCGCCCGCAGCCCTCGCGGAGGTCGCCCCGTGACCGCTCCGCACAGCACGCCCCTCGGGCGCTGGAACCCGACGGTCAAGCTCGCGACCGTCCTCGTCGTGTCGACGGGTGCGCTGCTCGTCACCGACCCGTACACCCCCGCGATCGGGTGGGTGCTCACGGTCGCGGCGCTGCTGGTCGCGGGACGCGTCCCCGTGCGCACGCTCGCCCTGGCGCACGTGCCCTTCCTCGTGTTCGCGACGAGCCTGCTGGTCGTCAACGTCGCCACCCGGCCCGGCGGCGACCCGGTCGACCTGGGCCCGGTCACCGTCGGCTCCGACGGCCTGACGATCGGCGCCGGGCTCGCCGTGCGCACGCTTCTCGTCGGCGCCCTCTCGCTCACGGTCGCGGTGACGACCGGCCCGGTGCACCTCATGACGAGCCTCCACCAGCACGGGCGGCTGCCCCTGACGTGGACGTACGCGGTGCTCGCGGCCCACCGGCTGCTCGTCGAGCTGCCCGACGCCTGGCACACGATCCGCTGCGCGCAGGCCGTGCGCGACCCGCGGCGGCGGCCCGGCACGCTCCCCCGGTCCCCCCGCGCGCTCGGGACCGCCGCGTACGCCCTCCTCGTCGGCGCCGTGCGCCGGTCCGAGCGCCTGACCGTGGCGCTCGAGTCGCGCGGCCTGGGCTCCGGTCCACGCACCACGGCGCGGCCCGTCCCGCTCGGCGTGCCCGACGTCGTCGCTGCGGTCGCCGTGCTCGCCGTCGCCGCGGCGGTGGTCGTCGTCGGGGTCCGTGCGGGCTGGGTCACGGGGCTGGGCGCGCTCACGGCGTGAGGCTTGCCGGACCGCGGTCACGCAGGCTCGACGACCGCGCCCTCCGCCGGGACGCCGAGGTCCACGACGCGCGACGAGCCGTCGCGGGACCGCTCGCGGAAGCCCCGGAAGACGAGCGGCAGCCCGCGGGCGGCGAGCGCGTCCGGCGCGTCCATGACCTGCAGGTGCACGTGCGGCTGCGTCGAGTTCCCCGAGCTCCCGCACCGGCCCAGCTCGTCGCCCGCCTCGACCCGTCGGCCGGGCACGACGGCCACGGACCCGGCGCGCAGGTGCGCGAGGACGACGTACGTGCCGGGCGGGTCCAGGGCGAGCACCACGTGGTTGCCCGCGAGCGCCGCGGCACCGCCGCGCGCCCGCGCCGCCTGCGTGAGCGCGTAGCCGAGCAGCGCGATGGGCGACCGGCGGGCCTCGTGGTCGGGCTCGCCGTCGTGCACCGCGACGACGGTGCCCGCCGCCGGGGCGAGCACGGGCCGCCCGAACGCGACGAACCGTTCGGGCGGCTCGGTGCTCAGCGCGGTGCGCCAGTCGCGCACGGCGGCGGTGCGCCGCCCTCGGACGGCGACGAAGTCGATCGCGTACGTCGTCGCGAAGAGGTCGGTGCCGTGGCTCGGCACGCGGCGCGCCGGGCTGTTGCGCACGAGCCACGTCCCCTGGAAGGGCAGGGCGAGCTCGACCGGTCGCGTCACGGCGCCCTCCCCTCCCCGGTGCGGCGGGGTCAGCCCTCCGCGGGCACGACGCGCGGGAAGCGGTCCTCGGCGGGCGGCTCCCACGTCGCCGCGTCGGCGTCGACCTGCTCCCCCGAGCGGATGTCCTTCACCTGGTCGGGCGAGCGCGTGCCGTCGTCCTCGACGCGCCCGGGGAACCAGACGAACGGGATGCCGCGCCGGTCGGCGTAGCGGATCTGCTTGCCGAACTTCGCGGCGGCGGGCGCGACCTCGACCGGGACCCCGCGGGCGCGCAGCGCGTGCGCGACGGCGTCGGAGGCGTCGCGCGTCTCCTCGCTCGTGACGGCCACGACGACGGCGCTCGGCACCGACCGCGTCGCGCGCACGAGGCCGGCGGAGAGCAGGCGCGACACGAGCCGGGACACGCCGATCGACAGGCCGACGCCGGGGTAGGTGTTCGCGCCGTCGGACGCGAGCGTGTCGTAGCGCCCGCCCGAGCAGATCGAGCCGAGCTGCTCGTGGCCCACGAGCACGGTCTCGTAGACGGACCCGGTGTAGTAGTCGAGGCCGCGCGCGATCTTGAGGTCGGCGACGACGACGCCCGGGGCGCGCACGCTCGCGGCCTCGATCAGCGCGCCGAGCTCGCCGAGCCCGGTCTCCAGCAGCTCGTTCTCCACGCCGTGCTCGGCCGCGAGCGCCCGCACGCGGTCGACCACGCCGGAGTCGCTCCCGCTGATACCCGCGAGCGCGAGGCACGCCTGCGCCTGCTCGGGCGTCGTGCCGGCCTCGGACTCGAGCAGCGCGGCGACCCTCTCGGGGCCGACCTTGTCGAGCTTGTCGATCTGGCGCAGGACGTCGTCGACCGCGTCGATGCCGAGTCCGCGGTAGAACCCCTCGGCGACCCGGCGGTTGTTCACGAGGACGCGGACCTCGGGCACGCCGATGTCGCGCAGCGCGCCCAGGGCCTCGGCCATGACGAGCGGCAGCTCGACCTCGTAGTGGTAGGGCAGCTCGCCCGCGCCGACGACGTCGACGTCGGCCTGGGTGAACTCGCGGAAGCGCCCGTCCTGGGGGCGCTCGCCGCGCCACACCTTCTGGATCTGGTAGCGCTTGAACGGGAACGCGAGGTGCCCGGCGTTCTCGAGCACGTAGCGCGCGAAGGGGACGGTCAGGTCGAAGTGCAGGCCGAGCTGCTTGTCGCCCTTCGCGGCCGACCCGGCCGCGGCGTCGTCCTGCGGCTCCTCCTGGAGCCTGCGCAGGACGTAGACCTCCTTCGACGTCTCGCCCTTGCGCAGGAGCTGGTCGAGCGGCTCGACCGCGCGCGTCTCGATCCCGGCGAACCCGTGCAGCTCGAACACCCGGCGCAGGGTGTCGAGGACGTGCTGCTCGACGATGCGACCGTCGGGGAGCCATTCGGGGAAACCGGAGAGGGGTGTGGGCCTGGCCATGGGTCAGATCTTCCCAGACGCCGGCACCCGCGACCGCATCGTCCGGCCCCCGGACCCGCGCTCAGCGGGCGAGGAAGGGGTTCGTCGCCAGCTCGCGCGCGACCGTCGTCGCCGGGCCGTGCCCCGGGAGCACGTCCCAGGCCGGGTCCAGGTGCGCGACGACGTCGCGCAGGGTGCGGGCCATCGTCGCGCCGTCCCCGCCCGGCAGGTCGGTGCGGCCGACGGAGCCCGCGAAGAGGACGTCGCCGCTGAGCACGAGGCCCGATCCCGGCTCGCCGACCAGGTAGAGCGTGGAGCCCTCGGTGTGCCCGGGCGCGCCCACCGCGCGCAGCGCGACGCCGCCCCAGCGCAGCTCCCGCTCGCCGCCCGCGGGCACGTCGAACGTCTCGACGCGGCCCGGCTCGCGGTAGTCCTGCGGCCCGGCGCCTGCCGCCGCGAGCGCCGCGCCGAGCGGGCCGGACACGACGGCGCCCGGCCGGCTCGCGGCGGACCCGCCGTGCTCCAGGCTCCCGAACGGGTCCGCGAGCCGGTACGCGTCGGCCGCGTGCAGCACGACGGGCACCCCGAAGCGGTCGGCGAGCGCCGCGGCGTCCCACGTGTGGTCCACGTGGCCGTGCGTCGCGAGGACGGCGCGGGGCACGAGGCCCGCGGAGCGGACGTGCTCGACGACGGCGTCCGCGACCCCCGCCCCCGCGTCGACCACGACGCAGTCGCCGCCCGGGGCGCTCACGACCGTGCAGTTCGTGCCGAAGACGGGCGCCACCACCACGTGCACGGCCGGTCCGGGCGGGGTCGGGCCGTGCTCGGTAGAGGGAGTCGGCGTCGTGCCACGAGGTCGGTCCACGAGGGCGAGGGTAGCCCGCGGCACGGGCGGCGGGGCGGCTCCGGGCGAGCGCAGGACGGGTTTCGGGCGGCGGCGTCGATACCGGACCGTGACCTGCGCGCGGCAAATCCACCCGCCACCAGGGTTCTCGGTGCCTAGACTGTCCCGTACCGACCACGGCCGCACCGGGGTCGACCGTGCGCGCCGTCGCGGCGCCGGACGAAGGAGCTGGGGTGTCGACGAAGAGTCGCGAGCGCGAGCAGGCGCGTCGTCGTGAGGAGAAGTGGGACCGTCACGTGGCCCAGCTCCGGGCGAAGCGCCAGCGCACGTGGTCGATCGTGGGCGTCGTCGTCGCGCTCGTCGTGATCGGCGTCGCCGTCTGGTGGGCGCTCGCCGCCACCCAGGATCCCGGCACCGACCCGGGCGGAGGCACGGGCGCGGCGCCGTCGGGCGAGCACACCCTGCCGCCCGCGTCCGCCGCCGAGGGCCGTGACTGGACCACGACGCTCACCACGAGCGCGGGCGACCTCACGCTCACGCTCGACGGCGCGGCCGCCCCGCAGGCGGTCGCGAGCTTCGTGTCCCTCGCCGAGTCCGGGTACTTCGACGGCACGTCGTGCCACCGCCTCACGACGTCGGGCATCTACGTGCTCCAGTGCGGCGACCCGACGGGCACCGGCACGGGCGACCCGGGCTACAAGTTCGGCCCCGTCGAGAACGCCCCCACCGACGACGTCTACCCCGCGGGGACCGTCGCGATGGCCCGCCAGGGCGGGGACGGCGACTCGATGGGCTCGCAGTTCTTCCTCGTCTACGAGAACTCGACCATCCCGTCCGACGCGGCGGGTGGTTACACGGTGTTCGGCACCATCACGTCCGGCCTGGACGTCGTCCAGGCAGTCGCTGACGCGGGGACGCAGGACGGATCCGGCGACGGGTCCCCCGCCACCCCGGTCACCATCGAAGGAGTTGAGACCCAGTGAGCGATCCCGCCCAGAACCAGGCGAGCGCACCGGCACCGGAGCCCGCGGAGGCGAGCGAGACCGGACGGGTCGACGCGACAGACGTGGAGCCGACGCCGGAGGCCACCGAGGCCACCGAGGCCACCGAGGCCACCGAGGCCACCGACGAGGGTCCCGCCTCCGCCGCGGCCGAGGTCGCCGCCCCGGCCGAGCAGGTGGAGGCCACGCCTGCCGCCGAGGCCGAGGCGACCGACGCACCGGCAGCGGAGGCCGAGACCGCCCCCGCGGCCGAGCAGACCGGGGCCCCCGCGGCCGACGACGCTCCCGCCGCCGAGGCCGAGACCGACACGCCCGCTGCCGCGGCAGCGGAGGCGCCTGCCGCCGACGCAGCCGACGACGCAGCTCCCACCACCGGGGCGACGGCACCCGCTGAGACGACGGCACCCGCCGGGGCGGCACCCCGGCCCGCCGCCCCGCGTCCCGGGCCGCGGCCCAAGCCGTCGGCGCTCCCGCACCCACCGCGCAAGCCGGCCGCCCCGGCCGCGGGCGCTCCCGCCGCAGCGGCCGTCGTGCCGGAGGTCCCGGCCGTCCCGGCGCTGGCCGACGACTCGGCCGCCGCCAAGGCCGCCGCCGCGTTCGGTCGGGTCGACGAGGACGGCACGGTGTACGTCCGCGAGAGCGCGGGCGAGCGCTCCGTCGGGCAGTTCCCGGGCGTCGGCGCCGACGAGGCCCTCACGCTGTACGTGCGCCGCTACCTCGACCTCCAGGCGAAGGTCGCGCTGTTCGAGGCGCGGCTGACGAGCACAGACCTGTCGGTCAAGGAGATCGACCAGACGATCGCCCGGCTCACCGAGGAGACCGCGGAGCCCTCCGCGGTCGGCGACCTCGACGGGCTCCGGGCGCAGGTCGAGTCGCTGCGCGGCGCCGCTGCCGAGCGTCGCGCACAGCTCGAGGCGGAGCGCGCCGCGGCGAAGGCCGCGGCTCTCGAGGCCCGCACAGAGATCATCGAGGCTGCGGAGAAGATCGCCGCGACCGACCCGAGCCGCATGCAGTGGCGGCCCGCGGGCGAGGAGCTGCGCGGACTGCTGGAGCGCTGGAAGGAGGCCCAGCGCTCGGGACCGCGCATCGACCGCGCGAGCGAGGAGGCGCTGTGGAAGCGGTTCAGCCACGCGCGCACCGCGTTCGACCGCGAGCGCCGGCACTACTTCGCCGAGCTCGAGCAGCGCAACGCCTCCGCCAAGGCCGCGAAGGAGAAGCTGGTCGCAGAGGCCGAGGCGCTGTCGTCGAGCACCGACTGGGGCCCGACGGCGGGCGCGTACCGCGACCTCATGGCGCGCTGGAAGGCCGCGGGCCGGGCGAGCCGCAAGGACGACGACGCGCTGTGGGCCCGCTTCCGCGCCGCCCAGGACACGTTCTTCCAGGCGCGCGACGCGGTGAACTCCGCGACGGACGCCGAGTACGCGGCGAACCTCGAGGTCAAGGAGGCGCTGCTCACCGAGGCGGAGGCGCTCGTGCCCGTCAAGGACCTCGCCGCGGCCAAGGCGGCGCTGCGCGACCTCCAGGAGCGCTGGGAGGAGGCCGGCCGCGTGCCGCGCGGCGACCTGCAGCGCGTCGAGGGCCGCCTGCGTGCCGTCGAGAACGCGGTCCGCGACGCCGAGCAGGCGCAGTGGACGCGGAGCAACCCCGAGACGCGCGCCCGCGCGGAGGGTGCGGCGGCACAGCTCGAGGCCGCGATCGAGGCGCTCGAGGCCGACCTCGCCGCCGCGCAGAGCCGCGGGGACGCACGCGCGGTCAAGGAGGCCGAGACGGCGCTCGCCGCGCGGCGCTCCTGGCTCGAGCAGGTCGTCCGCGCGGCGGAGGACTCGCGGGGCTGACGCACTCCCGCTCGGTCGCAGGGCCGGCGCTCGTCCACAGACGAGCGCCGGCCCTTCCGTGTCCCCACGGCCGTGCGGCACGGTAGGGCCGTGCCCGCAGCCACGACCGCGCCCGACCACGCCGTACCCGCCCGCGCCACGGGGCACGTCCCCGCCGCCGCGCTCGCGCACCTGCTCGCGCCGCCGGGACCGGAGGTCGGCCTCCTCGTCGTCCCGGAGGAGGTCGGCGGGCCGGCGGCCTTCCAGGAGCTCGTCCGCGCGGGCGCCCTGCGTCGGCTGTGGGGCGACGTCGCCGCTCCGGCGAGCGTCCCCGTCACCCCCACGCTGCGCGCGCTCGCCGTCCGCGACCAGGTGCCGCGCGGCACGGTGCTCGCGGGCGCGGCCGCCGCGTGGGTGCTGTGCGGCTCCGCGCCGCCCCGGGTGCTCGACGTCGTCCACCCGCCCGGGCGTCATCGCCCGCCGCCGCGGCGGGGCCGGGCGGCGCGGCAGGCGCACGTGCTGCGCGACGAGACGAGCCTCGTCGCGGGCGTCCTCGTCACGTCGGTGCTGCGGACCGCGCTCGACGTCGCCACCCGGTGCGAGCCGGTGCAGGCGCTGAGCACCCTGCGCCGGCTGGAGGCGGTGTGCGGGCTCGACGCTCGTACGGCGGCGCGGTCGCTCGAGCTGCGCCACCGGTGGGCCGGCCGGCCGCAGGCGCGACGCACCCTCGCGCTCCTGCTCGCCGGGACCGACGACCCGGTCTAGGTTGGTCGGCATGGCCGCAGCCACGACTCCCCCCGTGGAGCTCGACGTCCGAGGAAGGACCGTGCGCGTCACGAGCCCGGACCGCGTCGTCTTCCCCGCGCGCGGGCTCACCAAGCTCGACGTCGTGCAGTACTTCCTCGACGTGGGCGACGGCATCCTCGGCGCCCTGGTCGACCGCCCGACGACGCTCGAGCGCTGGCCCAAGGGCGTGTTCGAGGGCGCGCGCATGAGCACGCGCACGGACAACACCGGCGACGCGTTCTACCAGAAGCGCATCCCGAAGGGCGCCCCGGAGTGGGTGCAGACCGCGCGCATCGCGTTCCCGAGCGGGCGCACGGCCGACGAGGTGTGCCCCACGGAGCTCGCCGTCGTCGCCTGGGCGGCCAACCTCGGCACCCTGACGTTCCACCCGTGGCCCGTGCGCGGCGGCGACGTCGAGGCGGTGGACCAGCTCCGCATCGACCTCGACCCGCAGCCGGGCACCGACTTCGACGACGCGGTGCGCGTCGCACCGCACCTGCGCGAGATCCTCGACGAGCTCGGCCTCCCCGGCTACCCCAAGACGTCGGGCGGCCGCGGCATCCACGTGTTCGTCCCGGTCGCGCCCGAGTGGGACTTCGTCGCCGCGCGCCGCGCGACGATCGCGATCGGTCGTGAGCTCGAACGCCGCCTGCCGGACCAGGTCACCACGAAGTGGTGGAAGGAGGAGCGCGGCGCCAAGATCTTCGTCGACTACAACCAGATGGCGCGCGACCGCACGATCGCGTCGGCCTACTCGATCCGTTCCAACCAGCGCGCGACGGTGTCCGCTCCCCTGCGCTGGGAGGAGCTCGGCGACGTCCACCCGGACGACTTCGACGTGCTGTCGATGCCCGCGCGCTTCGCCGCGGTCGGCGACCTCTTCGCACCCCTGCGCGCCGACCGGGAGGACCCGGGCGCGTCGCTCGAGCCCGCCCTGGAGCTGTCCCGGCGCGACGAGGCCGAGCACGGTCTCGGGGACCTCCCCTACCCGCCCGAGTACCCGAAGATGCCCGGCGAGCCCAAGCGCGTCCAGCCGAGCAAGGACCGGGACCGCGCCCGGGACTGACATGGCGTGCCCCCGGGGCGCTCGCCGCGTCAGCCGACGCCCGGCGCCCCGGGCAGGATGCCCGTGAGGTCGTAGCGCACCGGCTCCTCGAGCTGCTCATAGGTGCACGACCCCGGGTCCCGGTCGTCGCGCCAGCGCCGGAACTGCGCGGTGTGCCGGAACCGAGAGCCCTCCATGTGGTCGTAGGCGACCTCGAGCACGCGCTCCGGGCGCAGCGGCGTGAACGACAGGTCCTTGCCCGAGCTCCAGCGCGACACCGCACCCGGCATCCGCTCGCCGGCGGGGTTCTCCCACCCGGACCACGGGTGCGCGTCCGCGTCCGGCGTGCCCGGCTCGACGACGAGCGGCGCGAGCTCCTCGACCAGCGCGGCGCGCCGCGCCGTCGGGAACGACGCGGCGACGCCGACGAACTGGAGCTGGCCCGCGTCGTCGTACAGGCCGAGCAGGAGCGAGCCGAGCAGCGGCTTCGCGGGGGTCGACGTCTTGTGCAGGCGGTACCCCGCGAGCACGACGTCCGCATCGCGGCCGTGCTTGATCTTGAGCATCACGCGCTTGTTCGGCTGGTAGGTGCCGTCGAGCGGCTTGGCGACCACGCCGTCCAGGCCCGCCCCCTCGAACGTGTCGAACCACTCCCGCGCCACGGCGACGTCGCGGGTGCGGGGCGTGGCGTGCACGGCCGGACCGTCGAGGCCCAGGGAGTCGAGCACCTCCTGCCGCCGCGCGAGCGGCGCGCGCGTGAGGTCCTCGTCCCCCAGCGCGAGCACGTCGAACACGACGAGGGCCGCGGGGGTCTGCTCCGCGAGCAGGCGCACGCGCGACGCCGCCGGGTGGATGCGCTGCTGGAGCACCTCGAACTCGAGGCGGCCGTCCCGCGCGACGACGATCTCGCCGTCGACCACGCACCGGGGCGGCAGAGCGGCCCGCACCGCCTCGACGACCTCGGGGAAGTAGCGGTCCATGGGCCGCGCGTTCCTGCTGTCGAGCCGCACCTCGTCGCCGTCGCGGTACACGATCGCGCGGAAGCCGTCCCACTTCGGCTCGTACACGTACCCGCCGTCGACGGCGTCGGGCTCGGGCACGGCGGGCACGGACTTCGCGAGCATGGGCAGCACGGGAGGCATGACGGGCAGGTCCATGTGCCGATGCTGCCACCGGGTCTGCCGCCCTGCGCGGCGTGGTGGCCTCGGTCAGCGTGCGACCCGCGGGCTCAGGCGGGGAGCTGCGCCGTCTCGGCGGCCTTCGTCCCCGTGATGCGGTAGACGTCGAACACGCCGTCGACCTTGCGCACCGCGCTGAGGACCTGCGCGAGGTGCGCGGGCTCCGCCATCTCGAAGACGAAGCGCGACATCGCCACGCGGTCGTTCGAGGTCGAGACGGTCGCCGAGAGGATGTTCACGTGGTTGTCCGACAGGACGCGCGTCACGTCGGAGAGCAGGCGCGCACGGTCGAGCGCCTCGACCTGGATCTGCACGAGGAACATCGCGTTGCTGCCCGTGGTCCACGAGACGTCGACGATCCGCTCGGGCTGGTTGCGCAGCCCGACGACGTTCGCGCAGTCCGCGCGGTGCACGCTCACGCCCTGCCCGCGCGTGACGAAGCCGATGATCTCGTCGCCCGGGACCGGGGTGCAGCACTTCGCGAGCTTCACCCAGATGTCGTCGACGCCCTTGACCATGACGCCCGGGTCGCCCGTGCGCACGCGGCGCGCGGTGTTCCCGGGGCGCGCGGTCTCGGCGACGTCCTCGACCGTGCCCTCCTCGCCTCCCATCGCCTGGACGAGCTTGGAGACGACGTTCGCCGCCGACACCTGGCCCTCGCCGATCGCCGCGTACAGGGCGGTGACGTCCGCGAAGCGGAGCTCGTTGGCGAGCGCGACGAGCGACTCGTGCGACAGCAGGCGCTGGATCGGCAGGTTCTGCTTGCGCATCGCCTTGGCGATCGCGTCCTTGCCGTGCTCGACGGCCTCCTCGCGGCGCTCCTTGGAGAACCACTGCCGGATCTTGTTGCGCGCCCGGGGGCTCTTGACGAACGCGAGCCAGTCACGGCTCGGACCCGCGTTCTCGGACTTCGAGGTGAGGACGTCGACTGAGTCGCCGTTCTCGAGCGTCGAGTCGAGCGGGACGAGCCGCCCGTTGACGCGCGCGCCCATGGTCCGGTGCCCGACCTCGGTGTGCACCGCGTAGGCGAAGTCGACCGGCGTCGAGCCCGCCGGCAGCGCCATCACGTCGCCCTTGGGGGTGAAGACGTAGACCTCCGCGCCGCCGATCTCGAAGCGCAGCGAGTCGAGGAACTCGGCCGGGTCGGCCGTCTCACGCTGCCAGTCCACGAGCTGGCGCAGCCACCGCATGTCGTTGGCCGCGGCGTCGTCCTTCGCCGTCTTGCCGCCCGACTTCGCGGTCTCCTTGTACTTCCAGTGCGCCGCGACGCCGTACTCCGCGCGCCGGTGCATCTCGTGCGTGCGGATCTGGATCTCGACCGGCTTGCCGCCCGGCCCGATGACCGTCGTGTGCAACGACTGGTACATGTTGAACTTCGGCATCGCGATGTAGTCCTTGAACCGCCCCGGCACGGGGTTCCACCGCGCGTGCAGCGCGCCGAGCGCCGCGTAGCAGTCCCGGACGCTGTCCACCAGGACGCGCGCGCCGACGAGGTCGTAGATCTCCGCGAAGTCGTGGCCGCGCACGATCATCTTCTGGTAGATCGAGTAGTAGTGCTTCGGCCGGCCGGTGACGATGGCCTTGATCTTCGCGCTGCGCAGGTCGGCCGTGACCTGCTCGCGAACGACGGCCAGGTACTCCTCGCGCGCCGGCGCGCGCTCGGCGACGAGGTGGACGATCTCGTCGTACACCTTGGGGTACAGGGCCTGGAACGACAGGTCCTCGAGCTCCCACTTGATCGTGTTCATGCCGAGGCGGTGGGCGAGCGGGGCGTAGATCTCGAGGGTCTCGCGCGCCTTGCGCCCCGCCGACGACGACGACACGTACTTCCAGGTGCGCGCGTTGTGCAGGCGGTCGGCGAGCTTGATGACGAGCACGCGGATGTCGCGCGCCATGGCGACGACCATCTTGCGCACCGTCTCGGCCTGCGCCGCGTCGCCGTACGTGACCTTGTCGAGCTTGGTCACGCCGTCGACGAGCATGGCGATCTCCTCGCCGTACTCCTCGGTGAGCTGCGCGAGCGAGTAGTCGGTGTCCTCGACCGTGTCGTGCAGCAGCGCGGCGGCGAGCGTCGACCCGTCGAACCCGAGCTCGGCGAGGATCGTCGCGACCGCGACGGGGTGCGTGATGTACGGGTCGCCGCTCTTGCGCAGCTGGCCGCGGTGGGCGCGCTCGGCGGTCTCGTACGCGCGCTCGATGACGCTCAGGTCCGTGCGCGGGTGGTTGGTACGGACGGCCTGGAGCACCGGCTCGAGCGCCGGGCTGCCCGCGTTGGGGCGCGCGCCGAAGCGGACCAGGCGCGAGCGCACACCGCGCCCGCCCGAGCCGCCGGTGCCGGAGGTCGGGGCGCCCGCGCGCTCAGGAGCGCGCGACGTCCGGGTGTTCTCGCTCATGCGCGCCTCCTTCCGCAGGGCGGCCGCCACCGGCACGATGCCGGCGACCAGCCGAGACGACCGGAGTGGCAATCCTACGACTCGACGTGGACCAGCGTGGCCACCTCGCGGCCCGCGAGCCGCTCGCGGCCTCCCAGGCCCTCGAGCTCGAGCAGGAACGCCAGGCCCACCACGACGCCTCCCCCGCGCTCGACGAGCTCGGCGCCCGCGGCCGCCGTGCCCCCGGTCGCGAGCACGTCGTCCACCACGAGAACACGCGCACCCGGGGGCAGTGTTCCCGACCGGAGCTCGATGGTCGCGGTGCCGTACTCGAGGTCGTAGGTGACGGTGTCCGTCGGCGGCGGGAGCTTGCCCGCCTTGCGCAGCGGCACGAACCCGACGCCGAGGTGCGTCGCGAGCGGCGCCCCGATGAGGAACCCCCGCGCCTCCATGCCCGCGACGAGGTCGACCCCGCCCGCGGCGCGCGCGACGTCGCCGAGCGCCTCGACGACGTGGCCGAAGGCGTCGCCGTCGGCCAGCAAGCCGGTGATGTCCCGGAAGACGATCCCCGGTCCCGGGTAGTCCGGGACGGCACGGACGAGCTCGAGCACGCGCGAGGCGCGCTCCGGGCCGAGCCCGGCGAGGTGGACGGCGCGCAGGCCGCCCGCCTCGCCGGCCGGCACGTGACCGGGTGCCGTCATCGGGGACGACGGCGGCGCGGCTGCGCCTTGTTGCCCTGGTGCGCGCCCGGCTGGAGCTGGCGGTGCCCTGCCCCGACGCCGGCCGCCGCGAGCGCGGCGTCCTCCTCGTCGCCCGCGACCTCGGCCCGCTCCGCGCGCAGCGCGAGGACCTTGGCCGTGTGCTCCTGGATGGGCTTCTCCCGCTCGCGCAGCGCGACCTCGAGCGGCGTCGCGAGGTACACCGAGGAGTAGGCGCCGACGGCCATGCCGACGAAGAGCGCGAGCGCGATGTCGCGCAGCGTGCCCGCGCCCAGCAGGAACGCCCCGATGAAGAGGATGCCTGCGACGGGGAGCAACGCGACGACGGACGTGTTGATCGAGCGCACGAGCGTCTGGTTGATCGCGAGGTTGGCCCGCTCGGCGTAGGTGCTGCGCGTCTGGTCGAGCACACCCGCGGTGTTCTCGCGGACCTTGTCGAAGACCACGACGGTGTCGTAGATCGAGTACGCGAGGATCGTCAGGAGGCCGATCACCGTCGCCGGCGTGATCTCCCAGCCGATCGCCGCGTAGATGCCCACGGTGACGATGAGGTCGTGGAACAGCGCGATGACCGCGGCGAGCGCCATGCGCCAGTTCCGGAAGTAGATCGTCATGACCAGGCTCACGAGGAGCAGGAAGACGACGAGGCCGACGATCGCCTTCTGGGAGACGTCCTTGCCCCAGGTGGGGCCGATGTACGAGCTCGTCACCTCCCCCTCGGACACGTCGTACGCGTTCGCGAGCTCGACGGCGACCTGCTCGACCTGCGCGTTGCTCAGCTCCGCCGTCTGCACCCGCACGGTGCTGGAGCCCACCGAGGTGACGCGCGGCACCTCCTCGGGGGCGACCGCCGCGACGGCGTCGAGCGCCGGCTGCTGCGAGGTGTCCGAGACGCCCGAGACGGTGAACTCCGACCCGCCGCGGAACTCGATGCCGAGGTTGAGCCCGTCACCGGCGATCCGGACCCCGATGATGCCGAGGGACAGGACGACCAGGACGAGCGCCACCACGAAGTAGGCGCGCCGCTTGGCGACGATGGCGTAGGACCGGCGGCCCGTGTACAGGTCGTTGCCCCACTGGGCGAAACCGCTGGCCATCAGTGCTTCTCCTCGTTCTCGTCGCCCGCCGCGTCAGCGGCCGGGGACCCCTCGTCGCCGTCCGCGGAGGCGGCGGCCCGCCGCTCGGCGGCACGGCGCTCGGCGATGGTCATGCGCGGGCCGTCTGACCGGCCGACGCCGGCACCGACCGTCTCCCGGACGGGCGCCGTGCGCTCGCGCGCCGGGGCGTCCTGCACCGGCGCGTCCTCGACGACGTCACCGCCGTCCGCGGGTGCCGTCGAGGTCGCCCCGACGACGCGGCCGCGACCGGCGTACCGCGTGCCGCGCACCCCGAGGCGCCGCGGGTCGAGGCCCGACGCCGGGTGGCCGTTCGCGAAGAACTTGGTCCGGGCGAGGAGCTGCATGAGCGGGTGCGTGAAGAGGAACACCACGATCAGGTCGACCAGGGTGGTCAGGCCCAGCGTGAACGCGAAGCCGCGCACGCCGCCGACCGCCAGGTAGTACAGGACCACCGCGGCGACGAAGTTCACCGCGTCCGAGGCGAGGATCGTGCGGCGGGCACGCTGCCAGCCCTTCTCCACCGCGGAGTTCAGCGTCCGGCCGTCGCGCAGCTCGTCGCGGATGCGCTCGAAGTACACGATGAACGAGTCCGCGGTGATACCGATCGCGACGATGAGCCCCGCGACGCCGGCGAGCGACAGGCGGTACCCGATCGTCCACGAGAGCACCGAGATCACGCCGAACGTCACGACGGCCGCGATGCCGAGCGACGCGACGGTGACCAGGCCGAGCACGCGGTACTGGAAGAGCGAGTAGATGACGACCAGAAGCAGGCCGATCGCGCCCGCGAGCAGACCCTTCTCGAGCTGCTCGGAGCCGAGCGTCGCGGAGATCTGCTCCTGGCTCTGCACCTCGAACGTCAGGGGCAGCGAGCCGAAGTTGAGCTGGTTCGCGAGCGTCGCCGCGCTGTCGCGCGTGAAGCTGCCCGAGATCTCGGCCTTGCCGTCGGGGATCGCGACCTGCGAGACGGGTGCCGAGATGACGAGGCCGTCGAGGACCATCGCGAACTGGTTCTGCGGCGACGGCAGCGTCGTGAGACGCGTCGTGACGTCACGGAAGGCCTTGGTGCCCTCGGAGTCGAACTCGATGTTGACGACCCACTCGTTGGTGACGACGCCGTTCTGCCCGACGCGCAGGCCGGAGCTCGCGTTCGAGATGTCGGTGCCCTCGATCTCGACCGGGCCGAGGATGTACTTGGCCGTGCCGTCGTCGGCGCACGAGACGAACGCGCTGTCGGTCGGGCCGCTGTCGCCGCCCACGAGGTTCTCGGGGAGCGTGCAGTCG
Source organism: Cellulosimicrobium funkei (assembly GCF_004519295.1). Lineage (GTDB taxonomy): Bacteria > Actinomycetota > Actinomycetes > Actinomycetales > Cellulomonadaceae > Cellulosimicrobium > Cellulosimicrobium funkei. The sequence goes on from NZ_SOZH01000003.1 coordinate 479,576, forward strand.
AGAGCGTCGAACTGCGCCTGCAGCTCCGGCGTGATCTGCGCGAGGTCGCTCGGGTTCTCCGGGCGGGTCGTCTCCGGCGCCGGGTCCGTCGTCGCGTCGTCCGCCGGGGCGCCCGTCGCTGCGTCGGCCGCCGGGTCCGTGCCGTCCTCGGCCGCGGGGTCCGTCGCGCCGTCGGTGGCGGCGTCCGCGGACTCCGTCGCGTCCGGGGCGTCCTCGGCCGCGGCGTCGTCGCCCGCGGCCGGGTCGGTGGACTCGTCGGCGGGCGTCGCCGTCGGCATGCCCACGGAGAGCACGGGGCGGAAGCGCATCTGGGCCGAGGTGCTGACGAGGTCGATGGTCTCCTGGGACGGCTGCCCCGGGATGCCGACGACGATGTTGTTGCGGCCCTGGCTCGTGATCTCGGCCTCGGAGACACCCTGCGCGTCGATGCGCTGGCGGATGACGTTGATCGCCTGGTTGATGTCCTCGGCCGTCGGCTGCGAGCCGTCGGTGGTGACGGGCTCCAGGATGATCTGCGTGCCACCCTCGAGATCGAGCGCGAGGCCCGGGGTGAGGCTCGCCCCGCCCGGGTTGTCCTCGGTCTTCGGGTCGAGCTTCGTGCCCGCGAAGAGGGACCCGAAGAGGACGACGATGAGGATTCCCAGGGTGACGAGGGTCCGTACGGGCCTCGCTCGTGTGCTGCTGGTGGCCAACTGTCCGTCTCTTCTCGTGCGTGTGCGGTGGGCCTCGCGGCCCACCGCGTCAGGCCGGTCGCGGCAGCGACCGGCATAGGGTCACTTGATGTCGGTGCCGTCGTCCCGGCGTCCGCGGTCCTTCTCCGACCGGTCGTCGGTCAGACCGGAGAGGTCGTCGGGCACGACGAGGTCGTCGACGTCGCCCTTCGTGGTGGTCCCGGCGTCGGCACCGGCGGTGCCGTACTCGGCCGCGTCCTCGGACGCGTCGTCCGCCGTCGTCTCCTCGGTCTCCTCGACCGGGGGCTCGACGAGCTTGGCGATCGCGGCGCGCAGCCACCGGGACTGGTTGCCCGGTGTCGACTCGATGGTGATGACGTCGGCCTCGTCGTCGACGTCGACGACCGTGCCGAACATGCCCGAGCCCGTCATCACCTCCTGCCCGGGGGCGAGGGTCGCCCGGAAGTTCTGGGCCTCGCGCTGCTGCTTGCGGGTGCGGCTGGTCATGAGGAACATCGCACCCGCCGCGAGGGCGAGGATGAGGATGAAGCTGATATCCATGACGGAGTCTCGTGTCCTGTTCTGTGCGGGATCTGCGCGCAGTCTAGGCGTGCGCGCACGGTTCACCAACGAGCCGTCTCGCCGCGGAGTTCCGCCCGCCCGGGTCCCGACCATTCTAGGACCACCCGCGGAGCGCCTGTGACCGCCGTCACGGAGCGTCCTCGCGGGCTCGTGACCTCCGGCGTCGCCTCAGGCGTCGAAGAGCGTCCCGCCCTCGCGCGGCGGGGTGAGCCCGAGGTGCGCCCAGGCGGCCGGGGTCGCGACGCGACCCCGCGGCGTCCGCCCGATCAGCCCCTCGCGCACGAGGTACGGCTCGGCGACGGTCTCGACCGTCTCCGCCTCCTCGCCCACCGTCACCGCGAGCGTCGTCAGGCCCACGGGACCGCCGTTGAAGCGCGTGCACAGCGCGGTGAGCACCGCCCGGTCGAGCCGGTCGAGGCCGATCGGGTCCACCTCGTAGACCTCGAGGGCCGCGCGCGCGGCCGCGAGGTCCATGGTCCCGTCGCCGCGCACCTGCGCCCAGTCACGCACACGCCGCAGGAGGCGGTTCGCGATGCGGGGCGTGCCGCGCGAACGCCCCGCAATCTCGCGGGCGGCCTGGGGGTCGAGCGCGACGCCCAGCAGGCCGGCCGAGCGCGTCAGCACGCGCTCGAGCTCGTCGCCCGAGTAGAAGTCCAGGTGCCCGGTGAAGCCGAACCGGTCGCGCAGCGGCGCGGGCAGGAGCCCCGCGCGCGTCGTCGCGCCGACCGCCGTGAAGGGCGGCAGCGAGAGCGGGATGGCGCTCGCCCCGGCCCCCTTGCCCACGACGACGTCGACGCGGAAGTCCTCCATCGCCATGTACAGGAGCTCCTCGGCCGGTCGCGCTAGCCGGTGGATCTCGTCGATGAACAGGACCTCGCCCTCCTCGAGCGAGGACAGCACCGCCGCGAGGTCGCCGGCGTGCTGGATCGCGGGCCCGGACGTCACGCGCAGCGACGTGCCGAGCTCCGCGGCGATGATCATGGCGAGCGTCGTCTTGCCGAGCCCGGGCGGACCCGACAGGAGCACGTGGTCCGGCGCGCTCCCCCGCGCGAGCGCGGCCTGGAGCACGAGCGACAGCTGGTCGCGCACGACGGCCTGGCCGACGAACTCCTCCAGCCGGCGCGGCCGGAGCGCGGCCTCGGCCGCGCGTTCGAGGTCGTCCGCGCCCGCCGCGACGATGCGCTCGGACGAGAACGTGCCGTCTCCGCCGAGGTCGTCGAGTCCCACCTGGTCGAAGGTCGCCATCGTCAGCTCCTCGGCCCGCCGAGCACCCGCAGCGCGGCACGCAGCGCGCCCGCCACGTCGGGTGCCTCGACGACGTCGACGCCCGCCTCGGCGAGCACGGTGGACACCGCGTCGTCCGCGGCCTTGAGGTTCCAGCCGAGCCCGACGAGCGCCTCGACCACCTGGTCGCGCCGGTCCTCCGGACGCGGCGCCGACGCCGAGGCGGTCGATCCCGCCTCGGGAGCGTCGGCGCCCGTGGGCGGGCCGAGCTTGTCGCCGAGCTCGAGCGCGATCCGCTGCGCGCCCTTGTTGCCGATGCCCGGGACGCGCACGAGCGCGGCGATGTCGGCGCCCGCGACCGCACGACGCAGGCCGTCGGGCGTGTGCACGGCGAGCATCGCGAGCGCGAGGCGCGGACCGACGCCGCTCACGGTCTGGACGGTCTCGAAGACGGCGCGCTCGTCGTCGTCGGCGAAGCCGTAGAGCGTGAACGAGTCCTCGCGCACGACGACGCTCGTCGCGAGGCGCGCCGTCTCCCCGACGCGCAGGCCGGCGAGCGTGGCGGGCGTGGCGTGGACGAGGTAGCCCACTCCTCCGACCTCGAGCACGGCGCGGTCGAGCTGGACGCTCGCCACGACACCGCTCAGGGACGCGATCACGCAGGCTCCTCTCCCGGCCGGCAGCCCCGGCCTGGTCCGATGGTCCGCCGGCCCCGAGGACCGCCGTCGGGCCGCGCACCGAGAGGCGCGTCGAACACCCGTACGACCGCGGTCACTCTAGCAAGGGCCGCCCACCCGCCGACCGACCGACACGGACCGCCGGCACCCCCACCGGCACGACCGGCGGCAGCGTCGCCGCTAGCGCGGCGCGCGCCGTCCCTTCGCCGCGTGCTCGGCGGCCGCCCAGGCGCGCTGGGCGGCCGTGAGCTCGTGCCGCTCGCCGCCCTGCAGGGCACCCGCGGGGCGCCACAGGTGGCAGATCGCGAGCGCGAGCGCGTCGGCCGCGTCCGCGGGCTTCGGCGGCTCCGCGAGGCCGAGGATCCCCGCGACCATGCGCTGGACCTGCTCCTTGCCGGCGCGTCCGCTCCCCGTGACCGCGGCCTTGACCTCCGACGGCGTGTGCAGCGCGACGGGGACGCCCCGCTTCGCGGCCCCGACCATCGCGATGCCCGCGGCCTGCGCGGTCCCCATGACCGTCCCGACGTTGTGCTGCGCGAACACGCGCTCGACCGCCACGACGTCGGGCACGTGCTCGTCGAACCACGCGTCGAGCCGCTCCGCGATCCGCAGCAGCCGCAGGTCCACGCTCAGCTCCGGGTCCGTCCGGATCACCCCGACCGCGACGAGCTCGGCCCGCCGCCCCCGCGCGGAGTCCACCACCCCGACACCGCACCGGGTCAGCCCAGGATCCACTCCGAGAACGCGCACCCCAGTACCCTCCCACGACCCGACCACGGAACCCGTGCGCCTCGCGGGCCGCCGACCACGGCGAGCCGAGACCGGCGGGGCGGGTGAGGTGCGCGCGGTCGTGGCGGGCCTGGCGGGAGCGGCGCGAGGAACGAGCGCCGCGGATGGTAGACCGCGCGCACCTCACCCGCCCCGCCACCCCGGGGGACCACGCCGTCGGTCTCGGTGACCGAGCCGACGGGATCAGTCGTCGTTCTCGAGCTCCGCCATGACCTCGTCCGACGCGTCGAAGTTGGCGTAGACGTTCTGCACGTCGTCGCTGTCCTCGAGCGCGTCGATGAGGCGCAGGATCTTGCGCGCGCCCTCGGCGTCGACCTCGACCTCCATCGACGGGTGCCAGATCGAGTCGGCGGAGTCGTACTCGATCCCCGCCTCCTGGATCGCGCTGCGCACGGCGACGAGATCGCTCGCCTCGGACAGCACCTCGATGACGTCGCCGGAGTCGGTGACCTCCTCGGCCCCCGCCTCGAGCGCGGCGAGCATGACGTCGTCCTCGGTCACGCCCTCCGCCTTCGGCACGACGACGAGGCCCTTGCGCGCGAAGAGGTAGGACACGGAGCCCGGGTCGGCGAGGTTGCCGCCGTTGCGGCTGAACGCGAGGCGGACCTCGGAGGCCGCGCGGTTCTTGTTGTCGGTGAGGCACTCGACCAGGACGGCGATGCCGTTGGGGCCGTAGCCCTCGTACATGATCGTCTGGTAGTCGACGGCGTCGGCGCCGGTGCCCGAGCCGCGCTTGACGGCGCGGTCGATGTTGTCGTTGGGGACCGACGACTTCTTCGCCTTCTGGATGGCGTCGAACAGCGTCGGGTTGCCCGCGGGGTCACCGCCGCCCGTGCGCGCCGCGACCTCGATGTTCTTGATGAGCTTCGCGAAGAGCTTGCCGCGCTTGGCGTCGATGGCCGCCTTCTTGTGCTTGGTCGTGGCCCACTTGGAGTGCCCTGACATGCGTTCCTACCCCTTCGCGATTCTGACGAACAGCTCGTGCACGCGCGCGTCCCCGGAGATCTCCGGGTGGAACGAGGTGGCGAGCAGCGATCCCTGCTGGACTGCGACGATCCTACCGGCGGCAGCCGCCGGGATGCCGGGTGCGCCGTGCTCGGGGATCCGTGCGAGCACCTCGACCCCGGGCCCGGCCTCCTCGACCCAGGGCGCCCGGATGAACACGGCGTGCACCGCGTCCCCGTCCTGGCCCGGTCTCGGTGCGCCGTCGCGCCCGTCGTCCGCCGGCGCCAGACCCGCGAACGCGAGGTCGGTCTCGAACGAGTCGACCTGCCGGCCGAACGCGTTGCGCCGGACCGTCACGTCGAGCCCGCCGATGGTGCGCTGGTCGGCGGTGCCGCCCAGGATGCGGTCGGCGAGCAGGATCATGCCGGCGCACGAGCCGTAGACGGGCAGGCCCTCGGCGATGCGCGCGCGCAGCGGCTCGTCGAGCTCGAAGATGCGCAGGAGCTTGTCGATGGTCGTCGACTCGCCGCCCGGGAGCACGAGCCCGTCGACCGCGGCGAGCTCCTCGGGGCGGCGGACGCCGACCGTGCGGGCGCCCGCGGCCTCGAGCGCGGCGCGGTGCTCGCGCACGTCGCCCTGGAGGGCGAGGACACCGATGGTGATCGTCACGAAGGGGAATGATACGTCGGCGGCTCCGCCGCTTGTCCCGCGGTGGGCCTCCGGCCGCGCCCACGGTTGCTAGCCTCGCCGTCGTGACGTACCCGCCCGCCCCCGGCCAGCCCTACCCCGCGCCCGGTCCGGCGCCGTACCCCGGGGCGGCGCCGCGGCCCCCGCGCAGCACGCGCGGCGCCACGACGATGATCGTGGTCGGCGCCGTCGTGCTCGTGCTCGCGCTCGTGGCGGGGGTCCTCGGCGTCACGACGTTCGTGCGGGCGCTGCCGACCGGCGTGATCGACGGCGCGGGTCGGCCCGGGTCGGCGGCGCTCGCGTCGGGCGACGTGCCGGGCGAGGCGGAGCTCGAGGTCTCGGGCGGCCAGCCGTACAGCATCTGGGCGGTGGGCCGCGCGGGGTCCTCGGACGGCGCGGGCCTCGACGTCGAGGACGTGACCGTGACCTGCGCCGACGGCGACCTCACGGTGAGCGCCCCGTCGGTGTCCGGCAGCTCCGGCCTGGGCTCCTCCCAGGCGACGACGGTGGCCGAGGCGACGCCGCCGGCGTCCGGGACGTGCACGGTGACCGTCGCGCAGGGCGCAGCGCCCGCGGGCACGACGTTCGTCGTCACCGAGGGCTGGCGCTTCGGCACGTTCTTCGCGACGCTCGGCGGCACGATCGTGCTGTGGTTCGTCGCGATCGGCGGCGGGCTGCTGGGCGCGGGACTGCTCGTCGGCGGGATCGTGTGGCGGGTGATCGCCCGCCGGGCGTAGCCGGTCAGTCCGCGCGCGCCGTGCCGAGGTGCCGCGTCACGCCGTCCCACCCGCGCAGCAGCGGTGCGACGAGGTCGGGCAGCCCTTCGGGGAAGACCTCGATCTGGACGCCGCGCAGGTCGTCGAGCGCCCACCAGCGCATCTCGTCGACGACGTCGAGCTCGACGTCGGTCCACCCGGCGCGGCTCAGCCCGCCGTCGCGGTCGGCCCCGGTGACCCGCGCGAGGAACAGCACCTCGTCCTGGCGGCAGTGCTGCCGGTAGAAGTCGAAGATCGCGCTGCGCGTGTACACCGGGCCGACGAGCGCGCCCGGGTCCAGACGCAGGCCCGTCTCCTCGCGGACCTCGCGCAGCGCGGCGTCGACGTCGCTCTCGCCCGGGTCGACTCCCCCGCCGATCGTGAACCACCACGAGCGCTCGGGCTGGTCGACGTCGTGCCCGCGTGCGAGGAGGATCCGGTCGGCGTCGTCGAGGAGCAGCACGCGCGCGCCGCGGCGGAAGTACAGGCCGTCGTCCCCGAGCACCCAGTCGGGGCCCAGGGACGACGGCGCTCCGGCGGCCTCGGCCACGACGGCTCAGCCGTCCGTCGTCGGCACGACGACGGACGGCTGCGACGCGCGGCGGTCGGTCACCAGCCGCGCTCGGCCAGGCGGTGCGGGACGGGGATGTCGTCGACGTTGATGCCGACCATCGCCTCGCCGAGGCCGCGCGAGACCTTGGCGATCACGTCGGGGTCGTCGTAGAACGTCGTCGCCTTGACGATGGCGGCCGCGCGCTGGGCGGGGTTGCCGGACTTGAAGATGCCCGACCCCACGAACACGCCCTCGGCGCCGAGCTGCATCATCATCGCGGCGTCGGCCGGGGTCGCGATCCCGCCGGCGGTGAACATGACGACCGGGAGCTTGCCGGTCGCGGCGACCTCCTTGACGAGCTCGTACGGCGCCTGGAGCTCCTTCGCGGCGACGAACAGCTCGTCCTCGGGGAGCGACGTGAGGCGGCGGATCTCCCCGCGGATGGTGCGCATGTGCGTGGTCGCGTTGGAGACGTCGCCCGTGCCGGCCTCGCCCTTGGAGCGGATCATCGCGGCGCCCTCGGTGATGCGGCGCAGCGCCTCGCCGAGGTTGGTCGCCCCGCACACGAACGGGACGGTGAACTGCCACTTGTCGATGTGGTTGGCGTAGTCCGCGGGCGTGAGGACCTCGGACTCGTCGACGTAGTCCACGCCGAGCGACTGCAGCACCTGCGCCTCGACGAAGTGGCCGATGCGCGCCTTGGCCATCACGGGGATGGAGACGGCCTCGATGATCCCGTCGATCATGTCCGGGTCGGACATGCGCGAGACTCCGCCCTGCGCGCGGATGTCGGCGGGCACGCGCTCGAGCGCCATGACCGCCACGGCCCCGGCGTCCTCGGCGATCTTCGCCTGCTCGGGCGTGACGACGTCCATGATGACGCCGCCCTTGAGCATCTCCGCCATCCCCCGCTTGACCCTCGCGGTGCCGACCGCGCCGGCACCCTCCGCGGTCGCGGCGCCCGGGGCGCTCTCGGCAGGGACGTTCTGGTCGGCCACGTTGGTCACCGGTACCTCACACCTTCAGGTCAGGGGAACGTCGCGCGATCGCGCGCGGACGCCGTCGAACAGGCTCGACGGCACATGCTCCCACGCGCTCCCCATCCTAACGTCGGGCCGTCCACGGCCCCGGTCCCCGGACCGGCCGGGAGCGGGCCGCCGAGCCCGGTACGACCCGCGAGGGCCGACTCTCAGTCGGGCGTGGCCGCGGTGGCGACAGGGCGCACGAGCGCGTCGGGCGCGGCGTCGTCGAGCTCGACCGTGACGGGCATCGGCGCGTGGCCCGCGAGGTGGAACAGACGCACCCACCACTTGCTGCGCACGCGCAGCGCCTGGGCGACGGCCTCGTTGTGGAAGCGGCGCGCGAGCTGGGCGCGGTACCAGGCGGCGGACAGCGTGGCGAGCAGCTCGTCGCCGGCGGGGACCGACCGCACCTCGGCGAGGTCGTCGGCGTCCTCCAGCGCGGAGCGCAGCGTCGCGGTGAGGTCGCTCTCCGCGAGGGCGCGCGACTCCGCCATGCCGCCCAGCAGGCGCCGGGGCCGCGGGCCGTCCGCCGGCACGAGGCCGGGCACCTGCTCGCGGAGCCGGCGCGCGTCGGCGTCGTCGTCAAGGACGGCGTGCGCCGCCTCGGCGACGAGGACGGAGCTCGCGGGGTCGAGCTCGCCGGACGCCGCGAGGTCCACGGCGGCCGACGCGCGGCGCACGAGCTGGGCGTCCAGCGCGAGCCTCGACGCCATGACCTTGCGGTGGAGGCGGTCGAGCCGCGACGCGGCGACCCACAGCAGCCACGCGGCCAGGGCCGCGACGACGAGGACGAGGACGGCGGTCTCGGACCAGGTCACGGGCGACCCACCTCCTCCTCGCGGGCGCGGCCCAGCAACCGCCCGCCGCGGCGCGAGCGCGGGTCCTCGTGCACGGGGATGACCGCCTCGGACGCCGCGAGCACCATGTCGTACACCGCGGAGACCTGGTCGGTCACCGCGGACCAGTCGAACCGCCGCACGAACTCGGCCGCACGCGCCCGGTGCGCGGCACGGGCGTCGGGGTCCGCGAGGACGTCGACCACCGCCCGGGCCAGCGCCTCGGGGTCGCCGACGGGGAACAGCACGCCCGCGGCGCCGTCGTCGAGCACGCGGCGGAACGCGCCGAGGTCGCTCGCGACGACGCACGCCCCGGCGCTCATCGCCTCCACGAGGACGATCCCGAAGCTCTCGCCCCCGGTCTGCGGGGCGATGTAGAGGTCCACCGACGCGAGCAGGCTCGCCTTGTCCTCGTCGCTCACACCACCGAGGAACTCGACGGAGGACGCGTGCGCGCCGAGCGCCTCGATCGCGGCGTCCCGACCGTCGTCGCCGCGCCCGGCGACGAGGAACCTCGCGCCGGGGAGCTGCTCGAGGATCCGCGGGATCGCGGCCGTCAGGACGGGCAGGCCCTTGCGCGGCTCGTCGAGGCGCCCGAGGAACGCGATCGTCGGCGCCTCGGGCGTGCCCTGCCAGGCCGGGCTCGGCACGGCGTCGGCGAACGTGTCGACGTACACGCCGTTGGGGATGACGACGGCGTCCCCGCCCAGGTGGTCCACCAGCGTGCGCCGCGCGTCCTCCGAGACGGCGATGCGCGCGTCGATCTTCTCCAGGCTCTGCCGCACGAGCGGGTAGGCGACCTGGAGCGCGCGCGAGCGCACGAGCGACGTGTGGAACGTCGCGACGATCGGGCCCTGCGCGATCCAGAGCGCGAGCATGCTCAGCGAGGGCGTCACGGGCTCGTGCAGGTGCAGCACGTCGAACCGTCCGGCGTCGAGCCACCGGCGCACGCGGCCCGCCGTGCGCGGGCCGAACGTGAGCCGCGCGACCGAGCCGTTGTAGCGCACCGGCACCGCACCGCCGGCGGAGGTGAGGTAGTCCGGGACGGGCGTGTCGTCGTCGGCCGGGGCGAGCACGGAGACCTCGTGGCCCCGCGCCATGAGCGCCTCGGCGAGGTCGCGGACGTGGAACTGCACACCGCCGGGGGCGTCGAACGAGTAGGGGCACACGATGCCCACGCGCAGGCTCATGCGGCACGCTCCGCGCCCGGGGCCGGCTCGCCCGCCGCGGCGCGCGTGCGCGCGTAGCGCTCGGGGTCGAGGTCGTCGACGAACACCTTCTGGAGCATGTGCCAGTCCTGCGGGTGCTCGCGGATCGCGACGCTCAGCGCGTCGACCCAGGACTGCGTCGCCGCGGCCACTCGCTGGGCGCGCGGGACGTCCGTCGCGATCTCGACGCGCGGGAAGAAGCGGATGACCAGGCCCCAGGGCGAGCCCGCGGCCCGGCGCCGCTCCCCGCGCAGCCGCTCGTAGTGGATGCCGGCCGGCACGAGCGGCGCGCCCGTGCTCACGGCGAGCGCCGCGGGCCCGGCCGCGACCCGCGCCCGCTCGCCGAAGAGGTCGACCTCGACGCCGCGGTGGGTGAGGTCGCGGTCGGCGAGCAACGGGATGATCTTCCCCGGCCGGCTCGCGCCGCGCACCAGGTCGCGGAAGACGTCGCCGTCGCCGAGCGCGAGGATCTCGAGCCCGAGCCCGGTGCGGAACGCGAGAAACTCCTCGAACAGCTCGTCGGGCTTCAGCCGCTCCGCGACCGTGAGCACGGGCGCGATGTGCGGGGTCGCGTACGCGCCCGCGAGGTCCCAGTTGCCCTGGTGGGACAGCGCGAGCACCGGGCTCCGGTCGCCGTCGAGGTGCTCGGCCAGGTTCTCGTACCCGACGAGCCGCACGCGCGCCTCGACCTGCTCCGGCGTCCAGGCGGGGAGCGTGAAGGCCTCCCGGTAGTACCGCATGTACGACCGCATGCCCGCGCGCGAGAGCCGGCGCAGGGCGCGCGGCGAGAGCCCGGGCCGGACGCGCGCGAGGTTGCGCTCGAGCTGGCGCACTCCCCCGCCGTGCAGGAGCCACGTCACGTCGGCGATCGCGTCGAACAGCCCGCGCAGCAGCGGGTCGGGCACCTTGCGCGCGTTGCGCCAGGCGAACGTGAACGCCTTGCCGGCGTCGAGGGCCATCAGCGACCGTCCTCCGTGTCGTCGGTCCGGGAGGCGCTCGCGGAGAGGGCGAGCGCCTGGCGGCGCACCGTCGCGACGCGCTGCACAACCGTCACCGCGCTCGCGAGCGCGAGCAGGCCGAGCACCACGACGAGCACGACGGGTGGCAGGCCGAGGCCGACGAGCCCGGCGGCGACGAGGGCCGCGACGAGGCGGTCGGCACGCTCGGCGATCCCGACCTGCGCGGTCATGCCGACGCTCTCGGCGCGGGCCCGCGCGTACGGCACGACGGCGCCGAGAGCGAGGCACGCGAGCGCGACGACGGTCCCCCACGCGGCGAGGTCGGGCGTGAGGCGCGGGTCGTCGGCGCGGACGAACCACAGCGTAAGCCCGACGAACACGGCGGCGTCGGCGAGCCGGTCGAGCGTCGAGTCGAGGAACGCGCCCCAGGGGCCCGACCGGCCGGCGCGGCGCGCCATGACGCCGTCGAGCACGTCGGCGAAGGCGCAGACCATGACGACCATGACCCCGGCGAAGAGGTGGCCCGTGGGGAAGAGCCACAGCGCGCCGACGACGACGCCGAGCGTCCCGGTGACGGTCACCGCGTCCGGGCTCACCCCGACGCGCAGGAGGAACGCGGCGAGCGGCGTGAACAGGCGCGTGGTGAGCGCGCGCAGACGACCGAACATCAGGCGTCGTCCCCCTCGCCGGTGGTCGGCCACGCGTCCGCGAGCCGCGCCCGCGTGTCGGAGAGCAGCTCCGGCACGGCCTTCGTCTGCGCGACGATCGGCAGGAAGTTCGCGTCCCCCGCCCAGCGCGGCACGACGTGCTGGTGCAGGTGCGCGGCGATGCCCGCGCCCGCGACCGCGCCCTGGTTCATGCCGAGGTTGAAGCCGTCGGGCGCGGACACCGCGCGCACGACCCGCATGGCCGTCTGCGTGAGGTGCGCGACCTCGACCGTCTCGGCCTCCGTGAGGTCCGTGTAGTCGGAGACGTGCCGGTACGGCACGACCATGAGGTGGCCCGGGTTGTACGGGTAGAGGTTGAGCACGACGTACGCCGTCCGGCCGCGCGCGACGATCAGCCCGTCCTCGTCCGTGCGGTCCGGCACGCGGCAGAACGGGCACTCGCCGCGCGAGTCGTCAGCGGGCTTGTCCTGCCCGCCGATGTACACCATGCGGTGCGGCGTCCAGAGCCGGTCCAGGCCGTCGTCGAACCGTGGGTGCGCGTCCGACGTCTCGACCGTCGCACCGGTCGCGGGGTCGGGTGCGGCGCCCGGCGCGGCCTCGTCGGCCGCGCCGGGTGCCCCCGTGCGCTCGTCGCTCACGCGCCGTCAGACCTGGACGCGGTCGCGCACGGCGGAGACGATCCGCTCGACGGCCTCGGCGACGGGCACGCCGTTGTCCTGGCGGCCGTCCCGGTAACGGAACGACACGGCGCCCGCCTCGGCATCCTCGCCGCCCGCGATGAGGACGAAGGGCACCTTGCGCGTGCTCGCGTTGCGGATCTTCTTGCCGAACCGGTCGTCCGAGTAGTCGACCTCCGCGCGGATCCCCTGTGCCCTGAGCTGCGCGACGACATCGGCCACGTAGTCGTTGAACGGCTCCGCGACGGGGACCGCCACGACCTGGACGGGCGCGAGCCACGCGGGGAACGCGCCGGCGTAGTGCTCGACGAGGATGCCGAAGAACCGCTCGATCGAGCCGAACAGCGCGCGGTGGATCATCACGGGACGCTGGCGCGTGCCGTCGGACGCCGTGTACTCGAGCTCGAACAGCTCCGGCTCGAAGAAGTCGAGCTGGATCGTCGAGAGCTGCCACGTGCGGCCGATCGCGTCCTTCGCCTGGACCGAGATCTTGGGGCCGTAGAACGCCGCGCCGCCCGGGTCGGCGACGAGCTCGAGGCCCGACTCCGTCGCGACCTGGCGCAGGACCTCGGTCGCCTCCTCCCACGTGGCGTCGTCGCCCACCGACTTCTCGGGGTCGCGCGTCGACAGCTCGAGGTAGAAGTCGTCGAGCCCGTAGTCGCGCAGGAGGTCCAGCACGAAGGAGAGCAGCGAGCCCAGCTCGTCGCGCATCTGCTCGCGCGTGGTGTAGATGTGCGCGTCGTCCTGCGTGAAGCCGCGCGCCCGCGTGAGCCCGTGCACGACGCCCGACTTCTCGTAGCGGTACACCGTGCCGAACTCGAACAGCCGCAGCGGCAGCTCGCGGTACGACCGCCCGCGCGAGCGGTACACGAGGTTGTGCATCGGGCAGTTCATCGGCTTGAGGTAGTAGTCCTGGCCCGCCCGCTTGACGTTGCCGTCGTCGTCGAGCTCCTCGTCCAGGTGCATCGGCGGGTACATGCCGTCGGCGTACCAGTCGAGGTGGCGCGACGTCTGGAACAGGTTCGCCTTGGTGATGTGCGGCGTGCTGACGAACGAGTAACCGGCCTCGACGTGCCGCTTGCGCGAGTACTCCTCCATCTCCATGCGGATCGTCGCGCCGTTGGGGTGGAACACGGGCAGGCCCGAGCCGATCTCCTCCGGGAAGGAGAACAGGTCGAGCTCGTTGCCGAGCCGGCGGTGGTCGCGCCGCTCCGCCTCCGCGAGCCGCTCGAGGTACGCCTTGAGCTCGTCCTTCGTCGGCCACGCCGTGCCGTAGATGCGCTGGAGCTGCGGGTTCTTCTCGCTGCCGCGCCAGTAGGCCGCGGCCGAGCGCATGAGCTGGTAGCCGTTGCCGATCAGGCGCGTGCTCGGCAGGTGCGGGCCACGGCACAGGTCCTTCCAGACCACCGTCTCGCTCTCGCGCCCGGCGCCGCGCACGTTGTCGTAGATCGTCAGCTCGCCGCCGCCGACCTCGACGTTCGCGCCCTCGGTGTCGTCCGCGGTGCCGGAGCCCTTGAGCCCGATGAGCTCGAGCTTGTACGGCTCGTGCGCGAGCTCGGCGCGCGCCTCGTCCTCGGTGACCACGCGGCGGCGGAAGGTCTGGCCCTCCTTGATGATGCGCGACATCGCCTTGTCGAGCGCCTTGAGGTCCTCGGGGGTGAACGGCGTCTCGACGTCGAAGTCGTAGTAGAACCCGTCCGTGATCGGCGGGCCGATGCCCAGCTTCGCGTCCGGGTTGACCTGCTGGACGGCCTGCGCGAGCACGTGCGCGGCCGAGTGCCGCAGCACCGCGAGGCCGTCGGGCGAGTCGATCGTCACGCCCTCGACCACGTCGCCGTCCGCGACGGGCGTGTCGAGGTCCTTGAGCTCCCCGTTCACGCGGATCACGACGACGTCGCGACGCGACGCGAACAGGTCCGTGCCCGTCGTGCCCGTCGTCACCGTGGTCTCCTCCGCGTCGAGGGTGATGGTGAGTGGTGACGAGACGACGTCAGACACGTCCGTGCTCCGTTCTGTGGCGGGAGGCGCGCGCAGCGCCCGGTCAAGTCCCCCGGAGCCGGGGCGTCCCCGACAGCACGAAGGGCGCCGTCGTGGACGGCGCCCCCCGATCGTACCGACCCGCAGCTCAGTCGTTGGCCTTCTTCGCCTTCTCGGCGAGGGTGTCGACGTGCCGGTCGACGGAGTCCGGGGCGACCGACTTGATCTTTCCCGCGACCTCGTCGATGCGCTCGTCGGTCATGAACTCCTTGGCCTTGTCGATGCGCTCCTCGGTCATGAACTCCTTGGCCTTGCCGAGGAGGTCGCCGAGTCCGCCCCGGTCCTTCGGTGTCTGCTCGCTCATACCGGCTCCCTCGGGGGTCGTGGTGCGCGCGTCCAGCGCCGGGCGGCGGCCGTCCCGCGCCCGCACGAAACGCTACCCGGCGCCACCACGTCGCGCGACGGGGCACGGGCAGGGGCCACGACCCGCGTGACCCGCCGACCCGGACCGGCGCACGCGCGGTCCGGGCCTGCCAGAATCGGCCCATGGACGACGACGTGGCACCCGGGGAGCGCACCGCGCGCGTCTTCCGGCACCGGCTCAACGAGCTCTTCGCGCGCGGCCGCGGCGGGCGTCCCGTGACCAACCGGGAGGCCGCCCACTGGATGACGGAGCGCGGCTACTCGATCAACGAGGCGTACCTCAGCGCCCTGCGCGGCGGGCACCGCTCGTCGCCCAGCCTGCGCGTCGTCGAGGGCATCGCCGCGTTCTTCGGGGTCAGCACCGGGAGCCTCGTCGACCCCGAGGAGAGCCCCGACGACCGCCTGCGCGCCGCGCTCGCCGACGAGGGCGTGGAGCAGTTCGCGCTGCGCGCCCAGGGGCTGTCGCCCGAGAACGTCCGCGCCATCATCGAGATCGTCGACCGCGTACGCAGCCTCGAGCACCTCCCTCCGGTGGCACCGCCCGGCACGCCGAACGGGCATCCTCCTGCACCGGGGGCCGACCGTGGATGACCTCCTGCGCGCCGCGGGCCTCGACCGCGCCCGCAGCATCGAGGAGGCGTGCCGCCTTGTCGCCGCGGCCCGCGGCAAGCCGCTCGAGGTCGTCGAGGGCGACCTCGGCCCCGGCGTCACCGGCCTCTGGCTCGCGTTCCCCGAGCGCGACCTCGTCCTCGTCGACGCCCGCCAGACGCTCCCCGGACCGCACCGCGACCACGTCGTCGCGCACGAGCTCGTGCACGTCCTCGACTCGATCCGCCCCGGCCCCGCTCCGGGCCCGGTCCCCGCCGGGTGCCGCGACGAGCACGACGACCCCGCCGAGCAGCGGGTCGAGCGCCTCGCGAGCGAGCTGATGATCTCCATCGCGTCGCACGGGAGCTCGGCCGCACGCCTCACGTCCCTCGAGCTCTACCGGTGAGCCCGGTGCCCGACCTCCTCGCCACGGCGCTGTTCGCCACCGCCGCGACGTGGACGGCGCTGCGTGCCCGCACGGGCACCGACGCGGCTCTCCCGCTCGGCCTCGCGTTCGTCGCCGTGGCGTCCGTGCTGCGGGTCCCGGCCGTGGCCGAGCTCCTCAAGACGCACGCCCCCGGCGGCACGCACGAGGTCGCCAAGCACGTCGCGCTCGTCGCCGGGTGCCTCTTCGTCGGCGTGTGGGCGTACAGCACGACGACCGGACACGCGCCACGGACGCGGTACGTGGCCCTCGCGGCCGGTCTCGTCGGCGCAGTGATGGTCGCGCTCGCGGCCGCGAGCGGACCGTGGACGACGCTCGACCTCGACGCCCAGGCCTCCGGCCGGCCGCTCATGTGGGTGTACCGCGCGCTGTACTACGGCGCGTTCGTGGCGGCGACCGCGACGTTCGCCGTGTCGTGCGTCCGCACGCGCTCGCGCCGCCCCGTGCGGCTGCGGTGGGGCATGGACGTCGCGGCGGCCGGGGCGGTCGTCGCCATGGTGTGGGCCGTCGTCAGCTTCGTGGCCGCGCTGCTGCACGAGCCCGGCAGCGCCGAGCCGTACCTCGTCCTCGGCGTGCGCACCCGGTATCTCGTACTCGCGGCGAGCGTCCTGCTGACGGTCGGCATCGTGGGCCAGCTCGCGTCGTCGGCGGCGTTCGCCCGCGAGCGCCGGCGCGATCTCGGGCACCTGCACGCCTTCGTGCTGGCGACCGTGGGCGGCGGGGGCATCCCCGGGTCCAGCGCGGCGGTGGACGAGTACCACCGCACCATCGAGATCTTCGACGGTCTCGCCGCGCTCGCGCTGCACTCGCGTCGGGACGACGTCGACCACGTGCGCGTCGCCGTCCCCGGCAGCCCGCGCGAGGTGATCCTCGCCTACCAGCTCCAGCTCGCGGCGACGCGGCGGGCCCGGGGTGACGCCCCGAGCGTCGACCCGGACGACTGGTCCGACCTGCTCGCGGACGACGACGCGCTGCGTCGGCTGGGCCGCGCGCTGCGCGACCGGACGAGCACGGAAGGGACGGCCCGCGTCCTCGCGGGCGTCTGAGCCCGCCGGGCCCGACGCCAAGCTCCCCCTGCGCGCTTGCCCCCGCGCCGGGCCTCGGCGGGCGGGCTCAACCTACAGACAGACGCACGGGGGCGCAACGTGCCTCACAGTTGAAATCTCAACGGTTCAGCGCCGTCAACCGAGGAACACCTGCGCGCACACGACCTCCGCCGGCCCGGCGCCGGGGTCGACGGCGCACGCGATGCCGACCGAGGTCAGCGTCGGATCGAGCAGGTTCGCCCGGTGCCCGTGCGACGCCATCCACGCGTCCACCACCTCGGCGGGGTCCGCGGCCGTGCGGCTGAGGTTCTCCGCCGCGCTCCCCGCCGGCGGGTCGCACGCGGCGAGGACCTCGTCGAGCGGCGCGTGCTCCAGCGGCGCACCGACGAGCGCCGCGGCGCGCGAACGAGCCGCGGAGATCGCGCACGCGCTCTCGTCGAGCGGGGGCAGCCCCTCGTCCCGGCGTACCTCCTGCGTCCCTCGCAGCAGGCCCGCGGCATACTCGTCGAGGTCCGCCGCCCCCGACGCACCGGGCGACGGAGGCACGGCGCCGGGCGCGGCCTGGGCGGGCGCGTCCGTCGCCGGGTGGTCGGACGCCGGACCACCGCTCTCCCGGTGGTCGGCGTCGCCGTCCGGCGAGCACGCCGCCAGAGGTCCGAGCGTCGCCACCAGGGCGAGGACGGTGGCCCCCCGCGCGGTGCGCAGCCACGGGCGCCGCCGGGGACGCCGCGCGGCGCTCACTGCCGCCCGAGCGCGCGGTACGTCCAGCCGGCGGCGCGCCACGCCCTCGCGTCGAGCGCGTTGCGCCCGTCGACGACGCGCGGAGCCGCGACGAGGCCGAACAGCTTTCCCGGGTCCAGCTCGCGGTACTCGCGCCACTCGGTGAGGACGAGCACGGCGTCCACGCCGTCCACCGCCTCCTCGACGGTCTCCGCGAAGCCCAGGGCGGGCGCCTTGGCCCGCGCGTTCGCGAGCGCGCGGGGGTCGGTGACGACGACGCGCGCGCTGCGCTGGTGGAGCCGCTCCGCCACGTCGAGCGCGGGCGAGTCGCGCACGTCGTCGCTGTCGGGCTTGAACGCCGCGCCCAGCACCGCGATGCGCGCGCCCGCGAGCGGGCGGCCGTCGAGGACGCCGACCGTGAGGTCGACCATCCGTTCGCGACGCCGGAGGTTGATCGAGTCGACCTCGCGCAGAAAGCTCACCGCCGGGTCGGCGTGGAGCTCCTCGGCGCGCGCCATGAACGCCCGGATGTCCTTCGGCAGGCAGCCCCCGCCGAAGCCGAGGCCCGCGTTGAGGAACCGGCGTCCGATGCGCTCGTCGAGCCCGATCGCGTCGGCGAGGAGGGTGACGTCTCCCCCGGCGACCTCGCAGAGCTCCGCCATCGCGTTGATGAACGAGATCTTCGTGGCGAGGAACGAGTTCGCCGCGACCTTGACGAGCTCCGCCGTCGCGCGGTCCACCACGAGACGCGGCGTGCCGTCCGCGAGCGCCGCGGCGTACACGGCGTCGAGCACCTCCGCGGCCCGTGCGCCCGCTGCGTCGTCGGGGACGCCGTACACGAGCCGGTCCGGCCGCAGCGTGTCCTGGACGGCGAAGCCCTCGCGCAGGAACTCCGGGTTCCAGACGAGCGTCGCGCCCGGCGCCGCCGCGGCGAGGTCCGCCGCCAGGCGCGTCGCGGTGCCGACGGGCACCGTGGACTTGCCCACCACGACCGCGTCTGCGGCCAGGTGCGGCAGCAGCGCGCGGAACGCGGTGTCGACGTACGACAGGTCGGCGGCGTAGGAGTCGGCCCGCTGCGGCGTCCCGACGCACACGAAGTGCACCTCCGCGTCCGTGGCCTCGGCCACGTCGGTCGTGAAGGTCAGGCGCCCCGACGCGCGCGCCTCCGCGAGCAGCTCGTCGAGCGCGGGCTCGTAGAACGGCGCCCGCCCCTCGCGCAGCGACGCGACCTTCCGCGCGTCGACGTCCACCCCCACCACGTCGTGCCCCAGCCGGGCCATGCAGGCGGCGTGCACCGCGCCCAGGTACCCGCAACCGATCACCGAGATCCTCATGCCGTCCCCCTGCTCGTCCCGCCGATGGCCGCGCGCGTCCGTCCCGCCGCCGGGCGACCGGGCCACGGCCCGCGGCCTGCACCTCACCGCCGCTCGCGCGGCAGCACCACCTCGTCGAAGGTCCCCGTCGCCGGGCGCGACCCGACCGCCACCGCCGCCTCGCTCCCGGGGCGCCCCGGGCCGAGGTCGGCCTCCGCGCCGTCGACGGCGGTCGCGACGCCCGTCGGCGGTGGGGCGGGCACCGCACCGCGCGTTGCCTCCGCGGCCGGAGCCCCGCCCGCCGGACCCTCCGAGGCGACGGGTGCCCACGGCCCCGTGCCGGTCGCGGGAGCCGCCTGCCGTGCCGCGCCGCGAGCGTGCCGGCTTCCCCGCACGGCCGACCGTCGTGCGGAGCGACCCTGCGAGGCCTCCCCCGCGGCGTCCGCCGTGTACTCGTAGTAGCCGTACTCGTACGGGCCCGCGCCCGGCCCCTTGACCGGCACGCGGTTCACCACGATGCCCAGCGGCCGCACACCCACCGTGCCGAGTGCCGACAGCGCAGTCTCGAGCTGGTTCCGGTGCACCGTGCCCGCGCCGACGACGACGATCGCTCCCCCGACCCCCTTCGCGAGGATGGCCGCGTCCGTGACCGGGAGAAGCGGGGGCGTGTCGACGACGATCACGTCGTACTCCGTCCGGAGCCGCTCCAGGAGCTGCGCCATGGACTCGCCACCGAGCAGCTCGCTCGGGTTCGGCGGGATCTGGCCCGACGCGATGACGTCGAGGTTCCCGTTGCCCCACGGCTGGACCGCGTCCTCCACGGCGACCTTGCCGATGAGGATCGTCGTGAGCCCGACCGACCCCTCGATGCCCAGGTACCGGGCGACCGCGGGACGGCGCAGGTCGGCGTCGACGAGCACGACGCGCTGGCCGGCGTCCGCGAGGGTGATCGCGAGGTTGACGCTCGTGGTGGTCTTGCCCTCGCCGGGCAGCGCGGACGTCATGACGTACGTGCGCGCCGCCGGTCCGAGCTCGAGGAACTGCAGGTTGGTACGCAGCCGTCGGAACGCCTCGGCACGTACCGCCTGCGGCGACTCCTGCACGATGAGCGGGTGCTCCGGCGCGTCGGCCTCGTACCCGATGACGCCGAGCACCGGCGCGTCCGTCACGTCCTCGACGTCGGCGGTGGACCGGACGCGCGTGTCGAGCAGCTCGCGGACCACGGCCACCGCGACCCCGACCGCGAGGCCGATCACGAGCCCCAGCACGAGGTTGAGCCGCAGGTTCGGCGACGCGGGCGCCGTCGGCACGGACGCCGCCCTGACCGTGCTGATCTGCACCGGCGAGTCCCCGCCGCCGACCGGCGTCTCGAGCTCGGCGACGACCGAGGCGAGCGAGCGCGCGGTCGCGTTCGCGATCTCGGCCGCGAGCTGGGGCGACTCGTCGGTCGCGG
The DNA here is from genome assembly GCF_004519295.1 of Cellulosimicrobium funkei. GTDB lineage: Bacteria > Actinomycetota > Actinomycetes > Actinomycetales > Cellulomonadaceae > Cellulosimicrobium > Cellulosimicrobium funkei. The sequence continues at coordinate 499,794 of NZ_SOZH01000003.1, forward strand.
TGACGTTGACGAGCGCCGTGTCGAGCGGCGAGTCCGCCTGCACGCGCTGGGCGAGGGACGCCGCGTCGTCCGCGAGCCCCAGCTCGTCGACGACGGGGTCCAGGACGCGCGGGCTCGTCACGAGCTCGATGTACGACTTCACCTGGCGCACCGTGAAGTTCGAGCCCTGGAGGAGGTCCGTCGTCGAGTCGGAGCCCTGCACGGACACGTAGACCTGGGACCGCGCGGAGTACGTCGGTGTGCTCAGCAACGAGTAGGCACCCGCGAGCACCAGTCCGAGCGCCGCCGCGACGGCGACCGTGACCCACCGCCTGCGCAGCAGGAGCAGGTAGTCCTTGAGCTCCATCGTCGTCCCCCTCACCGGCCCGCTCCCCCTGAGCGTCGACCCACGACCGCCCCAATCTCGCACAGCCCCTCGCCCGTCGCGAGCCTGGGCGCACCCGCGCCGGCGCGGGTCATCCGCGCACCAGCCCGGCCCGCTCGCGGTACCACGCCACGGTCCGTTCGAGGCCCTCGCGCAGCCCGGTGCGCGCCTCCCAGCCGGTCGCGCGCAGGCGCGACACGTCGAGCAGCTTCTGCGGCGTGCCGTCCGGCTTCGACGTGTCCCACCGGGTCTCGCCGTCGTAGCCGACGACGTCCGCGACCGCTGCCGCGATCTCTCGGATCGTCACGTCGTGGCCGGTACCCACGTTGACGTGCTCGGCGCCGTCGTAGTGCTCGAGGAGGTGCAGGCACGCGTCGGCCAGGTCGTCGCTGTGCAGGAGCTCGCGCCGGGGCGTCCCCGTCCCCCAGTTCGTCACCACGCGCGAGCCGTTGCGCACCGCCTCGTCGTAGCGCCGGATCAGCGCGGGCAGCACGTGGGAGCCCTGCGGGGAGAAGTTGTCACCCGGCCCGTAGAGGTTCGTCGGCATCGCGGAGATCCAGGGCAGGCCGTCCTGGCGGCGCACCGCCTGCACGTGCAGGATGCCCGCGATCTTCGCAATCGCGTACGCGTCGTTCGTCGGCTCGAGGTGCCCCGTGAGCAGCGACTCCTCGACGATCGGCCGGGGCGCGAGGCGCGGGTAGATGCACGACGACCCGAGGAAGAGCAGCCGCTCCACCCCGACCGCGCGCGCGGCGTCCAGGACGTTGACCTGGATGCGGACGTTCTCGGAGAGGAAGTCCACCGGGTGCGTCGCGTTCGCGAGGATCCCGCCCACCTTCGCCGCCGCGAGCACGACGTAGCGCGGCCGCTCGGCGCGGAAGAGCTCGAAGACGGCGTCGCGGTCGGTGAGGTCCAGCTCCGCCGACGTGCGGCCCACGAGCCGACCGAACCCCGCCGCCTCGAGGCGGCGCCAGACGGCGGAGCCGACGAGCCCACGGTGGCCCGCGACGTAGAAGACCGCGTCGCGGTCGAGCGGTCCGGGCTCGAAGGCCACCGGGTCCTGCGCGCTCACGCGGCGTCCCACGTCGCGAGCGCCACCTCGTCGATCCACGGCGAGCCCGCGTGGTCGAGCGCCTGCAGGTCGGCGTCCACCATGATCCGGGCGAGCTCGCGGCCGTCGACCGTGGCCTTCCACCCGAGGTCGGCGTGGGCCTTGCTCGGGTCGCCGACGAGCGCGTCGACCTCCGCCGGACGGAGGTAGCGCTCGTCGAACCGCACGTGCTGCTCCCAGTCGAGACCTGCGTGCGAGAACGACTCCTCGAGGAAGTCGCGCACCGTGAGGCCCGTCCCCGTGGCGAGCACGTAGTCGTCCGGCGTCTCGGCCTGCAGCATGCGCCACATGCCTTCGACGTACTCGGCCGCGTACCCCCAGTCGCGGACCGCGTCCAGGTTGCCCAGGTACAGGTGCTGCTGCCGGCCGGCCTTGATCGCGGCGACCGCGCGAGTGATCTTGCGTGTCACGAACGTCTCGCCGCGACGCGGGGACTCGTGGTTGAACAGGATCCCGTTGACCGCGAACATGCCGTACGCCTCGCGGTAGTTCTTCGTGATCCAGTAGGCGTAGAGCTTGGCCGCCGCGTACGGCGACCGCGGGTGGAACGGCGTCGTCTCGCCCTGCGGCGGCGGGGTGGACCCGAACAGCTCGGACGACGACGCCTGGTAGTAGCGCGTGTCCACGCCCGCGAGCCGCACCGCCTCGAGCAGCCGGATCGCGCCCGTCCCGGTCGTGTCCGCGGTGTGCTCGGGCTCGTCGAACGACACCCGCACGTGGGACTGCGCCGCGAGGTTGTAGACCTCGTCGGGACGGATCTGGGAGAGGAGCGTGACGAGCCGGGCGCCGTCGGACAGGTCCGCGTAGTGCAGGAAGAGGCGCGCGCCCTCCTCGTGCGGGTCCTGGTAGAGGTGGTCGATCCGTGCCGTGTTGAACGTCGAGGCGCGGCGGATCAGGCCGTGCACCTCGTAGCCCTTGCGGAGCAGGAGCTCCGCCAGGTAGGAGCCGTCCTGTCCGGTGATGCCGGAGATGAGTGCCTTTTTCATGGTTCCCCCCGTGTGGTGTGCGGCGGCGCGGCGGCCGATGGCTACGTGCGGGCGACGTCCGGGGCACGGGGAGCGCCGTCGGCCGCCCGTGCGGTGCCGCGAGCCCCGGTGCCCGCGGTCGCGGTGGTCGTCGCGGTGGCGAGGGCAGCGGTGGCCGTCGCGTCCGTCGCGACCGCGCTCGTGCGCGGCTCCGGGACCGGGCGGCGGGCGGTCGCGGCGAGGACCGCCGCGAACGCGTCGACCGCCGCGCCCTCCGTGAGCCTCTCGTCGCGGTATCGACGACCCGCGGCCCCGAGACGGTCCCGCCGTGCTGGGTCGGCCGCGAGCACGAGCGCGGCGTCGAGGAGCGCCTGCGGGTCCTCCGGGTCGACCCGGACGCCCCCGCCGGACGCGCGCAGCTCCACCGCGGTCGTCGAACGCTCAGACGACGCGGCGAGCACGGGTCGCGCCGCGTGGAAGTAGGACGTGAGCTTGCTCGGTACGGACATCTCCGCGAGCCCGGCGAGCTCGTTGACCAGCAGCACGTCCGCAGCACGGAGCGCGGCACGGAACTGCGTGTCGGGCAGGGGGTCGAGGAACTGCAGGCTGCGGACACCTGCCCCGGCGGCCTCGAGGGCGGCCCGCCGGCTCCCGTCCCCCAGGAGCACGAAACGCACCGCAGCCCCCTGCGCGTCGGCGCGGCGCGCCGCCTCGACCACGTTCTCGAGCCCCTGCTTCACCCCCTGGTTCCCCGCGTGCAGCACGACGGTCTCGTCCTGGGCCCACCCGTGGGCCGCGCGCACGGCCGGTCGCTCCGCAGGCTCCACGTCGTCCGCGAGGTGGGTCCAGTTGCGCACGACGCGCAGGGCAGCGGCGTCGACACCGAGCGACTCGCGGAGGTGGCGCGCGAAGCTCTCGTGGATGGCGACCACGCCGTCCGCACCGCGGGCGGTGAACCGCTCGACGGCGCTCACCGCCCGCGCAGCGAGACCCGAGGCCGTACCGGTCTCCGCGACGCCGAGCGAGTAGAGGTCCTGGGTCCACAGGACAGCCCCCGGGAGCGCCGTCCTCCGCGCGCGGCGGGGGGCCAGGGCACGGCCGGCCCGCAGGCGCAGCATCGCGACGGCCGCCGCGAACAGCGAGGGCGAGACGAGCAGGACGACGTCGGCGTCGGGCCAGCGGACCGCGGCAGACCGCACCCCGAAGCTCAGCTCGGCGAGCAGACGGCGCGCCGAGGTCGGCGACCGCGGGACGTAGTGCCGCAGGCGCAGCACGTCGACGCCGTCGATGCGCTCTCGGCGCGCCCACCCTCGATCACCCACGCGCACGCGCCACTGCGGGTAGTGGGGGTAGGTCGTCACGACGCGCACCCGAGCGCCGCGCGCGACGAGCGCACGGCTCAGCGCCGACGTGTAGGGCGCATTTCCGGTAGGTTCAGGGGCATAGTTGGCGCCGATCACCAGGATGCGCGTTCCCGAGATGCTCACGCACTCACGATAACGACGTTCGGGCACATTCGCTGGGGGGCAGATGACAGCACAGGAAGAACGCGACGGAATTCGGGTCGTACCGCTCTCGGAGGCACCCGGGGAAAAGACGTCCTGGGGTCGCCCGGGCGCGCTCGTGTATCTCTGGGGTGCGGCCGAGCTGCTGTTCGTCTCGAACCCGTGGCAGATCAGCTCGCGCCTGCGCGTCGCGGTGCTGCGCGCCTTCGGTGCCCACATCGGCGAGGGGGTCGTCTTCCGCCCTCGTACGCGCGTGCGATTCCCATGGAAGATTCATGTCGGAGCAAATTGTTGGATCGGTGAAGGTGTCTGGATCCACAACCAGGACGACGTCTGGATCGGGCACGACGCCGTGCTGTCCCAGGACACCCTCGTCACCACCGGCAGCCACCGACACCGGACGGACATGGGGCTGGTGACGGCCCCGGTGCGCGTCGGTCCGGGCGCGTGGGTCACGGCGCGGTGCGTCGTCCTCGGAGGCACGCGGATCGGGCGCTCCGCGCTCGTCACACCGGGGTCCGTCGTCCGTGGCGAGGTGCCCGACGGCGGGGTCTGGGACGGGCGGTCGCTCTCCGACCGCACACGGTTCTGACGTGCCGCCCCGCCTGCGCGTCCTGCACGTCGCCACGCTCCTGACGCCCGACGGCGCCTACGGCGGCCCGGTCCGCGTCGCGACGAACCAGGTCCGCTCCCTGCGCGCGCGGGGCCACGACGCGGTCCTGGTCGCCGCGGCGTCCGGCTTCGACCGCCTCCCGACGACGTGGGACGGCGTGCCCGTCGTCACCTTCCCCGCGGTGCGGGCCGTCCCGGGCACCGGCTTCGCGGGGCTCGCCGCTCCGGCGATGGTGCGGTGGATCCGCACCCACGGTGCGCGCGCCGACGTCGCCCACGTCCATCTCGCACGCGACCTCGTCACCCTGCCGGCGGCCGCCGCCTGGAGCCGCTCGGGCAAGCCGTTCGTGACGCAGACGCACGGCATGGTCATGCCGTCCGGGCACCCGTTCGCCGCACCCCTCGACGCCGTCCTCACCCGTCGCGTCGTCGCCCGGGCGTCCACGAGCTTCGCGCTCACCCCCGTCGAGGAAGCCGGCCTGCGCACGCTCTTCGGCCGCGCGGCGACCGTGCGCCGCCTCGTCAACGGAGTGCCTCTGCCCGCCGAGGGGGTGCCGCTCGCGGAACCGCGCCACCCGGAGGTCCTGTTCCTCGCGCGGCTGCACGCGCGCAAGCGCCCCCTGGCCTTCGTGGAGGCCGCGGCTCGTCTCGCAGCCCGCTTTCCCACGGCGCGGTTCACCCTCGTCGGGCCCGACGAGGGTCAGGCCGCGGCGGTGCGCGAGCGGATCGCCGACCTGCCCGGCGACGCTCGCGCCCGGGTGACGTGGGAGGGCGCGCTGCCCCCCGAGCGGACGGCGCGACGCCTCGCCCGGTCCGCGCTGTACGTCCTGCCGTCGGTCGACGAGCCGTTCCCCATGAGCGTGCTCGAGGCGATGTCGTGCGGGGTCCCGGTCGTCGTCACGCGGTCGTGCGGTCTGGCGGCGCCCGTCGAGCGTGCGGGCGCCGGGGCGGTCGTCGGCGAGGACGTCGACGACCTCGTCGCCGCGGTGGCGGCGTTCCTCGAGGACCCGGCCCACCGCCGGGCGACGGGCGTGCGGGCCCGCGAGCTCGTCCGCGAGGACTACTCGATGGAGACCGTGGCCGAGGAGCTGGAGCAGGCCTACACGCGGTGAGCCTCGCGACCCGGGCGGTCCCCCGGCGCGAGCACGGCAGCCGCGGCGACGAGGGCGACCGGGACCCACAGGTAGCGGTTGTACAGGCTGGGGGCCGTGGCGCTGAAGACGAGCGCCGTGACCCCCACCGCGAGGACCCGGACCTGGATCGGCGTCCGAGGCACGGCCCGCACGGCCCTGACGACCGCGACGACGAGGCAGCCGAGCAGTCCGAGGGCGAAGACCGCGCCGCCCTGGTACAGCGCCGCGACCGGCAGGCTGTGCACGCCGAGCGTCTCGACCACCAGGGAGGACCGCGCGTCCAGGCCCGCTCCGGTGAACGGGTCCTCCAGGAAGCCGCGCCAACCGAGCACGATGGTGTCCCACCGCGACGCGGACGTGTTGAGCGACGCATCCCCGCCGGAGAGCCCGAGCACCTGCTTGACACGCTCGGCGGGGCGCAGCGCACCCTGCGTCTCCCCGAGGACGCCACCCGCCAACCACAGCGCCGCGCCCGCGACGACCGCAGCGACGGCGACCCGTCCGAGCGGGATCCCGCGCAGGACGAGGAGCGTCGCGCTCCCGAGGACGGCCGCCAGCATGCCGCTCACGCTGCCGCTGAGGACGAGCCCGACGATCCCCGAGAGCGCCACGCCCACGAGCAGGAGCCGTTGCAGGCGCCCCAGGCCGCGCGTCAGCCCGGACAGGCCAATCACCACGGCGAGCGACGCGACGGCACCCGTGTCGCTCACGTGCCCGGTGAACCCCGTGTAGCGCCCGGCCGTCGTGACGACGCCGCCCGGGATCGCCCCGGGCCCGAGCGCGTACTGCACGAGCGTGCCGAGCGAGCAGACAGCGGCTCCGACGCCGAACGCGACGAGCCCGCGGCGCAGGCGTCGCTCGTCGTCGAGCAGGACCGCGAGCTGCCACGGGAGCGCCAGGGCGACGTAGAGCACCCGCAGCAGGCTGACGAGGCTCTCCACGGGCGCCGGCGAGCCCGCGGTCGCGAGGCAGCCCCCGACGACGAGCAGGAGGCACGCGGGCAGCGCCCACGCGCCGTACGGATGAGGCGTCGGCGGCCGCCCCACCGCCGCGAGGCACAGCGCGAGGCTCGCGAGCAGGACGACGTCCCCCGCCGTGACTCCGACGCCCACCCGCAGGACCAGCAGGGAGACGAGGACGAGCCCGCAGTACAGCAGCACGCGTGCCAGCGCCAGCACGGGGTCGCGCGAGCCCCCACGGCTCTCCGCCACGCTGCCGCCGGGGCGCCCGGATCCGCCCGTCTGCCCGGAGGAGCCCCGGCCGCCGGCGCGGTCCTCGACGCGACCAGGCCGCACCGCGGCTCCTTGCGGCCGGACAGCGCGAGCCATCGAACGGTCATGCACAGTCCATCACCTGTCCTCGTGTCAGGTCCCGCACCGGCCCCGCCGAGCGCCCCACGAAGCGGCCGCGGGCGTCCTCCCCTGCGTGCGGACGGCGTACCGTCCCGCTGTCGGGAACAGGCTCCGTGACCTCGCGTGCCGCACCCGCGCGAGAATGCGTGGAAGCGCTTCGTACGCATTTCCACCGCCGCGCCGGAAAATACCTGCGCATCGACTTCTCGCCACCCCCTGGAACGCACTTCACACCGCCACCCCGCGGTACGTCCGGACCGCGGCGGGAAGGAAGAACGCGACGTATCCCGCGCCCCCGAGGACAAACCCGAGGACGAGGCTCGAGAAAGGCCCCCCGGCCAGGTATCCGAGCACGAACCCGCACCATGTCACGGCGACCATCCCCACCCGTGCCCGGGTCACGACGGACTGCGCCTTGAAGATCCGCATGACCACGAGGTGCGGTCCGACGAGGCCGCCGCAGGCCGCGAAGCAACCCACCGCAGCGAGCGCGACGGCCAGCTCCCCGCGCTCGATGCCCGACGGGTGCACCGCCCCGGCTGCGGCGACGACGACCAGCGCGACTCCGAGCACCGTCGCGCCCCCCGCGGAGAGGAGGCCGAGACGTCGTGCGCGCCGGACGAGCGTGGCGTCGTCGGGCCGGTCGGCCGTGCCGACCGCGTCCGAGAGCAGGTTCAGCGCGACCGCGGCGAAGAGGACGTTCACGGGACCGTAGAGCGTCTGGCTGAGCCGGAACGCACCGATGCTCGCGCTCACGGAGAGCGCCCCGAGCACCAGGAGCGGCACCGTCGTCGCGAGCTGCGCGACGAGGAACTCGTACGCCTGGGAGCGCGCCCGGGCCCCGTACCCCGCGTACCGCGAGTACCGGTCCACGCGTCGGGCGGCCAGCGCGAGCGGGACTGCCGCGACGGCGTAGGCCGCGCACCACACCGCGTAGAAGGCCACGAGCGGCTGCGAGGAGCCGCTGACGAGGAGGACCGCGGGCACGAGCAGGAGACGGACCCCGTCCGAGAGCGCGACCGCGCCGTTGCGGCCCTGACCGATGCACCGGAACCGCAGCCAGTCCTGCACGACGGGCGCGACGCTGAGGGACCCCAGCGCGACCGCTCCGCCGGCAGCGAGCGCGGTCACGGCGAGGTCCGCCGCGGCGACCAGGACCGCGACCGCCCCCGCCGCGACGACGACGTAGCGGGCCGGGACCACGGCGTGCGGGTCCGTGCGCCGCTCGATGAGCGCGGGCTGGAAGAGACCGCTGCGCACCAGGCCCGTGCCGACGTTCAGCACCAGCAGCGCGAGGCTGAAGCTCGCGAACTCGGCGGGCTCCATGTGCCACGCGCCCAGGAGCACGACGAACGCGCCCGCCGCGCTGGCCGCCGCCTGGGAGAGGACGAGCGGGCGGGTCAGGGCCGTCGCCGGGGCCGCGAGCGAGCGGCGCAGCACGTCAGGAGGGGTCATGCGTCAGCCTCACGAGCCTGCTCCCCGCGAGGAGCGCGCCGAGGCGCGGCGCGAGCGGGGCCCCGCGCCGCCAGTACACGACGCCGATCCCGGTGTTGAGGACGGTCCGCCGCCACCGCCACGGCATGACGAGCCGCCCGAGCCGAGCCGCGGCGTCGGAGCGGCGGTCCGTGACGCTGAACCGCAGGTGCGTGGCCACGGGGTCCAGGCCCGCGGCCACCGCGTCGTGCCACCCCTGCTCGTCGGTGACGAGCACGTAGTCGGCGGCACGGTCCGCGCGAGCGGCGGCGTGCCCGGGGACGGACAGCACGGCCGTCGCCTCCGGCCGACGCCCCGTCACGACCCGATCCCCCATCGTGCACGCCAGGAGTCGACGGCGTCCCGTGGCACGTCGATGCGGACCACCTCGCCCGACCGCAGGTCCTCCCGGTAGCGCCGCGCCGCGTTCCGCGACGGCGCGCGCAGCCCGACGGACCGCGCGATCTCCCGTGCGCGGTTGTCGATGGACAGGACGAGCGTGGGCACGCCCCGCTGCATGGCCCGGATACCGCCGTGGAGCCGCAGGCCCACGTACGCGGTCCCCGGCTCGTCGAGCACCGCGTCGAAGTCCTCGAGGCGGGGGCCGAGCATCGTGCCCGTCCCGCCACGGACGCCGTCCACGTACTCGCGGTCGCCCGGGCCCTGCGGCCAGAAGAGGAGCTCGTCGAACCGCTCGGCGAGCGCGTGCACCAGCCTCCTGTCCGCCAGCGGGTCCTGGCTGTAGTCGGTGAACGTGACCACGACCCGCCGCTCGTCGGACGGGAGCGTCTGCTTCTCCACGCCCCAGAGTGTCGGACAGCTGGTGTGGACGGCGGGCACGCGCGCGCGGCGGAGCCGGGCGAGCGAGTACTCGTCGCGCACCGCCCACGGCACGTCGCCGGCGAGCGAGCGCAGCCACGCGGCTGAGACCGGGTCGATCCCGGCCCGCTGGTACTGCCACCAGCCGACGCCGAGGAACGTCAGCCGACCTCGGCACAGGTCGACGTCGTCGGCCGGCCAGTGCCACGCGCGGCGGAACCGCATGTGGTCGGAGAGGAGGTTCGTCCCGCACGCGATCACGGAGCGCGCGTGCCGCAGGGCGGCCCGGTGCGCCGTGGTCAGCCGCCCGTGCATGGGCACGAGCTCGACCTCGTGGCCCTGCTCGCGCAGCGGCGTCACGAGCTCGGCGTCGACCGCCTCCGAGATGATCTGGTCGCCGACGTTCGTCGACGCCGCTCCTGGATCCACCACCACGATCATCGGACCGCTCCCTCCTCGACCCTGCTCAGCCAGTCGCCGTACCGAGCACCGACGCGGTCCCACGTCGCCGCGCGCTCGGTCCACTCCCGGGCGCGGCGGCCGAGGTCCCGGTTCTCGTCGACCTCCTGGAGCGGGCCCAGCAGGCCCCCAGGACGGTCGACGTGGGCGACGACGGCCACGCCCGCAGCGCGCAACGGCTCGGCCGCGTGGATCGTCGACGAGACCACGACGGGCACCCCCGCGGCGAGCATCTCGAGCACCGTGATGCTGCACGACTCCCAGCGCGACGGATGCAGGTACGCACGGCAGCCCGTGACGAGGAGCCACTTCTCCTCGCCCCGCGCGTTCCCGCGCAGCTCCACGCAGTCACCGAGCCCGAGGTCGCGGACCAGTCGAGCGGTCCGCTCACGACCGCCCCGGAAGTCGGGGCCCGCGAGCACGAGGCGCGGGCGCGGCGCGGGCAGCTCGGCCCAGCGGCGCAGGAGGTTGTCGATCCCCTTGTGGTCGGGGTCGTACCGTCCCATCCAGAAGAAGTAGTCGCCCCCGCCCACCCACCGGGGCACCTCGGCCGGGGACGGTGCGCCGTTGGGCAGCACGAGCGTGTTCCCGGACCGGCCGCCCGCCACGCCGTCCGCGAGCGGGCCCTCGGACGCGTAGAAGACGTGCAGCCAGTCGGCCCGACGCACGACGGAGGCCTCCGCGGCCCGTCGCGCGCCGGCGAGGTCGCGCAGGCGCGTCGTGACGCCCGGCTCGTAGACGCCGTGCGGCATGAGCACGACGACGGCACCGCGCGCCCGGGCGCTGCGCGCCGCCGCGACGTTGCTCAGGACCCAGCCCTCGTGGAGGTAGAGGACGTCCCCCTCGCCGACCTCGCCGGCGAGGCCGGTCGGCACCCAGCTCGTGCGTCCGCGCCCCACGTGGGAGACGGTCCGGACGCACCCCCACAGGTCGGTGGGCAGCTCGCGCGGGTCGGGGACGCTCGCGCACAGGACCACGGCCTCCCGGCCCGCCCGGTGGGCCTGCCGTACCCAGTTCTCGATCGACTCGGTCACGCCCGACGGGTGGGCCAGGAACCTGGCGTAGTAGTGCACGACCCTCATGCCGCCTCCATCACGACCGCGTGCACCGCGCGGACGATCCGCTCGGCCGCCGCCTCCGTCGACGGCACCTCGCCGTCGGTGCGCGGGCGACGGTCCTGTGCCGTGAGACGCAGCCAGGCGTCCGCGAGGTCGGTGGGCGTCGCGGGGACCGTGAAGAGGTCGGAGCCCTCGGTGAGGTACTCGATCTCCGGTGCGTGCCGCCCGGCGTCGCTCGTGAGCACCGGCAGGCCCAGCACCAGGGCGTCGACCGCGACGAGCCCGACCCGTCCCGGGTTGAGCAGCACCCGCGACACGGCCGCCGCGCGCGCCGTCCCCCGCGCGTCGACCTGCCCCAGCAGGACGACGCGTCCGGTCTCGGCGGCCAGGCCCTCGAACAGGCCCCGGGCGGGCCCGTCGCCGGCCACGAGCAGCCAGGCTGCCGGGTCGCGCCGGAGCACGGTCCGGGCGGTCTCGACGACCAGCTCCGGCAGCTTGTGCTCGTTCAGCGCACCGAGCAGGAGCGCGGCGCGCGCGTCCGCCGGCAGACCTACGGCCGCCCGGTACGCGTCGACCGCTCCCCCGTCGAGCGCGTCCCGCTCGCGGCGGAGGGTCCGGGTGTCCGTGCTGTTCCCGAACGAGGTCACCCGGTCGGCCGGCACGCGGGCCGTCTCGACGACGTGCCGCCTGCCCGCGTCGGTGTAGGTGAGCACGTGCCGCGCCCGGCGGTTCAGCCACGCCTCCCAGCGCTCCGCGAGGCCCACCTCGTCCGCCGTGTAGGACGCGCCGTGGCCCCACGTCACGTACGGCCTCCCGCGGAGCGCCGCCGAGAGCGCGTCCAGGTTGCCCGCCTGCATCTCGGTGACGAGCACGGCGTCGCGCCACTCCGGCGGGACGACACGGCGGAGCAGATGCCGGCCGCCTCTCCCGACCCGCACGGTGCGCACCGGCACCTCCGTCGCCCAGGGTGGCTCGACCAGGTCGCCGCGCTCTCGACGGCGCCGCATCTGCTCGACGTCGCCGCCGTAGAAGACGTGCGTGTCCACCCGGACCTCGGCGAGGCCCTCGACCACGAGGCCGAGCAGCCTCTCGCGGTAGGCGGGGACGTACGGCTGCGTGATGACGACCCGCCGGCTAGTAGGCGCCGTCACGACCCACCACCGCTCGCAGCGTCCGCAGCAGGATGAGCAGGTCTCCCGTCACCGTCCAGTTCTCCACGTAGTAGAGATCGAGCCGGACGCTCTCCTCCAGCGTGAGGTTGTTGCGCCCCGACACCTGCCACAGACCCGTGAGCCCCGGCTTGACCAGCAGCCGACGGCCGATCTCGTCGTCGTACTGGTCGACCTCGAGCGCGATCTGCGGGCGCGGTCCGACGAGGCTCATGGACCCGCCCAGCACGTTGAACAGCTGCGGGAGCTCGTCGATCGAGTAGCGGCGGATGAACGCGCCGACCCGGGTCACGCGCGGGTCCTGCCTGGGCTTGTAGAACACCCCGACCGTGTCGGCCCCGAGGACGTCCCCGAGGTGCTCCTCGGCGTCGACGACCATCGAGCGGAACTTGAGCACAGTGAAGGGCTCGCCGCGCAGCCCGACCCGCTCCTGGGTGAACAGCACCGGTCCGCGGCTCGTGAGCCGGACCGCGAGCGCCGTGAGGAGCAGCGGCACGGAGAACAGCACGATGAGGCAGAGCGCCCCGACCACGTCGAAAGCACGCTTCAGCACGTGCTGCGGACCGGAGTATCCGGGCGCCTCGACGTGGAGCAGCGGAAGCCCCGCCACGGGGCGCGTCCGGATGCGCGGGCCTGCGACGTCCGTGAGCGCGGGGGCGAGCACGAGGTCGGCACCCCAGGGCTCGAGGTCCCACGCGAGGCGCTTGACGGTCCGGGGCGTGACGAGGTCGGACCCGGTGACCATGACCGTGTCGGCACGGAGCGGCTCGACGAGACGGGCGGTGTCGGACACCTCTCCGACGACGGGCACGCCCGCCACCCTCTCGTGCGGCTCGACGGGTCCGCCGGGCACACAGGCTCCGACGACCTCGTACCCGCTGTCCGCGGCCTCGCGCAGCCGCTCGACGAGGTGCGCGGCGCCGTCGCGGCCACCGACCACGAGGCTCCGGGAGCGGCAGCGGCCACGCCGGCGCAGGCTCACGAGCCGGCGCCGTACCGCCCAGCGGCCCAACACGAGGAGCACCAGGCCGACGGGGAGCGCGATCGCGACGTAGCCCCGAGCGAGGTCGTAGCGCAACAGGTAGGCCGCGATCGCGACGACTCCGAACACGGCGACGGTCGTGTTGACGACGCGCGCGTACTCCGGCGCCCCCGAGCCCAGGCTGCGGCTGTCCCGGGAGAACGCCGCCCGCAGCGCGCACCACCAGCCGACCAGCAGGCCGACCGAGATGGCGAGGTACCGGAGGTCCAGCACCGTCCCGTCGATCCCGTCGAACCGGACGAGATAGGCGGTCGCGATCGCCGCCGAGATGGCGAGCGCGTCGACCACCGCCACGCGGCGAGACAGCCGCGCCTTCCAGCCCGGGCGTCGGTACGCGCCCAGGGCGATCCGGACCAGCTGCCCGGTGTCGAACGCCGGCGCGTCTGCGGGCGTGCCCGCACCCTCCCGCTCGACCGTGCCGATCTCGTGGTCCTTCTCCAACGTCATGGTGCCCCCTGCGACGTCCTGGCGGCGCACGCGAGGTCCGACGGCGCGGCTGCCCGGGGGCGCGCTCGCGCCACCGTCCAAGCGGTGGCCTGGCGAGTGTCTCCGTCGCGGACCGGGACGTCTTCGTCACGGCGACGGCCGGTCGTCGGACGACCGGGGTGGTCCGAGGGAGTGCCCGCCGGAGCGGGCACCCCCGTCAGGCCTGGGTGCCGGTGGACCGGCGGCGGTTCCGCGCGACGACGACCGCGGTCGCGCCGCCGGCGACGAGGAGCGCTGCTCCGCCGAGGAGCAGCACGTCGTCGGAACCGGTCTGCGCGAGCCCGCCGCCCCCCGAGGTGGAGCCGCTGCCCGCGGAGCCACCGGCCGCGCCGGAGCCCGAGCCGCTCCCGCTGCCCGCGCCGTCCGCCGGGACGGCGACGATCTGCTGGCTGGAGAGCACCGTGCCGTCCGCGTCGGTCGCCACGAGGGAGTAGGTGCCCGGCTGCGACAGAGTGACCTCGAAGGAGGCGAACCCGTCGGTGGTGCTCTTCGTGAGCGCCTTCGTGCCCGCGATGGTGATCGCGCCGTCCGGGACGTCGGGCGACGAGATCGTCAGCGTGATCGTCGGGTTCCCGGCCGGGCCGCCCACCGTGACGGTGAACGACTCCCCGACGGCGGGTGTGGTGGTGGAGACTCCCACCTCGTACTCGTCGGCCTCGTAGGCGTTCGCGACGGCCGGAGCCGCGGCGAGCGCGGCGGCGAGGACGAGCGTGGTCGCGGCGTATCGGATCTTCATGTCAGAGGCCCCCTGCCCTGTCGACTGGTGCGGGAGCCCGACGTGGACGTCGTCACCGCGCCGTCCGTGCGCACGGGCCCCCGCCGTGTGCCTCTCCAGAAGAACACACCTCACGGGCACCCGGTAGCGGAGACGGCCGTTGTCTCATGCCTGGCACCAGGAGTTTTCCTCACGGAAACATCACCGCGCTGGTTCCGACCGCTCACGACCTCGTACGCGTAGGTCGCCGACCCCCCGGGGGCGAGCGCGACGGTCCGGCCTCCGACCACGAGGCCGTCGTGCACCTGGGCGAAGAGCCCGGGGTCGCCGTCGGCGCCGGACGACCCGCGGATCCCTCCGCCGGCCGGCGCGTAGACGAGGAGGTTGGTGCGGATCGTCCCGTCGCCGCCCGCGCCCAGGACGTACTCCGGGAGCTCGGCCGCCGCGTCCGCGGAGAGGGTCGACGTGAGCGTGACGCGGAGCGTGAACGCCTGGGAGCCGTCGGGCCGGCAGGTCACGTCGTCGAGCGCGACGCTCGAGTCGAGGTAGTACCCGGTCTTCGACGCCGTCGTCGCGTTGAGGTAGACGCCCACCACCGGGGAGATCGGCTCGCCGCCGGCCGCGGGGCGCCGGCCCAGCAGCTCGCCGGAGAGCACCGTCCCCGAGAGACGCTCCTGCTCCGGGCTGCGCGCGGACCAGACGAGCAGCCGACCCTCCCGGGCCGACTGCGCGAGCGTCTCGACGACCCCCGCGGGGTCTGCGGTGCCCGCGGTGAGCGCGGCGAACACCTGGCGCGCCACGAGCCCCAGCACCTGGTCCTGCTCCGCCGGGTCGTCGTAGTCCCGGTAGACGCCGTTGAGGAGGTAGCCCGCGGCGTCGTCCCCCGTGAGGCGCAGCTCCTCTCCCCCCGGCGTCGTGACGGCGACGGGCCCGACCGCGCCCAGCACCCCGGCGAGCGCGACGGGGTCGACGGCCAGCACGCCGTCGACGTCCTCACCGGTGTGGCGGGCCCACGCCTCGCGCGCGACGCGCGCCGCGCGGGGGTAGTCGGGCGTCGAGGTGACGTTGAGCATGTACCGGCCGAGGTCGTCGCCGAACAGGGCCGCCTCCGCGCCGCTCAGCTCGACGACGCTCTGGTCCGTACCGAGGTCGCTCCCCGCACGGACGTCCACGAGCTCGACGCCGCCCGACTCCGCACGGAGGTGGAGCACCGAGCCCGCGATCCCGCCGGTCGCGCGCGGTTCCGCGTTGTTCTGCACGAGCACGAGATAGTCGCGGGTGCCGTCGGCCCCGAGCATCGGCGGGACGAGCTCGACCGCGCGCGCGGCGGTCGCCGTCTGCGAGGCGACGTCCCCGAGCTCGTCGCGGAGGTCGTCCACGGCCGACGCGAGCGGGCCCACGAGCGTCGACGTGTCGATGCTCGCGACGCTCGCGAACGACGCCGCGACCGCCCGGTCGGCCGCCACGACGCCGTCGCGCGCCTCGACGAGCGGGGCGAGGTCGACGGCACCACCCGACGGCGCGACGACCGCAGGCGACGCGATCGCCACGGCGTCGGCGAGCCGCGGCAGCGCGTCCTGCGCGACCCGGTCGACGGCGCTCGTCACGTCCCCCAGGGCGCGCGCGTCGTCGCCGACGAACGGCAGGGCGCGCGCCACCACCCAGGGTGGGCCGTGCGTCGCGGCGGCCGCGACGGCCGCGGACCGACGCACCTCGTCGACGGACCGGCCGGCGTCCTCCCCGGCGCGCACCTGCTCCTGGAGACCCGGGAGCCGGGCCGCGACGTCCTCGAGCGCGGCACGGGCGCGCAACACGTCCGCGACGAGCCAGGCGAGCCAGACGAGGCCCAGCACCACCACGAGCGCCACGACCGCGGCCACCCGTCGTCGGGTCCGCCGGGACGGCCGTCGCCCGGTCGACGCCCGCCGCGCGGGTCGTCCGCGCTCGGCCACCGGGGCCTCGTCGGACGCGACCACCGTCGCCGCCCCGGACCAGCCCGGGCCCCACCCGTCGTGCACCATGCCGCCCCCCGCGACTCGCCCCCGATGACACGACCCCGTCACGGGGCCGTCGCCCGCGCTACATTACCCAGACCCTCGACCG
The DNA here is from genome assembly GCF_004519295.1 of Cellulosimicrobium funkei. GTDB lineage: Bacteria > Actinomycetota > Actinomycetes > Actinomycetales > Cellulomonadaceae > Cellulosimicrobium > Cellulosimicrobium funkei. The sequence continues at coordinate 516,160 of NZ_SOZH01000003.1, forward strand.
CAGGAAGGATGAACGGTGCTCTCGGTCCTCGTCGTCTGCACCGGCAACATCTGCCGGTCTCCCGCGGCCCAGCTCCTGCTTACCGCTGCGCTCGACGGCTCCGTCGACGTCGCCAGCGCCGGCACCGCCGCGGTCGTCGGTGCCCCGGTCGCCCCTCCCGTGGCGCGCCTGTTGGAGGACCGTGGCCTGGACCCCTCGGGGTTCGTGGCCCGCCCCCTCGACACCGCACTGGTGGCGTCCGCGGACGTGGTGCTCGCGATGACCCGCCGTCACCGGGCCGCCGTGCTCGAGGTGGCGCCGTCGGCGTTGCGCAGGTCGCTGCTGTTCACGGAGCTCTCGGCGCTCGCGGAGCGCGTGGGCCCGTGGCCCGGCCGGGCGGACGACGCCGAGCGGCTCACGGAGGTGCTCGGCGTCGCGCCGCGCGCACGAGCGGGAGTCGACCTCACGCGAGAGGCGCCCGACGTGGAAGACCCGTACGGGCGCCCCGAGGAAGTCCACCGACGGGTCGTGGACCGCATCGGCGCGGACATCGCCCGGCTCGTCGCCGCGCTGCGGCGGTGACCGGTCCTCCTCCTTGCCCCCTGCGCACGGAGGAGGACCGTCCGTCCTCACGGTCTCCGGAGCACCGTGAGGACGACCGCCACGACCGTTCCTCGCCGACCGCGGCCGAGGCGGTCCGGGCGCTGCCGGCGAGGACACCGTCGCTGCTGCGGGGACGCCTGCGGGCCGCTGCCCGCACCGGGTCCCGCGAGCACTGTGCACCGCTGCGGGGATCGGTGCAGGCTGGACGCTCGACCAGGATCCGGCGGCTTGCGCGGTTCGGACCGGGATGCGTGCTTTTCGAGCACCCTTCGTCCGGTTTCATCCGGTGCACGTGTGCCATGGGAACGCTCACATAGTGAGATCGGGCAGGGCTTCACCCGCCCCTCGTGTCGTCCCGCACGGGCTCGGCGGTCTCCGCAAGGTCCCGCGCCGCGGGCCCTATCCGGTACCGGCGGTCCTCACCCTGCACGAGCCACCGGTGGGCGACCAAGGTCTGGGCGATGCGGAACGCGCCCGGACGGCTCACCCCGAGAGACGCGGCCAGCTCGGCGAGGCGCAGCGCGCCCGCCGCGGCGACCAGTTCGACGGTGCGCACCGCACGTGACACGGACGCCAGGACGTACGTTCCCCTGCTCGACATGCCTCGAACCCTAGGAGGCATCGTCCCGGCTCGCACCGGGCGAGGGACCTCGACGTCGGCGCTACCGTGCTGGCCCGCGAACGCGAACCGGTCGAGGATGGGCCCGGACCCGCACCGTGCACGCCGGAGGACGAACACCGTGGACCTCTCACCCGCGAACCGAGGACGACGCCCCACCGCGCGACGGCGCCCCGCGCCGACGCTCGCGGCCCTCGGCCTGGCGACGACGTGGCTCCTCGCCGGGTGCTCCTCCGGCCAGGACGTCTGGGCGGAGGCGATGGAGGACGTCGACGGCGTCGTGTCGGTGGAGTACCTGTCCCGGGACAACCAGCTCGTCGGACCCGACGACCACGAGATGACCGTCCGGCTCGAGGACGACCTCGACGTGGAGCAGGTGCGCCGGATCGCCGAGGCGAGCTGCGCGCGCGACGCACCTCTCACGCGCCTCACGCTCACCACCGCGGCGCCGGACACCGACGAGGCCGGGTCGGTGACCCTCCAGAACGCGGCGCCGTACGACACCGCGTGCCTCGCCGAGGAGACGGTGGCCGGGTTCGCCACTGCGAGCACCGCGATGGGTCGTCTGCTGCCGGGGTACGACGGCGACTTCTCCTCGCCGGGGTTCACGGCGGGAGCGGCGCCCTCCCCCGACGACCCCGACCGCGCGCTCGTCGTCGTGACGACGTCCGCCGAGCGCGCCCGCCTGCTCGACGCGCTCCGCGCGCTCCACGACGAGGGCGCGGCGCTGCCGCTCCGTTACGTGGGGTGGTGGGACGAGGACCGCGACCCGGGCACCTCGGCGACGAGACCTCTGGTGGCAGACCTCTCGCCCGACGCGGACATGGCGGTCCTGGCACCGTTGATCAGCGGGGCGTTCGAGCTCGGCGTGGACGACGTCGAGGTCACGGACCGCGCGATCACCGTCACCCCGCCGCCCGGCGCCGTCCCGGACGCCGCCGCGTGGCAGCACCTGGCCGACCAGGCCGCGGGAGCCGGCGTCGGGCTGGAGGTCGGGACGCCGAGCGAGCCGGACGCCACGACCGGCTGACTCCGGACGACCGCCGCCGGCCCGGGACCCGCGAGGGCTCAGCACGCGGCGACCCTTCCGAGGCGCTGCAGCACGGCGGGGGCGGACGGGTCCCGACGCCTCGGGCCGCCGGCGCACCCGGGACACGAAAGAGGCCGCCTCCGCGGGTGCGGGGACGGCCTCTGCTCGGTGGGCGATACTGGGTTCGAACCAGTGACCTCTTCGGTGTGAACGAAGCGCGCTACCACTGCGCCAATCGCCCGAGTGCGTGGTCGATACTAGCCTGAAACGGACCGGATCGAAAAACCGGCCGCCCTCACGGGTCGAGACGCTCGCGACGACGCCGCTCGAACAGGTCTCGCGCCGCCACGGAGAGCTCCCCCGCGGCCACGTCCGCGCCGTCGAGCCAGGTCACCGGCTGGACGTTGCGCACGGAGCCGGTGAGCAGCAGCGCCGACTCCCCCGCGGTCACCTCGTCGAGCACGGCGAACGGGAGCTCGCCGGGACGCGCCTCGCGCACGGGCAGACCGTCCTCCGCCGCCCACTCGAGCAGCAGCTCGCGCGTGATGCCCGCGAGGCAGCCCGAGGACAGGGGCGGGGTGACGAGCTCGCCCCCGCGCTCGACGAAGACGTTCGCCCCGGTGCCCTCGCACAGGTCGCGGGCCGTGTTCGCGAGGAGCGCCTCGTCGCCGCCCTTGCGGACGGCGTCGGCGAGCGCCACGACGTTCTCCGCGTACGACGTCGTCTTGAGCCCGGCGACGGCGGAGCGCTCGTTCCGCGTCCAGGGCGACCGCACCGCACGGCCGGCGGGACGGATGACCGCCGGGCCGACCGCGACGACGACGGTCTGCTCGCCGGGGGTGCGCCCGGACCCGAGCGGCCCGACGCCGGCCGTCACCGTGATGCGCAGCCGGCCCACCGGCCCCGCGCCGGCGCGCGTGCGCGCGTCGGCCTCGGCGAGCACCGCCTCGACGCCGTCGAGCACGCGGCGCTCGTCCGGCGCGTCGAGGCCGAGCCCGGCGGCGGACCGCGCGAGCCGGCGCAGGTGGCGCGTGAGCGCGAAGGCGCGCCCTTCGAACACGGCGCACGTCTCGAACACGCCGTCCCCGACGGTCACGCCGTGGTCGACCGCGCTGAGCGCGACCTCGCCGGGCGCCACGAGGCGCCCGTCGGCCCAGATCACGAGGTTCTCGGTCGTGCTCGCGGACGTCGGTGTCATGGCGGCAGGGGTGCTCATGGCTCCAGTGTGCCCGAGGCGAGGCCGACGAGGCGGCGCGCCTTGAGCTCGGTCTCCTCCCACTCGCGCGCGGGGTCGCTCCCCCAGGTGATCCCGGCGCCCGTGCCGAAGCGCAGGACGCCGTCGGACCACCAGAAGGTGCGGATCCCGACGGCGAGCACGGCCTCGTCGCCGTCGACCCAGCCGACGGCGCCGCAGTAGGGGCCGCGCGGCACGGGCTCCAGCGCGTCGATGATCCGCAGCGCGGACGACTTGGGCGCCCCGGACACCGACGCCGGCGGGAAGGTGGCCTCGAGCAGCGCGGGCCACAGCGCGGCCGACCCCGCGAGCCCGGCGCGCAGGCGTCCTGTCACCGTGCTCACGAGATGCACGAGACCCGGGTGCTGCTCGAGCGCGAGGAGGTCCGTGACCTCGACGGTCCCCGGGTCGCACACGCGCTGGAGGTCGTTGCGCACGAGGTCGGTGATCATCACGTTCTCGGCCCGGTCCTTGGCCGTGAGCCCCGCGGGGGTGGGCGCGGTGCCCTTGATGGGCCCGGACGTCACCGTGCCCCCAACGACCCGGAGGTACAGCTCGGGCGAGGCGCTGACGACCCACACCGGGTCGACGCCGGACCCCGCCGGCACGTGCAGGACGCCCCCGTAGGGAGCGGGGTTGCCCCGGGCGAGACGACGCGCGAGGTCCCGGGCGTCGGGCTCGCCGCCACCCGGGCCGACGAGCGGGGCCGCCAGCACGCGGCAGACGTTCGCCTGGTAGACCTCGCCCTCCCGGACCTCGTCGCGCACGTGCGCGACGGCGGCCTCGTAGCCGGCCCGGTCCAGGGAACTGCGCCACGCGGTCGGTTCCGGCCCGCGCCACGAGGCGGCCCGGGCCCCCGCGGGCGTCGCCGCGTCCAGGTCCGACGGGGCGAGCCGCTCGGCGAACCGCCACGCGCGCGCCCGGCCGCCGCGGGCGGGGTCGTCGAAGTCGGCGACCACGAACCACGGCCCGTCGTCGGCCAGCCGCTCCGGCTCGCGCCGGAGGTCGACGCACTCGAGCACGCCGCTCGCGGCGCGCCCGGCGAAGCGAGCGAACCCCGGCGCGGGTGTTCTCCCAGGTCCTGGCACGGGACCACGCTACCCAGGGCACGCCCTCCGCCCCGGACCCCGGCCCCCGAGCACCGACCGCGGGCTCGGCGGGGCCGGTTGGACGCCGGACGCGAACGTGGACTAATGTCTGGGACGCGCCGGAACGCCGGAGGGCCGGGGGAAACGCTCCCCGAAGCTCCAGGGTCCGGCCGCGCGGATGTGGCTCAGTTGGTAGAGCATCACCTTGCCAAGGTGAGGGTCGCGGGTTCGAGTCCCGTCATCCGCTCGGAGGCCCACCCTCCTGCCGCCCTCGTGGTGGCGGAGGGCAGGTCGCGGTGGAGTGGCCGAGAGGCGAGGCAGCGGCCTGCAAAGCCGTATACGTGGGTTCGAATCCCATCTCCACCTCGCAAACAGCACCACCCCTCTGGGGCGATTGGCGCAGCGGTAGCGCGCTTCCCTGACACGGAAGAGGTCACTGGTTCGATCCCAGTATCGCCCACGAGCACGACGTGAGAGGCCGCCCCGGCACCGTCCGGAGCGGCCTCTCTCGCGCCGACCATCACCTGGACCGGATGCACGGGTCCGGCCGGAAGTCGGCTAGTATGTGCTTCGCGCCGATCACCACGGGGCTCGTGAGAGCCCCCGACGGACCGGCCGCGCGGATGTGGCTCAGTTGGTAGAGCATCACCTTGCCAAGGTGAGGGTCGCGGGTTCGAGTCCCGTCATCCGCTCGGAGGCCCACTCTCTGGCCCGCTCCCCCGGGAGCATGAGAGGACGCGTCTCAAGGTGGAGTGGCCGAGAGGCGAGGCAGCGGCCTGCAAAGCCGTATACGTGGGTTCGAATCCCATCTCCACCTCGTATGCAGCACCCGGGCGATTGGCGCAGCGGTAGCGCGCTTCCCTGACACGGAAGAGGTCACTGGTTCGATCCCAGTATCGCCCACCACTCGAAGGCCGTCCCGGCGCCGGGGCGGCCTTCGTCGTCTACTCTCGGCCCATGCCCGACCAGCGCCCCGCCCACGACGTCCTGCCGCTCGGCGCGGCCCCGCGTCCCACGACCGCCCCCGAGCTGCTCGCACGCCTGCGGCCGGCGGTCCTCGACACGCTGGGCCCCGAGGTCGAGGGCACGGCGGCCGTCCGGCTCGACGCCGATCTCGAGGGCCCGGACGTGTCTCGCCTCGACGTCGACCTCACGGGCGTCCGGGTCCGCCTCGGAGCGGACCGTCCCGCCTCCTCGTCCGGGCGCAGCACCTCCCCGACGGTCGACGTCGAGCACGTCCGCTCGCGCGAGGACGCGGTGGTGCGCCGGCTCCGGGTGGACGCGCACCCGCTCCTGGTCGACGACGTCCCCGTGGACGTCACGGCCGAGATCGAGGGGCTGCGCTTCCGCTGGGTCGAGGGCGCCGACGGGTCGCTCGCCGTCGAGGGCGTGGAGCCCGACGACGCCGCGCCCCTCGGCGGGCACGTCCGCGTCTCGGCACCGCGCGAGGCGGTCCTCGCCACCGCCCGGAGGATCGTCGCCACCGAGCTGCAGAACATCGGCCTCACGCTGGCCTCGCTCGACGTCGACCTCGTCGCGACAGGGCCGCGCACGATGTCGCTCCAGGCGTTCGCCCGCGTGCGCAAGGGACTGCTCTCGGCGAGCGTGCGCGCGACCGGGACCGCCGAGGTCGACGCGCGCATGGTGCTCACCGTCCGCGACCTCGAGCTGTCGAGCCGCAACCCCGTCGTCGCGGCGCTGCTCGTGGTGGCCCGCGGCGAGCTGGCGAAGGTCGAGGGGCGCCACGTCGACCTCGCGGCCGACCTGCCACCGGGGGTGCGGGTGGCGGACGTGCGGGTCGAGGCGGGCGAGCACCTCGCGGTGACGGCCCGGCTCGCCTGACCCCGGTCTCTTGTGGCGCTCCTCACACACACGTAGCGTCGAGGCATGTGCCGGAACATCACGACCCTGCGCGGCCTCGAACCGCCCGCGACCGACGAGGAGATCGAGGCGGCCGCGCGCCAGTTCGTCCGGAAGGTCACGGGCATCCAGCGCACGAGCGCCGCGACCGAGGAGCCGTTCGAGCGCGCGGTCGACGAGGTGACCGCGATCGTCGCGCGCCTGCTCGACGAGCTGCCCGAGCGCCGCAACCCGCCGACGACGGTCCCGCCCCTGCGGCGCGAGGAGGTCCGGGCGCGCATCGCCGCCCGCGAGGCCGCCGAGCGCGAGCACGAGCGGGCGCACGCGCTCGGGATCGCGCACACCCACTGAGGCGCGCCGCCACGGCGGGTGCGGCGGGGTCCCGACGGCGTCTAGGCTCGGAACCCGTGACCGACGCACCTGCCTCGCCCCCGCCCCAGGCACACCGGCCCGAGCCCGTGAGCGCGACCATGCGCCGGGCCAAGGCGGACGCGCGGTCGGAGCACGTGACGATCGGGCAGGTCCGCGAGGACGCCGCCGGGCGCGTCACCATCGACTGCTCGTGCGGCATGCCGCTCACCAACGGTCCCGACTGGACCGTCGACGAGCACATCCGCCTGCACCGGGCCGAGGCCCGCTACCTCGCCCTCAGCGCCGTCGCCCCCGCGGGGATGCCACGGCTCATCGCGGTCGACGCCGACCGCCTGCCGCGCGTCGACTGAGGGGCCGGGCGCGAACGTCCTAGAGCTCGTCCGGGTCGTCCCAGGACGTGCCCGACGACGCGCCGTCGATGGGCCGGCGCTCGTTCTCCGAGAGCGACTGCGGCGCCTTCGTCGCGTCTCCCCCGGTGAGCACGTCGCCGGACCCCTCTCCCTCGTCCTCGCGGCGCGGGGACAGCCGGGCGGACGCGATGTCGGACTGGTTGAGGTCGTCGCGGTGGTGTGCGTGGGTGCTCATGGCACGGGTCTACCAGGTCCGACCCCGCGATGCACGACCGTCCGCCTCCGGGCGGGTCGGTGCGTCGCACGGGCGGGGCGACCACCAGGGCGATCGTCGCTTGGCACACTATTACTGCGCTGATCGCGACGGGAGACCCCGGTCGAGACCGATCGCGTCACCGAGGGGTCTCCTGCGACGACAGCGAACAGGACCCCGTGACATCCTCAGGGACATGCAGACCTGGCCAGGCCACCCCTACCCCCTCGGCGCCACGTACGACGGCACGGGGACCAACTTCGCGCTCTTCTCCGAGATCGCCGAGCGCGTCGAGCTCTGCCTCTTCGACGACGACGGGAACGAGACCCGCGTCGACGTCGAGGAGATCGACGCGCACGTCTGGCACGTCTACCTCCCGGGCAAGGGCCCCGGCACGCGCTACGGCTACCGCGTGCACGGTCCCTACGACCCCGCGAACGGCCACCGCTGCAACCCGGCGAAGCTCCTGCTCGACCCGTACGCGAAGGCGATCGAGGGGCAGATCGACGGCGACGAGTCGCTGTTCTCCTACCGTTTCGCCGACGCGGACGAGGTCGCGCAGGCGGTCGAGCCCGCCGAGGGCGAGGAGGACGACGCACCCCCGCCCGCTCCCCCGCTCAACGACGACGACTCGGCCGGGCACACGATGATGTCGGTCGTCATCAACCCGTTCTTCGACTGGGGCCACGACCGCCCGCCGAACCGGGACTACCACGACAGCGTCATCTACGAGGCGCACGTCAAGGGCATGACGATGCTCCACCCGGACGTCCCCGACGAGCTGCGCGGCACCTACGCGGGCATGGCGCACCCGGCCGTCATCGAGCACCTCGTGACGCTGGGCGTCACGGCGGTCGAGCTCATGCCGGTGCACCAGTTCGTCAACGACCCCACGCTCGTCGAGAAGGGGCTGTCGAACTACTGGGGTTACAACACCATCGGGTTCTTCGCGCCCCACAACGGGTACGCGGCCTACGGGACGCGCGGGCAGCAGGTCATGGAGTTCAAGACCATGGTCAAGGCCCTGCACGAGGCCGGCATCGAGGTCATCCTCGACGTGGTCTACAACCACACCGCGGAGGGCAACCACCTCGGCCCGACGCTGAGCTTCCGCGGCATCGACAACAAGGCCTACTACCGGCTCGTGGACGGCGACGAGGCGCACTACTTCGACACGACCGGCACGGGCAACTCGCTGCTCATGCGCTCGCCGCACGTGCTCCAGCTCATCATGGACTCGCTGCGGTACTGGGTGACCGAGATGCACGTGGACGGGTTCCGCTTCGACCTCGCGGCCACGCTCGCGCGCCAGTTCCACGAGGTCGACCGCCTCTCGGCGTTCTTCGACATCGTGCAGCAGGACCCGGTCATCTCCCAGGTCAAGCTCATCGCCGAGCCGTGGGACCTCGGCGACGGCGGCTACCAGGTGGGCGGCTTCCCGCCCCTGTGGACGGAGTGGAACGGGCGCTACCGCGACACGGTGCGCGACTTCTGGCGCGGCGAGCCCTCGACGCTGCCCGAGCTCGCGAGCCGGCTCACGGGCTCGTCCGACCTCTACGAGCACGGCGGGCGCAAGCCCATCGCGTCGATCAACTTCGTCACCGCGCACGACGGCTTCACGCTCAACGACCTCGTGTCGTACAACGAGAAGCACAACGAGGCGAACGGCGAGGACAACAACGACGGCGAGAGCCACAACCGGTCCTGGAACTGCGGGGTCGAGGGCCCGACGGACGACCCCGACGTGCGGTCGCTGCGGGCGCGCCAGCGCCGGAACTTCTTCGCCACGCTGCTGCTCTCGCAGGGCGTGCCCATGCTCGCGCACGGCGACGAGATCGCGCGCACCCAGCGCGGCAACAACAACGGCTACTGCCAGGACAACGAGATCACCTGGATGGACTGGGGCGGCGAGGAGGGCCTCGACGACGAGCGGGCCGCGCTCCTCGACTTCGCGCGCCGGGTCGTGTGGCTGCGCCGCGACCACCCCGTGCTGCACCGGCGGCGTTTCTTCGTGGGCCGGCAGGGCGGCGCGGAGCCGGGCATGCCCGAGGGTCCCGACGACCTCCCGGACATCGAGTGGCTCGACATCACCGGCTCGCGCATGGACCAGCAGGACTGGGACCACGCCTACGCGCGCACCGTCATGGTGTTCCTCAACGGCGACGCGATCCCCGAGCAGGACCGGCGCGGCGAGCCGATCGTCGACGACTCGTTCCTGCTGCTGCTCAACGCGCACTCCGAGGAGCTGGACTTCACCGTGCCGCCGGCGGCCTACGGGGAGAGCTGGGACGTCGTGCTGGACACCGACGGCACGGTCGACGTCGGCGAGGTGCTGCAGCCCGGGGAGACCGTGTCCGTGACGGGCCGCAGCGTCATCGTCCTGACCCGCCCGCCGCTGCGATGACCGCCGTCTCCCCCGCCGGCACGCCGGGCGCGCCGCCCCGCGTCCCGGTGTCGACGTACCGGCTCCAGCTCGGCCCCGACCTCACGTTCGACGACGCCGCGCGCCAGGTGCCGTACCTCGCCAGCCTCGGTGTCACGCACCTCTACCTCTCGCCGGTGCTCCAGGCGGCGCCCGGGTCGACCCACGGGTACGACGTCGTCGACCACACGCGGATCAGCGACGAGCTCGGCGGCCGCGAGGGCCTCGGACGGCTCGCCGCCGCGGCCCGCGACGCGGGCCTGGGCATGGTGCTCGACGTCGTCCCGAACCACATGGCGGTCCCCACTCCCGCGTGGCACAACCGTGCGCTGTGGTCGGTCCTAGAGGAGGGCTCCGACTCCCCGTACGCCCGGTGGTTCGACGTCGACTGGTCGGCGGGCGAGGGCGCGGTCCTCATGCCCGTCCTCGGCGCGCGCCTCGGCGACGTGCTCGCGGCGGGCGAGCTCGTGCTGGACGAGGTCGAGGTGCCGGGCACGCCCGGACCCCGGCGCGTCCTGCGCTACTACGACCACGTGTTCCCGGTGCGCGCCGGGACGGAGGACCTGCCGCTCGCGGAGCTCGTCGAGCGCCAGCACTACCGGCTGGCCTACTGGCGCGTGGGCGACGAGGAGCTCAACTACCGCCGGTTCTTCGACGTCGGATCCCTCGTCGCGGTCCGGGTCGAGGACGAGGAGGTCTTCGACGCGACGCACGCGCTCGTGCTCGACCTCGTCACGTCCGGGGTCGTCGACGGCCTGCGCATCGACCACCCCGACGGCCTCGCGGACCCGGCGCAGTACCTCCAGCGCCTCGCGGACCGCACCGACGGCGCGTGGGTCGTCGTCGAGAAGATCCTCGCGGGCGAGGAGCAGGTGCCGCCCGACTGGGCGACGGTCGGGACGACCGGCTACGACGTCGCGTGGCGCCTGCAGCAGCTCTTCGTCGACCCGGGCGGCCGGTCGGGCCTCGACGCGGTGATGACGCGCCTCACGGGCGCGCCGCCCGGCGGCCTCGGCGCGCTCGTCGAGGAGGCGAAGCGCGAGGTCGTCGCCGGGCCCCTCTACGCGGAGGTGCACCGGCTCACGGACCTGGCGGCCGCCGTCTGCCACGACGACCCGCGCCTGCGCGACCACACGTGGCGCGGCCTGCACCAGTGCCTGCGCGAGCTGCTCGTCGCGTTCGACCGCTACCGCGCGTACGTGGTGCCGGGCACCCCGCCGCGGCACGAGGCGGTCCGGGCCGTCGAGGAGGCGGCCGAGCGCGCCCGCGCGCACCTCGACCCGCAGCGCGCGGAGACGCTCGCCGTCGTCGTGGACCTCGTGCTCGGCCGCGAGGTCGGCAGCGCGGGACGACGGCGCGAGGCACGCCGCGACGAGCTCGTCGTGCGCTTCCAGCAGGTGTGCGGGGCCGTGACGGCGAAGGGCGTCGAGGACACGGCGTTCTACCGCTGGACCGAGCTCGTGAGCCTGTGCGAGGTCGGGGGCGAGCCGGACCGGTTCAGCCTCGGCGCGCACGACTGGCACGCGTTCGCGCAGCGGTTCGCCGCGCTCACCCCGCACGCCCTCACCGCCGGGTCGACGCACGACACCAAGCGCGGCGAGGACACGCGCGCGGCCCTCGGCGTGCTGTCCGAGGACGCGGGCGCGTGGTCGCGGCTCGTCGACGAGGTGCGCGCGGCGACCGCCCCCTACCGCGGGGTCCTCGTCGACGGTCTCGCCGAGAACCTGCTGTGGCAGACCGTGGCCGGGACCTGGCTCCCCGACGCGACCACGCCGGACGACGCGCCCGACGGCACGTCCGAGGCCGCGATCGCTCCCGACCGGCTCGTCGACTACCTGCGCAAGGCGCTGCGCGAGGCGAAGGTCGCGACGTCGTGGACGAGCCCGGACGAGGCGTACGAGGAGGCCGTGGCCGAGCTCGCCCGCCGCGCGCTCGCCGACCCCGCCGTGACCGGGGCGTTCGCCCGGTGGGCGCGCGAGCACCGCGAGGAGCTGCGCGCCGCGAGCCTCGGGATCACGCTCACGCGGCTCACGGCCCCGGGCGTCGCGGACGTCTACCAGGGCGCCGAGTCGTACGCGCCCACGCTCGTCGACCCGGACAACCGCCGCCCCGTGGACGTCGACGACCTCACCGACCGCCTCGCGCGGCTCGACGGCGGGGCGCCCGCGCGGACGCTCGCGGACGAGAAGCTGCTCGTCACGGCGCGCGCCCTGCGCGTGCGCCGCGCCCTCGCCGCCGCGTTCGTCGGCGACGGAGCCGGGTACGCGCCCGTCGCGTCGTCGACGCCGTGCGCGCTCGCGTTCGCGCGCACGGCCCCGGCCGGCACCCCCACGGGCGACCCCGCGACCGCCGACGCGTCCGGTGGCGACCGCACGGACGACGCGTCCGTCGCGCACGTCGTCACGGTGGCGACCCGGCTCGCCGGGACGGTCGACCGCCTCGGCGGGTGGCGCGACCACGTCGTCGCGCTCCCCGCGGGCACGGGCGCGTGGGTCGACGTGCTCACCGGGCGCGAGCACCCGGCGGGGACCGTCCGCGTCGCGGACCTGCTCACCGACCTGCCGGTCGCGCTGCTCGTCGCGCCGGGCTCCGCCGCGAGCGCCGCGGCGACGGGCGAGGGCGCCGCCGCGACGGGCGAGGGCGCACCATGACGGCGGGCGCACCGGTCCCGCCCCCGCGCGTCCCCGCACCCCAGGCCACGCCCCTGCTCGCCGTGCCGGGGCCACGGCCCGTGGTGTGGGCGCCGACTGCGCGCAGCGTCGAGCTCCTGCTGCCGGAGCAGGGCTCGGGCACGTTCGAGGGCGCCGAGCGCCTCCCGCTGCGCCTCGTGGGGGCGCACGTGCCGGGCTGGTGGGGGTACGACCACGAGCTGCCGTGGGGCACGGACTACGGGTACTCCGTCGACGGCGGTCCGGGCCGTCCGGACCCGCGCAGCCCGTGGCAGCCGTACGGGGTGCACGGGCCGAGCCGCACGTTCGACCCGGCGTTCGCCTGGACGGACGCCGCGTGGCCGGGCCGCGACGTGCGCGGCGAGGTGCTCTACGAGCTGCACGTCGGGACGTTCACGCCGCAGGGCACCCTCGACGCGGCGATCGACCGGCTCGACCACCTGGTCGCGCTGGGCGTCGGCGCCGTCGAGCTCCTGCCGGTCGCGGCGTTCGGGGGCGAGCGCGGCTGGGGCTACGACGGCGTGCACCTGTACGCGGTGCACGAGGCGTACGGTGGCCCGCGCGCCCTCCAGCGGTTCGTGGACGCCGCGCACGCCCGGGGGCTCGCGGTGGTGCTCGACGTCGTCTACAACCACCTCGGCCCGTCGGGGAACTACCTGCCGGAGTTCGGCCCGTACTTCACGGACGCACACACGACCCCGTGGGGCTCAGCCGTGAACCTCGACCGCCCGGGCAGCCGAGAGGTGCGCGAGTGGGTGATCGACAACGCCGAGCGGTGGTTCGTCGAGTTCCACGTGGACGCGCTGCGGCTCGACGCGGTGCACGCCCTCGTCGACGACTCCCCGACGCACCTCCTCGCGGAGCTCGCGCGGCGCGTGGACCGCGTGGAGCAGGAGCTCGGGCGGCCGCTGACGCTCGTCGCCGAGTCGGACGAGAACGACCCGGCGACCGTGACGGGCGTGGAGCAGGGCGGGCGCGGGATGCGGGCCCAGTGGGCGGACGACGTCCACCACGCCGTGCACGCGCTGCTCACCGGGGAGCGCCAGGGCTACTACGTCGACTTCGGCTCGGTCGCGGTGCTGCGCAAGGCCCTCACGGGCGTGTTCGTGCACGACGGCACGTTCTCGACGTTCCGGGGGCGCGACTGGGGTCACCCGGTCCCCGTCGGGACCGACGGCCACGCGTTCGTCGTGAGCTCGCAGAACCACGACCAGGTCGGCAACCGCGCGCACGGCGACCGGACATCGGCGACTGTCGACGGCGGCGGTCTCGCGACGGCCGCGGCGCTCGTACTCGTGTCGCCGTTCACGCCGATGCTGTTCATGGGCGAGGAGTGGGGGGCGTCCACGCCGTGGCAGTTCTTCACGGACCACGCGGAGCCGGAGCTGGCGGAGGCGGTCCGCGCGGGCCGGGCGGCCGAGTTCGCCGACCACGGGTGGGGCGGCGGCGACCCCGTGCCCGACCCGCAGGCCCGCTCGACGCGGGACGCGAGCGTCCTCGACTGGTCCGAGCGGGAGCGCGGCGAGCACGCGCGCCTGCTCGCCTGGTACCGGGACCTGGTGGCGCTGCGGTCGCGGCCCGACGTGCGCTCGGGCGACCTCTCGCTCGTGCGCGTCCACGGCCCGGGCGGCCCGGAGGACGACGCGGCGGGCGAGGAGCCGACGACGGGCGCCGCCCCGCACGGCGGGCCCGCGTTCGTCGTCGACCGGCGCACCGTCGCGGTCGCGGTGAACCTCGGGGACGCCCCGCGGCGCCTGCGGCTCGCGCTCGGCGGCACGCCGCGCGTGCTCGCCGGCTGGGACCCGGCGACCCGGGCAGGCCGGCACCACGTCGACCTGCCCGCGCGTTCGGTCGCCGTCCTGGCGCGCGGGTGACTACGCTCGCGCCCATGGCGACGACGAAGACGAAGGCCACGCACGGCAAGGGCGCGGAGGGCGCCTGGGAGGTCCCGCCGGAGCAGGCGCTGCGGGTGCCGGAGGGCTTCGACCTCGCGGCGTTCGACCGCGCGTCGACCCCGGGGTTCACGGGCGACAAGGCCGCCGGGAAGGCCCTCGTCGCGCAGCACGCGGACGAGCTGTCCGAGCTGCAGGAGCGCCTGTTCGCCGAGGGCCGCTCGGGCGGGTCGCGGTCGGTGCTCCTCGTGCTGCAGGGCATGGACACGGCCGGCAAGGGCGGGATCGTGCGGCACGTCGTCGGGCTCGTCGACCCGCAGGGCGTGGCGCACCGGTCGTTCGGGGTGCCCACGCCCGAGGAGCGGCGGCACGACTACCTGTGGCGGATCCGCCGCGCGCTGCCCGAGCCGGGGTACATCGGCGTCTTCGACCGGTCGCACTACGAGGACGTGCTCGTCGCGCGCGTCGACGCGCTCGTGCCGCCCGCGGTGTGGGAGGCGCGCTACGACGAGATCAACCGCTTCGAGGCCGAGGTCGCCGCGGCGGGGACCACGATCGTCAAGGTCGCCCTGCTCGTCTCCTACGAGGAGCAGCGCGCGCGGCTCATGGAGCGGCTCGAGCGCCCGGACAAGTTCTGGAAGTACAACCCGAACGACGTCGACTCGCGCCAGAAGTGGCCTGCGTACCAGGAGGCGTACCAGGCCGTCCTCGACCGGACGAGCACCGACGTCGCGCCGTGGCACGTGGTCCCGGCCGACCGGAAGTGGTTCGCGCGCCTCGCGGTGAGCGAGCTCCTGCTCGACGCGCTGCGCGGCCTCGACCTCGGGTGGCCCCCGGCCGACTTCGACGTCGCGGTCGAGAAGGCGCGCCTCGCCGCGACGTGACGCTCAGGCCGCGCCGCGCGCGACCGTGCGGCCGTCCTCCGCGAGCGCGCCGAGGCGCGACAGCGCGCGGTAGTACTTCTTGCGGTACCCGCCGCGCAGCATCTCCTCGGTGAACAGGCTCCGCTCCCCCGTGTACGCGCCGGTCCCGGCGAGGAGCACGGGCACGTCGCGGTCGTAGAGGCGGTCGACGAGCACGACGAGGCGCAGCGCCGCGGACTGCTCGGTGACGGGATGCACGCCCGTGAGCGCGACGACCTCGACGCCGTCGAGCAGCGCCCGGTACCGGCTGGGGTGGACCTGCGACAGGTGCGCGAGCAGGTCGTCGAACACGTCGAGGGTCGCGCCGGGCCGGCCGGTGACGGCCGCCCGCACGTCGGCCTCGGGCAGCGGCGCGGAGTCCGTGACGACCGCGCGGTGCCGGTAGTCCTCGCCGTCGACGCGCAGCACCTCGAACCGGGCCGCGAGCGCCTGGATCTCGCGCAGGAAGTCCTCGGCGGCGAAGCGGCCCTCGCCGAGGGCCTCGGGGAGCGTGTTCGACGTCGCGGCCAGCGCTACGCCGCGGTCCGCGAGCTCGCGCAGGAGCCGGGACATGAGGACGGTGTCGCCCGGGTCGTCGAGCTCGAACTCGTCGATGCACACGAGCTTCTTCGTGGCGAGCGCGTCCACCGTCGCCCGGAAGCCGAGCGCGCCCACGAGGTTCGTGTACTCGACGAACGTGCCGTACGCGCTGACGTCGAGGCCTACCGCGTGCGCGAGGGACGTGAGCAGGTGCGTCTTGCCGACGCCGAACCCACCGTCCATGTACACCGCGGGCGCCGTCTGCTTCCGGGCGCCGAACAGCCCCTTGCGCGCGGGCTTCACGACGGCGGCCGCGACCTCCTCGAGCCGCGCGACGGTGCGCGCCTGGCTGGGGTAGGCGGCGTTGGCGCGGTAGGTCGAGAACCGCGCGTCGGCGAAGTGCCGCGGCGGCACGAGGTCGGCGAGGAGCCGGGCGGGAGGCACGGAGGGCCGGACGTCGGCGAGGGCGCGGACGGGCCCGCCGGGGGTCGGCGAGGAGGCCGACGCGCGGGCGGTGCCGGGGAGGGCTGCCGGGGCCGAGGGACCACCGGAGGCGGGCGCAGTCACGAGGATCCAGCCTACGCCTGCGGCTAGCCTGGCCGCTGTGACCTCGACCACCACCCCGCCCGGCGGGCGCACCGACCTCCCCGTGCTCGACGTGCTCCTGCCCGCCCCGGAGCACCTCCCGCCCGACCCGCGCGAGGACCGGCTCGCCGCGCTCTACGCCTACGGGCCCCCGGTGCGCGGGGCGAGCGTCGTGCGCGCGAACATGGTCGCGAGCGTCGACGGGGCGGCGTGGGGCCCCGACGAGCGCTCGGGGTCGATCAACGACGACGCGGACTGGCGCGTGTTCCGCGTCCTGCGGGCGCTGGCGGACGTGGTGCTCGTCGGGGCGGGCACGGCGCGCGCCGAGGGTTACACCCCGCTCGGCCGGCCGCGCGGGCTGCGGCACCTGCGCGACGCCCCGCTCGAGCTCGCCGTCGTCAGCCGCAGCGGCCGCGTGCCCCCGGCGCTCGCCGGGACGGACCGCCCGCCGTTCGTGCTGACCGGCCCGGCCGGGGCCGCCACCGCCCGGGGCGACGTGCCCGCGGACCGGGTGCTCGTCGTCGGGCAGGACGCGGGGGACGACGCGCTCGACCTCGCCGCGGGACTCGCCGCGCTCGCCGGGCGCGGCCTCACGCGCGTGCTCACCGAGGGCGGCCCGTCGCTGCTGGCGGACCTCCTCGCCGCGGACCTCGTCGACGAGCTGTGCGTGACGACCACCCCGATGCTCGTGGGGCCCGGACCGGGACGGATCGTGGGCGGCGCCCCGGCTCCGGGGACGACCACGGCCCTCCCCCGCGGGGCACGCCTCGCCCACCTGCTGCACGCCCCCGAGGACCGGCCCGGGTCGCCCGCCGGTACGACCGCCGCGCGCTGGCTCCTCCCGCTAGGCTGACCCGCGTGACCGACACGATCCTCGTCCTGACCGAAGACACGCTCAACCCGGCCGACGTGCAGCACATCCTGTCGCTGCACGAGGACGAGCAGCTCGCCTACCGGGTGCTGGTCCCGGCGGACACGGAGCGCAACGTCATCTCGGGGATCATCGACCACCTCAGCGTGGGCGAGCTCAAGGAGGCGTGGGACGAGGTCCTGGGCCGCGAGCCCTCGCCCACGACGGCGAAGGCGGAGGCGAGCGAGCAGCTCGAGCGCAGCGTGGCCGAGCTCCGCGCGGCGGGCCGCGAGGCGGACGGCGTCGTCGTCGACGACGACCCGCTGCCGGCGCTGCGCACGGCCGTCGCGTCGGGCGGGGCGCGCGAGATCGTCGTCGTGACGTACCCGCACGCGGTCGAGGACACGTTCCACACCGACTGGGCCTCCCGCGCGCGCGAGGAGCTGCACGTCCCCGTGCTGCACCTCTACTCGGGCACGAGCGAGCTGGGCTGACCCTCCCGGCGTCCGGCCGGCGAGGACGCCTGCCGGTCCGGCGGTCGGCGGACCCGCGGGGTCACGCCCCGCGGACGCGGTGCCCGGCGCGGCGGATCGTCGCGCGGGCGAGCTGGTCGGTCGAGTCGAGGTAGAGCGGGTCGGCGAGCAGATCGTGGTCGACGGCGACCACGGACAGCTCCGTGCAGCCCAGCACGATGACCTGGGCCCCGCGCTCGACGAGCCGCCCCGCGACGGCCCGGAACGTCTCGATGTCGACCGGCCGCCCCGCCTTCACCTGCTCGTAGATGATCTGCGACACGAGCGCCTGGTCGGCGTCGTCGGGCACGAGCGCCTCGACCCCGTGGCGCGCGAACGCGTCCTGGTACACGCCCGACGCCGCGGTCCCCGCCGTCGCGAGCAGGCCCACCGCGTGCAGGTCGTGGACCCGCGCCCGCGCCGCGTCGACCGTCGTGTCGATGATGGACACGAACGGGACGCTGATCGCGTCGAGCACCTGCTGCGTGAAGTAGTGCGCGGTGTTGCACGGCATGACGAGGAAGTCCGCGCCGAAGCGCTCGAGCCGCTCCGCGTCGCGCGCGAGCACCGGGCCCGGGTCCGCGTCCGACCGCCCGAGGATGAAGTCCGTGCGGTCGGGGATCGTCGCGTGGTTGAGCACGACGGCGTCGACGTGGTCCTGGTCGCGCTCGGCCTCCGTGAGCGCGACGAGGAGCTGGAGGAAGTAGGCCGTGGCGAGCGGCCCGACACCTCCGAGCACTCCGACGAGGGGCTGGGCGTGGTCCTGGTCCGGTCGCGACGTCACCCGTGGATCCTACGGCGCCCGCGTCCCGGGGAGCGGGCCGCGCGGACCGTAGGATGGCGGACGCCCGCCGACCCGACAGAGAAACGGACGACCCTCCGCGATGACGTACGGCAACGCCGAGTTCCTCCCCATCGTCCTGGGGACCAACCTCAACACCTACAACATCGCGAGGTCGTTGCACGAGGCGTACGGCGTCCGCACGCTGGCCCTGGGCCGCTTCCCCCTGCGCGAGACGGCGGACTCCCGCATCGTCGACGTGCGCACCTACCGCGACTTCGACGACCCGGAGCGCATCGTCGCCGTCCTGCGCGAGCTCGCCGAGGAGTTCCCGGGCCGCAAGCGCCTGCTCATCGCGAACATCGAGTTCTACACGAACGTCGTCGTCGCCCACCGGGCCGAGCTCGAGGACCTCTACGTCATCCCGCTCGTCGGCGAGGACCTGGCCGCGCGCCTCATGAACAAGACGGACTTCGCGCGCACGTGCGCGGAGCTCGGCGTGCCGCACCCGGAGACGGTGGTCGCCACGGCGGCCGACGTCGACGCCCCCGGCTTCGGCGAGGACCTGCCCTTCCCGTACCCGCTCATCCTCAAGCCGGCCGACACCGACACCTACCCGCGCCTGCGGTTCGAGGGCAAGAAGAAGGTGTACCTCGTCCAGGACGCGGCCGAGCTGCGCGACGTCGGCCGCCGCATCTACGCCGCCGGCTACACGGACGACCTCATCGTCCAGGAGTACCTCGCGGGCGACGAGTCGGTCATGCGCGTGGTCAACACGTACTCCGACCGCCACGGCCGCCTGCGGTTCCTGTCCGCGGCCCAGATCGTGCTCGGCGAGTACGACCCGAAGCTCGTCGGGAACTACAACGCCGTCGTGACGATGAAGGACGACCGGCTCACGGAGTCCGTCCGGCACCTGCTCGACAGCCTCGGCTACGTCGGCGCCGCGAACCTGGACGTCATGTACGACCGCCGCACCGGCACGAGCAAGATCCTCGAGGTCAACCTGCGCCAGGGCGCGGCGAGCTTCTACACGATGGCCGCCGGCGGCAACCTCGCGCGCTGCTACGTCGAGGACCTCGTGTACGGGCGCGAGCTGCCCGAGCAGGTCACGTCGGACGCGCGCCTGTGGGTCAACGTGCCCTACCCCGTCGTCCGGGCGCTCGTCCCGGTGTCGCTGCGCCACCGCGTGAAGAAGGCCCGCAAGCACGGCGTGTGGCACACCCTGCGGTACGCGCCCGACCGCAGCCTGCGCCGCCGCCTCGACGTGTGGCGCGTGGACCTGCGCCACACGCTCGACTACGTGAAGTTCGCGCGCTCGCGCCCGTCGGCGTAACCGCGGGAGTCGCGGCGCCGACCAGGTGGTCGTGGCCCGTCCGGTGTCGCGGACGCGCCGGGATCACCTGGTCGGCCGCCACGGACCGCCTGGTCGTGGGGCTCAGGCGCCCAGGGCGGACCGGACGGCCTCGACGAGGCGGCGCGCCGTCGCGACCCCGACCGTGGTCGGCAGGTTGACGACGCGCGCGACGAGGTCCTCCGTCGTCGCGAGCGCGGGGTCGCCCGGGGTGTACCCGTAGACCGCGGGGTCGTCCGGACCGGGGAACAGCGCCGGTCGGTACCACTTGCCGACGTAGAACCCGGCGGCCGTGAGCTCGGCGACCAGGCGGTCGGCGGTCGCGGCGTCGGGCGCGAAGAACGGGAACCGCACGAGCGGCGCGCGCTCCCCGATCCCCGCCGGGACCTCGACGACGCCCGACAGCCCCCGCACGTACTCCGCGACCGTGTCGGCGCGGCGCGCCTCGGTGTCGCCGCTGGACCGCAGCGCGTCGACCATGCGGTCCACGACCCACGCGGACGGGCGCTGCGGCGGGTGCGCGAGGCCGCCCCGGTTCTCCACGGGAGCGATCGCCGGCTCGTACGCACCGACGGCCGTGAGCGCGCCACGCACCTTGCCCGCCGCCGCGCCGGGGAGGCGGTTGAGCACGCGCACCTGGGTGCGGAAGCTGCGCGCGGCGAGGTCGAGCCGCGGCCCGACGACGGGGAGCGCGTCGAGCGCCGCCACCGTCGCGGCGCGCAGCGCCGGGTCGAGCGCGGGGCTCACCCACACCGCCCCGCCGAACCGCGTGGGCAGCAGCTTCTCGACGCCGAACGAGTGGAACGAGACGTCGGCGACGGGCGTGCCGTCGGCGTCGCGCGCGAGGCGCCCCACGCAGTGCGCGCTGTCCTCGACGAGCAGCGCCCCGACGGACCGCGCGGCGTCGCGCAGGCGCCGCGCCGCCGCCTCGTCGACGATGCCGAACGTGTTCTGCAGCACGACCGCCCGCGTGCCCGGGCCGACGGCGAGCCGGTCGGGGTCGATCGCGACCGTCGCCGGGGACACCTCGGCGTAGACCGGCCGCAGCCCGGCCACGAGCACCGGGTCGACCGCCGTCGAGCACGTGAACACCTGCGTGACCACGTCGCCCGGGCCCCGGGCCTCGGCGAGCGCGCGGAACACGACCTCCATCCCGTAGCGGGCCTTGAAGACGAGGAACCAGTCAGCCGGGTCGGTGCCCGTCCGGTCGGCCAGCATCCTCGTCGCGGTCGCGTCCTGCGGGTGGCGGCTCATCGTTCTCCGTGTCGTCCGGCGTCAGGGGGTCGGGGCCGACGCAGCGGCCCGCGCGCCTAGCCTGCCACGTCGGCGGGCCGGCCGGGCCGAGCCGCTCGTCACGCGCGGGGACCGACCGCGCGCGACCGGACGTGCGGGCGACACGAGGTACGGGCCCGGGACGCGCGACGGCGGCCGCCGCGCCGGAGCGCGACGACCGCCGTCGGGACGTCGGAGAGAAACGTCAGGCGTCGGACTCGGTGCGGTCGCCCGACCACTCGGTGTGGAAGACGCCCGGCTTGTCGACGCGGCGGTAGGTGTGCGCGCCGAAGAAGTCGCGCTGCGCCTGGATGAGCGCGGCGGGCAGGCGCTCGGCCCGCACGCCGTCGTAGTAGGCGAGCGACGACGAGAACGCGGGCGTCGGCACGCCGTTGAGGGCGGCCTGCGCCACCACGCGACGCCACGCCGCGAGGCCGTTGCCGACCGCGCCGGTGAAGTACTCGTCGGCGAGGAGCAGCGGGAGCTGCGCGTCGCGCTCGTACGCCTCGGTGATGCGGTTGAGGAAGCGCGCGCGGATGATGCAGCCGCCGCGCCAGATGCGGGCCATCGCGCCGCGGTCGATGTCCCAGCCGTACTCGGCCGACGCGGCCGCGATCTGGTCGAAGCCCTGGGAGTACGCGACGACCTTCGACGCGTAGAGCGCGAGGCGCACGTCCTCGACGAACGCGTCGCGGTCCTGCACGTCCCACGCCGCGGCGTCGGCGGGCAGCGCGGCGCGACCGGCCTCGCGCTGCGGGACCGAGCCGGACAGCGCGCGCGCGAACGTCGCCTCGGCGATGCCCGTGATCGGCACGCCGAGGTCGAGGCCGTTCTGCACCGTCCAGCGGCCGGTGCCCTTCTGCTCCGCCTGGTCGAGCACGACGTCGACGAACGCCTTGCCGGTCTCCGCGTCGACGTGCTGGAGCACGTCCGCGGTGATCTCGATGAGGAACGACTCGAGGTCGCCCGTGTTCCACTGCGCGAAGATCTCGCCGATCTCCTGCGCGGACGCGCCGAGCCCCTGCTTGAGCAGGTCGTACGCCTCGGCGATGAGCTGCATGTCGGCGTACTCGATGCCGTTGTGCACCATCTTGACGAAGTGGCCGGCGCCGTCGGGCCCGACGTAGGTGCAGCACGGCACGCCGTCGACCTTCGCCGAGATGTCCTCGAGGATCGGGCCGAGGCTCTGGTACGACTCGCGCGTGCCGCCCGGCATGATCGACGGGCCGTTGAGCGCGCCCTCCTCGCCGCCCGAGACGCCCGTGCCGACGAAGTGCAGGCCCAACGCCGCGAGGGCCTTCTCCCGGCGGATCGTGTCGGGGAAGTGCGCGTTGCCGGCGTCGACGACGATGTCGCCCTCCTCCAGCAGCGGCACGAGCTCGTCGATGACGGCGTCGGTCGCCGCGCCCGCCTTGACCATGATGACGACCTTGCGCGGGCGCTCGAGCGAGGCCACGAAGTCCGCCATCGACTCCGACGGCACGAAGTCGCCCTCGGTGCCCGCCTCGGCGATCAGGGACTCGGTCTTGGCGTACGAGCGGTTGTGCACCGCGACCGTGTAGCCGTGCCGGGCGAAGTTGCGGGCCAGGTTGCGACCCATGACGGCGAGTCCGGTCACACCGATCTGTGCGCGTGCTGACATCTGCTTCCCTGCTCCTCGAGGGTCGGTCCCGGCGCACGACGGCTGCGCGCGGGAGGGCGCGGAACCGGGCCGGGCGCGGGCGCGCGGCCGGGTGCACCGGGGATGGATACGCTGCCAGCCTAGTCCTCGGGCGCCGTCGAGCCCCGGGGGTGCCACGATCCGGTCACCCGCAGGGATCGTGACGAAGTCGGGATCACGATTCGATGACACCCGCGCGGCGTGCGTCCCTCCCGCCCCTCGCGCTCGTACTGTGCCGGGGTGACCACCCCTCACGGGACCGACGCTCCCCCGGAGTTCCGTGCCGTCCTCGACGCCCTG
This sequence comes from Cellulosimicrobium funkei, assembly GCF_004519295.1. Classification (GTDB taxonomy): domain Bacteria; phylum Actinomycetota; class Actinomycetes; order Actinomycetales; family Cellulomonadaceae; genus Cellulosimicrobium; species Cellulosimicrobium funkei. The sequence goes on from NZ_SOZH01000003.1 coordinate 539,287, forward strand.
GGCGCGCGCCGGCTGCGGCCCGAGGTGACGCTGCGCGAAGTCCCCGCCCCGCGCCGGATCGCGCCGTGGTCGGTCGCGCTCACGGGCGAGGTCGAGGCGGCGCGCTCCGACGACCCCGAGCTCGCGTCGGGGCGCTTCATCGTCCTCTACGACCCGGCGGGCCAGGAGGCGTGGGAGGGCCGGTTCCGCGTCGTCACGCTCGTGCGCGCGACTTTGGAGCCGGAGATGGCGGCGGAGGACGTGCTCGCCGAGGTCGCGTGGACGTGGCTCGAGGACGCCCTGCACGACACGGGCGCCGTCGTGCGCGCGGAGGGCGGCACGGTCACGCGCGTGCTGTCGCAGAGCTTCGGGGCGCTGGCCGGCAAGCACAACGACGTCGAGCTCGAGATGCGCGCGTCGTGGACGCCCGTCGCGCCGGGCCCGGGCACGGCCGACCTCGGGGACCACCTCGCGGCGTGGGCGCAGCTCCTGTGCACGGCCGCCGGGCTGCCGCCGCTGCCCGAGGGCGTGACCCCCCTCGGTGCTCGACCCCCCGCGCGACGCAATACCGTGGGCTCATGAGCTCGACCGCAGCACCCGCTCCCCCTCCGCTCGACCCCGCACCCGGGGCGGAGCGTGCCCCGACCGTCGTCACGCCGCTGACGGAGCCGTCCGACGGCGTCGGCCCCGTCGTCGACACGCCCGCGGCGTTCGCGCGCGTCGTCGAGGCGTTCGCCGCCGCGAGCGGCCCCGTGGCCGCCGACGCCGAGCGCGCGTCCGGCTACCGGTACGGCCAGCGCACCTACCTCGTGCAGGTGCGCCGCGAGGGCGCGGGCACCGCGCTCGTCGACCCGGTCGCCGTGCCCGACCTGTCGCCGCTGCGCGAGGCGGTCGGGGACGCCGAGTGGGTCCTGCACGCCGCGTCCCAGGACCTGCCGGGGCTCGCGGAGCACGGGGTCGTCCCGGCGAGCGTGTTCGACACCGAGCTCGCCGCCCGCCTGCTGGGGATGGAGCGCGTCGGCCTCGCGGCGGTGGTCGCCGAGGTCCTCGGGCTCGGCCTCGCCAAGGAGCACTCGGCGGTGGACTGGTCGACGCGGCCCCTGCCCGAGGACTGGCTGCGGTACGCGGCGCTCGACGTCGAGGTGCTCGTCCCGCTGCGCCGCGCGCTCGGGGAGCGGCTCGACGAGGCGGGCAAGGCGGACTGGGCGGCACAGGAGTTCGAGGCCGTCCGCACCGCGGGGCCGCCGGCCCCGCGACCCGAGCCGTGGCGTCGGACGTCCGGCACGCACACGCTGCGCGACCCGCGGCGCCTGGCCGTGGTCCGCAGCCTGTGGGAGGCCCGCGACGCGACCGCACGGGCGCGGGACATCGCTCCCGGGCGCGTCCTGCCCGACCGCGCGATCGTCGCCGCGGCGGAGGCGCTGCCGCGCACGGCCGGCCAGCTCGTGGAGCTGCCGCCGTTCGCGGGCAAGGGCACGCGCCGTCGCGCGGCGTACTGGCAGCGGGCCGTCGACGCGGCGCTCGCGCTGCCCGCGAGCGCGCTGCCGACCACGCGCGGGCCGCGCACGGACGCCCCGCCCCCGCCGCGCGCGTGGGCGGACCGCGACCCGGGCGCCGCGGCACGGCTCGACGCGGCGCGCGGCGTCGTGCAGGAGCTCGCCGAGCGGTACGCGCTGCCCGTCGAGAACGTGCTCCAGCCCGACGCCCTGCGGCGCCTGTGCTGGACGCCGCCGGAGCCCGCCGACGCGGCGGGGATCGCCGCGTTCCTGCGCGGCCGCGGGGCGCGCGAGTGGCAGGTGGGGCTCGTCGCGGAGCCCCTCGCGGACGCGTTCGAGCGCGCCGGCGAGCGGTAGCGGGAGGGTAGGGTCGTCCGCGTGCACGACGCGAACCTGACGATCCGGACAGTCACCGACCGAGCCTCCTGGGACGCCCGGGTGAACGAGCTCGGCGGCCACCCCCTGCAGCTGTGGGGCTGGGGCGAGGTCAAGGCCACGGGCGCCTGGACCCCGCACCGCGTGGAGGCGGTGGACGGCGACGGCCGCGTCCGCGGCCTGGCGCAGGTCCTCGTGCGGTCCCTCCCGGCGCAGTTCAAGGCGCTGTGCCACGTGCCCCGCGGGCCCGTGATCGCGCCGGCGGGAGACGGCTGGGGCGCCGGCCCGGGCGTGGGCGACGACGCGACGCGCGACGCCGTGACCCGTGCGGTCGTCGCGTGGTGCAAGACGACGGTGGGCGGCGTCGGCGTCACGATCGAGCCCGACTGGCCGGTCGGGACGCACCTCGCGCTGCCCGACGCCCGCCCCGCGGCGAACCCGATCCTCTACCCGGTGACGCTGATCCTCGATCTCACGAAGTCCGAGGACGAGCTGACGAAGGCCATGGGCAAGTCGACGCGGTACGACATCCGCAAGGCGGCGCGCACCGGCCTCGAGGTGCGGCGCGTGACGGACGAGGCCGAGGTGCGCCAGGTGCTCGACGTCTACCACGAGACCGCCGAGCGAGCGGGCTTCGCGCTGCACGACGACGAGTACTACCTCGCGATCCACCGCGAGCTCGGCGAGCACTCGGTGCTCGTCGCCGCGTTCTCCGAGGGCGCCCCGGTGTCGTTCGTGTGGTGCGTGTCGTCGGCGACGACGTCGTTCGAGCTCTACGGCGGCATCAACGACGCGGGTCGCAAGCTGCGCGCGAACGCGCCGGTGAAGTGGCACGCGATCACGCTCGCGCAGCAGGCCGGCCTGGTCCGGTACGACATGAACGGTCTGCTCAACGACGGGATCAGCGAGTTCAAGCGCAGCTTCGCCCAGCACGACGACGAGCTCGTGCACAGCGTCGACGTGCCGTTCTCGATGTGGTACTCCGCGTGGAACAAGGGCCTGCCGACCGCGAAGAAGGTCGTGCGCAAGCTCCGCGGGAGCCGCTGACGCGGGCTCCCGAGCGCCCCGAACCCCGAAGAGACCCGGTATCGCGCGATGCGATACCGGGTCTCTTCATGTCGTAGCATCGGTCTCGTGCTTTCCCGATACCCGCGGTAGCGTGTATCGCACGTACGACCCCCCGAGCGGTGCCGCTCCGGACACCGCCGTCCCGACCATCTGCATCGGATGGAGATGCCATGACCGTGGCCAACGAGGCCCCCTCTCCCACCTCGGCACCCACCCAGGCGGCTACCCAGCGCTCGCGCCGACGCCCCGTGCGCGACGTCGTCTTCGTCGAGGGCGTCCGCAGCCCGTTCGGCAAGGCACGCCCCGACGGGATCTACGCCGAGACCCGCGCGGACGACCTCGCCGTGAAGACGGTCCGCGAGCTCCTGCGCCGCCGCCCCGAGCTGCCCGTGGAGCGGATCGACGAGCTCGCGCTCGCCGCGACGACGCAGACCGGCGACCAGGGCCTCACCCTCGGCCGCAGCGTCGCCGTGCTGGCCGGGCTGCCCAAGTCGGTGCCCGGCTTCGCGATCGACCGCATGTGCGCGGGCGCGATGACCGCGGTCACGACCACCGCGGCGAACGTCGCCGTGGGCGCGCAGGACGTCGTCGTCGCGGGCGGCGTCGAGCACATGGGCCACCACCCCATGGGCGAGGGGTCGGACCCGAACCCGCGGTTCGTCGCCGAGCGCCTCGTCGACTCCTCCGCGCTCGTCATGGGCGCGACGGCCGAGAACCTGCACGACCGGTACCCGCACCTCACCAAGGAGCGTGCCGACGCGTACGCTGTCGCGAGCCAGGCCAAGTACGCCAAGGCCCTCGCGAACGGCGACATCTCCCCCGACCTCGTGCCGGTCGCGACCCGGTCGACCGAGCTCGGGTGGGGCCTGGCCACGGCCGACGAGCTCCCCCGCCCCGGCACCACGGTCGACTCGATCCGCGACCTCAAGACCCCGTTCCGCCCCGGCGGGAAGGTCACCGCGGGCAACGCCTCGCCGCTGACCGACGGCGCGACGGCGTGCCTGCTCGCCGCGGGCGACGTCGCCGACGAGCTCGGGCTCCCGGCGCGCATGCGCCTCGTCGCGTACGCGTACGCGGGCGTCGACCCGGAGGTCATGGGCATCGGGCCGGTCCCCGCGACCGAGCGCGCGCTCGCGTCCGCGGGCCTGACGATCGACGACATCGGCCTGTTCGAGATCAACGAGGCGTTCGCGGTCCAGGTGCTCGCGTTCCTCGACCACTTCGGCATCGCGGACGACGACGAGCGCGTCAACCAGTACGGCGGCGCCATCGCCATGGGCCACCCGCTCGCGTCGTCGGGCGTGCGCCTCATGACGCAGCTCGCGCGCCAGTTCGAGCAGCACCCCGAGGTGCGCTACGGCCTGACGACCATGTGCGTCGGCCTCGGCATGGGCGGCACCGTCATCTGGGAGAACCCGCACCACGCCGACTACTCCGGCCACACCTTCGAGACCGCGGAGAACTGACGATGAGCGCACCGACCGACACCACGCCCACCACCTCCGCGGACGCGACGAAGGACGCCACGCGCGGGGAGCGCGTCACGCACTCGCTCGTGCGCGACGTCGCGCTCCCCGGCGGGACGGGCACGCTCGCCCTCGTCACGCTCGACAACGGGCTCGACCACACCAAGCCGACGACGCTCGGCCCAGAGGGCCTCGCGGAGCTGCACGCGGCCCTCGAGACGCTGCGGCGCCGGGCCGCGGACGGCGAGATCGTCGCCGTCGCGATCACGGGCAAGCCGTACTTCCTCGCCGCCGGCGCGGACCTCACGCAGGCCGCGGCCGTCCAGGTGCGCGACGACGCGCTCGCCCTCGGGCGCGCCGGCCACGCCGCGTACACGCTGCTCCAGGACATGGGCGTGCCGACGTTCGCGTTCGTCAACGGCGTCGCGCTCGGCGGCGGCCTCGAGGTCGCGCTGAACTGCACGTACCGCACCGTCGCGTCCGACGCCGGCGCGCTCGCACTGCCCGAGGTCGGCCTGGGCCTGGTCCCCGGCTGGGGCGGCGCCTACCTCGTGCCGCGCCTGCTCGGCGTCGAGAAGGCGATGGACGTCATCCTCGCCCGCCCGGCCGCGAACAAGCCGTTCAAGGCGCAGGAGGCGTACGAGATCGGGCTCGTCGACGCGCTCTTCGAGGCGCCCGACTTCCTCGAGTCGTCGCTGCGCTGGGCCGAGGCCGTGCTGCGCGGCGAGATCGTCGTCGAGCGGCGCGAGCTCGACCCGCAGCCCGTGTGGGACGCCGTCGTCGCCGGGACGCGTCAGCGCCTCGACGCCGTGGTCGCGGGCTCGCGCCCCGCCCCGTACCGCGCGCTCGACCTCGTCGCCGCCGCGCGCACCGCGTCGCGCGAGGAGGCGTTCGCCGCCGAGGACGAAGCCCTCGCGGACCTCATCATGAGCGACGAGATGCGCGCGAGCGTCTACGCGTTCCAGCTCGTCTCGAAGGGCAAGCGGCCCCAGGGCGCGCCGGACGCGAAGCTCGCCCGCCCCGTCACCCGCGTGGGGATCGTGGGCGCTGGGCTCATGGCCGCGCAGATCGCGCTGCTGTTCGCGCAGCGCCTCCAGGTGCCGGTCGTCATGCGCGACCTCGACCAGGAGCGCGTCGACAAGGGCCTCGGCTACGTCCGCTCCACCGTCGAGAAGCTCGTACGCTCGGGCCGCATGTCCACGGACACCGGCGCGCGCATCGTCGGCTCCGTGCACGGCACGACCGAGCTCGGCGACTTCGCGGGCTGCGACGTCGTCATCGAGGCGGTCACGGAGATCCTCGGGCTCAAGAAGAAGGTCTTCGCCGAGCTCGAGGGCGTCCTGTCGCCCGAGGCCGTGCTGCTGACCAACACGTCCGCGCTGTCGATCACCGAGATGGCGGCCGACCTGCAGCACCCCGAGCGCGTCGTCGGGATGCACTTCTTCAACCCCGTCGCCCAGATGCCGCTCGTCGAGATCATCCAGGCGGCGAAGACCGACGACGCGGCCCTCGCGACGGCGTTCGCCATGACGAAGAAGCTCCGCAAGACGGCCGTGCTCGTCGCCGACCGCCCCGGGTTCGTCGTCAACCGCCTGCTCATCCTGCTCATGGGCAAGATCGTCGAGGCGGTCGAGAACGGCACGTCGGTCGAGGTCGCGGACCGCGCCGTCGCACCGCTCGGCCTGCCGATGCCGCCGTTCGCGCTGTTCGACCTCGTCGGCCCGGCCGTCGGCCTGCACGTCCTCACGTCGCTGCGCGAGGACCTGGGCGACCGGTTCCCCGAGTCCCCCGGCCTGCAGCGCATCGTGGACGAGCAGATCCCCGTCGTCCTCGACGCGCCGAAGGGCCTGCCCAAGCCCGTCGACCCCGCGATCCAGCGGGTCTTCGGCACGGGCGAGGCGGGCGGCGACGGGGCGCTGGACGAGGCCGGCGTCCTCGACTCCGTGCTCACGGCGCTCACGCAGGAGATCGGGCTCATGCTCGACGAAGGCGTGGTCGCGAGCCCGTCGCAGATCGACCTGTGCATGATCCTCGGCGCGGGGTGGGGCTTCCACCTGGGCGGCATCACGCCGTACCTCGACCGCACGGGCTACAGCGAGAAGGTCCTGGGCCGCCGCTTCCTGCCCGACGGCGTCGCGAACGTCCCGGCGACATCGCGCGTCTGACCAAACCCCTCCTCCTCCGCCGAGCAGGTGGTTGTGGCCCGTCCCGAGTACAGGACGAGCCACGACCGCCTGCTCGGCGGCTGCCAGAGGGGGTGAGTCAGTCCTCTCCGTTCATGAGCAGGAGCTCGAACGCCACGGCGTGCTCCACGCCCATCCGCTCGCCCGTCGGGGCGCTCATCGACGCGAGGAACGCCGCCGGGTCGAAGTCCTCCCAGCCGAGGCCGTCGAGGTAGGCGGCGTGCGCGCGCAGGGACGCCACGCCCGCGTCGAAGGTCGCGCTGACGTCCGCGCCGTGCCGGGCGTCGGGCGACGCGGCGACCCACACCTGGCGCACGCCGCCCCACGGCTCGGTCCCGTCCGACTCGACCTGCTCGCGGAACACCCACCGGTTCCCCGCGTCGCGCACGGCGTCCACGACGGCCCGCCCCGTCGCGACGTGGTCCGCCTGGTTGAGCATCCCGCCCGGGAACGTCTCGCGATAGTTCCCGGTGATCACGACGTCGGGCCGGTGGCGCCGGATCGCCCCCGCGATCGCGCGCCGCAGCGGCAGGCCGTACTCGAGGACGCCGTCGGGCAGCCCGAGGAACTCGACCTTGTCGACGCCGACGATCCGTGCCGACTCGACCTCCTCCGCCTCCCGCACGCGGCGCGCCTCGTCCGGGTCCATGCCGTCGATCCCCGCCTCGCCGCTCGTGACCATGCAGTACACGACCCGCTTGCCCTGCGCGGTCCACCGCGCGACGGCGGCGGCCGCGCCGAACTCCATGTCGTCCGGGTGCGCGACGACCGCGAGCGCCGTCGACCAGTCCTCTCGCAGCGGGGTGAGCGGGGGCACGGTGTCGGTCTCGGTCATGACGCCACGCTATGCCGCGTCCCGGCGCCGAGCGCGACGACGGCGCAGGCCCGGGCCCCGTCAGTGCTCGGCGGTCGCGTCCTCGGTCGCGTGACCGAGCGCCACGGCGGGAGGGACCCCGTCGGCGGGCGCTCCCCCGACGGGCGCGTCCTCGACCGACGTCACGGCCGGGTCGACGAACAGGCGGGCGCGCTCGGCGTCGACCACCGCGCGCGCGAGCGACGCCTCGGACACGTCGACCGCGCCCGCGACCTCCTCGGCGAGCGCGCTGCGGCGCGCATAGGCGTCGAACAGCCGGGCCTTGGTGCCGAGAAGGCGCACGAGGTGCTCGTCGACGCTGTCGACGGTGAGCAGGCGGTGCACCTGGACGGTCTCGACCTGCCCCATGCGGTGGGCGCGCGCGACGGCCTGCGCCTCGGTCGTCGGCTTGGTCTGCGGCTCGCACAGGACCACGACGGACGCCGCCTGGAGGTTGAGACCCACTCCCCCAACGTCGATCTGGCTGACGAGCACGCGCGGGTCCTCGGCCGCGGTGAAGTCGTCGACGATCGTCTGGCGCGTGCGGGCGGGCACGGAGCCGGTGAGGGGCGGGAGGGCGAGGTCGCCGAGCGCGCGCACGACCACGTCCACGACGTCCCGGAAATACGAGAACACCACGACCTTGCGCCCGTTCTCGGCCGCCTCGCGCGCGATCTCGACGAGCCGGCGCAGCTTCGCCGAGTCCTCGGGGTGCTCGACGGCGAACGCCGCCCGCCGCATGGCCATGAACGACCCCGCCGCGACCGCCTCCCGGTACGCGGCGCCGTCGACCGTGCCGAGCCGCTCCCACTCGTCGACCTGCACGAGCTCGGGCAGCTCCTCGAGCACGTCCTCGGCGTTGCGGCGCAGGTAGGCGGGCGCGACGGCGTGCCGGAACGCGTCGGGGCCGGCGGCGCCGTGCGCGGCGTCCAGCCGTGCCGCGAGCTCGGGCTGGAGGTAGCCCAGCAGGGTGCGGAACTCCTCGACCCGGTTCTCCATGGGCGTGCCGGTGAGCAGGAGCACGTGCTCGGTCGTCCGCGCGAGGGCCGCGACGGCCACGGACCGCTTCGCGAGCGGGTTCTTCACGTAGTGCGCCTCGTCCACGACGAGCACCGCCGGCGCCGCCGCGGCGAACGCCTCGGTCCCCGTGCGCCGCAGGCCCGCGAAGGTCACGACGGCGACACCGCCCGCAGCGCGCCACGCCGCGGCCGCCTCCTCCCGGTCCTCGCCGTGGACGGCGTGCACCGGGAGGCTCGCGTGCGCGCGCAGCTCGCGCACCCAGTTCTCCAGCACGCTCGCCGGGCACACGACGAGCGCGTGGGTCGCACCGCGGGCGACCAGGTGCGCGACGACGGCGACGGCCTGCACCGTCTTGCCCAGGCCCATCTCGTCGCCCAGGACGACGCGGCGCTGGGCGAGCGCGAAGCGGGCCCCGAACGCCTGGTACCCGCGCAGCGAGACCGTCAGCAACGACTCGTCGAGCGCCTGCGTCTGCACGCGGTCGACCAGCTCGGCAGGCAGGTGCCCGGCCGCGGCGGCGACGTCGCGGCCCGTGGGGGCGACGCCGTCGAGCAGCGCGTAGTACGCCGCGGACCGGCGGCGGAAGTCCTCCCAGACGTCGTACGGGCGCGCGGGCTCGGCGAGCAGCCCGACGACGCGCCGCGCCTCCTCGGCGAGCCCCGACGCATGAGCTCGCTCGACGACCGCGGCGAGCACCGTGACCGCCGCGGAGGCCCGACGCCGCCGCTCGCCCCACGCGAGCAGGCGGCGCGCCGCGCTCGCGGCGACCAGCGCGTCGGCGCGCACGCGCTCGTGCTCCGCGAGCGCGGCTCGCACCTGGTCGCCGTAGCGCGCGACGGCGGCGTCGGCCTGGTCGAGCGTGTGGAGCGCCTGGACGAGCGCGGTCGCGACCGGGTCCGTCGGCGTGAGGTCGATCCGGAAGCGCAGGCTCTCGCGCACGGCGCGCGCCACCTGCTCGGCGGCGGCGAGCAGGTGCGTCGCCGTCTGGGGGCCGATCTCGGGGAGCTTCTCCAGCCCGTCGCGCCCGAGCCGCGCGACCTCGCCGACCGTCCGCACGCCCGCGTCCGCGAGCGCCCCGAGCCGCAGGCGCTCGCGCGTGACGTCGCGCAGCGACGCGACGTCGACGGCGTCGAGGCGCGCCAGGACCTTCTCCTCGCGGCTGTCGCCGAACGCGGCGCGCACCTGCTCGCGGGCCGTCCCGGGCGCGGCGGAGAGGGTCGCGAGCAGCGCGGCGAGGGCGTCCGCGTCCGCGACGACCGCCCGAGCGGTGGCGACGTCGGGCAGCGCGCCGCTCGCGGCGGTCACGACTCGCGGCGCACGACGTGCTCCGCGAGCCTCCGCGCCACGGTCTCGACGTCGTCGATCTCGCCGGCTGCGACACCGACGACGAGGGCGTACGCGGTGTCCTGCGGCATGACGAGCCGCACCCCGTTGAGCGCGTAGAAGAGTCTGACCGCGACCCAGCCCAGTCGCTTGTTCCCGTCGATCAGCGCGTGGTTCTTCGTGACGGAGAGAAGCAGCGCCGCTGCCTTCTCGTCGAGGGCGGGGTAGGCCTCGACGCCGTACATCGACGCGGCCGGACGCGCCAGTGCGGACGACAGGAGCCCGAAGTCGCGGACGGCGGGCGGGTGCCCGAGGAACGCCGTGGCGGCGGCGACGAGGTCGTCCTCGTCGAGGTACACGACCACGGCTACTGCGCGAGCCGGTCGAGCAGCTCCTGGTCCTCCGCCACGATGTCGGCGAGCAGCCGGTCACGCATCTCGCGCCGCTTCGCGTCGTACTCCACGACGGCGCGTGCGACGGCTGTGTTCGCGGAGACGCCCTCGCGGCGGGCGATACGCTCCAGCGCCGCCTGCGCGTCGTCGTCGAGCCGCAAGGTCATAGCCACGTGGGCTCCTCTCGTTTGGTACCACCACGGTATCAGTGCTCGGGCGGCACCGTGCAGGGATCAGGCAGGACCGTTCGCGCGCTCGGCGAGCCAGCGCTCCATCCGTGACTGCGCCGCGTCGAGGAACGCCGTCTTGTCGCGCGTGTAGTCGTCGTAGTCGTCGGCGACCGCGTGGCGCGCGGCGAGGTCGCGCTTCGTCGCCTCGTACGCCGCGGCCTCGGCGGGGACGGCGCGCAGCCAGTCGCGGAACGCGACGACGTACGCCGCGAACGGCGAGTCGAGGCGCCGGACGTGCAGGATCACGGGCGGCTCGTCCTCGTCGCCGGGGCGGGTGAGCAGTCGCTTGGCGTAGAGCTCGGGGGCGGCGTCGGCGCCCGGACGCGGGACGTCCCGGTACACGCCGGGCGAGTCCGGGCGCGCGCCGCGCTCGATCGAGAACCCGAGCGGCCCGAGCGCGGCGTCGAGCTCCGCCTCGGAGGGCAGCGGCGCGACGCGCACCTGGAGGTCGATGATCGGCTTCGCCGCGAGCCCGGGGACCGCCGTCGACCCGATGTGCTCGACCACGACCGGGCTCGTGCCGTCGGGGCTCGCGAGGTCGGCGAGCGCGGCGGCGACGCGTTCCGTCCACCGCCTCCCGGCGTCGGTCCATCGAGGGTCGTCGTGGGCGTCGACGGTCGCTGCAGGCACCCGCGCACCCTACGACCTGACCCCGCCCCGGGGAGCGCACACCCGCCGAGACGGGAGAAGTGGCCCCTGGAGCACGGCGGTCCGGGGCCACTTCTCACGTCTCGGCGAGCGGGCGCTCGTCGGCGGGTCGGGTCAGTACGTCGTCAGGCCGTGGGCGCGGAACTGGCCGCGCACGCGCTCGGTGAGCTCGGCCGACGGCGCGGGCGTGTCGTCGAGCTCGTAGGTGCGCCCGAGCGCGTCCCACTTGTCACGGCCCATCTGGTGGAAGGGCAGCACCTCGACGCGCGTCACCGTGCCGGGCCGGATCGCGTTGAGCGACGCCGCGTACGCGGCGACCTTCTCGACGTTGTCCGGGTCGTCGGTGAGGCCCGGGACGAGCACGAAGCGCACCCAGACCTCGGGCGCGTGGCCGGTGAGCCCGCGCTCGGCGATCCGTCGCCCGAACCGCAGGGTCGGCTCGAGGTCGCGGCTCGTGACCTTCGTGTAGGTCTCCGGGTCGCCGGACTTCACGTCGAGCAGCACGAGGTCGGTGTCGTCGAGCATCGCGTCGGTCGCGTTCGCGCCGAGGAAGCCGGACGTGTCGAGCGCGGTGTGCACGCCCATCGCCTTGGCACCGCGCAGGACGCGCGCCGCGAACGCGGGCTGCATGAGCACCTCGCCCCCCGAGAGCGTGAGCCCTCCGTGGGTGGCCCGGAAGACGGGCAGGTAGCGCCGGACGCGCCCGAGGAGCTCGTCCGCCGTGACGGGCCTGCCGTCCTTCATCGCGAACGTGTCGGGGTTGTGGCAGTACAGGCACCGCAGCGGGCACCCGTTGAGGAACACGGTGAGCCGGGTCCCCGGCCCGTCCACGGCGGTGACGAGCTCCCAGGAGTGGACCGAGCCGAGCTCGCCCGCGCGCATCGCCGCGAGCTTGTCGGCCCGGTCCACGTCCGCGACCGTCAGCCCGTCCAGGCCCGCGCCGGCCCGGCGCGCGTGGCCCACGGGCGTGCCCGACGCCGCGGGCTCGGCCGCGGAGGTCGGGACGCCCGGGACGTCGAGGCGCGTGGCGTCGTCGGGCAGGGTGCCCCCGGCGACGCCGCACCCGCGCGACGGGCGGACGGCGGGGCCGGGAAGGGTGACGGTCATGGCTGGCTCCTCAGCGCTCGTCAGAGCGCGCCGTGGAAGGTGCGCGAGAGCACGTCCAGCTGCTGCTCGCGCGTCAGGCGGACGAAGTTCACCGCGTACCCGGACACGCGGATCGTCAGCTGCGGGTAGTTCTCCGGGTGGTCCATGGCGTCCAGGAGCGTCTCGCGGTTCAGCACGTTGACGTTCATGTGGTACCCCTCGGACCCGATGTAGGCGTCCAGGAGGCCGGCGAGGTTGGTGACCTGCTCCTCCTTGGTGCGCCCGAGGCCGCTCGGCACGACCGTGTTGGTCAGCGAGATGCCGTCCTGCGCCTCGTCGTACGGCAGCTTGGCCACCGACAGCGCCGAGGCGAGCATGCCGTGCGTGTCGCGCCCGTTCATCGGGTTGGCACCCGGGGCGAACGGCTCGCCGGCGCGGCGGCCGTCAGGCGTGTTGCCCGTCGCCTTCCCGTACACGACGTTCGACGTGATCGTCAGGACCGACTGCGTGGGCACCGCGTCACGGTACGTCGGGTGCGTGCGGACCTTCGCCATGAACCGCTCGACGAGGTCGACGGCGATCGCGTCGGCCCGGTCGTCGTCGTTGCCGAACGTCGGGTACTCGCCCTCGGTGACGTAGTCGACGACGAGGCCGCGCTCGTCGCGGACGACGGAGACCTTCGCGTGCTTGATCGCCGACAGCGAGTCCGCCGCGACGGACAGGCCCGCGATGCCGCACGCCATGGTCCGCAGCACGTCCTTGTCGTGCAGCGCCATCTCGATGCGCTCGTACGCGTACTTGTCGTGCGACCAGTGGATGCAGTTGAGCGCCTCGACGTACGTCGCGGCCAGCCAGTCCATCGTCGCGTCGAACTTCGCCATGACGTCGTCGAAGTCGAGCACGTCGCCCTCGACGGGCGCCGCCACGGGCGAGACCTGCTTGCCGGAGATCTCGTCGCGGCCGCCGTTGATCGCGTAGAGCAGCGTCTTGGCGAGGTTCACGCGAGCGCCGAAGAACTGCATCTGCTTGCCGACCCGCATCGGGGACACGCAGCACGCGATCGCCGCGTCGTCGCCCCAGTGCTGGCGGATGAGCTCGTCCGACTCGTACTGCACGGCCGAGGTGTCGATCGAGACCTGCGCGCAGTAGTCCTTGAAGCCCTGCGGCAGCTCCGGGCTCCAGAAGACGGTCATGTTCGGCTCCGGGGCCGGGCCGAGGTTGTAGAGCGTCTGGAGGAACCGGAACGAGTTCTTCGTGACGAGCGGGCGCCCGTCCTCGCCCATGCCGCCGATCGTCTCGGTGACCCACGTCGGGTCGCCGGAGAACAGGGCGTCGTACTCGGGTGTGCGCAGGAACCGCACGATGCGGAGCTTGATGACGAAGTCGTCGATGATCTCCTGCGCCTCGGACTCCGTGATGCGGCCGGCCTCGAGGTCGCGGTCGATGAACACGTCGAGGAACGTCGACGTGCGGCCGAGCGACATCGCGGCGCCGTTCTGCTCCTTCACCGCGGCGAGGTAGGCGAAGTAGAGCCACTGCACGGCCTCGCGGGCCGTCGTCGCCGGGCCGGAGATGTCGTAGCCGTACGAGGCCGCCATCTCCTTGAGCTCGCCCAGCGCGCGGATCTGCTCCGCGTGCTCCTCGCGCTCGCGCACGACCTTCTCGCTGAAGGGCTGCGTGTCGAGACCGAGCTTGTCGAGCTTCTTCGCGGCGATCAGCGCGTCGACGCCGTAGAGCGCGACGCGGCGGTAGTCGCCGATGATCCGGCCGCGGCCGTAGGCGTCGGGCAGGCCCGTGATGATGTGCGAGCTGCGGGCCGCGCGCACGTTCGGCGGGTAGACGTCGAACACGCCCTGGTTGTGCGTCTTGCGGTACTCGGTGAAGACCTTCCGCAGGGTCTCGTCGACCTCGTAGCCGTACGTCTCCAGCGCGCCCTCGACCATGCGCCAGCCGCCGTTCGGCATGATCGCGCGCTTGAGCGGGGCGTCGGTCTGCAGACCGACGATCACCTCGTGCGCCTTGTCGATGTAGCCCGGCGCGTGCGCCGTGATGCCGGCGGGCGTGCGGGTGTCCACGTCGTAGATCCCCATCTCCCGCTCCTCCGGGAACATGGCGGACAGCGTGCTCCAGATGCCCGTCGTGCGTTCCGTGGGGCCGGCGAGGAACGACGCGTCGCCCGTGTACGGGCGGTAGTTGCGCTGGATGAAGTCGCGCACGTCGACCGTGTCGCGCCACGGGCCGTCGGTGAAGCCCTCCCACGCAGGGACGTGCGCGGTGTCGCGCTGCGGGTCGACGGCGCCCGCCCCCGTCGCGCGGCCGCCGCTCGTCGTGCCGGTTGCCTCGGAAACGCTGGTCATCTGGACCTCCCTCGTGCCTGACGCGCGGGTCCGCGCGCCGGCCGGACCCGCCGGCCTCGCGAGGTCCCGGGTGGGGCCCTCGGCCGAGGTTCCGACGGGCTCCTTCGCCACCTCCAGGCTAGGTTCCCGGAGCCCGCCGCGGAGGCGTTCGGGACCGCCTGGGGACCTAGGTCCCGAGGCGGGCGGGACCCGGCAGAAACGGCGAGATTCCGCGGTTCCTCGCCCCCGCAACACCCCTGCCGAGGAGGTCTTGTGATGACCTTCACAAGCCCTCCGGCCCTCACCCTGGGGACCCCGCACCGCCGTCGTGACGCACGACACGGGCGCCCGTCACACGCTCGCCGGACGTGCCGCGCGCATCCGTGTGAGACTGCCCGGGTGAAACGCACCGTAGGGGTCGAGGAAGAGTTCCTGCTCGTCGGCGACGACGGGCAGCCCGTCGCCCGCGCGGCCGAGGCCCTCGAGGCCTCCGGCAGCGACGACAAGGGCGGGGGCACCGGCTCGCTGGAGTCGGAGTTCATGGAGGAGCAGCTCGAGACGGCGACGCACCCGCGCCGCGAGATCGACGAGCTCGCGACCGAGATCCGCGACGGCCGGCGCCGTGCCCAGGAGGCCGCGGACCGCGTCGGGGCCCGGGTCGCCGCGCTCTCGACGTCTCCCCTGCCGTTCGAGGGCACGACCGTGTCGCGCCTGCGCTACCTCGAGGCGCGCGCCGCGTTCGGCCTCACCGCGCGCGAGCAGCTGACGAGCGGCTGCCACGTGCACGTCGCCGTCGCGGACGACACCGAGGGCGTCGCCGTGCTCGACCGGATCGGGCCGTGGCTCGCGACGCTCCTCGCGCTGAGCACGAACTCGCCCTTCTGGCAGGGCCAGGACAGCGGGTACGCGAGCTTCCGGTCGCAGGTCTGGTCGCGCTGGCCCACCTCGGGCCCGACGCGCGCGTTCGGCTCGCCCGAGGCGTACCGCGCGGCGGTCGACGGCCTCGTGGCGACCGGCACGATCCTCGACGAGAACATGGTCTACTTCGACGCCCGCCTGTCGTCGCGCTACCCCACGGTCGAGATCCGCGTCGCGGACGTGTGCCTCGACCCGGACACCGCGACGCTGCTCGCGGCGCTCGCCCGCGGCCTCGTCGAGACGGCGGCCCGCGAGTCCGCCGACGGCACGCCCGCACCCGAGCTGCGGCCCGAGATCCTGCGCACCGCGTCCTGGCGCGCCGGCCGCTCGGGCCTCGAGGAGGACCTCGTCTCGCCCCTCACGTGGCGCCCGGCCCCCGCGCACGACGTCGTCGGCCAGCTCGTCGCGCACGTGCGCGACGCGCTCGTCGACGCCGGCGACCTGGACGCGGTGACCGAGCTGCTCGGCCGCCTGTGGTCCGGGGGCAACGGCGCCGCCCGGCAGCGCGCGTGGCACGCGGCGTCCGGCGGCGACCTGCGCGCCGTCGTCGAGCACGCGGTCGAGGTCACCCACTCCTGACCGACGCGACGGCCCGCGGCGCAGGTGCGCCGCGGGCCGTCCGCGTGTCCGGGGCCGTGCGCCCGGGAGCCGGGAGCGCGGCGGGGGTCGTCAGCCGCGCGCGAGCGCCGCGAGCGCGTCCAGCACGTCGCGCGCGACGTCTGCTCCGGTGAGGCGGTACGCCGACACGACCTGGTCGCGCGTGGCGTGGTCGAGGAACTGCGCCGGGAGACCGATCGGGTGCACGGGCGTGCGCACGCCCGACTCCAGCGCCCGCTGGGCCAGCAGCGCACCGACGCCGCCGTCCACGACGCCGTCCTCCACCGTGACGACGAGGTCGTGCTCCCCGGCGAGCTTGACGAGCGCGCTCGGCAGCGGGAGCACCCACGTGGGCGACGCCACCGTGACGTCGACGCCGTGCGCGGTGAGCGACTCCCCGGCGTCGAGCGCGACGCGGGCCATCGAGCCCAGGCCGACGAGCAGGACGCGGCGCGGACCACCCGGAGCCGCCGCAGCGGGGGCGGCCTCGGCGCCCGCGCCCGCGGGCACCGCGAGCAGGTCCACGCCGTCGACGGACTCGACCGCGGGCAGCGCGTCCGAGAGCGCGCCCTTCGGGTAGCGCACGACCGTCGGGGCGTCGTCGACGTCCACGGCCTCGCGCAGCGCGGCCCGCAACGTCTCCTCGTCGCGCGGCGCTGCCAGGCGCAGGCCTGGCACGATGCGCAGCATCGCCATGTCCCACATGCCGTTGTGGCTCGCGCCGTCGTCGCCCGTGATGCCCGCGCGGTCGAGCACGAACGTGACGCCGGCCTTGTGCAGCGCGACGTCCATGAGCACCTGGTCGAACGCGCGGTTGAGGAACGTCGCATACACCGCGACCACGGGGTGCAGCCCGGCGAACGCCATCCCGGCCGCCGACGTCGCCGCGTGCTGCTCCGCGATCCCGACGTCGAACGTGCGCTCGGGGAACGCCTGCGAGAACGGCTTGAGACCGACCGGCTCGAGCATCGCCGCGGTGATCGCGACGACGTCGGAGCGTCGTCGCCCGATCTGGACGATCTCGTCGGCGAAGACGCTCGTCCAGCCGAAGCGCGACGGTGCGACCGGGAGCCCGGTCTCCGGGTGGATCTTGCCCACGGCGTGGAAGCGGTCGGCGACGTCCTGCTCGGCGGGCGTGTAGCCGCGGCCCTTCTCGGTGAGCGCGTGCACGATCACGGGCGCGCCGTACGCCTTCGCGCGGCGCAGCGCGTGCTCCATGGCCTCCACGTCGTGGCCGTCGACAGGCCCGACGTACTTGATGCCGAGGTCCTCGAACATGCCCTGGGGTGCGACGACGTCCTTGAGGCCCTTCTTCAGGCCGTGCAGCCACTCGTACGCGAACCGCCCGGGCGCGCCGGACCGGTTGAGGGTGCGCTTGCCCCACTGCAGGAAGCTCTCGTAGCCGTGCGTGGTGCGCAGCGTCGACAGGTGGTGCGCGAGGCCGCCGATCGTGGGCGAGTACGAGCGCCCGTTGTCGTTGACGACGACCACGAGCCGCCGGTCCTGGCTCTCCGCGATGTTGTTGAGCGCCTCCCAGGCCATGCCGCCGGTGAGCGCGCCGTCGCCGATGACCGCGACGACGTGCCGGTCGGTGAGGCCGCGCACGACGTTCGCCTTCGCGATGCCGTCGCCCCACGAGAGCGCGGTGGACGCGTGCGAGTTCTCGACGACGTCGTGCTCGGACTCGGCGCGCGACGGGTACCCGGACAGCCCGCCCTGCTTGCGCAGCGCGGAGAAGTCCTGGCGCCCCGTGAGGAGCTTGTGCACGTAGGACTGGTGGCCCGTGTCGAACACGAAGGTGTCCGTGGGCGACGAGAACACGCGGTGCATCGCGATGGTCAGCTCCACGACGCCGAGGTTCGGGCCGAGGTGGCCGCCCGTGCGGGAGACGGAGTCGACGAGGAACGCCCGGATCTCCGCGGCGAGCTCGCGCGCCTGCCCCGGGGTCAGCCGTTGCACGTCCTCGGGCGAGGTGATCGTGCCAAGCAGGCTCATGCAGATGCTCCGTTCCGTTCCCGTGCGACCAGCCCGACAACTCTAGGCCGTCCGGGCCGATGACCTGCGCCGCGGTGCGCCGGGCGACGGGACCTTCACGTCATTGACGCACACTCGCGCCCCGGACGCACGGACGCGGCGTCCGTGGAACTCTCCTTCCGCACTGCGGACAACGGTGGGGTGCGACCTCGTAGGATGGAGCCATGCGCTTCCTGCCCGGACAGTCCCCCGCGACCGACCTCACCTACGGCGACGTCTTCCTCGTCCCGTCGCGCTCCGAGGTCACGTCGCGCTTCGACGTCGACCTCTCCTCCGCCGACGGGACGGGAACGACGATCCCCGTCGTCGTCGCCAACATG
This sequence comes from Cellulosimicrobium funkei, assembly GCF_004519295.1. Classification (GTDB taxonomy): domain Bacteria; phylum Actinomycetota; class Actinomycetes; order Actinomycetales; family Cellulomonadaceae; genus Cellulosimicrobium; species Cellulosimicrobium funkei. The sequence goes on from NZ_SOZH01000003.1 coordinate 557,611, forward strand.
ACGGCCGTCGCGGGGCGCCGCATGGCGGAGACCGTGTCGCGCCGCGGCGGGATCGCGATCATCCCGCAGGACGTGCCGACCGACGTCGTGGCGGACGTCGTCGCGGACGTGAAGTCCAAGGACCCCGTCATCGAGACGCCCGTCGTCGTCGGCCCGCACGACACCGTCCACACCGCCCTCACGCTCATCGGCAAGCGCGCGCACGGCGCCGCGGTCGTCGTGGACGGCGGGCGCCCGGTCGGCGTGGTCACGGAGGCCGACTGCGCCGACGTCGACCGCTTCACCCAGGTCCACCAGGTGATGACCGACCACCCCCTCGTCCTCGACGCCTCCGTGCTCGACGGCGGTCGTGCCGGGCTCGAGGCGGCCTACGAGCAGCTCCACACCGCGCGCCTCAAGGTCGCGCCCGTGACGCGCGACGGTGCGCTCGTCGGCGTCCTCACGCGCAAGGGCGCGCTGCGCTCGTCGGTCTACGCGCCCGCGCTGGACGACGCCGGGCGCCTGCGCGTCGGCGCTGCCGTCGGGATCAACGGCGACGTCGCGGCGAAGGCGAAGGAGCTCCTCGCGGCCGGGGTGGACGTGCTCGTCGTGGACACGGCGCACGGCCACCAGGCCAAGATGCTCCAGGCGCTCGACGCCGTGCGCTCGGTGGGCCCGGACGTCCCCGTCGTGGCGGGCAACGTCGTCACGGCCGACGGCGTGCGCGACCTCGTCGCCGCGGGCGCGAACATCGTCAAGGTGGGCGTCGGGCCGGGGGCCATGTGCACCACGCGCATGATGACGGCCGTCGGCCGCCCGCAGTTCTCCGCGGTGCTGGAGTGCGCCGCCGCGGCGCGCGAGCTCGGCAAGCACGTCTGGGCCGACGGCGGCGTACGCCACCCGCGCGACGTCGCCCTCGCGCTCGCCGCGGGCGCCTCGCAGGTGATGATCGGCTCGTGGTTCGCGGGCACCTACGAGTCGCCGGGCGACCTGCACGACGACGGCACGGGCCGCCTCTACAAGGAGAGCTTCGGCATGGCGTCGGCGCGCGCCGTCGCCGCCCGTACCGCGGGCGGCTCGCCGTTCGACCGCGCGCGCAAGGCGCTGTACGAGGAGGGCATCAGCTCGAGCCGCATGTTCCTCGACCCGCAGCGGCCCGGCGTCGAGGACCTGCTCGACCAGATCACGTCCGGGCTGCGCAGCTCCGCGACCTACGCCGGGGCGTCGAGCCTCGCCGAGTTCGCGGACCGCGCCGTCGTGGGCGTGCAGTCGGCGGCGGGCTACGAGGAGGGCCGCCCGCTCCCGGTGAGCTGGTGACGACCCCGCCCGAGGCAGCGCGCGCGTCGGCGCGCGCGCAGCTCGCGACGCTCGCCCGGGACGGCGGCGCCTGGCCCGAGCCGTGGCGCCACGCCGTCGGCACGCTGCGCCCGGACGCGCGCGACGCCGCCGTGCTGCTGCTCTTCGGCGTCCTCGACGGGGTGCCCGCGGAGCACCCGGGCGCGGCCGTCCCCGCCGACCTCGACGTGCTCCTGCTCGCGCGCGCGACGACGCTCGGCCACCACCCGGGCCAGGTCGCGTTCCCGGGCGGCCGGCTCGAGCCCGACGACGACGGCCCGGTGGGCGGCGCGCTGCGCGAGGCCGAGGAGGAGACCGGACTCGACCCGGGCGGCGTCGAGGTGCTCGGCACGCTCGGCCGGCTGCCCGTGCCGGTGAGCAACCACGTCGTCACGCCCGTGCTCGGGTGGTGGGCCCGGCCCACCCCGGTCCGCGCCGTCGACGCCGCCGAGTCGGCCCACGTGTTCCGGGTCCCCGTGGCCGACCTCCTCGACCCCGGCCGGCGCCGCACGGTGACGGTCCGCCGTGACCGCCGGGTGCACAAGAGCCCCGGCTTCCTCGTGGAGGCCGACGGGCGCGAGCACCTCGTCTGGGGCTTCACCGGCGGCATCCTCGACGCGCTGTTCGACCGGCTCGGCTGGACCGAGCCGTGGGACCGGACGCGCACGCTCGACGCCCCGCTCTGACGGCCCGCCCGCCCCTCGGTGGCCGCACCCCGCGTCAGCCGGGCGCGAGCGCGCGGGCGAGCAGGTCGACCAGCGCGCGGGCCGTCGCCGACCCGCCGTGGTCCGGGTTGAACTCGACCAGCGTGACCGCGACGAGGTCCGGGTCGGAGACGACCTCGCGCACGACGCGCTCCAGCTCGGCGGGGACGAGCCCGCGCCCGAAGACGGGCACGTCGGCCGCGGGCAGCGCGAAGAAGTCGAGGACGTCCACGTCCACGTGGAGCACGAACGGCCCGCCGCCCACGCCGTCCACGGCACGACGGGCCGCCGCCTCGGGACCTGCGGAGACCTCGGCGGCGGGGACCCGGGTCGCGGCGACGCGGCCGTCCTCGTCCTCCTCGGCGTCGGAGAAGCCGAGGAACGCGAGCCGTCGCGCGTCCAGGAGCGGTCGCCGCGCCCCGACGGCGCTCAGCTCCGGGCTCGCGCCCGGGAGGTCGAGGAGGTGGGCGACGCCCGTCGCGTCGGCGATGGGCTCCTCGGGGTGCGACGCGACCGTGAAGAGGTCCTGCCCGCCGTCGACGTAGACCAGCCCGCAGTCGTCGTGCACGTCCACCACCGCGGCGACGATACCGAGCGTCACGGTGCACTCGCCGCCGAGCACGAGCGGCACACGACCCGCTCGGAGCTCGCGCCCCACCGCCTCGCGGACGCGACCGACGCCCGCGGCGACGCGCTCGACGTCGTTCAGGCGCCCGGGCTCGTGGCGCGCGCGCCAGCGGGCCATCTCGACGTCGCCCTGGTCGACGACCGCGAGCCCGCGCCCCCGCAGCGCGTCCACGAGACCGGCCGCGCGCAGCGCCGACGGCGCCTTCTCGAGACCGGGGCCGTGGGCGGCCGCGCTCGACGGGACGCCCAGGACCGACCACGACCGCTGTGTCATGCGACCGACGCTACGCCGGACTCCCGACACCCGCGCAGGGCCTGGTGGAAAACGCGACGGCGCGCCCACCCCGGCCGGGGTGGACGCGCCGTCGGGACGCGCGTGCGTGTCAGGCGACGAGCGAGCGCAGCACGTACTGCAGGATGCCGCCGTTGCGGTAGTAGTCCGCCTCGCCCGGGGTGTCGATGCGCACGACGGCGTCGAACTCGACGCTCGTGCCGTCGGGCTTCGTGGCGGTGACCTTGACCGTCGACGGCGTGGTGCCGTCGTTGAGCGCGGTGATGCCCTCGATGTCGAAGGTCTCCGTGCCCGCGAGGCCGAGCGACTCGGCGTTCTCGCCCGCCGGGAACTGCAGCGGGAGGACACCCATGCCGATGAGGTTCGAGCGGTGGATGCGCTCGAAGCTCTCCGTGATGACGGCCTTGACGCCCAGGAGCGCGGTGCCCTTGGCCGCCCAGTCGCGCGACGAGCCGGAGCCGTACTCCTTGCCGCCGAGGATGACGAGCGGGGTGCCCTGCGCGGCGTAGTCCTGCGCGGCGTCGTAGATCGTGTCCTGCGCGTCCTTCACGAAGTTGAAGGTGTAGCCGCCCTCGACGTTGTCGAGAAGCTGGTTGCGCAGGCGGATGTTCGCGAACGTGCCGCGGATCATGACCTCGTGGTTCCCGCGGCGCGAGCCGTAGGAGTTGAAGTCGCGGCGCGCGACGCCGTGCTCCGCGAGGTACTTGCCGGCCGGCGAGTCCACCTTGATGGCACCGGCGGGGCTGATGTGGTCGGTCGTCACCGAGTCGCCGAGCTTCGCGAGCACGCGCGCGCCGGAGATGTCCGTGACGGGCGACGGCTCCATGCCCATGCCGTCGAAGTACGGGGGCTTGCGCACGTAGGTCGACTCGGTGTCCCACGCGAACGTGTCGCCCTCGGGCGTCTCGAGCGCGCGCCAGCGGTCGTCACCCGTGAAGACGTCCGCGTAGTCCTTCGTGAACATGTCGCGGTCGATCGACGCGTCGATCGTCGCCTGGACCTCCTCCGGGGAGGGCCAGATGTCCTGGAGGAAGATCGGCTCGCCGTGCGGGTCGGTGCCCAGGGGCTCGCCGTCGAAGTCGAAGTCCATCGTGCCGGCCAGCGCGTAGGCGATGACGAGAGGCGGCGACGCGAGGTAGTTCATCTTCACGTCGGGGTTGATGCGGCCCTCGAAGTTGCGGTTGCCCGAGAGGACCGAGACGACCGAGAGGTCGTGCTCGTTGACCGTCGCCGAGATCTCGTCGGCGAGCGGACCCGAGTTGCCGATGCACGTGGCGCAGCCGTAGCCGACCAGGTGGAAGCCGAGCTTCTCGAGGTACGGCCACAGGCCGGCCTTCTCGTAGTAGTTCGTCACGACCTGCGAGCCGGGCGCCATGGACGTCTTGACCCACGGCTTCGACGCGAGACCGCGGTCGACCGCCTTCTTCGCGAGCAGGGCCGCCGCGAGCATGACCGACGGGTTCGACGTGTTGGTGCACGACGTGATCGACGCGATGACGACGTGCCCATGGTCGAGCTCGGTCGTCGTGCCGTCCTCGAGCGTGACCGGGACGACCTTGTGCGGGCGCTTCGCGCTGTCGGCGTGGCCCGGCGCGACCGGCTGGTCGGACGGGTCGTCGTGCGCGGCGGCGGCGATCGGGTCGGACGCCGGGAACGTCTCCTCGACGGACTCGTCGAGACCCGTGAACGGCGCCGCCTCCTGGGCGTCGACGTAGTCGAGGATCGCGGAGGCGAACGACTCCTTCGCCTCGCCGAGCTCGATGCGGTCCTGCGGGCGCTTCGGTCCGGCGATCGACGGGACGACCGTCGAGAGGTCGAGCTCGAGGTACTCCGAGAACACCGGCTCGACGTAGCCGTCGGACTCCGGGTCGAGCCACAGTCCCTGCTCCTTGGCGTACGCCTCGACGAGCGCGAGCTGCTCGTCGCTGCGGCCCGTGAGGCGCAGGTAGTCGATCGTCACGCCGTCGATCGGGAAGATCGCGGCCGTCGAACCGAACTCGGGGCTCATGTTGCCGATGGTCGCGCGGTTCGCGAGCGGCACCTGGGCCACGCCCTCGCCGTAGAACTCGACGAACTTCCCGACGACGCCGTGCTGGCGCAGCATCTGCGTGATGGTGAGCACGACGTCCGTCGCGGTCACGCCCGCCGGGATGGAGCCGTTGAGCTTGAAGCCCACGACGCGCGGGATGAGCATCGAGACGGGCTGGCCGAGCATGGCCGCCTCGGCCTCGATGCCGCCGACGCCCCAGCCGAGCACGCCGAGGCCGTTGACCATCGTCGTGTGCGAGTCGGTGCCGACGCACGTGTCCGGGTAGGCGCGGAGCACGCCGCCGACCTCACGGGTCATGACGGTGCGCGCGAGGTACTCGATGTTGACCTGGTGCACGATGCCGGTGCCCGGGGGGACGACCTTGAAGTCGTCGAAGGCCGTCTGGCCCCAGCGCAGGAACTGGTAGCGCTCGTGGTTGCGCTGGTACTCGAACTCGACGTTGCGCTCGAACGCGTCCGAGCGGCCCGCGACGTCGATCTGGACCGAGTGGTCGATGACCATCTCGGCCGGCGCCAGCGGGTTGATGCGCGACGGGTCGCCGCCGAGCTCCGCGACGGCCTCGCGCATCGTCGCGAGGTCCACGACGCACGGCACACCGGTGAAGTCCTGCATGATCACGCGCGCCGGCGTGAACTGGATCTCGGTGTCCGGCTGCGCGTCCGGGTCCCAGGACGCGAGCGCGCGGACGTGGTCCGCGGTGATGTTGGCGCCGTCCTCCGTGCGCAGGAGGTTCTCGGCGAGGATCTTCAGGCTGTACGGGAGGCGCTCGACACCCTCGACGGCGGAGAGGCGGAAGATCTCGTACGAGTTCTCACCGACCTCCAGCGTTCCCTTCGACCCGAACGTGTCGACGCTGCTCACTCGTAGCTCCTTCGTGGCGAGACGGTGGCACGGATGCCATGGTTCAGGGGGCTTCGCCCAGACTACGCCGGGCCGGTGCGCCGCTCCGGCCACGTCCCGGAGGACGGGCGGGGCGGTGGTCGGCGGCTCGTCCACGACCCGCTGCGACCTGCACCGCGACCAGCATACCCCATATATCTTGACGTCAAGATATATGGGGTAGGCGACGGCTCAGAGGTCGCAGTCGCACAGGACGTTGAGCTCGACGACCTGCTCCCCCTCCTCGGGCCGCGCCCACGCCTCCGCCTCGGCGCGCGACGCGAAGCTCCGGCCCGCGAGCCGCCCGTTCGGCATCAGGACGCCCACGCCGACGACGTCCCGGACGTCGTCCGGCTCGCCGCCGGGCCCGTCCTGGCTCGCCGCCCGGACGTCCGCCCGGGTCCCCGTCGCCGCCGTGCTCGTCATGCGCGCCTCACCGTCCGTGCTCGTAGGGGTCTCCCCCTCATCATGCGCCCGTGGCGGCGCGCCCGCGCCGCCTCGCGGTCAGCGCGTGAGGACCGCCACCGCCTCCAGGTGGTGGGTCATGGGGAAGAGGTCGAACGCGCGCAGCGACGTGAGCCCGTAGCCGTGCTCCGCGAGGTACGACACGTCGCGCGCGAGCGCGGCCGGGTCGCACGCGACGTAGACGACGCGCGACGGCTCGCGGCCCGCGACGGCCTCGACGACGGCGCGCCCGGCACCGACGCGGGGCGGGTCGAGCACGACGACGTCCGCGCCGCTCCCGTCCTGGGCGAGCACCTGCTCGACCGGCCCGTGCCGCAGCTCGACCCGGTCGAGCCCGTGCGCGTTGCGCCGGGCGTCGCGCACGGCCCGCTCGTCGCCCTCGACCGCGAGCACGGTGCCCGCGTCCCCGACGGCGGCCGCGAGCGGCGACGTGAACAGCCCGGCCCCCGAGTAGAGGTCGAGCACGCGCGCGCCGTCGACGTCGCCGACGCCGTCGAGCACCGCGCGCGTCAGGGCGGCGGGCGCCTCGCGGTGGACCTGCCAGAACCCGTCCGCGGCGACCCGGTACGTGTGCTCGCGGTCGCCGAGCACCACGCGCTCGGTGACGCTGCGCCGCGCGTTGGGCCGGTGGTCGGGCGACCCCGCGCGCCAGGGCTCGCCGTCGACGAGCAGGACCGGCGCGGACCCGACGGGCGCGACGAGCTCGATCCGGGTGCCCGGGCGCCACGAGCGGGTGAAGACCTTCTCGTGGGCCGCGAGGTCGGCGACGTCCTCGCTCGCGAGCGGCATCGCGTCGAGCGGGACGACGGTGTGCGAGCGGAAGCGGTGCATCCCGGCGCGGCCGCCGCCGTCGGCCACGAGGTCCACGCGCGTGCGGTAGGCGAGGCCGCCGCGCTCGTCGTCCCCCGGCAGACCCTCGACCTCTACCTGAGGGTGAAGATCGTCCAGGTCCACGTGCGCGAGGCGGCGCAGCTGCTCGGCCAGGACGTCGCGCTTCCACCGCCGCTGCGCGCCGAGGGCGACGTGCGCGAGCTCCCCGCCGCCCACGCCGCCCGGTCCCGCCTCGGGCCACGCGGACGTCACGCGGTCGGGCGACGCCTCGAGGACCTCGATCGCGTCGGCGCGCCAGAACTTCGCCGCGTCGCCGCCCTCGGTGACGCGGGCGCGCACGCGCTCGCCCGGCAGGGCGTGCCGCACGAAGACGACCCGGCCCTCGTGCCGTGCCACGCAGTGACCGCCGTGCGCCACCGGGCCGACCTCGAGCTCGACCTCGACCTCAGGTCGAGGGAGCACGCGCGGCGACTGCCGGGTCTGCCGGCCGGGTCGGCGGCCGGACCGGCGGGGCGCGCGCTCGGGACGACCCGCGCCGGGGTCGGACGGTCGGTCGGAGGGCACGGCAGGACCACGCGAGGAGGACGGCATGCCCCCAGTATCCCGGACTCTCCCGCGCGCTCCCCCCGCACTCTCCCCCGGGCTGCCGCCGGCCCCCCGCCGCGGACGCGCGAAGGCCCGGCCCCGACGTCGGGACCGGGCCTCCTCGGGAGTCACGTCGGCGCGATCAGTACCCGGTGAAGCGCTGGCGGAAGCCCTCGCCCTCGAGCCCGGTCTGCCCCTCCGTCGACGAGAGCTGCCACGGCACCGACGCCACGACGACGCCCGGTGTGAAGAGGAGCCGGCCCTTGAGGCGCAGCGCGCTCTGGTTGTGCAGGAGCTGCTCCCACCAGTGCCCGACGACGTACTCCGGGATGTAGACGACCACCAGGTCGCGCGGGGACTCGCGGCGGACCGACCGCACGTACGACAGCACGGGGCGCGTGATCTCGCGGAACGGGGAGTCCAGCACGCGCAGCGGTACCGGGAGGTCGAGAGCCTCCCACTGCCGCATGAGGTCCTCGACGTCCTCGGCGTCGACGCCGACGGTGACGGCCTCGAGCACCGACGGCCGTGACGCCCGCGCGTACGCGAGCGCCCGCATCGTCGGGCGGTGGATCTTCGAGACGAGCACGATCGCGTGCACGCGGCTCGGCAGCGCGCGGGCGGCCGCGGCGTCGTCGCCGAGCGCGAGCTCGTCGCGCACGGTGTCGTAGTGCTTGCGGATCGACTTCATGAGCACGAAGACGATCGCCATGGCGAGGATCGCGATCCACGCGCCGTGGGTGAACTTCGTGAGGAGCACGATGACGAGCACCGTGCCGGTCATGCCGAGACCCACGGTGTTCACGACGCGCGAGCGGCGCATGCGGGACCGCTCGCGCGGCTGGTGCTCGGTGCGCAGCGCGCGGGTCCAGTGCCGCACCATGCCCAGCTGGGACAGCGTGAAGGACACGAACACGCCCACGATGTAGAGCTGGATCAGGCGCGTCACCTCGGCGTCGAAGGCCCAGATGAGCACGATCGCCGCGACCGCGAGCGTGATGATCCCGTTCGAGAACGCGAGGCGGTCGCCGCGCGTGTGGAGCTGGCGCGGGAGGTAGCCGTCCTTGGCGAGGATCGAGCCGAGCACCGGGAACCCGTTGAACGCGGTGTTGGCCGCGAGCACGAGGATGAGCCCCGTCACGGCCGACACGACGTAGAACAGGATCGGGGCGCCGCTGAACACCGTCTCCGCGAGCTGCCCGATCACGGGGTGCTGCACGTAGTCGACCGGGAGCGGCTCGCCGTTGAGCGAGAGCTGCGCGTGCGGGTCCTCCGCGTAGTGCACGCCCGTCGCCCGGGCGAGGAAGAGGATGGAGAGCATCATCGCCGCCGAGATGCCGCCCAGCAGGGCGAGCGTCGTGGCCGCGTTGCGCGACTTGGGCTTGCGGAACGCGGGCACGCCGTTGCTGATGGCCTCGACGCCCGTGAGGGCGGCGCACCCGGACGCGAACGCGCGCGCCACGAGGAACGCGCCCGCGATGCCCATGAGCCCCTGGTCGAACCCGCTCTCCGCCGTGAGCTCGAACTCCGCGCTCTCCGCCGGGCCGAGGTTGCCGGTGACGTACTGGAAGAAGCCGACGACCGCCGTCGTGCCGATCGCGAGCATGAACAGGTAGACGGGGATCGCGAAGAAGGTGCCCGACTCCTTCACCCCGCGCAGGTTGACGAGCGTGAGCAGCACGACGAGCCCGATCGCGAACGCCGCCTCGTGGTCGCGCAGCGCGGGGATCGCGCTCGCGGCGTACTGCGCGCCCGAGGAGATCGAGACCGCGACCGTGAGCACGTAGTCGACCATGAGGGCCGAGGCGACGCCGACGCCCGCCGTCGGGCCGAGGTTGACCGTCGCGACCTCGTAGTCGCCGCCGCCCGACGGGTACGCCCGCACGTTCTGGCGGTACGACGCGACGACCGTGAGCAGCACGACCACGACCGCGAGACCGACCCACGGCGAGATCATCGTCGCGCTGAGGCCCGCGAGCGCGAGCGTCAGGAGGATCTCGTCCGGGGCGTACGCGACGGACGAGAGCGCGTCGGACGCGAACACGGGCAGCGCGACGCGCTTGGGGAGCAGCGTGTGCCCCAGGTGCTCGGAACGGACAGGCCGTCCGAGCAGCAGCCGCTTCGCGGCATCAGCGATCTCCGACACGAGGCCACATGCTATGCCCGACGGCGCCCGGTCGCGCTGGTGCGCGCTCGCGGGCCCGGCGGGCGGTAGCGTTCGGTGCGTGCACTTCGTGATCATGGGCTGCGGGCGCGTCGGTGCGACTCTCGCCCAGTCCCTCGAGTCGAGCGGCCACTCGGTCGCCGTCGTCGACCAGAACCCCGACGCGTTCCGGCGCCTGCCCGCGGAGTTCACGGGCAAGAAGGTGACCGGCGTCGGCTTCGACCGCGACACGCTCGTGCAGGCCGGGATCGAGGACGCGTACGCGTTCGCCGCCGTCTCCGACGGCGACAACTCGAACATCCTGTCCGCGCGCGTGGTCCGCGAGACGTTCGGCGTCGAGAAGGTCGTCGCGCGCATCTACGACCCGCAGCGCGCCGAGATCTACCAGCGGCTCGGCATCCCGACCGTGGCGACCGTGCGCTGGACCTCCGACCAGGTGCTGCGCCGCATGCTCCCGTTCGGCGCGACCGACGAGTACCGCGACCCGTCCGGGCGCGTGCGGCTCGCCCAGGTCGACTTCCACCCCGGCTGGATCGGCCGCACCGTGCGCGCCATCGAGGACGCGACCGAGGCGCGCGTCGCGTTCGTCAGCCGCTTCGGCGACGGCGTCCTCGTCACCGACCGCACCGTCCTGCAGGAGAACGACGTGCTGCACGTGCTCATGGACGACGAGCGGGCCGCCGTCGTCGAACGCAAGCTCACCCACGCACCGAAGGTCGAGGCCGAGTGATGCGCGTCGTCATCGCCGGAGCGGGCTCCGTCGGCCGCTCGATCGCCCGCGAGCTCCTCAGCCACGACCACGAGGTCATGCTCGTCGACAAGCAGCCCGCGGCGATGCGCGTCGCGCAGGTCGCGGACGCCGACTGGCTCCTCGCCGACGCGTGCGAGCTGTCGTCGCTCGCCGAGGCGAAGGTCGACGAGTGCGACGTCATCGTCGCCGCGACGGGCGACGACAAGGTGAACCTCGTCGTGTCGCTCCTCGCCAAGACCGAGTTCGGCGTGCCGCGCACGGTCGCGCGCGTCAACAACCCGAAGAACGAGTGGATGTTCGACGAGTCGTGGGGCGTCGACGTCGCCGTGTCCACGCCGCGCATCATGACGGCGATGGTCGAGGAGGCCGTCGCCGTGGGGGACCTCGTGCGCATCTTCACGTTCCACCAGTCCGGCGCGGACATCCTCGAGGTGACGCTGCCGCCGTCGTCGCCGCTCCTCGGTCGCCGCGTGGGCGAGGTGCGCTGGCCGGCGGACACCGTGCTCGCGGCGATCGTGCGCGGCACGCGCCCCATCGCGCCGAGCGCGGACGACACGCTCGAGGTCGGCGACGAGCTCCTGCTCGTCACGGGGAACGAGGCGGACGAGGGCGCGCTCGCGCGGCTGCTCGCCGGCGAGGGCGAGGACGGCCCGACGGCGCCGGACGCGCCCGTCGAGGCTCCCGAGCTCGGCGGCGACCTGCTCTGACGGCGCGGCCCGCGCGCCGGGGCGGCCTGCGCGCCGGGGCGGCTACGCCGCGGGCCGCGGCCCGGCGGTCGCGGGGCGGCGCACCAGGATCCACGTGAGCCACAGCACGAGGGCCCACAGCGGGATCCCCATGACGAGGCGCGCGGTGCCGAGCCAGCCGACGTCGCCGTCGAGGTAGAGCGGCACCTGGACCGCGAGACGCGCTCCGAAGAGCCCGATCCACAGCCACGTCGCGGCGGTGTAGCGGCGCACGAGCGCGCGGTCCGACCGCCACGCCCGCGCCCAGCGGGCGAACGCGCCGGGCTCCCCCGCGCTCCCGGCCGCCGGCTCGGCGGGCTGCGGCGTGGGCACGTCCGCGCCCTCGCGGTGCTCGCCGTCGGTCGCGTCCGCCGTCGTGCCGGCGGACGCCGTCCCCACGCCGAAGCCGCTGCGGAAGCCCTCCACGACGAGCCCGACGAGCGGCCAGCGGACCACCACGGACACGAGGAGCGCGACGAGGTACGCGGCGTTGGTCCACAGGCCCCACGCGAAGTAGTCCTGCGCCTCCCCCGAGCGCCACGCCCACAGGACGCCGATGCCGACGCCCAGCAGGCCGCCGAACGCCTGCGTCACGGGCGTGCGCTGGACGAGGCGCGCGACGACGGCCACGAGGGCGGCCGCGACGGACGTGACGAGCGCCCAGCGCAGGTTGGTCGTCGCGACGTAGACGACGACGAACACGAGCCCGGGCGCGACGGACTCCACGAGCCCGCGCACGCCGCCGATCGCGTCGGCCACCGAGAAGTCCTCGCCTGCGAGGGCGCGCACGCCGCGGGCGCGGCCGTCCTCGGGCGCCGCGACGTCGTCGACGACCGTCTCGACCACCTCGGCGTCGTGCGCGACGGGCTCGGGCACGCGTCCCGGGTCGGGGCGCCCGCCCACGGGGCCGCCGGTCGCGTCGCTGCTGCTCGTCATGTCGTGGCGTCCTCGGGGCTCGGGTGGGTGGCGCCGGCGGGAGGGCCGGTGCGGCCGGGTCGGGTGCGCAGGATCGTACGGCACGGCCGTCCACGACGGCCGCCGGGCTCACTCCCCCGGCTTGGCCAGCAGCTCGTAGCGCGGGTTGAAGATGGTGCGGCGGCCGTCGACGTCGCACACCAGCCCTTCGACGAGCGCGCGGCGCCCGGGCTCGATGCCCGCGATCCGGCGGCGCCCGAGCCAGACGAGGTCGACGACGCCGGACCCGTCGAAGAGCTCGACCTCGACGGTCGGCACGCCCTCGCGCGGGCGGAGCACGACGGACCGCAGGACGCCGGAGATCTTCGCGCGGCGGCGGTTCGGCAGCTCGGCGACGGCACGGCAGCCCTTCTGCCGGGCCGCCTCGGTGCGCTCCTCGTCGGCCGCGAGCTCCTCCTGGGAGGCGAGAGCGGTGCGCCAGGCGTCACGCAGGGTGGGGATCATGTCAGCGGATCTCCGTGATCTCCGGCCCACGGGTCAGCGGGTCGAACGACGGCGTCTCGGGGGCACCGGCCGGGGTCGGTGCCGGGGCGGCCTCCGGGCCCTTGCCCGGCAGGTGCAGGGTGAGCAGGTCGCGCGGCGGGCGCGGGTTCTGGTCGCGCACGACGACGATGTTCGCGAACACGGTCTCGAGCAGGCGCGCCTCGGCCGGGTCGACCGCGGCCTTGCCGGTGAGCACGCCGCGCAGGAACCAGCGGGGGCCGTCGACGCCCACGAAGCGCGCGGGCCGCACGCCCGGGCGGCCGTCCGGCGTCTGCGCGGGGATGCGCGCGAGCAGCTCGCGCCCGAACGGGCCCGGCAGGTCGTCGACCGTACCGCCCTGCTTGGTGACGGACGCCGCGATCTCGCCGCGGATCTCGTCCCAGATGCCCTCGGTGCGCGGCGCGGCGAACGCCTGCACCTGGAGCCCGGAGCCGCCGACCGCGCACGCCACGCCCGTGATGCGCTGCGTCTTCTTGTCGACCTCCATGCGCAGCTCCATGCCCGGCACGCCGGGGAGCCACACCGCGCCGAGGTCGAGGCGCGGGCCGCGCTCGGGCACCTGGGCGGAGTCGTACGGGCCGCGCGCGGGGGCCTCGGCAGCCGCCTCCGGGGCGGGCGCGCCGTCGCCGACCTGCTCGGACGTCGTGCCCGACGGCTCGGGCGACTCGGCCGGCTCGGACGACCTGGAGCGACGGAACAGACCCACGGACGAACTCCTTCACCTGCCCGGCACTCGGCCGGGTCTCCTCACGGGGCGCTCGCCCCGCACTGATTCCACACTAGCCCGCGCAGCGGCGGGCCGGGTGCGCCGGTCAGGGTGCGGGCGTCCAGCCGCCGCTCGACCCGAACCCGCCCTCGCCGCGGTGCGAGCCGGGCAGGCGCTCGGCCTGCACGAACCGCGCCCGCTCGACCTTCTGGACGACGAGCTGCGCGACCCGGTCCCCGCGCCGCAGCACGACGGGCTCGTGCGCGTCGGTGTTGAGCAGCGTCACCTTGATCTCGCCGCGGTACCCGGCGTCCACGGTCCCCGGCGCGTTGACGACCGTGAGGCCGTGCTTCGCCGCGAGACCCGAGCGCGGGTGCACGAACGCCGCGTAGCCGTCGGGCAGCGCGATCGACACGCCCGTCGGGACCATGGTGCGCTCCCCCGGCGCCAGCTCGACGTCGACGGTCGTCACGAGGTCCGCGCCCGCGTCGCCCGGGTGGGCGTAGGCGGGCAGGGGGACGTCGTCGAGGAGCGTGATGAGGACGTCGACGTCGCCGGTCGGGGGCTGCTGGTGGTTCGGCACCCGCAGAGCCTAGTGCGCGCGGCGCGCTGCGAGCACGTCGGCCGCGGTGCGCGGGGCTGGGATGATGGACCCATGACCGACGCCGCCGACCGCAGCACCCCGTCCTCGACCCGCGGAGCCGCCGGGACGCCCGGCACCGCGAGCCCGGCCTCCTACCGCGAGCGCCTCGTCCCGGGCGTCGGCGGCTGGGCCGCGGCGCTCGGCTTCGCGCTCGTCCTCGGGATCGCCCTGTGGCCGGCGAGCCACGCCGTCGCCCTCGGGGTCGGCGGCCTGGCCGCCGTCGCGGGCGTCGTCGCGCTGTGGTGGACGTCGCCGGTCGTCGAGGTCGCCGACGGCGAGCTGCGCGCGGGCCGGGCCCACGTCCCGGTGTCGCTGCTCGGCCAGGTGACGACGCTCGACGCCGACGCGATGCGCGTCCAGCTCGGCCCCCGCCTCGACGCGCGCGCCTACGTGTGCCTGCGCGCGTGGGCGCGCACCGGGGTGCACGTCGTGCTCGAGGACCCGCAGGACCCGACGCCGTACTGGCTCGTCTCGACCCGGCACCCGCAGCGCCTGGCGGACGCGGTCCGCACCGCGCACGCCGCCTGAGCAAGGGCGCTCGCACGCGGCGGCGGGTCGTCCGCTCGACCGCGCGTCAGCCGGTCCCCGCGAACGATGACGGCCGCCGCCCCGGGGAGGGGGCGGCGGCCGTCGGCCGTGGTGCGCGGCGGGTCAGGCAGCGCACTCCGAGCAGATCTGCTGGCCGTTCTTCTCGTAGGCGAGCTGGCTGCGGTGGTGCACGAGGAAACAGCTCGCGCACGTGAACTCGTCCGCCTGACGGGGAAGGACCCGGACGGAGAGCTCCTCGCCGGACAGGTCGGCACCGGGCAGCTCGAAGCCTTCGGCCGCCTCGGTCTCGTCCTCGTCAACGACGCCCGAGCTCTTGTCGGAGCGACGAGCCTGGAGCTCCTGGAGCGAGTCCTCGCTGAGCTCCTCTTCACTCTTGCGGGGGGCGTCGTAGTCTGTTGCCATCTGTGGGGTCACTCTCCGGAATATCGTCGATCGCGACTGTGCGCGTCCGGACCACCGGCGACGGCCGGTCGTGCCGGGCGGCACGGGTGCGGGGTGCGGGGGCACCCCGTGACGTGTCGTGCCCCGAGGGGGTTCGTGGCACTGCACGCTCATCAATGCGCGGCGCACCGGAATTGTTCCCGGTGGGCCCCCGGATTCTGCACCATTTCCCTGAGTGATGCACCCTGTGGCCGGGCACCCGCCCGGGTGTCGTTGGTCACGGGTGCACGGCGCCCCGTCAGGAGTCGGAGTCCGCTCCCGCGTCCTCGAGGAGCCGGACGAGCCGCGCGACCGCCTCGGGCGGTCCCGCGACCGTCATCTCGCGGTCCGCGGCGCGGCCCCGCAGGCCCGTCACGCGCGCCCCGGCCTCGTGCGCGACGAGCGCTCCCGCGGCCATGTCCCACGGGTTGAGACCGCGCTCGTAGTAGAGGTCGAGCTCGCCCGTGGCGACGAGGCACAGGTCGATCGCGGCCGAGCCGAGGCGGCGGATGTCGCGCACCTGCGGCAGCACGTCGAGCAGCACGCGGGCCTGCGCGCGGCGACGGTCGGCGTCGTACCCGAAGCCCGTGCCCACGAGGCACTGGCCGAGGTCGGTCTCGGCGTTGACGTGCACGGGCCGGCCGTCGAGGGTCGCCCCCGCTCCCAGCCCCGCCGTCCACGTGCGGTCGTCGACGACGGAGTGCACCGCGCCGGCGAGCACCGTCCACTCCAGCGGGTCGGGCGGGCCGACCACCGCGGCGACCGACACCGCGTACGACGCGACGCCGTAGAGGTAGTTCACGGTGCCGTCGACCGGGTCGATGACCCACGTGACGCCCGACGTCCCGGCCGAGGCGCCCTCCTCCTCGCCGAGGATCGCGTCGTCGGGGCGGGCGGCGGCGATGCCGCGGCGCAGCAGCGCCTCGGAGTCGGCGTCCATCCGCGTCACGACGTCGGTCGCGGTCGACTTCGTCGCGGCCACCTCGACCCGGTCGGGACGGCCGGAGCGGACCAGCTCGCCGGCCTCGCGCGCGAGGCGCTCGGCCAGGTCGCGCAGGTCGGCCACGGTGACGTCGTCGGGCTGCCGGGGGTCGTCGATGAAGAGGCGCACGGCTCACATCCTGCCCGACCCGCGGCCTGTCCGGCGACCCTCCCACGGGCCGGGCGCGGACCAGCCGAGGCGCAGCGAGACGAGGCGGAAGCCGAACACGAGCGCGAGGACCGCCGCCTGCGAGAACGGGCCGAGCAGGCCCGCCTCGGCGAGCGCCGCGGTGAGCGCGGCCCCCGCGAGCGCCGGGATGGCGTAGAGCTGCTTGTCCTGGAACAGCAGCGGCACCTCGTTGGTCAGCAGGTCGCGCAGGATGCCGCCCCCCACACCCGTGAGTACACCCGCGAAGACCGCGGCGAGCGGGCCGACGCCGTACTCCAGGGCCTTCATGGTCCCGGACAGCACGAAGAGCGCGAGGGCGCCGGCGTCGAGCACGATGATGCTGCGCCGCAGCCGCTCGAGCCGCGGGTGCCAGAAGAACGTGACGACGCCCGCGAGCGCGGCGACGGCCACGAGCCGCCAGTCCGAGATGCCGACGGGCGGGATGGCCCCGATGAGGACGTCGCGCAGGAGCCCGCCGCCCAGTCCCGCGGCCCACGCGAGCACGAGGACGCCGACGAGGTCGAACCGCTTGCGCACCGCGGCGAGCCCGCCGGACAGCGCCGCGAAGAACACGCCGCCGAGCTCGAGGGCGTCGCCGGGCACGAGGTCGAGGATCACCCCCGCATCATCCCAGCCGCGGCCCGCCGGGGCCGGGCCGGGGCCGGGCCGGCCGGTGCGAATGGGCGGCACACCGCGCGTGCTGCGCCGCTCGGGGATGGGACGATGGCACCCTCGAGGGAGCGGTGGCGCGGGCGTCGCGGTCCACGGCGCACGGCGGTCCGGCACGCGGCCGGCCCCGGGCGATCGGGACGGCACGCGAGCGGCACACGAGCGGCACCGCGAGCGCCACCGGGCGCGGCGACACGGGAGGGTCCATGGACGAGCTGGAGCTGGTGAGACTGCACGAGGACGGGGAGCACCTCGTCCTGCGCGCGACGGGTGGCGCGCAGTTCGTGCTGCCCATCACCGAGGCGCTGCGCGCGGCCGTACGGCGCGACCGCCCGCACCTGGAGCACCTGCGCGCCGAGGGCGAGCGCAACCTCGCCCCGCGCGAGATCCAGGCCCGGCTGCGGGCCGGGGACTCCGTCGAGGCGGTCGCCGAGGCCGCGGGGCTCGGGGTCGAGCACGTGCGCCGGTTCGCCGGGCCGGTCGTCGCCGAGCAGGAGTACGTCGTCGAGCGCGTGCGCGGGCTGCGCCCGGGGCACGACGAGGACTCCCCGACGGTGGGCGAGCTCGTCGCGCAGCGGCTCGCCGCGCGCGACGTCGACGCCGCAGCGGTCGCGTGGAGCGCGGCGCGCGCGCACGGCTCCCCGTGGGTCGTGACGGCGACGTTCGAGGCCGGCACCGGCGAGCGGACGGCCCGCTGGACCTACGACCCGGCGACGCGCGCGCTCCAGGCGCTCGACGACGAGGCCCGCTGGCTCTCCGGGACGGACGCCCCGCGCGACCCGGCGCCGGGGGCCGCGGCGGTGTTCGACGTGGACGCGACCGCGCGCGGCGCCCGCGGCCTGCGGGCCGCAGCGCCCGCCGACGACGGGACGGCCGAGCTGCTCGACGACCTGAGCCAGCGGCGCGGCGTGCGCCCGCGCAAGGACCCGGCGCCCGCGGGCGACACCGTCGGGCAGGAGCCGTTCGAGGGCTTCGGCCCGCTCGCCCCGGGGAACCGTGAGCAGGACGAGGACGAGGGCGGGTTCTCCGGCGGCCTGCCCGCGGGCGCGACCGTGGTGCACCTGCCGACGATCCGGCCCCCGCAGGGCCCGGTCGCCGCCGACGCGTCCGAGGACGGCCCCGACGAGCCCGGGCGCCCGGAGACCGATCCGTCCGGGGAGGCTGGCACGGAGGGCGACGCCCCGTCGGCCTCCGACGCCGACGGCGCCTCGAGCACGGTGCGGCCCCCGGCCGCGCGCGAGGTCCGCAAGGGCAAGAACCGGTCGCGCGCGAAGGTCCCGAGCTGGGACGAGATCGTGTTCGGGGCCCGCCCCGAGTGACGGCCGCGGCGCGTCAGCGCGGCAGGTCGAGCGGCAGCCCGTCCTCCGTCGCGTGCCGGCGCGCGACCGCCGTCGTCATGCGCCGCATGTGGTGGCGCCGGCACAGCACCTCGTAGCCGATCTCCCCCGAGCCGGCCCGGACGTCCCCGACGACGACCTGGTCGCCCTCGACGACCATGCGCCCGTCCACCGTGCGCGCGTTGTGCGTGGCGCGGCGTCCGCACCAGCACAGCGACTCGACCTGGAGGACCTCGACCCGGTCCGCGAGCTCGATGAGGCGTGCGGAGCCCGGGAACAGGCGCGTGCGGAAGTCGGCGGTGATGCCGAACGCGAAGACGTCGATCTCCGTCTCGTCGACGAGGCGCGCGAGCTGCTCGACCTGCGTCGGGGAGTAGAACTGCGCCTCGTCGCACACCAGGTAGTCCACGGGCACCGGCTCGGCGGTGACGAGCGTCCAGAAGTCGGTGTCGTCGTGGACCTCGCGCGCGACGACCTCGAGCCCGAGGCGCGAGGAGAGGCGGTCGGACCCGGCGCGGTCGTCGCGCGAGAAGATCAGCCCGCGGCGGCCGCGCGCGGCGTGGTTGTGGTCGAGCTGGAGCGCCAGGGTGGACTTTCCGCAGTCCATGGTCCCGGAGAAGAAGACGAGCTCTGCCATCGGCGGTCCTCCGCGAGGTCGGTCGGTGCGTCCGCGCCGGGTGGCTCCGGCGCGACGGGACGCGGTCGGGTCAGGTGGCCGCGACGAGCAGCGGCACGCGCATCTCGCGCTCGGTGAGCGAGCCGTGCACGCCCACGAGCGTGAGCGACGCGGGCGTCTGGGTGCGCGAGTCGACGACGGTCGCCCGCCCCCGCAGCGCGACCACCACGTCGCCGGCGGAGGCGACGGCCTCGGGCCGGGGGTCGGGCCCGAGGAAGCCGCGGGCCAGCACCTCGTCCCGCTCCAGCACGAGCGCGTCGTCGCCGAGGACGTCGCGCCAGCGCGCGGCGACGGCCGCCGTCTGGCCGGGCTCGGTGTACACGTGGACGGCGCGCGGCTCGCCGCCGACGAGCTCGACGCCGCGGGCGAGCGCGGGGTCGGTCGCGACGTCGCGGCGCAGCGCCGGGTCGACGTCGACCATGCCGTGGTCCGCGGTGACGAGCACGAGCGTGCCGCGCGGCACCGACCGCACGAGGCGCGCGAGCTCGCGGTCGAGCGCCTCGAGCTCGTCGCCCCACTGCCACGACGCGCTGCCGTGGTGGTGGCCCGCCTTGTCCACCTCGCCCCAGTAGAGGTAGACGAGACCGGGCCGGGACAGCGCGCGGACGGCCGCGTCGACGCGCCCCGCCAGCGGCTCGGCGGACGCGTACGTGCCGCCCCGCAGCGCGGCGACCGTCATGCCCGACCCGGCGAACCGGGCGGGGCCGGTGGAGGTCACCGCGACGCCCGCCCCGGCCAGGCGCGCGAGCACCGGCTCCTCGCGCTGGAGCTCGGCGGGCGCGGGCGCGCCCTCCCACGACACCATGTTGGCGAGGCCGCGCGTCACCGGGTTGCGCTGCGTGTACCCGAGCATGCCCGTGCGGCCCGGCGCGGTGCCCGTGCCGAACGCGCCGATCGCGGCGGCGGTCGTGCTGGGGAACGTCGAGGTGAGGGGCCGGGCGTCGGGCAGGAGCGAGCGCAGGAACGGGGCGTGCCCCGCGCGCTCGGCGAGGTTGAGGTGGCCGAGGCCGTCGACCAGCACGACGCACACGCGCTCGGCGCGCGGCAGGTCGAGCGCGCCGCGCGCCGTCTCGCTCGCGAGCCCCGTGGCCGTGGTCAGGCCGACGCCGAGCGCGCCCGCGGCGGCGGGCAGGACCGCCGCGAGACCGCGTGTCCCGTACTCCGGCGCGACGAGGCCCGGAGGGAGCGCCGGGTCGGCGACCGGAGCCGGCGCGTCCGCGGGTGCCTCGCTCACCGGGCGCTGTGCCGGGTGGTCGAGCGCGACAGCGCCCGCGCGAAGTCCACCGCGGCCCGGACGGCGTCGCGGCCCTCCGCCTCGGCGCTCACGCGGACGACGACGTCGTCGGGCGTGATCTGGCCGGTGAGCCCGTGGTCGGCGTCGCACGCGGGGTCGGGGCAGCCGGCGGGCTCGAGGTCGACGCGCGAGACCGCGCCCCAGCCGAGCGCGAGCGTGACCTCGAGCGGCGCGGCGCCCGCACGGTGCTCGTGCGGCTCCGCCACGACGTGCGTGAGCGAGACGGACCGCACCTCGGACAGGGGCACCGCCTCGGTCGTGGCGGCGGCGGAGGCCGACGGGTTCTCGCTGTCCGCCGGGTGGTCGTCGACGTGCGCCGTGACGAGCCGCGTGGGCGTGAGGACGAGCACCGTGAGGTGGCGGCGCACCTCGGTCGCGTCGAACGTCGTCTCGGGGAGCACGAGGTGCGAGACGATCTCCTCCCCCGCGACCGCGAGGTCGAGGACGTCCGCGACGAGCTCCGGGTAGTAGCCGGCGCGGTGGAGCTGGGTCGTCAGGTCGGTCCAGGCGTTGGAGGTAGCAGAGGGCACCCGCGCATTGTCCCATCCGGCGCCGGGCCGGGGCCACCCGCCGTCGGGGGCCCGGGCGGGTCGCGGCCGGCCCGTCAGCCCGGCAGGGCCCGCCGGAGCGCGTCGGCCCGCTGGGCGTCGGCGAGCGTGACGCGCGCGCTGAGGACCGCTGCCCCGTGCTCCGAGACGACGACGGGGTACAGCTCGAGGCTGCGGACCTCGGGCAGGTCGTCCGCGAGCACGGACACGCGCGCCAGGACGTCCTCGAGCGCGGCCGTGGCCACCACGTGCGTGCCCATGTAGCCGAACAGGCGCGGCGCGGCCCGCACCGAGCGGACCATCGCGGCGACGTCGACGTCGGTCAGGGGCGGCACGCCGTACGCGACGTCGCCGAGGAGGTCGACGGCGTCGCCCGCGAGCCCGAACGAGACGACGGGGCCGAAGAGCTGGTCCTCGGTCGAGCGGACCACGCACGCGACCCCGGCGTCGGCCATCGCCTGGACCTCGAACGGCTCGTCCGCGGCGCCCGGCAGCACGGCCGCGAGCGCCTCGCGCATCTGCGCGAAGTCCGTGCGCAGCTCGGTCTCGTCCGCGATGTCCAGCCGCACGCCGCCGAGGTCGGCCCGGTGCCGCAGGCCTGCCGCGGTGCTCTTGAGCACCACGGGCCAGCCGACCTCGCGCGCCGCCTCGACCGCCTCGTCGGCGGTCCGCACCCGGCGCGCGGGCCAGACCCGCACGCCGTAGCACGCGAGCAGCTCCGCCGTCGTCGTCGGGTCGAGGTCGACGGCGTCCTGACCGGCGAGCGCCTCCTCGACGAGCGCGCGCGCCCGCACCGGGTCGACGCCGGCCGGCCGCACGGGCGTGCCGTGGTCGGCCTCGCGCCACCGCGCGTAGCGCACGACCGCGCCGAGCGCGGCGACGGCGTCCTCCGGCGTCGAGTAGGCGGGGACGCGCACGGGGGCCGCCCCGCTCTGCGCCCCCGGGGCCGGGGCCGAGAGCTCGTCGGTGAGGCCGTGCAGGCCGAGCATGCTCGCCACGGTCGTGCGGCCCGTGCGGGCCGCCGCGTCCGCGACGGCGCGCGAGACGTCCGCGCGCCGGGGCCCGACGACCGGGACCTGCACCACGACGACGACGTCGCACGCGTCGGGCGCGTAGAGCGCGTCGACCGTGGCGGCGAGCTCGTCGGCGGACGCGTCCTCGGGCAGGAAGTCCGAGCGCGCCACGACGAGGCCCGCCGAGGACGACGCCTCGGCGACGAGCGCGGCGAGCGACGCGGAGCTCGCGAGGATGCCGACGCGGCGCCCTGCCGGGAGCGGCTGGTGCGCGAGGAGCTGGGCGATGTCGATCATGTGGTGCGTGTTCTCGGCCCGGACGACGCCGGACTGCCGCAGCATCTCCTCGAGCGTCCGCCGCGGCGCGCGCGTCGAGCGGACCGCGTGCCCCGGCGGCACGACGTGCCCCGAGCGCCCGGCCGTCACCACGACGACCGGCTTGACCGACGCGAGGCGGCGCGCGATGCGCGAGAACTTGCGCGGGTTGCCGATGGACTCGAGGTAGAGGCACACCACCTGCGTCGTGGCGTCGTCCTGCCAGTACTGCATGAGGTCGTTGCCCGAGACGTCCGCGCGGTGCCCGGCGGACAGGAACGACGACACGCCCAGGCCGCGCCGCGCCGTCGTCGCGAGGAGCGTCACGGCCATGGGCGCGGACTGGCTGAACAGGCCCACCACGCCGGGGGCCGGCAGGTCGTGGGCGAGGGTCGCGGCGAGCGCCGGGCGGTCGGGCGCGTCGCTTGTGCGCAGCAGCCCGTAGCTCGCCGGCCCGACGACGCGCAGGCCCGCCGTGTGCGCGACGCGCAGGAGCTCGCGCTGCAGCGCGAGCCCGTCCGGACCCGTCTCGGCGAAGCCGGCCGACAGCACGACGACCCCGCGCACCTCGAGGCGCGCGAGCCGGCGGACGGCGTCGATCGCCGCGGGCGGGGGCAGCGCGACGACGGCGAGGTCGACGGGACCGGGCACGTCGGCGAGGGTCGCGGACCACCGCTCCTCCCCCGGGCCGCGCGCGGCCCCCACGACGTGGACCGTCACGTCGCTGCGCTCGAGCGCGGCGAGCGCGCGCTGCGCGAGCAGGCGGTCGAGGGCCTCGCCGTCGTGCTCCGCGCCCGCGTCGGCCGGGGCGTCGGGGCCGACGAGCACGACACTCGTGGCGCCCAGCAGCCCCTGCATGCTCCGGGCCTCCGCGCGGTGCTCGCGGTCGGCCATGACGGCCCGGGACCGCTCCGTGGGGTCGAGGTCGACGCTGACCTGGACGAAGCCGTCGTCCATCTGCTGGCGCACGTCGTACCCCGCCTCCCGGAACACCGCGAGCATCTTGCCGTTCTGGGGCAGCACCTCGGCCGTGAAGCGGCGCACGCCGCGCTCGCGCGCCGCCGCGGCGACGTGCTCCAGCAGCACGGAGCCCAGGCCCCGGCCCTGCGCAGAGTCGGCGATGTTGAAGGCGACCTCCGCCTCGGCGGGGCCGGTGCGGTCGAACCGCGCGACGCCGATGATGTCCTCGCCGCCGTCCCCGGGGGCGCCGTCGCGCGGGCGCACCGCGACGAGCGCGACGCGGTCCACGTGGTCGACGCGCGTGAAGCGCTCGAGGTCGCGCTCGGACAGCCGCTCCATGGGCGCGAAGAACCGCAGGTAGGTGGATCGCTCGGACTGGCCGACGTGGAAGCGCTGGAGCGCGTCGGCGTCCTCGGGGCGGATGGGGCGCACGTGCGTGGTGGTCCCGTCGCGCAGCACGACGTCGGCCTCCCACTCCACCGGGTACCGGTCCGGGTCCCGCCCCGGCGCGCCGTCGTCCACGACCCCAGGCTATGCGGTCGCGCGCGCGGTGCGCCTGCGCCACCCCGGCCCGAGCCGGGAGGACAATGGTCCCGGCAGGCGGTCCCGGCACGTGCCGTGGCAGGCGCCGTGGCGCCGCGTGTCGGACCCGTGGCGTACCCTCGCGTGCGGCACGCAACCGCAGCACCCCGGCCGGCACAGCACCGGCCACGACGGCACAGACCCCGCGCCACCGCGGCGCACCGAACGGCAGGAGCCCGCAGGCCCATGGCGCGCAAGTCCTCGACCCCCTCGATCGACCCGGCCGAGGTGAACGAGAAGATCGTCGACGTCGACGTCCAGGCGGAGATGGAGACGTCGTTCCTCGAGTACGCCTACTCCGTCATCTACTCGCGCGCCCTGCCCGACGCGCGGGACGGCCTCAAGCCCGTCCAGCGCCGCATCCTCTACATGATGGCCGACATGGGGCTGCGCCCCGACCGCGCCCACGTGAAGTCGGCGCGCGTCGTCGGCGAGGTCATGGGCAAGCTGCACCCGCACGGCGACGCCGCGATCTACGACGCGCTCGTGCGCCTCGCCCAAGACTTCTCGCTCCGGCTGCCGCTGGTCGACGGGCACGGCAACTTCGGCACGCTCGACGACGGCCCCGCGGCCTCCCGGTACACCGAGGCGCGTCTCGCGCCGCCGTCGCTCGCGATGACGGCGGGGCTCGACGAGGACGTCGTCGACTTCGTGCCGAACTACGACAACAAGCTCCAGCAGCCCGAGGTCCTGCCCGCCGCGATCCCCAACCTGCTGGTCAACGGCGCGTCGGGCATCGCGGTCGGCATGGCGACCAACATGGCGCCGCACAACCTCGTCGAGGTCGTCGCCGCGGCACGCCACCTCGTCGCGCACCCGGACGCCGACCTCGAGTCGCTCATGCGGTTCGTGCCCGGCCCGGACCTGCCCACGGGCGGCAAGATCGTCGGTCTCGACGGCGTCCGCGACGCCTACCGCACGGGCCGCGGGACCTTCCGCACACGCGCCACGGCACGCGTCGAGAACCTCACGCCGCGCCGCAAGGGCATCGTCATCACCGAGCTGCCCTACCTCGTCGGCCCGGAGAAGGTGATCGAGAAGATCGCCGAGGGCGTCAAGACGAAGAAGATCCAGGGGATCACGGCCGCGACCGACCTCACGGACCGCGAGCACGGGCTGCGCATCGTCGTCGAGGTGAAGACGGGCTTCAACCCCGAGGCGGTGCTGGAGCAGCTCTACAAGTTCACGCCGCTCGAGGACTCGTTCGGCATGAACAACGTCGCGCTCGTCGACGGCCAGCCGCGCACGCTCGGCCTGCGCGAGATGCTCACGGTCTGGGTGAACCACCGGATCGACGTGGTGCGCCGTCGCTCGGCCTACCGCCTGCGCAAGCGGTCCGAGCGCCTGCACCTCGTGGACGGCCTTCTCATCGCGATCGTCGACATCGACGAGGTGATCCAGGTGATCCGCTCGTCCGACGACACGGCGACCGCCCGCGGGCGCCTCCAGACGGTGTTCGACCTGTCCGAGCCGCAGGCGGAGTACATCCTCGAGCTCCAGCTGCGTCGCCTCACCAAGTTCTCGCGCATCGAGCTCGAGAAGGAGCAGGAGACGCTGCGCCGCGAGATCGAGGAGCTCCAGGAGATCCTCGGCAGCGACGCACGGCTGCGCGCCGTGGTGTCGGGCGAGATGGCCGACGTCGCGAAGACGTACGGCACCCCGCGCCGCACGATCCTGCTGGAGTCCGCGGGCGCGGCACCGACGACGACCGCGGCGGTCCCGCTCGAGGTCGCCGACACCACGTGCTGGGCGTTGTTCTCCGCGACCGGGCTCCTCGCGCGCACGAGCGACGAGACGGAGCCCGCGCGCTCGGGGCCGCGCGCCGCGCACGACGTGCTGCGCGCCGCCGTCCGCACGACCGCGCGCGGCGAGGTCGGCCTCGTCACGAGCCGGGGCCGCATGCTGCGCGTGTCCGTGCTCGACCTGCCCGCCCTCCCGCCGACGGACAACGCGCCGAGCCTGTCCGGCGGCGTCCCGCTCAGCGAGGTCGTCGCGCTCGAGCCGGGCGAGGAGGCGGTGACCATCGCGTCGCTCGACCCCGACGCTCCCCCGCTCGCGCTCGGCACCGCGCAGGGCGTCGTCAAGCGCGTCACGCCGGGCGACGTGCCGGGCAACCGCGACGAGTGGGAGGTCATCGGGCTCAAGGACGGCGACACCGTCGTGGGCGCGGCGCCCGCGACGGACGCCGACGAGCTCGTCTTCGTCTCCAGCGACGCGTCCCTGCTGCACTTCGACGCGTCCGCGGTGCGGCCCCAGGGCCGCCCGGCGGGCGGCATGGCCGGCATCCGGCTCGCCGACGGCCAGCGGGTCGCGTTCTTCGGCGTCGTCCCGGCCGACGTGCGCGACCTCGGCGTCGTCGTCACCGTGGCCGGGTCGTCCGACGCGCTCCCCGGGACCCAGACCGGCGCCGGCAAGGTGACCCCGTACGAGCTCTACCCCGGCAAGGGCCGCGGGACCGGCGGCGTCCGCGCGCACCGGTTCCTCAAGGGCGAGGACGCGCTCATCCTCGCGTGGGTCGGGCAGGGTCCGGCGCGGGCGACGGGGTCGGGCGGGCAGTCGGTCGACCTGCCGCCGGTCGACCAGCGCCGCGACGGGTCGGGCACGCCGCTCGCGTCCCCGGTGACGGCCGTCGGGTAGCGCTCGGTCCTCCCGCCCGGTCGTCGTCGTGCGCCGGGCGGGTCGCTCCGCGCGCGCCCGCCCTTGCGAGTGCGCGGGATCGGGGCAGGCTCGATGTGTGGCAGAGAACGAAGGGGGCGGCGTCCGCACGCCCTCGGACGTGGACGGGGCCGCCGGCCCCGTCGACTACCACGCCGTCTTCTCGGTCCTCACGGCGCCCAAGGCGGTCCTCTCGCCCGACCTGACCATCCTCGATGCCAACGAGTCCCTCCTGCGCACCATCGGCGCGCCCGCGAGCGCCGTCGTCGGGCGCCACTACCTCGATGTCTTCCCCGTCCACGGGCCGGACGGGAGCGCCGTCGACCGGGTCGTGCTGTCGCTCGAGCGCGTCGCGCGGACGGGACGTCTCGAGATGATCGGACCGCACCGGTACGACCTGCGCGGTCCTGACGGCGGGTGGGCCGAGCGCTGGTGGATCACGACGAACCTCCCCGTGCTCGACGCCGCGGGCCGGGTCACGGCCGTCGTCCACCGCGCGGAGGACGTGACGTCCGTCGTGCAGGCCGGCGGGACGACGGCGCCCGAGCCCCCGGCCGGCCCTGCGGACCCCACCGCGCTCTCGGTCGTCGACCAGGCCCTGCTGCTCGGGTCGTCCGTCGACCGGTACGCGGACGTGATCACGCGCGAGCGCAGCGCGTCGCTGGCCCTCCAGGACTCCGTGCTCACGCCTCCCCCGCGCATCCCCGGCCTGACCATCGACGTGCGGTACCGGCCGGCGGTGCCGGAGGTCCACGTCGGCGGCGACTGGTACGACGCGTTCGTGCACCCCGACGGCGAGACGACGGTCGTGGTCGGCGACGTCACCGGGCACGACGTCGCCGCCGCGGCTCACATGGGCCACCTGCGCGGGGTGCTGCGCTCGGTCGCGTTCGCGACGGACGCCGGTCCTGCCGAGGCGCTCGACGCCGCCGAGCGCACCGCGGAGGGTCTCGGGCTGCAGGCGCTGTCCACCGTCGCCGTCGCACGCATCGGCACCCCCGGCCTGACGGGGCGGCGCGCCGTGTGCTGGGCGAGCGCCGGGCACGTCCCGCCCGTCGTGCGTCGCGCCGACGGGACCGCGCACCTGCTCACCGCGCGCCCCTCGGCGATGCTCGGCGTCGGGCTGGGCGGCCCGCGCGCCGAGCACGAGACGTCGCTCGACCCGGGCGACACGCTCCTGCTCTACACCGACGGGCTCGTCGAGCGCCGGGACCGGTCGCTGCGGGACGTGCTCGACGAGCTGCCGGGCCGCGTAGAGGCGCTCGGCGCTGTGCCGCCCGACGCGCTCCTCGGCGCCCTCCTCGCCGAGCTCGTGCCGCTCGGCTCGCAGGACGACGTCGCGCTCGTCATGGTGCACGTCGACGACGAGCGCACGGCCGCGGGCGGCGCCTAGCCCTGTGCCGCCCGAGCCTGCCGGGGCAGGACTCCTCGCCGGGCACGGCGACCCTCGTGCGCCTGCGCGCCCCCGCGTCGCGGACCTGCCGAGGACGACGTCGCCCGAGGGGTCTCCGTGCGCGAGCGTCAGGTCGACACCCGCGCGCGGTCACCTTCCGCGTCGACGACCGGTAGCCCGCGCTCACGACGCAGCACGCCGAGCACGAGCAGCACCTGGCCGACGACGTAGGTGAGCATGACCCAGAAGCCGTGCCCGGGCAGGTCGTACCACGGGGCGAAGGCGTTCAGCGCGATGAGCGCGTCGGACAGGAGGAAGACCGCACCGCCGACCGCGGCGAGCCGGTCGACGCCCGTCGCGACCACGGCCATCGTCACGAGGCACACCCCGTAGACGACGACGGGGACGAGCAGCGACCCGGCGTCGGGCGCGCACGCGACGACGAGGGCGAGCAACGCGAGGCCGTACGGCACGAGCGCGAGCGGGCGGCGCAGGACGGAGCCCGCGCGGTAGGGCCAGAACGCGATCGTGTACACGACCTGGGCGCAGAGGAAGAACCCGACCATGACCAGGAAGGCGGTGTCACCGTCGGCGAGGTCGGGTGCGGTGTCGCCGAGCCACGAGAAGCCCAGCGCGACGAGCGTGAGCCGGACGAGCTGCGAGCGCCGGCCCGGGTCGTCGGCGGTGTGGCGCCGTGTGGCGAGCCAGAGGCACCCCGCCAGGACCGGCATGAGGAACCACTGCGACGCGTCGGCGAGCGTCTCGGCGCCCAGGAGGTGGGCAGCGAGGTGGACGAGAGTGAGCAGGGCGAGCACGCCCCACGCGACGAACATGGGCGAGGAGACTCCTTCGGTCGTGCACCGGCATCCTTGCCGGCGGTGGCCGATCCTAGCGCCTGGGACCGTGGCGAATGACCTTGTGGGGCACCCCGGTGCGCGCGAGCATGGGGCGATGACCGAGCCCGTGCGGTGGACCCGCGCAGCCGTCTACCCGGACATGTGGGTGGACCCGGACGAGGACCCGCGCAACACCGACGGCGTGAGCCCGGACGGCGAGCTCGCGACGCTGCTCGACTACACGGCGAGCTACCGGACGACGCTGCTCATGAAGTGCGAGGGCCTCGACCCCGAGCAGCTCGCACGACGCTCCGTGCCGCCGTCGACGATGTCGTTGCTCGGCCTCGTCCGTCATCTCGCGGAGGTGGAGCGGGAGTGGCGGGGGTGGGTCTCCGACGACGACGGCGAGCCAGCGCTGTACGGCGGGCACGACGCGGACTTCGACGGCGCGGTCGCCGACCGGCGCGTGGTCGACGAGGCGTACGCGAACCTGGCGCGCGAGCAGGCCGCGACCGACGCGGTGCTGGCGCGGCACCCGGACCTCGGGGAGAGGCTCGGCGCGGACCGGGTCGCGGTCCGCGAGGTCCTGGTCCACCGGATCGAGGAGTACGCCCGGCACTGTGGGCACGCCGACCTCCTGCGCGAGCGGATCGACGGCAGGACCGGCCAGTAGGGCCTCAGCCGACGACGGCCCTGCCGCTCACGTCGTCGCGCGCCCCGCCGTCCCCGGTGTCGAGGTCGCGACGTCCGCGACGAGGACGCGCCCGTCGCGCACCTCGGCCGCGAAGACCGCCAGCGGCCTGCGGTCCTTGCCCCCGGCGTCGAGCACCTCGCCGGTGTCGACGTCCCAGACCTGCTTGAGCATCGGGGTGGTCACGGTGTCGACGTCGCGCTCCGTGCCGTCGTCGAGCGTGACGCGGTGCGTGCCGACGAGGCCGCGCGACATGACGTTGGCGCCGGAGTACGGGTCCCGCTGCTGGACGGCGCGTACGGTGCCGTCGGCGAGCCGGAAGACGGCGATCTGGGTCCCGCCCAGGAGGGCCCCGACCCCGCGCTCGGGCTCGAGGTCGTCGAGCGCGCAGATGTCGACGAACGTGCTCATCGGGCGTCCTCCAGCTCGGTGCGGGCGGCGACGAGCGCGACGTCGCGCGCTGCGCGGGGGTCCGGGTAGGCGACGGCGTCGGTCTCGTCGGCGGGACGGACCTGCCCGCGTTCGGGGACGAACGCGAGGTCGCCGTCGACCGCCTCCGGCGCGTTGACGAACGGAGTGAACTTGCGCAGCTTCGCCGGGTCCGCGAGCGTCGCGCTCCACTCGTCCTCGTAGTCGCGCACGTGCTCGGCCATCGCCGCCTCGAGCTCCTCGGCGATCCCGAGCGAGTCCTCGACGACGACGCGGCGCAGCTCCTCGAGCCCGCCCGCGCGCTCCGCGACCCAGGGCGCCGTGCGCTGGAGACGGTCGGCCTCCTGGACGTAGAGCATGAGGAACCGGTCGACGTAGCGGACCAGGGTCTCGTCGTCGAGGTCCTCGGCGAGGAGCTGGGCGTGGGCCGGCTGGGCTCCGCCGTTCCCGCCGACGTAGAGGTTCCACCCCTTGTGGGTCGCGATGATGCCGACGTCCTTGCCACGAGCCTCGGCGCACTCGCGCGCGCACCCGGAGACGCCGAACTTGATCTTGTGCGGCGAGCGCAGACCGCGGTAGCGCAGCTCGAGCCGCACCGCCATGGCCGACGAGTCCTGCACGCCGAACCGGCACCACGTACGCCCGACGCACGTCTTCACGGTGCGCAGCGACTTCCCGTACGCGTGCCCGGACTCGAACCCCACGGCCGTCAGGCGCCGCCAGATCTCCGGGAGCTGGTCGAGGCGCGCGCCGAACATCGCCAGCCGCTGTCCTCCGGTCACGCGCACGTAGAGCCCGAACTCGTCGGCGACCTTCGCGAACTCCAGGAGCTGGTCCGCACGCACCTCGCCCCCGGGCATCCGCGGGATCACCGAGTAGGTGCCGTTCTTCTGCAGGTTCGCCATGACGTGGTCGTTGGTGTCCTGGAGCGCGGCCTGCTCGCCCTCGAGGACGTGCCCGCGGCGCAGCGTCGAGAGGATCGACGCGACGGTCGGGCGGCAGACCGCGCAGCCGCGGCCCGTCCCGTGCGCCGCGACGATCTCGGAGAACGTGCGCAGCCCTTCTTCCCGCACGATCCGGTACAGGGTCGCCCGGGACATCGCGAAGTGCTCGCACAGCGCGT
The DNA here is from genome assembly GCF_004519295.1 of Cellulosimicrobium funkei. Taxonomy (GTDB): domain Bacteria; phylum Actinomycetota; class Actinomycetes; order Actinomycetales; family Cellulomonadaceae; genus Cellulosimicrobium; species Cellulosimicrobium funkei. The sequence goes on from NZ_SOZH01000003.1 coordinate 588,445, forward strand.
CCGAGACGGTGACGCCCGCCCGGGACAGCTCGCCGTTCAGCAGCTTGGTGAGCGCCGGGACGCACGACCCGCACACCGTGCCCGCCGTCGTGCAGTCCTTGACCTGCCCGATCGTCCGGCAACCGTGCTCGGTCACCGCAGCCCGGACCGTCCCGGCGTCGACGTTGTTGCACGAGCACACGACGGCCTCGTCGGGCAGCTCGGTCTCGGCCAGGCCCTCGCCGTCGGGCGCGATCACCGCCGCGGGGTCGGCGCCGAGCGGACGGCCCAGGAGCGGACGCAGCGCCGAGTAGAGCTCGATGTCGCCGACGAACACGCCGCCCAGCAGCGTCGTCGCGTCGTCCGAGAGCACGAGCTTGCGGTACCGGCGGTGGATCGGGTCGACGAACGAGACCTCGAGCGCGCCCGCGCTCACCGCGTTGACGTCGCCGAACGACGCCGCCTCGACGCCCACGCCCTTGAGCTTGGTGCCGTCGTCGGTGCGCCGGTGCACGCGCTCGCCGCCGAGGAAGCGGTCGACGACGACGTCGGCCATGTCGTTCCCGGGCGCGACCAGGCCGGCGCACGCGCCGTCGACCGACGCGCACTCGCCGATCGCCCACACGCCCGGGTCGGAGGTCTGGCACGCCTCGCCGACGACGACGCCGCCGCGTTCGCCGATCGCCAGGCCCGCCTCGCGCGCCACCCTGTCGCGCGGACGGATGCCCACGGAGAAGACGACGACGTCCGTCGCCAGCTCGGAGCCGTCGGTGAGCTCGACCGAGCCCACGGACCCGTCGCCCGCAGGCAGGAACCGGTGCGCGCCCGCACCGGTGCGGACCGTGACGCCGAGGTCCTCGATGAGCAGGCGCAGCATCTCGCCGCCGCCCTGGTCGAGCTGGACGCTCATGAGCCGGTCGGCGAACTCCACGACCGTGGCCTCCGCGCCGAGCCGCTGGAGCGCCGCCGCCGCCTCGAGGCCCAGCACGCCACCGCCGACGACGACGCCGCGCACCGCCCGCCCCAGCGCCCGCTCGCGCAGGCGCACCCACTCGGCGAGCCGCTCGACGTCGTCGAGCGTGCGGTAGGTGAACAGTCCCGGCAGGTCCGTGCCCTCCGCGCGCGGCGTCCACGCCCACGAGCCGGTCGCGAGCACCGCGCGGTCGTAGTGGACCTGGCGCCCCGACCGTGTCGTCACGACGCTCGCCGTGCGGTCGAGCGACGCGACCGCGTCCCCGGTGACGAGCGTGACGCGCGGGTCGTCCCACACCGCGCGGTCCAGGGTGAGGGCGTCCACGTCGCGGGCGTCGAACCACTCGGACAGGTGCACGCGGTCGTACGGCTCGTGCGGCTCGTCACCGATCACGGTGACGGACCAGGCGCCCTCGGGGTCGCGCGTGCGCAGGCCCGCGACGAGGCGGTGGGCCGTCATGCCGGCGCCGACGACGACGATCCGGTCGCCGTCCAGGGGGCCGTCGGGGGACGGGGGCTGAGAGAGGGAGGCCACGGGGAGCACTTTCGAGAGGCGGGGGCTGCGTCGAGGCCCCGACCGGGGTGCGACCGGTGCCTGCCCCGACCCTAGGCGACGCGGTCCGACCACAGCCGCCCCCGGGGACCAAGGTCCTCGGTACCCACGGCGAAAGCCACCCGCCGACCATGCGTGCGGTGGGAACGGCACGACGCCGCGCCCCGGACGGGACGCGGCGTCGTGGCGCCGATCGTTCGGCGGGGGCTCAGGCGTTCGCGAGCTCGCGGGCCTCGTCGGCCAGCTGGTCCTCGTAGCGACGCACGACGCGGCTCACGGTCGACCGCGACGCCGAGACCCGCTGGGCGATCTCGCGCTGGTTGAGGCCCTCGCGCGCGAGCTCGACAATGCGCCGGTCGCGCTCGGCGGTCGGGTCCTCGCCGAGCGTCGCCTCGACGTCGTCCGCCCTCGTCGCCTCCACGTCCTGCGGCCGCGGGAGGTCGAAGACCTCCACGCGGCGCGTGTGGCCCGTCACGGCCGGGGGCTCGGGGGCCGACGACGTCTCCGCCTCCTCGGGGACGGGCTGCTCCCACGGGAGCGGCCGCGTGCGCCCGAAGATCTCCTTCACCCGCGCCTCGAGGTCCGGCAGGGCCTCGAACGCAGGCTCTGCGGCGCGCGCCTCCTGCGCGGTCTCCGCCTCGGGGACCTCGGCAGCCGTCTCGGCGGCGGGGAGCTCGCGGGTCACCTCGCGCACCGGCAGGTCGGACGACGGCGCGGCGTCCGACGCGACGTCGTCGGGCACGTCGGCGTCGGGCGCGCCGGCGTCGGGCGTCACGGCGTCGGGCGTCACGGCGTCGGGCGTCACGGCGTCGGGCGTCACGGCGTCGGCCGGCTGGACCGCGGGGAGAGCCTCGACCGCATCGGACTCGTCACCGCTCGCGGGCTGGGGTGCGAGCGGAGCCGGGCCGCTCGTCGCGGCGGACACTGCCGCCGCGACAGCCACGACCGCGGGCGCCTCGGCGGGCGCGGGCGCCCCGGGCGCCGCGACGCCGCCCCTGCCCCGCGCGGTGCCGCGCTTCGCGGAGCTCGCTCCGATGAGGTCGAGCCGGTTGCCGTGCCGCTCCGCGGCTTCCAGGCGGTCGACCCAGACCTGCATGCGGCGCTCGAAGTCCTCGACCGTCAGCAGCTTGAGCGCGGCATCACGGGCGGCGCGCTGGCGCTCGTGCGCGGCGCGGACCTTGCGCAGGTCCGCGGGCGAGCCAGCGCTGTCGGCGCGCGCGTCGCGCCACTGCTCCAGGGCGGACACGTACCCGTGGACGCGCAGCTCACGACGGCGCTCCTCGAGCGTGTGGCCCGTGACCATGTGCCGCTCCCCCACGAGGGCGAGGTGCCACATGAGGGCGGCGACCAGCGGCGGCACGAACCGGAACACCACCATGTACGGGGTGCTCGCCGTCGGGACGGCGATCTCGTGGAGAGCGGCGAACAGGCCCGACGTTCCCGAGAGCACCCACGTGAGCGCGAGGAGCACGCCGTAGGGCCGCCCCTCTAGCGCGGCGTTGCGTGCCATGAGCGCCACGGCGACGAGGCTGATCTCGAGGAAGCCCGCGAGCCCGTACGCCTCGAGCGGCGACATGTGCGCCACCTCGAGACCGAACAGGACCATGCCGCTGTACGCCAGGGCGGTGGCGATCGTCGCCGCGATGACCACCGCCACCATCGGGAGGTGCCGGCCGCGATAGCGCACCTGCCGCGGGGAACCGCCCGCGCCGGTCTGGTCCTGCTGTGTCACGTCGTCCTCCGAAAAGTGGTGTGGGCGCACATATCCCAACACTCAGGACGATCCGCGTCAACGTACCGGAAGGGGCGAACCGCGGGCAGGCACGACCGGCACCGCACGACCTGCCGGGAACAGCACGACGCCGCGCCCCCGGACGGGGACGCGGCGTCGGTCGCAGCGGTGGTCTCAGACGTTGAAGCCGAGCGCGCGGAGCTGCTCCTTGCCGTCGTCGGTGATCTTCTCCGGGCCCCACGGCGGCATCCAGACCCAGTTGACGCGGAAGCCGTCCACGAGGCCTTCGAGCGCCTGCGCGGACTGGTCCTCGATGACGTCGGTCAGCGGGCACGCCGCGGACGTGAGCGTCATGTCGATGACGGCGTGGTTGTTCTGGTCGATCTGGATGCCGTAGACGAGGCCGAGGTCGACGACGTTGATGCCGAGCTCGGGGTCGATGACGTCGCGCATCGCCTCCTCGACGTCCGCGACGTTCGGCGGGCTCGGCGTGGCGCCCTCGGCGGGCGCGCCGGTCTCGGTGGTCATCGGTTCTCCTCCGTCGTTCCCCGCGCGGCGAGCGCCGCGTCGGAAGCCATTGCGGTCGATGCGTCGCCCAGCGGGTTCAGGGCGCCCGAGGTGACGAGCGAGTCGCGCAGCGCGGCCCAGCCGAGCAGGGCGCACTTGATCCGTGCAGGGTAGCGCGAGACGCCCGTGAACACCGTGGCGTCACCGAGCTCGTCTTCCGCGGCCTCGTCGAGGCCCTTGCCCCGCGAACCCATGAGCTCGCGGAACACGTCGCCGAGGTGCTCGGCCTCCGCGGCGGGGCGTCCCGTCACGAGGTCGGTGAGCACGGACAGGGACGCCTGCGAGATGCTGCAGCCCTGCCCCTCCCAGCTCACGCGGTCGATCGTGTCGCCGGCGAGCTCGACGCGCAGCGTCACCTCGTCGCCGCACGTGGGGTTCACCTGGTGCGACTGGCCGCTGGCCGCGCCGTCGGCCACCTCGACCAGGCCCCGACCGTGCGGGGTCTTGGCGTGGTCCAGGATGACCTGCTGGTACATCTGCTCGATCGAGCTCATCGGGTCCTCTCTCAGTCCACCGAGAAGAACGCGCGCACCCCGGCCAATGCTTCCCGGAACGCGTCGACGTCCTCGCGCGTGGTGTACACCGACGCCGACGCGCGCGCGGTCGCGGCGATCCCGAAGCGGCGGTGCAGGGGCTGGGCGCAGTGGTGACCCACGCGCACGGCGATGCCCGCGTCGTCGAGCACCTGGCCGACGTCGTGCGCGTGCACGCCGTCCACGACGAACGACACGACGGCGAGCCGGCCCTCCGGCTCGCGCGGGCCGATGATGCGCACGCCGGGGATCTCCGCGATGCGCAGCAGCTCCGCGGCGAGCTCGTGCTCGTGCGCGGCGACGCCGTCCATGCCGAGCTCGTGCAGGTACTTCGCGGCGGCGCCGAACCCGACGACCTGCGCGACGGGCTGCGTGCCCGCCTCGAACCGCTGCGGCGGCGCCATGTACGACGACTCGGTCATCGTGACGACCTCGATCATCGACCCGCCGGTCGTCACGGGCGGCAGCGCCTCGAGCAGCTCGCGCCGCCCGTACAGCACGCCCACGCCCGTGGGCCCGAGCATCTTGTGCGCCGAGAACGCGGCGAAGTCGACGCCGAGCGCGGGCAGGTCGACCGGCAGGTGCGGCACGGACTGGCACGCGTCGAGCACCGTGAGCGCCCCGACCTCGCGTGCCCGGGCCACGATCGGCTCGACCGGCGTCACCGCGCCGGTCACGTTCGACACGTGCGTGAAGGCCACGACGCGGGTGCGCTCGGTGATGACGGTCGCCGCGTCCTCGACACGCACGCGGCCGTCGTCGTCCACCTCGAACCAGCGCAGGACGGCCCCGGTGCGGGCCGCGAGCTCCTGCCACGGGACGATGTTCGCGTGGTGCTCCGCCTCGGTGACGACGATCTCGTCGCCCGGCGCGAGCGCGAAGCGGCGGGCCGCCTCTCCCCCGCGGCCGAGCGTCGCGTTCGAGATCCCGTACGCGACGAGGTTGATCGCGGCCGTCGCGCCGGACGTCCAGACGATCTCGCCCGGGCGCGCACCGACGAACGCCGCGACGTCGTCCCGGGCGTCCTCGAACGCCTCGGTCGCCTCCTCGGCGAGCTGGTGCGCGCCGCGGTGCACGGCCGCGTTGCGCTCCTCGTAGAAGTCGACCTCGGTGTCGAGGACGACCTGCGGCTTCTGCGACGTCGCCGCGGAGTCGAGGTAGACGAGCGGACGACCACCGCGCACGGTGCGCTCGAGCAGCGGGAAGTCCGCCCGCACGGCGGCGAGCTCGACGTCGGTCAGGCGCGCCGGACCGGCGTGCTGCCCTGCGGGGTGCGCGGTGGTCGTCATGGTCGTCTCCTCGGAGGTGGTGCGAGCGCTCAGGCCGAGGCGGCCGAGGCGGACTCGACCGCGCCGGAGAGGTAACGGTCGTAGCCCTCCTCCTCCAGGCGCTCGGCGAGCTCCGGGCCGCCCTCCTCCGCGACCTTGCCGTCGACGAAGACGTGGACGAAGTCCGGCTTGATGTAGCGCAGGATGCGCGTGTAGTGCGTGATGAGGAGGATGCCCGCGTCGGTCTCGCCGTGGACGCGGTTCACGCCCTCGGAGACGATGCGCAGCGCGTCGACGTCGAGACCCGAGTCGGTCTCGTCGAGGACGGCGAACTTCGGCTGGAGGAGCTCCATCTGGAGGATCTCGTGGCGCTTCTTCTCACCGCCGGAGAAGCCCTCGTTGACCGAGCGCTCGGCGAACGAGTCGTCCATGCGCAGTCGCTCCATGGCGCCCTTGACGTCCTTGACCCAGTGGCGCAGCGCGGGGGCCTCGCCGTCGATCGCGGTCTTCGCGGTGCGCAGGAAGTTGGACACGGAGACGCCGGGGACCTCGACCGGGTACTGCATGGCGAGGAACAGGCCCGCGCGGGCGCGCTCGTCGACGCTCATGGCGAGGACGTCCTCGCCGTCGAGCGTCACGGTACCGCCGGTGACCTGGTACTTGGGGTGGCCGGCGATCGAGTAGGCGAGCGTGGACTTGCCCGAGCCGTTCGGGCCCATGATGGCGTGGACCTCGCCGCTGGCGATCGTCAGGTCGACGCCGCGCAGGATCGGCTTCGGCCCTTCCTTGGTCTCGACGCTGACGTGCAGGTCGCGGATCTCGAGAGTGGACATCAGTGGTTCTCCAAGAGGTTCTTGAGCTGGGGGGCGCGCGCGGCGCGCCGGGTCAGAGGAGGTCGGGTCAGGTGGGAGCGACGACACGGTCGACGTCGACGAGCACCTGCTCGCCGTCGACCGTCACCGGGTAGACCGGCACGGGCCGCATCGCGGGCAGCGCGGTCGGCATGCCGGTCCGCAGGTCGAACTGCGAGCCGTGCAGCCAGCACTCGACGAAGCAGCCCTCGACCTCCCCGTCGGACAGGGACACGGCCCCGTGCGAGCAGATGTCGGAGATCGCGTGCCACCCGCCGTCGCCGTCGCGCACGACCGCGACCTCGACGACGCGCCCGTCCTCGGCCGGGAGTTCGACGCGGAGCGCCTCCTCCGGGCCGAGGTCGGACGTCGTGCAGGCGGGCTGTGCGGTCACGCCGTCGCCTCGGCGGGCTCGGCGCTCCCGTCGATGATCGACATGGACTTGCTCAGCTCGCGCTCGATCGCCTCGAGCAGGCGCTCCTCGACCGACGCGACGCCGATCTCCTGGATGAGCTCGGCGAAGAAGCCGCGGACGACGAGACGGCGCGCCTCGACCTCCGGGATGCCGCGAGCCTGCAGGTAGAAGAGCTGCTCGTCGTCGAAGCGGCCGGTCGCGGACGCGTGCCCCGCGCCCTCGATCTCGCCCGTCTCGATCTCGAGGTTCGGCACGGAGTCCGCGCGCGCGCCGTCCGTGAGGACGAGGTTGCGGTTGAGCTCGTACGTGTCCGTGCCCTCGGCCTCGGCCCGGATGAGCACGTCCCCGACCCACACGGCGTGCGCGCCCTCACCCTGCAGCGCGCCCTTGTACGTCACGCGGGATTTGCAGCGCGGGACGGCGTGGTCGACGAACAGGCGGTGCTCCTGGTGCTGGTCCGCGTCGGCGAAGTAGAGGCCCACCATCTCGACCTCGCCGCCCTCGGCGGTGAACTCCGCGTCCGGGGTGACGCGCACGACGTCGCCGCCGAGCGTGACGACCACGTGCTTGAGGCGCGCGTCGCGCCCGATCCGCGCGCGGTGCGACGACGCGTGCACGGCGCCGTCGGCCCAGTCCTGGACCGACACGACGGTGAGGTGCGCGCCGTCCTCGACGACGATCTCGACCGTCTCGTTGAGCGTCGCGGCGCCCACGTGGTCGAGCACGACGACGGCCTCGGAGTGCCGCTCGGCGCGCACGAGGACGTGGCTCGCCGTCGGCGTGGGGCCGTGGCCCTCGATGCGGACCGAGGTGACGTCGGAGGCGACGGCCTCCTTCGGCACCGTGACGACCGTGGCCTGCTCGAAGGCGTTCCACGCCGTCACGGCCGTGCGGTCGCCGGGCTTGCCGGCGGTGCCGAGACGCTCGTCGTCGCGGCCGACGATCGTGACCTCGACCTCGGGCGCCTCGACGACCGTGACGCGCACGTCGCCGCCGCCGCTCTGCCCGACGATCTTGTCGTCGAACAGGGGCGCGAGGCGCGCCACGGGCGAGAAGCGCCACTCCTCCTCGCGCCCGGAGGGCACGGGGATGTCGGCGAGGTCGAACGACGTGAGCCGCTCGGCGCGCGAGCCCTGGGGCACGACGACGCCGTGGGAGTGCGCCCCGTCGGCCTGCGCGCGCGAGTGGTCGGTGGTCAGACCGGCCTCTTCGGGAACGGTGGTGGTGGTCATATCAGCCGACGGACCCTTCCATCTGCAGCTCGATGAGGCGGTTGAGCTCGAGCGCGTACTCCATGGGCAGCTCGCGCGCGATGGGCTCGACGAACCCGCGCACGATCATGGCCATCGCCTCGGTCTCCTCCATGCCTCGGGACATGAGGTAGAACAGCTGGTCCTCGCTCACCCGCGAGACCGTCGCCTCGTGCCCCATGGACACGTCGTCCTCGCGGACGTCGACGTACGGGTAGGTGTCGGACCGGGAGATCTGGTCGACGAGCAGCGCGTCGCACAGGACCGTCGAGGCCGAGTGCGAGGCGCCCTCGAGCACCTGGACCAGACCGCGGTAGGACGTGCGGCCACCGCCGCGCGCGACCGACTTCGAGACGATCGACGACGACGTGTGGGGCGCCGCGTGGACCATCTTGGCCCCGGCGTCCTGGTGCTGGCCCTCGCCCGCGAACGCGATCGACAGCGTCTCACCGCGCGCGTGCTCGCCGAGCAGGTAGATCGCCGGGTACTTCATGGTGACCTTGGAGCCGATGTTGCCGTCGACCCACTCCATCGTCGCGCCCTCGGCCGCGGTCGCCCGCTTGGTCACGAGGTTGTAGACGTTGTTCGACCAGTTCTGGATCGTCGTGTAGCGCACGCGGGCGTTCTTCTTCACGACGATCTCGACGACCGCGGAGTGCAGCGAGTCCGACGAGTAGATCGGCGCGGTGCAGCCCTCGACGTAGTGCACGTACGAGCCCTCGTCCGCGATGATCAGCGTCCGCTCGAACTGGCCCATGTTCTCCGTGTTGATGCGGAAGTAGGCCTGCAGCGGGATCTCGACGTGCACGCCCGGCGGCACGTAGACGAACGACCCGCCCGACCACACGGCCGAGTTGAGCGCGGCGAACTTGTTGTCGCCCGACGGGATGACGGTGCCGAAGTACTCCTGGAAGATCTCCGGGTGCTCGCGCAGCGCGGTGTCCGTGTCGAGGAAGATGACGCCCTGGCGCTCGAGCTCCTCGTTGATCTGGTGGTAGACCACCTCGGACTCGTACTGCGCGGCGACGCCCGCGACGAGGCGCTGCTTCTCCGCCTCGGGGATGCCGAGCTTGTCGTACGTCTCCTTGATGTCCTCGGGCAGGTCGTCCCACGCGGCGGCCTGCTTCTCCGTGGAGCGCACGAAGTACTTGATGTTGTCGAAGTCGATGCCGGTGAGGTCGGAGCCCCAGCTCGGCATGGGCTTCTTGCCGAACAGGCGCAGCGCCTTGAGGCGCTGGTTCAGCATCCACTCGGGCTCGTTCTTGAGCCGGGAGATGTTGCGCACGACGTCCTCGTTGAGGCCGCGCTGCGCGATCTGGCCCGCCTCGTCGGAGTCGTGCCAGCCGTACTCGTAGGCGCCGATCGAGGCGATGATCTCGTCGTCGGTCTGCTTCTCACCGGTCGGCAGGGCCGTGCCGGCGGCGTCCTGGGTGGGAGCGCTCATGGTCGTCCTTCCACTGTCCGTCGTTGCGGGCGGGGGCAGTCGGTACAGGTTCTTCGGGGGAGGTCGTACGGGCGGGGCGGGGCGCCCCTCGGGGTCAGGTCTCGCCCGACGACGGGCGCCCCCGCGCCCGGACGTCGTGGGCCAGGGCGGCTCGCGCCACCCGCGGTGCGGGGGCCGGGACGGAGATCCCGACCGGCACGTTCGTGGTGCACGCGTGCGCGCCCGTCGCGAGGGTCGCGAGGCGCTGCACGTGCGAGCCAAGCAGCTTGGCGAAGACCTGGGCCTCCGCCTCGCACAGCTGGGGGAACTCCTCGGCGACGTGCTGCACCGGGCAGTGCCCCTGGCACAGCTGGACGGCGGAGGTGCCCGGCACGGGGCGCACGCTCGCGGCGTAGCCGTCGTCGGCGAGCGCGGCGGCGAGCTGGGCCGCGCGGCCCTCGACGTCCGGCGCGTCGAGCCGGTCCGCGTAGCGGTCGGCGAGCTCGGACAGCCGGTCCTGGGCGAAGCGCTCGACGGCGCCCGGTCCCGCGACGTCGCGCAGGTAGCGCAGCGCCTGCGCGGCGAGGTCGGCGTAGGTGCCGCTGAGCTCGCCCTGGCCGGCCGACGTCGTCACGTACCGCCGCGCGGGGCGGCCGCGCATCCCGGTGGGGTGCCCGGCGTCGTGCACGGCGACGAGGTCGTCCTCCTCGAGGAGGGCAAGGTGGCGGCGCACCGCGGCGGGCGTGAGGCCTAGCGTCGCGGCGAGGTCGGCCGCGCTGACGGGGCCCGCGCTCGCGACGAGCTCGAGCACGCGCTCGCGCGTGCGCCGGTCGACGTCGGCAGCGGGCGCGCCGGAGGGGGCGACGGTACGCAGCGCGTCCGGTCGGACGGCTCCTGCTCCCATGCTCACCTCCGTGGTCGGTCGGGGGCACGCCTGCGCGCGCAGCGCCCTCGATATAGACAACATGGTTGTTCCCTAATTGTTCCGGCGCAAGCAAGGCGACCCTCAGACGGGGCCCTGACACGGCGGATGTGGCGTACGCGACACCCCGCGCGACCTGGGCGGGCGCGGGTCGGCGGGCGCGCGCGCTCCGCCTAGAATCGGCCGGGTGCCCGCCCCCGCCGTGCTCGTGCACGACCTCGTCAAGCGCTACGACGGTCGTGCCGTCGTCGACGGCGTGTCCCTCACCGCCGAGCGCGGCGCGATCACCGCGGTGCTCGGCCCCAACGGCGCCGGCAAGACGACGACCGTCGAGTGCTGCGAGGGCCTGCGCTCCCCCGACGCCGGACGCGTCGAGGTGCTCGGGCTGCACCCGCTGACCGACGCGCGCGAGCTGCGCCCCCGCGTGGGCGTCATGCTCCAGGACGGTGGGCTGCCGACGGGCGTGCGCGCGCTGGAGATGCTGCGGCACGTCGCGTCGATGTACGCCCGCCCGCGCGACGTCGGCGAGCTCACCGAGCGCCTCGGGCTGGAGAGCTTCGCCCGCACCACCGTCCGGCGCCTGTCCGGCGGCCAGCGGCAGCGCCTCGCGCTCGCCGCGGCGATCGTCGGGCGGCCCGAGGTCGTCTTCCTCGACGAGCCGAGCGCGGGCATGGACCCGCAGAGCCGCCACGCGGTGTGGGAGCTCGTGCGCGAGCTGCGCGCCGAGGGCGTGGGGATCGTCCTCACGACGCACCTCATGGACGAGGCGGAGGACCTCGCGGACCGGGTGTACGTCGTCGACCACGGGAAGGTGATCGCGGCGGGCGCGACGCGGGACCTGCTCGAGTCCGGTGCCGACGGCGAGACGGACCGCACGGTCCGCGTCGAGGCGACGGCGGGCCTGGACCTCGGCGGGCTGCGCGACGCGCTCGCCGCGGCCGACGGCGCCCCCGGCCCCGGGTCGTGGACCGTCGCCGAGCCGCAGCCCGGCTCGTACACCCTCACCGGCCCCGCCGACCCGGCGACGCTCGTCGCGCTGACGACGTGGCTCGCCGCGCGCGGCGTCCTCGCGTCGCGCGTCACGGTGGGCCGCCGCACGCTCGAGGACGTGTTCCTCGACCTCACGGGACGGCACCTGCGATGACCTCCAACGAGACGCCGTCGGCCGCCGCCGCGGCCCGGGGACCGGCCGGGACCGAGCTCGCCGCGCCCGCGTGGCGCCGCGTCGCCGCCCAGACGGCGTTCGAGACCCGGATGATCCTGCGCAACGGCGAGCAGCTGCTCGTGACGATCATCCTGCCCGTCATGCTCCTGCTCGGCCTCGTGCTCACGTCCTTCGTCGACCTCGACACGGGCGGTGCGTCGCGCGTCGACTTCGTGACGCCGGGCGTGCTCGCGCTCGCCGTGATGTCGACGGCGTTCACGTCCCAGGCCATCGCGACCGCGTTCGACCGCCGCAACGGCGTGCTGCGCCTCATGTCGACGACCCCCCTCGGCCGGGGCGGCCTGCTCGCGGGCAAGGTGCTGGGCGTGCTCGCGGTCGAGGTCGTGCAGGTCGTCGTCATCACCGCCGTCGCGCTCGCCCTCGGCTGGCAGCCCGACGTCGCGGGGATCCCGGCCGCGCTCCTCGCCGTCCTGCTCGGCACGGCGGCGTTCACGTCGCTCGCGATGCTGCTCGCCGGCACGCTGCGCGCCGAGGGCGTGCTCGCGGTCGCCAACCTCGTGCTCGTGCTCCTCACGGTCGGCGGCGGCGTGCTCGTCCCGGCGGACCAGCTGCCCGGACCGCTCGCGCACGTCGCCCTATTGCTGCCGTCGGGCGCGCTCGGCGAGGCGATGCGCGGCGCCCTGCTCGACGGCTCCGTCCCGCCGTTCTCGGTCGTCGTGCTGCTGGGCTGGACCGCCGCGCTCGGCTGGGGCGCGGGCAAGCTCTTCCGCTGGACCTGACTCTCCCAGGGCACATCTCACACCCGCAGGATTCCGGGGCTGCGCGCGCGTCCCGATACCGTGGGACCGTGAGCACCCCGCCCCCCGCGCTCGACCCCGGCACGACCGACCGCCCCGCCGGCGACGGCGTCGCCCGACCGGACCGGCTCGCGCCGCTGCGCCGCTGGACCCGGCCGGTGCTCGTCGCCAACCTCGTGGCGCAGATCGGCATCATCGTCACCGGCGGCGCGGTCCGGCTGACCGGCTCGGGCCTCGGGTGCTCCACGTGGCCGCAGTGCGAGCCCGGGCAGTTCGCGGCGCGCTTCCACCCGGAGACGACGTACCACCAGTTCGTCGAGTACGGGAACCGCACGCTCACCGGGGTGCTGAGCGTCATCGCGATCGCGGCCCTCGTGCTCGTGTGGACCGACCGCTCGCGCGTCCTGTCCTACCGGCTCCTGGGCGCCGTGCCGCTCCTCGGCGTCGCCGCGCAGGCGGTCATCGGCGGCGTCATCGTGCTGCTGCACCTGCACCCGGGCTGGGTGTCGCTCCACTTCGTGGTCTCGGCAGCGCTCGTGTCCGTCTCGCTGCTGCTGCTGCACCGCTCCGGGGAGGGCGACAGCCCGCCCGTCCCGACGGTCGCGCCGCGCTCGCGCGCGCTCGCGTGGGCGCTGTACGGGCTCACCGCGGTCGTCGTGGTCCTCGGCGTGATCGTCACGGGCGCGGGCCCGCACAGCGGTGACGAGGAGGTCGGGTACCGGTTCGCCGTCGACCCGGCGCTCATGAGCAAGGTCCACGCGTGGGCCGTGTGGGTCTTCGTCGCCGTCCTCGTCGCGTACCTCGTGAGCGTCCGCCGCGGGCCGCAGGAGGTGCGTCGCGCCGGGTGGATCCTCCTCGCCATCACGCTCGCCCAGGGCGCGGTCGGCTACGTCCAGTACTTCACGGGCCTGCCCGCGCTGCTCGTGGGCCTGCACATGCTCGGCTCGGCGCTGCTCGTCGCCGGGTCCACGCGCGTCGTCCTCACGACCCGCACGCGCGCCTGACGCCGGGGTGCGGCGCGTCGACGGACGACGCGCCGGGCCGGGCCCGCGCTCAGCGCCAGAGGCGCGCGACGCGGTCGGCGGCCTCCACGCCCTGGGCGTGGCCCGCGCGGGCGGCGGCCGGGCGCAGCGTCAGGTCCATCGCTCGCGGTCCCACGAGGCCCTCGGCGGACCCGTCGGGGACGAGCGTCTCGACCGCGCTGCCCTGCGCGCGCAGCTCCGCGACCTGCGCGTCGAGCTGCATGCCCCACTCCCGCGGGGTGCGCGTCCTGCCGCCCAGCGGCGACAGCACGAGCACGCGGCGGTAGCCCGCCGCGACGTCGGCGTTCTCGTTGCGGCGGTACCCGCCGTCGATGAACCGGTCCGGCCCGACGCCGTACGCGAACCCGCCCGCGCAGCTCGCCGCGACCGCGTCCACCAGGTCGACCCCGCTGTGCGCGCCGAGGACGACCGGTTCCCCGGTCCGCGCGTCGACCGCGGTGAGGAGCAGCGCGCGGCGCGGCCACGCCGTGCCGGGCAGGCGCGCCGCGACCGTCGCCCGCCAGCGCGCCTGCGCGGACGCGTCCGAGGCCGCCGGGAGGTCGAGCGCCGCGGCGCCGAGCCGGCGCCGCATGTCCGCAGCGTCGCGCGACGCGGCGATGAGGGCGGCCGTGCGGGCCATCTGGTCCGCCGCCTGGCGCGTCCGCTCCCGGCGGTCGTCGCGCCCGGGAGCCGGTGCGCGCCGCGTCGGGGCTCCGGCGACGACGGCGGCGTAGAGCTCGGCGGGCGTCGCGCCGGCGAGCTGGGCGGCGGTGGTGGCGCCGGCCGACGTCCCGACCGTGAGGTCGGCCGTCGTGACGTCGACCCCGGCGTCGGCCAGACCGGCGACGACGCCGATCAGCCACGCGTTGCCGGTGGACCCGCCGCCCCCGAGCACGAGGGCGCGCTCGCCCGTCGTCGGGGCCGGGGCCGGGACCGGGATCGGGGCCGGGACCGGGACTGCCGCCGGGCCAGGGGCCGCGGCGCCTGCTGAGGAGCCGGGTGCAGAAGAAGGTGTGGTGGTGCTCATGGGAGTCGCCTCTCGCGATGGTGCGGCGAGCGCTCCCGGGGACGGCTACGGCCGTCGCGCGATCGTGGGCAGCGAGGGAGCGCCCGGTAGGGACACAGGGTTCACGGGGCTCACCTCCTCGGCTCGGTTCACGACCGTCGTCGACGCTAGCACGCGCCGCCGAGGACGACGGCTGCGCGTCGGCGTGACAGCGGCGTGACAGCGGGCCGCGCTCCCGTGACAGCGCGGTGCGAGGCCACCCGTCCAGCCTGGTCGTGAACCCACCGACCAGGAGGACACATGACCATCCCCGCGATCGAGGCCGAGGGCCTCGTGAAGGTCTTCGGCGCGCACCGCGCCGTCGACGGCGTGGACCTCACCGTGCGCACGGGCACCGTCTACGGGGTCCTCGGGCCCAACGGCGCCGGCAAGACGACGACCATCAGCATGCTCGCCACGCTCCTGCGTCCCGACGCCGGTCAGGCCCGCGTGTTCGGGCACGACGTCGTCGCGCACCCCCACCGGGTGCGCCAGCTCATCGGCGTGACGGGTCAGTACGCGTCCGTCGACGAGACGCTCAGCGCGACGGAGAACCTCGTGATCTTCGGGCGGCTGCTGGGACTCTCGCGCGGGCAGGCGCGGCGCAAGGCCGCGGAGCTGCTCGACGCGTTCGGGCTCTCCGAGGCGGCGTCGCGACCGCTGAAGAACTTCTCGGGCGGCATGCGCCGCCGGCTGGACCTCGCCGCGAGCCTCATCGCCCAGCCGCCCCTCATCTTCCTCGACGAGCCGACGACGGGCCTCGACCCGCGCACGCGCGCCCAGATGTGGGGCACGATCCGCGACCTCGTCGCGAGCGGCTCGACGGTCCTGCTGACGACGCAGTACCTCGACGAGGCGGACCAGCTCGCGGACCGCATCGCGGTGATCGACCGCGGGCGCGTCGTGGCGGAGGGCACCGCGGACGACCTCAAGGACGCCGTCGGGGACCAGTCGCTGCAGCTCTCGCTCGCCCACGGCGACGACGTGGCGCCCGCGCTGGAGATCGTCGAGCGCACCCTCGGCCTCACCGCGACCGTCTCCCCCGAGGCCCGACGGCTCACCGTCCCCGTGCCTGGACCGGGCTCGGTGACCGACCTCCTCGTACGCCTGCGCGAGGCCCGGATCGAGGTCGGCTCGCTGAGCATGGACAAGCCCAGCCTCGACGAGGTCTTCCTCACGCTCACCGGGCACGGCACCGCGGCGGGCAGCCCGGCCGACGACGACCCCGGCCCGACGGATCCCGGCCCGACGGACTCTGGCCCCGGCCCGCGCGGCGACCGCGCGGCCACGACACGAGAGGCGGCGCTGCGATGAGCACCACCACCACGACCACCGCACCGGCCGTCCCCACGGCACGAGGCCGGATCGAGGCCGGCGTCGACCGCGTCCTCGCCGACCGGCCGTCGCTCCGCGCGACCGCCGAGCACACCCTGACCATGGCCTACCGCGGCCTGCTGAAGATCAAGCGCACGCCGGAGCAGCTGTTCGACGTGACGCTCCAGCCGATCCTCTTCACGCTGATGTTCACGTACATCTTCGGCGGGGCGATCGCGGGCGACGTCGGGAGCTACCTCCCGACGATCATCCCCGGCATCCTCGTGCAGACCGTCATCACGACGTCGGTCGTCACGGGCACCCAGCTCCGCGAGGACATGGACAAGGGCGTGTTCGACCGGTTCCGGTCGCTGCCCATCGCCAGGATCGCGCCGCTGTCCGGCGCGCTGCTCGCCGACACCGTCCGGTACCTCATCGCGACGACGCTCACGTTCACGATGGGCTACGTCATGGGCTACCGGCCCGGCGGCGGGCTCGGGGCGGTTGTGCTCGCGGGCCTGCTCGTCATCGTCTGCTCGTGGGCGGTGAGCTGGATCTTCGCGTTCTTCGGCGTCGTCGCGCGGACCGCGTCGAGCGTGCAGGGCATCTCGATGATCGTCCTGTTCCCCCTGACGTTCCTGTCGAACGCGTTCGTGCAGCCCGACACGATGCCCGGCTGGCTCCAGGGATTCGTCGCCGTGAACCCCGTGTCGCACCTCGTCACTGCGGTCCGCGAGCTGGCGAACACCGGCAGCCTGGGGTCGGACGCCGTGGTCTCGCTCGTCGGGGCCGCCGTCATCGTGGCGGTCTTCGCGCCGCTCACCGTGCGGGCCTACATGCGCAAGGCCTGACGCCGCACGGCCGAGCCGTCCTCAGAGGGGGCCGGCGCCCCCACGGGCGCCGGCCCCGCCGTCGTCCGGGCCGCCCGCGGCGGTCGGGTCGTCGGCCCCGTCCGCGGCGGCGAGCAGCGCGAAGCCCTGCCGGGCGAGGTCGGCGCGAGACAGCTCGCGAGCCCTCGTCCGGGCGCGCTCCGCCGCATCCGCGCCCGCCGCTCCGGCGACCTGGGCCCAGGCGCTCTCGTGCCGCAGCGCGGGCTGGTCCTGGCGCGAGCCCATCCGCTCGGCGAGCGCGACGAGGAGGGCTCCCTCCCCCGTTCCCGGCCCCGGGTGCCGGCCGGCGTCGAGCACCGCGGCGACACCGAGCGCGAGGAACGCCGTCCCGGCGACGGGGTAGTCGACGAAGTGCGGCCGGGCCCGGTGCATCGCGAGCACGACCTCGCGGAGCTCCGCGGCGACGTCCGCGGCCCGCGCCCGGGCCGCGGACGCCCCTGGTCCGGCACCCGCGCCGGTCCCGGCGAGACGTACCAGCCACGACGACACGAGGAGCACGTACCAGGGCGACCAGCGCGCGTCGCCGTCGAACGACGCCGCGGCCTGCCCGTAGAGCTCGAGGGCGCCGGCGTCGTCGCCGTGCAGCGCCGCGACCTCCGCGCGCGCCATCGCGACGACGGACCGCACGT
Organism: Cellulosimicrobium funkei; assembly: GCF_004519295.1. Lineage (GTDB taxonomy): Bacteria > Actinomycetota > Actinomycetes > Actinomycetales > Cellulomonadaceae > Cellulosimicrobium > Cellulosimicrobium funkei. The sequence goes on from NZ_SOZH01000003.1 coordinate 605,772, forward strand.
CCGCCGGGACGTCCGGGCCCACGGGACCGTGCTCGACCGCGCCCGCGAGCGCCGCGAGCTTCCGCTCGGCGCGCTCCGTCTCCCCGAGCGTCACCGCGGCCGACATCTCGACCCAGTCGAGCTGCTGCAGCGTCGCCGTCGCGCCGAGGGCCCGCAGGTGGGCGCGCGCGGCGTGCGCCCAGCGTCCGACGTCCACGGCGTCCCCCGCCTCGCTCGCGCACGACGCGAGGAACATCGCCGTGGTGGCGCGGGCCGCGACGTCGCCGCGGGCCACCGCGCGGTCGTGCGCGCGCTCGCCCCAGCGCCGGGCCTCGGCGAGCCGGCCCTCGTTCTCCGCGGTCTGCGCCGTCGTGAACTCGGCGAGCATCGCCACGAACGCGTCGTCGGACGCGCGGAGCCCGGCGAGCGTCGCCTCCATCTCCTCCTGGCTGCGGACGGTGAGCAGGCGCGCGAGGGCACGGGTCCGCGGCCCGGCCTCGGGGCGTCGCAGCAGCCGGCGCAGGCGGCCGAGGGCTCGGGCCGTCAGCTCGGGCCGGGCGAACGCGCTCGCCCCCGCGACGGCGGCGAGCGCGAGCGCGGCGGGCTGGACGTCGCCGGGCGGCACGTCCCACCCGACGACCGAGTCGAGGACCACCTCGACGAGCCCGGTGGCCTGGTCCTCGACGCCGAGCAGGAGCCACGATCCGGTGAGCGCGGTGAACACGCGCACGACGACGTCGGGGCGCTCGTCTTGCACCGCCTCGCGGAGCGCGAAGACGAGGTTCTCCTGCTCGCGGCGCAGGTCCGTCGCCGCGGCGGCCTGGTCCCCGCCCACCAGCGCGTGGGCGCACCGCGTCGCGAGGCGGGCCGCCCAGCGCTGCACGGCCTCGCGCGCCGGGCCCGTCGTCCCGGTCGCCTCGAGCCGGAGGGCGCCGAACTCGCGCACCGTCTCGAGCATCCGGTAGCGCACGACGCCGTCGTCCTCGGTGACGCGCAGCAACGACTGCGCGACGAGCCCGTCGAGCGCGTCGAGGACCTCCCAGGCCGGCGCCCGGCTACCGGCGTCGGACACGGCCTGCGCCGCCTCGGCGGAGAAGCCGTCCGGGAAGACGGCGACGCGGCACAGCAGGTCCTGCTCGGCCGGGCCCAGCAGGTTCCAGCTCCACTCGATCACCGCCTCGAGCGTGCGGTGCCGGTCCGGGGCGGTCCGGTCCCCGGAGCGCAGGAGCGCGAAGCGCTCGTCGAGGTGACGTTCCACCTCCTCGACGCTCAGGGTCCGCACGCGCGCGGCGGCGAGCTCGATGGCGAGCGGCAGCCCGTCGAGGCGGTCGCACAGCCGCGCGACGACGGCCGGCGGCAGGCTCGCACCCGGCCGGACCGCGTGCGCACGCTCGACGAAGAGGCGCACGGCGGGACCGTCGCCCGCGGCCGCACCGAGCGGCTCGAGCGGGTAGACGAGCTCGGCGGCGAGCCGGAGCGGCGACCTGCTCGTCGTGAGCACCACGAGCCCGGGCGCCGCGCCGAGCAGGTCGGCGGCCCAGCGCGCGGCGCCGTCGAGGACGTGCTCGCAGTTGTCCAGCACGAGCAGCGCCGCGCGTCCGCGTACCCGGTCGAGCACCTGCTCGCGCAGCTCGGGCGCGGCCAGGCGGTCGGCGAGCCGCCCGGTGCGGGCCGGCGGCGAGATGCCCAGGCCGTCGGCCAGCCCCACGACGACGTCGTCGTCCGAGCGCACGCCCGCGAGCTCGACGACGACCACCAGGTCGACCGAGCCGGTCGCCGCCGTGCGCCGCGCGACCTCCTGCACGAGGCGCGTCTTGCCGAGACCGCCGGGGCCGAGGACGGTCACGAGCCGGGCCCGCGCGAGCGCGTCCCGGACAGCGTCGACGTCCTCGTCCCGGCCGACGAGCGCGTCCGGCGCCGCCCGCAGGCCACGCACGGACGTGGTGCGACCGACCGGCTCGACCGGCGACTCACCGCCGGGGCGGGGTCCCCCGCCGTCCCCCGGACCGCCGCGCTCGGCCGGAGGACCGGGCACGGGGACGTTCACGGGGGCAGACACGCGGGTGGGCACCGCATCGGGCGCGGACGACGACCTGCCGAGCAGGTTCGCGGCGAGCTGCTGGAGGTCCGGGGCCGGGTCGGTGCCGAGCTCGCGGACGAGCGCGTGCCGCAGGCGCGCGTAGGCGGCGAGGGCCTCGCCCTCCCGGCCCGACGCCGCGAGGCTCGTCATGAGGTCGCGCGCGGCGTCCTCGTCGGTCGCGTCCTCGTCGAGCGCCGCGGACGCCAGCGCCGTCACGGTCGCGTGGTCCCCGGCGACCGCGGCGGCCGGTCGCAGGGCGGCCGTCAGTCCGGCCCGGAGCCGCGCGGCCTCGGTGCGCAGCGCCTGGGCGACGGGACCGGGAACGCCCGTGCCGGGCTCCTCGTCGCTCCACGAGGCGAGCGCGCCGCGCAGGTCGGCGACGACCGCGGCGGCGCCGTCGGTGTCCCGACCGCCCTCCCGGGCCCGGGCGAGCGCGCCGCGCGCGCGGGCGAGCGCCCCGCGTGCGAGCTCGAGGTCGCTCGGCGCGCCGAGCGCGTAGCCCTCGGAGCGCGACAGCACGGTCCCCGGCGCCGCGTCCCGCCGCAGGCGCGACACGAGGCTCTGCAGCGCGGCGCGCGGGTCCTGGGGCGCGTCCGGGCCCCACAGGTCCTCGACGAGCGAGGCCACGCCGAGCGTCCGACCGCCCGCGAGCGCGAGCGCGACCACGAGCGCCGCCGCACGCGGCCCGCGCGGGGCGACCGCCCGGCCGTCGGGCCCGGGCACGCGGACCGGCCCGAGGACGCGCACGATCGTCTCGGGCGGTGCCGGGAGGTCCTCGTGGTCGCGCACGACGGAGAACACTAGTCCTCGGGGCCGACGCCGTCCCGCCCGCGAGGGCGCGTCAGCCCCCGCGGCGCTCGGGCCACGGCGCGTCGGCGGGGCGCAGGGAGGCCCAGCCGCCCGCGCGCGACGTCGCGGCGGCGAGGATCCCGACGACCGCCGACGGGTTGTGCAGCGCGCCCCCGAGGACGGCGGACACCGCCTCGTCGAGCGGGACCCACCGCAGCTCGATGTCGAGCTCCTCGGCCTCGCGCGCGAACCGCTCGTCGTCCGGCACGGGCGACAGGTCGCGCGCCAGGAACACCCGCAGCGCCTCGTTGGACCCGCCGGGCGTCGTGAAGTAGTCCACGAGCACGTCCCACCGGGCCGCCCGCAGGTCCGCCTCCTCGGCGAGCTCGCGGGCCGCCGCGACGCGCCCGTCCTCGCCCACGACGTCGAGCAGCCCCGCGGGCACCTCCCACAGCTCGCGCCGCACCGGGTGGCGGTACTGGCGCAGCAGCAGGACGCGCTCGTCCGCGTCGAGGGCGACGATCGCGACCGCACCGGGGTGGTCGAGGTACTCGCGCGTGACGCGGCCGCCGTCGCCGAGGTCGACGACGTCGGACCGCAGGTCGAACACGCGACCCTCGTGCACGACCGTCGTCTCGACGACCGGTCGGGGCGCGAGCGCGTCCACGACCGGGTGCTCGCCGGCCACTCAGTCCGCCTGGTTCTCGAGCGCGGCGCGGACGAGGCCGCTGAACAGCGGGTGCGAACGCGTGGGGCGCGACTTGAACTCCGGGTGCGCCTGCGTGCTCACGTAGTACGGGTGGACGTCCGCGGGGAGCTCGACGAACTCGACGAGCGACGAGTCGGGCGACGTCCCGCTGATGACGAGCCCCGCCTCCTCGAGCTGCTTGCGGTAGGTGTTGTTCACCTCGTAGCGGTGACGGTGGCGCTCCGTGACGCGCTCCGCGCCGTAGGTCTTCGCGACGACCGAGCCCGGGGCGAGCGCGGCCTCGTAGGAGCCGAGGCGCATCGTGCCGCCGAGGTCGCCGTCGCCGCCGACGATCGCGAGCTGCTCCTCCATGGTCGCGATGACAGGGTGGGACGTGCCCGGGTCGAACTCGGTCGAGGACGCGTCGTCGATGCCGAGCACGTTGCGCGCGTACTCGATGACCATCGACTGCAGGCCGAGGCAGATGCCGAGGGTCGGCACCCTGTTCTCACGCGCCCAGCGCAGCGCGCCGAGCTTGCCCTCGATGCCCCGCACGCCGAACCCGCCGGGCACGAGGACGGCGTCCACGCCGTGCAGCGCGTCGTCCGCGCCCTCGGGCGTCTGGCACTCGTCGGACGCGACCCAGCGGATCGTGACCTTGGCGTCGTTCGCGAACCCGCCGGCGCGCAGCGCCTCCGTGACGGAGAGGTAGGCGTCCGGGAGGTCGATGTACTTGCCGACGAGCGCGACCTCGACGCGGTGGGCGGGCTGGTGCACGCGCTCGAGGAGCTGGCTCCAGCCGTCCCAGTCGACGTCGTGGAACGGCAGGCCGAGGCGGCGCACGACGTAGGCGTCGAGGCCCTCCGCGTGCAGCACGCGCGGGATGTCGTAGATGCTCGGCGCGTCGATCGCGTTGACGACCGCCTCGTTGTCGACGTCGCACATGAGGGCGATCTTGCGCTTCACCGGCTCGGGCACCACGCGGTCCGCGCGCAGCACGATCGCGTCGGGCTGGATGCCGATGGAACGCAGCGCCGCGACCGAGTGCTGCGTGGGCTTCGTCTTGAGCTCGCCCGACGGGCCGATGTACGGCACGAGCGACACGTGGAGGAAGAAGACGTCGTCCCGGCCGAGCTCGTGGCGCACCTGGCGGGCCGCCTCGAGGAAGGGCTGCGACTCGATGTCGCCGACGGTGCCGCCGATCTCGGTGATGATGACGTCGACGTCCTCACCGGCCTGGGCGCGCATGCGCGTCTTGATCTCGTCGGTGATGTGCGGGATGACCTGGACCGTGTCGCCCAGGTACTCGCCGCGCCGCTCGCGCGCGATGACCTGGGAGTAGACCTGACCGGTCGTGACGTTCGCGGACGCCTCGAGGTCGACGTCGAGGAAGCGCTCGTAGTGGCCGATGTCGAGGTCCGTCTCGGCGCCGTCCTCGGTGACGAACACCTCGCCGTGCTGGAACGGGTTCATCGTCCCGGGATCGACGTTGAGGTACGGGTCGAGCTTCTGCATGGTGACGCGCAGGCCGCGCGAGCGGAGCAGACGACCGAGGCTGGACGCCGTGAGGCCCTTGCCGAGCGAGGAGGCGACGCCGCCGGTGACGAAGACGTGCGCGGTGCGGTGCTCGGTACGAGCGCCCGAGGCGTTGAGGCGGGAGGAGGGCCGGTTCAGGTGATCTGCCACGGAACTCCATCCTAACAGCGTGCCCGACGACGGCACGCGGACCCCAGGGTCGGTCCGCTCACACCGGGCGGCACGGCGAGGTCTCCCTCGCCTCGATGCGCGACCCGGCGCGCGTCACTTGCGCGTCACCTCGGCGACGTGTCGCCGGGGCCGTTCGTCGTGGGTTCGCCCGCCGCGGGCTCGTCCCCCGCAGGCGTGTCCGTCGTGGGCCCGACGGCGTCGCCCGCCCCGGGAGCGGCCGGGTCGCCTGCGCCTGGCGCACCACGGCGCAGAACGCCCAGGAGGGCCGCGCGGTCGCCGACGAGCGAGACGCCGAGCACCACCACCCCCGCGACGAGGGCCGCGAGGGCGCCGACGCCGACGGCGGGCAGCCAGCCCGCGTCGTCGGGCAGCAGGACGCTCGACAGCGCCGAGCCCGCGAGCGCGCCCAGCGTCACGCCGACCGCGAGGACGACGAGGGTGCGCGGGACGCCGCGCGTCGCGTCCGGGCCGGCGTGGCGCCGCGTCGCGAGGAGCAGCCCCGCGCCCGCGACCGACATCCCGACCGCGGTCGCGAGGCCGAGCTGCAGGAGCACCCCGGCCTGGTCGCGGGCGCCCGTGAGGGCGGGGAGCACGTAGGCGGCCGCCGCGACGACGAGCCAGCCCGCGGCGGTCACGACGACGGCGACCCGCTGGCGGTCGATCGTGTACAGCGCGCGGGACAGGTGCAGGATCAGCGAGAACCCGACGATGCCCACCGCCATCGCGGCGACCGCTCCCCCGAGCCCGTCGACCGAGCCCGTCGCGATGCGGGCGAAGACCGCCTCGACGGCCGCCGACGCGGCGATCAGGGCCGCGACGCCGAGCCCCGCGACGACGAGCAGCGTGCGCGTCGTGGCAGCGAGCAGGCGCCGGTAGGCGTCGTGCCGGGCGTGCGCGACGTGCTCCGCGAGGCGCGGGAACGTGCTCGTCGCGAGCGGGAACGCCAGCACCGCGTACGGGAGCAGGTAGACCTGCTGGGCGTACCAGTAGGTCGGGAAGGTCTGCTCCGGTCCGAACTCGTAGGCGGCGCCCATGATCGCGAGCACCGAGAGCTGCTGCGCGACGAGCGCCCCGACTCCCGCGAACGCGAGGTTGCGCGCCCGGACCGCCTCGCCGCCCGGGAAGCGCAGCGTGGGGCGCAGGCGGACACCCAGCCGGTGCACGGGGAGCACGAGGGGCAGCGCGAGGACGGCGACGCCCGCCGTCGTGCCCCAGCCGAGCCACGCGATGGCCTGGCCCGACAACGCGGCGACGTCCTTCTGGTGGCCCCCCGCCAGACCCGCGAACACGAGGAAGACGACGATGACCGCTAGGCTCGACAGGAGCGGCGAGAACGCCTGCCAGAAGAACCGCTTGTGCGCCTGGAGGATGCTGCCGAGCACGACCGCGAGCCCGTACAGCGGGACCTGGAGGGCGAACACGCGCACGAAGGTCGCCGTGACGTCGACGAGCTCCGGGTGCTCGCGCATGAGGAGACCGGCGATCGGCTGCGCGAGGAGCGCGAGCAGCGCCCCGAGCGGGACGAGCACGACGAGCGTCCACCCGAGCAGGGCCGAGGCGATGCGCGAGACCTCGCCGCCCGCGCGCCGGGCGATGGGCCCGGCGAGGAGCGGGACCACCGAGCCGGCGAGCGCGCCGCCCGCGGCGACCTCGAACAGCACGTTCGGCAGGAGGTTCGCCGCCGTGAACGCCGACCCGACGCCCTCGGTGCCGACGGCGGCGGACTGCACGAGCGACCGTGCGAACCCGACGAGGCGGCTCGCGATCGTCACGAGCGTGATCATCGCGGCGGCGCCCGCCAGGGTGCCCGTGGCGGCGCGCAGCCGCCCCGCCCGCGCGCTCACGCCGGGCGCCGGCCCCACGCGTCCACGCGCCGCAGCGCGTCGTTGCCCTCGATGACCTTCGAGAAGCTCACCTTCTCGCTCGCGAGGGTGAGCCCCACGACGCCCGCGAGCGCGAGCCAGCGCATCGGGCGGGGCGCCGTGAACGCGACCTGGGAGCCCAGCGCGGCACCGAGCGCGTTCGCGCCGCAGTCGCCGAGCATGTCGCGCTCGCCGAGGTCCCCCGGGGCTGCGGCGACGGCGGCACCCAGGACGGCGCCCGTCGTCGGCGCGGCGGCGGTGCCGAGGTACGGGAGCGACGCCGCGCCGGCGGCCTTGAGGGCGCGCCCCGGCCGCAGGTCGAGGAGGTTGAGCAGGTTCGCGGTGCCGGCCATGAGCGCGCCGTTCACGCCCACGTCCACGAGGTGCCCGAAGGCACCGCCCGTGCGTCGCGTGCCGATCGCCGCCGCGACGAGCGAGACGCCGCTGATCCCGAGGATCTTCAGCGCACCCGTCGTGACCCGACCCTGCGCGAGCGCGCCGAGGTGGCCGCGCAGCCCCTTGGTGCGGCTCGTCGTGTCCTCCGCGAGGTCGTCGACGAGGCCGAACGTGCCCGCGCTCGCCGTCGCGAGGGCGACCGCCGCGCGCGTGCGGGCGTCGCCTCCCGCCGCGAGCGTGCCGGCGACGAGGCCGGCGGCCACGGCCGGGCCCTCGAGCAGGCTGATCGGCTCGCCCCGGTGGTTGGTCCGGGTCCAGCGCTCCGCACCCCCGGGCGCGCGCGACCCGGCCGCCCGGCGTGCCGCGGCCGTCACCGTCGCGGCGACGCCGGCGGCCGCGAGCGTGCGCAGCGCGCGCCCCACGTCAGCCCTCCCCCGCGCCGTCGCCGGCCTGCTCGACGTCGGCCCCGTCACCGGCCGGTTCGCCCGTGGTGTCGTCCGCCGCGGCGTCCTGCGCACCGGTGGGGGACGCCGTCGTGCGCGTCACCGGCGGGAGCTCGACCGCGGGCGGGAGGACGGCCGTCGCATTCTCCTCGAACCCGAACTGCCCCACCTGGTCCGCGAGCCGCGCCGCGAGCGCGAGCGGGACGTTGATCCGGCCCGGCTCGGCCTCGATGCCGCTGACGGTCGAGACGGTCGAGGCAAGGTCCTCGTTCGCGCGGATCGTCGAGACGACGTCGCCCGAGACCGCCGTCGGGCCGGCGACCAGCGCGGCTCCGGCGACCTCCTGCGCGGCGACGGCCACCTGGACCTCGATGTCGACCGCATAGGTGTCGGGTGCGGGCGGCTCCTCGCCCTCCGCGGCGGGGGTGGCCGACGAGGGCGCGGAGCCCCCGAGCAGCAGGACCACGTCCGCCGGCAGCGTCTGCTCGGAGACCACGTCGACGAGCGCGAAGCGCTCGAGCAGCGCCTCGAGCTCGAGCGCCTCGGGACTGCGCTCCTCCGTGCTCGACGGCGCCGCCCCGGTGAGCGACAGCGCGAGCGCGCGCGAGAGGCGCTGCTCGGGGGTCGCGTCCTGCGGGACGTCCCCCAGCTTGTCGCCGAGGCCCTCGGCCACCGTCTGCCGCGCGCTCTCCTCGTCCTGGCTCGTCCACGAGTCCGTGAGGCGCACGTGCCCGACGACGGACGCACCGGCCGTCTCGAGCTGCGCGGCGATCGCGTCGTCGCGCTCGTCGTCCGCCCCGTCCAGGTCGACGACCGCCACGCGACGGTCCTGGAGGGAGCCCGCGACGAGCTGCGGACCTGCGGCCTCGATGTACCGTGCGTCGTCGCCGAGCGTCACGTTCGCCTGGTCGAGCTGGTCGCGCAGCTCGTTGCGCTCGGTGCGCAGCTGCTCCACCTGCCCGGTGAGCTGGTCGCCGATCGCGCCCTGGAGCGGGCCCGCGCCGAGGATGATCCCCACGGCGAGCGCCAGGAAGACCGAGATCAACGAGACGATGTGGTACCTGAAGTCGATCACTGTGCGGTGGTGTCCTTCGGTTCGAGCTGCTGCGTGCTGGCAAGGGTCAGGGTCGGCGCTGGCCGCCGGAGGGCACGGGCCGCAGGCACGTGCGCGGGCCGTCGACCACGACGGCCCGGCGGGATCAGCCGCCGCCCGAGAAGAGCGTCCCGATCCACGACCAGAGGTCGTCGAACCGGGCGCCCACGATCCCGAAGAACGTCTGGCCCGCCGCCGTCGACCACAGCGCCGCGACGACGGCGAGGAGCCCGGCGATCGACAGGAGCCAGAGCTGGAGGTTGGAGATCCGGTGCCGGTACAGGCGCGACACGCCCTTGGCGTCGACGAGCTTGCCGCCGACCCGGAGCCGGGTGAGGAACGTGCTCGCCATGCCCGCACGGCCCTTGTCGAGGAACTCGACGAGCGTCGCGTGCGTGCCGACGGCCACGATCACCTCGGCGCCCTTGTCGTCGGCGAGAAGCATCGCGATGTCCTCGCTCGTGCCGGTCGCCGGGAAGACGACGGGCTCGACGCCGAGCTCCTGCACGCGCTCGAGACCGGGCGCCTTGCCGTCGCGGTAGGCGTGCACGACGATCTCCGCGCCGCTGCTCAGCGCGCGGTCGGAGACCGAGTCCATGTCGCCGACGATCATGTCGGGCTTCCACCCCGCGTCGAGGATCGCGTCCGCGCCGCCGTCCACGCCGATGAGCACCGGGCGGTACTCGGTGATGTAGGGGCGCAGCGTCGCGAGGTCCTCGCGGTAGTGGTAGCCGCGCACGACGATGAGGACCTGACGCCCCTCGATGGACGTGCGGATGTCCGGGACGCCGACGCCGTCGAGCAGGAGGTCCCGCTCGCGGCGCAGGTAGTTCATCGTGTTCTCGGCGAACGACTCGATCTCGACCGAGAGGTTGGCGCGCGCCTCCTCGAGGCTGCGCGCGACCGTCTCCTCGCTCTGCAGCACGCCCTCGGCGACGAGGTCGTCGCCCAGGTAGACCTTGCCGCCGTCGAGCCGTACCACGCGTCCCTCGGGGATCGCCATGATCGCGGGGCCGAGGTCGTCGACGAGCACGATGCCGGCCTCGACGAGGACGTCGGGGCCGAGGTTCGGGTAGCGGCCGGAGACCGACTTGGCCGCGTTGAGCACGGCGGACGGCTTCGCGGCGACGAGCGCGTCGGCAGCGACCCGGTCGATGTCGACGTGATCGATCACCGCGACGTCGCCCGGGTTGAGCCGCTTCGTGAGCGCCTTCGTGCGCGCGTCGACCTTGGCCGGGCCGAGCGTGCCGGACCCGGCCTCCGGCAGGGAGGCTTTGCGCAGAGTGAGTCTCATCGTGCCCTATCGTCCCACGACCGACGACTCCAGAAGCTCCACCGCGTGGCGGCGGGCCGCGTCGGAGTCCTCCTGGCCCGAGAGCATCCGCGCGAGCTCGCGGACGCGCTCCTCCCCCGTGACCTCGCGCACACCGGTGACCGTGACCGCGGTCGACGGGTCGCCCTCGCCCGACGCCTTGGTCACGACGAGCTGCACGTCCGCGAACGCGGCGACCTGCGCGAGGTGGGTGACGACGACGACCTGGGTGCGCCGCGCGAGCGACGCGAGCCGCCGCCCTACCTCGACGGCGGCCTTGCCCCCGACCCCCGCGTCGACCTCGTCGAACACGAACGTGGGCAGCACCTGGCCGGTGCCGTCGACGGCGGCCGTCGCGAGCGCGACCTCGATCGCGAGCATGACGCGCGACAGCTCGCCGCCCGACGCCCCCTTGCCCAGCGGGCGGGCGGGAGCGCCCGCGTGCGCGACGAGCGAGAACGTCACCGCGTCGACGCCCCACGGGCCGGGCTCCTCGGCCCGCTCGACGTCCACGACGAGGCTCGCCCCGCCCATCGCGAGCCCGCGCAGCTCGTCGGTCACGGCCGCGGCGAGCTCGGCGGCGGCCCGCTCGCGCGAGGCCGTGATCGCCGTGCCGAGCCGGTCCAGCTCCGCGTCCAGCTCGTCGCGGCGCGCCGTCGCGGCCTGGAGCCGCTCGCCGCCGTCGTCCAGGTCCAGGAGCCGCAGCCCCGCGTCGCTCGCCCAGGCGAGGACGTCGTCGACCGTGTCCCCGTAGCTGCGCGTGAGCGTCCCCAGCTCGGCGAGGCGCGCGTGCGCGGACTCGAGTCCCGCCGGGTCCGCCGCCAGGTCCTCGACGTAGCCCGAGATCTCCGTGGCCACGTCGGCCAGCACGTACCCCACCTCGGCGAGCCGCTCTGCGAGGCGGGCGAGCGCGGGATCCGTCCCGGCCACCGACTCGAGCGCGCGGCGCGCGCGATCCACCGACACGACGGCGTTCTCCTGCGGCTCCGCGGCCTCGTCGCCCGCGACGGCGTCGTGCGCGAGCTGCGCGGCGACCCGGAGCTCCTCGACGTTCCCGAGCCGCGCGACGAGCGCGGTGAGCTCGACGTCCTCGCCCGGCTGGGGCGCGACCCGCTCGACCTCGGCGAGCCCGAGGCGCAGCAGCTCCGCCTCGCGGGCGCGCTCGCCCGCGCGCGTCTCGATGTCGTCGATCTGCGCCTGCAGCGCCGACCGCTCGGCCCACGCCTCGCGGTACTGCCCGAGGAGCTCGGCGTGCTGCGGCCCGGCGAACGCGTCGAGCGCCGTGCGCTGTCGGCTCGCGGTGCGCAGCCGGAGCTGGTCCGACTGGCCGTGCACCGTGACGAGGTCGTCGGCGATCTCGGCGAGGACGCCCTGCGGGACGCTGCGCCCGCCGAGGTGCGCTCGCGAGCGGCCCTCCGCGGCGACCGTGCGCAGGATGACGACCGAGCCGTCGTCGTCGACCTGCCCGCCCGCGTCGTCGACGCGCTGCGCGACCGCCGGGCGGTCCGCGACGCGCACCCGGCCCTCCACGACGGCGCTCGCCGCGCCCGGTCGCACCGTCGCCGGGTCCGCCTTGCCGCCCATGAGCAGGCCGAGGCCGGTGAGGACCATCGTCTTGCCGGCACCCGTCTCGCCCGTGATCACCGTCAGCCCGGCGCCGACCGGGACGCGCGCCGACCGGATGACCCCGAGGTTCTCGATCGCGATCTCCTCGAGCACGCTCACTCCTCCTCGTCCGTGGTGCCCCCGTCGCCCGGGAGCCTGGCCGTCTCGCCCGCGCCGTCCGGAGCGGCGGCGGCGCGCTCCGCGGTGGTGCCCGCCGTCGCGGCGACGCTCGCCGCGCGCTCGCGCCACCCGACCACCGGCAGCGAGAACTTCGACACCAGCCGGTCCGTGAACGGCGCCGTGCTCAGGCGCGCGAGACGCAGCGGCGTGTCCGAGCGCCGCACCTCGACGCGCGAGCCGTTCGGCAGGTCGATGCGGCGGCGGCCGTCGCACGTGAGGACGCCCGACGACGCCGAGTCGGGCAGGACGTCGACCGTGATCGTCGAGCGGGGACCGACCACGAGCGGGCGTGCGAACAGCGCGTGCGCCGCGAGCGGCACGACGAGCACCGCGTCGACCTCGGGCCACATCACGGGCCCGCCGGCCGAGAACGCGTGCGCCGTCGACCCCGTCGCGGTCGCCGTGATGACGCCGTCGCACCCGAACGACGAGAGCGGGCGGCCGTCGACGCCGAGCACGACCTCGATCATGCGCTCGCGCTGCGCCTTCTCCACCGTCGCCTCGTTGAGCGCCCAGCCGACGAGCGGCTCCGGCTCTCCCGGCAGGTAGGCGCGCACCTCGACGATCGTGCGCTCCTCGACCGTGTAGTCGAACGCCGCGAGACGGCCCACCGCGGCGCGCAGGTCCTCGCGCTCGCTCTCCGCCAGGAACCCGACGTGGCCCAGGTTCACGCCCAGCAGCGGCACGCCCGTGCCGTGGGTGAGCTCCGCGGCCCGCAGGATCGTGCCGTCACCGCCGAGCACGATGACGACCTCGGACTCCGCGACGCCCTCGCGCGCCCGCGTGCGCGCCATGTGGTCGCCGAACGACTCCGCGAGGTCGTCGTCGTGCAGCGTCACCTCGAACCCGGCGCGCTCGAGCTCGCTCACCGCCTCGTGCAGCGCGACGACCGCCTCGGGGCGGCCGCCGTGGGTGACGATCAGGACGCGTCGCGTCACGCTGCTCCTCCGGTCAGGGGTCGGTCGGTGGTCTCGGTCGCACCCGGTGCGGCGTGCGGTGCCGATGGCGGGACGGCCCCGGCGGAAGGTCGGGCGGACGTCTCGGCGGGCGGTTCGGCGGGCGGTTCGAAGGACAGCTCGGCGGACGCAGCCGCGGCGCGGGCGACCGCGACGACCGGGGGCGGGCCGCCGTCGGGCCCCGGCTGCCACGCGACGGCCTGCGCCGCGGCGGCCTCGAGCGCCTCGTCCTCGAACGCCGCGCCGTCGGCCCGGCCCGGGTCGCCCGCGCGCAGCCACCAGAAGTACTCGCGGTTGCCGCTCGGACCGGGGAGCGGGCTCGGCACGACGGCGAGCGGCCGAAGGCCGACCAGCGCGGCGTGCCGCGCGACCGCGGCGACGACCTCGACGTGCAGCGCCGGGTCGCGCACGACCCCGCCGCTGCCGAGCCGCTCGCGGCCGACCTCGAACTGAGGCTTCACGAGGAGCAGGAGGTCCGTCCCGGGCCCGACGACGCCGGCCACCGCGGGCAGGACCATCGCCAGCGAGATGAACGAGAGGTCGCCGACCACGACGTCGGGCACGACCCCCACGTGCTCGGGCGACAGGTCGCGCACGTTGAGCGCCTCGTGCACGACGACGCGCGGGTCGGCGCGCAGCGCGGGCACGAGCTGGTCGTGGCCCACGTCGACCGCGACGACCTCGCGCGCGCCGCGCCGCAGCAGCACGTCGGTGAAACCCCCGGTCGACGCACCGAGGTCGAGGCACCGCGCGCCGTCGACCACCGGGCCGCGGGGCAGCGCCCCCGACTCCGCCGAGCTCTCGCCCGCGACCGCGTCGAGCGCGTCGAGCGCGTCGAGGACGCCCGCGAGCTTGAACGCGGCCCGGGACGCGTAGCCCGGGTCGTGCGGGTCGGGGGCCACCTCGACGACGTCCTCCGGGCCGACGCCGGTCGACGGCTTGGTCAGCACCGTCCCGGCACGCGTCACGCGGCCCGCCGCGACGAGCTCCGCCGCGTGCCGACGTGACCGTGCGAGCCCGCGCCGGACGAGCTCGCCGTCCAGCCGGGCGCCGTCCCGCTCCCCCACGCTCAGTCCTCCGCGCGGGCCAGCTCGGCGACCAGCGCGTCGTGCACGGCCTCCAGCACCCCCACGTGGTCGGTGGTCGCGAGGCCGTCCAGCTCGGCGAGACGGGCGAGCACGGGCTCGAGCGACCCCTCGGCGTCGCCGACGCCCGGGTCGGCCGCGCGGCCCGGAGGCGGACCGGGCACGGGTCGCTGCGGACCGTCCGACATGTCCTGCCTCCTGTCTGGTCGCTCGTCGCCCGGGGTCGCCCCGGGACCGCGGACCACGCTACCGGTAGCGTCCCACGGACGACCGTGCGCGGTGCCGGAAGCGCGCCGCGCGCCGCGCGTCGCCGCCGTGGTCCGCCCCGCGTGCCGTCAGTGCGTCCCCACCGGGAGGTCGGGGACGCTCGCCGGGTCGACGGGCAGGCCCTCGTCGACCACCGCCCAGGCGGCCGACGCCGCGGCCCGCACCGTGTCGATCGTCGCCGCGCCACGCACGTCCAGCCGGAGTGCGCCGTCGTCGACGCGCGCCGCGCTGTCACCGCACGTCCACCAGCCCTCGGCGCCGCGCTCGGGCGCGGGGTGCGGCTCCAGGAGGCTGCGCAGGTCTGCGCCCACGTAGTGGGGCCGCAGCCCGGGCTCCGCGAGGATCGCGTCCCGCGCGGTGCTCACGCCCGTGAGCACGTGCAGACCGGGGTAGCCCCCGGCACGCGCTCCGGCGAGGTCGGTGTCCAGGCGGTCGCCGACGACCAGCGGCGCCCGCGCGCCTGCCCGGTCGATCGCGAGGCCGTACATCGTGGGCGACGGCTTGCCCGCGCTGTCGGGCGTCACGCCCGTGGCGGCCCGCACCGCCCCGACGAGCGCCCCGTTGCCGGGCGCGAACCCGCGGGCCGTCGGGAGGGACAGGTCGAGGTTGCTCGCCACGTGCCAGGCACCGCGCTGGACGGCGTAGGCGGCCTCGGCGAGCTGGGTCCAGCCGAGCTCGGGCGCGAAACCCTGCGCGACGGCGTCCGGCTCGTCGTCCGCGCTCGCCACGACGACGAAGCCCGCCTCGCGGACCGCCGTCAGCAGACCCGCGCCACCGACGACGAGGACGCGCGCACCCGGCTCGAGCCGGGTCCGCAGGAGGGCCGCGGCGGCCTGCGCCGCGGTCATCACCTCGTCCGGCGTCGTCGGGATGTCGAGACCGGTGAGCTGCTCCGCGACCGACTCGGGCTCGCGGGACGCGTTGTTCGTCACGAAGACGAGCCGCATCCCGCGCCCCCGCGCGGCCGTGAGGCCCTCGGACGCGTGCTCGATCGGCTCGTGCCCGCGGTACGCGACCCCGTCGAGGTCGACGAGCGCGAGGTCGTAGCGGTCCGCGAGGGCGACGTCGCTCGCGAGCAGGCCCGCGCTCACCGGTCGCCCCTGTCCGTCGCGTGCTCGTCCGTCTCGCGCTCGTCCGAGCCGGACGACGCCGGCCCGGGCTCGTCCGCGTGGGGAGCACCGCCGGGCTCGTCGGTCGTGGCGTCGGGCTCTTCCGAGCCGTCCGTGTCGCCGTCCTCCTCCTCGAGCTCCTCGCTCAGGTCGTAGACGACGACGTCCTCGTCCTCCTCGCCCAGCGCGGCCGCCAGCAGGCGCGCGTCGATGCCGGCGAGGATCTCGGCGGCCTCCTCCGTGCGGCCGGCGAGCTCCAGGACGGACGCGCGCGCCTGGAGCACGCGGGCGCCGAGCTCGCCGCCGCGGCCGACCGGCGGCACGTTGTCGAGCGCCGCGAGAGCGGCGTCGAGCTCGCCGAGGTCGACGCGCGCGCCGCTCACGACGATCGCCAGCTCGGTCCGGCCGACATCGTCCAGGGTCGCGGCCTCGTCCGACGACGCGAGGGCGAGCGCGCGCTCGGGCCGCCCCAGACCGCGCTCGCAGTCGGCCATGATCGGCAGGTGCTCCGAGGACCCGTTGAGACGGCGCACCGTGCGCAGCTCGCGCAGCGCCTCGGCGTACCGACCGGTCCGGTAGGCCGTCAGGCCCGCGGCCTCGCGCGCCACGTCGACGCGACCCGCACGACGCACCGCGGCCTGGGCGTGCTCGTACGCGAGCTCCGGGTCGGTGTCGATGAGGCGGCCGGCCATGACGAGGTGGCGCCCGACGACCTCGGCGGTGTCCTTGCTCAGCGTCCGGAGCCTGCCGCGCGCGGCGCGGTCGAGCTGGGAGATCTGCACGTCCTCGGGCAGGTCCGGGCCGGCAGGGTGTCGGGGCTCGGGACGGCGGTCGAAGCCCTCGCGGTCGCGCCCCGCCCCGGCGCGCGGGGCGTGACCCCGGCGCTCGCCACCGGGACGGTCACCACCGCGGCGATCGTCGCGCGGTCCGCCCGGTCCCCGGCGCCCGCCCGCGGAGTCGCGGTCGAAGCGACCCCGACCCGCGTCGCCGCCCCGTGCCGGCCGGTCCGCACCGTCACGCCACGGACGCGACCCGCTGTCACCGTCCCGAGGACGCGACCGATCGTCACGGGCTGCGCCGTAGTCCCGCCGCGGACCACGCGACGCGTCGCCACGCTCGCCCCACGCACCCCGACGCTCGGAGCGGTCGCCGCTCCGGGCGTCACCGGTGCCGCGAGCCCCGTCGCGCCGGTCGCGGTCCGGGCGTCCGCCGGTACCGCGGCTCGCGCCGTCCCGTGCGGGCCGGTCACCGCCCGGGCGGCCCCGATCGTCGTCGCGCCGACCACGGTATCCGCCCTCGCCGCGGCCCCGTTGGTCCCCGGCGCCTCGGCCCGCTCCCCGGGCGGGCCCGCCACGGCGGTCGCCCGACGGCGCGCCGCCCTGCCGGCCACGTCCCTCACGGGGGGGCTCCTGCCGGCCGTCACGGTCGCGGCGACCGCCGCGGTCGTCGCCCGAGGACGGACGATCCGGCTCGGGCTCACGGGGGGTGTCGTTCACCGGGGTTCCCTCTCGTTCTGAAGTTTGCGCAGGCCATCCTCCCACGACGGGACGACGAGGCTCGTGCCGTGTCACCGGCGACGCGCTGACGACGCGGCAGCCCGGCTTCGCACCCGGCGGCGGACGCGCGGTGGCGTCCGGTCCGGTCGGCGGCTCTCGCACGCGCTCTGCACGGCGTGCTGCGGCACCAGCGAGTCGGCGTGCTGGGCGCGGAAATGCCGAAGGCCCACCCCGTGTGGGGTGGGCCTTCGGTGAAGGGTTGTCCGGCGGCGTCCTACTCTCCCACCCCGTCTCCAGGGCA